>JADJMV010000001.1 GCA_016709445.1 Phycisphaerales bacterium
TGCCTTCCTCCGCGTTCTCGGCGTTCTCGGCGGTGAATCGGCATCCCGCAGGCTGGCCCCGGCAAAGCCGCCCGCGCCACCGACCCCCGCCCACGGCAACGCCACGCACTGAACCCGCTCCGCCCGCTCGCCCCATGCGCAGCGCAAACAGATGGTGAGGAGCGCCAAGCAAGACCCCCCGGGATGATGGTGGTGCTTCCATCCCGCGCACTCCACAAGGCGAGGGAACGGCCAGTATCCCCCCCTGGGCGCGGTCAAGGCCGAACCCACCGCTCGCTCCGACGCCCCCGGGCGCCGCCGAGCGCGGAGCACGCGGCGCCGGCCTCCTCCCCCCAGCGGCCGCGAATCTTGGGCAGGGCGCAGCCTCGTCATCCCCCGCCGCCCGGCCCGCGGCCCCGCCAAGCCCGAAGCCCCCCCGTTCCACCACCCGACCCCAACCCCGCCGTGCCCAGCACCTCCGGGACCCATACCGTCCATGTGCCGAATAATCTGTCCAAATCTCTTGACGTACGGTATCGGTGCGGTATGCTGTGGCCTGGAAGCCTATCAAAAGCCGTTCATGATCGCCCCCCACCTCATCCCCTCCCCCTCTCAAGCCCCAGGGGTGCCCCCCTCCGGCTTGGCCCCTCGCCCCTTCGGCGATCTGGCCCTTTCCCCCCACGATGAGCAGCTCCTCTCCGCACTCTTCGCCCCCGGAGCCACCCGCGACTCGGTCGCCGCCGCGCACGACCTCTCCCCCACCGCCCTCGCCCTCTGGCTCGAGCAGCCCGAGGTCCAGCGGGCCTACCAGGCCATGCTCAACCTCGACGGCCACTTCTCCCGCCTCTGGCAAGAGCAGCACTACCGCACCTCGATCGAGACCCTCGCCGAGGTCCAGAAGACCTCCGACAACCTCCCCGAGCGCCGCCGCGCCGCCAGCGCCGTCCTCCGCGCCCTCGCCCGCACCACCCAGATCCCCCGCCGCCCCGCGGCGGGGGTGGCCGATCTTGCAAAGCCGGGGCCGGCGCCCGTCCAAAGCCCCCTCCCCACCGCGGGAGTGGCGGGCGAACCCGCAAGGCCGGAGCAGCGCTTTCCCAAGCCCGCCGACGCCCCCCTCGCCGATTCCCCCGACGACCCACTCTCTCCACGCACCCTCCACCTCCTCGACCACCCCAGCCACCTCGAGCACATCGGCGTCCCCGAGCAGTGGCACGAAGACCCGGCGATCCTCACCGAGCGCATCGCCGACCGTCTCGCCCTCGCGCCAAACCCCGACTTCGACCGCATCGAGCGCCTCGTCCGCGGCGCGCTCCACCTCGATGTCCTCCGCCCCGGCGCCGCGCGGCTCTACCCCCTGATCGACCGCATCCTCGAGAGCCCGCTCCTCATCCCCAAGCTCGATCCGCAATGGGTGCGCACCCTCGCCGACGTGCACCACACCAGCCAGACCGAGGCCTTCCGCGACATCACCTGGCGACACTCCGACAGCCGCGAACGCCGCTGCCGCATCCACCTGCGCTACGACGACGGGCTCGGCGGCCGCTTCTTCCCCGCCCAATGGGGCATCCTCGATATCACCATCCCCGAGACTTCCAACCCCAACCAAGCCGAGCCCACCCGGCACGGCCCCGACCAACCCAACCAGGCGGCCGACACCAGCTAGCCTCGCCCCCGTCGCCCCAAATTCGGCCCAGACCCGGCCCAGACCCGGCCCAGACCCGGCCCAGACCCGGCCCAGGCCCGGCACAAACCCGGCGCAATCAGCCCCGAAGAAGCAAGCGGTGCGGGTGGGATTCGAACCCACGAGGCCCTTTCGGGCCTGCACGATTTCAAGTCGTGTGCCTTCAACCGCTCGGCCACCGCACCCCACGCCCGTTCCACAGGCCGCCCAACCGCCGGCGCCTTCTCTGTGCCACTGGCGGCTCGCCCGCCAGTGCGATCCGCCCCGGGCGAAAGGATAGCAGGCGAAGCCGAGCCCGCCCCCCAATCCCACTCCCAGCCCGGCACCCACACCCCACGCCCACACCAGCCCCACCCCAGAACCAGTTCTAGGACCCGGCCCATGCGCTCGCGATTCCCAAATCGTCCCGCAAGTGGACAAGCCGTCCCGCCGATGCAATACTTGCATGATGACGCAAGTAACCAAGCGATCCAACCCCGCCCCCAAGGCGCCCCGCTCCCCCAAGCAGGCCGCCCGCCGCCGGGCCGCCGTCGACAAGCTCCTCGACCCCGACCTCTTCAAGGCCTTCGCCGACCCCACCCGCGTCAAGCTCCTCACCTGCCTCATCAAGTGCGGCCGGCGCTGCTCCGTCACCGAGGTCGCCGAGTGCTGCTCCGTCGACTTCTCCGTCGTCGCCCGCCACCTCGCCCTCCTCGCCGGCGTCGGAGCCCTCGAAGCCACCAAAGAGGGCCGAACCATGTGGTACGCCCCCCGCTGCAACGACCTCTCCCACCGCCTCCGAGCCCTCGCCGACGCCATCGACGAATGGTGCGGCAGCGCCTGCGAGCAGAACTGCGGCTGCGAAGGCGAACACGGAGACTCCTGTGGCTGCGCCTGACGGCACACCCCGCGTGCTCTTCCTCTGCACCGGCAACTCCTGCCGCAGCCAGATGGCCGAGGGCTGGGCCCGCCACCTCCACCCCGGCGCGATCGACGCCTGCAGCGCAGGCACCCACCCCCAAGGGCTCAACCGCCTCGCCGTCGCCGCCATGGCCGAGGCCGGCGTCGATATCTCGGCGCACCAGAGCAAGCCGATCGCGGCGTGCGAACCCGCGACCCTCGACCTCGTCATCACTGTCTGCGGCCACGCGCACGAGACCTGCCCGCTCTTCCCCGGCGCGACGCGCGTCCTCCACCACGGCTTCGACGACCCGCCTCGCCTGGCCGAGGGCGCAGCGACCGACGAAGCAGCGCTCCCCCACTACCGCCGCGTCCGCGACCAGATCCGGGCCTTCGTCGAGACGCTCCCGGCGCTGCTCGCCGCATCGCCCATCACCACCCCGAGGGGCGAGTCATGAGCGAGGCAACGAGCATGCCCGCGACCTGCGATTCCCCGCCCTGCGCCCGCCGGCGCCTGGGCTTCCTCGACCGCTTCCTCACGCTCTGGATCTTCCTGGCGATGGCGATCGGCGTGATGATCGGCTTCCTCGCCCCCGGCGTCTCCCGCGCGCTCGACCGCGTCTCGGTGGGCACGACCAATATCCCGATCGCAATCGGGCTGATCCTCATGATGTACCCGCCCCTCGCCAAGGTGCGGTACGAGAAGCTCCCCGAGGTCTTCCGCGACTGGCGGGTGCTGACCCTCTCGCTCGTCCAGAACTGGATCGTGGGCCCGCTCCTCATGTTCGCCCTGGCGGTGCTCTTCCTCCGTGGCCAGCCGGAGTACATGGTCGGGCTCATCCTGGTCGGCCTGGCCCGCTGCATCGCAATGGTCCTCGTCTGGAACGACCTCGCCCGCGGCAGCAACGACTACTGCGCCGGCCTCGTCGCGTTCAACAGCATCTTCCAGATCCTCTTCTTCGGGGCCTACGCGTGGGTCTTCATCACGTGGCTGCCGCCGCTGCTGGGGCTGGAGGGGGCGGTGGTGGGCGTGAGCATCGCCCAGGTGTTCCAGAGCGTGCTGATCTACCTCGGCATCCCCTTCTTCGCCGGAATGCTTACGCGTCTGGCCCTCCGCTCGCTCAAGGGCGACGAGTGGTACACGCGGCGCTTCATCCCGGCGATCTCGCCGGTCACGCTGATCGCGCTGCTCTTCACCATCGTCGTGATGTTCAGCCTCAAGGGCGACCGCATCGTCGCCCTCCCGCTCGACATCCTGCGGATCGCGCTGCCCCTCACGATCTACTTCGTCCTCATGTTCTTCACGAGCTTCCTGATGGCCAAGAAGGTCGGCGCCGACTACGAGCGGGCCGCGACGCTGGCCTTCACCGCCTCGGGCAACAACTTCGAGCTCGCGATCGCGGTGGCGATCGCGGTCTTCGGCATCGGCTCCGGCGTCGCCTTCGCGGCCGTGGTCGGGCCGCTGGTCGAGGTGCCGGTATTGATCGGACTGGTCAGCGTGTCGCTCTGGCTCGGACGCCGGCTCTACGGGCGCCCGGGCGAGGCCGATCGCGCCGGTGCATCCGAACAACCAATCAACCGGGGGATTAACCCGGGGGACGCGTCAGGAGTACTGCGATGAGTCAGCAGGAGCAGTCGTGCTGCGGCGAGAGTTGCTGCGGCGGGAAGCAGAAGGAGAGCGGCGAGGTCCGCGAGAACGTGCGCGAGAGCGTCCGCGAAGGGTACGCCGAGATCGCCCGCTCGGGCCAGTGGTCGGGCGTCCAGAGCGAGGGCGCCAAGCCCGCGGCGTGCGCGTGCGGCGGGGGCGGGGGCGGGTGCTGCGGGCCGACCACGCTGACGCCCGATCAGGTCGCGATGGCCGTGGGCTACGCGAGCGAGGACCTCGAGCACCTGCCGGAAGGCGCCAACATGGGCCTCTCCTGCGGCAACCCCACCGCGCTGGCCTCGCTGCGCCCGGGGGAGGTCGTGCTCGACCTGGGCTCGGGCGGCGGTTTCGACTGCTTCATCGCCGGACCCAAAGTCGGGACAGGCGGTCGAGTGATCGGTGTGGACATGACGCCCGAGATGCTCGACAAGGCGCGGCGGAACCTGGCGTTCTACCGCACGCGCAGCGGGCTCGACAATGTCGAGTTCCGGCTCGGCGAGATCGAACACCTGCCGGTCGCCGATGCGTCGGTCGACGTCGTGATCTCCAACTGCGTGCTCAACCTCTCGCCCGACAAGGCGCAGGTCTGGCGCGAGATCGCGCGCGTGCTCGAGCCGGGCGGGCGCGTCGCGGTCTCCGATCTCGCCCTCCTGCGCCCGCTGCCCGAGGCGGTGAAGGCGGATGTCGAGGCGCTGGTCGGCTGTGTCGCCGGGGCGGTGCTGGTCGAGGAGACCCGGGCCGACGCCGCGGCCGCGGGGCTGGGCGAGATCGAGCTGGTCACCAAGCCCGAGTACATCGAGGCGATGGCCGACTGGGAAGACCCGCTCTACGAGAAGATCCTCGCCGCGCTCCCCCCCGGCACGAGCGCGGCCGACTACATCACGAGCCTCGACATTCGCGCCCGGAAGCCGCCGGAATGACGTCGGGAGCCGGATCGTCAGGACACGAGCGCGACGCGCCCATCGCTCTCATTCGCGGTCCCCGCGGCGATCACGTCGTCTATCGCCTCGCCCATGAGTTCGCGCGTGCGCGTCGTGGCACGCTGCACGCCGAGCAGCCGGGCGGCCTCGCGGGCGAGGTCGTCCCGCGGGAGGGCGATCTGGGCGCGGAGGGCGTGGCGCACCGCGCCCGCCCGCTCGGCGAGCGGGATCCACTCGACGTCGCGCTGCGAGGCCTCGTCGCCCCCGGCGGTCCTGAAGCCATCGAATCCAGCCGCGTCGGCGGGCGTGGGCCACAAGGCGTCGCCGACGCCGGCTACCGAGCCCGCGGCGTGGGCGAGGAGTTCCTTGAACCGCTCGCGGTAGCGGTCGGTGATGCGCGACACGCCGAACCACTCCGCCAGGCGGCGGAGGGCCAGCTCGGGGACGATCGGAGCCTCCTGCTCGACGATGGCGGCCCGGGCGTGCGCCGCCCGCTCGGTGGTGCGTTCGTCGAAGATGTCCGAGTTGGACGTGACGCCTTTGGGGCGCCTGGCGATCTGGTAGACCGGGACCGCCTGCGGGGAGTCCGCCACTCCGAGCTTCGGGGCTTCGGGCGTCGCATCGCCCTCGGGCGGAAGCTCCGGGAGTTTGGCGGCCGCCGTGGGAATCGGCGGCGGGGACTGCGCTTGCGTTGTGGCCGCTTCCTGAGCGTTTCGGATCTCTTCCTCGATCTGCGCCAGGCAGCCCTCGGGATCGAGTCGCCATGCGGTGGACCAGACGCGAGTGAGTCGCCAGCCGAGGCCGGTGAGCACCGACTGGCGCGTGCGTTCGCGGTCGCGGGCGGTCGCGGCGCCGGCGTACATGGGGCCGTCGCACTCGATGCCGAGGAGGTAGCGTCCGGGCGTTTGCGGGTCGCGGACGCCCAGGTCGATGCGGTAGCCGGCGCAGCCGACGCGGGCATCGATCTGCCAGCCGCGCCGGATGAGGGCTTCGGCGAGGGACCGCTCGAAGGGGCTTGGCGTCATGGCCTCGCGGTGGGCGGCGATGGCCTCGGCGATGGCGCCGGGGCCTCGCTGGGCGTATTCGAGGAAGCGGCGGAAGTGCTGGACGCCGAGGGCCCTGGTGCGCGAGAGGTCGATCGCGTCGGGGCGCATGGAGGAGAAGACGAGCAGGCGCGAGCGGGCGCGGGTGATCGCGACGTTGAGGCGGCGCTCGCCGCCGTCGGCGTTGAGGGGCCCGAAGTTCATGCTCATGCGGCCCTGGTCGTCGGGGCCGAAGCCGACGCTGAAGATGATGGCGTCGCGTTCGTCGCCCTGGACGTTCTCGAGGTTCTTGATGAAGACCGGCTCCTCGGCCTCGGTGAAGAACCGCTCGATCTCGGGGCGCTCGCGGCGGGCCTGGTCGAGCATGTCTTCGATCAGGCCCTGCTGCTGGGCGTTGAAGGTGACGATGCCGATGCTGCCGGTGGCGTCGGGCTCGGCGAGGCGGGCGAGCACCTCGGCGACGACGGCCTCGGCCTCGACCTTGTTCGTGCGCGAGCCTCCCCGGTCGTAGACGGCGTTCTCGATGAGGTGGAAGCTGACGCCGAGACGGTCGGATCGCTCGAGGGGTGATGGGAAGGTCTGGAGCTGGTCGTCGTAGTAGTGGTGGTTGGAGAAGGTGATGAGGCTCTCGTGGCGCGAGCGGTAGTGCCACTTGAGGCGGAGGGAGGGGACGCCGGAGGCGTTGCACTCCTGCAGGATGCTCTCGAGTTCGTCGTCCTCGGGCGCGGAGGTTTCGGCCTCGTCGGTTCCCTCGATGGTGCTGAAGAAGTTGGTGGGCGGGAGCTGCTTGGAATCGCCGACGACGATGACATCGCGGGCGCGGGCGATCGTGCCGATGGCGTCCCAGACGGGGATCTGGGAGGCCTCGTCGAAGACGACGAGGTCGAAGGGTGGCAGACGCGGGTCGAGGTATTGAGCGACCGAGAGCGGGCTCATGAGGAAGCAGGGCTTGATGCGGGGGAGGAGGTTGGGCAGCAGTTCGATGAGACGGCGGGTGGGCAGGTGGCGGGCGCGCTTCTGGCGTTCGCGCTCGAGGATGCCGACCTCGGAGCTGGCGGCCGCGACGCCGCGCCCGGGCAGGCGCTCGGCGAGCCTCGCGGCGACGGTGAGTCGCGTGAGCGCGATGAGCTGCTGATCGAGTCGTCGGAAGCGGTCGATGACTTCGGTGTGGGCGCGGGCGTTGAAGTTGCGTATGGGCTCGCTGGCGTCGGCGGTCTCGACGAGCCATCGCTCGCCGAAGGAGCGTTCGAGGATCGCGCCGAGGTCGGCGCGGGCGGCGCGGGACTGCTCGTAGGCTTCGAGCAGGGGGGCGAGGCCGGACTCGGCGGCCGCGGCGCGCTCGCGCTGCCAGAGGCACCAGTCGTTGAGGAGTCGGAGGTTGTCGCGCCAGCGCCTGAGCGCCTCGCCGGCGCGCTGGAGCCAGGCCGATTCGGCGCCGGGGCCCCAGGTCGCCTTTGCATCGGCGCTGAGCAGGTCACGGAGCGACTTCCACGCGCCGGTCCAGCCGTTCCAGGCTTCGACCAATTCGCGGCTGCGATCGCCGAGGGGTGAGCGGTCCATCGGGGATCGCGCCGGGTCGCATGCGCCGAGCACGAGGGCACCGTGGAGCGGGCGGGCTCGGGGCGAGCTGGCGAGGGGCGCGATGGTCTGCCTGTAGCTCTCGGTCCAGGCGAGCACGCGGGTGAGTTCGTCCCAGTCGGCCTCGCCGCCATTCCAGCGCCGGCCGAAGGCGGCCATGCCCGGGTGGCCGGGCTTGGTGAACTCTCGCTGCTCGGCGGTCAGGGCGAGGGCTTCTTCGAGGTCTTTGGCGATGGCTTCGAGCGAGGCGGGTTGGGCGAGGGCGTAGGGACGGATCTGCTTGCGGGCGGCGCCGGCGAAGATCCAGCGGACGATCGGCGGGCGCGCGAGCGTCTGCTTGACGCTGTCGAGGAGGACGAGGAGGTTGGCGTCGAGCAGTTCGGGGCGGTAGCCGGCGAAGAGGGCGGCGCGGCGGCGGTCGCGTTCGCGCCCGCGCTCGATCCAGGCGCGGAGGTCGGCGGCCAGGGGTTCGAAGGCGGGCGCCGCGAGGAGTTCTCGCTCGGGGGTGGGGCATGCGGGCAGCGCGGCCGCGGCGGAGCAGGCGGCGCGGAGCTCGTCGTGGCTGAGTTCGGAGGGTCCGGCGATGCCGAGTCCGAGTTCGGTGAGCCACGCGGCGGCGGACTTGCCGAGGGTGTCGAGGGACTTGGCCGCGGAGTCGATGGCGGCGCGGGCCTGCTCGGGGAGCGAGAAGGACCAGTCGCCGCGGCCGATGCCCCGGAGCGGGTGGCGGCCGGGTGGGTCGATAGGCTCGGCGGCGCGGGCCGACGCCTCGATGTGGGTTCTCCAGGCCGCGAGCTGCTCGGCGTCGACTGTTGCCGGCGCGGGCAGGGCGAGGTCGATGCGCGGGCCCTCGCCGAGTTCGGCGAGTCTCCCGATGACCTGGTAGACGCTCTCGCCGCTGGCGCGCGGGGCGTGGAGCTCGCGGACGTAGTCGTTGAGGCGGTCCCGGGCGCTGGCGAGGTCTTCGCGGGCGCCGGTCCAGGCGCCGGGTTCGGCGGCGCGTGCGGCGTCGAGGGCTTCGCCGAGCTGGCGGAGGACTTCCTTCTTCGAGGCCTTGGCGGAATGGAGTTCGAGACAGAAGGGGCCGAGGCCGTCCTGCTCGAGGCGTCGGCGGACGACGGAGAGGGCGGCCATCTTCTCGGCGACGAAGAGGACGCGCTTCCCGCGGGCGAGGTTGTCGGCGATGATGTTGGCGATGGTCTGGCTCTTGCCGGTGCCGGGCGGGCCTTCCAGGACGAAGGTGCGGCCCTGGCCGGCGGCGCGGACGGCGACGAGCTGCGAGCTGTCGGCGTCGCGGGTGCAGAGCAGGTCGCCGGGGGCGAGTTCGCCGTCGAGGGCGTCGGGGCTGGGGAAGGGCGCGGCGTCGAGCTGCGGGCCGGCGCGGTCGATGAGGTGGCGGACGAGCGGCTGGGCGGCGAGTCGGTCGCGGTGCTGCTGCAGGTCGTGCCACATGAGGAACTTGTTGAAGGAGAAGAGCCCGAGGTGGGCGGACTCGACCAGCTCCCATCGCTTGGCGTCCCGGATTGCCTCGCGGAAGCGGCGGAGGATCATGGGCACGTCGAGGCCCCGCTCGTCCTCGGGCATCTCGTCGAGGCCCCGGACGTCGAGACCGAAGTCGACGCGGAGCTTCTCGACGAGCGTGATATTGGGGCGGAGGGGCTCGCTGGTGAGCTCGATGCGGTAGCGGTAGCCCCCGCCGACGGCGCGACGCACGAGCGTGATGGGCAGGAGGATGACCGGCGCCCGCCGGGGGGCCTCGGCGCCATCGGCCTCGAACCAGTGGAGCATGCCCAGGGCGAGGAAGAGGACGTTGGCGCCGGTCTCTTCGATGCTGGATCGTCCGGAGCGGTAGAGCTCGAGGAGGCGGCGGGAGGTTTCGGCGTCGGGGGCGGTGGTGTAGACCCTTCCGGCCTCGAGTTCTCCGAGCTGGAAGGCTCTCTCCGCCTCGGGCCCGGGGGCCGCTTCGCCGGTCCCGCGTGCGGGCTTGGGGAGCAGATCGAAGGAGCCGCCGTCGGCGAGGGCGTCCTCGAGCGCGCTCAGATCCGGCACGGCGAGTCCGAGGGAGCGCCCGGTCTCGCGGAAGTTCAGGAGCCGGTTGCGGAGCGTGAGGTCGAGGAGCTTGCGGCGCCAGCGGTCCACTCGATCACCGGGGCGGTCGGGCTCGGTGGTTCGGGCGGCGTCGGCCCGTTCGGCGAGCGCGATGGCGGGGAGCGGCTCGGCGGGGGGGGCATCGATCGCGTCGGGCTCGATGGTGGATCCGGTTGGTTCGGCGCGGAGCGGGAGCGGCCGGATGCCGAGGCGTCGTGCGGTGCGGAGGTCGAGTGCGTGGACGGACTTTGCTTCTCGGAGCCGCCTTTGGGCCGCCTCGACGGCGGGGGCGAAGGCGCGGTCGGTGTGGGTGAGCAGGGTGGACTCGACGACGACGAGCTCGCCGAGCTCGACGCCCTTTCGCAGGCGCTCGGGCTCGTCGACGACGGGCTCGGGGAAGTGCTCGTCGTGGGTCCAGAAGGCGGGGAGCGCGTGATCGTCGAAGAGGAGGATGAGCGGGTTGAGGCCGGCCTGCTCCCAGAGGGCGGCGAGGAGGAGGGAGAGGTCGAGGCAGGTGCCGAGTCCCTCGCGCAGGATCTGGTCGGCCAGTCGGACTCTCTGTCCGGCGCGCTCGAAGCTGGCGGGCGGGTTGATGTAGGCGAGTCCGCGTCGCGCGACGGCGGCGAAGCAGGCATCGGCGAGGGCGACGGCGCGCGAGCGGCTGCCCGATTGATAGCCGTCGATCGCTTCGGGGAGCGCACGGGACCTGAGCACGTCGCGGACGTCGAGCAGCAGTGGCGCGAGCGCGGGGTGGTTCGGGGTCACGAACGCGGCGAGCAGCTCGGGGCAGGGCCAGAGCCCGCCCCAGTGGTCGAAGGGCAGGAGGTCGATGTCTTCGGTGCGCTCGGCTCGCGAGCCGCGAGCCTCGACTCGGACGACGAGCGATGTGCGTTCGCGCTCGGTGCGCTGCGCCAGGCGCGAGGGGTCGAGCCGCAGCGCGACGGGTTCCAGGCGGTACGTTTCCGCCGGACCGATTCGGGCGATTCGCCCCTCCCAATCGGGCGCCTCGCCGCTGGCGATCGAGACGCGGACACGGAGGTCTTCGAGGACTTCGTCCTCCTCCGAGGTGAGCGAGATCGCGGAGACGACCGGGGCGCGGCTCTGTTGGAGCGCGAAGTTTACGCGCGGGCAGAATTGCGGCTCGATGCGGACCCGGAGCGCTCGGGGCGTTTCGCCGGGCGGGGCCGGGGTGGGCGCGCCGGCCTCCGTCGGGCCCGGCTCATGGGGCGCATCGGTGGGCATGCGTCGATGGTAACCGGGCCCGCCGTTGGTCACCGCCGCCGGCGGGGATCAATCCTTGCTGGCTTCCTTGGCGGTTTCCTTGGCGGCTTCCTGGACCGTTTCCTTGGCAGTTTCCGGGGCCGGCGGGGTCGCCTGCGCGCCGGGGGTTGCGGCGCCGGAGTTGGGCTGGCTTCCATCGCGTCCGCCGCGACGGGGCTGGCCGGCGCCGTTGGCGCGTCCGGCGCCATCGGGTCGCTGGCCTCCCTCGCCGGTGCGCTGCGGACGCGGGTTGGCTGCGGCGTCGCCGCCGGGGATCATCTGCACGCCTGCGGGCATCTGCGCGGGCGGCGCCATCTGGAGCATGTCCGCGCTGGTGAGTCCCTTGGAGGCGACGGGCTTCCCATCATCGTCGACGGCCACGCCGACGGCCTTGAGCGCCTCGGGTGACCAGGCGGTCGCGACGACCTCACCGGCGGCGGGTTCCCGCAGGAGGACCTGCTGACCCTCTTCGAGTCCCTTGCTGATCTCGGCGAAGGCGTCGGACATGCGTCCGACCTGGACGGGGGTGCGCTCGAAGCGCCCGCCCTTGGGCGTGAGCACGTAGCGGACGGGTCCTTCGGCGAAGACGGCCTGGACGGGGACCATGAGCGAGTCCTTGACGGCGCCGAGCATGATCTCGGCCTCGGCGCGCATCGAGGGCTTGAGCTGGCCGTCGGAGTTGTCGTGTTCGATGGCGATGCGGACGGAGTACTCGCGTCGGTTGGGGTCGCGCCAGCCCCCGGTCTCGGCGAGGACGCCGATGGATTCGACGGTGCCGCGGAAGCTCTCGTTGGTGACGGCGTCGACCTTGACGATGGCGGGCTGGCCGGGGCGGATGCGCCCGGCGAGGGACTCGTGGACCTTGACGTTGGCGACCATGCGGGTGGTGTCGGGCAGGATGAGGAGCTGCTCGTTGGGCCGGACCTGGCGACCGACCTGGAGGGGTCCATCGCCGCCGATCATGACCATGTCGCGTCCGCGGCCGACGCTGGTGGCGTAGACAACGAGGCCGTCGGTCGGCGCCACCATGGTGGCCAGGTCGACCTGCTGCTTCTGCTTCTCGAGCTTCTCGACCTTGAGGTCGAACTGGCGCTTGGTGGTATCGAGCGAGGCCTGCTTGGCGCTGAGGTTGATCTCGTTCTGGAACTTGATGCGCTCGAGGTCGGCCTGGGCCTCCTCCAGATCGGAGAGCTTGGTCTTCTCGTCTCGGGGGTGCTGATATTCCTCGTACGTGGCCTTGTCGAGCTTGGCGATCTGGGCGCGAGCATTGGCCTTGTCTTCCGCCATTTTGTCCTGGTCGAGTGTGTCCTTGCTGAGGAACCCGGCCTCCCAGAGGGACTGCGACCGTTGGGCGAACGCCGACAGGCGGTCCAGATCGGCTTGGGCCTGGTCGATTTCGAGCTGCTGGCTCGTCCTGGTCTTCACGACCTCACCCTCGCGCCACTGATTGAGTGCCAGCTCTGCGAGCTGGATCTTCAACTCGCCGGCGCGGATTCCCGATTCGTTCTGGCTCTTCTGGATCTCGAGGGCGTTCTGGGCGGCGGTGACATCGGCCTGGGCCCGCTCGACCTCGATCTCCTGCTGGTCGATCTGGTCCTGGAGGGTCTCGGCGTTGAGCCGGACGAGCAGGTCGCCCTTCTTGACCACGGAACCCTCGGAGACGATCTCGAGGATGCCGGCCGCGGCGTCCAGCTGCGAGCGCAGCTCGATCTGGTTGCGGGCCTCCAGCTCTCCCATGGCGGTGGTCGTGATTTCGAAGGAGCCCTTCGAGACGCGCCCCATGTCGAGGTTGGAGACGGCCCGCATGGACGCCGAGGAGCCTCCGCCCCGGGTCACGGCGTAGATCCCGCCTGCGGCGATGAGCAGAACCGCCGCACCTGCGACCGCAATGCGGATGAAGCCACGCCTCCGGCGGGACGCGCCGGAGGGGGAAGGACGGCTTGTGTTCTGGGTCATCCGAACATCTCCCTGTAACTATCTGCTGCGATTCGCGCTGTCCCTCTAAGACTAGTACCCCCGGGACCCGCGGAAGTTCAGCAATCTCGCTGGGCGAGGCCCTGCACGGGGCGATCAGGCGGGGGCGCCCAGGGCCTATCGTGGGGGATGCACCCCACCCCGGAGCCCGGAAGCGACCGGCCGCTCTTCCGTCGGCGGCACCGGATCTCCCGCGCAACGGACTACCGGGCGGCCTATTGCACCGGCCTGCGTCGATCCGGGGGGCCTCTGACTGTGTTCGTCCGTCCGAATGGTCTGGATGACCACCGGCTGGGATTGAGTGTGGGTCGGCGGGTCGGCCCGTCGGTAGTGCGGTCTCGGGTGAAGCGTCTGCTTCGGGAGTCGTTCCGTTTGGTGCGTCCGGACCTGGGTGGTTGCGGGTGCGACGTGGTCGTGACGGTCCGCCCGCACCAGCTTTTGCCGCTGGCCTCGTATCGGCGTCTGATGGGAGAGTTGCTGGGGCGGGCTTGGCGGGATGTGGCCAACGCGGCTCCGCCTCGCGACGAGCAGGGCGGCCATGCGATCCCGTGACGGCATATTCGGGGAGGCCGGGCTTGGATGGGCGGCACGTGTGGCCAACGCGCCGCTGGTGTTGTTGATCCTGCTGTACCGCGTCACGCTCTCCCCGTTCATCGGGGGCCAGTGCCGGTTCGAGCCGACATGCTCCCGGTATGCGCTGACGGCGCTGCGCCGATACGGTCCTCTCCGGGGCGCTTGGCTCGCGGCGGGCCGGATCGGGCGGTGCCATCCGTTCCATGGCGGCGGGTACGATCCGGTGCCCTTCCCGGAGCGCACCGCGGGCTCGACTCCGATAGACTCGCCCGGCCCGGCGTGCGCCGGGCAAGGGGAAATGGGGTGCGCGCCCGATGAGCCGCCTGCCGGCCGCCAAGCGACGTGAGCAGCTTCTCGACTGCGCCGCCGAACTGTTTGCGGCGCATGGCTATGCCCGCGCGACGACCTCGGAACTGGCGCGGGCGGCCGGTGTGACCGAGCCGATCATTTATCGACACTTCAAGTCGAAGCGTGACCTGTTCATCGCGCTGATCGAGCGGACGGGCAAGCGGACGATCGACCGCTGGCGGCAGGATCTGGCCAGCGCGGAGGACCCGGCGGAGCGGCTCAAGACCCTGATCGGCGACAACCCGATGGTGAGCACCCAGGGGCGGGACGCGTACCGGGTGTTCCTGCAGGCGATCACGGAGGTCGACGACGCCGACATCCACAAGGCGTGGCAGAACCACATCCATTCGCTGCAGCAGTTCCTCGCGATGGAGTTGGCGCGGGCGCAGGAGAACCGGCGGGTGGCGAGGCACTTCCCGGCCGAGCTGATCGCCTGGCTGCTGATCGACATCGGTCTGGGGTACGGCGTGCTGAGCGCGATGCGTGTCGAGAACCACAACTTCGACGCGACGGGAGAGGTGCATGTCCAGCAGTTGATCACACGGGTGCTCGTCGGCCGCGCCGCCGAGGCCCGGGAGAACGACGTGGACTAGGGCGCGGGCGTCTACGCTCCGCCATGGCATCGACCCGTTCCGGCCTCTACGACGACCCCGAGATCTATGACATCCTCCACGCGCCCGGCACCCGGGCGGAGGTGGACGGCCTCGAGGCGATCGAGGGTCGGTACGTCGATCGTTCGCGGTGCGGGGGTGCGCGCCGGTGGCTCGAGCCGGCGTGCGGGAGCGGGCGGTATATTCGGGAGGCGGCCCGGCGGGGGATCGAGGCCGTCGGCTTCGACCTGAGCCCCGGCATGATCGAGTATGCCAGACGGCACGCCGGCCGGGGCGGACGGGGCGGACGACTACTTCGTGGGGAGCATGACCGACTTCGCTCGGCGGGTGGGGCGCGGGCGCGTGACGTTCGCGTTCAACCTCATCAACACGATCCGGCACCTTCCGAGCGACGTCGCGATGCTCGCCCACTTTGACCAGATGTCCCGAGTTCTCGCGCCGGGCGGTGCGTACGTGGTGGGATTGAGTCTCAGTTTCTATGGGGCAGAGTCGGCGTCCGAGGACGTATGGGTAGGCACACGCAAGGGGACACGTGTGCAACAGGTGGTGCAATACCTTCCGCCTCGCTCGGAAGGGAACGCCAAGGGGCGTCGCGAGCGCGTGCTGAGCCATTTATGCATCACGAGGGCGGGCGAGGCGGAGCACCGGGACAGTTCGTACGACCTCCGCACCTACGACCTGCGGCAGTGGCGCACGCTGTTGTGCGCATCATCGCTCCGTGAGGTCGCGAGTATCGATGAGGCGGGGGAGGCGTGTGAGCCGGGCGACGGGCACTACAATCTGTTCGTCCTCACGGGCGCCCGATAGTCCGACCGGCCGGGCGAACGCCGGTACGCTGAGTTTTGCGGAGTTTGGGCGACCACGGCCGATTGCTGCTATCTTGGTCTGTCGGATTCGACCGTGTAACAGGAGGGCTCGGGGGTGCTTTATGCAAGCGAATTTGCCTCGTGCCGGAGCGGTTGATCGTGAGGTTTTGACGCGGAGAGAAATCGAGGTCGTCCGCTTGGTCGCGGAGGGCCTGAGCGGGCGGGAGGCGGCGCAGCGGCTGTGCCGGAGTCCGCGCACCGTGGAGAACCACCTCCGCGCCGTCTATCAGAAGCTGGGTGTCCGCAATCGCGTGGAGCTGCTTCATGCCGCGGAGCACCGCGGGCTGCTCGCTTCGGCCCCGAGCGAGGTGCGGGCGCAGCCGGGCTCCGAGCTGGAGTTCAAGAGCCGCATGCTCGACATCATCCGATCGCTGGACGCGAGGATGGCGCTGGCGGCCAACGACTCCTACTTCGGCGAGCTGGTGATCGCGCTCTCGGGGGCGTTGCATGCGCGGTGGGCGGGCATCAGCGAGCACAGCGCGCACGACGAGATGATCGAGATCATCGTCATGGCCGCGGACGGCGTGATCGGCGAGCAGTCGAGCTGTCAGGCCGAGGGTTCGCCCTGCGGGGAGACGCTTCGCCGGGGGTCGTTCGTGGTGGCGGACGACATTGCGCAGGTGTTCCCGGGCTGGGCTCTGGCGGCGGCCCTGGGGATCCGTTCGTACGCGGGGGTCCGGCTCGACGATCGGCTGCTTGGGACGGTTGGGACGCTTTGGATCATGGATGACAAGCCGCTGGAGCGGGGTGCGGACGTCGAGATGATTCTGAGGCTCTTTGGGCGCCGGACGGCGGCGGAGTTGGCGCTGGCGCAGACGCTCGACCAAGAGATCAGCCGCGCCTGACGGCACGTCGGTCCCGGGGTGGTCCGGATAATCGCACGGGGCGGCTTGGGCGGCCGGGCGGGATTCGCGCGCCGGGGCCGATCAGGCTCGCTCGCGGCGGCGTAGAAGCCGCTCGGGCTGGGCGTTCGCCTTGAGGTATGGGGCGGTTTGGCCCGATCAGTTGCCGGGGGTTTGTGCCCCTGCTCGGCCCGGCAGGCGGATGGAGACGGGAAATGTGCGGGATCATCGCGTATATCGGGAGCAAGCAGGCCAAGCCCCTGTTGGTCGAGGGGCTCAAGCGGCTGGAGTACCGGGGGTATGACTCGGCGGGGATCGCGGTGCTCGATGGGCACCTGAGCGTGTGCCGGGCGGTGGGGCGCGTGGCGGAGTTGGAGGAGAAGCTCGAGCGGACGCCGGGGTTTGAGGGGACGCTGGGGATCGCGCACACGCGTTGGGCGACGCACGGCGGGGTGACGGAGGCGAACTGCCATCCGCACCGCGATGACCGGAGCGGGATCGCGCTGATCCACAACGGGATCATCGAGAACTATGCGGCGCTGCGGACCTATCTGGAGGAGAAGGGGCACGTCTTTACCAGCGAGACGGACACCGAGGTGTTGGCGATGCTGGTGGGCGAGCTGTATGAGGGGGACTTGGAGCGGGCGGTGAAGGGGGCCCTGCGGGAGGTGACGGGGGCGTACGCGATCGCGGTGATCTGCGAGCACGAGCCGGACACGCTGGTGGTGGCGCGGAAGGGCTCGCCGCTCTTGGTGGGGGTGGGGAGCGGGGAGTATGTGGTGGCGTCGGACGCGTCGGCGATCATCGCGCACACGAGCCAGGCGTTCCCGCTGGACGACTACAACGTGGTGAAGATGACGCGGTCGGGGTTCCGGACGAGCACGATCAACGACGCGCCGGTGACGCCCAAGCTGATGCAGCTGGAGATGGACCTGGAGCAGATCGAGCTGGGCGGGTTCAGCCACTTCATGCAGAAGGAGATCTACGAGCAGCCGCGGGTGCTGCGGACGACGCTGCGGGGGCGGATCGACCACAACGAGGGGCAGGTGGTGCTGGGGGGACTGGCGAGCTTTGCCAAGGAGCTTGTCAAGGCGCGGCGGTTCATCCTGACGGCGCAGGGGACGGCGCTGCACGCGGCGATGATCGGGGAGTATCTGCTCGAGGACCTGGCGAAGATCTCGGCGGAGGTCGAGTATGGGAGCGAGTTCCGCTACCGCAACCCGATCATCGAGGAGAACACGGTGGTGGTGGCGGTGAGCCAGTCGGGGGAGACGGCGGACACGCTGTGCGCGCTGCGCGAGGCGAAGGACCGCGGGGCGATGGCGCTGGGCGTGGTGAACGTGGTGGGAAGCTCGATCGCACGCGAGACGGATGCGGGCGTGTACCTGCGCGTCGGCCCGGAGATCGGCGTGGCCAGCACGAAGGCGTTTACGGGTCAGGTGACGGTGCTGACGATGATCGCGCTGTATATGGCGCGGCGGCGGTTCATGGCGCCGGACGTGTGCGCCCGATGCCTCCGGCACCTCGACGAGATCCCCGAGAAGATCGAGAAGACGCTCGAGACGGACTACCGGGTGCGGAAGGTGGCGGAGCGGTATGTCGAGCGGGACAACTGGCTTTTCCTGGGGCGGGGGTACAACTACCCGACGGCGCTGGAGGGGGCGCTCAAGCTCAAGGAGATCAGCTACATCCACGCCGAGGGCATGCCCGCGGCCGAGATGAAGCACGGGCCGATCGCGCTGATCGACAGCGGCATGCCGGCGGTGTTCATCGCGAACCACGGTCGGCAGTACGACAAGGTGATGAGCAACATCGCCGAGGTGCGCTCGCGGGGCGGGCACGTGATCGCGGTGGCGACGGAGGGGACACGGCGATCCAGAAGGTGGCCGAGGAGGTGCTGTACATCCCCGAGTGCGAGGAGTATCTGAGCCCGCTGCTGGCGGTGGTGCCGCTGCAGCTCCTGGCGTATCACTGCGCGGTGCTGCGGGGGCATGATGTGGACAAGCCGCGGAACCTGGCGAAGAGTGTGACGGTGGAGTGAGAGCAGGAGGGGTGTCGCCCAAAAACGCGCTGGTCGTGCGGGATGCCCGCTGTTCTGGGCGGGCATGAGCGAGGAACTCTCTTCGAGCAAGTCAACTGCGATATGCCCGTGCCGAGCCACGGGCATGCCACGCGTCCCACACTGCGATTCAGCCCAGCGGCTTGCTCAGGATGCAGCTCCGGTAGTTGGTGTAGGGCCACTGCCAGTGCTCGACGAAGCGGTAGCCGCGTTTCTCGTAGTAGGCGCGGAGGTTGGTGTCGGGCTCGGCCATGCTGAGGCGAGATTGGTCGAGCCGAGTTCGCGGGCGCGTTCCTCGCAGCGTTCGAGCAGGAGGCGGCCGATGCCGAGGCCCTGGAGGCCGGGCTCGACGCCGAACATGGCGAAGTGGGAGACTCCGGGGCGGAGGAAGAAGTCGGGGAAGGCGACGCGCTCGTGCTCGTTGAGGAGGATGATGCCGACGATGCGGGGCCGGGCGGGGGCGGCGCCTGCTCCCGGTGTTGCGGCGGCATCGGCCGTGTCATCGGGCGCGGGAGCCTCGTCGTCGAGCAGGGCCAGGTAGCACTCGCTGTTGAGGACGCGGTCGAGGGTGGCCTTGTCGTCCTGGCGTCCCGCGAGCGGGCGGAGGCCCATGACCATCTGTGGCTCGTAAGCGCGGTGGAGGAGCCCGGTGATCTCGGTGACCGAGTCGTCGATGAGGAACCGGCGGATGGCCACGCGGGGCTGGGCCACGGGCGCGGCCGACTTGTCGGCCTCGTGGGCGGCGGCCTGGCCGGCGACGGGTTGGACGGTGCTCGGGCTGATGGATCGTTTCGTCAAAGTGGTGGCGCCCCATGGCTCGGAACGCAGAGTGTAGTATTCGCGTTCGGCCCGCGCCGATTTCGTTGACGGCGGCCGTCCGGAGCCCGATCGCGCCATGCACGAGCGTCCGAGCCCTCCCATCTGCGCCGCATGCGGGTACGACCTCTCCGGGACGCCCGTTGTTGACTACCGGTTCACATGCCCCGAGTGCGGCGGGCAGGATGTGCGGGTGCGCAGGTGGTTTGACCCGCGCTTGAGGGCCCGCTGGGCCTGGGTCTACCTCGCGCTCGCTGCGGCGGGGATCGGGCCGCCGACGCTGGCCGCGTGCCTGCTCACGGGGCGTTGGGGCTCTTGGCTGTCGCTGGCGCTGCTGGCTTCGCCGCCGCTTCTGCTGCTCGGGGCGGTGCTGGCCTCGTGGCGGCCGAACCGGGTGGTGGGGCTGACGATTCTGGGGCTGGCGGAGGCGGGCGCGGTGGTGCTGGGCGCGCTGGCGATGCTCGCGCTTCGGATCCCCGAGCCCTTTCATCTGCTGGCGCTGGCCCCGCTGGCTGCGAGCTACTACGTGCTTCCCGCACCGATCGGCGTGCTCTTGGCGCGGACGATGCTGGATACGACGAACTAGGGCGTGGGGCGCAACAAAGTGCCCGACCGGGTCCCGGGGACCCGGTCGGGCTTCGTGCGTTTGGAGAGGCCGAGTTGGACTCAGCGTCGGCGGCGTCGCATCGCGAGCGCCCCGATCGGGAGCAGGGCGAGGCCGCCCGGGGTGGGGACGGCAGTCAGCGAGAGGTCGTCGTAGTACACCGCCACGCTGTGGGGGGCGTAGAGGTCGACGTTCTGCAGCTCGATGATGCCGCCGGTGTAGGCGTTCCATGCGCCGCTGGCGACCATGGCGCCTCCGTAGTAGCTCTCCATGTAGTTATTGTCGAGGTCGATCATGGTGCTGATCTCGACCCACTGATCGTACAGGATTGGCGTGGCCATATCGCCGTTGACGTCGTGGATGTTCTCATTCACCATCCCCGTCGTCGGGTCCATGTGCATCTCCACGCCCCAGTCGTAGGGGCCGCCATGGTTGTACTGATTGTTGAGAATGAAATAGGTCAGCGCGTCGAGGTTGGACGGGATGTACTGCTGCGCCGTGAAGTTCCACACGCCCGAGGTGTAGCCGCTGAAGGGGTGGATCGCATCGCTGGTGCCGGAGACCGTGATCGAGTTGGGGCCGGAGAGCGACATCGCGTCTGTCGCGGTGCCCGCGGCGGCCTGGGAGTCGTCCCACCCGGTCCACCCTCCGACACCGAAGAGCTGCTGGCCGTTGGAATAGCTGTCGAAGTTGTCGCTCCATTGGGCGCTCGCCCCGGCTGCGGCCAGGAGCAGGATCGCCCCGGCGCCCATGTAATTCTTCTTCATCTCTCTGTTCTCCTCGTGCGGATGTTCGGTGGCCCCGTCGCGACGCCGCGAACCCCGGGACCGCCCTTGTGTTGCGAGGACACCGACAGCGAAGCTCTCGGCGAGATCCGCCGCAACGAGTCGGGATTACCAGATAAGGATTCGGCGGTCAAGTTCGAATCCTGAGAATGCGCCTCTGCGGGGGGCGATGCGCGAAACACAGGCGGGACGCCGTCAATTCCCCGGGGACGTGGGCCGGATCGAGGGTGGCGGGTGCCGAGCAGCTCCGTGATGCGGGAGCGCCCTACAGCCGGTTGGATCGTCGGGGCGCCTGGGTCTTGAGCAGCAGGCGCGGGTTGACGAACTCGAAGTCGTCGAGGTCGGTGCCGGGGCGGTTCATGGACTGGATCTCGATGACGTTCTCGCCCTCGCGGAGGAGTCGGAGGGGGAATCTGGCGACGAACTCGCCGAAGCTGCCGTCCTCGGGGAGTCGGCGAGGGGCTCGGTGATGACCACGCCGTTGATGATGATCCGGTTGGGGTTCTGGGCGCCGCGGACGAAGAGGGAGAGCTCGGCGACGACCACCGGCGGGGTGAGCTGGGATCGTTCGAGCTCGATCACGGCCTGGTAGGTCCGCCCCTGGCTGCTGACCTGGAACTGGCTGTTGATGCGCCCGGTGAAGCGGTCGTCGCCGAGGTGGTGGACGCGGGGCTCGGCGTCGAGCGCGATGTCGAGGTTGTCCGCGGGCTGGAGTCGGAATTCGACGCGGACGCCGTCGCCGATCTCCGCGGCTGCGACGTTGACGGCGGCGGGGATGTATCCGTCGGCTGAAGCGGTGAGTGCGGCGAAGGTGGGGAGTTGGGCCGGCGCGAGGGCGAAGCGGCCGGCCTCGTCGACCTTGGTGGCGCGGATGGTGTCGCCGTCGCCATCGAGCCGGACGCTGGCGCCGGCGATGGGCTGATCGGTCTTGGCGTCGAGCACGACACCGGAGATGAGACGGGCGACGGGGAGTGTCGGGGCGGCGGCGGCGAGATCGAGTTGGGGAAGCGCGAGGGAGCGAGGGCGGCGGGGTGGACTCGTGGACTTGGGGGATCGAGACGGCGACCCGCTCCACGGAGCGCCCGGCGATCGGGACCTCCAGACCCTTGGGTCGCGGCGCCTCGGAGCGGGGTGGGGCGGCGTCGGCGCCGGTTGCGAGCCGCGATGGGTGGGGCGCGTCCGCCGCGGGCTCGGTCTGGGCGGGCGCCGCTCCCATCGGGCCCGTCGGAAGGTTGGGCGCGGCGAACGCGACTGGGCCGGGGGCATTGGTCGGCGGGGAGAGTCCGCCGGGAGATTGCTCGGGCTCGACCTCGCGCGGTCGATCGAGGCTGGCGACGGCCGCAGGCGCCGAGTCGATGGCGCCTTGCGTGATGGCTCGTCGGGCCGGACCGGTGCCGGGGGTGGGCGGTTCGGGTGTCGGATTGAGGCGGGCCTCGCGCGAGCTTGGTTCGGCGCTCGCGCTCGCGGCATCGGTGGGAAGCTGGGTGGTGGGTCGCGTGATTGCGTTCGGGTCCACGGCGAGTGTGGTGACGGCGCCCGTCTCGCGCGGCGCGGATGCGGTTGGCAGTTCGGCGGCGACAGTGGGCTGCGCGTCGGACTCTGCCGGGGAGAGCATTGCCACTCCCGGCGCCGGGGCGTCGGGATGGACTTGCGGCCCGTCGGAGGCGAGGAACGCCGAACGGGACGAGTCCTCGTGGGATTGCTGGGCCGCCTCGACGGGGAGGTTCGGAGACTCGGTCCGCGGCGCGGCCGCCATCGCGGTGACTCGCGGCTGCTCGGATGCGGGGCTGACCTCGGTCGGCTGTGGCAGTGTGGCGGGGGCGTGGGCCTCGGTGGCGGCGAAGCGGTCCTGCGTGGGCGAGGGAGCGGGAGCGGGTTGCACCGACGGGCTTTCCGGGGAGGGCGCCTCGCGCGATTCGAGGGTTGGGGCCCGGAGCTGGGCGGTGACGGCCGAGGCGGCGGCGTTGGTGGTAAGTATGACGCGGGTGCCCTCGTCTGCTTCGAGGCCGGGGAGTGCGGCTTCGACGCGCCAGATGGTGAAGAGCAGGGCCAGCACGGCGTGGATGGCGGCGGAGGCGAGCAGGCACCGGGCCATGAGACCGAGCGTGCCCCAGCGCTTCTGCCACTGCTCGCGCGAGGCGAGCCTGTGCAAGCCGGCGAAGAGGAGCACGAGCGCGAGGGCGGCGAGCAGCCAGGGGAGCACGCGGAGCAGCTCGCGTCCCAGACCGAACGAGGGCCAACGCGAGCGGACGGTTCGGTAGACCTCGCGGGCGGTGGTCTCGCGGTAGCCGTCGGCGGCGTCGGTCCGGAAGCGGAGTCGGAAGCCCGCGAGGCCGAGGGCGGGGTCGGTCTCATTGCCTGCGGAATTGACCTCTTCGCCGAGCGATTCGGGCTGGCCGGGGACTCCGGCGACGACCCGGGCGCGGTAGAGATCGAGCGCGCCCGCGCCGCCGGGCCGGTCGGACGCGAAGTAGAGGAAATCGCCGGCGGGGCTGAAGGCGGGTGCGCACTCCTGGGCTTCGGAATTGAGGTCGTGCTCGATCGGCTGCGTGGGCGCACCGTTCTGCAGCGCGAAGAGGACGAGATCGGCGGGGGCGTGCGCCTGGGTGCGGCGCGCGAATGCCAGGCACGAACCATCGGGCGAGAGCGAGGGTGAAAGCTCGTCGCCGGGGGTCTGCAGGTCGGGATCGGACCCCACTCGGACGGCGGGCCCCCAGGAGCCATCGACGGCCGGGGCTCGCCAGAGGTCGAAGCCCCCCGCGCCGCCGGCGCGGTCGCTGGCGAACCAGAGCCAGAGCCCGTCGGGGCTGTAGGCCGGGGTGGTGTCCTGATCGATGGAGTTCGAGAGCGCGAGACGGCGCGATGACCAGCCCTGGGGCGACTCGATGGCTTCGAACAGGTCGAGGTCTCCGCCGGGGCCGGGTGCGGCGAAGGCGAACCGATGCCCGCCTGGGGCAAATGACCCGCCGACGGCGTCCGGGGGCACGAGCGCGGGGTCGACCGGTTCGGGGGGCTGCCAGAGGATGTCGCGGGGCCGGGCCTCGTCGGCGGGGCGTTCGATTCGCGCGTCGTCGGTGAGGACCTCTTGCCGGCTCGCGCCCACCCACCACGCGGCGGCGCCCAGCCCCCCGGCGAGCACGGCTGCGGTCAGGAAGATGAGCCCGGCTCGGCTCCGCATAGTGGGTCGCGCTCCGCGTCGCCGCGTCAGGGCAGCGGGACGGTATCGAGGAAGGGCTCGGCCACACCGGCGGCCTTGCAGATGTCCAGCACGCGTGCCACGGCGCCGTAGCTCGCGGTGCGGTCGCCGCGGACTGTGACCCGCTGCTTGGCGTTGGCCTTGACTGCGTCGGTGACCATGGCGCGGAGCTGTTCGAGCGTCGTGACATTCCCGGCGACGACGACGGTTCCGTCGCCGTTGACGTTGACGACGAGATCCCGGAGCGCGAGCGTGATGGGCGCGCTGCTCTCGGCCTCCGGGAGGGCGATCCGCATCTCGCGCTCGATCTGGTGGAAGGTCGTCGTGACGAGGAAGAAGATCAGCAGCAGGAAGACCATGTCGATGATCGGCGTGAGGTCGATGCCGGCCGAGACGGAGAGTTCTTCGCTTTTGATCAGCATGCGTGGCTCCGTCAGGCGGCCGAGTGTGCGGCGGGGGCGGGCGGGGCCACAATGGTCGCGGGCTTCTGGGCGTGGCGCCCGACGAACCAGACCGCGAGCCGATCGAGCTCGTGGGCCATGTGCTCGACGCGACCGGCGAGGAAGTGGAAGGCGACGAGGGTCGGCATGGCGACGAGCAGGCCGGCGGCGGTGGTGATCATGGCCTCGTAGATGCCCCTGGCGAGCAGCTCGGCCTTGCCCAGGGCGTCGGCGGAGAGGGCGACCGTCTGGAAGGCCCTGATCATGCCGAAGATCGTGCCGGTGAGGCCGAGCAGCGGCGAGAGCGCGGTGATGACGACCAGCACGCGGAGGCGGCGTCGCATGGTGTAGACCTCGTGCTCGCCCTCGGCGCCGATGTGCTTCTCGACGACGCCGACGTCGTGGCCGAGCTTCTCCATCCCCGCCCCGAGCATGCGGCCCGCCGGGCTGCGCTCGGCGTCGCGGAACTCTTCGGCGCTCCGTCCCTCCGCGATTGCTGCATCGCAGCGGTCGGCGATGCCGGCGGGGATGATCCGGGCGCGGCGGAGCACGATCAGCCGTTCGCACACGACTGCGATCGCGGCGAGGGAGCAGAGGGCGATCGGGATCATCATGATCCCGCCCTTCTCGACGAAGTCCCAGACGGATTGGACCGCGACGTCGGCGGACGCGGGTGAACTCTGGGCGAGAACCGATAGCGGTTGGGGCACGCTCACTCTCCTCTACTCGCGGCCTTCCTCGCTCGCGAGCCTGCCGAGGCGTTCGCGGGCGAGCGGGCCCCAGTCGGACTCCGGGAATCGCTCGAGCGTTTCGCGGTATTGCTGCCGCGCCTCGCCAAACTTGCGCAGCTGCTCGAACGCCCGGCCGGCCTCGTACAGCGCGGCCGCGCTCCATTCGGGGTATTGGTACAGGATGTCGACGCGGAGCAGCTCGCGGACGGCCTCCTCGTGCCGGCCCTCGGCGAACAGGCACTCCCCGATCTGGAATTGTGCTCTCGCGGCGGTCGGGCCCTGGTGGGCGGCGACGACCTTGGCGTAGGCCTCCCGGGCCTTGGCGGTGTCGCCCTCGTGCTCGAGGGCCCAGGCTCGGCCGAACTGGGCCTCGTACGCGAAGGGCGAGTCGGCGTGATCGGCGAGGTATTGCTCGAACGCCTCCCGACTCTTCGCCCATGCGCCCGAGCGTCCGAGCGCATCGCCAAGGCGGAGGAGCGCTGCGCCTTGTGTTTCGTCGGATGGGCTCTCCGCCGCGCGCCGGTAGGCGTCGGCGGCCTCGCTCGGGCGGGCGGTGGCGACATAGGCGTCGCCGAGGAGGATGTTGGCGGGGGGGGCGAGCGTGCTCTTGGGGTATTGCTCGTCGAAGTGCTGGAGGCGTTCGATGACGTCTGCGTGGCGTCCGAGGGCGCTGTCCATGGCCGCGTGGCGGTAGGTGAGCTGCTCCTGCATGGCCGGTTCGACGATCGCCGGTTGGGTCTCCATGAGTTTGGCGGCGCGGTCGAGGGGCTGGGCGGCGTCGGCGGCGCGTCCGGCGTCGAGGGCGATCGATGCCGATTCGAGGGCCGCGTAGACGGCGTAGCGGTCCTGGCGGTCCTCGGCGAGGATCGCGTCGAGGGTGCGGGCGGCGGAGGCATCGTCGCCCTGGCGCCGGGCGCACCACGCTCGCTCGAACAGCGTATCGCGCCGGACGTCGTCGCTCAGGCCGCCGGCATTGATCGCCTCGTCCATGGCCTTGAGTGCGGGCGCGTATTCACCCCGCCGCGCGGCCGCGATAGCTCCGTAGGCGCGGAGATCGGGGTCGTGCGAACCCTTGGCGAGTTGCTCGGGGGTCTGGTAGTCGCCGGCGGCGAGGGCCGCCCGGGCCTGGTCGCGGAGCGCATCGGGCCGGACCTCTTCGCTGGCGTTCGCGGCCCGCTGATACCACGAGGCGGCGGCTGCGGGGTCACCACGGCGTTCGGCGATGCCGCCGAGCTGGCGCATCGCGTAGCCCGCGAAGCGGGAGTCTGGCGCATCGGCGAGGAGCGATTCGAACATGGGGCCGGCCTGCTCGTCGTGTCCGGCGAGGAGCTTGGCTTGCGCGAGTTCGAACTTGGCCTGGGCCCCCACCTCGCCGGCGGAGTCCCCGGCCGCCGCCCTCTCAAACCATCCCGAGGCTTCGTCGCTCTTGCCCTGGCGCGCAAGCGCGAGGGCGAGCCGGAGCTGGGCTGCATCGGGCGGGGTTGCGCCGCGCTCGATGGCAGAACGGAACCATCGCTCGGCGGCCGGCCAGTCTTCGTCCCTGAAGGCCGCGTCGCCGAGAACGATGAGCCCCTGCACGAACCGGGGATCGATCGCCGTGCCGCCGAGGAGAGGCTCGGCGATTCGTTCGGCCTCTTCGCGCTGATCCAGCGCGGCGAGGCAGAGGGCGAGGCGGTAGCGGGCCCGGTCGGCGGCGGGGTGATCCGGGTGGGCGCGCATCCACTGGCGCAGGAGATCGACGGCCTGCTTGTTTCGCCCACGGGTGGCCTCGACCTCCGCGAGCACGAGCGCGGCTTCCGGGCCTTCGGGCGCATCGGAGGCTATTTCGGAGGCTTGGGTGAATGCCTCGTCGGCGTGGCCAGCGCCGAGCAGCGTGACGGCGGCGGCGAGCTGCGCAGTCGGCGCGAGCTTCGCCGTTGGAAGCTCGCTGGCAATCCGCTGAAAGACCTCGACGGCCCGCTCGGGCTCTCCGAGCTGGCTCAGGGCGACTCCCAGGTCGTAGAGCATCTCGGGCTTGAGTGGGGAGTCGGGGAACTGCTTCAGCGCGCTCTCGAGTCGAGCGGCGGCGGCCTTTGCCTTGCCTTCTCGGAGCAGGGACTTGGCAAACCAGTAGGCGGCGCGGCCGGCGGAAGCGGGGTCTCCGTTGGGCGATTGCTTGCCCAGTGCGTCACGGCCCGCGGCGTAGTCTCCGGTTTCGATCAGCGCGATGCCCAACTCCAGCCCGGCCTCCTGGGACGAGTCGGAATCGGGGTATCGATCCATGAGGTCTCGCAGGATGGTGGCCGCCTTCGACGCCTGTCCCTCACTCCGAAGCGATCTCGCTGCGCCGAGCATCGCGGGGGGCGACCACCGGGGATCTTGGAGACTGATGAGACCCTGGTACCGGTCCGCGGCCTCGGCGGGCCTGCCCAATCTCTCGAGCACCGCCGCGAGCGAGAGGGCGGCGCTGCGGCCGATCTCGTCGTCGCGCTTCGCGAGCCGGCTGAGAGAATTGGCGGCGGCCTCATCGTCACCGAGCATGCTCTGGGAGAGCGCGGCAAAGAGCCTTGCCCGCCCGAGATCACCGGCGGCCAGCCGCTCGTCGTCCTCGAGTTCCTGCTCGCGGGCCACTGTCTGGCGGTGGTCGCCCAGCCGGTGGAGGCACTCGATCCAGAGCCCGGCAGCCTCGTCGGCTCGCGCATGGTCGGGGTTTCGACGCACCAGGCGGCCCAGGATGCGCGACGCCTCGCCGAAATCCTGTTTGGCATAGACGAGCTGACCCTGGAGGAGACCGGCCTCGAACTGGAACGCGAAACCATCTGGCGGACGGAGCGAGGTCAGGAGGGCGAGCGCATCGTCGGGCTTCCCGAGTTGGCTCAACGCCACGGCGAGCCCGTACCGGGCGGTGGCATCCTCGACGCCGGTTGGATCGGACGCGAGGAACGCTTGGTACTCGGCGGCCGCCTGCTCGTAGAGGCCCCGGTTGAGCAGCCCGTTGGCGGTGTAGTAGGAGCGCAGCGCTTCATCTTGGGCGCGAGCCGGGGCGCAGATGCCGAGCAGAATGCTGACAGCCGCCAGCATCGCCCGGGCCGACGCGCGCAACTCCCCTCCGTCTGCGCTGCAAGCCATCAAGCCTCCTCATCTGGGGCCATGCGGGGACCGCTTTCACAAGGAGTCTCATGGGGGATCGTCCCGTCGCCGTTTCATTATGGATTCGAGCGGCGCAGCGGGTTCGGGGCTGCGGGGGCCGGGTTCCGGAGCGGCTGGCGTGGGGGCGGGGCTTGGGGCTCTAGAGTGGATCATGACCCGCACCCCAGCCCCCAGCCTCGCACCGCAGCGCGCGCCCGACCGAGAGGGCGTCCACCAGATCCGCGTTCGCTATTGCGAGTGCGATCCGATGGGTGTCGCGCACCACGCGGCCTACATCCCCTGGCTCGAGGAATCCCGCACGGAACTGCTCCGGACCAGCGGGGTGTCTTATGCCCAGCTTGAGGGGGCGGGGTTCTTCCTCGCGATCATCAGGCTCGAGACCCTCTACAAGCGTCCGGCACGCTATGACGACCTGCTGGAGGTGCGTGTGCGGGTCTCGGGCGGGTCTCGGGTCAAGATTCACCACGACTACGAGGTGCGCCTGCTCGAACGGCCCGGCTGGACGGCTCAGGCGCTGGCCGATCTCCGCCATGCCGGGGCCGATCTGCTTGTCACCGGCTCAACGACGCTGGCGTGCATCGACGCCGATGGCCGCCCCCGCCCGCTGCCCGACTGGCTCGCCACTGTCCGTTGACCCCTGCCAACCCCTGGGGCGGCGGTCTTTCTTCTCTTGTCGGTCTGTCGCTATCCTGCCCTCCATGAACCGCCGCGACTTCCTGCATGCGTCCACCCTTTCGGCCGCGGGTCTCGCCCTCGGGGCCTGCGCTTCGTCGCACGCCCACGCGAGCGCCCAGGACCAACCGGCCGCCCAACCCGAGAAGCCCTCCATGGCCAAGCCTCCCGCGTTCAAGATCTCTCTGGCGGAGTGGTCGTTCCACCGGGCGATCAAGGCCGGCGAGATGACCAACCTCGATTTCCCGCGCGTGACCCGCGAGGACTACGGCATCGAGGCCGTCGAATACGTCAATCAGTTCTTCATGGACAAGCCCAAGGACGAGGCGTATCTCGCCGACCTCAAGAAGCGCTGCGATGACCACGGCATTTACAGCAACCTCATCATGTGCGATTCGCTCGGTGAGTTGGGCAATCCCGATGGCGGCAGGCGCAACCAGACCGTCGAGAACCACAAGCCCTGGGTCCAGGCGGCCGCGTATTTGGGGTGCCAGGCCCTCCGCGTCAACGCCGCGAGCAGCGGCACCTACGAGGAACAGCAGCGCCTCGCGGCCGACGGGCTCCGGAAGCTGGTCGAATACGCGGCCAAGTACAACCTCAATCTGATCGTCGAGAACCACGGCGGTCTGAGCTCGAATGGCGAGTGGCTCTCGGGCGTGATGAAGCTCGTGGACCACCCGCGCATGGGCACGCTCCCGGACTTCGGCAATTTCTGCCTCGACTGGGCGCACAAGGACGACCCCACGGCCTGGTACGACCGGTACAAGGGGGTCACCGAGATGATGCCCTACGCCCGGGCCGTCAGCGCCAAGAGCCACGATTTCGACGAGCACGGCGAGGAAACGACCACCGATTACCACCGGATGCTGAAGATCGTGACCGACGCCGGATATCACAGCTACCTCGGCATCGAGTATGAGGGCGAGAAGCTCGGCGAGCCCGAGGGCGTGCGCGCCACCCTGGCCTTGCTCGAACGCGTCCGGGCCGAACTCAGCGTCTGACGCCGTCGAGCTCGAACGCCCAGTCCACCACGGGCCCGGCGGCTCGGTTCGCTTGCGCGAGGAAATCATCACGCCGCTTGCCCGTCGCGGTGGAGGCCTCGTAGGTCCACCGGCAGACCTGCGCGAGCGCGTGACGTTGGTCGATCAGCCAGGCCCCGGCCCGCGGCGGCCCCATACCCAGTTCGGCGGCAGCGTCGCACCCGCCGATGTGCTGCGCCCTGGCCAGCCCCTCCACCCGGCCCAGGGCCAGCGCGGCGGCGTGCGAGCCGAGCAGGTCGCCCGCGGCGCTGAGCGCCGCGGCACTCTCGCCGGAGGCCATTGCCGCGGCCAGCTTCGCGCTCTCGGGCGCGAGCCCCTCGCCGAGCAGGGCCGCACCGGCCTCCGTCAACTCGACCCCGGCCAGCTGTTGGAGACCGGCTGGACGGCACGGGGCAGATCGAGCCTGACCTGCTCGAACGCCGCGGCATCTCGGAGCAGGAGGAGGCCGACCTCGAGCGCGTGGACACGGGCCATCGCTCCCGGGCGCGCCGACGCGAATTGCTCGGTCGCCTCGGCCTGGAGCCAATCGGCCCGGGCCTGGTCGATCGATCGGCCGAGTCGCTCGATCTCGCCGCCGGTCACCCGCTGCCAGGCGGGCGTGTTGACGCCGGCGCGCAGCTCGCGCTCGCCGGGAAATTCCCGCAGCGAGGGGGCCACATCGCGGAGCGCCCGCAGGGCGGCGAGCGCGGGCCCCGCGGTCTCCGGCTTGGCGAGGGCGACCCCGAGCGTGCGGATGCGCTCGGCGAGCGGTGCGGTTGCGCGCGGGACCACCGGCTCCCGGGAGGGCACTCGCGGGGGCTCGGCGACGCCCTCGGGCCACCGCACGAGCAGCTCTGTGAGTTCCGCGGGGATGAGCAGGTCCGCGGTGGTCCGCGTCAGCGCACTCACGGCCGCGACAACCGCGGGGTCGGTCATTGGATCGGTCGAGCCGAGGATCCCGGGAAGGAGGCGCGCGAGGGTTTCGGCATCGCGTCGGTGGGCGTCGGCGAGCGGGCCCAGCATCGGGCGTGTCTGGCGCACGAACTGGGTGGGGTCATCGAGGAGGGTGACGGCGTCGATCATCCCGAGCGCCTTCGCCAGCACCTCGTCGATCCTTGCCACCGCCGCGGGATCGCGTAGCGGCGAGCCCTCGGCGGCGCCGGCGAGCCGGTTCACGGCGTCGCGGAGCTCGCGCGTCTGTCGCGGCGCGGCGAGGGCGTCGATCTCGCGCACGATGCGCATCACACGGGCCGTTCGACCGAGCACCGCCCTCGCCTGCTCGGGCTTCTCGATGCACAGCATGGCGCCGCTTGAAAGGTCTGTCCGCACCTGGTCTCGGGCCGGCATATCGAGCCAGGCCGGCGGCTCGGCCAACGCGTCCGCCGCCGCCGCGAGCAGCTCGGCCCACTCGAGCGCCGAACGCGTATAGGCCGGGTGGCTTGGTGCGAGGGCAAACAGGTCCACCATCTCGCGGAGCGGGCCCTGCGCCGCGTCGTCGACTCTCCGATTGTCGAGCAACGATTCGACCACGCCGGAGGCCGTCGCGAGAGCCGACGAAGCCTGCGCGTCGTCCGGGCCCGTCCAGCCGCACGCCGCGCCCGGCGCTTGGACCAGGGGTCCGATCGCGTCCCGGAGCAGGAGATCCACGTCTCGTACGGCGACGGAGGGCGCCCCGCCGGCGGCGGATGCGGCGACCGCATCCCGGATCTCCGGCTTGGCGGCCGCGAGCATTGCGTCGATCGCCTCGCGCTTGGCGGCGAGTGTCAGACCCGCGAGGACCGCCTCGGCGCCGGCCGGCCCGGCGTTCTCGCCCGATCGGAGCAGCGAGGCGGCGAGGGCCCTCACGGCGTGAGCCGCGCCCGGCGCCTGTTCCTTCTCGAGCCGCTCGGCGAGCGCCAGCGCGGCCACGCCTTCACCGGCCCGCGGCTCGGCGGGCCCGCCGCCGAGATTCAGGCGCTGCGCGTGCGCGGTCGCTGCCAGGCTCACCAGGATGCCGATGTGCTTGCAATGGTTCACGCTACCAGTGTACCGGCGACGGGCCGGCTCGATGCCGCTCTTACGCCCCGCGCGCGAGACTCAGCGCCCTTGCATACACCGTCTCGAGGTGCTCGACCATCCGTTCAGCGGTGAACTCCCGCTCGCATTCGGCGCGGCCCGCGGCCGCCAGCCGGAGCCGCTCGTCGGGAGATTCGAACATGTCCACGACCGCCTGCCGCAGCGCCGCACGGTCTCCCACCGGCACCAGCACACCGGTCTCGCCGGTCCGGCAGATCTCGGGTGTGCCATCGGCGTCGTAGGCGATGGGTGTGACGCCGGCGAGCAGCGCCTGCGGCACCGTTCTCGGCAATCCCTCGCGATAGCTCGGGTGCACGAGCACATCCATCGCCCGGATCATCGCCGGCACACGCTCGTTGGGCACGAGGCCGGTGGTGACCAACTGCCCCGAGAGCCCCATCCCACAGACACGCGCCCGCAGGCGCTCCCCCCACCAGCCGTCGCCGACCCACAGCAGCTTCCACTCGGGGTGCCGCCGCAGATCGTCGCCGAGTGCGTCGAGGATGTCGTCGTGGCCCTTGTGCTCGGCGAGGCGCGCCACAGTCCCGATCACGAAGTCACCGCGCGCAATCCCCAGCTCTCGGCGCACCTCGTCCCGAGATTCGCCGGGGCGAGGGCGGAGAAATGGTTCCGCCTCCATGCCGCTGCGGACCGTCACATACTGCGATGGGTTGCCGATACCGCGCGCGAGGAACTGCGTCGTCATCGCGTCGGCGACGGAGACGATCGTGTGGCACCGCCTTGCGGCGTATCGCTCCGCTGCGGCATAGATCCCGTTCTTGAGCCGGATCTTCGCGCGCCGGAGCGGGCTCCCCTCGATGGGCATGAAGGGCGGCCCGTGGATCGTGTGGACCACCGCCGTGCCCGGTCTGTTCCACGCCGCGGCCCGGCCCAGGATCCCCGCCTTGCTCGAGTGGGTGTGCACCACATCGGGCCGGAGCTCCGCGACGAGACGGTCGAGTTCGCGCCGGCATCGGAGATCCTTGCCCGGGTGCAATTCGCGCACAAGGCTGGGCACGACATGGATGCCGATCGGGCGGGCCGCCGGGGTCTCATTGCCCGCGGCGCACCGGGCGTTGAACGCCTCGACCCTCGCGAGCAGGCTGCCCTCGGGGCCATAGATCGGGCCGAAGGCGAGATGGACCTCGTGGCCGAGGCGCGACTGTCCTTCGCAGGAGAGCACGGTGTTCTCCTGGCTGCCGCCGAGGATCAGTCGCGTGGAGATGTGGAGGATGCGCAGGCCCATCTGGCGTCAAGCGTATCCGGCGTCGGTCGGCCGGGCGTTCACCCGGCGACTGGGCGCGGGGAGGGCGCGGTCGGCCGATGTCCGCAAACAGTTCGGCGGGCATGCCTTGCACAGCGCGAAGGAAAGTGTGGCCATAGTTCCCACCATCCCTGCATTCGGGCCCGTGCGCCACGCACTCGAACTGCACCGCGCGATCTTGATTCCACGATTGCCGCCCTGGGGTCAACATGTGCCGCCACGCATTCGTACAGGCTCGGGGCGGGGGGTCATTCAAGGAGAGAACTCATGAATACATCGACAGATCGGCGCTCGAGCGAGTTGCTCCGAAGCGCCGGCGCACTCGGCGTCGAGTTACTCGAGCCGCGCATTGTTCTCGACGGCGACTGGTCGGCCGCGGGTGACGCGGGCGTCTTTGCCTCGGTCGCCGACTCGGGCCTTGCCGTGACAACGATCAGCGTGGATCACCACCCGATCGTGTTCGAGCAGTCGGACAGTGAGGCCGGCCTCGGCTCCGATATCTGGGAACAGATCGCCATGCTGCGCACCGCGGACGGCAAGAGCGACGGCATCAACTTCGATACATACGGCAGGCATTCTTTGGCCATCCGGGGTGATCGGCTGATCATCGGGGCGCCGAACGCCGGCTCCGGCGCCGGGGCGGCGGCGGTGTTCGAGCTCGATGAACGGGGCGACTGGGTCTTTGAGCAGGTGCTGACCGCCCCGGGGTCGGACCCGCTGGCGGGGTTCGGCTGGTCCGTGGGCATCAGTGGGAACACCGCGGTGATCGGGACGCGGGCGGGCAACGCCGCTTATGTCTATCGCGACACAAGCGGGTGGGCGCTGACCAACACCCTCACGCCGACTTCCGGGCAGTCCTCCGCACGTTTCGGCTCGGCCGTCGCCATCGACGGCTCGGCCATCGCGGTCGGCGCGCCGGGCGAGGAGCTGCTCGACAGCGATCCGTCGGTGGGGAGTGGGGCGATCTACATTTTCGAGCGTGCGGGCAACCGGTGGACGCTGGCCGAGCACGTCGGCGCGCCTGCCAGCGCCGTCGACAGCGAGTTTGGCAACACGGTCGATGTGAAGGCGTCGACGATCATCGTGGGTGCTTGGAGCGACGACGACATGGGCCAGGCCTCGGGCTCGGTGTTCGCCCTCGGTCGTCACGGACGCGAGTGGAGGATCGAGGAGAAGATCGTCCCCGACCACACGGCGCCCGGCGCACGGTTTGGCGCCGATGTCTCGGCCGGAGGCTCCCGGGCCGCCGTGATCGCCCTGGGCGGGGGTGGTATCTCGTCATGGGCGGAGATCCTGCACCGAACCGGCGACCGCTGGTCGCACGAGGCCGAGTTGCTGCCGACGAGCCCGAGCGTCGACGACCCGCTCTATCGCTCGATCGATCTCGAGGGCACGCGCGTCGTCGTCGGCAGCGGGATCGACCGCGCGTTGGTGTTCCGCATGAGCCCCGGGATGGCCGACGTGTGGAATCTGGAGACCATCCTGCGGCCGAGTGAGGAATCGGGCGCGGCGGACGTCGGCTTCGATGTCGCGATGCACGGCGGCACGGTGGTCTTGGGGGGCCTGCTGGCGCCGGGCCTCGCCGAGAGCGGCGCGCCGGTGAATGTCGACGCGGGTGCGTGGCTCTTCCGGGCTGCTTCGGAGGACGGAGATGGGGCGTGGAGTGTGCGGGACCTGGGCGCACTGCCGGGGGTCGGGGCCCCGCTCGGTGACATCGTGACCTGGACCGACGTCAAGGACGGCTGGACGTACGCCGCCATGGCCACCGCGGAGGGCGTGATCCTCTTCACGCGGGACACGGCGGGGCGCTGGACATTCCGCAATCTGACGGCGGAGATCCCCGGCGCCGAGAGCATCGTCGGGGATGTCGTGGCCTTCGGCACGCGGGGCAATCGCGTGCTGCTCGTCGGCTTTGGCGCCAACGGCGACATGCTGCTCTACCGCCAGCCCAACACCGGGACCCCGGGGCACTGGGACTGGGCTTTCGCCAATCTCTCGGAGCGCGACCTGCGCCCCTACGGGCTCGAGACCCCGCACTTCGTCGGGTCGATCTCCGCCTTCTCCACCCGCTGGAACTCCCTCAATATCGCCGGCATCGACGCGGCGGGTCGGATCCAGGCGGTGTGGATCGCCCCGGGGATGGACCATTGGCAAACCAGTAATCTGTCCGTCAACGCCGGGGCCCCGCGGCTCACAGGGCGGCTGGCCGCCTTCACCACCGAGTGGGGAGCGATCAACCTCGCCGGCACCAACACGCGGGGCGAACTGGTCGTGACCTGGTGGGTGCCGGGGTTCTCACACTGGAAGGTCAACAACTTCACGACCGGTGTCGGTGGCCCGCGTCTCGATCCCGGCTCGCTCACGGCGTTTGCCACGCCGTGGGGCGCCCTCAACATTGTCGGGCGGGACGACCGGGGCGACGCGGTCGCCTACTGGTGGTCGCCGGGATTCGCACGGAATCACGGCGAGGACCGCTGGCGCGTCGCGGACCTCGCCGACCGGGTGCGTGAGTCGCTGCCGACGCGCGGGCCTCTGCATGCCGTCGTGGAAGCCGGGGGCGGCATCAGCCTTCTGGGGACCACGGACACCGGCGCTGTGATCCGCTACTCGTGGTCCGAGGGGGAAACCTGGCGCCTCGACAACCTCACGGCGGAGGCCCACCCGGTCTGATTATCAGTTCGCAGGACATCGCCCTCCCTCGGGGTGCAGGCCGTGGACGGAACGCCTGCGCCCCTTTTTACATGGCACGGGGACTGGGGGCCCGCCGCGCGCCAGCCGGCGCGGTATCCTCGCGGATGCTGGCTGCGAGGAGACCGCGGCTTCGACGTCGGAGATTCCCCAAGGTATGCGCTGGAAACCGCCACTTCTGGCGCTCATAGTGCTTATCCCGCTGAGCGCGTGCTCGACGGCGAGCCGCACCACCTCGGCGCAATCCGCGAGGCGCACCACCGTGCGAGCTGCGCCCGCTGCGATCTGGGAGCCGGTCGGCCGCTCTGTCGAGGGTCGCCCGATCGAGGCGGTCACGCTTGGTTCCGGGGCGCGCCGCGTCCTTCTCATCGGCGGGATTCACGGCGACGAGCCGGAGGGCGGGCGCACGATCAACGCCGTCGCCGCCTATCTCGGCGCGCTGCGGCCCGACGCCACGATCCGCATCGTCCGCGACCTCAACCCCGACGGCTCGGCCGCGCGCACCCGAACGAACGCCCGCGGCGTCGATCTCAATCGCAACTGGCCCGCGAGGAACTTCGCGCCGGGCGGCGAGCGCGGTGTGGCGCCGCTCTCCGAGCCCGAGACGAGGATCCTGGCCGCCGAACTCGAGGGCTTTCGCCCGGATCTCGTCCTCGTCTGTCACGCGGCGAGGAACGGCCCCTTCGTGAATTTCGACGGACCGGCGGCCGACCTCGCGCGTTCGTTCGCCGGCGCCGCGGCGCGGACCGACCCCCGGTGGCGCGTCGTGGCTGACATGGGCTACCCGACACCGGGGTCGCTGGGTTCGCTGGTCGGGGTGGACCGGAGCGTGCCGATCCTGACGATCGAATTCTCGCGCGGGCACGATCCGGACGCGGCGTGGCTCGCGATGCGCGAGGGCCTTACGGCTGTGCTCGACCCGGGCGACCGCGGGCCCGCAAACTAGCGGGCCGTCTCTATCCGGCCGAGCGCGTCCACCGTCCGCTCGTTCCGCACGTTCCCGGTATTCAGCGTTGAGGCCGGCTCGAACAGCACGACCTCGACCTCCGCGTCGGCGCACGGACGGTGCTCGATTCCGCGGGGGATCACGATCAACTCGCCCGGCCCGACCCGCACCTCGCGCTCGCTGGAGGCGTCGCCCCGGCGATCGCGGATCTGCATCCGCATCACGCCCGAGTGCACGAGGAAGAGCTCGTCCTCATGCTCGTGGTGGTGCCAGACGAACTCGCCCAGCAGCTTCGCAAGCTTGACCTGCTGACCATTCAACTCGGCCGCGATGCGGGGCGACCAGTGCTCGGTGAATCCCGCGAACGCGTCGGTGAGTCGGATCGGGTGCATGCCCGCAGCCTACCCCGGCCGGACCGGCCCCGCGCTCACGCGGCCGCGAGCCGGATCGGTTCGGGGTCGAACGCGTGGCAGGGCCCCGCCGCCGAGGCCGGCATACGAACGGTGAAACGGGCTCCGGCACCCGGGCGCGAAACCACCGAGATCTCTCCGCCGTGCACGGCCACGATCTGTCGGCAGATCGCCAGCCCCAGGCCGACGCCGCTCGTCACGTCAGAGCTCACCGCGCCGCGGTTGAGTGCAAACGCTCTCCCGAGCTTCATCAGCACATCAGGGGACATGCCGGCGCCCGTGTCCGCCACCTCGAGCACCACGCTGGCGGCATCGGGCGATCGCGACACGCCGATCTGCACCCGCCCCGAGGGGGTGTGGCGGCATGCGTTGCTCAGCAGGTTCAGCACCAATCGACGGATGGCGTCGGCATCTCCCTGCATCTGCACGTCGGGCGACTCGATCTTCGACACGATCTCGACGCCGGACCTGGCTGCCAACGGGGCCATCACCGCGGATGCCGAACGCAGCGCCTGCGCCAGGCTGACCGGGCCCCAGTTCCAGACCGCCGCTTCACTCCGGAGCCGCGCGCTCTCGAGCATGTTTGTGGCGATCTCGGTCAGCAGCGTGGTCTGGGCCAGCACACCGCGGAGGCATTCGTCCCGTCGCGCCTCCTCGACATCTCCGTCGATCATCGCCTCGACCAGCAGACGCTGGCTGGCCAGGGGGGTCCGCAGCTCGTGGCCTATCGCTCCGACGGCCTCGTCGACCGCCCTGCGCGCCTCCTCCAGCTTTGCCCGGTGCTCCTCGATCCGTTCCATCGCCTTTCGATCGGTCACGTCCGTCACGAACCCCTCCAGGACCACCGCCCCGCCCTCGGGGCTCGGCACCGGCATCCCCTGCTCCCATACCCACCGGATCTCGCCCGCCGCCGTCCGCAGGCGGTACTCCATCTGGTAGGGCGTCCCCGCCTCGATCGCCCCACGCATCGCCCGCGCGACCGCCGGTCGATCTTCCGCCAGGATCAGTTCCGGGTAGCGGACGCCGCGATTCTGCAGCAGCTCGCCCGGCTCGTAGCCGGTCAACGCCTGTGCCCCGCGGCTGACGAACAACAGGGTCTCTTCCGTATCCCCGAGGCGCTGGTACGCCATGCCGGGCAGATTCTCCACGATGGCCATGAACCGCCGCTCGCTCTCACGCAGCTCCCGCTCAGTCCGCGCGGCTGCGGAGAGCCGCCGAACACAGAGCGAGAACAGCAACGCCGACGTCACCCCGACAAACGCGAGGCCCTTCCACGTCTGCACCACCTGCTCGGGAATCCACTCCGGGCGCATCGCCGACGCCACGCGGTCGGAAATGAGTATCCACATCGCCGCCACCGCCAGGTAGGGCAGGACGATTCGCAGCGCGGCCGAACTCGGTTGGAGCGTTCGAGCGTCCATGGGCTTTGACGGCATCCTCCCCACCCTTCCATCGGCCATCGGCTCCCCCTGGCCATGGCTCATCGCGCACTGCGGAGTTTCCCTCGACCCAGGAAACTCGGGGGGTTTCCCGGGTCATCCGTGGACCCGAGAATCCCGGCATCTACACTGATTCGAGACTTTGAACTCCGTAATCCCTCGGGAGGCTTGCCATGCCGGTCCACCAGCATTCCAGCGTTGCCGCCGCGGTCATCTCAACCCTTGCCGGGCTTTGCGCGGCACAGACGATTGAGGGGATCGGATTCCTCAACGGCGGTCCGAGGAGCTACATCTCGGGCGTGTCGGGGGACGGGCTCACCCTGGTCGGTGCGGCCTACGACCCCGCGGGCGGCACTTTCGGTTTGGGGGCTATGAAGCGATCCGCTGGACGCCCGGATTTGGTCTCGAACCGCTCGGGGTGCTCCCCGGCGGTGAGGGAAGTTGGGCCTATGGCTCGAGTGCCGACGGCGCGGCGATCGCTGGCGGGGCATGCGGGGCGGAATGCCTTACGGCACAACCTTTCCGGTGGCTCGCGCCCGGCGGCCCGCTCGAGGGGCTGGGCTCGCTTCTGGGCGCCGGCTATTCCTATGGCTACGGCGTCTCGGGCGACGGCCTCGTCGTGGTGGGCTATGGGCTCGATTGGAACTATTCCACATTCCCCATCAGGTGGACCGAGGAGGCCGGGGTCGTCGCGATGCAGCGGCTGTCGGGCGCTGCCTACGCCTACGCGGCTTCCGCCGACGGATCGGTCATGGTCGGGCGCGCGTGGGATGCCGAGCACCATGAGCAGGCCGTGGCGTGGGCGGCCGACGGGACGGTCCAGCCGCTCGGATTCCTCACGGACCCGGGCGACAATCCGCGCAGCCGCGCCCACGCGTTGAGCCCCGACGGGCGCATCGTCGCTGGCGTGGCCTACGGCGCCATCGCCGGGGGTGGGTATGCGTACCAGGGCTTCCGGTGGACCGCCGCGCTCGGCATGATCGGCCTCGGCGTGGAAGGTCCGGACGGCAATCTGCGCACCACCAGCGTCCTCGACACCAGCGCCGCGGGCACCATGCTCGTGGGCGCCTGGGGCGGCGCGGAGGGGACGGGTGAGGGCTCCCGGGCGGCCATCTGGCTTCAGGGTGAGGGCTGGAGGGACCTCGGGCTCTGGCTCGCGGAAGCCCACGGTCTTGACGAAGCGCTCGATTGGGAACTCGCCGAGGCGAGCGCGATCTCCGACGACGGCTCGGTCATCGGCGGGTGGGGCACGAGCCCCGCCGGCAAGACGGAGGGGTTTGTGGTCACGCTCCCGAGCCGGTGTGTCGCCGACTTCAACGGCGACGGCGCGGTGAACACGCTCGACGTGCTCGCCTTCCTCAACGCCTGGGTCGCCGACGATCCTCGCTCCGACATCAACGGCGATGGAGCGGTCAACACGCTTGATGTCATCGCGTTCCTCAACGCCTGGAATGTCGGCTGCTGAGGTCCCGGCCCCGACGCTACTCCACCATGTGCGCGGGGGCGGGCATCTCCTCGGTCACGACCCGCCGCTCCGGGTCGGCGTCGGGTGAGGCGAGCGTCGTCAGGGTCATCTGCTCGTTGACCCGTGCCTGTAGATGGACGGGCCGGCCCCAGATGCGTGCAATCGCCCGGAGGGTCTCCCCCGCCTTGGCCGTCTCGACCTCCAGCCCCATGAATTTCTGGGCCAGGTACAGCTCCCCCCGGTTACCGTAGTTTCCGTCGGCCACATAGATGAACGGCTGACCCATGTTCGTGAGCTGGAAGAGCAGCGTCTGCTTGATGCGGTGGAAATCGCGCGTGACGATCTTGACCTCGCCGGTCTGCGGGTCGCGCCGGAACTGGTACATCTGGTGTCGGTCCACGAATTCCGGCGTCAGGAACTCGTCGATGAAGTTCACGTCGTTGTAGATCCGCCGCACCTCGAAGATCTTGTCCCGTCCCCGCATGCTGCGATCATCGAACCGCTCGCGGGCGCCGATATCCTCCAGCCGCTCCCACGCCTGGCCGTGCTGCCCGCGGTCCCACCGACGTTCGATGTCCTTGAACATCTCCACGCCGATCTTGTAGGGATTGAATCCCCCGGGCGGCATATGCACCACGCCGGAGTGCTGCTCGGCATAGTCGATGATCTCGCGGGCCTCCAGGAAGTGCTGGGTCATCAGCTTGGAGTGCCAGTAGGTCGCCCACCCCTCGTTCATGACCTTCGTCATCCCTTGCGGGGCGAAGTAGTAGGCCTCGTCGCGGATGAGCCCGAGGATGTCCGACTGCCAGTCCGCCAGCGGTGCGTTCCGGAGGAGGAACAGCAGCACGTCCCGGGTGGGGCGCTCTGGGAACCGGCCCCTGCTCGCGGCCTTCTCTTTCAGCCACGCCTCGCGCTGCCTCACCAACTCCTCCGCGGGGTTGATGAAGGGGTCCATGTAGTCCTTCGCCGGCAGCTTGTCGGGCGAGAAGCCGCCCTCCTCCTCCCCCCGCTCCGAAGCTTTGCCCATGAACACCGAATGCGGATCGATCAGGTGCTCGATCGAGAGGCAATCGTCGAGGAAGCGTTCGACTTCCTCCTGGCCCTGCCGCTCGATATGCCTGCGCACGCGCGTCGCGTGGTTGGCCATCTCGTCCATCATCTTGCGGTTGGTCTTGCCGAACCACAGGTTGTTCTTGAAGAAGTCCGAGTGGCCGTAGACATGGGCCATGACGAGCTTCTGGTCGGTCACCGAGTTCGATTCCTGCAGGTACGCGTAGCAGGGGTCGTTGTTGATCACCATCTCGTAGATCCGCCCCAGGCCGTACGAGTCCCGCTTGCTCAGCCGGTCGTACTCCATCCCCCACCGCCAGTGCGGGTACCGCACCGGGAACCCGCCGTACGAGGCGATCTGGTTCATCGTCTCGAAGTCGAGGACCTCGTACACGACCTCGAAGAAGTCGAGCCCGTACTCGGCCGCCTTGGCCTTGATGGCCTGCATGTGTGCGAGCAGCTCGGGCGAGAGATCGGTATGGGGAGTGCCTCGGGGCATCAGCGTTCTATCGGCGATCCGACCGGGATCACCGCACCTCCCATGCAAGAGCCTACGCCCCGCGGATGTCGGGGTTCCGGCCCGCCCTGATCCGGGAGAAGGCGCCCTGCTCGATCGGCGGGATCTCCGCCCGCGATCCTGGGGCCATCGGGCCGGCGTGCCGGCGAGGGCCCAGGCTCGAGCCCGCGCCGGGCACGCGGATATTGACCGTACCACCGATTGTCGCCATCTCGACATCTCGGGACCGGTCGCGAGAAACACCAACGCTTCTCGCGGTTTGTTGGAACCCTTCGGCCTCCCGCGCCGCAAGAACCCGTGAAGCGGGCAACACGCCGAACCGACCTCTGGGGCCTGAAATGGCAAAGTCGAAGCTCGAAAGGGCCGCCGAATTGGCCCGACATGGCCGCCTCGCCGAGGCGGAGTCATGCTGCCGCGAGGTGCTGCGCTCGAACCCTTCGAACGTGCCCGCACTCCGGCTGCTCGGCCGGATCCTCCGCGGGGCCAGGAATCCCGACCAATCCGTCCGCGTGCTCCGCCAGCTCGCGTCCTCACGCCCGCACGACGCACAGACGGCCGCGGAGCTGGGCGCATCGCTTGTTGCGGCGGGGCGGCCGGCCGACGGCTTGCCCCACCTGCACCGGGCCATCGAATCCATGCCGCGGGAGCCGGAATGGCGGCGCTGGCTCGGCAAGGCGCATCTCCAAGCCTTTCGGCCCGGAGCCGCCGTCGCCGAGTTGCTTCAGGCCAGCGTGCTGGATCCGGAGAGCGAGGAAACGAGTCTGCTCCTCGCGAACGCCTACCTTGCCGGCGGCCGACCGAGACGAGCGCTGCCGATCCTGCGGGGTCTCTCGCCGAACCACCAGGAGGCGGCGCCGGTCCGGCTCGCGATGGCGCAGGCTCAGGAGCAGATGGGCGACCCCTCGGCGGCCTTCCGGTCGTATGAAGACGCTCTGGCGGGCGACGCGAGCGGGCTCGCGCTGGCAGGCTGCGTGCGTTGCCTGCTGGCGGAGGGGCGACTGGAGGCGGCGCTGAGCACCGCGCGCCAAGCCCACGAGGCCTCCCCGACCGTCCACACATTCCTTGGGCTCGCACGGGCGCACCTGGCGCTGCGCCGACCCCTCGAGGCGATGCCGCTGCTCGAGGAGGCGCTCGCGATACCGGCGATCCAGAAGACCGTGGAGGTCGCGATCTGGTTTGCGCTCGGCGACGCGCGCGACCAGGCCCGTGATTTCTCGCCGGCTTTCGAGGCCTATACCCACGCCAACTCGCTCTATCCACGCACCTTTCGTGCGGAGCGCCTCGCCGCCCGCCACCGCGCCTGGCGGGAGGTTGTCCACGAGAACCTGCGATCCCGCCCCCGCCTCCCCGCCGCCGACGGCTCCAACTGCGTCTTCATCCTCGGCATGCCCCGTTCCGGCACGACCCTCGTGGAGCAGATACTCGATTGCCATCCCATGGTTCACGGGTGCGGCGAGTTGCCGACACTCGGTCTCGCCCTGCGGGAGATCGGCGAGGAACTTGGCGGCCCGTATCCCGACTGCCTCAGCGGCACCAGCGACGACCGGCTCGCCCGGGCCGCGGCTGACTACCTGGAGCAACTGGGCGAGCGCGGCCCCGGCGCCGACCGCCTCACCGACAAGCTGCCGCACAATTTCGAGCTCCTTGGGGTCATCGACCGGCTCCTCTCGGGCGCACGGGTGATCCACTGCGTCCGGCATCCCGTCGATACGTGCTTGTCGTGCTACTTCACACAGCTCTCCCCGCGCCACGACTACGCCACCGACCTCGGGAATCTGGGCCAGGCCTACGGCGCGTACACCCGGCTCATGCGACACTGGAAGGCCAGTCTGGAAATCCCGATTCTCGATGTCCGGTACGAGGAGGTCGTCACCGACCCTGAGGGGCAGGCACGCCGGCTGATCGAGTTCGTCGGCCTGCCATGGCACGACGCCTGCCTCGAACCCTGGAAGAACGGCCGCGTCGTCGCCACCGCCAGCACCGAGCAGGTGCGCCAGCCCATTTACACGTCGTCCCTGCGGCGATTCCGGCGCTACCAGGGCCATCTGGGCCCGCTGGTCACCAGTCTCGCCGAGGAGGGCGTTTCCACGGCGTGATCGGCCGGGCGGCGCGGCACCCGGGGGAGCGAGGCACTCCCTACACTCCCACCCCATGGCGCGAGCGCAATTCCAGCAAGCAACCGCCCTTATGCAGGCCGGGAAGCCCCACGACGCCGAGCGCGCCTGCCGCCAGGCGCTCCAGGCCGATCCCTCGGACGTGCAGGCCCTGCGCCTTCTCGGGCAGATCATCCGGCAGACGGGCAAGGCCCCCGAGAGCGTCAAGATCTTCCAACAGATGCGCCAGTGGCGGCCCAACGATGTCCAGCTCATCGGCGAACTCGGCGCGAGCCTCACGGCCGCCAACCTCCACGTGCAGGCGCTCCCGTTGCTCCAGCAGGCCGTACAGACGATGCCCTCCGCCGTGCAGTGGCAGGTGTGGCTGGGGAAGTGCTACCTCAAACTGTTCAATACCAACGCCGCGGTAAAGATCCTTGAGCAGGCCCGCGAGGCCGCCCCGGACGACCCCCAGGTGACCTTTCACCTCGCCAACGCCCTGCTCACCGCGGCCCGCCCGGCCCACGCCGAACCGCTGATCCGCGAGTTTCTCGCCAGACAGCCCGACTCGATCCCCGGCCTGATCACGCTCTCGAATGTGCTCGAGCATGAGAACCGGCTCGATGAGGCCGTGGAAGTGCTCAAGCAGATCCTCGAGAAGGACCCAACCTTTGAGGCCGCGCTCGGGGGCCTCGCCCGCTGCCTGAGAGCCGAGGGCAAGTACAAGGAAGCGCTCGCCATCCTCGAGCCGATCGTCAAGAAGACCCCGAACGCCGACATGGCGCTTGCCATTGCGCCGATTTATCTGGCCGAGAAGCGATTCGAGGAGTGCAAGCTGCTCTTCGAGACGGTCCTGCGGCAAGAGAACATCCCCGACCCCGTTCGCTCCAGCCTCACCTTCGGGCTCGCGCAGTCGCTTCAGGGCCTCAAGGACTATGACGGCGCGTTCCGTGCCTTCAAGCACGGGAACGAGTATTACCCCCGCAACTTCAGGCGCGAGCACCGCCTGCGCCTCTACAAGGAGATCCGGGAGGCGTTCACCCCCGAGCTGATCCGCAACGGGCCCCGCGCGCGGGTCGACGCCCGGAAGTGCGTCTTCATCCTCGGCATGCCCCGCTCCGGCACCTCCCTCGTCGAGCAGATCCTCGATGCGCACCCCCGTGTCTTCGGCGCCGGCGAACTGACCGAGATCCCGTTCACGCTCTCAGAACTCGCCGAGAAAATGGGGGGCCAGCCGCCTTCCTGCTTCGGCGCCATCACGCAGGAACTCCTCGACCACGGCGCCAACCGGTACCTCCGCTACATCCAGAACATCGCCCCCGACGCCGACTTTGTCACCGACAAGCTCCCGCATAACTTCGAGATGATCGGTCTGATCAACCGCATGCTCCCGGGGGCAAAGATCATCCACTGCAAGCGCGACCCGGTGGACAACTGCGTCTCGTGCTACTTCACCCAGCTCTCCGCCTGGCACAGCTATTCCAACGACCTTTCCAACCTCGGCTGGGCCTACGGCCAGTATGTCAAGCTCATGGAGTACTGGCGCGAGGCCAGCGATCTGCCCATCCTCGACGTGCAGTACGAGGACACCGTCGCCGACCTCGAGACCCAGGCCCGACGCATCCTCGACTTCGTCGGCCTCGAGTGGGACGATCGATGCCTCCGCTTCTACGAGGTCGAGCGGGCCGTCACCACCGCCAGCGTCGACCAGGTCCGCCAGCCCATCTACAAGTCCTCGGTCGCCCGGTGGAAGCGTTTCGGCGATCACGTCAAACCGCTCATCGAATCGCTCCGCGCCGCCGGCGTCGAAATCCCGGAAGCCTGAACAAGAGAGAGCGCCGCCACCGAGATGCCCCCGCCACCCGAACAGCGCGTTCCCGAGATCCTCGGGCTCATCCAGCGCGGCAAGATCGACGAGGCCGCGGCCCTCTGCGCGCAAGCGCTCACGGCCCAGCCCCACAACCCTCAGGCGCGCTTCGCCTCCGCGCTCATCGACCGGCAACGCGGGCGCGTGGCCCAGGCCCTCGCCACCCTCGAGGGCCTCCACGGCCAGCTCCCACAGAACCCGGCCATCCGGGCCGAGCTGGCTAGCACCCAGGTGCTTGCCGGGCAGGCCGATCGCGCCATCCCCTCGTTGCGGCAGCTCACCGCCTCGCAACCCGCGCAGCCCTTCGGCCACTACTGGCTTGGCCAGGCCTTCCTGCGCAATTTCCAGGGCGTCGAGGCGGCGCGATGCTTCGAGCGCGTCCGAGAGCTTGCTCCCGCGGATCTCAACGTTCTCCAGCCGCTCGCCTCCGCCTACCTCGCCGCGGGCAAGCTGCGGAACGCCGAGGAGGCCCTCCGCACCCTGCTTGCCGCCCAGCCCAAACACCTCGAGGCGCTGGGCACTCTCGCCGCCGCGATCGAGCCGCAGAACCGGCTCGCCGACGCCGGCGAGATCTACCGGCGAATGCTCGATATCGATCCCAAGCACAGCGCCGCGCTCGCCGGTCTCGCCCGAATCCTCCAGGCCGACGGCAAGAAGGATGAGGCCCGCGCCCTCCTCGGGCCCGCGCTCGCCAACAACCCGCCACCGGTCGTCATCTCCACCTACGCCGCCCTCTGCTCCACCCCCGAGCAGCGCGCCGCCTGCCTCGAAGCCGCGAACGCCGTCATCGACGACCCCACCAAGATCGCCCAGGACCGCGCCGGGCTCTGCTTCGCCGTCGCCCGCCTGCTCGACGCCCAGTCGGACCACGACGAGGCGTTCGCCATGTACATCCGCGGCAACGAGCTCTATCCCAAGCTCTACCACCCGAGGGAGAAGGAACTCTTCACCGACCACCTCATCCAGACTTTCTCCAAAGAGTCGCTGGCTTCGATGCCGCGCGCGAAGACCACCTCCAACCGCCCGATCTTCATCGTCGGCATGCCCCGCTCCGGCACGACCCTTGTCGAGCAGATCCTCGCCGCACACCCGCGGGTGCATCCCGCGGGTGAGCTTCAGGAGATGCGGATCATCTGGAGAGAGCTGGCCGAGCGGCTCGGCGGCGGCATCATCACCGCGCTCGCGGGGCTCACGCAGGGCGATGTTGACGCGGCGGCCGGGCGCTACCTCACCTACCTCGCCACGCTCAATCGCGATGCCCCCCACGTCACCGACAAGATGCCCCACAACTTCGAGCAGCTCGGCCTCATCAATCTGCTCTTCCCCGAGGCTCGGGTGATCCACTGCATCCGCAACCCCATCGATACCTGCGTCTCCTGCTACACCATCCAGTTCAGCCTCGCCCACGGCTACGCCACGGATCTGTCGCATCTTGGCCACGCCTACACCCAGTACCACCGACTGATGGAGCACTGGCGCTCCAGCCTCGATATCCCGATGCTCGATGTCGTCTACGAAGACACCATCGCCGACACAGAGGCGATGGCCCGCCGCATCGTCGAGTTCGCCGGCCTGCCTTGGGACGACGCCTGCCTCCGGTTCTACGAGACCGAACGCGCCGTCACCACGGCGAGCTGGGATCAGGTCCGCAGACCGATCTACAAGTCCTCCGTCGCGCGATGGAAGCGGTACGAACGGCGGCTCGGGCCGCTCATCGAGGCCCTCCGGGCCGGCGGGATCGCGCTGCCCGAGGCGGGCTGATCGCCGCAGCGCGGGCGGGGATACTCGCCCGCTCCACCTATACTCGCCCCATGCCCGGACCGACAGATCCACGTCTGCGGGAAGCCCTTGCGCTGAGGTCGAACCGGAAGTTCGCGGCCGCCGCTTCGCTCTGCCGCCAGATCCTCGCCGAACGACCGGGCGATGCCGAGACTTCTCTCGTGCTCGCCACCTTGCTTCGCGAGGGCGGCCGCGCGGAGGAGAGTGTCGGCGTGCTCCGCGCCGCCCTTGCTGCCAACCCGGCGAACCGGTCGATCGCGCCGGAACTCGGTGCGAGCCTTGTCGTCGCATCCCGCGCCGCCGAGGCCCTGCCCATGCTCCAGCGCCTGGCGTCGGACGCCCCCGAGGATGCGTCCCGGCAGTACTGGCTCGCCCAGGCGTATTTGCGATTATGGAAGCCCGCCGAGGGGATCCGCCACCTGGAACGCGCCCGCGAACTCGAACCGCACAACGCCGAGTTGCTCTTTGCGCTCGGCGCCGCGTTGCTCTCCGCCGGCCGACCGAAGGCCGCGGAGTCCAAGCTGCGCGACTACCTGGCTGCTCAACCCCGCTCCATCCCGGGGCGCCAGGCCCTCGCGGTCGCGCTCGATCAGCAGAACCGCGCCGAGGAGGCCGCGGCCGAGCATCGCGCCCTCCTCGAGCAGGCCCCGAACTATCCCCCGGCCCTTGCCGCGGTCGCCCGACACATGCAGACGCGAGGCCAGACGGAGGAAGCCATTGCCCTCGTCGCCCCCGCGCTCAATCCGCAGAACCCCGATCCGAGCCTTGCCAGCGTGTATGCGTCGCTCTGCGCCGGCGCCGATCGGCCCCTGGCCGCGAGAGGTGTCGTCGAGCAGGCGCTCCGGACCACCCGCCTCCCGGCCCAGGCCGAATCGAGCCTGCGGTTCGCCCTTGCCAAGATCGAAGAGTCCGCGGGAAGATCGGGCGAGGCCTTCGAGCAATACCGGCTCGCCAACGACCTCGCGCCGCGCACATTCAACCCTGAGGCCCGTCGCAGATTCACCGAGGCCATGGTGGAGGCCTTCCCGGCCGAGCCCGCCGCGGCGATGCCGCGATCCACTCGCGATTCGCGCCGCCCCGTGATCGTCTGCGGCATGCCGCGCTCGGGCACCACGCTCGTCGAGCAGATCATCGCCTCCCACCCCCTGGCCTTCGGCGCCGGGGAGCTCCCCCACCTCCGTGCAATGTTCTCCGAGACGGTCAACTCCCTCCCCGGCCGGACGCCCGTCGCACTCGCCGGCGTTGACCCCGGGCGGCTGGATGCCCTGGCCGACCGGTACCTCGCCGCCCTGCACGAACTCGATCCGCACGCCGAGCGCGTGGTGGACAAGATGCCCCACAACGCCGAGATCCTCGGCTTCGTCGCCATGGTCCTGCCCGGTGCGGCCGTGATCCATTGCTCCCGGGACCCGATCGACACCTGCGCGTCCTGCTATATGACCCCGCTCTCCCCCGTCCACGACTACGCCAATCGGCTCGAGGACCTCGCGTTCGCCTACGGCCAGTACGCCCGACTCGTCGGGCACTGGCGTCGTGTCCTCCAGCCGCCGATGCTCGAGGTCTCCTACGAGTCCCTGGTCGACGACGTGGGGGCCGGGGCCCGCCGGATCATCGAGTTCCTCGGCCTGCCGTGGGACGACCGGTGCCTGAAGTTCTACGAAAACGCCAGAGTCGTCGCCACCGCCAGCGTGGATCAGGTCCGCCGACCTATATACAAGTCCTCCGTCGCCCGATGGAAGAGGTACGAAGCCCAGCTCGCCCCGCTCCGGGCGGCCTTGCGGCAGGCCGGAATCGATGCATAGTCCGGAGCGGTCCCCGCCCGCCGGCGCCACGCCCGGCCCAGGAGGCAGCAGCCATGGCAGAAACGAACGTCGCCGCCGCATACGAGCTCTACGCCAACGGCGCCTTCAAGGAAGCCGAGGAGACCTGCCTCGCCGCCCTGCAGGCCGACCCGACCAACGCCGACGCCTACCGCCTGCTCGGACGCATCGCCCGGGATGTTGGAAGGCATGAGCAGGCCGTCCAGGCCCTCATGTTCGCCGTCCGCGCCCGGCCCAACGACCCCTATATCGCCGGAGAACTCGGGATGTGCATGGTGCTCGCCGGCAAGCCGGAGGAGGCGACGACCCTGCTCGAGCAGGTCGCGGCCGCGATCCCTCAGGACGCCATGAGCCACTACTGGCTGGGGCGCGCGCACCTGGACCAGTTCCACGGCGCCCGGGCCGCCCGTTCGTTCCGGACCGCCTTCGAGCTTGATCCGCTCAACGAGGAGCTGCTCACCCTGATCGGTGTCGCCCTCCTGAGCGCTGGGCGTGGGCGTGAGGCCGAGGCCTGGCTCCGCGAATACGCCCGCAAGCATCCCGACTCCGCCGACGCCCTGCTCAACCTCGCCTCCTCGATCCGCCAACAGACGCGCCTCGACGAGTCGGCCCAGGTCTACTCTCGCGTGCTCGAGCTCGATCCAGACAATGCGGGCGCCATCGCCGCCCTTTCCCGGCACCACCGCACCAAGGGCGACTACCAGCGGGCGTTCCAGCTCGTCAGCGAGGCCATCGACCGCCTCGGACCCCAGCCCCACATGGTCGCCCAGTTTGCCCGTCTGTCCGAACGCGACGGGCGCGAGCGCGACGGGATCGCCATGCTCGAGCGGGCGCTCGCGCAGCCGCGGCTGCTCCCGCAGCAGACCATCGGCCTCCACTTCGCGATGGGGCACCTTCAAGAAAAGGTCGGCGACTACGACGCCGCCTGGGCGGCCTTCGAGCGCGGCAACAGCCTCTACCCCTCCGCCTACAACCGCGAGCGGGCCGAGCTCAACACCAACGAGCTGATGAGCACCTTCAACGCCTGGACCCTCAGCACCATGCCCCGCGCCACGCACGCCACCGACAGACCCGTTTTCGTCGTCGGCATGCCCCGGTCCGGGACCACCCTCGTCGAGCAGGTCCTCTCCTCGCACCCCGACTGCTTCGGAGCCGGCGAGCTGCTCATCCTGCCCCAGCTCGGCTACGAGATGGGCCGGCGTCTCGGCGGGCGCTGGCCAGTTGAGCTCTCCATCCTCAACCCGGACCTCGTCAATGAATTCTCCGGCCGGTACCTCGAGCACTTGAGTGCGGTCGCGCCCGACGCCCGCCGCGTCGTGGACAAGCTGCCCCACAACTTCGAGTTCATCGGTCTGATGAGCGTGCTCTTCCCCCAGGCCCGCGTGATCCACTGCATCCGCAGCCCCCTCGACGTCTGCATCTCCAACTATGGCACGCCGCTCTCACCGAAGCACAGCTATCGCCCGCGCCTCGACACCCTCGGGCACGCCTACAACGAGTACCGCAAGCTCATGGAGCACTGGCGCGACAACGCCACGATCCCCATCCTCGACGTGGTCTACGAGGACGTCGTGGCCGACCTCGAGAACCAGGCGCGACGCATCATCGACTTCGTCGGCCTGCCCTGGGACGACCGCTGCCTGAAGTTCTACGAGCACTCCCGCGCCGTCGCCACCGCCTCGACCGACCAGGTCCGCCAACCCATCTACAAGAGTTCGCAGGAACGATGGCGCCGCTACGAGAAGCACCTCGGCCCGCTCATCGAGGCCCTTCGTCACGGCGGGACCAACATCGAGCGGCCGTTCGTCATCCGCCAGATGTAGCTTGTGGTGCGGGCTTCCGGCCCGCGCGAATCAGGCCGGAAGCGTGCGGGCTGGGAGCCCGCACCACAATGAGCTGGGCGCCTCGCCGGCGCATCCCCGCCTCGAACCGCTCAACCGAGCATCTCGGCCCGCGTCCCGAAGTTCAACCCCATCCGCTCCTTGGCCATCGCCAGTGTCTGCTCGGCCACCGCGTTGGCCTTCCGCGTTCCCGTGCGGATCACGTCCATCACCAGATCGTCCCCGCCCGGCTTCTCAAACTCGGCCCGCCGCGCCCGCATCGGCTCGAGCAACTCGTTGATCGCGTCGATCACGTACGCCTTCACGTGGCCGTCGCCGAGGTTGTCGCCCTTGCGGTAGCGCTCCTTGAGTTCCGCCACGAAGGCCTCGTCCTTGATGAAGACGTCGGCGAACTGAAACACGGGGTTGATGTCCGGGTCGCCGGGCTGGTCGGGGTCGCGGCTTTGGCCGGGGTAGATCGCGCCGACCTTCTTCTTGACCTGCTTGGGGGTGGCGGAGAGGAAGATCGCGTTGTCCAGGCTCTTGCTCATCTTCTGGTTGCCGTCGGTCCCCACCAGCCGCCCCACGCGCCCGATCAGCGGGGCGGGGATGGGGAACACCCCGCCGAGCTTCTCGTGCTCGGCGTCCTCGGCGTGCGGATCCACGCCGCAGTAGACCTGGTTGAAACGCCGCGCGATCTCGCGGCACATCTCGATGTGGGCCACCTGGTCCTCGCCCACCGGCACCAGGTCGGGCCGGAACGCCAGGATGTCGGCGCACTGCCCCACCGCGTACATCGGGAAGCCGAACGAGTAGGTGTCGCCGAGCCCCTTGCTCTCGATCTCGGTCTTGAGCGTCGGGTTCCGCATCACCCGGTTGAAGGGCACGAGCATCGCGAAGAACCACGTGAGTTCGGCGATCGCGGGCACCTCGGTCTGCAGCACGATCGTCGCCCGCGCCGGGTCGATGCCGGCCGCCAGCCAGTCTTTCACGATCTCGATCGTGTCCCTGCGGATCTCGGCGGCCTTGTCGGCCCTGGTCGTGTAGGCGTGCATGTTGGCCAGCAGGAAGTAGCAGTCGTACTCGTCCTGGAGCCGTATGCGGTTCTCCAGCGAGCCCACGTAGTGCCCCAGATGGAGCCGCCCCGTGGGGGTGTCGCCGGTCAGGATGCGTCGCTTGGTGCTTCCGGTGGTCATGGGGCCAAGTGTATGGAGCCGCCGCCGTGGCGTGCGGTCCGACCCGGCCGGACCACCAGACCCGCAGAATCTGTCGGACTCTGGGGCGACATCGAGCTCAGGAGGCCGCCCACATCGCCACCGCGATGTTCGCGGCGTTGAACGTCGCGTGCATCGCGATGGGCACGCCCACGCGCTTGGTCCGCTCGAATGCGGCCCCGCAGCACAGGCCCAGCACGCCGACTTCGACGGCCGCGTACCACGGGATCCGCGTCCCCTCAGGGCCCATCACGTGCATCGTGCCGAAGATCACGCTTGTCAGGATCAGCGAAACCCACGGATGGTTCGTCAGGCGCAGCAGGCCGCTCTGGATGAACACCCGGTACACAACCTCCTCGACGATGGGAGCCCCGACCACGGCCACCGCGATCAGCACCCACGCCCACGGGTCCCCGCTCCCCTCCACGATCTTCGAGAGCAGCGGGTGCGCGATCGTGTTTGCCGGCGCCTCCGAGGTCAGGCTCTGGTTCACCAATTCCGCCAGATTGCCCGTCAGCACGACCACCGGCGAGACCAGCAGCAGCAGGCCCATGCCCAGCGGCACGTCGATCCAGTCGATCTTCAGCCCCGCCTGCGGCGCGGCCTTGCCCGCCATGATCAGGAGCCCCACCGCCGTCGCGATCCCGGCCAGGTACGCCACTGCCTGCGGGGCCGCCACACTCCGAAGGCTGCTCCCCGCGCCACCGGTGATCCACCCGATGTCCCGCAGAGGGGCGGACGTCAACGCCGGCGCCAGCAGCACGATCAGTCCGCCCATCCACCAAACAGGTGGGGGTAGGGGCTTGACATTCCGGAGGCCGGACCGCTGCAGCGAGCCCGGGCGGATCGCATCTCCACCCCACAAAAGCACCAGCACTACCGCGGATCCCGCGAGCAGGAGCACCCGCCGCCAGTCGTACAAAGTCTGACCGACCTCCGACAAGCGCATGGATTCCAGATTGCCCCCGCCCGATCCCTGATGAGTCTGCCCGGCCCATGCCAGGGCGGGGAATCCCAGGGCAACCAGCGCAACAATCAGCCCCGTGAGCACCGACCCCACGCGACAGCCCGAGCCGCCCACGCCTCCCGGGGGGGACGACACCCCCGCGGTGCTCCGCGAGATCGTCGCGCACAAGCGTCTCCAGGTCGCGTCTGCCAAGGCGAAGACCCCGCTCCTCGAACTCGAGGCCCTGGTTGCCCAGGCCGAGCCGCCCCGAAACTTCTTCCGTGCCGTTACCCGCCACAACGGCAAGTCCGACTCCAATGTCATCGCCGAGATCAAGCGGCGAAGTCCCAGCGCCGGCCTCATCCGGCCCGAATACGACGGGGATGCGTTCCGCCCGGAGGAGTTCGCGAAAGCCTATTTCCGCAACGGCGCATCGGCCATTTCCTGCCTGACCGACGAAAAGTTCTTCGGGGGCGACCTGGCCTTCCTCCAGCGCGTCAAGGACGCCGTCCCCCTCCCGGTCCTCCGCAAGGACTTCATCGTCGATACCTACCAACTCTGGGAGAGCCGCGCCCACGGCGCCGACGCCGTCCTCCTCATCGCCGAATGCCTGACCGAGAGCCAGATCCTGGACATGCTCATCCTCTCTCAGCAGCTTCAGCTGACGGTCCTGCTCGAAGTCCATTCGATGGAAAACCTGCTGCGCGTCCGCCCCCACATCGGTTTCCCGCACCCCGCCTACTGCCTCCTCGGTATCAACAACCGGGATCTCTCCACCATGAAGGTCGACCTCAGCCATACCCTTCGTCTGGTCGATCTGGTGGACGACAGAGCGATCCTCGTCAGCGAATCGGGCATCAAGACCCCCGATGATCTGTACCGGCTCCGTGAGGAAAATGTTCGGATTGTCCTCGTCGGAGAGCACCTCATGAGGCAACCCTCCCCAGGGAGGGCCCTCGCGGAACTTCTCGGGAGAGACCCAGTCGAAGCCTGAGGCCCCACCGCCGCCGCGCGCGGCCAAGGCCCAATCGGAGGTTGAGCAGCATGCAACGTGTCACCACCATCGCGGTTCTCCTGGCTCTCGCCGGCACACCGCTCCACGCCCAGCCGACCAAACCCGCCGACGGCACGCCCGCCCAGCCCGAGACCAGACCGGCGGCCACGCCGGAGGCCAAGCCGGCCCCGGTCCAATCCCCGGATGCCATTGCCGCGCTCCAGGCCACCTCCGAAGCCGTCAAGGACGGCTTCTCGGCCCAGGTCTCGGCGTATGCCGAGGGGAGCCTCGCTGCCTCGTTCTCGCGCTCCGAGGGCCTCTGGGTCCAGAACGCCCTCGGTGAGCCCGGGCAGTGGAAGGTCCGCTACACCGGAGGCGGCACCGTCGCCCTGAAGAACGACACCCTCGATTTCGACGCACTCTGGTCCCACGACCGCGTCGCGTGGCTCGATCACGCCAACAAGACCTACAGCGTCGAGCCGCTCAAGGGCGGTCGGGGCGGAGAGACCTTCCAGCTCTTCAACGGGGCCTTTGCCCAGCTCGAGCCCCTCAGCCGCGGCTTTGCCGACGAACTCGCAAACGCCGACCTCGAGATGCGCGAGCCTGCCGAGATCGAGGGCATCCCCTGCAACGTTGTCGCGATCACGTCACGGAAGGGCTCGGACCCTGTGCTGTGGTTCCTCTCCCGCGAGGACCATCTCCCGCGGCGCTGCGAGATCGTGCTTCCCGGCCAAGACCTCATTAAGTCCCTTCGCGTGGACCTGACCCAGGTCAACGCCGGAGCCGCGGGGCTCAGCGAGGCCTCCTGGGAACTCAAGGCTCCCGCCGACTACGCGCAGAAGATCTCCCGCCAATTCCAGGAGCGGATCGAGCGACCGGCCGGCCCCACCGGGCGGGTCCCCGCCCCGAACGCCGGCGCCGCACCCGATTGGGAGGTCGCTGACAGCGAGGGCGCCTTGATCTCGCCCGGTGCGCTCCGCGGCAAGGTCAGTGTCCTCTACTTCTGGGGCACGTGGTCGCCCGCCTGCAAGAAGGCGCTGCCCGTCCTCCAGGCCTTTGCCGAGGATTACAAGGACAAGCCGGTCGAGCTCGTCAGCCTCGCCTTCCGCGAGGGCTCGCCCGACGCCGTCGTCCGTGCCGCCCGTGAGGAGGGCCAGACTTGGCGGCAGGTCCCCGCCGCCGACGAGGTCGTCAAGACCCTGGGCATCCGCGTGGCGCCCTCATTCGTCGTGCTCGGACCCCAGGGCGAGTTGTTGCTCCGCTCCGGACGCCCCAAGGGCGAGGACTACGAGGCACTGTTCTCGGAGATCCGGGAGATCACCGACCGCACCCTCGCCCAGCCCGAGCCGGCTGCTGACGGCAAGAAGTCCGCTGAGGGGCCTGGCTCGAAGGGGCCCGGTGAGCACATCGCCCCCGCCGCGGTCACCCCCGCAGGGCGCGGCGGGATGCCCACCCGGCGCAAGGGCGGCTGAGGCCAGAATCTGCCCGAAGCTCTTGCAGTCCAGGGATCTCGGTCCGATCGCTCGGGCCTCCCGGCCGGGCTCGCTTGCGCCGCCGCCTTGCCTCTTGGCCGCACTTCGTTAGGATCCATCCAATGGCCCGCGGTCCAGGCAGCCAACTCCAGGCGACGCTCCCCGGCCCACTCCTCGACGCCATCCGGAGCACATGGGGCTTCGACACGCTTCGCCCCCTCCAGACCGAGGCGATCGCCGCAAGCCTCGCCGACCAGGACGCGCTCGTCGTCCTCCCCACCGGGGGCGGCAAGAGCCTCTGCTATCAGGCCCCGCCGCTGCTCACCAACGAGACCACGGTGGTCGTCAGCCCCCTGATCGCCCTGATGAAGGACCAGGTCGACGGCTTGCGCTTGAATGGCTACGCGGCGGCGGGTCTGCACTCCGGGTGCACCGACGACGAACTCGCCGAAACCCGAGCCGCGCTCGGCCGGGGCGAGATCCGCCTGCTCTTCGTCAGCCCCGAGCGTCTCCTCGGCGACGGGTTCGTCGAGTGGCTTAAGCGTCTGCCCCAGCCGACGGGGCGGCCGGGCGTTCGCCGATTCGCCATCGATGAGGCCCACTGCATCAGCCACTGGGGCCACGACTTCCGCCCCGAGTATCGTCGCCTGGCGACCCTGCGACGACACTTCCCCGACGCGTGCATCCACGCCTTTACCGCGACCGCCACCGAGCGGGTCCGCGAGGACATTGTCGCGCAGCTCGCCCTCCGGGATGCCCGCGTTTTGGTCGGCACCTTTGATCGGCCGAACCTGACCTATCGCGTGGTTCCCCGCGTCGACCGCGACGAGCAGATCGCCGAGATCGTCGGGCGGCATGCGGGGGAGGCGAGCATCATCTATTGCATCAGCCGGCGCGACACGGAGGGCGTGGCGGCGATGCTTCGCGAGCGCGGCGTGAGGGCCGACGCCTACCACGCCGGCCTCGAGACGGAGCGGCGGCGGCGGGTGCAGGAGGCGTTCACGCGGGAGAAGCTCGACGTCGTGGTGGCCACGGTGGCGTTCGGCATGGGCATCGACCGGTCGAACGTGCGGTGCGTGCTGCACGCCGCGCTGCCCAAGTCGATCGAGGCCTACCAGCAGGAAACCGGGCGGGCGGGGCGCGACGGGCTGGAGGCCGAGTGCGTGCTGCTGTATTCCGGCGGCGACGCGGCGCGGTGGTCGATGCTCTTCGGCAAGTCGGCCGAGGAGGCCGGATCACCGCCCGAGATTCTCCAGGCGCAGTTCGGCCTCCTCGATGAGATGCAGCGCTTCGCGGCCGGCATGACCTGCCGCCATAAGATCCTCAGCGAGCACTTCGGCCAGCCCTACGCCTTCCCGAATTGCAACGCCTGCGACGTCTGCCTCAACGAGGTCGATGCCGTCCCCGATTCGACCGTGGTCGCCCAGAAGATCGTCTCGTGCGTGGCCCGCGCCATGCAGCATTCCGGCTGCGCCTTCGGCGCCGCGCACATCGTCGATGTCCTCCGGGGCTCGCGCGCCCAGAAGATCATCCAACGGGGCCACGACCGCCTCAGCACCTTCGGGCTGCTCCACGATGTCCCGCGGCCCTCGCTTCTGAGCTACGTCAATCAACTGCTCGACCAGGGCGTTCTCGCCCGCTCTGAGGGCGAGTTCCCGACGCTCGGCCTCAACCCGGCTTCCCGAGAAGTGCTCGCGGGCACGCGATCGATCGCCCTGCTCGCCCCGAAGCAGCCCGCGGCCCGCGCCGCCGATGACGCCGCGACCGCCCTCTCCGACGCCGAACGTGAACTCTTCGATGCGCTCCGCGCCCTGCGCCGCGAGATCGCCGATGAGCACGGCGTGCCGCCCTACCTCGTCTTCAGCGACGACGCCCTCCGCGAGATGGCGTCCGTGCGACCGGGATCGCCCGACGCGCTTTCCCATATCCGCGGCGTTGGCGCCCAAAAGCTGGCCGCCTTCGGTCAGGCCTTCCTCGCCCGCATCGCGGAGTGGTCGGGCGAGCACGGCCTCGCCCTCGACGCCCGCCGCCCCTCGCGACCCCGCAAGAAGCCGAGCACCGGGCGCCTGTCTCCCGCCAAGCAGCAGAGCTACGAGCGATTCGGCCGGGGCGAGTCGATCGAATCGATCGCCCGGGCCGTCGGCCTGGCGCAGTCCACCGTGCTCGGCCACCTCGCGGACTGGATCGGCTCGCGCCGACCGGCGGATGTGACCGCCTGGATCTCGCCCGGCGAATACCAGCGCGTCGCCGAGGCCGCGCAGGCCTCCGGGCTCGGATTCCTCAAGCCCATCCACGACGCGCTCGGCGGCGAGGTCCCCTACGAGCGCATCCGCATCGTCGTCTGCCACCTCCGCGCTCTGCAGCCCGCCGCGACTTCCACGGACGCTGCGGGGTGACCGCGCCCTCAGCGCTTGCCTGACCAACCCGCTTCGTGCATGAACTCGGCGAGTTCCTTGGCGTCGAATTCACGCCAGAACGCCTGATTCATCAGGCACGGCAACGCCCGCCGACCCCACGTGTGGACGAGGTCCCGCGCGACCGTCAGAGCCCGGGAGCATCGCTCCCCAGGCGTCGTGGCCGCCTGTACATACGCGCACGTCCCCGCATTGACGCGCAGGATCATGCGGAAGGTCGGGGGGGTCGCCATCAGATTCGTCCGACCGTCTCGGAGGTAGCTCCCCACGTTCAGACGCACCGCGGGGTCCGCCTTTGCCCGCGCCGCCGAGTACCCGCCCGGCCCCGCATCTTCGACGTACAGGTCAAATGCCTGGATGTCTCCGAGCTTCGAGAGGCTCCCTACCTCGGCGCGGAAGTTCGCGCCACCCGAGAGCAGTGTCTCGCCGAAAAAGCGACGCACCCCGGGCTCGTCCTGCAGCGCCTCGGCCACCAAGTACTCCGGCGTCTTCGTGCGCGCACCGAGCTCGGGGTCGTACTTCCCGCCCGTGCAGAGCACGTCGAGCGCCGGGATGAACCCGCGGCGGAGCGGAACGTGCAGGCCGAAGGCGCAGGATGTCCGAATCCCACACCACCGTGTGCCCGGCGGCGTAGCAGGACTGGTACATCACGATCGGCTGGCGGATCCCATCGAGCCGACCCAGGTCCTGCGTCAACGAGAGCACCCTCGCCCGCGACTTGCCCGCGGGGAGACTCATCGCGTGGTCGTACGACTGCCACGCGTCCAGCATCCCTGGGGAGGTGCCGCCGCCGACGGCCGACCAGGGCCCCTGCGGCTGCGGAAGTCTCCCGCCCTGCAGCAGCCAGAACACCGTGGAGGTCTTCGGCTTGGCGGTGGCGTCGAGCCACGCCCGGTGGTCCCCGTTTGGCGCACGGAAGAGGAATCCCACCCCGTTCGACGGCGCGTACGGCGCCGCGGCTCCTGCGAGCAGACGGTCCATCCGCGCCCGCATCCCGCGCCACCACGAGTCGTTTGCCGCGAACGAATCGAAGTCGACACCGGAGTATTCGACCGCAAAGTCTCCCGTCGTCAGGCTCCCCCCGACGAGCGCCTCGAACAGGAGGTAGGTGTCGTCGAGGCTCGGCTGCGCCGCCGCCGAGGTTGACCCGGCAAACTCCCGGGGTTCGAGGCTGGTGTCCATCCTCGCGCTTGCCACATTCGACATCGGGCCCGTCCGGTCGATCTTGCCGTCGGCGCCCAGATGCACCACCGCGACCTTGGCCCGCAACATGGTTCCGTCGGGCACGCCGAAGACCTGGCACTCCTCGCTGGGGTCGGGGGCCGGCGTCCACTCGCCCCCGCCCTCGGGGAAGGCGTTGTAGTTGCGGCAGTCGCTGACCGAGGGCACGAGGAACTCGCGCTCCTCGCCGGCGAAGGCCCCCGTATCTGAAAGCAACACGCGCCAGCGCCAACGCTCGGTATTGCGGTCTGCCGGAGAGGACTTCAGATCCTTGCGCCAGTCTGTGTACCGCGGCCAGGTGAATCGGATGAACCCCGCCCGGGCCTCGGCAACCAGAGTCCCCGGCACCCGCTCCATGATGGCGCCGTCGCCGGCCACTCCGTGCGCCGAGCCGCTCGACGATCCCCGCCGGGGGGTGCTGATCGGCGGCGAGCCCTTCGCGGTATCACGCGGCGCGGGCGTCGGGCTCGGCGAAGGATCGCCGAAAGTCAGCGTCGTACAGGCCGACAATCCAAAGACGACCGTGAGCGCCACCACGCCACCGCATGTCAAGGTCCGATGCATGCCCGCGCCTCCTCGCCGAAAGCGGATCGTATGACCCCGATCGGCTCCGCCCCAGCGGAGGAAACCCGCGGCTCAGCACCCGGCCACCCAGGCATTCAGGAATGCGAGGAAGTCACGAGTATCGACGAACCCATTTCCGTCCCAGTCGGCCGACGACTCCTGTGCCACCCAACGGTTGAGAAAGAGCAGTACGTCCTGCGTGGTGACCGCCCCGTCGCCATTCACGTCCGCGGCACAACCGCAGCCCATCCAGGAGGCGAGGTGGGCCGCGGGCTGTCCGCCGGCATTGGTGAACTCTCCCGCGGCCACCAATGCACCTCCCTCGCCCGGCATCCACAGGGGGGCCAAGGCGAAAGCGGGGCCATCCAGCCCCGGGCTCGCACCCGGGCCCAGGCCCGACCACCGCACGCCGTCCCAGCGCGCCACCCTTGAGATCGGCGCAGGGCCCGAGTGCGTGAACGCCCCGGCGGCATAGAGCGCGGGGCCGGAGCCATCGTCGAATACCGCAAGACTGTTCACTCTGTCGTCGAACCCATCCCCAACCTGCGACCAGCCCGCGCCGTCCCACCGCGCGACCCGCAGCGCGGGCAGGAACCCCGGCACCCGCGTGAACCAGCCGCCCACGAACAGCGCCTCGCCGTGCCCGTCGTCGAAGGTCTCGAGGCCGCGGATCGTGGAGTCGAATCCGAAATCGTTGCCCACGACCGACCAATCGACTCCGTCGAACCGATAGAGGGCCGCAATATCCCCACCCGCGTACAGCGCGTCGCCCGTCCCGTCGTCGTACTCCTCGAAGTCCCACACGATCCCGAAGAGCCCGCTCCCCACACTCCTCCAGTTCGAGCCGTCCCAGCGCCTCATGTAGTCGAAGACCGGCAGGCTCGCGTACAGCTCCGGCTTGCCCCCGATCGACGAGACGCCCAGCGAGCCCACCCACGCGTTGGGGGTGCCCGGCACCGGCTGCCACGTCTGGCCGTCCCAGACCGCGATCGTGGACTGGCCCGCGAGGTAGTACATCCCGCCCGCGTAGAGGCGCGGCCCATCGCCCGCGTCGAACACCGCGAGCGTCAGCACGTCCACGCCCAGCCCGGAACCGACCGCCTCCCAGTGGTGGCCATCCCAGCGCGCCACGTGCGGCGCCGCCACCCCATCGATCGTGACGAAGGTGCCCGCGGCGTAGAGCGCCATCCCCGATCCATCGTCGAACGCGGCCAGGGCGTTGATCGACCCATCGATCCCCGAGACCCCCGGAGCCCCCGACCACGCGGGCTCGCAGGGCTGGGCCACCAGCAATGCCGCGCTTGCCGACACCGTCACGACCATCAGGGGCGTCTTCATCCGCGGTCCTCCCGGCTCTCTTCCCTCCGCCGAGACTCTACCGCCCGCCGAGGCTTTCCCGTCCCCACTCTTTGGTGGGTCCGGCTAGCAGCCCGCGACCCATGCGTTCAGGAACGAGATGAAGTCCCGCGTATCGACCACCCCGTTGTGGTCCCAGTCGGCCGCGTCGTCCTGCGCCACCCACAGGTTGAGGAACAGGATGACATCCTGCGTGTTCACCGAGCCATCGCGGTTGAGGTCCTGGGGGCACCGGGCGATATCGAAGAAGACCGCGCTCTCGCCGCCCAACCCGGCCGCGGCCGCGAGGCGGAAGCCTGCGTCGGCCGCGAGATCGGAGAGGAAGTGGTCGGCGCACACCGTCTCGACGACCGTGTCGCTCGCCGTCTCGATGACCGCCAACTCGCCCGACTGTGTGACGTCGCCGTTGGTGGAGGCCGAGGCGGCGCCGATCCCGACCAGCACCCGTCCGCCCGCGTCGTCGCCCAGGATGGCGATGGGCGTCTCCGACACGGCGATGGCGCCCAAGGCCGACATCGACGCGGTATCGACCACGCCGATGTCCTTGTCGCTCGTATTCATGACATAGAGCTTCGAGCCGTCGGCGTTGGTCACACTGGTGTAGGGGTACGCCCCCACGCCGACCACGCCGATCTGCACCGAGCCCGCCCCCGCGTTCGACACGATTGACACCGTCTCGTCGGTCCGGTTGGTCGCGTAGATCCGCGAATCGTCGGGGCTGAACGTCGCCGCGGTGGGGAAGTCGCCGACGGCGACCGTCGCGACCACGCTCCACGACGACGTGTCGATCAGCGTCAGCGTGTCGGTGAAGCTGTTGCACGTGACCAGCGTCGCCCCGTCGTGGCTGAGCGTCATGCCGCTGAACTGACTCCCGGTGTACCCCACCCCGCCCATATCTCCGGTCGCGAGCTTGGACCCCTCGACCGCCAGGGTTTGCAGGTTCACCCGCCACACGCCGTCGCTGGTCACGACGGCGATGTAGGCGTACTTCCCGTCCGGTGAGATCTCGAGCTGATCGCCCCGCGTCGAGATCGTCACATCCGCGCTGGTCAGCGAGCCGAGGTCGATCACCCGCACGAACGTGTCGTCGCGGTTGGTCACCACCGCCCGCGTGCCGTCGGGGGTGATCTTCACCTGGCCGGGACGCAGCCCGGTATCGACATACCCAAGCATCGCCATGCTCGACGCGTCGAACACGCTCGCATTGCGGCTGAACTGGTTTGTCGTCACCACCGTCCCCGCGTCCGGGCTCACCGCGATCGTCCGGGGCTTGTCGCCCTCCGGCGGCGGGCCGGACGAGCGGGCCTCCTCCAGAAACCCCGACGAGCCGTTGGTGTTGACCACCACCATGTCCTCGCCGAACGTCGTCGCCACCATCACCCCGCGAGGGTCGGCCGGGGACACCGCGCCGATGGAGCACGACACGAAGTTGTTCAGGTCTTTGACGATCGTCCCTGTCGCGTAGGAGATCAGGCTGCCCCGGAAGCCCACGCTCATCGCGTAGAGCCCGTCCCCCGTCGTGATCAGCCCGTTCACGCTCGCCGTGTTGAGATTCGAGCCGACGGCACCCGTCCCCAGGTCCACCATCCGCACCGCGTTCTGCACCGCCACGGCCGCCTTCGTGCCCGCGGGGTCCAGCGAGACCGGGCCGTACAGCGCCGTGCCCACATTGATCGATTTGGTGATCGTCCGAGTCGCGATATCCACGACGTCGAGGCTGTTGCTGCTCCCAAATGCGTGCGTGACCACCGCCGCCGCTCCATCCGATCGCACCGCCACCGCCCGCGGCGAGTCGCTCGTGCTGATGAAGTCGACCGTCCCGGCGTCGAGGTCCACGAAGCCGATCCGGTCGTTGTAGAGATCCGGGAATACCGCGAGCGAGCTGCCCGCCAACTCCATGGGGTTCGCGCACGCGAACGAAACCGCGAACGTCTCGAAATTCGCCGAGAGCGATACGGCGATGTCGAGGCCCCCGACCCGGCGCAGCTCCGTCCCGCTTGCCAGGTCGATCACCACCGCCTCCCCGCTCACCATGCACACCACCAACGCGCGCGTGCCGTCCGGGGTGATCCTTGCCTCGATTGGTCCGTCTCCTACAGGCACCACGGCGACCTCTGCCCCCGAGTCGAGGTCCACGATTGACGCGGTGTCCTCGTAGAGATTCGGTGTGACCGCCCAGTGTCCATCCGCCGAGACAGCCAGATCCGACGGCGAGCCGCTGAGCGGGATCTCCCTGATCAAGGCGCGCGTGTCCGCGTCGTACACCAGGAGATTGTGCGAATCGCGGTGCGCCAGGACGAACCACGAGCCATCCGGGCCGAACGCCGCCCCGGCCGCCGAATCGCCCTCGGGATCCGTGCCGACACCCGCGAAGGGCGCGCACGCCCCGCGCCCGGCCGATCCCGATCGGTTGACCAGCGTGCGCACCTCCCGACCCCGGAGCGTCCACGCACCGACGGGCACGTCGCCATCTGGGGAGACCGGCGCGGCACGGGTGTCCAGGAGCGCCTCGGGGCGCAGGGTTGTGACGGGCTGGGCGGCGGCGGGAGCGGTTTGTCCGGCCAGAGTGAGGCCGGCAAGGGTCAGGCCGGTCAGGGTTAGGCCGGGCAGGGTTAGGCCGAGGGGCAGGGCACGCAGCATGGCTCGATCCTCTCTCAGATCCGTGCGGCCGCGCAGCAACGAGCCCGCCCGGACGCCGAGCCCGATTGTGACCGACCCCGCCCGCTGGAGCAAGCGCGAAGCTTCAAGTCCGCCCGCGGAGGCTCCCCGGCGCGCCAGACCGGAATGCCGCGCGCCCCGGAGTCTCCTCCACCCCCGGGGCGCGCCGATCCGGACGAGGCTCAGCAGCCCGCCGTCCATAGATTCAGGAACGCCAGCACGTCCCGCGTATCGATCACGCCGTCCCCATTGATATCGGCGCGGGAGTCCCTCGCCACCCACGCGTTGAGGAAGGCCAATACGTCCCGTGTATCGACGACGCCGTCGGCGTTGAAATCGGCCACGCAGAGGAACGCCACATAGTCCTCATCGTCGTCCATGTTGATCCAGCCGACGTTCTCGCCCCATGCGTACCCCCGGATGCGGTGGGCCGCGAAGTCAAACTTGGCGTCCTGATTGGAATCCTTCAGCGCTCCCTTTGTCGAGAAGTTCACCCACCCGATGTTCTCGCCCCACCCCAGGCCGGACAGGCTGCCCCCATCGTCGATGTTCACGCCGCAGTCTGCGCCGTCGGTGTTGCCGTACGCCCGGCCGTCTGCGGGCGAGCCGTCGCCCAGGTTGATCCAACCGGTATTCTCCGCCCACACGAACCCGGAGAGGAACGCGTTGTTGTTCGGGGCGTCGTGGAACCGCACACCCTGCTGCGCGACGGGGTCTCCCGCGTCGCGCCAGTTCATGAAGCCGATGTTTTCGCCCCAGGTGAACTTGTGGCTCGGGGAGACATCGGATTGCGCCGAGGCGATCGGGGCGGCCAGGAGCATCGTGGCCGGGATGGCGAAGTTGCTGCGCATTGGCGTTCTCCCTCTGGACGGATCAGTACGTGAAGTTGACGTGCGGATCTGCCGATCCCAGCGCTGATCCGCCGGCGTCGCCGAGAATGGCGTTCCCCGTGGCCGCGATCGCCACGAGGCAGGCGTTCCCCTTGACGACATCCCAGTTGGTCGTATTCCCCGAGCAGGTGTTGCCCAAGATCACATTGCCCGCGACATCGACGTCGATTCCCCGGTCATTGTCGGAGCAGTTGTTGCCCTCGATGCGGCAGTCCGAGCCGACCAGGTGTATGCCCGCGCCGCTCCCGCTCCCGGCGCCGTTGCTGTCGCACGTATTGCCGCGGACAAGGCAGTCATCGGACACCCGAATGCCGTCCGTCGAGTTGCCGCTGGCCGCGCAGTCGATGACCGAGCAACCCCTCCCAGTGTCGATCCCGAGCGCCGTGTTCGTCGAGGTCGAGCAGTGGGCAACCAGGCACCCGTCCTGGGCGACGATGCCCGTGGTGTTCCCCCCGCACGTGCAACTGACAATGGAGCAACCCGGCTGGGCCCGGATGCCCTGCGACAGGTTCGCGTTCGCCGCGCAGTTGACGAGGGAGCAGTTCGGGCCGACCCACATGCCAAATGCCGAGTTCTCGCTGGCGGTCGTGTCCGCGACGGTACTGCCGCTGCCGACACCTATCCCCGAGCCCTGGTTGAGCCGGGCGATGCACGACTCGACGGTCACGGCGGACGAGGCGACGATGCCGTCCTGGAAGTTCGCTGACGCCACGCAGGAACGGACGATGGCGCCGGCGGCGACCCGGATGCCGGCCTTTCCGTTCCCGGTGGAGCAGATCCCCTCGATCACGGTCCCGATCCCGTCCGAACTCCCGAGGTTGATCCCATCGCCCACGAAGCCCGACACGTTCCCGTTGCGGATGGTGACGCGTCGGACCGGGGTCGAGCACGTGATGCCGTCAAGTGTGTTGATGATTCCCTCCAGGGAGAGGCCCATGAGATCGACCGTCACGTCATCGGCCGCAATCTCGATGCCGCTCTTGAGGTTCTGGCCGAGCACCCTGCCGGTGAGGTAGTACGAGCCCGGCTGGGAGATCCTGAACACGCTGTCGGCATCGCCCGGCGTGTTGACCGCGTTGATCGCCGTCCGCGGCTCCACCTCCGAGAGCGTCTTGAACGTGCCCTGGACCGGACCGGGCGGCGGGTCGATCGGACCGGCCACAAGCACCGCGCCCGCCAAGAGACCCGCGCCCACCACCATCGCAGCCACGGAACTTCGCATCGACGTCATCTGTGGGCTCCCTTTCAGTACGTGAAGTTCGCGTTCGGATCCGTCGAGCCCGGCGCCACACCGCCCGAGTCGCCGAGCACGGCGCCGCCGGGCTTCCCTGCCACGACAAGACAGATGTTCCCGCTCACGACGTCCCAGTTCGTCGTGCACCCGACGCACGTGTTCCGCGCGATGAAGTTCTGTGCAGAGTCGACGTCGATCCCGCGATCGGCGCCGAGGCAATCGTTGCCTTCAATCCGGTTGCCTCGCCCGGTCGCATGGATGCATGCGCCGTTGCCGAGGAATCCGTTCGACCTGCAGACACTGCCGCGGACTGTGCAGAACGACGCAATCTTGATGCCGTCGAGGTTGTTCTCGCTCGCGTTGCAGCCCTCGATCTCGCAGCCGCTGTTCGTGGAGATCCCGGCCCCCTCGTTGAGGATGACCGAGCAGCCCCTGATCATGGCCGGGCCGTGCGTCTCTATGCCGGTTGCATGGTTCTCACCGGCCGTGCAGCCGACCACGACCCCACCGTCGCCGACGGAGATCCCGACGAGGTTCGCCGTCGCCGTGCACCCGTCGATGACGCTGTCGGCCAGCGCGGAGATCCCCCCGGCCGCGTTGTTGGACGCGCCGCACGCGTGGATCCCCGTGCTGGCACTCCCGACGATCCCCCACCCACCGTTGCCTGTCGACACGACCGATTCGACGATCGTCGTCACCCCGAGTTGGATGACAGCTCCCAGGTCGACGCCATCGCCCCCGAAGCCGGTCACGAGGCCGTTGCGCACCCGCACGCCGGCGGCCGCGACCGTCGCCGTGATCCCGTCCAGCGAGCCGGCGACCCCCTGGATGGTGAAGCCCAGGAGGTCGATCTGGACGTTCGCCGAGGCGATCTCGATCCCGCTCTTGCCGCTCTGGCCGGTCACGTTTCCGGGCAGGTAGTACGACCCTGGCTGCGTGATTCGGTACAGACTGTCGGCGTCGCCGGGCGTGTTGACCGGGTTGATCGCGACCCGTGGCTCTACTTCCGCGAGCGTCTTGAACGTGCTCTGCACCGGGCCGGGCGGCGGGTCGATCGGACCGGCCATGAGCACTCCGGCCATCGCCAACACACCGACGCCGAGACCTACGCCCAGCCACATCGCTCGCGTGTTTGGCACCACCCGCCTCCTCTCGGAGCGAAGCGTCGGGCGGGCCCCGAGAGGGTCTCGGCGGCCGGCGTCCGCGCCGGGCTCCGGAGGGACTACCGACGCTCCGGGCCCCGATGGACGCCGAAGCGCAAGGGCATTTTCTGGCCGGCTACCAGGCCGGCCCCATGCCCCCCCTCCGGCGCGGGGCCGGGGTGGCCTCGGCGCTCGGGGCGTCGTCGTCGGGCTTGAGGGCCTTGGCGATCCGGGCTTTGAGATCCGCGATATGGGCGCTGGTCGTGGGGTCGTCGCTCGCCCCGAGCATGCCGTCGATCGTCGTCAGTTCGGCCCGGGCGAAGGCGGGGAAGTCCGAGTTCGCGGCCGGGTTGGTCAGGGCGCCGGCGAGGGTGTCGATGTACTGACGCTGCAGGTTGCGTCGGTACAGGCTCGGACGCCCCCCCTTCGAGAACTCCGCGAAGACGCCCCCGCGGAGGTCGGCGAGGAAGTCCGGGATGGTGTAGGCGTCCTCGTTCCGCTGGGCCAATTCGGCCATGCGGTTGATGCGCCCCGGGTTCAGGAGCGAGCGGAGGACGCCGCCCTGCGCCCCTCCGACTCGGTCGGCGACACCTGTGGGGCTGAGCCTCGCGACGATGTCCTCGCTGACCATGGCCGCATCGGGCTCGGCGAGCGCGTTGTCGAGCAGGAAGCCGACGGCCTCGCGCTGCCGCTTGGCCGAGACCGGGAAATATCGCTGGTCGGCATCGCCATAGAAGAGGTTGACCTGCTGCACACCGGCGACGAGGTTGGCCACGTGGCCCATCTCCCGGTTCCACTGGCCCCACAGCTCGTCGTACATGTTGGCGAGCAGGGTGTAATCCTTGCCCTCGTTGCAGCTCGCCGGGACGATGAACCCGGCGATGCGCTTGAGATTCTTGAGGCCCAGCGTCGTGGCCTCGACGGCGTCGTTCGAGAGGTCCTCGGTTTGTGTGGTCGGGTCGCCCCAGCCGCCGCCGAAGCGGAACATGGGCTCATCGATCTGCTTCTTCGTCAGTTTCTCGAGTTCGGCCTTCTCGTCGGCATCCTTGGCAAACTGGCGGTAGCCCCACTCACATGCGAAGCGGTCGTACGGGCCGATGCCCGGGAGCAGCGCCGCGCCGTCACCGGGCTGGCACACGTAGTTGAATCGCGCGTAGTCCATGATCGACGGGGCGGTCCCGTTCTGCTTGGTCCACTCGGGGTCGCGGAGCTGCTTGACGGTGTAGCTGTTCGAGGCCTTGAAGTTGTGCGGGAAACCCAGGCTGTGTCCGACCTCGTGGGCGACGACGAAGCGGACGAGCTGTCCCATCAGCTCGTCGGGCAGGGGGAGCTTCTGGGCCCGCTCGTCGACGGCCGCGACCTGCACGAAGTACCAGTCGCGGACCAGCTTCATCACGTCGTGGTACATCCGCACGTCGGCCTCGAGGATCTCGCCGGTGCGAGGGTCGGAGACGTGGGGGCCGAAGGCGTTCTTGATGTCCGCCGGGAGCCAGCGGATGGAGCTGATCCTGGCGTCGTCGGGGTCCCAGGTCGGGTCCTCCTCCTCGGTCGGGGCATACTTGGCGATGATCGCGTTCTTGAATCCCGCGGCCTCGAAGGCGGGCTGCCAGTCCTCGATCCCCTGCTTCACGTAGGGCTTCAGGAAGTCCGGCACCTCCCGGGCCACATAGAAGACGATGGGCTTGACCGGCTCGGAGACCTCCGCCTCGGGGTCCTTCTTCTCGAGGCGCCAGCGGGTGATATAGCGCACGGGCTCGGCCTGGTGGTTGGCCATGTCGGCAAAGTCGGTGAAGCCGACGCTGAAGAACCCGACGCGCTCGTCCTCGACGCGCGGGGTCATCGGCGTATCGGGGAGCTTGACCATCGAGTGGGCAATCACGGCCGTCACGCCGCCCTGGTGCGGGAACTCGCCCGCGCCTGCACCGCCCCCGCCGCCGCCCCCCCCGAGCTTGAAGGTCGCAAGGACCTTGGTGTTCACATTGTCGGGGAAGGCCTTGACCTCCTGCACGAAGGAGCGTCCGGAGTCCATGCTCTGCGCCCCGAGCTCGCCGGTTGCGCTGAACTCGGGCACGTCGCTGGTGAAGAGCTTGGTGACCTCGATCACGGGTCGCTTGTCCTTGCCCCAGCAGGCGACATCGAAGGACTGGATGATGGGCGCGAGGTTGCTGGCCTCGACGGCGAGGTGGACGGAGTCCTCCGTGTCGGCGCGGATGCCGTACTGCACGTCGCGGAGCAGGATCTTGTCTTCCCCGAACATCTCCCACCGCACGACGCGGTCGGTGATCGGCATGCCCGCATAGCTATGACCCTCGCCGGTCTGGTCGATCTGCGTGACCCAGAGCAGATCGCGGTCGAGCGCGTCGGCGGGGAACTCGTAGTAGAGCTTGCTGTCTTGGATGTGGGTGATGACCAGGCCCTTGGCGGTCTTGGCAGACTCCTTGATCACTTCGTCGTACGGCTTCGGACCGCTGGAGGGCGCGTCGCCGCCGCCGCCCCCGCCAGCCCCACCTCCGCGCCCCCCGCGTCCGCCGGGTTGGGCGATAGCAACCGAGGAGAGGACGGTGGCGGCCATGGCCGCCCAGAGGGCGAGGCGACGTGTGTTGGACATGATGCACCCTCGGTTTGGTTCGGCCTCGCGCACCGCGCGGCGGACGTCAGCCTACCGCGCCTGGTGGCCGGGTGAAAGGGGTGGAAGCGCCGGACTGACGCCGTCGGTTATCGGGCGACCGGCCATCGCAAGCCGCCGCTCCCATCGTCGATTTGCTTCCACATGACACGGCCTCCGCGCCTGCGGATCACCTGGCTCTTCGACGCCGAGGAAGACCCGCGTCTGCGCTCGGCTGTGCCAACGTGGGACGCAAGGGTTGTGAGGCGCAGGCCGCTCGGCTAGTCTGAGGCGTGGGATCAGCCCGCCGCCGGCCCCGACAAGCCCCGGAGAGCCGGGAGACATCCGTCCCGGGCTGCCCAGCGCACGCTCTGCCGATCGCGTGCACCGCGCGATTCGTGTGCGCCGCTTCGGTGACGCTGAGCCCACTCGGGAGGCCGACATGAGACCCTACACGCTCCGAACTCCCCTCGCGGTCCTACTTGCGGGCGCCCCAATCGCGTCCGCCCAGCTCGTGGACCAACCGCTGGAAGCGGTGCCTCACGAGCCCCCGCCCATCGATCTCCGTCCCCCGTTCAGGTTGCCGGACACGCCCCGGACCTCCCCCGGCGCCATCGTGCGCCGCGGCCTGTTCGAGAGCGTGCAGGTCAACACCGACGCCGACGGCCTGAACATCCTCGGCGATGCCGCGAACGAGCCCTCCATCGCGCCCAACGAGCTGGACCCCGCCAACATCGTGATCGCGTGGCGACAGTTTGACACCATCAACTCCGACTTCCGCCAGGCCGGACAGTCCTTCTCCTGGGATCGCGGCCGCACGTGGTCAGGCACCCGCGTCCTCGACCCCGGTGTCTTCCGCTCCGATCCGGTCGTGCGTGCCGGCCCCGACGGCGAGCTTTACTTGTCGAGCCTGCGCATCGACCCGGGCTATGTAACCGACATCTTCCGCTCCGAGGACGGCGGCGACACCTGGCTCGGCCCGTACTACTCGCTGGGCGGCGACAAGCAGTGGATCTCGGTCGATCTGACCGATGGTCCCGGCCGGGGCATGGTCTACCAGCACTGGGATAGCGCGTCCCCGTTCGGCCGGAAGTTCTCGCGCTCGTTCGACCGCGGCGGCACCTGGGACGACCCGGCCGACGGGTCTTCCGACTGGGGTCAGGAGACGACGTTGCCCGATGGATCGGTGTGCATCGCGCCCGGAAAGGGCAAATCGATCATCAATCGCCTGGTCGGGACCTACGACCCCGATAGCCCTCCGACCGTCGAGAGCAGCACCGCGACGCAACTCCGCCCCGGAGGGTTCAGCCTGCTGCATTCCATCAACCCGGGAGGGCTCATCGGCCAGGGCAATGTCTCCAGCGACCACTCCGACGGCCCGACCAGAGGCAACATCTACGCTCTCGGCACCGGCGACTACGACGATTCGAAAGGGGTGGACTACAACGTCGCTTTCGCCCGCAGCACCGACACCAACCTCACCTACTCGACCCCCGTCTTCGTGCACAGCGTGACGGTCGGCCACCAGTGGTTCGGCACCATGTCCGTCGCCGCCAACGGGCGCATCGACGTCGTCTGGAACGACACGCGCAACGACCCGGTCGACCCCTGGAACCCCACCACCAGCGAACTGTTCTACACCTGCTCGATCGACGCCGGCGAGACCTGGCTCCCCGAGATCCCCGTCTCCCCGCCCTTTGAGCATCTCCTCGGCTTCCCCCAGCAGAACAAGCTCGGCGACTACTACGACGCCCACTCCGACAGCGTCGGCATGGACGTCGCCTACGCCGCGACCTTCAACGGGGAGCAAGATGTCTATTACCTGCGTATCGGCACTGCCGATTGCAACCAGAACGGCATCCCCGACGAGGCCGAGATCGCCATGGGCCTGGCGCAAGACGACGACGGCGACGGGCGCATCGACGCTTGCGCGTGCATCGCCGACTTCAACGCCGACGGCACGGTCGACAGCCGCGACGTGCTCGCGTTCCTCAATGCCTGGGCGACCGAACGCACTCAGGATTGCTCGTCCGGCGAGTGCCTCACCGACCTCGACGAGAACGGCGTCGTTGACACCCGAGACGTCCTCGCTTTCCTGAACGCCTGGAGCGCGGGCTGCTGATCCGCCGCCACCGCGACAATCCGCCGAACGCACCCCCGCCGCCCCCTCCCCCTCACCGCCCGCGCGCGATCGGGCCTCCCTGGAGGCGACGGGCGGCGTACTGTGGTCATCCCCATGCTCCCCATCGACCCGACCAAGAAGCGTCTCACGCGGATTACGTGCGCCCAGCACATCGCGCCCTTCCTGCGCCAGGAGGTCGAGGCGCTGGGGTTCGAGATCCAGGACGAGGACAGCGTGGGGGTGCACGTCGGGGCGTCGCTGATCGACTGCATGCCGCTCAACCTGCGCCTGCGGACCGGCCAGCACGTGCTGTGGCTGCTCAAGCGGTTCCGCTGCCCCTCGCCGGACGCGCTGTACACGCACGTCGCGTCGTTCCAGTGGGAGCACCTGATCCCCAACGACTCGTACGTGAGCGTGATCTCGAACGTGGACAATCCCAAGATCACCAACTCGCTGTACGCCACGCGGGTGGTCAAGGACGCGATCGTCGACAAGATCTCCAAGCAAACGGGGGCGCGCCCAGATAGCGGGCCGGACCGGTCGCAGGTGGTGATCAGCGTGTATTGGAAGGGTGAGCGGGCGTGGGTCTACCTGAATACATCGGGCGAGCTGCTCGGAGATCGTGGGTACCGCAAGATCCCGCACATCGCGCCGATGCGAGAGACCCTGGCGGCCGCCGTGCTCATGGCGAGCGGGTATGACGGGACCACACCGCTGGTCAACCCGATGTGCGGGAGCGGGACGATCGCGATCGAGGCGGCGTTGATGGCGACCGGGCGTGCGCCCGCCCTGCTGCGGAGCAACTTCGGGCTGCTGCACACGATGCTGGATGTGGACGAGGCGTGGCGGACGGCGCGGCGCGAGGCGGGCAAGCTCGGGCGGCCCAGGGAGCTGGGGCCGGTGCCGCCGATCGTGGCGAGCGATCACGACCCCTCGGCCATCGACGCGGCCCGCCGCAATGCGCGGGTGGCCGGCGTCGAACACCTGATCGAATTCGTGGAGTGCGACTTCGCCGACACGCCGATGCCGTTGGGCGCGGATGGCCGCCCGGGGCACGTGATCCTGAACCCTGAATACGGGGAGCGGATGGGCGAGGTCGAGGAGCTGACGGGGACGTACGAGCGGATCGGGGACTACTTCAAGCAGCGGTGCGCGGGGTGGACGGGGCATGTGTTCACCGGCAGCCGCGAGCTTGCGGGGAAGATCGGGCTGCGGGCGTCGCGACGGATCCCGTTCATGAATGCGCAGATCGAGTGTCGCCTGCTGAGATTCGAGATGTGGGAAGGCAAAGAGACGAAGAGACCGAGAGACGAAGCGACGGAGTGAAGAAGATCGAGAGCGGGCAGGCCGGGAATGGTGCGCCCGCACGTTGGTGCGGACGCACGCTTGGAGGAGGCGCAACGCCTGGGGCTAGGAGGCGATCTTCACGACGATGTAGAGCGGGTGCCCGTCGCGGCTGATCTTGAGGAGCAGCCGGTCCTTGGCCGCCTTCGCGGCCTCGGTGAGATCCGAGGAGGAGTGCACCGGTTGGCGGGCCGCCTCGAGGACGATGTCTTCGGGCTGGAGCCCGGCGCGGGCGGCGGGCGAATCGGATTCGACCTCGGTGATCACGAGGCCCTGGGTCTCACCGACACCAAGCTGCGAGGCGAGTTCGGGGGTCAGGGGTTGGACGCGGATACCGAGCGAGCCCTCGGAGCGGGCGGTGGCGTGGCCGGCCGCGAGCTGCTGGGCGCCGGGACGTTCGCCGAGGACGACCTGCACGGTCTTGCTCGAGCCGTCGCGGTCGACGGCGAGCTTGATGTGCTCGCCGGGCTGGTGGGACGCCACGGCGTTCATGAGCTTGCGCGGGGAATCCACGCTCTGCTGATCGACGCGGGTGATGATGTCCCCGGACTCGAGACCGGCCTTGGCGGCCGGGGTGTCGGGCATGACATCGGCGACGAGCGCACCCTGAGATTCATCCTGTCCGAGCGACGCGGCCAGCTCGGGCGTGAGCAGCTGGACGGAGACGCCGAGCCAGCCCCGCTCGACATGGCCGCTGGAGATAAGCGAGTCGGCGACTTGCCCGGCGAGGGTCGCGGGGATGGCGAATCCGACGCCGTTGTTGCCTCCAGAGGCCGACCGGATCGCGGAGTTAATCCCGATGACGTCGCCGTGGAGGTTGACCATGGGCCCGCCGGAATTGCCGGGATTGATGGCGGCATCGGTCTGGATGAAATCTTCGAAGGTGGTGAGGCCCATGTTGCCTCGGCCCGTGGCGCTGACAATGCCGGCGGTCACCGTGTGGTCGAGGCCGAAGGGGTTGCCGACGGCGACGACCCAGTCTCCGGGCTGGAGCGAGTCGGAGTTGCCCATGTGGGCGGCGGGGAGGTTCTTCGCGTCGATGTGGATGACCGCGAGGTCGCTGTCGGGGTCGGTGCCAACGACCTTGGCGTCGAGTTCGCGGCCGTCCTGCAGGCGCACGGTCAGATCGTCGGCCCCATCGACGACGTGGTTGTTGGTCAGGATGTAGCCGTCCTGGCGGATGATGACGCCGGACCCCTGGCCGTGCTGCTCGGGGATCTGGCCCATGCCGCCGAAGGGGTTCGCGCCCTGGGGCCCAAACTGGAAGAACCTCCGGAACTCTTCGGGGATCTGCGGCATCTGCTGCGCTGGGGGCGCGTCGCGGTCCGACTGGGAGACGGCGTGCGCCTTGACCGTCGTGGTGATGTTGACGACCGAGGGAGAGATCTTCGCGGCAGCATCTCGGAATGCGGCAGAGAGGCTGTCGGCGAACTCGATGGCCTTGCTGTCCGGCTGCGCGTCCGGCTGCCCACTCGGCGGGGTCACGGCGAATGCGGCCGCGGAGCCGGCGAGCAACACGAGGGCGGCGGGCAGCACCAGCGCCTTGCGGCGCACGTTCTCAAAGCTCCTGTTCATGGACTCCTTCTTTCCGACGGACCGGGTTGTGCGGGATAAACGTCCGCGCGGTCCTGGTCCCTGTTGTACGACGGGAGAGGCGGAGTGTTCGCGGGTTCGTGCGCACCCAGCGTGTGGGAATCCGCGAGTGTCCGATTGCACGGAAACTGCGGAAAGTGGCGACGGATGCCCGCCGGATGCGCATCAACAAAGAACAGAGGACGGACGCGATCGCTCTCGATGCGCGGTCGTCGCTTCAGCAGCCGGCGTTCCACAGGTTGAGGAAGGCGAGCACGTCCTGCGTGTTGATGGCGCCATCGCCGTTGATGTCGGCGAAGGCGTCCTCGGTGGTCCACTGGTTGAGGAAGGTCAGGACGTCGATCGTGTTCACCTGCCCGTCGCCGTTGGCGTCGGCGGGGCAGCAGGCGCCCTCGCCGGTGAACTGGAACCCGCCGACGGGCGCGACGTACGCGACGGCGTTGAGGAAGAGCGCTCTCTCCTTGGCGCTCAGCTGTCCCACGGCGCACCCCGACTGGAAGATCGTCATGAACGACTCCTCATCACAGTAGAGCACGGCGCGACCGGCGCCGACTTCGAAGGTCGCGGCATAGTCGCCGGACGACGTGGCGAAGGCGTGGCCATCGGGCCCCACATCGACGAAGCCGAGGTGGTAGGACATGATGAGCGAGCCAGAGACCGCGCCGAAGGGGCCGTCGGCGACGGGATTCGAGGCATCGGTGATGGCGCCGTCGCCCGAGAGGTTGCTGAGCGTCGGGATCGCGCCGAGAGGGCGGCCCATGGTGCGGGCGGCGTTGTTCTCGAAACTGAAGAGCCCGCCGCCGGCCTGCACGAACTCGAGGAGTGCGCGGCGTTCGCACACATCCAGCGGCTCCTCCGACGAGAGGAGCACGATGTCGCACCCCTGCAAAGCCTCGCGGGTGATGCGGGGGGCCTGCGGCCGCCACTCGAGGTCGCGCGGGACCGTGCCGCCGGAGCCGAAGTTCGCGGGGTTGTCCAGGGCCGCGCGCACTTCGGCGAAGGCGTTGCCGGTGAGCACATTGAAATCGATCGAACCGCAGACCGTGGTCCGGGACTCATCGAGGGTCAACACGCGGATCGGCTGCGCGGCGGCATCGAGAGCCAGCAATCCGACAGCGATCAGACAGACGCTCAACTTGCTCATGGTGCTCTCCTCCAGGGCAGTGGTGGTGCCGGATTGAAGATACCCGGCCATGGCCCGCGATCCAAGATCATCGCGTCGGGTGCAGCGCACCCGGCGACGCCCGGCCCGGCGTTCGTGGTTGGCGGAGGGCACGGGCCTGTCGGATGAAGGTCGCCCGCGGGGCTCCAAGGGGGGATGCGGCGCGAGATGACGGCGGGCGACTCCTCGTCGAGGTCGTCATTGTCCCGGTTGCACCTGCGGGTGATCCGCCAGCGGCAGAGACGATCGTTGGCCTCGGTCGCCGGCTCTCGCCTGAACGTCACCGTTTCGTCCGCCATCCGGGCGGCGCTCAGCCTCCGTGCGCCTTCTTGACGCGCACGCGGCCGATCCCCTCGTTGATCTCGGCCAGGTCGAGGCGCTCGGGGTCCCAGTCTCCGAGCCACTCGAGGATCTCGCGGTCGTCGGCGTCCTTCCGGGCGGTGGGGTGCGGCGGCTTGGCCTTGAGTTCGATGATGCGCTGGAAGCCGTAGAGCCCGCCGCAGTCTTCGGGGGGGCCGCTGCGTTCCCCGGCGATGCAGACGGCCGCGCGGGGGTTGGCGGGTAACGCGGCCTTGCCCTTGGTCGTGGCCCTGGCGACGACCGTCTCCGGCGGGAACTCGATGGATTCGGGGTCGACGCGCTTCTCGAGCTTGATGGCGTGGATCCACGAGTCGCCAAAGTCATACTCGTAGGCGATGGTCCTGCTGGCGCGGTGGAACACGTCCCCCAGAAGCACCTTGCGCTCGTCGTAGACCTTGGGCGCGGGCTTGCCTCTCGCCTCGGCCTCCATGATGTCCAGGAGCTCGAAGTCGCGGTCCATGGGCGTGGGGATCACGTAGCGCGTGCCGTCCTTCTCGTGGAACTGGTGCATGTGAAAGTCGGTCCAGCCGATCGCGTGCTGGAGGACGGTGTGGAGCTGCCCCAGCGTGAGGCGCGGATCGACGACGAGGCGGCGCCAGACCTCGGGTTCCGAGTGCAGGAGCCAAGCGCGGAGTTGGAGGTGGGGCATGGCCGGTCAGCGTACCGGGCGCGGATGGGGGAGGGAACGCACCGGCGGACGAGCCGCCAGGGACACCGGCAACCGCATGGGGCGCGGGGCTCAGTCGTCGAGGTCGTACCCGAAGACATTGGACGGGGTGCCCGGCCCGTCGATCCGGATGCGCGTCTCGGTGAGCGAGCCGTCGACCTCGATCTCGAGCGTGGCGGGGCCGGCTGGTATGGTCTCCGGCGTGCGGCAGCGGAAGTGGGTCGGGCCGACCTGGCCGAGGCGGATGACGCGATCGAGCAGGCGGAGCGTGAGGCGAACGGCGGCGGAGTGGCCTTGGGGATTGCTGGATTGGAGTTGGGTCATGGGGCCGACCTCGGAGCAACTGGATCGAGCGAGACGTTATGCCGCACTGGATCAGGTTCGGCTTGGGGAACCGTCTGGGGTTTGGGAAAGACGGGACGATCTGGCGGACAGAGGCACGGACCGCGCTCAACGTATTCCGGCTCAAGGAGTTGTACGAGCGGGAGTTGGCGGCATATCAGCGCCTGCGGGATCACGGGATCGCGGAGCGGTGCGGGCACGATGTGCCGACGCTGGAGCAGTGGGACGACGAACTCATGGCGATCGAGATGACGATCGTGGAGCGGCCGTTCGTGCTGGACTTTGCCGCGGCCCGCCTGGACGACGACAGGGTCGAGTTCCCGCCGGAGGTCGTTGGAGCGTCTGGGGATCCACATGACGGACATTCATCCCGGGAACATCGGCTTCGAGGAATCCGGAGCCGAGGAGTGACGGCGCCGCGGCAGCCGTCGGGAATCGGGAAGGAGAAAGCCCAGGCTCGCGCAGTGGGCCTCCGCGAAGTCAGAGCCGCGGGCGTAAGCCCGCGGAGGGCCGCGTGGTGTACACCCACTCACGCGCGAACGCCGGGCCCAGCGCCGGGCACGCCCTCCCGCGTGCTCACGCCCGCGGCTCCGACTCGTCGACCCTTCCGCACGGGGCCGGAACCACCAGGCCGCGGACCGTGCGGTGAGCGAGGTGCTGTACCTGCGGCCCGGATGGGAACGGGGGAGAGCTGTATTGGGATCGGCCGGAGGGGGAGTGAGCGCGGGATGGGGAGGGGGGGTTGGAATTGGCGGGGATGTTGGGGGGGAATCCAGATCTAATTGGCGGTATTGTGACAGTTCAGCCGTACCCGACGGCTGGAGTACCTGTCGATCACGAGCATGCGACGGAGCGTCACGATGGAACGGATGGTCTTCCTCCGCACAGCGTGGATGAAACACTACAACGGTGTCACCAAAGACGACCTACCGGTGAACGGAGGAAGCTATGTCGAACAGAATCGAAATGGTGGGGAAGTCTACAACTTCCGATCCGTGAAGGGGCGCCACTACGGTTATGCGCAGGTTTCGCCCTCTGGGCGGATCGACCTGAAGCGCATTGACCCCAGCGCAAGCGATGGTCGATTGGACGACGTGCTTGTGGTTTGGCTCGCTCGCGATGACCGACAGGATGCTACGGTGATCATCGGTTGGTACCGAGCTGCCACTCTCTACTCCGGCTGGCAGGAGCGCCCAAAGGGCGCACTCCCGCGAGTAGTCGGTGGTTTCAACTCGTACATTGTGAAGGCGAGCGTTGACGATTCACGTCTACTGGATTCGATGGAGCGAACCTTCCGTGTTCACCGTGCGCGTCGCGGGCAATCAGGCTTTGGACAGTCTCTGATTTGGTACGCCGATGCGCCTGGCGATGCACCAATTCGTCGGGACGCCCTGGAGTACATAGCGGGGGTGGAGAAGCGCAAGGGCCGCGGCGCAACCACCAATCATGGCATTCGGCCGCGGTCAGAAGGACGATGGAAGCCCATCCCAGCTGAACGTCGAAGACAGATTGAACATGCGGCAATGAAGCGTGTCAAGCAATGGCTGGAGGACGAACTTGGCTACATGACGGTCGACGTGTCCAAAGAGAATCTAGGGTGGGACATCACGGCCACGCAGCGGGACACGACGCTCCGTGTCGAAGTGAAGGGGCTATCGGGAGGCACCGCTTGTGTCGAACTCACGCCGAACGAGTACAGGGCTATGCTGAGGCACAGGCGCGAGTACTGTCTGTGCATCGTCTCGAATGCGCTGGACAAGGACGGGCGCCGCCTTCGCAGCGTGCGGTGGGACGCCGTGTCTAGCGATTGGAGATCGGAAGATTCTGCTACGCCTGCCCGCCTGTTTGAATTGACGGGCTGTCGTGTGGAGTTGGATGAACTGTCGATCGGACAGTGAATAGACGGGAATGCGACAACGGCACGCGGGATGCAGTTTATCTACCCGTCAGACGCTCGCTTGAATTCGCTGATCGATCCCAGGTACCTCAGGACATCTTGAATTTGCTGTCCGCTCAATGCGCTCGGCCCGAGCAACTCTTGGTTTCGGAGTGCCTCAGTCAGTGCGTCCGTGATGCTCTGCTTGCGGCTTTTTGGCTTCGCCTCTTGGACTCTACGTTGGAGTGCCTCTGGAGCAAGATCCCGGATCTCTCGGGTATTGATTGCCTTTCGAGCCGCATCCATATGGCGATCATCCATCCACGTTGCCAATGCATCGAGTTGTTCCTTCAGACGGTCGTCAAATGCATCAGCCTCCTCCGCCTCCGGCACCCAGTCTGGAGTACCCACCCGTGAATACAGGTTTCCAACAAGCCAGCCTAGTTTTGCCTGGAACACAGGCTTAAGCGATGCTGTTCTCGCTGCAACACATTTCTGGTAGTGTTCGCGTGCGCGAATGGCAATCGAGAGCGGCAGAAAGGCACAATGCGCCTCCTGTAACCCGATAGCGGGATCCGCCGGAAAGTAAAAATACCGTGGTTCATTGTTGTTGTAGAGCTTGATTAAGAAATCCTTGAGCCGACCTCGCACGCTCTCTCGACAAAGCCCCGACCTCCTCTCCAGTTCGCTAAGCATGCCATGGAGCTCTCTCTCGATAGCTAGAATCGCTGGGCGCACTGCCGCCAGTGAGATGTACCGCGACTTGCACTGGGTTGGGCGCCGGACTAAGTCGCACGATTGTGTCAGCACCACGAAGTATCGATAAGAGTCGGTGTCGAAATAGTGCTGGTGATACTCGCGCAGAACGGCTTCGATCTCCGCCGTGCGACGAATCAGATCACCCTGCTGGAGGCCATCGCCCTCTGGTTCGCTATAGAGGAATAGCATGGGTATGTTGGGTCGGCATGTCCGCGCGAATAGCTTAGCAGGATGACTCTGGAGCGATTTGGCTCTTCCTGTTGCGCAGATAGTGGTGCATCCGTCTGGTCTCCGCCATCACATCATCAATAATGACAAATGTGCCTTTGTCGATTACCCGAAGAGTTCTGGATCGATAGGCGTGTGGCAAGCTGAATGCTGTTGCCGAGCCGACTAGGTTTGAAATGGTTGGAAGATCCGTGCATGCGGCAGGACGAAAGTCGCCCGAAGTGGTGGCATCGGTGGCGGTCGAATGCTCAGTCATGAACCTCTTCCTCCCTTCGATCGGGGCTAGATTGTAGGATTGTTGGAGAAACAGTTGGGTCTGCTCCAGAAGTGTCGCAGAGGCTGGTTGTTCAAGCCAATTTCGTGCCTGAGCGGGCGAGTCGCAATCAAAGTGATAGTTCAGGTGGATTGTCGCGCTGCCACCAACGTCATGCTTGAGCCGTAGATTCAGCACTTGCCCGTGCATCATTAGAGTCCGCCCCAAGTCAACCGATCTGACCTCTGCGCCCGCTCGCGCGAGAGCGGCTGTGTCGGCGGGTCGAAGTGCAGCTTCGAGTTGGGGGGTGGCCTCCTCGACCGTGAACCCGAAGTTGATTCCGACTGCTGTCACCGGCGTATGAGAGAGCAGTTTCAGGATCTTTGCCCCGATGGCCTTCGCCTCGGGCCAGCGCTCCGTTTCCGTATGGACCCCAATGGCCACGCGAGAATTGCCGGGGATCAACACGAGACCATGCGCGAGAAACCTCGTCACGGTCGCGCGCGGAGTGAATCCGAGTTCGGCGGCAATGTCGCCGGCACCATCGAACAATTGTTGGTCTATCCACTGCGGTGTGAAGATCGCTGGATTCCAGGATCCTACCAGGACTGTCGTAAATTGTTCGGGCTGTGGGATCATGTCGTGGGGAGTCTACTGCCTTGTGCGCGGGTGGGTTCGACCCGATGGTCCTCGCCTACGCGTGAATCACCCGCCCCTCCGCCGCAAGCGCCGCCTCGTGGATGCTCTCGTGCATGGTCGGATGGGCATGCACCGTGCAGATCAGTTCCTCGGTCGTCGCTTCCAGGCGGCGGGCGAGGGACATTTCGGCGATGAGTTCGGTGGCCTGGTCGCCCATGATGTGGGCGCCGAGGATCTCGCCGCGCGGGAGGCCGCGGATGATCTTGACGAAGCCCTCGGTGTGTGCGGCGGCGATGGCCTTGCCCAGCGCGGAGAAGGGGAACTTGCCGACCTCGTAGTCCTCGCCCTTCTTGAGGCCGCGGGCGGTGAGGGCCTGCTCGGTGAACCCGACGCTGGCGACCTGCGGCTGGCAATAGGTGCACCCGGGGATGACGGAGTAGTCCATGGGGATGGGCTCGTGGCCGAGCTTCTTGTCGCGCCAGGCGATGCGCTCGACGCAGAGGATGGCCTCTTCGCTGGCGACGTGGGCGAGCCAGGGCGGGCCGATCACGTCGCCGATGGCGTAGACGCCGGGGAGGTTGGTCTTGTAGTCGAGGTGCTGGGGGTCGCCGAAGTGGCCGGGGGTGTAATCGGTCTTGATGTGGCCCTTGACCGTCTCGAGGCCGAGCGAGGCGTCGAAGAGGCCGTCGAAGCGCCCGGTGACGCCGATCGCGAGGAGCACGCGGTCGCCCTCGAGCGTCTCGGCCTTGCTCTCGTCGGCCTTGCCGGCGCCGTCCTTGCCGACCACCCACGGGGCGATGGTCACCTTCACGGTCTTGCCCTTGGCGTCGACCCCGGTGGTGACGTGGCCGGTCTTGAACTTCATGCCCGCCTTGGCGAAGTGGCGCTCCATGGCCTTGGAGACCTCCTCATCCTCGACGGGGAGGATGCGGTCGAGCATCTCGACGACGGTGACCTCGGTCCCGAAGCTCTTGTAGAAGTAGCCGAACTCCATGCCGATGGCGCCGGAGCCGACGACGATGAGGCGCTTGGGCTTCTCCTTGTTGAACATCGCCTCGCGGGCGCCCCAGATCTTGGGGTCGCTCCCGAACTTCGCGAAGGGCAGGTCCCGCGCGACCGAGCCGGTGGCGATCAGGACGTTGGTCGCGGTGATCGTCTCACGGGCCTTGGCGGCCGGGTGGGCAGGGGCGTCGGTCCGCTCCTCTTCGACCTTGCAGTCGTAGACCTCGACCTTGCAGGGCTGGCCCGCCTTGGCCCCCGCCACCAGCTTGGCGTGGCCCACGATGTGATCGATCTTGTTCTTCTTGAAGAGGAACTCGATCCCCTTGTTGAGCTTGCCGGCGACGTCGCGCGAGCGCCCGATCACCTTGTCCCACTCGAAGGCGATCTCGCCGTTGATCTTGAGTCCCCACAGCTCGCGGTGGGCGAGCTTCTCCATGAGTTCGGCGTTGGAGAGCAGGGCCTTCGACGGGATGCAGCCCCAGTTGAGGCAGACGCCGCCGAGCTTGTCCCGCTCGACGCAGGCGACCTTGTAGCCGAGCTGAGCGGCGCGGATGGCGCCGACGTAGCCGCCGGGCCCGCCGCCGATCACGATGAGGTCGTAGTGCTTGTCGGCCACGCTGGTGCACTCCTTCCGGGGCCGGCCTCCGGGGGCCGGGGTGGGCTCGCTGATAGGGCTGTGTCCGGCCCCTTGTGGGCCGGGGAAGCAGTATAGGTCTGGGTCGGGGTGGCTCCGGCGCGAACCCAGCCCCTGGCGCGTGCTAGGGATGAGCGCGCGGCGGATCGGCGGGCGCGGGGTCGGCCGCGTGGAGCGCGGCCTCGACGCGGGCAAGGGTTGCGGCGATCTTCAGGGTGCGCTCGTGGTCGGGGCCGAGGCCGGCTTGCATGATGCGGAGCGCCTGGTCGAGGAGGGGCTCGGCTTCGGCGGAGCGGCCGAGGGCGTGGAGGCACCGGCCGACGCCGTCGAGGCACAGGCCGCGCATCCAGTGGTCGGGGGGGAGCGCGTGCTCGGCCTCCTCGAGGGCCTTCTGGTACTCGGAGAGTGCGTCTGCGGGGCGCGTCTGGTCGAAGAGGAAGCCGGCGAGGTTGAGCCGGGCGCGGCAGGCGTCGAGGGTGTCGGCGCCCTGGGTGGCTTCGGTGCGGGCGACCACATCGCGAAAGAGTCGCTCAGCCTCGGGAAGCCTGGCGGAGTCGCCCATGAGGGAGAGGGCGTTGGCGAGGTTGCCCCTGACGATCAGGGTGCGGTGGTCGTCGTCGCCGTAGCTGGCGGCGAGGGTCTGGGTGATGTCTTCCAGAATGGGGGCGGCTTCGGCGGCGCGGTCCTGGAGGAGGAGCACGCGGGCGAGAAGGTTCTTCACTCGGATGGTCTCGTCGTGGCGAGGGCCCTGGACCTCCTGGATCACGGGGAGGATCTCGCGGCAGAGCGTTTCGGCCTCGTCGAGACGCCCGAGGGTGGCCTCGGTGGACGCAACGCTGACGGCGCAGCTCAGAGTCCAGGGATGGCGGGGGCCGAGGGTGGCGCGGAACTGGTCGAGGCAGTGCCGCTGGAGGTCGGCGGCCTCGGCGGGGCGGCCGAGCGAGTTGATGGCGGACGCGAGATTGTTGCGGGCCAGGATGGTGTCGGGTGCGTTGGGGTCGCCCTGCTCGCGAACGCGGACGACCTCGGCGAGGAGATCGTGGGCGGACTGGAGCTCGCCGAGGTCGGTGAGGACGGGCGCGAGGCTGTTGGCGGTGTCGAGGGTCGCGGGATCGTCGGGGCCGAGGACGCGGCGCATGGTGTCGAGCGTCTGGGAATAGAGCGCCTTGGCGCCGGCGAGGTCGCCCTGATAGTGGAGGAGATACGCCTGGTTGTGCTGGATGGCGAGGGTCTGGCGCGACTCGGCCCCATGCAGGCGGAGGGCACGCTCGTGGGCGTCGGCGAGCGTGGCGGCTGACTCGTCGAACCGCTCGAGATCGGCGAGGACGGCGCCGAGGTTGTTCTCGACGTCGAGCGTGTCCGGGGCGTCGGGGCCGAGGAGTTCCCTGCGGAGGTCGAGCGCGGCGCGCAGATGCGAGGCGGCCTTGTCGAGCTCGCCGAGGCTCCAGTAGGTGGCGCCGACAAAGGTGTGGACGGAGGCACGGACGGCGGGGCGCTCGGCGAAGCGCGTGTCGACCTGGCTCTCGGTGCGGTCGAGGACGCTGCGGACGGTGACATCGATGCCGGAGGCCGAGAAGGGGTCGGGAGCGGTGAAGGTTTCCTCCATGAACTGATTGATGTCGCGGGCCTCGTCGAGGGCGGCGGTGGCGGCATCGCGATCGCGGGCGGCCTCGAGGCGATAGGCGTTCACGCCGATGAGCGCCGCGACAGCGATGAGGGCGACGAGCGTGGCGGCGGCGGTGGCGAGGCGGTAGCGGATGAGCCGCTTGCGGACGGTGTACCAGGCGCTGTCGCGCTTGGCATCGATCGGCTCGCCTCTGAGGAAGTGCTGGAGATCCCGGCCGAGTTCGGCGGCCGACTGGTAGCGGCGATCGGGCTCCTTGGCGAGGCACTTGAGGATGATGGTCTCGATCTCATCGTCGAGATCGGGGCGCCGAGCGGACGGCCTGACCGGCTCGGCGGAGATGATGCTGTCGAGGGATTGGCGCATGCCGCTCTCGACGTCGTACGGGAAGGCCCCCGTGAGGAGCTGGTAGAGGACGACGCCGAGGGAGTAGACGTCGGATCGGACGTCGATCTCGGAGGCGCGTCCCTCGGCCTGCTCGGGGCTGGCCCAGGGGATAGACCCGACAAAGTGGCCGGTCAGACTCATGGTGAGCGGGGAGTCGGCGGTGTCGCGGGCGAGCCCGAAGTCGAGGACGCGGGCGTGGCCCTCGCGGTCGATTCGGATGTTGCTGGGCTTGAGGTCGCGATGGATGACGCCGTGGTGGTGGGCGTATCCGACGGCGAGGCAGACCTCGTCGAGGAGGGCCACGGTGTCAAAGACGTCGGGGGCATGGCGCGGGCCGGGGCGTGTCGCGGGCGGGGGATCAGAGCGGAGGTGCTCGTCGATCGCGCAGCCCTCGACAAACTCCATGACGAGATAGGGGCGCTTGTCCGGCGTGGCGCCGCTGTCGTAGATGCTGACGATGTTGGGGTGACGGAGGGAGCCGGCAAGGTCGATTTCGCGCTCGAAGCGGCGGCGATCGGCGTCGGTGGGCGCGGCATCGCGGAGGACCTTGATCGCCACGCTGCGTCGGGTGGAAAGCTGGACGGCGCGGTAGACGACACCCTGCCCGCCGCGGGCGATCTCGATGAGGGACCCGTAGCCGGGGATCTCGGGGAGGGCCTGGCGGGTGCTGTACGCCTGCCGGATCTCGTGCTCGAGGGCGGCCGGCTCGTCGAACCAGGTCGAGTCCGCGCTCACCGATCAGCCCTCCTCTTCGGACTGCTGCGCGATCAGGATGCGGAGTCGCTTGAGGATGCGGCTCTTGGCCTGGTAGACGGCGTCCGGCGTGATGCCGAGGTCGGCGGCGACCTGCGCGGCGTCGCGTCCGTGACCGGCGTAGGCGTCGAAGGCAGCCAGGTCGGTCTCGTTGAATTCGTTCCGGATGGCTCGCATGGCGCTCCGCAGGTGGTACTGCCTCCACTCGGCCTCCCAGTGCTCCTCAGCCGCGGGGTCGGCGAGGTCGTGTGAGGCGGCTTGCTCGATCTGCTCTTGGGCAGTCATGCCGCGCTTCTGACAGAGCTTTCGGGAAATGGTGCGGAGGGCGATGGTCTTGAGGTAGCCACGGAATCGCCCCTTGGCGGGGTCGTACTGGAACGCGGGCAGATTGGCGTTGAGGGCGAGGAGGACTTCCTGAGCCAGGTCGTCGCGGTCGGAGGCCTGGAGGCCGCGTCGGGCGGCGAAACTGCGGATGAGTTCTCCGTACCGCGCGTTGAATTCGGTCCAGGCGTCGGGGTCATCGCCCTTGGCAAGACGGGCAAGCAGGGTGGCGTGGGTCGTGGTCTGGCCGAGCACGTTGACAGTGTACGGGTGCGCCTCGCGGACTCGAACTGCATATTTCCCAATGGATTGCGTCAGACGTCGGTCTCGGGCGGCAATGGGTGGCGGAGGGACGCGGGAGCGCCCCGAGCACCAGGCCGGCCGCGCTGAAGCGGCACAACCGGGAGAACCGACGATGACACGTGCACGACTTGTTCCTGGAATGATTCTGGCCATTGCGGGGGCGGCCGCGGGCGCCGCGGCGCAGACGATCCAATGGGCTTCGCCGGTGAACGGCGGTTGGAACGCGTCGGGGAATTGGAACCCCATGAACGTGCCCGACAGCCCGGCGGAAAGCGCGGTTCTCGGACTGAGCGGCGCGTACACGGTCACCCTGGACTTGTCTCCGACCATCGCCAATCTGCAGATCACCAATCCGGACACGGTCCTGCGGATCGATGCGGGGCGGGTTCTCACGCTCGGGGGCACGACCCTGACGAACCGGGGGCTGATCCTGATCAACCCGCAGAACTCGGGTGCGGATGCCCTGCTGGTGATCAGCAGCGCGATCAGCCTGGGTGGTGATGGTGAGATCTGGCTGCAGACGAACCACGAGAACTCGCAGGTCGCCGGGGCCGGGACGCTGACCAACGGCGCGTCGCACACGATCCGGGGGATCGGCTATGTGACGGCGGGTCTGGCGAACCACGGGCTCGTCAGCGCCGACAAGGCCGTGGGCCTGGGGGGCGACCAGCTCTTCGTGTTCGGCGCGGCGAAATCAAACGACGGGACCATGGCGGCCGAGGCGGCCTCGGCGATGGAGATCACCTCGACGACCGTGACACAATCGGGCGGCGGCGAGTTGCACGCGATGACGGGTGGAGGGCAGATCAGGATCGGTGATGCGGCGACGATCATCGGCGGCGAGCTGAACTCGGATGGGGACGGGTCGGTGCAGACTATCGGTTCTCCCACGCTCCAGGATGTTGTCAGCAACGCCGCGCTCTCCCTGAACGCCGGCAACACGCTCACCATCACCGGGTCCGGTCTCACCAACAACGGCGTCATCCAGATCAACCCCCAGAACTCCGGCGCCGACGCCCACTTCAGCTTCCCCACCTCCGCAACACTCGGCGGATCCGGGGAGGTCTGGCTCCGAACCAACACCGAGAACTCCCAGATCAACTCCGGCGCAGGCCAGGTGGTCACCCAGGCCGCGACACACACCATCCGCGGCATCGGACAGATCCCCGCCGGTCTCCTCAACCACGGCCTCGTCGTCGCCGACGCCTCCGTCGGGCTCGGCGGGAATCAGCTCTACATCTTCGGCGAGCCCAAGGCCAACGACGCCGTCATGATGGCCGCCGCCGGCTCGCTCCTCGACATCACCGGCACCACCATCGACCAGACCGGCGGCGGAACTCTCCACGCCGACGCGACCGGCCAGGTCCGCGCCGGCGCGGCCGCGCTCATCCGGGGCGGGGTCATCGACGGTGACGGACTCTTCTCCACCATCGGAGACTGCACCCTCGAGTCCGTCACCCTCGACGCCGCCGGATCGTTCAACGCCGGCACCACGGTCTCCGTCACCGGGTCCGGCCTCGTCAATAACAACATCATCGAGGTCAACCCCCAGAACTCCGGCGCAGACGCCCATGTGTTGTTCGCTGAAGACGGCGTGCTCGGTGGCACGGGCGAGTTGCGACTCCGGACGGGGGCCGAGAACTCGCAGCTCAATACCGCCGCCGGCGTGACCATCGTGCAAGCACCGACGCACACGATCCGCGGGGCCGGCCAGGTGTTCGGTTCGCTCGTGAACAACGGCAGGGTGATCGCCGATGTTTCGGTTTCGCTCTTCACCAACACGCTCACGCTGTTCAGCCAGGACAAGCACAATGCGGCGTTCATGGGCGCGGCCGCGGGCTCGGTGCTGGAAGTGAAGGGGATCACCCTGACTCAGACCGGCGCCGCGGAACTCCGGGCCGCTGATGGGAATGGCCAAGTGCACCTGGGCGACGGGGCGACGATCATCGGCGGCGAGCTGAACTCGGATGGGGACGGGTCGGTGCAGACCATCGGTTCTCCCACGCTCCAGGACGTTGTCAGCAACGCCGCGCTCTCCCTGAACGCCGGCTGCACCCTGACCATCACCGGGTCCGGTCTCACCAACAACGGCGTCATCCAGATCAACCCCCAGAACTCCGGCGCCGACGCCCACTTCAGCTTCCCCGCCTCCGCAACACTCGGCGGATCCGGAGAGGTCTGGCTCGAACCAACACCGAGAACTCCCAGATCAACTCCGGCGCAGGCCAGGTGGTCACCCAGGCCGCGACACACCATCCGCGGCATCGGACAGATCCCCGCCGGTCTCCTCAACCACGGCCTTGTCGTCGCCGACGCCTCCGTCGGGCTCGGCGGGAATCAGCTCTACATCTTCGGCGAGCCCAAGGCCAACGACGCCGTCATGATGGCCGCCGCCGGCTCGCTCCTCGACATCACCGGCACCACCATCGACCAGACCGGCGGCGGAACTCTCCACGCCGACGCGACCGGCCAGGTCCGCGCCGGCGGGGCCGCGCTCATCCGGGGCGGGGTCATCGACGGTGACGGACTCTTCTCCACCATCGGAGACTGCACCCTCGAGTCCGTCACCCTCGACGCCGCCGGATCGTTCAACGCCGGCACCACGGTCGCCGTCACCGGCTCCGGCCTCGTCAATAACAACATCATCGAGGTCAACCCCCAGAACTCCGGCGCAGATGCCCATGTCCTGTTCCCCGCGAGCACGACGATCTCGGGCTCCGGTCGCCTGGATCTGTTCACTGTGGATGAGAACGCAGCTCTCGGGTCCGGCGGGCGTCGTCGTGACGCAGGCGTCCGGGCACACAATCTCCGGCGTGGGTCAGGTCAACGTGGACCTGCAGAACAACGGCAGCCTTGAGCCCGGCCTGACCGTCGGTCGGCTCGCCTTCGGGCGGGGCCTCGGCTGCGGAGCGACCTCGGTCGTGGAATTCGACGTGGCGGGTACCGCTGCGTACGACCAGATCACCGTCGCGGGCACGGCGACACTCGGGGGAACGCTCGATGTGGCCGTAGACGCCGGGTTCACGCCGGTGTACGGCCAGACGTTCCGGATCATGACCGCGGGGCTGGTGAGCGGCGAGTTCGACCAGATCACGTTCGCGCCGATGCAGGGCGGGCGCGTGTTCGTGGCGGACTACACCCCAACGACCGTGACGCTCCGCGTCGACCTGGGCTGCATCGCCGATTGGAACCTTGACGGGAAGATCAACACGCTCGACTTCCTGGCCTACCTCAACGCATGGGCCTCAAAGGATCCGATCTCTGAGATCACCGGCGACGGTGTCATCAACACGCTGGACTTCATCGCCTTCGGCGCGATTCTTTGGGGGTTGGACGGGCCGAGGAGCGTTGCGGACCCGTGAGGGAGCTTTCGGGGCGTGACCGCCGGTGGATTGGGGCGCGAATGGGATTGGCGCGGCGTGTGCGGGCGGCTAGGCTGGTAGCGTGCGTCGGCACACGGCCTCGCACCACACGGATACAAGGAGAGACCCATGCGTAAGACCACGGCGATGCTCGGCGTTCTCACCGCCCTGGCGGGCACAGCGGTTGGGCAGGCCACCCGCGACACCGCGAATACAGACCAATCCGGCTTGGACGACTCGGGAAAGCCAGGCGCTGATGTCCACCGCGCCGGCCCAGCCCACGACGCGGGCCGGTCTGCTCTGGACCTATTCCGATGCGGCGTCTATCACCCAGTCGGTGGCGTTGGGCGCCAACGGCTCGGAGTCCTGGGTGGGGCACTGGCTGAATGACAAGCGGATGAGCAAGTTCACGACGGCGGGGGCGGGCACGCCCGACTTCGTCTATTCGCTGTCCGGCGACAACCCTGATTCGATCGTCGTCTCGGCGGCGGAGAGCACGTCGCTCTGCGCGGTGCTGAGCTGGAAAACCGGCTCGACTGTGACGCTCCGCGGGTTCTCGAATGGCGGCGGCGCCACACCGCTCTGGACATACTCCTTCCCGGCTGCCTACACCAACTCCGGCGCCCATGGCGTGTCGGTCAACGACGACGGCACGCGCGTCGCGGCCTGCGCCTACGACGGCGCAAACACACTTCTGAACATCCTGGACGGGACCTCGAACACGGTCTTGGTCTCGGCGTCCATCGCCGGCTACTGCTCGGGCGTGGAGCTGAGCGGCGACGGCTCTCGCGTGGTGGTGACCGCCGGAGACACGGCCCGGCTCTACGACACCGCGACGCTCACGGAGATCTATTCCCTGCAGACCAGCGGCGCAGGCGGGTTCCACCGCATCTCGCGCGATGGCACGGCCATCGCCTGCGGCGGGTTCAATATCCGCGCGGCCCGCGAGATCGGCGGGGTCTGGCAGCAGGTCTACGCCGCCGGCGGCTCGAACGACTGGTTCGGTTACGGCATCGGCCTGTCTGGCGACGGGGAGACGCTGTTCGTCGTGAGCCACGACTACGCGCAGAACTACCTTCCCAACGACCACCAGATCATCGACCTGACCACCGGCTCGGTCATCGCGACCTGGAGCTATACCGGCACGGGCAGCTTCCAGAACACCGTGGTGGGCGCCCAGGTCAACGACGACGGCACGGTGTTCGCGTGCGCCTCATGGGGCGATGAGGGCAATACGCAGCCCGAAGTGCGGATCTTTGACCGCAGCCTCAACATGATCGGCTCGATCGACAGCGAGGGCTCGCCCTTCGATGTGCAGATGAGCCACGATGGCCACTACGTGCTCGTCGGCAGCAAGGCCGTGCACGCCAATACCTTCGGCAACGGCGGGCGGACCTACGCCTATGAGAACGAGACGGCGTGCTACGGCGACTTCAACGGCGATGGCGTGGTCGACACCCGCGATGTCACCGCGTTCCTGAACGCCTGGACCTCGCAGAACGCCTCCGCCGATTGTGATGGCAACGGTGTTATCGATACGCGCGATGTGACCTGCTTCCTGAACGCGTGGACCGCGGGCTGCTGAGCCGCTGAGCGTCCCCGAGATCTCAACGCCCCCAGAGCGGCCCCCCTCTCGTGCATCGAGTGGGGGGCCGCTTGCATTCGCTTCGGACGCTCGCGGGGCCGGCCGCGCATCCGGGCGAGCACCATCCGCCCAGTCTCGGTGCTCGCCGTGGCTGGCGGCCCATCTGCCGCAGGCGGGGATCGCGAGGCGTCGGCACACATGCGGGATTCCACGGATATTCTCGATCGGCTTTCCCGCGCGCAGCCGCTCCGGTCCGAGGCCGAACAAAGCGTTCGATTCTCGAACTTCTCCGGACCTTTGGCCCGAAGATCGCCTGGTCAGGGTTTAAGATGGTCCGGGACAGTTCACCGCCATGCAGGAGGGCCGAAGATGAAGATCGTGCGCACCACGCTTGGGCTTGTTGTGGCATTGGCATCGACATCGTGGGGCCAATGTTCGCTGCAGGTCCGTTCTCAGATTGGGGGGACGAACACCGGGGTCGATATGGACCCGGCGTCGCGGCTCGCGGCGGTGTCGGCCCTGGGGAGCGGGCTCGAGCTGCTCGACCTCACGGACCCGGCGGCCCCGTCCCTGCTGTCAGTAACTCCCTTCCCATACGACGCGCAAGACGTGACGCTGGCGGGGAATCTGGCGTGTGTCTCGGCGGGTCAGGACGGCATCGCCTTCTTTGATATCTCGGACCCTGAGAACCCGCAATGGCTCTCGATCTTCGCCGGCCTCGACGACGCGAAGCAGGCAGCGGCGGTGGGCGATGTGGTGTATGTCGCGTCCCGGAGCACGGGTCTGGAGATTCTGGACATCGCGAATCCCGCGGCGCCGAAGCGGCTCAAGCGATTCACGACCGACTACCTGAGCTACGGCGTGGATGTCCAGAACGGCATCGCGTACGTGGCCGAGGGGGTCGGCGGGCTTCGGGTGGTCGATGTTTCCGATCCCTCGCACCCCTTCGAGCTGGCACGCGTGGACACGGATGCCGACGCCGCCGAGGTCGCGGTCTCCGGCAACATCGCATGCGTGGCCGACAACGATCTGGGGCTCCGGGTCTTCGATGTTTCGAACCCCGCCGCGCCGGTGCTCGTGGGCTCCGCCCCATGCCAGGGGTCGGGGATGTCCGAGATCCGCTTCGACGGCGACTTCGTGTTTATCAGCGCGGTGAACTCCCTGGGTGGCATCTACCCCTACGACGTCTCTGACCCCGCCCACCCCGTCGCGCTGCCGCGCCAGGTTTCCGATTTCGTGAGCGGGATCGCGGTCGGGGCGCCGGGAGAACTGCTCATGACCCGGCTGAGCCTGGGCCTGAGCGATCTGGACTCGACCGACCCCTCCGCACTCCAGACCGTGTCGGAATTCTCCACGCCCGACTATGGCCAGTCCGCCGCCACCATCGGCAGCACCGCGTTCATCGGCTCGAACAACAACCTGGGTCTGATGGCCCTCGATCTGAGCGATCCCTACCAACCACTCCCGCTCGGGGCGGCGCTGCGGGGTGAGGAGATCTGGGAGTTGGCGGCCGAGGGGCAGACCCTATGCGCCGCCGCGGGATCGAGCTTTCTCACGATCGACGCGACAGACCCCGCTTCCCTCCAGTTGCTCGGGAGCATCGCGGGATCGGGGCTGAACAGCGTGGCTCTGTCCGGCGCCACGGCCTTCGTGGTCCAGTCGAATTCGGGTCTCTGGTCGGTGGACGTCAGCGATCCCACAAACCCGACACAACTGCAGTTCCTCGCGCTGCCCGGCCAAGCGACGAACGTCGCGGTCACGGGTGACCTCGCCCTGGTCTCCTGTAGCTTCGGGGGCCTGCAGATCATCGACATCTCCGATCCGTCCCACATGTCCCTGGTCGGGACGTACCAGACATCCTCTGGCTACGTGTCGGAGGTCGCCGCGTCCGGCGATCTGGCCTTCGCCCGTGCTCGCACCGGACAGGATGGCAGCGTGGATATCGTCGATATCTCGGATCCGGCGCATCCTCAGGCGTTGTCCTCGGTCAATCCCGGGGCGTCGAAGTATGGGACGATCACGGCGCGGGGCGATTGGCTCTTTCTCGCGCGGAGTGTGGATGATTTTGTGATTGCCTACGACGTGTCTGACCCCGCGAAGCCGGTGGCCACGAACACAATCGGGCTGCGGGACACACCGAGCGGCATCTGGGCGACCCCGCTGGGCCTCCTCACCATGGACTCCACCCGCGGGCTGCTCGTGAGCGCGATCGAGTGCTGCACCGCCGACTTCAACAGCGACGGGGCGGTCGATACCCAAGATGTGCTGGCATTCCTCAACGCCTGGGTCATCGGCGATGGCTCCGCCGACATCGACGGGAATGGCACGGTCAACACCCAGGACGTGCTGAGATTCCTCAACGCCTGGACGGCGGGGTGCTGACCAGAGGACGCGCATCACCATCGGGTTGGTCCGGGTCACAAGCCCCGAGTCCGCTTCGCGTGACGGAGCGGTAAATGTCGGCCTCGGGCTTGGGTCGCGCGAAGGGAGCCGATACTTCCCCGGCCGACCCCGGACCGGTCAAGAACCGCCCCCGGCGGATCTCCCGCTGCGCGGCCCCGCACCACCCCATCCTTCCGATGCGCGGTTGAGTAGACGCCGGCGACGCGGACCGCTACCCCGCCCCGAGCGCACTCCACGTGGCGGCATCGGCCGCGCGCCCCCACCGCGTGTACAGGTCCGCGAGCGTGGAGGCGATCTCCTTGGCGTGGTTGTGCCCGGCACCCATGCGCCCGCTGATCTGGTCGTAGGCGCCGGTCAATTCCGCCTCGGCTTCCTCGAAGCACTCAAGCTCCATGAGGCATCGCCCGTGCATGGTGCGCGCCACGCCCCCGAGAAAGTGCTCGGGGTAGTTCGCGGTGAAGAGCCGGACCAAGTCTGCATAGGCGGGCTCGGCCTCCGCGAAATCCCCGCCGTCGTAGGCCACCTTGGCGAGATTGAGGCGGGTCACCAGCGTGTCGAGATGCTGCTCACCCAGCACCCGCCGCTGGACCTCGAGTGTCTGAGAGAGCAGGGCCCGCTTCTCTTCTTGGCGGCCGAGGAAGCCGTAGACCGCGGCGAGATTGGAGGCGACCAGCAGCGTGCTGCGATGTTCAGGCCCCAGCACATCCCGATGGAGCGGGAGGGCCGCCTCGAGGGTCGCGGCCGCGTCGTCGTACCGGCGCAGGCGGCTGTAGACCCCTCCGAGATTGGCCATGGTCTGCAGGGTCTGAGGGTGACGGTCGCCGCCGACCTTGCGGAGGATGGTCAGCGCATGGGCGAACATCTCCGCGGCCTCGGCATCGTGACCTGTATAGGCGTCCAGCGTGGCAAGATTGTTGATGGTGGTCGCGGTCGGCTCGGTCTGCTCGCCGAGCACGCGCTCGCGGCGTTCAAGGGCCTCATCGAGGAGCGGCTCCGCCTCGTCATACCGCCCCATCGACAGCAGCACAGCGCCGAGGTTGTTGATCGAGGCCATGGTCTGCACATCATCGTCGCCGAGCATGGCGCGCTGCGTTGCGAGAAGGCCGCGCATTTCGGGCTCGGCCCGCTCGTAATCGGCCCTGGCCATGAGGATCGTGGCGAGTTCCATGCGGACATGGAGCACGTCCCCCGCGTGGCTCTCGCCCCCCGCTTCGTAGAGCGCTCTCGCCCGCCGGAACTGCTCCTCAGCCGCGTCAAGCCGGTCGAGGTGCCGGTACGCCTTGCCGATGGTCATCCGCAGTCGGGCTTCGGCGAGCGGCGCGTCGGTGAACCGGCCCTCGATCTTCGGCGTGGCGCGGTCGAGCGCGGCCAGGAGCGTGAGCTGGCGGTCGGCCTCGGCGTCCGGATCGGCCTGCTCGATCAGGTCCTCGGTGAGGAAGTCGTTGACCGCGTCGGCGGTCGCTCGCTGACGCTCGGATTCGGCGAGAGCGCGGGCCTGGCCGATCGCGAAGACTGTCGCGACCGCCGCGCCGGCGCCCAGCGCAAGAAGCGTCGCGGCGCCCGCGGCCACCAGGGCGCGGTTGCGCCGGGCGAACTTGCGGAACTGGTACATCGTGGTCGCGGGCCGGGCGATGATGGGCTGGTTGTTCAGGAACCGGCGCAGATCCTCCGCGAACGCGGAGGCCGATTGGTACCGGCGGTCCGGCGCCTTCTCGAGCGCCTTGTGGACGATCGTGTCGAGGTCGCCGCGGTAGCTCCTGCTCACGGCGGTGAGGGGGGTGGGCTCTTCCTCGGCGATCGTCCGCACGGCGGCGGCGACGACGCGCCCCCGCAGGTCGTAGGGGAGCCGATCGGCGAGGGCCTCGTAGAGCACCACGCCGAGGGCGTAGACATCCGAGCGCGTGTCGATCTCGCCAGCCCGCCCGAGGACCTGCTCCGGGCTCATGTAGGCCACGGTGCCGATGAGCATCCCGACGTCGGTGTGGAGCGTCGAGGCCTGGAGGTCGGAGTCGGTGGCCCGGGCCACGCCGAAGTCGAGGATCTTCGGCTGGCCGGAACGATCCACGAGGATGTTGCCGGGCTTGAGGTCCCTGTGGACGATCCCGCGCTGGTGGGCGTGCTCGACGGCGTCGCAGACCCGTGCGAACGCCTCCAGGCGGGCCGGGGGGTCCAGGTGCTCCTGGCGGAAATACTCCAGCAGCGGCAGCCCATCCACGAATTCCATGGCGAAGTAGGGGCGCGGTCCGGCTCCGTCGTCGTGCGTGCCCGCCTCGTAGATCTGCGCGATGCCGGGATGCTGTAGCCTGCCGAGCAGGGAGGCCTCGAGCTCGAAACGCTTGAGCATCTCGGCGGTGACGGCGCTCGGCCGGATCACCTTGATCGCCACTTCGCGCCGGGGCTTCTCCTGTTCGGCGAGGTAGACCACCCCCATCCCACCGACGCCGATGCGGCGCTTCACCAGGTATTGGTTGATGGTCACAGGGTCGGGCGGCTCCGACGCCCGCCGCAGGTCCGAGAACGCGCCCGGGGTGACGATCGGCTCGGCGAGGGGCGCCCCCTCCGCCTCGTGGTGGGAGAGCAGTCGCGACACCTCCTCATAGAGGTCCTCGTCTGCTCCGCATGCCTCCCGCAGAAAGGTGTCCCGATCCGCACCATCCCTGGACCTCGCGGCCTCGAAGAGCTCCGCCACCCGCTGGAAGTGCCGCGAATCGCTCATCCATGCTCCCCGCCGAGCTTCTCACGCAGCCATGCCCGCGCGAAGTACCAGTCCGCCTCCGCCGTCTTCGGGGAGATCCCTATCTCTTCAGCGGATTCTGCGCACGTGAGTCCCCCAAAAAACCGGAGTTCGACGACGCGGGCCTTGCGGGGATCCAGCTTGGCCAGTTCCCTCAGGGCCTCGTCGAGCGCAAGCAAATCGATGTCGGGCCCGGCCTCGGACGCGACTCCCGCTGAGAGCGTCACACGAACCCAATCGCCCCCCCGCTTCTGCGTGGCCCGGGCCCGGGCGTGGTCGACGAGGATCTGCCGCATGGCGTTCGCGGCCACCGCCTGGAAATGGGTCTCGCTCTTCCAGTCGCCGGCGTGATCGAGCTTGAGATATGCCTCGTGGACGAGGGCGGTCGGCTGGAGCGTGTGATCGGCCCGTTCGTGGCGGAGAAATGCGGCCGCGAGGCCCCGGAGGGCCTCGTACGCGCACTGCACGAAGTCCGGCGCGTCCCCCGGTCGGTGGGGGTTGGCCTCCGGTGTCTCGGCGTCGCTGGGCATGGTGGCTCCTGATTTCGTCCGGATCGATAGGAGGCCGACGGCGCATTCTCGCGTTTCTGGGGGAGAGGAGCAAGGGTGCACCGCCCAACTCGCACAGAATCCTCCGGAGGAGCCCGCATGAAAGGCTTGATCGCAATCGCGGCTTGTTGCCTGCTCCAGGCCTCTGCACTGCTCGCCCAGAGCGACACGACATTGACCTACCAGGGCATGCTCCGCGAGGGCGGAGGCCCGGCGAACGGCACCTACGACCTCGAAGTCTCGCTCTGGGACGCGGAATCGGGCGGGACCCAGATCGGCACGACGGAGATATTCAACGGCGTGACGATCAGCGACGGGTTGTTCTTGGTCCGTGTCGACTTCGGCGCCGAAGCCCTCGACAACTCCGAACGCTGGATCGAGATCGCCGTCGATGGACTGACCCTGGCGCCCCGCCAGCCGGTGACGCGATCGCCCTACGCGATCCAGACTCGCGGCATCTTCGTGAACGACGCGGGGCTGGTCGGCATCGGTACAACCACCCCGATCGACGCCCTCCAGGTCGAGACGGACGCCGAGACCGCGATCTCGGGCCACTCGACGCTGAACTCCGGCTCCACGACCGGGGTCTTCGGCCAGTCCGACAGCCCGAACGGCGTCGGGCTCTATGGGGATGCCGTGCACTCCTCCGGCATCAACTACGGCGTCTATGGCCAGACTTCCAGCCCCAACGGCTACGGGGTGCTCGGCATCGGCCTGGGCAACACCGGCCCGAGCTACGGCGTGTACGGCCGGACCAACAGCGCGAGCGGGTACGGGGTCGTCGGGCGGGCGGCACTCGGGAGCGGCAACAACTTCGGGGTCTTTGGCCAGTCGCAGAGCACGACCGGCACCGGTGTCTACGGGTGGGCCTCCAGCGCCACGGGCACGGCCAAAGCGGTGCGCGGCGACTGCTCGAGCCCCGACGGGTTCGCCGGCTACTTCTCGGGACGCGGCTACTTCAGCGGTGATACCGGCTTCGGCACCTCGAGCCCCACGCACCCTGTTCACGCCGTGAAGACGAGCGGCACCGCGATCTACGCCGAAGGCAAGGTTGGCGTGGAGGGCGTCAACCTCCAACCCGGCGGGAGAGGCGTGTTCGGTTTCGACACGAGGGCCGACGGGCTGAGCTATGGGGTGTACGGCCTCACCGCGAGCGATGCGGGCGCCGGGGTCTTCGGGAACGCGGCCGCGACGAGCGGCTTGAACTACGGCGTCTACGGGGTCACGGCCAGCAACGGCGGCATCGGCGTGTATGGGGATGCCCAGTCCGATTCGGGCACGACCTTTGGTGTGTACGGGATCTCCGCCGCCGACACCGGGCGGGGCGTCTTCGGGTACGCCAGCGCACTCGATGGGCTCAACTACGGTGTGTACGGCATAAGCGACGGGACGATCGGCCGGGGTGTGGCCGGGGTCTCGACCTCACCCACCGGGCACACCTACGGCGTGTACGGAGAGGCCGCGAGCCCGGACGGCTACGCCGTCGCGGGGATCAACACGGCGGTCGAGGAGGGAGATCCAAGCAAATTCCCGGCGGGCGTGTACGGGCAGTCGGACGCGTACCACGGCCAGGGCGTCGCGGGAGTCGCAACGCTGTTCTCCGGGGTCACCTTCGGGGTCTATGGCGCAGCGGTCAGCCCGGCGGGTTATGACTTCTTCGCCAACGGCGCGGGAACGGACTATGGGTCGGCGTCCTCGCGTCGCTGGAAGCACAACATCGAGCCCATCCCGGACCCGCTCGGCATGCTCGCACGGCTCCGCGGCGTCTACTTCGACTGGAACGCGGACCACGGCGGGGGCCACGACATCGGCTTCATCGCCGAAGAGGTCGGCGAGGTGATCCCCGAGATCGTCGGCTACGAGGACAACGGCGTCGATGCCATCGGCATGGACTACGGCAAGATGACCCCGCTGCTCGTGCAGGCGGTCAACGCTCTGCGCGCCGAGAAGGATGCAGAGATCGCCGAGCTCCGATCCGAGAATGCGATGCTCCGGCAACGAGTGACGCAAATGGAGCAGGGGTTCGAGGAGCTCATCGCTGCCCGGCGCCAGGAGACATCCAAGTGAAACAACTTCTTCCACTACTCCTGGCGGGCACGCTCGCCGCGTCGGCCCTCGCACAGACCGGCACGACGTTCACCTACCAGGGCGAACTCAAGGAGGGCGGGAGCGCCGCCATCGGACCCTACAACCTCCAAGTGTCGCTGTGGAACGCCGTGGCGGGCGGCTCGCAGATCGGCTCGACGATCGCGCTCGATGGGGTTTCGGTCGATCACGGCATGTTCACCGTACAACTCGACTTCGGCGCTGCCGCGTTTGACAACTCCGGACGCTGGCTCGAAATCGTCGTCGAGGGCTTCACACTCTTCCCACGCCCGCCGGTGACACGCTCTCCCTACTCCATCCAGACCCGGGGGATATTCGTCGACGATGCCGGGCGGGTCGGCATCGGAACGACGACGCCGACCGATGCGCTCCAGGTCGAAGCGTCCTCCGGGACCGCGATCTCGGGCCATTCCACTCCGAGCTCAGGAGCAACCATCGGTGTCTCTGGTCAGACCGACAGCACCACGGGGGCCGGCGTGTACGGGTTTGCCTCAACGGGCACCGGTCTCAACTACGGAGTCTACGGCCGCTCGAACAGCGCAACCGGGTCCGGCGTCTACGGGCGGGCCGCGCTCGGCAATGGCAACAGCTACGGCGTCTTCGGCCAGTCTCAGAGCACGACCGGCACGGGTGTCTACGGCTGGGCCTCCAGCCCCACCGGCACGCCCAAGGGCGTCCGGGGCGCATGCTCCAGCCCGAACGGCTTTGCGGGGTTCTTTGAAGGACGCGGGTACTTTAGCCAGAGCCTCGGTATTGGCACGAGTTCGCCCGGCACGCTGCTGGATGTCGCCGGCGATGCCAACGTCCGACGTCGGCTCGGCATCGGCGACCCCACAAGCCTCTTCGGGCAGCTCACTGTTGTCGACTCCGGGAACGGTTCGGTGTTCGCCATCGACGCGGAGTGGGATTCCAACGACTTTCCCGCCATCTTCGCGACGAACTCCGGCACCGGCGGCGTGCTCTGGGCCTCCGGGCAGAGCGATGTCACACCGAGCGGGGGTGGTATCGTCGTCGTCGGCGATCCGAACGGCGCCAGCATCGGCATTGATAACAACGAGATCATGGCTCGCGACAGCGGCCAGCCGTCAGATCTCTATCTCAATGCGGACGGTGGCACGCTCCACTTCGGCGCCTACAGGATGCACCCCGCGTATGCGTACGCGACAATCCGGGAGAACGGGAGCATTCTCTCCGCATCGTCCAATGTCACCTCTGTGACCGTGACGGGTACGGGCTTCCTGGTTACGCTCGCCGACGGAGTCGCGGCGACCGACATCATCATCGCCTCGGACGCGTACTACCTCGACGGTGCCGACGATGTCACCGCGACGCCGGAGAGCGGCAGGATTAGGATCGGATGCCACAACGACAACGACGGGTGGCACGAGGCGCAGGTCAGCTTTGTGGTATACCGCCCCTGAACGCACTGCTCTGTGGTCCGGATGGGCGCAGCACACTGAAACCCCGAGTCCCAGAGGAGGAGACGAGTGAACATCAAGACTTGCACCATGATCGGGATACTCGGGGCGGCGATGCTCGCGGCATCAGCCTCGGCCCAGGTCTACGAGATCCCCTGGTACACCATCGACGGCGGCGGCGGGACCTCCACCGGCGGCTCGTTCAGCCTCTCCGGCACCATCGGCCAGCACGATGCCGGCGGGCCCATGTCCGGCGGGGCGTTCGCGCTCACCGGCGGGTTCTGGGCCGCGGCCGGTGATGCGTGCTTCGCCGACTTCAACCACGACAGCGCCGTCGATACACGCGACGTGCTCGCGTTCCTCAACGCCTGGACACAGCAGCAGGGCGCGGCCGACTGCGACGGCAACGGTGTCATCGACACCCGCGACGTCCTGTGCTTCCTGAATCTCTGGACCGCGGGGTGCTGACAGGGCATCCGAGGATGCCGGGAAGTCCCGCATTTTGGAGGACCGGACCATGCACGCAACCAAGCGATTCTGCGCCGCCGCGACGGCGGCGCTCGCGCTCTCCCTCCCCGCCTCCGCCCAGGACAGCGCCCTGACGTACCAGGGAGACCTCCTCGACGGCGGGGCGCCCGCCGACGGAACATACTCGCTCGTGTTCACGCTGTGGGACGCGGATGCGGGTGGCTCGCAGGTCGGGCCGACGCAGGTGGTCGAGGGCCTTGCGGTCACCGACGGCCTGCTCGCTGCGCGGCTCGACTTCGGGCCCGACGCGTTCAACAGCGGGCGCTGGCTGGAGATCGCCGTGAACGGATCGACGCTCTCGCCCCGCCAGGCGATCACCTTTGCCCCCGAGGCCCTGCGCTTGCGCGGCGTCAGCGTCGATCCCGAGGGGTTCTTCGGCGTCAACACGCCCTCACCGGTCGCGCGGTGGCACGTCGAGCAGGACGATGCCCCCGCGGTCTATGGCGAGAGCCTTGGAGACGACGGCGTCGTGGGGGTGAGCGCGGGGCCGGGCTCGGCGGGCATCCTCGGACGCACGACCGCCTCGTCGGACTATTCCGCGGGAATCCTTGGCGTCGCCGAGAGCGCACTCGGCACCATCTACGGCGGGCGGTTCAGCTCGGCGAGCAGCGGCAACGGCGCCTCGGGCGTGCTCGCCCAGGCCCTGGCCAGCACGGGCAACACCTATGGCGTGCAGGCCTCGGTCGCGAGCCCGGGCGGCACCGCGGTCGGCGGCTATGTCGGCGCCGGCTCCGGCGGCTACGCCGTGAAGGGAACCAACACCAACCCCGATGGCTACGCGGGCTACTTCGTCGGCCGCCTGCACGCCCGAGACCAGACCACTATCGGCCGCACCGGTGTCCAGGTCTCGAACGCCGAACTGTTCGGTGTCCACACGACCGCCGAGGCCGGTGAGTACGGCGGCATGTATGTCAGCGGCCAGAACGGCGGCGCTCTCCCGTTCTACGGGTACTCCGCCAGCGGCACGATCGCCGACGCGTGGACCTACTACGACGGGGGCACGGCCCGCTGGCACCTCTACGCCAACGGGCGACGCCTGACCGTGGACAGGGCCACCGGCTATGTGGGCATCGGCGACGCGGCCCCTTCGTACCCGCTCGACATGGCCAGCGGCGCGCACTGCACCACCGGCGGCACGTGGACCAACGCGTCCAGCCGCGGGTTGAAGGAGAAGTTCGAGCCGGTGGACGCCCGGGATATCCTCGATCGCGTCGCGGCCCTGCCGATCACCGAATGGTCGTACAAAAGCGAGGAAGGGGTCCGCCATCTCGGCCCCGTCGCGGAGGACTTCTCCCAGGCCTTCGGCCTCGGCGACGACGACAAGTCGATCGGCACTGTCGACGCCGACGGCGTGGCCCTGGCCGCCATCCAGGGGCTCAGCCAAGTCATAGCGGAGCGCGACGCCGAGATCGCGTCGCTGAACGATCGGCTCGATCGCCTCGAGGCCCGTGTCCGCCAGCTCGCCCACGAAACACAGGGAGGTGACCGGTGAAACGCCGCATGCTTCTGGCGGGCTGCTGAGAGGCCGGGCCCTCCCGAGCGCGCATCGAGCCGGCGGCCCCCTCCGGGCATCGGGAGGTGGCCGGCGCGCGCGTATCGGACCCTGGGTCGGCTCGCCTCGGGAAAAACATGCGCTGAATCCGGTGCCGTGCCCCCTGATGCTGTCCGGCGAACGAGGGGTGGCCGCATGAAGGGGAGGGGGCGGCGGTTGGGCTGCGCGCGAGAGGGAGGAGGTCTTGGATGGCACGCACGATACGTCTCGCGATGGTCGCCGGACTGGTCTGGGGCCTCGGGGGTGCGGCCCGGGGACAGACAAAGGCGTGGGACGGCGAGGCCGGGGTGCTGGACTGGTTCGCGGACGCCAACTGGAACCCCGACGGCGTGCCGGGTGTGGGCGACAGCGTGCTGGTCAACGCCGCGGGGCCGGTGGTGTGCCAGAGCAAGACAATCAACGTGCTCAGCGCGACGATCAACAGCGGGCTGATCATCGACAGCGGCGGCCTGGTGCTGGCGAGCGACTCGCAGATCACCGGGCTGACGATCCAGGGGTGTTGCACGGCCGTGGTGGAGACGGGTGGCGCGCTGGTGCTCGAGGGCACGAGCGCGTTTCTCAAGGGCGTGAAGTTTCAGGGCTCCGGGGCAACGACGGTGGCGGGAACGGCGTTCTTCGATGACCTGCTGTGGGTCGAGGGCGGGCATGTGGTCACGCTGCTCGGTGACGCCTCGTCGGACAACAGCATCGACCCGCGGAACGGCTCCGCAGGTGGTGATCGAGGGCACACTGGAGATGCTGCCCGGGGCGGCGTTCCGCGGCTCCGGCGGGGGTGTAACGCGGAATCAGGGGACGGTGAAGTCGGTCGCGCCGGGCGACGTGTGGACGTTCGGGTCGATGACGACCGAGAGCGGGACGATCCGGGCCGAGGCCGGGGTATTCCACCTCAACGGCGACAACCCGGTGGACCACGGGACGCTCGAGGCGCTGCCGGGCGCGGAGATCGTGCTCGACACGAGCGCGAGCCCGGAGGTGCACTCTGCGACGTTCACCGGCGGCGGCGATGTGACGCTGCGATCGGGCAATGTGCTGTACATCGGGCGGAACGAGTCGCACGTGCAGTTCCCGGGGACACTGGAGGTGCGCGGGCGGTGCAAGAACGACGGGCTGTTCGTGAGCTACGGCGACATGTCCCTGTTTGGGGCGACGCTGGAATCGCCCTCGGGGCTTGGAGAGTTCGAGACGCGCGGGTTCACGACGGTGACGCTCGGCTCGACGCTGCAGTCGCCGATGTGGGTGAAGGACGGGGGCACGCTCGCGCTCGAATCTTCGCTCAGTCTGCAGAAGGACCTCACGGTGGAGCAGGGAGGCGAGATCTCGATCGCCACGACCGAGGGGTACATGTCGGGCACGCCGGGGCGGGTGCAGATCGGGGGGCTGCTGCGGATCGCGCACCCGGACTTCAGCACGCTCACGCTCGCGGCGCCGGTGGATCTGCAATCGGGGGGCACGATCAAGGCTCTGTCCGGCACCACGGTCCTGCGCTCGGACCTGGTGTGGTCGGGCGGAACGCTCGAGGCCCGGGGGCTCTCGACGCGGGTGCGCGTGGGCGAGGCGGGGCGGACGCTGCACGTGATCGGCGATGTGGAGGTCGCAGGAGATGACGACACGATCTCGTTCGAGCCTTCGACCCACACACTCAACATCGAGGGGACGCTGCGCGTGGCGCCCGGGGGCCTGCCCCTGAGCAAGACGGTGGTCGTGTCTTCGCATCTCAAAGGCCCCGGGCGGCTCTTGAACGACGGGCGGATGTGGATCTGGGACAACGCCCAGATCGATGCCGAGGTCGTGAACAACGGTGAGATGACTCTGTACGGCCCGCTCCCGCTCCGTGCGACCATCACAAACTCCGGCTCGGTGGCGCAGATCGGCGATCTGGCATTCGACCAGGGGAGCGTGGTCAACCCGGGGACTTGGCAGGCCGTCGTTTCCGGAGGTTCCACCTCGCGACAACATCGCGTCACGACCGGGCTGTTTGTCAATACCGGCCGCTTCGAGGTCCTGAGGCAGGGTTCCGGCGATGCCGGCCATGTGGTCGAAGTGCGCTTCGACAATCAGGGCGTCGTCGTGGTGTACAACATGACCGCGCAGTTCTGGGATGTCGCGCAGATTGTGGGAGATGTGCTGACCGGCGGGACGTGGGAAGCCAGCGAGTTCGGTGGGCGGATCGAGTTCCCGGGCGCCAACATCGCGGCGATCGGGCCGGGCACGACGGTGGTCGGGAGCACCGATTCGCTGCCCTGGATGAACGGCGCGCCGCGGATCGACGGGGGCTCGTGGCGGGCACGGGGAGACTCGACCCTCACGCTGCCGCTGGATATCAGCGGCGGATCGGTCGATGTCGAGACCGGCCAGACGGACGCGCCGAAGATCGACGTGCGCGACGGGGGGCGGTTGGGCGTCGGAGACGGGGCGAGGGTCAGGTCGGGCGATCGGATCAGGATCAACTCGGTCGTCGATGATCTCGACGGTGTTGCGCCGCTCGGTCTGCTCCCCGAGCCGGCGGTCATCGAGACACCGCTCGTGGACCTGGGCGGGCGGATGCTCCCCGGTGGCGATGGACGCGCGGGCGAGTTCGATATCGTCGGCGATCTGGCCTGCTCGCCGAGTGCGGAGATGCGCTTCGATGTGGGCGGCGCCGACAATACGGACGTCGTGGCCGCCACGGGCGGCGTGTCGCTCGATGGCACGCTGCGGGTGCGCCTGATCAACCAGTTCGAGCCGGAGGGCGGCGAGGCGTACACGCTCGTCGCGGCCGCGGGGGGCCGATCGGGCCAGTTCGCGGCCCTGGATCTGCCGACGCTTTCCTCCGGCCTGTCGTGGGAGGTCTCCTACGGGCCCACCGACGTGGTGCTGCTGGTGAACGGGGGCCTGTGCGCCGCCGATTGGAACGGCGACGGCACGGTCAATACGCAGGATTTCATCGCCTACCTGAACGATTGGAACGCGCAGCGCGGGGCCGACTGCTCGGGCGGTTGCGCGGCGGACCTGACAGGCGATGGCGCGGTGAACACACAGGACTTCCTCTTGTTCCTGAACCTCTGGACCGCCGGGTGCTGAGCAGACCCCACGAACTACCGCGATGAGGGCCCCGCCCGGCCGACGGCGATCGGCGGGAATCCGGGCACGGCCTCCCCCAGATCGAACTCGGTCACCCCATCGCCAACGGCCGCGATGAGCGCGTCGGCCTCGGCGCTCGCCACGTCGGGGGTGAGCGTGATGTTGCCGATCACCCGGACGCACTCTCGGTCGTCGATGTTCCCCAGGGGAGTATTGATCAGTGCATTGCCCTCGAAGACCCCGCCGACGGGGCGGCCGAAGCGGTCGGTGAGGTAGGTCGCGAGCATGGGATAGCGGCTCTTCCACGGCTCGTGGTCGATCGGGACCGCCGCCAGGTTCTTGTGGAGCGTGGAGGTCGCGGGGTCGGCGATGGACTTGGCCATCCAGCCGACGCCGCGGGCGTCGTAGTGGATCGCCATGCCGCAGGAGACAAAGGCGTTGTTGCGGATCGTGTTGTCGCGACCACCCCCGACGAGCATGCCCCAGTTGCAGCGGATGAAGAGGTTGCCCTCGACAGTGAGCCCACTGGCCATGTCGTCGAGGTAGACGGCGTTCTGGTAGCGGGCGTCAGAGCCGGCGATATCGTGGAAGAGATTGCCGCGGATGACGGTGCCGTGGATGGTCCAATCGCGCCCGCAATAGATCGCCCCGGCGTCCCCGGTCTCCTGCACCACGTGGTGGATGTGGTTGGCCTCGATCATGTGCTCGTTGCCGCCGAACATGATGGCGATATGCGGCAAGTCGGCGATCTCGTTGTGGGCGACGCGCTGGCCAACGCCCGAGAGGCTGATCGCAGGGTTATAGGTGCGCAGCACGCGCCCGCAGCGGCGAAAGGCGCAGTCCTCGACCGTGTTGTCCGCGTGCGTGAGCGTGGCGCGATCGCCGCCGGAAAGCGCCACCCCCCCACCGCCGACTTCCTCGAACAGGCAGCGGCGGATCGCCGAGCCCTTCCCATCGAGACGCACCGCCTGCGCACCGAGGTTGCGGAAGGTGCAGCCCCGGATCTCCAGGCCGTCAACCCCCGTCGCCACGATCGCGCCGCCGCGCCCATACTCAAACGTGGGGCCGTCGATCGTGACCCCGCGGCCTCCGGTGCACTCCAGCATCGGACCGTCGAGCATGGACAACGCGGCCTCGGCGTGCGCCGCGCCCTCGGGCAGCCACGCGTACACCACGCCCGCGCCGGGGTCGATCCAGTACTCGCCCGGCGCGTCGAGCTCCTCGGGCAGGTTGGTGACGTAGAACCGCGCGGTGTCGCGCAGCCCGTAGGTGTGGGGCAGGGCGAGCGTGACCGCCCCGGTCGCAGCGTCGATCGAAGCGATGGGGATCTGCTCGTCGGCCCAGTCCCACCACCAGTATCCCTCGGCCCAAAGGTCGGCCCCCGCCGCGAGAGCCCCGGCCCAGCGGGCCGCCCGATCGGCGTCGCCGAGGAGGAACGTCCCGCCGCGGGGCGGCTCATGGACCCGCTCGGATTCAGGGATGTCGTCCCCGGCGTTTCGCGGGGTCGACCCCGGATCCAAGATGCCGGCCACGGGGGCAAACCCCTGATCGGGCCATCGCGCGGGGGTCAGGGCGTGGCCGGCGACAAAGAACTCTGTCCGGACGGCGCTCACCCCGTGGCCCATGCCCCGATGGACCGGCCCAGACAAACCCCCAGACCAGCCCGCAAGAGCCTCCGGCGGCAGGACGAGCGCCCGGACGCCAGAAGGGTCGGGGAGGCGGGCGAGGATGGCAGGGTCCGCCGGGTCGACCCAATCGGGGGTGGCAATGACGACCCCTCCAACCAGCCGGGCCCCGGAGCCCTCGATGCGCAGCGGCGGGAGGTCAGGCGGAAAGCGGACGGTGTGGCGGACTTCGTGGAGGCCCGGGGTCAGGCGGATCTCGAACTGCTCGGCATCCTCTTTGTGCAGCGCGACCCAGGCGACGGCCTGCTCCAGGGTGGAGACCACGGCCTCGCCGGGGGGAGCGTGGGGATCGACAACGACGACGGCGACCTGGCCGCACGAGGCGGCCCGGGCCGCGACCACGATCGCCGTGGCCGCGGAGCAGGACAGGCGGGGGTGCATGGCCGAGTCTACCGCCGGGAGGTGTGGCCTCGGCCGGGGGCTCGACCCCTACACTCCCGGACCATGCCGACCATCACCATCAACGGCGTCAAGTGTCAGTTCACGCCGGGCCAGATGATCCTCCAGGTGGCCCAGGCCAACGGGATCGACATTCCGAGCTATTGCTACCACGACGGGCTCTCGATCGTCGCGAGCTGCCGGATCTGCCTGGGCGAGGCGCAGGTGCCCAACCCCAAGAACGACAACAAGCTCGAGCCCTTCATGGGCGGCAAGCTCTTCCCCACCTGCCAGACGCCCGCGACCGACGGCATGGTGGTGCAGACCGACTCGCCCAAGGCCATCGCCAACCAGAAGGCGGTGATGGAGTACCTGCTGATCAACCACCCGCTGGATTGCCCGGTGTGCGACCAGGCGGGGAGTGCCTGCTGCAGGACTACTCGTATCAGTACGGGCGGGGCGAGAGCCGCTTCGAGGAGACGAAGGTCAAGAACCCGAAGAAGGACGTGGGTCCCCATGTCCTGCTCTATTCCGACCGGTGCATCATGTGCACGCGTTGCGTGCGGTTCACCCGCGAGGTCAGCGGCACGGCCGAGCTCTATGTGGACGGGCGCGGCAACAAGAACGAGATCGATGTCTTCCCGGGCGTGGCCCTGGACAACCCGCTCGCCAGCAACGTGATCGACCTGTGCCCCGTCGGCGCCCTCCTCGACAAGGACTTCCTGTTTGCCCAGCGCGTCTGGTTCCTCAAGCAGACCCCCTCCATCGACGGCATCACCGCCAGCGGCGACAACATCTGGATCGAGCACAACCAGGGCAACGTCTACCGCGTGAAGCCCCGCACCAACGCGGCCATCAACAAGTGGTGGATCTCCGACGAGGTGCGCTACGGCTGGAAGCACATCCACGCCGACAACCGTCTCCGCTCGCCCATGCGACGCCAGCACGGCGCGCTGATCGAGGACGACTACAAGCGGGCGTATGAGGACGCGATCGCGGGCCTGAAAAAGGCCGCGGCCGCGGGCAAGCGCCTCGCGCTGCTCGTGAGCCCCAACCTCACCTGCGAGGAGGCGTACGCCCTCGGCACGCTCGTGAAGCTGATCGACCCGCAGGCGATCTTCGGTCTCGGGCCCGTGCCCTTCGAGGGGCGCGACCAGGTCTTCCCGCCCGGCACGCCCGAGGACAGCCCCAAGGCGTTCAAGGTGTACGCCGAGAAGGCGCCGAATGCCCGGGGTGTGCAGCGAGTGCTCGGCGCGATCGGCGGCATGGTGCTCGACGCCCAGGCCTTCTTCGCCCGCACCAGGGAGCAGGACATCGGGGCCATCGTCGCCACCGGCAACTACCGCGCCGACTGGGCGACGCCCGAGGTGCTCGCGGCGATCCAGCGCTCCGCGGGCCGCTTCGTCGTCCTCATCGACACGCACGGCACGGCGCTGGTCGACCACGCCGACGTCGTGATCCCCGGCGCGAGCTGGGCCGAGAAGGCGGGCACCTTCGAGAGCGCCCGGCGCACCCTCCAGAGCTTCGAGCAGGCGATCCCCGTCATCGAGCTGGCCAAGACCGAGGGTCAGATCGCCCTCGACCTCATCGCCGAGTTCCACGGCACACCCGGCATGGCCGAGCACCGCGCCAGCGTCGTGATCGTCGACGAGCAGCCCGGCCAGGTCCCCGCGGCCGTCGAGGTCGTCGCGCCGCGGACGAGGCTGTTCAACGCCGCGGATATCCGGGCGGAGATGGCCGAGCGCTACCCGGGCCTCGGCGCCTTCGCGACCGACGTGCAGGCGCCCGTGGTCGAGCCCGGGCATGTGGAGCGGGTGGAGATGGTGGAGCTGTGAGACCACTACTGCCAGAGGTTTCTCTGTCCACCCTCATCTATGCTGGCCGCTTGGTCCCAGAACTTCAGGCCGACAGCGCTCCGCGAGGCATAGAGCAGCGAGTAGATATCGAGTCCCCGACTGTTCTTGACTCGCTCGGATGCGAAGTGCTCGTACCCGACCTCTCTGAGCCGTTCGCAATACCGGCATCGCAGCGCCTCGGCCTGCTTGTCCGTCGACGAAGCCGTGAGGACATCACGCCATCCACGCTCTCCCATGAACCGGTCCAGGGTTGAGTCGGGATTGTCCATGTAGTATCTCGCCCAGTTCCGTAGCGCGTCCATGTTGTCCGCCATCAAGACGATCAGAGTCGCAGCTTGGCGGCCGCTGCCAGCGTACGGTCTCGAAGTCCAGGTGCAAGCCGTACGGGTCCGCAAATGCGACGCTCAGAGCATGCTGCGAGGGAACCGCACCGAGCACCTCATCGATCTTCTGATTGACATCCCCAACAACCACTCTCGATCGAACTTGGGCACCACGGGCATCGAGGCGATTCTGAAGCGCAAGGGCGAGAGCTGGATCGCGTTCACACAAGTGGAGGCAGGTAAACGCATCGGGTACGCTGGCAGCGATCAGTGCACTGCTCTCCACTACTTCGCCGGAGTCTCGCACACGGGCAAGTCCCGCAGAAGCAAAGAGGTCTATATAGTGCCGTTCGGGCCGACTGGTTTTCCCATGCCCGTCGAGAACATCGTCAAGTATCGGCGAAGGAAGTGGTACTTCCGCTTCGCCCACCGCCCGACATCGGGAATGGCTAAGCCGTCATCGATGGGTTTCTCTGGCACTCCGTGTCCCCCGGCATCTGGTCCCAGGCTCGGCCGTCGAGTTCTCGGCCAGCTTCCTTCTTTCGCACACCCCCCCACTGCTTGAAGAAGAACGGCACACCCTTCGCCTCGCACTGGCTCTTGATCTCGAGCACCCACGACCCCTGCATCGGCCGGGCGCCCGGACCGGACTCGCCGCCGACGATGACCCAGTGGATGCCAGCGAGCGGCATGCGCTTGAGCGGCCCCAGGAGCGGCTCACAGGAGAGGAAGCGGACTTTGGCGGGGATGCGCTGGAGGAGGCGGATGCGCTCGTAGTAGGCGCGGGTCTCGACGCTCGTGCCCATCCAGATGTGGTCGGGCCACGGGAGTTGGGCGGCCATCTCAAGCGCGCGCTCGGGCCGCTTGGTCAGCACCTGGAAGCGGTGCTGCGGGCACTCCTCCATCACGCGGAACACGCGCTTGATGTACTCATCCGGGACGCCGTCGTGGAAGAGGTCGCTCATGGAGTTGACGAAGATCGTGCGCCCGAGCTTCCACGAGCGGGGCAGGTCGAGGTTCTGCTCATCCAGGTTGATGTGCCCGGAGAAGACGGGGCGGCCGTCGCGGGCGCGCTTGGCGGTCTGCGCGTATTTGCGGCCCGTGCCGTTGGGCATGTGGGCGAGGCGCAGGGCCATCCTGGCCGCGTAGCAGTTCAGACATCCCGGCGAAACCGGCGTACACCCGGCGACGGGGTTCCAGGTTGCCTGCGTCCACTCGATCCTTGAGCCCTGCGCCATGCGTCCTCCTGACCCAAACATTATCCTATAGATCGCCCCGACGCAACTCAGCAAACGACATTCCCACGGGCCTAGGCTCCCGCACCATGATCGGACCGCTCATCTGGGGCCTGCTTGTCATCCTGCTGGGCGTGCCCTTCGTCCTCATCTGGTGGCGGATCGCCGACCGCTGGGCCGACGACAAGCACAAGCGGTTCGCGCCCCCCAAGGACGCCGGCCCCGCGCCGACGGTCGTCAAGCGCAGCGACATCGAGGGTCAGGACCGCTGACGGCTGCTCGAGCCCGGAGCGGCCGCACTCGCCACGCCGCGGGCCAACAACGAACAACGCCCGCCGACCCGGGGGCCGACGGGCGTCGTTCTCTCTCTCCTCCGCCGCGCTCTTGGCTCGGCGGGCCGGAATCGTCAGTGATCGAGCGCCTCGTCAAGGGCTGCCTGCACGGCGACGTGCGCGCGGCGGTGGGCCTGCGCGATCGCATCGTGCGCGTTGTCCCTCGCCTCGCCGAGGATCTGGAAGAACCGGCGGTCGGCGTTGATCTGCCGCAGCGCCTCGACGGCACGAGCGGCGATGAGATTGATGTGCCGATCGCCCTGATGAGCCTGCGCGTCGATCGCGCTGAAGGCCCGGTGGGCCGCACCCATGATCTGGCGGTCCTCCGCGCCGTTGGCGTCAAGCCGCTCGATCGCTGCGATCCCGGTGGCCGCCGCGCCTTGGACATCGCCCTGGGTGTGTTCCACGACCTGCTGCATCGCGGCCACCGCCTGTCGGGTGACCTGGCTCCCGTCCTGAGCCTGGGCTACTTGCACGCCAGCCGCCATGGCCGCCATCACGCCGAAGATCTTTGCAAACCGCAGAATCATGATCCGCTCCTTTCCGCGTTGGTGGGCATCCGGCGCGGCGGCATCCGCGATGCCGTACCGCCAACCCGCCGCCGATCCCCTGGTTTCACGCCCGGCCGTGCCCCCGCGGCCGACCGGTGACTCGTGGGGCCAAACGCCCCGCCGCGCCGGACCATTGCCCCCGACCGGCAGGCTTTTTCTCCATTTCCCCCGCTAGGCTTCGCCCGGCATGCCCACGTACAAGCTCACCGTGGCCTATGACGGAACCGACTTCGCCGGGTGGCAGAAGCAGGAGCCGCCGGATCCCGCGTCGTCGGTGCCCGGCGGACCCCGCCACTCACCGATCCGCACGGACAGGCTCGAGCCGGGGCTCGTGGCGGGCAAGCCGGGCCGCGTCGCGCTCCGGACCGTGCAGGCCGTGCTGGAACGCGCGGTGCGGGAGGTGGTGCGTGAGCCCGTGCTCGTGCGCGGCGCAAGCCGGACCGATGCGGGAGTGCATGCGCAGAGCCAGATCGCGGTGTTCTCGTGCTCGGGGGAGAGAGGGAGCGGAGAGGAAGCGACAGAGAGACAAGGCGGCAGTGGAAGAGAGGGGGAGACGGGAGCCACCGCGAGCGGCCGCGGCGATGGCGGGTGGCCGGTCGGGCGCGGCGTGGATCGGCTCTTGCGGGCCGTAAACTCGCGCCTGCCCGACGACGTGCAGGTGGTGCGGGCGGAGACAGTCCGGGACGGATTCGATCCAATCCTCGACTGCACGGCAAAGGGGTACAGCTACACCTTCTGGGAATCCATGCACCGCCCGCTCTGGGGACGTCGCCGGGTGTGGCACACCTGGGCCGAACTCGACCTGGGCGCGATGCGTCTCGCGGCCGCCCACGTCGTGGGAGAGCGCGACTTCAACGCCTTCGCGGCCGTGGGGCATGGACGGGAGAACACGGTGCGCAAAGTCTTCGAGTGCACCTCTGCGCGAATTGCCCGCCGATCCGCCGGGCTTCATGCCCCAGGCCCTCCCACCGGAGGCGGCCGGCGCTCTGCCCACGGCGGCCGAGGCTGACGCGGCGCGGATCATTCGCATGGATATCTCCGGGAACGGATTCCTCTACAACATGGTGCGCATCATCGCCGGCACACTCCACGAGGTGGGCCGCGGCAAGATGAGGCCCGACCGGATACCCGAGATCCTCGCCTCACGAAATCGACACCTTGCCGGGCCGACACTGCCGCCGCAGGGATTGTGCCTGGAATGGGTCCGGTATGCGGAGTCCTCGGTTCCATCCGAGCCGCGTGCGTAAGCACACGGATGAGAGCGCTACCTTTGTCGAAACCGCCAGCACGCCGCAACCCGCGACGATGGGGCATCACGGACCTAGGCATCCATCCGAGCCGCGTGCGTAAGCACGCGGATGAGAGCGCTACCTCTGTCGAAACCGCAAGCACGCCGCGACCCGCGGCGACGGGACATCACCGACCTCGGCTTCCATCCGAGCCGCGTGCGTAAGCACGCGGAAGCGAACGCTACCTCTGCCGAAACCGCAAGCACGCCGCAACCCGCGACGATGGGGCATCACGGACCTAGGCATCCATCCGAGCCGCGTGCGGCCGGCAACCGCAGGCAGCCGCGACCCGCGGCGGGGCTACCGGCTCCATCCAGCCGCGTGCGTAAGCACGCGGAAGGGAGCCGCCCCCGCCCGAAAGCCCCGCACGCCCCGACCCGGGGGGGCGGGGCCCCCCCGCCCCCGGCCCCCCACCCGCGCGGGGGGCCGGGCAAGGAAGCGAACGCGCCCCCCGCCGGCCCCGAAAGCACGCCCCCACCGCGACATGGGCAGCCGACCGGTGCGTAAGCACCGGAGGCCCGCCAAAACCACAAGCATACCGCGAATACGGCAACGCGAATCCATTCGCCCGCGGCCTTCGCAATCGCTGATCAACCCCGGACCACCCTCCGCCTGCTCACGCACGCTGCTCTGAACTGAGTGTATTGAGGTAATGGCGCCACGGCCCGACCAGATCGCGCCACTGCCACGCCATCGCCTTGCAGATCTGGCGGATGTGGTGGAGGTCGTGTGTGGCCCACGTCGCGAGCAACTGGGCGAGCGTCACCTCCCCGAGCGCCGGATGTGTCCCGCGCAGCGCGAGCTGCGCGGGGCCGAGGCGGAATGACCGAAGCGCTTCGAGGTTTGCGGCCCGGAGACGTGTGAACTCGTCGAGCAGTTGGTCCAACTCTCGCCCCGAGTCGGGGTGGATCGCCGCGTCGTGCGGGAAGGGGTCGAACGGGCGCGATACCCCCTGCTCGAGAATGATCTTCGCGCGGGCGATCCAGTCTTCTCGCTCGCCCACGATCAGGTGCCCCACTACCTCATACGCCGACCACGCACCCTCGCCGTAGCCGCCCCGTGTGAGTTCTGGTCCGAGCCCAGAAATGAGCGCTTTCAACACCCCGGGTGTGCGCTCGAGCACCGCAATCGTTCGATCAAGGTCGAAGTCCATGCGCCGAGTGTAGCGAAAGCGTACCGCGACCCCCCCACTCTTCGGTAAACTCGGCGCATCGTGCCCAGCCGTGACGGCGCCGCAAGGCTCTCATCGCTCGGCGCCTCCGTCGCGCCGCCATGGACCATCGCCGCCGAGAGACGACCTGCCATGCCCCAACCGACCGATCCGCACGCCCAGCCCGGGGTCACACCGGAACCATCGCCACGCGTCCGCGCCTTCGAGCGCATGGCCTTCGGCATGTTCGTCCACTGGGGCCTCTACTCGCAGTGGGGTAAGGGCGAGTGGGTCAAGCACTTCGATCACATCCCGACCGACGAGTACATGCAGCGGATGAAGACCTTCACCGCCGCGGACTTCTCCGGTCGCGCACTGGCCCGCCTCGCCCGGCGCGCCGGCATGAGGTACATCACGCTCACCAGCCGCCACCACGACGGCTTCAGCCTCTACGACACGCGGGGTCTCTCGCCCTACGACGTCACGCACACCCCGGCCGGACGCGATCTCATCGCCGATTTCACCGAGGGCTGCCGCGCCGAGGGGATCGTCCCCATGCTCTACTGCACCACCCTCGACTGGACCGACCCCCGTTTCGAGAGCGACTGGGACGGCTACCAACAAAGCCTGCGGGACTCGATCGAGATCCTCTGCACGCACTACGGCCCGATCGGCGGGTTCTGGTTCGACGGCAACTGGTCCAGGCCCGACGCCGACTGGCAGGAGGACGCCCTCTACGCCATCATCCGAAGGCGCCAGCCCGAAGCCATGATCATCAACAACACCGGCGTCGGCAAGGAGGGCGTCCTCGGACACCCCGAGATCGACTCGACAACCTTCGAGCGCGGGCGTCCCCAGCCCATCGACCGCACCGGCTGGCCCAAGTATGTCGCCGGCGAGATGTGCCACACCTTCAACCACCACTGGGGCATCGCCCACCGCGACTTCAACTCCCTCTCGCCGGCCCACGTCATCGAGGAGCTCTGCCGGTGCCGCCGCGCCGGCGCCAACCTGCTCATGAACATCGGCCCCACCGCGACCGGGAAAGTGCCCGACTACGAGGCCGCGGCGCTGGCCCGCGTGGGCGACTGGATCGAGCAGATCGGCACCCAAGCCATCTACGACGGGCGGGCCGTCGCCTTCGGGGCCGATGGCGAAGACTTCGGTCTGCTCCGGGAGACCCCGGCAGGCGAGCCCGAGATGCTGCTCTATCTCTTCGGCCTGACCGCGACGGCCGACACCCGGGCTCACGGGACGGACTGCCGCGGGCCCGGTGCGCGGGCGTTCCGGGGCGTGCCCACCGACCTCGCCCGGGCCACATGGGTCGAAACCGGCTCGCCGGCCCGCATCGCGCGACAAGGGGAAAGCTGTGTCCTCCACGCCGAGGCCCATCCCTACGGCCTGAACACGGTCGTCCGGGTTGCCCGGCTTACCACCTGAAGGCCGGGCGGCGCGGAAGACTTCTCGATAGCATGCGGCCTCTCGCCTCGGCTCCGACCCCACCTCGTCCGGGAATCCAGATGGTCCTGCCCCCCCCAATTCCTCCCGCGGGCGCTGCGCACGATACTCGTGGGCGCCGTGGCGGTCGTCAGCGCCCTGGGGTGTGCGACGAAGTCGAGCATGATGCCGGCGCCCCTCGCTGTCCGCCTCTCCGGCGCAGACCCCTTTGCGCTGGTGCCGCCCGAGCAGCGCTCGACGACGGTCCGGGTGTACTACGCCACGAACCGAGCACCCGCTTCGCCCGGCTCGAACGGAGCCAGATATGGCGCCACGCTGACCGATGAGATCCGGCTCGGCACCGCGACCGTGCGGCTGGCGCCCCAGGCCTGGGACTGGGACCGCCTCACCTCGGAGACGCTGGCCGGCGCCCGTCCCGAGCAGTCCGTCACGGGAGTCGAGGAGCTCGGCACCCTCGGCTTCGCGACAGATCGGAACCCTGTCGCCTCCCTCTCGGCCGACGGCCTGCCAGGCAGGGCGGAGGCTCGGTTCACGGGCACGATCAGGAGCGCCCTGGAGGCCTGCAACCACCGAGACATCTTCGTCTACGTCCCCGGCATCAATCAGACGTTCGAGGTTGGCCTGCGCCGCATGGCCGAGTTCTCCCACTACCTGGACCGAGACGGCGTCTTCCTGGCCTATGCCTGGCCGGCCCACGCGCACCCATTCGCCTACGACGCCGACCGACGGCACGCGATCGCCTCCGTCGATGGATTCGTCCGGTTCATCCGGCTGCTCGAGGACGAGACCGAAGCAGACCGGATCCACATCATCACCAGCAGCGCGGGCGCCCCACTGGTCAGCGGCCTGCTCATCGCCATGCACGAGCGGCAGCCCGGTGCGCCGGCCCCGGGCCAGACCAGGATCGGCCAGGTCATCTACGCGGCCTCCGACCAGGACATCGTGGCCTTCCGCGAGATGCTGCTCAACGGGGCCGACGAAGTGCCCGAGCACATCACCATCTACTCCTCGAGCGTCGACCTCGGGCTCGTCCTCACCCGCCACTTCGGCTCGGGCGACAAGACGATCGGGCGCCTGCCCGCCAACCTCTCCGACCCCACCGCCTCCGTGCTGCGGAGCCACAGCGCACGCGTCACCGTCGTCGACGCGACCGTCGCCGTCCACTACGCGGGGCGCGGTGACATGTGGGCCCACCGATACTGGTACCTGAACCCCTGGGTGAGCAGCGACCTCCTGGCCGTGCTGCGGCACGGCCTCGCCCCCGACGAGCGCGGCCTCGTCGCCGGACACGAGGGCGCCCTGTGGTGCTTCCCGCCCGACTACCCCGACCGCCTCCGCGCCGAAATGGCCGCCTGCCCCCTCGCCGGCCAGGCCCAGGCCGCCCGCTGATCACCGTCATAGCCCCGCATCCTGCACCGCGCGATGCCGATACCCTTCCGGTGCGGCCGCCAGCCGCCGAAAGGACTAGCTATGGCCCTGCGCTACAAGCGCCGACTCATCCAACACCTCCAGCACGACGGCTACCAGCCCAAGCCCGTCGAAGCGCTCGCCCAAGAACTCCGCATCGAGGATCCGCAGATCTTCGCCCAGGAGGTCCAGCTCCTGCTCGACGCCGGCGAGATCGATGTCGATGACTCGGGCAAGATCCGCCTGCCCAGCCTCGCCTCCATGGGCGGCGAGATCATCGGCGAGTTCCGCGGCACCGACCGGGGGTTCGCCTTCATCCGGCCCCAGAACAAGACCCGCGAGGGCGACGTCTTCATCCCGCCCGGCGCGACCCTCGACGCGATGACCGGCGACATCGTCCGTGTCGCGCTGACAAGGGACAAGCGCCGCGAGCGTCGAGCCGACGTCAGCGGCCCGCAGTTCACCGGCGAGGTCGTCGAGGTCGTCGAACGCAAGCGCGCCGTCTTCACCGGTGAAATCTTCAAGCAGGGACCTCTCTGGCTCGTCCAGCCCGACGGGCGGGAGATGAAGGACCAGATCGTCGTCCGCGACGCCGAGAGCAAGAACGTCCGCCCCGGCGACAAGGTCGTCGTCGAGATCATCGAGTATCCACAGGGCACCGTGCTCGCCGAGGGCGTCATCAGCCGCGTGCTCGGCGAGGCGGGGCAGCCCGACGTCGAGACCCAAGCCGTCATCGCGGCCTTCAGCCTGCCCGGCGAGTTCCCCGAGAGCTGCCTCGACCAGGCCCGGCGGGTCACCCGATTCTTCGACGGCGAGATCGCCGACTGGGAGCGCCACGGGGCCAGCGCCCTCAAGGGGCGCACCGACCTCACCAATGAGTTCATCTGCACCATCGACCCGCCCGACGCCAAGGACTACGACGACGCGATCTCGCTCAAGCGCACCGACGACGGCGGCTGGGAGCTGGGCATCCACATCGCCGACGTCGCCCACTTCATCGAGCCGGGCAGCCCGCTCGACACCGAGGCCTCCGAGCGCGGCAACTCGGTCTACCTGCCGCGCCTCGTCATCCCGATGCTCCCCGAGATCCTCTCCAACGGCATCTGCTCCCTGCAGGAGGCCGTGCCGAGGTACGCCAAGAGCGCCTTCATCCGCTACGACAAGCAGGGCAACGTGCGGGGCGAGCGGGCGGGCCAGTCGCTCATCAAGAGCGCCAAGCGCCTCACCTACCTCGAGGCCCAGGCCCTGATCGACGGCGAACCGGACGAGGCCAGGCAGCACGCCAAGACCGAGCCCAACTACACGCCCAAGCTCCTGGAAACCCTGCACGAGATGAACCGGCTCGCCCGGGCGATCCAGGGCCGCCGACAGCGCCAGGGCATGATCTCGCTCGAATTGCCCGAGGTCGTGCTGATCTTCGACGAGCACGGGCGCGTGATCGACGCCCAGCGCGAGGACGACGCCTTCACCCACACGCTCATCGAGATGTTCATGGTCGAGGCCAACGAGGTGCTCGCCCGCCTCTTCGAACGCCTCGGCGTCCCACTGATCCGGCGCGTCCACCCCGAGCCCACGCCCGGCGAGACCGAGCACCTGCAGAAGGCCGCGAAGGTCGCGGGGTTCACCGTGCCCAAGCACCCCACGCGCGAGGAACTCCAGGGGCTGCTCAACGCGACCAAGGGCACGCCCGCCGCCCGGGCCGTCCATATGGCCGTGCTGCGCACGCTCACCAAGGCCGAGTATTCCCCCGCGCTCGTCGGCCACTTCGCCCTGGCCTCGAGCGCCTACGCCCACTTCACCAGCCCCATCCGCCGCTACGCCGATCTCACGGTGCACCGGGCCCTCGCCGAATTCCTCCGACGCACCGACAACGGCGCGAACCGGCCCAAGAGCGACGAGGCATGGCGCAAGCTCGGCAACGAGCTCCGCGACGCCGAAGAAGCCTGCCCGCCCGTCGAGCGCCTCACCGAGATCGGGCGACACTGCACGCGCATGGAGGAGAACGCCGAATCGGCCGAACGCGAACTCCGCAGCTTTCTCGTCCTCCAGCTCCTCACCACCAAGACGGACGAGGAGTTCGACGGCGTCGTCACCGGTGTCTCGCCCCGCGGCCTCTACGTCCAGATCGACAAGTACCTCGCCGACGGCATGATCAAGACCGCCGACCTGCCCGGCGACGTCACCCGCTCGAAGCTGCCCCCCAAGTGGACCGTCGACCCCCGCACCGGGGCCCTCGTCGATACCAACAGCGGGCGCAGCTACAACATGGGCCACCTCGTCCGCGTCCGCATCCTCAACATCGACCTCTCGAGACGCCAGATGGACCTCGGCATCGCCGACGGCGAGAGCCGGGCCGCGGGCAAGGCCAAGCAGGTGCTCCCCAAGCTCGGCGGCGGCTCCGACTTCGGCGGAATCGGCGGCGGCAAGGGCGCAGGATTCGGCTCTATGACCGGCTCCCAGCGACGAAGCCAGAAGAGCAAGTCCAGAGACAAGCGCAAGCCGGACCACAGGCCGGATAGAAAGAAGTGAGCGATCGACACGCTCATGCCGGACTTGACTACACAACCCTGCCCTGCGTGCATTGCGGATACCCCGTAGAGCTTGGTGATGCGGCGCGCTGCCCCGAGTGCGGGCGGGCGTGGGAGGACGAGACGCTGCAGCGGTACTGGAGTCACCAGTACGAGCGCGTCCGCGGGCTGCAACGGAACCTCAGGAGGTCCGCCCTGTTGTATGGCGCATCGGCTGTGATGTACAGCCTCGCCCTCGTGTGTTACGGCAACGCCTCGGGGGTGGAGCTCGGCGTCGTCGGCGTATGCGCCGGCATTGCGATCTCATGTGCGCTCACGGGGACCGTGCTGCGACGGAGAGTGTCGCGCTGGCTTCTCGAGCCATGGCGCCCGCGGCGATACACGACGGTAACGGCGATGCTCACGCTTTGGGTCGGTGTCATGGTTGCGGCGATGGCGTCTTACGCATTGCTGCTCCTTGGCGTTTCAGCTATGCTGGTGCCCTAGCGAGTTGTGCTTCGATGGGCTCCTCTGTGTCACGGCTCTATGAGCTCTGGCCCGCATTCCCGGGTCCTCCCGCCCATCGCCAACGAGCAACGCCGAGATCTGAGCCCCTCACCCTTCGACTGTGTGGCATGTCCACCGCCTTGGGTGGGCATGAGCACCCTCCGCGGCGCAGCACCGCTCCCGCGCCCCGCCATGCCCACGCAGAGCCGTGGGCATGCCACACGCGCCCAAGGCAAGCCCATGACTGTGTGGCATGCCCACCGCCTTGGGTGGGCATGTTTGGTCTATGGCTGAAGCGGAAGCCCCCGCAGATCAAGCGCCACGGGCGACTCCCCCGTCCGCGCATACCTGCCGGCGCTTGACCACCTCCATTGCTCAGGGCGCTCGCACAGCCCCGCTTCCACCGGATTCAGGTGGATGTAGTCGATCATCGCCCAGATCGCGTCATCGGACCACAGATTCCTGTCGTACCCGCCTCCCCTCTGCCAGAACCTGTACGACACCTTGCCGTTGGGCTGCTCGTCGCGCATGAGGGCCAGCCTGTCCGGCGCGTGGGCGTGCATCCACAACAAGGCCCGCTTGCAGACCGACTGCTTCAGCGTTCCCAGGAATGCGCCGGCACGCCAATCCAGGCGCTCAGGATAAAGGAGGAGATGTACATGGTTGGGCATGATGCAGAAGGCCCAGAGCCGCGTGTTGTGTTTCGTAAGCGCCATGGCCAGGGCCTCACAAAACCACAGGCACGCGCGCTCGCTACGCAGGAAGGCTCTGCTGTGAAAGCAGCCGAAGTTCAACTCTCGCGCGTGGCGCCGCCCGTCAAAGCGCCGAAGAGTCTTGTGCTTTGGCTTCGGGTCCCCAGGCCCTGACATGCCGCAGTTTAGACACTTCCGCGATCCTCGGGGGCATGCCCACCGCCTTGGGTGGGCACGGGCAGCCCCTGCAGCGCAGCGTGATTCTCATGTCCCTCATGCCCACGCAGAGCCGTGGGCATGCCACACGCCTCCTGCCCGCACCACAGCTCCATGGCCAACCCCGCTCCACTATACTTGCCCCATGCCGAAGCTCCTCGAATGCAACCCCATGCTCCGCACCACCGACATGCGGGCCACCATCCGCTTCTACACCGAGTTGCTCGGCTTCCGCCTCCACAGCGCATGGCCCGAGCACGAACCGTGCTGGTGCGATCTTGCCCGCGACACCATCTCGGTGATGTTCTACACCCAGGACCCCCACGACACCGGCCCGACCGCCATGACCGGACGCCTCTACTTCCGCACCGACGACGTCATGACGATCTACAACTCGGTGAAGGACAAGGCCGAGGTCTTCGAGGGCCCCGAGGTCCACTTCTACGGCATGAAGGAGATCGCCATCCGCGACCCCAACGGCTACACGCTCGTCTTCGCTCAGCCGACCGACGAGCCCCCGACCTGCAAGCCAGAGTGACGCCCTGCTTCTCCGTCCGCCATGCCCGCCGCTTGGGGCCGGCATGCCACAACCTCACCGCCCGTGATGTCACCGATCCCCCCCAACTCCTGCCCGCTCCGCCTCATCCGCGGCCTGCCCATCGTCACGCTCGCCGGCTTCCGACTCAAGCTCATCACCATCACCGCCTCCGGATCCGATGCGAACCCCCATCTCCTCGAGGCCGCCCAGCGCACCGCGGAGCGCCACCTCCGCGAGCGCCCGACCCACCACGAGCACTACGGCGTCGGCTTTCTCGGCGTCCACGACGGCCACGGCGAGAACCAGGTCTTCCTCGACCTCTGGATCAACCGCAACGAACTCACCCACACCATCTGGACCTCCCCCAAGCACGATCCCGGCGCGCTGACGAGCCCGCCCGCCGACTCCAACTCCGTCTGCATCTGGGACCTCGCCGCCCAGGCGTTCGAACGCGACGCCTGGCTCCGCCACGTCCTGCGCAATCCCGCCGGACCCGACATCGAGGCGTATCTGAGCGCGCGGGCCGATTTCAAGGCGTAGCGCCCGCCGCCCTCATCCCCGGATCTGCTCCAGGATCGATGGGTCAAGGATCTCGTCGTCCCGCGCCAGCAGCAGAGCCTTGGCCATGACCTCCGCCGTCTTCGGGTCGTTGTCGGCGAAGGGCAGGAACAGGCGGCCCCGATATTGGCTGTGCACCGCCACAATGACGAGCACGCGGCCCGGCATCACCCGCGTGGTCGCGCTGCCGAGGTGTAGGCTGTAGGTTGCGAGCGTCCCGTCGACAATCGCGTGGTGACCCTCGACCCGCACGTTGGACAGTCCAAGCAGTTGGCATGTCTCCCGCAGCAACGCGGCGCGCATCTCGACCGTCGAGGCCGAGGCCTCCGGATCCACCCCCCCGAGGTGGGCGACGCTCACGACGAGGTCCAGATCGCGCATTGTCTCGCTGAACACCCGATCGGGCACCCCCGACATCGCGATCCGCTCGGAATCGCGATGCCGCTGGAAGGCGACACCCTCCAGCGTCAACCCCTCGATGTCGGCCGGCGTAAAGAAGGGCTCCTGGAACCACAGCTCCGCGGTAAGACCCTCGTCGTGGAACCTCTTCCGCACCCCCTCGCCGGGATCCAAGACCCACTGCCGGGCCTTGAGCAGCGAGAGCGCCTGCCTTGGATTCACCTGGTGCCCGGCGTACCGCCGGCTCAGATCGCAGCCGCCCACCTCGACGCCCGTCTTGGGATATACCTCGCGGAAGACCTGCTTGAAGGGCTGCACACGCTCGGCCCGCAAGCACTCGCGCTGCCACGCGTGCCAGTCCTTCCGCGCGAGCAGATCGAGGGGGTGCGCGATCCGAACCGAGTCCATCCCCCCGACGGGCTCGACCGCCCCGCTGTGCGAGAGGAGCACCCTCCCGCCCTCGCTCGGATATCCGACAAGACCGCCCTCGCCGATGAAGACGAGCCGCTCGAGCATGGGACGCAGCATCGGGTGCTCGAACAGCTCTCGCAGCTCCGGCCCGGAGAACGCATCCCCGCGGCACATCGACTCCTCGAGCGATAGGCGCATGCGCGACGTCTGCCGACGCAGGTCGGACACCCGGGCGCGAATCTGCTTCACGGCGTCGTCCTTGCCGAGCCTCGACGGGATCGTCTTCAGCGTCTTCCCCGCCTTCAAGGCCACCAGCTCGGGCTCACCGGCGCCCGTGATCGACAGCGAGAGCGTGGTGCCGTCTACGCTGATCTCGACCGGCCCCCGGGCCAGGTCGGCAACCGCGGCCGATTCCATCGCCCACTGCAACCGGCGCGGATCGCGGTACCCCGCTGTTCGCGCCAGGTTCGCCATGCCGATCTCGACGGCACGCCCCTCGCTCGCCTGACGCTGACTCCCGAACTTCCGGCTCCCGCGCTTGAACTCCTGCAGGAGCAGGTACCGTCGCAGCGTCTCCGCCTTCGCGTCCGCGGCGTCGGCGGGCAGGGGGACAAGCCCCAGGGCGCGGACGGAATCCTGGTGCCGCGACCGCCCGATGCGCCCCAGCAATTCCTCGACCTGGACCCTCCCCAGCATCGCCCGCGCGAAGAGTTCTGCCCGCTTGTGCCCGCCGCTCTTCGACGCATACTTGGCCGGCTTGAGATACTGCTCCCACCCCTCCTCGCCGATCAGCGCGAGCACCCGACCAAACCACGCGACATCGACAGCGCCGTCCTCGAGCTCCTCGGCGTCCAGCTCCGTCCGCTCCGCGACCTGCGCCGACCAGAGATCGCGGGCTTCACACTCCTCCCAGGAGGCCCGGCTCTTCGTGTGCGCATGGATCCACCACACCGCCTCCGCCAGCCCCTTCTTGCCCATCGCCCCCTCGATGCGCGAGGCCCACTGCGGCGCAAACATCGCGACCTCCAGCATCCGAGCCCCACCAACGCCCGACGCACGGAGCAGGCGTCCAAACTCCTCCGCGGTATCCAGTCCGCCCGGCCGGGTCGCGAAAAGGAGGCGGCTGAGCGACCCGACGCGCGTCGGATCGGAGTGCTCGTGGTGCCGCAGGATCTTGTCCCTCCCCAGGGCGGCGATCAGAGCGAAGAGTTCGGTCGCGCCGCCCGAGTACGGGAGCATCGCCGCCGCGTGGCTGGCGGGGGTCGTCCGCTCCCCGCGCACCAGCTCGAGTTCGACCAGACGTTCGCGCACACGGCGGGCCGCCGCCGCAAGCTCCGGACGGGCCGCGAGCCCCGTCGGCGTCCGGAAGGTGCAGGCCTCCCGGATCGGGCCAAATCGATATCGAAGTCCCCAGTTGTCTTCGCTCTCCTTGGCGTGGAGCAGCATCCACGTGAAATCGCCCGCGTGAAGGAGCCCGGCATCGTACGCCGGCAGGAAAGTCTCGATGTCGCGCGGCTCGCCCCAAAGCCTGGTCCCATGCGCCACCGCGACGAGCACCAGCCGCGGGAGCCGCTCGGCTTGCTGCACCGTGATCGTCGAACCGGTCAGGCAAACGAACCCTCGGCACAGCGAATACCGCTCAGCGAAGGCGCTCTCTCGATGCCCTCGTGTCTCCGTGCGACCCGCCAGATCGTCCGCCAGGCCGTCCTCCATATACCGGAAGAGCAGGTCCGTGCCCCCTTCCGGATTGGACAGACGCACAAGCCACGAGAGCAGACCCGAGAGGCCCCAGCCCAACTGCGAGTCCACCGCGGCCCGGACCGATCCGCGCAGTGTGGACTCCCACGCGGAGAAGTCGCGGCGAAGCGCCCACAGCCGCACGATTTCCAGATTGTCTGTATCCCGCAGCTTCTTGCTCCGTCCTTCGAGCCATTCCGTCCAGACCTCCCAGAGGGGGAGCCGCGCCCGCGCGTCCTCCCGGATATCCGAGCCGGGCTTCGGCTCAGGGAATAGGTGCACCGCATTGGCGAGCAGCGCGCGGGTTCTTCCCTCGTCTCCAAGGTCTCCGCCCTCGATCTCGACCTCGGTCTCGCCGTGCTGGATGATGAGTTCGACGAGGTCATTCAGGCACGCCAATGCCGCCTTGGTCTCGATCGCCACCCCCGTTCGACGCACCTCGACCAGCGGCGACAGCGAGGCCGGAGGCGCCAGCCCGAAGCAGTCTTCGAGGGTCGCATCCTTGCTCTTGCCGCCAAGGAGTTGGTCGGAGATGTCCGCAAGCTCGCCGTGCCGCAGCAGTTCCTGGTGTCGCGAGACGACGGCCCGCACCGCCCCGGGGCTGGACTCGACGTATTGGGCGGCGATCTCCAGCCCCGCCGCCGCCTTCTTTGGGTCGCCCGACGCCAGCAACCGATCGACGACCTCCAGCGCTCGCTCGGCGGGAAGCTGGACGAGCCGCCCGATCACGGCCTTGCGCAACGTCCCCGCCTTGCGGTGCAGCAGCGAGCAGTACTGCTCGATCTCGTCCTCTCCCACCGGGCCGAGGTCCAGCGCCTTGAGCGCCGCAGAGTGGACGGGCTGGCGGGCGTCGGCTGTCAGGCCCAGCATCAGCGCACGAGCTTCGGGTGTGAGCTTCTTGCGCCGGGGTTTCTGCTCGCTATACAATCGCGGCTCGCGCAGCCCGGCCAATTCGCTGATGACCGAGACGCAGTCGGAGGATTCGAGCGCCGCCGCGATCGGGACGAGCCGCCCCGGCTGCCCGACGGCCAGCTGGCGCAGTGCGCCCCCCACCATCCCCCGGTCGTGCGTCTCCACCCACCACGGCCAGAGCAGCGGGCCGAGCGGCTGGGGCCGCGCCGGAGCGGCGTCAAAGATCGCCAGCGTCGCGTCGAAAAGGCCCGGCTCCACGCTCTCGAACTCGAAGTACGTCAGCGTTCGACACAAGGCCATCTGCAGGCGGGGGTCGGGCTCTCCGCCCGAGATAATCCGCTCCACGATGCAGGCCCTGCTCAGCCCGGGAAGCCCGCAGCCCTGCAGGATGCGCAGGGCCGCCGCCCTCCGCTCGGGTTCCGGGTCGGCGAGCATCGTCGCCGCCGCTTCCACCGCTGCTTCCCCATCTCGGAAGCCCAGGACCCAGAGCGCGAAGTACGCCTCCTCCCCACCACCGGCCGCCAGCGAGCCCCGCAGCGCCTCTTCATCATCGAAGCAGGTACAGAGCCTCGTCACGCCCTCCTGCACAACCCTCGCGCTGCCCCCGGCCCATCGCGTCCCCAGCCACATGTCGAACGCGCGCACCACCGCGCTGAATCGTCCGAGGTTGTGCTCGAGGATCAGCCCGAGGAGATACCGGAACGCTCCCTCTCCGCCGAGGTGCGCCGCCTCCAAGATCGATTGCCGCAGCCCCTCCTGCCGCTGCGCAGCCAGGAGCAATCTCCCGACGACCTCCCAGTCCCCCCGGTCGTCCGAATCGAGCAGCGCCACGATCGCGTGGGCACCCATGACGCCGATCGCATGCTCGCCGCTGATCGAATCGACCAGCACCCGCCGCACGCGCTCCGCCTCGTCACCGCCCGAGCGCAGCGCGGCGCCGAGCAGCCGCCCGACCAGGATCGGGCGGAAACTGAGACCGCCGAGATGGGGCGCGTAGGCCGCCACCCACTCGGCGTCGGGATCGAGCCCCCGGAACATATGGCAGATCCCCAGAGCAGCCTGGGCAAAGTCCGGAGCCGCGATCGGAGACTCGGGCCGCACACGGAACGGGAAGCCCTCGTGCAAGAACCACGGCGAGCATCGATGCACCGGCAGCGATGTCTGCCAGAGGCTCCCCAGAGGCGCTGCGAGCCTCGGGAAGAGGTGCGGCATCAGCGACGCGAGGTCCGCGGGGTCAAGGCCCTGGAACATCTTCGCCGCGGCCTCGTTCGCCCTCCGGAATCTACCGGGATCCTCCAATCGCGGGGGCTGAAGCGCGCGCTCCAGCGCTTCGTGCCGGCTCTTCGCCAACGCGGGCGCCGCTTTCAACCTCGTCTCGACCCACCGGTCGTCCCGCGCTTCATCGATCTGCTTCCGGATCTCCTCTCGCTCGCTCATCACATCCCCCTAGGCCCCGGCCAGAAAGACCAGTCGCACGAATGCCAGCCGGCTTTCGGCGCTCAGCCGCACGACCTCGTCCAAATTCCGACGCTCGCGCCCGTCGATGATCACCAGGTACAGACCGTCCTCGAAGGCCTGGAGCGCCGCGTCGACCGCCTGGTCGCCATCGACCTCGCGTTCGTCGGGACGGCCCGCCGGATCGATCTTGCCGCGCGCTTCGCCCTCGTCGATCTGGCGCGCTGTGAGCGCCCGATCAAACCGGCGAGCCTCCTGTCGATCCTTGTACGATCCGACCTCGTGACGAACCACGTGCGCGATCACGTCGCGCAGGCGCACATCGTCCCCATCCCCGGAGAGCCCGATCGGAGGCGGCACGCTGAAATCGGCCAAGAGCGGCCGTCGGCGTCCGAGTGCGCGTGTCGAGATTGTGAGTCCCACCGATTGATCCCCGGGTCGGGGTCATGATAACCGGTGTCGCCCGCCGCGTGAACCCCTCGCCTATCTCCCGGGCTGCCCCCCCGCCCGGACGACGACCCGCTTGATCGTGGTCGGCGCACACCCCGAGAGCATCTGGCGGCCCCCGCCGCGGAGCCATTGCTCCACGCGGTAGCGGGTGGCCGCGTCCGGAGCGTGAATGGTGAGGACGCCCCGAGTGAAGCTCACGACGCGCGTCCGCGAGGCCAGCTCGCTCGGGGCCGCGGTGCGCCACGCCTCGCCCATGCCCCCGGTCTGCTTGAACTCGCGCTCGAGCTTGTCGCGAAGCTCCCCCACTGCTCCCGAGGCCGCGAGGTCGCGCTCGGCGCGGACGCGGAGCGCTCTCACCTTCTCGATCGCGTTGGCGGCCAGCAGCAGATCCCGATGCACCATAGGTGCATGGTACCTCCTCCGAGCGGCGGGCCACCCCCATTTCCGGTCGGGGCGCAGCACCGCGCGGGTCTCGGCGGAGCCGGATACCCTACGCCCGTGTCCACGGCGATCGACATCCAGGAACTCGCGAAGGAATACCCGGCGATAGGGCGGGCGGGCGTGACCCGTGCCGTCGATCGGGTTTCGCTCCGGATCGAATCTGGGGAGCTCTTCTTCCTGCTGGGGCCCTCGGGCTGCGGCAAGACGACGCTCCTCCGGATGATCGCCGGGTTCATCGATCCCACCGCCGGCTCCATCGCCTTCAACGGGCGCGACGTCACGCGGACGCCTCCGAACAAGCGCAACACGGGCATGGTTTTCCAGAGCTACGCCCTCTGGCCCCACATGACCGTCGCGCAGAATGTGGCGTTCGGCCTTGGGGTGCGCAAGGTGCCCGGGGAAGAGAAGCAGCGACGCGTCGGGGAGGCACTCGCTCAGGTCCGCATGGCGGAGTATGGCGGACGCCGGCCCACCCAGCTCTCGGGTGGCCAGCAGCAGCGAGTGGCCCTGGCACGGGCCCTGGTGGTCCGCCCCGATGTGCTCCTCCTTGACGAACCACTCTCAAACCTCGACGCCAAGCTCCGACTGGAACTGCGCTCCGAGATCCGCCGCGTATGCAAGGATTCTGGTCTGACAACGGTCTACGTCACGCACGACCAGAAAGAGGCCCTCTCCATGGCAGATCGCGTGGCGATCATGGACGCCGGGCGGGTGATCCAGATCGGCACGCCCCGCGAACTCTACCGCAGGCCCAATTCACGCTTCGTGGCCGAGTTCCTCGGCGAGGCCGACTTCCTGGAGGCGCGGGTTGGGGCTCGGCACGAGGGTGTCGTCGCACTCGAAACCCCCGCCGGACCGCTGACCGCCGCGGCGGGCGAGAACCCCCCCACCGCCGGGAGCACCATCACGATCTGTGTCCGGCCCGAGAGTTGGCGCCTGGGTCCCGCCCAGGAAGGCTCGGCAGCGACGCTCATCGACACGATCTTCCTCGGCGAGATGGCCCAGCACACCCTCGAACTGCCCAATCACGTCCGGATTCGGGCAAGCGTGATCAATCCCGCGGCCCACGGAGCACTCCCGCCAGGGGGCCGGGTTGGGCTCGCCGCGTCGCCGGAAGACGTGATCCTTCTCCCGAACGCCTGAGCCTCCGTAGATCCAAACACAAACCAAACATTCAGGTGAGTTAAGCGGCCTTCGCTTGGCTGGTCGCGACGGGCAGGGTGATTCGGAAGCACGCCCCGGCGCCGGGAGTCGACTGCACGTCGATCGTCCCGCCTGAGGCCTCGAGTAGCCGTCGGCAGATGATCAGGCCAAGCCCGCTGCCCTCGTTGGGCCGCATGCCCGCCATGCGCCGGGCTGGCTGGAAGAGTGAATCGAGAATCTCCGGCGCGATCCCCGGGCCAGTGTCTGTGATCTCCAGCGTGGCAAGTCCGGGGGAGGTGTTCCACGTGGAACCGTTCCGTTGGGCATTGATCGTGATCACCCCCCCGCTTCTCATCGCCCGGAGGGCGTTGAGCAACAGGTTGAGCAAGACGTGCTCTAGGTCGGTCGGTGGAATCGCCAGCCGCAGACCGGGAGGAATCTCGGTGCGGAGCTCGATGCCACATCGGTCCGGCGGGCGTCCCAAACACTCGATCGCCCGCTGGATGGCTTCAGCCGGATCACAGGTGGCAGGCTCCTCGCAGGCGGGGCCTCCGGCCAGGCGCAGCACGGAGGACGCGATGCGAGAGACTCGCTCCGCTCCTTCGGCAGCCCGAACCAGGGCTTTGCGCTGCAGATCTGCATCTGCGGGAGCGTCGAGGGCCGCCCGGGCATACGCGAGGACCGGGGTGAGCAGGTTGTTGCACTCGTGAGCAATAGCGCCGGTCAGCAGGCCGAGTGTGCTGAGTCGGTCTGCGGCCTCCAGCTCCGCTTGGGTGCGGCGGAGGTGGCCTTCCAACTCGTCGATTCTCCGGACGAGTTCGTCGGCCTGGACCTGCATGTCGTGGGGGGGCGGCATGGGCGAGCGGGATGACCTCCGGACCGGATATCGGTCCAGGATTCCCCCGACTTCGGGCCGATCCAGGAAGTTCCGGCAGTTCGATATCACGCCGCGGGGGGTTGGCCCAGCCAGGCCTCGGCGTGGCGATCAGTGGGGGAGTCGCACCCCCCCGCCATGAGCCAAGCCAGGATCGCCGTCGGCAGAAGGCCCGATTCGGGCAGCGCAGCGGCCTCAATCCATTCGAAGGCGATCTTGGGCTCGAGCACAGGAAAGGGGTCGGGCCAAGCACCGCGAGCAGGGTCCACGTGAAACACAAGGCTCAGCTCGTGACGCGCCTTGCCTCGCTGTTCGAAGAGTTGCTCGGTCGCCAGGGCGAACGCCCCAACGCGGATGTCCACGCCGGACTCCTCCAGGAATTCACGGGACAGGGCCCCGGCCGCGGGCTCTCCGGCCTCGATGTGGCCTCCAGGGAGATACGAATACCCGTGTTTGAGATTCCGGCATACCAGGATTCTGGAGTGCTGGATCGCCACACCTCGGGCAATGAGCTCGATGTTTGGGGCCGCTCCTTGGCTCAACACGATTCCTCCGGCAATGATCTCGGCGGTGTGGGATGGTATAACAGCACAGCATCACGCAGGAGGCGGTCCATATGACTGGAAAGCAAAGGCGCCTGGGACGAGGCTTGAGCAGCTTGATGGAGGCCGCACCTCCGGTCGCAATTGAACCGAATACAATCCAAACAAATCCTGCGGCTGTGGTTCCGGATCAAGATATAAGTACATCTACCCATACGCCAACAAGTCGTGCAGCGACTCCCACGGTTGGCGGCAGCAGGATGCTCGAGGTGGACCGGATCCAGCCGAGCCCGTTCCAGCCGCGACGGGTGTTCGAGGAATCGTCGCTCGAGCAGTTGGCGTCTTCGATCCGCCGCTCCGGATTGATGCAGCCGATCATCGTTCGCCCGCGCGCGGACGGGTCGTTCGAATTGATCGCGGGCGAACGCCGGTGGCGTGCGGCACGGATGGCGGGGCTGGGCCTTGTCCCGGCGATTGTGCGTGATCTGGACGACGAGCAGGCGGCCGAGTGGGGCTTGGTGGAGAACATCCAGCGTGCCGACCTCAACGCCATGGAGCGTGCGCACGGGCTCCGTGCGCTGGCGGAACGCTTCGCCATCAGCCACGCCGAGTTGGGCGAGCGGGTCGGGCTCGACCGCTCGACTGTCTCGAATCTCATCCGCCTCACGGAATTGGAGGATGAACTCCAGGCGATGGTGGGGGAGGGGCGGCTCTCGATGGGGCACGCCAGGGCGCTGCTCGCCGTGCCGGCGGGAAGTCTCCGTTTGAAGCTGGCGAGGGCCGCGGCTGACGGCGAGTGGTCCGTGCGCGAGATTGAGGTTCGGGCGAAGGAAAGCCTCCAAACAGATTTGGAACCTAAGGTCCTCACACCTCCCCAACCCGACGCGGCGACATCCAAACGTGCGGTGATCGTGGAGGACCTCGAGCGGCGCGTCACCTCTCACCTAGGAACGAAGGCGAAGATCCGGCTCAGCGCCAAAGGAAACCGTGGGAGAGTGACGTTCGAATTCTTCAGCCTCGAACACTTCGAGGACCTGATGCGTCGCATCGGCCTGCCGGAGGATGGCATCGGCTGAGCGGCGCCGGGAATACTGCGGTGCGGCGTGGTTCGCGGGGATGACAACTCATAGGATGTTGCTACTGGGCTTCGATCTCGACCCGGAAGCCTACCCCCAAAAGCACTGCGTCGAACACGCAGGAAGGAAGATTGTGCCATGGCCAAGAAATCCAAGAAGAAGGCCGCGCGGCGGACCGGGAATCGTGCGGGGCGCCGCGGTGGCGCCTCGGCACTGAGGTCCGTCTCGACCGACGCGCTCCGCGCCGAACTTGAGCGTCGCTCCAGCGAACTCACGCAGCAGCGGGAGGAGTTGGCGACGCAGCTCGCGGCGCTCGACGCCGAGATCGCATCGGTCGGCGCTTCGGCCGGACGCGCGCCGAAGTCCGGGCGTCGACGCGCCGGGCGTCCCGCGAAGACGGCCAAACAGGGCGCGCGCGCTTCGGGACGCAAGCGCCCGCGTAATGCCGAGAGCCTCGAGGTCGCGCTCGCCAAGGTGCTCAAGGGCAAGACCATGGGCGTCAGCGAGGTGGCGACCGCGGTGCAGAAGGCCGGGTACAAGACCTCCTCGCCCAACTTCCGCACGATCGTGAATCAGACGCTGCTGCGGAGCGAGCTGATCAAGAAGACCGGGCGTGGGGCGTATACGGCGGCGTAGCGGCGCCCGCTCGCGGGGGATACATCGGGTTGCACGCTTTCGAGCCCCGCCGGCGATCTCGGCGGGGCTCGTCGTTTCTGCGCACCGCAGTGAATCGGGCTCCGCTATGGCCGGCTCCGGGTGGCGGGCACGGGCCTTCGGCCAACGGTCGGGCTGGCCAAGGCATCCTCCCTCTGTTACTCAGAACGGACCGGCTTCGTCCACCCGGGGGAGCAGTCCCAGTCTCTCGTTGAGGAGGCGCACTGCCCTTACTGCCACCCGCTCGGGGTGCTCGGCGCACGCGTGGCCGGGAAGGTGGAACTCGCCGCTATTGCTCGGCGATGAAGACGACCGCTCCGAGCGGGGGAAGCGTCACGGCGAGAGAGCGGGCGCGCCCGTGCATGGGGATGGCGTCGGCGTGGGCCCCTTCCTGCCAGGTGTAGCCGCTTCCGCCGAAATCCTCGCTGTCGGAATCGAGGATCTTTTTCCATCGCGCGCCCTGGGCGACGCCGAGGCGGTAGTTGTCGCGCGGAACGGGCGTGAAGTTGAAGGCGCACAGCAGGGGCGGCGAGCCATCGGCGGCGTGGCGGAAGAAGGCCAGCACCGAGTTGTCCCGGTCGTCGCAGTGCACCCATTCGAAGCCCTGCTCTTCGCAGTCGGCCTGGTGGAGCGCAGGATGCTGGCGGTGGAGCCGGTTGAGGGTTCGGACGAGTTCCTGCATCCCCGAGTGGGGCGCGTAGGCGGTGAGGTGCCAATCCAGCGAGCCGTTGTGCCGCCACTCTTCCCGCTGGGCAAACTCGCCCCCCATGAAGAGCAGCTTTTTGCCGGGCATCAGCCACTGGTAGGCAAGGAGCAGGCGGAGATTGGCGAATTTCTGCCAATCGTCCCCGGGCATCTTGGTGAGCAGTGAGCCCTTGCCGTGGACGACCTCGTCGTGGCTCAACGGCAGGACGAAGTTCTCGGTGAACGCGTACAGCCCGCGGAAGGTGAGCTCGTCGTGGTGCCAGCGGCGGTGCAGCGGATCTCGCTGGAAGTAGCGGAGCGTGTCGTTCATCCAGCCCATATCCCACTTGAAGCCGAAGCCGAGGCCTCCGGAGTAGGTGGGGTGGCTGACACCCGCGAAGGAGGTGGATTCCTCGGCGAAGGTGACGACTCCGGGATTCCCGCCGTAGAGGGTGGTGTTGAGCTGGCGGAGGAAATCGATGGCGTCGGCGTTCTCCTTGCCGCCCCAGCGGTTGGGGATCCACTCTCCCTGCTTGCGCGAGTAGTCGAGGTAGAGCATGCTGGCGACGGCGTCGACCCTGATGCCGTCGGCGTGGAAGGTCTCGACCCAGTGGTTGGCGCTGGACATGAGGAAGGAGCGGACCTCGTGGCGCGCGTAGTTGAATATGAACGAGCCCCAGTCGGGGTGGAAGCCCTGCCGCGGGTCGGCGTGCTCGTAGAGGTGGGTGCCGTCGAACATCGCCAGGCCGTGGCCATCGGTCGCAAAGTGGGAGGGCACCCAGTCGAGGATGACGCCGATCCCGGCGCGGTGCAGCGTATCGACCAGGTACATGAAGTCGTCGGGGCTGCCGAAGCGGCTGGAGGGTGCGAAATACCCGGTGGTCTGGTAGCCCCACGAGCCGTCGAAGGGGTGCTCCATGACGGGCATGAGCTCGACGTGGGTAAAGCCGAGCCAGCCGACATACTCGGCGAGCTGATCCGCGGCCTCGCGGTAGCTCAGCGGGCGGTTGCCGTCCTCGGGCACACGCCGCCAAGACCCGAGGTGCACCTCGTAGATGCTCATGGGGCGGCGGCGCCAGTCGTCGGCGCGGCGGGCCTCCATCCACTCGCCGTCGCGCCACTCGTAACGTGGGAACCAGACGCGCGAGGCGGAGTGGGGGGGCGTCTCGGTGTGGATGGCGACCGGATCGGACTTGAGGGCCTCGTGGCCCGGGACGGTGGACCTGATGTGGTATTTGTAGTTGACGCCGGGGCCAACGCCGGGCATCGAGCCCTCCCAGATGCCTGACGAGCCCACGGGGGTCAGGGGTGTTTCCTGGGAGTTCCATCCATTGAAGTCGCCGACGAGGTGCACCGACTGGGCCGAGGGCGCCCACACCGCGAAATGCGTCCCCTGAGCGCCGTCCGGGCCGATCGGCTGGGCTCCGAGCTTCTTGCCCAGGTGGGCGTGCGTGCCCTCGTTGAACAGATACAGATCGTCGGACGTGATGAAGCGATCACTCGTCATGGCATCCTCGTCATGGGGTCATCGTACTCGTCCCGATGGGGGCCCGGTCCGGGGAGACGATCCGGCGCCTTTCTCGCGCCGAGCAGGGGCACGGCCCACGATCCGCTAGAATCGCGGCAACGACCCGCCCGGAGCCGTGTGCGATGTCTGTTGTCACTCCCATCCCAGTTGTGAGCCACGCCCCCGAGGTGGACGTGAATCGGGCGCCCACCGGCGTGTTGCTTGCCGAGATCGGGTGGGAGGTCTGCAACCCGGTGGGGGGGATCTACCAGGTGCTGCGCTCGAAAGCGCCGAGCATGGTGCAGCGGTGGCAGAACCGATACCTCATGGTGGGCCCGTACGCGGGTCAGAAGAGCCAGCTCGAGCTGGATCCGCGCCGGCCCTCCGGATGGCTGTCTGAGGTGGTTGACGCGCTCAAGGCCGAGGGCATCATCGCACACACGGGACGCTGGTTGGTGCAGGGCCGGCCCCGGGCGATCCTGCTCGAGCACCGGCTGAGCGGGGCCAAGCTCGACGAGGTGAAATACAGAATCTGGAAGGACCACGGGCTCGAGAGCCCGGGAAACGACGAGTTGGTAGACGGGGTGATCAGCTTCTGCGAGGCGACGCACCGGATGCTGCACCACCTCTGCCGGGTGTGGGAGGGCCGGGGGCAGCAGAACCGGCGGGTGCTGGCCCACTTCCACGAGTGGATGAGCGGGCTGGCGATCCCGATGGTGCGCCGCGACCAGCTCAACTGTGCCGTCGTGTTCACGACGCACGCGACGCTCGCCGGGCGCTACATCGCCTCGAGCGACGGCGATTTCTACGGGCGGTTGGCGACCGTGAACCACGAGGCCGAGGCCAAGCGGTTCGGCATCACCTACCAGCACCACTACGAGCGGGCGGCGGCCCACGGGTCGCATGTGTTCACGACGATCTCGCCGATTACGGCCGAGGAGTGCGCCGTGCTGCTGGGGCGCAAGCCCGACCTGATCCTGCCCAACGGCCTCAACATCGAGCGCTACAACGTCGGCCACGAGTTCCAGACGCTCCACGCGAAGTTCAAGGAGAAGATCCACGAGTTCGTGATGGGGCACTTCTTCCCAAGCTACTCGTTCGACCTGGAACGCACGACCTACATGTTCTCGAGCGGCCGGTACGAGCCCCGCAACAAGGGGTTCGACCTGTGCCTCGAGGCGTGCGCCAGGCTAAATCAGCAGCTGCGGCGGGAGGGGTCGGACCGCACGCTCGTCTTCTTTATCATCACGCGCCGCGAGCACCGCTACATCAAGCCCGAGTGCCTCCAGAGCCGGGGCGTGCTCGCGGAGCTGCGCGGCGTCTGCCGGTCCATCACACGCAACATGGGGGAAGAGCTGTTCCGCAAGGCCGCGGCCGGGGAGCGCGTCACGCTCGATGACCTGCTCCAGGAATACTGGCGCCTCCGCCTGCGGCGCACCCAGGCGGCACTTCGCACGGGGCGCCTGCCGCCCGTGATCACGCACACGCTCGGGGACGAGGACGACGACGAGGTGCTCCGGACGATCCGGCGTCTGGGACTGGTCAACAGCCCGGAGGACCGGGTCAAGGTGGTCTACCACCCGGACTTCATCAGCACCACGAATCCCCTTTGGGGCATCGAGTACGAGCAGTTCGTCCGCGGGTGCCACCTCGGGCTCTTCCCAAGCGCGTACGAGCCGTGGGGCTACACGCCCCTGGAGTGCGTGGCGCTGGGCGTGCCCGCCGTGACGAGCGACCTCGCCGGCTTCGGGCGGTATGTCGCGGAGAACTTCCCCGATCACGACCGCTGGGGCATGTACATCATCCCCCGGCGCGGCCGAACCGACGAGGAGTCGTCGGAGACGCTGGCGCGGCGGATGTGGGAGTTCTGCCAGCTCGACCGGCGCGGGCGCATCGCGATCCGCAACGAGGTGGAGCGGCGGAGCTGGAACTTCGAGTGGGACAAGCTCGGCCGCCCCTACCACGTGGCCCACGACCTGGCGGTGGCGCGGGCGAAGGTGGGCACCTACTGAAGTTGAGGGGGTGGGTGGGTGATAGGGGCCCGCCCCACCGCACCCTCCCCTGGTCTGCTCTGACTCTGCGCCCTCTGTGTCCGCTCTCCGCGACCCCTGCGTTCCTCTTCGCTCCCTCCGCGTTCGGCCTCCCCCGGGGACGCCCCCGCGGCGGGGGCCCCGCCGTGGCGCAGCGCCCCTGGGTGGCTGGTCTGTGCCGCGGGCTACTGCCCGCGCTCTTGCGAGTACGTGACGACGTCGTTCACGAGGTCGGCCACATCGATCGACGCGTCGAGGTTGTTGTCGGCCTCGGGTTCTTGGAGGCTCCAGGAGGCCGCGGAGCCGATGGCGTCGCTCTCGGTGACGACCCCGTCACCGTTGAAGTCCGAGAGAGGACCGGCGCAGTTGTTGATATTGATCCGGTGCAGGAAGCAGGTGACGACGCCCGCCTCCGGGTCCGATGTGGAGCGGGCGATGTAGGCGCCGTAGATGGTCGTTCCGTTGGCCGCCACGGTCAGGTTGTGGTAGTTGCCCAGGAAGTCGGGGCTCCCGGACTGGCCCAACGTGTCGACCCGGACTTCGTGGGGCGTCAGGCGCCACTGCTGGACCTGCTCGGACCCTGTGCCGAAGCCGGTGATCCGGACGAAGTAGACATCCACCCAGTCCTCCTGCACGCCGGGGTCCCCGTCGAAGCCGTCCGGGTCGTTGCGGTTGTCGTAGAACATCAGGTTGATCCCGCCGCAGATGTCCACGGCGATCGCGGGAACGAACTGGTCGGCCTGGGCCTGGGCCCCGGTCAGGCCGAGCATCGCGTCGGTGAGGTGGAAGAAGCCGGCATCGCCGGGGCCGGGGAACGAGATGGCGGTCTCGGCATTCGAACTCCTGGAGATGTAGATGTCGGTGTTGGTCGAGTCGGCTGCGGAGCGGGCGCAGAAGGCGACGTAGACCTCGTCCTCGTCGCCCGCGATGCGGCGCACCGCGATGGTCGGGGCGTGGTTGCGTCGGTCCACGCGGAAGGGCGTGTCGCCCGGGTCGTTCGCCGTGCCCTTCATGGTTGTGGCCGTAATGGAAGCGTTGCCGATGGCAATGGGGTTGACGGCACCGTCCACGAGGTCGGGCAACCAGTCGGCGCCATCGTCGGAGTAGACCACGTACGGCAGATTGTCGTTGTACTTGCCGCCCGTGGCGACGTCCTCGTCCCGGCTCACCATCCCGATGCGCCCGGTGTCGAGCACCACGGCGAGCGCGCCCCACCCCTCGTCATGGCAGCCGCTGTACGTTCCCCCCGGCTCCACCGTGTGGTTCGCCCACGTGGGGCTCGCATCGTCCGCGTCGGTCGAGATTTCGATGTCGAACTGGTGCCCGCTCCCGCAGTTCCCGGTCTTCCGCTCGCGGGGCAAGTACCACGAGGTGGCGGGCGGATCCCCATCGTCGGACCAGATCGCGAGGCTGGGCTTGTCCTGGAGCGCTTCGGACGAGAGACGTCCGATGTGGTCCACGGTCGAGTCGAGCGGGTCCTTCCACCCGTAGATAAGCCCGCCGCAATTCTCGGTCTGCGGCCAACCGGATCCGCCGTCCTGTCCGCCGCCGTCCTGTCCGCCACCCTCGCTCCCACCCTGGAGCGCGGTGAACCAGACTGAGCCGTCAAACGGGTGGGGCGTCACCCACACATCACCACCGTTGCAGTCCTGGATTGACTGTGGGGCGGGGGGAGGATCGGAGGGTGGCCAGGTGACGGCCACGGCGCGCAGATAGGAACCCCCGCTCGCCATGACGAGCACATCGCGCCGATCCGCCAGAGTGGAGCCCTGATTCACGCCCACGGAGCACTCGTGCCAATGCTCCTCCGCCGGGCTCACCCGGTACGGCGGGCTGACCACGATCGGCGCGATCTGCGCCGACGCCGCACCCCCGGCGGTTGCGCCGAGGAGGATGGTCAGGAATCTCTGCATCCGTGTGTGCGTGTCGTTCGTCGTGCCCATTTCGCTGGCGCATGGAGGGTTGTGCGGGCCTCCAGCCCAGTCTATTTTGACAGGGTCGCTCACACCATTGCTCGGGCGCGTTTCCCCGGTGGGCCCGTGCAATCTCCACAAATCTGTGCAGCCCGCATGACTCCCCCCTGATCGGGTGGGGAAAGGGGACATCCCAGGGACCCGAGCCCTCATTTTCGATTGTCGGCTCCCGCGACGACCGAGTAGATTGGAATTGTGGCGCTCCCCGCGGGCTTGATCCCGGGCCTGGTTTGGGCGATCTGCGCTGCCGCAGCGGCCGGACAGCCACAATACACTTGGATTGCACTCGACCTGCACCCTCCGGGGGCTCGCAATTCCGAGGCATCGGGGATGTCGCGGGCCGGGGTCGCGGGAAACGTGGCGTGGACCGGTGACCCGGAGATCTCAGGAGCGTCCCTCTGGGCGGCCCGTTGGGCGCCGGCCACGCTCCTCAGTGCTCCCGGCCGCCAGTTCATACCTGACATATGGGGCGCCGACGAGTTTGCGCAGTGCGGGAACGATGTTCCCGGCGATTGGAACCACGCCGCGCTTTGGTTCGGCACTCGCGAGAGCATGATCGACCTCCACCCCGGCTCGCCATACCTCACCTCGGAGATCTTCGACGTTCATGGCGATATGGCCGTGGGCGATGCTTCCGTCAACGGCAAGTACCACGCCGTCGTGTGGCTGGCTCACAATCCCTTCCTGGTCATCGATCTCCACCCATTGGGTGTCAACAACTCCTACGCTCGCGCGACGGACGGGGTGTGGCAGGGCGGCACCGCCGGCACGCACGCCGTGATCTGGAAGGGCTCGCGGGACAGCATGGTGGTCATGGACCCACCGGGGTTCCGCAACGCCGTGCTCGACGGCATGGCGCCGGGGACACAGGTCGGCGCCGCCCTCGGCTTCGACGACCGCGACCACGCGATGGTCTGGCACGACACCCCCGAGAGTTGGATCGACATGCACCCCTCCTTCTCCCCGGGGAAGAACTCCTGGATATTGGGGACCACCGGTCAGATCCACTGCGGCCAGACCGACGGTCGCGCCGGCCTCTGGTTCGGCGACGACCCCGACAGCTTCGTCAGCCTGCACCAGTTCCTCCCCGGCCGGCCTGGCCCGTCGAAGGGACTCGACATCGACGTGTACAATGGCAAGGTCTTCGTCGCCGGAAGCGCCGCGTACGAAGAAGACGGGAAGGTCAAGACCCACGCCATCGTCTGGATCGGCACGCCCACAGGCGGGCTCGTCGGTGGTGACCCCCCGGCTCCGTCGCCCGCGAAGCCGGCGCGGGGGCGCCCCGTCGGCCGTGAAGTTGCGCGCCTCTCCCGCGCCGAAGGTCAACCGGATTCGGGGAGCACAACCCGCCAGAGGCGCGGCAGCGAACCGGTCGACCCTTCCCGGCCTTGCGCACTCCGCGATTCCTCTCCGCGCCCGCCGCGTTCCTCGCCGCCTCCTCCGCGTTCGGCCCGCCCGGCTACGCTAGTGCGGGAGGCGGCATGGCCCGGGTGTTCGGAGGCGAGGCGGAGTGGCTCGAGGCCGACGGTCTCGGCGGTTTCGCGTCGGGCACGGTCTCGGGCATGCGGACACGCCGCTACCACGCGCTGCTGCTGGCGTCCAGGAGCCCTCCAACAGATCGCTTCGTGCTGGTCAACGGGCTGGAGGTGTGGGCCGAGAGCGGGGGCGTCGAGTTCCCGCTGAGCGCCCAGCGGTACGAGCCGGGCGTCGTCTACCCGTCGGGCTTCAAGTGGATCGAGAGCTTCACCAACGAGCCCTGGCCGACCTGGGTGTACAAGCTCGACGACCGCACGCGGATCCAGCAGGAGGTCTTCGTGCCCAAGGGCCGGGCGTGCTGCGTGGTCTCGTGGCGCCTGCTTACCGCGGGTCGCGCGGTCTCGTTGCGGGTGCGCCCGCTTCTGAGCGTGCGGAGCTACCACGCGACGCACCACGAGAACGGGTCGTTCAACTTCATGGCCGAGGTCGGCGATACGTGCGTCAGTTGGCGCCCATACTGGGGCACACCGAGGGTCCGGGTTCGGTTTAATGGCGTGTACGCCGCCAAGCCGGACTGGTACCGGAATTTCCTGTACGAGACGGAGCGCAGCCGCGGACTCGACAGCGTGGAGGACCTCGCGTCGCCCGGCGAGTTCACCTTTGCTCTCGGCGACGCCGCGCCCCGAGGCGTGCCTGGTGCTCTCGACGGATACGCCGCCGGACGCCGCCTTGCCCGAGGGTGACGTCGCGAGGGTCGTGGGCGTGCTGCGCCAGGCCGAGCGGACGCGCCGCGATGCGCTGGGGTCCGGCCTGCCGCGGGCCGCGGACGCGTACATCGTCCGTCGGGGCCTGGCCTCCACGATCATCGCGGGCTACCCATGGTTCACCGACTGGGGGCGCGACACGTTCATCGCGATGCGGGGGCTCTGCCTGGCGACGGGCCGGCTGGAGGATGCGCGGGAGATCCTGGTGGAATGGTCGCGGGCCCAGGTGGATGGCCTGCTCCCCAACCGCTTTCCCGATGTCGGGGAGGCGCCGGAGTTCAACTCGGTGGATGCCGCGCTGTGGTATGTGCAGGCGGCGCACGACTTTCTCGGGCTGGCCGGTTCGGACAGATCGTTCGCGCTGGCCCCGGGGGATGCGCGGATCATCCGTCGCACCTGCGTCCGGGCGCTCCAGGCGTACGCCGCCGGGACGAAGCTGGGTATCCGCATGGATGCCGATGCGCTGCTGGCGTGCGGGGAGGGCGATTCGAGCCTGACCTGGATGGACGCGCGCGTCGATGGCCAGGCCGTGACGCCGCGTGTGGGCAAGCCGGTGGAGGTGCAGGCGCTCTGGATCAACGCCCTGAAGCTCTGCGCGGGCGACGACCCCAAGCTGGGCGCGCTGGGCGAGCGGGCGCACCGCGTCTTCCTCGAGCGGTTCTGGAACGAGAGCGCGGGCTATCTCTACGACGTCGTCGATGCCGGGCATGAGCCGGGGGCGGACGACGAGAGCCTGCGCCCCAACCAACTGCTGGCCGTCGGGGGACTGACCCATCAATTGCTGCGGGGAGCGCACGCGAGGGCGGTGGTCGACCGGTGCGAGCGCGAGCTGGTCACCCCCGCCGGGGTCCGCACACTGGCGCCGGGAGCCGCGCTGTACCGGGGACAGTACATCGGCGATGTCCACCACCGCGACCACGCCTACCACAACGGCACCGTGTGGCCGTGGCTCACCGGCCCGTTCGTCGAGGCATGGGTCCGCGTGCGCGCGTCGACCCCACAGGCGAAGCGCGACGCTCGGCGCCGGTTCCTCGACCCGCTCCTCGAGACGGCCGCGACGCACGGCCTCGGCCACATCGCCGAGATCGCCGACGCCGACGAGCCGCACATTCCCCGCGGCTGCCCCGCCCAGGCCTGGAGCGTGGGCGAGGCCCTCCGGCTCGACCGTATCGTCCTCGCCGGCTGAACACGCCGCGCCGAGATCACCTCCCGAGACCCACCCACTGACGGAGACCGAGAGATGGCAAAGAAATCCAAGAAGAAGGCCGCGAAGAAGGCCGCGAAGAAGGCGGCCAAGAAGAGCACGCCGAAGAAGTCATCGAAGAAGGAGCCCAAGAAAGGCGCGAAGAAATCGGGCAAGGGGGCGGACCCGCTCGCCCCGCGTCCGATCTCGACGGGCAAGGGCGCAACCCCTGCGGAGATCGGCCAAGACCTGGTCGCCATGGTGAACGCCGGCGCCAACGAGGGCGAGATCTGGGCCAAGTGGTTCAGCCCCAAATTCGTCTCGATCGAGGGCGGCCAGATGAACATGGCCTGGCACGGCAAGAAGGCGGCCAAGAGCAAGGCCGACTGGTGGTACAACAACAACAAGGTGCACTCGCTCCGGGCCGAGGGCCCCTATGTCGGGGCGACCGGGTTCGGTGTCAAGTTCACCATCGACGCCGAGGAACTCGCCACGGGCAAGCGGTGGAAGGGCGACGAGCTGGCCTTCTACAGCGTGCTCAAGGGCAAGGTCGTCCAGGAGGAGTTCATGGGCATGCCCATGGCCTGACGCCCCCCGAGGCGATACAGACCCGCGGAACTCCCGACAACGAACATGGGCGGGGCCTTGCGCCCCGCCCTTCATGCGCGGATGGGCTTTCATGGCACCTCTCGTCGCCGGGAAGCGCCGGGGGACGGTGCGGGTCAGTCCAGCAACTTGTCGAGCGCTGCGGCGATGTCGCCCTTGCTGCGGACACCGACGAACCGCCCGACCTCTTTCCCGTTCTTCATCAGGACCATCGTGGGGATCGACTGCACGCCGAACGACCCGGCGACAGTGGGGGATTCGTCGACGTTGATCTTGGCGATCGTCGCACGCCCGGCATATTCGTCCGCGATCGCGTCGATCGTCGGGCCCAGCATGCGGCAGGGCGGGCACCAGGGCGCCCAGAAATCCACGAGGGCAACGCCCCCGGAGGTGCTCGAGGTAAAGGTCTTGTCGTCCAGATGCAGCGTGGCGGAACTCGTGCTCACGGCGGTGCTCCTTGGCGCGCGGCGCGGCCGCGCGAGAGTGGGGTCATTCACAATCCCCGTGGCCACCTGCTCAGTGCCCGCGGGGGGAAGCTTGGTTTCACGATCGGTCAGGCCGTGGCGTGCTGCCGTACCTCGACGCGCGGGAAATCCACCACGGTCTGGGCGACATGGTTGAGGTAGTTCGTGAAGATGCTCAGGGCCGTGTGGGCGACGATCTCGACGATCTGCCCGTCGTCCAGTCCTGATTGCCTGGCGGCCTGGATGTCCGCATCGGAGAGCAGTCCACGCTTCTCGGTGATGAGGCGGGCCAAGCGGACCGCCGCGGCGGCCTTGGGGTCCGAGGGTTCGCCGTCCAGGGCGCGGGCCAGTTCCTCCTTGGAAACGCCGGCGCCCGAACCGATGGCGGTGTGGGCACTGGCGCAATACTCACATGAGTTCACCCCCGCCACCGCGAGGGCCACTTGTTCGCGGAGGCCGACCCGGAATTGGCCCGCGGCCAGGGCGCCGGCGAAGCCGAGATAGCCCTCCAGCGCTGCGGGGCTTTGCGCGAGCGTGGTGATGAGATTCGGCGTGCCGCCGAGCGCCTTCCGGGCGGCCTCGAGGAGGTCCTTGGTCTTGCCTTGGACCTGAGCGGGATTGACGGGCTGGATGCGTGGCATGGTGGTCTCTCCGGATGGCGGGCAGGTCGCCCTGGTGTTGAATGCCGACTCGGGTCGGCTCAGAACACTTTGACCAATAAATATACAGACCTGTCTATTCCACACCATTCCATCAAATACACCCACAAAGCACGCTTGAGTGCAAATTATTATAGGACCTTGCAAACATATAGACTTGTCTGTATGATGAACGGAGTCTGGAGAATTGCCTTGACGAGGCGGAAGGCCGACGAGCTTGATCCCCGGGAACGCCTGCTCCAGACCGCCCAGCGGTTGTTTGGGGAGCAGGGGATCCATGCCACCGGCATCGACCGGATCATCGCGGAAGCCGGCGTCGCGAAAATGACCCTCTACAAGCACTTCGCGGGCAAGGACGAGTTGGTCGTCGCCGCCCTCCGGCGCAAGCACGAGGTGTTTCGTGAGTTCTTCCGGGCCATCGTCGAGAGCCGCCAGGAGCCGCGGGGACGACTGCTCGCGGTGTTCGAAGCCCAGGAGCGATGGTTTGCGCGGCCTGACTTCCGGGGGTGCTACTTCCTCAACGCTGCGGCTGAGCTTCCCGAGGCGAACTGTGCGGCCCGCCGCGCGGTCGCGGAGCACAAGCTGTGGGTACTGGGCCAGTTCCAGGAACTCTGCCGCGGGGTGGGGGCCCCCGAGCCCGATCGCCTCGCCGACGAACTGATGCTGCTCTTCGAGGGTGCGATCGCCCGCGCGTATGTCACAGGAGACGCCACGGCGGCCCGGGCGGCCCGGCGAGCCGCGGCGGCGCTGCTCGAGGCGGATCTCCCTGCCCACCGCGCGTGAACGCCGGAACGAAACATCCGCCAAGGGCTGGTGGTCGTGGGCTTGGAGTCCCGGGCCTGCTGGGCGGACGCCATCGGACAGTGCGAACCCACACCGACGAGCGCCAGCGTGCGGGTGCGGGTTCTGAGGGCTCCGAAGTGGTGGGGGGATTGGGCTGGGTCTCGGGGGATCCACACCGGGCGCGGCGCAGACCGCCACCCCATGGGCCTTCGGGTGAGCCAAGTTCATCGTCGCCGGTCGCCATCGACCGAGCAGGGCGAATCCCAAGTAGGGTTTGCTTGGGTCGCCTCGCAGGCGTGCTCATCCCGTCGCGGGTTCCGAGGCCGCCCTATTGGCACAGCGCAGCGCACGCCGCCAGCGTCGCCACGATTGCCGCGACGGTCCTGACGTGGTTCCATCGCGTCCATTGGCGTTGGTACCGTTGCCAAAGCTCGGCCCCCTCGGCGGTTTCCGGGTTGGCGAGTGCGAGTTGCTCATTCAGCGGGACATTCCGAATCGCGGTCACTCCAAACGTGCCGAGCAGGTAGAGCACGCCACCAATGCCTAACCACATGCCCGCCGGAGCGGGCCAACGCAACACCGCCAGGACGATGCCCCCCAATGACAACCCGGCGGTGCCCATGAAGAAGCCGAGGAACACGGGGTTGAGCACGACCAGATTGATCGACGTCATCGCCCCGGCACCCTGAGGTGTGGGCAAGCGTGCGAGGGCCTTCATCACGAAGTTGGAGAAGGCGAAGAACACCCCCGCCATGAGGCCCGCGCCGAGGGCCAGGCCGATCGCGACAAGGGTGGTGAGCGTTTCCATCTGGCCTCCCGTCTCGCGGCTGATCTCCGCCCGAGGCCCGTCCGGCCCCGACCCGGCTTTGGTGTGGTCCCGGATACCGCCGCTGAGCCGGCGACCGTGCCCTCGCCGGGAGCCGGAGACTCCCCCGGAGAGGGTACGGCCCCCCCTCGGGCCGCCCATATCCCTGGGGTCGGCCGGCTTGCAGAGCGGAGGGTCACCCTCACCCTACAATCCGACCCGGTCAACCGCCTCGGTGCGGCCGCGCGCCGATCAGAGGCCCCGCGAGGGCTCTCGGGAGTTCGTTTCGATGGGCAAGAGCAAGTACGACGAAACCCCCCGCCACGTCCTCTGCCGTCGCATCCCGACGCCGCCATTCGGGCGCATCGAGGACCGGCACTTCGTCCGCTACGACGAATACGTGGAGACCGGCGGCTACGAGGGGCTGCGCAAGGCCCTGACGATGAAGCCCGAGGACGTGACGGGCGAGGTGAAGAAGTCGGTGCTTCGTGGGCGGGGCGGCGCTGGCTTCCCCTGCGGGCTCAAGTGGACCTTCCTCCCGCCCGTACCCGATGGGAAGAAGCCCGGCGACCCCGGGGCCGAGCGGTACCTGGCGGTGAACGCCGACGAGAGCGAGCCCGGCACGTTCAAGGACCGGCTGCTCATGGAGGCCGACCCGCACATGATGCTCGAGGGCATCGCGATCTGCTGCCACGCCTGCCGCCTGAGCCGGGCGTACATCTTCATCCGGGGCGAGTATCACCACCAGGCGAAGGTGCTCGAGCAGGCGCTAGCCGAGGCCTATGAGAAGGGCATCTTCGGCGAGAAGGGCCTCCAGAACTCCGACGCCAACACCGGCGGTGCCCGCTTCCGCGTGGATTGCTACGTCCACCGCGGCGCCGGGGCCTACATCTGCGGCGAGGAGACCGGGCTGCTCGAGGCGCTCGAGGGCCGGCGCGGCTGGCCCCGCATCAAGCCGCCCTTCCCCGCCATCAAGGGGCTCTTCGGCAAGCCGACGATCATCAACAACGTCGAGACGCTGTGCCACCTGCCCTTCATCCTGTCGGAGGGGGCCGCGGCATTCATGGCCCAGGGTGTTGAGAGCTCTGTGGGCGGGCCGCCCAGCTATGGCACCAAGCTCATGGGCATGAGCGGGCACGTTGAGCAGCCGGGCGTTTTCGAGTTCGAGCTGGGCATCCCGCTCCGTACGTTCGTCGAGAAGCACTGCGGGGGGATGCGGCGGGGCAAGAAGTTCAAGGCCGCGATCCCCGGCGGGGTGTCCATGGGCATCCTTTCGACCGACCAGTACGAGGCCGAGCTGGACTTCGACATCGGGCGTAAGTACGGGGTCCTCGGCCTCGGCACCGCCTGCCCGACCGTCTTCGACGAGGACACCGACATGGTGGCCGTCGCCCGGAACATCGCCCGCTTCTTCAAGCACGAGTCGTGCGGCCAGTGCACCCCCTGCCGCGAGGGCTCGGGCTGGCTCTACCAGCTCATGAGCCGCATCGAGGAGGGCGACGCCCGCACCAAGGACGTCGATATCGCCCTCGAGGTCGCCCAGAGCATGGGCACCATGCCCGGCACCACGATCTGCGGCCTCGCCGACGGCAACAACTGGGCGATGAAGACGATCATCAACAAGTTCCGCGGCGAGTTCGAGGCACGGGTCAAGCCCGCGTTCGTGGCGGCGACGGTGGGGGCGAGCTGATCGCTCCGTGGTCGGTTCTCTTTCGGCTCCACGACGAGCCCAGAATCGGCGGACGGCGCTTTCCGAACAATGCGACGAGATGAACGGACTCGCGGCAGCCTGCCCTGGGTGTGGCCTTCGCCTGGACGATGGCCAGGTCGTGTGCATCCGCTGCGGCTACGACGTCCGGCGCGACCGAAAGCTCGATACCAAGGTGCGCCACCTGAAGGAACGGGCGTTGGCCAAGCGGGCCAAGCGCCGGGCCGCGAGGCTGGGGGTGCGGCTCCTCCCCTGGGGGGCAGGTCTCGCCCAAGCGGCGGCAATCATGCTGGTCTGCATGCTCGGAGCGGCAAGCCCCGAAGGCCGGGAATTCGCGGAGCTCGTCCTCAGGTCGTACCTCGTGATCGGGGGGCTGGTCATCCTCGCGTACGCGGTGCGTGAGGCAGGTGTCTGGGCTCTCGTGTCTCGATCGGCGATCTGGTGGGTGCTGCTCGCCGACGACGCGAACCCCTACATGGTGGGCCTGTTCGGCAACCTCCTCTTGGCCCCTGTGCTCGCGATCGCGATGCTGAGATAGGGTCCTCCTCCGGGGCATGCCAGTCCGAGCGGTGGAAGGCCTGTTTCGATGGATCGCGGACGGGATGCACCCGAACACGCCCATGGCGGCACGTGCGACAGGCGATCGCGGCGGGGCTCTCGCGAGCAATCAGGATCGCTGGCCCCTGGCGCCGCAGAGCCTCTCTTCCCGAGGCTTGATGCCGGTCGAAGGCGGCCGGCCCCCGTGCTCGGAACAGAACTTCCGGCGCCTGGACAAGACGAAGACCGGTCACGATCGCCCGGAGATCTTGCCGGCATCGGAGGCCAGCGGGGCGTCGTTCGTCATCCTTCAAGCCGCCCTCGACGCTGATGACAGCGGGGTCACGCGGATCGAGGTGCACGCGACCGGTCGGCTCTGCCCGCGGTGGATCGGCGCAGTCCGTGTGTTTGACGCGGCCGACGCGGGCGCTGCACGCTCTCGATCGCTTCGTCCCAGCCGGTGGCTGTCGCGTCGACGCCTCCATGGCACGGTCGGGACCTCCGACGGGTGGAACGACGGGTTCTTGGTCGTGGGAATGATCGCAATCTTGCGGCATTCTGGTGCGATCGTGCGCCCATCCCTGACCCATCGCTGGGTGATCCTGCACCCATCGTTTCGGGCGTCGGAGCCTCGGCTCATCGCGCGGTCCCGCGGACATGCGTCATCCTGCAACACTGCGGCGCGCGGCCGCGCAGGATGATCGGCGGGAGTGCGGAGCATCGCGCGACGGGGTGATGACGACTCAAGCGCGGGGTGGAGTGAACTGTCGCGGAGACGCAAAGAGACGTCGAATCTCGCGCGCGATCAAGAAATTTTTTCGGTCCTCAACTCACGGGTGTCGACCCTCCTGCGGCGCTCGGTGAAGATGCTCGTTGGCCAGGTCTGCGAGCCCTCGCCGCCGAGGGGCGAGAGGGTTGGCAAGACGGTGACGGCGCGCCGAATCCTCGGAAAAACAAGCATGGAATCGCGGCTGCCCCATTCGCTGAAACGCTCGGGCGCGAGGGCGCGACTTCGGCGTACGGGTGTGGGGTCGGGGTCGTTGGGGGCGCTGCGCGCGGCGAGCGCGACAGGCGCGCCGCGTAAAAATTTTGCTCAACCCCCTGCGATCACCCCTCGCCGTTGACGATGACTCCCGCTATATAGATGTCCGCCGCGCGTGTTGCGGCGAATAGGAGAATGACCGATGGCGAAGAAAGCCAAGAAGAAAGCCGCCAAGAAGGCTGCGAAGAAGACCGGCAAGAAGAAGGCTGCCAAGAAGACCGCGAAGAAGGCTGGCAAGAAGAAGGCCGCCAAGAAGACCGGCAAGAAGGCTGCCAAGAAGACCGCGAAGAAGGCTGGCAAGAAGAAGGCCGCCAAGAAGACCGGCAAGAAGAAGGCCCGTCGCGCGAAGAAGGCCGCCGCCCCGGCTGCCCCGATGGCCTGATACGGACGACTCGGCCGGCCGCCCGTGGGGTGGTCAGCCCGCAAACGATGCGCGCCGGGCAGCCCAAGCGGCCCCGGCGTGCTGCGTTTTGGGCCATCGGACCCCGCCCGCGTGACGGCGTAGACCATTGAATACCAACAACCTACGGCGCGTCGGCACCGATTGGCCGCTCCGGGAGCATCTCGCTCCACCGGAGATCAAATGGTCTGGTGGCGGTGCCGACGGGCCCGGCCCGCGAACGTCGCCATCGCCAGACCCAGGCCGGCGAGGGTGCCCGGTGTCGGAACGAGATCGACGGTGATGTTGTCGATGAAGGTGCTTTGGAGGTACGGGTCCAGGCCGCCGCGGAAGCGGATGGACCAGATCTGATCCTCGGGCGCCGCGCGGTAGGAGATGCGGGTTGGGTCGTCCCAGCGGATGTCGGTATCGCCGAGACGCCCCGTCGAGGACCCCAGCAGATTCCCGCCGGCGTGGATCTCGTCGTAGGCCTCGATGATGGCCAGGTCGTCGTCCTGGCCGTAGTCACCGAAGTCGATGCTGACGGCAGAGACCGGCTGTGCAAAGCTCATGACGAGGTAGTCGTTGATGAGGTAGTTGAATGTCGGAGAGAGGTGCTTGGAGCCCCAAGCGTCCGGGACGTCCTGACCCTTGGAGTTCCACACCGTGAACTTCTCGCCACTCGAGCGGGTGATCAGGGCGTACAACCCTTGGGACTGCACGCTCAGCGCGATGAAGTCTCCAGCGGATCGATCGGAGTTCCCGGGCAGATTCTCAAAGTCGAACACGACCGAGCCCGAAGCCACCGAAGCCAAGAGGCCCAATCCCGCCAGTCCCGTCATCGTGCGCATGGCGCGCCCTCCGCCTAGAGCCCCAAAGCGACGGTGGCAGAACGCCTCCCATCGTCCCGCACCAACGAAGGGGCCAAGGTCCGATACGCCCAGATTCCGTCCCGGTTGCTCCCGCAGGCTACCACCAAGGATTGCCCAAGTCACCGGATTTCCCAGCATTCACTACCGATCACACCCCGATCAATCAACGCCCGACCCGGGGCCGCTGGCGCCGAGCCTCGACAGCAGTCACCGCCTCGGCGATGGCGCGTTTGAGATCGTCGTTGGTGATGAACAGATCGTAAATGGTTCCCTGGCGGGCGGTTGCGATCTCGCGCCGGGCTTCGGCAAAGCGGCGATGGATGGCATCCTCTCCCTCACGCTTGCGATCGCGGAGGCGCTGGAAGAGGACCTCCTCGCTCGGCGGCAACACGAAGATGGCGAAGGCGTCGGGCATCTTGGCCTTCACCTGGCGGGCCCCCTCGACATCAATCTCGAGGATGACCAGCCGGCCGCGCCGGAGCTGCTCTTCAACCCACTTGCGGGGCGTCCCGTATCGCTTGCCGAAGACGTTGGCCCACTCGAGCAGTTCGTCCTGCGCCACCAGCGCGTCGAACTCGGCGTCGGCGACGAAGTGGTAGTCGACGCCCTCGACATCGGCTTCGGTCCTGGCCCGGGTGGTGGCGGACACGCTGAAGACACTGCCCGCGATCGATCGCTCGACTCCCCGGGTGATCGTGGTTTTCCCCACCCCACTGGGACCGCTGATGATCAGGAGCAGCCCGTCGGCGGTGTCGGTGGGGAGCTTGTGCGAAGTCTCGTCGGGGTGATGGGGCGCATGGTCTGGCGTGTGATCGGACATTGGGGATCAGCGTATCTCATGAACCCCCCGGCGTCCGAGAAAGGGCCCGCCCGATGGCAGGATTGGCGGTTTCGCCCGGGGAGGCGCCTGCCCCGCCCGCGCAGGCGGCGCGCGCGTCGCAGCCGGTCAGGCACGGCGGGCCGTCCTTGCCGACTGTTCCGGCGGATCGGTGGCGACGAGGGACAAGCAGGTGCATATTGGAACGGCGTCAGACGATGACTGCCTCCGCGGCCGCGGGCCGCAACACCCTCGCTCGTCGCCCGGCACTTCGCCCCCGGGCACGCGGAGGGAGCCGACCCGCCGGACGCAGGAGGGAGCTGTCATGGCCGGAATACCAGGTGAGCCCGAGGCCTTCGCCCAGCACGTCGCGCAGCTGCTGCGAGAGATCAAGCCCGAGTGCGAGGTCGAGCTGACCGGCCCGCGCGAGCTGCTCGTGAATGGGCGGCGTCTGGACCTGGAGAACGTGTATCGGATGGTCTCCAGTGAGCCCGATCGGGGGCCGGAGATCGTGCGGCACTACCTGGCGCAGCTCTTCGCGACCGAGGCCGAGTCGGTCAGCTCGATGACACTCGACTACGCCCGGACCCGGGTGATGCCCCGGATCCAGCCGGTGACGATCTTCAACCACCTGGACGAGCAGATGGTGGCCCATGTGCCCTTCGTGAACGATACGGTCGTGGTCTTCGTGACCGATCTGCCGCAGATGACCGTGAGCATCACGACCGAGCAGATGCTCAAGTGGCAGGTCGGGATCGATGAGTTGGAGGAGATGGCGATCGAGAACCTCGAGCTCTACACGCCCGACCTGGAGATCCAGTTCGTGGAGAGCAAAGAGGGCGGCCGGGCGGCCATCATCAGCGAGCAGGACGGCTACGACGCCGCCCGGCTCCTGCTCCCGAACCTGTACCGGCGCCTGGCCCCGCAGCTCGGTGGCGATTTCTTTGTCGCGACTCCCGCCAGGGACATGTTCGTCGCACTCTCGGCCAAACCGACCGAGTTCGTCGAGCGGGTCTCCGAGCGCGTCGGCCAAGACTACCAGCGGTTGCCCTACCCCATCACCAGCGAGTTCTTCTACATGACCCTGGACGGGGCGGCGGGACGGGTGCGCGGTTTGGCGGCCTGACGGTCCGGGGCCGGAGAACATCCCTGGGGCTGAGACCGGGGCGCGCCGCGCTCCCCGCTCTATCATGCCCCCGTGCCCCAACGGTCCCCAGTCCTCCTCTGGCTCCATGTCACCGCCGAACTCTGGCGGCTGCTGCTGCTGACGGTGGCCGTGCTGGTGACGGTCATCGCCTTCGCGGCCGCGATCAAGCCGCTGGCGGATGGCAAGCTCGGGCCCGTCGAGGCCATCAAGTTCATGGTGCTGGCCATGCCGCCGATGCTGGCGTACGCCCTGCCATTCTCGGCGGGGTTTGCGGCCACGCTGGCCTACCACCGGATGGCGCAGGACAACGAACTCCTGGCGGCCCATGCGGGCGGTATCGCCCACCGGACGCTCCTGGTACCCGCGTTGTTCTCGGGGGCGGTGCTCTTCCTCACCCTGGCCTCGCTCAATGAGTACATCATCCCGAGGTTCCTCCAGTCGATGGACCGGCTGGTGGCCCAGGACCTGACCAAGCTCCTCGTCAACTCGATCGAGCGCGGCCACGCGGTCCAGCACGGCAACCTGATGGTGTATGCCGACGAGGTGATCCGCCCGGACGCGACGATCCGGTCGGAACTCCGAGACCAAGGGGTCACCGACGCGCTCGAGCTGCGTCGGGTGGTCTTCGCCGACACCGACTCCGACGGCAACCTCCGCAACAGCGTCGTGGCGTCCAAGGCGGAGGTGTATGTCCGCCCCAAGCTCGACGCGGAGGGCCGGAGCGATCGCGCCGCCTCGATCCTGGTGTTCGACGGCATCGGTTGGAAAGAGGACGGCACGGTCGTCGCGATGGCCGACTTCCCGCGGATCGTGCTGCCCATTCCCAATGCCTTCCACGACGACCCCAAGTTTCTGACATGGGGAGAACTCCGTTCCCTGCGCCGGCATCCCGACCGGATGGACTTCGTCCACAACCGGACGCTCGACCTGGCGTACTTCCTCGGCCGACGCGCCACGGCGGCGGCCATCGCGTCGGACCTGCAGAGCAACGGCCAGGTCAAGCTCCAGAAGGCGGAGGGTGGGGACATCGTGGTGCTGCGGGGCGCCGGCTGGACGTGGTCGGATGTGCAGGGCCGCTACAACCTGATCCGACTGGAGGACAACCGGCCATTCGAGGTGGAGCGGTGGAAGGCCGGCCTCGACGGCGCGCCGGGCGGCGGGGGTATCACGCACATCACCGCCCGCGATGCCTGGTTCATCATCGGCATCACGCAGAACCAGCTCGACCGCCGTGTCTCGATCGAGCTGCACCTGCTGGGGGCCCGCGTGGACTCTCCCGGCGAGAGCGCGGCCGGCGACGTCTCGGGGCTCCGGGAGGATCTGGAGTTCACCGGGCTGCAGATGGCCTACGACCCTCTGCCCGAGTTCACCACGCAATCGGCGTACGAGCTGCTCGCCATCGCCGAGCCCAAGATCGACCGTAAGCACCCCGACAGCGTGTTCGAGGCGCCGACGCGGAGCCTCCGGGCAGAGGTCGACAACCTGCAGCGGGAGATCACGAGCAAGCAGAACGAGCGGTGGGCACTCGCGTCGAGCTGTCTGATCATGGTGATCACCGGCGCGATCACGGCGGTGCGGCTCCGCGAGAGCATGCCCCTGGCCGTCTACCTCTGGAGCTTCTTCCCGGCACTGGGCGCGGTCATCACGATCATGGGCGGGCAGCAGCTCACCCATGAGTCGGGGGCGCCGGGGCTGTTCCTGCTCTGGGGCGGTGTGGCCGGCCTCGCGGCCTACACCTTTCTCTCGTTCCTCGCCATCAGGAAGCACTAGCGTTGACGGGCCCCCAACCACAGTCCACCGATGCCCGCGGCCGCGCCGCCCGGGCCTGGGATTCGGGCCTCGCGCTCATCCTCGCCGTCGCCCTCGCTCGCCTTATCTACCTCCTGTGGCTCTGCCCCTACACACTGATCGAAGACGAGGCGCACTACTGGGAGTGGTCGAGACGGCTCGAGTTGTCGTACTACTCGAAGGGACCGGGTGTCGCGTGGGTCATCCGCGCGGCCACTGAACTCCTCGGCACGCACGAGTGGAGTATCCGGCTCCCCGCCGTCGTATTCGGCGCCTTCGGCGCGTGGTGCGTCGCGGGGCTGGCGCGGGACATGGTCACCTACCGGAGGGCTGGGCTGGTCGCGGCGGCGGTCTACATGTGCATGCCGGCCTACTCCGTGCTCGGCGTGCTCATCACCATCGACGGGCCCTATCTGGCGTGCTGGGCGTGGGCGTGCTGGGCTGGGTGGCGGGTGATGCGAAGGGGGTCGTGGACAGCGTGGGCCTCGCTCGGGCTGGCCCTCGGCGTGGGGTTCCTCTTCAAGTACACGATCCTGCTGCTCGCGCCCGGGCTGGCTGTCGGGGCTTGGCTTGCGCGACGGGACCATGCCGGGGCCCCCCGGAGCGGGTTCGCCGGGCCTCTGGCGGCCTCGGCGTGCGCCGCGATGGGGTTGGTGCCTGTGCTGCTCTGGAACGCCCGGCACGGCTGGGTCACGGTGCACCACCTGCTCGGACACCTCGCGGTCCAGGGCGGTGACGTCTCGACGGCCCAGAGCGAGCCGTGGACACCGCTGTGGACCCTCGAACTCTTGGGCACACAAGCCGCCCTGGCGGGCCCGGCGATCTTGCTGGCCGTCTATGCCACGGTGTGCGCTCGTCGCGAGCGGGCCGAGCATCCGGGCGATTGGGCCGCGGCACGTTACCTTGTCTGCTGCGGCCTGCCGGTGCTGCTCTTCTATCTCGCCGTTTCCTTGATCGCCGAGCCCGAGGGCAACTGGCCGATCTCGGCCTGGGTCTCGGCGGCCCCGCTCGGCGCGCTGGCCTTCGCCCGCGCGATGCCGCAATACCAGTCCCGACTTGCCGCGTGGCGAGAACGCGGGCGGCCCGGGTGGCGACCCCGCTTGCACCGCGTGATGGCGTGGCGTTGGACGGTCGGGGTCGGGATCGCCGTGGCGATCGGCGGCGCCCGGGCGGACCTCTTTGCCCGCCTGCCCTGGATCGGACCGCTGGTGCCCATGGGGCGCCTGACCGATGCAGACGTCCGAGCCCGCGACGCCGCACGAATCGTCGCCGAACTCCACGCGACCACCGGGCTCGAGCCGTTCGTCATGGCGCAGCACTACGGTAGAGCATCGCAACTGGCCTACTACATGCCGGGGCGACCCACCGTCTATTCGGCGAGCGCCCACACCGGCGGACGGACCACCCAGTACGACGTCTGGCCCCAGACCGACCTGGCGAATCCCGATTTGTTGGCGAACCTCACCGGGCGCCCGGCGCTGCTCGTCGGCGGGGAGACCCACCACTGGGAGGACGCGTTCGACCGGGTCGAGGATGTCGGACAGTTGGAGGGCGAACACAAGAAGGGGCGGCGCATCTATCTGGGCTACGGATTCCGTGGGTTCGAAAGCCCGCACCCAACCGCTCCGGGCGAGGAGAACGGTCCGTGAGGAGTCGGCCCGGGGCCAAGGCCGTTGTGCTCATGGCCATCCTTGTGGCCGGATTCGTCGTGCTCACCGCGGCGGATGGATGGGTCTACCGCCTGGTGGGCCCGTCGCTCGACTCGCGAAGAGGCCTCGAGAGCCGCGCGTGGTACATCCTGCTCCGCAACGTGGGCTCGCTCTGGCTCTGGCTGCTGGTGGGCGCCGTGATCGCGGGTGCGGACGCCCGGCGCGGGCTGTCGCGGCCCCGGTGGGTCCGGGGCGCGTTCGTCGCTGCGAGTGCGGCGCTTGCCGGAGGGGGCGCAGAGCTGCTCAAGCTCATCATCGCCCGCGAACGCCCGGCGACGATCCAGCATGTCGAGGGCGGGGTCGACGCGCTGGTCTATCAGGGGTACCACTTCCGGGGTCTGTTCGCAGGATTCGCGGATGGCTCGAACCTCGGGATGCCCAGCTCCCACGCCGCGACCGCGGCGGGGGGCGCGTTTGCACTGCTCTGGCTCTGCCCGCGGGCGGGGATGCCGGCGGTGGTGCTGGCGCTGGGTTGCGGAATCACCCGTGTCCTGGCAGGGGCCCATTTCGCGACGGACGTCTACGCGGGTATCGTGCTGGGCTGGATCGCGGCCTGGACCCTGGGAAGAGTGTTCCGGGTGCGACGCTGTGGGGAGCCTGTGTCTTGAAGATCCTCGACCGGTATATCGCGAGGCTCTACCTGACGAACGTGGTGGCGTTGCTGGTCATCCTGTCCTGCTTTGTCGTCACTATCGACTTCTCGCTGAACGTGGATGAGTTTGTCGGGCGGGCACGGGAGATCGCCCGTGAGCACCAGGCAGATCCCTCGACGATCCGGACGGGTCTCGTCACAGTCTTGTTGATCGCGGATCTGTGGTGGCCGCGCTTGCTCCAGCTCTTCAACTTCGTGCTCGGTCTGGTGATGACCGGGGCGATGGGGTTTACGCTCAGCCAGTTGGTCCGGCATCGGGAATTGGTGGCGATCCTGGCGAGCGGTCAGAGCCTCTTCCGGGTTGGCATGCCGATTCTGGCGGTCGCCATCGGCCTGACGGGGCTCCAGGCCCTCAATCAGGAGTTGGTGCTCCCGCACCTGGCGCCGCTCCTGACCCGGAGCCAGCGGGACGCTGGCAAGCATGAGTTGGGTACGGCCCATGTGCCACTCACCCGGGATGGACTCGGCCGCGTGTGGTACGCGCGTTCGTTCGATGCGGACCAGGGCAGGCTCGACGGGCTCTGGGTTTGGGACCGCGGGCCCCAGGGGCAGCCCACGGCGCGTTCGTACGCGGAAAGTGCCACCTGGAACGGCTCGGCGTGGTCGCTGGACCATGGATTCACGGAGGCGGCCGTGGAGCATGGGCACGAGCCCGAGCCACTTGCCCAGATTCCCACCAATCTGGATCCAACGCAGCTCCGCGTGCGGCGGTTCCAGGGCTACGCCCAGAACCTGTCCTGGCGGCAGATCGGGCAGATGCTCCAAGCCATCGAAACTCTCGACCCAGACTCCGCACGGACGCGTGCCGACCAGAATCGGCTGGAGGCGATCCGGTGGGGTCGGGTCTCGGTCATGCTCGCCAGCCTGCTCTCCTTGATGGTCTCGATCCCCTTCTTCCTGCAGAAGACGCCGAGCAGCGCCGTGATGCGGGCCTTGCGATGCGCCCCGGTCGCGATCGTGACACTGATGGGGGGGGTGCTCGGGGCGTCGGCGCCCATTCCGGGCGTACCGCCGCAGGTTGGCGTGTTTCTGCCAGTCCTCGTTCTGGTTCCGATCGTCATCGTTTCGATAACGACAGTCCGGACCTGAGGACACCCCCGGAAGTGGTGGAGGGGCTTTCATTCCCGCGCCAGAGCATGTACGATGAGGCTTGGGGGTCGAGTCCCGACGGAAGCCGGATCCCCGATGCGAGAGGTTGTGCGGAAACACACCGGGTTCACCCTGATTGAGCTGCTGATCAGCCTCGCGATCGTCGCGCTGCTGGTGGGGATGCTCTTGCCGCTGCTCTCTGGGACGCAGCGCCTGGCGCGACGATCGATCTGCGCGAACAACCTGCGGCAGCTCGGCCTGGCTTGGCACGCGTACATGCAGGATACCGAGCAACTCCCGCAGCACACGAGCCAGCCGGATTGGGCCTGGGGCGGGGTGCGATTTGTCGGCGCGGAGGACCAGGCTGTCGCGGACATCTCGCGTCCGATCAACGCCTATCTGGATACGGACGATGGTGGCGAGGCAGGCATCCCGCTCGGGGTGTTCGAGGATGCGTCGGACCGGGGGATCACGCTGCGGGACGACCCCTCGAAGAGCGTGCTCGCGGACGAGGGCACCTGCTTCGAGACCTTCGGAACGAGCTACCGGGCCAACATGCTGCTGCTCGATTCGACGCGGGCAGGGATCGATGTGCTGCGCCGGCCTCTGAAGGTCGCCGAGATCACGGCGCAGCCGAGTAAGCTGCTGCTCGTCGCGGATCCGGTCTGGTACTTCGCGATCCAGCCCGAGGGGGCGCCGGACCGGGCATTCGACGCGCGCTGGCACGAGAGGGACGCCGAGTCGGGGAATATGGCGGCCATGGACGGTTCGGTGAAGTGGGTCGTCTTCGGACCACTCCCGCACCCGGACTTCGTGATCGCACCCAGGCCGGAGCTGGCCAACCGCGGGCGTTGAGCCCCGCGGACGCCCTCCAGAGTTTCCGACTATCTGCTGACGTCCTGGAGGACCTCGACACCCCGGCGAGCCGCCATCTCGCGGCCGATCTGTTCGAGCGTGGCACTGTCGAGCGCCTGGGCGGCGGCCCGGAAGACCAGGTCCTCCTCCACCTCGATATGCCGGGAGTAGAGCGTGGAGAGATCGGCGAGCAGCGTGCGGAGACGCCCGGCGTCGGCGCCGCAGAGCAGGCCGGTACCCAGCCAGGCGCGGCCGATCCGGTCGACCTCGGCATGGATCGGCGCGACATGCTCGTGGTCGGCGTGCAGGCGATCCATCACGCCGAGCGCCGTGGCCGCCGCGGTATCCCCGCACCGCCGCAGGCGCGGGAAGAGTGACTCTTCCTCGTCCTCCGTGTGTTTTCGGCGCGGCCTCGGCGAAGTAGCGGAGGGAGACCTCGAGCGCACGGCGGTGGTCCGGTGGCAACGGACCCTCGGCACCGGTTGCCAACTCGGCGAGCACGCGCAGGAAGTGGCGGATCCGCACATGGCAATCGGCGAGCAGGCGGAGCGGCTCGTCAAATCCGGCGTCAGGTATCGCGCCGAGCGTCACAGGCATGTGTGGCTTCCTCTCTTTGGCAGGGACACCCCGTATCCGCCCCCGCGGCCTCGAGTGCCCGAGCCAGGGGGAACAGGATATTGGTTTCCAGATGGACATGCGCGTGCATATCTCGCTCGAGTTCCGCGAGACCCTCGAGAAGCGATCGAAAACTCGCGCCGGCATCGGCTGGCGCCTGGTGGCCGCCGGTGAGATCCCGCATCACCTCCAGGGCCCGTTCGACGTCGTCGTGGTCATGCGAGAGGCAGGCGAGGAGACCGTCAAGCCCCCAGCACGAAGAATCGGATCCGGGCTCGGGCGATTCGATCTCTCGGAGCCAGGGGAAGAGGACGCGCTCCTCTTTGATCATGTGCTCGGTCAGGTCGCCGCAGAATCCGGTGAATACCTCGCGGAGCTGCTCGAGCTCGGGGTGTTGTGGTCCATGGGTGGAAACAACCCTGGCGAGGAGTTGGCTGAGGCGGGGGAGTTCGGCGCGCAGGAATTCGTGGTGGCGCTCCCTGATGTGGTCGGTCAATTCGGCGAGACTCGCTCGGGACCAATCCCGGAGATCGGTCGTGTTGGATCGGGCGGATTCGAGCATGACCAGGACCGCCTCCGGCGAGAGGCCTCGGGCGCGGCAGACCTCGCCAAGGGGCGAGCTCCCGACGCAGCAGTAGTCAATCCGGAGCCTCTCAAACACCCGGGCCGCCTGGGGGATCGCGACGACGACTTGTCCCACGGCGGTCTCGGCGGATACTCGTGGCATGCGGGTTCCCCTGGTCACTGGTCAAATTACTACTTCGGACTAAACATATCTTCTTCTCTTCATCTTGGCCATAGTCCCTCCCCTGAACTCGATGTCATTTCCGGGTGGCCGAGTGCTTGTGTGGTATTTACTCATATATTGCAAGCATTTTGAACGGTATAGGAGAGGCCTGATGCCGGGTCCGGGCCTCCCAGCGGGCGGCATGGCTTGTGTGGCGGGGGTCGCGATGGGGTCGGATTGGTCTAGAGGTCGCGGCGACACCGCCTCCGGCGCCCGGCACAGGGAGCCGCGGTGGTGTCGACCTTGGCGCGACCCCGCGCCGCGCATTGGGGAGGGGACGCTTCTTCGGCCCTGGCGCGCGTGCGAACCGTTCGCCCTGTCGAGATGCGCGCATGATCCGGAGGCGCCGCGGATACCCCCGCTCCACACGTCGTTGACAGGGTCCGAGAATCTCGATTCACGTGACGTGTCACTGGGGTTCGCGCGCGCGGGAGCACCAGTGATCCTGGTGGATGCGGGCGGCCCGGCTTCGCTATTGGATATCCGATCTGCTCATGCGCGTTTGCAGGCCTCGCGCAGAATGCTCTTGTGCGCGCTCGCACCCGTTGCTACCGTCAATCTTCCGACCCAGCGAAACGCTCCTGAGGAGTTGAGGAGGGACGCCAGATGTACGGGTATGGCTTTGCGACGGCGCTCGGCTTTGCATGTTCGGTCGCGTGCGCGGATACCTACAACCTGCAGAGCGATTGGAGCGACACATCCAATCCGTCCGGGGTGTGGAGTCTCAACGAGGGATCCAACCCGCTCCCTCACGTCGACTCGTGGCAACGCAACCTCGGGGGGTGGTCGAGCGCGCAGCCCGCGTGGGCGGAGTCCGAGGACGGGTCCAACCGCATCCCCATGTTCTTCATGTCGAATGGCACCGAGTCGTTCGGGCACGATTGGGCGGAGGGTCAGACCGTCGCGCATATTACCGACGGATTCAACGGCCAGGGCAACGGCCCGGCCACACTGGCCTTCACCGCACCGGCCTCCGGGACACTCTCCGTGCATGGCGGGCTCTGGATGGGCAGGGACATCGGGCGCTCGATGACGTGGACGCTGCTGCTGAACGGCTCGGCGTTGACCGCTGGCACGCTCGCGTCGGGCGACCCGTATTCGAGCGCCGATCCCTTCGACTTCGGTGCGGGCTCGGGCGGGCAGGGTGCGGTGGAGAATCTCCCCGTGCACCTGGGCGACCGTCTCGAACTCCGGTTCGACAAGACTTCGGACGCCGGCGACTTCGTCGTGATCGACATGACCGTGGACCTCGACCGTTGCCGCGGCGATTTCAACGGTGACGGGAATGTCAACACGCTGGACGTGCTGGCCTTCCTGAACGCGTGGGCGGTCGGCGATTCCAGCGCGGATTTCAACGGCGACGGGAATGTCAACACGCTCGATGTGCTGGCGTTCTTGAACGCCTGGGCGACGGGATGTTGATGGGGAGCGCCCCGACAGGCTGGCGTCCCTGACGCCCGCCCAGCTCAGCCCCCGCGCTGACCGGAGCCGCCGTCGGCGGGGTCGGGCGGAGGCGGCTCGCCACCGGGGTCCTTGCGGTACTCCTCCGGCTGCGGGATCGCATCGAGCTGGGCCCGCATGGCGCCGGCGCGCTCGAGCAGGCCGGCCTCGAGCGCTTCCTTCGATTCGGTCGCCTCGAGCTTGGGCGTGAGCACGTAGTGCCAGCGTTGGATGTTGTCGATGCGAAACGGGAGGGCCTCGGCGGCGAGGTCGAGCGGGGCGTTCTCGTAGAAGGGGGCGTCGGCATCCCCCGTGGTCTGGAGCGTTTCGTAGCCATCGAGCTGGAGGCGGACGTCGTAGACACCGTGGTAGAGAAACGAGGCCTGGGTCGGGGTGCGCCCGAGCTGCTGGTCGTTGAGCCAGACCAGGGCGCCCGGGGGCTCGCTGGTGATCTCGATGCGTCGCTCGACGCAGCCGGAGAGGGCCGCGAGGGCGAAGACGCTCAAGACAACCGGTGCGGGCTTCATGGCCATGAGCCTAGCACAGGCGGTCCGCGGGGAAAACCGGAGGGCGGGCCCGGGCCACGGAGGCCCGGAACCCGCCCTGGGAGGGAGAGTTGGGCTGGGGTCACGCACCCGTGTCGTAGTAGAACCGCTCGCTCACGATGCGGCCGCGGTTCCAGCGCTGCACGCTGGCCTGCTCGTAGCGGACGGGCTGGCCGGCGGTATTGATGAATTCGAACGCGTATTCGACGAAGCTGACACCGTCGTCGAGGGAGCCCTCGGTGGCGACGGCGAGGATCTCGGTGCTCTTCCACTCCTTGACCTGGGCGAGGAACTGCTTCTCGCGCTCGATGTTGGCGCTCTTGCCCTTGGTCGGCGGCTGGCGGTTCTCCTGCATCGTCAGGTCGTCGGCGTAGAAGCGGTCCATCGCTTCGAGGATCTTGCCGGTCTTGATGTGCTCGAGGAGGTTGTCGACTTCGTTGCGGAATGTCATGGCGGGACTCCTGGGATTGGGGTGAGGGGGCGAGAGGCCGGATCGGGTGCTAGGCCAGATCGAAGAGAATCACCTCGCTGCGGGCGGCGGCGCCGCTGATCTCGATCCCGGCCTCGTTCTCGATCGCGAGGCCGTCGCCCTCCGTGAGCGTGTGGCCGTTCACCGTGACTCCGCCGCTGGCGACCTGGATCCACGCGCCGCGTCCCGCGGCCAGTTGGTGCCGCACGCGCTGGCCGGGCGTGAGGACCGAGGCATACATCGAGGCGTCCTGGCGGATCTCGAGGGAGCCCTCGCGCCCGTCGGGCGTGGCGACCGGGCGCAGCGCGCCGGCCCGCTCGCTCTCGGGGAAGTGCTTCTGGTCGTAGGTGGGCTGCAGGCCCTTCTCGCGCGGGGTGATCCAGATCTGGAGCAGGTGGACCGGCTCGCTCTTGGAGTGGTTGAACTCGGAGTGGAAGACGCCCTTCCCGGCCGACATGAACTGCACGTCGCCGGGCCGGATCACGCCGCCGCCGCCTGTCGAGTCCTTGTGCTCGAGCGCGCCGGAGATGACATAGGTCAGGATCTCCATGTCGCGGTGGGGGTGCGTGGGGAAGCCGCCGCCGGGGGAGACGTGGTCGTCGTTGATGACACGCAGTGTGCGGAAGTGGTGGTGGTCGGGGTCGAAATACTCGCCGAAGCTGAAGCTGTGGCGCCCGTCGAGCCAGCCGATCTGGGTGCGTCCCCTCTCGTCGGCCTTGCGGATGGTCAGCATGGTGTGCTCCTCGTCAGACTGGCCGGGGCTTGGTTCCCCGGTCTGGGCGGCCCCGATCGTTGTTGTGGGGCGGCCCTTGGTGCGGGCGGGATCGATATACTTGTTGAAACAACTATATGCTCGGTGCGCCTATTCCGCGGGGGCTTCAGATTCTGGGGTCGCCGGGGCGCTCTGGGGGGATTCCCGCTCTAGTCGTCTGCCGCGTCCGTGGTTGCGCCGGACCGGGCCTTGCAGAGCAGGCGGCTGATCTGGGCCAATTCGCGGTTCGAGAGGTGGCCCAACTGCTCGGCATGGAGGGCCTGGACGGGGTTGTCGAGGCTGGCGAGAAGTCGGCGGCCCGCGGCGGTGAGGGCGATGTGGACGGCGCGGGCGTCGTTGGGACAGGTGAGGCGCTCGACCAAGCCGTCGGCCGCGAGCCGATCGACCAGACGGGTGAGGTCGGGCACGGGCGTGATCATGTCCGCCTTGATCTGGGTGGGCGTGCACGGGCGGAGATCGCGGGGGTTCGGGGAGTGGCCCCGGAGAATACGGAGCACGTTGTACCCAGCCGGGGAAAGGCTGTGCGGCCGGAGCAGTCGCTGCAGCTGGGCGCGGAAGAGGGCCGCCGTGCGCTCGATATTCAGCGCCGCCTCGACGGCGGGGTCGTCGAAGGGGCGTTGCTTATTGATCTCGTCGTGGAGCGGCGCCATGGGTGGTTGTTGGAACAAGTATAGACGCATGGGGAGAATGGGGGGACGGAGGGACAAAGGGACAGAGGGACAGAGGGACAGAGGGACAAAGGGACAAAGGGACAAAGGGATAGAGGGGTGGGGGGGGTGCTGGCGGGGAGAGGTGGAGGATTGATGGGATGGGTGATGGAGGCGTGAAGGTTGTGTGAAGCGGGCGAGGCGCTGGGATGGTGCCGGTATCGTTGCCGCCATGGAGACACGCATGAGGCACGGGTCGGCGCGTCGGTGGGTTTGGCTGGCCCTGGTGGCGGGCGCGTGGGGGATCGCGGCGCCAGTGCTCGGGCAGCAAGAGCCGCCGCCGGAGCGGAAGGAGCGCCTCGAGCTGGCGAACCCGCCCGAGGATAAGGACGCGGGGATCCTGCACGGCGGGATCGGGCGCTCTGTGCGGGCGCTCCCGGGCCTGCAGTCCGATGGCCAGGTGGTGCTGCCCAACCAGTGGTCGCTCCGCCCCGCGGGGCGGCAGGTTGAGTTGGGCGATTTCCCGGTCAATGTCGCCCTGCATCCGACGCAGCCCTACGCCGCGGTGTTGCACGCCGGGCACGGCGTCCACGAGATCGAGATCGTCGACTTGGGCACGCGTCGGGTCGTGTCGAGTGTCACGCTGCCGCAGACGTTCTACGGGATCGCGTTCGACGCGGCCGGGGGGCGGCTCTACGCCAGCGGCGGCGAGGAGGACCTCGTCCACTCGTTCGCGTTCGGCGACGGGCTGCTCTCGGACCACGTGCAGATCCCCGTGGTCGATCCGAAGGCGCCCTTCGTCGTGGCGGGCGTGACGCCCTCGCCGGACGGCTCGTCGCTCTACGTGTGCGGCGCTTGGGGCCACGAGCTAGCGATCGTGCCGGTCTCGGGCGGGGGCGCGGTGCGGCTCGTCGAGATGCCCAAGAACAGCTACCCCTACCTGGCGATCGCCGAGGCGGGCGGGGGCGGGCGCGTGTTCGTCTCGCTCTGGGGCGGGTCGGGCGTGGCGGTGGTCGATCCGGCATCGGACGGGGTGCTCGGGACCTGGCCCACACCCTCGCACCCGACAGAGATGGTGCTCTCACCCGATGGCGGCACGCTCTTTGTGGCGTGCTCGAACAGCACCAGCGTCGTGGCCATCGACACGGCGACGGGGCGGATGCGTGAGGTGATCACCACCTCGCTCTACCCCGGTGCGCCGAACGGGAGCACGCCGAACAGCCTGTCGCTCTCGCCGGATGGCTCGCTGCTGGCCGTGGCGAACGCGGATAACAACAATTTGGCCGTGTTCAACGTCGAGACGCCCGGCTCGGCGCGCTCGCTCGGGTTCGTGCCGACGGGCTGGTACCCCACCTCGGTGCGGTTCCGCCCGACGGGGGGCTTGGTCTATCTGAGCGGCAAGGGCCTGGGCTCGCGGGCCAACCGCGCCGGCCCCAACCCACTGGCCTCGGCGCCGGGCGGCATCCGCGAGTACATCGGCGGGCTGTTCCGCGGGACGCTCGGCATCCTTCCGGATCTCAAGGCCGGCACGGTCGCGGCCTACACCAGGAGCGCGTACGCCGCCAGCCCGCTGGCGCCCGACGCGGCGCCGAGCGTGAAGACGCGTGAGACCGACAACCCGATCCCCGCGTCGGTGGGGGGCAAGAGCCCGATCACCCACTGCATCTACATCATCAAGGAGAACCGGACGTTTGACCAGATCCTCGGGGACATGCCCGAGGGCAACGGCGAGCCGGACCTGTGCATCTTCCCCGAACGCGTCACGCCGAACCACCACGCGATCGCGCGGGAATTCGTGCTGCTCGACAACTTCTATGTCGAGAGCGAGGTGAGCGCCGACGGGCACGAGTGGTCCATGGCGGCGTACGCGACCGACTTCGTGGAGAAGACCTGGCCGCTGACCTACCGGGGCTGGCGTCCGAAGCAGCGTGAACTGGCGTACCCCTCCGAGGGGGTCTTCGAGATCGCGGTTCCCGCGGGCGGCTATCTCTGGGACCGCTGCCGCGAGGCGGGGGTGAGCTATCGGAGCTACGGCGAGTGGGTCTCGAACGGGGCCAGGCCGGGGGAACCGGGGCGCGCGCGGGTCGAGGCGCTCGAGGGGCACTTCGATCCCTTGTTCCGCAGCTTCGACGTGGGCTATCCGGACGCGAAGCGGGCGGACCGGTTCTTGGAGGAACTGGCGCGGTTCGAGGACGAGGGCGAGATGCCGCGCCTCCAGATCGTGCGCCTGCCGAGCGACCACACGGCCGGCGCGCAGAAGGGCATGCCCACACCGACGGCGATGGTGGCCGACAACGACCTGGCGCTCGGGAGGGTGATCGAGGGGATCAGCCGCTCGAAGTTCTGGGCGAGCACGGCGGTGTTCGTGGTGGAGGACGACGCGCAGAACGGGTCGGACCATGTCGATGCGCACCGCACGATCGCGTTCGTGGTGAGCCCCTACACCAAGCGGCACTTCGTCGATTCGTCGCTCTATTCCACCACGAGCATGCTGCGGACCATGGAGTTGATCCTGGGGCTGCAGCCGATGAGCCAATTTGACGCCGCAGCACTGCCGATGTACCACAGCTTCACGGCAACGCCCGACCTCACGCCCTTCACGCACCGTCCGGCGGGGGTGGATACGGAGGAGAAGAATCTGGCGAGCGCCTGGGGATCGGATCTCTCCGAGAGCTTCGATTTCGCCGAGGAGGACGGGGCCGACGACCTGCTGCTCAACGAGGTCGTGTGGAGATCGGTGCGGGGCCCGCAGAGCGCGATGCCGCCGCCGGTGCGAGCGGCGTTTGTGCGAACCGCAGCACGTGACGATGAGGACGATCGGTCGGGGGAGGCTCCCGGCGCGGATGAGGACGACGATTGAGGGGAGAATGGGGTGGGGCGTCGGCGAGGGTGTCGGCGCGTCCGGGCCGCGGGCGTCAGCACGCGGAGGGCAAGCCGGTACCCGGCGGCGGAACCCGCGGTTCGTTCCGCGTGCTGACGCACGCGGCTCTGGTGGGGTCAGGGCGTGTCGGCGGTGGCGCGACGGTCGGGCAGGTGGTCGAATTCGTCGCCGCGGAAGAGCGAGAGCCGAGATAGGCATGTCAGAGCCGCGGGCGTCAGCACGCGGAGGGCAAGCCGACACCCGGCGGCGGAACCCGCGGTTTGTTCCGCGTGCTGACGCACGCGGCTCTGGTGGGGTCAGGGGGTGTCGGCGGTGGCGCGACGGTCGGGCAGGTGGTCGAATTCGTCGCCGCGGAAGAGCGAGCCGAGATAGACCTCGCGCACGAGCTTGTCGTTGATGAGTTCGCGGGGCGAGCCCTCGGCGAATTTCTTGCCCGCGTCGATGATGTAGGCGCGGTCGCAAACGCGGAGCGTCTGCTGGACGTTGTGGTCGGTGATCAGGAAGGCGATGCCGTGGTCGGCGAGGGAACGGATCTCCTTCTGGAGATCCTCGACGGCGATCGGGTCCACGCCGCTGAAGGGCTCGTCCATGAGGATCAGGCGCGGTTCGGTGACGAGAGCGCGAGCGATCTCGAGCTTGCGGCGCTCGCCGCCGGAGCAGGTGCGGGCGGCCTGGCGGGACTTGTGGGTGAGGGCGAAGCGGTCGAGCAGCTCCGCGGCGCGGGCCTTGCGGGCGCGCCGGTCGAGCGGCAGGGTCTCGAGGATGGCGAGCAGGTTCTGCTCACAGCTGAGCTTCTGGAAGACGCTGGGCTCCTGCGAGAGATAGCCCATCCCCAGGCGGGCCCGCTTGTACATGGGCATGCCGGTCACATCCTGGGAGTCGAAGGAGACGCGCCCATCGTCGGCATCGATCATGCCGATGGTCATGCGGAAGCTCGTGGTCTTGCCCGCGCCGTTGCGACCGAGCAGGCCGACGATCTCGGCGCGTTCGACGTAGAGCGAGACCCCGTCCACGACGGTCCGCCCGGCGTAGCTCTTGCGCAGGTTGTGGGCCTCGAGGAGCGGCATGGGGGGGAGTGTAGGGGAAGGGAGCCGGAGGGGCCAAAGGAGGGCGCCCGGGCGGAGGGGGAGGGAGGGAGCCAAGGGACAAAGGGACAGAGGGACAGAGGGACAGAGGGACAGAGGGACAGAGGGTGAGGGTTTTTGGAGTGGGGTGGTGGGCGAGGTCGGCCGCGGCCCTGGGTTGGGCTCATCCCTGTCAGTGCAGGAAGCGGATGGACATCGGGTAGCGGTAGTACTCACCCCGGTGCGCGGCCTTGGAGGCGGCGATCATGCCGACAATGCCGAGGACATAGGGCAGCGCGATCGCCGCGGGGACGGTCACGATGAGACCGACGCCGCAGAGCAGCAGCCCGACGATGCCGCCGAGGATCGGGAGCGCGAAGACGTAGAGCATGAGCGTGAGATGGAAGTTCAGGGTCTCTTTGCCGTGGTCGTCGATGAAGGGCGAGTCATCGCGACGCGTCAGCCACAACACGAGCGGCGCGATGAACACCAGCCCGGCGGTGAAGGGGTAGGCGAGCAGCGACAGGTGCATCCACATCGCGATGTTGCGCTCGGCATCCGTCGCTTCGTGGTCGACGAGTCGGTTCTGGGCATTGGTCGAGAATTCGTTCATGGCAGAAGCGGGCACGGCGTGAGTCTCCTCGCGTGATTGGGAATTCGCGCGGGAGAGCTTTCAGCCCGGGGATGTGGGGGAGGCTTCCAACCCACCCCGTTCCGGGGAGGATTCGCGCTCGGGTGGAACCGAAGGGTGCTCGGAGAAGAAAAGAACCGGGCGGAAGGCCTCGGAAGGCACCGTCCGCCCGGCGTGAGTGGGCAGCATGTTCGGGATCCGCAGGGGTGACGGCGGAATGCTGCCGCGTTCGCGTCCCTGCGGCAGAGGAAAGATGCCACCGAACTCGGGTCGTGCCAGTTGTTTCGGGGATTCGGCCTCGGGAAGCCTGGGGGAAGGGGACTTTGGCCTATTGCCCGAATAGGTTGGTCTGGCCGAACATGCCCTGGGCCTCGAAATGGGCGAGGGCCTCGTCCACGGAGGCGAACACCTTGGTGGCTGTCTCGGTGATGAATGGGCTCGGGGCTTTCTTGGGCTTCCAAACGACGTAGACCTCTTTCGTGTGCTCGAAGGCGTGCTGCAGTTCACGCTCGACCCCCGACGAGAGGCCGGGCATCCCGTTGGGCAGCTCGGGGACGTAGCTGACGATCATGTCGGACTGGTCGATCAGTTTGAAGTCCCGCATGTAGATCTGGCCGTCGATGTCGCCGGCGATATCCAGCACCTCGCGCACCCGGACCCTGATCGGTTCGCGGCTGGCCTTCGATCCCCCGAAGGAGTGGGGGGTGACATCGAGCCAGCCGTCCACGCGCCCCTCCTTGGCGGCCGCGAGGGCCCGGTCGAGGAGGAGCTTCTCATCGACATCGCCGGGATCGAACGTGATGAAGTGCTCGGCGAGTGCTGCGCGGAAGCGGTCGATCTCGGCGAGCACATCGGGCAGGTCGACGACATGACTCATCGGAAAGCTGGGGTAGACCCGCTTCATATCGGGGCGGCAGACGAGCCGGAACAGCGTGCGGGTGGTGTCGGCGTGGCGTCCGCGGCTGAGGATGTAGAACTGGGAGCCCTTGACAGCCTTGGCCATCAGCTCGGTGGCGAGGATCTCCTCCTCGCGCCACACCATGCAGTCCTTGAGCGTGGCGTCCACGACGTGGTCGGCGTGGAGGCGGTGGTGGACGACCTCGATGTTGTCGACGAGACAGATGAAGACATCGATGTTCAGCCGTTCGATCTGGTCGAAGTCGAACGCCGCGAAGAGGCCGTGCCGCCAGCGGAACGTGGCGTGGGTGTTGACGATGAGGTTGGGCTTGGCCGGGCTGTCGGAGATGACATCCTTGAACGCGGCACGCCGGAGCGAGGTCAGGCGGCTGATCGGCAGATCGAGGATCTTGCCGGGTCGGACGTCGGGGGCCTCGGCGTACATGATGTCGCCGACGTGATAGAGGTCGAGGCTCTCGCCCTGCCGTCCGGCGAAATCACGCGCCCGCTCCAGAAAGGGCTTCTTGTCCATGCCGACCTGGCCGGTGATGAGTGCTCGCATGCGTTGGGCCTCTGTTGGGTTGAGGGCTGCCAGGAACTATAAGGTGCATGCCACGGGCGGGCCGAGGAGGTCGAGCCGCGCAACAGGGGACGCTTCTTAGGATGGAGCACCCGAGGCCCGACCGGCCGCGTAAAGGGAGTGGGTCGGCGCAGACCCAGAAGGGGGTGGCGATGCACGTGAGCCCGGGAACCCTGTGGCGCCTGGCGGCGCTCGGCGCGGCGCTCGCCCTCGGCGCCTGCGGCGACGAGGACCCCTGGAACGACCCGCTGCACAAGGCGGCGCTCGGCGCGACGTCGATCCGAGTCCGCAGCGGGGGAACATGCCACCGCGACGTCGAGACCGAGCAGATCCTGGCGGAGGTCACCGACGCCGCCGGGGTGGCCGACCTGCTCGCGATCATCGAGATCGATCCGGACGGCAGCGGCTTCCACTGCATGTGCTGCGGCGACCCGACGATCGAGTTCTACAAGGGTCATCAGCTGGTCCTCTCGCTCGGCTACCACCACGGGCGAAGCGTGCGATGGGTGGAGGGCTGGGAGGGCGACGGCCTGCTGACCGACGAGAGCGCGACCAGGTTCGCGGACTGGATGACCGCCCACGGCATCCCGGGGCCGGCCGAAGAGCTGGCGCAGGGGCGCGCCCACGATCGGGCTGCCGCCCTGCGCGCCGAGCGGCAGATGGCGCTCATGCCCGCGGACCTGGTGGCGCGTCTGGGCAGCGCGCCCGACGAGGAGGCCGGCGCGGAGATCTTCCGCTCCATGGGCGTCGAGGGTGCGAGGGTCGCCTTCGCCGTGCTCGGCGCGCACCGCGGTCCCTGGGATTCGAGCGATGCCTTCGAGGAATTCCTGACGCGATCGGTGCTCGACCCGATGGACGGATCGGTCCTTGCGGCGGCGATGGCCGGTCTCGGGGCGCGGACCCCCGAGGCCAGGGGCTGCGCCCGCTTTCTCTTCGGCGGGCACAACAAGCTCCAGCGCGTGGACGCCGCCGTGATCGACCGTGCCGCCGAGGCGATGTGCAGCGAGGTGCTTGCCGACGCCCCGGCGATCAACCGCCGGGCGACGCTCGCGGCCCTGGGCAGAGTCGGCACTCCCGACGCCGTCGCCATCCTGCGCCGGGTGCTCGCCGACGGCATGCCCGAGCCCGCGCCGGAGGATCCCATGGCCGCGGGCTCGACCTGGATCACGGCCATGCCCGGCTGGTCGGAGCTCAAGGACGCATCGAGCGACCTGACCATCGCCGCCGAAGCGCTGGCCGAGGCCGGGGACAGGGAGAGCCTTGGGCTGGTGGAGAGCCTCCTGGGAACCTGCCCGGAGGAGGACCGGGCACGGGTGGAGGCGGCGGCGGAACGCCTGCGCTGACTGCGGCGGTTCATCCGCGCTGCGTGCAGGGACAGAGCGGCGCATCACGCAGCACCTGCTGCAAACTCAGAATCCCGGCGGCAGCAAAGAGGAACAGAGCGACGCAAGGCCGCCCCCACGGAGGGGCGACGCAGTCCGACCGCGGGAATGAGCCGGGCGCCGGGAGTTGCTCGCTGGCGCCGCATTGGGCGGGGTGCTGCTCTAGGTGCTCATTGTGCGTGCAGTGGCGTTCCGGCACGAGCGCATGCCGAGTGCCGAGGAGCTCGGCGCGGTCGCCGAGATACGGGCGCGGGCCTCCGAGGGCCGGCTCTGGCCGCCGGTGCGCGTCGGGGGGTCGCACTTGACCCTGACGGGCCAGGAGTGAGATCGTCTCTCGTCGGCGAGGCGTTGTCGGGGCTGCACCCGTCGCGGCCTACACTGCCAGTCCAAGCCGCAACCCGATCGGAGGCCGCCATGGCTGTGCTCGTCAACAAGGACACCCGGGTCATTTGCCAGGGCATCACCGGCGCCTTCGGGGCGGTGCACACCAAGGGCTGCCACCTCTATGGCACGAAGATGGTCGGCGGCGTGACCCCGGGCAAGGGCGGCACGAAGGATGCCAACGACCTGCCGGTGTTCGACACGGTGGACCAGGCGGTGCGGGCGACCGGCGCGAACGCGACGATGATCTTTGTGCCCCCGGGCTTCGCCGGCGACGCGATCCTCGAGGCCGCGGACGCGGGGATCAGCCTGATCTGCTGCATCACCGAGGGCGTGCCGGTGCAGGACATGGTGCGGGTCCGGGCGGTGCTCGACGAGCGGAACCTGGCGGCGCGGGGCGCCGACGTCCACCCGACGCGGCAGCTCATCACGCTCATCGGGCCCAACTGCCCGGGCATCATCAGCCCCGGCCCCAAGACCGGGAGCGGCAAGTCCGGGAGCGACCCCTACACCAACGCCGGGTGCAAGATCGGCATCATGCCGGGCTACATCCACACACATGTGAGCGAGTCGAAGACGGGCAAGGCCGTCGGCATTGTCAGCCGCAGCGGAACGCTGACCTATGAGGCCGTGTGGCAGACCAGCAACCTCGGCTTCGGGCAATCCACCTGCATCGGTATCGGCGGCGACCCGGTGCGCGGGATGAACCACATCGACTCGATCAAGCTGTTCCAGGAGGACGCCGAGACGCAGGGCATCCTCATGATCGGCGAGATCGGCGGGACCGACGAGGAAGAGGCCGCGGCCTATATCAAGAAGCACGTCACCAAGCCCGTGGCGGCCTTCATCGCCGGGCGGACCGCACCCCCAGGCAAGCGGATGGGCCACGCCGGGGCCATCATCTCCGGCGGCGAGGGGACGGCCGACAGCAAGATCAAGGCCCTGCGCGAGGCCGGCGTCGTCGTCGCCGAGAGCCCGGCGGACATGGGCAAGGCGATGGCGCAGGCCATGGGGTGAGGCGCAGAGCCGGGGCAGAGGGGGCGCGGATTCTGCGATCGGCGAGGTGCCCCCAGACGGATCCAATGCCCGAAGGGCCTCAAGCGCACCGACCGGCGATCCGATGCGACCGGTATGCCCACACCGCCAGGACCGCAGCCGGCCTGTCGCAGAACCGAATCACTCCGGTGCCCGGTCTGCAAGTACGATCTCTGTGGGGCGGTTGTCCCCGGCTGTCCCGAGTGCGGGGCGGCGTTCGAGATTCGCGCCGCCGTCCGGGCCCGGCGACCCGCATTCGGAGCGACCTCAATACTGGGCGTGGCCCTCCTCGGCGGAGTGCTGGCCCTGCCCTTCTCCATCAACCGCGGCCTCCTCGTCGCGATTCTCGATCCACTGGCCGGCACGATCGTCTTCGGTGGAACGGCCGCCGCCGGGCTCATTCTCTGCGGCTTCGCAGGATTGGCCGGCGCGGCGAGGGCCGTCGTCACACCCGGTCTGACCAAACCCGTGCGACGTCAGGCCATCCGGGAACTCCGGCTGCTCGCCTCGAGCGCGGGCGCACTGGGCGTTGTCGGCACGCTCCTGAGCATGGTGTGGCTCCTGTCGAATCTCGGTGATCCCTCCGAGGTCGGGCCCGGCATCGCCGCCAGCCTGCTCACGCTGCTCTACGGGACCGCTCTCAGCGCCGTGCTCCTCCTCGCCTCGTTCCTCGTCTCGCGCAGAGAGCCCGCGGTGCATTCCGATACCCGGGCGGCGGCCGCCACGCTCTGGGCCGGGGGCGTCACGGCGAGTCTGTGTGTCGTGGTGGTGCTCATTTCCTTCGCGGCACTGCGCTCGTTCTTCGTGGCCGCGCCCCTCACCCCGACCATCTCGGCGGCGGCCGGCGGTCCGGCTTCCGCGGATGGCAACTGAGGCAGGGCCGGATACCCCGGGGGCTACGCCAATGGTCGGGTCGATCCCACGCCCGTGGCGGCGTCGTGCAGTTCCAGCACGCGCGCGGCATCCGGTGTCGGGGGCGCGTCGCCGAGCGTCTCGACCAAGCGGCAGACGGCAAACCGCGCCGATTCCTGCTCGTAGTGCCGGCTCCAGGGCTCTATGGGCCCAGGATCGCTGCCGTACGAGATGCGGCCCGGAGGCCGACCGAGACCCATGCGCCACGGCTTCGGCGAGAGCCTGGCGCGGTAGCAGCGTTGGGCGCGGCAGAGGTTGGCATAGCACTTGTCGGCCCCGAACCGTCGCAGCAGCCCCGCGGCTTCATCGCCGGAGGGATCGATCTCGGTCGCGGGAAGGAGGTATCGCAGGCCGGCGGCGGTCCTGTACACGCGGCCGGACCGGCCGCGGTCCTCGCCGACCCAAGCTCGAAGCTTCTTGATCAACTCGTCCGAGGGATCGGGCGGCCCGGCCTTCCTGCCGAACCAGCGGGCGAACGCCCGGGGACGCGGGAAGTCCACGTCCACGAACGGGACGCGGGCCGTATTGAGGATCGTGGCGCCGTAGCGGTTGATCGTCACCGCCGCGGTGCGCGTCCCGTCGGCGCCGATGATGTCCTCGACCAGCGGCTCCGGGCGCGTCAGGTCCGCGTAGCGGTACCAGTCCCTCATCGCCTCGCCCGTCCGGAGTCGACGGGCCAGTTCGCCCAGCGCGCGATCGAGTTCGGCCTCGGCGGCCGCCGGGCTCAGGTCTGAACCCCGCCACAGAGCCCGGTGCTCGTCCCCGCCGTCGGGTGTCTCGACCGACACCTGCCCGTAGGCCCAGAATCGTGCGACGCGCATCGACCGGCTCCCTTCGTCCGCATTGTGCGCTCGGATCGGCGTCCACGCAACGACGACACGGCAATCGGGGACATGCCGTGCGGGTTTGGCCAGAATCCCGCCGAGGGCCAGCCGTCCGGGCGCGCCAGTGCTGGATTCCGGCCCGTCGCGCATCATGGAGTTCATGAAGACGCGACGAAGCCGGTGGCTATCAATCATCCTCGGGGCGACGCTCGCGGCGGGCGCTTCCGTGGCCTGTGCCCAGGACCATGGGACCCCCGCCGCCCCACCGGAAAGCGCCGGGCCAACCGTGCGGATCTCGGCCCGACCACAGTGGGCCGTCTACATGCTCGCGCGGCAGCAGGCCGGGCTGCGGGAGCCGGCCGCATCCGTGAATCTCGCCGGGCTTGCGGCCAAGCTCCAGGATGTCGGCGGGCCCCGCATCTGGGCCCTCGTCGATGCGAGCCTGCTCGGAGAGGCCGATTTCAACAAGAGTGAGTGGCTCGAAGCGCTCCCCTGGACCGTGTCGCAGGCGCACACGCCGAGGAGACCCGCCGGGCGCTCGACGCATTCCTCAGCGCGTGGACCGCCGAGACCGGGGAGTACCTGCGGGGGGCTTGGCGCGAAGATGAGCACACACTCACGCGGAGGGCAGAGGCCATCCGCGGAGCGCTGACCGGCGCGGAACATCCGTTGCTCAACGACACGCTCCGCGCGCTGGGGCTCGACCCGCTCGGTTCGGTGAGGATCGAACTCGTCCCCGTGGCGCCACCGCCCGGCGCCGTCACGTATCGCACAGGCGACGGCCCGGTCAGTGTGGTGGGCGAGAGAGATCTCGACGACGACACTCTCCTGGAGGTCGCGCTGCACGAGGCGATCCACGGCTTTGATTCGCAGATGACCGGAGAGCGGGAAGACGTGCTCGCCCAGCTCCGCGACGGGCTTCGGGAAGCCGGTCTCGACGAGCGGGATCCGAGGTTCCGCGGCGCGTGGCACGCCCTGTTCTTCGTGCACGCGGCCGAAATGGTGCGACGCGACGGGCGCCCGGAGTATGTCGACTACGGCGAGCGCTCCGGCGTGTACGCGAAGACCGGCCCGGTCGTCGGGGTGTTGCGAGCACTCTGGCCCCAGGTGCTCGAGGGCGACGTCTCGCGGGGCGCGTTCATCCGGAGCGTCGTGGACGCGATCAAGTAAGTGCAGACGCGGCAGGCGCAGCCGCCGCTTCGGCGCGGTGAATCTCCCCGGTGACCTCCGCGACGCTGCCGACCCCCAAGAAGCCCCGCGGCACGAATACGGTCCTTCCGTTGATCCGCCCGCCCCATCGCACACCCGAGGTCACCCGGTCGAATATGAGATCGCCAGAGCCGTCGCGTCGGATGCGCGACTCCATCCGGGTCGAGAGTGGAAACTCGTACGCTTCCACAGACCACCCAGATCCCAGGCGTGGCCGCACCGTGATCGCCCGCCTCCCCGTGAGCACGTACGCCGTCTTCCCGGCCCTGCTCGCCTCCCGGAACGGTGTGGCGGCGTGCCAAAGCCCGAGGCCCAGAACCACGGTCCCGATGGTCGCCATGAAGAAGAAGAACACCAGCGGCGGAACACCGCCCCGCGCCGTTGAGTGGCTGCCAGCGAATGGCATGGCCGCCAACGCGCCCCAGAAGCAGGCGAAGACCACGAGCGCGAGCCCGCTGAGACCCTGGGCCCAGTGCGAGGCGCAAACCGCACCGGGGCGAGGCTGGCCCACCCAGCGGACCGACTCGTCGGGATGGAGTGTCGAGCGAACGGTCTCGCCCGTCACCGGTGGGAGTGTGCCGAGAATCGTCCCCGTCCCCTCTTGCATCGACGAATGATATCCGGGATCGCCCGCAGACCTTGAGACGACACCCTGCGCTTCAGGCCGGCGCGGGGCGCCCGTGGAGCACCGGCATCTCGCGGAGGTACTCCTGCGCCGGCGGACAATCGGACCGGCCGAATCCGTCGTAGGTGCCGTCGTAGCAGATGTCGCCCTTGTGGAGCATCACGACGCGGGGGCTCAGGCGACGAAGCAGTTCCTTGTCGTGCGTCACGATGATGGTCGTGCGCTGCTCGTTGCCGTGCCGCTTGCGGTTGTGCATCGCCCAGATCAACTCGTGGATATTGCCGCTCACCACCGGGTCCAACCCCGTGGTCGGCTCGTCGTAGAAAATCGCCGCCGGATCGATCGCGATGGCGCGGGCGATCGCAACCCGCTTGGCCATGCCGCCGGAGAGTTCGTCGCGGTCCTTGTTGATCACGTCGTCCACATCGAGCGAGCAGGCCGCGAGGCTCTCCCGGGCTCGCCGCATGATCTCCTTCTCCGGAAGCTCCAGGTTCTCACGGAGCAGCAGCGCGATGTTGTCGTAGACGGTCCCGCTGAAGAGCGCGTTCCGTTGGAAGACCACGGCCCAGTGGAGCCGGATTCGGGACAGAACTGATTCACCAGCCCTAGTGATGTCGACGAGGGGCACGCCCTTGCGTCCGTGATCGGCCGCGAACACCCGCCCCGAGCTGGCCTCGAGCAGGCGGAGCATGCAGTCCAGCAGCACAGTCTTGCCCGACCCCGACGCGCCCACGATGGCGACGATCTCGCCGCGCCGCACCTCCAGATCGATGCCGCGCAGCACCGCTCGTCCGCCGAACGCCTTGGCGAGGCCTTCGGTGCGGAGCTCGGCGGGGCCCTGATGGCCCTCGCTCGGGGCTGGATGCGCCGGGGGCATGGGCACCACGATAGCTCCGCAGCGGGGAGTACGATCTGGGCAGCCTATGGGACAGATCTACCTCGACAACAACGCGACGACCCGGCCGAGTGGGGCGGTCTGCCGGGCGGTCGAGGCGGCAATGACCGGGCTGTGGGCCAATCCGTCGAGCGTCCACCGGGCCGGCCAGGAAGCGCGCCACGCGGTCGAACTCGCTCGGAAGGACCTCGCCGCGCTGGTCGGTGTCGCGCCGAAAGAACTGATTCTCACCTCCGGCGGGACCGAATCGATCGATCTGGCGATCCGTGGTGTCTTGGGCGCGGCCTCCTTGCGGACCCCCGCCGGCCCAACCGCCAAACCCAACGTGGTCACCAGCCGGATCGAGCACGCCGCGGTGCGCGACCTGGTCGGTCGTCTCGAGTCCCGGGGTTCAATCGAGGTTCGTTGGCTCCCGCTCGATCGACAGGGTGTGGTCGATGCCCGCGCGCTCCCCAACCTGCTCGACCCGGCGACGGCCCTGGTCAGCGTGATGTGGGCGAACAACGAGACCGGCGTCATCCAGCCCGTCCATTCGATCGGCGAGGTCTGCCGCGCCCGCGGTGTGCCCTTCCACTGCGATGCGGTGCAGTGGGTCGGGAAGATGGGATCGACGGGGGTCGGAACACCAGAGCATGCGGCGGCTCCCGCCCGAGCCTCCTCCGGTCCCCCGTCGCTCCCCTGCGATCTGCTCTCATTCTCCGCCCACAAGTTCCACGGCCCGAAGGGCGTGGGGGGGCTCTGGGTACGGCGCGGCCTGGCACTCGAGCCCCAGATCCTCGGCTCGCAGGAAATGGACCGGCGTGGCGGCACCGAGAACGTGGGCGGAATCATCGGCGCCGGTGTCGCGGCCCGGGAGGCGCGGGAGTGGCTGGCCGACCCCGCGCAACAAGCCCGGCTGGCGACGCTCCGGGACCGGTTCGAGGACGGACTGTTGCGTCGCGTGCCCGACGCCGTGGTGAATGGCGCCGGCTGCCCGCGGGTGTGGAACACCACCAATGTGGGCTTCCCGAGCCTCGAGGCAGAAGCGCTCCTGCTGCTGCTCTCTGAGCGCGGCCTGTGTGCCTCGGCCGGCGCCGCGTGCTCATCGGGTTCGCTCGAACCCAGCCCGGTGCTCCTCGCCATGGGCGTGCCCGACGCCCTCGCGCACGGATCGCTGCGGTTCAGCCTCAGCCGGGAGACGACCGAACCTGAAATCGATGAGGCGATCGGCATCATCGCCGCGGCCGTGGCTCAACTCCGCCGATCCTCCTCGGCCAGCCTCTAGGAGCCGGCTCCGCTAGGCTCTGGGCATGACGCAGCCCGATCAGCCCCGCTTCGGCGACTTTGGCAATACCCCGCCGGAGCCCTACGCCGAGTCCCCGACGCGCCTGAGCATCTTGGCGGTCGCTTCGCTCGTCACCGGGATCCTGAGTTTCATCGGCTGCTGCATCCCGGTGGTGGGCCTCATCCCCACCGGGCTCGGCGTCGGCGCCCTCATCCGGATCCAACGATCGCGGGGCAAGATCTCGGGAAACGGCCTGGCGATCGGCGGCCTGGTCATGGGGATCTTCTCCCTCGTCCTCTCCGGCGGGATCTGGATCGGTGCCTCGATGATCGGCTCGCGTCTGGGTCCGGTCTATTCCCAGGCCCTCAGCGACGACCCGGCCGTGGTCCGGACGGTGCTGACATCCTCTGCCGCGGCGGACGTGACCGACGAGCGGATCGCCGACTTCCACCAGGCGCTGGCCGCGGCGCATGGCAATGTCGTCGAGACGCCCAAGGGGATCTGGCCCCTCATCATGGCCTACAACCGGGTCGGGCGCGATCCCAAGTCGGTGACGGACACCCTCGGGGACCCTGGGGGGACCGTCCTGCCCCTCCCCATGGAGTTCGAGCGCGGCTGGGACTTTGTGGTCGTGATCATGTCGCCGACGGAGCAACTCGGCTCAAGCCTGCCCGGCCTCATGAATATCGGGTTCGTGGACGACGCGGGCAAGGTGGTATGGCTCCTGGAGAAATCCGGGGCCGCCCCGGCCGAGGGTGAAAGCCCGTCGAGCCCGCCGACCGATGAAGGGACGGAGACCCCGGCGCCGGATCCCGGCGCCTAACCCGGGCGTATCACCCTCGCGTGGCGTTGACTGGACCGACCCAAACCCCCGCCGCACAACCGACCACGGCCCCGGGCCGCACACCCATCATTCGTTGCGAGAACGTGGCGAAGTACTTCGACGGCCGGGCGGTGCTCGAGGACATCAATCTCGAGGTCTATCCGGGCGAGACGATGGTCATCATGGGGGGCTCAGGGTCTGGGAAGTCGACCAGCCTCCGTCTGATGATCGGGAGCTTTAAGCCGGATCGTGGGCACATCGAGATGTTCGGGCGCGAAGTGTGCTCGCTCACCGAGGCCGAGTTCAACGAGGTGCGCAAGCAGTTCGGGATCCTGTTCCAGTCCGGGGCCCTGTTCAATTCGATGACGATCGCCGAGAATGTCGCCCTGCCGCTGCAGGAACACACCAACCTCGACCAGGAGATCATCGACATCCAGGTCAAGATCAAGCTGGAACTCGTGGGGCTGCGCGAACACGCCGACAAGTACCCCTCGCAGATCTCCGGAGGCATGAAAAAGAGGGCCGGACTCGCCCGGGCACTCGCCCTTGATCCCAGGATCCTCTTCTACGACGAGCCCTCCGCGGGGCTGGACCCCGTGACCAGCGCCCAGATCGACCAGCTCATCATCGCCCTCACCCGCCAGCTCGGCGTCACCAGCGTGGTCGTCACCCACGAGATGGATTCGGCGTTCGCGATCGCCGACCGGATGATGATGCTCGACAAGGGTCTGATCCTCAGGGTGGAGACCCGCGAGTGGTATGTCCGGCTCCGGGACATGCCCGAGGCCGAAGCCCGGGGCCTGCCCGACGACGAGAGGCTCATCCGGCAGTTCCTGCGCGGCGACGCCGAGGGCCCGATCACCGAGCGCCGGGACCCCACCTCCTTTACCAGCGACCTCCTCGGCGGCCAATTCCCGGGCGCACGCTGATCGGCGGGCCCGACTGACGACGCGGGGAGGGCGAGCCGATTAGAGTGTGCGTCGTCGGGTCGTTTCCGATTCGAGAAGGGGTTCCATCGGATGAGCGCACGCTACAGCCAGAAGGCGAACCTGCTGGCGGGGGGCTTCCTCCTCGGGGGTGTTGCACTCGCGGTGGCCACCAGCTTTGTCCTGGCGGACGTCAATCTCACCCGCATGTCGGAATACGAGATCCGGTTCAGCATCAAGGACGGCGCCACGGGCCTGAGCCCCGACGCCCCCGTCCGCGTCGGCGGCCAGAACGTCGGCAAGGTCCGCTCGGTCCGTGTGACCAAAGATGAGACCGGCGAGTGGGAGGTGCTGGCGACCATCCGCATCCGCGCCGATATCGATCTCTACGAGGATGCCTGGGCCTACCTCGAGGTGCCGCTGCTCGGGACCGCCAGCACGATCAACATCCCCTACCTCGGCACAGGCTCTGAGGTGACCCAAGCCCAGGGCCAATCGCCGCGCCTCGAACCGGGCGAAACCCTCCAGGGCTCGATCGCACCACCCGCCTTCCTCGCCAACGCCGGCTTCGGACCAGACCAGCGCGAACAGCTCAAGCGCATGTTCACGCAGACCGAGCGATCGCTCTCCGAGCTCACCAAGACGCTCGAGGGCATCCGCCCCCACGTCGAGCCGGTCGCGACCGACATCGAGGCCACCGCCGCCTCCGCGAGGCGCAGCATGGAGAGCATCGAGGGCAACCTCACGACTTGGCGCTCCGATATCTCGACCACACTGTCCAACGCCCAGACCGCCAGCGCCAAGTTCCCCGAGCTCACCGATGACGCGAAGATCGTGCTCGCCGACGCCAAGGAGATGATCAAGAGCGGGCGCGCCGTGGTCGACGACAACCGCCCGCGGATCGATAACATCTTCGCCAACGCCGACCGGATCGTCGCCAGGGTCGACACCGAGTGGGTGCCGCGAGGCAGCGAGCTGCTCGACCAGGCCCGCGAAGGCGTCGCCCAGTTCGAGAGCGTCGGACGCACCGTCAATGAGTTGGCCGCCGAACAGCGCCCGGGCATCGAGAACACCCTCGCCAACCTCCGCACCGCGAGCGACCAGCTCAAGTTCCTCGCGATCGAGGCGCGCTCCCAGCCTTGGCGCCTGCTCCATCGCCCCGACACCAAGGAGCTGGAGAACCAGCTCCTCTACGACTCTGCCCGCTCGTACGCGATGGCCGTTGGAGACCTCCGGGCCGCCAGCGAGGCCATGGACGCCCTCGTCGCCCGCACCCAGAACACCGGTGAGGTGAACCTGGGCGAGATGCAAGCGATGCGAGCCAAACTCCAAGAAGCCTTCGAGGGATACGCCAAGGCCGAGGCGGACCTGCTTGATCGCATGATGAAGGCCAATCGGTAGGCCGTGCCATCCAGACCACGCATACCCGGCATCCTGGCCCTCACGCTCGCGGCAAGCTTCTCTGGTGCGCAGACCCAGGAGGTCTCACCCTGGCGTCGCGCCCTGGATCGCTACGAACACCGGCTCGATGACCTGCTCGACGACCTGACCTGGAGCGAAACCCAGCACAAGTCGCTTGTCGGCATCTTCGTGCCCGCGGTGCCCACCCCCGACGCGGCCGCCGCGCTGCCCGATGCCTGGATACCACTCACCGGTGCGCCGCCGCAGCGGCTCGTGCTGCTCGTCCACGGCCTCGACGAGCCCGGGGACATCTGGTGCGATCTGGCCCCGGAACTCATGCGCTCGGGCTTCAGTGTGGCACGGTTCGAATACCCCAACGACCAGCGGGTCCACACCTCGGCCGAGGAACTCCTCGAACACCTCCGCTCGGCCCGAGCGGCCGGCGTCGACGAGATCTCGATCGTGGCCCACTCGATGGGAGGGCTCGTCACCCTCGATGCGCTCACCCGGGACGATGGCTACGCCGGAGCCCCCGGGGCACCTGGCCTGCCCCGCGTGCGTCGGGTCATCGCGGTGGGGACACCGTGGGAAGGCTCCCCGCTCGCCCGCCTGCGCGCCGCCGCCGAAATCCGCGAGCAGGTGCAGCGTTGGCTCATGAGCAAGTCCTGGGACGTGCGGCCAATCCTCGACTACCGTCGCGATGGCATGGGCGAGGCCGGCGCCGACCTCGAGCCGGGATCCCCCCTGCTCACCGAACTCCACCAACGCCCATGGCCCGAGGGCCTGCCCCTCACCATCATCGCCGGCCAGATCGCCGCCGCCCAGGAGATCGACCTGGCCTGGGTCCGGGACTCCAAGCTGCTCCGCCAGTTACTCGACGACGACCAGATCGACGCGCTGTCCAAAGACCTCGCCGAGGCCGCCTCGATCCTCGGAGACGGGGCGGTGCCGATTGACTCGGCCCTGGCGCGCCGGTCGCCCGACACCTCCATCTTCGGGGTCAACCACAGGGCCCTCATCCGCCGGAGCCCGATCGACTTCGTCACCGGGTCTGAGGCGGGGGGCCCCCCGGGCATCCCCGTCATCCTCGAACGGCTGGGTGCCGACCGGGATTCCGCTGGCGCGCCGTGAGTCATCGTGGGGATTGTGTTAGGATAGGGCATGGCCCAGCGGCGCCACCACTACGAACAGGCCTTCGAGGCCTATCTGCGCGACAAGCGGATGCCCTACGTCGCCGTCAACGAAGCCCGCAAGGCCCTGCTTCCCCACACCAGCGCGTTCCACGCCGTCGAGCGGGGCGATGCCAGCCTCAAGTCCTTCGACTTCGTGGTCTATGGCCAGGGACAGAACCTGCTGGTGGAGGTCAAAGGCCGACGCCTCCCGGCCGGTGGCCGCCGACTCGAAAGCTGGGTGCACGCCGATGATGTCCGGTCCATGCAGACCTGGGAGCCGCTGTTTGGTCCAGAATTTCGGGCTGTGTTTGTATTCCTCTATTGGTGCGATGAGCTCCCCGCCGACGGCCTTTTCGAAGAGATCATTGAGCACCGCGGCCGCTGGTACGCCCTGCGGGTCACGACCGTGGACGAGTACGCCCGGTGTATGAAGGTTCGAAGCCCCCGTTGGGGAACCGTGTGCGTGGAGAACCGCCACTTTGTCCGGATCAGCCACCCGTTCCGGGGCACGCTCGAGGGGCTGGGTGGTGGGGTCGGTGCTCCCGCCCCCGCTCTGGAACCCCTGGGCCCGTAGGTGCGGACCGAGCATGGACTTCGAGCCGATCGGAGCCCGGTACTCCCCGCGGCTTTACCGCCCGACACCAAACCCGTAGCATCCCGAGCCATGAACCACCGCACCGCACGCCGTCTGCTCGCCACCTCGCTCGTCGCCTTGGCCTGCCTCGCGGCCGTGCCCGGCGCAGCCTCGGCGCAGGAGGTGCGCCCAAAGGCTCCGACCCCCACCAAGACCGGCACACCCCCCCGTGTGCGGAACATGCTCCTGCTGGTGGTCATTCTTGGGATCGGCCTCGGCGTCCACGCCATCCCGAGCAAGCGCGGCCACCAGGACTGACCCCTCGACGAGCCGCCCTCGGGCGGCGGGAGGCAACATGCAGAATCGTCGAAAGTGGCTGATCGCCGCCAACCTCGGGCTCGCCGGAGCGGCGGCCGTCGTCTGGACCGCCTCGCCCGCGCTCGGCCTCCAGCCGACGGCTCGCGCCCGCGGCCAGTACACCATGGTTGCCGGCGAGATGCGCAGCGGGCCCAATTCCAGCGCCATCTACATCTTCGACTCCGTCAATCAGGAGATGGTCGCGGTCCGCTGGAATGAGAGCCGAACCGAACTCGATGGACTCGACTACCGCAATCTCGACGCCGACCAGACCAAGGCCCCGGGGAGGTGAGGCGATGACGAACCGAACCAAGCTCCAACTCAGCGAAGGGGCCCTCACCACCTGTGCGCTCGTGCTCGCCGTCGGTCTGGGTGTGATGCTCGGGCCGGTGCTGCACACGGAAGCCCGGGCCGAAATGGTCTCCGAATCGGACCACCTCGTGACGATGACCGCCAAGGGCGGGAACGAGGATGTGCTCCTGGTGATCGACAACCGCTCCGAACAGCTCATGGTGTACAAGGTCAACCAGCAGAACGCCGTCGATCTGCTCCAGAGAGTCGAGCTGCCCAAGCTCTTCGAGGCCGCCCGCGCCCGGCGCACCGGCAGTAAGTGATTCACTCCGCGGGCGATGAGCCCGCACGCATCCAGACCCGTTCGCCGCCGCCGGGCCGACGAACGGCATTCCACCCCTTGCCCGGCGACAACCCTGCTTCCCGACCGCCCGCCGGGGCGCCGGGTGTCGGTGCGTGCGGAGTGAAACATGCCGATCCTTCCCCTGCCCCAGTTCGAGGAGGATGTCCAGGCCTACGAGGCCGAGCTGGCGGCTGAGCACGCCAAGCTCAAGGCTCCGAAGACCCTCGTCGTCCGATTTGGTTCGATGAAGCTGATCGGTGAGTTCCCCTACGAGGGCTCGGTCAAGCCCGGGTGCGGCTCCAAGGTCGTCGTTCGGACGCACCGCGGCACCGAACTGGGCGAGATGCTCACCTCGACCTGCTCCAACGGTGGATGTGGCAAGAGCATCTCCCGCCAGCAAATGCTCGAGTACGTCGAGCGGTCCGGCGGCAAGGACTACCCGTTCTTCAGCCAGGGCCGGGTGCTCCGAATCGCAAGCATGGAAGACATGGACGCCCAGGCCGCCCTCGAGCAGTCCAAGCACGAACTCGTCCGACGGGCCCGCGATGTCGCGAACCGCCTCCGGATCGGCGTCAAGATGGTTGAGGCCGAACAGCTCCTCGGCGGGGAACGGGTCATCTACTACTACCTCTCCGAGGAGCGGGTCGACCTGCGCGAACTCCACCGAGAACTCAACAGCCTGCACGCGGGCAGAGCCGACCTCCGCCAGGTCGGCGCCCGCGATGAGGCCCGACTCGTCGCCGACTACGAGCGTTGCGGCCAGCATTGCTGTTGCAAGAACTTCCTGAAAGTCCTCAAACCCATCTCCATGCGCTCGGCCAAGACACAGAAGGCGACGCTCGAGCCGCTCAAGATCAGCGGCCGGTGCGGGCGTCTCATGTGCTGCCTCCGGTACGAGGATGAGACCTACGAGGATCTCCGCAAGCGCTTGCCCCCCAAGAAGAAGCGCGTGGGCACACCGCACGGCGACGGATTCGTCCTCAGCGGGCAGATCCTGACTCAGCTCGTGCTGGTCCGCCTTGATGGGGGCACCGACGTCGCTGTCCCTGTTGAGAACCTCGCCGAGCCCGGCTCCGCCACGCCACCCCCACCCAGGGAGGACCGTCGCAGCCCCGACCGGGGCCGCCCGGGAACGGATCGGCCCATGCGAGATCGGCCCCCCCGCGAGCGGCCGGTGCGCGAGCGGCCGCCCCGGGAGCGACCCCAGCCGGAGGTCGACCGCGAGTTGCCGCGCGAAGCCCCCGCCGAGGCCGGCGAGGCGGACGGCCTCAAGAAGAAGCGCCGCCGTCGCCGAAAGAAGCGCCCGGGTGAAGGCGCACCCGCCGGCGAAGTGCGCCAGGGCGGCGAGGAGCGTCCCGCACCCACCAATCCGCGCCCGCCGGCCCCGCCCCGCTCCGGTGGCCCCGAGGAGCCGGGGGGGGAGGGGGAGGGCGTCCGCAAGAAGAAGCGCCGCCGCCGTCGCAAGAAGCGCCCCGATGGTGGCCCGGGCGGCGATGGTGGAGCCTCGGGCGGCGACGGGCCGGCCGACGCGTGAACACGGGCGGCTCGCGGGAGGTATGGTTGCAGCATGGGTGAAGCCGACAAAGCCGCGGCCGAGAAGTCGCACTCGATGAAGGAGACGATCAGCTCGCTGATCATCGCCTTCGTATTCGCATTCGTGTTCCGCGGGTTCGTCGTCGAGGCATTCGTCATCCCCACAGGATCGATGGCCCCGACGCTGCTCGGCCAGCACGTCCGCTTCCGCAGCCCAGAATCGGGCGCCACCTGGACCACCGATACATGGGAAAAGAACGAGCAAGAAGTGCCGGCGCCGGTGCAGGGCTCGGCCCGCGCCATGACGACAACTGATCCGATGACCGGCGCCCAGATCGGCACGCAGCTCCCGCAGGATCTCGGGCGCAATCAACGCACCCTCTCGGGCGACCGCATCTTCGTGCTCAAGTATCTCTACTCGATCTTCGATCCCTCGCGCTTCGATGTCGTGGTCTTCAAGTATCCCGGTCAGCCGGGCTCACCCGCCGAGATGGGCGAGCAGCAGAACTACATCAAGCGTCTCACCGGCCTGCCCGGTGAGGAGATTGCGCTCGTCGACGGCGATGTCTTCCACCGGCCCGCCGTGGGGCTGCCCGGTTCTCTCAAAGTCTCCGACTGGAACGGCGACGCCACGGCCAAGTGGGAGATCGCCCGCAAGGACGAGCGAACCCAACGCGCTCTCTGGCAGCCGATCTACGACTCCCAGTATGCGCCGCTCAACCCCGAGCGCGATCTCACCCGCTGGTTCCACGATCCGTGGCGCGGGCTCAACGCCGATGGCTCCACGGACGACGCCTGGGAGATCCAGGACAAGCAGGAATACACCCATAGCGCCGCCACGCCGACCACACTCTCCTGGGACGACCACAACTGGCCCATCGATGACCGCTACGCCTACAACGAACTCCCAGGTGCGTCCACCCGCGGCCCCCTCGGAAAGGCCACATTCCGAGCGGTCTTCCCCGTCTCCGATATCCGCCTCGCCATGGGCGTGAAGCCCGACCAGGACGGCCTGCATCTCGCGGCCGTGCTGACCGCTCGTGGGCACGAGTTTCGCGCCGATATCGCCGAGGGTGCCGTCCGCGTCCGCATGCGCCCGGTCGGCGCGGACGAGAGTGGTTGGGCCAGCCTCGCCGAAGCACCTCTTGAACGGGTGTTCACGCCGGGAAAGGTGACCAACGTCGAGTTCTGGCATGTCGACCAATCGGTACAGGTGTGGATCGAGGGCAAACGTGTCGCCAACGGCGAATACGAGTGGTCCCCCGCCCTGCGCGTGCAGAACGCGACGGGCCTCGCCCCGAGCGATGCGCTGGCGCCAACCACGAAGGGCAACCCGCTGGCCCATGCCGCCTTCTACAAGACTCCCTCCGTGCGGTGGGAGCTGGCCGGCTCGCCCGTCACGCTCTATCGCGTGCGACTCGACCGCGATCTGTACTACCAGCCGGGTGAGTACTCCCGCGGCACGCGCGCCGGCCAGGCCTCGCTCGGCACCCATCCCACCCAGCCGCTCCTGCTGGGACCCGACCAGTTCTTCGTCTGCGGCGACAACAGCCCCAACAGCCTCGATGGCCGCCTGTGGGACACCCCCGACGCCTGGGTCTACAACGAGATCGACCCGACGATCGGCGTCGTCAACCGCGACCTTCTCATCGGCAAGGCGTTCTTCGTTTACTTTCCAAGCGTCCACAAGGAGCGACGCATCCCCGTGCCCGATATCGGCCGGATGCGGTTCATCTGGTAGGCCCCGCTCAGTCGGCCGACTTCGCGTCGTTCCACGGGAGCATCCCGATCATCACGAGCATCGAGCCGGCGGCGATCAGCCAGAGACGGCTGTCGTCACTGCGCGCCCACCTCGCCAGACGCGAATCGACCTGGTGCAACTCCGGAAGCACGATCGGCGCGGGCTCGAGGCTCGGGAAGACCGACGCGTCGGAGGTCGCCGGATCGTCGACCTCCATGATCGGGGCCCGCCCGGCGGGGACCAGGTTGAGCTGGCTGGCCGCCAGAGCCCGAACCACGCCCGGCTCGTGAGATTCCAGGGCCGCGAGGTACCGCTCATGCTTGAATAACCGTTCCTTGCGCTGGCCCTCGATGGCGAGCGCCCGATCGCGCTGCCACCGGGCCTCGGCCAGATCGGCCTGGGCCGGGATGATCACGGTCATAAAGAGCAACGCCAGCCCCGGGAGCAGGAAGAGCCAGCCGGGGTCGAAGCGGTCGATCGGTCTTTGCGGGCGCGCAGTCATCGCCGAGTGGAGAGTATCGGCCGCGGAGGGAGGCCGAGGTCCAGAGATTGCGCCCCGGTCCCACACCCCCGTACAATCGCCCCATGCCGCGACGGGTTGTGATCACGGGCTTGGGCACGGTCTGTGCCCCTGGAGTGGGGGTGAAGGCCCTGTGGGACGCCCTGCTCGAGGGCAGGTCGGGGCTGGGTCCGATCCACGCCTTCGATGCCTCGGGCTTCCGATGCCGCCTCGGCGGAGAGGTGAGGGACTTCTCCGCCCGCGATTTCGTCCCCAAGCACTACCGCAAGGCCGTCAAGGTCATGGCGCGGGATGTGGAGATCGCCGTCGGCGCCGCCCTCCTCGCGGCCCAGGACGCGGCCCTCTCCACCAGGGCCGCGGGAGACGAGGCCGCCCCCACGACCTACCCGGGCGAACGCGTCGGGTGCCAGATCGGCGCCGGCCTGATCGCCGCCGAGACCGACGAGCTCGCCATGGCCGCGGCCACGGCCGTGGATGCCGACGGCCGCTTCAGCACCAAGCTCTGGGGGGACGTGGCGGAAGCCGGCGGCGGCGGTGGGATGAACAACCTCCAACCGCTCTGGATGCTCAAGTATCTGCCCAACATGCTCGCGTGCCACGTCACCATCATCCATGGGTGCGAGGGCCCATCGAACACCATCACCTGCGCCGAGGCCTCCGGGCTGCTGAGCATGGGAGAGAGCCTGCGGGTCATCCAGCGCGGGGCAGCCGACGCGTGCTTCACCGGCGGGTCGGAGAGCAAGCTCAACCTCATGGGCATGATGCGGCTCGAACTCGCGGGCCGACTCGCCTCGACCGGCGAGACGCGCGACAGCGCCGCTGTCGTGCGACCCTTCGATCCCCTGGCGCCGGGGACAGTGCTGGGTGAGGGTGGTGGCGTGCTGATCCTGGAGGAATCACAAGCGGCGCGCGCCAGGGGTGCAAATATCTATGCCGAGGTGCTCGGTTTCGGCGCGGCCCACGGCCCGCCGCCGTTCGATGTGATCGACCCCGCGCCCGGAGCCGGCGAAACACCCGGCGACGGTCTCCGTTGGGCGATCACGAGCGCGCTGGCCGATAGTGGCCTCTCCGCCGGGGATATCGATGCCATCGTGCCGACGGGCGCAGGCGTTGTCGGCGCCGACGCGATCGAGGCCGATGCGCTCCGCACCGTGTTTGGTGACCGTCTGGAACGAATCCCGCTGGTCACCATCCGCGGTGTCGTCGGCGATTGCCAGGCAGGCAACGGCGCCCTCCAGGCAGCCGTGGCGGCGCTGTGTGTGCGCGAGCAGAAGCTCCCCGCTCGGCTCCACGCGGGGAGCCCCGCGCCGGGCCTCAACGCCGGTGCTGCCCCGGCGCGCGACGCTGTGCTGCGGCGCGTACTTGTCTGCTCGACCTCGCTCGCCGGCCAGAACGCGGCCGTGGTGCTCGGCCAGCCCGACGCGGGGCGGTGAACAGGCCAAAGATGTTGGGCTGCCGGTGTGGATGGCCTTCGCTTGAAGGCCAGCCGGGCTACGTGTGACCTTCAGCGGAGACACAACGATGTACGACGACAGAGGCGACCGGGGCGGGAGGGGCAGGCAAGGCGGCGGGGGAGGCGGCGGTGGCGGGCGAGGCGGGGATCGCGGGGGCGACAGGGGCGGCGATCGTGGACGCGGTGGCTATGACCGCGACCGACGCGGCGGGATGCCGCTCTCCGAACTCGACCCCGCGCTGACGGACATGAGCCGACGGGTCATCGGGTGCGCCATCGAGGTGCACAAGGCCCTCGGACCGGGCTACCCGCTCGAGGTCTACGCCAACGCGCTCAAGAGCGAGCTCGATGCCGGGGGGATCTCCTACAAGACCAACCACGCCCTCGAGGTCACGTACAAGGACAAGAAGGTCGGAACCATCAACGCCGACCTCTTCGTGGGCGACCGTTTCATCGTCGGACTGCTCGCCCGCGTCGGCGAGGTCGGCACGGCGGAACGCTCGGCCCTCCGCTCCCAGCTCCGCGCCGCCGACCTCGAGCTCGGTCTGGTCATCAACTTCGGCGAGCGCCGTCTGAAGGATGGCCTCGTCCGCGTGCTCAACCCCGACAAGCTCAACGAGATCCGCGCTGAGCAGGAGGAGTACGAGGACGACGATGAGGAATACGAGGACGACGACGAAGAGTACGAGGACGACGACGAAGAGGAAGCCGAAGAAGAAGAGAAGTAGCCCTCGAACGCCTCCGCATTCAGCGACATGACGGCGACCGGCGGGGATCAACCCGCCGGTCGCCTTGCTTTCAGGGTCTGGGGAGTGCCCGCCAGCGACGCGCCGCCGGCCTCACTCTGGGCGCATGAAGGGGAAGAGGAGCACATCGCGGATCGAGCGCTGGTTGGTGAGGATCATGACGAGTCTGTCGATGCCCAGCCCCATGCCGCCGGCCGGCGGCATGCCGACCTTGAGGGCCCTGATGAAGTCCTCGTCGAAGGTGCGGAAGGTCGACTCCTCGTCATCGATCCCCGCGAGCTGCGCGCGGAATTTCTCGGCCTGCACCGCCGGATCGTTCAGCTCGGTGTAGTGGGGCGCCAACTCCATGTGGGCGATGAACAGGTCGGCCCGGTCGGCCAGTTCGGGTCGGTCGGCCTTCGGCCTGGTGAGCGGGGAGATGGCGCTGGGATAGTCGGTGATAAAGGTCGGGCGCCCCGCATCGATGCTCTTCTCGGCGCACTCCTCGAAGACTTCGTTGATGATGATCGTGTCGTCAACCCGTCCCCGCAGCGATGTCGTGACCGTCTCCCGCCCCTCCGACTCGAGGCGCCGGGCGTACTTCCTCAGGATGCCGAGTTCCTCCGCCTTGAACCAGACCCTGTCCAGGTCGGAAGACGGGAAGCCGGCCGCCCTCTCGAACAAATCGCCGTAGCTCACCCGGTCGAACGCCGAGCCGAAATCCACCGTCACACCGCCGAAGGGCAGGCACAGGTCCGAGTCGGGCACGCCGGACGGGTCGGACGAGCCGCGCGAGATTGCCACGGCGAGCCGCGCACTCTCCCGGCAGAGGTGCTCGGTAAGCTCCATCATCGTGCCGACGTCGCCGAAGGCGTGGTACGCCTCGAGCATCGTAAACTCGGGGTTGTGCTGCTTGTCTACGCCCTCGTTGCGGAAGTTCCGGTTGATCTCGTACACGCGCGGCATCCCGCCCACCAGCAGCCGCTTGAGGTAGAGTTCCGGCGCGATCCGCATGAACACGTCGACGTCCAGCGCGTTGAGATGCGTCCGGAACGGGCGGGCCGCCGCCCCGCCGGCGAGCGCCTGGAGCATCGGCGTCTCGACCTCCATGTACCCCCGACCGTCCATCAGCGTGCGGATGCGCGAGATGATCGCCGAACGTGTCTGGAACACCCGCATTGTCTCGGGGTTCGCCCACAGATCGACGTACCTCTGCCGGTACCGAAGCTCGGTGTCCTGCAGCCCCTCGTGCTTGGCCGGAGGCGGGGTGAGGCTCTTGGCCCCCACCTCGATCGACTCGGCCCAGATGGTGACCTCGCCGGTTCGGGTCTTCATCAGCGGGCCCCGCGCGATCAGGATGTCGCCAAGGTCCGAGGCCTTTGCGATCTCGAATCCCACCTCGGTGCACTCGCGCTTGCTCACCGCGACCTGCAAGTCGCCGCTGGCGTCGCGGAGGTTCATCCACACCAGCTTGCCCGTGTCGCGCTTGAGCACGATGCGCCCGGCCGTGGCCACCCTCGGGCGCGCATCGGGTGGGCGAGCATCAGGAGGGCATTCGGACTTCGCCCTGGCCTGGTGCTCGGCGTCCGCGCCCTCGTCGTACAGCGACTTGGCAAGGCAGAGGCTCGTCAGACCATCCGCCCGCTCACCATAAGGCGAGACGCCCAGCAGACGCATCTTCTCCAGGTTCGCGAGGCGGGCGGCCTCTTGCTCGTGCGACGAGGGGTCTTCGGATGGGGTGGATTCTGGTTCGGGGCTCACGGCCCCATCGTAGCCGGCCGGGCAGCGACGGCGGCGACCCGCGAGATCAACTCATCTTCGGTGCGCTCCGCGTGATCTGCACCTGCTTGGTCATCTGCGTATCGCACAGCGGGAGCTGCGGCGTGCCCTCACCCTCCACCATGTCCGCAAGGCTGGCGTTGCCGAATACCTCGATCACCTTGGCCGCGGCCTGGTCGATGCGCCGGTGCAGCGGGCAGAGGTTGGGGCCGTGGTTGTCCAGACCCAGCGGACACTCGGTGATGCGCTCGACCGGGTCGACCGCGTTGATGACGTCGAGCAACCGGATGTCCTCCGGCTTGCGCGCCAGGCGGTACCCGCCACCAACCCCCCGACGCCCGATGATGAGGTCGGCGCCGGCGAGGGTCTGCAGGACCTTGGCGAGGTAGTTCGGCGGGACTTTGGTGGTGCGCGCCAGCTCGGGAGTCGGCACGAGTTCGTCCGGGCGATACGCCAAAGACGCCATCGCCCTCAGGGCATACTCGACGGTCTGTGAAAGCATACGTTCTCCCTTGACGGGTAGCCCCAGTGGGAACTGGCTATGACTACAAGGATATCGACTTCTGCCCCCGCGGTCCCGCCTCAGCCGATTACCTTATCCAATTGCCGGCGTTCGGCGGGTGAAGACCCGTCGTGGGGCGTGGAGCGGAGCAATTCGTCGATAATCATGTCGGTTGAGACCTGATCGGCCTCGGCGTTGAAGTTGCGCAGGACCCGGTGCCTCAGGACGGGCTTGGCGACCGCCTGCACGTGCTCTGGGGAAACGTGCGTTGCCCCGTGCAGCACAGCCCGGGCCTTGGCCGCCAACACGAGATACTCGCTCGCGCGGGGTCCAGCGCCCCACGCCAGATAGTCCGAAATGATCCGTGGACGCGGCAGGCCATCGTCCGCAGGCTCGTTCACGCGGGTCATCCTCACCAATCGGAGCGCATACTGGAGTACGTGGTCTGCAATCGGCGTGGCCCGGATCACGCGGTGGATCTCGTTGATCTGCGGCCCGGTGAGCACCGGGCTCGGGGTCTCCCCCCCCTCGCCACCCGAACGACGCACGATCTCCATCTCCTCGGCGGCCGTCGGGTACTCGATCAGGATCTGGAACATGAAGCGGTCGAGCTGGGCCTCCGGGAGCGGGTACGTGCCCTCCTGCTCGATGGGATTCTGCGTGGCGAGCACGAAGAACGGGTCGGGCAGCCTGTGCTGGACGCCGCCGATCGTCACCTGCCGCTCCTGCATGGCCTCGAGAAGGGCCGCCTGGGTCTTCGGGGGCGTGCGGTTGATCTCGTCGGCGAGGATCACATTCGCGAAGACCGGGCCTTTCACAAACCGGAGTTCGCGGGCGCCCGTCGCCTTGTCCTCCTCGATCACCTCTGTGCCCGTGATGTCGCTCGGCATCAGATCCGGCGTGAACTGGATGCGGCTGAAGCCAAGACTCAGGGTGCGTGCCAGCGTCGAAATCAGCAGAGTCTTCGCCAACCCAGGCACACCCACGATGACCGCGTGCCCGCGGCAGAAGACCGCCGAGAGCGCCTGATCGACGACCTCGTCCTGGCCCACGATCGTCTTGTGGATCTCGGCTCGGACGCGCTCGTACGCGTCGCGGACGCGTGCAATCGCCGCGATGCCCTCTTCGTGGCCAGCGTTCATAGGGGTATCCGGCATGCAGCCCTCCGTACGGATCATATCGGCCGGGCGCAGAACCGCCGGGCAAAAAGACAGCCGCACGGGCGGGGACCCGTGCGGCCGGTCGCGGAAAGGCCCGGCGGAGATGCCGGGCCAAAGGGGACTTGAGGGATAGACGCGTCAGTCGTCGTCGTGTTCCGAGTCTTTGCGGCTATCGAGCAGTTCGATCAGCCGGTCGATCCGGGATTCCAGGCGGTCGAGACGCTTCTCGAGCCGGTCCATGCGCTGGGTGTCCGGGGGGGAGGGGGGGTTCACCAGGGCCCGCGGGGCCTGGCCGCCCGGGTTGTCCTGGTAGAACAGCATCCGCGGCAGGGTGTCCATCCCGTCGCCCCGGTGCGACTGGAGGTTGTGGAGCAGCTCCTCGAGGTCCTTCTTCGTGTGCTCGTCGAGGTCGCGGCCCTGCTGGCTCCGGAGCCGCTCGAGCAGCTCCTGGACGCCGTTCTGCTCACCCCCGCCCATGTTGAGTGAGAAGGGCATCGCCTGGGTCGTGGGCGCGAAGCCGCCGAGCTTGCCGGTGTCGTAGGCCTGCAACTGGACCTTCAACTCCTTCTCCTTGCCGTTGCGGGAGATCGTGAGCCCGAGCTTGTCGCCGGGTGACTTGTCGTTGAGGATCTTGCGGAGTTCCTCCTGACCGACGCCGCGGTGCCCGTCGACCGAGATGATCACATCCCCCTCGCGGAGCCCCGCCTTCTCGCCCGGGAGGCCGTCGATCACGCCCATGACGGCGATGCCCTCGTCCGCGTCCAAGTCGAGGTCGCTCGCAGCGCCCTCGTCGACGGGGCCCATCGTGATCCCGATCATCACGGGCGGGTGCTCACCCTCGGGCTGCGCAATCTGGATGCTCAGATCGTTGTCGTCGCTCTGACCCCTCTGAGTCTGCCAAACGATCGGGCCGTCGCTCTGCGCCCGCTGGCCGATCTGGACCTGCGCCCCCCGCTGGAACTCGACCAGCGTGTCGCCGTCCTGGTCGACGATCTTGATCGACTTGTCCCCGACCTTGACCCGCTTCGAGGGCACCTTCTTGCCGTCGACCCAGGCCTGGACCGCGTCGTTGTTGATATCGACCTTGTACTCGTGATCATCGTCACGCTGGATCATGACGGTGCGGGTCTGCGTCTTCGACTCCGGCTGCGCGGACGGCGTGATCAAGAGCGTGTGGGCGTCGTCCAGGTGCAGCTCGTGCACGCCGGGGCTCGACGGCGCCGAGTTGCGGATGATGAGCTCGTGCGTCGCGTCGTCGCTCTGGGCACAAGCCAAGCCCGCCACCAGGCACACGCCGGTCGCCGCCCGCATCAGAGTTCGCTTGGGGAGTTCCGTGTTCATCCTGCATTCTCCAAGGGGCTCTCGCCCGCGTGTTGGGTGATTCGCGATCGGTCTCTGACATAGGGATGCGCAGCCGCCGAGTATCCGTCACGATTCAGTAGGTGGTCCCGCGGGAAGAGGCCCGGAGCGGCCTATAGGGCACGGCGACCGAGTTCCCGGCCTCGTCCTGCCCCATGCGGTAGAAGTCCTGCACCCGCTGACGCTCCACGATCTGACGCAAGAAAACCACCTCGTACCCGCCTTCCGGCGAAGGGGTCGAGCTGACCAGCAGACGCTCCGGCACCTCGCCGAGCACGCTCCCGGCCTGGTGTCCCTTATCGAAATACACCTTCAGTGCGTCCTCGGGAGAGCTGATCGGGAACAGGTTCGCCCGCGCAGACTCGAGATCGGAACCGACAGGAGACCCGGACCGATCCACGAAGGCGGCGACCGCCACCGCCGCCGCCGCGACCCAGCCGAGCCAGCTCGCGGCCGTGCGGACACGGACGCTCAGCCGCTCGCCGGCGTGCGCATCGATCGGCGCCTCCACTCGGTCGGCCAGACTGACCGCCTCGAGCAGGGCCGATCCAAGCTCGGCGCGGTCCTGCTGCACATCGGCGAGTTCGTGCCAGACCGAGGGATCGCGCTCGGCGAGCGCTCGGAACGCCGCCCAGTCTTCCGGGCTCGATTCGCCATCGATCACGCGGGTGATCAGCACATCACGATCAAGACCGCTCATGAAACCTTCCCTTCCTCCACACCCGCTCCCGGTGTGGACCGCGGCAGGGGCTTGCCCACCGATTCCTGTGCGGAGGCCAGCTCCCGCAGCATCCGACGGCCCCGGGCGATCCGCGTCTCCACGGTCGTCTCCGGCAGCCCGACAATCCGCCCAATCTCCTTGTAGCTCATGCCCTGCATGCAGCGGAGCAACAGCGGCTCCCGATAGCTCTCGGGCAGCGTGAGCGCCAGGCTCAACAACCGCCGGGCATCCTCCTGCTGGCCCAGCACCACATCCGGCGTCCTCTGGATGGGCGGGTCCTGCTCAGTAATCAGACGCAGCCCCTCGGCGTGCCGACGGACAATCGATCTCTTGCGGCCGGCGAGCCTGGCGGCGTTGATGGCGACCGAGCGGAGCCAGGGCTTGAGCGCCTCCGCCTCCCGCAGTTCACCAACCCGACGCACAAAGGTCATCGCCACCTCCTGCAAGAGATCCTCCAGATCGGCCTCGCGAGGCTTGTACGCCAGAAGGAGAGCCGCCACCCAGCGACGCTGCCGCTCCCAGACCAGACGCACCGCCTCCGGGTCGGACCGCGCCGCCGCCTGAAACAGGCGCAGGTCCTCCACGCGTGCTTGGGGCGAGGCCCCGTCCGGCTCCGTCATGCCCGCGACCCCCTTTCCAAGAAACAGAGATGCGCGCCGGAGGCCCGCCCGTCGGGCTTCGGGGCCGGCCGCGGCTATCGTCATCGGCACTACGAGCCCGGCACGCCCGATGTTGAGACCAAAGAAAAATCCGGCGACCCATCTGCTCATGGACGCGGTCATGCCCTTCGGCGACCACCTGGAGGAACTCCGGAAGCGCCTGATCTTCGCCCTCCTCGGGCTGGCCCCGATCCTCATCCTGGCCCTGACGTTTTCCAAACAGATGGTCGAGCTGATTCTGGCGACCGTCTTTGAGCAGCAGCGAGCCCTCGGCCTGCCGCCCCAGATGATCCAAACCGGGCCGGCCGAGACCTTTATGGCCGCCCTCCAGATCGGCGTCATCGTGACGGTGCTGCTGGGGAGCCCCTGGCTCATCTACCAACTGTGGCTCTTCGTCGCCCCTGGCCTCTACAACAACGAGCGTCGATTTGTGCACATCCTGCTCCCGCTGAGCGGCGTGCTCACGGTCACGAGCCTGGTGTTCCTCTACACGATCGTCATGCCGATGACGGTCAGCTTTTTCCTGATGTTCGGCTCGAGCTTCCCGGGGCCGAAACCAGCGACAGCGCCGCTGCCCGAGGGAATCCAACTCCCCACGTTTCCCGTGCTCGAGGCCGACCCGGTCGACCCGAAGCCCGGGCAAATATGGTTCAATCTCGATCTGCGCGAACTCCGCATCGCCGTTGTTTCCGGCGAGAACAAGCTCACCGTCATCGGCACGCCCTTCACGCGCTCCGGCGGCATCGAGCAGCAGTACAAGGTCGCCGACTACATCAAGATGTTTCTCGGCCTGGCGCTCGCATTCGCGATCGGGTTCCAGGCCCCCGTGGTCATCCTCTTGCTGGGCTGGCTGGGCCTCATCGAACCCTCGACGCTGAGCAGGTTCCGACGCCACTCGGTCATGGTCTGCCTGGTGCTCGGTGCGGTGCTGACCCCCGCCGACCCGCTCTCCATGCTCGCCCTGGCGATCCCGCTCTACGCACTCTTCGAACTGGGCGGCATCCTCCTGCGGTGGCTCCCCGCCGACAGAGTCTCCCGCGGGTTCAAGCCCAAGAAGGAAGGGCCGGACGCAGGCGATGAATAGCCCACCCGGACCATGGCGACGCTCCCTCGCCCGCCTGCGTTCGAGTTTCCGCGGCCACCAACCGACGAACCCGACCGGCGCCACCGAGATGGACCGTCGGATGATGCGCCGCGCGCTGGAACTCGCGGCCCAGGCCGAGGCGATCGGGGAGGTCCCTGTTGGCGCCGTCGTCTATGAGACCGCCTCCGGGCGTGTCATGGGTGAGGGCTTCAACACCCGAGAACGCGACGCCGATCCCGCCGCGCATGCCGAGCTGCGCGCCGTCCGTGCCGCCGCGGCGACAACCGGCGATTGGCGGCTGAACGCCTGCACCCTGGTTGTCACCCTCGAGCCCTGCCCCATGTGCGCCGGCCTGCTCGTCAACGCGCGGCTCGGCCGGGTTGTCTACGGCGCGGACGATCCGAAGGCCGGGGCGTGCCGCTCGCTCTACAACCTGGTGAGCGACCCGAGGCTGAACCATCGATGCGAGGTCGTCGCCGGCGTCGATGCCGAACCTTGCGCCGCGATCCTCCGAAACTTCTTTCGATCGCGCCGGTCCGCCCGACGCCCGCCACGGGGCGAACGCAATGCCTGAGCTTCCGGAGGTTGAGACCGTACGCCGCACCCTCGCACCCCGGCTCGTGGGCCATATCGTCCGCGGCGCCGAGCTGCGCTGCGCCGCCGTGCTCCGGCGCGGAAAGCCAGCCGCTCTCGGCCAGGGCGAGCGCGTCTCCGAGCTGCTCCGACACGGCAAGCAACTCGCCATCGTGTTTGAACGAGGCCGTGTGGTCCTGGTGCATCTCGGCATGAGCGGCCAGCTCTTCGTGCTGCGGCCCGGTCTGCCGCCGCCCCGCGAGGATCACCTGCACGCCCGTTGGAGCCTCGATGACGACTCGACCATGTGGTTCCGGGATCCGCGTCGATTCGGCGGTCTCTGGGCCTACCCATCCCTCGCGAGCCTCCGCACGGAACGGTGGGACGCGCTTGGACCGGACGGTCTCAACGCTACCGCCGCGGCGCTCCGCCGAGGAGCGGGTAGCTCGAGCCGCGCCATCAAGGCCTGCCTCCTCGATCAGTCGCTGCTCGCCGGAGTCGGCAACATCTATGCCGATGAAGCCCTGTTTGCGGCGCGGCTGCACCCCGAGCAAACCGCATCGACGCTCTCGACCGAAGACTGGAACCGGCTGGCCAGGCACGTCCGCAGCGTGCTGCGCGCGGGGATCCGTGCGGGCGGTTCGAGCCTGAAGGACTTCGTGGACGCCGAACTCCGTCCGGGCGTGCACCAGAACAGATTTCGGGTGTACGGACGCAGGGGATTCCCCTGCCCCGAGTGCGGCACGCTCCTGGAGTCACGCACCGTTGCCCAGCGGACCAGCACCTTCTGCCCGCATTGCCAGGTCCTGCCCAAGACCTCTCGTCCGGCGCGGTAATGCACAGCCCATCAACAATGGGGAACCCCAAATTCTTGACCATGGAAAGGCCCAGAGCCTCTGGGTGCTTGGTCAGGCCGTCTTGGTCTTCTCTCCTATGAAGAGAGATATCTTTCGATGTACTCGTAAGAAGGCCTGTCGGTTGGGGAATACGAGATTGACCCACACGCAAGACCAGTGTGAGCAAGTACTTGGAACAACAGCCGGGCAAGCAGGAGTTGTCGGATGCTGTCGGTTGCGCTCGTCCAAGGTCGGCAATATCCGATTTTGGGCTGCGACTCCAACACCCCTCTCGCCGAGAGCGATTTGAGCCGCCACAAACCGAGCGCCCGGACACACGTTGTCCACAACGCAAGCGACCGATCCTCAAGGGGAATCATGGTCCGTCATTCGGAGCGACCGATCACGTCAGGCTGAGCGGAGTGCGGGCTTGACCCGCTCTTCCAGGACCACAAGGTCGGCCTTGAACTCGGGATCCGCCTCGGCCCGGCTCTCGATCGTGCTGACGGCATGCATGACTGTCGTGTGGTCGCGCCCACCGAAGTACCCGCCGATCTCCTCCAGGGAGTGCCGGGTGCACCGACGGGCGAGGAACATGCAGACCTGCCGCGGGATGGTGACGGACCGGGCACGGCGTTTGGATTGCAGGTCGCTCAGGCGCACCCCGTAGAAACCCGTGACTGCATCGATAATCGTCTGGATGGTGGCATGCCGCGAGGCTTCGTGGGCGGGCGCCGGCCCGATGACCTCTCGGGCGAGGGCGAGGTCGATCGGGACGCCTCGAACCTCCGCGTTGATCTGGAGGGTGCCGATCGCCCCCTCGAGTTCCCGGATGTTGCTCGAGTGGACGGAGGCGATATGGGCCGCCACATCGTCGTGGAGGAGGATGCCGCGGAGTTTGGCCTTGGATTTCACGATCGCGGCTCGGGTTTCGAAGCAGGGAGTCTCGATCTGGGTGACCAGACCCCATTGAAACCGCGAGACAAGCCGCTTTTGGAGGTCGGGGATCAGTTCGGGCGGCGCATCGGAGGAGAGCACGATCTGCTTCTGGGCCTGGTAGAGGCTGTTGAACGTGTGGAAGAACTCCTCCTGCGACCGATCCCGCGGCCCGAGCGTCTGGATGTCGTCGACGACGAGCACATCGACATCGCGAAATCGGTGTCGGAACTCCGACATCTGCCCACCCTGCACCGCCTCCATGAACTGGGAAACGAAGCCCTCGCACGAGAGGTAGCAGACTTTCACGTCGGGCTGTCGGTCGGTGATCGCGAGGCATATCGCTTGCAGGAGATGCGTCTTGCCTAACCCGACATCACCATGAATGAACAACGGGTTGTATGAAGTGCCCGGCATATCCGCCACAGCTTGTGCGGCGGCGTGTGCGAGGCGATTGGTCGGGCCAACGACGAAGGTTTCGAATCCGAAGTCTGGGTTGACCGCGAGGGTCTCATCGCGGCTCGCGGGAGCCGACGGCGCGCGTGTGGGCTTCATGACGACTCGTGCGGGCGGCTCGGCGTGCTCTCCGGGCTGCAGGAACCGCACGGTGAGGAGCGCACCGGTGACAGCCCGCAGAGCGTCGTTGAACTGCTCCAGGCAGTTGTGGGCCAGATAGGCCGCGTGCACGGGGCTGCTGGTGCGCACCGGGAGCGTGCCACCCGCGACGGCGAGCGGCTCGAGTTCGTCTTCGAACCATTTGCGGTAAAGGGCAGGGTGGTGTCGACGCAGGTGCGCGAGCACGCCTTCCCAGACCTTTCGATCGGGGTTCGTCATGTTCCGGGCTACCTCAGGGATGGCTCTGCACCCGGGAAAAAGTACGGCGTTTTGACCGCCCCGGCCTCCCAGTCGGGCGCGGCCCAACGAAATAGTCCGAGCCGGGCAAAGGTAATCCGACGCGGGCATCGTGTCAACGCGCGTGCGGGAAAATGGAGCTTTCAGCGCGTGGGCTGCACGCCCGCTTCGATGAGCTGTCGCTCATATCGTTCACGGTTGGCGCGGTGGTCCATGAGGAAATGCACGCGCTCGAGCGCGCGGGCGCCGAGCGCCTTGGCGATCGAACTCCGCGCCTCGCCCAGATGCGTGCGCCTGGAGACGTGGATCAGGATCATCGCCTCGCACTCGGCGACGCGCAGCCACTCGGCGATGTCCTCGGCGTGCAGGTGCTTGCCGATCTTCGCGCGCTCCTTGTGGTCGGGCTCGAAGAACGTGCACTCGGTGATGATGATCTTCGCCTTGCGGACGTCCTCCCGCACGAGGTGCGGGCCGGCGGCCGTATCGCCGAGATAGGCCACGAGCGGGATCTCGAGCTTGCGGGTGATCTCCGTGCCGCGGTCCTTCAGCTCCTTGAGCTTCTCCTGCGGCAACTCGGTGAATTCCGGCTTCAGTTTCGTCCGATGCTCGATCACCGTGAAGCCCATCGAGGGCGCGGTGTGCTCGGTGTGGAATCCGCGCAACGAGATATTGTTCTTGATCTGGATCTGCTCGTCGTTCTCGAGGGGGGTCACCTCGAACAGCGTCTGCTGCTGCTCGAGATCGCGGTAGCCCTCCATCATCCGGCGCACGGCGCCGGCGATCCGGGCGTCGCACACGATCGTGCCCGTGCCCATGCCCTGGAAACGACGCTGCGAGCAGTAGTAGGCCAGGCCACCCACATGATCCATGTGACCGTGCGAGAGCGCCACATAAGAGGAGCTCAGCACCGCGCGCGGACATGCGCCCATATCGAAGCACACGTCGAGCTCCGGGATCTGCACGCAGGTCGCCTCGCCGGCGATCGAGAGCCCCTGCACCCGGAAGGGCGGCAGGAAGAGGAAGCCGAGCGAACTCTCGCGTGGGGGTGGCTTGGGGAGCATCGGGCGAATCTCCGCGGCGGGCTTTCGCCCGGCCTGGGTGAGGGGCACGCGCGGGGCGCAACGCCCGCACCGGCCATGCTACCTCCCCGCCACCGCCCGTCAACCCGGTGCGTCCCTCGGATCTGTTACAGACCGGTTGCGCGGCCGACCCCCGCGGGCCTGTATCAACTCCATCGGGTCCTCTTCGCGCAAACCACATGAATGAGGGAGTACATGATGCGGTGCAGCACACTCTTGGTCGCGGGCCTCGCGGTGTCGTCGATGGCGGCCGCGGCCTGGTCTCAGCCGAGCACAGAACTCACCGGTCGCATCGACGAGGTGACGGTCTACCGGGGACAGGCCTTGGTCACCCGCCTCGTGGCTATCCCTGGCCAGGCGGGGCTGCAGGAGGTGGTTGTCACCGGGTTGCCGGAAGCGATCGCCCCGGCGAGCCTCTATGCCGACGCGGGATCCGGTGTCCGGGTGCGCTCGATCCGCTACCGCGAGCGCCCCGTCGAGCGCGACACGCGCGACGAGGTCATGGCGATCGACGCACAGATCGAGCAGGTCGAAAGGGCCCAACGCGAGGGGGAACAGGAAGCCCGCCTGCTCGGCGAGGAGCGGGCCTATCTCGCCCAGCTCGAGCAATTCGGCGGCCAGACCGCCGTCACCGAGCTGCGCTCCGGGGTGCTCGACGCCGACACCATCAAGTCGCTCTCGCAATTCGTCTTCACCGAGCGCGAACGGCTCTCCGGGGCCGAGCTGGCACAGCAGGAAAGAGCCCGGCAGCTCGCGGCGCAGCTCGAACAGCTCCAACGCGAGCGGGCCACCGTCGCCGGCGCCACCGCCCGCACGGTGCGTGAGGCTGTGCTCTTCGTCGAGGCCGACCCGGGGTCCAAGCGTGAGCTGCGGCTGAGATATCTGGTCAATGAGGCCACGTGGGAGCCCTCGTACACGATCAGGACCGACGAATCGCACACCGGTGTCGTCGTCGAGTACTTCGCCGCGATCCAGCAACTCTCCGGCGAGGACTGGGGCGATGTCTCGATGACGCTCTCGACCGCCACCGCCTCCCTCGTCGCCCGGGCGCCCGGGCTGGAGCCCCTGCGGCTCGCGCTGGTCGGGGAGCGCCCCAGCAGAGCATGGAGCAGGCCCAATCGCTCCGTGACAGCTACGCCTTCCAGAAATCCAATGTAGAGGAACGCCGCCAGCGCGCCTCCGACAGCGTCTCGCTCGGCAGTCGGGGCGATTTCGACAGGCAGCTCAACGACCTGGCGGCCAACATCTGGGTCCTCGATGCCGCCGTCGGCAAAGTGGAGAAGGCCGAGGAGCTATCGCCGACGCCCGACGATGCGCGCCTCAGCGTGACATACGCCGTCGGCGAGCGCACGAGTCTTCCCAGCCGGACCGATCGGCAGCAGGTCCAGATCGCCGCGATCCCGATGGCGGCCGATTTCTACAAGGTGGTCGCCCCGGCATTGAGCGCACAGGTCTACGACGAGGCGAAGATCGTGAACGAGAGCGAGGTCGTACTCCTCCCCGGTCCGGTGTCCACCTACGTCGGCGGCCGCTTCGTGGGGTATGGCGCGGCGCCCATGGTCGCCTCACATGAGTCCTTCACGCTCGGCTTCGGCATCGACGCCTCACTGCGCTGCTCGCGCGAGATGGTTGCGCGGACCGAAGATGTTCAGGGCGGCAACAGGATCGTCGATCTTTCCTACCGGCTCACCATCCAGAACTTCGGCCGCGAGGAGGCGAATATCCGCCTCCTGGATCGCATGCCCATGCTCTCCAGCGGCGACATCAAGATCACACTTCTCGACGGCGAAGAACGCGAGCTCTCCGACGACACCGAGTACCAGCGGGGCGACCGGGCCAAGGGCATCCTGAGGTGGGATGTCCTGGTAGGCCCCGGGTCCGTGGGGGCCGCCGCATTCCAGGAGGACTACCGATTCCGCCTCGAGTACGACCGGCAGATGACCATCAGCGGCCTGCCGGGTCAGGGCGGGTAATCGGCGCGTCGCACACGTGGCCCGTATGCTCTCGGGCCATGAACGAACCCTCGGTCCAACCCCGGGTCCAGCCACCAACCGAGCCGCTCGAATCGGCCTCCGTCTCGAGCGAACGGGCCGTCGCCGAGCTTGAAGCCGGTCCGGGCCTCAAGGAGATCTTCCTCCGGCTCGGGCCGGCGGGCTATCTCGCGCTGGCTTGGGCCTTTTTCCCGGCGCTCGGCGGATTCCTCCTGTTGCTCAGGATCGGCGCCGTCGGCGATTGGCTGCAGGCACAACACGAGCTAGGGCTGGCCATCTATGTCACCATCTTCATCTTCAGCGCAGGCTTCGGGCTGCTCCCAACCTACGCGCAGGCGTTCCTGGGGGGCTGGACCTTCGGTTTCCGGGGTGGTCTGGCCGCGGCCCTGGCGGGCTTTGTAGGGGGCTCGATCATCGGCTATGTGCTGGCGAGAACGGCGAGCCGGGATCGGGCCGAACGGCTCATCGCCGAGAACCCCAAGGCCCGGGCGGTCCGCGATGCGCTGATCGGGCACGGGTTTTGGAAAACCCTCGGCATCGTCACGCTGCTCCGCGTGCCGCCGAACTCACCGTTTGCGATCACCAATCTCGTCATGGCCTCGACGGGAGTCTCAAAGCTCGCCTTCGTCATCGGCACGGCGCTGGGCATGGCGCCCCGCACCGCGATCGCCGTCTATCTGGCAACCCAGGTCCACGGCCTCTCGCAGGACCTGACCAAGGAAACCGTGACCACGCCCTGGCCGTGGAAGGTGGCGGGGATCGTCGCCACCCTTGTCGTGCTGGGAATCCTCTACCACATCGGCGACCGCGCGGTCAAGAAGGTCACGCGGGCCAACGGCACGACTCACATGGCGCCGAGGTAGCCGGCCGCCGTCTCGCGGAAGCCCGACGGCGTGAACCCCAGATGCTCGCGCGCTTTGACGGTCGGCGCCACGTTGTCGAGGGCGCCCATGCGGGCCATCCCCTCGTCGAAGGGCAGCAGTGCGCCGATGCCGATCATGCTCGCGGCCTTGGCCTGGAGCGCGGCCAGCTCGCCGGGGATCGGGAACGGTTTGATCCCCTTCTTGGCGAGCTTCACGCGGTCACGGACGAACTCGAGCAGCTCTGGCCACGTGAGTGTCTCGGCGCCCGTGAGGCAGTAAACCTCGCCCACGGCCGTCTCGCGTTCCAGGCTCTCCGCCACGGCCCGCGCCACATCCTCCACGAAAACCGGCTGGATGTGCGGAGACTCGAATACAGGCTTGGGGAACCGCCCCCTGAGCCGCGCGAAATACGGCATGAAGACGTACGGAGCGATCCGGCCCGTGGCCCAGTCCCGTGCCATGCCCATGAACTCGCCATCGCGCCCATGGATCAGGCTCGGGCGGAGAATCGTCCAACGCAGCCCCGAATCCCGCACAATGGTCTCGGCCTCGAATTTGGTCCGCTGGTAGCCCGTGGTCCCGACCTCGCTCACCGCCAGCGACGAGATCTGCACGAACCGCTCGCATCGGCTCCGCTTCGCGGCCTGCGTCAGTGCCCGGGTCATCCCGACATGCACCCGCTTGAACGTCTGCCCCCCGGGACCCTCCCGGATGATCCCCACGGTGTTGACCACCGCCGAGCACCCCTGCAGGAGCTCGCCCAGTGCGTGGCCGTCGTCGCCCTCACCCCGAACCAGCGTCAGGTGGGGATCCGCCGGAAGCACCTGCGCGGCCTTGGTCGTGTCGCGCACCAGGGCCCGCACCGGGCTGCCGCGGGAGAGCAACTCCCGAACCACATGCCGGCCCGCAAACCCGGTTGCCCCAGTTACCGCCACCATGCCGACACTCATGATCCACCTCGCTGGATGCCAGACTTCCGCCGAGTGTAGGAGATCGGCGGGTCTGGGCGGGGCGAGTAGCATGGGCCATGGCCCTCGTCGCCACCAATCTCGCCTTCGCCTATCACCGAGCCTCCCCGGTGCTCCGGGGCGTTTCCGCGGCCTTTGAGGCCGGGACGGTCACCGCCGTCGTCGGCCCCAACGGGAGCGGGAAGACCACCCTACTGCGGTTGCTGCTCGGCCTGATCCAGCCCGGAGAGGGTCAGATCCGGCTCGGGGACCGGGCGGTGGACACCATCCCCGAGCCGGATCGGGCCCGGAGGCTGGCGTATATCCCACAGCGCTCCAGTGCGGCCTTCGGCTTCTCGGTTCGCGACGTCGTCGCCATGGGATGCGATCCCGGTATTGGCGCCCGCCGCGCTCTCGAGCGTGCAGGCTCGAAGTTGGCGTTGCTGGGCCTCGAGGGGCGCGCCGCTGAGCCGTTTGTCGAGCTGAGCGCCGGGCAGCAGCAGCGGGTTGTGCTGGCGCGCGCGCTGGCGCAGGTGGAAGGAGCTCCCGAACCTGCGGTCCTGCTCGCGGACGAGCCCACCAGCGCCATGGACCCCCGCCACGCCATCGCCGCCATGCAGATCATCTGTGCCCAGGCCCGCGCGGGTCTGGCTGTGGCGGTGGTGCTCCACGACCTGACGGCCGCGGCCAGATTCTGCGATCGGGCCCTCCTGCTCGATGCGACCGGTTCGGTCGCCGGCGCCGGCCCCTGCGCCGAGTGCCTGGACCCCGCGGCCCTCCGCGCCGTATTCGGGGTCGAATTCCTGCGACTGGGGACCGAGGCCGAGGTGGCGATTGTCCCGGCGGCAACCCCGGGCCGCCGATAGAATCGCCAGCCGATGCAGCATTGGACCCAAATCCTGGTGCTCGTTCTCGCCTTCGGTGGCCCCGTCCTGGGCGGGGTGCTGAATTGGCTGAAAAAGCAGCGAGAGGCCCGCGAGCGCCAGAAAAAGACCCAGGCCGCGCAGCTTGAGTCCCTCCGGACCGGTCGGCCGGTCGGCTCGACCGAGTCCGCACGGGTCTCGGTCCAACCGCGCCAACAGACGGCCCAGGAACGGGCAGCCGAACTCATCCGGCGCAGGCAGGCCCAGATCGAGGAATTGCGCCGCCGCCAACAAGCCGCCCGGACGGCCACGACCGGCACCCGGGGCCAGCCCTCGCCCCCGACGACTCCCCGGCCGGGCCCGGCTCGCGCCACACCTCAGGCGCGTCCGACTGGTCCTGCGCGAGCGACGAACCCTCAGTTCCAGCGCCCGCAGAAGCCCCAACGGAACCCGCAACAGCCGCCGACAATCGCCCGAAACTCGGCCCAGTCCCAACCACTGCCCGCCGCCCGTCTGTCCGTGGATTCGGTCGACCGGTCTGTCTCGCCATCCCGCGCCCAGCCCGTGGACGACGTCGCCAAGTCCTCGATCCACGAACTCCAGGTGGATCCCCACGTGGTGCACCCGGCCACGGAGGGTTCACGCCCCCCGGTGCAGGTGCTCGGCCATCGCATGACCGGGGCCGACTGGCGGCGTTTCATCGTCGCGCGCGAACTCATCGACCCGCCACTGTCGCTCCGGTCCCCAGGCGAGGGCCCGCTCCCTCAGTTATGACCACGCGCGCAAAGGTACACTCCGGCATGAACCGTGTCGGTCTGGGCACAGCACTATGCCTCGGGCTCGCCGCGCTCCTCGCGGGGTGTGAGACGCCCGAGGGCGCCAAGGGGGCCAAGAGCCTGCTGTCGCTCTGGCAGCCGCCGAGCCCGCTCGAGGCGGCCGAGATGGCCGTCGATCCGTGGGACGCCGACGCCCGGGCCAAGGGCACGATGCTGCTCGCAAACGGGTATTTCGGCGGTGAGGACCCCTACCACCAGTTGTACATCGAGCGGGCCGGGGATAAGGACCCCAACGTCCGCGCCGCGGCCATGCGGGGTCTGACGCTCCACGGCCGCCCCGAGGACGTGCCGCTGATCACACAGGCGCTCGCCGACCCGAACTCACGGGTTCGGCTCGAGGCGGCCCGCACGCTCCAGCGGCTGTACAACCCGGAAGCAATCGACGAACTCATCGTCAGCACGCGGGCGCCCGAGCCGGGCAATCCGGCGAGAACGGGCGAGTCGGAGCCCCAGATCAGGGCTGAGGCTGCGGGCGCACTTGGTCAATACTCCGAGCCCCGCGTGCTCCAACCCCTCATCGCGGCGCTCGACGACCGATTCCTTGCGGTGAATCTGGCGGCCGAGCACTCGCTCCGGACCCTGACCGGTCAGGACTTCGGCGTGGATCGGAAGGCGTGGCTCCGTTGGTACGAGGAAAGCGACGACCACTTCTCGGGCCGGACCGCATACGAGTATCCCTTCTTCCACCGGGGCAAGTTCTTCTGGGAGTACATCCCCTTTGTCCCCCCTCCCCCCAACGAGACCGCGGGTGTGCCGGTCGGCTACCCACCCTCGATCCAGCGTCAGGATCAGCCGATTTCCGAGGGGAACGGATAAGCCAGCCTTGACCGCCGGCGCCTCGATGCCGATGGGTTCTACCAAGGGCCGCGTGGTGGACGATGCGCGCCCGGAGGGAGCGAGGGCTTGAAGGCCATCCGGAGCGACAACGGGTCGATCACGCTCGAGCCTGGGGCGCCCGAACCGGTGTTGCGCACGGGGGAGGCTCTGGTGGCCCCGAGCCGGCTCGGGATCGATCCGGCCGACGCCGCCATCGCACGCTCGGGGTTCTCGGGCGTCCTCGGGGGCGAATTCGTGGGCCGGGTCGAGCGGCTGGAGTTGCCGGCGTCGAGCCCATTGGCGGCGCGGCTCCGTGGCCGGCGCGTGGTGGGTCCGTCGCATATCCCATGCGGGCGGTGCGACCGCTGTCGCGGGGGATTGAGCCTGCACTGCGGGCACGGTGCGACACTGGGTGTTGACCGGGACGGATGCTTCGCGGGGCATGTCGTCGTGCCCGCCTCGGCATTGACAGCGATCCCCGACGCGCTCGATGACGACCGGGCGGTCTTCGCCGCCTCGCTGGGCCGGGTGTTGCATGCGGCGCAGATGCTCAGCCTGGAAGGCCGAACATTTGTGAGCGTCTTGGGCGATGGCCCGCTGGCACTGCTAGCGGCTCAGGCGATGGCCCGGCGCAACGCCTCGGTCCGATTGCTCGGCCTCGCCAGCGAGAACCTGGAGCTGTGCACGAAGTGGGGCGTGAAACACCGGGCCTCGAGCGAAGTTGGGCTCCGCCAGGACCAGGACGCCGTGTTCGATTGTGAGGGCTCCGGGGCATCGATCGGCCTGGCGCTCGGGCTCCTCCGGCCACGCGGAAGTCTCGTCCTGCTCCGCGCAGGCGAGACATCTCGGCTGCCCGCGGCTGAGATCATCCGGCACGAGGTCCAGGTCTTCGGGTCCCGCGGCACGGCGATCGCGGAGGCCGTGGCCGAGTTGGCGTCCGGCCGTGTCGACGTGTTGAGCCTGATCGCGAAGCGTCTGCGGTTTGAGGAAGGCCCCAGGGCGATCGGTGAGGCCAGCCGGCCCGGCGCACTGAAGTATCTGCTCGACGCGGCCTGATACCCATCGGCGGATATGCTGCAAGCATGCTCCGCCGAATCATGCTGTTCCTGCTCCTGCTCCTCGCCCCAGCCCGCGCTTCGGAGCGCTCCCCAAACATCATCATCATCTTCTGCGACGACCTCGGCTACGGGGATGTCTGCGAGTTCGCGGAGGGATACTCGACGCCGAATCTGGATGCCCTCGCGTCGCAGGGCATGCGGTTCACGAGTTTCTACGCGGCGCAGCCGGTGTGCTCGGCGTCGCGGGCGGGCCTGCTCACGGGCTGCTACCCCAACCGGATCGGCATCCAGGGAGCCCTGGGGCCCAACGACGTCATCGGGATCGCCGACGGCGAAACCACGATCGCGGAGGTGTGTCGTCAGCGGGAGTACGCCACCGCGGCCTACGGCAAGTGGCACCTCGGCTGCCGCGAACCCTTCCTGCCGACGCACCACGGGTTCGACGAATACTCGGGGATTCCGTACTCCAACGACATGTGGCCCCGCCATCCGGACATGACCGAGGAGCAGCGGCTGCGCAAACAGGGCTACCCCGACCTGCCGCTCTTCGAGGACACGATCGTGATCAACCACGACATCACGATCGAGGACCAGAAGCAGTTCACGCAGTACTTCACGCAGCGCGCGGTGCGGTTCATCGATGAGCACGCCCACGAGCCGTTCTTCCTGTATGTCCCCCACCCGATGCCGCACGTGCCGATCTACGCGTCCGGCATGTGGGAGGGGAAGACCGCCCGCGGCCTGTTCGGCGACGTGATCAGCGAACTCGATTGGTCGGTGGGGCAGATCGTGGACGCGGTCGACCGGCACGGACTCGCCGAGAACACACTGATCATCTTTACCAGCGACAACGGCCCGTGGTTGAGCTATGGCAACCACGCCGGCAGCGCGGGGCCACTGCGGGAGGGCAAGGGCACGACGTGGGAGGGCGGGGTCCGCGAGCCGTGCATCATGCGCTGGCCGGGCGTCATCCCCACGGGCTCCTCCTGCGCCGAGCCGGTGATGACCATCGACATCCTGCCGACGGTCTGCGAGATCCTCGGCGTGGGGTTGCCCGAGCGCCCGATCGACGGCAAGAGCATCCTCCCCTTGATGCGGGGCGAACCGGGCGCCAGGAGCCCGCACGAGGTGCTCTACTTCTACTACCACGACAACAACCTCGAGGCGCTGCGCTCCGGGAAGTGGAAGTTCTATCTCCCGCACCAGTATCGCACGATGGAGGGCAGCACACCGGGAAAGGACGGCCTGCCCGGTCCGTACCGCAACATCAAGATGGGCACCGAGCTCTACGACCTCGAGGCCGATATCGGCGAGCGGCATGATGTCGCGGCGGAACACCCCGACGTGGTCGAGCAGTTGATGCAATACGCCGAGACGGCGCGGGCCGATCTGGGCGACAAGCTCACCGGGCGCGAGGGCGCCAATCGTCGGGCGCCGGGCCGATGGACGCCGCCAACAGAGAAGTAGCGCCGCACCCCCGCGCGCATGAACGCCGGATTGCCCGGAATCGATACAGGAGCGCAGCCGCCATGGCGTGGCACGGCACGATCAATTGCACGATGCTCTGTTCCGTCCTGGGGATGGCTGTCCCGCCCGCCGTTGCGCAGACGGAGTGGTGGCGCGACGCGGTCTTCTACGAGGTCTTCGTGCGATCGTTCGCGGACTCGACCGAGGGCCCCCTCGCGGGCGACGGGGTCGGCGATCTGAGGGGTCTGACCGATCGCCTCGACTACCTCAATGACGGAGATCCGTCGACCTCGCAGGATCTGGGCGTCACCGCGCTCTGGTTGATGCCGATCTGCCAATCGCCGAGCTACCACGGCTACGACGTCACGGATTACCGGCGCGTGGACGACGAGTACGGGACCAACGAGGACTTCATCGAGCTGGTCGAGGCGGCCCACGATCGGGGGGTACGCGTGATCGTGGACATGGTGCTCAATCACACCTCCGACCGGCACCCGTGGTTCCGCGAATCGCTCGACCCGGCATCGCCCCGCCACGACTGGTATGTGTGGAGCCCCGAACCGATCAGGGCGGATTGGGGCGGCGAACTCTGGCACAAGGATCCCAAGTCGGGCCTCTACTACTTCGCGCTCTTCTGGCGGGGCATGCCCGACCTCAATCTGCGCAACGAGGCCGCGACGGCGGAGGTCCACCACATCTCGACATTCTGGCTCCGCGACCTGCACGCCGACGGTTTCCGGCTCGACGCGGCCCGCCACCTGATCGAGCACTGGCCCAGCGTCGAGAATACCGACGAGACTCTCGCGTGGCTCCGCGACTATCGGGCCGACATGAAGCGGGCTGATCCGGAGGCCTTCCTGATCGGAGAGGTGTGGTCGGGGACCGACCAGATCGCGAGGTACATCCCCGAGTCGCTCGATGCCGGCTTCGAGTTCGATCTGGCCTTCGCCATCGTCGAGGGGGTGCGCGATGGTGACGCCGCCCGGATCGGCCGCGCCATCGAGCATGTCGCTTCGGCCTACCCCCCGGGGCAGTACGCGACCTTCCTGGCCAATCACGACATGCCCCGGACGATGACCACACTCATCGCCGGTTCAAAGGACCGGGCCGAGGCAGCCGCCAAGGCCAAGCTCGCGGCCACGATCCAGCTCACCCTCCCCGGCATCCCATTCATCTATTACGGCGAGGAGATCGGCATGACGGGCTCCAAGCCCGATCCCGAGATCCGCACGCCGATGCAGTGGACCGGCGACGGCGCGACGGGCGGCTTCACAAGCGGCACGCCCTGGCATGCGCTGCAGACCGACTCGGCGGATGTCAATGTGGAGAAGGAATCGGGGGACGCCGACTCAATTCTGTGTCGCTATCGCGACCTGGTGCGGCTCCGCCGGGACCACGACGCGTTACGGCGCGGCGAGGTGCGGGTGCTCGAGACAGGGAATCCCAGCCTGCTCGCCATCGAGCGGCATGCCGAGCATGAAACGGTCGTCGTGATCTTCAATTGCTCCGGCATGCCGGTGGAGCGACCGGAGGGATTCGATGCCATCCCGAGTGCGCCGGTCGTCCTGCTCGGGGACAACCCGAGAGGCTTTCCGCTCCCACCGTGGGGCTCGGCGATTCTGACGCGTTGAGAGTTTGCGTCCGGGCTCGGCGGGAGTAGACTCGGCGGGATGGTGGGACACCAAACTCTTGCATCGTTCGTGGCCATCTCGTCAACTCTGGCTCCAGTGGCGATCGCGCAGAAGGACAAGACGCCGCCGGCGCCCAAACTGCCGATCATCACCGAGGTCCTCTACGCGGTGCCCAAGGGCGTCGCGGGCGACGCTTCGAAGGATGGCTCGCGCGACGCCACCGGGGACGAGTTCGTGGAGATCTACAACCCGACAGATGTCGCCATCCGGCTCACGGGCTGGACACTCACCGATCGCAACCCCCCCGACGCGGGGCAGTTCCTCTTCCGCTTTCCCGACTTCACACTCCAACCGGGCGAGACGGTGGTGGTGTTCAACGGCCTGCACCAGACCATCCCCGGCGCGGTCGGCAACGCCGACAAGGCGCCCGCCTCGGGCAATGAGAAGTTCAGCGGGGCGTGGGTCTTCACCGCCGGCAACACCTCATCTCAGGTGGGCTTTGCCAACGACGGCGATTGGGCCTGCCTGAGGGAACCCGGTGGGGAGGTGGTCTCCTGCGTCATGTGGGGGAAGCCCGACGAGGAGCCCCCGACCTCGGGCCTCAAACTTGCCGAGGTTCCCAGATCGTCGGCCGCGAGCGTGCAGCGGACGCTGGCGGCCCCGGACGCCCCCTTCGAGGCCCATCCGACGGTCGATGGTCTACGATGCAGCCCCGGCAAGCCCCCGCCTTCGGCGGCGGGCGAGGCCGCCCCGGACGCGGAGAAACCCGCGCCGGCCAAGCCGGAGAAGCAGAAGCCCGACCGGCCCTGAGCCCGGCCGGCCGCGAGGACCAGACCCATGCCCTGGATCGCCAAGGACTCCGCCCACGCCCGTGTCGAGCGCCGCGATGAGCCGTACCTCACACCCAAGCTCATGAGCGAGCTCGTCGACAAGTACCTTCCCCGGTACGAGATGAAGGCCGGCGCGCTGCTCCCCGCGCTGCACCTGGTGCAGCACGAGTACGGCTGGATCCCGCACCAGGCCATGGTCGAGATCGCCAAGGTGCTCGAGATGTCGCCCGCCCAGGTCATCGACACCGCCAGCTTCTACGAGGAGTACTGGCTCAAGCCCAAGGGGCGGCACGTCGTGGCGGTCTGCCGCTCGATCGCCTGCGAGTTCTGCGGCCAGCCGGAGATCACCGACGCCCTCAAGGGCCATCTTGGCATCGATGTCGGCGAGACCACCGAGGACGGCGAGTTCACCCTCATCGAGCTCGAATGCCTCGGCTCCTGCGGCACCGCCCCGGCCATGCTCATCGACGAGACCCTGCACGAGAACGTCAGGCCCGACCAGCTGGCCGGGCTGCTCGCGTCGGTCAAGGCGTCTTCGCACCACCACTGAGATCCCGGCCCCTGTGCTTATTCTGTTCGCTGCGGAGGCCCGGCTCCCGTCGGTGTCCCCGTGGGGACCCATGGGCCGTGCGGCGCCGGCCCGCCGTAGACTCTGGGGACACATCCAAACCGCTCGATCGTGAGGCAACCATGAAGACCCGTCGATCCGTTCTCGGTTTGATCCTCGTGCTTCCCGTGGCGACGGCGCTCGCCGGACCACCGGAGACCCCCAGGCAGCCGGTGACCGACACCTACCACGGCGTCAAGGTGGTGGACGACTACCGCTGGCTCGAGGACTGGAGCGACCCGAAGGTGCAGGCATGGAGCGAAGCCCAGAATCGGTATGCCCGGTCGGTGCTCGACGCGCTGCCCTCGGTCGAGGCCATCCGGGAGCGCGTGACGGAGGTGCTCAGCGCTCCCGTGGTGCGGTACGGCTCGCTGCACGAGGCCGGCGGATCGCTCTTCGCGATGAAGACCGAGCCGCCCAAGCAACAGCCCTTCATCGTCGTCATGCCCTCGGCGCACCACCCGGGCGACGAGCGGGTCGTGCTCGATCCCAACACGCTCGACCCGACCGGCGGCACCTCGATGGATTGGTTCGTGCCGTCGCACGATGGGAGCATGATCGCGGTCTCGCTATCCCACGGCGGGAGCGAGGCCGGCGACGTGCACACCTTCGACGTCGCAACGGGGGCCGAGGTGCACGAGGTGGTGCCCCGGGCCAACGGCGGCACCGCGGGTGGGTCGCTCGCCTGGGCGCCGGATGATTCGGGCTTCTACTACACCCGCTACCCCCGCGAGGGTGAGCGCCCGGCCGACGACATGGCGTTCTACACCCAGGTGTACTACCACACCCTCGGCACGCCCACCGACAAGGACAGGTACGAGGCCGGCAAGGACTGGCCCCGCATCGCCGAGATCCAGCTCGAGGTGAATCCCGCCGACGGCAAGGTGCTTGCCACGGTGCAGAAGGGCGACGGAGGCGAGTTCGCGGTGCACGTGCGTGGCAGCGACGGCTCCTGGAAGCAGATCTCGGACTTTACCGACCCGATCGTGCAGGCGACCTTCGGCCCGCACGATTCGCTGCTGGCGATCTCGCGCGGCGATACGCCCCGCGGCAAGATCCAGCGGATCGATCTGGCCGATCCTTCGCTCTCAAGGGCCGTGACCATCATCCCGCAGGGCGACGACACGATCGTCTCCGACTTCTGGGATTCGTCCGTCCTCGCCACGACCGATTCACTCATCTACCTCACCTACCAGCTCGGCGGGCCATCGGTGGTCCGCGCCTTCGGCTACGACGGCGCCCCCGCGAAGTCCCCGCGTGCGCTGCCGGTCTCGACCGCCTCCGGTATCACGCCCACGGGAGGCGATTCGGTGCTCTTCCAGATGGCGTCGTATGTGGACGCGCCCGCGTGGTACGAGTGCAACGGGCGCACCGGGGCAATGACCAAGACCGCGCTGGCGACCCACTACCCCGTCGACTTCTCGGATTGCGAGGTCGTCCGTGAGTTTGCCACGAGCAAGGACGGCACGAAGGTGCCCGTCAACATCGTCCGCAAGAAGGGACTCAGCCTCGACGGGTCCCACCCGTGCCTGGTGACGGGGTACGGCGGCTACGGCGTCAATATCACCCCGGGCTTCTCCGCGGCCGATCGGGTCCTCATCGAGCAGGGCTTCGTGCTCGCCGAGGCCAATATCAGGGGTGGCGGGGAATATGGCGAGGAGTGGCACACCCAGGGGAACCTGACGAACAAGCAGAATGTGTTCGACGATTTCGCCGCGGCATGCCGGTACATGATCGACTCCGGCTACACCACCACCACAAAGCTCGCGATCCTCGGAGGCTCGAACGGCGGCCTGCTCATGGGCGCAACGCTGACCCAGCACCCCGATCTCATGTCGGCCGTCGTGTCCTATGTCGGCATCTACGACATGCTGCGCGTCGAACTCTCGTCCAACGGGTCGTTCAACATCCCCGAGTTCGGCACGGTGAAGAACCCCGAGCAGTTCAAGGCGCTCTACGCCTACTCGCCCTACCACCACGTGAAGGATGGCGTGCATTATCCCCCCGTGCTCTTCCTCACCGGGGCGAACGACCCGCGCGTCGATCCGCTCCAGTCGCGAAAGATGACCGCCAGGCTCCAGGCGGCGGAGCCCGAGGGGCTCACGCTGCTCCGGACGAGCAGCAGCAGCGGCCACGGCATCGGCACCGCCCTCTCCGAGCGGATCGAGCAGACCGTGGATGTCGACGCATTCCTCTTCGCGAAGCTCGGCGTGGACTACCGACCGGTCGGGCCGCAGGCAGGGCCGCAAACTCGGCCGAAGGCGCGGTGAGCGTGACGCAGCCGAAGCCCAAATCGCTCATGCGGAACCTCGGGGAGTTCTTCGGTCACATTGCGCGCGGCGTGAAGGCCGACCCCTCCAAGGAGGCTGTGCAGCGTCAAGAGGTGATGCGCGAGGTGGAAGAGCGGCAGGAGACCGGCCCCGAGGGTCATAAGATCACGGTCCGGCGGACCACGGTCGAGGAGATTGAAATCCGACCCGCCGGTGCACCGAATAAGCAGGCGGGAGGGCACGGATCGTGACCGAACAAGCGGCCGCAAAGCCAGGATTCATCGCCGGACTCACCGGTCTGCAGAGGCTGCTTCTGGCCCTTGCCGGGGCGTTGAGCCTCTCGGGTGCGGGGCTCTGGGGCTACGCCGCGACCACCTCGCCCGAGCGCCCCGCGACCATCTCGACGGAACAGGGAGCTCAAGGCGCCGCTTCCGGGCTTGCGCCGCAGGGGTTCGCCGACGAGTCCGCGGCGGGAACTCCCGCGGCGGACTCTCGCACGAGTTCCGGCGCGGAGCAATCCCCCCTCCAGACCTACTCGCCCACGATCTTCCGCCTGGGCTTTGCCTTCTTCCTGGGCTTCGCCATCGCGTACGCCATCCGGGCGGCGCTCAAGGTGGTCCTGATCGTGGTGGGGGCGGTGCTGCTGCTGCTCGTCGGCCTGCAGATGGCGGGGCTGATTGCGGTGAACTGGGAGGCGATGCGGGGCCTCTACGACGGATCGACCTCGTGGCTCGGCCAGCAGACGCAGAGCCTGTCGGCATTCCTGAGCGGCTACATCCCCTCCGGCGGGACGGCCCTCGCGGGCTTCGGTGTGGGCCTCATGAAGCGGCACTGACGAGCCAAAAAAAACACCCGGGCGACAGGGCCCGGGCGTCGGTCGTACGGTGTCGATCGTGCGCTACTCGACCAAGTTGGCGGTGTTGACCTTCCCGCCGTCCATGAGCTGGAAGATGATCTCGTGCCTGGTCTCGTCGTCCAGGTCGCGGGGCTTGGCGCCCTCGGGCAGCGGGGCCATCAGCGCAGAAGCGTCGACCTTTGGCCGGCGCTGCACGGTGAGACGCAGCGCCTGCTGCTGCGTCTCCAGCGGGAGCTGGGCAAACATCTGGCGGACGAGCGCCGCGCGGGCGTCGAGATTGCTCTCCCCGGCGAGCTTGGCGGCCAGCGGCTTGACCTTGGCGCTTGCCGCCGCGTCGAGCGCGAGTTCCGGCAGCACCGACGGGAGTTGGTCCGCCGCGTCGAGCATGAGACGGCGGTAGTAATACTCAAACTCCGAGACCGACATCCGGATGACGACATGCATCATCTTGTCGATCGGCGTCGCGCCGTCGGGGTCGGTGGTCCCGTGCATCGCCTCGGTGGTGAGGTCCTGCTGGTAGGTCTGCATGATCTTCTGGGTGAGGGCGCCAGTCGAAGGGTCCAGGACGCCGTCCTCGACGAGTTCGGTCGAGAGGAAGGGCTTGAGATCGGGGGAGTCGGTGAGGGCCATCAGGCGCCCCGTGGTCTTCCTCAGTCCCTCCTCGTCCGCCATGCGCGTATTCTCGATCGCGCCCGCCTCGACGTTCTCGAGCGCGTCAAGATTGTCGATGATGTGGGCCTCCACGACCTGACGCCGCGTGTAGAAGTACGGCGCGATCTTCACCAGCTTCGGCACGTCGATCAGCGGGTTGTGGCTCATCGCGACGTACTCGACCGGCTCGGTCACGGGGATGATCTTCCCACTGTCATCCCGACGGGACAGCGGGACAAAGTCCACGTCGGGCGCCTTGACGGTCCGCGCCGGGCGCTCGCGCGGCGGGGGCGGCGGCGCCGGCGGGCGATACTCCGGTGCTGCCTCGGGCTTCGCCGGGGGGGGCGTCGTGACTTGGGCGATCGACGGAACAACCACTGCGGCGAGGCAGAGGCCCGCGGCCCACATCCTGCTCTTCAACGTCATGCGCGGTCTCCAGCACGGGGAACACAGTCAGGGTGCGGGACAGGCCCGCCGACCCAGATTATCCCCGTGCCGCCGACCCCGGGTTGCACCGACCGCCGATTCTTCTCCCGGCCGCACCTACCGAGCACATATCGAACATGTGAGCCTACAACCCCTTGATCCGCTCCATCAGAAGTTGTTGCTGGTGCTCGTTGAGGTAGGCGAAAACCTCGGCAAAGAGACGCTCTTTATCGGACTGCCCCGCCTCCCCCATCGTCCGGGCCACAAAGTCATTGACCAGTCGCTCGATCCGGGAGTGCTGTGCTTCCGTCAACTCGAGCCCCTTGGTGAGGAACTCGACCGCGAAGCGCTCGCTCTCGATCGCGCGCTTGGCCGCCAACTCGATCTCCTTGCCGATCTGGTCGCGCCGGGCCTCGCGGACAGCCTTCCGCACCGACAGCTTCTCCCCGCGAGATCGCGCCTGGTCCGCGCGAGACCGGCCGACTGCCTTCCAGTATGCATCGAGCAGCCGGTCAAACTCGGCCGCCTGGTCCGCGGGCAGCAGCGGGCGGATCTCGTCCTCCAGCGGCCCCCGTTCGAGCAGGGGATTGAGCACCCGGATCACACTCAGGAAGAAGACCCCCTGCTCGATCTTGTTGCCCGAAGCCTTGATCGCGTCACCCTGCGAAACCAGGTCGAAGTTGTCGATGATGAGCTGCTCGGCGAGCATCGCCCGTTCGGTGAGCACCTGCGCGACACGATCACTCGTGTCGGGGTCGAGCTGCAGCAGCTCGAGGGCCGCCTCGGCGGGTGGCAGATCGAGCTCGTGCAGCCCGCCGCCATATTCGTAGGCGACGAGCGACTCGGGGTCGGAGCCGTCCACCGCGGGGCCGGCGAGGGCCGCCTGGGGCTGCGGGCGGGTCGCATCATCGGGGTTGTCGGCGTTCTGCGCCCGGGCCAACGAGGCGGCCTGGAGCAGGACGATGCCGATCGCGAGGGGGAGCTTGCGCGCCATGTCGGGCCTCCTGGGAGAGTCTCTGGAACTCATTGGCCCGCCGGCCCCCGGTGTTTCATGGCCGGCGGCGGAGAGAAGCGGGCTGATCGGTCTACGCTAGGGCATGACCACCAAGATCGACCGGCCCGCCCTCGCCCGCCGCATCGCCGAAGCCTCGCTCCTGCGGGGCACGTTCACCCTCCGCTCTGGGCGTACCAGCAGCTACTACCTCGACAAGTACCTGTTCAGCACGCGCCCGGAGGTGCTCCGCGACCTGGGCGTGCTCTTCGCCGATCGGATCGCCGCGATCGCCGGGGAGGAGGGCGCCCCGATCGCGAGGCTGGCAGGGGCGGAACTCGGTGGGATCCCGCTGGTGACCGTGGCCAGCCTGCAGACCGGCCTCCCCTCGATCTTCGTCCGCAACGCCAAGAAGGGCTACGGCACCGCCAAGCAGCTCGAGGGCAGGCTCGATCCCGGGGACCGGCTCGTCTTCGTCGAAGACGTCGCGACCACCGGGGGCCAGCGCTCGAGGCGGTGGGGGTGCTACGCGAGGCCGGGGCCGACGTGCGCGCGATCGTGTGCACCATCGATCGCCAGGAGGGCGCGCGGGAGAACGTCGAAGCCGCGGGCGTTCGATTCGAGGCACTCTTCACCAAAGAGGATCTCGGTATCCACGAATAGATCGAACTGCGCCGGCTGGCCAACGGAGCGCACGCCGGGAGGTTGTCGGGCCGAACCTGGCCGCGCCCCAGTCGCGGATCGCGGAAAACCGGTCATGCTCTCCGTGTTCCACCTCGGCACGCCGCTTGCATTGTGCGTCGCCGAGGTACACACCATGAAGCGCAAGCGGCCATCTTCTCGGCAAACCACCAACACGGAATCCTGCAGCGTGGAGGCGCTCGAGCCCCGCGTGGTCATGGATGGAGATTGGTCGGCCGCAAGCGGCGCCGGGGTTTCCGGCTCGTGGGGAGACGGCGGATACCTGACCGTCACGACCATCGATCTGAACGATCAACCGATCGTCTTCGAGCGGGTGCGCGGGACTTCGAGCGACAACGGGACGATACGGTCCTGGCAGGAACTCTCCCGTCTGACGACGCCCGATGGATCGACCGGGGCGGACTCGGGAGTGTGGGGCCGCCACTCGCTGGCGGTGCACGACGACCGCATGATCATCGGAGCGCCGGATGCCGATGGAGGCGCCGGTGCGGCGGCGGTTTTCCACTACAGCCAAAGCAGCGGCGCCTGGGTGCTCGAGACAGTGCTCACGGCGCCGGGCGGGCACGCTGGTGACGGCTTCGGCTGGGCGGTCGATCTCCACGGCGGCACGGCGGTCATCGGGACCAGGTCGGGCGGCGCCGCATATGTGTACGGCGACTCCTCTGGCTGGACGCTGCGCGCGACGCTCGCGCCCGACTCGGGCTTGGCGGCCGGCGGATTGGGTAGCCGGTTTGGGTTCTCCGTCGCGACCGATGGCTCGGTGATCGCCGTCGGCGCGCCGGGTGAGGAGTCGGTGGACGGCGACGTCTCGGCGACGAGCGGTGCGGTGTATCTGTTCGACCGAGACGGAAACCAGTGGGACGTCCGGACACGCATCGGCGCGCCGACGAGCGCGCGCGACGCCGAGTTCGGCAACTCGGTCGCCGTCCATTCGAGCAATGTCATCGTCGGGGCCTGGCTCGACGACGATCGTGGTGTCGATTCCGGCTCGGTCTTCGCCATCGGCAGAGGGCGGGCTGGCTGGCAGATCGAGGCCAAGCTGACGCCGACTACCGACGCCCCGGGCGCGAGGTACGGCTCCGACGTCGCGGCCTCGGGCTCGCGCGGCGCCGTGATCGCGATCGGCTCCGACGACGGCGCCACGCTCCCGTTCGCACAGGTGCTCAAGCGGAGCGGTGACCGCTGGCGCGTGGAGCAAGTCCTGTCGCCGACCGCGGCGGGGGAGGCCGACCTCGGCTGGCGATCGGTCGCCTTCCAGGGCGATCGGATCGCGCTGGGATCGGACGCTTCGGGCGGCTCGGCGATGCTGTTCCGGCAGATCCCCGGCACGGACGTCTGGACGCACGAGGCCACACTGACGCCGACCGACGCGGGATCGGCCCGGTCGATCGGGTTCGATGTCGCGCTGCACGATCGAACGGTGTTCCTCGGCGCTCGATTCACGAACAACACGAATGACAGCCTTGCCGCCGGGGCGTGGGTCTTCCGAGGGAGCGGCAACGCATCGGGCGACAGCGCAAGCGGGGTCCCAAACCCATCAGGGCCGGGGGATGAGAGCGGCGGCGGGAACGGCACCGACGACGGCACGGGCCATGACCAGAACGACGACAACGGCGGCGGCGGGAACGGCACCGACGACGGCACGGGCCACGACCAGAACGACGACAACGGCGGCGGCGGGAACGGCACCGACGACGGCACGGGCCACGACCAGAACGACGACAACGGCGGCGGTGGGAACGGCACCGACGACGGCACGGGTCACGACCAGAACGACGACAACGGCGGTGGCGGGAACGGCACCGACGACGGGGGCACCGGGCAGAGCGCCTGGCGATGGACGGTCCGCGGATTGGGATCGCTCCCCGGCGTCGGCACGCCCCTGAGCGACATCCTGACTTGGACCGATCCGAAGGACGGCCAGACCTACGCCGCGCTGGCCACGCCGGAGGGTCTCATGCTCTTCACCCGTTCGGCGGACCGAAGCGTCTGGACCGTGCGGAATCTCTCCACGGAGATCACCGGCGCCGAGGTGATCTCGGGCGCAATCTCGGTCTTCGGCACCAGGTCCGGGCTGGTGAGCATCGTGGGCTCCAACGCCGCCGGCGACATGATCATCTTCCGCCAGACCGGCGCCGGCGGGGGGGGAGAGTTCGACTGGTCGTTCCAGAACATCACGACGACCGACCTGGCGCCCCGTGGGCTCGAGACTCCCCACTTCGCCGGCGGCGTCGTCACGTTCGTCACGAGGTGGGGCGCGCTGAACATCGCCGGGCTCGACGACCACGGACACGTCCGCGCGGTGTGGACGACGCCGGCCATCGGGCACTGGCGCTCCGACGATCTGTCCGCCAGCGCCGGGACGCCGGTGCTCGACGGGAAGCTCGCGGTGTTCCTGACGCCGTGGGGCGGCATCAATCTCGCCGCCACCGACACGAGCGGGGCGTTGTCGGTGACGTGGTGGGTGCCCGGGTTCGAGCGGTGGGTGGTGAGCGACTTCAACGCGCTCTTCGACGGACCCTCCCTCGCCCCGGACAGCGTCAGCGCTTTCGCGACGCCGTGGGGCGGTTTGAACATCGTCGGGCGCGACGACCACGGCGATCTCGTCGCCTACTGGTGGGTGCCTGAGTTCGGCAAGCACAGAGAGGACGACTACTGGCGGGTCTCGAACCTCAGCCAGACGATCGTCGCCAGCGATCAGCCCGTGGGTCCAATCAGCGGGCTGGTCACTGCCGACGGCGAGATCAACCTGTTCGGCGCCAACGCGGTCAACGACGTCATCCGTTACTTCTGGCGCGCAGACAGCCAGTGGAGTATGGAGAACCTCACCCACACCGCCACACCCGTCTGATCCCCGACCCCCGAGTCCGGGCGCCACCCCGACTCCCTCTCCGGCGACGCGGGCCCTGCACGGGGTCCGCGTCCCTTCGTCAAGCTCCGAGCGAACCCTGCCTCACGCCGGGGTCCCGAGCAGGCGCTTCCGACGCCGCACGATCCACACGATTCCGACGATGTACACCACCAGGATCACGAGGAGGCCGGCGAGCACCGCGAGGCCCGTCGTGACCATGCCGCTCGCACTCTGCGAAGCGGAGAACCCGCCGAGCGGCACGAACTGGCTCGTGTGCTGCGCAAGATTGGTGTTGAACGCGCTCCCTGGAGAGAGCATGGTGAGGTCGACGACGCGCCCCGCCTCGCGCGCCGCGGCCGCGATCTGGGGGTCGGCGGTGTCCAGCCCGGCCTCGCCGTACCAGGTGACCAGCGTGTCATCGCCGAAGTCCGACTCACCGTCTTGGAGGCCGCGGACCTTGCGCAGGCCGGGGTCGATCGAGAGTTCGTGCTCCGATCCGTCCTGAAGCGTCAGCGTGAGATTGATCGGCGTCTGGATCGACTGGAAATCGGAGTCGTAGGTGAGGACGAGGCTCTGGTACGCGCCGCCGGAGGGGCGCAGCGACTGCTGCCACGTCGTCGTGCTCGCGGCCGCGGTGAACGCCTGCGACGCCCCGACAAAGAGCATCGAGACCGTGCCGATCACGTAGCAGGCGCAGAGGCAGAGGAAGGTCCAAGCCAGGATCGCCGTCGCGGTGGATCCGCGTCGGCTGGCCTCCATCCGCGGCGTGGTGATGCCCACGTGCCGCAGATCGTGGCCGCACTCGGGGCACGTGAACCCCGCGAGATTCGCGACGGGATACTTGCACTGCTCACAGACGGGCTCTCGGGCGACGCGCCGCGGGAGCGAGACCGCTCTCCAGACCGTGACGATGGCCCAAACGATGAGCACGATCCCCACGATCGGGAGAGCCATCGAGATCAGGCCGATGAAGACGAATCCGCCCACGCCCGGAGCATACCAGAGGCGACTCCGGGGTCACAGCCCGTCCAGAAAGGGGTCCCTGCCGCATTCCGGGCACACCCCCCGCTCGATGCCGCTCGTGGGATAAGCGCAATGGATGCAGCAACCGCTGCGGAACCGATGGACCCGGCGCCCGATCCAGAGGCTCCAGCGGATCTGGGGCAGCACCAGCAGCGCCCCGACTCCGAGTGCGAGCAGCGAGGTCCACTCGCGCCGGGCCGGGGGCTCGAAGGCCAGGCGCATGATCCCTCTGAGCAGCAGCACGGTCCCGAAGAACGCCATGGCGGCGTAGACCGAGGCGCGCGCCGCACCGGGGCCGCGACCCTCATCGCCCAGCGTGGTCGGGTGGGGATCGCCGGGCTCGGTGAAGCGGTCCACAAAGACGAGACTACCAGAAGGATCGTCCCCCGCCAAGAGAAGCTCACCGGGGATCCCGACCGGGAACGCCTCCTGCGCCCTCTCGGCGCCTACCGGCCGCCGCTCTCGCTCTGGTACCAGTCGATGTACGTCACGAGGTCGTCGGGATCGACCGTCCAGTTGAGATCAGCATCGGCCTCGGGCTCCCGGATCGACCACGCGGCGGCGAAGGCGGCCGCGTCGCTCGGCGTCACCGCGCCATCGGCGTTGAAGTCCGCGGATTGGAGGCAGTTGAGGTGGACGCGGTGGACGTAGCAGTTCTTGCCGCTCCAGCCGAGCACCGGGTCGCTCACACGGGCGATGTACGCCAGCCAGAGCCACCGCCCGTCGGCGGAGGCGGCCATGTTATGGTAGTCGCCAAGGAAGCCCTCCATGGCGGGTGTCGTGCAATGGTCGGCGGGGAAGCTCTCGGCCGTCAGCCTCGTGGTCTCGACGGCGACGTTGGGCGTGCCGAAGCCGGTGACGCGGGCGAAGTAGACATCCACGGTCGAGTACTGGTCGGCCCGGTCGGAATCGGCGCGGTCGTCGTAGAACATGAGGTCGATCCCGCCGCACGAGTCGACCGCGATGGCTGGGACGAACTGATCGACGCCGGTGATCGGGTCGGTGTCGTCGGGATCGGTCAGCCCGAGCATGGCATCGGTCAGTTGCAGAATGTTGAGCGGACCGGACGGCCATGTCGCACCGCCGTCGATGCTCCGCGCGATGTAGATGTCGGTGTTCGTGGCGTCCGCGGCGGACCGCGCACTGAACGCGACGTAGACGTGGTCGATCGGTTCGGGGGCGTGGTCCACGGCGATGGAGGGAGCGCACTTGCGTCGATCCACCCAGAGCGGCGTGTCGCCTCCCTGCGGCGCGCTGCATCCGCCGGAATCTGTCGCCCCGATTGTCGTCGCTTCGATGATCTGGTCGGGGTCGAGGACAAGCGGAAGTGTCCCGTCGCTCGAACTCCACGTCGCGCCGTCATCATCAGACCAGACGATGTAGGGCCGCCCGAAGTTGTACTCGTTGTTGTGATCTCGCAGGACCGCGACGAGCCTGCCGCCGTCCAGCACGACCCCCACCGCGCCCCAGCGGGTCCAGCCGCCACCGGAGTTGTCGTAGGGCTTCAACCCCTGCAGGGTCCATGGAGGCGAGGCGGGCCCAAAGCCGATACCCACCGCGGCGCCCGAGACCGGTCCGGTGCCGGCCGGACCCACCGCGCCGGGCTCGCCCGACACCCACGAGTCGGCGTCGCCGCAGGGCAGGTATCCGTGCTCCAGCAGGACGCCGCTGGGGAGCATGATGATGGAAGTCGTCCCGATGCCGGGGCCGCCGATGGCGGCCACCATCGCCTCAAGGGGGTTGAGCTGGCTCACGCCGATGCTGCACTCGTGCCACTGCTCCCCGATCGGATTGGCCCGGAGCGGTGTGCTGATGGTGAACTTCGCACCGCCCTGGGCCCAAGCGGATTGCCCCAGCCCGCACGTCGAGACGAGAATCGCGCACACACTGATGGACGTTGCAGAGTGTCGCATGAGAGCCCATCTCTTTCCGGGTCCCGGCGTGGGGCCCTTGCGTGGGGCCCTTGCGTGGGGCCCTCATACCAACCGTCATACACTCGGTACCCGATGAATTCAAGAGCACAAGGGTCAGAATACCGGAGATTCTCTGGCTTGCACGCACAGAAGCCGTAGAATCGAGATCGTGAAGATCAATCCGGCGAGCCTCTCGATTTGTCTCGGGATCGCGATTGTCGCTCCGTCGGCTGGTGCGCAGCCGCAGGGCTACAAGTGGCAGGGGTTCCTGCTCCACCCGCCGGGGGCGTATGCGTCGAACGCGACCGCCCTCGACGGGAAGCGCGCCTGCGGCGACGCCTTCGGCGATCCCGCGATCTGGACCGGGCGGGATGCCGAGTACCTGAGCCTGCTGCCCCAGGGCGCGAGCAAGGCGTTTGTCGAGGCAGCGGGCGACGGCGTGCAGACCGGCGATGCGGTATGGAGTCTGCAAGAGGCGTATCCCGCGCTTTGGCGCGGGAGTGCTGAGAGCTTCGTGAATCTGGAGCCGCCGGGGCCATACTGGAAGGGCGACGCGGCAGGCCACTGCGGATCGCAAACGGTGGGGCTCGTGATCTCCACGATCACGGGGCAGCACCACGCCGCGCTCTGGCTGAACGGCGACCCCGCGCAGTTCATCGATCTGCACCCCGCGTCGGCGGATTGGTCGGAGGCGTACGCGACCGACGGGGTGTGGCAGGGTGGGTGCGTCGTGGCGCGCGCGGCCCTGTGGAAGGGCTCGGCCGGTTCGTTCGTGGACATGCACCCCGCCGGCAAGACGCAGAGCGTCATCCTGGGCATGGCCCCCGGCACGCAGGTGGGCAACTTCATCAAGGGAAACTACCACGCGGTGCTCTGGCACGACACGCCGGAGAGCTGGAAGGACATGACCCCGGCCGGCGCGACCAGCGCACAGCTGTACGCCACCACCGGGACGTACCACGTCGGCTACGCGAACGCGCCGGGAGTGCCCGCGCACGCGCGCCTGTGGCTCAGCGACGACCCGGAGGACAACCTGGACCTCCACGCCTTTACGCCGCCGGAGTTCGCGGAGAATGGCTCCGAGGCCCGGGCGATCTCGGTGGTGGACGGCGTGATCTCCATCGCCGGCTCGGTGAACGCGCCGCGGGCCCACGCGTTCCTGTGGGTGGGGACGCCGATCGATTCGACCGACCACGCCCAGCGCAAGAAGCCGCAGAAGATCGGTCGGAAGCCGTAGCGATCCGGCAACCGCCTACGCCTCCGCGGTGACCACGATCTCCTTCGGAGGCTGGTGCCACACCGCCTGCTGCGTCCGCCCCTCCTTGAGGTACCACTTGACCATCCGGTCGATCCCGTCGGTCAGCGGCACCTTGGGCGTGTAGCCCGCCGCCAGGAGCTTGTCGGCCTCGAACTTCGTCTGCACCTCGTACAGCTTCTTCAGCCGGGCGCTCGAGATGGGCAGGTTCTTGCCCGTCAGCTTGATCACGATGTCAAAGGGCAGCGCGAGCAGCAAGCCCACCCACATCGGCAGGATGAAGCCCGGGACCTTCTTGCCGAGCGAGAGGTACACTGCATGGGTGATCTGGCGGCTGGTCAGATCGGGCTTGTCGATGTAGTTGAAGATCTCGAAGGGCTTCAGCGCTCCGGCGGGCTTGGCCAGCAGGAAGAGCGTCGCGTCCACGATGTTCTCGACGTAGCTCAGGCTCTTGATGTTCTCGCCCGGGCCAAACTCCAGATACCGCCCGGAGTGCACCTGCCGGATCAGCGAGTACATGTTCGCGAAATTGCGCGGCCCGAACGTGACCGTTGGCCGGATCACCAGGCACCGCCGGCCCCCGCCCTGCTCGGTCCATGCGCGGAAGACGCCCTCACCGGCTAGCTTGCTCCCGCCGTAGGGTGAGTTCGGCTTCGTGGGCGCCTCCTCGTGGTGCGGCTCGGGCGCGTCGCCATATGTCGCCACCGTCGAGTAGAACGTGATGTCCCGCACGCCCAACTCGTCCATCACCGAGCAGACCACCTTCGAACCGTGCTCGTTGACCGAGTAGTAGGTGTCGTGCTCGATCCCGAAGTCGTGGTGGGCGGCCGCGAGATGGATGACGCGGTCGCACCCCGCCATCGCCCGGCGCAGGGCCGGGGCGTCGCGGATGTCGCCCTTGTAGTAGGTGTGCCTCGGGTACCAGTTCGGCGGCTGGACGAGATCGAGGATGACGATCTCGTGCCCCCCGGCCGTGAGGCACTCGAGGAAGTACGAGCCGATGAACCCTGAGCCGCCCGTCACGAGGATCTTCACCGCGTTGCACCCTTCTGCGTTCTCGGACCTTCCCCCGCCGCGAGGATCGAGTGTACCTGTATCGGCCGGGATCGGCCGGGGGTTCGCCCCCAAAGCCCTCGGCCGGGCCGATCGCCTAGCCCCCGGGGAGGAATGGGAAGGCGGCCGGGGCGAGCAGGGCGCACAGAGCCGCCACCATCAGCGTCAGCGGCACCCCCAGGCGGAGGTAGTCCGTAAACCGGTACCCGCCCGGACCATAGACCATCAGGTTCGTGACGAACCCCACCGGCGTCATATAGCTGCTCGCGGCCGTCGCCATCAGCGTCACCACAAACGGCTCGGGGCTCAGCCCCCGCCCCCCGTTCGCCTGAGCAGCCAGCGCGGTGGCGATCGGGAACATCAGGACCGCCGCGCCCTTGTTCGTGACGAGCTGGCAGAGCACCGCCGTGAGAAGGCTGAACACAAAGAGCAGCCCCCTCGGACCCACCCCGCCGCACGCCGAGAAGATCACATCCGCGATCGCCCGTGCCGCCCCGCTGGCGTCCATGGCCTTGCCGACGCCGATCGCGGCCCCGATCACCATGAGCACCTGCCAGTTGATGCTGCGGCGGGCGAGCGTCCCGGTGCAGCAGCGGGTCCACACCATCAGTGTGGCGCAGACGAAGGCCGCGGTGAGGGGCATGATGCCAGCCTTAGGCAGGCTCCAACCCATCGCCTGGTTGAGCGCGCCGAAAATCCTCGCCGAGGGCATCGTCATGAGAAGCACCAGCAGGGCCATGATGACCAACGCCAACCCCGCCCGCTCGTGGAAGACCTCCCGCGCCCCCTCCACGCCCGAGACCAGATAGAAGTGATCGCTATTGCGGTAGGCGGGGAGGAAGCCCGAGTGCGTCGAGAGCAGCAGGGTGTCGCCCGGCTGGAGCACGATGTCACCGATCTTGCCCTCGACGCGCTCACCACCCCGGTGCACCGCGATGATCGCGGCGTTGTACCGCGTGCGGAACTGGGTCTCACGCACCCGGCGTCGAACCAGCGGCGAGGAGTGGCTGACCACCGCCTCGACCAGGGTCCGTGTGTGCCGGTCGGTATCCACCTTCTTCACCTGGTCGGTCGCGGGCGAGAGGCCGCGAATCTTCAGCAGATCCGCGACCGAATCGACGACCCCGACGAAGATGAGCAAGTCGCGGGCTTCGAGGATCTCCTCCGGCCCGACCGCCTGCAGCAGGTTGCCGTCGCGCTCGATCTCGGTGAGGAAGAGCCCCGGCAGGTGGCGGAGGCCGGCCTGCTCCACGCTCCTGCCGACGATCGGGCTGCCCTGCTCTACGACCATCTCTACGGTGTACCGTCGGCGTTCGACCTCGCCGGAATCAGGCGGCACCCGCTGGGGCAGCAGCCACCGGCCCCCGATCGCGACGAACACCACGCCGATCACCGCCGCCGGACCCCCCACGACGGCGATCCACCAGAATTGCTTGGCCGCCGAGGGCGCCCCAAGACCAAAGGCCGACGACAAGTGGTCGCCGTTGGCGTTGTAGTAGTTCAGGTAGAGCTGGTTGACGGCGATATTGGTGCTGGTGCCGATGAGGGTGCACGCCCCGCCCATGATGGCCGCGAAGGAGAGGGGCATGAACAGGCGGCTGGGGCTGAGCCTGAGCTTTCGGGCCCAATCGTGCACGATGGGCAGGTACATCGCCACGATCGGCGTGTTGTTCATGAAGGCCGACATCGTGGCGACGGGGATCATCAGCCGGAACCGGGCGCTGATCCCGCCCTTGGGGCGTCCCAGCAGGCGCTGCGCGATCGCGACCGTCGCGCCCGTCTCCGAGAGCCCGCACGCGACGACGAAGAGCGCGGCGATCATCAGCACCGAGGGGTCCGCGAACCCCGCCACCGCCTTGGCCGGTTCGATAATCCCCGCCAGCATGATGAGCGTGAGGGCCCCGAGCATCGCCGTGTCGGTCCCCACACGGTTCGACACGAGCGCCGCGACCAGCAACCCCACAACCGCCAGCGTGTACCAGGTCTCCCAGGTCAATCAGGCCTCCAGACCGACCAGCGTACCCGGTCGGGGGGGGTCAGATCGGCCCGATCCCGGCGCGCATTCGGCCAGTCTGGACCCTTCGACGCCACCCGGCGTCCGGGCAGGTCAGAATCCCAGGCCGTACCGCAGGCAGAGGCCCCCGATCGCGACCACGGCCGCCAGGAGCGTCAGCGGCCCGCCAAACCGGAAGAAATCCGCGTAGCGATAGCCCCCCGGGCCCATCACCATCAGGTTGGTCTGGTACCCCAGCGGCGTCATGAACTCCAGGCTGGCCCCGAACGCGATCGCCAACGCAAAGGGCATGAAGGGCAGCCCCGCCTCGTCGGCCACGCCGAGGGCGATGGGAAACATCAGCGCCGCGGCCGCGTTGTTGGAGATGAGCACGGTAAACCCGAGCGTGACCACATAGACGATGGCCAGCAGCGCCGCAGGACCGAGATGGCCCGCCGAATCCGCCACGAAGTGGGCCGCATGGGCCGCGAGCCCCGAGGTCTCCATCGCCTTCCCCAGCCCGAACGAGGCGCCGATGACGATGAGCACGGGCCATTCGATGCCCGCACGGGCCTGGGGGCCGGTGCAGCAGCGGAAGAGGATCATCGCGCCGGCCGCCACCATCGCGACGACGACCTCGGGCAGATCGCCGATGAGGGGGAGCTTGCCCGTGGACATGAGGGCGATGAGCGCGAAGAGGACGGCGATAGCGACCCACGCCCGCTCGTGGCGCGGCGTCGCGGCGCCGTCGAGGGTGCTGACCAGGTGGAACGAGGCGGAGGTGCGGTACCGCTTCTCAAAGCCCGGTTCGGCCTCGAGCAGCAGCGTGTCACCGGGGCGCAGCACGACATCACCGATGCGCCCGCGGAGCCGGTGCCCAAGCCGGTGCACGGCGATGACGGCGGCGCCGTACCGCGTGCGGATCTCCGCGTCGCGGATCGTCCGTCCCACCAGCGGCGAGGCCTGGCTGATGACCGCCTCGATCAGGCGCATCTTGGGCCGGTAGCGGTCGGGCCTAGCCTCGTCGGTGACGGGGTTCAGCCCCTTCATTTTCTGCAGGTCCACGACCGACTCGAGCGCGCCGGCGAAGACCAGGATGTCCTGCTCGCGCAGCACCTCGTCGGGCGCGACCGCCAACACGGTCTCGGTGGGCCGGTCGATGCGCGTGAGGAACAACCCGGGAAGGTGCCGCAGCCCCGCCTGCTCGATCGTCCTGCCCGCGACCGGCGAGCCCGGCCCCACCTGCATGGCGGTGACATACTGCCGCGTCTCGTCCGTCGGCGCATCGGAGCCCCCGCCGGCGCGGAGCAGCCGGCGCCCAAAGAGGAGCATGTACCCGATGCCGAAGATGGCGATCGGGATGCCGACCGGGGCGAGTGTCCACAGCCCAAAGGGCTGGAGCTGGTGGTCCGGCTGCTGCTCGTTGTGGCTCTTGATCAGCGAATACACCACGAGGTTGGTGCTCGTGCCGATCAGCGTGCAGCACCCGCCCAGGATCGCCGCGAACGAGAGCGGCATGAAGAGCTGACCCGCCGGGATCCGCGTCCGGCGGGACAGTTCACGGATGACCGGCATGAACATCGCCACGATCGGCGTGTTGTTGAGCACCGCGCTCATCGCGACGACGGGGACGGCGATCCGCGCCTGGGCCTGAAGCGCGGTCTTGGGCCTCCCCAGAAACCGCTGGGTCAGCATCCCCATCGCGCCGGTCTCCTGCAGACCCGTCGCGACGATATAGAGAAAGGCCACCGTCAACAGACCCGAGTTCGAGAATCCGGCGAACGCGTCCTTGGGCGTGATGATGCCGGCAACCAGGAACAACGCCAGCACCCCCATCATGACGATGTCGGTGCCGAATCGTCCCGTCGCCAGGGCCGCGAGCATGGCCACAAGCGATCCCGCCACGAGTACCATCTGCCAGTCCATGCACTTCTCCGGGCCGACACGAATAAGTCGGCTTGGTACGGTTCCCGAGATGAGGCAGTTCGGCCGGTTCGTGGGCCGATCGGTATGGAAGGAGTGAAGGATGTCGGTTTCCTCTTGGATCGCGCTCGCAGCCGCCCTCTGCGCCGCGGCGTGCTGCTCGACCGTCGAGGCGGGATCGGTTCGGGCCGAGCAGCCGGAAGGCCTCGAACTCAAGCTCGTGACATTCAACGTCCGCTACGGCACAGCCGCCGACGGGGAGGACGCCTGGCCCCACCGTGCGGATATGGCCACCGGCCTGGTCGGCCGGCTCGACGGCGATGTCATCGGGCTGCAGGAGGCCCTGCGATTCCAGCTCGATGCGTTCGAGGCGGCCATGCCGGGCTATGCCGAAGTCGGGGTCGGGCGCGACGACGGGGCGACCAAGGGCGAGTACGCGGCCCTCCTCGTCCGCACCAGCCGCTTCGCGATCGACGCCAGCGGCACCTTCTGGCTCAGCGACACCCCCGAGGCCGTCGCGTCCCGAAGCTGGGGCAACGGCATCACCCGCGTGTGCACCTGGGCGAGGCTCGTCGAGAAGAAGACGGGCGACGCGGTCTACGTCTTCAACGTGCACCTCGACCACCAGAGCCAGCCCTCGCGCGAGCGAGCCGCCGAGCTGATCGCCGCGCGCATCGGCGCGCGCGAGCACACCGAGAACCCCGTCGTCCTCATGGGCGATTTCAACGCCGGCGAGGCCAACCCCGCCCTGCAATACCTGCGTGGCGAACGCGAGCGGGCGAGCGAGTCCCAGGCCTGGCCCGAGTACACCCCGCCCCAATCGCCCGCACTCACCGACACCTTCCGCGCCATCCATCCCGACGCCACCGAGGTCGGCACCTTCAACGGCTTCAAGGCCGGGGCCACCAACGGCGAGAAAATCGACCATATCCTCGTCTCGCCCGGCGCCCACGTCCTCGACGCCGGGATCGACCGGTCCGAAACCGACGGCCGCTATCCTTCCGACCACTTCGCCGTCTGGGCGAGCGTGCGATTCTGATGGAGCACGCCATGGACCTGATCATGCTCGCCCATGCGCCCGTCGGACACGCCGCCGCCCCCGTCGCGATCTTCTCCCTCTCCGGCCTCGCGGCCCTGGCCACCCTCACCATCCTCGAGGTCGTCCTCGGCATCGACAATGTCGTCTTCCTGGCCATCCTCACCAACAAGCTCGAACCCAAGCAGCAGGCCACCGCCCGGCGCGTGGGCCTCGGCCTGGCCCTCGTCGCCCGCATCCTCCTGCTCCTGACCATCGGCTGGCTCATGACCCTGACCAAGCCGCTCTTCACCCTGCTCGACCACGATTTCAGCGGCAAAGACCTGATCCTCCTCGCCGGCGGCGTCTTCCTGCTCACCAAGGCGACGACCGAGATCTACCACAACGTCGAGGGCGACCACCACGCCGGCTCGCTCCAGAAGAAGACCAACGCCGCCTTCGGCGCCGTCGTCGCGCAGATCGTCATGATGGACGTCATCTTCAGCCTCGACTCGGTCATCACCGCCGTTGGCATGACCCAGAACATCCCCATCATGATCGCCGCCGTCATCATCGCCATCGGCATCATGCTTGCCTTCGCCGGCCCCATCTCCGCCTTCATCGACCGACACCCCTCGCTCAAGATCCTGGCCCTGGCCTTCCTCGTCCTCATCGGCGTGCTGCTCGCGGCCGACGGCCTCGGCGAGCACCTGCCCCGCGGCTACGTCTACACCGCCATGGCCTTCGCCATCGTCGTGGAGCTGCTCCAGATGCGGGCCGCCAGGAAGCACGCCGCGCCCAAGAGGCAAGAAGCGGAGCAGTCCTGACGCGGCGAGCGGTCCCCGCCTGGTCATGGTCGACCCCAACCCCCTCCGAGAGCCGAGGGACTCCGAGCCGGATGCCTGGGTCTCCCCGGTCCAAGGTTGGCTCGAGCCGATCGACCTCCGCTGCCCGGATTGCAGCCGCCCGATGAAGGGTGTCCCCGGACCCGCCTGCCCGGAGGGTGGGAGGGATCACGGTCCGTCGGACGATCACGACGACGCCTTGGCCGCACGGGCCCGGGCCGCGAGTTGCTCCACCCGTTCAGCGATCTGGGCCAGCTCGCTCAGGATTCGGAAGTGCAGCGAGGAGAACGACTCCACGCATCCGATGGCCGCGGCGTAGACCGCACGCGGGTCGGTCGGTGCAGGCTCCCGATCGAGAAGATACGCGCCGACACTGACCTCACCGCGGGCGTGGTCGAACGGATACGGCGTGTCGAGGAACGGCAGACGCAGCTCGTGCAGGCGGCCCCGGGCCTGATCGACCAGCGCAAGGAACCTGGTCACGGCGGGCTGCCTGGACTCGCGCCTGAGCCCGTCGGATACGGCCTCGATCGCGAGGATCGTTTGCTGCAGACCGAGCACCGCTCCGTGAGAATGCTCGAGCTGCTGCAGGAGCGGCACAAGCCGAGCTATCCGTTCGCGGAGTTGTGGAGCATCCCCCATCCGCCGATCCATGGCCGTGTGAAGCACCAGTGAGAGGGCAAGCCGAAGGCGCGTGCCGTTCAGTTCCTGGGCCCTCTCGACCCGGCCCCGGGACTCGCGGAGCTGCGGGCCGATCTTGAGCCGCTCGGCGTCGACGACCTCCATCTTCGGCGGCGAGACGCCAAACCGCTGCAGTCCCATGCGGATGCCGGCGCCGAGTGTCGCCTCGGCCCGGTCGAGGTCGTGGGCACGCTTGAGCGCCTCGCACATCCGAGCATGCGCCGCCTCGAGATCCCCGCGATTCGCGTCGAGCTCCTCGGTGAGATCGACGAGCCGGCGCGCCGCCGCATTCGGTTGATCCGGCGGCGCGAGGTGTGACGGGCCGATCCGTACCGGGTGTTGGAAGTCAAGGAGCCCCCGAACGAACCTCCGAAGAGCCTCATGAGCCTGCGCCGCATGCTCGCCCTCGGCGATCACGGTCTCCGTCGGCACGAACGTCGCCTGCATGATCTGCTCGCCCAGATGCTCCTTGAACTCGTCATAGGTGGCGCGGATGCAGGCGGCCCGGAAGTCCCGGAACAGCACCGTCGCCGGCGCATCGATGGTGAAGATCCCCGGCTCGGCGAGCCGCTCCGCCGCCCGGATCCGATCGCTGGTCCGGGGGTGGGTGGAGAAGATCCGGCGGGAACGTCCGTCCAGATCCGAGAGAATCTCTGCACGGAGACCCTCCGGGATCTGCGCCAGTGTGTTCATCGCCAAGCCGGGCAAGCTGTCGGGGAGCCGGCGCTCGCTCCACATCTCTCGAGAGCGGGACAACGCCCCGTGGGCCGCGACGCCCAGAAGGGTGAGCCGCTCAAAGATCGCGGCGAACTCGCGGGACCCCACGACCGCGATCTCGAAGCGGTCCGCGTCAAACTCCATACGCCGCGACATGAAGCAACTGATCGCGTGGGCGGTGTACATCAGGCAGCGCAGCAACAGCCGTGTGCAGAACACACAGAACCGCGTCAGCAGGGCGATGAGCACCACGGCGCCAACGCCGGATTCGCTCGCCTCCTCGAGAGATTCATCCCAGGCGTCCTCCTCAAACGCCACCCGCGCGAACCAGGCATTGATCCTGTGGATGACGTACGTCGCGCATCCCGCCACCCTGCGAGAAATGCCCGAACTCGTGCGCCAGCACCCCCGTGAACTGCCGAAGATCGAGACCCGCGACGAGCGGCAGGCCGATCGTGAGCACCAGGTCGCTCCCGAGCAGGCTCAGGAATCCGCGCCGGAACGACGCGGAGGCATTCACCTCGCAGTCAATCCTGATGCGTCTGGGGACCGGGGCCCTCACCAAGGCGCACAACTGCTCGATATAGCCCCACAGCAGAGGCTCATCGCTCCGCGAGACCTCGACCCAGACGGGCTCCTCCGATCGGGGCGCGAAGAGAGGCTTGATCATGAGCAGCACGATCGTCCCCCCGATCACGATGGGCCCGAGGTAGACGAAGATCGCCCCCCGACCGGAGACGTGCGAGAAGATGCTCACATCGAAGATCGCGTGGAGCACCACCAGACCGCCGATGCACACGATCAGGGCAACGTAGATCAGGGGCAGCGTGACCATCACCAGGGCCGTCGCAAGCAGCCCGAGGTGGTACGTGGGGCTTCGACGGCGACGCGGAAGCTCGCCCGAGAACGCCCCATTGAGGTTGATCCTGCTATCGCCCCGTGCCCCGGTGGTCTGTGCCATCGCTGATCCCCCGATCTGCCGCGCTCCACAGTACCAGGGATGTCAAGGGGGCCGGCCGGCGGCCCGCGCCGGCGGGCGATCCCCCGGGCCGGTCGTCCGGGGCGTGCCGGGAGCCCGCAAAGACCGGGGCGATCCCCGGCCCTCAGTCGGCCCGCCGCGCCACCACCAGCGTCGTGTCGTCCGGCCGGATCGTCAGCCCGCCCCACTGGCGCAGCTCCCGCAGAATCCGCGAGAGGGCCGCCGGGGCCGAGGTCTCGTGCGGCTTGCCGTGCATGTCCTCCAGCAGCGCCCGCAGGCGGCCCTTGCCGAACCGCTCGCCGCTGAAGCTCATCACATCGGGCACGCCATCGGTGAACGCAATCAGCAGCTCGCCCGGCTCCAGCCTTGCCCCCATCGCCCGATAGGTCGCGCCCGCATCGATACCAACCACCAGCCCGTCGATCTCGAGCGCCTCGCACCGCCCGTCGCGCCGCAGGATCAGCGGCGGCTCGTGCCCCGCGTTCGCGCACACCAGCGACCCGTCCGACGGGTCGAGCAGGCCGTACCACATCGTCGCGAATTCGCTCTCCAGCGAGTCGCGGCACAGATCGTGGTTCACGAGGGCGAGCACCTGGTCCGGCGGCAGGCCACGCTCGGCATGGGCCCGGAAGCTGGCCCGGACCAGCGACATCAGCATGGCCGCGGGCACACCCTTGCCCGCCACATCGCCCACCGCCACCGCGATCATCCCGCCCACCTCGAAAAGATCGTAGAAGTCGCCGCCCAGCTCGAAGCTCGGCTGATACCGGGCCGCCAGCTCGACCCGCGCGTCGTTCGGCAGCGCACGCGGCAGCATCCGCCGCTGCACATCCGCCGCGAGGCGCACCTGCCGCTCCATCTCCTGATCCCGCTGGCGACGACGGATCAGCCTGGACTGTTGCACCGCCGCCGCGGCCTGCTGGGCGATCGAGCGGAGCAGACGCTTGTCCAACTCGCTGAACGCCCTCGGCTCGCGCGAATACACCCGGATCACGCCGATCGGCCGCCCGCGGAACACCAGCCCGGCGCACATGAATCCCCGCAAACCCTCCGTACGCACCTGCTCGACGATCCGCACCCGACCGTCCGACAGAAGATCCTCGATCGAGACCACCTCGCCCGCCAGCGCCAGCCGATCAAACGTCCGCTTCTGGCTCAACGCCTCCGGGCTCTCCAGCCACTCGGGGCTCAGACCCCGGGCGGCCGCGAGTTCGAGGTCGCGCTCATCGTCCGACATGATCCCGTCCGCGTCCTCGCGAAGCAACACCACCGACCCGGCGTCGAGCCCCAGCACCCGCAGGATCGAGGCGAGCGCCTGCTCCACCATCGTCACCACATCGCTCGCACCGACGAGCATGCTCGACAGCTCGATCAGCACACCCAGCTCATCCACCGCATGATGCAGCTCGAGGAAGCCGTGGCACCACTCGACCGCCGTCTGCGAGACAAGTGGCAGCAAGGCGCCCAACCGATCCGGCGCCGCCGCACCACCCGCCACGATCGTGCCAATCGGCGAGCCGCCCACCACCAGCGGCTCGACAATCGTCCTGGCCGCCCGGGGCAGGCCGTCCTCCGCGGATCCGATCCTCCAGCCATCGGGGCCCGTGGTCACCAAACGGTCGTGCTCGTCCCGCAACTCCACCGCAGCCCCGGAGATCCGACCAAGCTCGGCGCACAGCGCGCCAGCGACCCGTCCGTGAGAAAGTCGCGCAGCGTCAACGCCCCCTGGGCAGGCGGAGGGTCTGGCGCGCGCAGGGGATTCGTCATCCGGCCGTGGGTCATCGTCGCGCGTCAGCCGCCAGGGGCCGGCGCGGCAGGCGCTTCGGCCGGCGTCGCCCCGGTTTCCATCCACACGCCCCGAAGCATGGTCGCCAACCGCTGGTCAACCTCATCCCCGTGCGCGGCAAGCGCGTCGAGCCCTTCACGCACCGCTTCGACCCGTCCACGCTGGAATCCCACATACGCCAGCAGCAGACCGCTATCGGCGGCCGTCAGCGGGCTCCCGATCCCATCCCGCAGCACCGGTGTGATCTCATCCAGACGCCCGGCCGCGGGCATCAGGCCCTGCCCATACCGCATCCCCACGATCTCGGGGTGGGCGATGAACAACTGGCGAAGGTTGAGCGCAGCCGAGAGAAACAGCCCCGCCCCCAGCTCCGAATGCGCCCGCCCCACCGACGCGTTCACGTCGCCGTCCCGGGAGCTCATCGCGATGATGAACCGCTCCTCGGCGTCGAAGTACCGCTCCTTGGCCAAGAGGTCCTGAGCGCTCTTCATATACGCCGAGTACCGATCGATGTTGGGAATGTCCGTCGGGATCAGCGAGTCCGTCATGCCGCCCGCCTCGCGGATCTTCCGGAGCACCTCCTGATCGAAGCCCTCCACGCTGCCCGGCGTGCTCGTATCGGTCGGCTGGTTCGCGATCGGGGAAGGATCCCCCTCCGCCGGAGGTGGTGCGATCCCCAACGCCTTCTGGGTCGAGCTCGGCAGGCCCATCAGCAGCCTGCGGATGTCGGTCATGTCCTTCGCCCAGGTCGGCAACCCCGCGCCGCTCGTGTCCGGGGTCGCGATCCCCGCCTGATCGCGATACCGATTCATCAGCGCGTCATACGCCGTATTCGCCGGCTTGGTCACGCCGGTGGTCCCCGGCGTGCCCGACGTCCCCGGCCCCGTGGCCGCCGGGTCGTTCTGGATCGGTGTCGCACCCAGCGTCGAAGGCAGGGCGGTGTCGGGCAGCTTCATCGGATTCCGCAGGTCGTCGAGCGGCACCATCTGCACACCCAGCAACGGCGACGCCGTCTGGCCCGCCGCCTGCTGCGTCGTCTTGTTCAGCATCACACCCACCAGCGTGGGCTGCATTGAGTGGTCCGCCGTGTAGCTCGAGATCGAGCGCACCGGCTGCAACAACGACGTCCCCGCATCGATCGCCGGCACCATCAAGTCCGGATCGTCCGCCGGGCGCCGAAGCCCCTGCGAACCCCCGATCGACGAGATGTCGCGACCGAACGGCTGGCTCGGGTCGTCACTCCGCTCCGCACCCCCGGCCCGGGCATACGAGAACTGCCCCGCCAGCGTGTCCGGCACCCGGCCACCCGTCGTCAGCGCAAACTGGTACTGCAAGGCGTCGGTCCCGCGGATGCCCTGCCCCGCCAACCCCGAGAACATGCTATCCCGACGGAAAGCGAACAAATCATCCTCGCCGAGCGACCCGCGAAACTCGAACCGGCTGGGCAACGCATCCGCCCGGAACGACATCCCCATCGGGGCGTTCCCAGACACGATCGCTTCACGAAACGCCATCTCGCGGAGATACGAGTTCCCCATCGGGTCGCCCGCCCGCGGAGTCGGGACCCGGAACGAGTTCTCCAGGGCGCGCCCATTCCCCACCGCATTCTGCGCCGCCACGACCGGAACCAAGCCCGCCATCGCGATCAGCACCAACGCCGCGTGATATCGGACCTTGCGCGAAGCCATATGTCACCTCCAGCCCCAGAGTGTATCGGCCTGCCCCACAACTGGAACGCACCGAATCCCGGACCGGTTCGTCCTTCCGTCCCGTTTCAGAACGGACGCACGGTTCTGGGCGAATCCAACGCCGCGACCACCAGCGGGCTGGCCGAATCGTCGGGACACACCAGCACGTAACGAATCCCGTCCACCCTCCAGAACCGCACGCAATCGCCCCCCTGGCCCTGCGTGTAGGTCACCCCGTCCGCCATCGGCAGCCTGCCATCGTCCGCCTGGACCCACAGGCTCACCAACCCGCCGGCCTCACCCAGCCGGAAGCGGATGTGCAGCGCATCCCCCCCGGGCGGGTGACAAAGCCCCGCGTCTACGAAGTGCAGGCCCCGCGATTCCGCCACGATCAGGCAGGGCAGAGTCACCTCGTGCCCCACAATCGAAGAAAACTCCGCGGGCACCGAGCCCGCCTCGTGGATCGTGAACTTCGTCTCGATCGAGGGTCCGCCATCCGTGCACCGGACATGCTCCGCCCGGACAAACCCGGCCAGCGACGCCGCAAAGCGCTGCGAGGGAGGCATCTCCCGACCACCCGGCCGCCACACCAGGAACCCCAGGATCGCCACCAGCCCGATCATCGCCGCCAGAGCGCCATACCGAGTCACCGCGCGCCCGATCCACATGCGGCGCGTCCGCCCCCCGGCGCCCGATCCACCCCCCTGGCAGCAACTCGCCACGACCCGCTCGCGCAGCCCCGCCGGCGCGCACCCACCCGGGCAACACGCCCGCCCGCACGCCTCCCGCAGCTTCTGGTCAAACGCCAGCCGCTCGGCGTCCTCGGGGTGCTGGGCCAGGTGCGCCTCGAGCCGTCCCCGCTGCGCCACCGTCAACTCACCATCCGCCGCCAGGCGCAGCAGCACCGCGATCGAGCACCCGTCCAGGTTGTCGCCTTCCAGATGATTCACTGGCCCAACTCCGGGGCTTGCTCGCGTGCGGCCGCCCGCTCCCGATACGCCAAACCAAGATCCTCCGCCGCCCCGGGCTCCTCAACCAATCGATCCGCCAGGATCTTCCTCGCCCGGTGCAACCGACTCATCACCGTCCCGATCGGAATCCCCAGGATCTCGCCGATCTCCCGATACTTCAATCCATCCACCCCCCACATCAGCAACACCTCGCGATACTCCTCCCGAAGCTCCTCCACCGCCGTCCGCAGCCGACCATCCACGTGCTCCCAGTCGAAGCTCGCCCGGCTCCACGCCGGCGGCGGCTCGTCCGGCAACGGCCCCTCCGCGGCCTCCGCGAAGAACTCCCCAACGGCAGTGGGGGCCCGGCTCTGCCGCTTCACCTGCGAATAAAAGAGGTTGTGGCAGATCGTGAACAGCCACGCCCGCATCCCCTCCGAAGGCGACGAACCCGGCCGCGCCGACGCCGGGTCGAACTGCTCCACCGTCTTCGGGCGCAGGGCCCGCGTGTACGTGTCCTGCACCAGATCCTCCGCCCGCTCCGGCGACCGGGTCAGGCGCAGCGCCAGCCGATACACCGCGTCGAGGTGCTCCAACGCGAGTTTCTCGAACTCGGCTCGCTGCATGGAGAAGGATCCGGGTCATGCCAAGGGGAAAAAGCCCCCGCGGGGCTCGGGTATTCCCCTTCAGGGTATGGAACTAGGGTATCGGGCCCACACGACCCGGCCAAACCCGGGGCCCCGATCGACCCACTCCGCTCCCGACATGCCCCGGAAACCGCCCCCGCACCGCAAGACGTCAGGCCGCGAAACCAACGATTCCTTCGCCGCGGCCAAGCCCCGCCCGGACCCGTGAGCCCCAGACCTCCAGCCCCAGACCTCCAGCCCCAGCCCGCTTTCCCAAGGAGACCCGAACCGTGCGAAGCCATGAGATCGACTACGAACTGATCGGCGACGACATGCAGATGGTCCTCGTCGAGCTCGACCCCGGCGAGACCGTCATCGCCGAGGCCGGCAGCATGAACTACATGGAAGACGGCATCCGCTTCGAGGCCCACATGGGCGACGGCTCCCAGCCCGACCAGGGCGTCATGAGCAAGCTCTTCTCCGCCGGCAAGCGCGCCCTCACCGGCGAATCCATCTTCCTCACCCACTTCACCAACGACGCCTCCCACAAGTCCCGCGTCGCCTTCGCCGCCCCCTACCCCGGCAAGATCCTCCCCATCAATCTCGCCGCCCAGGGCGGCGAGATCCTCTGCCAGAAAGACTCCTTCCTCGCCGCCGCCAAGGGCACCAACGTCGGCATCGCCTTCACCCGCCGCTTCGGCGCCGGCCTCTTCGGCGGCGAGGGCTTCATCCTCGAGCGCCTCAAGGGCGACGGCCTGGCATTCCTCCACGCCGGCGGCACCGTCATCGAGCAGAAGCTCGACGGCCAGACCCTCCGCGTCGATACCGGCTGCCTCGTCGGCTTCACCCCCGGCATCGACTACGCCATCGAACGCGCCGGCAGCCTCAAGAGCATGTTCTTCGGCGGCGAGGGCCTCTTCCTCGCCACCCTCCGCGGCCACGGCACCGTCTGGCTCCAGAGCCTCCCATTCAGCCGCCTCGCCGACCGAATCCTCGCCAACGCCCCCGCCCACGGCGGCCACACCAAAGGCGAAGGCTCAGCCCTCGGCGGCCTCTGGCGCATGATCGACGGAAGCTAAATGTCCGCCGCTCTTCAAGCCTCCGGTCTTCCGCCCGATTTGGCCCTTTGGCCATTTGGCGCTTTGGCCCTTTCCCCCGCCCACTCCCCCAAAAACCGCAACACATCCCCCGCATCCGAATCCCCATCCCCATCCACATCCCCCTCCCCCGCACTCCACGCCGAGAGGTACGCCGCGACATCCCCCGCCGTCACCGCCCCGTCCCCGTCGAAGTCCGGCCGCGGCGGCGGCCGGCTGATCGCCACCACCCTGTAGTTCACGTCCGCCGGCACGTACCTGTCCCCCATCGCCTGCCACGTCGTGTGTCCCCAGACCCCTTGGCACCCCTCCTCGGGCGGACCGTCGCGGTAGAAGCTGTCGCTTCCGTGGGTCGTGTGTTGCTCCAGGCACGAATATGCCCAGTTGTCCGGCCCCGCGTCCACCTGCACGCAAATGAAGTATCCCGTCTCCGGCTCCAGCGGAATCCACAGCCCGGTGATCGTCGTCAGTACCCCAGCGAATTGGTACTGGAAGTCGTCGAACGGTTCGTTGGTGAAGCGCGCCCGCACGGCCGACGGCCCCGGATGCATCGCGGACACGCGCTCGGAGAACACCGCTTGTTCGGCAGGCTTGCCGCCGAGATCCGCATAGATACTCACTCGCGCGTCCGAGACGCTATGAAACCCCACCCCAAACAGATTCGCGACGGCCACCTCGGTCAGAATGAACCCAGTGTTGGTTGTTCTGAAGTCGTCGCAGATTTGCAGAGCGTAGCAGTCGCCATTGCCCAGGTTGTCGCCGCCGATCGCGTTACCGCGAGCTTCGTCGTAGGAGGTGGTATTGATCTGGTCCATCAACACTTCCTGGGCGAGTGCTGTGGCGCCGATCCCCACAACACCCGCGCCCACCCACGCGCACGCCGTTCGCAACCCGTACCCGATCATCTCTGCACCCCTCCGATTTGGCCCTTTGGCGCTTTGGCCATTTGGCCCTTTCACTCTCTCTTATTTGCTGCTTTGCTGCTCTGCTGCTTTCCCCCGCCCACGCCTTCACAAACCGCAACACATCCCCGCATCCGAATCCCCGTCCCCATCCACATCCCCCTCCCCTGCACTCCACGCCGAGAGGTACGCCGCGACATCCGCCCCAATGCGCCCCTCCGGATCGCCAAGACACCCCGAACCGCGCCCCAGGCTACCCCTCACGCCTCGCCCCTCCAAGAGCCGCGGACCTCGAGACACAGAATTCGATCAAAAACCAAACAACAACCTTGACACCACCCAGAAATCCAAATATATTCCGTACATCAAGCCTCATGGACGCCCCCTGCCCCATCCCGACCCTCTCCCCCGCCGACGAGGCCCTCCTCCTCGCCATCGCCGATCCCGCGGCCCTTCCCACCACGAACCCCATCGCTCAGGCCCGCTTCCTCGCCCGCCCCGACATCCAGCCCTGGCTCGAAGCCCTCCAGGCCCTCCGCGCTCTCAGGTCCGAGATCGAGCGCGACCACCGCGTCCGCCAGACCGCCGACCTCCTCCTCGAGATCGCCCGCACCACCGACAGCCTCGTCGAAAAGCGCCGCGCCGCCACTGCCGTCATCCGCCTGCTCTTCCCGCCCACTCCCCGCACCGCCACTCGCCCCACCGCAGCCCGAAGCGCCGGCGAGGGTCACAGAGCCCGAAGCGCCAGCGAGGGTCACAGAGCCCGAAGCGCCAGCGAGCAGCCCCCTCCCGAACCCCAAGCCCATCCCGTGCGCACCCCCCTCGCGCGATCCTCCACTCCTCCGACAACGCGCGATCCCTCTCCCCACGCGACGCGCACCAACGAGCCCCCCGCGCCCCCGCACGCCAACGGCGTGCCCCGGCCCGAGCCGGGCGCATTGCCCCGGGTGCCCGACGACCCGCGCCCCCCCAGCCCTGCAAAGGCGCCCCAACCAAGCCCCCGCGCGTCACGCCCGCGCGATCCCCTCTTCGCCTCGCGCCGCCGCTCCGGCGCCCAACGCCTCGCGAGCGCCGCCGGCTCGTCACCGCGTCCACCCCCTCTCGCGCGCTGACCCCACCCCGCGCTCATCGCCCCCGACACGCTCCCAAGCACACCACGTGGTCAGCCCGCGCCCCGGGTCAGCTCCCGCGCGCTCTGCATCCCGAACCCCCGCACCGCGATCGAGAGATCGGGCAACACCTCCACCAGCGCATGCGCCTCATGCTCCAGCCCCGCCCCCTCCACCGTCGCGCGCAGCACGACATACGGAATCCCCCCGATCGTCGCCAGGCTGTTCTCGTGCGAGTGCCCCTGCAGCACCGCGAGCACCCTGCCCGACTTCTCCAGGATCGCCCGCGCCGCCGGCGCGTTGCGGATCGTGGTCTGCCCCTCGCCGTCCAACCGCTGGTGCGTCAGCACGATCACCGGATCCCGCGCCGCCGCGAGGTCGGCCTCGAGCCAGCGCAGCTCGTGCTCCGGCAGGTTCGTGTCGGTCCAGTCGAAGTTCCGCCGCCCGTACCCCGTTCCATCGCTCGTGTAGCACGCGTCGAGCACCACCACATGCAACGACCCCGAGCCCTCCGTGAAACGCCGGTCAAACGAGTAGTGCGACCGCTGGGCCCGCGAGTGTGCGGCGAACTCCTCCCGCGTCAGCGTGTACAGGCAGTGGTTGCCGAACACGTAGTGCCGCTCCATCGCGAGCCGGTCCAGCTCGGCCTCCATCGTCCGCAGGTGCCCGAGTTCCTGCTCGACGGCCGCGTCGTCGAGCGTCTCGGCATTCGTGTCGATCAGGTCGCCCAGGTGCACCGCAAACGCGAGCGCCCGCTCGTCGTGGGCCCGGTTCATCCCCTCGATCGCCGCCCGGACCTTCGCCAGCGAGTCGCGGTAAAACCGCGTCCCGCGCGCATCGATATCCGCATAGTGGATGTCGGTGATCGCCCCGAACCGCAGCGCCGCCCCCGAGCCATCCCCGCCCAGCGCCGACAACCCGGCAAGACTCCCGGCCACACCCCTCCCCCCCGCCAACCCCGGCAACACCGCCAACGACCCCGACGCCAACAACGCTCTGCGGCTGATCTCCATCGCCCCGTTGTACATCGAATTCGCCCCCCCACCAAACCGCCACCCTCAACCACACACTCCCGCACCCTCTCACCCTCTCACCCTCTCACCCTCTCACCCTCCTCCCACCCCCCTCCCCTACACTCTCCCCATGTCCCAGCCCTACTACATCACGACCCCCATCTACTACGTCAACGACCGGCCCCACATCGGCCACTGCTACACCACCACCGTCGCCGACGTCGCGGCCAGGTTCGCCCGCCTCATGGGGCGAGACACCTTCCTCCTGACCGGCACCGACGAGCACGCCGAGAAGGTCGTCAAGACCGCCCAAGACCGCGGCCTCACCCCCCTCCAGTGGGCCGACAAGAACGCCGCGGAGTTCGTCAAGGCCTTCGACCTCATGGGCATCCAGGCCGACGATTTCATGCGCACCAGCCAGCCCCGCCACATCGCCCGGGCCAGCGCCTACATCAAGAAGCTGATGGACTCCGGCGACATCTACCTCGGCGACTACGTCGGCTGGTTCGACGCCTCCCAGGAGGAGTACCTCACCGAGACCGTCGCCAAGGAGCACGACTACAAGAGCCCCGTCACCGGCAAGCCCCTCGAGAAGCGCACCGAGAAGAACTACTTCTTCCGCCTCAGCAAGTACGAGAGCGCGCTGCTCCAGGCGATCGAGAAAGGAGCCAAGGGCGAGCCCGGCGGCTACCGCATCCTCCCCGACGCCCGCCGCAACGAGGTGCTCGGGCGCCTCAAGCAGGGCTTGAACGACGTCCCCGTCAGCCGCGCCGTCAAGGAGGGAGACGCCGACTGGGGCATCCTCATGCCCGGCGACCCCAACCACCGCGTCTACGTGTGGATCGAGGCGCTGTGCAACTACCTCAGCGCCGTGGACAACGAGCGCGAGCCCTCGACGGCCCAGGCCGAGGGCGGCCCGCGCCGCAAGTACTGGCCCCCCGCCGTGCACGTGATGGCCAAGGACATCCTGTGGTTCCACGCGGTCGTCTGGCCCGCGATGCTGATGGCCCTCGGCGAGGAGCTGCCCGCCGTCGTCTACGCCCATGCGTACTTCGTCGCCGAAGGCCGCAAGATGAGCAAGAGCCTCGGCAACTTCATCGAGATCGACCAGCTCCGCGCCTACGCCGACAAGTTCAGCGTCGACGCCGTCCGCTGGTACCTCGCGACCCAGGGCCCCCTCGGCGCCAACGACGCCGACTTCGCCCACGCCAAGTTCATCGAGGTCTACAACGCCGACCTCGCCAACGGCATCGGCAACTGCGCCAGCCGCGTGGGGAACATGATTGCGAAGTACTTCGACGGCGTGGTGCCGGAGCCCGCGGAGCGTGCCGCGCAGATCGACCAGAAGCAGTGGGACGCGCTGTTCCTCTTCCCCGGTTTGGTCAAGGACTGTGCGCCGGGCATCGCCACCCAGATCGAGGCTTGCGGCATCGACCAGGCGCTCCACCTCGGCGCAAGCTACGTGAACGCGATCGACCAGTTCATCGCCGCGCACCGGCCCTTCTCGGTCGCGAAAGAGGAGCCGAGCGCGGGGTACGGACCGCTCAACGGCTTCATCACCAACCAGCAATTCCTCAGCACCGTCCTCTACCACAGTGCCGAGGCCGTCCGCATCGCCTCCCTCCTCCTCTTCCCCGCGCTCCCGAACAAGATGGCCGAACTCTGGCGCAACTGGAATTGCTCACCCCTCAACGACCCCGCCGACCCCAACTCCGGCTTCAAGGCCCCCCTCGCCGAGCTCGCCGAGTGGGGCGGCAAGTGGTCCCTCAAGCCCGGCCAGAAGATCGACAAGGGCGAGGCCCTCTTCATGCGCGCCGACCCCAAGGAGCCCGCCCCGGGCCAGGCTTGAGCCCGGCTGGATCCGCCAGGACTTCCTCAACGCCCGACCCCTACCCTCCACGCGATGCCCCGAACCACCCGCGAGCCCGACATCGACGAGGGCCTCCACCCCGAGGGCCCCTCGGCCGCCGACCTCGACCGCTTCGGCGACGAGTTCCGCACCTGCGCCGAGTGCGGCCACCGGTTCTACGACCAGTCCGAGCTCTGCCCCCGCTGCGGCTGCCCCGTCATGCACGAAGAGTCGCGCACGCCCAAGTGGGTCGTCATCACCATCGCCGTCGTCCTCATCGTCTTCGTCCTCGCCCTCGTCTTCTGACGATCAGAGCCGCGTGCGTAAGCACGCGGAAGGGGCGTACGCAGTTCATCACCCCGTCGACTCGCCGACCCCCCCCGCGAAGTCACCCTCGCGGCTCCGTCCGAGCCGCGTGCGTAAGCACGCGGAAGGGCCGTACGTAGTTCATCACCCCGTCGACTCGCCGACACCCCCCCGCGAGGTTCCCCCCGCCGCTCCGGTTCGTGGCGTGGCTTGTCTGGGACGTCCTGCGCCGCCCACCACCCCGCCCGCGTGCTCACGCACGCGGCTCCGTTATGCTCGCCTCATGGGACAGCCACTCGCCTACTTCCTCACATGGACAACCCGTGGCTCGTGGCTACACGGCGACGAGCGGGGCTCGGTCGATCGCCAGCACAACGGCTGGGAGCGCGCACGCCTTCACGCCGATCAATGGCGTGCGGCCGGTGAATTCGGCCAACTCGGCCGGAAAGCAATCACGCTCTCGCCCGAGGCCCGCGAAATCATCCGCGCCGTGCTGGTCGAGGTGTGCGCCCAACGCGACTGGAAGCTCCTGGCCGAGAATGTGCGAACCAACCACATCCACGTGGTCGTCGCGGCCGCAGGCTACGAGCCCGAGCAGGTTATGGCCCAACTCAAGTCGTGGTCGACCCGCCGCCTCCGCGAGCGCGGCCACGTTTCCGGCGCCCAGCCCATCTGGACGCGTCACGGCAGCACCCGATACATCTGGAACCCCGACAGCCTCGCCGAAGCGATGGACTACGTGATCAACCAGCAAGACAACCCCCGCCGATTCAATCGAGAACCCCCAGAGCCGCGTGCGTAAGCACGCGGAAGGGGCGTACGTAGTTCATCACCCCGTCGACTCGCCGACACCCCCCCGCGAGGTCACCCTCGCGGCTCCGTCCGAGCCGCGTGCGTAAGCACGCGGAAGGGGGCGTGCGAAGTCCCGCCGGTGGAATGCCGCGCACCCCGGCCGATGTGCGGCGCGACGCGAATCCCGGGACGTCTGCCGCCTGGCGCCCCCTCCCGCGTGCTTACGCCCGCGGCTCTGATGGCCTCCCGCATTCGGGGCAAACGCCAGACTCGATGCCGCGGAGGTCGTAGCCGCAGGCCATGCACAGACCGCGCCGCCGCCGTCGTGCGGTTCGGGACCAGGGCCTTGCCGTGAACCACGCCTTCCACCCGGCAAAGGAGTACAAGAGCGCAGCCAAGACGGCGAGTGCGAAGAGATCGTGCGCGAAACCACCCCAGAGCACCCGCGTCGTGTGCTTGTCGGCTGCGGAGACGTCGGACCACCGACGGATGGAATCCCAGGATGCAGGAGACAGGTTGGACTCGTCGAGGGTCGCGCGGCGAGCTTCTCGGAGCTGCAGTTCGGTCCAAGTCCCTCCCAGCGGCGCCAGGATAACACCCCGGAAGTGGTCCTCTCTCGTCCATGCCCAGAAGCCCCGACGATCGACCGAATCCGCGAGGAGGCATTGGACGACTGGTGGGCCGCCGTCCTGGAGGATCGCTGAGAGCTCATTCCAACTCTCCACGGCGGGGTCGATGACCCGCAGACCCTGGTCGCTTCGCACGACATACACCTCTGGGCGGCCTCGGAGGTTGTAGTCCGTGGCGCGCGCCCGGTCGGAGATCGCATCCAGAGTCCGGACGACCTGAGCGCCCGCAGCCGTTGCGTTCCAGCGGCCCGGCAGTGTCAGGCTGTCCCCAACCAGCATCACAACCAACACGAGCGACGCCACCGGGTTCGCCAGCCACCTCCGCACCCACCCACGCTTGTCGCGACGCCGCTCCATACCAGGGGAAGATACGAGGATTCCATCGCTCCGGTTGGCTTACAACCGGGACACGCCCGCGCCGAACCACTAGACTTCCCCCGTGCCCGACCGCCCCGACCAGCTCACCGACGCCGATGTCCGCAAGGTCGCCAGGCTCAGCCGCCTCGCGATCGACGAGGCCGACCTCGCCCGCTACCGCGTCGAGCTTGCGGCCGTGCTCGGCTACGTCGAGCGCCTCCGCGAACTCGACCTCTCGGGCGTCGAGCCCCTCACGCACGTCGGCGACGAGGCCAACCGCCTCGACCCCGATGAGCCCGGGCCCACGCTCGACAACCAGATTGCCATGGCGCTCGCGCCCGAGGCGCTCCCGCCGTTCTTCCGGGTGCCAAAGGTGTTGGGCGAGGGCGGGGGCGCCTGACCACAGATTCGAAATTGCCGCGCACGACCAGCCCCGGCTACGGAGTCCCACGATGAACAAGCACAACATCCTTCTCACCGTCGCGCTCCTCACTCTCGTATTCGCGGCCGGCCTCGGCGCCTGCGGCAAGAGCAGCGGCTGGAAAAAGGTGTCCAACGATGATCCCCAAATCCTGGCGGCCAGCCAGAAGGCCAAGGACACCTACACCGACTTCCTCAAGGCGTTCAAAGCCCGCCGGCAGGGCTGCTTCTACACCGTCGAGGTCCAGTACTCCGAGGGCAACAAGTCCGAGGTCATCGGCCTCGAAGTCATGAAGGCCAGCGATACCGAGATCACCGGCGTCATCATCGGCCACCCCTCGCAGGTCTCGCTCCAGAACGGCGCCGCCCTCACCGTCCCCGTCTCCACACTGTGGGACTGGCGGGTTGACCTCGACGACGGGACTTCGACCGGCGGCTACGTCGCCGATGTTCGGGCCAAGCTGAGCCGAGCACAGGCCGGCGACAAGTCCGGCGGCTGAGCCGAACCCATGGACACCCCGACCACCGCTCACGAGACGGCCCTTGCCGTGCGCTCCGGCGAACGCGGCGCGAGGGAGTGCGTCCGCGCCGGCCTGGATCGGATTGCCGCGCTCGACGGATCTCTTCACGCCTTTCTCGAGGTCTTCGAGGGCCAGGCCCTCGCCCGAGCCGACGAGATCGACGCCGCTCGCGCCCGCGGCGAGCAGCTCGGCCCGCTCGCCGGAGTGCCCGTCGCTATCAAGGACAACATGTGCCTCGACCGCGGGCGCACCACGTGCGGCAGCCGCTTCCTCGAACACTACAAGTCCCCCTACACCGCGACGGCCGTGCAGCGGCTCGAGGCCGCGGGGGCCGTCGTCGTCGGCAAGACGAATCTCGACGAGTTTGCCATGGGCTCGTCCTGCGAGCACTCCGCCTTCGGCGCCACCCGGAACCCCTGGGACCACACCCGCGTGCCCGGAGGCAGTTCTGGAGGCAGCGCAGCCGCCGTCGCCTCGGGCATGGTCCCGCTGGCCCTGGGCTCCGACACCGGCGGCTCCATCCGCCAGCCGGCGGCCCTCTGCGGGATCGTCGGCCTCAAACCCACCTATGGGCGGGTGAGCCGCTCCGGGCTGGTCGCCTACGCGTCGAGCCTCGACCAGATCGGCCCGATGGCCCGAAGCGTTGAGGACTGCGCGTTGGCGCTCGAGGCGATCGCGGGCCACGATCCGCTTGACGCGACCAGCTCCACGCGCCCGGTGGAGCCCGCCGCGTTGGCCGGCCGCGCGGGCGCGTCATCGGCGTCCCGCGTCAGGCGCACAGCGGGGCCAACGACCCCGACGCCCAGGCGTGCTTCCAGGGAGCGATCGACGCCATCGCGGCGCAGGGCATGGAGATCCGCGAGATCGAGCTGCCCCACGCCGGGCATGCCGTCGCGGCCTACTACCTGATCGCCACCGCCGAGGCCAGCTCCAACCTCGCCCGCTTCGACGGTGTCCGCTACGGACGTCGCGCGGCTCTTCATCCGGGCGAGGGGCTCGAGGAGCTCTACAACCGCTCCCGGGCCGAGGGCTTCGGGCACGAGGTGCAGCGGCGCATCATGCTCGGGGCTCACGCGCTCTCGAGCGGCTATTACGACGCGTACTACCTCACCGCCCTCAAGGTCCGCTCGCTCATCCGGCGCGACTACGACAGCGCCTTCGCCGCCGGCTGTGACGCCGTGCTCATGCCCGTCACCACCGGTCCGGCTTTCCGGCTCGGTGAGAAGCTCGCCGACCCGCTCGCCCTCTACCTCGAAGACGTCTACACGGTGGGTATCAACCTGGCCGGTCTGCCCGCCATCGCGCTGCCCGCCGGGTTCGTCGAGCGCGATGGGCGCCGCCTGCCGATCGGGCTCCAGCTCGTCGCCCGGGCGTGGTGCGAGCCCGAGCTGCTGGCCCTGGCCACCCAGTTCGAGGCCGCGATCGGCCTCGGCCGGCCCATTCCCGCTACTTGAGTTCTGTCCGGCAGGTCACGCGGAGCTTGCCGTGGCTCGTCTCGATCCCCAGCAGACGCACGCGCCGGCCGTCGCCGAGTTCGACGATCGGCTCGGCCTCGAGAGGGCGATCGCCGATCAGGGCCCGCAGCAGGCGGTCGACCTCGGGCGTCTCGACGAAGCGTCGGGGCGCCAGCTCGGTAGCGATCGCCCCGGCTCGGTCGGCCAGCCATCCCGCGGGGATCGGCAGGCGTCCGACGCGGATGGTCTCTGCCAAAACCCACAGCGAGCCGTCCTCGTGGAGTGAGGGGCGGAGTGTGGCGGAGAGGATCCGGGACTTGTCGCCGTCCCGCACCTCGACGCCGACCTGGATCAGCCCATCATCGAACTCGACCTGCAGACTCTCGAGTTCGCTGGGCCAATCGAACTCTGCGTCGGCGTTCGCGAGCCATTGCTCCAGGCGGGTGTTCAGCCATGCGTTGGCGTCCGGCGCCCGGAGCGTCACCGACCAGGGCGCCTGCGGATCGTCCCGGACCTCGTAGATGACGTTGACCACGCCGGTCTCAACATCTTCGGCCTTCTGGATTGTCCGCGGGTTGGTCGGGTCGGGCTGGCGCCACCAGTCCGGGGCGGCGGCGGAGAGCGCGATCCCGACGAGCAGGAGCGTGCAGGCCCCGGTGACGACGAGCACGCCGAGGCCGACGATCCAGCGTCGGGCCCGGCGTCGGGGGTTTCGGTGGCGTGCGGAGGCGGACATCTGCGACCATCGTGGCGGCCCGGGGCTTGCCGATCAACCCGCGAGGCACCAAAGAAAGAGGCCCGGCAGTTGCCGGGCCTCGCGGGAATCGGTGCGGTGGGGTGGGCGTGGGGATTAGCGCTTGGAGAACTGGAAGCGGCGGCGGGCGCCGGGCTGGCCGTACTTCTTTCGCTCGACCTCGCGGGCGTCGCGGGTGAGGAACCCGGCATCGCGGAGGGCGGCCTCGACGGTGGGGTCGTAGCCGAGGAGGGCTCGGGAGATCGCGAGGCGGGCGGCCTGGGCCTGTCCCATGAAGCCGCCGCCGGAGATGCGGAGCACGACATCGACGTTGCCCTCGATGCCGGCGAGCTTGAGGGGGGCGTAGACATCGACGCGGTCGCGCTCTTCGGAGAAGTAGACGTCGATGGGCTTGTTCTTCTTGTTGGCGGTCTGGACGAGGACGGTGCCCTCGCCCTCCTTGGCCACGCGGAGGCGGCAGCGGGCGACGGCGGTCTTCCGCCGGCCCGTGCCCCACCACCAGCCCTGGGCGTCCGGGGGGACGGCCTCGCGGAGGGGGCGGGTCTGGGGCTCCTGGGACTTCGTCGGGTTCAACTCGCTGGCAAGAGTTGTCATATTCGTCCTCGCTGCGGGCGCTCGGCGTGGCGGCCGGCCCGGGGTTTCGTGGTCAGACGGTCATCGCCTCGGGCTGCTGGGCCTGGTGGGGGTGGTCGGCACCGGGGTAGACCTTCAGCTTCTTGAGCATCTGGCGGCCGATGCGGTTCTTGGGCAGCATGCGCCGGACGGCGTCTTCGATGAGCTTCTCGGGCTTGCGGTCGCGCAGGTTGCCGTAGGTCTCGGCCTTGAGGCCACCGGGGTATCCGGTGTAGCGGAGCTTGAGCTTCTGCTCGGCCTTCTTGCCGGTCATGCCGACCTTGTTGGCGTTGGTGATGATCACGAAATCGCCGGTGTCGATGTGGGGGGTGTACTCGGGGCGGTGCTTGCCCATGAGCACGATGGCCACATCGGAGGCGAGGCGGCCGAGCGAGACGCCCTCGGCGTCGATCACGTGCCACTTCTTCTGGACCTCACCGGCCTTGGCAAAGTAGGTCTGGCGCCGAAGCATCTCGAACCTCCGAGGGCGCAAGGGCCCAAGCTCGTCAACGTGGGGCCGCGTCCAACGGGCCACGTCGGGTGTCTGCTCGCCGCCTACCGGGCGGGGCGGGCCGGCTTTGGGGGCCGGCAGGATTCCGTCTGCATCGCCGGAGGGGCCTCCCAGCCCGATCCGACAGTCGAAGAGGATAGGCGGGGAGGTGGGCCGGTCAAGCGGGGCGGGGGGGCTCGAGTTCTGGGCTGGCGTGTGGCTGGGGGGGCCCGGCGAGCCGATGATGGGGGGATGACAGACCCCTCCATGTTTCCCCAGATTCCGGCGACGCCCGACCTCGAGCCCGTTCAGGACCAGGCGGGTGGCCGCCGGGCCGATCCGGGGAGTCGCACCAGTCGTCTGGTCGCCCTGCTGGCGGTGGTGGTTCTGTACGGCACGCTCTCGGTGATGCAGAACATGGCGCCCTACCAGCATTCGGGCCCGGGGGAGGTGGGACGCAAGCCGGAGGGGGGCGAGGTCGCGAAGTTCATGCTGCTCGCCGAGCATGCTCTGGGCGTGCGTGCGTCTGGGAACAGCCAGATCGGCGCGATGGCGGCGCAGCAGTTCGATCAGCCGGGGGCGCACCCGGCCGACCGGCTGCAGGCGGTGCTGGTGCTGGGGGAGAGCGAGTCGGATGCCGCGGCGCTGCAGCGGCTGGAATCGATCCGCGCGAGCGTCCCTCCTGACGGATCTCAGAGCGGCCCGACGCAGAGCGATTGGTCGATGGTCAAGGTCGGCAAGGGCTGGAAGAGCGACGAGGAGGTGGTGAAAGACGCCGGGGTGATGGAGACGCTCTATTCCGACGGCGTTGGGGCGCTCACGGGACCTGAAAAATCTCGCCTGAAGGAACGCTACGGCTGGCTGGGGGAGTTGGCACTGACGCATGACCAGCCTGAGGAATCCCCCGCTCGTCAGACCCTCTTCAAGGACTCGGGCTGGGCGATCGCGTTGATCTTCCTGGTCGGCGCGGTGGGCCTGGTCGCCGTTGTGGGTGGTCTGACGATGGGATGTATCGCGGTGGTGATGTTCTATTCGGGCCGGCTGAAGCGGCGTTTCGAGCCACCGGCGCCGGGCGGGAGCGTCTATCTCGAGACGTTCGCGATCTTCCTGCTGGCGTTCGGGGTGTTGCACGTCTCGGCCGGTCTGGTCGCGGCGCGCGCGCCGGGTGCGCCGTGGCTCGAGCCGGCGGTGTTGATCGCGCAGTGGTGCATGCTGGCCACGATCTTCTGGCCCCTGCTCCGGGGGGTCACGTTCGGGGGATGGCGCGACGCAGTGGGCTGGCGGGCGCCGCGGGGCGTCCTCCGGGAGGTGTTCGCGGGGGTGGCTGGTTACTTCGCGTGTCTCCCGCTCTTCTTCGTAGGGATACTCGTCACGATCGTTCTCAACATCCTGGCTTCGAGGGTGTTCGGCGACGCGGCCCGTCCGCCGTCGAACCCGATCGTGGATCTGTTCAAGCAGAGCGGCCCGTTCGGGCTGATCCTCTTCCTGACGCTGGCGACGATGTGGGCTCCGATCGTCGAGGAGACGATCTTCCGCGGGTCGGTCTTCCGGCACATGCGGGGTCGGACGGGGGCGTTCGTCGCGGCGGTGTGCACGGCGTTTCTGTTCGCGTATATGCACAGCTACGGCCCGCTCATGACCGCGCCCCTGATCGCGCTGGGGTTCGGGTTTGCCATGATTCGCGAGTGGCGAGGTTCACTGATTGGGTCGATGACGGCGCACTGTCTCCACAACTCGACGCTGATGGTGATCATGCTGATCGGGCTGAAGGTGATGGGCTGAGGGCGCGGGGCGGGGTTACCCGCCGATCTTCTCGCCGCGGAGGTGGCGGGACATATCGCGCATGAAGAGGGTGAGGCGTTGCTGCTGGCTGGGTGAGGCGCTCTTCTCGACCTGACGGTTCATGAAGGTGAGCATCCTGGAGGCTTGCTTGGCGGTCACTTCGCCGCTCTCCATGGCCTCCTGGTTGCGGGAGGTTCGCGCTGGCCCCGCTTGAGGATTTCCTCGTCGGTCTTGTCGTCGATCGAGCCGTCGAAGGGGGCGGTGAGTCGGACGAGGCGGACGTAGGCGTCGTCGAGGTAGCCGGCGCGGTCCTCGGGGGGCACGGCGGCGTAGTCCTTGGCGACGAGGTCGGTGGCGTCGATGAAGAGCTTGCCGGCGTTCTTCTCGAGCTGCGTGCGCGCCTCGCCCGCGATGCCGGCGAAGAAGGCGGCCATCATGGCCGACTCGCTGGCGTTCATGTCCTTGACTCGGGCGTAGAGCTGGCTGACGAGCTTGATGCGTTCCTCGACGGGCAGGGCGTTGAATTCGTCGGTGAGCAGGGTGTAGTCGAAGAGTCGGGAGATATCGGCGGACTCGTAGTCGGGCTTGGGCACGGGTCGGAGGGCGAGATAGATCGCCAGGCCGAGGGCGATGGCGGCGACCGAGCTGCCGCCCATGAAGAGCCGGCGTGCGAGCGGGCGGGACCAGAGGGCCTCGATGTGGGCGATGAGGGCGGACTGCAGCCGGCGAGATCGGGTGTGGAGTGATGCTCTCGGCCTCACGACACCGATCGCCGACGAGCTTTCCTCGTCGAGCAGGGATCCCATGCGTTGCGGTGCATCTGGCATGATCGGATCTCCCGGCGGGTGGCTACCCGCCGAAGTTGCAGAGCTTGAAGATGAGTTCGAGAACACCCTGGACGACTTCTTCCGGCGGGTCGCCGGGGTAGATGTCGGCCGAGCCGTCCCAATAGAGCGCATTCTTGCCGCTCGACGAGCCGGAGTTGTGCCATCCCTGGAGATCGATCAGCACGGCGAGCTTGTTGCCCCTCCCCGAGTACTCTTCGTAGGCTCGGGAGACAGCCTTCCTGGCCTTGTCTCGCTCCTCGGGGTGCACGTCGGGGTTGTCGATGGCGCCGAAGGTTTCGAGCGCGACATAGACGCTCGCGGGCGGGAAGTCGTAGCTGATGCCGTAGGTTGCGTAGGAAGGGTCGGGGTTTTCCGGGTCGGTCCCTCCCCGGTCGGCGGGGCAGCGGTAGGGGTCCTGGACGATCCAGTTGTGGCTGACGAGATCGTTGGGGTCTTCGCGCCTCGGGCGCGGTGCGTCGATGTAGGCGTCGAGGACCTCGAAGAGGTCGGTCGAGTTGTCGTTCTCGTCGACGCCGGCGATGGGCTCGACAAAGGGGAACGTGCCGTTGGAGTCGTTGAAGTACATAGCCATCGAGGTGCCGAGGCCCTTGAGATTGGTCAGGCATCGCACCTTCCAGCCCTCGGCCCGGGCCTTGCCGAGCGCCGGGAGCAGGATGCCGATGAGCAGCGCGATGATGGAGATGACGACGAGGAGTTCGATGAGGGTGAAGGCGGGGGAAGAGACGGAGAGACGGAGAGACGGAGAGACGGAGTGGGGGGAGTGAGGCACAAAGGAGGGGCGGCCCCGGGTGGGGGTCGGCCCTGGAGTGGGTTTGGTGTTCGATGGAGGCATGTTCAGATCGGCAGTGCGAGGAGTGGTTTGGGGCTGGTCGCCTCGTCCACCACGCGCTTGGCGGTGGGGGTCTGGGTGGAGCGGAAGGTGTTGGCGTGTCGCATGAAGCATGCGCGGAACTCCTCATCCTCCCGCATCGCGGCCGACAGGCCGCGAGCTACCGACGAGAGCCCCGCCTTCAGGCGCCAGGCTCGCAAGGCCGTGACCAGTGCCGCGGTCCCGAGCACGAGGGGTCCGCGCAGGGATATCGGCAGCAGCGGAGCGGCTGCACCGACTGTTTCGGAAAGTGGGTCGGTCGGATTCGCGGCCTCGGCGAGCACCTCGTCGATCCGGGCGATCCCGGCGGCGATCACCTGCTCCCGGGCCCTGGCTGCGGCGGCCAGGGCGTCGGCCTGCGGGCGCTGCGGATCTTCCGTGGGCAGGCTGGCTGCCACGCTCTCCTGGCGCTGGGCATCCGCTTGGAGCAGGTCGTGTAATTCGGATACTTGAGTTCGAAATACAGCGACCGATTCGGTGTCGGCGCAGCCGCCAGCGGCCCAACAGAGTGCCAGCAAGGCTCCAACCCCAAGAAACCATTGGAAGACTCCCCTCTCAGACATGGAACTCCCCTTTCATCCCGGCCGACTCAGAAGTGGCGAACGAGCTGACCGGGCGCTCGGAGGCCGGAGTCGGGCAGGGGGAGCCCACCACCATTGTGGCAGCGATGGGCCCGGAGGGGAAGCCGGAAACGTGAGAGGTCACCAAGACCGCAGCGCTGGGGCGGTGGTCGGGTGCAGATTGCCGCGGGATTGGGGGTTTGCCGGCGGCGTCAGTCCGGGATTGCGGCCAGGGCCTGGGCCATGGCGTGGTTCATCGCGTGGCCGGCCCGGAGGGCGGTGATTCGGGCCCGGATCGGACGGCCCACCAGGGCGAGGTCGCCGATCAGGTCGAGCAGCTTGTGGCGGGCGGGTTCGTTTTCGAAGCGCCAGGCGTTGTCGATGGGGGCGCCGGAGTCGTCGATGACGAGCAGGTCTTTGGCGGTGAAGGAGCGGAAGAGGCCGAGGGCCTGCATCTGGGCGGCCTCGGCGGCGAGGGAGAAGGTCCGAGCGGGGGCGATCTCGCGGAGAAACTCGGCGGGGTCTCCCCGCCATTCGGCGGTCTGGGGTCGGAGCGGGGCGTTGGGGCCGTAGTCGAGTTGGTACCGGTAGCAGGCCGGCTCACCTTCGGGGATGGGCTCGGCGGTGATCGCGGCGCGTCCATCAGGGCTGAGGATCCGCACGGGTTCGCGGAGGTGCAGGGGGGACGCCTCGCCGGGGAGCTGTTTGGCGACGATGGATTCGGCGAAGGCGACGGCGGACCCATCGGCGATCGGCAGTTCGGGACCATCGAGCTCGATGGTGGCGTCGGTGATGCCGAGGCCGGCGAGGGCGGCGAGCACGTGTTCGGTGGTGTAGACGATTGCGTCGGGTCGTTGCGGCGCGGCGAGGGCGGTGTGGCGTGGGGGGATCTGGGAGAAAGCGGGGTGGACCGGGCGCGCGCAGAGAGCCCGGACATTGGCGGGGGTGCGGGGGGCGTCGGGAAGGTCGGTGCGGAGGAAGGCGAGCCCCTCGCCGGGGTTTGCGGGTCGGATGGTGCAGCGGGCTGGGCGCTCCGGTGAACAGGCCCACGCCTTGGACGACCAGGGGGGAGGAGATCGTGGCGCCGCGCCGGTCTCATGGGTGTTCGTTGTTCCTGGCCTTCTCGAGCGAGGCGACGCGGCTCTTGAGATCCTTGAGCCTGCCCGAGAGCATGGCGAGGAGGGCGATGGATCGCATGTATTCGGGGAGCGGTCGGGCCGGAGTGCCCCAGACCACGGCGCCGGGCTCGAGGTCCTTGGTCACGCCGCCCTGGCCCCCGACGCGGGCGTTGGCCCCGACGGTGATGCCGTCGTGCATGCCGGCTTGGCCACCGAAGATGACGCCTTCGTGGATGTTGCAGGAGCCGGCGATGCCGACCTGGCCGCAGAGGATGACGTGGCGGCCGATGGTGCAGTTGTGCCCGATCTGGACAAGGTTGTCGAGCTTGGCGCCGTCGCTGATGGTGGTGGAGCCCATTTTGGCGCGGTCGATGCAGGTGCAGGACCCGATTTCGACATCATCGCCGATGACAACATTGCCGAGGTGGGGGATCTTGACGTGGCCGGAGCCGGAGGGGTGCGGGAGGAAGCCGAAGCCGTCGGCGCCGATCACGGCGTTGGCGTGGATGATGCAGCGTCGTCCGACGATGGTGGCGGGGTAGAGGACGGCGCCGGGGTGGAGGGTGGTGGCTTCGCCGATCCGCGAGCCCTTGCCGACGGAGACTCGTGCGTGGAGCACGACGGCGGGCCCGATGGTGACATCCGCTTCGATGTTGCAGAGGGGGCCGATGGAGGCGGAGGGGTCGATGGAGGCGGAGGGGTGGACCACTGCGGCGGGGTGGACGCCGATGGGGGGCGGTGGGGCCGCGATCGCGGAGATCTGGGCGAGCAGGACGACCAGGGCCTGGTCGGCGCTGTCGACGAAGAGCAGGGCACGCGATTGGGGATCGTGGCCCGGGACCTCGATGCCGCGGCTGACGAGGGCGGCGGAGGCGTGGCTGTCTGCCCACCGGCGGGCGTACTCGTCGGAACGGATGAAGGTGAGGGATCCGGCCTTGGCGGTGTCGATGGGCGCGAGGTCGCTGAGGGCGAGGTCACCTCGTCCGACGATCTGCGCGCCCAGCATCTGGGCGAGGCCTTGGGTGGTCATGCCGCCGATCATCTGGGGTTATTTCCCCGCGACGCCGTACTTGTTGTTCATGAGCGTGACGACCTGGTCGGTGATGTCGAGTGCGTCGTTGGCGAAGAGGAGGCGTTTGGCCTGGATGGCCTGGTTGACGATGGACTCGGTGTCGGCCGGGACCTGGAGGGAGCGGTCGTCGAAGAGGACGAGGTCGTATCCCTGCTTCTGGGCGGTCTCCTTGATGGCGTCGGTGAGCTTGAGGTAGAGGGGGCGGATGATCTCGCCTTTTTCGATGTTGATGAGGGACTGGTAGGCCTTGGTGCGGGCGGTGGCGGTTTCGCGGAGTTCGTAGATCTGGGCTCGGAGGGTCCGGCGCCCCTCGAGGTCGTTCTCGGGCGCCGAGTCGAGTTTTTCCTGGAGGTCTTCGAGCTGCTTTCGAAGCTGGTCGAGGTCGGCCTGGCGGACCTTGACGCGGTCCTCGAGCTTTTTGTTCATGTCGGTGAGTTCGGTGAGTTTGTTGAGGGCCCGTTCGACATCGACGATGGCGACGGTGGTCGGTTGGGCGAGGGAGGTTGCATCGACGGAGCCCGCGCCGGCCCGCCAGCCCGCGAGGGCGACGACAGCGATGGACGCGGAGATGAGAGCGAGCTTGAGCGTCTGACGGGTCATGTCTGGACCTCCGTGAGGCTGGCGGTTTCGGGTGATGATAGAGCCCGCCGGGCCCCGGGCTCTAGAAGGGCAGGTCGATGAAGAAGGTGAAGACGCGGTTCTTGTCGGTTGGTTCCTCGACGAGGGGGAAGCCGAAGTCGAAGCCGATGGGGGCCGGGCTGATCTGGGGGACGTAGAGCCGGATTCCGAGGCCGGCGGAGACGCGGTAGTCGGTGAACCCGATGGTGTTGGTGACGGTGCCCGAGTCGATGAACACCACGCCGCTGATGACCTCTTCGAAGATCGGGTGCACGATCTGGCTTCCGAGGAAGAAGGACCAGGTGCCGCCGACCGGGTCGTCGCCGAGGAGGCCGTTGTCGTTGCGGATCCCGACGGGGCTGATGGCGCGGTAGTCGAAGCCGCGGAAGGACTGGCCGCCCAGGTAGTACCTCTCGTAGACGGGGACATCGTCCTTGCTCTGTGGGATGTAGTCGGCGGAGATCTTGGTGGAGAGGACGGTGGTCCGCCCGAGGAAATCCTCGTAGACGGGGACGAAGAACTCGTGCTGGGCGGAGAGCTTGGTGAACGAGAAGTCGCCGCCGAGGGCGCCGACCTGCTCGATGCCGAGTTCGGTTCGGGCTCCGCGGGTGGGTCGGAAGTGGTCGTTGAGCGTGTCGCGGACGAGGCTGAAGCCGAGGCCGGTGACGAGGTTCTGGTCTTCGACCTTGAACACGTCGACGGGCTGGTCGGACTCGATGTCGTTGAGGCCGACGGCCTCGGCGCGGATGGTGGCGTTGCCGACCCAGCGGGTGCCGAAGCGGCGTCCGACGCCGAGGCGGGTGCCGAACCGTTCCTCCTTGTACCGGAGGTAGTCTCGATTTCGGTAGTAGACCGACGCGGAGCCGCTGTAGTCGGAGTCCCAGAGCGAGGGCTCGGAGAGGGAGAGGGAGTAGGTCTGGATCCGGTTTCCTGGGAGGACCTCGAGGCTGAGCGTCTGGCCACCGCCCCGGAAGGCCTTGCCCGAGAGGAAGTCGCTGAGCGTGTCGGGGGTGTCGTTGATGTCGAAGTTGCGTTGGACGATGGAGAAGCGGGCGACGACGCCGGAGTCGGTGTTGAAGGCGGCGCCGATGTTGAACTCGCCGGTGTCGGTCTCCTTGACCTCGACGATTACGTCGCGGTAGACCGGGTCGAAGGGATCGGGCTGCGCCGGGTTGATGTCGGCCTTGGCCGGCGAGGAGTCGAGCTGCTGGCCCGACCCGTCGTCGGGCTGGCCGGCGTTCTCGTCGGCGGGGGGCGGCTCGCCGGCGGGGGCGGGGTTGGTGGCCTGTGGGGTGATCCGCGGGGGCTCGATCTGGGTGTCGAAGAGGCGGGTCTCTTTGAGGCGCTTTTCGGCCTCGGTGAGCTGGGTGCGGTCGAGGTAGCGCCCGGGTTTGACATTGGCGTCGTCGAGGCGCCCGAGGATGAGCTTGGTCTGGGTGTCGCTGTTGCCGGTGGTCAGGATCTCGCCGGTGCGCTGGAACGAGCCCTGGGAGATCTGCACGAGCAGGTCCACGACGGGCCGGTCTTCGGCGCGGAGCTCCTGGGTCTGGACGATGACGTCGCTATAGCCCTCTTTGTGGAAGGCGGTCTTGATGGCGTCGACACTCTCGCGGAGCTTGTTGATCGCGAAGACGTCGCCCCGCTTCATCGGCATGATGCTGGCGATCTGGGCCGCCTCGAACCTCGGCGACTTGTCGGGTGTCTGGAGCGTCACGGCGCCGAGGTGGAACAGCGGGCCTTCCTCGACAAAGAAGGTGATGATGGCCTCGCGGTTGTTGGGTGAGGGCTGGATGCGTCGGTCGACGCGCACGTCGAGATAGCCGTGGTCGCGGTAGAAGTTGTAGATCGCGGCGACGTCCTCGTCGAGCTTGTCGTCGTCGAGCGGGGCCTTGGTGAAGAGGAAGGTCGTTTTGGTCTTGACCTGCCGCCGCACCTCGCCCTCCGGGACGTTTTTGACGCCCTCGAAGCGGATGCCGGTCACCTTCAGCTTTTCCCCCTCGGTGATGCGGAAGAGCACGATGCCGTTGTCCTCGAGCTCGAGCCGGTCCCAGTCGACCTGGGCGTTGTAGTAGCCCTTGGCGTGGTAGAGGTCCTCGATGCGCCGCGCGCCGCGGTCGAGCTGGAACAGGTCGACGGGCGTGCCGACGAGCAGGTCGACGGACCGCTGGATGTCCTGGTCTGACAGGGCGCGGTTGCCGACGGATTGCACGTCCTCGATGATGGGCTGCTCGACGAGCGTGAAGACGAGCGTTACCGATCCGTCCGATTCCTGGCGGACGCCGGCCTCGATCGACCCGTACCGACCGGTGCGGCTCAGGCGCGACACATCGGCGGAGACGGTTTCCTGGCGGTAGGCGGATCCGGAGAGGCTGCGGATCTGATTGCGTGCGAACTCGGCGGCCCTTGGGGTCATCGGCGCGAGCCGGGTGGAGCCGTTGCGGGTGATCGGTCGGACCAGTTCGACCCGCCGGATCGGGCGCCCATCGAACTGCTCTCCGGGCGCCTCGGCGGGTGGGCCGGCGGGCTGGGCGGCGGTGGGCGGTGCGGCGTCGGGGGCTCCGGTGGGCTGGGCGTGGGTGGATTGGGCGAGACCGGCTGCGGCGATGACAGCGGCCAGGAGAGGCGTCAGTCGGTAATGGCGGTGACCGGGGTGCACAGGGAGGGGACGATACCGCTCCCGTGGCGGGATCACAAACCGAGGGCGTGCGGGTTGGGGGCTGAGCGCCGGCCGGGGGTGTCGGGGATGGGTCGGGGTGGGGCCGGGGTGGGCTCGGGACGGGGAGAGCAACTGGGAGAGCAACTGGGACAGAAACTGGGGAGGGAGATGGGCCGGAGCATGGGGGGCGGGGGCACGGGGGGTTGACCTGCACAGGGGTGGGGGTGCGTAGTATCACGCCTTCCCGAGAAGAGATCCGACACCCAGCCGGCGGTAGCCCTGGTGGTCGTCGAAGGAGTGAGCGATGGAAGCGTTCGTGCGGGCGACCCGCCGTGGGGGAGTGATCCTGATTGCCGTGGTCTCGGTCATCGCGGCGCTGGGTCTGGTGTATCTGGTGTTTAACGGCGGGAGCGTGTCGCGCCTTTCGACACTCCACCTGGTGGGGCTGCTCGGCTTGCTGGTCATGCCGATCGTGACCATGGGGCTTCTGCGGCTCGACCAGACGACGGCCCGCGAGCGCGGCGCGCGGTAGCCCCGGCGGGCGCGGGGGCTCGTCCGTGAGCGCTCGGCGTTACTGCAGGTTGACGGGCATCACCACGTACAGGAAGTCGTTACCCGAGCGGATCAGGCCGGGCTTGTTGTCTTTCTTGAGTTCCATGATGACATCGGGATCGGTGACGACCTTGAGGGCGTCGGTGATGAAGCCGGGGTTGAAGCCGATCTCGATATCTTCGCCCTTGTAGTCGGTGAGGTCGACCTGGATATTGGCCTCGCCCATCTCGGGGGCGCGGCTGGAGAGGTCGAGGCGCTTGTCCTTGGCGGTGAAGGACATCCGGACGCCGCGGGATTCTTCGTTGGTGAGCAGTGCGGCGCGGCGGACGGCGGAGAGGAGCACGTCGCGGTCGAAGTGGACGGTCTTGTCGTGGTCCTTGGGGATGACGTCTTCGTAGGGGGGGAATGCGCCTTCGACGAGGTTGCTGGTGAGGATGGCGCGTCCGTCGGCGCTGTCGCCGGGGCTGGCGATATTGAAGAGGATCTGGTTGTCGGTGATGGCGACGTCCACGTCACCCTCGGCGCCGCCGAGGAGCTTCTGGAGCTGCGTCAGGGCCTTGGTGGGCACGATGCACTTGACACTCGGGCCGTCCTTTTGCGTGAGCAGGGCCCGGCAGAGGGCGAGTCGGCGGCCGTCGGTCGCGACCATCTCGATCCGCTTGCCCTCGCGGTTGAGGAGCACGCCGTTGATCGCGTAGCGGGTGTTTTCGCGGGCGGTGGCGAAGAGCGTGCGGGTGATGAGTTCGGAGAAGGAGGAGGCTGGGTGGCTGAAGACGGCCTTGGCGGCGGGCTGGCCTCCGCCCCCGGTGACGGCGGTCTTGAAGTCGAGCGTGGTGGGGAAGTCGGCGGCGGGGTAGCCGTAGACCTTGAAGTGGGCGTCCTCGCCGCGGATGTCGACGGTGTCGCCGTCGGCTTCGAGGGTGAGCGTGGGCTCGTTGTCTTCGGCGGAGACGATCTGTCGGAGCTTGTCGGCGGGGATGAGGGCCTCGCCGGGCTGCTCGACATCGACCTGATCGACCTGGAGCCGGAGGGAGATTTCGGCATCGGTGGCGGAGAGGGTGAGGGTACCGCCCTTGCCCTTTTTGACGGCACTGAGCTTGACGCAGGTGAGTTGGGGGCGGGGCGTCCTCCCGGCGACAACGCCGGAGACGAGATTGATGGCTTCGAGCAGGGCGGCTCGGTCGCAGACGACCTTCATGGGCATACTCCCTCTATTTGCTGGCCAAGTCTACCGTGCGAGGGGGTGGGGGTGGGCGTTGGGAGGTGCCCAAGGTGTGGGATGTTCGTGGATTGTGCGACGGAAGAGAGGCAGGGAAACCCCAGACCCGGAGCAAATGACGTTCCGAAAGGGTGGGAGCGAGTTGCCGTGTGGGGAGGGGGGTGCGATACTCCCTCGTTGCCGCGGGTCAGCGGGCGAATCCAAGGGGTGTGCGTTCTTTGAGCCGCCTGTTCGTCCGACCCCGGGCGAATGGGCGGAGCGCTTGCGCGCCCGCTGGGAGCCGACAACCTCAACCCCGTGGAGGGTTCCGCATGTCCTTCGAAGCCGCGATTCATGCCCAGGCGATCGAGATCGGCAAGCTCAGCCTCGAGATGACGGCCGAAGCCGGGAGCGGGCACCCTTCCTCGGCACTGAGCATCGGGCATCTGGTGACCGTGCTGATGTTCCACACGATGCGGTGGAGCCCTGATTTCCCTGAGTACCCGACGAGCGACCGGCTGGTGCTCAGCGAGGGCACGCCGTGCCTGCGGTGTATGCCGCGGCCGCGAAGCTGGGGGTGGTGGTGGGGAAGGATGCCTCCAGCCGCCGGAAGCTGAAGGTGGAGGACCTCAAGACGCTGCGGGACTGGCATAGCGTGCTGGACGGGCACCCGAACCCGATGGAGGGGTTCCCCTTCTTTGACGCGGCGACGGGTTCGCTGGGTCAGGGGTTGAGCGTCTCGGCGGGGTTGGGCGAGGCGGCGAGGCTCGACGGCTTGGACCGGCGGGTCTACTGCATCATCGGCGACGGGGAGAGCCGCGAGGGGCAGGTTGCTGAGGCGCTGGACTTCGTGGCCGACCGGAAGCTGACGAACGTGCTCGCGATTTTCAACTGCAACAGCTATGGCCAGGCGGGGCGGGTCTCGGATCAGCAGTCTGCGGACCGGACCGCGTCGAAGTTGGAGGCGTCGGGGTTCCACGTTCGGACGATCGACGGGCACGATCCGAAGCAGATCAAGAAGGCGTTCGAGGAGTTTGCTGAGCGGTCGGCCCAGGCCGACTCCCAGCCGATGGCGGTGGTGGCCAAGACGGTGAAGGGCTGGGGTTGCCCGAGCATCCAGGGCGGGGGCTGGCACGGCAAGCCCGCCTCGGGCGATGTATTGAAGCGGGCGCTGGCCGAGCTCGACGAGCGGCGGGTGGAGTTGACGAGTTCGCTGAGTTCGAGCGACGTGTTCGAGATCCAGCCGCCGGCGCAGGCGCCGGAGCGGTCGGAGCCCTCGGGCGAGATCCCCAGCCTGTCGGAGACGATGCGTCGGATGGACATGGAGAGTGTGCTCCATACGGGGCGCCTGGCGACGCGCCGGGCGTACGGGATCGCCCTGCGGGCGCTGGGCAACGTGAACGACCGGGTCGTCGTGCTCGATGCGGACGTCTCGAACTCGACGTTTGCGGATACGTTTGCCAAGCAGGGGATCTGGCCGAGCGGTTCATCGAGTGCAAGATCGCCGAGCAGAACATGGTCAGCGTGGCGGCGGGCCTCTCGGCCGCGGGGAAGGTTCCGTTCTGCTCGACGTTTGCGAAGTTCTTCACCCGCGCCTACGACCAGGTGGAGATGGCGATCAATTCGGGGGCGAACTTCAAGCTCGTGGGTTCGCACGCCGGCATCACGCTCGCGTCGGACGGCCCCAGCCAGATGTCGCTGCCGGACGTCGCGTGGTTCCGGGCGTGGACGACGATGAAGGACCACCGTGGCAACCCGGGGTGCTACCTGCTGCAGCCGTCGGATGCCTTCGCGGCCTACGCCCTGACCAACGTGATGGCCGAGTATGAGGGCGCCTGCTACATGCGGACTCTCCGGGCGGAGACCGAATTCATCTACTCTGATGAGCAGGTGTTCAATCTCGGCGGGTTCGAGGTGCTCAACGAGGGTCGTGATGTGGTGCTCTGCGCGGCGGGCTACATGGTGCACGAGGCCAACAAGGCGATCGAATTGCTTGACAAGGCGGGAGTGAGCGCGACCCTGGTCGATCTCTACAGCCTGCCCTTCGACAGCGAGAAGCTGCTGGACATCGTGAGCCAGAACAACGGGTATGTGATCTCGATCGAGGACAACTACGGCGGCGGGATCGGGTCGGCGATCGCGGATGCCCTGGTCGAGTCGGGCGACGGGTTCACACTCGACCAGATGTTCGTGCGCCGGATCCCCAAGAGCGCCAAGACGCCCGAGGAGATGCTGCAGATGTGCGGCCTGACGGCGCAGGACATCACGAGCCACGCGATGAAGGTGCTGCAGGTGGTGTAGGGGGTCGGGCTCGGCTTTCGGGGGAAGCACCGATCCTGCGTGGTCCACGCGCGCGACGCGGCGCCGGGGCCGTGTGCCCTGCGCGCAGGAATCCCGCTGGAGCCCCGTGGAAGCCCGGCGCGGTTCGGGGGGCTGGGCCGCTCGCGGTGGCGGCGTTGTCGCGGAGATCGGCGCCGCGCTTGGGCTACTCCGGGCAGCCGAAGGTCCACACGTTGATGAAGAGGAGCACGTCCTGGGTGTTCACGGCGCCGTCGCCGTTGAGATCGGTCTCGGGGTCGCGTGCGTTCCAGTCGTTGAGGAAGGTGATGAAGTCGCTCGTGTCGTTGGCCCCGTCGATATTCCAGTCCGCGAGGCACTCGTACTGCACGAGCATGTCGAACTCGAGCCCCGCGGGCTCGAACTCGCTCGCGTCGCTGCAGACGCCGAACGCGATCTGATTGTGTCCCGGCGAGACGAGGTCGGGCACCTCGTCCTCAAAGACCGGGTCGGCCGTGGGCCAGCCCAGCAGGGGGTGCCGGGTCACGACGCGGTCGGCGCCGAGGTTGTCCACATCATTCTGGGTGAGGAGCAGGGAGATGGGGCGCTGGTTGATGAAGGCGACGGCGAGGTCATCGCCGTTGGCGGCCCCGAGTACGGCCGCGTGGCGGAACGCCGGCGGCATCTCGAAGGAGGCGCGGTAGAAGGCGCTCGCGCAGTTGTCGAGTGTCACCTCGTCGGCGCCGACGAGGAATAGCGTGGAATCCACGTAGGGCCGGTCGAGGTTGTTGCCGCAGGGGAAGGCGTCGCGTTCGTGCAGGTCTTCGTGGCGGTTCTCGACCGCGTCCCAGCCCGCGGGGGGCGGCCCGGCGTTGATGGCCGCGAGCTGCTCGCCGATGGTTCCGGAGATCGGCCGCACCTCGACATCGCCGGAGGAGCTGACGCGCATGGCGCGGAGTCGGGTGGGGGCGTAGCGTTCACGGGCCGCGTCGCGCAGTTCGGGATCCAGGTTGAATCCGAGGTTGGCGTGGTGGCCGGTGCGGGACTTGTCGAGCACCAGCTGACCTGCCACCTCGTCGAAGTTGTAGTAGGCGAGCAGGCCGGGTTCCCAGCCGGTGAGGGGCTCGGCCATCGTGGCCTGGATATCGGCCTGCGGTCTCGCGACCGACCAGATGCGCACCTCGTCTATCTGGCCGCCGAGGAACTCGCTCGCCCCGGGGAAGTCGTCGCCGATGGCGAGCATGGCGTCGGCGCCGCTCGGGAGGATCGCGGTGTCGAACGCCTTCTCGGCGTCCAGCACACCGTTGATGTAGAGCCTGGCGACGGCGCCGTCGTAGGTGACTGCGACGTGCTGCCACTCGTTCATCGTGAGCGCCTGGGCGCCGATGATGGTTTTCTGGCCCTGGTTCCAGTTGATGAAGAACCGGAGGCGTCGGTCGTCGGTCGGCCCAACCCCGAAATCGAACGACGAGCTCGAAGCGCCGCCGTAGGTCACTATGCCGGCGGTCCATTGCGGGTGGAGCGACTCTGGGCGCAGCCAGGCCTCGATGGTGAGCGTCTGTGTGACGAAATCGCCCCGTGCCATGACGGAATCGTCCACCCCGTCCAGATGGATGAATCCGCCGCCGTTGTTGGGTTGGGCGTTGGCCGCGTGAGCGAGGAGCAACGCGGCGACGACACCGGTCCAGGTCGGGCGCATATCTCAGCCTCCGTGGGGAATCTCAGAGCCGCCGTGAGCGCGCCACTCGGAGACCCCCGGTCCGAGAACGCTGGCGGCTGAAGAAATGTACCCCGGATCTGGCCTGGGGCCAGGGTTCTCGGGGGGTATCTTGAGATCAGCGGCCGGGCGCTCGGCCGGTGAGGAGCGGGGTGACACACGCGTTTCGGCCGGCCCAGCCGCCTGGGGTATTCGACCGGATCGAAGGGCTTTAAGTCGGGCGGGCAATCGACCACCCGATTGCGGATGGACAGAGTGTTGCGTTCCGAATTGTCCTGGGACGCGAATCTCTCGATGACTCGTTAGAGGCGGCGGTCGCCAATGGGACGCGATCTTTCGCCACGTGGTGGGGGAGACGATCCACGATTCCCTGGAGTTCGAGGCGGAATACCGAGCGGCGCGATTCCTGATCTACGGGGTGTCACTCGGGCGCGGCGGTTTCGGTCGGATGCAAGTCAGCAGCCCGCGTTCCACGCGTTGAGGAAAGCGAGGACGTCGAGTGTGTTCACCACCCCGTCGCCGTTGAGGTCGGCGTTGGCGTTGCCGGCCGCCCAGTCGTTGAGGAAGGCGAGCACGTCGAGCGTGTTGGTCGAGCCGTCGCCATTCCAGTCGCCGGTGCACTGGTAGACGATCGGTGCGCTCCACATGCCTCTTCCCTGCGTGGCCACCACGATGCGGTCGCGGGCGGTATCGAGGTCGATGTCGATGACCGGTGCGTTGGGCAGGCCGCTCAGATAGGGGTGCCAGCTCGTCCCGCCGTCGGTCGAGAGCAGCAGGCCCGCGTCGGTGCCGGCGAAGATCGCGGGGGTGGTCCGGCGCGAGTCGGCGGCCACGGTGTTGACGGGGATGTCGGGGAGGTTCGCGTCGAGCGCGGTCCAGGTCTGGCCGGCGTTGGTCGAGCGGCGGAGCTGGGTGGCGCCGAAGGCCGCGGTGGCGAGGTACACGGTCTTCTCGTCGGCCGGATCGACGAAGAGCTCGCGGGTGGTGCGGGGCCAGCCGGGGTTGTTGTCGAGGATGAGGGTGAAGGTCTGGCCGGCGTTGGTCGAGACCTGCACGTTGCCGTCGTTGGTTGCGGCGTAGATGTAGTTGCCGTTGGAGGGCGCGATGGCGAGGCACCGGATGGCGCCCGTGCCGTCGGTGAGGTCGGGCGAACGCACGCTCCAGCTGGTGCCGCCGTTGGTCGAGCGGTAGAGCCGCTCGGAGCCGTAGTACAGCGTGTTGTGGTTCGAGGGATCGATCACGTAGGGCGGGAGGAAGCAGTTCCTTCCGCCGATGCCGCTCCCGGCGTAGCTGAAGCTCCCGCCGCCGTTGGTGGAGCGGTACAGAGTCCCCGTCCCCTGCGATTCGCCGAAGACGATGTTGGGGGAGGCGTCGTCGAGCTGGGTCCAGCCCCCGTCGCCACCGAGCACGCCCTGCCAGGTCTTGCTGTTGGTTGTGCGTCGGTTGGTGCCGTTGTCCTGGGCGCCGCCCAGGAAGTAGTTGTCGTCGGTGGGATGGCTGGAGACGCCGGCGTAGAACTGGATCGTGCCCAGCCCGGCGTTGAGGCTTGACCAGGAGTTGCCGAGGTTGGTGGAGCGCTGGACGCCGCCGTCGTCACCGACGAGCATCCGGCCGGACGCATCCCACGCGATGGCGTGACAATCGACGTGGGTGGGTGTGACATCGCTCCCGGAGGAACCGACATAGCGGGTCATCGCGAACCCGGCGTAGAAGACGGTGTTGTTGTCGTCGGGCTTGACCGAGACGGCCGAGAGGTACCAGCCGTAGGAGGATTGATCGACCGAGCCGCGGGCGACCCATGTTGATCCGCCGTTGTCGGAGCGGTAGCCGCCGATGACGCTGGCGCTGTTTCCGCTCGCGTCGCTTCGGTTCGTGAAGAGGGCGTACACCGTTTGCGGGTTCGACTTGGATACGTCGATGCTGATGCGTCCGACGTTGGAGACCGGCAGGCCGCCGGCCAGCTTTGTCCACGTGGAGCCCCCGTTGGTGGACTTGTAGACGCCGTTGGAGCCGCTCCCGAAGATGTTTCCGATGGCGGCGTAGACCGTGGTCGGGGTGGCTCGGTCGATCGCGACGTCGCTGGCCTCGACGGCCGGGAGGCCCCCGGCGAGGAGCGTCCAGTTGGCGCCGGCGTCGGTCGATTTGAAAACGCCGACGGGGCCGTTCCTTCCGGGGTGACTCTTCGCGCCCGCGAGCGCGGGGAAGCCGCCGGCGCGCGCGACGGCGGCGTAAAGCACGCTCGTGTCCGAGGGATCGATCACGATTTTCGAGAAGGTGCGTCCGGCGAACGTGCTCTCGGCGAGCTGTGTCCAGCTGGCGCCGCCGTTGGTGGACTTGAAGACACCGAGGCCGTACCGCGAGTGGTTGGCGTAGTTGGCTTCACCGGTGCCCACATAGACGATCTGGTCGTTCGTCGGATCGACGGCGATCGCGCCGGTGGATGTGGTGGGCATGTGGTCGGTGAGGGGCGTCCATGTGCTCCCGCCGTTGGTGGTCTTCCAGACGCCGCCGTCCGCCCCGCCCACGTAGTAGAGATTGGGGTCGGTCGCGCTGCAGGCGATCGCCGAGACGCGGCCGGAGTATCCGCCCGAATCGCTGATCGGTGCGGGGCCGAGTTCCTGCCAGGTCTGGGCGCTGGTGATGTCCGGGGCGCCGGTGAGGATCATGCCGGCGATCAACGCCGCGATTCGTGGGAGTGTCTTCACTGGTCCTTCTCCTCGCGGACATCGAACGTCATCGTCGTCGTGTGCACAAAGAACTGGGCGCCGGCTCCGGCGCCCGCCCGGTTTACGGTGTGGAACTCCAGGCGCCAACGCCCGGCGTGGGCGATCGGGACGATGGCGGTTCCCGATTCATTCGCCACGGCCCGCACGCTCTCGCCCGTGGTCGCGTTGGTGGCGATGAGCACGCCGCCCTCTTCCTCCTCCGCTCGGGGCTTCCGCCCCTCGGGTCCGCGGTTGGCGCGTTCGTCCTCGTCGGGGTCTTCCGCACGGCCCAGCTCGATCGCCCGGTCCCGCACCAGCGGCCCGTTGGTTGGGATCCGGCCGTCCAGCTCGACGGCGAGGATGGAGCCGGGGGTGAGCTTTGTCGGGTCCATCAGGGCGTGGATCTCGCCGGGCAGGCCCGTCTCGCTTGTCGCGATCGAGACGGGCTCGGGCCCTTCACCCAGCACACGGACGAGCGCGATCGCCGTCCCGGTCTGAACGTACGTCACGTTCCCGCTCTGGGGCAGGGCGCCGAGTTCCTCGCGCACTTCATCATCTACAGCGCGTCGGAGGAACGCCCGGAACGTGTTGGCATCCACGGTGTGGCTCTCGCGGTCCAGCTCGATCCCGAGCATGGTGATGCCGGGGCGCTCCGCGGGCCAGCCGGCCGCGGCTTCGCGGGTCTCCTCGTGCGGCAGCGTGTCGCGGTTTTCCTGGGTCCAGGCGGTCCGGGCGAAGAAGTGGGTGAGTTGTTCGGCCGGCCAGGGCATGGGCATCGCGTCGAGGGCGGTGCCGGGTACGGCCGCGAGGAGGATCGCGGCGCCCTGGTCGACGTCTGCGGATTCCGGGACGAGGAATACCGCGCTCTGACCACAGGCGGTCAGGGCGGCGGAACCGATGGCGATCGCGGGAGCCAGGAAAGGTCGCACCATGGGGGTCCTCCAGAATCTCCCCCCGGGGCCGTCGGGCTCCGGGGGGAGCGTTGTTGATTAGCAGCCCGAAGTCCAAGCGTTGAGGAACGCCGTGACATCGAGGGTGTTGACTGTGCCATCGCCGTTGATATCGGCGCTGGAATCCTTGATGGTCCAGGCGTTCAGGAAGGCGAGGACGTCGAGCGTGTTGACGGCGCCGTCATGGTTGAAGTCGGAGACGGGCCCGTAGTGATCGAGGCTCCACTCCGCGTAGTAGACGAGCGCGGGGAACACCTCTTCGCAGTTGGGGATGATCTCGCTGGCGGGCAGGACGAAGTCGTTGCCGCGCAGCTCGATGGTGTAGTTGATGACGCCGGGGTCGCCCCAGAACCAGTCGATCGAACCACCCGAGACAGGGTAGAGCGTGGTGTAGCACTGCCCCGCGGTGTAGGTCCGATTGTGGACGGCCTTGATTGCCTGCTTCATCTGGTTGCCGACGCTGCTGAACGTGGCCGCCTCGGAGGTGGGCTGGCTGGTGTAGCCCCAAGCCCACAGCACGTACTGGCCGTAGGAGTGGAGGTCGACATCGCCGGCGAAGTTGGGGCGGGAGAGCGTCCAGTCGCGGAGGCGCTGGATCTCCGGCTCGGAGAAGGGGGCGGTCCCGCGGTAGACGTCGCTGTTGGGGTCGCCCGAGGATCCGTTGTTGTTGCCCCAGCCGTAGCCCCAGTTGCGGTTGATATCGACGCCGAAGCTGCCGCCGCCGTTGGCCCGGCGGTTCTTCCGCCAGTAGCGGTTATTCGTCCAGGTGTAGTCGTACCCGTCGGGGTTCGAGATGGGCACGATCAGGATCTCGGCGTGGTCGATCAGGCTTTGGATGTCCGGGTTGGTCGAATACTCGGCGAGCAGGTGCTCCGCGGCGTACATCGCCACCATCGGGCTGATCCACTCCCGGGCGTGCTGGCAGGCGTTGAAGAGGATCGAGGGCTCGCAGGAGCTGTTGCCCACCGCGTCGTTGGCGATCCGGAGCCCGCGGATGCTCCGCCCCTGGAGGGAGTCGCCGAGGTCGACCACGGTCGCGAGGCCCGGGTTGGCGGCCGCGAGCGTGTCGAGGTAGTCGTTGATCTGGGTCAGGTTCTTGAAGTCGTCGAACCAGGCGCGGCCCACACCGCCGTCGCGGAGCCGGAGGTTCTCGGCGTCCACGGCCCGCTGCACGTCTTCATTGACGATCTCATAGGGGAGGCCGGTGGCATCGAGCGCATCGAGCTTGTCGGGGGCGACCATGAAATCCGTCGGCACGCCGGGGCGCACCTCGTGCGTCCACTGATCCGCACCCAGGGCGAGGACGGATTGGAGTTGCTCCTCGGTATCGATCGTCACGCGGACGACCTTGTAGCCGTCGTAACGGACGGCGGGGCCTGTGGCGAGAGGCTGGGCGAGGACCGCGCCGGCCGCGAGACTGAGGACGATGGCTGAGACACGCATATTTGCTCCCTTCGGATCGAGGCGTCAGGCGGTTGGCATGCCGCGCCACTCGGGGCGGGGGCACACGGGGTCGGTGCGGTCATGGTGCGCCGATGTCGGCCGAAGATTGGTGCGCGGCGACGGCCGCCTTGTCGGCGACCACGCCCTGCACGCCTTATCGAGCGATCGGACACATCCCGGTTCTCCGCCCCACGGCTTCGAGTCTAACGAGGCGTGGCCGGGGCTCAAGGCCGATTGATCCCGCGGGGCCGCAGAATTCCGGTTCAGCGGATTCACCCCAAACTGCCAGGAGGGGTCACAGGTCGGTGTGTCTCCCGCCCAGGGGACCACCAGCCCGGAACGGCAGCGCGGGCCAGGACCGGTGGCGGGGGCCCCGGGCCGGTCTGGACCGGCATTGGGCCGCGGGGTGGTGGTTCGGTGGGGCTGGCGGGGCCGCGAGGCGGCGGGTCCCGCCGCTCAGCGACGACGGCGGGTGGCGGCCAGGCCGCCGAATCCCAGCAGGGCGATCCCGGCGGGCGCGGGGACCGCGGTATAGGTGAAGTTGTCGAAGTCGAACCCGAGGGGGCCGCCGTCGTTCCCGATCACCACCGAGGTGATGTCGGACGCGTCGCTCTGGAACCCGAAGAAGCTGAGCGTGGCGGGGTAGATGTTGTTGAAGAGTTGGCTCGAACCATCCGCGAAATTGATCCTGACGTCGAAGTCGGTGGAGCCCAGCGAGCCGAGGTCGAAGCCGAACTCCGCCACGGCGCGCGCGACGTTGGGATCGTTCTGGTGGAATGTGATGGTGCATTCCCGGTCCGAGGGCTCGAAACCGTCGAGGAATCCGCCCTCATAGGCGCCGCCGGCGTCGATGTTGAAGAAGTTTCCCGAGCCGATCGGTGTGGCGTAGCTGACGCCGGGCTGGATGGCTCCGGGGAGGATCCCGATGTCGGGGAGGTTCGTTTGGGAATTCAGCACCCCGGTCGCGATGGGGAAGTGGAACGTGCCCGTGAAGTCCTCGAGGGTGAGCGGTCCGCCGGCGTTCGCATTGAAACTCGGGCGATCTGTGTAGGTCGTGATGGCGCCCGCGCTGACAGTACCGGCCACCGCACACGCCATGGCCGCCGGGATGAGTGCCGAGTATCGCATCTGTGCGTTCCTCTCTTGCCCCTGCGATGAGGCCATCGATTGACCTGGCCACTTGCGCGCCACGCCGCGATGCCCCGACGCGGAGTCCGTGCCGCGAGTGTCGTGGCCCCGAGGGTTCGTGGGGCTCCGCCACCTACGGTACCCCGCGAACGGAGGCTGTCGAGCAAAGTGCCGCCGTCGACCGGCGTGGTGGCGTGCCCGACGTGGTGTGGCCACTCGCTGCGTCGATTATCACCCCCGCGCCGTGCCGAAGCCGGCCCGGTAACCGCGCTCTCTCAGCAGCCTGCCACCCAAGCATTGAGGAACTGCAGGACATCGATGGTGTTGACCGAGCCATCGTGGTTGAAGTCGGCGCGGCCGTCGTGGGCGGCCCAGGCATTGAGGAACTGCAGGACGTCGATGGTGTTCACCGTCCCGTCGCCTGTGAAGTCGGCCGGGCACGAGTTCCCCTGGAACTCGCGCGAGCCGATGTCCACGACCTCGGGGTGCCCGTGCCCGGAGATGCCTGTGTCGCCGACACCGGGATCGTTGTGGAAGCGGGGGTCGTCCGCGGCGTCGAGCGGGACGGCTTCGGTCGTGTCGCCGTCGCCGTCGAGGTCTGCACCATCGGCTTCGACGAGCGGATTGCTGCCCGCGTCGATGGCCGGAGACCCGGCCTCCAGGGAGAGGTCGCCCGAGGCCGCGTCGCGCAGGAGTGGATCGGCGCCGAGGTTTCCCGTGCCGCCGAGCGAGCCGTCGAGCCCCTCGACGATCGAGTAATCGATCGAGGTCGTGCCCGAGTAGTCGTAGAGCTGGTCGGACTGCGGGTCCGGATCACCGCTGGTATTGCCCCAGAGGATGGTGTTGCGCACGCGAACAACAGACCCGCTGGCGACCAGCCCGCCGGCGAGGCCGGTGGCATGGTTGCCGAACACCGTGGAGTCCGCGAGGGCAAATGCGCCGCTGGCGGTCGAGATCGCCCCGCCGCTCTCCCCCGCGGTATTGAGTCGGAACTCGCCGTTGACGACCGTGACATCGGATGCGAAGGCATCCATCGCTCCGGCGTACGATGCCGCCGCATTGCCCGCGTAACCGCAGGAATCCGCGCGGAGTATCGACCCGTTCACACCGATCGCGCCGCCCACGAACCCCGCGACATTCCCGGAGAATGCGCACCGCCTGAGCATCGGCGCGCTGTTGTCATAGAACATGATCCCGCCTCCGGACCCGGCCGCCGTGTTGGAGGCGAATGTGCAATCGAGCAGCCGCACACCCGTGCGCACGCCGTAGAGTCCGCCGCCATCGCCGAAGCTGTTGCCCCCACTCACGACAAAGCCGTCCAGGACGGCGGTATCGTCGGTGTCGAACGCGTCGACCACGGCGTAGGCGTTGTCCGTCGGATCGTTGGGGATCCCGATATCGCCGCTGAGCACGCTTGGGTGGGCATGTATGTTCCGTTGCGAGCGGTCGGTCTCGCCGCCGCCCGCGCGCGACCGGCCCTCGAAGCCGCCACGGAGGGCGAGCCCCGACCGCAGCGAGAAGCGCCTCCAGGGGTCTTCGGACCCGGAGTCCGGCGTGTACGTCCCATCGGCGACCCAGATCTCGCGGACGTTGGCGCAGCGTAGATTCGAGACTTCCACCACCTCGGCGAGGTCGCGCCGGGCGCCCTCCCAGCCGGCCCCATCGTCTTCGGTGTGGGGATCGGCATCGACGAAGACCCGGATCTCGGCCTCGTCGGGGATCCCGTTGCGGTTCTCATCGGCGCTGGCGCCGTTGGCGATATCCGTGGCGTCATCGACCCCGTTGTTGTTGCAATCCTGCACGCGCGTGCTGCGTCGGTAGTTCGCCAGCACCGGCCGGGTCTGTCGGATGATGAGGGCGTTGAAGGCCGCACGCGCCTCCCCGGGCGGGACTCCCAGCGGTTGAGCTCCCGGGCCCAGGATGTCGGGGTTCGAGAAGTAGGGCAGCGTGGTCCCGACATAGGACATGATGGTGCCGTAGGTTTCCTGCCCGAGCGTGTAGCTGTGTCCCCAGCAGTAGGAATAGGGTGCGCTGGTGTCGTTCTCGTGGTCGTGCGCACAGCCGAAGTTGTGGCCGATCTCGTGCGGCCCGGTGAGGATGCCCCCGCCCGCCGATCGCCAGTTGAGGCAGGAGTATGCCTGACCCTCGTCCCAGAGCCGCCCACCACGCCGCTCCGCCGGTAAATCGTGTGTCGTCGACCAGCAGCATGACGCAATCGGCCATGTCGGTGTCGCGCCAGGATTGGACGACATCCAGAAAGCCATCGGAGGGGTCCGTGATGCGGACCAGATGGTCGAGCCACTCGGGGGCATCCTCGTCGTAGCTGATCTCTCGGAAGCCGGCCAGGTGGATTACCAGATCGCCGATCTGCGAATTGGCGAACGCGAGGTTGGTTGAGTCGATCGTGTTCTGCACGCGGGCCTGCAGCGCCGCCGCACCGCCGGCCCCGTTCTTCGCGAGTGTGGTGTAAACCACCAGAAGGTCCACCGTCCCGGGGTCGTCGTCGCAGGGCGCCCCGCGGCCGCGTCCGGCACCCATAGCGCTCTGTCGCGGGTCGGGCCGGCGCTCGCCCGGCGCCCGGCTCTCTGCACGCGCCGCGTCCACGCGGGCACGCGACGGCGCCCCGCCGAACGAACCATAACAATCCGGGCCCTCCGTCGGGGCCCACTCGGACGCCACGCAGTGGCCCGACCCATCGGCGCCGACCGCCGGGGCAAGTCCGAACGCTCCGCGGCTGGTCCAGAATCCGGCGCACACCCGCCCACGCTCCAGAGTCAGCGCGAATGTGCCGAACGGGTCGTTGCCCACTCGACCCCGCAGAGAGACGCCTCCGTCCCGGCACTCGACCGTGTCGACCGCGAGGAGGAACGTTTCGTCGTCAAAGGGCGCGAGCCGGAGGATGGCGCCCGGATGAGCGGCGGCGAGAATCGCGTTGGGATCGACCTCGACGGTCCGAGAACGGAGCGCCTGCGGCCCAGTCGCGGGCTCGGCCTCCGAGGGAGAGACGGCCGCCAGCCAAACCACCACCGCAGCCCCAAACCAGCATGGACGCATCGCAGCCTCCCGTTCCACCCGGGGCCGAGTGTATCGGGAGAGCCGCGGCGTTCAAAGCACTCTCGGGCGTCGTGACTTGGGCGGTTGCCCGCGGGGCGGGCTCAGCAGCCCAGGACCCAGGCATTCAGGAACCCGATGACGTCCCGGGAATCCACCGCACCGTCGCCATTGAAATCGCCTCTCGAGGCGTGGGAAGACCAGAGATTGAGGAACGCGAGGACATCCTGTGTGTTCACGACGCCGTCCCCGTTCACGTCGGCGCCGCAATCGTCGGCGAGCGCCGCCGCGGCGTTCAGAATTCCGTACCCCCGCACGAAGAGCGGGTCGGGGTGCCCATCCTGCACGAAGTCGCTCGCGGTCGTAAAGAGGTGTTGGCGGAGGGTCTCGGGCTGCCACCAGGGCCTCGCCTGGATGAGGCAGGCGACCGCCGATGCGACCAGTGGTGTGGAGAGCGAGGTGCCGCTGGCAGTCGTGTAGCTCGAGCTGTCGTAGGGCCAGATCGTGTAGGTATCGACCCCCCTGGCCAAGACTTCGGGCTTGACGCGCCCGTCCGCCGATGGCCCGTCCGAGCTGAAGCCGACGATGTTCCCCTCGTTGTAGACCGCGCCGCAGGTGATCGCCTCGAGCGCATCGGCGGGCGCGATGAGGTGACTCGTCGCAGGATCGCCGTCATTGCCCTCGTTCCCGGCGGCCGTGCAGCAGTGCACGCCGTTGGCGGTCGCCACGTTCACGCCGATCGTCGTGACGGCGGTGTGTCCGTCGAGGTCGTTCTGGGTGTACCAGTCGATATAGCCAAGCGAGCTTGTGGCCATATCGCCGCCATGTGCCTCGATGAACTCCAGGCCCGCGACGTAGTTGTCCTCTTCGATCGGTGTCTCGCTCGTGATGTCCTCGGTCTTGCAGAGGATGACCGAGGCGTCGTAGGCGCCGCCCACGAGAGTATCGGGTCGGTACGCGCGGATCACTCCGAGGATCAGCGTGCCGTGCGAGTGCTGGTCGGGATCATCGCCCGACTCGGGGGCCGTATTCCCATCGTTCTTGACGAAGTCCCACTCCGCGACCACGGGGAGCGGGTTGGCGTTGTCGTGGAATGCCTGGTGGACTCGGGAGAATCCGGTATCCAAGATCCCGATCACCACACCGGCGCCTGTGTAGCCCTCCGCGTGGAGCGCCGTCAGCCCGATCTGGCTCAGTTGCTCGTCCGAGTACCCGTAGAAGCCGCGCCCGGCGCCGCCCTCGCCGAGCGGCCCGCTGCCGTCCGGCTCGACGCGCCGTCCCGCCCGCACGGGCTCCGTGTGGTCGACGAAGGGGAGGGAGGCGATGGCGCAGAGTTCAGCGTCGGTCGCCTCGACGCTCACCGCGTTGAGCCACCGACTCTCGATGTGCACGTGGGCGCCCGCCGCCTCGATCGCGCCGACATATGCCGGTGCGACCGGCAGATCTCGGGCGTCGAACAGCCCGGGCGCGGTCCGCCGCAGCATTCGCCGCTGCACGGCGCGCTGGTCATAGGTCGAGGCGAGCGACTCGATCGCGGACCGCTCGGCTGCTCCTTCCCCAAAGCCCTTGTCCGCGAGGAACACCCAGTACCGGTCGGGGTGCGCGACCGGGGCAGCCTCGGCCCAGAGCGCCCAGCCTGCCGAGAGTGCCAGGAACGCAGCCAGGTGGCGCTTCATCATCGTTCGATCCTCCTCGATCAGCAACCTACCCGGCGCGTGGCGCCCGTTGCAAGCCCATTCCGAGCCCGAGTCTCCGATTTCAAGGGGAGCCGGGGCAGCCGAAAGACCAGGTATTGAGCCAGACCGTGACGTCCATGGTGTTGACGCGCCCGTCTCCGTTGAGATCGGCGAGTGGGTCTCGGGCCGACCAGTCGTTGAGGTAGGCCGCGAAGTCGATGGTGTCGCGGTCGCCGTCGGCGTCCCAGTCGGCGAGGCACTCGTACTGCACGACCAGGCCAAACTCCATACCGGCGGGCTCGAGCGCATCGGCGTCGCTGCAGACGCCGAAGGCGATTTCGTTGGTGCCGCCCACGATGAGTCCCGGCACAGGGCCGGTGAAGAAGACATCCGCGGTCGGCCAGCCGATCAGCGGGTGCCCATCCTCGGATCGATCGGTCCCCAGTGCGCCGGCGTCACCGGCGGTGAGCGCGGGGGAAATCGCCACGCCGTTGACGAATGCCACCGCCAGATCGCTCGCGTTCGCGACGCCGAATACCTCTGCCGCGCCCACCACCGGTGGCATCTCGAAAGGCACCCTGTAGAACGCGCTCGAGCAGTTATCGAGCGTGATCTCGTCATCGCCGGTCAGAAAGGTCTCGGAATCCACGTAGGGCAGGCCGGGGTCGCTGTCGCACGCGAACGACCCACGCTGGTGCAGGTCGGCGTGCCGCGAGCTGATCGCGTGCCAGCCGAGCGCCGGCGGTCCGGCGTTGATTTGACCGAGCTGCTCCTGCACCGTCCCCACGACGAGTCGGGTCTCCCCGGGGTCGCTCGAGCCCAGCTCGATGCAGCGGATCCGAGAGGGTGCGTAGGTCTCGCGCTTCGGGTCGTCGCCGGCGCGGCTGGGTGTTCGCCCGAGGGAGGCGTGCCGTCCCTCCGGCGACCGATCGATCGCCGCCTGGCCGCCGCACTCGTCGAAGTCGTAGTACGCAATCAGTCCGGGCTCGTCGCCGCTCAGGGGTGTGAACATCGAGTCCACAATCTCCTGTCGTGTCCGGGCGACGTCCCACAGGCGCACCTCATCGAATGAGCCCCCGACGAACTCGCTGGCCCCGGGCGCATCGTCGCCGATGGTGAGGAGTGCGTCGGGCCCGCTCGGCAGGATTGCCGCCCCGAGCACGCGCTCGGCGTCGAGTTCGCCGTTGATGTACAGGCGCGCCGTATGACCGTCGTACGTGGCCGCAAGGTGCTGCCACTCGCCCATCGCGACCGGCTGCGTGCCGACAATGGTCGATTGTCCCTGCCCGTAGTTGATGAAGAAGCGAAGGCGGGGGTCGGAGGCCTGGCCGATCCCGAAGTCGAAGGAGCTGCGGGTCTGGGAGCCGTAGGTCACGACACCCGCGGTGTAGAGGGGATCGAGCTTGGTCGGACGTACCCACGCCTCGACGGTCATCGACGGCGAGAGGAAGTCGCCCTCCGCCGCCACGACGTCATCCACGCCGTCGAATTCGAGATAGCCCCGGCCATCGGCGGGCTGCGCGAGCAGCGGCGGCCCCACCGCTGCGACCGCGATCGTGACGCAGACGAGTGACCGGCGACGCATCATGCTGCTCCTCCCGACCCCGGCGGGTCCCAGAGCGCCGGCGGCAAGGAGGGCCGGCGCTCCAGCAACATAGCCGGTGGGAGCGGGCGGTGCGCCCTATCGCCGGCGGCGCATCGCCACGATTCCGCCCAGGCCGAGCGCCGCCAGCGCGCCGGGAGCCGGCACAATCCGGTAGACCGTGCCGTCGGTTCCGAACGGCCCGAGATTCGTCCCGGCGAGCAGGTACAGCTCTCCAAAGTCATCCTCGCCGAAGCCCTTGACGAACAACCCCAGTGGAAGATCCTGGGCTCCGTACAGAAACTCGTTGACATCGCCGGTGGAAAGATCGGCGTAGAAAAGGCGTCCCAGCGGCGCGACGAAGTCCTGCGAGAAATCTCCGAACACGTACTTGCCCTGGAGTTCCGGGATCAGCGATCCCCGGTACACGAACCCGCCAACGATCGCGAGCCCTTCGTCGTGGTCGTACTGCGCAACCGGGTCGGTCACGCTCCGGGGCGACCCGGGCGAGTCCTGGAACACGAATCCCTCGCCGGCGCCGTTCTTGTCGAAGAGGAACGTGCCCTCCTTGATCCCCACCCGTAGTTCTCACCCTTGCGAACCAGGTCCACTTCCTCGATGTCGTTCTGACCCACGTCGCCGACGATCAGGTCGCCGGTCTGGCGGTCGAAGTTGAACCGGAACGCGTTCCGGAAGCCGTAGGCGTAGATCTCGTCAACCCCGTTCTGACCAACGAACGGGTTGTCCGCCGGCACGCCGTACTGGCCGTTGGCGCTGTTGTGCCCGAGCGGGTCGATGCGGAGCATCGAACCGTGCACATCCGTGATGTCCTGCGCGTTGCCGTTCGGCCCGTGCCCCCAGGTCGGCCCATCGAACCACGGGGTGTCATCCTGATCATCCGCTCCGCCGCCGTCGCCGAGCGAGATATACAGGTTTCCATCGGGCCCGAAGTTGAGCATCCCGCCGTTATGGTTGAACTGCGGCTGGTCGATCCGCATCAGCTCCCGACGCGAGCCGGGATCGGCCTGATCGGGGTGCGCGAAGTCCACCGACCATTCCGCGACCACGCTCTGGTGGTCGAAGGTCTTGCCCTGCGGCGGCGCCTCGCTGGTCGTGAAAGTGGTTCTGCTCGCGTCGTAGACCTCGCTCGAGTAGGTGTAGAACTTGCCGTACCCCGCCGAGCGTGGATCGCTGAAGCCCGGGTGGAAGGCGATCCCAAGCAGCCCGCGCTCGTCGTAATCGTTCTCGTCGTGAGAGCCGAATACCCCGAGGTCCACCAGGCTTGACGACATGTCCAGGAAGGGCGTGGCCTGTAGTTGCCCGCCTTTGAGCAGGCGAACCTGCCCCGACTGATCGACGACGAACAGCCTCCCGGTGCCGTCCCGCGCCGACGTCATGGCGTTCGGAGCCGCCAGCCCCGTAGCCACCTGTTCGAGCCCGATGCGGATCGAGCCCTTCGTGATCGGATCGGGGATCGGGTTGTCGATCTGGCCCTGCGAGCTGGCGGCCGCACCGCAGAGGGCGAGCAGGAGAATGGTGGTACGACGCGGCATCGTGGGTCTCCTTCAGGCAGGGAAGCAGACGGGGGCACCCCTCCCGGGTCCCCGTTGCTCCCTGGCAGTATGAGCCCAATCGCACGCCCACCGCCTCCCCTAAACAGTGGGGGAGGTTCCCCGCCACGCGGCCGGCCGCGTGAGGGGCCAGCGTTCCGGGCGAGCGCGGGGCTTAACCCTGCCCGAGTTTCCGCAGGAGCATCTCTCGGACAGCCTTCGCGTCGGCGCTCCCGCCGGAACGCTGCATCACCGCCCCGATGAGGCGACCGGCCGCCGGGAGCTTGCCGCCCCGCACCTGCTCGGCGATCGCGGGCTGCTCCGCGATCACCTCGTCGCACCACGCCTCAAGCCTGCCCTCATCGCGGACGACCATCAGCCCTTGCGACGCAGCCAGTTCGCGGGGGTCGGCCGAAGCATCCAGGGCACACAGTCCCAGCAGCTCGTCCATGGCTCCGGCGCTGACGGCACCCTCCTCGCGGAGCCGCACGATCCCGACGACCTGCTCTTGTGAGAAGCCCAGGTCGGTCACGATCACCCCGCGCTCGTTCGCTCGCTTCTGTCCCGACTGGAGAATCAGATTGGCCGCGTGCCGCGCAACCGTGATCCGTCCCAGTCCCTCCGAGGCCAGCGTGTCGACGACATGGTCGAAGAGGAGGCACACCTCCCGCTCCTCGGTCAGCGCTCCGGCCTCGATGCTGGAGAGCTCGAGCCCTCCAACGTACCGCTTCGCCCGCTCCAGCGGCAACTCCGGGATGGCTTTGCGGATCGACTCCAGCCAGGCATGGTCGACCCGCACCTGTGGCAAGTCGGGGTCGGGGAAGTAGCGGTAGTCGTGCGCATCCTCCTTCTCGCGCTGCAGGACGGTGATGCCGCGATCTGGATCCCAGCCCCTCGTGCTCTTGGCGCCTGGTCCCATCTCACGCCCGTCCTCCAGCCAACGCCCCGGCTGGGCCGCGAGCTCGTAGTCGATAGCGTCCGCCAGCGCGCGGAACGAGTTGAGGTTCTTCACCTCCACGATGGGTGTGGGGATGACACGCCCGTCCCGGAGATGGATGCGGCAGTTGATGTTGGGCTCGAACCGCATGTGCCCCTTCTGCATGATCCCCTCGCTGGCCCCGAGAAACCGGCAGGTGTTCCGGAGGATGCGCGAGAACGCCACACACTCCGCGGATGTCCGGAAGTCCGGCTGCGTCACGATCTCCAGGAGCGGGGTCCCGGCGCGGTTCAGGTCCACGATCGAGCCCTCGATGGGCCCGCCGCCGGGGGCTTCGTGGAGCAGCTTTCCCGCGTCCTCCTCGAGATGGGCGCGGAGGATCCCGATCCGCCGACCCTCGCGGTCGAAGTCGGGACGGCCCTGTTCGTCGGTCGCCGGGAGCACGACCTCGCCGTCGAAGCAGAGCGGCAGGTCGTACTGGCTGATCTGGTACGCCTTCGGGAGGTCGGGGTAGAAGTAGCTCTTGCGGTCCCACCTCGAGACCGGTGCGATCGAGCAGCCGAGTGCCAGGCCGACCATCACGGACATCTCCACGGCCGCGCGATTCATGACCGGGAGCGCGCCCGGCAGGGCCAGCACGACCGGGTCGATCAGCGTGTTCGGCGCTGCGCCGTCGTACGCCGGATGCGCTGGGCTCGGCGCGCGTGTGAACATCTTCGTCCGCGTCGCCAGCTCGACATGGATCTCCATGCCGATCACCGGCTCCACTCGATCGATATCCGCCGGGGTGCAGGTCGACGTCGTCATGCCCGCATGGTAAGCGCGCTGCGCACGCTACCCGGCCCGCGCCGCCGCCAACGCCGCCCGCACGGCACTCCGCTCGCGACGGCCCGCCTGCATGATCGTCTGCCCCGCCGCGGCGGCGACCTCCGCCAGCGTACGGGGCGGCTCGCCCCCCAGCCCAAACCGGGCGCGAAGGAACGCCCCGTGCCCGCCGGGCGAGCCCTCCAGCAGCGCGCAGATGCCCGCGAACCTCGGGTCCGGATCCACCGCTATGCGCCAGGGGGAGATCAGCTGCGTCCAGTCCGGCGCCCGCGACCCCGAGGCAAGCAGCACCTGCGCCCGCCTCCGATCTGCCGCTTCTGGTTCCCGTCTCCGCTGGAGTGCGGCGCCGGCGCGGTTGACGGCCAGCCCGATCCCCGCCGCCAGGCGACCGGCTTTCCAAGGATCGAACGCGTCGAGCGATGATCGTGCCGCGATCAGGCCCGCGCCGATCAGATCGACAGCCTCGGCGCTGCGCATCATGCCCAGGTCGACGCCGAGCGAGGATTCGAGGGTCTCGACGATGAGGCGGAGGTGGGTCCGGGCCAGGAGTGCCCGCAGCGCCGCCGCCCACCGGAGATCGGTCTCCGCCCGATCGAGCAGCGAGGCCTCCGGGAATGTCGAGGACAGTTCGCCGACCGTGCGCAGAGCCCGTGCACGGAGCGCCTGCTCCGCCCTCGCCCTCGCCCGCTCCTCGACCGCGACCGGAACCACGCGGATGCGCATGAACTCGACAAGCTCGCGAGTATCTCGAGGCGCCGAGGCGGGCTCGAGCGCCAGCACCGGAGGAGCGGTCAGTACCTCCTCGAGCGCCCGCTCGCTGAGTGTGGCGGCCTCCGGCGTGATGCGGCCGAGATCCAGCGCCCGAAGACGGCGTGCCCGCTGCTCGCCGACGATCCGATGAATCCCGGCCCGAGACCGGCGGTACCGCTTCATCAGGACCGCCGGCTCGATCCCCCTCCGCCAGCCACGCTCGATCGCCCGCTGCGCGCGGTCCGAGAGCGGCGGCGGGTCGTCGAAGATCCTTGCCTCCCCGCGCAACACCCGCTCCGCCTCATGGCGCATCAGCAGCTGGCGTATGGCCTCGTGGGACCGGTCGAATCGACGCGCCAACCGCTCCGCCGACTGGCTGAGCGAGCAGCCCAGAGCATCGTGATACCGCGCCGCCCGCCGGAGCATCTCGCCCCGCGTCCCCTCGTCGATCCGGGAGAATCCTCCGGCGCGATCGAGGAGATCCGGGCGCCGGGCCGCGAAGGCCTCCGACGCCATGCGGCTGAAGACCACGTGGGCCTGGTTCTGCGCATCGCGCACCCGGCGGGCCACCAGGCCCTGTCGGCGCCAGCGATCGATCGTCTTCCGGCTGATGTTCCAGCGCTGGGCGAGCTCGTCGGCGCCCTCGGTCTCCTCCGCGACCTCGTGGTCCCGCAAGCCGGCTGCCTCGCACAGACGCTCCACGATCGCCGACAGATCGCTCAGGAGCGACGCGCCCGAGACCAACGCCGGCGCATCCATTTCCGGGCGTTCGCCGGTGATCCGGAAAATGACCCAGTCGGCGGGGTATTCGAGCCGCGCCTCGACCTCGCCGGCGAGCGCCTCGGCCCGCCCGATATGCTCCAGCAGCACGCCCCGCCCGCGTCCGCGGAATCCCTCCGCCAACTGCGAGAGCGCCTCGGTGCGTATGCGTGGGAGCGGGGGCACAACCCTCCAAAATAGCATGTGCGGGGCGATCGGCCCGTCCCGCTCAGCCCGGTGTGCCCGCCAGCGCCAGGTGTGGCTCGGCCCAACACAGGGGTTGATCGGGTGCGAGCCCGAGTCGGGCCGCCTCGCGCAGGAACAATTCCGCGGCCTGCCTTTCTCTCGGGCCGACGCGGTAGCGGAGCAGATCCGCGACATACGGTCTCGCCAGGTCCAGCGGCCAGTGGTGCTCCGGAGCCCGGGCAGAGATCAGCCAATCCAGGCGTGTGAGATTGTGCCGCAACTGCCGGTCCAGCAGCGCGCTCGCGGCGGCGATGCGTGCCGAACCCGCCTCGCTCGCGCGACACATCCAGGCCGCGTACATGAAGGGCAGCCCAGTCATGGTCTTCCACGCCTCGCCGAGATCGAGCTGGTAGGGGTAGCGCACCGCCGGTGGCGAGTCGGTCACGACCTTGTCGCCGATCAGGAGCATGGCCGCGGGCCATTCCTCAGGCCCCGCCGAGGCCATCCGCTCGCGGGCATTAAAATCCACCAGTTCGGGCCGTCGCGAATACAGGCGATCGAGCAGCACCAAGCAGAGGGCGACCGAGGTGTGGCTCTCCGAGTCCGCATACAAGCGATCGATCTGGTCGAGGGGCGTCGAGGCGTAGAGCCGGACCGTCATCGTCGGCCCGTCGCACCCGATCATGCCGACGGGAAGCACCGCCAGCGGCTCCCCCTCGCCCACGGCATCGATGATTGAGGGAATGCCGACATCCGCCTCGCCGGAGCGAACCATGGCCGCGATGTGCGAGGGCGCGGCCGGGATTAGTACAATCCCTGGGGTTGTCTGCAGTCCCTCCACCAGCGGTCGTGTATTCAGATATCGGACGTACGCGACTCGGATCGACTCCATGGCCGATGGTAGCGTCCCGAAGGTCCCAGAACCCGGTGTGAATGCATAAATCCTTTGATTACAGTGGCTTAACTGGTAACATGCGCCCGGGAGAAATGACGACATCGGCCGACCGCCCCGTCTTGGGAGGCGGCGGGTGATCGGCCGAAAGCGCGGCGCCAACTGGTGCGGCGCGGGAGGAGATGGAGATGCGCCAGCGTTTTACATGGGTTGCGGTGCTTGGCTTGGCGGCCGGTTTCGCCATGGGGCAGGACCGCACGGTCGGTGAGTGCACGATCATGATTCCGGACTCGACGAACGACCGGGTCATGCTGTTCAGCGAGGCCGACGGCTCGCTCATCAACGCGGACTGGATCGATCTGAGCCCATATGGGGCGCAGACCCCGGTGAACGCGATCCAGGTCGGCAACGAGGTCTGGGTCAGCGACCAACTCGCCGACTCGATCTTCCGATTCTCGCTCGATGGGTCGACCCACCTGGGCACGATCTCCGGCGGCATGGACAACATCCGCGGCATCGAATGGGTCGGCAACACCGTGTACGTCACCAATTCGGGAACCGGGAACGGCGCACCCGGGAAGGGCATCGTCACCATCGACGTCCCGACCCACACGATCAGCGGCTTCTTTACGGCCGGCGACGACGGCGCGGGCGATCCCTTCGACGTGCTGAGCTACTTCGGCAATCTGCTGATCAACGACATCGCCGGGGACGACATCGACACGTTCTCGACCGGCGGCTCGTTCATGTCCGTGTTCCATGAGTCCAACGGCTCCACCGACCTCAACTTCCCCGAGCAGATGATCACCACCGATTTCGGCACGGTGCTCGTCGGCGGCTTCAGCTCCCCCGACGGCGTCTATGAGTTCGATCAGCTCGGCAACGAGCTCAACTACTGGGCCGTCGGCTCGGGCGTCCGCGGCGTGCACGCCCTTGAGAACGGGAACATCCTCTTCACCGACGGCAACGGTGTCCACGTCCTGGACCCCAACACCCTCTCGGTCACCGATTCGCTCGCCGGCGTCAGCGCCCGCTTTGCCGAGTGCGTGGTGGTCCCGGCTCCGGGCGCCCTCGCCCTCGCGGGGCTTGCCGGCCTGACCCTTGCCGGGCGCCGTCGCACCCGGTAGACACGCTCCCAGCCGGCCCCCGTTCACGGGCGGCCGCGCGGAGGGGAAACCGAGGCCGCCGGGCGGATCCGTCCGGCGGTCTCTTGGTTTGGTGTCCGGCCGCGCGGCCACCCCGATTGCTATCCAGCCGGGTCCGGCTTCCGGCCGAAGAAAGGGGCATGCCCCAGCCCCCCGACGTGACCCAGGCCTTCCGGGCCTGGCAGGAGCAATCACGCCTGCTCGAGCGCGTGCAGATCGGCTTCATCGTCGGTCCGCCGAAAACCGGCACTTCGTGGGTCACATCCACGCTCCACGCCCACCCGAACGCGGTCGCCCGAGGCGAGGGGCACCTCCCCACCCGTCTCATCCCCGCGCTCGGGCAGGCGATGCAGGCGTACCACAACGCACAGGCCGGCGGCCCGCGACAGAAGGACAAACCGCCGGCCGCCTGGCTTACCCCCGACCCGTCCGACACGCTCCTGCTCGCCCGGCAGGCCTGCGACCGCGTGTTCGTCCGCTACCTCGCCACACTCAAGCCCGGCGCCAAGGAGCGGATTATGGCGCTGCTGGACAAGACCCCCGACAACGCCCGCCATATGGACCTGCTGGCCACCATCTACCCGTGGGGCAGGTTCATTTGCGTGACGCGCGATGTCCGCGATACCGCTGTGAGTTCTTGGTTTCATCGCAAGCTCCTCGGCGAGACGATCCCGTACGCGACGATCGACGAGTTTGCCCTCGCGTTTGCCCACGACGTTTGGGCACCGATGATGTGGCTCGCCCGCCGCAGCGCCCGCGCTCTCGGCCCGCACCGGTACCTCGAGGTCGCGTACGAGGACTACAAGGCCCGCCCCGCCGAACAGGTCGAGCGCCTGCTCGGCTTCCTCGGTCTCCCGGCCGAACCGGACTACGTCGGCGCCTGCGTTTCCGACGCCGACTTCCGACGGCAGGGCGGCCGGGAGCCCGGCATCGAGCGGGCGAGCTTCTTCCGTAAGGGCGCCGTCGGCGATTGGCACAACCACCTCTCCGAGCGGGCGGCTGAGCAGACCCTCCGCCACGCTCACGAAATCCTCGCGCAGCCCTTCGAGCCGGGCAGCACCGAAAACGCCCTACCATCACAGACCTGCGCGGTCTGACACCATGGCGAGCAACCACGTATCCAACACTCTGGGAGAGATCGTGCTTGTCGGCGGCGGCGGGCACGCCCTTGTGGTGGCCGAAGCGTGCCGCGCCTCGGGCGGACGTGTCTTCGGCGTGTATGACGACGACGAGCGCTGCGAGGCCGCCCGTGAGCCCGACGGCGCCGAGTGGCTCGGGCCCCTGCTCAGCGCCGGTGAACTCGCCAGACCCTGGATCCTCAGCCTGGGGGACCTCGGCATGCGGGCAAGAGTCATCCAGCGGCTCGGCCCCCACACCCCGGACGCCCAGCGCGTCGTGCATCCCGCCGCCGTGATTGCCTCGACGGCCTCCGTCGCCCGAGGCGTCTTTGTTGGGCCCCTCGCCCTCGTCCACAGCCGCGCCGCGATCGGCGTGCACGCCATCATCAACTCCGCGGCGATCGTGGAACACGACTGCACCATCGGCGAGAACGCCCACCTCGCGCCCCGAAGCGTTCTCGGTGGTGGCGTCCGCATCGGCCCCGGCACGCTCGTCGGCCTCGGGGCTGTGGTGCTCCCCGGTCTCACGGTCGGCGCCGGCTGCGTCGTCGGCGCCGGCGCCGTCGTCCGGCGCCATGTGCCCGATGGCTCCCGCGTCGTCGGCGTGCCCGCCACACCGATCGATTGACCCCGCCACCCGGCCTACGGGCGTGGGCCGGCGTGCTCGACGATTGCCGACGCTGCACCCTCCGACCAACCGGACGCCTCCACCGCCTGATTCTCCTCGTAACGGATATCGGCCTCGTTCGCGCGGTTGTACTGCGCGATCGCCTGGCCCGGCGCCAGTACAAACGTGTTTCGGCGCACCACGTTGGCGAACGTCCAGTGCCAGCGGAGCGGCGTTGTGTCGATCGCCCAGAACGTGTTGCCCTCGATCAGCACGTCCGTCGTCCCCTGGTCGAGGAAGGTCCCGTTCGAGGGCGCCCGCCCCGCGTTGGCCGGCACATCGTGGATCGCGTTGCCCCGCAGCACCGTGCCGGGCTGCCGACCCAGCGTGTAGATCCCGCCGCCGTCGCTGAGCGTCTGCATCACGTGATGGATGTGGTTGTCCTCGATCCGGTTCTCGCGGCAGGGCGTCGGCGTCTCGTCCCACCGCCAGCCCACGCTGACGCCCGTGTATGGCAGCTCCCGGATCTCGCAGCCGGATACCGCCGTCCGCTCCGCCAGGCCGATCCACACGCCGACGGCCCCGAAGAACCGCTGTCCGCACCGTTCTATGAGGCAGTGATCGACCGTGTTGCCCGACGCGGTCTGGCTCGGCGCCGTCTGCCACCACGCCCCGCCGTCGACCACCCGCCCGGCGGCCTCGCCGATCATGACGCCGTTGGCGCCGCAGTCACGCACCACCGAGTCCCTGACGCTGCAGCCCCGGCACCCCTCGCCGATCCAGAGCCCCGCACCCCCAACGCTTTCGATCGTGCAGCCCTCGAATGCGCAGTCCTCCGCCCACACCAACGAGACCGCGGCGGGTACAGGGTCGCGGGTTCCATCCGAGCCCTCATCCCGCGCTGTTCATAGAACGATGCCTGCCCCTCCGCGTAGCCATACGCGGGGATCGGCCACGAGGTATGCGCGAAGCGGATACCGCGGATCTCCACGCCGCGCACCGGACGTCCGGCGGCCCCGACGATGCGCACCAGCGCCGGGGCCTTTGGAGCGACGATACGGGCCGATCGAAGCTCCTCCCCTTCGTGGGGTCGATACGCCAGCTCGCCGCTCGCGCGGTCGAGTGACCACTCCCCCGGCGCATCCAGCAGCGTCGGCCCCCCCTCGACGAAGAACCGCGGGTGCGGCTCGAAATTGGTGATCGCGAACTGGGCTGCGCTGCATCCGATCGGCGCCGCCAGCGTGAGCGCGCCACGCGCCCGGTCCACCGCCGCGATCGGCGAACGAGAGATCGACCAGTCGTGGAGAAACACTACTTCACACCGAGAATCCAAGAGTTCCGGTGCAAGCTCTCCGGGGTCGAAGGCGAAGCCCGTCCGGTTGTCCTCCGCCGCCCGCACCACCCGCGCGTACCCCGCGTTCGGCGCCCGTGCCCGGACCGCGCGCCGCCCATCGACAAACAACTCCTCGAACCACCACGATCCCGACTGAACCTCTCCGATCGTGGCCCGCCACGTCCCGTCCCCAGCCTCTCGCCACCCCGCAATGTCGCGCCCACCCGAGATCGTCGGCTCCGATCCCGGTGCCGCCCGGATCGTCAGGCCCTCGCCCACCAACCCCGCGTCGAGCACGATCGGCCCCTCGATCGGGTACACGCCGTCTCCGAGAATCACCTCGGCCGCGGAACGATCGCTCCGGGCCCGGTGATTCGCGATGGTCGCCAGCGCGTCCTCGAGCGTGGCCGCGCCCGGTTGTGAGGGTCCAACCTGAAGGTGCAACTGGCCCCAGGCGGGCCCCGCGGCCGCCAGAAGGAGCGCGAGAGCGCCGAACCGCGTCGTCGTCTTCATGGCGGCCCATGCTAGCGGCCGCCCCGGCACCCCCCGGTTACCATCCGCCGTGCACCCAAGGGACCGGAACATCCAGGCCAAGCCCCCGACGGCCGACGACGAGACCGATCGCCGCCTCGTCGGGGAGATCCGAGCCGGCGATCCTCACGCCTGGACCCGTCTGATCGAGCGGTACCAGGTCCGGGTGTATTCGGTGTGTGTCAGGATGGTCCACGATCGGGAGCTGGCCAACGACCTGACGCAGGATGCCTTCATCAAGATCATCAAGGGTCTCGATACCTTCGACGAACGCGCCAAGCTCTCCACCTGGGTTTATCGGGTGACGATGAACGTGTGCCTCAGCAAGCTGCGCTCGGAGAAGCTCCGGCGCCACGCCAGCCTCGATTCCATGGCCACCGGCGGGGGCCGCGACACGGACCGACGCAGCGAGCTGGGTTTCAGCCAGGAGCGGGAACCCGACGCCGACCGCGGGGTCGAAAGAGACGAGGAACGCGGGCGGATGATCGCCGCCCTGGAAGCGTTATCAGACGAGCACCGGGCCATCCTGGTGCTCAGGGATGGGCGGGGCTTGGAGTACGAGCAGATTGCCGAAGCACTCGACATCCCGATAGGCACCGTCCGAAGCCGGTTGTTCCGGGCCAGGGCGGCCCTCCGACAGGCGATCGAAAGCCTGGGCCCGCGCTAACCGCCAACGATTCAGACCCCATGGCCAAGGACCTGTTCCAGAACCTCCCCTTCGACGACGACACCCTCGCTGCGCTCGTCGAGGGCGAGTTGAGCCCCCAGCAGATCGACGCGATCCGCGAGCGGCTGCTGACAACCAATCCCGACCTCGCGGCCGCGATCGAGCAGATGGCGAGCGACCGGGTGCTCCTCCGCGCCCTGGGCGACGAGCGGCCGCCGGCCGGGCTCGCCGAATCGATCACCGCCAGACTCGAGCGCGAGGCCCTCATCGGCCTCGCCCAGGGGGAGCCGACCAGCGGCACCCTGCGGGTCTCCACCGTACACCACGCCCGACCGCGCGGCGGTTCGCGCTGGCTGACCGGTCGCGTCGGCGCGGGGCTCGCCGTCGCGGCGATGCTCGCGCTCGCGGTCGGGGTGGCGCTTCAATTCGTCGGGCCCCGGGCCCCGAAGCTTGATCCCGGTCCGATCGCTGACCATGGGGAGAAGCAGCCCGCCGAGGGGCCGCTTGTGGCGATCGAGCAGCGCGCCGATCCCGCCGCCAAAGTCAGCGCGGACGTCGCCCCCACGCCTCAAGACGAGCCGCAGACTCTCGCCCTCGCGCGGCCCGATCCCGCTCCAGCCCCGGAGTGGAGGCCGGTCTCCGACATCGACACGGCCCTCGCGCTTCTCGCGGAGGGTCGACTTGTGGTCCGTCTCCGCGCTGCCTCACCCGACGACGCGTTGTCCGACCTCTCTCGCCTCGCCGATCAGCCGGATCGGCCCGGCAAGGCGTTCCGCATCCAGCACGAGGTCGCCTCGGCGGTCGCCCTCGCCATGGAGCAGCGGTTCGCCCCCGCGGCTGCCGAGCCCATCGCCTACGCCGACTCCAGCCAGCACGATCCGGTCCGACCCGCGCCCGTGGCTCGGCGCTCTCCCCTCGAGGGTGTCTACATGGCCGATGCGCGGCTCGACAAGGCCGCCCTGCTCTCGCTCCAAGCCGCCCTCTCGCTGGGCGACGGGCGCGTGGCCCAATTCGAGGAGCTCCCCGAGCCGCTCGAACTCCCGCACGTGCTCACTCCGGACGCCGTGCTGTGGTGGAGCCGTCCGCCTTCGGAATGGACCAGCCGCGCCTTCGTCCCCGTCGTCGTCGAGCGCATCGACCGCTAGACCCGTGCCGCCTCGATCCCGCCCTAGTTCGCCACGATGTTGACCAGCCTCCCGGGCACGGCGATCACCTTGCGTACCGTCTTGCCCTCGATCAATCGCCGGATGTCCGTGTCCGCGAGCGCGATCTCGATGATCCGGTCCGCGTCGGCGTCGCTCGGCACCGTCAGCTTCGCCCGCACTTTCCCGGCGATCTGCACCGCGATCTCGACCTCGTCGTCCCGCAGCATCGCTTCGTCGAACGCGGGCCAGGGCGCCAGGCTGACCGACTCGGTGTGCCCCAGCCGGTGCCACAACTCCTCGCCCATGTGGGGGGCAAACGCGGAGAGCACGCGGCTGAACCGATCGAGCTGGTCTCGCGTGAGCCCGCCCGAGCTCGTCGCCGCGTTCACGAACTCGATCATCGACGCGATCGCGGTATTGAACGCCAGCCTCTCCACATCCGAGCCGACTTTGGCGATCGTACGGTGCAGAAGCTTCTCCACGCGCTCGTCGGGGGCGTCGCGCAGCGTCAGCACGCCCGCCTCCTCGTCGACCACCAGTCGCCACGCCCGCTGCAGGAAGCGGTACAGGCCGATGGTGTCGTTGGTATTCCAGGGCTTGCTCGCCTCGAGCGGGCCCATATACATCTCGTAGAGTCGGAACGTGTCGGCGCCGAATTCGTGGATGACGTCATCGGGGTTTACCACGTTCTTCAGGCTCTTGCTCATCTTCGCGGTGATCTGGTGCACGGGTCGGCCCGTGGCCCGCTCCACGAACGAACCGTCCTCCCGCCGGTCCACCTCGTCGATCGCCACCAGCGACCTGTCCTGCCGCTGGAACGCGTGGCTCGTGATCAGTCCCTGGTGGAACAGCTTCTTGAAGGGCTCCTGCGTCGAGACCAGCCCCAGGTCGAACAGCACCTTGTGCCAGAACCTCGCATAGAGGAGGTGCAACACGGCGTGCTCCGCCCCGCCCACATACAGGTCCACACCGCCCTCGCCCAATTCCTCGCGCGCCGGCGCATCCCCTGCATCCAGTACCGCTCGGCCTCCGCGCCCACGAACCGATCGCCGTTGCCCGGGTCGCAGTACCGCAGGAAATACCAGCACGAGCCGGCCCAGCCCGGCATGGTGTTCGTCTCGCGCGTGACCGGCGTCTCGGGTGGCAACCCACCGACCCCCGCCTCGCCCGCCGTCGTCTGCACCCAGTCCGACGCCTTCGCGAGCAACGGCTGAGGGTCTTCGCTCTCGACGGGGGCGTAGTCCGCCATGTCCGGCAATCGCACCGGCAGCACCGATTCCTCTACCGGGTGGTGGTGGCCCGTGGGGTCCCACACGATCGGGAACGGCTCGCCCCAGTACCGCTGCCGGCTGAACAGCCAGTCCCGCAGGCGGTAGTGCACCTTCCGCATGCCGACATGCTGCGACTCCAGCCAGTCGATGATCCGCCGCTTCGCCGGGCCGATGAACAGCCCGTCGAGGAAGCCCGAGTTCACCGCGGGCCCGTCGCCGACGTAGGCCTCCCCCTCGAATCCCTCCGTCGGCTGCACCGTCCGCACGATGGGCAGGCCGAACGCCTTGGCAAAATCCCAGTCGCGTTGGTCCTGCGCCGGCACCGCCATGATCGCGCCGGTCCCGTAGCTCATCAGCACGTAGTCGCTCGTCCAGACCGGGATCGGTCGTCCCGTCGCTGGGTTCATGACGCTGATTCCAGTCGCGACGCCCGTCTTTTCCTTCCCCTCCATCCGCTCCACGTCGGAGCGGTTCCGCGCCTGCTCCACGTATGCCCGCAGGGCCGCCTCGTCTGTCTCCCGGCCCGGATACTCCAGCGCCTCGTCCACCAGCGGGTGCTCCGGCGCCACCACCATGTACGTCGCGCCGAAGATCGTGTCCGGGCGCGTGGTAAACACGCGCAGCGCGGGCCCCATGGGCACGCCGTCGGCATCGACGATCGCAAAGTCGATCTCCGCGCCCTCGCTCCGGCCGATCCAGTTGGCCTGAAGCGTCTTCGTCGATTCGGGCCATTCCACCCCGTCCAAACCCGCCAGCAGGCGGTCGGCGTAGGCCGTGATTCGGAACATCCACTGGCGCATTGGCTTGCGGAAGACCGGGTAGCCGCCCCGCTCACTCTTTCCGTCGATCACCTCCTCGTTCGCCAGCGCGGTCCCGAGCTTTGGGCACCAGTTCACCGTCTGGCGCGCGACATACGCCAGCCGGTATGAGTCGACGATCATCCGGCGGGTCTCCGCATCCAGATCCGCCCATGCGCCGACCCGCGTGCCGCCGGGGATGTCGCCCGCACCCGTGTACTCTGCCGCCGCGGGGTTCAGTCGCACCTCCCTGGTGTCGGCCTCGAACTCCGCCACGAGCTCCGAGATCGGCCTGGCCCGCTCCTGCTCGGGGTCGAACCACGCGTCGTAGACTTTCAGGAAGATCCACTGCGTCCACCGGTAGTAGTCCGGGTCGATCGTGCCGAACTCCCGGGACCAGTCGTAGCTGAAGCCGAACCGCTTGAGCTGCCTCCGGAAGTTGTCGATCGCGCTCCGCGTGGTCACCGCCGGGTGGACGCCCGTCTGGATCGCGTACTGCTCCGCCGGTAATCCGAACGCATCCCACCCCATCGGGTGCAGCACATTGAACCCCTGCATGCGCTTGTACCGGCAGATGATGTCCGTCGCGGTATACCCCTCGGGGTGCCCCACGTGCAGACCGGCGCCCGAGGGGTACGGGAACATGTCGAGGCAGTAGAACTTCGGGCGCGATGCGTCGAAGCCCGGTTCCCCCGGGTTCGGCACGTGGTACGTCCCGCGTTCCTCCCACCACACCTGCCACCGCGTCTCGATTTCACCGGCGAGGGTTGCCGTGTATCGGAAGGGTGCGGTCTCACGCTCGGGCCTGGGGTGTTCGGTCTCGGTCGCCATGATCGTGCTCGCGTATGGGCTGGAGGTGGTGGGGGGCCGCCCCGGGTGGTGCAGAGCCTACGCCAAAGTGCAACCGGGCCCCGCATCTCGCGGGGCCCGGTGAAGAAACGGGGATGCCGCGGACGCGTCAGGGGGCGTTGGAAGGGGAAAGTCGGAGGGCGGGTCGTCCGGGCTTCATGCACGAAGTATCGGGGCCCATGCCCGCGGGATCAAGACATTCCCCGGTACTTCCCGGGGTCCGGCGCTCAGCCCTTGGGCTCCACCTGGCTGGCGGCTTTCTTCTCCGCCGCCTCGCGGAGCAGCCTCTTGGCCTCGCCGGCGAGATAGAACGAGCCGGTCACCAGGATCAGGTCCCCACGCCCGACCGCCCGCGCCGCCGTGTTGATGGCGTCCTTCAGCGTCGGCTCTACCTGCGCCATCTTTCCGTGGCGCTCCACGAACAGATGCTGGAGTTCCACCGGGTCGGCCGCCCGGGGGTTGGAGCTGCTCTTCGTGAAAATGATCTTGTCTGCGCCGAGGCCGATCTTGTCGATCATCCCGGGCAGGTCCTTGTCCGAGGCGCACCCGAAGACCACCACCATCGAGTCGTACCGGATGTGGGCCCCGATCGCCTTGACCAGTGCGTGGATGCTCTCGGTCGTGTGCGCCCCGTCGATCAGGATCCGGGGCGAGCGCCAGACTTCTTCGAGCCGGCCCAGGCGCGGGGTGCGCGCCAGGCCGACGGCGACAGGACGTTCGCCGGTGTCGAACCCGCGCTCGCGGAGCTTGTCGAGCATTGCCAGGGCCAGGCCGCAGTTGTACGCCTGGTGCTGACCGGGCAGGGGCACCGGCAGGTGCTCGTGGTTCGAGCGCGACGTGGCCAGGCAGACCCGCGCATGTGGCCCCAGCTCGGGGCTGCTCTCGAACCGCCACGAGAAGTCCACCTGCTCTCCCAGAACATGCAGCTCGGCGCCCACCTGCTGCGCGACCTCGCGGAACACCGCCATGACCGCCTCGTCCTGCGGGAACGTGAAGGTGGTCACGCCGGGCTTCATGATGCCCGCCTTCTCGCGAGCGATCTCCGCGAGCGTTCCCCCGAGGAGCTGGGTGTGCTCGAGCTGGATCGCGGTGATCGCGCTGGCTTCCGGCGTGATCACGTTGGTCGAGTCGAGTCTTCCTCCCAGGCCCACCTCGACCACCGCGATATCGACGGCACGCTCGGCGAAGTAGCGGAACGCCAGGGCCGTGATCAGCTCGAAGTAGGTCGCCGGCCCATGGTCGCCCTCGACGGCCAGGGCGGCGCCGGCGACGTGGCCCAGGCCCCGTGTGAATTCGTCCTCGCTGATCAGCGTCGTCCCGATCCGGATCCGCTCGCGGATGTCGGTCAGGTGCGGGCTGGTGTAGACCCCCGTCGCGTACCCGCACGCCGAGAGCGCGCTGGCCGCCATCTCGACGACCGAGCCCTTGCCCTTGGTCCCCGCCACATGCAGGAACTTCACCTCGTGGTGCGGGTTCTTGAGTTGCTCGAGGATCGCCCGCATCCGGTCGAGCTTGAACACGTCCTTGCCGATGTGGGCCGGGCGGCTCCGCTCCACGTTGACGTGTCCGTCCAGATACTTCAGCGCGGACTCATAGCCCGCGAACCGCCGCGCCCGGAGTGGCTTCAGTTTGGGAGCCTGGTTGTCTTGAACGGCCGCGGTTTGGGTTTCGGCCGGAAGAGCGTTCTGCATGATCGACCCGATTCTAAGCGCGACCTTCGCGCCGCCCAAGAGAAAGTGAGCGGGAACAAACTTCTTCGGCGCCCGACCCTACGCCGGAGGATGGCTTTCCCCGGTGGCCGCGAAGGGCGGGGCCGCGCCCCGGCGGCGGCGCACCACCTCTTCAACGCCGCCGAACCACGCGACCGGGTCCGTGCACTGGGCGGTCCACGCACGACACCGCAGATCCGTGCGGCTGGAGATAGGGATCGGTGTTCCCGAGCACGAGAGCCCCAACGCCCATTTCGAGTGCGGGAGCACGACGAGGCGCAGCTCGCGAGCCAGGGCCTCGACGCCCAGCGACCGCTGCCCGGACTCCGTCAGGCGGAGCACCGGGCCGCCGCGGAGCCGGATCAGGAGCCAGGCCCCGTCGCCCCCACGCGCCCCCATCGCGTTTGTCGCCTCGAGGTGGTATTCCTCCACGCGGCCCGCCGCGAAGTCCGCGCGAAGTGCCGCCTCACGCCCGCTCCAGTACCGGCGGAACCGGATCCAGGCATAGCCGAGTTGTCCCGCCAGAAACAGAGCGACGAGCCCGGCGAGCCTGAGGCAACTCGACCACGCGAGCACTCCCGCCCCTGCTCGTCTGTCCACGGCGCGCAGGAGGGGGTACACAACGACAACCAGGAGCGCTACGAGGAAGAATGCGCCGACGGAGCCCGGGATGCTCGTGAACGCACCCCCGACGATGGCACGCCAGCTTCGGGAGATCTGCGCCGCGGCGGCCCGCCTGCCGGGTCGTCCATCTCGCGCACCAGACCCTCGTGGGCGAGATGTTCCACCACCGCGCCGCACTCCGGGCACGAGCCCGGGACGCAACCATCGAGGGGATAGCTGCACGTCGGGCACTTGGCCCCCAGACCGAAGAACCTCGCCCTTCCCGCCTCGCCCTTCGATCCCTCATTCACCGCTCTGCCCCGCCGCCCCGCGCATCAATTCCTTCATCTCTTGCACGGCCTCGCGGAGCCCCACGAACACCGCGCGGCTGATGATTGCGTGGCCGATATGCAGCTCTTCGATTCCCACGAGCGCCGCCACTGCTCCCACATTGTGGTAGTTGAGCGCGTGCCCCGCGTTGAATCGCATGCCGGCGGCGCGGATCGCCCCGCCGGCTACCGCCACCTGCTCGAGCGCCGCCGTCAGCGGTTCGCGCCGGAAGTCGCCCCCCGCCTCGGCGAACGCCCGGGCGTAGGGCCCGGTGTGCACCTCGCAGACGTCGAACCCCGCCCCGGCGGCCGCCTCCACCTGGGAGAGGTCCGCGTCGATGAAGGCGCTCACGATCAATCCCGATCCCCGGAGGCGCTGGACGACTTCCTTGAGGCGCGGCCGCTGCTTCACGACATCGAGCCCTCCCTCGGTGGTGACTTCCTCGCGGCCCTCGGGGACGAGCATGGCGGTGTCGGTTCCCAAGCGGCAGGCGATGCCCACCATCTCGTCGGTGGCCGCCATCTCGAGATTCAGCTTGACGGCGACGAGCGAGCGGAGCAGTTCGACATCTCGGTCGACGATGTGGCGGCGGTCCTCTCGCAGGTGGACGGTGATGCCGTCGGCCCCTCCCAGTTCGGCTTCGTGGGCGGCGCGGACGGGGTCGGGCTCGGGGCGGTCGGCGCGGGTGTGCTCGATGCCCCGGTAGCGGGCCTGGCGGATGGTGGCGACGTGGTCGATGTTGACGCCGAGCTGGATCATGGTCCAAGTGTAAGCGCCGCCGGGGTGTGTGCCGGGCTGGCGCTAGCATCTCCGATGCGTGTCTGCCTCGCCACCAGCGGCACCCGGGGAGATGTCTTCCCCTTTCTCGCCCTCGCGCGCGAGCTGGTGTCGCGCGGGCACGAGGCGTGGATCTTCACCCACCCCTATTTCGACGAGGACGTCCGCGCCGCTGGGCTGGAGCCCGAGCCCCTCGGCGCCGGGTTCGACCTGGGCGCGATGCTCAAGCACCCCGACCTGTTCCACCACCGCAGGGGCCAGCCGCTCGTCTTCCGCTGGGTGCGCGAATCGATTGGCCCCGGCGTCGCCGACTTCCGCGACATGTTCGCGCGGCGACGGCCCGACGTCGTCGTCTGCCATCACTTCCTGATCGGCGGCCCGCAGGCGTGCGCCGAGGCCGGCGTCCCCTGCGTCCACGCCTGCCTGGCCCCCTGCGCATGGCTCTCGCGGGATGACCCGACCCCCGCGCCGCAGATGCAGACCGGCGCGCTCGCCGGGGTCGCGGGTCGGGCGCTCGCCGGGGTTGCCCGACCCATCCTCACGCTGCTGACCGACCGGCTCTACCGCCCCGAACTCCGGGCCGCGGGCCTCAACCCCGGCAAGCGGGTCTTCGTCGAGGCGTGTCGGGGCGGGGCGCTCAATCTCGGGCTCTGGTCGCGGCATTTCCGCCCGCCTTGCGCCGACGATCCCCCCACGGGCGTCATCACGGGCTTCTGCATCTATGACGGCCCGGGCTCCGACCTCGGCTGGATCCCCGAAGACGCGCTCGAGCCGGGGCTGCAACGCTTTCTCGACGAGGGCGAAGCGCCGATCGTGTTTGCCATGGGCTCGGCGGCGCACCACACGGCGGGGCCGTTCTACGAATGGTCGGCCGGGGCGTGCCGCACACTGGGTGTCCGCGGCGTGCTGCTCACCGGCTCCACCGAGGCCGCGCCGCGCGAACTCCCCCCTGGCGTTGCGGCATTTGGCTACGCCCCCTTCGGCGCCCTCTTCCCCCGCGCCCGGCTCACGGTGCAGCACGGCGGCATCGGCTCGGTCGCCCAGGCCCTGCGCGCCGGGCGCCCGACGCTGGTGGCGGCGCGGGCACACGACCAGTTCAACAACGGCGTGCACGTCGATCGCCTCGGCGTGGGGCGAATGCTGCCGCTGCACCGGATGACCCCGCGCCGCCTCACGCGTGCGCTCGCCGCCATGCTCGACGACCGGCCCATGGTCGAGACCAGCGGGATCCTGGGTGCGAGGCTCCAAACCGAGGACGGGCCCCGCGTCGCGGCGGACCACATCGAGGCCTTCGCCACGGGCCGGCCGCACGATGGCACGCATGGGCCCGCCCCGCGCACAGCCTCTTGCGGTCGTTGAACAACGCCGTGAGGTTGTGGTGCGGGCTTCCGGCCTGCACGGAGTCGGGCACGCGTGCAGGCTGGAAGCCCGCACCACAAGGCACACCTGCAACCCGCCCTACATCGACAGCGCCGGATGCTCCGGGGCCTCGCCGCTGAGCACGCGCCACACGTCGCGGACGACCCAGCTCATCTCGCGCTTGGCGGCTTTCGTCCCCCCGGCAAGGTGGGGAGAGAGGTGCACGTTGGCGATTTCCAACAGCGGGCTGGTCTCGGCGACGGGCTCGGGGTCGTGCACGTCCAGGATCGCGCAGGCGGCGGGGTGGTCCACGCAGAACTCGGCGCAGGCCACCGGGTCCACCACCATCCCGCGGCTGGTGTTCAGGAACACGACGTCGTCCTTCATCCCGGCAAATGTCGCCTTGTCTACCACCCGGTAGTTGCTCTTCCGCCCGTCCACATGCACCGTGAGGATGTCGGCCCCCGCGAGCAGCGCCTCGCGCGATACCGGCTCGGCGCCGAACCGGCGCTCCGGCGGGATGTCCTGCAGGTCGTAGGAGATCACGCGCATGTCGAGTGCCGCGGCGGCCCGGGCGACCTGGGAGCCGATGCGTCCGAGCCCGAGGATGCCGAGCGTGCAGTCGGCGAGCTGGCGGGGGGCTTCGAGTTCCTTGCGGGTTCGGTTCCAGTCTTCCTGGCTGAGCGCTTCGTGCAGGAACACCCGCGGGCGGAGCGCGTCGAGGATGCTCGCCAACACGAACTCCACCACCGCCCGCGTGTTCGCCCCGGGCGTGTTCACCACCACCACGCCGCGCCCCCAGCAGGCCTCAAGGTCGATATTGTCTACCCCCACGCCCGCCCTGGCCACGACCCGCAGGCGCGGCGCACCGGCGAGCATGTCCGTGTTGACGATCGTGTATGTCCGCACGATCAGGCCGTCGGCCCGGGCCAGCAGCGCCGGGAAGGCCGGGTCGTCATATCGGCACGCCACCAGCTCGCACCGCTCGGCGAGCCAGGCCGCGGGCGCCGGGTCAAGATCTTCGGCTTGGATCACGAGGGGCTTGGACATGCGCTCAGATCATTGCCCGGCCAGGCCGCCCGGGCTGTAGCACCGGAAGCCCTCCGGGGCGTCGGGCTTGACGTACACGCACATCGAGAATTCGTCGGCGTAGGTCCCGTCCGCGAGCCGGAAGGCCCGGACGGACCGGCACTCCTCGACGAACCCCATCGACCGGTACATCGCCACCGCCCGATGGTTGTCGCAGTAGACCTTGAGCTGCACCCGCTCGATCTCGGGGTGGCTCGACGCCCAGCCCAGGAGCAGCTCCATGAGCGTCCGCCCCAGCCCTCGCCCCTGCCACGCCGGGCGGATCCCGACCCCGAGCCATCCGGTGTGATAGACGCGCCGCTTGGCGCCCCCCTGGAACATGGCGTCGCCGACCACCTCGCCGTCGGCCCACGCCACGAAGTGGACCGAGCGCGGATCGTCGCGCAGCTTCGTCCACCGTTCGGCCAGCTTGGCGCCCCCGTCCTGCTCCAGCTCGTCGGCCTCCGCCAGCAAGAACTGCGGCTCCTGGCGGTGCATCTCCAGCAAATAGGGAAGCGCGTGCGGGGCCTCCGCCGGGTCGCCCGAACGGATCGTCACGGCGTGACCGCTCCGCAGCGTCACCTGCATCGGCTGCACGGTGGCCATCCGCTACCGCTTTCCCCCGCCGTCCCCGCCGGACCCCCGGTCTCCGTCATCATCCCCGCCGAAATCGGCCGGCTCGATGATCGCGCTCATCGACCCCTGGCACTCGTCGATCAGCGGGTCCTTGCCGAAGGCCAGGATCTGGTCACGCTTGAACTCGGCGTGCTCCTTGTGCGTCGTCAGGCAGATCGCCCGACCCTGGGTGTCCACGGTCTTGGCGATGGCGAAGGCCTTCTCCAGCGGGTGCGCGAAGAGCCCCTGCATCATGAGCATCACGTACTCGTAGCTGTGGTGCTCGTCGTTGAGCAGCACGACGTTCCACGGGCGCGGCGGCTCGGTCTTGGGCTTGTCCCGCGTCTGTGGACGGGTGCGCGGGGCGGGCCTCGCCGTCCGGGGCTTCACCGGCGCGGCCGGGGTGTTCGGGGCTTCCGCCATGACCCTATTTTACGCGCCCCGCCCGGTGCGCCAAGGGCGATTCGACGGTTCTCAGGGGCAACCCGCGACCCAGGCGTTGAGGAAACCGAGCACGTCCTGGATATCCACGACCCCGTCGCCGTTGATGTCCGCCTCCGAGTTGCCGGCCACCCAGGCATTGAGGAAGGCGACGACATCCTGGGTGTTGACCGCTCCGTCGTCATTGAAGTCGCCCACGCACGGCGGCGGCTCGGCGGGGCCGCGGTTGCGGTAGACCACCAGCCCGGAGAATGGGCCCTCGTTCCCGACGAGCAGGTCGTTCCAGCCGTCGGCGTCCAGGTCGGCGATCTCCACGGTCACGGGGTTGGCGGCCGCGCCCATGGAGGTGCGGGTCGCGATCCAGTAGGGCGCGCCGAAGGTGGTGTCCCCCCGCGAGGGATAGAGGCGTACGTGCTCGCCCCCGTCTTCCGCGAGGAGCACCGCGACATCGTCGATCCCGTCGCCGGTCAGGTCGCCGGCGGCGATATCCACCGCCTGGCCCCCGAAGTTGCCGGGCTTCCAGCGCAGGTCGACGGTGTACTCGAAGTCCAGGGCGCCGTCGCCGTGGTTGACGAGCAGCCAGAACTGACCGTCCTCATCGCTCACCACCGCGTCGAGATCGCCGTCGTCGTCGAAGTCACCGAGCGCCAGGCCGCTGGGTCGGCTCTGGCCGAGGTCGAAGCTGCCGTAGGGCTTGGGGTCGATGTCGGGGTTGTACATCAGCGTGATCCGCGAGGACGAGATACCGCCGCCGTCGGTCAGCACGAGGAGGTCTTCATCGCCGTCCTGGTCGATGTCTGCCACCTGCATGTCCACATAGGTGCTCTCCGACACGCCTCCGCCGAGTTGGCTGACGAGCAGCCCGGTGCCGTCCTGGTTGATCAGGAATTCCACCACGGGGTGTGCGTCGAGGTCACTCTGCACCTCCGCGATGGCGATGTCGCTGTAGCCATCGTTGTTCCAGTCGATCACACGCGAGTCAAAGATCTCGGGGGAGAAGGTCTGGTACAGCGCAAGCTCGGAGCTGAAATGCTGGTCGCACAGCCCGGCGCGGAGGCCGATCCGGGAGACGCGCGAGCAGGACCCGCAGTTGCCCCCGTTGGCGCCCACCACCACCAGGTCGGGGCAGGGACCCTCGGGCAGGTTCGGGTTCAGATCGACCAGGAGCACCGACGCGGCCCGGTTCATCCCCATGTTCTCGTTCCACGGCCCATCCAGATGCCCAGTGCCATCGTTGCGGAACACACCGGCCGCCTGGTCCCAGGTCCCCTCGCCCTGCAGCGTGACCGCAATCTCTGGAAACCCGTCCAGATTGGCGTCCCCGACCGACATCCGGACCGGCGCCGCGCTGGCGTACCGCCAGCCGTTGGTCCAGGCCGGGAGTGCGCCCGAGCCGTCGATCGCCAGCACGGCCGCGGTCAGGCGGTTCCAGTTGGCGATGGCGAGTTCGTCGCGGCCGTCTCCGTCCACATCCGCGAAGGCCATCCCGTGGTTGTAGAGCGTCAGGTAGGTCCCGACCGTGTTCCGCACCGGGCCGAGCGGGTTGTGCACGACGGCCGTCACGCCGTTGTCGGTCCCCCCGTAGAACAGCTCGGCCCAGCCGTTGTCGTCCAGATCCCGCATCGCGAGCTCATCGGGCGACGCGCCAAAGCCTGTCGCGAATGCGGGCTGATCGACGAATGATCCGTCGCCCACTCCGGTGAAGAGCAGGATCTCGGAGCGGCCCGGCACGCCCACGGCCAGATCGGGCACCCCGTCATCGTTCATGTCGCCTGTCGCCATCGACTTGGGCGAGGCCCCGGCGCCCGAGTAGGTGAATCCCTGCGCCAGCGAGAAAGCGCCGCTGCCGCCGTTGAGGTAGATATAGAGCGAAAGGTTTCGCGTCACCGCGGCGTCGGGATCGCCGTCTGCATCAAAGTCGGCGAAGACGATGTCGTGCACCGGACCGGCCCCGGTGATCGCCGTGTCGATCGGCGCACCGAAGCCTCCGGCGCCGTCGCCTGGGATCACGCGAAGGACGTTGCCGCTGAAGTAGTCGGAGCAGAGCAGGTCGAGCTTGCCGTCGCCGTTCGCGTCGGCGATCGCCAGGGGCGTCTGCACCTGGGTGTACCCCATGGTGGGGACGCTGTAGGCGGGTTGCAGCGAGCCATCGCCGTTCCCGAGCAGCACCGAGACCGCTCGCGCGCCGTTGCACCCGACCAGGACATCCTGCCAGCCGTCCCGATTGATGTCGCCGCAGACGACCGCATAGGGCTGGGCGCCCGTCGGGTAGCTCGGGGCGTATACGTCCAGGTCTCCGCCACTGTTGATGAAGACCCGCACTTGGTGGTTGTCCACGTCCGTCGCGACCAGGTCGGGCCGCCCATCGCCATTGAGATCAGCAAACGCCACGGCGGCCGTCCGGCCGCCAACGGCATGCTCCCGAGCACCGAAGTAGGGGTACGTACGGGGCTGCCCCCCAGCGCCGGCAGCCAGCAGGCACACGATGCTCAAGACGATCCGGTTTCGGGTGCACACGGTTCGGGCCTCCTTGGGGAGCGGCTCGAGGCCGCCCGGAGGCTGCAGTGCGCTCGGTTGCGCCGTGTGACGTGGATTCTGCGGCCGGGGTCGATTGCGTGCGGCGCCTCAACCGCCGCCGGGGTCGGTCGCGTTGTCGATCGCTTCGAGTTGCCCATCGACGAAGGTCACGTAGGAGTGCTCCTCGCCGAAGAGTTCGACGAATCTGGCGCGGATCGCCAGGAGGGCCGCACGACCCTCTTCGGGGTGGCCGAGGCGTGCGAGCAGCCCGGCTTCGAGGGCGCGGTTCATGAGGGTGACGTAGTGGTCGGGCCCGAGCCCGATCTCGCCCTCCTGCACGGCCTCCCGGGCGTAGCCGCGGGCCTCATCGAAGCGCCCGCTCAGCCTGAGGGCGTTGGCGATGTTGAAGAGCACGATGACGCGGTCGAGGTGCCCGACCGGCTGACGGGTGCGGAACCCATCGAGCGCGCGCTTGTAGAGCTCGATGGCCTCGGCGCGTTCCGCCTCGTCGCCACGACGCAGCACCGAGGCCAGATCGCTGACGGTCACGAGCGTGTCGGGGTGCTGGGGACCGAGCGTCCGCTCCTGAGCGGCGAGCACGGAGCGGAGCGGCTCGACGGCGTCGGTGTGGCGGCCGGTCAGCGTGTAGATGGAGGCGAGGTCCTTGCGGGCAATGAGCGTGTTGGGGTTGTCCGAGCCATAGAGCGACTCGAGGCGGGCGACGGCGTGGATCAGCAGCGCCTCCGCCTCGTCGAATCGCTCGAGGTTGCGGTCGAGGCGGGCTAGATCGGCCTGGGTGCGCAGGGTGGTCTCGTGATCGGGGCCGAGGGCGGCGGTGCGTCCCTCGATGACCTGCCTGAGGAGGCGCTCGCCCTCTTCCAGGTTCCCCTGGTCCTGCCGGAGCGTGGCGAGGTCGTGGAGCACCGTGAGCGTCTGCGGTGCGTATGGGCCGAAGTGCTCGACGTGCAACGCGTAGGCGCGAGCGAGCTGCTCCTCGGCCTCGTCGTGGCGTCCCAGGCTGGTGTAGGTCGCCCCGATCATCGCGCGCACGCCCGCCTCCACGCGGGGCTGGCCGGCGAGGTCGGCGGTGACGCGCTCCAGGGCGTCGTCGAGCGCCTCGCCGACAGTGGCCTCGGTCCCCAGGGAGCGCGGGTCCGCGGCCCCGATGACCGAGCGCATGTAGTCGTTGACCGCGACGCTCACGGCGAAAGCGTCCCGCGCAGCCGACTCGGCCTCGATCGCCCGGTCGCGCTCGGCCTCGACCACGAGCACGTGGCGCCAGCCGCCGAGCGCGACGGCGACGACGGCTGCCAGTCCGATGGTGGCCGCAAGAGGGTTCCGACGAAACCACAGCGTGCCTCGTGCGAGCGGGGGCAGGGGGTGCACGGTTGTGGGCCGGTTGGCGATCCAGGCGCCGAGGTCGTCGGCCATCGCGGTGGCGGAGAGGTATCGCTCGGCGGGGTCGTGGGCTGCGGCGTGCCGACAAATGGCGGCGAGCGTGCGGTCGATGCGCGCGACGTCCTCGAGGGCGGGCGGGCTCTCGCGCACCTGCTCGATCACGTCGAGAGCGGCGCGGGTGGAGCCTGGGCGCGGCGAGAACGGCGCACGCCCGCTGAGCACGGCGGCGAGGGTCGCACCGAGCGAATAGATGTCCGAGAGGGGGGTGGGACGCTCGCCCCGCGCCTGCTCGGGGGACATGAATGCTGGTGTCCCGGTGATGCGCTTGCCCTCGGCATTGATGCTGACGGTGTGCGCCGGAGAATCGCTCTGGACGCCCGGGGGCGAGAGGACGGCCAGCCCGAAGTCCGCCACCATGGGGCGCCCGCGCGGGGTGAGCAGGATATTGCCCGGCTTGATATCCCCGTGTGTGACGCCCCGGGCGTGAGCGGCCGAGACGGCGCGGCAGACCGCCTCCATCACCCGCGCCGCCTCGCGCGGCGCGAGGCCGCCCGCGCCGACGGCCGTCTCCTCCAACGACCGGCCGACGCGGACGGCCGCGGGATCCTCCGCTGTGGGCGCCGCGTCCCCCACGAGTTGCGCGTCGATATACAGCAGGCCGGCATCGGCGAATCGCCCGGCCGAGTGCACCCGCACGATGTGGTCGTGGTCGAGGCCGGCCGCGGCGCGCGCCTCGGCGAGCAACTCTTCAGCCTCGCCCTCCGAGGGTTCGGGGAGCAGCTTGAGCGCTACCTGGCGCTGGAGCGACGAGTCCCAGGCCCGCCAGACCTCGCCGAAGGAGCCCCGCCCCAACCGCTCGCGCAGCTCATACGAGCCGAGGTGGTCGCCCGCGGCCGCCGCGGGGGCCGGACCACCGGGTGCGCCCTCCACCTGGCTCCCGAACACCTGGAAGAACCCGACGACCAGGTCGATCTCGTCGGCGAGCTCGGGCAGGCGATGCTTGAGGCGCGACGCCACCGCGGGGTCGGCGCGGTCTTCCCGGCGCGCCAGCTCGCACATGAGGAGCGAGCGGCACGCCTCAGGACGCGTCTTCAGCTCGGGTACGAGGGCGGCGTAGGTCTCGACCGTCGCGGGCTCGCCCCGGTCCCATCGCTCCTCGGCGTCGGCGGCCAGCAGTTCGGCGAGGGCCGCCTCGTCGGCGAGGATCTGCGGCGTCAGGGCTCGGCCCACCGCCTCCGCCCCCTGCCCCGACGCCCACGCGAGGCGGACCGATCGCGCCGAGGGGTTCTCGGGCCCAGAGATAAGGGGGTCGTCGGGCATGGTCGGGGCGCTTTGGGAACCGGGCACGAAACCGTACCATGATGCCAGAGTGCGGCCGATCGTGCCGCGTGACGAGATTCCCCACATGAGCGAGCCGGCCGCACTTTCTGCCTTTCTTACCCGTGCCTCGGGCGACGATCCCCGGGAGCGGGATCGCGCCTACGGCGAGCTGGTCCGCTGGGTCCGGATCGTGGTGCGGGCCGAGATGGGGCGGCGGCTCCGCGACCACCGCGAGTCGGCGGATGTCTGCCAGTCGATCGCCAAGAGCTTCGTGGACGACTTCGAAGGCGGTCACGTTCGGTTCGACAACGAACGGGCGCTGGCGGGCTACCTGCGCCTGGCGGTGCGGAACAAGCTGGCCGAGCTGGCCCGCATGGACGGCGCCCTGAAGCGTGGGGGAGGTGTTCGAGCGATCAGCGAGGATGATGCGAGGCCACTCGCCGAGGGGGACACCGAGGAGCGGACGCTTGCCGGCGCGGGCTGGGAGCGTCTGCGCGGGACTCTGACCGATGAGGATCGCCACCTGGCCGAGCTGCGGATGCGTGGGCTCGAATGGGAGACGATCGGCGAGCAGCTCGGCACGAACGCGGCCGCGGCGAGGCAGCGCTTCAGCCGGATCGTGCGCAGACTGCGCGAGGACGCCTCTCCCGATTTGTAGCGGGGATCTTCCCCGCCGCGACTCCCGTTCGAGAATCCGATCATCGTCCGCTCGTCTGCGCCTCAGGCAGAAACCTTGCCGGGCAGCGGCAGAAGTCCGGTTGTGACAGCGAGTTCAGGAACCGTGGCTCTCGGACTTGGGCCGAGCGGTGAACGCCGCCTCCGCCAGGTCGATGGCCCGCCCCAGGGCCGCGGCCTTGTTGACCGTCTCCATGAACTCCGGCTCGGGCTTCGAATCGGCCACGATGCCTCCCGCGGCCTGGATGTGGTAGGTCCAGCCGTCTTGTTTGCCGGTGTGCGAGCCGGTCGGCACCACCATGGTCCGCAGGGCGAGCGCGATATCCATCTCGCCGTCGAAGGAGACGTACCCCATCCCGCCCCCGTAGGGCCCGCGGCGCACGGGCTCGAGTTCGTCGATGATCTGGAGGGCCCGGATCTTGGGCGCGCCGGAGATCGTGCCGACGGGCAGCGTCGCGACCAGCGCGTCCCAGGCGTCGAGCCCCTCGCGCAGCGTGCCGGTCACGGTCGAGCTGATGTGCATGACGTGGCTGTACCGCTCGATCTCCATGATCGTCGGCAGGTCGACCGTGCCGGCGATGGCCACCTTCCCCACGTCGTTGCGGCCCAGGTCAACCAGCATGACGTGCTCGGCGCACTCCTTCTGGTCGGCGAGCAGCTCGCGCTCGAGGGCCTTGTCCTCCTCCGTCGTGCCGCCCCGGCGGCGCGTGCCCGCCAGCGGCCGATTGGTCAGCACGAGCGAGCCGTCGGCCTGACGCCGGACGCGGCAGAGGATCTCCGGGCTCGACGCGACCAGGATGCACCCTTCACACTGCATGTAGACCATGTAGGGGCTGGGGTTGACGGCGCGGAGCGAGCGGTAGACGTCGAACGGGTCCACCGCGCTGCGCCGCTCGAACCGCTGCCCGATCACGACCTGGAAGATGTCGCCGGCGCGGATGTATTCGAGCGCCCGCTCGACCATGGCCGCGTGCTCGGCGCGTGTGGTGTTCGAGGGCATCGGCGACACCGGCGCCTCGCCCCCAACGCGTCCGGAGGGCAGGGGTTTGGCGTGGCGCTGGATCTGTTCGACCCGCGCCTCGAGCTTGGCGAGCGCGGCGTCGTAGCTGGCACCCGGGTCGTCGTCCGGGTCGACCAGCGCCACCTGCACCACGTGGACGAGCTTGGCGACGTGGTCGAACGCGACGACGCCGTCGTAGAGCGCAAAGTGCAGGTCGGGAAGCTCGCGATCGTCGGTCGGCGCGTGCGCGAAGGCGAGCTTCTCGGGCTCGGCGTACCGCACGGTGTCGTAGCTGGCGTAGCCGAACCACCCCCCGAGCGGGCAGCGGGGGAGCGCCTCGCGGGGCGACCTCGCCGGAGGCTGGACGAGCCGCACGCGCTCGGTCAGCTGTCTCGGCGCGAGGAGGGGGTTCATGGCGTCGCCCTCGCTCCGGGTGCCGCGCGCGTGGTCGGTCACGCGGACGCCGTGCTGGTAGGCCACGACCTCGACGATTGGCTGCGCCCCGAGGATCGAGTACCGCCCCTGCCGTTCGCCGCCTTCGACCGATTCGAGCAGGAAAGAGGGGGCCGTCCGCTCGTCGCGGGCCACCAGTCGCCTATAGCAGAGGACGGGGGTGAGTTGGTCGGAGAGCAGGCGGACCGACATCGGCACGGCGAGCACCGCGTCCGGTGTCGCGCCCCGCTCGCGGGCAACCAATCCAAGGAATTCGTCCTTCGTCAGGCTCGGCATCGCGGCCAGAGTGTACGCGGACGATAGAGTCCGGCGATGAGACGCACCCCCGCTCCGTCCCTCGCGGTCGCCCTCCTCGCCGCGGCCCTCTTCGCGCCCTGCGCCGCCGCACAGGACGCCCCCCAGCCCAAGGGCGCCGAACTCCCGCCGGGCGCCGTGCTGGGCCGTCGTGCCGGCATGGCGATGGCGAGCCGCAAGGTCATCCCCGTCGTGGTGGTCGTGCCCGATCCGGCCAGCTACGCCGACGCCGTCGCGGAATGGACACCCGAGGCGATCTACCCCGTGCTGATCGACGATGGCTCGTGGGAGGCGACGCAGAATATCGCGAGGTTCGTCCGCGGCTTCCGCCCCGATGCGGTGGTCCGCTGGAGCGCCGACGCGGCCAAGACGAGGGGTTCGCGCGAGATGCGGGCGCGCCGGGCGGTGCCGAGGGCGCGGGCGCTGGCCTTCGAGGCCTTTGCGAATTCGTGGGGGGTCGGTGTCGATGACGATGCGGGAGCCGCCGAGACAGACCTGCGACTCGTCCGCCGCTGGATCGAGCTAAACCACGCCCCCCCCGGGGTGGTGATCGCCGACGAGCGCGACCCGGCGTGGACGGCGGCGCTGGCGATCGCGGCGGCGCGTGGCGAGCCGATCTGTTGGCTGACGCTGCCGAAGCTTGTCGTTGATGCGACGCTCAGCCCGGAGGAGGCGGAGGGGCTGTGCTCGCAGATCGAGCAGTATTGTGCCGACACGCACCTTGAGTGGGCCGGGCTGGGAGACCTGCTCGACGCGGTGACCATTTGCGCCGCCCTGCCCGCGCGGATCCAGACCGGCCAGGGCGAATTCGTCGCCACGACCGACGACATCGGGAGGCTCGCCGCGCCGGGGTCGGCAGAGATGGTGCGCACCGGCGCGCGTTGGGCGTGGGCCGGACAGGTATTCGGCTCGGAGCCCGAGGCGGCCTATCGCGCCATGTGCGGGATCTTCCTGCGCATCCACAGCGCCTGGATCTTCGACGGCTACGGCTCCACCGAGCCGTGGGTGCAGTGGGACGGTACCAAGGCTGGTGACATACTCAAGCAGGCCGGCCTTGCCGTCGCGGTCGAGGACGAACCGCACAACACGCTCCGTGACTGGCGGCTCCGCGCCGAAAGGCCGATCCGGGCCGATCTCGTGCTCGTCAATTCGAGCGGCAATCGCGGCTTCTTCAACCTGCCCGGCGGCAAGGGCGAGCCGGGCGATACGCCGTTCCTGGACGTGCCGGCTGCCATGCATATGGCCCATTCCTTCTCGGCCGCCGCGCCGGGGCGGCGAGAGACGGTCGCCGGGCGATGGCTTGAGCGCGGTGTCTACGCGTATGTGGGCTCGGTGCACGAGCCCTTCCTGCAAGCGTTCGTCCCGACGCCGGTACTCGCCCAGCGACTCCTCGGTGGGTTTGCGCTCGGCGCCGCCGCCCGCCTGGATAACGGGCCGGTGTGGCGCATCGCCGTGGTGGGAGACCCGCTCGTCGCGTGGGGTCCGGACCCCGAGCGCATCGCGGCTGAGACGCCCCTCGAAGGGGTCGCTCCTGTCGCGGACGACATGAAGACCGCCGCGACGGAGGGACGCTACGCGGACGCCGTCCGGGGCCTGGTGCTGCTTGGGCGGGACAGCGACGCGGCAAGGCTCGTCGCGGCGCTGCTGCGTGACAAGCCCGAGGTGCTCGACGCACCCCTGGCACGGGAAGCGCTCTTCGCCCTCTTCTCGACGGGGATGGACGCCGAATTCCTCCGCTGCTACGCCGCGCTGACACCGGAGGACGCCTCGGACGGGGCCGCCGTCGATGCGTTGTGGTTTGTGGGCCGTCGCGCGGTCCGCGAGCAGGGCGGACTGCGCGAGGCCGCGATTTCGCTGCTCGCCGCCCACGCACGCGAGGATCAAAGGGAGTCGGATGCCGCCGAACTGCTGCAGCTCGGCGCCGGGCGCCCCTGACAGAGCCGCGGCGGTGGGGTCGCAGCGGGGGCGGTTGATTGTCCGACGATCCTCGGGCGCTGGTTTGTCGCTCAGCCAGCTCACGCTCGCGGCTCCGGGATCACCGGCCCGGATGACGTCTCCGCACCGAGCCCGAATCCACCCGCCCATCCCGGCCGATCTCGACCCACGCGGCGCCATCCGTGGCCGTGGTCCACCACTCGCGCCCCGCTCTGGCTTCGTTCCACCGGCCGTCGAACGCCCGAGACGGTCCGGTGGACTGGAGCACGACCGAGGGATGTACCGCTTCAATGAATCCGACCGTCGCGGTCTGGGCACTCCCGTGGTGGGGGATCTCGAGCACATCGGCAGCGACATCGGCCCCCGGGGCCGTGAGACCCGCCATCGCCTCGCGCTGGATGTCGCCACAGAAGATGACGCGTCGCTCGCCCCCGCGAACGGGAACGTGCGCCATGGCCACCAGGGAGTGGTCATTGTCCGCGGGGAACGCTGCGCCAACCGGTGGCGAGAGGATCTGGAGCCGCGTGGTGCCCAGCGAGATCTCGTCACCGGCGCTGAGCGCCTGGATCCGAACACCGAGGGCGGTGAGCGCCGCGACGGCGTGCGCCGTGGCCCCGCGTGGCTCCGCCTCCGCCCGATCGAGGAACGCTTGTGAGACGAACACGCGCCGGAGGCCGAATTGCTCGGCGATATCGGGCAGAGCACAGAAATGATCGAAGTTCGGATGAGTCACCACCGCGTCGCGCACGTGCCACACACCGAGCGCACGCAGGGCGCGAGGGATCGTTCGAACGCCGATGGACGGGTTCAACGAGCCACAATCCCAGAGCAGGCTGTCCGAGCCGGAGCGGACCAGGTGGCACGTCCCGTCGCCCACGTCGAGCATATCGACGCGCAGGGAGGCGTCGTAGCGGGGCCGGGCGCTGGTTGCCACCTCCCCCGCGAGCCAGCCCAGCGCGAGGAGCGTGGCCGCCCACGTGCCCGGACAGCGGGCCCGCGGCCGCAGCAGCCACCAGAGCGCGAGCGCGGTCAGCGCGATGACGAGGGCGCCCGAGATGCGCGGGGCGTAGAACGTCGTCCCCGGTGTCGCGTCGAAGATCTCCACGACGCGGAGCAGGACCCACGAGAGCCCGTCGAGCACCCGCGCCGCCGGATCGGCCGCCGGCGGCGCCAGCATGCCGATCAGCAGCGCGGCGTAGCCCGCCCAGAGCAGGACCGTTACGATCGGGATCACCACGAGGGTCGAGAGCAGCGCCGTCGGGCTGACCACGCCCGTGGATCGGGCGATGAGCGGCGAGGCGGCCAGCCAGCACAACAGACTCGCGCTCGCCAGGCGCGTCGTGCGGTCGACCCACCACCTCCGCTCCAGCAGGTCCGGGGGCTCGTGCCGCACGAAGGTCAGGGCTGGTGGGAAGATCCGCCCGTGCACGCGCGAGCCGAACCACACGAGCACGCCGGTGATCCCAAAGGTCAGTTGAAACCCGAGGCTGAACAGGTCCATCGGCCGCACCACAAGCAGCCCGATCGCGACCCATGCCAGGAGCGAGCGGCGGTCATACCTTCGGCCCGTCGACTCGGCGCCGAGGAACGCCAACACCATGGCCGCGGCGCGCAGCACCGGCGCGCGGGCCGGCAAGATCACGACATACACCACGACGAGCATCGCGACCAGGCATGGCTCGAGGCGTCCGCGCTCCCCGGTGAGGCGGACGGCAAACAGCGCGGCCGCGGCCATGACCGCAAGGTGGAACCCGCTGATGGCCAGCACATGCGCCAGGCCCTGCCGTGCAAACACGCTCCGTAGTTCGCCTCGATCGCTTTCCCCGAGCAGCAGTGCGGCGAGCATCGCGCGGCCGGGCCGGTCCTGGGCCGGGTTGTCGAGGCCGAGCACCGATGCGGCTCGGGCCCGGAGCCGGCCCCGGGCGCGGATCAGGGTCGGCTCAACGCGGCCGAGCACTCCCGCGGGCGGCGGCACGCCGACGATGAGATCGGGCGAGGCGATGTCGAGCGTGCATGCCAGCCTGTCTTGGCGGGCCCAGAGCCTCGCGTCGGTCTCGCCGGGGTTGCTTGGCCCGTCGATCTGGTGGGCGATGCCCGTCACCCGGACCGAGTCACCCGGCCGCGCCTCCGCCAAACCCCCGCGGATGAAGAGACGCACCCGGCCAGTTGTCTGCTGGAATCCTGCCTCCGTCTCGACTTGCTTGACTCGGAGCAGCATCGTCGCGGACGCCTGCTTCGGGAGAAACCGCGCCAGCACACCCGTCGAGGGCTGTGTCCGGCTCTGCTCGAGGACGATACCTTCGAGCGTGACGATCACCCCTGCGTCCGAGGCTTGGCCGATCATCCCCTCGAGGCCCCGGGGCGCCGGCTCGAGGATGCGAGCGGTAAATCGACCACCGGCAAGCAGGGAGCAGGCCAGAGCCAACGCGAGGACGCCGGGCCGTGCGCGTCGGGCCACGACGGCGCCAGCGATGGCGAAGAGCGCGAGCCCGTACCAGGCGGAAGCGGGGATTGCGTGGCCCCCGCGCCACAGGGCGAGGGCCGACGCTTCCCCGAGCGCATAGAGCGCAAAGGCCCATGTCGCCCGCCGGCTGGCGGGCGATGCGCCGGGCTCGTCGGTTGGTTGTCCCCGGACCAACAGCACCCGCACAGCCTGGCGCACGGGGCCGCGTTCGTCAAGTGACCGTGGGGGGTCGAGGGGCGGCGCCCTAGTTGCCGGCGGCCTGGAAGATGTCGTCGAAGCCCTGGACCAGATCGATGGAGGCGACCTTGCCGTTCGAGTCGGTCAGGCGCTTGGGGCCGGCGTAGAAGTTGTACTTGTACGCGAGGCCTGTCGCGGCCGATTCGCCATCGACCCCGAGAGCCTTCGCTCCGGAATCCCGCTGGGCCAGATAGATCCCGTCGGCTCCGGCCGACTCGAGGATGAACGCCCCGCGGGGGGCGCCCGGGTGGACGTCCGAATCCTTAAAGTCCATGGGGAGCGGGAAGTTCGGGCTGCCCAGCACAGCGGAAAGAGCCTGGGAGGCCATGGCCGGGTCGTTGAGCAGGCTGCCGTTCTTGCCCGTGCCGATGGTCTGGTCCTTCCCGCCGCGGCCGAGGCCGGTGCTGGTGAGGTAGCCAAAGTTCTCAGCGAAGTAGAACCTTGCCCGCTTGGTCTTCGAGTCCTTGCTGGCAAAGTCGGTGATGTCGAGGGGTTCGCGCGGCGCGGAGCGGTCCTCGACCCACGCCATCACCGGGTTGCCGAAGGCGTCCACCAGATCGGGGAACTGTTGGTGGGGTGTTGAGGCCGCCTGTCCGGAGGCTGCAGAAAGGTTGGCGGCCCCGGCGTGCAGGTATACGTGGTCGCCCGTCCCGAGCAGGTCGAGGTCAACCTTGATGTTCGACTTGTCCGACTGCCCCTTCGCCCCCGCGTTGCCGAAGGGACCGATGGTTTTGGTATTGCTGCCGCCGCCTCCGCCGCCGGTCCCGCCGTTGGAGATACCCGCCGTGCCCACGATCGCATCCTGCCCGATCAGGTCGAGCAGGACATTCTCCATCATCGTGAAGCCGCCCTTGCGGCTGTCCATGTTGGCCACGCCCCCCATATCGGTCGCCGAGAAGTACCCGGGCATGGAGCCGGAGTTGTCCTGGCTGAACTGCATGGCGGCGTCAGTGACCTGGCTCAGCAGGTTGGTCGTCGCGGCCTTGCGTGCGGCCGTCCGCGCCCCGTTGAGGGCCGGCACAATGATGGCGATCACGATCGCGATGATGGCGATCACGACCAAGAGCTCGACCAGCGAGAAGCCGGGCACGAGACGGGCGTGGGATCGGTGCTGCATCCGACAAACCTCCATCTGACTACCCGTACCGCCTGCTCGGTCGGCGATGCCGGCAAAGCCGCTGTCTGCCCCGCGCGACCGCGAGGGGCGACGCCTTCACTTCCGATTCGCAGCCCGGGCGGGTGAAGTTGCCCGGACGGGTCGACAAAGCCCCACGACCCGGGGGCCCTTCCAAAGTGTACGTGACAGACCCCCAGCCGGCCCGATCCCTTGTCCCGCTTCTGTTTGTATCATTTCTCTCATCAGTGCCCCTTCTGGGTAGTGATCGGGGAATGTTCGTTTATCGGGTCTGATCTACCATGGGTCTCCAATGGCTCGGGTGGGCAGGGCGCCGACCGAGGAGTCCAGATGCAGCTGGTCCGACCGGATCCAGATATGCCGCTCTCGGCCCGCGAGGAGATCTGCCGCTCCGCGGCCTCGATGCTCCGCGCGGGCGAGTTGGTCATCCTCCCCACCGAGACGGTGTACGGGCTCTTCGCCAGCGCCGTCCACCCGGGGGCGATGCGGCGACTGGCCGAACTCACCCACCCGAAGGGACCGGTGACTGCGCGATACCGATACACGTGGCACGCCGGGTCCGTCGAGGCGGTTCTGGCCGCCGTCCCCATTCCCGAGCCCGGCCACAGACTCCTGCTGCGCCGGCTCCTGCCGGGCCCGGTCCGGTTCGATGTGGAGCTTGAGCAGCGCGATATGACGGCGACGCTCGCGAAGCTCGGGGTGCCCCCGGGCACGCTGGATGAAGACGGGGCGATCGCGGTGCGTGTGCCCGCCCCAGCCTCCACCCGTCGGATCCTGACCATGGTTGAGGCCCCTGTGGTGGCCAATCGGCTCGCCGGGGCGGGTTGGATCCCCGATCGCGATCCGGGGGCCGCGCTGGCCGAGGGGGCCGCCGAAACCGCGGGGGTCGCCCTCGCGCTCGACGAGGGGCCTGCGCCCTACGGGGCGGTCTCCACCCTCGTCCGGCTCCGGCGGGGTGGGGGCCACGCCGTCGAGGCAGGGGGTGCGATCGATGAACGGATCATTGCCAAGTGCGCGGGGCTCCGGGTCCTGTTTGTCTGCACAGGCAACACGTGCCGCAGCCCGATGGCGGCGGCCATCGCCCGGAACCTGATCGCGGACCGGGGGGCTCGCGGGGTCGAGATCACGGTGTCGTCCGCGGGCACGAGCGCCCCGGCGGGCTCCCCGGCATCGCCCCAGACGGCCGGCGCGCTGCGGGCGCTGGGGATCGAGCCCGTTGAGCACCGCTCCCGCCCGCTCTCCCGCCAGATGGTTGCCGAGTCCGACGCGATCTACACGATGAACCAGTGGCACCGGGAAGAGGTCGAGGCTCTCGACCCCACCGCCGCCGCTCGGACATGGATGCTGGACCCCAACGGCCAGGACGTGCCCGACCCCGTCGGCCTGCCCCAGGAGGTTTACAATCAGACGGCCGAGCGACTGCGGGAACTGGTCCGGCAGCGGCTCGAGGAGCTCGACGTGCTGGCGGAGGGCGAGCAATGAGGATCGCGCTGGGGGCGGATCACCGCGGCGTAGTGACGGCGAGCCAACTCGCTGAACGGCTGCGTCGAGAAGGACACGAGGCCGTGCTCTCGATCCCCGGATCGGGCGAGACCTGCGACTACCCGGAGCCGGCCTACGTGGTCGCCCAGCGCGTGGCGGGCGGGGAGGCCGACCGCGGCGTGCTGATCTGCGGCACGGGCATCGGCATGAGCATCGCCGCCAACAAGGTCCACGGCGTTCGCGCCGCTGTCGTGCATGACGAGCTGACGGCCCAGCTCTGCCGCACGCACAACGACGCCAACATCATCTGCCTCTCCGGCGATCTGCTCGGGCAGCGTCTCATCGAGCAGGTGGTTGAGATCTTCCTCACCAGCGAGTTTGAGGGCGGGCGCCACGCCCGGCGCGTCCACAAGATCGCGGCGATCGAGCGGGGTGAGGATCCCGCCGCGCTGCCAGAACACGCCTGAACGCCCGGGCAATGCCCCTATCTCGACGACCCCGCCGGGGGTGAGGTTGTCGGCAAGACGACAGTCTGGTCGTCGGTCGTGAGCAGGATCACGCCATCGAGCAACGCGATGCGCCTCGGGGCCTCCTCCAATACGAGCGGGCGGGTGCTCAGCGCGCGACCGTTGCGCCCGTCGAGCAGATGGAGTCTGTACACGCCCACTTGGCCCGGGATGGGTTCGCGCTCGCAGAGCACGAGGCTGTCCCTCGCCGGCACGGGCTGCACGAGGCCCGTGGCCGCGGGCTCGAGCGCGTCGGCTCCCACACGCTCCCCGGTCCTGGCGTCGAGCATCGCGCACCCGGCGGGGGAGAGGAACGTCACGAGGTCGCCGGTGCGGACGGCGTCGATCGGCGCGCCGACGTCGAGGCACCCGGCCGCATCGAGGCGTGGGGAGACGAGCGATCCCGTGGCCGTGTCGATCAGGGCCAGCTCGAGCATCTGGGTCTGCAGGAAGAGTCGATCGCCGAAGATCCAGCCGCCGGTGGTGTCCTCCAGCCCTGATTCGCTCAGCGTCCACTCGACCTGGCCGTCTGGCAGGGAGAGGCAGACGAGCCCGCGCGAGAGCCCGACCACCACGCGCCCCGATCCCCGCCCGACCAGCACCCACCGCACGCGGGCGCCGCTCGGATTGAACCGGCTCAGCTCCTCGCCGCTTCCCAGGTCGAGGATCGAGACGACCGGCTCGCCGGCCTGGTCCTCGGCCTCGGGGTTCTCCGTGCCGGCGAGCACCAGCACACCATCGCCGGCGACGGCGTCGTGTACCGACTGGCACACGCTGCGGGTGCTCCAGACCTCGCGCCCCGTCGTCGTGTCGATCCCGACGACGCGCCCGGAGCGAGAGACGACGGCGATCACCGTCTCGTCAACCGCCAGCACCAGGTCGTTGGCGCGGACCCGGCCGTCGAGCGGGGCGGTCCGCTCGCCGCCCCCGGCAGCCGCCGCGGCTCCCTCGGCGCGGGCGAGCGACTCACCCAGCGGCGCGGACCGCCAGAGCGGGGCGCCGTCGACAGAGGCGAGCGCGCGGAGCGTGCCGCCGGAATCGTCCGGCTCGAACAGGAGGACCGTCTCGGCATCGCGGCGCACGAGAGACGGCTTGGCCTTGGTCTCGAACCCCCAGCGCTCCACCATGCGGTGGCTCGTGGTATCGAAAGCCCACGCGCCGAGCCTCTCGGCGGCCAGCATGAGCACGGTGTCTCGGCGGGTGTAGGCGTCTCGTCGGTCGAGGGCTCGCATCAGAGCCCATCCGTCCATGCCGATCGCCTCGCCGGTGAGCTCCGAGCCGATCAGCGGACGTGCCTCGCGGGCCTCTACGCGATCGTGCAGGATCGATTCGAGCAGCGTCCGATCCACCTGCTCGCGTCCGGTCGTGAGCGAGAGGCCGGGCCAGCGTTGGTCGGCGAGGGAGAGCTCCGCGCCGGCGGCGTCGAGCCGGTTGGCCGCGAGCAACGCCGAGACCCTCCGCCCGACAAGCTCACCGACGATGTCCAGATCGACCCCGAGCCCGACGGCGCGGATGGCGAGTGCCACCTCGATGCCGTGGGAGTACGCGCGGTCGGCGCGGAGCCCGGACGCGTTGGACGCGTACCCCTCGGCCGCACGGAGCCATGCCTCCGGCGCGCGCGTTGATCGCGGGTAGCTTCGGGCCAGCGATTCGAACTCCTCTGGACGCGCCGCGCCGGCCTCGAGGCGGTCGAGCTGCGCGCCGGCCTCGTGCTCGAATGGCTGGTAGAACTCCAGCCCGTGGGTGCGGAGCAGGCCGTCGAGTCTCGAGATGGTCTCGACCTCTGCACGCACGCTCGAGCCCTCGCGGTTCCACGAGGCCGCGGCGAGCTGGGCGTCCAAGAGCACACGCTGGCAGGCCTCCACGGCATCGTTGATCCGGCCTCCGCGCTCCCGCACCGAGGCCAGGACGAGCAGATGGGTGGCGCGTTCGTCGGACGACATCGCGACGGCGCCGAGCCGCTCCACGGCCCCGGACGCCAACTCGGGCGTGAGCTGAGCCCGCGGGTCGTCGCCGTTGAGCAGGGCGAGGAGCAATTCGAACAGCCTGTGCTGCCCTGCGGCCACCTCCGGCGCGATCGGGTTGACGGCCATGGCCGCGAGGGCGCGGTCGATCGGTTCGAGCACCGCTTCGGCGTGGCCGGCACGGGCGGCGAGTTCCGCGTAGGAGATCGCGGAGCTGACATCGGAGGGGTCGGCGTCGAGGCGTGCGCGGAGCACCTGGGAGGCCTTCTCCCAGCCGAGGTAGCTATGGAGTTGCTCGTTGTCGGCGGCGATGAGCTGGTCGTCGAGGGGAAGCAGATTCCCCGGGGCATCGAGCGCGATCGCCCGCCCCTCACGCAGGTCGCCGGCATCGAGGATGGCGACCCCTGAAGCGAAGGGCGCGAGGAGCGAGTTGCCGGAGGCCACGACGCGCCCCAGGAAGCCGGGATCCGGCGCGACGTCGGACAGGCTGACCGGTCCGCTCGTCGCCTCGCCGAGGGGCATCGAGGCAATCCGCGAGGGCGCGACGGCGACCAAGCGGCCCGCGTGCTCGAAGATGTAGCCGGGCTGCCCGAGCTGTCGGGTATCGCGCGAGGCCAGGACTGCGCCGGTCTCCAGATCGATCCGGAGCAGCTCTCTCCGGTCGGGCGAGAGGGTCAGCAGAGAGTTGCCGTCGATCACCGGGCGCGACGAGGCCCACGGCAGGCGGGGGCTCGGCAGCCGGCTCTCGACGCCCGCGAGCTTGCGGACCCAGCGGTACCGGCCCGTCCCCGCCTCGATGGCGCAGATCACTCCCAGTTCGTCGGTCCGGTAGACGATCCCCTCGTGCAGCGTGGGCCAATCCGACCACTGCCCGCGCCCGCCGTAGGCGAGCCACCCCGCGCTGCCCGCCAGTCGGACCCACCTCGCCGAGCCGTCCGCGAGGTCAATGCCCACCAGGTACGCGCTGGCGAACCGCTTGCTCTGCGAGACCTTCCTGACCGCGATCACGGCCAGGTCTCCCTCGAACAGCGCCGGCCCTCGCGCCGAACTCTCCTCGAGCTGCGGGTCCATCTCGTCCACATACGACGACCAGAGCACGCGCCCCGTGTCGGCATCCAACGCGTGGAGGCGGGGTCGCCGACGCGCCCGCCGTCCGAGACCAGCCCCGTCGCGGCCACGACGATACGTCCCTGCACCGCCACCGTCGCGGATTCCTCGACATCGCGGCTGCGGTTGCGGCGGTATGTCCGTGCCGCGTACTGCTCCTCGAGCGCCTCGCGCTCGTTGTCGGCCCCGCGCGGCTTGACCTGCCAGCGAGCCGTCAGAGTGAAGCGGTCCCATGCGGTGATCCACAGCCCGTCGGTGGTGTAGATCGTGTCGCCGACCGCAACGGGAAAGATGTTGGGGTATTCCTGCACCGATCGCGACCGGCGCGTCACCGGCGCCTCGGGATCGGCGTCGAGCACCGCGATCGGCTGGAGATGGGCCGAGCACAGGGGCGTGCCCACGAGGTTGCCCGCGTCGATCGGCGCCCCTTCCGTCTCCGGAGTCTGCACGGGGCGCGTCAGCGCCGGGGGCCACGGTGCCGGGCTCGGCGCCTCTAATGCGATGCCGGCATCGCCCGCCCAGCGCGCCCACGCTGAGCGCACGTCGGGCCGGTCCAGATACCTTGCCAGCACCCTCCACAACGCGGCGGCGCTGGCGGCCATCGCACGGTCCGTGCGGTCGGGGTGTTGCTCGAGTTGCAGGAGCGTCAGACGGCCCGACTCGAACCTCCCCGCGGCGATGTGCTCGCCCGCGAGCCGTACGGCCGCCTCGAATCCGGCCGGAGTTAGGAGGTAGGCCCGTTCGACCTCGCCGGCCTCGCCCTCGGCGAGCAGCGCGGCTGCCCGAGGGGTCTCCGTTGCGCGGTAGCGCGCGAGAAGCCCTGGATCGGACAGCAGCACCCGGTGCACGCGCGAGCGCACGCTCTCGAATAGTGTCGCGTCGGCCTCGGTCGCCACCAGTCGCCCGCCCTCCTCGTCGAGGAGGCGCTGCAGCAGGCGCACTGCCTCACCCTCGTTTGAGGAGGCCTGCAGCCCCGGCAGGCCCGCCAGGACGTCGGCCGCCAGCGTCGAGTCATCGACGAAGACGGGGTTCTCCTGCGCCAGGGCGGTGCCCGACAGCCACGCGCCCGCGGCCGCGACGGCAAGCCAGACCCAGCGAGTTCTCGGCACTCGACCCACCGCCCAATCCTCCACCGGGCCCTCCGGGGCCCCCTCACGGCCTACCGAACCCCGCCAGACGGCCCGCCCAGACCCGCTGCTGACTCCCGGGATCATCGGACCCCTCCGGGGGGCCGATCGATCTCCCCTGATGATCCGACCCGGGATTCAGCCCTGCCTCGGCACCGCGGCTCTGCCAAACTTCGGGTTGGTGACCCGCAGACTACCCCGCCGCTCACTCCGCGTCGCCGGGCTGGTCGGCATCGTGCTTGTTCTGAGCCTCGTGGACCTCCTGCTTACCCTCATATACGCCACACAGATCGGTCTGATCGAGGACAATCCCCTCGCCCGGGCCATCATGCATCTCGGCGGACCCTGGCTGGTCATCGCCTGGAAGGTCCTGACGGTCGGATTCGCCGCGGGGGTGCTGATCCGATTCCGGCGCCGGGGCGTTGCCGAGATCGCCGCCGTGGTTTGCGCGGCGGTGATGACCTGGCTCACGGTGCACTGGTTCGCGTATATCGACACCTCAGCCCAGCTCACCGCGGCCCTGCACGAGATGGAGTTCTATGGGCAGGGGCATTGGGTGACCATGGCCGACGCGCCCGAGGCGCCCTGAGGCCACGCCGTTCCGGCCCGCGTGCTACGCTGCGCGCGTGACCAAGTCCCTCATTCATCGTGCCGCCCGGCCGGCGTCGGGCGCTCTCGTCCTGCTGCTCGCCGGCGCGATCGTCCCGATCGGGGGCTGCTCGGGGACCGCGTCGCCCAGGGCGGTCGTGACCGACGCGTCGATCCGGGAGCGGAGCGCCGAGGCGGCCGTGGTTGAGTTCGTTCTCGAGGCCGCCAACCCTAACGACGTCGAGTTGCCCATCCGTGACATTACCTACACGCTCTCCCTTGACGGGCGCGAGGTTTTCTCGGGCCGGCGCGAGGCGATGGTCACGATGCCGCGCGAGGAGACCCAGCGGGTCACGATCCCCGCCGTGGTGCCGATGGGCGAGGGCGGGGTCGAGGCGGCGATGCACCGCTACAGCCTCCGAGGCGTGATGCACTACAGCTTGCCGACCCAGCTCGCGGACGTGCTGTTCGACGCGAAGCTCTCCCGGCCGAGCGTGGCATTCGGCGACGAGGGCGAGATCGATCTGCGATAGTCGCCGCGGGGGATGGAGACTTTTTGCAGCAGCGCGGTGGCGCGGTGGGGAGGGCTTCACGCCGCGGGGCGGAGATTCCTCGCGACGCTCGTCCGGTAGGCCGCGACGGCGGGGATGAGGCCGGCGACCGAGGCCAGGAGCACCGCGGCCACGATGACGATGAGGACCCACTCGGGCGGGTAGACCGGTGTGACCACGATGCCCAGCCGGCCCCGGAGCGCGCCGGCGGTCAGTCCTCCGGCGAGCATGCCCAGCACGACGCCCCCGAGCGCCCCGAGCAGCCCGAGCAGGGCAGACTCGGTGAGGACGAGGCCGAAGATTCTGCCACGGCTGGCGCCGAGCACACGGAGCACGGCGATCTGGCGACGCCGCTGCTCCATCGAGTTGTAGAGGGCGATCATGATCGAGATGGAGCCGCTCACAAGCACGACGCCGGCCATGGCGACGAGGATCGCGTTGATGCCGCCGACGATCTTGAAGAGCTTGGGGATCTCCTTGCTCGGCTCGGCGACCGTGAAGCCCTCCTGCCGGAGTTGGTAGGCGAGCTGGCCGACGGCGCCCGAGGCGTCGGCCCCGGGGCGTGAGGCGGCGCGGACATAAATGCCGGTGATCTTGCGGTCCTCGTCGGTGATGTCGGCGGGTGTGGTCTTGGCGGTCGGGTCCTCGCGCTCGCGCCGGTCGTGGGCGTGGATGGTCCACGCGCTGGTCAGGTCGGTGAAGAGGGCGGTGTCGTGGGCCGAGCCCGAGGGCTTGAGGATGCCGACGATGGTGTACGGGAATTCGCGGTGGACGTGCCCGGCGGGCTCTGCAGCGCCCTCCTCGTGGTCCTCGTGGGCATGCTCCTCGTGGTTGTCCGCGTGGTCGTCGGCCGTCACGCGGACGGCGGCGTTGCTGCGTCCGTGGCTGAGGTAGATCCCGTCGCCGATCTTCAGCCCGGTCTCCCTCGCCGCGCGGGCCCCGAGGACGACCTCGAAGGGCTTCTCGAATGCCCGCCCCGAGGCGAACTCCCACGGGCGCCCCTGGCTGGGCTGGAACTTGGTGAAGAACTCGGCGCTCGTGGCCATCACGGGCAGCCCCGCGAAACTGTCGCCCTGCTGGGTGGGGATGGCGATCGCGACGCGGGGATCGGAGGCGACGCGGTCGAACTCGGGGCGCAGGATCGGGGCGGCGGGGGCGTTGGCGTAGAAGATCCCGTTGAGCACGCTCACGAGGGGGCTGGAGTCCTTGCTCACGAGCAGGTGCATGTCGCCGGAGCCTCGGCTGAACGCCTGCTCGCCGGCGTCCTTCATGCTCAGGAGCACCAGCAGCATCGCGACGGCGACGGCGACGGTCAGGGCGGTCATGACCGTCGAGAACAGCCGCGAGGTGAGGCTGCGTCGGATGATGGTGAAGTCGCTGATCGCCATGGGGTCTCTCAGGCAGAACGCGGAGGCGCAGGGGCGGACGCGGAGGAAGCGGAGCGGGAATCGGGCAGGAGCGCCTGAGCCACGGTCGGCGACGGGCGCGGTGCGCCGGCATGCTCCCCCTTCTTTCGCGGCTCGGCGATCATCTCTGGGTCTCCGCGCCCAATGCATCGAGGCTCGCCCGGCGTCGGAATCGTTCGGCCATCGTGGGGTCGTGGCTTACGCAGAGGAGGGCGGCGCCGGTGTCGCGGCAGGCGCCCTGGATGAGGTCCATGGCGCCGCCGGCGTTCTCGGGGTCGAGGCTTGCGGTCGGCTCGTCGGCGAGCACGAGTGCGGGCCGACAGGCGACGGCGCGGGCGACGGCGACGCGCTGCTGCTGGCCGATGGAGAGCTGCTCCGGCGGCGCATCGGGCCGGTCGACGCCGAGGTGGGCGAGCAGGTCGTGGGCGCGCTTGGCGTGTTCGGCGCGGGGGATGTCGCTGAACATCATCGCGAGCATGACATTCTCGGCGGCGCTGAAGCCGTGGAGCAGGTTGAAGGTTTGGAAGATCATGCCGACGGCCCGCCCGCGGAATTCGTCGCGGTGGTGGCCCCTCAGGGCGTGCATGTCCTGACCATGCACGAGCACCCGGCCGCGCCCGGGCTCCATAAGCCCGGCGATCAGGTAGAGGAGGGTGCTCTTGCCCCGTCCCGATCGCCCCGTGAGCAGCAACTGCTCGCCGGCTTCGAGCGAGAGGGCGTCGATATCGACGACCCACGGCCCCGCCGCGGCGTAGCGGAATCCCAGATCGGTGATCGACAGCGCCTCGCCCATGGGGCCCTCCGTCGGGCGATGGTAGAGGCGCGGGCGCGGCGGGGGGGCAAAAAACGGCGGACGCCGGTCGCCCGGCGTCCGCCACAAGGGGAATGCTCACGGACGGGAGCGAGGGCTCCCGGGTCGATCGATTACGGGCAGCCCTGCGTCCAGGAGTTCAGGAACGAGATCACGTCGCGGGTGTCGACCACGCCGTCGCCGTTAAAATCGGCGGGGGTGTCGCACAGGGAGGTCTGGTCGGAGCACTGCGGTCCCGGGCTGGTGCAGCCGGCGGCGGAGACGCAGCCGAGGGCCTGGATTTCGCTGGCCGGCATGGCGAAGTCGGCGAAGTAGGCGCTGGAGACGACCACGGGCGCCATGTCGCCGTCGTTATCGGCGAAGAAGTGGAACCACGGGTTCGACGGGTCGGTGGAGGGGTAGAGGGAGTAGCGTCCGTCGGTCGTCGTCTCGCCGATGCCGACGAGGGTGCCGTCGATGAAGCGCCGCTCCTTGACCGAGCCGTCGATCTGCGTCTCGAAGGTGGTGGCGAGGCGGTGCCAGTGGTCGGGATGGAGGTCGCCCTTATAGCCGAAGTCGGACACGCCGACGGCGTGGGTCGCGAGATTCACGAAGAGGTCGCCGTCGTTGGAGTTCGAGGCGTTGGTGTTGTAGAAGCTCAGCCAGCCGTAGTTGTCGTAGCTCGACTGGGGAATGTAGATGTCCATGATGAGCGTGTAGTCGTTCACGTAAAGCCCGCCGCCGTTGGCGACGCCATCGTGCACGCAGACCAGCGCCTCAAGGTCGGTCTGGAAGTCGAGCAGCGCCACGTTGGGGTTGCCGCCGTCGGGGGTCGGGCCGGCCAGGGCCGTCGCGGTACCGAAGGTCGTCTTCGCCTGCGCGTCGGGCGACCAATAGTCGAGGATCGCGTTGCCGAACTGCGCGTCCAGGTTCCCGTTGAAGTTCCACTGCGTCTCCACCTGCGCCATCGCCGAACCGGCGAGCAACGCCACCGCAGCCGCTGCACAATTGGTCATCGCCTTCATTGCTTCGATCTCCTCATCTCTCGACACCCCGCCCCGGCCCCCCGCGAGCCCGACAAGGAAGCTCGCGCGCCGACGGCGCTGCCCCCGGCTCATGCACCGGGATCCCCCGACTATACTGCGCGGATTTCCGAATGCGAGTATATTTCGCGCAGAGTGCCGAACGGTTCGCGCACTCTTTGCACGGGGTCATCTGGCGTAAGTCTTGAGGCAACAAGGATTTCCAGATCTGCTCCCCGAGTCTGGGTCCGCCCGGGTCCAGCCCCGGCGGGTCGCAATCCTCATCGAGTCCTCAACCTCTTGGGGCACCGGCGTCATCCGGGGCATCGCCCGGTATGCCGCCGAGCACGGACCCTGGGTGTTTTACCTGGAACCGCTCGGACGCAATCAGACCCTTCGCATGCCTGAGGGCTGGACCGGCGACGGCGTGCTGGCCCGGGTCAACAGCCGCGAACTTGCCGACGACATCGAGCACGCCGGGGTGCCCTGTGTGGATCTGTCCTGGTTCGGCTTCTCCGAGGGCCGCTTTGCCAACTGCACGGTGGATGAGGTCGCGGTCGGGCGGCTTGTCGCGTCCCACCTGCTCGAGCGCGGGCTCCGGAACCTTGCCTATGTGCCCCCGCTCCAACGCCAGGGGTATGCCAACCTGCTGGGCCAGACCGTCGAACGTGTCGCCCGGGAGGCGGGGTGCGAGTGCGCGTGGTATGAACGCCCGGAGGGGGAGCGTGTCCACCGGCCCTGGCGGGCCGAGCTGGAAGGGCTGATCGACTGGCTCCGGAGCCTCCCGAAACCAGTTGGGGTGGTCGCGTTCGGCGATTTCAGCGCGAGGCAGGTCACCGAGGCGTGCTGGCTCGCGGGGCTGGCCGTGCCCGACGAAGTGGCGGTGGTGGGGTCGGAGCAGGATGAACTCTCCTCGCTGATCTCCAACCCGCCCCTGTCGAGCGTGGACGTGGGCTCGGTCCGGGTGGGTTACGCGGCGGCCGAACTGCTCGACGGCCTGATGCGGGGGGAGCCACTCCCCGCCGGGCCGGTGCTCCTGGCCCCCGTGGGCATCATCACGCGGCGGAGTTCCGACGTGTTGGCGACGACCGACGAGATCGTGGCTCAAGCGTGCCAGTTCATGCGGGCCAACGCCCACCGGCCGATCCACATCGACCACGTGGTCGAGCACTGCGCGGTCTCGCGGCGGACCCTCGAGCAGCGTTTCGCCGCCGTGCTCGACCGGACCCCCGCCCGGATGCTGCGCCGGATCCGGGTCGAGCGAGCGGCGGCGCGGCTGGCCGATTCGGACGACCCCCTCCCGGTGGTGGCGTCGGAGACCGGGTTTGTGACGCCGGACCGGATGACCAGGGCGTTCCGTGCGGAGTTGGAGACGACGCCGCAGGAGTTCCGGATGCGGGGAGCGGCCGCGCCCGGGGAGTGTTGAGGAACGGTCAAAGTGGGCCTCGGGTGCGCGGAGTTGGGCCCGCTCTGCGCGAATTACAGTAGACACCCGGCCTTTGCGCAGTAGACTGCATGGACCTTGGGGTTCCCGCCGTCGCAGGCGGCCGAGGCGGTCTGCCGAGGAGGCGATCAATGCCACGACGCGCGTTTACGCTCATCGAGTTGCTGGTCGTCATCGCGATCATCGCGCTGCTGATCTCGATCCTGCTCCCGAGCCTGGGGAAGGCCCGGAAGGCGGCCTGGGCGGCGATCGAGTTGTCGAACGACCGGCAGTTGGGAACTTCGGCCGCGACGTACAGCTCCGACTTCGACGACTGGTACAACCCGATGCAGGACTACCACTCGTACGGCAAGTATGCCGGCATCGAGGGCACGTGGCGTGTCTACCTGTTTGCCTACGCGGGTGAGAACCCGGAGGTGATGGATTCGCCGACGGAGAAGAATGAGGTCTACGCCGATGGCCTCAGCGACTACGACGTGCGGGTTTCCGGGGGCAAGGTCAGCAAGACCAAGAGCGACGCATACGGCGTGCTGAGCAAGGAAGAGATGTATAACCGGTCGGGCATCGGGGCCAACCTTGCGCACTACTGGGGCGGTACCGAGGGCAAGGGGCCGTTCGGTCGGCCCCTCGTCAGTTCGTACGGCAAAGAGCATGGCACCAAGGACGGCTATTCCGAGGGCATGGCGCGCCAAAGCGAGTGCGAGATGACGACCGAGATGATCCTGTTCGGTTCCGGTGGGAGTTCCAGTCCCTCGATCTGGCCGGAGGATTCTTGGTGGATCGAGAAGCTCCCCGAGCCGGTTCGGTATCCCGGCTTCAGCCGATACCAGCAGTTCGTGCAGTGGGGGACCGACTCGGGCGCGTTGCGCCACGACGGCAAGGGGGCGTACGTGTTTGCGGATGGGAGCGGCAAGCTGCTCGACCCGCGGGACATCCCCTGCGACACCTCGCGGTGCTGGTGGTCGCTCGCGATCAGCCCGCACTCGAAGCACAAGTAGGCCCGGCTCGATACCAAGGAGTTCCGCCGCATGAAGGACTCTGTGAAGGCGGTTGTGGCCGTGGTCCTGCTGGTGGCCGCAGGGCTGATTGTCATGTTCTTCCTCCGAGCGCGTTCCACAGGTGATGTGGCGTATTACTACGACGTGAGCGAGAAGAAGCTGTATGCGGCGAAGGCAGCGCAGGTTCCGCCACTCCCGGGCGTGGGGGGAGAGTCAGGGGACGGGGTGGTCGCGGTGGTGGTGGTCTGCGGCGGCAAGACCTCGGAGCGCAAGATCGCGTACCTGATGACCTATTCGCCCGAACTCGCCAGCGCGATGAAACAGGCGGAGGCCTCGCGGAATGGGCAGGGGGCGTATCCCGAGCAGCTCAACGACAGAGCGTGGGTTGGCACGAACACGCTGGTCCGCAGGGAGGATGATCCGAGCTGGCACGCGATGAGCTCGTCGGAGGGACAGGCTGCCCTGGCGGTGCTGAACGCCAAGTGCGAGGATGGCTCCTATCCCCGGGTCTGCAGCCCGGCCGATTGAGCAACCCAGGGCGTCCGTGGAAGTCGCAGCTTGACTCCGGCCCTGATGCCGCCAAGATTCCCTCGAATATGTCCACCAGCCGCGTCCATCACGCCCACCATCATCATCACGCCAGCGCGTGCCGGTGACCGTGGGGCCTGACTGACGCAGGAAAGGCCAAGAACACGACGCCGGCCCCGGTCGGCGTCGTCTTGCTTTTTGCAGGCGACACATCCGACCCGGGCCCGCCCAGAATCCCGAGACGGAGCGTCCCAGCCATGTGCATGCCCCCCCAATCCAGTGCGGACTCCAAAGCGGCGTCGATCCCAGCGGCCCTAGGAACGGGCCAGGCCCCAGGCGGCGACGCCCTGCGTCTCGGGATCCCCAAGGGGCGCATGTACGAGGGCGTCGTCGCGCTGCTCGAGGGTGCGGGCATCCGTCTCTCGGCGAGCGAGCGCGGGTACCGGCCCCGCATCAGCCTCGAGCGGGTCGAGGTGAAGATCTTGAAGCCCCAGAACATCGTCGAGATGCTCGAAGCGGGGACGCGTGACGTCGGATTTGCCGGGGCCGACTGGGTGGCCGAGCTGGATGCCGATGTCGTCGAGGTGCTCGATACCGGGCTTGATCCGGTCCGGATCGTCGCGGCCGCACCGGCATCGGTGCTGGTCGCCGGCGGGCTGCCGGGGCGTCCGCTGGTGGTGGCGGCCGAGTTCGAGAAGCTGACGAGGCGGTGGATCGGTCGGGCGGGGCTGGATGCGACGTTTGTCCGCTCGTATGGCGCGACGGAGGTCTTTCCGCCGGAGGACGCGGACTGCATCGTGGATGTGGCCGCGAGCGGGGCGACGCTGCGGGCGAACGGGCTGGAGATCGTGGACGAGGTGATGCGGTCCTCGACGCGCCTTTTCGCCAGCCGCAGGGCGTGGGAAGATGGGGCCAAGCGTCGCCGGATCGAGGACCTGGCGCTGGTGCTGCGATCGGTGCTCGACGCGCGGGCGCGGGTGATGCTCGAGCTGAACGTGAGCGCCGACAAGCTGGACGCGGTGGTGGCGGTCCTGCCCTGCATGCGACACCCGACGATCTCGCCCCTGCACGCCGGATCGGGCTATGCCGTCAAAGCGGCGGTGCCCCGCGAACGCCTCGCGAGCCTGATCCCGACCCTCAAGGCGGCGGGCGGCGGCGACATCGTGATCAGCCCCATCGGGCAGGTGGTGCCGTGATGCCGGAGCCCACGCCTCGCCCCGCATCCCGCCTCTCCACCGTCACCCCCTACGCCCCGCCGGGCGCGGCGGCCCCAACCGCCCGACTCCGCCTCGACGCCAACGAGGGCCGTCGGCCGGACGAGGCGATCCTCGGGCGCCTCCGCTCGCTCGACGCCGAGACGATCCGGCGCTACGCCAAGCCCGCGGCCCTCGAAGACCGGATCGCCACGCGCTACGCGATCGATCCCGCACGGGTGATCGTCACCGCCGGCGCCGACGACGCGCTGGACCGCCTCTGCCGCGCGACGCTCGAGCCGGGGCGGCGGGCGATCCTCACCGACCCCACCTTTGAAATGCTCCCGCGGTACACGCGCCTGGCGGGTGCAGAGGTGGTCGAGGTCCCCTGGATCGACCGGCCCTTCCCGGGCGCGGAGATCGAGGGGGCGATCGATGATCGCACCGGCGCGGTCTTCCTCGTCAGCCCCAACAACCCCACGGGCCTCGTCGCTCCGACTCGCGAGATGATCGCGATCGCCGAACGCGCCCGCTCCGCCGTGATCATCGCTGACCTGGCCTATATCGAGTTCGCCGATGAGGACCCGACGCGCGAGCTGCTCGCCCTGCCCAACGTGGTGATCACGCGCACCTTCAGCAAGGCCTGGGGCCTCGCCGGGCTGCGCGTGGGCTACGCCATCGGGCCGGCGGAGCTGATCGGCTGGCTGCGGACGGTGGGGCACCCCTACCCGACCTCCGGCGTCTCCCTTGCTCTCGCCGGCGCGGCCCTCGAGGCCGACATCGGGCCGACGGAGGCGTACATTGCGCAGGTGCGCCGCGAGCGGGCGGCGCTGGCGGGCCTCCTCCGGGGGTTCGGCGCGCCGTGCGAGGACTCGCAGGGCAATTTCGTTCTGGGCCGGTTCGCCGATGCCTGGGCCGTCGCCGACGGTCTGGCTGCGCGCGGCATCCGCGTGCGCCGCTTCGAGCGTGGCTCGCGGCTGGCGGACCGACTGCGCATCACCTGTCCGGGCGATGCGCCGGAGTTCGAGACGCTGTGCTCGGCGGTGAGCCTCGTATTGGAGCACTCGAAATGACCAGAATCGCCACCATCGCCCGCAAGACCAAGGAGACGGAGATTGCGCTCTCGCTCAAGCTCGATGGCGCGGGCAAGGTGACCGTCTCGACGGGTGTCGGGTTTCTCGACCACATGCTCACCGCCCTGGCGACGCACGCCGGCTTCGACCTCGACCTGTCCTGCAAGGGTGACCTCGAGGTGGACGATCACCACACGGCCGAGGATTGCGCCATTGCGCTCGGCCAGGCGATCGACGAGGCCCTCGGCGATCGGCGCGGCATCGTCCGATTCGGGTCGGCGTACGCCCCGCTCGACGAGGCGCTCGCTCGTGCCGTCATCGACCTGGTGACCCGCCCGCACGCGACGGTCAACCTCCCGCTCAACTACGACCGCATCGGCGGCCTGGCCTGCGAGAACATCCCGCACGTGCTCACGAGCCTGGCGATCAGCGGGCGATTCTGCCTCCACATGGACCTCCTCCGCGGCGACAACGACCACCACAAGGCCGAGGCGGCCTTCAAGGCGACCGCCCTGGCGCTGCGGCAGGCCGTCGGGCGCACCGGGGCCGCGGGGGCGCCGAGCACGAAGGGCGTGCTGTGATGAAGGGTTCTCCTGGTTCGAACCTCGGCGCCGCTACGGTGAAAGCCGGTATCGACCCATGACCTACGTCGCGATTATCCGCACCGGATCCGCCAACCTCGCGAGCGTCCTCGCGGCCTTCGCGCGTGCAGGCGTCGAGGCCCGTGTCACGGCGGACCCGCACGAGGCGGAACACGCCGACCGGGTCGTCCTCCCGGGTGTTGGCTCGTTCGGCGCCGCGATGCATGCGCTGCGAGAGGGCGCGCTCGTCGGGCCGCTCCGCCGCCGCCTGGAGGCCGGGCGCCCGACACTCGCGATCTGCTTGGGGCTGCAACTGCTCGCCGAATCGAGCGAGGAGTCGCCCGGCGTGGCGGGCCTGGGCGTGCTGCCCGCAAAGATCACACGCTTCGCCGGCGATCTCCGCGTGCCGCAACTCGGATGGAACCGCGTGGCCGCGGGCGATGGCTGCCGCATGCTCGCCGATGGTTGCGCGTACTACGCCAACTCGTACCGCCTTGAAAGCGAACCGGCCGGTTGGGCCTGCGCGACGACCGACTACGGCGGATGCTTCGTCGGCGCCGTGGAGCGCGGGCGCGTGCTCGCGTGCCAGTTTCATCCCGAGCTGTCCGGCCCATGGGGCCAGGCGTTGATCGAGCGTTGGATTGCCGGCGACACCCATACGGCCACCGCGTTGCATGGGTCCTCTCGGACGACCGCCAGCGGCCTCACCCCGCGCATCATCCCCTGTCTCGACGTCCGCGATGGACGAATCGTGAAGGGCGTCCGCTTCGCCGACCTGCGTGACGCGGGCGACCCCGTTGAGCGGGCCGCACTCTACGAGGCGCAAGGGGCCGACGAATTGGTCATTCTCGATGTCTCTGCCACGCCCGACGGGCGCAGGACCGCGGCTCACACCGTCGCCAAGGTCCGGGCTGTCCTGAGCATCCCGCTCACGGTCGGCGGCGGTGTGCGCACAACCGACGACGCAGCCCGGCTTCTCGACGCGGGCGCCGACAAGGTGGGCGTGAACACGGCCGCCGTGCGCGATCCCTCGCTGCTCACGCGCCTGGCGGAGCGATTCGGTGTCCAGTGCACCGTTCTCGCCCTCGACGCGGCGAGGAGGCAGCACGCGAAGGGGGCGGAGCAGAGCGGGGGCAGCGGAACCGAGCGGGGGTGTTCCGCTTCCGATTCCATCCTCGTGTCTTCCTCCGTGCCTTCGCCCTCCCTCCGCCCGTCCGGATGCTCCTGGGAAGTTGTCGTCCGCTCCGGTTCCGAGCGGACCGGCATCGACGCCATCGACTGGGCGGCGGAGGCCTGCCGGCTCGGCGCCGGCGAGATCCTGCTCACGAGCTTCGACCGCGACGGCACCCACGCCGGGTACGACCTCGACCTTCTCCGCAGCGTCGGTGACGCGGTGACGGTTCCCGTCATCGCCAGCGGGGGTGCATCGAGCGCCTCGCACCTGCGCGAGGCTTTGGACGCCGGCGCCGACGCTGTGCTCGCGGCCTCCATTTTCCACGACGGGCATACGACTGTCGGCGATATCAAACGCGAGCTGGCCGGGCTCGGTACGCCCGTCAGGCTCTCAGAATGAACGCGAAGAGACGAAGGAGTCGCGAAGGCGCGGAGAGCAACGCACACGGATGGGCTGTGCTTCGTCCCTTCGCGTCCGCTTCGCGTCTCCGCGTTCCGCCCTCCCGGAGCACCCCATGCTGATCCCATCCATCGACATCCTTTCCGGCCGCGTGGTGCAGCTCGTCGGGGGCGATCCTTCGAATGTGAAGGTCGATGCCGGCGACCCGCTCGCCATGGCCGAGAGGCTGGCCGTGCTCGGTGAGGTCGCCGTGATCGATCTCGACGCGGCACTCGGGCGAGGCTCGAATGCGGACATCATCCGCGAGATCGCCAAGCGCTATCCGATCCGCATCGGCGGCGGCATCCGATCGGTCGATGCGGCCCGCGCATGGCTTGACGCGGGCGCGAGCCGGGTCATCCTCGGGACGGCCGCCAGGCGGGAGATCCTGGAGCAGTTGCCGCGTGAGCGTGTGATCGCCGCGCTCGACGCCCGCGACGACCAGATCGTGGTCGAGGGATGGCAGAAGGGCACGGGCGCGGGTGTGCTCGCCCGCGTCGCCGAGCTGCGCGATCTGGTAGGCGGTTTCCTCGTGACCTTTGTCGAGCTTGAGGGGCGCATGGGCGGGACCGATCTCGTGCGGGCCGAGGCGATCGTCGGCGCCTCGGGGGGAGCGAAGGTCACGATCGCGGGCGGTGTGACGACGGCCTCGGAGATCGCCGCGCTCGACAAGCTCGGTGCCGACGCCCAGGTCGGCATGGCGATCTACACGGGGGCTCTCGACCCCGCGGACGCGTTCGCGGCCGTGCTGCGTCCCGAATCTACGTCCTCCGCGTTCCCCTTCCCCCTGTGGCCGACTGTCGTGTGCGACGAAGCGGGCGTTGCACTCGGCCTGGTCTATTCGAGCCCCGAGAGCCTCCGCGCCGCCGTGGCGGAGCGGCGCGGGATCTACTACTCGCGATCCCGCGGCGCACTGTGGCGCAAAGGGGAGTCCTCGGGCGACACGCAGGAGTTGCGCCGCATCGACCTCGACTGCGACCGCGACACCCTGCGATTCACGGTCCGCCAGAGCGGGCGGGGTTTCTGCCACACCGGCGCACGCACCTGCTTCGGCGAGTCCCGAGGTATCGCGGCTCTTGCTCGCCGCCTTGCGGAGCCCATCGAGAGCCGTGACCCCGCGTCCTATACCACGCGACTGCTCGGTGATCCTGCGCTGCTCGCGAGCAAGCTGCGGGAGGAGGCGGGCGAACTGTGCGAGGCCCGGAGCACGCCCGAGATCACGCACGAAGCTGCCGACGTCATCTTCTTTACCCTGACGCGCCTCGCGGCGACCGGGGTGCCGCTCGAAGCCGTCGAGCGCGAGCTGGACCGTCGGGCGCTGAAAGTTTCGCGGCGACCCGGGAACGCCAAGCCGGAGCAAGGCACCCGCGGAGGAGACGGAGTGGAGACAGGAGCAGCGGGAGGCGGTGGGGGCGACCCCGCGCCTTCCTTTGCGCCGCCCCCTGCGGGCAACTCCTCGCCCTCCCCCTTGACGGCAAATCGCCTGCTCCGCCTCGTCGCGGCGGGCGAGGTCCCGCAGGGCCGGCGCTCCGCCATCGACCCCGCCACACTCGCGGCCGCCTCGGCCATCGTCGAAGACGTCCGTGTGCGCGGTCCCGCCGCCGTGCGATTCCACGCCGAACGGCTGGGCGACCTTGCCCCCGGCGCCCCGCTCGTGGTCGAGCGCGCCGAACTCAGGCGAGCTTTCGACGGGCTCGACAGCGAGGACCGAGCGGTTTTGGAGCGAGCGGCGGCCCGGATTCGCGCGTTCGCGGAGGCCCAGCGCGCGTGTTTGCACGAGCTGACGCTCGCCGTTCCCGGCGGACACGCCGGGCACATCGTCGCGCCCGTCGAGCGGGCCGGCTGCTACGCCCCGGGCGGACGCTTCCCGCTCCCGTCGAGCGTGCTCATGACCGCCATCACCGCCCGCGCCGCCGGTGTGCAGACCGTCTATGTCGCCTCGCCTCGACCTGCGCCCGCCACTCTGGCCGCCGCGGCCCTCGCCGGGGCCGACGCCCTGCTCGTCGTGGGCGGCGCACAAGCCATCGCGGCCCTCGCCTGGGGCTGCGACCCTCTCCCGGCGTGCGATGCGGTGGTCGGGCCCGGCAATCGGTGGGTGACCGCCGCGAAGCAGCTCGTCGCTGGCCACGTCGCGATCGACATGCTCGCCGGCCCCAGCGAGTTGCTGGTGCTGGCCGACGACTCCGCCGATCCCCGAACGGTGGCCGCCGACCTGCTCGCCCAGGCCGAGCACGACACCGACGCCTGCGCTGTGCTCGTCTCGACCAGCCTCGACTTGATCGAGCGGGTCGAGGCGGATTTGGCGTCGCAGCTCGCGACGCTGCCCACGGCTCCAACCGCTCGCGCGGCCCTGGCGAACGGCTACGCCGTCCTCGCCCGGGACATCGATGAGGCCGTCGCCCTCGCCGATCGCTTCGCGCCCGAGCATCTGGAAGTGCTCACCCGCGATGCCGAAACGGTCGCAGGGCGCTGCGCCCATTACGGCGGGATCTTCGTGGGGCCGGGGGCTGCGGAAGTGGTGGGGGACTACGGCGTTGGGCCGAACCACACGCTGCCCACGGGCGGGGCGGCCCGCTCGAGCGCGGGCCTGAGCGTGCTCCACTTCCTGCGAACGCGGACGTGGCTGGCGATGACCGATCGGGCGGCGGCCGCGGGGCTGTACCGGGACACGGCGCGACTGGCAAGGCTCGAAGGGCTGGAAGCCCACGCCCGCGCGGCCGAGATCCGCATGGAGTAGACCAGGCGGTTCCGGGCGCGTGCTACCTGGCGCCCCTCTCCAGCACCTGCCCCTCCCGCACCAACCGCTCGCGTAGGTCGCGGTAGCTGACTGTCTGCACTGGAAGGTCGCACTCGACAGCGATCGCGGCCGCCGCCCCGGCAGACTGGCCCAGGATCATGAAGACCGGCTCCATCCGGATGGAGCCGTAGGCGATGTGCGAGCTGGACAGGCACACCGGCACGAGCAGATTATCGCACTCACTCCGTTTGGGGACGATCGCGTCGTAGGAGATCGGGTAGGGGCCGCCCGGGCTCACCTGGATATCTCCCTCGTTGCGCACCACCGCGCGGCCCTGGTCATCGGTGGCGACGTACCGCTGCACATTGTGCGAATCCATGTTGTAGGAGCCCATCCCGATGGGGTGGGGTGTGGGCTTCTGGCCTTGAACGTGCGGCTGGGTTGTCACGAAGTCGCTCACCATGCGGCGTGCCTCGCGGATATAGATCTGGTGGGGCCAGTTGTGGTTGTCGGTGAACTCGTCGGCGGCGAGGCCCCAGGCAGCCATGCGTGTGCGGAGAGCTTCGGGCACCCGGGGGTCGCTCGCCAGGAAGTAGTAGAACCCGCGCTGGTAGCGTTCGTGCTCGGCGAGGATCTCCGCCCGGCGCTGGTAGGACGCCCCGGGGTACTCAGAGTTCATGCCGATGTTGTCGGTGCTGAATGCTCCGTTGTTGTTGGTGTCGGTCTTGCCGTTGGGCATCGGGTCAGGCTTGTGGAGCGGCGCGTCCGGGCTCGCGAGGATGTGGCGCAGGAGCAGCTCATATTGCGCCGGGTCGTACCCCTCGGGTTCGGCGATCGCGACCCGGTTCTCCTCCACCTTGGTCATGCACAGCCGGTAGGTGTATGCCTGCACGCGCCAATCGCCCTCGCCAGACTGCCCAGGGCCACCCGCGTGGATGCGAGGGAGCAGCCCGCTGGATGGATCGCCGGGCACCACGTACGGATCGATCGGCGCCTCAAACTGGTGCTTCAGCGCGTGCCCGGTCTGGACGCCGTTCAGGGTTTCGCCGTACACCGCGTTGGCCTCGCGCCCGACGGTGTACTGCACTCCCGCGGCCGCCATGAGGTCTCCCTCGTAGGTCGCGTCGATAAACACCCGAGCGTGGAATGATTCGCCGCCCTCCGTACGGATCTCCACGATCCTGGCCCCCTGCTTCGCGACCCCCGCTCCCGACCGATCCAGCCGGCGCCCACGAAACGTTGGTACGGCGGCTTCGCGGAGCATGTCTTCGATGATCGTCTCGGCCACATGGGGCTCGAACACCCACATCGCGTCCTCGGCAGCGCGATAGCCTCGGAATGTGTCGCGATCCTCCCATCGCCAGGCATCCGGATCGTCGTAGTGGCGTTTGACGCGCTGGTAGAACTCGCGGGCGAGGCCGCCGATGACGGACTTGTCGCCCGAATCGGTCCAGCCGAGGCCGTTGGTCGTCATGCCGCCGAGGTGCTGTTCCGGGCAGACGATGGCGACGGAGCGTCCGGCACGGGCGGCCTCGACGGCGGCGGAGATGGCCGCGGGGGTGCTGCCATAGATGAGGATTTCGTAGGTGGGGTCCGGAGTCGTCCCTAAGGCTTGGCCCGCCGCAGCTCTGGGAGCGAACGCCTGTGCGAGGCCCACGAGCACGCAGGCGAGGGTCGGGAGAGCTTGCCCAGCTTTCCAATTCATGGCGGTCTCCGATCGGGTCGGGCGTGTGTGCGAGCCTATCGCACGCGGCCTTTCGGATTCTCCGACCCCCCTCGAGGGCGATCTCGCATGTGCCGGGTGAACCCCTACTCCCCGGAGGTCTCCATGGTTTCGATAGTGCGTCCCCGCGGTCTTCGTGCCCGCATCGCGGCTTTGGCGATTCTCGTCACCGGCGGGGCCGCGACGCTGGTCGCCCTGGCAGGCCCGCTCGATCCGCCTTCGGGTCCGGTCGGCTCGACGTACAAGACGCTGACCGAGGTTGAGCCGCGGACGGCGCTGAGTGATCAGAGCGCCCCCGGCGACGCGGACAACCAGTTCAAGATCACCAAGCCCGGGTCCTACTACCTCACGGGGAACATCACGGGCGTCTCGGGCAAGACGTGCATCTACATCGCCAGCTCGCGGGTGACGCTCGACCTCAACGGCTTCACGCTGGAGGGCGTCTCGGGCGCGGTCAACGGGATCCGCGTGAACACCGACCACGGCGTCTCGATCCGGAACGGCAACGTGTACAACTTCCGGGACGGGATCGACGCCCAGGAGACCAACGGGGCGAAGCTCGACAATCTCACGAGCACGGGCAACAGCTTCACGGGGTTCAAGATCGGGCTCACCGCGATCGTGACGGACTGCGCTTCGGTGAACAACCCCACAGGCTTCCAGGTCTTCTCGACCTCGACCCTGACGCGCTGCACGTCGAGGGGCGGCGGCAGTCGCGGATTCGACGTGGGCCGCGGGTGCTCCCTCACCGACTGCAACGCGTGGGGGACAGCGACGGGCTTCTACGTCGCGGGCGAGGGCATGCTCGAGCGATGCAGCTCCCGGGAGAACATCAACCACGGGTTCAACCTCCAGGAATCCTGCATCGTCAGCAACTGCGAGGCCTACAACAACGACCGCATCGGCTTCTTCGCGACGGCCCGTTCGCGCCTGACCAATTGCGTGGCACGCCTGAACGGCTGGGGCTTCAGCATGGTCGAGGCCAACGCCATCGTCGAATGTACGTCGGCGAGCAATCTCAACGACGGGCTCTATATGAGCGGCAATGCGAACACGGTCGAGCGCTCGACTTTCCACGAGAATGGCAGGCATGGGATCTACCTGTTCGACGGCGTCGGCAACACCATCGACGGGAATCTGGTGACCTACAACGCCGACACGGGCCTCCGCTTGAACCACTCGGACAATCTCGCGGTGCGGAACCGATCGCGCGGCAACAGCGTCGCTAACTACTCGTTCGTGGCCAATAACGACTATGGGGTCATTCTGACGAATCCGGGCGCGGGCTTCACCTCGTCGGCGGCGTGGGCCAACTTCGCGTATTGACGTGCCGAGATTCGCGGTGAGCGATGCTTCGTACACCGCGATCCGATTCAAAGGGAGCTGTCATGCATACCCCGTCCCGCCCTCATGTCTGGCCTGCCGTGATCGCGGTGCTCGTGCTTGGAGGGGGTGCGGCGCTGGTTGCTTTAGCCGGCCCGCTCGACCCGCCGGCGGGGCCGGTGGCCCCGACCTTTAAGACGCTCTCGGAGGTCGAGCCGCGGATCGCCATCAACTCGACCAACACCCCGGGCGACGCCGACAGCGTTTTCCACATCGCGGCCGGGGGCTCGTACTACCTGACCGGGAATCTCATTGGTCTGTTCGACGCCGGGAAGCACGGGATTGAAATCGCCGCGAGCAATGTCACGATCGATCTTGGGGGCTTCAGGATCACGGGCGGTGCCAGCACGCTGGACGGGATCTACGTCTCCGATCTGGGGCTGAAGAATATCACGATCTGCAATGGCGCCGTGACCAATTGGGGAGGCGAGGGCGTGAACGCCCACAACGCAACCGGGGGCTCCATCACTGGCGTGCACGCGTCGGACAACGGAGCACTCGGGATCCACGCCGGGATCGGCTTTGTCGTTCTCGAGTGCACAGCAACCGACAACGAGACCGGCATCGTTGCCAACCGCGGCTCCGTGGTCGAGCATTGCGCCGCGTCAATGAATCTCGGAGCCGGCATCGCGGTCGGGTTCAACTGCAGTGTCATCGGTTGCACGGCTTCCTCAAACGCCGCGGGCGGGATCTTCTCGCAGAACTACAGCAGGATCGCCGACTGCGCCGCAGCCGACAACGGCGGCTGGGGGATCGAGGTCCTCGCTGGCTGCTCCGTGCTCGACTCGCTCGCGAGCGCCAACGGAAGCGGCGGGATCCGGGCCGATTCCGGTTGTCTCATCAGAGCCAACAGCTGCGAGCGCAACGGAACCGGCGCCAACTCCGGACCCGGCATCTTGATCACGGTCACCGACTGCCGGGTCGAGGGGAACAACTGCACCAACGCCGACTGGGGCCTCAAGGTCGAGGGGGCCGGAAACATCATCATCCGGAACACCTGCTCCGGAAACACCACAAACTGGAGCATCGTCGCCGGCAACGCCGTCGCGCCCATTGTCTCCGCCTCGAAGAATGCCACCGCCATCAGCGGTAATTCCTACGTCGGGAGTCTTGGCTCGACTGACCCCAACGCCAATTTCACCTATTGAGCCGCCGCGCCCGCCGAGACGCACCGCAGCCCCAACCGCGCCGACACCATCACACCCCCAAGGAGTTCACCATGCCACGGAGCCCTCTCACGATCCCGGCCCTGGCCTGCGCCACACTCGCCGGCGCAGCCCTGCTGCTCGCCGGGCCGCTGGATCCACCCAGCGGCCCCGTCGGATCGACCTACAAGACCCTGTCCGAGGTCGAGCCCCGCATCGCCATCAGCGCAGCCAACACCCCGGGCGACGCGGACTCGGTCTTCAAGATTACCGAGCCCGGTTCGTACTACCTCACGGGCGGTATGACGGGCGCCGCCGGCAAGCACGGGATCGAGATCATCTCCAGCAGCGTGACGCTCGACCTCAACGGCTTCACCATGCAGGGCGTCGCCGGCTCGCTCGATGGCGTCTCCACAACTGTCAGCGGCCTGGACAACATCGAGGTCCGAAACGGCTCGATCGTGGGATGGGGGGAGTCGGGCATCGACTTCGGCTACCGCCTCACGCGCAACTCGGTCATCTCCGACATCCGCAGTGGCGAGAATGCCCAGATCGGCATCAGCGCCGGGGTCGGAAACACCATTGCCCATTGCATAGCCTACGGCAACCTCTCCACCGGGATCGGGGCGTTGGGCGGATCCAACATCACGGACTCTGCCGCGAACGACAATGTCGGATGGGGCATCCGGGCCGGCTCCGGGTGCGTAGTGACCTCGTGCTCGGCCCTGCTCAACGGGCAGGGTGGCATCCTCGCAAACGACGGATCCGTCGTCACGCAGTCAACGGCCAATTCGAACGCGGGCTCGGGCATCTTCGCCGCAGATGGGTGCACGGTCGGCCGATGCTCCGTCCGCGACAACACCGTCGACGGCATCGTCGTCGGGTCGCAGTCCATCATTCTCGAGAATACGTGCACCAACAATGGGAGCGGCTCCACCGGCGCCGGCATCCACGCCACCGATCTCGACAATCGCATTGAAGGCAACAACTGCTCCCTCAATGTGCGGGGGTTCGACATCGACCGCGGCGGCAACTTCATCGTCCGCAATACCTGCTCGGGCAGCACCACCGTCAACTGGGACATCGCCGCCGGAAACACGATCCTCATCGTCAACGCCGCGACGATTGGCGGCGCCATTTTCGGGAACTCCGGCGGCACGCCGCCCGGCTCGACCGACCCCAACGCCAATTTCACGTATTGACACCATCGAAGACAGGAGGCCGCACCTATGAAAGGCGTCACACTCATTGGCTCTACCTCGGCGGCCGTCCTGCTGGCCGGGGCGGCGCTCCTGTTCGCCGGGCCGCTGGATCCGCCGAGCGGTCCGGTCTCGGGCACCTACAAGACGCTCACCGAGGTCGAGCCCCGGATCGCGATCAGCTCGGCGAACACGCCCGGCGACGCGACCAGCCTCTACAAGATCACGAAGCCCGGGTCGTACTACCTGACGGGCAACGTGACGGGCAAGTCGGGCCGGTACGGCATCTACATCGAGGCGGACAAAGTCACCATCGACCTCTCGGGGTTCACGCTCTCCGGCGTGGCGGGGTCGCTCGACGGCATCCAGGGCTACGAGGGGATACGCGATACGACGATCCGCAACGGCGCCGTCTCGGGGTGGGCCCGCAGCGGGATCTACATCGGCGGCGGCGCCTACGGCTACGCGAGTGGCGTCCACATCGAGGATGTCTACGCGAGCGACAACACCTACGTCGGCATCAGCGCCCGGCTTTTACGGCGACCGGTGCGTGATCGCGCGGTGCATCGCGCAGGGCAACGGCTCGAACGGCATCGAGGCGAGCACCGGCGCCGTGATCGAGTCGTGCACCGCCGCGGCGAACACCGGAAACGGGATTGTGCTCTCGGCCGGCGGCACCGTGCGAGGCTGCGTCTCGGCCACGAACGAGAGGGACGGCATCGTTGTCGGCAGCGCCGTGGTCAGCGGGTGCTCGCTCCTCCGCAATGCCGGAAACGGGATCCGGGCCAACAATAACTGCCTGATCACGGGCAATCAGGTGGACGCGAGCGGCTACGGTGCGGACAACTCCGGAGCAGGGATCTGGGCCACGGGGAGCGACAACCGCATCGAGGGCAACAACTGCACCGACTCCGATCGGGGCATCGAGATCGCCGCGGGCGGCAACATCATCGTCCGTAACACATGCTCGGGCAACACGCTCAACTGGAGCGTGGTCGCGGGCAATGTCATCCTCGTGGTCAACGCCTCGACGGCCGGGGCCGTCTCCGGCAATTCCGGCGGCACGGCGCCGGGTTCGACCGATCCCAACGCGAACTTCACCTACTGATCCGAAAGCCTGCATTGGAGCACCCAGATGAACGCGACCTCCCACGCTTGCGCCGCCCTCGCTCTCCTGGCTTCCCCCGCCCTGGCCCAGTCTGATGTCTCCCTCACCAACAAGTGGTCCTGGGGTGAAAACATCGGCTTCATGAACTGGCGCGACGCCGGAGACCCCGACGGCGCCCAGGGCGTCCAGCTCTACTCGTCCTTCCTCGGCGGATACGTCTGGTGCGAGAATGTCGGATGGATGAACCTCGGCGACGGCACACCCGCCAAGGGCTCGAGTTACGCCAATGTCAACGGCACCGACTTCGGGGTCAACCTGAATACCTCCGATGGCAGCCTCACCGGCTACGGCTGGGGTGAGAACGTCGGATGGGTCAACTTCTCCGGGGGCGCTCTGGCCAAGCCGGCCCAGCCTGCCCGCCTCGACCTGGCGACCAACCGGCTCCGCGGCTACGCCTGGGGTGAAAACGTCGGCTGGATCAACCTTGACGACGGCGAGCACTTCGTCGCATTCAACTGCCCGGGCGACTTCAACGGCGATGGGTTGGTCGATACCCGTGACGTCATCGCCTTCCTGAATGCGTGGACGTCCAGGCAGGCCTCCGCCGACTGTGATGGGAATGGTGTTGTGGATACTCGCGACGTCCTCTGCTTCCTCAACCTCTGGGCCGCCGGCTGCTGAAGTCCCGGAGAACTGTTCAGCGCGGGGGGTCCAGTTGTGCCAGATCGGCACGCAAGGCGGCGGCACGAGACGGGTCCTTGCAGGCCTCAGCCAGACGGATCAGGCGCTCGATCGCCTCGCGTCGGTCGGTGGCTGACGCTCTGGAGTTTTTCCGGACCGAGTCGTCGGAGCCCTCCAGCAAAGGCGTCGCCTCATCGAGCTTGCCCTGGTCAAGCAGGCACTCGCCGAGCACGCCCTGGATTTCGGCCATCGGAGAGCTGGTGGGAGGGAAGATCGCGCCCCACCGCTCGATGGCGGCGCGGAGGATTGGCTCGGCCTCGGCGGCGCGCCCGGCGGCGACGAGGATGCGTCCGAGTACCAATTGCGACGAGCCGATGGAAGGATTGTCGGCGGGGAGTGTCCTCTGGCGGATCTCGAGGCCCTCGCGGGCGCGGGCCTCGGCTTCTGCCCCGCGCCCCAGCTTGAGCAGGAGAGATGCCGCGTTGTTGAGGCACGCGGCGGTCTGGGGGGAGTCCGACGCGAATTCGGTGCGGGCGATGCCGACCGCCTCATCCATCGCGGGGGAGGGCCTCCCTCGGGCGGCCCTGGCTGTCGAGGTTGCCGGCGAGCATGTTGAGCACGGCAACCAGGTCTCCCCGGTGGGCGGCGTTGCGCCGGAGGAAGGCGATCAGGTCGCGGAGCGGCTGTTCCGTCCCCGGGGCATTGCCGGCGCGGGCGAGGGCGCCGGTGAGCAGCGCGGCCGCCTCGAGGGCGTTGGGGGTGCCGGTCTCGCCGAGCCGCTCGAAGAGGGCGACCGAGCGTGAGAGCATCTCGACGGCGCGGTCATCCTGGCGTTTGAGCAGAAACTGGCCGTAGTCGCGGAGCAGGCGGGCCTGGGCGGCGGCATCGGGGGTCGTCTCTGCAAGCGCTTTCGCCTCGGCAAACATCGGCGCAGCCTTGTCGTCCTGGCCAAGGCTCGACTCGATACGGGCGAGGGAGCGGAGGACCTCAAGCCGGACGCGGGGGCGATCCTTGAGGCCGGATTCGACCTCGACCACTCCCCGTTCGATCAGCTCGCGCGCCGTAGGCTCGGGGGCGTTCTCGTCCTTGGCGGCGCCCCAGAAGAGCCTGAGCAGGAACTCCTGCATCTCCCAGGCGGTCTGCGCTTCGGCGGCCGCGGCCTGGGACTCGCGGACTGCGCGGCGCTCCGCCCCGGCGGCGCGCGCAAAGAGAATGGCGAGGGCGATGGAGCAGACGAGCACGAGGGCGCCCAAGCTTCCTGTGATGGCGGCGGCGACGGGATGGCGCGAGACAAGCTTGCGGAGCTGGTAGCTGAGGGAGGGAGGGCGGGCCGCGATCGGCTCGTTGTCGAGGAAGCGCCGGATGTCGTCGGCGAGGGCGGAGGCGGACTGGTATCGCTCGGCGGGATCCTTGCGGAGGGCTTTGAGCACGATCGCGTCGATATCCCCCTGCAGGGCACGATCGATTGACGAGGGTCGCGTCGGGGCTTGCTCGCAGATCGTGCGTACCGCCCCGAGGAGATTGCCCCGGTCGATCGGGTAGGGCAGGCGTCCGGTGAGCAGCTCGTAGAGCACCACGCCGAGGGCGTAGACGTCGGAGCGGGTGTCGATGGCGGGCTCGTCGCCCCGGGCCTGCTCGGGGCTCATGTAGGCGAGGGTGCCGGCGATGCGCCCGGGCTCGGAGATCGCCGAGATCGCGGACTCGGATCCCGGGGTCTCCACGACCTTGGCGAGGCCGAAGTCGAGGATCTTCGGGGTGCCGTCGGGGGTGACGAGGATGTTGCCGGGCTTGAGATCACGGTGGATGACCCCGCGCCGGTGGGCGGCGGCAACAGCCTCGGCGATGCGCCGGAACAGCGCGAGCCGCTCGCGGGAGTCCAGGCCACGCGACTCGGCGTCTCGGCCCAGCGGCTCGCCCCTGACAAGCTCCATGGCGAAGTAGGGGCGACCATCGGGAGATCGCCCCGCACCGTACACGGCGGCGATCGAGGGGTGCGTGAGGAGGGCGAGGGCGCGGACCTCGCGCCGGAAGAGGCGTTCGTGCCGTTCGTCGATCGAGTAGCCGGCCCCCATCAGCTTGAGCGCCACGAGGCGGTCCGGGTTGGACTGGCGCGCTTCATAGACGACACCCATGCCGCCCCGGCCGAGCTCCCGGAGGATCGCGAAGTCGTCGATTCGTTCCGGCGGCCCGGGGGCGCTGGCGTGGGCGCGGACGAGAGCCTCGACGCGCAGATTCTCGCCGATGTCCTCGAGCATGGCGCGGCAGGCCTCGCAGGAGCTGATGTGGAAGGCGATCGCGTCGCGCGAGGGGAGCGATGGGTCCGCCGCCGCGAGGCGCTCGAGGTCAGGGAGTTCAGGGCACGGCACGCGGCGGCTCCTCTTCGGTCGCCTCGAGTTCGGCCCGCAGTTCGCGGATCCGGCGAAGAACCCGGTGCTTGGCGTTGTAGACGGCCTTGATGGAGATCCCGAGGTCGGCCGCGGCCTCTTGCGGGCCAAGCCCGCGTTGCACGACCAGAGCGAACGCATCAAAGGTCTGGGGCTCCACCTCGGCCCGGACGCGATCGATGCACTGACCGAGGACGGCGCGCTCCCACTCCCCCTCCCACATGTTGGTGGCGGCAGCCTGATCGGGCGCCTCGGCGAGCCCGCTGTCGTGGACGGGTTGACGCCTCGACTCGCGGAGCAGGCGGAGGCCCTGGCGGTAGGCGATGCCGAAGAGCCAACTGCTCAACCGACCCTGCTGCCGGTCGTAGCGTCCGTCCCGATAGGCAGCCGCGAACTCGGTGAGGGCTTGCTGGGCGAGGTCTTCGGCGTCGGGGCCTGGGAGTCCAAGGCTCCGTCCGAAGGAGGCGATCGGGGCTCGGAAGCGCCCGACGAATCGTCCCCAGGCGTCTTCGTTGGCGAAGTCGCGGAGGTCGTGGAGGACGGTCGTCGTCGTGATCCATTCCATGGCAAGCGGGGCGGGACGGTCGGCGGGCTCGGGCCATGATACTGGTGGGGCCCTCCGTCTTGGCCCCCTGGCGCCGCGTGTTCGTACTCGTCGGGCCGCGGGCGGACAGGAATTCCTTTGAGATGCTGAGAACTGGCGATGGTCGCGCGCATGACTGGGAGGAGGCGCCGCGGGCGGCTCCACGAGGAGACCAGTCATGCAGCAGGCGTTGATTTCTGTACACAAGTATCCGTTTCGTAGGACGGCGGCGTTGGTCGCGGTGGCGGGGGCTTGTGCCGCGTTCGGTGGCGACCTGAATTGGATCAACAACGCGGGAGGCAAGGCCTCGGTCGCGACGAACTGGAGCCCGAACCTCGTCCCGGGGGCGGGTGATGCGGCTTTGTTCGGGATGCTGGCGAGCTACTCGGTCACGCTGGATGTGCCCTCGATCGGGAGCGAGACCTATCAGGTGGGGTCGGTCACGCTGCTGATCCCCGGGAGCCACTCGACGGTGGCCGGTGTGGGCGTGGCTTCGATCCCGGGGCAATCGGCGGTGGTGACGCAGGCCAGCGGGGTGTTCAACCTGGGCTCGGGGATGTCGATCGCCACGGCGGTTGCAACCAACGGTCTTGTCAAGGTGACGGGCCCGGGGACCGAGCTGCGCCTGTCGAGCGGCGCCGGGGCCTTGGAGATCGGGCAGGTTGGCGTCGGTGAGCTGCAGGTGCTTCACAACGGGCTGGTGCAGGTGACGCACCTGCGCTTGGGCAAACTCGCGGGGAGCGACGGGCTGGCGACGATCAACTCAGGCGGTGTGCTTGCGTCGACGAGTCTCGCCGAGGTCGGCCTTGGTGGGGCGGGAAAGGTCATCATCAACAGCACGGGGCTCTTCGAGTGTCAATCGCTCGATATCGCACCGACGGCGGGCGGAACCGGGACCGTGTTCGTCGGCACCATAAGCTCTTCGGGTGGGGCACTCACCGTCTCGCAGGATGTGCATGTCGCGAGCAACTCGGACTCGAGCCCGGGCGGAACGCTCGGGGCGCTCAAAGTCCAGAACAGCTCCAGCGCGACGGTCGGCGGGACCATCTTCGCGGGCGATCCGGACGGCGGCCGTGCGGAGGTGGTGGTGGACTCGGACAGCGTGCTGACCTGTGCCGGGCTGGAATTCACCCCGCAGACGGGCTTTCTGTACTTTCAGGACGGGCAGATCCATGTGAACGGGGGCGCGTTCGCTGCACCGACCTCAACAGCGCAGCCCGACTTCTTCCTCGAGGGGTCGTCGCTGGGTGAAACGCCGCTGCTCCGCCTGCAATCCGGGGCGTCTGGGCTGTTCCCGCACAACGTCACCGTCGGCGGCGCGACCGACCCCCTCCGGGCGACGCTGGATATCGTCGACAATTCGCGGGCCTCGATCGCCGGCGACCTGAAGATCAACGGCAACTCGCGCGGTGAGGGTCTCGTTTCGGTGACGGAGGGGGGCAGGCTTGATGTTGACGGAGCGATCTCGATCTCGGGCTCCGCGATCGGCGGGCTGGGGATCGGGACCGGGGGCGTGGTGACATGCTCCGGGTTGACGGCGGATTCGGCGGATCCCTCAGGCGGCAATGTGGACATGACCAGCCCGGGCACCGCGCTGGAGGTCTTCGGCAGCCTCACCATTGGTGCGAGCGCCTTCGGGGCGGCCGATGTGTTCGGCGGCTCGGCGGTGGAAGTGGTGGGGTCGGGGAGCGACCATGTGCACCTGGGGTCGCGGGGCACGCTCTTCTTGCAGGACAGCTCGTTGACGGCGCACGGCGTGGGCGCCTTCGGGGTCGATGGGGTGTTCGCAATCGTCAACTCGACAGTCAGCTCGGACGCCCAGATCACGATCCAGGGGACGCTCCGCGGGAACGGCGAGGTACACGCCGATGTGTCGAACACTGGGACGATCCTGGCGCAGACCTCCGGGCTGCTGTTCGACGACGGGCAGGTCGGCAGCGGGGGTCTCGAGATCGGGGGCACTCGGGTGCGGTTTGGCTCCAAGGGCTCGTTCAAGGGATCGGGCCGGTTCAGTTGCTCGCTTGAGAGCGATCCGGGCAGCGCGATCGCGATCACCGGCCCGCTGGAGATCGGTTCGGACGATGACTTGGCGACGGCGAGCCTCGCCGGCGACCTGCTGGTGAACGACGAGGTGCTCTACTACCACTCGGTGGCGCCGATGCTGCTCTCGGGCACGACGGATCTCGGGACCAGCGGCACGATCAAGGGCGAGGTGCACAACCAGGGGCTCATGGTCGGCGCCGGCTCGATCGCGGGGCGTCTGAGCAGCGAGGGCACAATCTCACCTGGCCATTCGGTGGGATTGATCGAGGCCGAAACCTACGAGGCGGGTGGGCAATGCACCCGCCGGCCTGCTCATGGAGGTCGGGAGCGCATCCAGCGCCGACCGGCTCGTCATCGCCGGTACGGCCGACCTGGGCACGTCGATCATGCAGGTGAGCCTGATCAACGGGTTCAAGCCGGGCACGACCTCATTCCAGCTCCCGTTGGTCACCGCCGCCAGCATCTCCCGCCCACTCGCCTCGTTTACGCTCCCGGGGCCCGGCTTTCGGCTCGTGCAGAAGCACGATGGCATCACGCTGGCTTTCTGTGCTGCCGACTTCAACGGAGATGGAAACGTCAACACGCTCGATGTCCTCGCCTTCCTCAACGCGTGGAGCGCCGGCTTGCCCACCGCGGACATCAACGGCGACGGCAACATCAACACGCTTGACGTGCTCGCCTTCCTGAACGCCTGGGCCGGCGGCTGCTAGGCGTGCCGGGGAGCGTCATCCGGCTGGAGCGGCCTCGCCCGGCGCCCCAAACGGGGCGGGGCCTTCGTCCCCGGAACATCCCGCAATCGAGCGCTTTGGGCCCGGAATCTCCGTCCTCGGCCCTCCCGGATCTCGCACTGCAGGTCGGGGCGTCCGGCCCAACCCGCCGATATCCAGGAGAATACCCATGCCTCGCACCGCCGCTCGCGTGTCCGCCGCGTCACTTGTTGCGCTCGCCTCCTCCGCCCTCGCCCAGCCCAGCTTCCGCGGCCTTGGAGACCTGTCCGGCGGCGCGTTCGAATCGAACGCGTGGAGAGTTTCGGACGACGGGGCGGCGATCGTCGGTACGGCATCGATCGGCTCGGGTTCTATCGCGCAGCGGATCACGGCGATCGATGGCATGGCCCGGCTCGGACGATTGGCCGGCCTGGATGGCGGGAGCGATGCGACCGCGGTCTCAGCCACGGGGCGTGTGGTCGTCGGCCAGAGCTGGCTCGGCGCCGACTCTGAGGCGTTTCTGTGGACGGCCGACAGCGGAATGATCGGGCTCGGCGACTTGGCGGGAGGCCCCCACGCCAGCCAGGCCTACGGAGTCTCGCCGGACGGTTCCGTCGTGGTTGGCGTGGCCGACTTCGTGAACCAGTGGCCCGTGATCACGGGGCAGGCCTTCCGATGGACGGCGTCCGGCGGCATGCAGGGGCTCGGGTTTGCCGAGGCCCACCACGACTACAGCTCGGCCTCGGCCGCGAGCGCCGATGGCGGCGTGATCACGGGCATCAGCTTCAAGAACCTCTCCGATGGGGAGGCGTTCATCTGGACCGAGGCCACCGGCATGGTCGGCCTCGGCGATATCTCGGGCGGACCGGACACCTACAGCCTCGGGAGCGATATCACCCCCGACGGCACGGTGATCGTCGGGTGCTGCTCACCGGCCGACGGGTACGAGGCGTTCCGCTGGACGCAGGCTACCGGCATGATCCCGCTGGGCGACCTGCCGGGGAACGACCACTACAGCTATGCCAGCGGCGTCTCCGCCGATGGCAATGTCATCGTCGGCGCCGGCGATTGGGATGGCGGCCTTGGGGGCGCGAGGGCGTTCATCTGGGATGCGGACCACGGCATGCGCAATCTGCAGTCGGTGCTCGAGAACGACTACGGGCTCGACCTCACAGGGTGGACGCTGCTCTACGCCCAGGATGTCTCGGCCGACGGCCTGACGATCGTGGGCCAAGGCATCAACCCCAACGGCGATCTGGAGGCGTGGGTCGCCTCGCTGAAGCAGGCCCCCTGCCCCGCGGACTTCAACGGCGACGGCGTGGTGAACACCATCGACGTCCTCGGCTTCCTGAACGCCTGGGTGAGTGGCTGCTGAGCGATCCCGACGGAAGCACCGCTGGCGCGGACCGGCAACCAGGCCGGTCCGCGCGTGTCCGGGACGACGACTTGTTGCCCAAACCCTGCTTCAAGGTGGGTCCCGTGCCCCCGGTCCCGGTCTTCCGCTCAACGACGGCTTGACCTTCGCCGGGGAATGCTCTGGGTCCCAAGGGTTGGCACAAAGGTTGGACAAACCGCTGCGCCGCCCGGACACTGTTCGCGGACCGGCCTGGAGGCCGGGACGGCCCCGGCGATGCAGCCGGGGTGCTACCAATCTACACCGGTTCGGGGTGGGCTCCACGGTTCTGCCCAGAAAGCCGCGGCTTTCCACGGTTCATCCCCACGCGCGAGGACCGGGAACCCGGGCCGGGTGGGTGTCGGATATGCTTGTCGAGCGGCCGCTTGCGCATTGACGCCCCCGCCCCGGCACGCTACAACATCCCTCCCTCAGGAGATCGGTTATGAGTACTGGGAAGCGCCTTGTTTGCCTCAGCGTCGGCTGCCTCGCCGCTGCTGCCCTCACCGGCTGCACCACCGCGACGAGCCAGGCGGACTACGCTCAGGCCGAGAGCATTCGGGCCGATCTCACTCCCGAGTTGGACACGCTGTCGCAGCGTCCGGATGACGTGGACAACATGCTCACGATCATGGCCGACGAGAACGGCCGCATGATCTGGAGCGACCTGGGCCGGGCCTTCTACACCGATCGCCCCAGCCGTCTGACGCCCGATCCGGTGCCCTGGTGATCCGGTCGGTCTGATCCTGCTTCGGTTGACAGCCCGCCCTCGTGGCGGGTTGTTTCATTTCTGGGTGCGTCCGAAGCGGAGGCGCAAGAGCGTGCGGAAGGCGAGCCCGTCCGGCCTCACGGCGGGGGGCGTGGCGGACGGCCGCACGCGGAGCCCCGTGACCGCGCCCCGCAGTGTGGCCCAATGGGCTGCGGGCGAAAGTCCGGCGAGGCGGTGGGCCCAGAGCCAGCCGAAGAGCAGGCCGGACCCACGATCGAGCCCTCGGCCGTGGCGACGGGCGAGCCAGACCCAATTGCGAGTGGCCAGGGTGAACCAGCGCCGGCTCTTGCGGGCCGCGGCGGGAGAATCGTGCTCACATGTCCACGCGGGGTCGAACCGCACGCCGAGGCCAGCGGCGAGGATCTTCATCGCCAGATCGACATCATTGCGGTAGAGGAAGAACGAGGAGTCGTATCCGCCGACTGCGCGCCACACCGCCCGGCGCACGAGATTGCAGCAGCCCATGACGGGCCAATCGTCGCGGAGGGCCGTGAGGCGCTCGGCGAAAGGCCACTCGCTGCGCCGGGTCGAAGGGTGGACGGGCAAGAAGGTGGCCGCGCCGAGCTGGGGGCAGCGGGTCAGTTGCTCCACGGCGTCGGCGAGTCCGGTGGGTTCGGGCCGGGCGTCGTCGTCGAGGATGAGGACGAGGTCGCCGCTGGCCTGCTCGACGCCCCGGTTGAACCCGGCGATGGCTTCATTGGTTTCGAGGGCAAGCAGCCGCGCCCAGGGCGCGCGGGCCCGGATGGCCTCGGCTGAGCCATCGGCCGAGCCGTTCTCGACGACGATGATCTCGGCGTCGCGCGTCACGGGGGACTCGCGGAGTCGCTCGAGGGTGTGCAGGAGCGCCTGCTTGCGGTTGTAGCTGAGGAGCACCACCGAGACGGTCAGGACGCGACCGGGATCGAGAGGCGCCAGGGCGAGGGTGTCGGCCGCAGAGGGGGGAGGCAGCGGACGGGATCGCAGGAGGCCGAGACGTGCGGCATGGACCGCGCCCTGCACGGCGGCGATGCCGGCCCGAGCCAGCAGGGTCCATCTGGGGGCCGACCGGAGCACGTAGCCGCCGGGGGCGAGTTGCACCATGGTGCTCGCGACGAGCCAGTGGGCCGGCGACCCCTTGGCGGGGACGACGGCGAGCACGAACCGCGGGCCGGCGAGGGCGCGTCGCAGCGCGGCCGCGAGGCTGCGTGTGGGGGCTCGGGCGGCCTGCTCGGTGTCGAACCCCGCCCCCTGGAGCGCAGCGAGCACGAGGGCGCGATCTTCGGGGGTGGTGTCGCGAGGCCAGTCGAGCAGCACCGGGCCGGGCGGCAAGGCGCGGAGTGCGTCGGCGAGCTCGGTCAGTGGTTGGGGTCGTTGGAACCACGGCAGGTCGGCGGGGGATCCGCGGGTGCGGCCCCGCGCGGCGTCACGCAGCCCACGCATGTGCAGGCGGGCGAGGTCGGGTCGGGCCATGAGGTGCTGGTTGACAGCGCGGCGGACCTCGTGGAGGGCGCGCCGGAACCGCACCCGGGCGCCGAGTCCGAGGACGTCGATGGGGCCGAAGGCGTTGCGGGCGCCGAAGTAGCGGGCGAGGGTGGCGAAGCGGTCGAAGCGCGGGTGGAAGGCCCGGGCGGCCGGCACAGCGGCGACGCGCCCGCCGGCCACGCGGGCGAGGCGGATGCCCCATTCGACATCGTCGCCGTTGAGAAAGGTGTCGGGCATGAGTCCGGCCCGGCGGACGGCGTCGGCACGGACCAGGGCGCAGCAGGCGGCGACGTAGTCGCACTCGATCAGGCGCTCGTCGGTGACCGCCTCGGCCATGGGACGGAATCTGCCCCGCTCGCGGTCGACCTGGCCGCCGATCTCGAAGATCTCGCGGGTATCAGGATCGGCGAGCGTTGGGCCTGTCGCGACGAGGGAGCCATCGGCCTCCATGGCGGCGAGGAGCGTCGCAAGGGTGCCGGGCTCGACGCGGGCATCGCTATCGACAAGCCACAGATAGTCGGGCGGCGCGTCGTGATCATCGAGCGCGAGGGCCATGCCGGCGTTGTATCCGCCGGAGCCGCCGGTGTTGACGCCGAGGCGGACGAGCCGCGTGGGGATGTGGGGCGGGATCGCCGGGCACGCGAGTGGCGGCGCCGACGCGTTGTCGATAATCACAAGCGAGAGCTCGATCGCGATGTGGTCGTCGCCGACCTGGGCGTGGAGTGCGCAGCGGGCGAGGTCGGAGGCGAGCAGCGCGAGGTCCTGCGGCCGGTTGAAGCAGGGCGTCACCGCGGCCACGCGGACAGTGCGCAGCGCGGGCTCGACCCGCACGGGCTTGGAGATCGAACCAGTCACCGGCAGGGCTGGGTCCACGGGGGAGAGTGTAGGAAAGAGGCCCTGGCGCAAGCCTGGGCTTGTTGGACGGCAGAAGCGGCCCGCCGTGCCGGAGGTTCGAATGATGCCAAGCCCAGGCTTGCGCCCGGGCCTCTGCTCTCGGCTTGCATGAATTCCTGAGAAGCCCGATACTGCTCGCGTGCCGGGGACGCTTGCCTATTTCATCACATGGTCGACCTACGGTGCGCACCTGCACGGGGATGATCGCGGGTCGGTGGACAGGTCGGGGTCGCATGGGCCGGGCCGGCCGTTGATCGTGGCCAATCCAGGTCGGGAGAGATTTGAACTCACGGAACTCCGGCATGAGGTCGTCTCACTGGACGAGAAACGCCGGGCGGTCGTTGAGAAGACGATCCGGGCCCACGTTGAGTACCGGCGATGGAGCCTGCTCGCGCTGCACATCCGCCGGCAGCATCTGCACATGGTCGCGCGGGCTCCCGAAACGCCGGAGAAGGTGATGGGTGAGTGCAAGGCGTGGTGCACGCGCAGGCTGCGCGAGGCGGGGCTGGCCGGGCCGACGCAGAAGATCTGGGCGCGGCACGGCAGCACGCGGTACCTCTTCAACGAAGACTCGCTGCGGCGGGCGATCCGGTATGTGCAGGACGAGCAGGGCGAGCCCCTCGACGGCTGAAAGCGGAGGCCCTGGCGCCAGCCTGGGCTTCTTCTGTTGTCCTGGCTCGCGGTTCGTGCCCCTCTCACAGAAAGCGGGGCGAATCCTCCGCCCCCTGCCCCGGCCGGGCCCAGGCTTGCGCCAGGGCCTCTGATGAGGCGGGCCCCTGACGACGCGGGCCCAGGCTGCCCCAGCGGGGGGGGGGGGGGCCGCAACGCCAGCCCGGAGATGTTGCGCTTATGGTCGCCGCGCCACAAGTTCAACACATGGCGGCGGATCTGGCTGGCCGTCGCCGAGGCCCAGTGCGAGCTGGGGCTGCCGGTGAGCAAGGAGCAGGTCGAGGAGCTGCGGGCCGTCGTCGAGCGGCGGCATCACCGACGAGGAGATGCACGCCGCCGAGGCCTACGAGCGCGAGCTTCGCCACGATGTCATGGCCCATGTCCACGCCCTCGGCGACTCGTGCCCGAAGGCCCGGCCGATCATCCATCTGGGGATGACGAGCCAGGATGTGGTTTGCAACGCGGACGCCCTACTAATGTGGAAAGCCCACGACCTCGTTCGGAGCAAGCTTGTCGCCGCAGTTCAGGCACTCACGGACTTCGCCGCCCGGACAGTCGCCACTCCAACGCTCGGCTTTACCCACTATCAACCCGCCCAGCCCACAACCGTTGGGCGCCGCGCTGCAGGGTGGGCGTATGAACTGAGTCTGTGTGTCGACCGGTTGGAATCGTTTGCCTTCGGGCCTTCAACACACACACATAGAGGGTTTAAGGGGGCGACCGGCACGCAGGCGTCGTTCCTCGCATTGTTCGACGGTGATACGGCAAAGGTAGATCAGCTGGAGACGCTCGCCAGCATCTATCTCTTTGATGCCGTCGGTCCAGACGCGCTCAAGGCGCCCGGTCCGGGTTCGAAGTCGCAGTGGTACAAGGCCCATCTGCTCAGCGGCCAGACCTATCCGCGAGTGGTAGATGCGCATCTACTTGCCGACCTTGCGGCTGTCGCCGCCGTCCTCCACAAGATCGCCACCGACATTCGCCTGCTCTCCAATCGCAAAGAGATCGACGAGCCCTTCGAGTCCAAGCAGATCGGCTCCTCGGCCATGCCCTACAAGCGCAACCCCATGCGCTGCGAGCGGATCTGCGGCCTCACGCGCTTCGTCATGAACCTCGTCGGCAACGCCTACGACACCGCCGCCACCCAGTGGCTCGAGCGCACGCTCGACGACTCCTCCAACCGCCGCCTCAGCCTGCCCGAGGCCTTCCTCGCCCTCGACGGGGCCCTCGACCTCATGCACAATGTCGCGTCCGGGCTGGTCGTCCACGAGGCCACCATCCGCAAGAACCTCATGGCCGAGCTGCCCTTCATGGCCACCGAGAACATCCTCATGGCCTGCGTCAAGCTCGGCGCCGACCGGCAGGACTACCACGAGCGCATCCGCCAGCACGCCCAGGAGGCCGGCATGCGTGTCAAGCAGCAGGGGCTTGACAACGACCTGCTGGAGCGGCTGAAGGCGGATCCCGCGTTCCAGAGCAAGGCGAGCGGCGGCATGCTCAACGGCGAACTCGACTGGGAGGGCGTGATGGACCCGATGAAGTACATCGGGCGCAGCGTCGAGCAGACCGAGCGGTTCATTAAGGAAGTGGTCGAGCCGCTGCGCGAGCAGTACGCCGACGCGATCGCCAAGCTGGGGGAGAGCGGGCCGCGGGTGTAGCGCGACGGAGGCCCTGGCGCGAGCCTGGGCTTTCTGCAGTCGGGGCATGCGTTGCGATCGACCGGACCAAGCCCAGGCTGGCGCCAGGGCCTCTGTTGCGGTGGGCCTGACCAAGCCCAGGCTGGCGCCAGGGCCTCTGTTGCTGGCGCCAGGGCCTCTGTTGCGGTGGGCCGGACCAAGCCCAGGCTGGCGCCAGGACCTCTGTTGAGGCGGGCCCCGGTTGAGGCGGGCGCTTCGCCTGTCATTCTGGCAGGAGCACGCAGATCGGGCGTGCCGCAGGCCCGCGGGAAGCGATTGGGGCACCAACGGCGCGGCGCGCGGCTTGCACAATGCTCGCCAGACAGGTTTCCCTGGAGGTGTCTTGATGCAACCCGACCGCCTCACAACCACCGCGCAGCAGGTCCTCGCCGACGCCCAGCGGTCCGCCATGGGCAAGCAGCACCCCGAGGTCGGGGGGTTGCACGTGCTCGGGGCTCTCGTCGAAGACAAGGCCGGAGCGGTCTCCTCGATCCTCGCCAAAGCGGGGGCCGAGCCCTCGCGGCTGTCCTCGGTCATTGCCGGCGAGCTCGGACGGATCCCCACCACGACCTCGGGCGCCGGCTCGACCGGGCGGGAGATCATGGAGATCCTGGCCAAGGCCGAGCAGGAATCGAAGGCGCTCAAGGATTCGTACATCTCCAGCGAGCACCTGCTGCTCGCGCTGGCGGCCGTGAAGGGCAAGGCCAAGGACCTGCTCGACACGCTCGGCGTGCAGCGCAAGCACCTCGAGAGCGCGATCCGCGAGCTGCGCAAGGCCTCGGGCGTCGAAACCATCACCGACCAGAACGCCGAGGGCAATTACGAGGCCCTCAAGAAGTACTCGATCGACCTCACCGAGAAGGCCCAGCAGGGCAAGCTCGATCCCGTCATCGGGCGCGACGAGGAGATCCGCCGCTGCATGCAGGTGCTCAGCCGCCGCACCAAGAACAACCCGGTCTTGATCGGTGAGCCCGGCGTCGGCAAGACGGCAATCGCCGAGGGCCTCGCCCTCCGCATCGTCAACGGCGACTGCCCCGAGGGCATGCGCGACAAGCGGCTCGTCGCCCTCGATGTCGGCCAGCTCCTCGCGGGCGCGAAGTACCGCGGTGAGTTCGAGGAGCGGCTCAAGAGCGTGCTGCGGGAGGTGCAGGCCAGCGGCGGGCAGGTGATCCTGTTCATCGACGAGCTGCACACGGTGATCGGGGCGGGGGCCGCGGAGGGGGCGGTGAGCGCGGGGAACCTCCTCAAGCCGGCGCTGGCGCGCGGCGAGCTGCGGTGCATCGGGGCGACGACACTGGACGAATACCGCAAGCACGTGGAGAAGGACCCGGCGTTCGAGCGCCGGTTCCAGCCGGTATACGTGGATCAGCCGAGCGTCGAGGAGACCGTGGCGATCCTGCGCGGGCTCAAGGAGCGGTACGAGGCGCACCACGGCGTGCGGATCCTGGACTCGGCGATTCTGGCGGCCGCGAGCCTGAGCCATCGGTACATCGCGGACCGGTTTCTGCCCGACAAGGCGATCGACCTTGTGGACGAGGCGGCGAGCAAGCTCCGCATCGAGAACGACAGCATGCCGACGGAGCTGGACGAGCTTCGGCGCCGGATCATGCAGCTGGAGATTGAGCGGGAGGCGCTGAGGATCGAGGGGGGAGAGACGGAGAGACGAAGAGACGGAGAGACGAAGTGGGAGGGGGGCCCCGAGGCCCGCGGCACGCAGAAGGAACTCGACCGCATCGAGCGGGAGTTGGGGGATCTGCAGGAGAAGAACCGGGCGCTGACCGCGCAGTGGGAGGCGGAGAAGAAGGACCTCGACGCGGTCAAGCTGGTGAAAGAGCAGATCGACGCGAAGAAGGTCGAGCTGGAGCAGGCGCAGCGCCGGGGCGATCTCGAGACCGCCGCCCGGATCCAGTACGGCGAGCTGCGCGAGCTGTCGCAGAAGCTGGCCGGGGCCGAGAGCGCCATGCATGAGCGGCTGGCGAGCGGGAAGGCGCTGGTGAAGGAGGAGGTCGACGCGGAGCAGATCGCGGAGATCGTGGCCCGGTGGACGGGCATCCCCGTCACCAAGCTCGTCGAGGGCGAGCGCGAGAAGCTCACGCACATGGAACGCGAGCTGGGCCGGCGTGTGGTGGGGCAGGAGGATGCTCTTCGGGCCGTCGCCGATGCCGTCCGTCGTTCGCGGGCGGGGCTCAGCGACCCCAACCGGCCGATCGGGAGCTTCCTCTTCCTGGGGCCGACGGGCGTGGGCAAGACCGAGACGTGCAAGGCCCTCGCCGAGTTCCTCTTCGACACCGAGGAGGCCATGATCCGCATCGACATGAGCGAGTTCATGGAGAAGCACTCGGTCAGCCGCATGATCGGGGCGCCCCCGGGCTACGTCGGCTACGAGGAGGGCGGTGTGCTCACCGAGGCGGTGCGCCGGCGTCCCTACAGCGTGCTGCTGCTCGACGAGGTCGAGAAGGCGCACCCGGATGTGTTCAACGTGCTGCTGCAGCTGCTCGACGACGGGCGCCTGACCGACGGACAGGGGCGGACGGTGGATTTCCGCAACACCATCGTCGTCATGACGAGCAACCTCGGCAGCCAGAAGATCCAGGAGATGACGCAGCGCGGGGCCGAGGATTGGGAGATCGAGGCCGCGGTGCGGGACATGATCAAGCGCGGCCCCGGCGCCGACCTCTCCGGCGAGGGCCTGAGCCCCGAGGAGATCGCCAAGCGCGGGCGCTTCGACGCCCGGTTCGACCTGGGCATGCGGGAGCAGTTCTTCCGGCCCGAGCTGCTGAACCGGATCGACGAGATCGTCGTGTTCCACCAGCTCAAGAAGGACCAGCTCGCGGGGATCGTGGAGATCCAACTCCAGCGGGTGCGCGAACGCCTCGCGGAGCGCGAGATGACCCTCGAGCTGACCGACGGGGCCAAGGCCCTCCTCGCCGAGGAGGGCTGGGACCCGGCCTTCGGGGCTCGCCCACTCAAGCGGGCGATCCAGCAGCGTTTGGAGAATCCACTGGCTACCAGGATCTTGAACGGAGAATTCGGCGCCGGGGAGGGTATCCGGGTGGACGCGCAGGGGCACAGTTTGGTGTTTGCGAAGGTGGGCGCCGCCTGACACAGCCCGTGCGCCGGCGGGTGAACACAGGGCTCGCGGCACGCGTAGAACCGGTTCAGCACAACCCTCGGAGCTTTCCATGCTGCACATCGAGATTTCGTACTCGGGTACCGAGCGTTCCGATGCCCTCGACGCGCACATCCGCGAGGCGGTGACGCACGAGAATCACCGGTTCGCCGATCGGCTGACTCGGGTGGAGGCGCATGTCTCCGACGACAACGGGGCCAAGCGCGGCAAGCGGGACAAGAAGTGTGTGCTCGAAGCCCGCCCGCGCTCGATGGACCCCATCGCCGTCACCGAAGAGGGCGACGACCTGTACGCCGTCGTGCGGGAGGCCAGCCGCAAGCTGAGCCGGGCGCTGGGTCACCGCTTCGACAAGGCCGACGCCGTGGTGTGAGCCCCGGGGGGATGGGTGCATGGTTGACTCTGAATCGTCGGGGGGCTCGGCGCGCCGTGGGGGCGGTTCGCGCTGGGCGGGGGCGCGCCGCGCTGCGAGCCGGCTGGTGCTGGTCTCGCTCTGCGGGGGTTATGCCGCGTTTGCCTTGGCCACGCTCTATCGCCCCGACCCGGCCGACGGCATGGGGCGCGTCGAGACCGGGCTCACCTGGTTCAGCCTGATGGGGACGACCTTTCTCCCGCACGCGGGGATGGCGCTGCTGGGGGTGCTGGTGGTGTGCGTGGCCGTGCGGGCGCGCCGGACGGCCTTGGCGGGGGTCCCGTTGCTGGCGATGAGCCTCGGGCCCTGGCTCTGGTCGTTCCTGCCCCCGGCGGGAGCGAGGAACCCCGAGCCCGTGGGCACGCTCGTCGGCTCCGATTCGGGCTCCATGCTTGTCCTCTCGGCCAACCTCTTCGCGACCACCAAGTCTGACGTGCCGCTCGTGGACCAGATCAGGGCAACCCGGCCCGACGTCATCATGCTGCAGGAGGTGCGGCCCGACGCGGCCGAGCGTCTGCTCGCGGCCCTCTCGGCGGACTACGCCTCGGTGGCCATCCCCCGCGACGACAACTTCGGGCAGGCGATCTTCAGCCGGCTGCCCTTCAGCCGCGAGCCGGAGGTCACGCCGCGGGATGGGGAGAGCCCACTCCCGCAGGTGCGGGCCTTCGTCCGATTTGGGGGCCGGGAGGTGTGCCTATGGGATGTCCACCTCATGAGCCCGATCGGGCTTGAGCGGACGGCGGAACAGGCGGCCATGGCGGGCGCCATGGGGCCCCATCTGGACGGGCTGGCGGGGACGCCGACGGTCGTGGCGGGGGATTTCAATAGCGTCTGGGGTGCGCAGCCGCTCGACAAGGTGCGGCGGCGGGGCTTCATCGATGCCTTCCGCGAGGCCGGGCGTGGTCCGGGGTCCACTTGGCCCAGGGTGACGCTGCTGCGGTACGCCCCGGGCATCACGCTCGACCATATCGCCCACTCGCCGGATCTCCGCTGCGTGGAGGTCTGGACGGGTGGGGATACGGGATCGGATCACAAGCCGGTCTTTGCTCGGCTCGTCGCGGGGTGGGGACTCGGCGGCGACTGAGATTCCAAACAAAGTCCGACTTTGTCCCAGCCCGCCCCCCCCGCAACCGGTCCGGGCCGATTTGCGTATGGCCTACCGGGCATTCGCCCTGAATAAAGACTGCGTTCCGAATGCATATGGGGGTATTATCCCTTTGCGGGACTCGGGCGCTGCCTGCGGAGAACCGAGTCCGGACTGTTGAATCACGACCCCGTCGCGGGGTGTATTGGGAGCATCACTATGACACGTCGCCGTCCCTCCCGTGCCTTCACGCTGATTGAGCTGTTGGTGGTCATCGCGATCATCGCGGTGCTGATCGGCATTCTGCTCCCGGCGCTGGGCAAGGCCCGCATGTCGGCCTGGAAGGCGATCTCGATGAGCAATCTCAACCAGATCATGAAGGCCGTCGAGATGTACAAGGCCGACGTGAAGGGCCACGTGCCCTACCCCGAGACCAAGCGTGTGAACGGCGACGTTCAGGCTATTTGCACCTGGACCTACGGCGGCAAGGACACGAGCGAGAACTGGGCCACCGGCAGCAACCTGGTGTTCGATGTGGCCGCCTCGGCCCGCCCGCTCAACGCCTACATGTACCCCGAGATCGTCTTCCCGCTCCCCCGCGCTGGCACCTACGACTGGGATTGGAAGGACGGCTCCTACAAGATGGGCAAGCCCTCCGACCCGCGCCAGGCGATCGAGACCGAAGCGTACCGCGGGCCCGGCGACAAGATCAGCTACCAGACGGACTGGCCCAAGGCCAACGCGAACCTGAGTTCGTACGACGATGTCGGCACCAGCTACCACACCAACCTGCGCTGGTTCGACGAGCTCAGGAACAAGTTCAGCTTCTCCGACGCCTTCGACAAGGGCATCCGTCGCCTCGAGATGGCCGCGGACTTCAATACTTCGACCTTCGTCTTCATCCACGACCAGACCGCCGACATCGCGACCAATCTGGGCGCCCAGAGCACGTGGCCCGAGGGCATCATGGGCGAGTACGGCGAGATGAACAAGTCCTGCATGGCCTTCTACGACGGCCACGTCGACTATCTCAAGATCGAGCTGTGGGCGCCGAACACCAAGGAATACCAGCTCCACTTCGTGATGCCCAGCGACAAGTAATCCAAGGACTCCCAGCGAAGGAATCGCGCAGGCATGGAACGCTCCAAGCTCATCAAGATCATCGTTGCGGCCGTCATCGGGATCGCTGCAGTGGCCATCATCGCCATGAACCTGTTCGGGGGGCATGGCGCCAAGGAGGGCGCGGCCGCCAAGCAGCCGCCGCCCCCGCCCGCAGAGCGGTCCGGCGGCGGACGCTCGGCCCCCGGAGCCAAGGGCGACTGACCCACGCCCCCGAGATTGATTGCCCGAACAGGGCTGCGCCGATGGGCGCAGCCCTGTTTGCTTCCTGCGCGTCAGCCCGCGGCTCCCGCGAGCCAGCTCGCGCACCGGGCCGAGTTGCTCCAGTGCCGTGGCGTCATAGCGGGCGCAGTCCTCCGCCGTCAGGATGTCGCGCCAGCGCCCGTTCGTTCCCTTATGGATGAAGGTCTGCGCCCCGCCGTCCCAGAAGATGCCCCCCAGCGGAACGCTCTTGCTCGCGTGCTCCTTCATGTAGTCGAACGAGCAGTGCTCGAGGATGCGCGGCCAGGTCGCCTCGTCGATCGGAATCTCCAGAAACTCGGCGATGCGGCGGATCTGGCCGGGCATGTCGGCCTTGAGGTCGGCGTAGTGGAGGAGCATCACGCTGGGCAGGTCACGGATCGCCCACCACGAGGCGATGTTCTCCCAGAAGGGCCACCACGGGTGGCCGTCCCGCTCGAGCCAGGTCAGGAAGTACCGCCGGATGTCCGGGTCGGGGCGCTCGATCGGCGGTCCGACCCGTCCCGGAGCGTCATTGAGCATGTCGTACCACTTCTGGTTGGCCGTCGCGTGGTGGTTGTAGATGCTCCACACCACGTCCCGCCCGTCGCGGGCGATGTAGAGATACTTCGCCCTCGGCGAGAAGACCAGGGCGTCGACGGGCAGGTGCGTCTTCAGGAACCGCCGGTGCCGCTGCGCCTCGATCGCGGGGAGCTTGACCTCCTTCGGCGGCACGCGCAGATCAACCCAGGGCGACATCTCCGCCACCTCCATCCCCGCGGCCCCTTCGAAGATGAGCTGCGAGACGATCTGCTGCACCCATGTCGTCCCGCTCTTGCCGTAGGTCGCGATGATGATGTCGTCGTCGCGGAACGCGAAACCGTTCCAGGCGGTGGAGTCGAAGTGGTGGCTGTGGAGTTCGCGGGCTTTGGTGGGCAAGGCGGGGGTGGACATGGGGGCGATGGTAGGGGGAAGAGACGGAGAGATGGAGAGACGGAGAGACGAAGTGGGACAGAGGGACAGAGGGACAGAGGGACAAAGGGACAGAGGGACAGAGGGACAGAGGGGGCGGGGGTCAGGTTCGGTCGCGGACCCGGGCGTTGAAGAACGCCGTGGAGTCGATGATGTTGACCTCGCCGTCGTGGTTGAAGGCGGCGGAGAGATCTCGAACGGACTCCCCGCCAAGCGAACTCGTCCCGCGACCTGCTACGGCTTGGTGGCCGCCGTCGGCGCCTCGCCCTGAGCCGCCACGAACCGCATCAGCGTCTTCCCGATTTCGCTCTGGTGGAAGTAGGGCGGGCGCTCGAAGGTGCGGGACGTTGCGCCGCTCGTGTCGATGAGCACGTCCGGCTTGGAGGGGAGGGCCGCGAAGGCGCCGGCTCCGGCCCCGCGGGCGAAAAGCGGGACGGGCTGGTTGGAGTGGCTGTTGAAGAGCCAGCGGTATCCGGGAATCTGGCCCGGCCCGTTGTCGGTGAGGGGCTGGAAGGGGATGGTGTCCGACTCGGGGCCCCAGAGCAGGTGGTCGTGGTCGGCGGTGACGATGACGAGCGTATTGGACCAGTCGTAGCCGCGGTCCCCGGCGTCGAGAATGCGGCACACGGCCTCGATCGTGTCGTGGAAGTCGGTCATCTCCTCGATCAATCGTCCCATGCGGTTGTCGTGCTCGGCCCAGTCGACGGCGCCACCCTCGATCATGAGGAAGAAGCCGTCCGGGTCGTCGTCGATCCCGTTGAGCGCGGCGAGGGACAAGTCCGCGAGCGTGGGCAGATCGGCATTGCGCGGGGATTCGCCGGGAGCTTCGGCGTGCGCGTCACCCCGAGCGGCGCGACGCTCCTGGAGCGTCTGTCCGACCCGGGGCACCATGATCAGCGGGGAGGGGACCTCCCCCGACGAGAAAGACGCGATGCGCTGGGTGTCGTCCACCAGCGTCCAGGTGGCGCCGTCGGCTTGCGTGAGCGTGCCGGCCCGGAGCGCCTTCCAATCTTCCTCGCTCACGAAGTCGAAGGCCGGCTTCGCTCGTTGAGCGCCCGAGTCGTCGAAGTCCGGATGGCCCGCGCCGGCGATCACGTCGCAAACTCCGGCGGTGAGCATCTGGTGGGCGATCTCGTGATACATGTCGCGGTCGGGGACGTGCGCGCCGGCCGCCGCGGCGGGCGTGGCGTGGGAGAAGGGCACGCTGGTGACGATCCCCACGGCCTTGCCCCGTTCGCTCGCGGCCTCGGCGACGGTCCGCGTGGGGTTGCCCGCGCCGTCCACGTCGATCGCGCCCCGGTAGGTGGGGACGCCGGTGAAGATCGCGCTGGCGGTGTTGGCCGAGTCGGGCGCGGTGGCGAGCAGCCACCGGTAGCCGGCGAAGCACGAGGGGTAGCCCCCGGCGCCGCCCTCGCTCGGCGTCGCGTCCCACGCCTTGGCCGGGTCGTAGACGATGCGGGGGTCCTGAGCGAGCGGATCGGAGGCGCCGGGACGGGGGGAGAGGCGGAGGGCGTAGGTCGCCGCGCTGCCCCGGAACCACCCGGGGCCCCTGTAAAGGGCGGGCTCGCCGCGCCAGAGTTCGAACGCCCGGTGCGCGTTCGCGCCGCCGCCGTCGGCGATGAACACGATGATGTTCTTGGGGGGCGCGCCCGCCGCGAGCGGTGGGGCGAGAGCCAGGGCGGCCGGGGCGATCAGCGCTGCGAGGATTCGTGCGGCGGGCATGGGTGGCTCCGGCTGGGACCCCCAGAGCGTACGTCGGCTCGCCCGGCCCCCGTGCCGGCCCGATCGCTCAGAGCGCGCGAATCTCGCGGCCCTACTCCTCCAGCTCCTCGATCTCCGAGACGGCTGGGCACGAGGCCACCACGGCGAGGCCGAGGATTCCCGACAAGAGCGAGGCGGCGAGGATGCCGACCTTGGCGTGGTCGAGTTCGTCCGGCAAGGCGGCGAAGGCGAGGTTGGCGATGAAGAGGGCCATGGTGAACCCGATGCCGCCGAGGCACGCCGCCCCAAAGATGTGACGCCAGGAGACGCCGCCGGGCAGCGCGCCGATCCCGAGCTTCACCGCGATCCACGCGGCCGCGAAGATACCCAGGGGCTTGCCGAGGAACAGGCCGAGGACGACACCGAGTGTGGTCCGGCTCCCCGCGGTGTCACCCACGGAGCCGTGGAGTTCCACGCCGGCGTTGGCGAGGGCGAAGATGGGGATGACGGCGAAGACGGTCCAGGGGTGGATCGCCTCTTCGAGCCGGTGCAGGACGGGGAGCACCTGCAGGCTGCTCCGGTGGACCGCCCACACGGCCGCACGCTGGGCGGGGCTCGTCTTGACATCGAAGTCCGGGTTGTCGGTGTACATCTCGAACTTCTCGAGGGCCGTGCGGCTGGCCTCGAGGTAGCGTCGCGGTCCCACGCGGGCGGTGGCCGGGATCGTCATGGCCCCGACCACGCCGGCGATCGTCGCGTGCACGCCGCTCTTGAAGACGAAGTACCAGAGCGCGATGCCGAACAGGAAGTAGATCCAGGGCGAGCGGACGCGCATGAGGTTGAGGCCCACCATGCAGGCGGTGACCAGGGCCGCGAGGAGGAGGTAGTTGGTGGCGAGGTCGTCGGTGTAGAAGATGGCGATGACGATGAGCGCGCCGAGATCGTCGGCGATGGCGAGGCTGGTGAGGAACACCTTGAGCGAGGTGGGGGCCTTGGAGCCGAGCAGCGAGAGGATGCCGAGGGCGAAGGCGATGTCGGTCGCCATCGGCACGCCCCAGCCGCCGATCGTCGGCCGGCCCCAATTGAGCGCCGCGTAGATGAGGGCCGGGCCGATCATGCCGCCGAGGGCGCCGGCGATGGGCAGCGCGGCCTTCTTGGGGCTGGAGAGCTCGCCGACGAGGATCTCACGCTTGATCTCGAGCCCCACGACGAAGAAGAAGAGCGCCATCAGGGCGTCGTTGATCCAGTGGCCGAGGCTCTTCGAAAGGTGAAACTCACCGAAGCCGATCGTGAGTTCTTCGACATGGAAGAGGTGGTGGTAGGAGTCGTGGGCTGCCGAGTTCGCCCAGACCATCGCCGCCACCGTGCAGGCGATGAGCACGATGCCGCCCGCGGCACTGGTGGCCGCGAATCGCTTGAAGGGGCTGGCCAGCCGCTCGACGGGCTCGGGGGCGGTCTGGTCGGCGGCTGTGGGGCCTCTGGGTCCGGCCATGGCGGCTCCTGGTGTCGCGGGCGAGGGTGGCCAGACAGTGTAAGGGGATCCGGGGCGCCGCGCCCGAGGCGGACACGCTCGTGAAAGGAGTCGGCCAGCGCGAACGTGCGCCGCAGCTCGCCCGAAGCATCTCCCGGATTGTTCGCCGCACACTCCGACAAAGAGTTCGGTGTGGGGCAGGTGTGTGATCGGGGCCGGCGGGTCGGGGCGCCGAGTTTGCGGCGCTGGTGGCCCAATCTGGCCCGGAAGCTGGATGCGATCGAGCGATTGTTGCGCGTCGGCTGCGCCGATGCGCCGCGCGCTCTGGAGATGGCACTCCGGATATCCGTACGCGGCTCGCCAACTCCGCACAAGCGCCCGAGAGTTGCATGCGAGGAGGCGCCGATCGCATAGGATTCTGATATTCCTCACCGCCGCAATGTGAACGTTTCATCTCGCGCGCGGTCCAAAGAAAGAACCGGGGAGACATTCTGTGCGCCATACTCACGCCAAAGGGAAGACCCGATTGCTGCTCACCATCCTGGGTCTCGGCATGATGCTGCTCGCCGCCTGCAACACGACGAAGGGCGTGGGCAAGGACGTCGAGAATCTCGGCGAGAACATCCAGGACGCGGCGGACTAGGGCGGGGCGACATTCCCGAGCGAGCGGGCGCCACGCCCGCATGGATGCACACTCCGGAAAGGAGCCTGTTGTGATTTACGGCATCATCGGCCTCGTCGTGCTCGTACTGGATGTGATCGCGATCATCAGCCTGCTGGCCGGCCGGGGCAGCGTCGGGCACAAGCTGCTCTGGATCCTGCTCATTCTCCTGCTCCCGCTGATCGGCATGGTGCTCTACTACCTGATCGGGCGCAGCTCGGCCGATGCATGACGGGGCGGCGCCGGACGCGGCCCGTGCGTGGTATCCTGCGCCGATGCGCCATGCTCTTGCCCGTCTCGTGCTCTCGGTGGCGGTCCTGGCGGCCGCGGCCCGGGCGCAGAGCTTTGTCGGATCTTTCGCGCACGGCGCGGTCGCGGCCGACCAGGAGATCGCGTCGGAGGCCGGCGCCCGGATGCTGCGGGCCGGCGGGAACGCCGTCGATGCCGCCGTCGCCGCGGGCTTTGCCCTCAGCGTCGTCCGCCCGCAGAGCTGCGGGATCGGCGGCGGCGGGTTCATGGTGATCTATTTACCGGAAGACCCGCATCACGGGCGCGTCCTGACCGCGCTCGATTTCCGCGAGACGGCGCCGGCGGGCGCGACGCCGGGCATGTTCACCGCCCGGGGCATCGCTCGCGACGCGAGCACCGACTCGGGGCTCGCGGTGGCTGTGCCGGGCAGCGTCGCGGGGCTGCTCTACGCCCTCGAGCAATACGGCACGATGGACCGGCGCGAGGTCTTGGCGCCCGCGATCCTGGCAGCGGAAGGTGGGTTCGAGGCCGATGAGGCGTACGTATCGGCGGTGCACGCGGGCGCAGAGCGGCTTGACGAAACGGAACGAGCCGCGCGACCATGGCTCTGGCGCGAGTTGCTGCGCGGCGGTCAGGTCGCGGTTGGGGACCGCATCGCGAACCCGCGCCAGGCGGCGCTGCTGCGGGCCATCGCGGACGAGGGGGCGCAGGCGTTCTACGGTGATGCCAGCATCGTCGCGGCCGCCCAGGACGCCGGGGGCATCCTGACGCGCGAGGATCTGCTCGCGTATGCGCCCGCGGAAGTGAACCCGCTCTCGTTCGGGTTCGGCGGGCGGAAGTTTCTCACGATGCCGCCGCCCTCGAGCGGTGGCATCGTGCTGGCGCAGGCGTTCGGCATGCTGGAACGCCGGGGGATTGCCGCGCGGCGGGACGGGGCGTGGACGCCGGCGGATACGCACGTCTTGATCGAGGCGTGGAAGCACGCGTTCGCCGATCGGGCGGAGTGGCTGGGAGATCCGGCGTTTGTCGATGTGCCGATGGAGCGTCTGCTGAGCAGGGAGTACCTCGACGCGAGGGCGGCCCTGATCGATGACGAGCGGACGCGGGCGCCGGACGAGTACGGCACGCGCGAGGAATCGGCGGGGCCGCAAGCGCCCGTGGACGATTCTGGCACGAGCCACCTGTGCGCCGTGGACCAGTGGGGCGGGGCGGTGGCGTGCACGCAGACGATCAACCTGGAGTTCGGCTCGCTGGTGAGCGTGGAGCAGTGGGGCTTCTGCCTGAACAACGAGATGGACGACTTCACGGCGCGTCCCGGGGAGCCCAACGCCTTCGGGCTGATCCAGAGCGCACGGAACGCGCCGGAGCCGGGAAAGCGCCCGCTCAGCAGCATGACCCCGACGATCGTGCTGGATGCACGCGGACGGGTCCTCGCGGTGGCGGGGGCGTCCGGGGGGCCGCGGATCATCACGGGGACGATGCAGGTGCTGCTCAACGTGCTGGTGCGGGGGATCGAGGCTGGTGAGGCGGTGGCGACGCCGCGCCTGCATCATCAGTGGATGCCGGACGAGGTGAAGTTGGAGCCGGGGCTGCGGGATGGGGAGAGTGCGGCGGGGCTGCGGGCGTCTCTGGAGGCCCGGGGGCACGTGCTGGGCGAGGCAGCCGACGTCGGAGTGGTGCAGTTGATTGTGCGGGTGGGGGACGGCTGGAGCGCGGCCTGCGATCCACGGAAGGGCGGGAGGCCGGCGGGGCACTGAGCGTCGGAGACTCGGATCGCTTCAGGGTGGTACGCTCGGGCATGGCAACAGTCTTCCTGAACGGGTCATTCGTCGAGCAATCCGAGGCCAGGCTTTCCGCGTTCGACTCGTCGGTGCAGCACGGCGTCGGGCTGTTCGAGACGATGCTGGGCGGAACGACGGGGCTCGACGAGACGTGGGTGTACCGACTCGATGAACACCTGGAGCGCCTCGCGGCCAGCGCGCGGGAGCTTGGGCTCGCGCAGCACCTGCGCGTCCAGGGCCTGTACGACGCGGTGATGGAGACGGTGGCGCGGGCGGGCCATCCGCGGACGCGGGTGCGGCTCACCATTACCGGGGGCGAACTGCAACTGCTCCGGGCGGCAACAGGGGACGAGGCCGATGCGAAATCCACCGACGGAGCCGCCGCCGCGACGCTGCTGATCGTCGCGCAGCCGGCGACAGAATACCCGCCGGCGATGTTCGAGCGGGGCGTCATGGTCGGGATCGCCGACGCGCGGGCCAACCCGCTGAACCCATTCGAGGGGCACAAGACGCTGAACTATTGGTGGCGGCTCCGCGAGCTTCAGGCGGCCGCGGCGAAGGGCGGGGCCGAGGCGATCGTGCTCCAGGTCTCGAACCACCTGTGCGGCGGGTGTGTGAGCAACGTATTCCTTGTGAAGGACGGCGCCCTCTCGACGCCTATCGCGCGCGGTGAAGAGCAGGGGGGGACGCCCGATGGGGGTGAGGCCGCGACGATCCGCGGCGCGCTGCCGAGCCCGGTGCTTCCCGGAATAACGCGGGCGGCCGTGATGGAGCTGGCGGAGATGCGGTCCCTCTCCGTCGAGCGCCGCATGCTCTCGATCGATGATCTGCTGGGTGCCGACGAGGTGTTCCTGACCAATTCGAGCTGGGGCGTGCTCCCCGTGGTGGCGGTCGAGGCACACCCGATCGGAAAGGGCCGGCCAGGAGAAATGACCCGGGCGCTCCGGGCCGCCTGGATGCGGTCCATCGAGGGGGAGTCCTGAGCGTGCCGCCTAGAGCGTGACGCCCCGGAAGGTCGGCGTGAAATCCGGGAAGACGAAGGGGAGATCGGAGTTGGCGAGCCGGTTCTGCACGATCTCGGCCAGGATGTCGCGGTAGTCGATGGTGATCGCCAAGTCTTGACCCTCATAGAGCAGGTCGGGATTGAGCCCGGGCCACTGGGAGAGCACGCGCCCTCCGGCGATGTGGCGCCCCATGAGCATCATCACGTTCCCGTGACCGTGATCGCATCCGCGGCTCCCGTTCTCGGCCACCACGCGGCCGAACTCGGACATGGCAGCAAGCGTCACATCGGGCCCGTCGGTGATCACATCAAGATGGAATGCGGCGAGCGCACCGGCGAAGTCTGCCATGAGGTAGGCCATGTAGCCATCGCGCGGTCCCTGCGATTCATGCGTGTCCCAACTCCCGAGATCAAGGGTCAGGGCTTCGACATTGACCCGAGCCTTGATGAGCGCGGCGCAACATTTGAGCGAGTAGCCAAACTCAGAATCGGGGTACACCGCGCCGTGGGCGGGGATGTACCCCGCAAAGTCGATGGCATCGAGGAGGGCCAGGGTGTTGATCGTGCTTTCCGCGGAAGCCCGGAGCAGAGAACCGGCATGGCCGTACATGTCCCCGATGGCCTCGAGACGCTCGTCCTTGGTCTCCTCGCGGCCGTTGAGGCTGGAGTCGTCGAGGTCGGGGAATGGGAGCGAGCGCGGCGCCCCGACGAGCGAACGCGGCAGACCGTTGCTCACGCCGATCGCGCGGACCAGGGCGTCGGCGTCGAGCGGTGGCACCGTCAGCAGGTGCCGACCGATCCAGCCGGTGAAGAGCGCGGGGTCTCGGGGCTTCCCGACCTCCATGAAGTGCATCGCATCGAAGTGCGATCGCGTGGTATCGACGGAGCCCGTCGCATGCACGAAGAGCAGGTGCCCCGCGAGATAGGGTTGGAGGAGCGACGCCATCGCGGGGGCGAGGCCGAAGAAGCCGTCGAGATCGGTGGCGGCGAACTGGTCGCCGCCGTCCGGGCGCGGGATGTTGATCGTCGGGCGGGCGTTGTAGTAGTCCGGATCGCCGTGGGGGACGCAGAGAGTCAGGCCGTCGGCGCCGCCGCGCAGGAAGATGGACACGAGGATGTCCCGCGCCGTCGGCCGCCCGGGCCGAGCGTAGGACACGCGTGGCAGCCAGGCGGGCGCGAGCGCGGCCGAGAGCGCGGCCGCGCCGCCAAGTCCGAGGAACTGCCGGCGCGAGACGTCGAGATACTCGGTGCAACCGCAGGGGCGTGGCATGGTCGATCTCCGCGACTAGTACTGCTGGAATGCGGGCCCGGCAATCGCGAGGCCGATGGTGTCGATGATGCGATTGGCGTTGAAGGGCGCGGGCCCGAGGTATGCAGCCAGAGCCGCGCGCTCGTCCTTCCGGAGCTGCCCACCGAACAGGAGTGTGTCGATCGCCTCGAGGATCTCCGCGGCGGTGCTCTTGAGAAACGGAGCAAAGTCCGTGGCGACTTCTTGCTGCTCCTGCAGCAGGTAGAAACTGTACTGCCACCTGGGGAGGATGTGCCCCGCCCAATACGCCGCGGCGTCCGGGTAGCCGTTGGGCGGAACCCAGAAAAACGGGAGCTGGCCCATGAGGTCGGTGACGTAGATCAGACCCCAATACGCCTGGATGTAGGTCGGGACAGCCCGGAGCGTCGAGCAGGCGAGGTGGAACGGCCGTTTGAGCCGCGGCGGCGCGCAGGCGAGCCACCGCTCGGCGAGCACGACGCGGAGCATCGAGCGGATGTCGCCGTCGGTGGCAAGGTATGCCCCGGCGATCTGGTCGACGAGTTCCTCGGGAGGGTTCTCGCCCCAGAATCGGACGGCGAGTTTGCGGGCGAGGAATCGGGCTGTGAGCGGGGCGCCCTTGGGCGAGTGGCACAGGATGTCGATGACACGGTCCCCGTCCTCGACACCGCCGCCGTTGGGAATCTTGTACCCCAGAACGCGCTTGGTCCCGTAGTCGTGCCAATAGGGCTCAAACCGGAATTCGCCGAGCGTGTGGCTGTTGACGTTGTAGTCGATGGTCCAGCCCGTGAAGCAGCGGGCGACCTGCTCCATGTCCGATTGGGTGAAGTTGTCGACACCGAGCGTGTGCAACTCGAGCAGCTCGCGGGCGTAGTTCTGGTTGGGCGATCCGACGAGGCTGAAGGCCCCGTCAAGATAGGTCAGCATGGCGGGGCTGCGTGCCGAGGCCCTCAGCAGATCGGAGAACTTGCCCATCGCATGGGGACGGATCACGTCGCGGTCGTCGATCGGTTTGAAGATCGAGCACTCGTCCTTGTAGAGATAGATGTTGAAGTGGTCGGACCAGAACTCCACCATCCGCTCGAAGAGCTGCCGACGACTCGTCGCCGCCCTCAGAAAGGTGGCCATGAGCAACTCGTAGGTCATCGTCGAGTCGCCGGCGATGAAGCGGAGCACGTGTCGGCGTGGGGTCTCGTCAAGCGTCTCAAACTCCGAGGCGAGCCGCGCGTCCAGCACGCTATCGTCGATCTGTTCCAGGTTGAGCTGCCGCTCGAGATAGGCCGCGGGCCCGTCCGCATAGGCCTCGGAGAGCTCGGTCCACGAGAAGCCGAATGTCGTCCGGTCGACGACACGCCGCGGGAAGTCAAACACGCACGGCCCAGCCGCGCCCGACCCCGCCGTGGCGCGCCCATCGGGCGCGAAGAGATCCGGGGCCGGATCGATGGATGCGGAGCCGGGCCAATCCGACGGGGCGGAACACAGCTCCTCCGGTGGTTCCTGTGCCCTCGCGAGGCTCGCGGCCAGGCGTCGCACCTCTCGAATCCGATCGGGATGGGAGCCCGCCTCCAACAATCGCTCCAGCCTGCCGGTCCGCCCAGGTGCCCCGCTCTCGTGGCGTGCGAGCCGCTCAAGCAGCCAGGTCGGGGTGCCGCTCGTGGTGGTCGTGAAGGTGGGGGGGATCGCCATGGAACACTCCGGGTCTTGGGGCGCCGACGCCCGAGCTTGCCCGGCCTGAGTGGGATTCCTCGCTCGCGTATTGCGATGCGGTCCGTGCGGCGCGCGATCCACACGCCCGCGGCCGGGCGTCCGACGCGCCTAGCGGCGACTGATGACGCGGACGTTCCGCCGGCCGGTTCGCTCGAAGCGGAAAAGCGAACGCACGCTGTGCCAAGTGTGCAGAACCGCCGCAAGCAGCAGGAAGACGAGGAAGGCGATCAGGAGTGCCGGCACCACCAAGAGCAGTACCACCGCAAGCAAGACCACGGCCCCGGCCGTGAGCGCGACCCGACTCACCCAGGAAGGCTGAGTCCGGACCACCGTGAAGACCCGACCGGCAGTCTGGCCGGATCTGGCCGCCTGCTCCCGTATGGAGGTATAGGTCCACATTCCACACAGATTGTAGGGACCCGGCTCCGGTGCCTTTCACGCGCCCGCGCGATCCCGGCTGAGGGCCTCTGAAGCCGCATTCCGGTCTGGCCCTGCGGTGATGGAGCAACGCCGTCGTGCGAAGCGTCACCGGCGCCGACGTGCAATCAGAGCCAATGCGGCGCCCGCAAGGGCCGTGGCGGCGCCGGGCGACGGGACCACCGCGAGCTGATCCTGAGCAGTGGGGGAGCGCAGGGCGACCAGCCCCGCGTAGGACGAACCCGATCCGACCGAATCAAAGAGCGACTCAACGCTGCTCAGGACCGTCCCCGAGAGTGCGGAGCCATCGAGGTTGGCGGCCCGGAACCAGCCTTCGCTCAGGTTGAGACTCGCGCGGCCGGCGTGCCAGTCGTAGTCGTTCACGACCTCCCAGACCGCAAGCTGGAACGCGGCGGCAAAGTCATTGGATCCGTTGAGGTCGAGCTGCGCGCCGTTCGCGGCCGCGAAGAGGTCGCGGACGGCGCCGGCCGTCCGCGGGCTCATCGGCTGCGAGTCCGGGACTTCGATGAGCCTGGTCAGCGTGAAGGCGGTCTGCTGCCACGCCACATCCTGGAACACATCGGTGCAGAACATGGGGGTGGCGCCGAGTAGGGCCTCCCCCCGCCCCTGGGCGGTGCTCACCTGGTGGAGGAGCTGCCCCGCGAAGACGCCCTCCGTCACGTTGCCCATCGTAATCTGGGCATTCCGACCGCGCCCGGGGCCGGAGTAGTACATGTCGACGATGTCGGCCTCCGCCGCTGCGGCGGCGAGGGCCAAGACTGTGGCGGCGGTCCGGATCACCATGGTTTCCCCTCCCTGAAGAGCCCCCCTACGGAGCGGGGCTCACACCAACAACCTGGGAAACGCGGAGCGGGGAGGCGAACGAAACGGAGGGATTCCTTGGGTTCTCGTGCGCCGGTAATGCCTGCGTCTGCTTTTTTCGGGCCTCGCGGGCCGGGACGAGGCGGGAGCGCCCGGATTCGGTGGATGGCGGCCGGGCGGGCCAGTACCATGGGACCACGACACCGGGAACGGGGCGCCATGGCCGAAAGACCACAAGATATTGGGGTTTCTGGACTTACGCCGAGCGACGCGGGATTCATCCACCTGCATCTCCACTCGGAGTACTCCCTCCTGGACGGCGGCAACCGGATCGACCGCCTCGTCAAGCGGGTCAAGGAGCTCGGGATGCCGGCAGTGGCACTCACCGACCATGGCAACCTCTTCGGCGCCGTGGCGTTCTACGAGGCCTGCCAGCGGGAGGGCGTCAAGCCGATCCTGGGCGTCGAGGCGTACGTCGCCCCGGGGGACCGCACCGACCGGACATACACCGGCGCGGGGGATGGCGGGTACCACCTGGTGCTCCTGGCAGAGAACGAGACGGGCTGGCGGAACCTCATGTACCTCTGCTCGGAGGCGTACCTCACGGGCTTCTACTACAAGCCGCGGATGGACCGGGCCCTGCTTGAGAAGCACCACTCGGGGCTGATCGCGATCAACGGCCATCTGGGGAGTGAGATCGGCGAGCACCTGCTGGCGCGGGTGCAGACCGGGGACGCCAAGCACTGGGATCGGGCGGTCGAGAGCGCCGAATGGCACGCGAGAGTCTTCGCCGACGAGGGGACAGGCCCACGGTTCTTCGTCGAGATGCAGCACCACGTGCCGGAGCAGAACGCGATCAACCCGCTGCTGGTGAAGCTGGCGCGGCGGATGAACCTGCCGCTGGTCTGCGACAACGACAGCCACTTCCTGCGGGCCGAGGACCACGACGCGCACGACACGCTGATCTGCATCTCGACGGGAAAGCTCAAGAGCGACTCGGCGCGGATGAAGTACACGCCGGAGCTCTACGTCAAGAGCCCCGAGCAGATGCGGGCCCTTTTCGAGGACGAGCGGTACGACCGCAGCGAGATGGCCGGCGCCGGGCCCGAGGCGCTCGCCAACTCCTGCGCCATCGCCGAGCGGTGCAACGTGGCGCTCCCGGTGGGTGCAAACCACGCGCCGGTGGTGCGGGTCCGGATCCCGAAGCAAGCGGCCCTGCCCAAGCCGGGCGACGAGGTCTTCGGCGGCGATCTGACCGCCTGGTACACCGACTACTGCTCACGCTTCGTGCTCGAACCCTTCGACGCCACCCGCGATCCGGCCGACGCCGCGGCCCTCAAGGCCGATTGCGACCGGGCGCTGCGGATGCTGGCCGAGGCGGGGATGATCTGGCGGTATGGAGAGGGAGCAGGGCAGAGGGAGAGCAAGGCGCCCGGGCAAGGGTTGGGCGAGCACTGGACGCGCCTGGAGCGCGAGCTGGCGATCCTGGCCGGCAAGAACATCAGCGCGTACTTCCTGATCGTGTGGGACTTTGTCAATTGGGGGCGCCAGAAGGGGATCCCCGCGAACGCGCGCGGCTCGGGCGTCGGCACCATGGTGGGCTATGTCCTGGGACTCTCCAACGCCTGTCCGGTGCGGTACGGCCTGCTCTTCGAGCGCTTCACCGACCCGGACCGCTCGGAATACCCCGATATCGATATCGACCTCTGCCAGGACGGGCGCGGCGATGTCATCAACTACGTGCGCGAGAAGTACGGGCACGTGGCCCAGATCATCACGTTCGGCACCATGAAGGCCCGGGCGGCCATCCGCGACTGCTCACGCGTGCTCGAGGTCTCGCTCCCCGTCGCCGACCGCGTGGCCAAGCTCATCCCCGAGACGCTCCACATCACCATCGACGGGGCGATCGAGGCCGAGCCCGACTTCCGCGAGCTCGTCGAGGGACGCGCCGCGGCCCTGGCAAAGATCAACAAGGATCTGCCGCCCCACCAGCACGTGAGCGCCGAACAGATCGGGCAATTGATCGATAACGCGCGGGTGCTGGAGGGCCAGGCCCGGCACAGCTCCGTGCACGCCGCCGGCGTGATCGTCGCGACCCGCCCCCTCCACGAACTCGTCCCCCTCTACCGCCAGACCGGCGGCGAGGAGAACGAGATCGTCACGCAGTGGGACGGTCCGACCTGTGAGAAAATGGGCCTCCTGAAGATGGACTTCCTGGGGCTGCGCACGCTGAGCGTGATCGAGCGGGCCAAGAAGCTGATCCGGGAAGGGCTGCCCGAGCGGGCCATCTGGGAGGCGGTGGGCCGGGGGGAGGAGTTTGGAGGCAGACACGGGGCGAAGACCGCGGCGGCACACCCGCTCGACCTCGACCGGCTGACGTACGACGATCCACGCGTGTTCGACATTTTCCAGCGAGGGGACACGACCGGAGTCTTCCAGTTTGAATCGGGCGGCATGCGCCGGCTGCTGGTCGAGATGAAGCCCGACCGCCTCGAGGACCTGATCGCCGCCAACGCGCTCTTCCGGCCCGGGCCGATGGACCTCATCCCCGACTACAACCGCCGCAAGCACGGCCAGGACAGCGTGCCGCGACTGCACCCGATCGTCGACAAGTTCACCGACGAAACGTACGGCGTGATGGTGTACCAGGAGCAGGTGATGCAGATCGTCCACGAGCTGGGCGGCATCCCCCTGCGTGCGGCCTACACGCTGATCAAGGCGATCAGCAAGAAGAAAGAGAAAGTGATCCAGCAGAACCGGCCCAAGTTCGTCGAGGGCGCGGTCGAGAAGGGGCTGCCGAAGGCCAAGGCCGAAGAACTCTTCGAGCTGATCCTCAAGTTCGCTGGCTACGGGTTCAACAAGAGCCACTCGACCGGCTACGCCATCGTGGCCTATCAGACGGCGTACCTCAAGACCTACTTCCCCGCGGCCTACATGGCCGCCTTCCTCACCTACGAGAGCCAGGCCCAGAAGATTAGCGACTGGATCCCCTACATGGAGGACGCCAAGCGGACCCGCGCGATCGACCCGCGCACCGGACGCGTGCTGCGGCAGGGTATCGAGGTCCGCCCGCCCGACATCAATCTGTCGCAGGCCGAGTTCAGCGTGGTCTACGACGAAGGTGAGCCCCGCGACCCGGCCCACGGGCATATCCGGTTCGGGATCCGTGCCATCAAGGGCGCCGGCGACAAGGCGATCGAGGCAATCATCAGGGAGAGAGATGGAGAGACGCAGAGACCCAGAGACGAAGTGGAGGGCGGAGCAGCCGGCGGGCGTACCCCGTCTCCTCGTCTCTCCATTTCTTCGTCTCCACCCACGCCCCTCTGCCGCCCCTACACCTCCCTCTACGAATTCTGCGAGCGAGTGCCGCCCGGCGTGGTCAACAAGGCGACAATCGAGGCGCTGATCAAGAGCGGGGCGTTCGATTCGCTGCACGCCCGGCAGGAGCGGGCCAGCATGATGGCCTCGATCGAGGGCGCCGTCTCGGCGGGCCAGAAACTGGCGCAGGACAAGGCGGCTGGGCAGGCGCAGCTCTTCGGCTTTGGCGGTGGTGAAGAAGAGACCTCCCCGACCTCCGCCTCGCCGGCGACGCCCCTGGTGCGGGCGCCGGCCTGGAGCGAGAGCGAGATCTTGGCGCAGGAGAAGGAGACGCTGGGCTTCTACGTGTCCAGCCACCCGCTCGACCAGTGGAGCGCGTGGGTCGAGGTCTTCGCCAACGCCCGGTTGGCCGATCTCCGCGAGCGGGGCCAGGATGCCCGGGTTGTCGTGGCGGTGCTCGTGCAGTCGGTGCGGACGCTCGTGGTCAAGCAGGGGCGGAGCGCCGGCCAGAAAATGGCGATCCTGACAATCGAAGACCTCTCGGGTGCGGCGGACGCGGTCATGTTCGCCGACTGCTTCGGCAAGCACGGCCACCTGCTCGAGGACGACCAGCCCAAGTTCCTCCTCGGGCGGGTCGATCTCTCGCGCGGCGACCCCCAGATCCTCGTCGACCGGTTGGTCCCCATCGACGGTCTTCCCCTCGAGCGCGGCACGCTCCGCGTCACGGTGCGCGAGCCCAAGCTCAACGGCTCGAGCCGCCAGGCCCTCGACCGGCTCGCCGGCGTGCTCACCGGTGGCGCCGCCGAGCCGGGGCCGGGCACGGTGCCGATCGAGCTGGTCGTCGAGACCGACGAGCTGATCTGCGAGGTCAGGCCCGCCCGCGAGCTCCGCACCACGCTGACGCCCGATCTGGCGCGCGACCTCGTCGCGGCCGTGGGCGAGGGCGGGGTCAAGCTCCACAAGGGCGTGGCGTTGGAACTCGAGAAAGAGAAGAAGCCTTGGGAGAAGCGCAAGTAGAGCGCGGCTACCTCGACCGGCTATCGCGGAGCGAAACGGCGATCTCCGCGGCGACCTCGAGGCAGTCGCGGTCGTTGCGGTACCGGCTGGTCGCCATCGACTCGGCGAAGCCCGCGGCCGCCTCGGCCGCCTCCGCATCGCGACCGAGCCGGTGGTAGACCAAGGCGAGCAGCCCCCACCCGGCAGGCGACTGTTCGGCCCCGGCGTGCTTGCCGACCTCCCGCGCGGCGAGCAGAGACGCAAGGGCTTGCTCGTCGCCCCCAGCGTCGGCGTACGCGGCGCCGAGTTCGGCAAGCATCGGGCCGAGGGCGGGGCTGCCGGGGGATTTGCTCTGGGGGATCGCGCCCGCGGCCTCGTCGAGCAGCGCGAGGGCCTCGGGCGCCCGCCCCAGCTGGCCGAGCGCGTGCCCCAGCTCGAGCAACTGCCACACAAGCGTGGGGTTGGTCGCCGGAAACCTGGCGCGGACGACCGGGAGCGAGCGGGTGAGCAGCGCGGCGGCCTCTTCGCTCCGTCCTTCGGTGCGAAGGAGGTGCGCGAGGTAGTACCACTCTCCCGCCGTGATCGCATGGTCGGGACCAAAGGCCTCGGTAAAGGTCGATTGAGCCTGGCCATAGAGCACCTCGGCCTCCTCGAGCCTGCCCTGGCTCTCGCGGAGAAGCCCGAGGTTGCGGAGCAGGCGGGCGCGCGAGTCGAGGGAGCGGTCGCCTGTGGAGTAGATCCGCTGCGCTTCGAGCAGCTGTGCCTCGGCCTCCTCCAGCCGCCGGAGGTCGATCAGGACGCGGGCGAGATTGCGGTGCGCCGTGGCGAGCGTGCTGCTCGTGGGGGGGAGGTGCGCAAGGCGGTTGCGCAGCACCAGACGGTACGCGGCCTCGGCCTCATCGAGGCGTCCGTCGCTCTCCAGCACGCTGGCGAGATTGCTGAGCGGGCCGGCGTACTCGCTGGAATCCGCGCCAAAGATCGGGGCTCGGAGGCGCAGCGCCTCGCGGAAGCACGCCTCAGCCTCGGCGCCGTGGCCGAGCAGGTCGAGCGAACGCCCCTTGAGATTCCAGGAGTCGGCGGTCTCCGCAGAGTTCGGGTCCGCGGCGCGACGCAGTTCGAGCGACCGGCCGGACTGGGAGAGCGAGTCGTTGAATAAGCCAAGCTGCTCGAAACTCAGAGCGATGGTGAACCGGACCTCCGCCTCGTCGAGCGGCTGATCTCGCATGGCGCCATCGTCGAGGATCGCGGCGGCCCTGTCGAGCAGCTCACGCACGGTCACGCTCGGATCGTCGGCGCGGATCTGGCGGATCGAGCCGAGCAGGTCAAGCAGGAAGCCGCTGGTGGCGGCCTGACGGTCCGACTCGCTCTGGATGCGTTGCGCGGCCCGCTCGAGCTCCCCGGCACGTGACTCCGCGAGCGACTGCTCGTGCCGGGCCACATGTGTGAGATTCCGCTCGCGGGCGAGGGAGGAGCGGAGGCGCACGGCGAGTGTGAACGAAATGATCGCGCCCGCGACGAGCAGAAGCGTCGCGCCGGCGATCACACTCGAGGCAATACGGTGTCTTAGGAACAGCTTGCGGGCGTGGTAGACGAAGCCCGGCGGATGGGCGGTGACCGGGCGCCCGCCGAGCCAGCGTCGCAGGTCGTCGGCCAGCTCACCGACCGTCGGGTAGCGGGTCTCGCGATCGGGCGCCATGGCCTTCAGCACGATGGGGTCGAGCTCGGGGTCGAGCTGTCCGCGCAGGGCGGAGGGCATGGTTGTCGTCCCGGCGCGCACCGCATCAACGAGGGCGCCGAGGGTCGGCTGCTCGAAGGGGAGGCGCCCGGCGAGGGCCCGGTAGAGCACGACACCAAGGGCGTAGATATCGGAGCGAGTGTCAATCTCGCTCGGTGCGCCGTCGAGCTGCTCCGGGGCGGCAAACGCGGGCGTGCCCAGGAAGCCGCCCGTGTGCGAGAGCGCCTCGGGAGCGGGCAGCGGCGAGCCGCTGCCGGGCTCGAGCAGCCGGGCGAGGCCGAAATCGAGCACCCGAGCGACGCCGTCGCGATCGACCAGGATATTGGACGGCTTGAGGTCGCGGTGGATGACGCCGCGCTGGTGGGCGTGCTCGACGGCATCGCACACGCCGGCCATCACGGCGGCGATCGTTCGGACCGTCCGCCGGGGCGCGTCGGTCGACCCCCAGAGCGCGTCGGCCCAGCGGTCGAAGGCCTCGCCATCGATGAACTCCATGACGAGCACCGCGAGCGCACCGTCACGCTCCACGCCGTGGATGGTGACGAGGCCCGGGTGTTGCATCGCGGCCGCGCTCCGGATCTCGCGTTCGAAGCGTGCGCGGGCTGGCCCACCGGCGAGCCGCCCCGCCGTCAGGATCTTGAGCGCGACGAGCCGGCCTGTGCTGGGCTGGCGGGCCTTGTACACGATGCCCTGCGCGCCACGCCCGATCTCTTCGAGCAGCTCATGGCCGGCGAGCGACCCGAGCGGCGGGGCGGATTCGGCCCGCCGGAGGATCGCCATCCAGGAGTCGCCGTCCTGGTCGAAGCCCAAGTCGCTCGCGGGCCCCGCCGCGGGCTGGTTGCTGGGTTGGTCGGCGGCGCCGGACATCGGGGGCTACTCCACGGATTCCTCTTCGCGTATCTGCTCGTCGATCAGTTCCTTGAGCCGGTCGCGGATGCGCTGCTTGACCTTGTGCACCGCCTGCGTGCTCACGGTGAACTCGGCGCCGACGCTCTCCACGGATTGGCCCGCGAGGAGGCGTTCGAAGATGAGGATGCTCCGGGTTTCAAAGGCGGCCCGTACCGTGGACATGGCGAGCCGGAAGTGGTGGTCGATCCACTCCTGCTCCCACAGGGTGTCCGGAGCGGCTTCGCGCTCCGCCTCGGGGGATGCACTATCAGTTCCTACCGCCGCCACCGGCTGATTTGGACGCGAGATTTGGTCGGACATCGCGCTCCGGACGACCCGGTAGAGGTAGTCCCGGAACCGGCCGCGCGAGGGGTCGTAGGCGAAAGCCGGGAGACTCCGGACCAGACGGAGCATGGTGGCCTGGCGGATATCCTCGGCGTCGGCGGCCTGGAGGCCACGGCGGCGGCAATACCTCAGGATGAGTTCGCGGTACTTCGACTCGAACTGGCGCCAGGCCTCGTCGTCCGAATGGTCCCGGAGACGGGAGAGCAGGCTGGGGCGGGTGAGCTCGTTGTGGTTCACAGGGCCGGTCCGGGGCGTTGGGGCGGGACCAGCAGGAACCCGGGCCCTTCGGAGCCATCATACAGGCCGGGGATCCAAACCCGGGCGGGGTTTCTCGAGTCATGCCGGCCGAGTCGCGTGTCGACCAAGCCGACCGCCCCCTCCGCCGCGACGACAAGGGGCCGCCCCCTCGCGGGAGCGGCCCTCGGTGCGCGAGCGTACAGCGTGCTCGCGGGAGTTGGCATTGCCGGCCGGGTCAGTCCCGGTTATCCACCCAGGAGTTCAGGAATGCGACGACGTCGCGGGAATCGTGGGAACCATCCCGGTTGTAGTCGGTGCCGATGAAGCGATCGGCCCAGCCGTTCAGGAACGCGGAGACATCGCGGGTATCGACGGCTCCATCCTGGTTGAAATCGCCGGGGCGCTTCCAGAATGTGTCGAAGTTGAACATGGCGAGGAGTTGCCCGCCCTCGGCGATCTCGGGGTCGTCGATCGTGTAGTGGGCCTGATCGACGAGGAGCAGCCAGCCCGGGCCGAGGATGTCGCCGGCATCGATGATGCCCGAGGCCTCCTCGTTGGTGGTGAGGAAGTTCGAGCCGCCGTTCTCGAAGCGATCGGGGTCGTGGGTCGCGATCTGGGTGAGTTCGCCCGAGGCCGTGCCGTACTGCCAGATCTTGCCCAGGCGCGCGTCGCCACCGATGTCCTCGAGCAGAATGATGTTGCCCGCCCGGTCCATGCAGATGTTGTCGAACATCAGCTGACCCTCGTCGCCCCTGAGGAGAATGTCGACGACGCCGCCCGCCGCCGGGTCAGCGATGTCATGGAACGTGATCCTCCAGAGACGGCTGTTCTTGGTCGTAGAGGCCGTGGTGACGAAGTAGTAGGTGTTCTCGTGGCCGGGGCGAGTGTCCCAGCATCCGTCCTCGATGCGCTGCAGCCGGAAGACATCGTTCGCGATGGACTCGGACTGGAGTTCGATACCGTCCATGCCCGAGACGTCGCCGAAGCCGAAGAACTCGCAGTCGGCGTGGGCCACGTAGGAGTCGGTGCCGAAACCGAAGTCGTTGGATTCGCCGGTGACGAGGCCGCCGTCGACCGAGACCTTCATCCCGAACAGGTCGCCGCCCACGAGACCAGCGCGCTCGATGTCGCTGCCGGTGTCGCGCTTCTCGCCGACATACATGTAGATCTCGCAGGGGGTATCGCTGTTGACATCGCCGTTGGCGTCGTCGGAGCCGAAGACGATGGTCTTGTCCTGGGCATAGGGGCTCGCGAGCACGTTCTCAAAGGCCATCCGCCCGAGCCAGGGGATCTCGTAGCTCGAACCGGTGTCCGGGCCCGTCGCGATGTGGGCCATCGCCCGCCCGTGGTCCGGGGTATAGGGCGGCGTGGTCTCCTCGCCGTTCATGAAGATCCGGTTCGTCGTCCCCTTGCCGCTCGCCGCGTTGTAGTAGGCGGTCACCGCAGCCAGGTCGGCCGAGCAGAATCGCTCGAACGCCTCCGCGCCAGACTGCTCGTAGGCCGCGGTGCCTTTATTCCAAACGAAGATACGCTGCATCAGGTCGTGTCCGGACAGCACCTCGAGCGTCGAGGAATCAATCGTCCAAGCGGCCACGAACGAACCCGTCGCGCCGTGGGCGCGGACGGCGCCCTGGCCCCGGCTGAACTCGTGGTTGCAGAGCAGGGTGAAGGTGCCGTCGCCATTGTCGAACGCGCCCAGGCCGTCCGGAACGCCCGCCATGCGGTAGCCGCCCGGTACGGCGTCGGCGGCCGTGAGGACCGACGTGGTGCTGGTGCCGCCCACGACCGGCACGACGTACGCCGAGTCGCTGGTGCTGGGGCCGGTGAGCTGGGCCGAGGCCTGGCCGGCGGCGGCAAGGACGGCGAGGATGCCGAGTCGGACTCCGGTGCTGCGCATGTGATCTCCCTCGTGACAAGTGCCGATCCACGAGCGCCGGCCGCACGGCCGCGCGTCTTCGCAGAGGTGGGAGTGGTATCGCGCAACCCGGTGGGGAACGGTTTGCCCGGGACGAAGGTGCGGTCAAGATTGCGCAGATGCCGTCGGCGACCAGCGTGTGTCAAGATCGTGTTGCACACCGAGCAAGTCCAGTACCTTGCCGACGATGAAGTCCACAATATCTTCAACGCTTCGTGGGAGGAGGTAGAGCCCCGGGTTCGTCGGACACACCACCGCGCCGGCGAGCGTGAGCGTGCGCATGTTCTCGATGTCGATCAGTGACAGCGGCGTCTCCCGGTGGCAGACGATAAGAGGCCGCCGCTCCTTCAGCGTCACCATCGCGGCGCGCGTAAGTAGATTGCTGCCCGAGCCCGTGGCGATCTGCCCGAGGCTCGTGCTCGAGCAGGGGAGCACCACCATGCCGCTATGCAGGAAGCTCCCCGAGGCGATCACCGCGCCCACATCCCGGTTCGGGTGGATCACAAGCCGGCCCGAGACCTCGTCGGTGCTCCAAGGCGCACCGGCGCGAGGGCGGAGGCCAGGCGCCGGGGCCGCCGAACCGAAGCGGTGGGGCAGCAGCGACGGACCGTCGAGGTGGCGGACCCCCGCCTCGTCCGCCAGCAGACGCCGACCGTAGTCGCTCACGACCAGGTGCACCTCGTGGCCCCCGGCGAGCAGCATTTCCAGCGTTCGCAGGGCGTACGCGGCCCCAGAAGCGCCGGTAATCCCCAGCACGAGTCTTCGGGCCAAGGGCGCGTCAATCGGAGTGTGGGTGGGCTGGGTTCGCATTGGCCCCGCTCGGTGCGAATGATGGTAGGGTTGGATGGGGCCTGGGCGGCCCCGCGGCCTGTCGGTTCGGCCCCAAGGGAGGTATGGATGTCGACCTCGGCGCACATCAAGAAGATTGCTGGCACCGCCACGATGGCCGTCGCGCTCTGGACGGGCGTCGCCGGTTGCACGAGCGTGATCTACGACAGCAACCCCGAGGGACCCGCCTCACAGCTCGAAGAGAAGCCCGATTTCGCGAGCCATACCGTCCAGAACCTCCTCGCCACCAGTGTCCGCTGGGCCGTCGAGAACTACCCCCCACCCGGCGACCAGGGCTGGTTTGCTGTCAACCTCCCCCGAGGCCTGACCCGCGAGCAATACATCAAGGTCGCCGAGCAGATCAGCGATCATGCCGCCCCGATCACCCCCGAGCTGGACTACCTGCCCACCTACCACGTCGGCTGGGTCTGGATGCGGGGAGATCACGCCCGGGTGGATGTGATGCGGCCGGTGTACATGCTCTCGTCCGATGACAAGCCGGTCTTCCAGACCATCACCCTGCACCTGCGCCGCCGGTATGCCTCGTGGCGGGTCGAACGGACGCAGCCCTGGGATCCGGGCGTCGTCCCCCTCCCCCCCATCTACGACCTCCCGCCCGAGGAGGTCCCCGCCGGGACTCAGACCTCGCCGGCCGGGGCCGCCCCGACCGAGGATTCTCAGCCCACCGAGACGAACGACTCCTCGCCCCCGGTGGAGACCCCGGACGACTCCGGTGGCGAAATCGATCCGGGCGCCGGGGCTGGTTGACCCTAAACTGATCGGGATGACCACGATCATGAGCACCCCTCAAGCGGCGGGCGCGGGCACGGTTCGTGAACGTTCGCTGCTCGGGCTGGACGACGCACCGGTAGAGCGGATCCGCCACCTGCTGGAGCGGTCGAGGGATATCCGACCGGCCGCCATCGGCGAGGCCCCGCCCACACCCCTGCTCAAAGGACGGACCGTCGCCACCCTGTTCTTCGAGGGCTCCACGCGGACGCGCACCAGCTTCAACCTCGCCGCCCAGCGGATGGGCGCGACCGTCGTGGATCTCTCGATGGCCTCGTCGAGCCTCAGCAAGGGTGAGTCGATGACCGACACCGCCCGGAACGTCGAGGCGATGGGGGTGCACGCGATCGTGGTCCGCGCGGCCCAGGCCGGCGCAGCCCAGACCATCCACGGCGCGGTGGCCTGCAGCGTGGTCAATGCCGGCGACGGGCGGCACGAGCACCCGACCCAGGGCCTGCTCGACATCTCCGCGATCGCCGAGGCGTTCGGACGGGACCGCTCCTTCGACCTTTCGGGGCTGCACGTGGCGATCGTGGGCGATGTGGTTAGCTCGCGCGTGGCCCGCTCGGCCGTCGCCGGACTGACCAAGCTCGGGGCGAGGGTGGTGTTGGTAGGCCCGCCGCACCTGGCCCCGAAGAGCCTGACCTGCCTGGCGCCCGGCCTCAGAGTGGAGCACGACCTCGACATGGTGCTGCCCGAGATGGACGCGGTCATGATGCTGCGTATCCAGTTCGAGCGTCACGGCTCGGGGGGTGGCGGGAGCGACGAGGGTGCGGCGAAGAAAGCCGGACCCATCGCTTCGGTGCGTGCCTACCGCGAGCATTGCGGCCTGACCGAGGAGCGCGCCGCCCGGATGAAACCCGGCGCCGTCGTGATGCACCCCGGGCCTATCAACCGCGGGGTCGAGATGGACGGTCCTGTCGCCGACGGACAGTCCGGCCCGCGATCCCTGGTGCTTCGCCAGGTCTCATGGGGAGTCGCGGTCCGGGCCGCGGTGCTCTGCGAGTGCCTCGGGGCCTAGGCCGAGCCGCCGCCCGCGAGCGGCCCTCGCACGGGTTTGGCGCGAACTGAGCGCGATGCAAACCGAAGGCACGCCGGATGCTTCATAAGGTGGTCCTCCCCTCCGGAGGCGCCCCATGACCATTGGTCCCCGTACCGGCTTGCTCGCCGTTTGTGCCGCGGCCGCGCTGGCACACGCCCAGCGATTCACCATCGTCGCCCTGCCCGATACCCAGTTCTATTCGGAACATCCCGAGTGGGCCTACCACTTCAACGCGCAGACCCAGTGGTGCGTCGACCACGCCTCCGAGTGGGATATCGCGTTCGTCACCCAGCTCGGGGATGTGGTGCAGCACGGGTCGCAACTCCCCGAGTGGCAGCGGGCCGACGCCGCCATCGGCCGGCTGGACGGGCGCCTGCCCTACAGCGTCGCGATCGGCAACCACGACTGGGGTTCGACCGGCAACAAAGACGCGCCCACCGACTACTACCGCTCGTTTTTCGGTCCGCAGCGCTACGCCGGCAGGCCCTGGTACGGCGGCGCCGATCCGACCGGGCTCAACCACTTCCAGGTCTTCCAGGCCGGTGGCTACGCGTTCCTGCACCTGGCCCTCGAGTGGCGCCCCGACTGGAAGAGCGACGCGATGGCCTGGGCCCAATCCATCATCGATGCCCACCCGGGCATGCCCACCATCGTCTCGACCCACGAGTATGCGACCGATGCCGACGGGGGCCACCGCAGCGCCAGCGGCGAGAACCAGTTCAATCGCCTCGTGCGGGCGAATGACCAGGTCTTCATGGTGCTCAACGGACACTTCACACAGGGCAACGCCTACGGCGAATACCACGAGGTCGTCCTCAATGATTTCGGGCGTCCGGTGTACCAGATGCTCTCGGACTACCAGTCCCGGGTCGAGGGGGGCGACGGCTGGATGCGACTCATCGAGTTCCAGCCCGAGATGGGCCGCATCGATGTCTACACCTTCAGCCCCAGCCGCGAAGAGCGCGGGATGGCGGCGTGGGAAAACGACGCCGACAGCCGGTTCGGCTTCGAGCTAGATCTCGGGCAGCGGTTCTCTCCTGTCAAGGACACCATCCCGGCCAGAACCGTCACATTCCGCCAGGGGGAGAGCGGCTACGCCGGCTCGCTCGACACCACGCTGCGGCAGTCGCAGCCGGGCACGCGCTTCTACAGCGATGACTCGCTCTGGATCGACGGAGACGACCCCAACGGCTCGACGCTGGACACGCAGTCGCTGCTCCGCTTCGACGGCGTCTTCGGCCCGCTCGGTGTCCCCGCCGACTCGGATATCCTCGGCGCCGTGCTCGAACTCGGCGTCAACAACGGCGGGAGCGGTATCGGCCTCCACCGTGCGCTGACGACCTGGAGCAACCTCTCGACCTGGGACAGCCTCGGCGCCGGCGTCCAGCCGGACGGGGCCGACGCGGCCTCCCGCTGGAGCCGGCAGCTCTCGGGCGTAACAGACGGGCAGCTCTCGGTGGATGTCACCAGCGACCTTCGCCTTCGATTCAACGGCGCGGCCGACACCGGCTGGGTCATGCTGCCGCTCGGGGATGATGGCGTGGGGGTGGCCTCGGCCGAGGCGGCGTCGCTCGCGGCCCGCCCGCGCCTGGTGCTGCGGATCGCCGATGCCCCGGTCCACACCGCCGCATTCCAGCAGGGAGTCAACGGCTACGACGGCACGAGCGACACGGAACTGCGGGCCATCAACCCCGATACCGGCCTGGGGCAGGAGCCCCGCGCCAGCGTGGACGCCCAATACAGCTTCCTCAAGACCAACGCCCTCCTCCGATTCGACGGGCTCTTCGGTCCGGGCGCCATCCCCGCCGGGGCCCGCATCACCTCCGCCGTGCTGCAGGTTCAGATCGTGGACGCCGGCAGCGGCCTGACGCTCCACGCCATGCGCCGCCCCTGGCAGGAAAGCGATACGTGGAACTCGCTGCTTGGCGGCGTCCGAGCGGATGACCTCGAGGCCGACTACCGCCCGATCGCCTCCGCCGGACGCGATTCGGACGCCCCGAATCTCGCCGCCGGCCCGCTCGGCTTCGACGTGACCGCGGACGTGATCAGATGGCGGGCGGGCGCGCCCAATCAAGGGTGGGCGATGCTCCCTTGGCCCTCGGGGATCGACGGGGTCGATGTGGCGACGAGCGAATGGCCCGAGGTCTCGGAGCGTCCGCGACTGATCGTGCGATATCTCGCTGGTTGCGCCGCCGACTTCGACGGAGATGGGGCCGCGGATACCCGAGATGTGCTCGCGTTCCTCAACGTCTGGGCGGCCTCCGATCCCTCGGCCGATATGAACGGCGACGGCATCATCGATAGCCGCGATGTGCTGGCATTTCTCAACATCTGGGCCGCTGGTTGCTGAGCGCCGGAGCACGAAAGTATCCGTGCGAAGAGCAACACCGCCCCGTGCTGAATCGTCGTAAGCGCAAGCCACGTGTGGGGTTGCGAAGCATGGGCTTGGCAGACTGCCTCGGCCTGCGCGCGATCTGAGCGCCGGGAAGCCTGCGTGAAACCCGCCTGCATGCAGGCTTACCGAAACCTGAGCGCATCCTGAACCGTGTCTCGCGCGGTGTGTCCGTAATCTTCGCTCTCAGCGGGGAGTTGGTTCTGTTCCCGCCTTTCGTGGCACTTACCCAAGACGAATGGAGCAAGGGACGATGCGCACCCCAACGGATCGTGGTGGTTTCACTCTCATCGAACTGCTCGTAGTGATCGCGATTATCGCGCTGCTCATCGGCATCCTGCTGCCGGCGCTGGGCAAGGCCCGCGCCACCGCCCAGGCGCTCAAGTGCGCCGTGAGCGAGCGTGCGGTCTCGCAGGGCGTTCTCATGTATGTGGGGAGCAACAACTACTTCCCACCGTCCTACGTCTACGGGTCCGACAGCGAAACCGGCGCGTGGAAGATGGAAGACCAGCTCCTCCACAACCCCCATCCCGACACCGGGTACGTGCACTGGTCCTGGACCCTGTTCGACCAGAACATCGGCCTCGAGGCCTTCCAGTGCCCCTCGACGCAGCACGGCGGGGCTCCCGCGGCCAACCCGGGGCGCAACGAGGACGATTGGGAGGACACGCAGCGCAACGATCTCGGGAACGGCCCCGGAGCCCCCACGCCCCACGATCGCCAGGTCGCCCGATGCGCCTTCACCGGCAACGCGGCCATTTTCCCGCGAAACAAGTTCAGCCTCGGCGAGCAACGCCAGAACCGGCTCGTCCGCGCCGGCGAGTTCGACGACGATTCCCGCGTCATCCTCGCCACGGAATTCCAGGACTCCAAGAATGGGTGGAAGTCGATCATGGAGGATGTCAACAGCGGGGTGATCAAGAGCCATCGCCCGCTCACACCCTTCGTCGGCCGTTCCTCCGGCGCGGATCCCTACTCCGAGCCGAAGGGCAACAACCGATTCGTCTACCCCGACCCTCAGCAGATCTACAGCAAAGAAGAGATGTCCTCCCACACTGAGGAACTGATCAACGACGGCCAGTCGGTGCTCAACGCTGTCGGCCGCAACCACAATGGCAAGGCCAACTTCGCGTTCGTCGATGGCCACGTCGAATCGATGGAAGTCCGCGAGTCGATCGAGAAGCAGCTGTGGGGCAACCGGTTCTACAGCCTGACCGGCGGCAACCGCGTCGACACCAAGTACAAGTGGTGATCGATCGGGGCGCCGCCCGCGGAGCGTGTGGATTTCGACAAGTTGCCGCGCGGGCCCTTCCCCGCCCGGCACAGCACGCGAGAATGATCTTATCGCCCGAGCCTCGATGCAGGGCGGCGTGACGCGAGGGCCGCGAGGGCGACCCGACAACTCGGGCAGGATGCACGGCAATTCACTGTGAGTCGAAGTGCGCCCCGTTGCACCGGCGCGGTCGCTGCGCGCCATGGCGGGGCTGGGGCAGCAAGCAACAGGAGAGATCAGCATGCAGCTCAAGAATCGTGTTCTCGGCATTCTGGCGGTCTGCGGGGCCGCCGCCGGCGCGGCCAACGCGCAGCCCTTCGTGGTCAACGTCTCGGGCTCGACCCTCCAGTCGGGCTTCTTCCAGGCGCTGGCCTCGACCAACGACTTCCTGGATGTCGATGGCGACGGCACGGTGCAGGAGAATCTGGCGCCGTACGACGTCTCCCCGCCCTTCAACGCCAACCAGTACTGGCAGATCCAATACCGCGGCACGGGCTCGGGCAACGGCCTCGCCGAGCTGGTCAAGTGGGGCGAGACCTGGGCCGTCGGCGCCGACTGCGACGAGATCTGCTCCGGTGATGCCGCCGAGGGCGCCTACAACAACCGCACCGTCTACATCACCAACGGCGGCGGGCCCACCGGCGACGCGAAGCTCGCCAACCCCGGCGCGGCCCCCATCCGCTCCCTGAGCGACGGCAGCTTCTTCGCCACCGGGAGCCAGGACCCCGCCACGACCGGCATTCTCATGGACATCGCGATCCTGGATGTGCCCACGTCGTGGTTCACCTACAACGACAGCGGCGCCCCGGACTTCGATCTCGGCCCCACCCAGCCCGGCTACGGCTTCAACGGACGCAAGGCCGTCAACAAGGATGGCTCCGACGCGGGCCAGAGCAACAAGCTCAAGAGCCTCGGGGGCCTGAACACCAACACAGCCAACCCCGACGCCAACACGGTGTTCGACACGCTCACCGCGACCGCCCCCATCGGCGCGATGGTCAACCTCGGCGTTGGCCGCAGCCAGATGACCTACTCCGAGCTGCGCCACCTCAACGCCGCCGGTCGCCTCCCCTCCGGCGAGAACCTGACCCAGGTCACCCGCGATGCGGGCTCCGGAACACGCAACGCCTACAACAACTCGCTCTGCATGGACCCCAGCTGGGGCGTGGGCGAGAACGTCGGCCTCAAGGCCGACAACAGCGCCGAGGACCTGCTCGGTCCGAACTACATCCCCTCCAACAAGGGCGGCTCCAGCCGCATGGAAGGCACCGTCATCAACACCCGGCTCGGTGTGGGATACACCGGCGCCGAGCGCGCGGTGAGCAAGAGCTGGCTCAGCGGCGGCAAGGCCGAGCTCCTCGCCCTCAAGAACGACATCCACGGCGACGCCAACGCCCAGTATGTCCGCCCGAACATCGATGCCATCCTCGATAACGACTACAACAACGGCTACAACATCACCGGCCCGGCCTCGTGGGTCACCATCGGCGACCCCCTCGCCGAGAGCGTTGCCGACGGCGGCGACGCCAACGGCAACCCGCACATCCAGAACTTCGCGGCCGCGCAGTTCATCCTCAACACCACCCGCTCCATCGAGGCCTTCGGCGGCGATCCCGGTGGCGATGAGACCCTCTTCAGCCCCGGCGAGTGGCTGGCCGTCAACCTGCTCCTGCCCCAGGCGACCGACTACGTCGCGCCTGACAACCTCCCCTGCGAGCGCATCGCCAACCCGAGCCTCAACCAGCAACTCCAGGACTTCAGCCGCGCCAACAGCATCCTCGGCTCCGCGGAGTTCTACTCCTTCGGCACCCACGGCCTCAACGGTCTCGTGCCCGCCCGCACCACCGGTGTGACCTACTCCGATGGTGTCGTCGGCGGCGGCCACTATGTCAACCAGGGCGGCGCAACCGTGAACTATGGCGCAGCCCTCACCAGCCGCAACCGCATCGCCGGTGACTTTAGCGGCGACGGCAAGCGCGATATCAATGACGCAGCCGATCTCGTCAAGGCCTACGCCGAGCGCAACGGCGGCGCCCACTGGAACGCCCCCAACGGCACCGGCGATATCGCCGGAGCGCCCGGCACCGACGCGGTCATCGAGGTCCTCGGCGACTTCAACGGCGACGGCAACTTCGACGCCACCGACGTCCGCTATTGGGCCGACGGTCTCGGCGTCAACGCCACCAGCCGCGTGCTCGACCGCGCCGCCGCCTTCACCGCCATCGACACCGCTTTCGGCGGCAACTTCTTCGGCACCACCATCTCCACCGGCGAGCCCTATACCGCCGGCGCGAGCCGCGCCGATGTCGCCGGGAACCTGACCGCCCGCGGCTGGGCCCCGATCGGCGCCGACGGCGTCATCGACCAGACCGACGTCGACTACATCAAGGCCCAGTTCATCGGAAACCCCTTCGTCACCGATGGCGAGGCCAACTGGGACAACCTCGCCGAGGCCGTCGGCTTCGACCTCTCCTGCGATATCACCGGCGATCTCAAGGTCAACCAGGCCGATGTCGACGCCATCAACGCCATCCTCGGCCTCGGCTGCTACGCCGACTTCAATGGCGACAACCTGGTCGACACGCGTGACGTGCTCGCGTTCCTGAACGCCTGGAACGCCCACAACGCGTCCGCCGACTGCGACAACAACGGGGTTGTCGATACCCGTGACGTCCTCTGCTTCCTCAACCTCTGGACCGCCGGCTGCTAAGCCAGCACGGGCCAGGGTCTTCCCCGGCCTCATTACCGGACGGTCTCCAGGCACCCGGGCCAACACCCGGGTGCTTCTTTTTGCGCCGGGGCGCCCCCGGGGGCCTTCCTTCTTTGAACCCGATCTGCTAAAACGGGGTCGAGGCCGGGATGGTCCTCAGTTATCCGGACACCGATCGGAGCCGCGTTCTGCGGCGGTTGCATCTTTCCCCCCTCGCTGGGTGGTTTTCACGGCTCTCGCGGAGCCGGTCTGCAACCTCGTCCGATCGACTTCCGCATAGCGAGGAGCCCAACTGGCCGACCGAGGACGTCTGGACCGTCGTCGGTGGTCACACTATCCGAAGGGATTGGACATGGCTGCAATCAGTCGCGCGTGTGGTATTCGTATTCTGTGTGGTATTGCAGCATGCGTCTTCGGCGGAGCGCCGGCTCTCGCCCAGCAGCAGGCCCCGCAGCTGGGGTCTTGGGACGGCGCCTGGGTCCGCCTGACCTCGGTGCCCCCCCAGATCGAGGCCGCGGAGGCCTGGGTGCGCCCCAACCTCTTCGGGTTCTACCAGGCCAACCTTCCGGCGTTGCGGGCCGAACTCGCCGCGGCGCCGCTCGAATTCACCCGCGAGGCCGTCGAAGCCCCGGTCCTGATCTCGATCCCCATGCCCGACGGCCAGTACGCCGCGTTCGAAGTCGTCGAGAGCCCCATCATGGAGCCCGGCCTCCAGCGCAAGTTTCCCGAGATCAAGACCTACCTGGGCCAGGGGATCGACGACCCCGCCGCCACCGTCCGGCTCGACCTCACCCCCCAGGGCTTCCACGCGCAGATCCTCTCCCCGAACGGCCGCGTGATGGTCGACCCCTACAACCGTGGCAACTCGCTTTATTACGCGAGCTACTACGCCGAGGACAATGTGCGTCGTGACGAGTGGCACTGCGATGTGCCCGACGGCCCTGCACGCGACGTGCGATCCAGCGGGGGCTATGTGAGCCGCTTCGGCGAGACGCTCCGGACCTACCGCCTCGCCAACGCAGCGACTGGCGAGTACGTGGCCTACCACGGCGGAACCGTTCCGCTCGGCATGGCCGCGATCACCACGGCGATCAATCGCGTGACCGGCGTCTACGAGCAAGAGGTCGCGGTCCGCCTCGTGCTCGTGGCCAACAACGACCAGCTCGTGTTCACCAACGCGAACAGCGACCCCTACACCAACAACAACGGCGGCACGATGCTGGGCCAGAACCAGACCACGTGCGACTCGCGGATCGGCAGCGCCAATTACGATATCGGCCACGTCTTCTCGACCGGTGGTGGCGGCGTCGCCTACCTCGGCGTGGTGTGCAAGAACGGCTCGAAGGCCGGCGGCGTCACGGGGCTGCCCCAGCCGACTGGCGATAACTTCTACATCGACTACGTCGCCCATGAGATGGGCCACGAGTTCGGGGCCAACCACTGCTTTAACAGCCAGACCAGCTCCTGCGGCGGCGGCAACCGCTCCGGCGCCCACGCCTACGAGCCCGGCTCGGCCAGCACCATCATGGGCTACGCGGGCATCTGCGGCTCGGACAACATCCAGAACCACTCCGACGCCTACTTCGGCTCGGATAGCTTCGATGCCATCCGAAGCTATACCAACAACGGCTCCGGCAACAACTGCGCCGTGCAGACGAGCACCAACAACGCCGGGCCCTCTGTCTCCGCTGGCCCGGCCAAGTCCATCCCCATCGGCACGCCGTTCACCCTCACCGCCACCGGCAGCGACCCCAACGGCGACACGCTGACCTACTGCTGGGAAGAGCGCGACACCGGCCCCGCGGCCACGCTCACGACCGCCGACGACGGGCAGATCCCCCTCAACCGGAGCTACACCGGCACCACCGATCCCACCCGCACCGTGCCGAAGCTCGCGACGATCCTCGCCAATACCACCGACAAGAAGGACCGCTACACCACGGTGGGCCGCAGCTACGCCTGGCGCGTCACCGCCAGAGACAACCGCGCCGGCGGCGGCGGCGTCGCGACCAGCGAGGTCACGTACACCGTCGTCAGCGGCACCGGCCCCTTCGATGTCACCGCCCCGCTCGGCGGCGATTCCTGGCAGGGGCAGGGCACCGTCACCTGGAATGTCGGGAACACCAACGTCGCCCCGATCAGCGCCACGCAGGTCACCATCCTGCTCTCCACCGATAACGGCACCAGCTTCCCCTACGTCCTCGCCGCCAGCACACCCAACGACGGGAGCGAGGTCGTCAACATCCCGCCGAATATCCAGACCACCAACGCCCGCATCAAGGTCGCGCCGACCAACAACATCTTCTTCGACATCAACCCCGGCAAGTTCACCATCGACTACACCCCGCCCCTCACCATCACCCTGCCCAACGGGCCCGTGCTCGCCATGCCGCCCGGCCAGGCGACCGACCTCGCCGTGCAGATCAACGCCGGATCCGAGAACGTTTCGGCAGGCACCGAGAAGCTCTACTTCAGCTACGACGGCGGCGCCTTCTCCAGTGCGGCGCTCGTCGCCCAGGGCGGCGGCCTCTACACCGCCACGCTCCCCGCCGGGGGCTGCTCCGACTCGCCCCGCTACTACCTCGAGGCCAAGGGCACCGGCGGCTCCACCGTCCGCCTGCCCGACAACGCCCCGACCGGCTTCTTCGAGGCCGCGATCGGGGACTACGAGGTGGTGGCCACCAACAACTTCGAGACCGACCAGGGCTGGCTCGTGGACGCGGGTGCGACCGCTGGGAATTGGGAGCGGGCCGTCCCGATCGATGCCGGCTGGGGCGATCCCTCCGGCGACGCCGACGGCTCGGGCAAGTGCTACGTGACGGGCAACACGCTGTTCGAGAATGTCGACGGCGGCACCACCACCCTGATCTCCCCGTCGTTCGATCTCTCCAACGGAGGCTCGCTGGCCTACAGCTACTGGATCAGCGGCTTCCCCGGCGTCGACCTCGGGCCGGGCGATGGTCTCTTCGTCGATGTCGCGACCGATCAGTTCGGCGCCACATGGACCCCGGTCCGTGAGTACACCACCGTCGATCAGGCCTGGAAGGCCGACGCGATCGCCGTCGGCGTCGAGGTTCCCGCCTCGCCCACCGTCCGGATCCGATTCCGGGCCGTCGACTCCGGATCGAACGACACCGTCGAGGCCGGCGTGGACGCCTTCAGCCTGAGCGTCTTCGCCTGCAGCGATTCCTGCGTCGCCGACTTCAACGGCGACGGCAATGTCAACACCCAGGACGTGCTCGCATTCCTGAACGCGTGGAACGCAGGGAGCAGCTCGGCCGATATCAACGGCGATGGCAACGTCAACACCCAAGACGTCCTCGCCTACCTGAATCTCTGGAACGTCGGCTGCTGATCGAAGGTCGGAGGAGGAGCGATCCAAATGCCCCGTCTCGAAAGCCTCGCGCTGCTCGCGCTGTGCACCATCGTCCCCGCGGCCTGGGCCCAGGCCGCGCCCCCGCCGGCCGATCAGCCGCTCCCGCGCGGCCTCACCCCCGCCGAGCAGGCCTACCTCCGCGAGCACCCGCTCGTCGCCAAGCGTGGCGGCGCCGCCCCAACCGGCCCGCTCTGGTGCCCGCCCGAATACGCCCCCGCCGAGGCGATCCTCATCGCCTGGGAGGGGACCGCCGCATGGAACAGCATCCTCGCCCAGATGGCGGCCAAAATCACGACCGTGGGAGACGCCGACGTCTATGTCGGGGTCGATTCCTCCGCCCTCCAATCCAACGCCTCCTCGACGCTCCAGGCCGCGGGGGTCGATATGGCCCGCGTCCGGTTCTTCATCAAGCGGCTCGACACCATCTGGATCCGCGACTACGGCCCCCGGTTTGTCTACGAAGGCGGCGTGCGCGTCATCATCGACCACACCTACAACCGGCCCCGCCCCTACGACGACGCGTTCAACGACTTCTTCGCCGCCCAGATGGGTTTCACCAGCTACGACATCCCGCTCGTCCACGGCGGTGGCAACTTCCACCTCTCCGGCCTCGGCGATTCCTACGCCACACGCCTCATCAGCAACGAGAATCCCGGCCTCACCGACCAGGAGATCATCGGCCTCTGGCAGCAATACCAGGGCGTCAACACGACGCTGGAAACCCCGTTCCGCGTCTCGGTCGATGCCACCCAGCACATCGATATGTGGATGATCCCGACGGCCGACCGCACCGTCATCATCAGCGACTGGCCACTCACACCGGGCTCCTACGAGGACGTCATCTGCGATGGGGTCGCCGCGACGCTCGCGGGCCAGGGGTACACCGTCTACCGCACCCCCGCGGCCTCGGTGAACGGCACGCACTACACCTACGCCAACGCGGTCATCTGCAACGACCTCGTCTGCGTTCCCACCTTCACCAACAGCACCATGCAGGCCTACAACGCCCAGGCGCTCGCGACCTGGCAGCAGGCCTGCCCGGGCAAGACCATCGTCGGCATCCCCTGCCAGTCGATCATCACGTCGGCCGGTGCGCTCCACTGCATCGCAATGCACGTGCCCAAGGCCTCGGGGGGCGCGGATCCGACCATCTACCTCCGCAGCCTCAACGAGCCGACAACCCTCGCCCCCGGCGACCAGGTCGATCTCCAGTGGATCTCCGACGATGACGTCGAAACCTACTACGTCAAGCTCGAGCTCTCGCTCGACGGCGGGGCGACCTGGCCCATCATCATCGACAGCTTCCAGCTCGACGACGGCTCGTTCGCCTGGACCGTCCCCGATGTCAACACGAGCCACGGACGCATCAAGGCCGTCGTCTACGACTGGGACGAGGGGATCGGCGACGACGTCAACGACGCCGACTTCGTGATCACGGGCTCCGGCTCGTGTATCGCGGACTTCAACGGCGACGGGCTCGTGAACACCCAGGACGTGCTCAGCTTCCTGAACGCCTGGTCGGCCCACGACCAGTCCGCCGACGTCAACGGCGACGGGAGCGTCAACACGCTCGACGTCACCGCGTTCCTCAACGCCTGGACATCCGGCTGCTAGCCAAAGGACCACCAGCGCCCGCGGAGCCGCGGACGCTCGAACATGTCGACGACCATCAGACACCGAGGGAGGATCGAACGTATGAATAAGCACACCCGATTTGTTGGCGCAGCCCTGCTCGCCGCCCTTGCCGGCACCGCGCTGGCCGGCAGCGAGAGCGGCCTCGCCGCGGTGAAGGACCTCCAGCAGCAGTTCCCCGGCGTCCACACCTACCAGGACGGCGCCCGCACCCGCATCATCTACGGCGTGCCCATGAATACCGCCGCCACCCCGCAGGCCGCCGCGCAGCAGTTCCTCGCCCAGCACGGCGACGCCTTCGGCGTCGGTCAGCTCGACCTCGTCGAGCAGTGGTCGGGTGACGTGAACTTCGGCAAGTTCTTCGAGTTCTCCTACACCCAGCGCGTCGGCGGCCTCCCCGTCGAGCTGAGCCCCGGACGCCTCCTCGTCCGCAACAACCTCGACGGCTCGTGGTCGGTCGTCTACGCCGCCGGCCTCTTCGCCCATGCCCCCGCCGGCGGCTTCCCCGCCATGACCCGCACCGCCCAGGACGCCCTCAACTTCGTGAAGGCCTCCGAGTTCGGCGCCCTCCCCAAGTGGTCTTCGCCCGAGCTCGTCGCCTACCAGCTCGATACCGGCGCCGGCTTCGAGGCCGTCCGCGCCTGGAAGTTCGTCGGGGAGAACCCCGACCTCGTGAACCGCGAGAAGTACACCTTCTTCGTCGACGCCGCCACCGGCGGCCTGCTCGAGGCCCGCAACGAGGTCCACAACATCGATGTCTTCGGCTATGTCAAGGGCTACGCCTCACCCGGCCTGCTCCCCGACGAGGGCAGCAACCCCCCGCAGATCCTCCCCATCAACGACGCCACCGTCTCCGTCTCCGGCGGCAACAGCGGCTACTCCGACAAGACCGGCCTGTTCACGATCACCAACGGCGGCTCGGGCAACGTCACCATCAGCGCCAACCTCGACACCGGCCACTGGTCCAACATCAACGACCAGTCCGGCACCGCCGTGCTCAGCGCCAGCGCCACCGCGACCCCGGGCGTCGAGGCCTACCTCGAATTCAACTCGTCCCCCAGCCAGTACAAGACCGCCCAGGTCAACGCCTTCATGGCCACCGGCCTGATCCACGACTTCATCCGCGAGCGGACCAGCTGGACCGGTATGGACTTCCGCTGCACCACCAACGTCAACCTCAACCAGACCTGCAACGCCTACTTCGACGGCAGCTCCATCAACTTCTTCCGCGCCGGCGGCGGCTGCAACAACACCGCCTACACCACCGTCGTCAGCCACGAGTACGGCCACTACATCGTCTCCAAGCAGGGCCTCGCCCAGGGCTCCTTCGGCGAAGGATTCGGCGACTGCTGCTCCGAGCTGCTCTACGACACCGGCCGCGTCGGCGAACACTTCTTCACCAACGGCGGCTACATCCGCGATAACGACAACACCATCGTCAAGTACCCCTGCGGCGGCGAGATCCACACCTGCGGCCAGGTGCTCGGCGGCGTCTGGTGGCACATGCGCGAAAACTTCGGCGCCACCTACGGCTCCGGCCCCGGCCTCGACATGATCCGCCAGATGTTCGTCGACTGGACCATCGTCACCACCGGCGGCTCGGGCAACGACGGCGCCCACCCCGGCACCGCCATCGAGGTTCTCACCCTCGACGACGACGACGGCAATATCAACAACGGCACGCCGAACTACGACGAGATCAAGGCGGCCTTCAACCTCCACAACATCAGCGTGCCCGACATCGTGCCCTTCATCTTCCTCTATCCCGACGGCCTGCCCCAGCTCGTCTCGCCCGCCGGTGGCACCAGCTTCCACGTGCAGCTCGTCCCCAACTCCGGCTTCCAATCCGTGCCAGGCTCGGGAACGCTCCACATCGATACCGGCTCCGGCTACACCGACGTGCCCATGCAGGAGATCTCGAGCAACTACTATCTCGCCACCGTGCCCGCCGCCGACTGCCTCAGCAATGTCCACTACTACCTCTCCGCCATGAGCACCGACGGCGCCCAAGGCCAGGACCCGCAGGACGCCCCGGCCGATTCCTACCTCACCTACGCCGCAGAGGGCCGCACCCTCATCGTCTCCGCAGATTTCGAGTCCGACGCGGGCTTCACCGTCGTCAACGAGAATGTCGACAACGGAGGCTGGGGCCGCACCCGTCCCAGCGGCACGGGCTCGCCCGGCGGAGACTACGACGGATCCGGCAAGGCCTTCAACACCTCAGGCGTCGTCTTCAATTCCGACCTCGACGGTGGCCCGACACACCTCCTCAGCCCCGTCTACGACCTGTCCGGCACCAGCGACCCCGTCCTCTCCTACGCCCGCTGGTTCTACGTCGACAACAACGACGGGGACCGGCTGGTCGTCGAGGCCTCCAGCGACGGCGGCGCCACCTGGACCACACTCGAGTCCCTCGCCAGCACCGGGAAGGCGTGGTTCGTCCCCAACTTCCACCTCAAGGACTACATCGCCCTCACCAACAACGTCAGGATCCGCTTCAGCGATAGCGACAATCCCGACAACTCCACCAACGAGGCCGCCATCGACGCCTTCCTCATCCAGGAGGTCGACTGCGGCGGCTGCGTCGCCGACTTCAACGGCGACGGCAACGTCAACACCCAGGACGTCCTCGCCTTCCTCAACGCCTGGAACACCGGCGACAGCCGGGCCGATATCAACGGCGATGGCAGCGTGAACACGCAGGACGTGCTCGCCTACCTGAACCTCTGGAACGTCGGCTGCTGATCCATCAGACCACGCGGGCCGCCGGGGAGACCCGGCGGCCCGTCTTCGGGGGACCCGCCTCGCAAACCTCATACGGCACGGAGGATTCAGAAAGATGCGACACGTGAATCGACTCGTACTCGCGGCCGCGCTGGCCGCATGCGCCGGCGGCGCTTCCGCCATCGCCGGCTCCTCAACCGGCCCCGACGCCCGCGCGGCCCTCCGCCGCGAATTCCCCGGCGTCCGGCTCATGCAGGACTCGGGGCGGACCCGCATCATCTACGGCAAGTCCATGACCACGGCCGCCACGCCCCGACTCGCCGCCGAAACCTGGCTCGCCCAGCACGGCGACGCCTTCGGCGCCGGCAACCTCAGCCTCGTCGAGCAGTGGGCCGGCGACGTCCGCTTCGGCGAGTTCTACGTCTTCAGCTATTCCCAGACCATGGACGGCCTGCCCGTCGACAGCAGCCCGGGACGCATCCTGGCCCACAACAACCACGACGGCACCTGGTCGATCGTCTACGCCGCGGGCCTGTTCGTCGCCCAACCCGAGCAGGGCTTCGCCCCGATCACCCACACCGCCCAGGACGCGCTCAACTTCATGCAGGGCTCCGAGTTCGGACGCCTGCCCAAATGGTCCACCCCCGGCCTGGTCGTCTACCAGCTCTCCACCGAGGCCGGCCCGGTCGCCGTCCGCGCCTGGAAGTTCGTCGGTGAGAACCCCGACCTTCTCAACCGGGAGAAGTACACCTTCTTCGTCGACGCCGCCACCGGCGGCCTGCTCGAGGCCCGCAACGAGGTCCACAACGTCGACGTCTTCGGCTACGTCAAGGGCTACGGCTCGCCCGGGCTGCGCCCCGACGAGGCCGGCAACCCGCCCCAGCTGCTGCCCATCCTCGACGACCGCGTCGCCGTCTCCGGCGGCAACAACGCCTACTCCGACGCCACCGGGTTCTTCAACATCACGCACGGCGGCAACACCGACGTGACCATCAACGCCAACTTTGACACCGGCCACTGGAGCAATATCAACGACCAGTCCGGCACCGCCGTCCTCACCGCCAGCGCCACCGCGACGCCCGGACTCGAGGCCTACCTCGAATTCAACTCGAGCCCCTCGGAGCTCAAGACCGCCCAGGTCAACGCCTTCATCGCCACCAGCAAGATCCACGACTTCATCCAAGACCGATCAAGCTGGACCGGCATGGACTTCGTCTGCACCACCAACGTCAACCTCAACCAGACCTGCAACGCCTACTTCGACGGCAGCTCCATCAACTTCTTCCGCTCCGGCGGCGGCTGCAACAACAGCGCCTACTCCACCGTCGTCAGCCACGAGTACGGCCACTACATCGTCAACAACCAGGGTCTCGCCCAGGGGTCCTTCGGCGAGGGCTTCGGCGACTGCTGCTCCGCGCTGCTCTTCGATTCCGGCACCGTCGCCGAGCACTTCTACACGAACGGCAACGCCATCCGCGACAACGAGAACACCATCGTGACCTATCCCTGCGGCGGTGAGATCCACACCTGCGGCCAGGTGCTCGCCGGCTCCTGGTGGTACACGCGCAAGAACTTCGGCACGACCTACGGCTCAGGCCCGGGCCTCGAGATGGTCCAGCAGCTCTTCGTGGACTGGCTGCAGATGACCACCGGCGGCTCCGGCAACGACTCGGCCTACGCCGGAACGGTCATCGAGATCCTCACCCTCGATGACAACGACGGCAACCTCGATAACGGCACACCGAACTTCGACGAGATCACCAGCGCCTTCGCCCTGCACAACGTCCCCGTGCCCGATGTCCAGCCCATCCTCTTCAGCTACCCCTCCGGCCTCCCGGCCCTGCTCACGCCCGGCCACGCGACGGATGTCGCCGTCGATATCACCGCCAACGGCGTCAACCCCGTCCCCGCCACCGCGACCCTCTCCTACGCCGTCGACGGCGGCGGATTCACCAACGTCGCCCTCGTCCACAACAGCGGCGACTCCTACACCGCCACCATCCCCGGCCTGCCCTGCACCAGCAACGTCGACTATCACTTCTCCGTCCAGGGCGACGACAACAAGACCTACCAGGACCCCAAGGGCGACAACTACGCCGTCCAGGCCTTCGACTCGATCACCGTCGTCCGCGACGATGACTTCGAGACCATCGCCGGCTGGACCGTCGGCGATACGGGCGACACCGCGACGACCGGCGTGTGGAACCGGATGGACCCGCAGGCCACCGACGCCCAGCCCGAGGACGATGTCTCGGCCGACGGCACGCAGTGCTGGGTCACCGACGGGCGCGCCGGCAACTCTGTCGGCGACTTCGATGTCGATAACGGCAAGACCACGCTGAAGAGCCCGGTGATGGACCTCTCGGGATCGACGGACCCGATCGCGGGCTACTGGCGTTGGTACTCCAACGACAAGGGCGCCGACCCGCAGAACGACACCTTCCGCGTCGATATCAATAACGGCGGCGCATGGGTCAATGTCGAGACCGTCGGACCCGCCGGCGTCGAGGCGACCGGCGGCTGGTACTACCACGAGTTCCGCGTCGCCGACTTCGTCGCGCCCAACGCCAGTGTCCAGATCCGCTTCGTCGCCGACGACGCCGCCAGCGGCTCCATCATCGAGGCCGCCGTCGACGAGTTCAGCGTCACCGACGGGGTGTGCGACTCCGGCTGCGTCGCCGACTTTAACGGCGACGGCAGCGTCAATACCCAGGACGTCCTCGCCTTCCTGAACGCCTGGACCTCCGGCGACGGCTCCGCCGACATCAACGGCGACGGCAACGTCAACACCCAGGACGTGCTCGCCTTCCTCAACCTCTGGACCGCCGGCTGCTAACACCCGCCGATCCGCGACTCGCTCGCCCCGGGGCCCACCACGGCCCCGGGGCGTTTTCTTGCGCCGCCCCCCACCACAAGGGATCCAAAGACCGCCGCCGACCGGATCGATGGGGGAATCGCGGCGCGAGCCTTGACCGAACCGGGGTCGGTGCGGTACACGTAGACGCAGCGCGCCCGCGCACGGAGGAGTCTGTCAGGGGTGTTCCCGAAGAGGGGGAAGGCCCGGATAACAGCTCGCCAGGGCTTTTTGGTGGCCGGGCAATCGTGCCCGGTCGTGTTTCGTCAGTCCGTGCCAGCCGAGGCCGGCCTTCGCCGATACAACAGAACATCCCCATTCGCAGGAGAGAAAGCAGATGAGCACCCCCAGGTCAGCGGCCCGCGTCGTCTCCATCGTCACGGCAGCCCTCGTGACGGCGGTCTGTGGTCAGGCACTCGCCAGCGAGGGCGCACAGGACTCGGTCGTGGGCGGCGTGATCTCCCGAGTCAGCCCCACCTCGATCTACCTGCGGACCGGCGTCGTCGACGCCTCCAGGCCCCGCGCCGGCCTCCAGACACTCGCCGGGCAGCACGGGCGGTTCGTGATCCAGCTCGATGGCCCGATGACCCCCGCCCGCCGCGCCGCCCTCCGGACGGCCGGGGTGCAGCTCGGCGACTACCTGCCGATCAACAGCTACATCGCGACGTTCGACCACGCCGACGCCGGCCGCGTCGCCGGGCTGACCTTTGTCCGCTGGTACACGCCGTTCCAGAATTCCTGGAAGGTCGCGCCGGATGTGGGCGCCCGACCGCTCCAGTCCAACGACCGCCTCTTCCTCCAGGGCATCGGCATGTCCGCCCTCTTCGTCGATGTCTTCACCGACGCCGATGTCGCGGCCACCATCAACGCGATCATGGCGCTGAGCGATAAGACCGAGGTCGTGAGCATCGGCTCGGTCGGCGAGCAGGCCCAGCTCCATGTCCTCGCGCCCACCGCCCTCGTCGGCCAGCTCGCGCAGATCGACGGCGTGCAGTTCATCGAGGACGCGCCCGAGATCACCATGCGAAACGCCTCGACGACCTGGATCATCCAGTCGAACATCAACGGTCAGGAGCCGCTCTGGGACCACGGCCTCCACGGCGAGAACCAGGTGCTGGGCCATATCGACGGCAAGATCAATATCAACCACTGCTCATTCAGCGACCCCGAGGGCGACCCCCCCGGGCCGAACCACCGCAAGATCCTCGCCTACAACACCTCGCTCGGCTCTGACTTTCACGGCACGCACACCGCCTGCACCGGCGCGGGCGACAACGGGCTCAACGACAACACCCGAGGCATGGCCTACCTGGCCAAGATCGTCTTCGACGATATCCCCAGCTTCAACGAGACCGCTTTCTACAACATGCTCGTCCAGAACGAGGGCCAGGGCGCCCGCGTCCATACGAATAGCTGGGGCAACGACGGCACCGTCAACTACGACGGCATGTGTCGCGCCATCGACCGCTTCAGCTACGACTACGAGGACAATCTCGTCGCCTTCGCCGTGACCAACCAGTCGCTCCTGAAGAACCCGGAGAATGCCAAGAATGTGCTCGCCGTCGGCGCCAGCCAGGACACGCCCAACCAGCAGAACCACTGCTCAGGCGGCGCCGGCCCCACCAACGACGGACGCCGCAAGCCCGAGATCTACGCCCCAGGCTGCAATACAAGCTCCGCCTACAACGTCACCTCCTGCAGCGTGACCACCGCCACCGGCACCTCCATGGCCTGCCCCGCCATCAGCGGCATCGGGCTGCTCGTCCGCCAGTACTACACCGACGGCTACTACCCCTCCGGCGCCGCCAATGCTGCCGACGCCTTCATCCCCTCCGGCGCGCTCATCAAGGCCACCCTCATCAACGGCGCCGTCGATATGACCGGCGTCGCCGGCTACCCCTCCAACAAGGAGGGTTGGGGACGCCTCCTCGCCGACTACGCCCTCTACTTCCCCGGCGATGTCCGGACCATGTGGACCACCGACGTGCGCAACGCCTCCGGCCTGAACACCGCCCAGACCGTCGAATACCCCATCGAGGTCACCGGCTCCGGCGAGCAGCTCCGCGTCACCATGCAGTTCACCGACCCCGCCGCCTCATCCGGCGCCAGCTTCGCCGCCATCAACGACCTCGACCTCGAGGTCGTCGCCCCCGACGGCACCACCTACAAGGGCAACGTTTTCAGCAACGGCTCCAGCGTCTCCGGCGGAACCAAGGACGACCGCAACAACCTCGAGCAGGTCCACGTCAACAGCCCGGCCGCCGGCTCCTGGATCGTCCGCGTTAACGCCGCCGCGGTCAACGTCGGAACCCAGGGCTACGCCCTCGTCGTCAGCGGAGAGGTCGCCGAGCCGAATCTCTGCATCGCCGACTTCAACGGCGACGGCAGCGTGAATACCCAGGATGTCCTCGCCTTCCTCAACGCCTGGGCCGCCGGCCAGAGTTCCGCCGATATCAACGGCGACGGCAACGTCAACACCCAGGACGTCCTCGCCTTCCTCAACCTCTGGAACGCCGGCTGCTGAACCCCCGCGATCACCAACCCCGCGGAGCCGGGCGCCAGATCGGCGCCCGGCTCCGATTCTCGAACGCAACGACGGCGTAGCAGGCCCCGCCGTGGAACGGCGGAGCGGAGAGCCCCCATGCACACCATCCACCGTCTCGCGGCCGTCCTCGCGCCGGCCATCCTCGTCGCCCTGCCGGCCCTCGCCCAGCCGGTACTCCACTCCCCTGTCACCGCAGACGCAGGACCCCAGGCGATCCGGCCCGTCTCGATCGACAGCGCCGAACTCGCGGCCATCCGGGCCCAGCAGGGACCCTTCCTGCTCACCGGATTCCCCATGCCCCGGGGCGCCAGCGCCGATCTCGCGCTCGAGCCCTTCAGCGTGCTCACCCCCGACGCCCAGGTAGTGCTCGGCACCGAGCACGGTGATGCACCGATCGGCGCCCCGGAGGTCACCCTCCTCCACGGCACGGTCGCCGGGGATCCCGAGTCTTCCGTCTTCCTGTCCTTCTCAATGCTCGGGGCCAACGGGGTGATCCGCGCACACGGCCAGACCGTCGTGCTCTCCAGCGGCGCTTTCACCAAGCACCAACAGACCGTCATCGCCGACATGGCCGACTTCCCCGAGCCACCCGAGTTCGCCAAGGGATGGGAATGCCACGTCGGACCCGAGCACTTCAACCCGCTCGGCCTGGACCTCACCGGCCCGCAAGGACGCGGCGGCGCCCGCGACAATCCGTGCCGGATCGCCCGGGTTGCCGTCGATACCGACTACGAATACTCCGCCTGGCTCTTCGCCGGCAATCTCGATGCCTCGGCCGCCTACGCCGTGACGCTCCTCGGCGCCGTCAGCGAGATCTACACCCGCGACCTCAACGTCCGCCTCGTCGTCCCCTACGTCCGCGTGTGGGACGCGGATGTCGACCCCTACGGCGGTGATCGACTCAGCGAACTCCAGGCCTACTGGTCCGCCAACATGAGCGGCGTCAAGCGCGAGCTCGCCCACCTGCTCAGCGGCAACTACGGCGGCGGCGTCGCCTGGGTCGGCACACTCTGCAGCACCTCATACGGCTACGGCCTCTCCGGCGTCGCCGGAGGCTTTCCCTACCCGCTCCGCGACCACGACGGCGGCAACTGGGACCTCATGGTCGTCGCCCACGAGATCGGCCACAACTTCGGCACCCTCCACACCCACGACGGCTACGACCCCCACATCGACGACTGCGGCAACGGCGACTGCACGCTCGCCTGGGGCGGCACCATCATGTCCTACTGCCACACCTGCGCCGGCGGCATGACCAACATCGTCCTCCACTTCCACCCGCGAGTGATCGATCAGATCTCCAACTACCTGAACGGCGCATGCAACATCCTCGGCTCGGGCAGGGCCTTTGCCTACGACGACGAAACCATCGCCCTCGAGAACTCCCCCGTCAATATCGACGTGCTCGCCAACGACCTGCCCATCAACTGCTCGACCCCCGGCATCTTCACCGTGCAGGGCACCAGCGACCAGGGCGGCTCGGTCGCCCTCTCGCAGGGCACCGGCGAGGGCGGACGCGACGAGGTGCGCTACACACCCCCCGCCGGCTTCAACGGGACCGACACCTTCTTCTACATCATGCAAACCGCCAATGGCGTCACCGTCCCCGCGAATGTCCGCGCCGACGTCCTCCACCTCCGGCCCGCCGACACCCTCGGCGTCAGCAGGCTCGGCGTCACCACCGACTACTACGTGCTCCAGACCGCCGAGCAGCTCCCCGATTTCAATGCCCTGACCCCCTACGCCCGAGACTATCTCCCCGACATCAATATCCCCAGCACCAACGGCTACTTTGCCACCAGCGGCCGCTACGAATACGTCGGCGCGGTGCTCCACGCCTATCTCCACGTCCCGCAGAACGGCTACTACACCCTCTACGTCGAGTCCGACGACGGGTCGCGACTCTTCGTCGGCGATGAGAAGCTCATCGAGAACGACGGCATCCACCGGATGACCGAACGCTCCGGCGGCATCGCTCTGGCCGCCGGTTGGCACCGGCTCCGCGTCGAGTACTTCGAAAAGACCCAGGCCCAGGGACTCATCGTGCGCATCGAGGGCCCGGGCCTGCCCAAGCAGCCCGTCCCGCCCGAGTCATGGCGGACCACCGATTGCGTCGCCGATTGGGTGCCGGACGGCGCCGTCAATACGATCGACTTCATCGGCTTCCTCGGAGACTGGAGCACCCACACCCCCGCGACCGACCTCGACGGCAACGGGCTCCTCAATACGGCCGATGTTGTCCAGTTTCTCAATGCCTGGGTCAGCGGCTGCCCATAAGCCCAGATCACCATTCCAGCCAACCACGCCCGCCCCCACCGTTTGGTGGGGGCGGTTTGCTTGGGTCTGGCTCTAATCTCTGACCGAGGAATGCCCCGGGTCGGCCGGGGTTCCGAAGCCAGAGCCCCGGCCAGTTCCGGGGCCACACGACCGAGAAGGGAGACCAGGACCATGAAGCCCCGTACCGCAGCATTGCTCGCAGCCCTCGCCCTGTCCGCGCCCGCGTTCGCCGACGAGTTCGTCGTCACCCTCGAGGGCACCTCGTTCAAGTACAACGGCCAGACCAATTCCAATATCAACCTCGTCATCAACCCCGGCGACACCGTCCGATGGGTCTGGGTCTCCGGCATGCACAACGTCGTCTCCGGCAACCACGGCGACGCCGACGAGGGCCAGGAGTTCCTCAGCGGCGACCCCGTCGTCCCGCCGAACGAGTACGTCCACGCCTTCGCCGATGCGGGCGATTTCCCCTACCACTGCGAACTCCACCACTTCCTCGGCATGGTCTCCACAGTGAAGGTCCGCTGTCCCAGCGACTTCAACCAGGACCTCACCGTCAATACCCAGGACGTCCTCGCCTTCCTCAATGCCTGGACCGCCAAGGACCCCCGCGCCGACTTCAACCATGACGGCACCGTCAATACCCAAGACGTCCTTGCCTTCCTGAATGCCTGGTCCAGCGGCTGCTAGGCCAGTCAAGTTGGGGCAGCGGGGCGGTCCCGGTGCCCTGCCCCCAACTTCTCCCGAAACCCATTGCATGCCCCCCAACGCTCCCGTAGCCTGTCCGGCGACGCGGAGCGTTCTCGCTTCACAGCGCGGGCAGAACCGGGCAGCCCAGTCCGGCGAGGCACGAGGGATACGCTCCACGTCTCAACGAGGCGGGCAGCCGCCCGGGCGCGCTCCGTCGCACCCGAGATCCCCAATGTCCCCCGAGGAGAAGCCCATGCGCCACGCCATACTCGCCCTCGCCGCCCTGGCCACCCCCGCCCTCGCCCAGCCGGTCGACCTCGCCGTGGCGCCGGACGCCTCGAGCGTCAGCGCCCAGATCTGCCTCTCGCCCCCCGGCCTCTCCAAGAAGTGCGACACCGACTCCTCGGCCATCGCCGGTTCGCTCTCGATCGAGCTCGACGACTACGGCATCCCCGGCTCGATCACGCTCGACGACTTCAGCCTCCAGCTGAGCAGCAACCTCTCCTACAACATGGACTGGGGTGGATTCATCGGCGGCGTGAACATCCAGATCAATGATCTCACCGTCGCCTACGCCACGCCGGGCATCCCGACCGGACCGGTCGCGGTCGACGGCTCGGGCGCGTTCGACTTCCCGGCCGTTCAGGCGGCTTTCACGGGCACCGGCGCCTACCAGGGCTATGGCCCCATCCTCGGCTCCCTCGTCGGTTCCGGCACCTTCAACCTCGCCGACTTCGGCACCGTGGACTCGGCCATCAGCGGCTATGTCTCCGTCGCCGCCGGCGTGGTCACGCTCACCGGCGCCCAGGCGTTCAGCAACACCGGAGACATCAACGGCGTCACGACCTCGATCGACGGGAGCGCCACGATCGTCGCTTCCGGCGCGGCGCCCTCGTGCATCGCCGACTTCAACCACGACGGCCTGGTCGATACCCGCGACGTCCTTGCCTTCCTCAACGCCTGGAATGCGCTCGACTCTTCATCCGATTGCGACGGCAACAACCTGATCGACACCCGCGACGTCCTCTGCTTCCTGAACGCCTGGAATGCCGGCTGCTGAAGGCTCCCCGTGCACCCAGGAATCGCGCCGACCTCGACTGCGCGTCGAGGGAGGATTTGTCCTGGTTGAGGGTTTGCGGATCCTAACTTCGGTATTTTCCCTTGCATCGTTCAATGAAGTTCCGGTAACATCCGAGGTTGCAGGCGGCAGTCGGGTTCTCGTGCCCGGCTCGAATGGAATCCTCTGAACCGCGTGAGTGGCCGCGGCTCCCTCGCCGGAGGCGACCCGTCATGCTGGACGCGACGCAAACCCCGACTCGCTGGCCCAAAATTGATGTCGATCCCTTCCTGATCCCCCCGCCGCCCCCAAAGGCCGCGGCAGAGATCGCGGAGCGGTACGAACACCTGTACCAGAATGCCTCCGGTGACCCCACGTGCCTGCCCTGGCACCGCCCGGGCGCCAACCGCGCGTTGGTCGAGTGGCTCAATACCGATGCGCCCTGCCTGGTCCGCCCCGGCGCGAGGACGATTGTGGTGGGGTGCGGGCTCGGCGACGACGTTATCGAACTGGCCGATCGCGGGTTCGACGCCTGCGGCTTCGATGTCTCGCCGACCTGTATCGATTGGGCTCGGCGCCGCTTTCCCGGGCACGCCGATCGTTTCATGCTGGCCGATGTGCTCAGCCCCCCCAGCCGGCTTCGCGCCAGGTTCGACCTGGTGGTCGAGGCCTTCACCGTGCAATCCCTCTGGCCCGATCTCCGAGACTTCGCCTTCGCCGGGATCTCCTGCCTGGCCAAGCCGCACGGCATGGTGCTGACGATCGGGCGGGCCTGCGAGCACCGCTCCGAGCTGGACAGTTGCGAGTGCGCTCCCTACCCGGTCTGCCGCGGCGAGCTGGTCGAGCGTATGGCCCGACTCGGGTTCATCCCGACCCATGAGCCGGTGGATTGTCTCGACGGCGACGAGCCGCCAAACCCCTGCCTCCGGGCCGCGTTCCGCCGAGCCTGACAGCGCCGCGTGCGTCATTCCGCCAATCCGAGCCGCGTGCGTAAGCACGCGGAAGGCGGTGTCAATCGCGACCCCATTCGTCAATCCACGGACGTGCCCCACGACGCGCGGCCTCCGGACGCCCCATCCGCGAGGTTACCCTCGCGGCTCAGACGATCCGAGCCGCGTGCGTGAGCACGCGGAGGGCGGTGTCAATCGCGACCCCATTCGTCAATCCACGGACGTGCCCCACGACGCGTGGCCTCCGGACGCCCCCTCCGCGAGGTTACCCTCGCGGCTCAGATGATCCGAGCCGCGTGCGTGAGCACGCGGAAGGCCGTTCCAACCTCGCGCCGCGGTCCAATCCACGGACAGATCCCACGACGCGTGGCCTCCGGACGCCCCTTCCGCGAGGTTACCCTCGCGGCTCAGATGATCCGAGCCGCGTGCGTGAGCACGCGGAAGGCGGCGTCAATCGCGACCCCATTCGTCAATCCACGGACGTGCCCACCACGCGCGGCCTCCGGACGCCCCATCCGCGAGGTTATCCTCGCGGCTCTGATGGTTTGCACAACATGAACTTGTACTTATGCACCTCACCGCTCGCGACCGGTGACAGCACGCCGAAGCGCCCGTCTCCGCTGTACCGTGCGACCTCGTCAACCAGCTCGTCCTGTCGCAGGAGCAGGAGCAGCCCGGGCGGGTGCGCATCGGGCATGAACTCCGGCTTGAACCAGCGCACGCGCACGTGCTTGCCCAACCGCGCTTCGGCCTCGCGCACGGCGTAGAGCAGCACCTCCGGTCGCGCCTCGATCATTTCATCGGCCCAGACCTCCGCGCCATCCGGGAGGGATGCAGCCAGGGCGACGCCCGCCTCGCGCCCGGAGCTGGCCCGCCGGTGAGGCTCGATGTACCCGACATAGAGCCCCGCGCCGACGAGCAGGATGAGCGGCCAGACGGAGCGCGATCCGAGCAGCATCGCCCGCGCAATCGCCGGTCTCTTGCCTACGAACGCGCCCGAAGCCCCGCGGGCGAGGTAGGCCACGAGCGGTGTGACCAGCGCGCAGGCCGGGAGCCCGTAGCGCGGATTGCTCACGCCCGCGACGGTCAGGATGCCGAGCGACGCGATACACGCCCACGCCAGCGCCGAGGCGATCGATTCGGGGACCGGTGTCTCGCCACCTTGCGCCTTGGCAGCCGTCCGCTCCCGCCGGGCGTCCGGTCCCCAGGGGAAGAGAAGCGACAGGGCCGCGGGGAGCATCGTGGCGAGCACGACCACGCCCATCGTCAGCACAGCGGCGATCCTGCCCTTCTCCCACAGAAAGTCCTCGACCCCTGCCGGATGACCGGCTCTTCAAGCGGGACAGGCCGCAGGATCAGCGCACCGATGATGCCCACGATCCCGAGGGCCAGCAGCAGCGTGAGCGGGGCAGCGTTCCTCTCCCCACGCCGCACCAGCAGCATGGCTCCGAAGATCACGCCGCCAAGGAAGGGCGCCCCGGCGGGGCCCTTCGTGAACAGCATCCCGATCATGGCAATGGTCAGCAGCAGCCCGCGGCCCCATGTCTGCGCAAAGCGCTGCCCGGGCCGCGCGAGGAGATCAAACATCAGCAGGCACGCGACCCCGGTCGTCAGCAGGTGCAGCGACTCGATCTCCGCGCTCCGCGCACTCGGCCACGTGACCGGCAAGAGAGCCTGCGCGAGGCCCGCCGCGAGCCCCCAGGGCGAGCCGAACCAGCGCGTGGCGAAGCGCCAGACGGCGAGTGCCAGCAGGGTGGCGGCCAGTGCGCTGGGCAGGCGGGCGGCGAACTCGTTCTCGCCGAGGAGCGAGCTGCTCGCGGCGATCGCCCACATCACGCCCGGGGGCTTGCGGAGATAGGCGGTGCCGAACATGCGCGGGACCAGCCAGTGCGGGCGCCCGGCGTGGGCGTCGTCGAGCATCTCCCACGCGGGGATCACCCGGTGCCCCTCGCTCATCGAGAACCCGGTCGCGCCGAGACGCGGGAGGAAGATGGCGAGGCAGACGGCAAGGAGCAATCCCGCCTGTCGCCATCTGCCGGCACACACCCAGCCGGTGGCGCGGGCGAGCGGCCCGGGGGCGCTCATCCGCCCCGCCCCGGCGCGTCGGGGGCGGGCATCTCGACCTTGCCGCCGGTGACCAGGGCGTCGCGGATCGGCTCGCTCCAGTTCTCGAGCGTCTGGCGGAGCTTGGGGTTGCGGCCGGGACTGTGGCCCGCGCGCACCGCCTCGTCGTACGCCTTGTCGAAGCCCCAGCCCTCCTCGAACATCCGGTAGAGGGCCACGACGCAACCGGTCCGCTCCGTGCCTGCGCCGCAGTGCACCAGCACGGGTCGGCGGGTGGGGTCGTTGACGATCCTCAGGGCCTGCACGTAGGTATTGACGTCCCCGGTGGAATCGCCCTCGACGTTGGGGAGGCGGATTCGGTCCACGCCCAGGGCCGCGGCGGTGCGGGCCTCGCGGGTGTCGGCACGCGACCCCTCCGGCCACGCCCCCAGGTCGACGATGGTCTTGATGCCGTGCGCCCGTACCACGCTTGTGAGCGCGGCCGGGGTGAGTTTGCCGGAGCGGTAGAGCTGTCCGGGTACGACCTCGTGGAACCGCTTGGGGAAGATGTTGGGGCGGATCAGATCGCGAAAGGCAAGAATGGCCAGGGCGACCAGGGCGACAATCACCAGGAGCCTGGCGGTCTGGGACGTCGGGCGGGCCTCGTCCTGGGGGGGAATCGGCATCGGGGGGATGGTACGGCGGTCCGCACGCTGACGGTTTGGCACTACAATTGCAGTATGGCGGAAGGAGCCGCGAATCGGGGTCGGAAGGAGGGCCAACAGGCGGGACAGCGTCCTGGGCGGCCGGCCGCCTACCCCGAGCCTGTGGAGCGTCTGATCACCGAGTTCGCGAGTTTGCCCGGGATCGGGCGCCGGAGCGCCGAGAGGCTTGCATTCCACATCCTCAAGTCCGATGAGGCGGGGGCGATGGCGCTGGCGCGGGCGATCGCGGACACCAAGCGGGGCGTGCGGCACTGCTCGGTGTGCTCGAACCTGACCGACGCGCAGACGTGCGCCGTGTGTCTCGACGAGGGGCGCGATCGGTCGCGGGTGCTGGTGGTTGAGCAGCCCAAGGACCTGATCGCGCTCGAGCAGACGGGGATGTACAAGGGGCTCTACCACGTGCTCATGGGCCGCCTGAGCCCGCTCGACGGGATCGGGCCGGGCGAACTGACGGTGTCGGAGTTGCTCCGGCGCCTGGACAACCCGGCGAAGAACCCCGGGGGTGTGAAGGTGGCGGAGGTGATCCTCGGTCTGAACCCGACGCTGGAGGGCGACGGGACGTCGCTCTATCTGGCGGAGGAGATCCGCAGGCGCGGGATCTCGGTGAGCCGGCTGGCCCGGGGCCTGCCCACAGGTGCGCAGCTCGAGTACGTCTCGAAGGCGGTCCTCGCCGATGCGATCGAGGGCAGGCGGGAGATGAGTTGAGCGTGCGATGAGGTTCGAAACTTCCCAGCACATGCGTCTCGGCCAGCAGATGAAGCTGGCGCCCAGGGTCATCCAGTCGATGGAGATCCTGCAGATGCCGCTCACCGAGCTGGAGGAACGGATCGAGCAGGAGCTGGCGAGTAACCCGACGCTGGAGATCGTGGAGGTTGTGCCCGATCCCGAAGCACGGGAGCGGCTGGAGGAGCCGGGGAGCGAGGAAAACGCTGACGACTTCCGGCGTCTGGAGGCATTCGAGGAATCGAATCCGGACGCCGCGGAGAACACCAACGAGTCGGGGGCGATGCTCGACGGGCGCGACCGGTTTGAGCCGGAGTATTCGCCGTCCCGGGCGCGGCAGGACGGCGAGCGTGACGGGAAGATGGACGCGATGGCGGCGGCCCCGGCGCGGGAGGCCTCGCTGGGTGAGCAGCTCCGCGGGCAGTGGGGGTTGGTGGATGTGGAGGAATCGCTCCGTCGTCCGGGGGAGATGATCATTGCGTTCCTGGATGGGGACGGGTATCTGCGGACGCCTTTGGAGACGGTGCTCGAGAAATCGCCCCCCGGTCCGGACGGCTCGCACCCGGGCATCGAGACGATGGAGCGGGCGCTCACGGCGGTGCAGCTCTTCTTGGAGCCCCCGGGTGTAGCGGCGCGGGACGCGAGGGAGTGCCTGCTTCTCCAGCTCGATGCGCTGGAGGACCGGGATGAATGGGACAGCGACGAGGACCGGGTGCGGACGCTGCGGATGGCGAGGACCCTGGTGGCCGACCACCTCGACGACCTCATGCAGAACCGGCTTCCGAGGATTGCCGAGCAGGAGCACGTGACGCTCGAGGAGATCAAGGCGGGGCTGGAGATGCTGCGCCGGCTGAGCCTCGCGCCGGCCCGTCGCCTGGTGAACGAGTCGGCGGAGGTGATCATCCCCGACGCGATCGTGGAATATGACGAGGAGCACGACCGGTACATCGCGTTTCTCAACGACACGCGGATGCCGAACCTGCGGATCAGCCGCGAGTACGCGGAGATGATCCGGGACCGGGACGTGCCGAAGAAGGACCGGGACTTCCTGAAGACGAACATCGGCAATGCGCAGTGGCTGATCGAGGCGGTCGAGCAGCGGCGCCGGACGCTGCAGCGGGTGCTCAACGTGGTGGTGGATGCGCAGCGCGAGTTCTTCGACTACGGCCCGCAGGCGATCAAGCCGCTCCCGATGACCCAGGTGGGGGAGCAGTTGGGCATCCACGTGGCGACGGTGAGCCGCGCTGTGGCGGACAAGCACTTGCAGACGCCCCGGGGGATCGTGCCGCTGCGCCGGTTCTTCACCGGCGGCACCGAGACGGCGAGCGGCGAGGAAATCTCGTGGGACGCGATCAAGGCGGCGCTGCAGGACGTGATCGGCCAAGAGGACAAGGCCAACCCGCTGAGCGACGACGCCCTCGCCGAGAAGCTCAAGGAGCGGGGGATCGAGATCGCGCGCCGGACGGTGGCGAAGTATCGGGGACAGCTGGGGATCCAGAGCGCACGGCTTCGGAAGCAGTTCTAGGATACGACGACTCCGCGGGCTGGCAACCACGCGCGCGGACCGGTGGGGACCGGGGGCAAATCCAGCGGCATTTTTCGGAGAACGGTCATGGTGAAACGGCCTTTGTTGCTTCGCGGCGTTCCGTCTCCGGTGCGGCGGCGTCTCAAGGGCCTGCTGCGGCCCTACGCGATGAGATTCCTGGAGGCGTACTTTGGGGAGTACGCCGGCATGGCGCAGCCGAATCGATTGAATGAGCGGCTGGCTGTGTCGGCGACGCATCTGCCGATTCCGCGGTATGTGCGCGGTCCAGGTGGCCTCTGGGGATACATGCGCATGAGGGTCGACGCGGACGGACAGCGATGGTCGGATGGCCTTCCCATCCCCCCGAAGCACCTTTGGCACGGCTATACCGACGATACCGAACAGATGATGCAGATCGGGCTCAACAACAATCGGACGATCCGGAGGATCCTCGCGGCGTCGGGGGGCGAGCCCCGCCCAGGTGAGAAGATCCTTGATTTCGGTTGCGCCGCGGGCTTCGTGCTCCGTCACTTCCGAGACATCGCGGAGGATCCTCGGCAACCGCTTCCGCACGGTGGGGGGGGCGAAGTGTGGGGGGTCGACGTCAGCGGTCCTCACGTCGATTGGTGTCTCCGTCATCTGATGCCACCCTTCCGCTTTGCGCTGAACTCGAGTCTTCCATCTCTCCCCTTCCCGGACGGCTACTTCGACGTGGTGTACTGCATCTCCGTGTTCAGCCACATGGGTGAGAACTGCGATGGCTGGCTGCTGGAATTGGCAAGGGTCTTGCGGCCCGGCGGACGGCTGTATCTGAGCGTGGTGACCAAGCAGTCCATGTGGGACTACTTGCGAGACCGGCCGCAGTTGGGGTTTTCCCGCGCGATGCGGGATCGTTTCACGCCGGAACAGCTGCAGAGCGACTTCGTGACGGCCGTTGTCCAGAACGGGCCGGGGTGTCATGCGGTGTACGACCTCGATGCTTTCAAGACGAAATGCCAGAACGCATTCGAGATTCTCAGCATCACGCCGAATGCGCATAGCTTTCAGTGGGCCGTGGTGCTCAGGCGGCCATAGCCGCGGGGTGCTGAATCTCGATGTGCGGGGCGAGGCTCGTGCGACCGAGGCTAAGCTCGCGTAGCGGTGCGTGCTGCGCGATGGCGTACCGGCGCCTCCGGCCGCCCCCTCCGCGAGGTTACCCTCGCGGGTCAGACAATCCGAGCCGCGTGCGTGAGCACGCGGAGGGCCGTTCCAACCTCGCGCCGCCGTCCAATCCACGGACAGATCCCACGACGCGTGGCCTGCGGACGCCCCTTCCGCGAGGTTACCCTCGCGGCTCGGACGATCCTGTTACCCTCGCGGCTCGGACGAGCCGGTGCCTCACGACGCGTGGCCTCCGGACGCCCCTTCCGCGAGGTTACCCTCGCGGCTCGGATGAGCCGGTGGCTCACGACGCGTGGCCTCCGGACGCCCCTTCCGCGAGGTTACCCTCGCGGCTCCGACGGCGCGTATCTCTCTGCGATCCGTATGCGCGCCCAGATGTGCGACCAGTAGTCCGCGTTCCGCTCCACCCGCTCCTCGAGCACCTGCCCCGGTCTGGGCTTGGCGATCAGCGAGTAGGCGTCGATGAAGCGGTCGTTCTTGCCGCCCCAGGGGATGATCTCCTGGTAGGTGCAGACCAGGCCCGCCTCGCGGCAGTCGGCGCGGAGCTTCTCGCCGGTCATGTCCCGGGCACGCCAGTGCTGGTCGCGACGCTCCCACGTGTCCACCTCGGCCGCGTACTCCCCCAGGTTCGAGTGGTGCAGGAACCCGAATGCCCCCGGCTTCATCTTCTTCCCGAGCTGCAGGACGTACGCCCGCATGACGTCGTGATCGGCGTGTACCAGCGAGTGCACGCTGAACACCAGGTCCACCGATCCGTCCTCGATCATCGCCAGCGATTTCCCGTCGTTGACGTGGTAGGCCATGCCCCTGCGCCCGAACCGCTCGCGGCAGTGCTCGATGCAGTTCGGCGTGAGATCCACGAGGGTCATGCGCCTGGCCAGCGGCCGGAGCAGGTCGGTCCACGCGCCGTAGCCGGGCGCGAGCTCGAGGACGTGTCCGGTCGGCAGAAGCCGCCCGATCCGGGGGAGGATCGCGTGCTCCCAGGCCTTCTCGATCCCGCCGTACCCGGCGCCCCACTCGCGCCCGCGGTCCTTCCAGTCGTAATTGGTCCAGTAGCTCAGGTTTTCCGTGACGGTTGGCATCGCTGGCTCCGACCCGCGTCCAGCCCATGCGGGGCGGTCCTCGCCCCGTCGCGGCCGCCGGTTTCGATGAGGATCATTGTAAGCCGCCCCCATCTGCCGCATGAGCCTTGATCGGGGCTCGGCGCGGTTCATAATGGAGTTGGATCGGGCAGCGGGCCGCTCCGCGACAGACGCTCGAAAGGGGAGAGGAGTCTCTCATGGCGCAACCACGCAGAATCATCGTCTGCGGCCTCGCGGCCGCCGCGTGCCTTCCCGCCTCGCACGCCCTCGCCCAGGGCTGGGCTCAGGTGGACAAGGTCTATGCCTCCGACGGCGCGGAGTTGGACTATTTTGGGTGCGACATCGACCTGAGCGGCGAGATCGCCATCGTCGGGGCCTGGGGTGACGACGGCGGGGGCGAGGAGCGTGGCTCGGCGTACATCGTGCGGCGCAGCGGCGCTGGATGGGCGCAGACCGCCAAGATCCGCGCCGCGGACGGGACCGCGAGGGACAGGTTCGGGCTCAAGGTCGCGATCGACGGCGGTGTCGCCGTTGTCGGTGCGCCATACGACGATCCGATGGCCTCGGACAGCGGGGCGGCGTATGTCTTCCGCCGCGATGCGAACGGCGACTGGCGCCAGGAGGCCAAGCTCGTGCCCTCGGTCGGGGGGGATAGCGACTATTTCGGGCGAGCCCTCGCCATCGAGGGGGGGACGATCGTCGTCGGCGCCTACAACCACGACGAGGGCGGCCAGAACGCGGGCGCGGCGTTCGTGTTCGAGTTCGACGGGTCGCAATGGGTGGAGACCGCCAAGCTCACCGCCTTCGGGGGCGCCGTGGGCGAGTGGTTCGGGACGTCGGTCGGCATCAGCGGCGACACGGTGCTGGTCGGGGCGCCGGGTGATTCGGGATCGAGCCACGCGGGGTTCGTCTGCGCGTTCGAGCGCGACGCCGGTCACTGGACCGGGACGCAGCGGTTCAGCGCGGGCGATCCGTCGCAATACCTTACTTTCGGCTTCGCCCTCGCGATCGACGGAGACATGGCGGCGATCGGCGCGCCCGGGGGGGGCGACGTGGGGGCGGTCTACGCGTTCGAGCGCGCCGGGGGCGTGTGGTCGGAGTCACAGCAGGTGCTGCCCTCGCAGCACGATGAGCTCGACAGCGGATTCGGATGGGCGGTCGCGCTGGAAGGCGACAGGCTCGCCGTGGGCGAGCCGGAGGCCGAAATCGGCGACGCGGGCGCCGCGTTCGTCTTCCGCATGGCTCGGGGCTCCTGGGTCGAAGAAGCGATGCTCGTCCCATCCGACGTGGAGGATGGCGATCACTTCGGCTCGGCGCTGGCGGTTTCGGATGGGCGCGTGGTGGCGGGGGTCGCAGACGACAGTGACTTGGCTCGCTTCGCCGGCGCGATGTACATCTTTGCCCCTGCGTGCGACGCCGACTTCGACACCAACGGCCTGATCGATGTGCGCGATGTGCTCGCCTTCCTTAACGCGTGGAACGCCGACGCTCCCAGATCGGATATCAATGGTGACGGCGCCATCGACACCCGCGACGTGCTCGCGTTTCTGAATCTCTGGCAGGCCGGGTGCTGATCGCGCGCTTTCAGGAGCCCGGCGCGTCGGCACGCCCGCCGATCGTCAGCTCGAACACCCGCACCTCCGGATCACGATCACGGAGCACACCCAACACGCTTCCCTCGCCGTCGGCCCCGACGCTCTGCCCGCCATAAGTCTTGCCATTCCAGGGCTCAGCCGAGACCGCACCGACGAGATGGGTCCCCACCACCGGGCAGTGTGTCCTGCGTGCGACCGATGTCACCCACGCATGCAGACTCTCGCCGTGAGCCGGCCGGTCGCCCGGTTCGGCGGCCCAGCCGGACGGGACGACGACCAGGTCGGGCTCGCAGGCACGCACGGCCGCCACGTTGTCATCGATGAACGAATCGGCGCAGATCAGCATGGAGACGCGCCCGATCGGCGTCTCGACGGTCTGGATGTCCTCCGCCGCGGCCTGTTCGACCGCGTGCTCCATCCGCCGGAGATTGCCCTCGATATCACTGTCGATACAGGGCGCCTGGCAGACGGCGGCCCGCACGGTGTGCGGCTCGCCCTCCCGGCTCGCACCGGCGGCGACCACCGCCGCGACGGTCGCGAGGGCCGCGCACCTGTTCACTTGATCCCCGCGAGCTTGCGCACGGTGAAGTCGAAGTTCTTGACCATGCTGGTCTGGATGCCGTAGACGATGGCGAGGTAGACGGCGCCGGCGACGGCGGAGCCGATGACGAGGGCGACGCGTGCCTGCCCGAGGCTCGAGTTGGCGATCGAGCCGGCCATGGCGTCGCCGGGCTGGATGCAGGAGTAGACGAGGGTCGCGGGGCTGAGCGCGGCGAGGACGGAGCCGAGCACGGGCACGTCGGCGCCGGACTTGTAGGCGCAGGCACCGACGACGCCGCTGACGACGCCGACCACGCCGACGGCCCCGACCACGCTGGCGATGGTCCCCTTGCTCTTGAGCGACCACTGCAGGCCGATGACGACGCAGAAGGTCATGAAGGGGAGCACGACGAGGGGGGCGAGGAGGGCGGCTTCGGGCAGGACGATGGGGAGCTGGAGCGGCGGGCCGCCGCTGCCCTGGGGGATGCTGACCATGGCGCCGTCGCTGCGCCCGAGGCCGCCGGTGATGGCGTAGAGCGAGGCGAGGGCGAGGGTGCCGAGTGGGACGGCGAGCATGGGGAGGAGGTAGGCGACGAGGCCGCGGATCTTGCCGGCGAGGTAGGACTTGGGGGTGATGGGCGTGGTGAGGAGGAGGTCGAGTGTTCCGTCTTCCCGTTCGCGGCTGACGGCGGTGGCGGACATATTGATCGCGACGAGGGCGATGACGATGAGTTCACCGATGAGGGTGTAGGCGAGGGCGAGCTGGAAGTCTTTGGCGTTGAATGCGCCGGTGTGGTAGGCGAGGATGACGGCGATGCCGAGTGCGACGCCGAGTGCGACGAAGGACCAGCGTGCGAGGATGCGTCCGAAGGTGCTGTTTCGGGCGGCGGCCTCGCGCCAGGCGATGGGGTTGTTCCAGACCGAGCGGGGCGGGCGGAACTCGGCGCCGCTGGCGCCGAGGCCGAAGATCTTGCGGTACCAGGGGATGCCGCCCCGGTTGCCGGCGAGCCACTTGAGGCCGCCGGTGCGGACGGTGAGTGTGCTGGCGAGCATGAGGAAGAGGCTGATGCCGAGGCTGCCGTAGCACCAGGCGGTGACGGGGTGTTGGAGGGCCCAGGGGCCGGCCTCATCGGCACGGGGATAGTTGGAGGGGTTGAGGAGGGCGCGGAGCGAGAGGAAGGGGTTGATGACGGTCATCCAGGTGACGCCGGGGTTGCCGCTGCGGGTGCGGAGCAGGGCGTCGATGGCCATGGTGACGGCGAGGTACGTGACGACGGAGACGTAGAAGGCGAAGACGGCGCGGCGGCCGGCGAGGCGGCTGACGGCGAGGGCGATGGCGATGGTGCCGACGAGGACCGCGGCACAACCGGCGATGAGATAGCTGGCGAAGATGGATCGGCCGGGCACGCCGCCGAAGTACTGGACGAGGGCGAAGAGGGGGAGGCTGGCGAGGAGCAGGGCGAGGATGAAGAAGAGCCGGCCGAAGAGGTTGCCGAGGACGATCTCGGCGGCTCCGAGGGGCGTGGTGAGGAGGACTTCCCAGGTGCGTGGGCTGGCTTCCTGGGCGATGGCTCCGGCCATGAAGACGGGGGCGAGGACGCAGATGAGGCCGATCTGGAGGTAGGCGATATAGATGAAGCTGGTGGCGCCGGCCTTGGCGAGGTCGCGGTAGTTGAGGGTGGCGGCTCCGCCGTTGATGAGGAGGCTCCAGAGCAGGACGATGATGAGGACGGCGAGGTAGGCGCTGCGGACATACATGTGGCGCGTGCGCCGGGAGCCGTTCTGGACGAGGCGCACCGCGATCGGGTTGATCGGGCCGAGCCTGAGGAGCCATCGGAGGAGGACGGGCATAGCGGGTCCATCTTAGGGGAAGGCCCCGCGGGCGGCCGGGGTTGGCCGGGTACGTGGCGACGTCCCTTGTACCGGTGTGGCGGGGCGGGGGTTCGAGCCAGCGGCGGGGGTGCTCGGGCGGCGGGGGGGCGGGCCCGGGGTGGCGGGGGCCCTGCCGGAAGCTAGCGGAGCTGCTGCTGGAACCGCGTGGCCATCTCGGAGAGGTCGCGGGCGTCGATGGTGCCGTCGTAGTTGACGTCGGCGCGGAGGCTGCCGTTGCGGTACCAGTCGAGGTAGGCGGTGAGCTCGCTGGCGTCGACCCGACCGCTCTGGTCGAGGTCGTAGGAGCGGAGGAAGAGGCGCTGCTCCCGCTCGTCGAGGAGCTCGTTGATCCGCCCGTCCCATTCGGCATCGCTCAGTCGGCCGTCGCCGTCGGAGTCGTTCTGGGAGGTGGCGTTGTCGAACTGGGCCTTGAGGCGGTAGGCGGCCTGCTCGGCGCCCCATCGCTGGATCGCCTTCTGGTAGTCCGCCATGGCCTGCATCTGCGCGGTGCTCTCGGCCTCGCTCATGGCGCCGTCGCCATCGGAATCGAACGATGTGGGATCGGGCGGGGCGGGCATGCTCTTCATGTATTCCGCGGGGTCGGGGGCCTGGAGATTATCGAGGCGCATGGCCTCGAGCAGGTCTTTCGCCGCGAGCTGGGAGGCGATCATGTTTCTGGCGGCGTCGAGCTGGGCGCGCCCGGCCTCGTATTGCTGCCGGCCCTGCTCGTCGAGGGTGGCGAGCTCCGCGTCGGACTTGGGTTGGAGGGTGTTCTTGGCCGAGTCGGGCATGAACTGGGCGAGCATGTCGTCAACCTGCTTGGAGACCGCCTCCTCGCCGGCCGCACGCTCGTCGGCGCTGAGCGTGCCGCTCTTGTCGGTGTCCCACGCCTCGAGCTTGCCCCGCTCGATGGCGCCGGCGAGGGCGCCGTCGGTCACGGCGGAGGCGAAGCCGGTCATCTCGTCGGGGCTGACGACGCCGTCCCCGTTGGTGTCGAACTTCTCCTTGAGGTAGGGATGCTCCATGGGGTTGAAGAGCGCGGTGACGTTGTCGTCGATGAACTGCTGGACCTCGGCGTCGGAGACCTGGCCGTCGTGGTCGGCGTCGAGGGCGCGGATCATCTCGACCTCGACCTGGGACATATTCATGGTCCACTCGGCGGAGCGCTTGTCACCGTCGGCGAGCACGTCCATGAGGGCGAGGATCCGGGCTTCGAGCTCGTTGTAGGGGCGGTCGGCGGGTCGGTTGGCGGCCACCCAGGCGCGGGCCTCTTCGAGGCGTTGCTCGTCGGATCGGAATGCCACTGGGGCGGCGTGGGAGAGTTCGGCCCTGAGGCGGGCGAGGGCCTGGCGTTCGGCCTCGGTGGGTGCGTCGGCGGGGCCGAAGCCGGGGGCGCGGGATTGGGCGGCGGATTCGTTGCCGGTGGGCTCCATGCCGGAGGTGGCGTTGGAGCCGCCGCTCCGGGTGGCGACCACGATGATGACGGCGACGATGACAACGCCGAGAATGGCCGCGATCCAGCGCATGAGGAACCTCCCTGGGGTGAAACCCGAACCCAGCTTACAGGATGATTGGAGGTTGGCGCCGGCGGATTGTGGGATTGGCGCTCGGATTTGGGGCGGAGTGGTGTCGGGGGCTATCGGGGTTGGCGTTGGTACGCCTCCATCATGGCCTGGAGGTCCAGGGCGTTGACGAGGGCATCGCCGTTGACATCGGCGCGGAGGCTGCCGGCGCGGTACCAGTCGAGAAAGGTGTTGACCTCCGCGGGGTCGACGCGGGCGCTGTGGTCGAGATCGTAGTGGAGGAGGAAGAGGTTGTCGGCGGCTTGCTGGACGAGGGCCGCGTGTCGGGCGGTCCATTCGTCGGCGCTGAGTCGTCCGTCGCCATCGGTGTCGTATCGGGCTGTGGCGCGTTCGAGGGCGGTCTTGGTGCGCTCGGCGCCCGGTGAGGGCGGCGCGGTCGTGGGCGGATGCGCGGCGACTGGGGGAGGGGGCTTGGCGGCCCGGCTGCCCCGCGAGGATTGCAGCCAGATCAAGGCGGCGAGCGCCGAGAGCGCAGTGAGTCCGGCGAGGAGGTTGGGCGTTCGTCGCATGTCGGTCCCCGGCGATCTGGATTGCAGTGTACGGCGCGAGCGGTGCGGCTCCAAGCAAAGCGCCCGCGCCGGGAGGCCGGCGCGGGCGCGGGAGGACGGTCGCGATTTCGCGGCGGGCTCAGGTGCTCTGGGTCTGGGCCTCGGTCTTGGACTTCTCGGTGTCGGCGGGAGGGGTCAGTTCGCCCTCGAAGTGGAGCTTGTCCTCACCCTCGACGCGGGAGACAAGCACGCGGTGGCGTCCGTGGAGGTCGCCGGAGAGGAGCATCTCGCTGAGCGGGTCCTCGATGTAGTTGCCGATGGCGCGGCGGAGTGGCCGGGCGCCGAAGTCGGGGTTGTATCCCTTCTCGATCAGGAAGTCCTTGGCGGGCTGGTCGAGGACCAGCTCGATGGACTGCTCCTTGAGGCGCTTGAAGACCTTGGCCACCTCGTACTCCACGATGACGACGAGGTCGTCCCGGGTGAGGGGGTGGAAGACGATGATGTCGTCGAGGCGGTTGATGAACTCGGGGCGGAAGAACCGCTCGATCTCCTTCATCAGCACGCTCTTGATGTTCTCGTAGCTGACCTCGGCGGAGCGCTTCTGGAAGCCGAACCCGCCGCCGCCGCCCTTGATGAGGTCGGCGCCGATGTTGCTGGTCATGATGAGCACGGTGTTGCGGAAGTCGACGTGGCGACCGAAGGAGTCGGTGAGTCGGCCCTCCTCCATGATCTGGAGGAGCATGTTGAAGACGTCGGGGTGTGCCTTCTCGACCTCGTCGAGGAGCACGACGCTGTAGGGACGGCGGCGGATGCGCTCGGTGAGCTGGCCGCCCTCCTCGTAACCGACGTAGCCGGGGGCGCGCCGACGAGTCGGCTGACGTTGTGCTTCTCCATGTACTCGCTCATGTCGAGGTGGACGAGGGCCTCCTCGTCACCGAACATGAACTCGGCGAGGGCCTTGCTGAGCAGGGTCTTGCCGACGCCGGAGGGGCCGACGAAGATGAAGGAGCCCATGGGTCGCTTGGGGTCCTTGAGCCCGGCGCGGGCGCGGCGGATGGCCTTGCTGATCGCGTGGATGGCCTCCTGCTGGCTGATGACCTTCTTGTGGAGCTCCTTCTCGAGCTCGAGCAGGCGGGCGGCTTCTTCCTTCTCGAGCCGCTGGAGGGGCACGCCGGTCATCTTGCTGACCACCTCGGCGACCACGTCCTCGTCGACGATGCCGTCGACTTCCATGGACTTGGCGCGCCACTCCTTCTGCATCTCTTCCTTCTTCTTGCGGAGCTGCTCGGCCTTGTCGCGGAGCTCGGCGGCGCGCTCGTAGTCGGCGGCCTTGACGGCCTCGTCCTTCTCGATCGAGAGGCGTTCGATATCGCCCTCGACATCGGCGAGGTTCGGCGGCTTGGTCATGCTCTTGATCCGGACGCGGGCGCCGGCCTCGTCGATGACATCGATCGACTTGTCGGGCTGGACGCGGCCGGTGATGTAGCGGCCGGAGAGTTCGACCGCGGCCTTGATGGCGCCGTCGGTGATCTGCACGCGGTGGTGGGCCTCGTAGCGCTCGCGGAGACCCTTGAGGATCTCGATGGTCTGGTCGTTGCCGGGCGGGTCCACGGGGATGGCCTGGAAGCGGCGGGCGAGGGCGGCGTCCTTCTCGATGTACTTGCGGTACTCGTCGAAGGTGGTGGCGCCGATGCACTGGATCTCGCCGCGGGCGAGCGCGGGCTTGAGGACGTTGGAGGCGTCGATCGCGCCCTCCGCGCCGCCGGCGCCGACGAGGGTGTGGAGCTCGTCGATGAAGAGGATGACGTTCTTGGCGCGACGGACCTCGTTCATGACGGCCTTGATGCGCTCCTCGAACTGGCCGCGGTACTTGGTGCCGGCGACCATCATGGCCAGGTCGAGCACGACGAGGCGTCGCTCGTGGAGGATCTCGGGGACCTCACCGGCGATGATCTGCTGGGCGAGGCCCTCGACGATGGCGGTCTTGCCCACACCGGCCTCTCCGAGGAGGACGGGGTTGTTCTTGGTGCGCCGGCAGAGGACCTGCACGACGCGTTCGATCTCGCGTTCACGCCCGATGACGGGGTCGAGCTCGCCCTCGCGGGCCAGCTCGGTCAGGTCGCGGCCGAAGCTGTCGAGCGCGGGGGTCTGGCTGCGCTTCTTCCCGCCGCGGCCCTCGGGGCCGGCGGTCTGCCCGCCGGAGATCGCCGATTCGGCGCTCTCGGAGTCGGTGCCGGCGCCGAGGAGGTTCAGCACCTCCTCGCGGACCTCTTCGAGCTTGAGGCCGAGGTTCATGAGGACCTGGGCGGCGACGCCGTCGTGCTCGCGCAGCAGGCCGAGCAGCAGGTGCTCGGTGCCGACGTAGTTGTGGTTGAGGTTGCGGGCCTCTTCGATGGCGTACTCGATGACCTTCTTGGCCCGTGGGGTCTGGGGCAGCTTGCCCATGGTCACCATCTCGGGCCCGGCCTTCACGAGCTTCTCGACTTCGAGTCGGACCTTGCGGAGGTCGACGTCGAGGTTCTTGAGGACATTGGCGCCGACGCCTGATCCCTCCTTGACGAGGCCGAGGAGGATGTGCTCGGTCCCGATGTACTCGTGGTTGAACCGCTGCGCCTCCTGGTTGGCCAGGGCCATCACCTTGCGGGCTCGGTCGGTAAAGCGCTCGAACATGGCTCACTCCTTCGGGGCCGGTTGGTCCGGCCCCGCACCATCCTTTACGACTCGACCTCCCCGGACGGTTGTCTGTTCCGTCGCGTTTGGTCGAAGCCGACCTTTCACCGCCCGCGCCGATTGCGCGCCCGGTCTGCTGGCTTCATCGGCTGCGATCCCCGTGCCAGTTGCCCCTTCTTGCCCGATCGGCATTTCTCGAGCCTCAGGGGCGATCCAGGCCAAGGAAAACTCCGGCCCGTCTGTCTGCGGCAGTCGGGCCGATCGCCCTCCGTGCCGGTTTGGCAGTACGGTGTTTTTACTTGGGCTGCCAGGCCAGGGTGGGATCGGCGACGATGCCAATGGGGATCGTTTTCTCTGCAATAGAGCCGGAGACCTCGTCCTTCACGACCACCTTGAGCTGGTAGGCCCCGATGGTGAGGGTGGAGGGGAGCTGGACGTCGGCGAGCAGGTAGAAGTCCCGCTGCTTGTTGCGGGAGGTTTCGACGACTTTCTCGGCCGGGCGGCGCCAGGCGAGCATGCCGTCGCCCTCGTGGCGCAGCTCCAGGGCTTCGGAGAGCTCGACCGACCACTGATCCTCCGTTTCGAGGCCGCCGAGGCGGCTGTTGTCCATGGCGCGGTGCTCGAACCCATCGACTTCGACATAGACGAGGGCTCGGATGCCGCGGCCGGCGAGGAAGTCGGTCTTGTCGAAGGCTTCGTACTTTCCGAAGCCCCGGACACGGGTGCAGAGCACCGCTTTGGGGAGGGTGAGGCCGAGGCCCTGGGAGATCTTGGCGGCGAGTTGGCCGAGGACCTTGGCCCGGTCGGCTTCGGTCCCATCTCCGGGGGAGAGCAGCGTGCCGAGCAACTGCGCAACTCCTTGCGCAGACTTGAGTTCTGCGGGACTCAACTTCGCGGCAACCGCGGTGCCGGGGGCGATGGCTTCGTGGGGATCGTGGCCCTGGGCTGCCGCCAGGGCGATCATCGCCACGGCGGTGCGGAAGGGCTCGGAGGTGGACTCGAGTTCCTGGCCCAGGGCCTGGTTGAGCTGTGTCGAGAGTTCTTCGACGCGTGCGGCGGGGTCGGGGGGGGGTGGTGGGGCTGCATCCTGGGCGGCGATGGTGGGGCCGGGATCGGCGGGGGGGGGGGCGACGAGTCCCTCGAGCGACACATCCGGCGCGTCGGGGTCGGCGGCGGGGGTGGGTGTTTCTTCGGGGTCGCCGTTGAACGCGGCGTCGAGGGCGGCGGCTTGTTGGGCGACGAGGGCTTCGAGGTCTCCCTCAGCGTGGCTGACGGGTTCCTCGGGCTGTTCGGGGTCGCCAACCATCTGGGCGAGTCCGAGGTTGACCCCCTTGTCGTCGGGGCGGGCGCTTCTGTGGGCTCCACACCCCGTGGGGAGGATGGCGGCGAGGAGGATGGCGGCGCAGGCAGCCGCGGGGGATGTGATGGATCTGGCCTGATGCACCGGCGCGCCTCCTGCGTCAGCCCTGGTGAAGCGATTGCCGGCGGGCGCTCCGCGCGTGCCGGTCCCGGGGGGAGTATCGGCCGGTTCATCGGGCGAGGCTTGCAAAACGGAGTCCGAGCCGCTCGAGGACGCGGGATGGCTCCCCCAGGCCAGACTTGAGGCCTTGGTCGGCCTCGACGCACTCGCGGAGGAGGGTGCGGGTGGCGCGGGTGCGGAGGCGTCGGGCGAGGGGGAGGATGGCGTCCTTGGCGGGCCCCCAGAGTCGGAGCTTGCCGGCCGCGGCCTGGGGGTTCATGCGTTGCTCCGTGGCGACGGCCATGCCGTGGAGCTTCTTGGCGAGGTCGGAATAGGCGAAGATGACGGGGATGTGGGCGTCTCGGGGGGCGTTCTCGAGGACGAGCCGGAGTTGGCGGACGATGGCGGTCGGATCGCCGGAGAGGAGGACGGCCTGGATGGTCCAGGGGTCTTCCTGCCGGGTGACACCGACGAGTTCGACGACGAGTTCGGAGGTGATGCGGTCGCCGGCGCCGACTGCGAGCTTGCCGAGTTCGCTGTCGATGCGTCCGAGGTCGGGTCCGAGCCGGGCGACGAGGAGTTCGGCGGCCGGCTTGTCGATGGCGGCCCCGTGTCGGGGCTTGCACTGGTCGGTGATCCAGCGGACGGCCTCGTGCGAGCCGATCCCGTCGCACTTGCAGATGGTCCCGACCTCGGCGATGCGCTTGTCGAGATTCCCCGGGTTCCAGCGCTCGGCGCGGAGGAGGAGCGTGGCGTCGTCGCAGGGCTTGTCGGCGTAGCGCTCCATGAGGGGTCGCGCGTCTTCCTTGACCAGCTGGTCCGCGTTGTCCACCACGATGAGCTTGTGCTGCTGCATCAGCCCGAAGCTGCGGCACTCATCCAGCACGTCCGCCACCTGCGCCGATTGCCCGTCGAAGGCGATCACGTCCACCTCGCCGTGCTCAGCCGCCAGAGCCTGCCGGATCCGAGCCGTCACGTCCAGGCGCAGGAAGGCGTCCTTCCCGTGCAGCACCACGACCCGCCACGCCGGGTCGGGCGAGAGCGTGAGGGGGTTTGCGCCGGGAGCCGCTCGCTTGGCCATGGGGGCAGGATAGGGGATGCCCGCCCCCGCCGCGTGACGCCTCATCCGCCGCCGGAGTCGGCCACGGCCTCGATGACGTCGACGAGGTCGGCGTTGTCCACGATGCCGTCGAGCGTGGTGTCCACCGGGTCGTCGATCCAGGCGTCGATGTCGTCGGCGGCGAGATCCCCGCTGAGCGTGAGATCCTGGAGGACATAGACGCGGAGGCGGAAGTCGTCGTCGTGCAGGCCGACAGTGGTCGTGGTCAGGCCGGCGCAGTAGAGGTAGTCGGAGCCGCCGCTGTCCACCTTCGGCTCGATGAGGTAGTCGTAGCCCGGCATGAAGGGGCCGCTGATCTTGATCGCGCGCTCGTCCCCGCCGGGATGGAGCGTGTGCGTGAAGCCCGAAGTGACGTCCGTCCAGTTGCAGGTGGTGTCGGTGATCGCCTTCTCCTTCACGGTGAACGGCTTGCCGGTCCCGGCCTGGCCGATGGGCCCGTAGTGGCGGATCGTGGGCCCGTCCACGGGGTTGCCCATCGAGCCCTTGCGGAGGGCGTGGAAGCCCTGCTGGCACGCGCCGAGCCCGTCCAGGCCGTCGGCGGCCTCGTTGACCTTGGTTCCGACTGGCGCGCAGTCCTTGTAGTGGCAGTAGTAGGGCACGAGACCGACCGCGCCGCCTCCGACGGTCGAGGACTTGTTGTCGTAGTAGGGGACGGGCAAGAGCGAGAACTGGCTTGGATCGTTGTCGGCGCCGAACTTGACAAGGCCTGGCCCCCACGCCTCGTCGGCGGTCGCGTCGGCGTTGAGGATGACCTGGCCGGTGAGCCCCTCGCCGGCGCCGAGATCACCGAGAATGGAGATGTCGTCCTTGAGCGAGTTGGTGCCGTCGCCATCGAAAGACAGGGTGCCGGCGAGGGAGCGGTCGATCTCGATGAGGCTCTGCGCGCCGAGCACGCCGGAGAAGTACATGTCGCCGAGCAGGCTGCCGCCGACGCCGCTCCCGTCCTTCTTGATCTTGAGCTCGGCGGCGTCGGCGAGGTGCTTCACATGGATCTGGGAGGAGGATGCGAAGTCGCCACCCGTGACGACGAAGTGGTCCCGGATGCTGTTCGAGAGGGTCAACTGGATATCGACATCTCCATACACGAAGAACCCTTCCGTTCCGTAGTCGTTGTGATACTGTCGGCTGATGTTCACGGCGTCAACGCTGCCCTCGAAGATGCCATCGGACGCATCGATGAGCGCGACATCTCCGCTCGCCACCTCGATGTCGGCGTAGATGTTGTCGCCCTGCACCGTGTCGATGAAGTTGGCCGCGGTGATCGAGATCGGAGAAGTGGTGGTTCCGATATCGGTGCTCGCGAACACACCCTCGGAGATACTTCCCGCCGACGCGGTGATGGAGGCGTAGATTCCGCCGGCGTCGGTTCTGACCCGCTTCAGGTTGCCGGAGTCCACCATGATCCATCCGCTGCTCGTGATCGCGCCCGCCTCGACGACAAAGCCGCCGCCGTTGCCGGAGTAGCCCGCGTGGATCGGTGCCTGGACCGCGCCGTCCACATCGAAGCGGAACATCTCCGGGACAAGGATGGATCCGGTCAGACTCCCCCCAATGCGTCCGGCAAAGCGGGCATCGTCGATGTCCGTGGCGTCGAACCCTTCCCAGTCATCGCCAACCGCCGTGGTGGGCGAGTCCGACTGGTTCAGAGCGCCGGTACCGAGCACGATGTCCAGCGGGAAGGCGCCGGGCCCGCCCGTGAACGTGAAGCGGCCGATGTCCACGGTTGACGAGCTGGTGGTGATGTTGACGCGACGCGCACAGCTCGAGAGTGCGAACGTGTGATCCTCGGCTGGATCCAAGTCGATGCTCAGTTCCGTTCCCGAGCAGCAGGGCGCACAGCCCCCGTCCTGCCGGATGACCTCGACGTGCACCCAATCCTGAGCCATCGCGGAGGATGCGGCGGAACACGCGCAGAGGACGACGATAGAACGCATGACGCGGGTATGCATGGGTTACCTCCTCCTGCGGAAGAACATGATCGACACTCCGAAGACTAGCGGTGTGGTGCCGGGCGTCGGCACAGCAGACGCGATACGCAATCCCTCGTCGGTGGTGCTCGCCCCGGGGTCCAAACCCTGCACGACCGACACGTGGTCGTCAATGATGTAGTTAAAATCGCCCGCGCCAGCACCAACAATCGCGCGATTGTATTGCTCTCCCGGCGGGACGATCCCTTCGGTCCACTCGCGAGCGCCTCCCGTCGTGTCCAGCAGGCCCCAGGGTGACACCTGATCGGCATATGCCCCCAGGGGAACGTCCCACACGGCGACCTTGAAGGGGTCCAGCCCCGCGGTGGTGGTTCCCTCGCCGGGCAGACCGGGGATCGGCGGGTCGTCCGACATGTTCGGGTAGAGCCACCAGCCGCCCTGGCCGGCGCCGTAGCGGTCGGGGTCGTAGTTCATGGCCTTGAGCGCCTCGTCGAGCGTGGGGATCCAGAACTTCGCTCCCGGCAAGTGCGTCGGGTCGTCGGTGAAGTGCTGGCCGTCGTCGCCCCACGTCGAGGTGTCGTACGCGCCGGAGCTCAGAGCAGTCAGGTCGGAGGACTTGCCGTTGTGCAGCCAGTTGCAGAACATCCCGGCCTCGCGCCAACTGATGCCCCCGACCGGGAGCAGCCCCGGCGACTCCACGTCGTCGCGCAGCTCATACCGCCGGCCCGGGCCGTCGTAGCTCCAATCGATCGTCGCTCCCCAGTGGCGTGGGCTGGCGAAATCGGCGAGGTCGTCCGACTGCGTGGAGAAGGTGTTCACGAACTCCATCCACTGCCCGGTGGTGACCTCGGTCCGGCCGACGCGGTACTCGTAATCGACCTCCCCGCGCCCATAGGCGTATGGGGGTCCGTAGGGGCTGTCGCCCATATAGGGGGGGTTTCCCGGGTCGCCGACGGTCACCCAGTCAAGGCCGTAGTCTTGGGCGCGGGCCGCGGTGATCGGGAAGCAAAGGCCCCAGGCGGTAATCGCCGCGGCGAGGGTGCGGGTCGAACTCGGCGAGTGTCCCATGCTTGACCTCCTTATTCGTACGTGGGCGCTTCCGTGCGTCCCGGGCGGAATATACGTCCCCGACGCCTTCGCGGCCCGCGTGGTCGGTGACTCGATGACGCCGCAGTATGTCGAGGGCGACATCGTGATCTTCTCGCCCGCGCGGGATGTCAAGAACGGTTCGGACTGCTTCGCGCGGATGTGGCCCGACGACGAGACGACGTTCAAGCGGGTGTTCTTCGAGAGCGGCCCGGCCGGCGAGGAGCTGATCCGCCTCCAGCCGCTGAACCCGGCGTACCCGGCGCGGGTGCTCCCGCGGGAGGGGGTGGTGGGGCTGTTCGCGGCGGTGAGTGTGATGCGGGCGATCTAGTCAGCCGGTTGGCCGAGATTGTCCACGATGAGCTGGAGGTCCCGGGAATCGGCGCTCGAATCGCTGTTGAGGTCCTCGGGGTCATTGATCCAGAGGGCCGCGTCGGGCTCATCGACCCATCCGTTGTCGCTGAGGTCCAGCATGGACATGACGACCTTTACATCGACGTAGTAGTCGCGACCCTTCACCGGCACATCGCTCGCGGTGAGGAGGTCGTCGCAGAGCAGGATGGTCTCGCCCGTCCCCGGGCTGGAGGTGATGGGCACGAGCCGGTAGCGGTACTGGGGTCTGAACTGGGCCGTCCCAGGCTTGATCTTGACCTTGCGATGGTCCCCGCCGGGCCACATCTCGACGGTGTAGTCGCTCGTGACGTCGACCTCGTTGGCCCCGGAGTGATAGTCGCCGCGGTAGACCTTGACCGGCATGTCGGAGCCGACCGAGTCCTGGATGACAGGCCCGTAGAACTGGAGCGTGATGGAGGCGGGAGTTCCCGGTCGGCGCCGTAGACGGGCGAGCACGACTCGCGGTGGGTGGAGAAAGGAACGAGGCCGACCGCGCCGCCGCCGAGGGAGGCCGCGGTCTCGGGGTACTCGTCGTCCTCGTTCCACGTGAGCGTGGTGGATCCGACGGTGACCGTGGCGTCCTCCTCCCACACCCCGGAGTCGTTGTTCGAGTTGATGATGATCTGGCCGGTGAGGCCGGCGCCGTCCGAGATCGCGATGTCCTCGTTCAGGTTGTCGCCGACCGTGATGGAGCCGCTGAGGGTGCCCCCGACGGTGACCTGTGTATTGGCATTTCCGGGCTCGATCGATTCGCGGACGATCGCATCCCCGGCGAAGTCGCCGCTGAAGTTGATCAGCCCGTCTTCGTCGATCGAATCGCAGGAAAGTGAGCTTGTCGCCTCGAAGTCGCCGCTTGTGACCTTCAGGTACTCCAGAAGATCGTCGGCCAAGTCGATCGTCGCGTTGATCCCCGTGACGGCGCTCACGATGCCATGCGTGCCGCTGATGTAGATGTTCTGCGCCGAGAGGCTCCCCACGAACTCGCCGGCGGTAGCCTTGACCCGGGCGATGTTGGTCGCTGCGGAGATGTCTGCGTACACATTCTCGCCCTGGATCCACCCGTCGCTGTACTCACACTGGATGGTGACCCTGTTGGCCGAATCGAGGCCGACGTTGCCGTTCTCTGCGGTGATCCAGCCGATCCGACCGGCGGACGTGACGTTTCCGAGAATGTTCCCCGTGCCATCGGTCGTGCATCGCAGCGTCGTGATGGTGGGAGAGACAGCGTCCGAGTGCATGCCTGTAGCCACTACAGGCCCGTCAATGTTGCCGACGGCATCGATGTTTCCCATCGCATCTACAGAGATCGAGCCGATGTAGCCGTTGACATCGACGGAACTCAAGACTGTCTCTTCGGTGCCGGTCTGCGCTACCTCAACGAGATTGTTAAACCCATCGGTGCCATCCAGCGACTCGACGATGACGATGACGAAGCTGTTGGCATAGTCATCGCTGTCGACATCGATCGTTAGAGAAACGATGTTCTCACCAGCTGTGCCGTGGACCACGAATACGCTGGTATTGTGAAAGCCAGCGTGATGGCTGAGAATGGCGATTTCATAGTCGTTGCCGGTGTTGCTAATTGAGTAGTGACTGGAGTCAACCGCATCTCCATTCTGGTCTGTGATGAAGATCGTTGCGTGGCAGATCGAAGTCACCATCGCACATGCGAACAGCATAGCGGCACAGTTCAAGAGCATCTCCGATTCCTCCCGTGCAAGAATGGTAGACACGACAGCACGAGCGCCAGATCACCGGGCCCGGGAACCCGTGAAGCCGCGCGGAGCCCGACGAGCACCGCGCTTGTCGGGTCGTCCTTCGTGAAGCCACCACCCACCCAGTCCTGGATCTCCCAGAACACATCGTCGCCGAAGGTTGAGCCTTTGCTGTAACGCTGTCCGTGGTTGTACCACTCTTCGGTCAGCTCCCTCCATCCACCGGAGAGATCAAGCAGCCCCCAGGGCGACTGCTCGTCCGGGTAGAGCCCCGATTTGAGGTCCGGACTCCAGCCGTACCGCGGGAGAAGTGCGGCGTTGGTCTGGCCGCCGTCCCGCGGGCGCCCGCAGATCAGTGGCTCATCAGAGCGGTTCGGATACCCCCACCACCCAGGCTCGCCTGGGCCGTAGCGGTCCGGATCATAGTGCGCCGCCTTCATCCACTCGTCCATCGAGGGGATCCAATACCGCGCTCCGGGTGAGCGCGTGTCCTGATCGTTCAGTTCACCCGAGCCATCCCCGGTGAATGTCGACGTATCGTACGCGCCGCTCTCGAAGGCCCACGCCTCGTTCACCTGGGCGTTGTGCATCCAGTTGCAGAATCTGGCGGCATGCCGCCAGCTCATGTTTGCGGGCAGACCCTCGAAGCCGGGGATGATCTCATACTCAAGCTGGCCATTGTCGGACGTGCCCTCAATGCCCTGACCGAGGAGATTGCTGTCGAAGGGGTCGTCGGCGTAGGGGCCGTAAGCGCGGACGAATTCCAGCCACTGCTCATTGGTCAACTCGGTCTCCGACATCCGGTACAGGTGATCGACCCTCCCCCGCCCCCGGAACGTCGCGTTGGGGTATCTCTCATCATCCCAGGGGTCGTTGCCCGGAGCGCCGATGGTGTGCCAGGTGATGCCGAGGCCTTGCGCAGCAGCGGTGCCCGCGGCCACGCCCAGACACAGCCCCGCGGCGAGGCCGAGCGAGCGGCGGATCGAGTTGCCGGACGTTCCATGTCCCATGGGTCCCTCCGTGGATGAGTCGTACGCCCCCGGCTGATTGTTGCGCAGACTAGCACCAGATCGAGGCCTGCGTGCGTCCCTCCCGCAAGGACCCGGCGAAGCCGTCGCTCGCAATCGCAGGAGTGAGAGCAAATGCGCTCTCTCGCGATCGATTGCGCGACCCCGGTTGCAAAGCGGCCCAGCGGGTGCGATGAAGCGGCTGCGGCCCTGAGATGGATGCAGGCGAACGCCGCCCCGCGAGGCGCCGGTGATCAACAAGTTGGCCGCGGGCTACCCGCGCGAGTTCACCGACCTGGGCTACCCCGTCGGCGTCGCCGACGAGTCCATCCGCTGCCCGGACCTCTCCGACCCCGACGCCTTCGCGGCCCGTGTGGTGGGTGACCCGATGACGCCGCGCCATGTGGAGACTGTGGCGCAGGCTGGGAGCCCGCCCCACAAGGCGCGGAGCCCCGCCCATCACACCCGGCCCCGCCCATCCCCGCGAGCCACAAGACCGGCGGCGGGAACCCGCGGCCTCCGCCAGCCCGTATCGTGTAGGGCATGCTCGTCCTCACCGTCCTCCAGGGCCCCGACAAGGGCCGCAAGTACCAGCTCCCGCCCAACGAGCCCCAGCTCATCGGGCGATCGAGCGAGGCGCTGCCCATCACCGACGACACGGTGAGCCGGCGGCATGCGGAGCTGACCCCGGATTCGGGGATCTGGTGGATCCGCGATCTGGCCTCGCAGAATGGGACGTATGTCAACGGGGTGAAGATCGACGGGCGGCAGCGGCTCAAGGCGGGGGACCAGATCCGCACCGGCTCGACGCTGCTGGTCTTCGGGCAGGACGACACGGTGGACGCGGAGGCGATCCAGCTGCTTCGCCCGAGCGAGCTGGAGTTCTCGATCGAGCGGGCGCTGCCCAGCAACGAGGACTCGATGATCCTGGCCGAGCCGGAGCCGGCCGCGGCGGCAGTGGACCACCTGCGGATCATCTACCAGCTCACGACGCTGACGACGCAGGTGATGGACCGCCAGCAGTTGCTCGAATCGGTGCTGGAGCTGGTGTTCCGCGAGTTCGAGCCCGAGCGCGGGTTCATCATGCTCGCGGGCGATACGCCGGACTCGCCCATGAAGCCCGCGGTGGTCAAGCACAAGACGATGCCCAAGGACAAGAGCGACGCGAAGATCGGGGTCTCGCGGACGATCATCCACCACGTGATGAAGAACTCGGAGGGCGTGCTCAGCTCGAACGCGATGACGGACAAGCGGTTCGCGGCCGGGGACAGCGTGCAGCAGTTCCACATCCGCAGCGCGATCTGCTCGCCGATCCGGTTCCAGGACCGGGTGTTCGGTGTGATCTATATCGATTCCTCTATCGCCAATTACACGTTCACGGAGCAGCAGCTCGCGCTCATGAACGCGATCGGCCAGCACACGGGCCTGGCGATGGCCAACGCCGACCACTACGGGCAGAAACTGCACAACGAGCGGCTGGCGGCGGCCGGGGAGACCGTGGCGAGCCTGTCGCACTCGATCAAGAACATCCTGCAGGGGCTGCGGGGCGGGGCCGACGTCGTGGAGATGGGGCTGCGGAAGGACGACCTGAACCTGGCCAAGAGCGGGTGGACGATCCTGAAGCGGAACCTGGACCGGATCGTGAGCCTGACGATGAACATGCTGACTTTCAGCCGCCAGCGCGGGGTGGAGCTGGCGCTGGAGCCCATGGGGCTTTTGATCGACGACTGTGCCCAGCTGCTCGAGGCGCGGTGCCGGGCCAAGGGGGTGGCGCTGATCGTGGACCACGACCCGGAGATGCCGCCGGTGCCGATCGACGGCAACCTGATCCACCAGGCGCTGATGAATCTTCTGAGCAACGCGGTGGAGGCGGTGGCGCAGAACACGGGGGTGGTGACGGTGCGGAGCATGTTCCGTGTGACCGATCCCTTGCTGGGCCAGGGGCACTCCTACGCCGAGGTGCATGTGATCGACAACGGGCCGGGCATCCCTGTGGACCGGCAGCGGTGGATCTTCGAGCCCTTCAATACGACGAAGGGGACGAAGGGGACGGGGCTGGGGCTGGCGGTGACCAAGCGGATCGTGGAGGAGCACCGGGGTCAGATCCACATGGAGAGTTCCGAGGGGCGGGGGACGGTGTTCCGGATCGTGCTCCCGGCGGACACGCCGGAGGGGTTGGACCCGTCGGCGACGGCACAGAGTCGGCACGAGCCGAACCAGCCCGTGTAGGGTGGCGGTGGCGTGCCGTGCGTCGGGGCAGTATTCTCTGCATGGTTTGGTCCCGTCGGCCGCGGGTCGGTGGGGCGACATGGCAGGAGTACGCCCCATGAGGCCACGATCGAGGCTGTCTGTCTTCGTCGCGTGTGTCGTCGTCTCGGGCGCGATGGCTCAGGGCGCCGATCCGACGCGGCCGCTGTGGGGCGGGCTCGAGCCCGGGCCGAATGTCGTCGGGTTCCGCTCGTACTGGGAGGCGGATCTGGGGCGGACCTACCAGCGGCCGGGGATCGACGCGGCGCCGATGCCGCGCCCGATTCTGGTCAACGTGTGGTACCCGGCGGCGGGTGAGGCCGGTGCGGCGATGGAGTACGGCGACTATCTGCGCCCGGACGCGGATGGCCGCTTCGAGGCGCTCGAGCGCGATCTGGCGGGGTATGAGCGAGGGATTGTGGTCGCGGAGGTCTTTGGGGAATCGGCGGAATCGGGTGCCGGGGGCGAGCCGGTGGGTCTGGAGCGTCTGTTCCATACGCCGACGGGGGTGGTGCGCGATGCTCCGCGGGCGCCGGGCCGGTTTCCCTTGGTGCTCTATCACGCGGGCTACGGGTCTTCGTACGAGGACAACTCGGTGCTGTGCGAGTATCTGGCGAGCCTGGGGTATGTCGTCGTGGGGAGCACCTTCCTGCGTGCGGATGGGTCCTCGTTCAACATCGACGCGCAGGAGGGCTCGGCGCGGGACCTGGAGCTTCTCGTGCGTGTGGCGTGCGAGGAGTGGGGGGCCGAGTGGGAGCACATCGGGATGGTGGGCCACAGCGGCGGGGCGCACACCGCGGTGCGGTTTGTGTCGCGTCCCGATTCGCCGGCGCGGGCGATCGTCTCGCTCGACACGACGCAGGATTATCACTCGTTCGAGGACAAGCGGTGGTACGACATGGTGCCCGTGGCCCTGGCGCATATCGCCGACATCGATGTGCCCCTGCTCTTTGTCGCGAGGCCGCACGCGACCTTTCGGATGGCGGACCGGCTCGTGGCGGCGCCGCGCCTCTATCTGACGTTCCGCGATCTCGAGCACGAGACTTTCGTCAGTCACGGCGTGCTGGGCGCGGAGTTTGCGGGGCGGGCGGACGCGCCGATGGTCCGGGCGAGCTACCTCGAATTGTGCCGCGCGATCGGGCTCTTTCTTGATGCGGAGCTTCGCGGCTCGGAGTCCGCCCGCGAGGAGCTGCGTACCCGGTGGGAGGGGGCGGCGTTGGGGCTGGCGCCGGTTGTGGCCATCACCGTGCCGGTCGGCGAGGGGCCTCCGGCGCCCCCGGTGGGCCTGGATCGTCCCCCCACGCCGAGGGAAGCGGGCGCGCTGCTCGATGCCGGGCGGGCCGACGAGATGGAGCGGTTGCTCCGGAAGTTCGCGGGTGATCCGCGGGCCGCACCGTTGTTCGCCGACGAGTTTGGGATGGCGGCGTGCTTCCAGCTGGTCCACACGGGGGATGAGCCGGGTGCGCGCCGGCTGCTGGCGTGTTATGCGCCCAAGGAAGACGAGTACATCCGGATGTTTCGATCTCTGGCCCGGTTCTACGGATCGGTCGGCGCGGAGGAGACATCTGCTCGGTTCGCCAAGGTCGCGGAGGTGCTCGATGAGGGGAGGGGCGCCGCGGGGCACGGGGGCGGATGAGCGGGGGCGTGGGGGTCGTTGTCAGCGTCTAGCGTGGCGCTGATGGGGGGAGTGCGGCGCCGCACTCCGGGCAGGAGGTCACGCCGATCAGGCCGACGAGCGGGTAGCGGCAGGAAGGGCAGACGCGTTGGTTCTCGCGGAGCGACTCGCCCAGGACCTGCGCCATGAGATCTCGGTCTGCACCTTCCCGCAGCACGGACTGGACATCGTGAAGGAACCGCTCGCCCGTGCCTCTCGGCACGCCGTAGCGCACGAGGCCGACGCGCATACTGGCGCTGGTGACGCCGACGAAGTCGGCGCGGGACAGGACGAGGCCGATCAGCACGACCAGGCCGAGCATGCAGGCCGCGGGCAGCACGATCGCCGAGCTGTACAGGTAGAGGAAGGGGAGGGCTTGGGCCCCGGATGTGCCGATCACGATCGTCCCAATGACGATGCGCCATTGGAACACGCGCCCGACCAGCGCCCCCTCGACGGCGCGGGTGTCGATCGAGGCGGTTCTCGAGGAGAAAAGGAGCCGCTCGTGGAGCACGACGCGGTGGGTCGTCACCACGAGGTGGCGGCGGTGGCGCAGGAACCAGCCGATATAGAGGTGGTCGCGGGGACGGCTGGAGTAGACGCGCACGAGCTTCTCGGCGTTCGCGGGTGGGGGCGCGTCGGCGGCGGCGTGGTGGGGCGGCGTGGGCTGGGGGTCGATGGAGCTGACGAGGATGCCGAGGTGGGCGGCTTGGCTGGCCGCATGGTCGCGGTCGGCGGCCGGGACGACGATCTCGATGTCGGCCCCCGAGTCTCGTCGAGCTCCGCGGATTCGCCAGAGTGCGCTTTCGCTCGTCATGCCCTCACCCAGATCTGCCCGACCGATGACACGCCGGCCGCAACGCCGGGGCTGAGGCTCGGTGAAGCTCCGCCGTTGTGCTGGGGAGCGGCCGCTACCAACGCTGAGCCCAGCCGATCCGCAGGGCGTTCGTCGGGCATGGTACGGCCGACGCGAGGGCGCGTGCGGTGTTTGGGGGTTGGGGCGGCGGGAGCTTGTATCTCTGGCCCCGCCGGGGTAGGCTGCCCATGAGGGAGGTGTGCCTTGCTTCCACGCGCTGGATGGGGCCGCAGGGGTGGCCGGGCGGCCTTCACGCTGATCGAGCTCCTGGTGGTCATCGCGATCATCGCGCTGTTGATCTCGATGCTGCTCCCGGCGTTGGGCCAGGCGCGGGCGGCTGGGCGGTCGGTGGCGTGCGCCTCGGAGATGCGACAGATCGACACTGCGGTGGCGATGTACGCGGACGCTTTCGAGGGGCTGTACCCGCCTCGGTCTTCGCCACGCTGGGTCTCGCTGCTGAGCGAGCGCTACGACATGGGCAACGTGTTGCTCTGCCCCGAGGACAGGGAGGGGGCGGGTGGCACGAGCGACAACATCAAGGAGGATCAGGTCCCCCGGAGCTACTTCTTCAACGGCTTCAACGACTATTTCGTGGACCGCAATGGGGGCGAGGGTGGGGTGGAACTCTCGAATAACAAGTCGATGCCGGAGGGCGGCCTGCTCTTCCCTTCCGAGACGTGCCTTTGGGGCGAGAAGCGGACGGCGAGCACGCACTTCTATCTGGATATTCTCGAGGGGCTGGGCAACGACTTCACGGAGATGGAGCCCGGTCGGCACGGGCGGGCGAACTCGAACTACGCGTTTGGCGACGGGAGTGTGCACTCGATTCGTCATCCGGGTGCGCTGACACCCGTCAACATCTGGGGCGTCACCCGCTGGGGCCGCGAGTCGGTGTATTGATGGGCCTTGGGACGAGCTACATCGTGCGGGAGCGGGTGCGGGCGGCGTGGCGGCTGCTTGAAGAGCATCGCACGCTGGTGGCGCTCTCGGCCCTCGCGGGGGTGATGACGCTGGCCTATGCGGTGTTTTTCATGGGCCCGTTCGGGGCGCGACAGATGGTAATCCTCTACCGGCCAAGCCCGGATCTGGGGACGGTGGTGTTCAATCTGGACGACGAATATCGCCTGCGGAACATCCGGGTCGTGAGTCTCGACGAGTCGGGACGGGAGGGCGAGACGGTGTGGAAGTTCCGCCCCCCGGGTGACGCGCCGAAGGCCAGCACGTTTGTCTATGGCGTGGGGATGCGGGGCGCGAAACCGGACGACGCGGCGCCCGCGCTCGCGCCGGGCAAGACCTATCGGCTGTTCGTCGGGGCGTCGGGGGCGAAGGGGAGCATCGATTTCCGGATCGATCCGAAGCCGCGCCGGGCGAGGGGCTGAGAGCGGGTATGAAAGCGGTCGTGCAGCGCGTCAACCGGGCCCGCCTCGAGGCTGTTCACGGGGACGGGCGGCGGGCGGAGGTGGAGACGGGGCCCGGCCTCGTCGTGCTCGCGGCCGTGGTGGAGGGGGATACCGAACGCGACCGTGAGTGGATGGCCGAGAAGCTCGCGAACCTGCGGATCTTCACCGACGACGCCGGGAAGATGAACCTCTCGGTGCTGGACGTGCGCGGCGAGGTGCTGCTGGTCTCGAACTTCACGGTGGCCGGGGACACCCGGAAGGGTCGACGACCGAGCTTTGACGGGGCGATGAGGCCGCCGGAGGCCGAGGCGGCGTTCGACGCGCTGGTGGAGGCGGTGCGGGCGAGGGGCGTGCCGGTGCGGACGGGGGTATTCGGTGCGCACATGCACGTGGAGATCCACAACGACGGGCCGATCACGCTGGTGGTGGATTCGCGGGCATAGGGGGCGCGGCTGAGAGGTCACCGCGGCAAGAGCTCGAAGCGGTCGGGCACGATGGGCACGAGCACAACGATGACGCGCGCGTCGCCGACGGTCTCGGGCTGGGCCAGGCTGGTGAGCATGAGTTCGCCGAGGGTGGGAAGCACCGGGGCCTGGGGGCCGAAGGCGGGCTGGTCTCGGCGCGAATCGAGGCCCGACTCGGGCCGGTTGGGGGCGTCGGCCTCCCAGGCGGCGGACGGGTCTTCGGGGACAATGACGATGGCGTTCTGGCCGCCGGAGACCAGGCGGAGGAGCATCCGCTGGAAGGCCACGCCGCGGACACCCGGGCCGGAGTGGACGGGCTCGCCGGAGAGCAGTCGCTGGAGCGGCTCGTCGCCGCGGTCCGACTGCATCATGAGTTCGGGCATGATCTCGACGCGGAGGACGGCGCCGGCGGGCGAGCCGTCGGGCTGAGCGCCGACGCTGGGCGTGGTCCAGCAGCGGGCGAGCAGGCGGAGGGCTCCGGGGCCGAGCCGGACGACGCCGTCGTCGAGTTGAACCAGGCGCTCGGCCTCGATGCGTGAGCCCTTGACGACTTCGACCCACTCCGGGAGCAGCCCGAGCCATTCGCGGTGGAGCGGGCCGATGGTGGGGAGGGCGGCGCGGACCTCGTCGAGGCGGTCGATGGGGACCTCGAGCACGCGCAGCCCGTTCTGACGCCAGGTGTCGGCCTGGGCGCCGAGGGCGGCGGGGGGGTGGTAGTCGCGAAAAACGGCGGGGAGCAGGCCGCTCTGGTTGGAGATCACCCAGAGTCGTGCCTCGAGTCCCGCTTCGGCGCTGCGGACGACGGGCGTGAAGGTGGCGGCCGGTTCGGGCCTTGATTGCTGGGCCGACTTGCAGCCTGCGAGCCCGAGGGCGGCCGCCGCGAGGGCGACACAGAACGGAACCGGGCTGGGAGGAGGGCGGCGCATGGGGCCTCGATCATAAGCCCCGCGGCCGGCTTTGGGTCTCGGGCGGGGCGACTCAGGCGGGGTCGAAGTCGTTGATCCGGTCGATCAATCCCCGAACAAGGCCGAACTTGTATCGGGTATGCGTGAAGACGATTCGCGGGAGGTCGAGGAAGGTTTCCTCGGTCTCGAGCGGGCCGGTCTTGTGGATCTTGCCCTTCTTGACCAGAACCCCGAATTCGTCGTTGAGGCGTTCGATGTCGTCGTCGCGGAGCTGGTGCTTGAGGCGGATGACGAGGTCGTCGCGGACGTAGCGCGAGGAGTGGTAGTTGCGGTAGAAGCGTTCGATGTGGGCCATGGCGTGCGCCGGTGTGGGGGCGACGTAGTAGAGGTGGAGGTCCTCGGTGCTGACCATGCCGCGTTCGAGGAGGGTGTCCCGGACGAAGCTGTCGAAGTGTTGCCAGTAGCTGCGGACGCCGGGGCGGTTGACGCCCTCGACCATGACGATGGGCATCATGGCGGCCTTGCCGGTCTGGACGAGCGTGAGGGTCTCGAAGAGCTCGTCCATGGTGCCGAAGCCGCCCGGGAAGAGGACGACAGCGTCGGCGTGGAAGAGGAACATGAGCTTGCGGGTGAAGAAGTAGCGGAAGTGGATGAGCTTCTCGTCGCCGGCGATGATCTCGTTGGCGGTGGTCTCAAAGGGCAGGCGGATGGCGACGCCGAAGGAGGCATCGCGCCCGGGGCCGACGTGACCGGCCTTCATGATGCCGCCGCCGGCGCCGGTGATGACCATCCAGCCGGCCTTGGCGATGAGCGTGCTGAATTCGACGGCGGCCTCGTAGTCGGGGTGGCTCTCGGGGGTTCGGGCGGAGCCGAAGATGGTGCACTTGAGTGGGTCGGGGTACTGGCTGAAGACGCGGAAGGCGTAGCGCAGCTCTTTGATGGCGGCGCTCATGAGTTTGAGCTCGCCGGTGTCGCGTCCGTCGGGGATGAGCTTGAGGCAGGCGGTGACGGCCTCGCGGACCAGGCGGTGCTCGAACCGGTCGGGGGCCTCGAGGCAGACGGACTCGATCAGCGCATCGATCTCCCGCTGGATGGCGGGGTCGTCGACGAGCTTTTGCGGCGGGCGCTCGGGTGGGGCCGCCGTGTTCGTCATCTGGGCTTCGGGCTGGGCTCCGGGCTGGGCTTCGGGCTGGATCTCGGTCCGGCGGGCCTCGGGGGCGTGGTCGGTCAAGTCGGGTCTTCCTTTCAGTCTTGCCCCGGAGCGTAGCCCCCGGGGCCAGCGGGCGAGCCCGTGTGGCGGGTGGAGCGGCGTTCGCGGAGGACAGACTCGCGGCTGAGGCGTTCGATGTCCATCATGCGGCGTTCCTCCTCGGTGGGTTCGCGTCCGAGGGCCGCGGCGAGCATCTGCCTGGTGCGTGCGAACTGGAGGACGGAGACCTCGGGATCTCGGACGGTGCCTGCGACCTTGGTGGTGATGAGTTCGTTTCGGAACTTCTCGATGATGTCGCTGAGGAGGGGGAGCCGATTCACGGCACGGGAGTTGAATCGGAGGTCGAGATCGAGCCCTGGGAGGGTCATGCTGCCGTATCCGAAGAGCTCGATGCTCTGGGCGAAGACGCCGATCCGCTCAAAGACGACGCGCTCGCCCTCGACGAAGAAGACGGCTTCGGCGAAGTCGAGCCGGTCGTTCTGAGGGATTTGGAGATTGCTCACCTGGATGAGCGGCAGCAGGAGCGGCAGGCGGAGCACCTCGGCGCGTCCGCCGCCGCCGATCTGGATCGAGCCCCGTCCGCGCCGGTCTGTGGGGTCGCCCACGATTCCCGTGAAGGTGACGCCGGCATCGACCATGCCGCGGGCCTCGGCGTCGGGGCGTTCGGGGGCGATCTCGTCGTAGGCGGCCGCGTGCTCGACTCCTGCGGCGTGCTCCCAGTCGGCGAGGAGTTCACCGAGGGGGACTCCGGAGAGTTTGAATTCGGCCTGGTACTCGCGCTTGTCGTCGGGCCGGGGGCTGATGACCACCGAGCCGGAGACGCGTCCGCCGTAGGCGTCGCCGAGAATGACGGGGACGAGGACGTCGCCCGAGAGCGGGTCGCTCGAGATCCGCGTGATCGCGTGGGCGAGACGGATGCCGCCGGCGGTGGCCTTGTCGAAGATGATGCCGACGCCGAAATTGCTCATTCGCTTGCCGGGCGTGCTCTGGGCTTCGAAGTCGAGGTACCCGGAGGCGTCGGTGAGCTTGACGCCGAGTTCGGCGGAGGCGTCGGCGAAGTCCACCCGGCCCGAGGTGGAGTAGGCGGTGCCGTGGGACTCGTCGAGCGAGACCCGGAGACGCATCCCGCTGATATTGATGGGTCCGGAGGCTGCGACAGACACCTCGTTGAGCGCGGACCGGAGCGGGGGCGGGAGCAGCGCGCGGATCTCGGTGGTCAGGCCTTGATCGCTCGCGCCCTTGATCTTGGATTGGATGATGGCGGCGCCCTCGCCGGCGAGGGCCCAGTCCCCGGAGACCTCGGCCCACCATCCGGCGCCCTGGGCGCGGCATGCGGCAAAGGAGCCGCCCGTCTCTTCGAATCGGATACCACCCTCCATCGACGACATCGTGATGCGCTCGCCGGAGAGCGTGAGGGCGCACACATGGGGACGGAGCTCGCCGGTCACGAGCGGGCGCTCGCCCCGGAGTTCGAGGTCGGCGTCGAAGACCCCGCTGAGCGCGGCGCGTTCCATGGCGGTGGCGAGGCTGGTGGGGAGGGCCCGCGCGGCGGCCCGCCGGAGGAGATCGGATTCGAATCGGGCATCGTGGAGGTTGAGGGTGAGGCGGTCGGCCCTTTCCCACGGGCGGTTGAAGGGGTAGACCCCGTCGATGACGACGCCCATAGGGGGGCCGTCTCCGAGCGTGATATCGGCGGCGAAGCTGCTGAAGTTGGCGCTCTCGGCGCTGAGCGCCTCGAGGGAGACCTCGCCCGCGCTGCTGGTGACGCGCATGCGGCCGGTCTCGGTCGTGAACGCCAGATCGCGGCAGGCGCGGATGTCGAGGTCGAGTCGTGTCATGCTCGGCGCGTCGCCCAGAGTGCCCCCGGCCTCCGCCTGCACCGCGAGCCCGCCCTCGGGCCGGTAGCGGGCGCGCAGCTCGGCCAGCTTCGCGGCGGCCTCTGGCGCGACGACGGCGACGAGGTCCTCGACCGGCGGGCCGAGGCTCGCGAGGTCGGCGTCGATGGTCGTGGCGAAGGCCCGCTCCGGGTTGGCCAGATCGAGTGTGGCGGAGACGGAGAGCCGGCCGGCCGGCGTGGCCGCGGCGTCCGGTCCTATCGCCGCGTCCACCGCGAGCGTCAACTCACGCTCGCTCACGGCGAGCGATCCGGCCAGCCCGGTGAGTTCGATGGGAGGACCGGTTTCCTCGGCGTGGGCGGGAGTGGCGGTGAGATCGTGGAAATCCACCTCGACGTCGTAGCCCAGCGAGTCGTCGCTCCGGGGGGCGATGATGGCCGAGCAATCGATCACGCCGGTCAGGCCGAGGCGGCGGAGGACGGTGCTCGGGGAGTGCGGGCCCGGGTCGGGGTCGAGCCCTCCCGGGAGGGCGGCGAGGAGGAATTCGTCGGTGGGGATGTCGCGGGCCTCGATCTGCATGTCGATGCCGTGGTGGTCGGCGCGGCTGATATCGACGGCGGCGGCCACCTCGGCGTGACCTCCAGAGATCCCCGCGAACGCGCCATCGACGATGGTGGCGGTGTGGCCGTCGAGTTCAATGACGACGTCTTTGGCGCGGATGGGGATGGGGAAGGGTTCGGGGACGATCCCGGCCTCGGGGAGTTCGACGCGGATCTGTTCGTTGTACTCGGCCTCCTCGCCGAGGCCGCGGGTGATCTTGATGTGGACATTGGCGGTGCCGCCGAGTGCGAAGGGTTGGCCGGGCCCGTCCTGGCCGGGGGGGTGCACGAGTTTGGCGGTGAGGAGGGCGTCGTAGCGATCGCGGCTGAAGAGTGCATCGACGATCGGTCGTCGTCGGTCGCCCATTGCCTCGAGGAGCGCGTCGTCAACCGGCGCGCCTTCGACGCGCACGTCGAGATCGACCGAGCGCCGGGGAGCGGCGGGGCGATGACGCCGCTGGCGGAGAGCGTGGCGCCGGAGTCCGAACTCCCGGTGATCCGCACGATCTGGATCTTCTCCTCGTCGAACTTCGCGAGCCCTCCATGTGTCGGAAGACGTAGGGAAACTTGGTGAAGGCGGCGGTCCCGTTGTGGAATTCGAGTGCGCCCTCGACCTTGATGGGGCCCGCGGAGCCGTCGGCCTGGGCTGCCCGCTCGACGATCATCGAGGCGTCCACGGTGGCGGTGGGGTTGGAGAATTCGGCGAGGCGCTTGACCACGATGGGCGGCGCGAGGGGGAGGATTTCCGGGTGGCTGGAGAGTTCGAAGCCCTTCGTTACGATCTCGCACCGGAAGGGCGCCCGGGCGTCGAAGCCGTCGTAGGTGAGATGGACATGGGAGGGCAGGTCGCCCAGCTTGCCGTCGAGCGTGGCCTCGGCCCTGGAACCGAGGACACGGACGTCGCCGGAGACTTCTTTGAGGCGGACGAGCCGGTCGGGGTCGGCCGCGTGGCCGCTGGAGTCGAATGGGAGGTTGAGGGAGACGCCGTCGAGCTTGGAACTGATCTCTGTGGAACCATCCGCGGCGATGCGGAGGGTGGTGTCGGGGATCGTTCCGGAGATGCCCATGAGACGAAAGACGTCGCGGTAGGTGGTGGGGACGTTCTCGGGGCGCCAGTCGCCGAGCACCAGACCGCGGAGCGCCAGGGTGACGCCGTCGTTGGTGACCCGCCCGGTGAGCCCGAGGCCCCGGCCCTGCGGGTCGGAGACCGACCCCTCGGTAAAGGCGATGGCGTAGCCGGGCTGGTTGGGGTCCGGGGTCGGCACGACGGAGCCTTCGACCCGCAACTGCCGCAGCTCGGCGTACCCGGTCGGGGACTGCTCTCCCAGCTCGATGACGCCCTCTCGGACGATAATGCTGGGGACGGCGTTCATGGGCGATGAGGAGACCGAGTCGGGCGACAGGTGACCGAGGTTGATCTCGCCGGACTCGGCGTCGATGCTCACGCGCAGGCGTGGGCGGGTGAGCAGCATGCTCTGGAACTCTCCCGAGCCGGACGCGATGGCCGACCAGGTGGTCTTGATCTCGACCCGGTCGGCCCGGAACAACTCCGCGGCCGGGCCGGTGAGGTCGGGGAGGCTGATGCGGACATTGTCGGCCACGATCGTGGCGTCGGGCTGGATGGCGATGTGGGACGCTGAGACTGTGGCCCCGATCTTCGAGCCAATGCCCGGCAGGATCACGCGGGAGAGGATGGCCGAGCGCGTGAGGATGACCGGAACAAGGAGAACGCCCAGCAGGATCGCCAGCAGAAAGAGGCCCCGCCGGCGGCGGGATCTTGGTCGCGGGTTGGTCGGTGGTTTGCGTGCCATGGTGCCGCGCCCAACGATGTCCATGCTAGGGTGAACCGGTCGGTCGCGCCCCGCCCGCCTCTCGCACGCGGAGTTTCCCTATCACACACCGACTCGTGTTGGACCCGGTGCTCGCGGAAAGGCCCTGCCTGCTGGCCGTGGCGTCGCGCATGGAGGCGGAGGCGGTGCTTCGTGGGCTGGGGGCCGGGGTCGGTGAGGGTTTGACGCCGTGGCGGGCGGTCCGGGTGGATTCGCGGTTTGAGATCGTGCTTACTGGCGTTGGAAAGTCCAACGCCGCCGGGGCGGTGGCCTCGACGCTCCACGAGGGGTACGCCGGGGTGCTGAGCCTGGGGCTTGCGGGGGCCTTTCCCGGGTGTGGTGTGGGAGTCCGGGGTGTGGTGGTTGGTTCGGCCAGTGTGCTCGCCGACGAGGGCGCGGCGACACCTGGGGGGTTCCGTTCCCAGTCGTCGTTGGGGTTCCCGGCGGTCGAGGGACCGGGGGAGCGGTTCGAGGCGGATGCCGCATGGCGGGCGGCCCTGGGGGTGCTGGGCTCTGAAGGGGTCTGCGCGACGGTCTCGACCTGCTCGGGGACCGATGCATTGAGCCGGGAGATCGCCGGCCGCACCGGGGCCGCGTGCGAGGACATGGAAAGCGCGGCGGTCGGGCTGGTGGCGCACCGCCTGGGCCGCGCGTTCGCGAACGTCCGGGTGATCAGCAACCGGACGGGCGACCGCGAGCGGCAGGGCTGGGACCTCCCCGGGGCATTCGGCGTGCTGGAGGCGCTTGCCGGGGCGCTCTGAGGCCGCGATAGGGGTTTGGGAGATCTGTGCCGATCAGTGGGTCTGTATCGGTTGCGCGGGCCGTTGCGGTCGCGCCGAAGGCGGCATCTGCGGTCTGGGCGACCTACGCGGCCCTGGGGGCGGCCGTCGTTCCGGGACCGTCTCAACCCAACCCGGACATCCGTCGATGAGCCGAACGAAGGGTCGTCTGTGTCGGAGAGCCGGGGAGGGGTGTTCGCACCATGGGATTGCTGAACCTCAAGCGCGTGAGCCGGAGCAGCCTGCAGCGGGCCTTGGGTGCGCCGATCGGGATCGACTTCGGAGCATCCTCGCTCAAGGTGCTGCAAGTGAGCTCGGAGGCTCCTCCAAGCCTCGTCACCGCCGGGTGCGTGGACACGCCCGAGAACCTTCTGCACAACGTCAAGCGTCGGATCGAGTTCCAGATGGAGGCGTTGCCGGGGCTGGTGCAGTCGCTGCCGCTGAAGGGGCGGCGTGCGGTGTGCGCGATTCCCTCGGCGCTGACGTTCTGCAAGCATGCGCAGTTTGTGCGTCAGGATGGCCTGCCGCCCGAGGTTCTGGCCGACACGATGTTGACCGAGCAGCTCGGACGAGACGCGACGACGCTGGTGCGCCGCCTGATCGAGGTACGGGAGGCGGATCGGACGAGCGGGACGGGGAAGGCCGAGTACGTCTGCCTGGCGACCGGGCGTGAGGTGGTCGAGAAGCTGATGAAGTCGATGCGGGCGGCGAAGCTCGAGCCTGTGGGGATGCACTCGGAGTTCGAGGCGCTGCTCCGGGCGTTCGGCGAGGTGAACCGTCGCGAGGCGGACGCGAACCGCGCCACGGTCTACCTGGATCTGGGCTGCGCCCAGACCCGGGTGATCATCGCGCACGGGACGAAACTGGTCTTCGCCCGCTCGATCGAGCTCGGCGGCTACGCGCTGGACGAGTGCCTCTCGAAGGAGCTTGCGTGCACCTTCGAGCAGGCCCGGCGGGCGCGGCTGTCGATGGCGGATCTGTCCCCGGCGGCTCGTCCGGGGGCGCCCAGAGTTGCGGCGAGAGCCACGGGCGACGAGGGCGGCGTGTGCGTCGAGGACGACCGGCGGGCGGATGGTGTGGCGCCCGGGCTGACCGAGGACGTGGCCCTCGGGCCGTCGGTCTCACCGGCCCCGGCGGGCGCCAGCCTGAGCGAGCCGCTGGAGATCCTGACCGATGAGATCGGGATGTGCATCCGCTACCACGACGCGATGTTCCGCCAGTCGCGGGTCACCGGGGTCGTGTTCGTCGGCGGCGAGGCGAGGCATCGCGGGCTGTGCCAGCACATCGCGAAGACGCTGCGGCTTCCGGCGCAGGTGGCCGACCCGCTGGCGAGGTTTGCGAGGACCGGGAGCGAGAAGGTGGTGGGGGTGGACCTCCGCCAGGCGCAGCCGGGATGGACGGTGGCCGTGGGTCTGTGTCTGAGCCCAACGGATCTGTGATCGGGCGAGGAGAAGGAGGCGGGATGAGCAAGCTCCCCTGGCACACCGATGAGTCTTCGAGCAGCTTCCTTCCGACGGACTACGTCCAGCGGAAGCAGGAGGTGCGCTTCGTCGCCATCACGGTGAGCCTGTTCCTGATCGTCATGCTGGCGGTTGTCGGGGCGTTCCTGGTGACGAACCGGCGTTGGACATCGGTGCGGCAGCAGCAGCAGGTGATCGCGACGCAGTTCGAGGCGGAGAGCTCCAAGCTCGACCAGCTCAAGGACCTGGAGAAGCAGCGGGAGGAGATGCTGTCGAAGGCGCAGATCACCACCTCGCTGCTGGAGCCGGCCCCGCGTTCGGTGCTCCTGGCGGAGCTGGTGACCAGCCTGCCGAAGGAGACGACGCTGCTGGAGGTGAAGCTGGAGAGCAAGCGGGTCAAGGCCCCGCCGCCGAAGGCCGCGGCGGATTCGGCGTCGAAGGCCAAGAGCAAGAGCAAGGCGAAGGGCAAGTCGGACGCGGAGCCCCCGAAGCCGGTGGCGCCGCCGCCCAAGTTCGAGTTCACGCTGACGATCACCGGCGTGGCTCCCATCAACAATCAGGTCGCCGACTACCTGAAAAAGCTGCACGATTCGCCGCTGCTGAAGGACGTCGAGCTCCTCTACATCGAGGAGGCGAAGATCGATGACCTGGAGCTTCGGCGATTCCAGATTCAGGCCCACCTGCCCGACAACGCGGACGCACGGAAGGTGGACGACGCCGAAGAGTTCGATCTCGACATGGCGTCTGTGAGCGACAAGGAGGACGGACGGTGAAGCTCGGAGCCAGAGAATCCGCCGTGCTCGGCCTGGTGCTGGCGATCCCGATCGCGAGTTACGCCCTCGTGTTCTCGCCGCAGAACCGGGACATCACCAAGGCGCGCCAGGAGATCGACCACAAGCAGGAACTGCTCGACAAGCTGCGGGTGGAGACCGCCCGCAACACGGACCTGGCGTCGGCCAACCAGGGCATCGCCGACCGGATCGCGGAGATCGAGTCGCGTCTGCCATCGAACAAGGAGGTCGACCACATCGTCAGACAGATCTCCGAGCTGGCGGTCGACTCCGGCCTTTCTCCACCGACTCTGGCGAGCGGCAAGCCCATCGAGGCGGGCACCTACTGGGAGCAACCGCTGATGGTGACCACGTCGGGCGACTTCGACGGGTACTACCGCTTCCTGCAGAAGCTCGAGCGGCTCCCCCGCATCACCCGCATCCCCGATTTCTCCCTGCGGCGCGACCCGAAGGTCGACGGGCAGGTCTCGATCGAGTTCACGCTGAGCATCTTCTTTCAGGACGACACCCATTGAATACCTTTCTTGACGATCAGCCCGAGTCGGCCGGCCAGCACGGTGGTTCTCAGGGCGAGGAGGTCCGTGAGGCGCAGGCCCCCCTGCTCCTGCAGGATCTGCAATCGCCCCAGGAGGCCTTCGGGTTGCCCAAGTCCAACCGCCGCTCACAGCAGGCGGTGGTCGCGGTACTCCTCGTGATCGGCGCCGTGGGGATCATCTTCGCCATGCGGCAGTTCGGCCTCGGGCCGGCGGTGTCGCTCGCGGGCATCGACGTGGAGTACAAGCCCGAGCAGCCGCGCACGGGGCTGTCGCCCAAGCAGGTGCTCGCCGATCTGGAGCGCAGCCGCAAGGCTGTCCAGGTGCCGCAGAACCTGATCACCAAGGATCCGTTCGAGCTTCTGGCGTCGACGTCGGCGGTGTCGAACGAGCCGGAGATCGACGCCGACGCGATCACGCGTGCGGAGGCGGCCCGGCGGGCGGCGGAAGAGCAGAAGGCCCGCGAGGCACGCCAGAAGGAGGTCCAGACCGCGTTGTCGCATCTCGAACTCCAATCGGTGATGGACGGATCCGTGCCGATGGCGCGCATCAGCGGCCAGATCGTCAAGGTCGGCATGATGGTCGACGACCTTTTCGAGGTCACGGCGATCAGCGGTCGAGAGGTGACGCTGACCGTGGATGACAAGCCGTACGTGCTCTCGCTGGAGATCAGCCGTTCCGGCCAGAAGGGCGGCTCGAAGGGCCGCAACTAGATTGGCGAGGGAGCACCGGTGGCCAAGCACAGGATCGACGACATCCTGAACAGTCTCAACGACCGCCGGCCGAGCGGGCGGCGCCCGCCGTCCCCGCCGGGCGAGCCCGCGTCCGAGGACGACGGCGAGTACAGCCCGCTGCCTTCGATGCCCTCGAATCAGGGGCTCGACCGGGAAGAGGCCAATGCATCGATCAGCCGGGACCCGGCGATCGACCGCGCCCCGGTGCCGAATCAGGGGTCCAGCGTCGGCGGTGTGGTCTTCGAGGTCTACCAGCCCGGCGAAGAGGGGGCCAGCCACGATGCCGGCCTGGCCCAGTTGTTGCTGGCCCGGGGCGCGGCGACGCGCGAGATGGTGGCGGCGGCCGAGCAGATCCTGAAACAGGCGCCGGGGCGCCACCTCTCCGACGTGTTGCTCGAGCGCGGGGCGGACGAGTCGGCGGTGCAGGCGGTGGTGGCTGAGCACGCGGGGATCCCGTTCGAGCGCATCGATCTGGACGCGGGTCTGGACGGGGGCTTCGACGGGCGGCTTCTCCAGCGGCTCGGGCCTGATTTCTGCAAGCAGCACGGCGTGCTGCCGCTCCGGATGGAGCGCACGCGCGTGGTGATGGGCTCCGTGAAGCCGGACAACGTGTTCGTGCTCGATGAGGTCAAGCAGCATCTCGGCGTCGCGAGCGTGAAGGTCGTGCTCGTGACGTGGTTCGACGTGCGCGGGGCGCTCGAAATCATCGGCGAGAGCACAAAGGAGGAAGAGGAGGACGTCGACCTCTCCAGCCTGCTGGAGGACGTGGCCGAGTCCGACGTCACGGTTGCGGACATCGAGGATCCCAACGAGGTCAACCTCGAGCAGCAGGCCGGTGAGAGCCCGGTCATCCGCTACGTGAACTTCATTATCCAGACGGCGATCCGGGAGGGGGCGTCGGATATCCACGTCGAGCCAGCCGAGAAGAAGCTGAAGGTGCGTTTCCGCATCGACGGCATCCTCTTCGAGATGCTCAACCCGCCGGCCGCGATGGCCGCCGCGATCACGAGCCGTCTCAAGATCATGGCGAATCTGGACATCTCGGAGCGCCGCATCCCTCAGGACGGCCGCATCCGCTGCACGGTGCAGGGGCGCAAGCTGGACCTCCGAGTCTCGACTATCCCGACGGGGTACGGCGAGAAGACGGTCATGCGCATCCTCGATACGCGTTCGATCAACGTGCAGCTCGAGGACCTGGGGTTCGACTCGACCACGCTCGAACTCTGGAAGAACGCGATCCATCTGCCGCACGGGATCGTGCTGGTGACGGGGCCGACCGGTTCGGGTAAGACCACGACGCTGTATTCGTCGCTGCGTCAGCTCGACAAGAACAAGCTGAACATCTCGACTGTCGAGGACCCGATCGAGTACCACCTCGACGGCGTCACGCAGACCCAGATGCACGAGAAGATCGGGATGACGTTCGCCCGCGCCCTCAAGGCGTTGTTGCGTCAGGACCCCGACGTGATCATGCTGGGTGAGATCCGCGACATGGAGACGGCGCACACGGCCATCCAGGCCGCGCTGACCGGCCACCTGGTGCTCTCCACGCTGCACACCAACGACGCGCCCAGCTCGATCACGCGGCTGGTGAACATCGGCCTTGAGCCCTTCCTCGTTGGCGCCGCGGTCAACGCCGTGCTGGCCCAGCGGCTGGTCCGCCGCCTGTGCCAGCAGTGCAAGGCGCAGGAGCCGCCGACGGCGGAGATGTCCGAATTCCTGGAGATGCAGGGCATCGACGCGAGCCAGACTTGGGTGCCCAAGGGCTGCGATCGCTGCCGCAACACCGGCTATTCGGGCCGCGTCGGCATCTACGAGTTGCTGGTCGTCGATGATTCCACGCGAGATGTCATCGCGCGAAACCCCAATGTCAGCGAGTTCCGCAGGCTCTGCATCGGGCGGGGCATGGCCACACTCCGCGTCGACGGCATGCGGAAGGTCGCGAGCGGGCTGACAACGGTTGCAGAGGTGTTCCGAGTGACCGAGGCGGCCGTCTGAATCGAGAGGAGCAGGCACACATGCGACACGATTCCCCCGCCGCCCGAACCCGTTTCGATCCCCGCCTCGCCGTCCCCCTGGCCCTGGCCCTCGCCGCCGGGACGGCATTCGGTCAGGCCACCGCGCCCGCCTCGGGTGACGGCCGGTCGGGGGCCCCGCAGGCTCTGGCATCCACGGGCCACGAGCCCCGTGCGTCGGGCGGGCAGCCCGAGGCAGGGGGCGAGCCGGCGCCGGCGGAGGGCGAGCAGGCAAAGAACGCCGAATCGGCCGCGGACGCCAAACCAGCCTCGATGCCAGGGGTGGCGATCCTGGCGCGCTGGGTGAAGTCCTCGGCGTGCCGGATCTGCTTCCGCCTGCCGATCGATTCCACCACACACATCTCGATGCCGGACCGCGAATCGGCGGCCCGCGGCTGGCGCGTTTCACTCCCGACCTTCGAGGGCGCTCACGTGGTCATGCCTCCCGCGCGGGCCATGCCCCACGCCCGGGCCGAGAAGGCCAAGGAATCGTCCGCGGGCACCGAGACGGCGGCGCAGCCCGAGAGCCGCGACTAGGCGCTGCGTCCGGCCATCGACAGGGGATGAGCACCCGAGGTATCCTGCGCGCCCCGCCACCCACGGAGCCCCCGGATGCCCGAGCAGACCCTCCCGCCGCCCCCAGTATCGGGTGCGGATCCTTCCCGCCCGGCCCTCGGATCGGCGGGACGCCGCCACGCCTACTGGGTCGCCAATATCCGGGTGGTGGCGTCGTTGCTCGTGGTCTGGGCCGCCGTCTCCTTCGGGTGCGGCATTCTGCTGGCCAAACCGCTGAACCACGTGCACCTGCCGGGGTCGGGGTTCCCGCTGGGATTCTGGTTCGCGCAGCAGGGCTCGATCTACGTGTTTGTCGTCCTGATCTTTGTCTACGTCTGGATCATGAACCGGCTCGACCGCAAGTTCGGCGTGCGCGAGGCCTAGAGAGGATCGAGCATGCCCATCCGCGCCTGGACATTCATCCTGGTCGGACTGTCGTTCGTGCTGTACATCGCGATCGCCATCCTCACGCGCGCGAAGTCCACGGGCGAGTTCTACGTGGCGGGCAAGGGTGTGCACCCGATCGCCAACGGCATGGCAACGGCCGCGGACTGGATGAGCGCGGCGAGCTTCCTGTCGATGGCGGGGATCATCTCGTTCGCGGGCTACGACGGTTCGGTCTACCTCATGGGCTGGACGGGCGGGTATGTCCTGCTCGCGCTCCTGCTGGCCCCCTACCTCCGCAAATACGGCAAGTACACCGTTCCGGATTTCGTGGGCGACCGTTATTACTCACAGTTCGCGAGGATCGTGGCGGTGGTCTGTGCGATATTCATCAGCTTCACCTACGTCGCAGGGCAGATGCGGGGCGTCGGGGTGGTCTTCGCGAGGTTTCTCGATGTCGACGTGACCTACGGCGTGCTCATCGGGATGGGGTTGGTCTTCTTCTATGCCGTGCTGGGCGGGATGAAGGGGATCACCTACACACAGGTTGCGCAGTACTGCGTGCTGATCTTCGCCTTTATGGTGCCGGCGATCTTCGTCTCGATCATGCTGACCTCCAACCCGATCCCCCAGATCGGCTTCGGTGGCGAGCTTGCAGGCGAGCTTGGGAGCCAGATCGCCGGCGGCGAGCACGTACGGCTGCTCGACAAGCTCAACGGCTTGCACCAGGAACTGGGCTTCGCGGCCTATACCGACGGGAGCAAGCCGCTGCTCGACATGGTCTGCATCACGCTGGCTCTGATGGTCGGGACGGCGGGTCTGCCCCACGTGATTGTCCGGTTCTACACGGTGCCAAAGGTCCGCGACGCCCGGATCAGCGCGGGCTGGGCGCTGCTGTTCATCGCCATCCTGTACACCACAGCGCCCGCTGTGGCCGCCTTCGCCCGCACCAACCTCATCGCTTCGGTCGAGGGCGCCGGGTACAGCCGGCAGGACGCCGGAGCAGGCGCCAAGGTGCTGCCCGAGTGGTTCGCCAACTGGGAGGCCACCGGCCTGCTCGCCTGGGTAGACAAGAACGGCGACGGCCGCGTGCAGTACCGTAAGGGTGCGGCCTTCGTGGGCAAACCGGAATTCGTCGGCCAGGCCGACCTCGACAGGGGTGACTACGCCACACTGATCGGCAGGTCGGGCGAGCGCCTGGTCAAGAACACGCTCGACACGAGCAACGACAACGAGCTCTACATCGATAACGACATCATCGTGCTCGCCAATCCGGAGATCGCGAGGCTGCCGAACTGGGTTGTCGGTCTGGTTGCGGCCGGTGGGTTGGCGGCCGCGCTCTCGACGGCCGCGGGCCTGCTGCTGGTGGTCTCCACCGCCGTGAGCCACGACCTGCTCAAGCGGGCGCTGAAGCCGGACATCACGGAGAAGCAGGAGCTCAACGCGGCCCGGGCCGCGGCGGCGCTGGCGGTGGTTGGGGCGGGCTATCTCGGCATCAACCCGCCGGGGTTCGTGGCGGAGGTCGTCGCGTTCGCGTTCGGTCTGGCCGCATCGAGCTTTTTCCCGGCCATCATGCTCGGGATCTTCGTGAAGCGCGCCAGCCGCGAGGGCGTGGTGGCAGGGATGATCGCGGGGATCGCGTTCACCGCGGGCTACATCCTGATGTTCCAGTTCCACTTCGGCCCGCTCGATTCGCTGCTGGCCACGGTCTCGGGCTGGGAGCCGGGTGCCCCGAAGAAGGGGTACTACCTCTTCGGCATCTCCCCCGCGGGGATCGGGTCGGTCGGCATGCTGATCAACTTCGCCGTATCGATCGTCGTGAGCGCGATGACACCCGCGCCGCCCGCGGCCGTGCAGGAGATGGTCGAGCAGATCCGCGTCCCCGCCGGTGCCGGCGAGGCGCACGAGATGCAGGTGCCGCCGGTCTAGTGCGGCCCCCATGCGGAGTCCAAGCCGTGGCCAGGATCCTCCTTGTGCATGGGCAACCGGCCGAAATCGCAGGGCAGATCGCACGGCCCGCGGGGGCCCCCCCCGGGGGGGGGGGGGGGGGGGGGGGGGGCGGGGGGGGCCGGCCGCGGCGGGGGGGGGGGGGGGGGGGGCCGCCCGGCCGGGGGGGGGGGGGGGGGGGGGGGGGGGGGGGGGGGGGGGCTCTGGGTTGGGCGGGGGGCGGGTCTCGCCGCGGGGGGGGGGGGGGCGCGGGGGGGGGGTGGGGAGGGGAGGCCACGGGAACGCCGGGGCGGGGGGGGCGGGGGGGGGGGGCTCGCGTTCACTCGGCGGAAGCAGCGGGGGTGAGCCACGCGGGCTGGAGCGGGCTCCGGGGTGCGGGGCGGCGCGTTCCTTTCTATCATCCGGCATGAGCAACGAATCCAGCATCGAATCGACGCTCCAGGAATTGCGGTCGTTCCCGCCGCGCTCGAGTGCTGACCTCGGCATGGCGGCCTGGCACGTGGGCTCCATGGAGCAGTACCGCCAGATGCATCGGCGCTCGGTGGAGGATCCGGAGGGGTTCTGGGCCGAGGTGGCCAGCGATCTCCACTGGTTCCAGCCATGGTCGCGGGTACTCGAGTGGCGTCCGCCGGATGTCGAGTGGTTCGTCGGCGGCCGGACGAACATGTGCTACAACTGCGTCGACCGGCAGGTGGCGGGCGGGCACGGCGGCGAGACGGCGATCGCGTGGGAGGGAGAGCCGATGCCGGGGGGCAAGCCCGAGCTGCGCCGGCTGACCTACGCCGAGCTCAAGGAACAGACCAGTCGCCTCGCGAACGCGCTCAGGTCGATGGGCGTGAAGAAGGGCGACGTGGTGACAATCTATATGGGCATGGTGCCCGAACTGCCGGTCGCGATGCTGGCCTGCGCCCGCATCGGCGCGGCGCACTCGGTGATCTTCGGCGGGTTCTCCTCGCAGGCGATCGTCGATCGCGTGCACGACGCGCAGAGCCAGGTGATTATCACCTGCGACGGCGCCTGGCGTCGTGGCAAGGTCGTCCCGCTCAAGGAGAACGTCGACACCGCGTGCGCCGAACTCGACGGGACACCCGCCGAGGTCCGGCACGTCGTCACCGTGAAGCGGTGCGGCAACGAGGTGGCCTGGCGCCCGGGACGCGATGTGTGGTTCGCAGACGTGGTCGCCGCGGCATCTGACAGCTGCCCCTGCGAGCCGATGGATGCCGAGGACATGCTTTTCCTGCTCTACACCTCGGGCTCGACCGGCAAGCCCAAGGGCATCATCCACACCACCGGTGGGTACATGGTGTATACCTACCTGACCAGCAAGCTGGTCTTCAATCTGATCCCCGATACAGGCCAACTCTACTGGTGTACCGCCGACATCGGCTGGATCACCGGGCACTCATACATCGTCTACGGGCTGCTGCCCAACCGAGTGCCGACGCTTATGTACGAGGGCGCCCCAAACTTCCCGGGCGAGGACCGCTTCTGGGACATCATCGAACGCCACAGAGTCACCCAGTTCTACACCGCGCCAACGGCCATTCGGGCCTTCATGAAGTGGGGATCGCAGCATCCCGAGGCACACGATCTCTCCAGCCTCAAGGTGCTCGGTACCGTCGGCGAGCCCATCAATCCCGAGGCGTGGATGTGGTACCACAAGGCGATCGGGGGCGAGCGCTGCCCGATCGTGGACACCTGGTGGCAGACGGAGACCGGCGGCCAGCTCATCACGCCCCTGCCCGGCTGCACGCCCACCAAGCCGGGATCGTGCACGCTGCCCTTCTTCGGCGCCGATCCCGCCATCGTCAACGACCAGGGCGAGGAGCAGGAGCCCAACAAGGGCGGGCTGCTGGTGCTCCGCAAGCCTTGGCCCGGCATGCTCCGTGGTGTCCGGGGCGATCGCGCCAGATTCATCAGCACCTACTTCAGCCGTGTCCACGACCCCAAGACCGGCGAGCCCTACTACTTCACCGGCGACGGCGCACGGCGCGACGCCGACGGGTACTTCTGGATCATGGGCCGGGTCGATGACGTCATCAATGTCTCGGGCCACCGGCTCGGCACGATGGAGGTCGAGTCCGCGCTCGTCTCGCATGCGGGGGTCGTCGAGGCGGCCGTGGTCGGCATGCCGCACGATATCAAGGGCACGGGGATCGCCGCCTTCGTCACCCTCGAGCCCTCGTTCAAGCCCTACGACAAGGCCAGTACCGACAAGCTCAAGGACGACCTGGCCCGCCACGTGAGCCGCCTGATCGGTGCGATCGCGCGCCCGGACATGATCCGCTTCACCGACGCGCTCCCCAAGACGCGATCCGGAAAGATCATGCGGCGACTGCTCCGTTCGGTCGCCGCGGGTGATTCGAACATCAGCCAGGACACCACGACGCTCGAGGACCTCTCGGTATTGGCGAAGCTCCAGACCGATGAAGAGGGATAACCACTGGCCAGTATCGGCCAGACGGGCACAAAAAACTTCTCGGGTGCGGCGGGTCTGCGTTGAACAGGCACCCGACCGCCGATAGCTTCCGGGGCATATCCCGGCCGGGTTCTCCGGTCGGGCCTGCAAACCCGAGGAGAAGCACCATGAGACAGAGACTCATCGTCGGCTGCGCGGTCGCTCTATTGGCTTCGGTAGCCGTGGGGCAGGTGCAGAAGTCCCCGGCGGAACTCGCGGCCTACCAGCGCGACAAGATGGCCCTGGAGGCCAACCCGGGGCTCCAATTCATCCCGCACAGCGTGCTCGTGCAGTTTAAGACCAAGGCGCCGCAGCGGGCCGTCACGGCGGCCCTGGCCGGGGTGCAGGGCGGTGTGGTCCGGACCTACGCCCTGGTGCCCGGGCTCGTGCATATCCGGACGCCCATGAGCGTCGAGCAGGCGGTGACCACGCTGGCGGCGAGCCCCTGGGTCGACTTCGCGGAGCCTGACTTTGTGCAGCGCAAGGTCGGGGTTGCCAACGATACCTACTTCAGCCTGGAGTGGGGCCTCCACAACACCGGGCAGAGCATTCAGGGGCAGACCGGCATCGCCGACGCTGATATCGACATGCCCGAGGCATGGGACATCACCACCGGCGATCCCAATTTCGTGATCGCGGACATCGACACCGGCATGCAGTGGACACACCCTGACCTCGACGGCAATGTGTGGTCCAACCCCGGCGAAATCGCGGGAAATGGTATCGACGACGACGGCAATGGTTATGTCGATGATGTTCGGGGCTGGGACTTCTACTCCAACGACAACAACCCCGATGATGCCGATGGCCATGGCACGCACACCGCAGGCACCATCGGCGCCGAGGGGAACAACGGCCAGGGGATCGCCGGCGTGAACTGGCACTGCCGCATCATGCCGCTCAGGTTCCTGGGGCCGCAGGGCGGCTCAACGGCCGACGCGATCGACGCCCTGAACTACGCGGCCTCGAAGGGCGTCAAGGTGTCCAACAACTCGTGGGGCGGCGGCGGATACTCCTCCGGGCTCTACAACGCGATCAACGCCTCCAAGAGCGTGGGCCACATCTTCTGCGCGGCCGCCGGAAACAATGGGACGAACAACGATTCCTCCGCCTTCTATCCCGCGGGGTACAACCTCGACAACATCATCGCCGTGGCCGCGACGGACAACCGCGATGCCAGGGCGAGCTTCTCCAACTACGGCGCGACGACGGTGGATCTCGGTGCGCCCGGCGTGAACATCGCGAGCTGCTACACCGGGAGCGGGTATGTGTGGCTCAGCGGCACCTCGATGGCCACACCGCACGTGACGGGCGTTGTCGCGCTGGTCTACCAGCGGAACCCCGGCTTCACCTACTCCCAGGTGGTCGGCAAGATCCTCTCCACGACCCGCCCGGTCAGTTCGCTGGCGGGCCGGTGTGTGACCGGTGGGGTACTGAATGCTCTGGGCGCGCTCAGCGGCGGCGGCGGTGGCGGGAATACCGCCCCGACCGTCGCCATCGCGAGCCCCGCCGACGGCGCGTCGTTCGACCAGGGGACCAGCGTCTCGTTCCTGGGTTCTGCGGCCGACTCGGAGGATGGCAGCCTGACGGCCTCGATCGCGTGGACCAGCAGCCGCGACGGGGCGATCGGCTCGGGCGGCGCGTTCTCGACCTCCGCCCTCTCGGTCGGCACGCACGTGATCACGGCCAGCGTGGTCGACTCCGGCGGTCTGGGTGACTCCGATACCGTGACGATCGTGGTCAGCTCGGTCGGTTCGATCCCCAACCCGCCATCCAACGTCACTGCAACGAACAACCGGAACCGCACCGCGACCGTGATGTGGACGGACAACTCCAACAACGAGACCAGCTTCCGCATCGAGCGGCAGAAGCAGAACCGCAACGGCTCATGGGGTTCCTCCTCCTACTACACCGTCGGCGCAAACGCCACGAGCTATACGAACAACTCGGGCACCGGGACCTTCCGGTACCGCGTGCAGGCCCGGAACGGCGCCGGTGATTCGTCCTGGACCGGCTGGGCGCAGGTCACCGTGACGCGTCGATAGCGATAGGCCGAAACGAACTCTTGGGGGCGTCGGCGAAGGGCCGGCGCCCCCCTTTCGTTCCGGGGGCTCAGGGGGCTCGGTGGGCGATCAGTTCGCGTCGGGACGGTGGCTGTCGAAGCCGCGGAGCTTGAGCTTCGTGCGGTGCCCGTCCCAGGTCGCGCTCTCGTCGCGGGTATTGCCTCGCATGTAATTGAGTTCGAAGCCCTGCTTCATGCCCTCCACGGCACGGCGCACCGTCTCGTTCCGCTCCCGGGCCGCCGCCTGATACTGCTCGTGAAGTTCCGGCGCTTCGGCGATCGGCTTGATCTGTGGCGCGAGCGAGTCCAGGAGGTCGAGCGGGAAGGGCGTGAGCATGCAGACCGGGTCGTTGGCGCGGAAGTAGGCCGCGGTGTTGCGTTTTTCGATGCGCCAGTTCATCGTGAAGGGTGCGTGTGCCCAGTCTGTTTCGACGAGCCCCTCGATCGGTCGGGCGTTGTAGAAAACACGGTTGGAGGGGCCCCGAACCCACAGGCCGATCCCCTTGGGCGTGCGGAACAGCCAGGGGAAGGCGAAGGTCACGATGCCGCCGCCAAAGTTGCTCTTGATGTGGCGGCGCAGGGCCTGCTCACGTTCCGGTGCGAGCCGTTCCAGGAACTCGATTTTCAGGCCGGCGAGGTCGTGCTTGCCGTTCCACGTCACGCTGAAGCCCACGGGTGTTCGCACGAACCAGCCCGCCTGGTTGGCGATGTTGATGGGCAGGCACCGGTAGGGTACGCGGTGGGGGAACTCATCCATCCATTGCCGGCGCGAGCGCGGGCTCCAGTACGAAGCCCGGATTCTCCCAGAGCTCATACGCGACGAACGACGCGGATTCGGACTCCGCTCCCGCCTGCCCCGCATGAGTCTCCACGTCGGTTCGCGAGTCGCTCATGATGTGTCCAATGTAGGGACTGGTCCGGCCGCGAGCAATCTTCTTGGGCCGAATAGCACCGAGGGCCCCTCGCCGGTCCCCGGGGTGGCCCTCCGCCTATCCTTTTTTCCAATCCACGTCCCGAGAGCCAGGAGTCCCACGTGCGAATCAAACTGACCACCTCCAAGGGCGAAATCACGCTCGAACTCGACGGCGAGAAGGCCCCAGAGTCCGCGAAGAACTTCGCCCAATACGTCACCGATGGCCACTACGACGGCACGGTCTTTCACCGCGTGATCGACGGCTTCATGATCCAGGGTGGCGGATTCACGCCTGACATGAAGCAGAAGCCGACGCGCGAGGGGGTCGCCAACGAGTGGAAGAACGGGCTGAAGAACAAGCGGGGCACGATCGCCATGGCCCGCGTCGGGGGGCGCCCAGATTCGGGCACCGCCCAGTTCTTCATCAACGTCGCCGACAATGCCTTCCTCGATCAGGCACAGCCCGACGGGGCCGCTTACGCGGTGTTCGGAAAGGTCGTCGAGGGGCTGGATGTCGTCGACGCCATCCGCGGCGTGCGCACCGGCATGAAGGCCGGCCATGCCGATGTCCCGCTCGAGCCGATCGTCATCCAGAAGGCCGAGATGCTCTAGGAGCGGTACACACCGCCGCGGTCCCCGCGCCCCAGGGCGCGATCCGCACGTGGCTATCTTGTATCGGTGGCTACCCCCCCGACCGATTGTCCCGATTGCGGCTACGACCTCTCCGGCCTCGTCGCCGCCTGGGGACCGTCGTGCCCTATCAAGGGCGTCTGCCCCGAGTGCGGCGGGGGATTCAGGTGGGCTGAAGTCTTGGTGGCGCGCCCCGCGGCGCCCGCCTGGCACTTCGAATGGGCTCGCCATGCCACGCCTCATTCCGCGCTTGCAACGCTCATCCGCCTCTCCGAGCCGCTCGGGTTCTTCCGCCTGGGTCGTGGCCTCCCGCCGCGTCCCCGACGCGTCCTCACCATGTTCGCCATCGTCTCGGTGGCCGGCATCCCCGCGGCCCTTGCAGGCTCGGCGCTGCTCGCGGCCTCCATGCCGCAGGCGTCACCAGTGCACCCGTCCGCGGCGACCCTCGCGATCGACTGCTACCGCGACGCGACCGAACCGGTCCTCTACATGGTCATTTGGATGGTGGCGGCGCTGCTGGTCCTCCACGCATTCCGGACCGGTGGACGAGGACTCGTCGCCTCATCCACCTCCGCCGCGGCCTACTTGGGGATCGGCATCATGGCGGCGTGGCACCTGCTCGCGGTCTGCGGCGTCCTCGACCTCGGGATCATCTTTCGCGGGGGCCCCCCCGCGTCCTTCGGCGGCATCGTCAGCAACATCGTGGCCGCCGCGGCCTGGCTCTGGATGCTGGCCGCCTGCGGGGGTCTCGCGGCCGGCCGGCTCCCGCTCAGGAAGCGGCCCATCGCGTGGCTGGCCTCTCAAACCGGTGCCGCCCTGGCCATCGTGGCCTTCTCCCGCCTCGACGACTTCCTCCCGTTCTGACCGGGCGAACCCTTGGCGCGGGGAGCCCGGCCAGTACAATCGACCCGTGCTCTGGAACAACAACCCCAAGATCGACCTGCCGACTCATGCCGAGATGGCTCGAAATCTCCACAGCGCCTGGCTCACGTGGGCGCTGAATACCGAGTCCCCCTTCCCGCGGATCCCCTCCCAGCCGGTCCGCGACGGTGGCTACGAATCGCTCCTCGCCTCGCCGCAGGGTCGGCGGATCTGCGACCGTTGGTGGAGACGAGCCCTGGCGACCATCGAGCGGCTGACCCCGCCCGGTCTCCGCTAGCGGGCCTGGATCTCCGGGAGATCGGCGACTCCCTCCCCATTGCCCCGGGCCGCCACGGGAGATGTGGCCGGCGGATTGGTCTTGACACGAGCCAGGGCATTCCTCTAGCCTGCTTTGACACAAAGGGGGTGGCGGATGTCCGGAGGTGGCGATCTGGGGCAGGTTCTTCCGCATGGTGCCGCGAGGCGGCTTGCGCGCCCCTGGGCCGTGCTCTGCATCGTCACGACGATGCTCGCTCTGGTGGTCTACCTCGCTGAGGTCTCTCACTGGTTCCACAAGGATGCCGCTCCGCCGCCCGAGATCACTCTCGCGTACGACTCGGGAGGCGGGCTCTGGAATGAAGTGACCCGGCAGACCGCAAACATCGCGGCAGGTCGAAAGATGAAAGTCGATGCACGGCTCGCGGAAGGGCAGAAGGACCGGGCAGTGTTTCTGGTCCGCCTGTGCGGCGATGGCGGCGTCCATGCGACGGAGAGTCCGCTGGGCTCGGGGCAACGCCATTTCTCATACGACGTGGACTGCCCAGGTACGGAGACCGTGTTCGTGATCGCGGCGCCGGCCGGAAGGTTCGACTCCGCGGGGCTCGAGCGATTGATCGGCGCCCAATCCGAGTCGGGCGCTTTGGCGTCGGGCGGGTCGAGGGCGCCCGTCGCGCTGCCGCTGATGCGGCAACTCGCATGGCAGGGAGCCAGTTGGGCATTCCTCTACCCGGAAGGCAAGGGGCAGGTTTCTTCGGCACCGACCGATGAGCAGCGAGTGATCGATTGGGCCGAGTCTCTCGCCGAGCGGTTGGAACACCTGCAGCTGCGCGAGTGGGAGGGCTCGATAGTCGGACGGACCTATACGGTCGCCGAGTAGTCGGATGGGGGGCACGTTGTGGTGGCGCGAGCGGTTGGCGTATGGGTCCTTTGCGCAGTGCTGGTGCTGCCCGTGGTCGCCCTCGGCCAGACCGAACACCTCTACGCCCGGCGAATCGCGGTCAGCATCGGGAACAACACGTTCGATCCTGTGGGCGTGCGACAGGGCTGGTGGGGCGGCGACCTGCGCCTGGCCGAGTCAGACGCCGCCGGAGTCGCCGATGCGCTCCGAACCGAGTACGGCTTCGAGACCACGCGCTTGCAACCCTCGCATGGAGGCCCCGAGCTGCCGCTCCTGCTCCTCGGCTCCGACGCCACACGCGACGCGATCTTCAAGACACTGGATGGATGCATGTCCGACCTCGGGCGCGACGACGTGCTCGTCATCTTCTATTCCGGGCACGGCGTTCGCCTCGAACTGAACGAGCCCGACAAGCCTCGTCGGGTCGAGGGCTACATCGTTCCCGCTGGGCCGATTCGTCCGCCGAGCGACGCGACCGCTGCCGAGTACGGCCAATCGCTGGTCTCGATGACCGACCTCGCCGATAAAATCCGCGGCCTCGGGAGTCGCGGCCGGCACGTCCTGCTTCTGCTCGACTGCTGCTTCAGCGGTCTGGCGGCCCAGCCCCGCGGCGCCAGCGAGGACAAGGAGAGCCGGCTCTACCGCTATCTCGCCAATAACCGATCACGGATCGTAATCACCGCAGGCACTGACGGTCAGCTTGCGTTTGAGCCTTCCGTGGGCGACCACGGCTACTTCACGCAGGCTCTGCTGAACACGCTCGCCGATCGCGCAGGCCGGCCCGATCCGTTCTGCGCCACCGAGATGTTCAACGGCCTCCGTGCCGAGATGCTCGATCTCATCCTGGAGCGGAAGGAGGGGATCGAGCTCAGCCCTCAGATGCGCCCGCTCCGGATGGAGCGTGGAGAACTCGTCTTCGTGCCCGCGCAGGCGGTCGAGACCGAACGCCGCCTGGCCGGCCTCCAAGACAGCGGTCCGGAGGCGACCGGCGCCGGTGCCGGGGCCAAGGGCATGGCGACCGAGCCGCCCCCCGAGATCTTCGCTGAGACAACCCAGCCCGAGATCGAGCAGGTGGTCAAGCAGGCCGAGATCGAGCGGCAGTCGCGTCCGGGCGAAGACCTGAGCGAGGATCCGGCCTGGAGGACCCGGTATGAGACCTACGAGGGGCGCGCCGCGGCGGGGGATCAAAACGCCATGACTGTGCTGCACGTGCTCACCCTCTATGGGATGGGTACCCCAAGGGATGAGCGGGCAGCATTCACCTGGGCCTCGGAGGCGAGCGATCTGCGGAGCGACCTGGGGACACTCTTCTTGGCCCGCTGCTACCAGCAGGGCATCAGCGTGCCGAAGAGCCCGACGGCCGCACAGCAGGTTGGGGAGGGCTTGCCGCCTGAGATGCGGCAGACGCTGGGAAAGCTGATGAGCGGCGAGAGAATCACGGCGGCGGACATGCTGGGCGCCGCAATGGGGCTCGCGACCCAGCCGGAGGGTGAGACTGGCCATGGCGGGGCAACGCTGTTCGACAGCCTGCTGGGGTCCGTATTCCAGGGAGAGCCGCACACCACTGCGGAAGCGTTCGGCTGTGTCGTCGCGAAGCAGAAGGACGTGCTGAACGCCATCGAGAGCATGCAGCGAGGAAAGTTGAACGGTCTCCTCGATGAATGGAAGCGAACAGTCGAGCGGACCGCGGAAATGGCGGCCGCGGGGGGAGACCGGCGAACGATCGAGCAGGCCCGGGATGATTTCTACCTCAAGATCAAGGCTGTTCGAAAGCTCATCCCCGGGGGGAATCAGCGCGATCTCCGCGACGCTTGGGATCAGTCCGTGGGGGCATTGGAACGATTCAAGGAGGCGTGCGGCGTCGAATGACCCGTGACGCAACCCAGACAAACCAGGAGATGCACATGAAAAAGTACGTGGCGATCGGCGTGGTGATGTGCTCGTTGCTCGGGGTCGGGTGCAGCACAGAGAGTGTGTTCCGTTCCGGACCGAGCGAGGACAACATCGCGCGGGTCGATGTCGAGAATGCACCCGACATGGTCCAGGTCGTCGCCTCGAGTAACGCCGACTCCAAGGCCGGAGTCGGACATCTCCGGACTCAGTCGTGGGCCGACGCCGCCGCGGCGTTCGAGCGAGCCCTTGCCAACAACCCCGGCGATGTACGCTCGAGGTTCGGCCTCGCTGTCGCGAACGAGCAGATGGGCAACTACGCGGCGGCCGAGGCGGCGTACCGGGAAGCGCTCTTTGCGAAAAACGTGCCGGAGTATGAGGCTGGTCTGGCACGCGTCCGAGGACGTCATTGACGCCTGGACCCCCGGGAGGGCGGTCGACCAGCCCCGCTCGGATGGACCGACTGGTCTGACCGAGGCGCACCCAGGGGGTCGTCCCGCCCAGGTGGATCGGTACTGCACCCCTCAACAGGGTCGCCCGGCTATGCCGAGTCCGCGGCCCGCTTTCGTTCTGGGATGGCCCCAGTCCTCCCCGGCTTGATTCCCGGAGGATCGATGGTCGATACCCTCTCTCCCGGACCGATCCTGCGCCCGAGAGAGCCATGACACAAACCGAACAGATTCAAGCCCACGACCGCACCTCCCTGGCCCGCCCCTGGGTCATCAGGATGGTGGTCATCATCGTCGTCCTCGTCGGCTTCGGCGGCTGGGGGCTCTACGACGCCACCATGAAGTATCCGGACCGGGGCCGGCGCCATGCCGAGGCCCTCGAGCTTGAGTATCTGAAGGCCGCGCAACGCTCCGGACGACTGTTCGAGGCTCCGATCTTTGACCCGAAGGCCGATCTGGCGGTTTTGTAGGGGCGGGACGTGCTGGAGTTGAGCGAGTTTGACCGGGCGAAGCGCGACTGGCTCGAGTCGCTGGCCGTGCCGGGCCTGGGCCTGCTCAACGCCGAGTACACGCGCATCAAGGACCCGCAGGCCGAGCTTGACCGGCTCAGTGACTACTTTCAGTCCCACTCCGCACCACCGGAACTCTCCCCCTACGACATCCTGACCCAGTGGACGATCTGTGTGGTCTGCTGGGGGATCGCGGCGGTGACCCTCGGCCTCTTCATCATGGTTGGCTCGAAGAAATTCGGCTGGGATGCGGGGTCGAAGACGCTGACTCTGCCCGGTGGCCGCACGATCGGTCCGTCGGATCTCGACCCCGCCGACCCGGCCGATCTGGCCCGGTGGCACAAGTTCATCATCTTTCTGCGGCCGCGGCCCGGGCACAGTGGGTTCTCCGGCCCCGTCAAGCTGGACTTGTTCCGATATCACCCGCTGGAAGACTGGATCCGCGATCTGGTGAAAGGCGCCGACCCCGATTTCGAATTCCCCGACGAGGCGAAACGTCGCGCCGAGGCCGAAGCCGCGGCGGCGGAGGGTGGTGGCGAGGGTGAGGCGATCGAGCAAGACCCCGAGAGTTGATCGACGGGCTCTGGCGCGGAACCAAGCATGATCTATCTGGCCGCGTCGATTGTCGCGATCACCTGTCTGCTCGGCGTGGTCATGACCCTGCTGGCGTTGCCCGGGATCTGGACGATGGTGGTGGTGGCGCTGCTGTGCAAGTGGTGGCAACCCGAGATGTTCAGCTGGTGGACTCTGGGCGTTGCCCTCGGTTTAGCGGGCTTGGCCGAAATCGTCGATACCTTTGCGTCGGCCGCGGGGGCGGCGAAGGCCCGGGGCTCGAAGACGGCGATGTTCGCCTCGCTTGTCGGGACCATCGTGGGCGGCATTGTGGGCACGGTCGCGATCCCGATCCCGATCGCCGGGACGATCATCGGCGGGATCGCCGGGGCGGGTCTGGGCGCCGGGGTGGCCGAATGGGGGATCAAGCGGAAGGGCTGGCGGGACTCGATGAGGGTTGCGCATGGGGCGGCGGTGGGCCGGGCGGTCTCCCTGGTGGCCAAGCTGGTCATCGCCGGGGTCGCGGGCCTGCTCCTCGCCACGGCGGCCTTTGTCCCTTGATCAACCGGGTATGCTGGCGCCCGGAGCGATGAGAGACCCCTCCACGGACCGGAGAACCACCCGCCCATGAGCCCAGCCACGACGCACGGCGAGAGCGAAGAGATCAAGAGCTTCGTCCTCGACACGAACGTCCTGCTTCACAATCCCGACGCCCTCTTCGTCTTCCAGGACAACGACGTCATCATCCCCTTCCAGGTCGTGGAAGAGTTGGACAAGATGAAGCGCCGGGACGACGACATCGGGCGTTCGGCCCGCCAGGTCGTGCGCCACCTCGACCGGCTGCGGAACGTGGGGTCCTTGACCGACGGGGTCCATTGGGGGGAGGCGCCGATCGGCGCCGGTCCCCGGCGCAGCCTCGGACCCAACGGCAAGACCGGGATGATCCGGATCGACGTGGCGCACCACGATCGGCCGGAGTTGCTCCGCGAAGACCAGCCCGACAACCGGATCATCGCCGTCGCGCTCGACCTCAAGGGTGAAGGCAAGCGTGCGGTGTTCGTGAGCAAGGACATCACGCTCGCATCAAGAGCGACTCCCTCGGTATCGTGACCGAGGATTTCGAGAACCAGAAGGTCGATGCCGACCGCCTCTACAGGGGCTGGATCGAGGTCGAGGCCGATGGCCAGACGATCGACGATCTCTACGACGACAAGATGCTCAGCCTCGAGCGCCTCGAGTCCCTGCTCTCAGCCACCGCGCCCGATGGCTCGACCTTCCAGCGGGAGGTCGAGCCCAACCAGTTCATCGTGCTCCACGACGCGGCCGACGAGAGCCACACCGGGCTCGCGCGGCGCCCGGGCGACACGCTCCACGTGGTCCCGGTCACGGGCCCGCGCAAGCCCGTCAGCGGCATCATCGCCCGAAACCTCCAGCAGACCATGGCCCTCGACCTGCTGCTCGACGATCAGGTCAAGTTCGTGACCCTGCTCGGCTCGGCGGGCACCGGCAAGACGCTCGTCGCCCTGGCCGCGGGCATGACCAAGACCTTCAGCGAGGAGCGGTACGAGAAGCTCCTCTGCGCCCGCCCCATCATGCCCATGGGGCGCGACATCGGCTATCTGCCCGGCGACAAGGACGAGAAGCTCACCGCCTGGATGCAGCCGATCTTCGATAATCTGACGTACCTGCTCTCGACCCGCGGAGCGCCCAACCAGGCCCCCGAGAGCCACTCCAGCGAGCAGCGCATCAACAAACTCGTCGCCGACGGCACGCTGGTCCTCGAGCCGCTCACCTACATCCGCGGCCGGTCGATCCCGCACCAGTTCATGCTCGTCGACGAAGCGCAGAACCTGACGCCCCACGAGGTCAAGACCATCGCCAGCCGCGTCGGCGAGGGCACCAAGCTCGTCCTCACCGGTGATATCGGCCAGATCGACAACCCCTACCTCGATCAGTCCTCCAACGGCCTCTCGTACGCCGTCGAGAAAATGAAGGGCCTCCCGATCGTGGGGCACGTCACGCTGCAGCGCAGCGAGCGGAGCGAACTGGCGAGCCTCGCGGCCGAGCGGCTGTAGCCCGGCCGCGCTGCCCCTAGAGCATCCCGCGCCCCTGGTTGAACACTAGGTTGTCGCGCCCCAGCACGAGCACGTCGGCGATCTCGACGGCCTCCTTGAAGCTCTCCATCGCCTGCTTGGCGTCGAAGCACTGTTTGGGCACCTGCCCCTGGGCGTAGTGCTCCACCGTGGGGATGGCGTCGCCGCAGATCACCGTCGTGCGGCTCGCGTCCGCGACGAGCAGCCCACACAGCCCGGGCGTGACCCCCGGCAGGGGAACAGGTCGAGCCCGCGGGCGATTGAGTCCGGCGCCGGCTTGCACTCGCGGAGGAGCGAGACCTGGTACTCCAGCTCCTCGCGAACCTCCTCGTCGGCGTCGGTCGCGTCGCGCAGCATCTGGGCCAGCGGCACGCCCACTGCTTCGCGCTCACGCTCCCCGATGAGCCACTCGGCGTTCTCAAAGGCCCGGATCCCCCGGCAGGTGTCGGCGCGGAAGCTGGTGAGAAAGACATGCGTGATGTCGGAGGCCTCCAGCCCGGCCCGCTCGTCCAATCTGGCGGCGATCGCCGCCCCGGGCAGGCCCGGGTCCACCAGCACCCGCGCGTCCCCCGCCTGCACCAGCGTGGTCGTGGCGTGGCCGGTCCGCAAACGACGCTTGGCGTCGCGCAGGGGGTGCTCCGCGAGCGTTCCGATCGAGATGACCCGGACATCCATGCCCGGATGGTAGAGGGGGTCGATGATCGTGATGGCCGGTCCCGCCCTTTAGGCGTCGCGTTCGTCCATCAGCAGGCGCTGCAGCACCGGATGGTGCTGGGCTTTCTTGGACTTGAGCAGCTCCACGACCGGGGGCGGCACCATGGATTCGAGCTGCGAGAGATCGCGCCCCAGGGCCGTGATCTGCCGGATCAGGCTCGAGCTGGTGTAGGCGAAGCTCTGCCCGGCAACGACGAACGCCGTCTCAAGCCCCGCGACTTCGCGGTTCGTTACCGCCTGCTGGATCTCGTACTGCAGATCGGAGAGATTCCGGATGCCCCGGAGCAGCGCGGTCGCACCGATCGAGATCGCGTAGTCCACCGTGAGCCCGGCGTACGCCTCCACGCGGACCGGCGCGCCCGCCGGCTCGCGCCGGCAGAGGTCCTCGATGAGCCCGCGTGCGATCGTGACCCGCTCTTCAGCGCCGAACAGCGACTCTTTCCCCGGATTTCGTCCCACCGCCACGACCAGTTCATCGAACAGGCGTCGGCCCCGGGCCACCACGTCCAGGTGGCCGTAGGTCATGGGGTCGAAGGAGCCCGGAAACACCGCGAGGTGGTGGCGCATGGCGCGCAGTGTACCCGGCGCAGCCGCTACATCCCGCGCGGTCCATCCGCCCGCCACCGGCCATTGCTGGCCAGCGGTGTCGGCGCATTACAGACTGAGGGTGCGGTTTCTCTCCCGCGGGGAGTCAATGGAGGGGATGACCCCTGCCAGGGCCCTGTGCCGAGCCTCGGCGGCACGGGGCCCGCCTTTTTGACGCGTTCGATCTGCCCCCGCACGGTGCCGCAAAAAGCAAGGCCCCCGCGCATCGACCGGGGGACAGGAGGTCAACGCGCAGGGGGCCAAGCATCTTTGTGGCGGTCCGGTCTTACGGGGCAAGCCCCGCGTGCTCCGACACCGCCTGAATGTCGATTCGTTGATGTGTCAATCGGCGAGCCGGTGCTCAACGACCAACACAGTCGCAATCAGTATACCCCCGTGCCGCAAGCGCTTCGACAACCACAGGTCTGTGGAAATCTCGCTTTTGCGCGACCACGACTCCCGGCTTCCCAATCCCCCCACGAAACTCGGGGCGCACCCTCGGCGAAATCTAGCCACATCGTCGCCCCGGAAAGCCCCGGCGCGATTGGTTCGATCGCCGATGCGCCCGCGGCCCGATATCTCAACCCCAGGCCAGCCCTGCCGTCCTGCATTGGTGCCCGCAGGGCGTCGGTTGGTTTCACCCGGCGGCCTGCCTTGGGGGTTGGTTCGGCGCAAATGGTCTGCAAACATCGTCCAGAAAGCCGGAAGAATCTCCGGGAGCGACCGTGCCGACTTACGATGCGAGCGACGGGGATCGCGAGCCGGACCGGAGAACGGACCAAGACCCCGGGCGTACGGCTGAGGAGCCGGCCAAACGATGTCCAGCGAGCCCGCCATCCCGAACCTGACCCGGATGGATACCCATTGCCATTCCTGGGCGTCCGATGGGCCCCCGGCCGCGCTGTCCTTCCTCGGCGTGCCCGAGTGCTACTCGCCCCCGGAGAAGGTGTACGACCAGGCGCGGGCCCGGGGCATGGACTTTGTCACCATCACCGACCACGACACCATCCGTGGCGGCATGGAGTTGGTCGAGCGGGGCTTCCAGGACTTCATCGTCGGCCAAGAGGTGAGTGTCTATTTTCCTGAGGACCGCTGCAAGCTGCATGTCCTGGTCTGGGGGCTGACGCCCCAACTCGACGAAGAACTCGCCACGCTCGGTCTCCGAAACGACGTCTACACGTTCGCACACTGGCTCTATGAGCACCAGCTCGCCCACGCCCTGGCCCACCCGCTGTACATGCAGAACGGCAGGCTCACCCGCTGGCATGTGGAACGGTGCGCCCTCCTCTTCAAGGGCTTCGAGCTCCTCAACGGCGCGCATACCGAACGTCACCGCTCGCCGCTCGAGCGGTTTCTGGACGGGCTGACCCCGGCAGGTGCAGCACCTCGTGAAGGCCCACCACCTCGAACCGGTCTGGCGCGCATCTGGCAGAAGGCTAGCACCGGGGGCTCGGACGACCATGGATTGCTCAATATCGGACGCACCTGGACCGAGGTCCGTCCAGAGGGCGGCTCGAAGCTCCCCAGTCCTGCGGAGTTCTTCCGGGTGGCGATGACCGGGCGATGCGAGCCCGGCGGCGTCGGCGGCCACAGCGCGCTGCTCGCCCACCAGCTCACGACGGTGGGGGCCCATTTCTACGCCGATCGCCTGGCCGAGCGCCAGAATGTCAAGGGCCGCTACGTCGCCAGCCGCCTGCTCCGATTTGCCGGTGTCGATCTGCCGCGTCCATCGAAGGCCCGGTTGGCGGCGCACCTCACCCGGCAGGTCTTCCGCCGGCGCAAGAGCAAGAGCCTGCCGCTGCTCGATGCCCTCCGCGAAACGCTGAGCCCGTTGCTCGACCGCTACCCCGAGCTCCGCGAGCGTCTGGCGCCGGAGAAGTGGGACGACGGCAGTGCGCTCTCGGATCACGAGCGGATGGCACAGTTCGCCGACGAGCTGACCGCCCTGCTCACCAAGGAGCTGAGTGGTTCAAGTCTCCGTTCGCTCCGGAAGCGCGACAGGACGGGCTTGGTCGATCACGCGATCTCGTACGCGATCCTCTCGGCGACGCAGATGCCCTACATCTTCAGCCTCTTCTACCAGAACAAAGAACGGGCCTTCGTGGAACGCTTCGAGCACGAGGTCGCTCGGCCCGGCGACGGCGCGAGCGTTCTGGAGCGATCGATGCGCGTGAGCCTCTTCACCGATACGCTCGGCGATGTCAACGGCGTCAGCAGGTTCATCCAGGATGTCGCCGGACGCGCCCGTGCCACGGGTCGAGACCTGCAGGTGATCACCTCCACGCGCCTCGCGGTGCCCTCCGAGCCCAATATCTTCAATTTCGAGCCCGTTTTCGCGACGAGCATGCCGCGATACCAGAATCTCGAGGTGGTCTTCCCGCCACTCGTGCCCATCCTGAGACATCTGGACAGGCACCAGCCGGATTGCATCCACATCTCGACGCCCGGCCCTGTCGGCCTCATCGGTTTCCTGGCCGCCCGCATGCTCCGCGTGCCCGTGCTCGGCGTCTACCACACCGGCTTCCCCTCCTACGTGGACAACCTCTTCGAGGACCACGCCTTCACGTACGCCTGCGAGCGGTTCATGCGGTTCTTCTACAAGCCGTTCTGGGCGATCTTCACCCGGAGTCAGGACTATGTCGAATCGCTCGCGCGGCTCGGCCTCGACCGCGATCGGTGCGCCCTGATGCCCGGATTCGAGAGCGGCGCCTTCCATCCCCGCTTCCGCGACCGGTCGACGTGGGACCGATTCCCCGCGATGGATCCCGAGAGCGTCAAGGTGCTCTATGTCGGGCGAGTCAGTCTCGAGAAAACCTGCCCTTTCTCACGGCGCTGTGAAGCAGGCCCAGCACAGGCTCGTCGAGCAGGGTCTCAACGCCGAACTTGTCGTGGTCGGCGACGGCCCCTACCGCGAGCGGATGCAGCAGGAACTCCGCAAGCACCGGGCCCATTTCCTCGGCTTCCGAAAGGGTGACGAGCTGAGCACCCTCTACGCGTCGAGCGACATCTTCGTCTTCCCGAGTGTGACGGACACGCTCGGTCAGGTTGTCATGGAGAGCCAGGGCTCGGGCCTGCCCGTGCTCGTCACCGACCAGGGCGGCCCCAAAGAGGTGGTCGACCACGGCCGGACCGGCTACGTCCTCTCGACGGCGGATCCCAACGCGTGGGTCGAGCGGATCGTCGGCCTCGTCGCCGACGACGAGCGTCGCCCGGATGGGGGGCCGCGGCCCACGAGAGCATGCAGAGGTTCTCGCTCTCAACTCCTTCGAACACTTCTGGGACGTGCACACCAACGCCTGGCGGCACCACCTGGCCTCGCGAGGCATCCTCCCGCAGGACCCCGGCCCTCAGCCCACGAACGAGCCGGGCCGGAACTGCCCCGAACCTCTGGGGCGATCGGGGACCCTCCGGCGCCGACGACACCGCCTCTTCCGCGGCATGCCAGGACCGAGCCGACCCGCGTGTGCCCACCAAAAATGGCGAACGGCCGCGGCGATGACCTGCCGCGGCCGTTTGCTGTGTTCCTTCGGCCCTCGTGCTAGGCAGCCCGACGAGCGGTGCGGCGAGCCGTTGTCCGGCCGCCGGCATTCCACTTGAGCGTGCGTGCGGGCTTGCGGGCCGTGGTGGTCTTGCGCGCGGTGGTGCGCTTGGCGGCCGGCTTGCGGGCCGTGGTGGTCTTGCGCGCGGTGGTGCGCTTGGCGGCCGGCTTGCGGGCCGTGGTGGTCTTGCGCGCGGTGGTGCGCTTGGTGGCCGGCTTGCGGGCCGTGGTGGTCTTGCGCGCGGTGGTGCGCTTGGCGGCCGGCTTGCGAGCCGTGGTGGTCTTGCGCTTGTGGTGCGCTTGGCGGCCGGCTTGCGAGCCGTGGTGGTCTTGCGCTTGGCGGTGCGCTTGGCGGCGGGCTTGCGGGCCGTGGTGGTCTTGCGCTTGGCGGTGCGCTTGGCGGCGGGCTTGCGGGCCGTGGTGGTCTTGCGCTTGGTGGTGCGCTTGGCGGCGGGCTTGCGGGCCTTCGCGCCGGTCCGCTTCGAAGTCGTGCGACGCTTCGTCGCGGTGTGACGCTTGGTCGTGGTCCTGCGAGCGGTGGTCCTGGTGGCCATGTGCATTGTCTCCTGATCTGGGGCCCGGCTCGAGGCGCAGCAGATCCGCTACGACGACGCCGCCGCCGTGACCAAGGCGGTCACCAAGCTCCGCGACCTCCCCCCCCTCGTCACCAGTTGGGAGATCGAGCGTCTCCGGTCGCTGATCGCCGAGGCCCAGGAGGGCCGCCGGTTCCTCCTCCAAGGTGGCGACTGCGCCGAGACCCTTGCCGACTGCCGCCCCGAGACCATCACCAACAAGCTCAAGATCCTGCTCCAGATGTCGCTGGTGCTCGTGCAGGGCCTCCGCAAGCCGGTCATCCGCCTTGGGCGCTTCGCCGGCCAGTACGCCAAGCCCCGCTCCAGCCCCACCGAGACTCAGAAGCTCGGCGACACCGATCTCACCCTCCCCAGCTACTTCGGCGACCTCGTCAACCAGGCGCCCTTCGATCCCGTGTCGCGCCGGCCCGACCCCCATCTCATGGTCCGGGGCTACCAGCACGCCGCGATGACGCTGAACTTCATCCGAGCCCTGATCGACGGGGGTTTCGCCGACGTCCACCACCCCGAATACTGGGACCTCTCATTCCTCCAGCATGCCAGCCTCTCCCCCGAACGCCGTGATCGCTACGAGCAGGTCAGCCGGACACTCGCCGGGGCGCTCGAATTCATGGAGGCCCTCGGCGAAGCCAAGGTCCACGAGCTCAGCCGCGTGGAATTCTTCACCAGCCACGAGGGGCTCAACCTTCTGTACGAGAGCGCCCAGACCCGCCACGTCCCGCGCCGTACCGGCTGGTATGACCTCACGACCCATCTGCCCTGGATCGGCGAGCGGACGCGGGCGATCAGCGGCGCGCACGTCGAGTTCTTCCGCGGCATCGCCAACCCGGTGGGCGTGAAGCTCGGGCCCAAGGTCGATCCCGCCGACGCGCTCGAGCTCGTCCGCGTCCTCAACCCGGAGAACACCCCGGCAAGATCGTGCTCATCACCCGCATGGGCGCCACGAATGTGGAGCGAGCCCTGCCGGGTCTCGTCGGGCGCGATCCGGGACGCCGGCCGCCGGGTGCTGTGGGTCAGCGACCCGATGCACGGCAACGGGGATGGTCACCGCCGCGGGCGTCAAGACAAGGTCATTCGATGCGATCACCGAGGAGCTGCGCAAGACCTGCGCCGTGCACCGGGCGGCCGGCACCGTCTTCGGGGGCGTCCACTTCGAGCTGACCGGCGAGGACGTGACCGAGTGCGTCGGCGGGGCCTCCGGCGTCACCGAGGATTCACTCACCCGCAACTACGCCTCCCCCTGCGACCCCCGGCTCAATTACCAGCAATCCCTTGAGCTGGCCTTCATCCTCTCGGACCTCCTCCGAGAGGGGGCGCAATCCACCTGATCCGGCGCCCTCGTCGCGCCCACGGATGAAGTCGCCTCCCCCATGTGCCGATCTCCGCACCCATCGGAGGTCAGCGCATGGGTGAGGCAACACGAGGCTCAAGGGGCACCAAGCGGCGTCCCCGCCCCGCTCGCGACGAAACGCCCGAGACGCTCCCCTTCGAGCGGCGGAACGATTCCCGCGTCACCTTCCGCGGCCAGGGTGTCGCGACGTTCGTCGAGCCCGATGGTCGGCTCTGGCTCACCCGGGTCACGCTCCTCGATCGGTCCGAGTCCGGGCTGGGCATCCGTGTCCCCGTCCCCGTGGCCGCCGGCTCCACCTTCGATATCGCGCTCGATGGCGGCGGGCTCTATTCCCGCGGCACCGTCCGGCACGCCGTTGCGCGGGGCGGGACCTACCGGCTCGGTCTGCAGTGCGCGCGACGCCGGGCCGCCTAGCTCGACGCCCCCTCGGGGTCTACGCCGGCGGCGAGCCCCGGAGGACCGAGCTTCCTCCCGCACCCTGCCCCTTCCGCCACTCCTCGCGATACCGCCGTGCCATCGCGTCGAGCGAAGACGGAATCACACGTACGTTCCCCACCGTCGACATGAAGTTCACGTCGCCGTTCCATCGGGGCACCAGGTGCACGTGCAGGTGCTGCGGCACTCCGGCGCCCGCCGCCCGGCCCTGATTGATCCCGATGTTGATCCCCTGGGGCTCCAGCGCCCGCTGCATCAGATCGGCCGCCGCCTCAACAAGCCTCCACAACTCGGCCCGCTGTGCCGGCGCATAGTCGAGCAGCGTGGGCGCCGGTTCCCCCAGCGCGGCCATCAGGTGGCCGCCGGCGTACGGGAACCGATTCAGCAGGATGAGCCCCTGCGCATCCCGCACGATCACGTGGTTGGCCTCGTCGGCCTCCGGCGTGTTCCAGTAGTCCAGCAGAATGAGCCGGATCCGGCATGTGGCGTGCCCGCTTGCTTCTCCCGCCTCGAGTGCCTCGAGGTATTCCAGCCTCCACGGGGCGAAGGGTGAAGGGATTCTCGGTGGGCTGAGTCATGCTCCAGCGTATGAAACCCGGCGAGCCGGGGCGGTTTCCACTCCACGACCGGCGGCGGGCCGGCGGCGGATCGAGACCCTTGGAGGCTGTCAGCGTCAAATCTGTTCGTCTGGGTGGGCGAGGTGCGACCGAAGTGCTGGTCGTGGGGGCAGTTCAAGGGTGGCAAGGTCGAGGGCCACGCCGCCGACAAGCTCTTCGCCGAAGCGCTGGCCCGGGGCGAGGCGACGGGCGACGTCGGGCGCATCGTCGAGGTATTCCCCCAGACGGGCGCCCGGGGCAAGGGCCCGAGCCGGACCATGATCGTCGGGCTCGGTGACAAGGCCTCCTGCAACGCCGAGACATTCCGGACCATCGCCGGCGCGATCGGCCGCCGCCTCGCGCAGACGCGGGAGACGCGGGTCGAGATCGACCTGGCCGGCGCTTGCAAGGCCGCGGGAATGGATATCCAACGTGCCGGCTGCGCCCTCGGCGAGGTTCGGCCTGATCGGCTGGAACTACGACCGGTGCCGCGGCTCGGCCACGCCGAAGAGCACCGCGACGGCGGCTGGAGGTCCGGGCCGCGGACAAGCACTTCGCGGCCGGTCTCGAACGGGGCCTCGCGGCGGCCGGACGAGCCGCCAACCTCGCCCGATCGCTGAGCCAGACACCCCGAACATCGCGACCACCGGAGTTCATGGCCGCCGAAGCCGAAAGCTCGCCCGGCAGCTCGGCCTCAAGTGCACGATTCTCCAGGGCTCCAAGCTCGACGAGGAGAAGCTCATCGGGCTCAAGACGGTGGGGGCCGCGAGCGACTGCAAGCCCTGCCTCATCCGGCTTGAGTACACCCCCAGGGGCGCATCTCGCTCGGGCAAGCCCGCGGTGCTCGTCGGCAAGACCATGACCTACGACTCCGGAGGTCTGTCGCTGAAGATCAACAACGGCATGGTGGGGATGAAGCGCGACAAGGACGGCGGCTGCGCCGTCTTCAGCGCCATGCACGCCATCGCGACCGTCATCAAGCCCAACCGGCGTGTCGTCGCCCTGCTCAGCGTCGCCGAGAACTCGATCTCCGACGAGGCGTACCGGCCCGACGACGTGATCACCTTCCGCAACGGCGTCACGGTGGAGGTGACCAACACCGACGCCGAGGGCCGGTTGGTGCTCGCCGACGCCCTCTGCTGGGCCTGCGACAAGGAAGACCCGGCTTTCATCATCGACCTCGCCACGCTCACCGGCGGTGTCGTGGTCGCCCTCGGTTCCACCTACGCGGGGATGTGGTGCGACGACGACAAGCTCCGTCGCCATGTCGAGGACGCGAGCGAGGCCAGCGGCGAGCGCGTGTGGCGCCTCCCGCACCACGCCGAGTACCGCGACATGATGAAGTCGCCCATCGCCGACATCCTCAACAGCAACCCCAACCGCAAGGCCCACCCCATCCAGGGGGCCGCCTTCCTGAGCTACTTCGTCGAGAAGGGCATCCCCTGGTGCCACCTCGACATCGCCGGCGTGCACGCCACCGAGAGCGACAAGGGTCCCTTCATCGCCGGCCCGACGGGCTGGGGAACGAGGCTGCTCGCCGAGCTGATCTCCGCGCGTGAGGATCTTGGGCGCCATGCCAGTGGAGCCCCATGCGTCTGAGGTCTCTGGCCGCCAGGCGAGGGTGATCTACTTCCTGCACATCCCCAAGACCGCCGGGACGTCGCTGCGTGCCTGGCTCGAGAGCCACTTTCCCCGGGAAGAGGTATGCCCCCAGCTCGATCCGGCGTAGCTGCTGGCGACGCCGCGTGAGGTGCTCGCTCGGTACAGGCTCATCTGCGGCCACTACGGCATGTACCTTCCCGCGCTCCTCGATCCGCCTCCCGTCATCGTCACTCTGCTCCGCGACCCGCTGTCGCGGTCGGTCTCCCACTACCGCGATATCCGGTCACGCCCGAACCACCCGCTGTACGACGCCGTCCGCGCCCAATCGCTCGAGGAATTCGTGACCAGCGATCTGGGCGAGGTCGAGTTGCTGAACCTGCAGTGCCGGTTCCTCGCTCTCAATCACATGGAGGCCGACTTCGTCGGCCACGATCGTCTCCGACGGACCGACATGCCCGCGCTCCGTGCCGGTATTCCGACCCCGCCCTGCTTTGAGCGCCAAGCGGGCGATGACCGGGATGGCGGTGGTCGGCCTCTGCGAGCGGGTCGACGCGGCTGCGGACGCCATCGCCCGCGCGCTCCACCTCCCGCCCCCGGCCCCCATCGAACACCTCAACCCTGCCCTCTCGCCGCTTGCGCGGGACGAACTGAGCCCGCGGGTGGTGCGTCGCGTGCGTGAGCTGACGGCCCTTGATCAGGAGATCTACAACCTCGCCGCGGGGTCGCGGGCGATTCGAGCCGGGTCCCTTGAATCGGCACGCGCGACCCCGCCCTCGTACATCCCGAGCTGACCAGGCTACCAGTTCGAATTGAGTTCATAGCCCATCTGGACCAGCGCCTCCCCGGCCTCCTCCTTGAACCACCGACGGGATTGGTCGGTGAAGTAGGTGCGCCAGTCGCCCACAGCGCCCTTGCGCCGGTCGGACTTGTGGTTGTCGCCCCTGAGCCCGGGCGTCGTCTCCGAATCAGCGGTGAGCGGCGCAGCCTCGGACGGATCGAGACCGAGAAAGCTGTACATCTTGTTCCGTTCTCCCTCGGGGTCGGCGTGCAGCGCTTCGTAGGTGACCGTGTGCGCCGTCGCATCGATCTCGCCAACCCTGATCTTCGCGACCGTCTGCATGTCGTGACGCACCTGCTCGGCCCACCGGCGACACACCGCCCGAACGAATACTTCTGACGTGAGCAGCTGATCGGGGTTCTTCTTGAAGAAGTCGCCGTCGGCGAGAAACGCCCGCCGGATCTTGACCAACTGAGCGCACGACTTGAACTCGTTGAACACACCACCGCCGTTCGCGAGTTCCAGGAGCGTCAGGCTCACCGCGACGTCGCGCCCGTCGCGGGTGATGACAAAGTGCGGCGCTCCGGGAAGGAACACCTCGAGCCTCCGAGGGGTGCGATCGCCAATCCAGTCCGCGTCGGGCTTCTGGTTGAGCAGGCGCCGATGCACAGCCGCACCGTGTCCTGGAAGCAACTCTCGGCGACCGTATGGACCGGCTCGCGCGTCGCACGGTAGTAGGGCGCCCTCTGGAACAGGTCGAACCCTCGACGCAGCTCCTGGAACTGGAACTCTCCATCCACGAAAATCCGCGGGTGGCGAGCCAGCAGGGCGGCCAGCCATGTCGTGCCCGACCGGGCGTGACCCGTCACGAAGAACAGCTGCCTCGTCTTTCCAAATGCCCAGATGGTGTTCTTCTCGCCCTCCCGCGCGATCCGAAGGTCTCGGGTGTCGCCCAGATCAAGCCCTGTCAACGCGGTGCGTTGGTGTGCGGCCGCGACCTGCGTCATGTGTCTCTCCTTGGCGCCCGATCGACCGGACGCGTGGCCCCGCTCATCCTGGCCAATAGGGGCGGAATCGTAAGAGCAGGCCCGTCTGAACTCCAGATCGTGCCCGAGTCGCCACTCTACTCCAGCGAGGGATCTCCCAGACCCCGACACTTCCCACGACTAGCAACACCCACGCCCCGACGCCTACTTCAGCACGAGCCGCGGACTGGCGAAACTGCGGAATCGCCGGGCACGCCTCCCCGACCGGAGGCCGGCCAGCCCGATACACTCCTTAACCATGCCCTCGACAACACCAGTCATCGTGCGAACAAAGCGGTCCACGGACTTCGGCCCCAGAGCCCACCGTCGCTACTGGTGGCACCGGTTCGGCGGCCGGAGCTACGCGCCCCCGGTCTACTCCGACCTTTCCGACGAGGAATGGGCGTTGCTCGAAGACTGGTTCGAAGATTCCCAGCGGGTCGGTGCCGGCGGCGAGATGTCCATACCGATGATCTCCGTGCTCCAGGCGTTTATCATGGGCAGCGGCATCCGGTCCATCGTGCAGCTCGGGCACTACAAGGGATATTCGACCCTTATGATCGGCTTCATGCTCCGGCGCATGGGCATCGAGAAGGGCTTGGTCTCGATCGACCTCGACCCCAAGATCACCGACTACGCCCGGGGCTGGGTCGAGCGGGCGGGGCTTGAGCCCTACGTGACGCTCTTGGTCAACGATTCGGCCGCTCCCGCGATGCCCGCGGCCGCGGAAGCGGTGCTGGGCCGTGCACCACGGTGCGTGATCATCGACTCCTCGCACCAGTACGCCCACACGCTGCGCGAACTCGACCTCTGGTGGGGCGCTCTCGCCCCCGGCGGCATGGTGTTCCTCCACGATTGCAGCGAGTTTGCTCGCCAGTGGGACACCACCGGCGAGGGCGGCGTCCGCCGCGCGATCCAGGAGTGGCTGGCGCGGCACCCCGAGGCGAGTTCGATGCTCCTCGAGGGCGACCCCCGCGCCGACGACTCCACGGCCTACGCCGACGGGTGCGGTCTGGGCATCCTGCAGAAGCCCCTCGCCAACCCTGCAGGCCAGGCCGAGAAGCCCGCCTAGAGCACGTCCGCGAATGCCGAACGGCTCTTCATGAAGAAGGCATGGCCGAGCACGCAGAGGACGACGCCGGCGAGAGCCGTGGCGCCGAGCCAGTGCCAGTCGGGGAGCCTGTTCTCGAGCATGACCGCGCGGGCCGCCGCGATCGTCTGCGCCAGCGGGTTGTACTCAAGCAGCACCCGCCAGGGCTCCTTGACCTGCTCGATGTGGTAGAAGATCGCGGACAGGAAGAAGAGCATGTGGAGCACGTTGTTCACCGGGCTCCGCAGGTCGCGGATGAAGACGCCCAGGGCCGCGAGAAACCACGAGATCCCAAGGCTCAGCAATGCCATCGGGGCGACCACCAGAGGGAGCAGAAAGATGTACGGGCTCGGCATGTGGCCGGGCGTGAAGATCACATCGCCGATCAGCCACACGACCAGGCCGGTGCCGAGATTGAACAGGGACACCAGCAGCTGCGAGACCGGGAACGTCTCCAACGGGTAGACGACCTTCTTCACGAAGTTTCGCTGGGCCACGATCAGGGTCGGCGCCGCCGAGACCATCTCCCGGAACACGCCGAAGATGATGATCCCCGCGAAGACCTCCAGGGCATACCGGGCGATCCCGCCCTCGGGCCCGGTCCCCTCGGGGAGCCCGCGGTGGAAGATCACGCCGAAGACGAACGTATAGATCGCCAGCGTCACCAGCGGATCGATGATCGACCAGGCCGACCCCAGCAACTGGTCCTTGTACTTCGACTGGATGGTCCGGCCGGCAAACTGCCACGTCAGCGAACGATGACGCCACAGAGTGCGGAGCTGGCGGATGGGGTCCAAGTACCAAGCCGCCGACCGCGGCTCATGGGTCAGTTGCAGTTCCGCCATGGTGGGAGGCCTCTGTCCGGGTCAAGGGGGGGTCCGTCGGAGGGTATAGTAGATCCCGATCGAGGTCCAGGGAGAGTCCCTGCCGGCGGCGGGGGAAAGACAGACACGCGCATGGTGCAGGCAGCCATCGGAACAACCCGCTCGCAGTCCTCGCAGGCGCTGGAGGCCAAGCCCCAGCGCCTTGTCGCCCCGCCGGCCATCGAGGTCTCGGGCGTCAGCAAGTGCTACCAGATATACCGCAAGCCCTCCGACCGCCTCAAGCAGGCGATGGTCCGGTGGAAGAAGAAGTACTACCGCGAGTTCTGGGCACTCCGCGACTGCTCATTCATCCTGAGGCAGGGAGAAACGCTGGGCATCATCGGGCGTAACGGCTCCGGCAAGTCCACCCTTGCGCAGATGATCGCCGGCACGCTCTCGCCCACCGAGGGCGCCATCCGCGTCCACGGCAAGATCTCCGCCCTGCTCGAGCTTGGCGCCGGCTTCAACCAGGAGTTCACCGGGCGGGAGAACGTCTATCTCGCCGGGAGCGTCCGGGGCTTCAGCCGCAAGCAGGTCGGCGACCTCTTCGAGCGCATCGTCGAGTTCGCCGACATCGGCGACTTCATCGACCAGCCGGTGAAGACCTACTCCAGCGGCATGTACATCCGCCTGGCCTTCGCCGTCGCGGCCCAGGTGCGCCCCGAGATCCTCATCGTCGACGAGGCCCTCGCCGTCGGCGACGTCTTCTTCCAGCAGCGCTGCCACCAGTTCATGCGCGAGGAACTCGCCGGCACCACCAAGCTCATGGTCACCCACGACCTGAACGCCGTCGCCAACCACTGCGACCGCGCCATCGTGCTCCACCACGGACGCATGGTCTTCGAGGGCAAGCCCCTCGACGCCATCAGCTACTACACGAGGATCTCCCACACCGAGCAGTTCGGCGGCGGTACCGCGTCCAGCCAGGGCGACCTCCGCAGCGCCAACTCCTCCGGAATCCCCGAGGGCGAGACGATCCCATGGCTCGACGTCGGCGAGGAGCACCGCGGCGGCGCCGGTGAGGTCCTGATCGAGCGCGTCGCCATCGTCGACCCCAACGGCGAGTCGGTCCGCACCATCCAGCCCGGCGACTCCTTCTCGTGCCACTTCCAGGTCGTCACGCCGGTCCCCAAGGCCGACCTCATCTTCGGCGTCACGATCTACGACCGCTTCGGCAAGGCCATCTGCGGCGACAACTCGCTGAGCCTGAGCGACGGGCGGATCGCCTTCCCCGAGCCCGGGCGCTATGTCGTCCGCCTCGACTACACCTGGCCGGAGCTCCAGCCCGGCGAATACTCGGCGACCTTCGGCGTCGGCGAGGGCCTGCACCCTCTGCACCACACCGTCCAGTGCTGGGCCCACAACCTGGTGGCGATCACCGCGATCTCTCCCCGGCGGGCCGTCCATGGACTCTTCACCAACCCCGTGAAGGACATGAGGGTCCACCGCGTTGGCTAAGCGTCCCTGGAAATACTGGTCACCGACCTTCCAGGCCGACACCGTCTGCCCCATGAACCCCGTGTGGCCCTGGGGCGGCCACCGCCGGTTCGCCTACGACCTCGTCCGCTGGATGCGTCCCGCGCGCGTCGCCGAGCTCGGCGTCCACTGGGGCACCTCCTTCTTCACCTTTCTCCAGGCCGTCAAGGACGGCCGCATGGCCGCCACCGAGGTCGTCGGGGTCGACACCTTCGAGGGCGAGGACCACGCCGGGCACTACGGGCCCGAGGTGTTCGACACGGTCAACAGGATCATCGCCGAGTCCTTCCCCAAGCAGCAGATCCGCCTCCACAAGTCGCTCTTCTGCGACGCACTCCCGCACGTCGCCGACGAGAGCGTCGACCTCCTCCACATCGACGGCCTCCACACCTACGACGCCGTCAGCGAGGATTTCGAGACCTGGCTCCCCAAGCTCGCCCCCGAGGGCATCATCCTCTTCCACGATGTTGCCCCCGGCACCGGGTACGGCTCGTCCGAATTCTGGAAAGAGCTCTCGGAGCCGCCCACCCCGCGTTCGCCTTCGACCACTCGTGGGGTCTGGGCGTGCTCTTCCCGAAGGGGGATACCCGCCTGCGGGAGCTGCGATCGCTCGGCATCGAAGACAAGATCCTTGTCTACACCAACCTCGCTCGCTCCGAGCGGGCCGAGCTCGAGGTCCGCGACCTCACCCGCATGGCCGACGAACGCGCCGAGGGCATCCGCAAGCAGGGCGAGATGATCCGCCTCCGCGACCAAACCATCGAGAAGATGCGGACAGATGCCGCCGAGGCGGCCAAGCGCAGCGGCGAGCAGGTCAGGAACCGCGACGCCACGATCGAACGTCTCAACGAGCGCGTCGAGGCCACGCGCAAGCTCGTCGAGGAACGCACCGAAGCCCTCCGCGCCGCCAACACCCGCGCCGCCGACCTCGAACGGGCCGGCGCCAAGGTCGAGACCCGCGCCGCCGCCGCCGAAGCCGCCCGCGACGAGCTCCGTGCCCGGATCGCCCTCCAGGACCAGCGGCTGGCCGAAGGCCGCGAGGACCACAAACTCCTCCAGAATCGGCTGGATCAGGCCAACCGCGAGTTCGCGGCCGCCCGCGAGAAGATCGCGATCCTGGAAGCCGGGCGTATCGCCGCCGAGCGGGCGGCCGAGGAGTTCCTCCGCGCCCGGGCGCTCGCCGACGAGCGCCTCGCCGAGATCACCGAGCACCTCGCCGCGCTCGCCTCGTCCCACGAGCGGACCCGCGTCTCCGGCGAGCAGCGCCTCGACGAGCTCAGCAGCGCCCTTGAGCAGGCCCGCCGCGGGGCCGAAGCCGCCGCCGCAACACTGGCCCGACGACTCTCCCGCCTCGATACCGACACCGAATTGCTCAGCGTCCGCGCCGAGCACCTCGAGGAGGTCGTCAGCGAGCAGCGGGCTCGTGCGGCCTCCGCGCCGCCCCCGACCGCCGATGAGGAAGACTGGCTCACCGGCGCCCGCACGAACGCACCAACCAGGAGGCACAAGCCCCGATGACCGAGAGCAACGGCAAGCCGCACCAGCCCCAGCGAGCCACGCGCTCCCGAATCGCCTGGCTCGTCCCCAAGCCCATCGAGGGCTCGGGGGGGCACCGCACGATCCTGCAGAATATCGAGGCGCTCGAACGGGCCGGCCACGAGTGCCACGTCTTCGTCGAAGATCCCCCCGCCCGGCCCGGAGAGACGCTCCCCGAGCCCGCCGCGCGGCTCGGCGGATACCGCGAGCGCTTCGAGCGATTCTTCGGGTTCACCAGCGATCGCATCCACCTGGGGTTCCAGATCGACGAGCCCTTCGATCTGGTCTTCGCCACCGCATGGTTCACCGCCCAATTCGCCGCCCGGGCCCGCCAGGCCCGTATCAAGGCGTATTTCGTGCAGGACTACGAGGCCTACTTCATGCCGGTCAACGACGGCTACCTGCGCGCGGTTGACTCCTACCAGCTCGGCCTCTCCGCCGTCACCATCGGGCGATGGCTCACCCGGCGCCTGACCACCGAAGCCGGATGCCCGGCGACGTACTTTGAATTCTGCGCCGATGGTCGCATCTACCGCCCCAATCCCGGGGCCCCGCGAGAGAGGGCCGTCTGCGCGATCTACCAGCCCGAGAAGCCGCGCCGCTGCCCCGTGCTGCTCACGCAGTCCCTCGCACTCCTCAAGCAGCACAAGCCCGACGTCAAGATCTATCTCTACGGCACCCGCGAGAAGCCCAACCTCCCCTTCGAGCATGAGCACCTCGGCCTCATCGATGTCGAAGCCTGCGCCGCGCTCTACAACCGATGCTCCGTCGGCCTGTGCATCTCCGCGACCAACCCATCCCGCATCCCCTTCGAGATGATGGCCTGCGGCCTGCCGGTCGTCGATGTCTACCGCGAGAACAACCTGTTTGATATGCCCGAGAGCGGCGTGATGCTCGCGGCCCCACGCCCGGACTCGCTGGCCCGAGCCGCAGCGCTGCTGCTCGACGACCAGCCGAGATGGGATGCCATGAGCGCCTTCGCCCGCGAATTCATGCGCCCGCGAACGCTCGAGCACGGGTTCGAGCAGTTTGTCGCCGCCGCGGAAGATCTCCTCGCCGGACGAACCCAGCACTGGACCTCGCGCGCCGGCGATATCGTGCCGCTCTACCGGCGCCCGCAGCAGCTGCCGCTCCGCAACGACCCGCTCACGGGCCGGCCGCTCCGCGACCCCCCCCAGCCCACAAAGAACGCCCTCGTCGCCCGCGGCATTCGAGAGCGCCTCGAGGCCATGGAGGAACTCGACCGCATCTTCGGCGCCCGGTCGTGGCAGACCATCGAGAAACTGAAGCGCAACCCGCTCTACCGGGCCGCCGCCGCGGCCCGATTCGGACCCGGATGGGACAAGGCCGACCCCAAGGAGGATCCACGCACGGTCCTCGCACGCGTCCGCAATAGCAGGTCCTTCCGCCTCATCGCCTCGACAAAGGCCGGGCCCGTTGGACGCCTCCTGCGCAAGGGCGATGCCGACGCCTCCGATCCGTTCCGACCGACCACCGACACCACAGGGGAGCACGATGCCCACGCTCCTCAGCGTTGACATCTGGGACACCCTCCTCCGGCGTCGCTGCCACCCCGACGAGGTCAAGCTCGCCACCGCGCGCATGCTCTGGGCCTGCCAACGCCCGGAGATCGTCGACCGCTGCGCCTCGGCGTGGGACCTCCTCCGCGCCCGCGTGCAGTGCGAGGCCGAGATCGCCCGCGAGCGCCAGGCCGCGGGACTCGACAACGAGTACGCCATCGAGGAGGTCGTCGCGCGATGGCTCGCCTCGGTCCTCCGCCCGCGCGTCGGCCCCGCCCAACGCGCCGCGCTCGCCGAGATGCTCGTGCTTGCCGAGGTTGACCAGGAGAAGCTGGTCGTCTACCCCGACCGGCGCATGCTCCAGGTTCTCGCCCACCACGAGGCCGATCGCCTCGTCGGCCTCTCGGATTTCTATATCGGCGAGGCCCGCCTCCGCTCCATCATCGAGCACGCCTGCCCCGATGTCCGCCTCCAGCGCGTCTTCGTCTCCTGCGATGCCCTTGTCAACAAGATGAAGGGGCGCCTCTTCGCCCACGCCCAGCGCGAGATGCTCGCTCAGCCCGAACACCACACCCACGTCGGCGACAACCCCTGGTCCGACGTCGAGAGCCCCCGACGCTTCGGTATCCGCGCGATCCACTTCCTCAACCCCGACGAGGAGCCCCGCCGCGCCGCCCACCGCACACGCTTCGACCGACGCCAACGGGGTGACTTTCACGATACCGCCCAGATCCTCACCCAGGCGCTCCGCGATCGCAACAACCCGCCCCCCGGCCTGGACCCCGTCCAGCGACAGCTCTTCCAGATCGGATTCGGCGCCGCCCCTGTCTACGGAGCACTCGTCCTCGCCGCCATCCACGAGGCCCACAACCTCGGCTGCCCCGCCGTGCACTACTTCACCCGCGAGGGTGAGTTCTTCAAACAGGTCCACGAGGCTCTCGCCCCGACACGCCCGTTCGGTCTGCCCGCCCCCAAGCCCATCCTCCTCGAGGTCAGCCGGCTCGCGACCTTCCTCCCCTCGCTCCGGGAGGTGACGATCCGCGAATTCATGCGCCTCTGGAACCAGTACGCCAAGCAGTCCCTCGAACAACTCTTCCGCTCCCTCGATGTCAACCCCTTCCCCTTCGAGCCGCTCCTCGCCCGCCACGGCCTCGAACTCGGCGCCGTCCTCCTACGCCCTTGGGAAGACCCCCGCGTCCGACGCCTCATCGCCGATCCGCTTTTCGTTCGCCTCATAGAGCAGCAGCGAGATCGACGCCGCCAGGTCGCCGTCGAGTATTTCCGGTCCCGCGGCCTCGGCGCCGGGCCCGCCGTCACCGTCGACATCGGATGGAGAGGATCCATCCAGGACAATCTCGCCGCGATCTTCCCCGGCTGTCAATTCCGCGGCTGGTATCTCGGGCTCGTCCGGCTGCTCAACGAGCAGCCGCCCAACACCGTCAAGCACGCCATCGGGCCCGACGCCCGCTCCGACCCCGAGACCCTGCTCCAGATCGTCTACAACGTCTCCCCCCTCGAGATGCTCGCCAACACCAATACCGGGAGTGTCCGTCGCTACGAGCGGCGGGCCGATGGGCGGGTGCATGCCGTACGAACTCGCGAGCCCGCCGAAGACGCGGTCTGGGAGACCTACACCCGCTACTTCCAGCAAGGGGTGCTCGCCGCCACACCCATCATCGGCGCCTGGGCACGCACATTCGCCGTCGACCCGATCGAGATGCGCCCCCTCGTCACCGAGCTGCTCCGCACCCTCAAGGCCAACCCCCCCCGGGTGCTCGCCGAGGCCTACTTCTCCCTCACCCACAACGAGACGTTCGGTGTCGGCGGCTTCGTCGAGAAGCGCCCGCACCTCGACCCCGCCCTCGTCCGTCTCGGCGAGGACAGCCGGGGCGCCGACCCAGCCTTCATCGCCGCAGTCGAGGCCAGCGACTGGCCCCAGGGCCTCCTCAAGCTCCTCGGACACGAGGAACTCTGCCGACAGTACAACACGTTCCGCGAGGAGCGCGCCGGGCGCATCCAGCGCCGGGCCTCGCTGGCTAGAGTGCAGGCCCGCTCGCCGGGCCGACCCCATGCAGGCGCGGCGGAGCCCGCGCGGCCCGTCGAGGGTGCGCTCGCAGAACCCAAGCCGGACCTCGTTCCTCCCCCTCCGAGGCGCGAGCCCGCGGAAACCCGATGAACCCAACCATCCGGCCCCTCCATGCGCTGCCCAATCTCAGCGACGACGAGCAGCGCATCGTCGATCAGTTCCACGCCCTCTACTACAACAAGCGGCTGTGGGCGACAACCAAGTGGCTCGGGGCGGCCTGCCTCAAGTCTCCCACCGACACCTGGGTCTACCAGGAGATCCTCTTCGAGACGCGCCCCACGCTCATCATCGAGACAGGCACCGCCTGGGGCGGCAGCGCGCACTACCTCGGCACCGTCCTTGACGCCATCAGCCTCCGCGATCCCGCCTACGTCGCCCGCATCGTGACCATCGACACCGAGACCCGCGACGGCGAGGCCGATCACCCCCGCGTCACCAAGATCAAGGCCTCCAGCCTCGCGCCCGAGACCATCGCCCAGGTGCGCGGCACGATCCGGCCCACAGACCGCGTCATGCTCATCCTCGACAGCCTCCACAACCGCGACCACGTCCTCGCCGAGCTTCACGCCTACGCCCACCTCGTCACGCCCGGCTGCTACGCCATCGTCGAGGACGGCGATATCAACGGCCACCCCGTCCACACCGACTTCGCCCCCGACCAGGGCCCCGGCCCCCTCGAAGCCGTCACGGACTATCTCGCCACCACCGACCGCTTCGAGATCGACCGTGCCCGCGAGAAGCTCCTCCTCTCCCTCAATCCCTGCGGCTACCTCAGGTGCGTCCGGCCCTGACGCCCGGCATGCGCGATCAGTCTCCCGTGTCCCCCACATCCCTCGAGAACGTCAGCACGATCGCCTCGCGCTCCGACTCCGGTGCGGCCATCAGCTCCGCGCTCAGTGCGCCGTCGCGCAGCGTGTAGACGATCCGCCTCGGGAACTCGCGTGCCGGGTCCTCGAACACCGCCAGCCCCTCGCCGACCTCGACGAGGGAGAGCGCCAGAGCCCCATCCGCCTCGCTCGCCCAGGGCGACAGCCCCGGCCCGAAATGCCGCAGCCGCAGCGTGACGCCGCGTCCATCCCGCTCGAGAGTCATCAGTTCGTACAGGGTCGCGTGCTCCTCGCTGACGATCGAGAAGTGGCCCACCATCGCGTCGCCGCGCGCGGGATCCCACACCTCGCGCATCGAGGTCGCCCCGTCGTCGCTCACCCAGGCGCCGACCAGAAACGCCAGGTCGCCGAGTTCCGGTGGCGGCGGCGCGGCCGCCCAGCGCGCGGGACCGGCCAGGACCGAGCCCGTCACCGCGAAGATCGTCAGCAGCATCGACATGATCGGTTCCTCCCCGGCCGGTTCACGACTTCATGAGGGTCTGTGAGAGCATCCACGCGTTCCCGTCGGGGTCGAAGAAGGTTGCCAGCCGGACCATACCCGGGATCGTCATGGTGTCTCCGTCGAACCGCACATGTCGGGCCTCCAGACCGGCGCGGGCCGCGTCGATGTCCGCGACGTTCCACACCGGGACCGGGCCGGTCGTCTTGGGCTTCTCGACCTGGCTGAACCCGATCGTGACCCCGGACACGGGCGAGGCCATCTCGCACCAGCCCATCTCGTCCATGCGGTAAACCAGCTCGAAACCCAGCACCTCGCTGTACCACTCGATCGCCCGGGCCATGTCCCGGACCTGGGTCGCGATCGTCAACTCTCCCGTGTAGCCGAGTGTGTTCCCCATCCGGTCGCTCCTCCCAACGCGGCTCCATGCCGCAGGCTCCGACACCGTGCTCCCGGGGTCTTGAATCGTCTCCCCGTGCTTCATTAAAGTATAGTAGATATACTTTAGTGTCAACCCGACCCCGCGAGGAACGCCTGTGCTCCCGACGACCGTGACACGCGAAAGCTGCCCAGCCAGGCTCGTCGACCTTGCCCACCGGCGATGGACGCTGCCGCTCCTGGCCGAACTCCATCATGCCCGCACGAGTCGCGACCCCACCGGGGCCCGCTTCGTCGGACTCGTCCACCGCCTCAACGTCGGACGCGAGAGCCTCCGGCAGACCCTCGACTTCGCCATCGCCCACGGGTGGGTCCGAAACAACCCGGGCCACGGCCACCCGCTGCGCCCCGAGTTCATCCTCACCGAAGCGGGGTCCCGGCTTGCCCCCGCTTGCGCCGATATTGTTCCGCGGCCGCCGTGATCGGTGCCGAAGAATCGATCAGCCGCAAGTGGACACTGCCTCTGCTCTGCGTGCTCGGGAGCAGCCCCGCCCGCTTCGGCCAAATCAAGGCCGCCCTCGCCCCTCGGGGCGCCACCGACCGCGCGCTCTCCCTCACCCTCCGTGCCCTCCGCGACGACCGACTCGTCACCAGGCGAGTGATCCACGAGAGCCCGCCCGGCGTCCTCTACCGCCTCGCCGACCGTGCCCTCCCCCTCGCCACGGCCGTCGCTTATCTCTGACCGGCACGCTCCTCCGCCACCAAACTCCTCCCGCTCCCTGCCACTCGGCGCCTTCGTCTCCCGTCTCCTCTCTCCCCGCCATCCCGGTCCCCAGTTCCCCGTTACCCTTCCAGCATGCACCCAGCTGGCTGGTTCGCCTTCTCGATCATCCTTCTCGAGGTGCTCATCCAGGCGGGCCTCGCGCTCCGGGTCATCCTCCGCCGTCTGCCTACCGGCATCGCCACCTCCTGGCTCGTGCTCATCCTCGTCTTCCCCGTTGCCGGCGCCATCGCCTATCTCTTCGTCGGAGAGAGCCGCGTCGGACGCCGTCGCCTCGCGCGGGAACGCTCCATCCATCCCGCCTACCACCAGTACCTCAGGCGCCTCCGCGCCCGCATGCGGCACATCCCGCGCGAGCTGAGCACGATGGATGCCCGACTCGCCCGCGAGGTCGAAGCCGCCACAGGCCTGCCCGCGCTCGGAGGCAATTCCCTCGAATTCCTCCCCGGTGCGACGGAGGTCCTCCGCTCCATCGTGCAGGCAATCGACGCCGCAGATCACGCCGTCTTCCTCGAGTTCTTCATCTGGCACACCGCCGGCCTCGTGCATGAAGTCGAGGCCGCCCTCCGCCGCGCCGCCGAGAGGGGCGTCGCCTGCAGGGTGCTGGTCGACGCCGTCGGCAGCCGCTCCTTCCTCAAATCCGAGTCCTGCGGCCGGCTGCGTGAGGCCGGCGTCCGAGTCGAGCCCGCCCTCCCCGCCACGCTCGGGCGAACCCCGATCCTCCGACGCGTTGACCATCGAAACCACCGAAAGCTCGCCGTGATCGACGAGGCCACCGCCTTTGTCGGCAGCATGAACATGGCCGACCCCGCCCACTTCAAGCCCTCGGCCGGCGTTGGGCAGTGGATCGACCTCATGGCGTTGGTGCGCGGCCCGATCGTCGAGCTCTACACCCTGCTCGCCGCGACCGATTGGGAGATGGAGGCCGGCGAAGGCCTCGCCGAACTCCGGGAAACCCTCGAGGCCCGGTCGTTCGAGCCGTCCGGCGAGATGAGCGTGCAGATCGCACCCTCCGGCCCGGGCCTCGAGCTGGGCACGATGCACGCCATTGTCCTCAGCGCCATCTACGCCGCAGAGAAGACTCTCACGATCACCACGCCCTACTTCGTCCCCGACCAACCCGTCGTCACCGCGCTCCAATCCGCCGCCCGGCGCGGCGTCCGTGTCACCATCATCGTCCCCGCCCGCTCCGACACCCACCTCACCCACCACGCCGGGCGAGCATTCTTCCAAGACCTCCTCGATACGGGTGTCCATATCGCCGAATTCCGCGGCGGCCTCCTCCACACCAAGAGCATCGTGGTCGACGAAGAGATCGCCCTCTTCGGCACCGTCAACCTCGACCCCCGCAGCTTCTGGCTCAACTTCGAACTCACCACCATCGCCTACGAGGACGACATCGCCCGTGCGCTCCACGCCCGCCAGAAGGAATACCTCAAGCACTGCACGTTCGTCGATGCCGAAGCCTGGCGCCGCCGCCCCATCTACCGCAAGCTCGCCTGCGATGTCGCCCAGCTCTTCGCACCGCTGCTCTAACACCCTGTGGCACCAATGCGCGCCGGATCGGGGCTTTGGCGCGTCCGCTCGGGCGGACGCCCGACGCCCCAACGCCCGGACGATTTCGCACCATTTTGCTCCGGAATGAGAGTCACAAAATGTGGCGGGGTCGTCACCCGCGCCCCCAGCGGACGGCGCACTGGAAAGTAACATCATTGCCCGGAGGGCGCATGCCGGCGGGCCCGATGACGCCGCCGCAGGAGCAGACCGATGCCGCGCAACCGGAAGCTGAACCTCTTCTCACGTCGGTGGCTGATCCTGCCCCCAGTGGCGATCGGCGCGGGCGCATGCATCCTGCTCGCGAGCCACCGCGCTCCACCCGTGCGGCGCGACCCCATCGAGCAGGCCCGGACGCTGCGAGTGATCCGGCTCGAACCCATGGACGTTGTTCCCCGCGCCGTCGGCTACGGCACCGCCCGCGCCGCCAGAACCTGGCACGCCGTCGCCGAGGTGCCCGGTCGCGTGATCGCCGTCCACCCGGACCTCCGCGCCGGGGCCATGATCCCCGAGGGTGCCGAACTCCTCAGGATCGACCCCGCCGAATACGAGCTCTCGATCTCCCAGCTCGCCGGCGAGATCGAGCAAATCCAGGCCCAGCTCGCCGAGCTCGACGCGAACGACGCCAACCTCAGGCTCTCGCTCCGGATCGAGCAGGATTCGCTCGACCTCGCCGAGGCCGACCTCGCCCGCACCCGCACCGCCTTCGAACAGCGGGCCTCGAGCCAATCGGAGATCGACTCCCGCGAGCGATCGACGCTTTCACAGCGCCGCACCGTGCAGGAACTCCAGAACTCACTCGCCCTCCTGCCCGTCCAGCGCCGCACCGCCGAGGCAAGCCTGAAGGTCAAGCAGGCCCAGCTCGAGATCGCCAGGCTGGACCTTCCCAAGACGGTCATCACCGCCCCCTTCGCCTGCCGGCTCGGAGCCGTCGATCTGCAGGTCGGCCAGTTCCTCCAGACCAACCAGCGGCTCTTCGACGCCTCCGGCACCGACCGGACCGAGGTCGAAGCCCAGATCCGCGTCGGGGCAATCAAGCCGCTCCTGAGCCGCGTCGATCTCGCCCAGCTCCAGAAGGAAGGCCTGGACCTCGACAGGCTCCGCGCCGCGCTCAATCTCACCGCCGAGGTCCGATTCGAGGTCGGGCCGCTCACGGCACGCTGGGACGCCGAGTTCGACCGGGTCCGCGAGTCCCTCGACCCCCTCACACGCAGCGCCGGCGTCGTCGTCGCCGTCGACCGCCCCTACGAGAAGGTCCTGCCCGGCCGGCGCCCCGTCCTGGTCGAGGGCGCATACTGCGAGGTCGAAATCCGCGGCGCCCCCATGCCGGGACGCCTCGTCGTCCCGCGCGCCGCCGTCCACGAGGGTCGCGTCTACATCGTCAACAAGAGCAACCGCCTCGAAACACGCACCGTCGCCCTCGATCTCGTCCAGGGAGATATCGCCTGCGTCGAGAGCGGCCTCGAGCCCGGTGACACCCTCGTCGTTTCCGACCCCGTCCCCGCCATCGAGGGCATGCTCGTCGATCCCGTCCCCGACGAGCGGACGCTCCAGAACGTCCTCGCCGGGGCCGCCGGTCGGAGCGCCGCCCAATGATCCGCTACTTCACCGGTCATCCCACGGCCGCCAACCTCCTCATGGTGGTGCTCCTCGCCATCGGCGCCTCTGCCGTGCCCGCGCTACGGCGCGAGACCTTCCCGAGGTTCGAGGCCGAGGCCCTGGATATCCGCGTGGTCTACCCCGGGGCCACGGCCGTAGAGGTCGACGAGACCGTCTGCCAGCGCGTGATCGACGCGCTCGAGGGTGTCGATTCGGTCGGCGAAATCCGCTCCGACGCACGAGAGGGTGTCGGCGTGGTGACCGTCGAGCTCGCCAAGGGGGGCAACTTCCAGACCTTCCGCAGCGATGTCGAGCAGGAGGTCGGCGCCATCGACGACCTCCCCGATGACGCCGAAGAGCCCATCATCAGCCAGGTCGGCGCGACCGACCGAGTCCTCTCCGTGATCGTCGCCGGGCCGCTCGCGCCCCCCGACCTCAAGGCCTTCTGCGAGAGCCTCAAGGACCGACTCCAGGCCCTCGACCAGGTCTCGCTCGTCAAGCTCGAGGGCTTCTCCGACCACCAACTCCGCGCCGAGCTCTCCCCGACCGCGCTCCAACGCTACGGCCTGAGCGTCGCCGATGTCGCCTCGCTCATCGAGCGACAGAGTGTCGACGCTCCCGCCGGCGATGTCGAGACCCCCGACGGCGACGTCGTCGTCCGCCTCACCGAGGAACGCCGCGCCCCCGCCGCGCTCGAGGACCTCGTCGTCCTCGCCAAGGCCGGCGGCGCCGAGGTCCGGCTCGGCGAACTCGGGCGCGTCGTCGACACCTTCGAGATCGGTGAGGACCGCATCGAGGTCGACGGCATGCGCGCCGGGCTCCTCCGAATCGAGAAGTCGCGTTCGGAGGATTCCATCCGCGTCGCCAGGGCCGTTCGCGCCCTCCTCGACGCCGAGCGCGCGGTACCCCACGATGAAGTTCCTGGTCACCCAGGACACCTCGGTCCTCGTCCAGGACCGCCTGAACCTCCTGCTCACCAACGGCTGGCAGGGCATGGTCCTCGTCTTCCTCGCCATGTGGCTCTTCTTCGCCTTCCGCCTCTCCTTCTGGGTCGCCATGGGACTCCCCGTCGCCTTCCTCGGCGCCATGTTCTTCCTCCCGTCGCTCGACCTCACCATCAACATGATGACGATGGTCGGACTGCTGCTCGCCCTCGGCCTCCTCATGGACGACGCCATCGTCGTCGCCGAGAACGTCGCCACGCACCGCGCCGCCGGCAAAACCGCCCACCGCGCCGCACTCGACGGAGTCGTCGAGGTGCTCCCGGGCGTGATCGCCTCCTTCCTCACCACCGTCTGCGTCCTCGGCCCCCTCGCCTTTATCGCGGGCGACATCGGCAAGGTCCTCCGCGTCGTCCCCATCATCCTCATACTCGTTCTCACCGTCAGCCTCGCCGAAGCCCTCCTGATCCTCCCGGCCCACCTCGCCCACAGCATGCACACCTACGACCCCAGCGCCGCCGGCCCCATCCGCCGACGAGTCGACACCGCGATCGACTGGGCCCGCGAGTGGGGCATCGGCCGGCCCGCCGACTTCCTCCAGCGATGGCGATACCTCGCCGTCGGCGTCGTTCTCGGCGTGCTCCTCCTCTCGCTCGGGCTCATCGCCGGCGGGGTGGTCAAGTTCCAGCCCTTCCCCAGCCTCGACGGCGACGTCATCGAGGCCAGGATCCTGCTCCCACAGGGCACGCCGCTCGCCCGCACCGAGCAGGTCGTCGCGCAGGTCCGCGAGGCCCTCGCGCGCGTCAACGAACGCTTTGCCCCGCAGCCGGGCGGGCAGCCGCTCGTGCAGCAGTCGTTCGTGCAGTTCAACCTCAACGCCGACGCCCTCGAAAGCGGCCCCCACGTCGCGACCATCACCGTCGATCTCCTCAACGCCGAGCAACGGAACGTTCGGATCGACGACATCGTCGCCGCTTGGCGTGAAGAGACCGGCGTCGTCCCCGACGTCCTGAGCCTCGCCTACCTCGAGCCCACGCTCGGACCCTCCGGACGCGCCATCGAGATCCGCTTCCGGGGAGAAGACCTCGCCGAGCTCAAGGCCGCGGCCACGCGCACCCGGGCATGGCTCGACCAGTGCGTCGGCACCAGGAACACCGACGACGACCTCCGCCCCGGCAAGCCCGAGCTGCGCGTCCGGGCCCGCCCCGGCGCTCTCGGCCTCCAGATCGATGCGTCCGCCATGGCCCGCCAGCTCCGCGCGACCTACCAGGGCCAGAAGGCCGCCGAGATCCAGGCGGGCTCCGAATCGATGGAGATCGAGGTCGTCGCCGCCCCCGCAGGCCGCGACAGCCTCGGCGACCTCGACCAGTTCATGTTCACGCTCCCCGACGGGGCGCAGGTTCCTCTCGAGGCGGTCGCGTCCGTCGAGCAGGCACGCGGCTGGGCGCGCATCGCGCGGGTGGATGGTGAACGCACCGTCACGCTCCGGGGCGATGTCGACGAGCGGCTGACGAACACCGGCGAACTGCTGACCTCGCTGCGTCGCGACCTCCTCCCCCAACTCCGGCAGGCCTACCCCGGCGTCCGGATCGATTTCGAGGGCGAGGTCTCGGAGGGCGCGCAGACCCAGCGTTCGATGCTCGGCGCGCTGGCCGTCGGTGTGGTCGGGATCTTCGTCATCCTCAGCTTCCAGTTCCGCAGCTACATCGAGCCCCTGATCGTCATGATCGCGATTCCCTTCGCACTCGTCGGCGTCATCTGGGGCCACCTGATCCTCGGCGTCGATCTCAGCCTGCCGAGCATGCTGGGCTTCGTCTCGCTCGCGGGAGTCACGGTCAACGACTCCCTCCTGCTGGTCATGTTCATTAAGGAACGCCGGGCCGCCGGGGTCGAGGCCCAGACCGCCGCGAGCCAGGCGAGCCGCCAACGCTTCCGCGCCGTCATGATCACCTCCCTCACCACCATGGCCGGCCTCATGCCGCTCCTGGCCGAGAAGAGCCTCCAGGCGCAGGTCCTCATCCCCATCGCCATCAGCATCGTCTTCGGCCTCCTCGCCTCGACCCTCCTCGTCCTGCTCGTCCTGCCCTGCCTCTACACCGTCCTCAATGACTTCGGTCTCACCGCACGCCACACGGCGCCGGAGTAAGCCTCGCCTCGTGCACGCCTCCCGCGACCGACGCCCGGAGGGCGGTCAATCCGTCCGCCGGACGACCACCATCGTCAGATCATCCTGCTGCGCCTCGTCGCCGGCGAAGTCCGCCACATCCGCCGCAACCGCCGCGATCATGGGCCCCGCCGCCAGGTGGGCATGGCGACGCAGCGATTCCCGCAGCCGCGTCAGGCCGAACTGCTCCCGCCGGCCCGACGCGTCGAACCGGCTCCACTCCACAAACCCGTCCGTGATCAGCGCGAGCACATCACCCGGCCCCAGCGGCAGACTGGCCGCCGGCTCGAAGCATGTGTCCGACGCCACAGCCAGCGGCATGCCCTGGGGCAGGATGTCCTGCACCTCCCCCGTCGCCCGCACATAGAGTGCGATCGGACCGTGCCCCGCCGAGAGCAGGGCGAGGGGCCCGTCTCCCGGCTCGACCAGCACGCCAGCCATCGTCACAAACCTTCCATCCGGCAGATCGTCGGCCAGCAAACGGTTCACGTGCGTCGCGAGTGAGGCCAAGTCCGGGTGGTGCGAACTGCTCGCCCGCACGTACGCGCGGCAGGCCGCCGTCACCAGCGCCGGGCCGATGCCGTGCCCGCTCACGTCCGCGAGCGTGATGATCCAACGCCCGTCCGAGAGCCGTTGCCAGTCGAAGTAGTCGCCCCCCGTCTCGTCCGCGGGGCGATTCCACCCGGCGATCTCGTACCCTTGGACCTCCGGCGCCGTCCGCGGCAGGAGCGCCCGCTGGATCGACCTCGCGATCGCCAGGTCGTGCTCGATCCGGTCCATCTTGCGGCGCGTCTCCGCCTCGCCCAGCGCTGCTTCCACATGCCGCCGGATCTCGCGGGCCACCCACGCCGCCCCGGCGCCACCGGCCAGGATCAGCAGGGCCGGCATCACATACCCCGCCAGCGGAACCCCCGTCGTCGGGCGGGAGATGCCCAGACCCCAGATCACATAGGCCACCAGCCCGCCATACCCCGCCGCCCCGACAACCCCCCCCAACAGGCACAAGCCCGGGCGGAGCCGGAGCGTGGCGAGCGCGAGCAGCAGGACATACGCCAGGCTCGGCGGCGAGCTCAGCGCCGCGAAGGGCGGCATCGTGCCCATCAGGATGTGCGTCAGAATCGCACCCGTCGGCACCAGACACTCCACGGTGGTGGTGCACACGCCGAACCACATCGGCACCACGCGGCCCCGCCGCGCCGACCAGCGGGCGAACTCGATCACGCCGACCTGCAGGCACAACAGCAGCAGCGCCGCCGCCGCGCCGACAAGTTTTAGGCGGACTTCGACCGCCGACGAGAGCCCCAGCAGCGCCAGCGGCACCAGCAGGACCAGGATCAGCCCGATCACCGCGTACGCACGCCCGACCTCGCTCCGCAGCGAAGCCTCCCGGAATCCCGCCGACCGTGCGATCGCATCCGCCATCGATGGAGGGGTGGGGGCCGGCATGGGCGCAGTCTAATTCGCGGCGACCCCGCGCGAGACGGCCGGCGCCGGTCGTCCCGCCCACCGGACTCCTTGCACCGCTTTCCGGCCTCGCGCCCCAACATCAGCGCGCCGTCTCCCACACGCCGAGGACCCCATCGGGCCAACCCCGCGGCCGACATCGCGCGACCAGCACCCCGAGCGGCAACACGGGTCGGCGGCATCGCTCCCGACGAACTCGCCATCCGCTGGATCCGCCGACCACCCCCAACACACGGCCCTCCGGCCTTGCCGTGCTTCCCGGTCATGTCCCTCTCTTCGAGCTTGTCCACGACTGGAGCGGGAGTCACCAGGACATCGACATCGCCCCGCTATCGCCTCGCTCCGGTCCGGGGTCATGGCGCCGCTCGTCAAGGGTCGGTGTCCTGTCCTGCTCTAGCCGCACCCCCCTCGTCCTCCCGACGAATCATCCCGTGCCCCGCCACCCAACGCCTCCTGAGCGTCCAACCCACCAGCACCAGCCCGCCCACGCCCCCGACGCCATAGCTCGCCAGATGCGTCCACCACGCGGCGATGAACCGCTCGTGCATCGGCTCCGGGATGTCCGCCGCGAGTTCGCCACCCAGCCCGACCACCCCGGCGCAGGCGAGCGCGTAGCCGCCGATCCCGGCGACAATCGCCAGGGCCGCGCTCACCCCGAGCACCAGCCCCACCGGGCGAACCAGCCGCGCCGCCCCGACCCGGGGCTCCGATCCAGCCCTGGCGGCTACTGCGACCAGCAGCCCAAGCGCCGCGCCCATCCACCATGTCGCCGCGACGCCCCACGCGAGCGCGATCACCGTCAGCGAAGCCGAGGCCACGATCTTCGGGTGCGTGATCGTGAAATACTCCGGGCACACCCGGATGGTGAGCTGGTCGTGCACCAGCCCATACGCGACGGCCGCGAACGTGGAGCCCGCGACGATCGCCGCTGCCTCCACGACCTCTCGCACAACGCGCCGCACAGGCCCAGCCTACCGCCAGGCGCGACGACGGTCTAGCTGATCGTCAGCGTCGGCTTGCTCTTGCCCTGCCGCAGCGTCGCCAACGCCACCTGTCCCTCAAGCGTCGTCACCAGACTCTCCAGCGACGCCGACAACGCCCCGCCCCCCGACTGCCGCGGATCGAAGTTCTTCAGCGGCTCCCCCGAGTCGCAATTGGCCCGCAGCGCCATGTTGATCGGCACCGCACCCAGGAAGGGCAATCCCAGGCGCTGGGCCATCACCTCCGCCCCGCCGCGCCCGAAGATGTCGTATTCCCTCCCGTCATCCCCGATGAAGTAGCTCATGTTCTCCACGACCCCCAGCACCTCGATCCGGAGCTGCTGAAACATCCTCGCCGCCCGCACCGCGTCGTCCTGCGCCACCTTCTGCGGCGTGCACACGATGACCGCCCCCGTGAGCTGCAGCGTCTGCGCCAGCGTCAGGCACACGTCCCCAGTCCCCGGGGGCAGGTCCACGATCAGGTAGTCCAGCTCCCCCCAAGCGGTCTGCTCGACCAGCTGCTTGAACGCCCCGTGCGCCATCGGCCCGCGCCAGATCAGCGGCTTATCCGGGTCCACCAGCTTCCCGATGGTGATCGCCTTCACCCCATGCACGAGATGAGGCTGGAGCATCCCCGCCATCACGATCTGCTCCATCGCATCCAACCCCAGCATCGTCGGCAGACTCGGCCCGTAGATATCCCCATCGAGCAGCCCCACGGCATGCCCCCGCCTCGCCAGCCCGACAGCCAGGCTCACCGCGATCGTGCTCTTGCCCACGCCCCCCTTCCCCGCGCCCACCGCGATCACGTGACGGACCCCCGCCATCGGGTTCGGAGTCGGCTCTTGCAGCCCGCCGATCGGACGGTGCCCCCCGCCCCCCGGCGGGGCCGCCGCCGGGCTCGCCGGAGCGGTGGAGGCCTTGGGGGCCGGTTCGGCTCCCCCCCCTCCGGCGCCCTTCCCCGGGCTCAAACGCTCAGTCTGAATAACCGTCCCCGCGTGATCCACAAACTCGACAATCAGAGATCGAAGCGGCTCCCCCGCCTCGGGCAGCGCAATCCCCAGGGCATCCCGGGCCGCCGCCGCGGCCCGACGGCGGCTGTCGGAGTCCCCAAGCCCCGGAGCGTGGAGTTTCAGGCTCACAAACCCGTCGCAGGCCGAAACCCACTCCAGCACGTCGGCCACAGAGCCTGCCAGCTCGGGAGAGTGGACGCCACGCAGCACCTCTCGGATCGTGTCCTTCGTCGTCGCCACGCTTCAACCTCCCTGTGCCCGGCTGCCGATCCCTCGAGGATGCTAGGGCAATCATCTCGGCATCCCCGCGTTCCGCCCCGGAAGGAGAATCCCATGGTGCCCACACGCTCCCCCAGGCTCCCCCTCACCCTCCTCGCCCTGGCCGCCTCCGCCGGTCTGGCCCAACCGGCGAACGAGGGGGTTCTCCGCGGCCCCACGGTCAAGCCCCGCGAGGTCCCCGGCGTGCAAGAGCAATACGTCCCCGGCGATCTTGGCCGATTCGCAAGCCGCGAACGCCCCACGCCCCTCCCCGTCTTCATCCAGGAACTCCGCCAGATCGCGGCCCCCGATGCCCCGGAAGCGGTTCGTCTCTCAGGCGAACAGGCCGACGCCATCCGTGCCGAACTGCGGGCCTTCGCCGAAGATGCCGCCGCCTTCCTCAAGGCCCACGGCCCAGAGATCCGGCAACTCGCCGCCGACCTCCCGCGCGAGCAGCGGCCCCGCGTCGCCGCCGAAGTGGGGGGGCTCGAGCGCGCCACCGAACTCCTCGACCGCATCGAACGGGCCGGAGGACTCGGCGCCTTCGATCCCCGCACCGACCGGAAGTCGAGGTCGGCGGCCGGCGCGAAAGCGCTGCCCGAGAAGCGCCGGCCTGCGACGGGCTTCGAGCTCCGCTTCGATGAGCCCGCCCCCCCGCCCGAGATGGATCCGGACGGGCAGCCCATGATGCAGGACGAACCGGGTGAAACCGGAGCGATCGAGCGCCTCCAGGCATTGCGAAACGCGGCCCCTTCGCTCAGCGCCGTCGAGACCCGGGTTTGGCAGCTGCTCAACGAGGCCCAGCGGGACCGCGTCGGGGCCGCGATCGACGAGGAACGCCAGGTTGAAGACGGACGGCTCGAGGACGCGCGCCTCAAGCGGCTCCTGGCGAAGAAGACTCCGGAGAGCCCCGCACCCAACAGCCCCGGCACCGACCTGCCCCGCCCCGTGCTCGATCGGATGCTCGCCGCGCTCGATGGGGGCGAGATCCCCGACGAACTCTGGACCCGGCTCCCCGAACGCGTTCGCGACCGGCTCGGATCTCTCCCGGAGAACGAACGGGCCGACGCCCTGCGGCGATTCCTGCGCTCCCGACTCAAAGATGAGTCGGGCGATAACCTCGACGCCAGCGGAAAGTCCGAGCCGAAGAACCGCGGGAAGTCCAAGCCGGGTTGATGATGCGCCGACCGAGGCTACCATCGGCTCCGACCGACGGGAACGATGCCCGTGAAATCCCCCCCAAGGGTTCACTCGTCCCTTCGTGTTGATTGCGGCCTTGCGGACCTTAAAGTCGTGAACATACGGGAATCGCCCTACTCGCCGACGGGGGGGGAGTCAATGCGATTTCCTGACATCATGATAAACTTTGAAGATTTTCGGAACGAACAACCCGATAACGCAGTAGTATCTCCACGATCTCTCTCTCCTCCAGCGGGGCGCTGTCGTAACCGATGGCGCCCTGCTTTGCTTTTTGAGGGCGCGAACCACAGCCCGCGCCAGGGAGCAAGCCCATGACGAATGCAACTCCCGTGGTCCTGGTCACCGGGGCGGCCGGGTTCATCGGCTCCCATGTGTGCCAAGCCCTCCTGGCCCGCCGCTGGACCGTTCTCGGGCTGGACAATTTCGATCCCTACTACGACCGCGGCACCAAGGAGGCAAACCTCCAACGCGTCCGTTCGACCGGGCCCGGTTTCGAGTTCGTTGAAACCGACATCCGCGACGCAAACTCCGTGGAATTGCTTACCTCAGACCGCGGTGTCGACGGCGTCATCCACCTCGCCGCCAAGGCCGGCGTGCGCCCCAGCGTCGCCGATCCCGTCGGCTATGCGCACACGAACGTCTACGGCACCGCCGTCGTGCTCCGGGCCGCCGAACTCGCCGGCTGCTCGCGCATCGTGCTCGCCTCCAGCAGCTCGGTCTACGGCAACAACGAGAAAACGCCCTTCGCCGAGGCCGACCCAGTCGAGCACCCCATCAGCCCCTACGCCAGCACAAAGCGGGCCTGCGAGCTGCTCGCCCACACGCACTATCACCTCACGCGCATGCCCACGGCCTGCCTCCGGTTCTTCACGGTCTACGGGCCGGGCCAACGGCCCGACCTCGCCATCGCCAAGTTCATGCGTGCCATGCGCGACCATACCCCGATCACGATGTTCGGCGACGGCTCCATGAGCCGAGACTTCACCTACATCGACGATATTGTCCGCGGCGTACTCGCCGCCTACGACAACATCCCGCGCTTCGGCGAACGAGTCTGGAACCTCGGATCCGACCGACCCGTCCGGCTCGATCACCTTATCAACGCCATCGCCGAAGCTTCCGGCGCCTCGCCGCAAATCCTCCTCGACGATCCTTCCCCGGGAGACGTCGAACGCACATGGGCCGACCTCACCAGGAGCCGCGAGGAGCTCGGGTACAGCCCGAGAATCAGCCTCGAAGAGGGGCTGCGTCGACAGTGGGAGGCCCTGATGGCCGGCGGCTTCGCCGCCCGCTAAACGAAAGCGCCCGGTCACCCCAAGGGTGAGCCGGGCGCCTGGCTCGTGTCAGAGGCGGCCGCGGATCAGTGCTTCCGCGACTTCTTCTTCACAGACTTCCCAGAGAACATCGGAGCGAGGTTGTCGCGTGCCCGGTCGAGGGCCGCCCTGGCCTCCTCGGCCGTGACATTCGGCGCCACGAACCGGGCGGCGCCGCTTGTCGTCACCACGCCACCGGACGCCGGGCCCGCGGGCGCAACCTCACCGGACGACCCGTCCGCGCTCACGCCCTGGTTGCCCCGAGCGCCGGAATCGCCGTTGGACGGATCGTTCCCGTTCCCCCCGTCATAGGGGTCGATCGGGTGGACCCACTCGCTGCGCGGGATCTGCAGGTCGGACGGGATGCTGGTCAGCCAGCTCTCCGAGGCCATCACCGGAGCCCGCAGATCGAACGCCGAATAGATCGTGGGCCGGAAGCCCCAGGACGCGAACCGCTGCGCGTCGTTGTTCACGCGGGAAGCGCTCGGCAGGATGTTGAACTCGCCAAAGGCCTGGTAGCGCATCGGGAGCAGGATCTCGTGGCCGGGCAGCAGGAAGTCCGCGAGCATGTGCGGGCCCTTCACCCGGTAGATGTCGTCCGGGGAGTCGTTCTTGTCGCTCTCCGTCCAGCCGCGGAGCCACGTCGGCGCCACCGAGTGGAGCACGTCGCTGGCGACCGGCTCGGTGAAGAAGTGCATCTCCGGATACCGGCGTACCATCTCCTGCAGCCAGGCGTAGCTCTCCCACACGGGCACAACGTCGTGGGCGAAGGTGTCGAGACCGATGCCGGTCGCGCCCGCCTGGCGGGCCAGATCCAGCTCCGCGAACGCCAGCTGCCGGTCACTCTCCGAGCCCGGGTCCAGCGGGTGGCACTGGGTCGGCTCCCACTGCTCCGCGACCTGCAACGCACGGCCCCACCAGAGGCTCAGGTGCCGACCACGCTCGGGGATGCTCGCCAGCCCGACCTCGGGGTCGAACGCCGTCTGCAGCTCGGGCGAGGTCTCAAGCTCGGTGAGCATCTTGAAGGGGTAGTTCCACCCCCGGGCGTTGAAGTACTGACCGCTCGGCTTGATCACCAGCAACTCCGGCCAGCCCTTGGGCGCCAGCATCTGGTCCACCATCGGGCCGAAGCCGTGCATGTCCGGACGGATCCGCTCCGCCCGGAACCCGTAGGGGTTGCCCTGCGAGAGGAACGAACTCTCCGACGTCGAGTACGCCACGATCGCGTCCGTCCGACGCTCGTACTGCACGCCGCCAAAGTGCGACCGGAAGTACTCGCGGTAGGGCAGCAGCGTCCGGACCCACTCCTCGGGCTTGCGGTCCCAACGCACCGTCACCGTGTACGACCGGCTCTCGCCCGCCGCCAGCGAGGCGGGGTAGGTGATGAACCCGCGCCCATCCGAGTCGCCCGGCAGGTTGGACACACGGATGTCCAGGTACCAGCCGCGCACCTCGTCGCCCGAGGGGGGGGGCGCCTGCTGAAGCCGGAACTGCACGTCATGCTTGTACTCGAAGAGCGGGTACAACAGGCTCACGCCGACCGCCTGCTGCCCGTCCCGCAGCACGTACACCGGCGAGTACGTGTTGTCGGGATACGTGTACGCCATCGACGGACGGTGATCGGGAGAGATCTCCATATCCTGCCCGCCCAGCATCTTCGTATCCTCGAAGACGAGGTTGTCAGGCATCACCAGCGTCCCGACCCGCATATCAGCAAGCGGACGCGCATACCCCTGATCGTTCGTGTACGTGTACACCAGGTCCACGCCCGAACTCTGCGCGACGACCTCCATCGTCGGCACCACAAGCTCGGGCTTGTTGCGGTTGTTGTACGCCTTCAGGTTCCGCTGATCGAGCAGCACCCGCTTGGTCAACAAATCCGTGACCTGCAGCTTGCTGTTCGGCGAGGCGACCTGGACCGTCGGCGGAGTCGTCGGACCCCCCGCCCCATACGCGGGAACGAGGCCCGCCATGCCGATCAGGGTCAGCACACCGAGCTTCGAGAACTTGCCGACTTCGCTGCGAGCCATCCGGAGCCTCCTCGCCAGCCTTCGTGCCCTATGCACCCGCTGACCACAGAAGAAGGTCGGAAACAGAACGCCGGGTATCCAGCGACCATCCCCATCCGAAATCCGCAGCCGTGCCGCCTGCGCCGTCGCGCGAGCCCCTGCCGATTACACTGCCGGTCCCAATCGTGCCGGTCCCAACGATGGCGCGGGAGTCCGCATGTCCCAACCCGATCAGACCCCAGGCCCACCGCCGCGGCCCCCAACACGCACCCCCCGGCGCCGCCGCCTGCGCCTGGCCGCCAACCTCCTCCTCGCTGTCGTCTGCGGCGCCTGGCTCTGCCCCGGCCTCGGGTGGATCCCGGACCTGCTCGCCAACCTCGGCCCGCAGTGCGCCCTCGCCGCCCTCCTCCTGGGCCTCTACCGCGTCGCCCGGAAGCGATGGGCCCCCGCCGCCGTCGCCGCTGCCTGCGCACTTCTCGGACTCCTCGGCCCGGCCCTGCAATCCAGGGCCGCCCGGGCCGCGGCCCCCGGCAACGTCCGAATCCTCTTCGTCAACGCCGCCGCCTCCAACCCGCGCGCCGGTGCGTTGCTCCAGTCCATCCGCGCCGCAAACGCCGACGTCGTCGTCGTGGTCGAGACGCCTTCCGACCTGCTCGGCCCTCTCCGCGACGATCAAGAACTCCGCGCACAGCTCCCCTACGCCTGGCTCCCCGAGGCCGCGGGCGTCGGCTACACCGCAGTCCTCAGCCGCTGGCCCCAGCACGGCGGCGACGCGCTCTCCGGCGGCGCCTCCCAGACCCTGGCCGCGGGGGTCCGAGCGATGCGCGTCGACCGGCCCGGCGCCCCCTTCGCCCTGCTCGTCCTCCACCCCAGGTCGCCCCGCTCGCCCGCCCGGTGGCGCGAGGGCAACGCCCTCGTCGAGCACGCCCTCCAGGTCGTCGACGACCGACTTGCGCCCTCGGGCCTCCCCCTGGTCGCCGCGGGCGATCTCAACAGCGCACCGGCGGGCTGGCGGAGCCGACATCTCGCGGCCCGCGCAGGGCTCCGCCGTGCCAAGCCCCTCTGGACCCCCGCGGGCACCTGGCCCTCCTGGTCGCGCTGGCCGATGCGGGTCGCGATCGACGACCTGCTCGTGGCGCCGACCATCGGGGTCGTGTCCTGGCGCGCCCTGCCGGCGCCGGGGTCCGATCACTCCGCCGTGCTGGTCGAACTCGCCATCCCGACGCCCTGAGGCGCAGCCCGGCCCAGCCGCCCCCCCGTCGCGAAGCGCAGCAGGAGCCGGCGCTCCTGTGCCGAGAGCGCGAAAGCCAGCGCAGCGATGCCGAAAAGCGCGCCGAAAGCCGCCATGATCGCGGCGACGCGAACCAGCGAGCCGGTGCCGAGCCACCACGAGCCGAGCGGGATCACCGCGGCGCACACGAGCGTCACGATACCCGGACGCACCAGCGGACCGAGCAGGTCGCCCGCCGTCACATCCACACACTTCGCCGCAATGAAGGGCACCGTCAGCAGGTGCACCGCGACGAAGATGAGCGCGTAGGTGATCGCCGGGGCGTAGAAGTTGGTCGGGGCCGGGAGCACGTAGACCAGCAGGACCGCCAGCAACGGGTTGGTCAGGCCGCCGGCGAGGATCACCGGCGCGTACCGCCGGATGTGCCCCGCCCCATACAGCGTGCGGATCCAGCAGTCGGAGATGCCCCGGGCAGCGAAGCCGATCACCAGCAGGTGCGTGATGCCGATCGTCTGCCGCATGTCGTCCGGGTCGAGGTGCTTGCCGATCCACAGGCGCAGCAGCGGCTCGGCCATCAGCCACACCACGACCGAGGCCGGCAGCACGACCAGGGCATGGAGCTTGGTCGAGACCTTCATCATCCGCGCGAGCGACGACCCATCGGCCCGCTCGCCCATCCGGGCCCCGACGACGTCCAGGCCGTCGGTCATGCCGACCGCGAGCATCCGGACATACCCCGTGAGGCGGACGCCCACCGAGAAGATCGCGTTGGCGCGCGTCCCGAAGGCGATGTTCATGATCAGCTGGTCGAACCGGATGTGCAGGTTCAGCGCCAGCCCCACGATCGCGTTCCAGCCCGTCGTCCCGAGGATGGCCCGGATCTCCCCCCGCGAGACCAACGCCGGCCTGGGGCGGCACCGCGGCTCCGCCACCAGCATCCAGACGACCGCCACGCCCGCGACGCCGACGGCGATCAGCGCCCCGACCAGGCTAAAGGCCTCGAGCCCCTGCTGCTCCGTTGCCGGAGGGAAGAACCGGAAAATGGCCACCGCCGAGATGAAGTAGCTGGCCCGGTCGAGGATCAGCCAGAAGTTGTAGAGCGTGTACCGTTCCGACACCAGGAACATGTTCAGCTGCGGCGCCGTGACGATGATCGCGAACGAATAGATCGCCTGGTTCAGCACCACCTGCCGCGCCGCGCCGATCCAGAGCGGGTCGATGTTCAGCACCGGGAGCACCAGGAACAGCACCACGTAGACCAGCAGCGCCGGCACGCTCACCAGCAGCGCCACGACGATGGCGGAGTTGTACGCGATCGGAAACCGCGACGGGTCGGCCGAGTGATAGGCCGAGCCGAGCTCGCGGTTCATGCTCGCCCGCACCAGCTCCCGGAACAGATCGCTGAACCCGATGGTCGCGCCGATCAGCCCCCACAGCCCGAACCCCTCGAGCCCGACCCCCCCCATCAGGATCGGCACCAGCGCGATGCCCAGCCCGACCGACAGGAAGAGCCGCACATAGTTCGACGCGATCCGACGCGCCCCACGTCCCATCTCAGACGACATCGCCGGCCACCTCCCGCTAGACGGCCTCGATGGGCCGCAGCGTGTACCCGTCGTGCATCCCGTCCTCGGAGACGTGATCGTCCTCGTCCTCCTCGGGCCAGCCGAGGCCGCCCTCGCCCGGCTTGGTCAGCCCGCTCATCCGGAGAATCGCCGCGGTGGCCATCATGATGATGTAGACCGAGACCACCGTAAACACCAGGATGAACGCAAACGCGCTCGTCTCACCCCGCGCAAGCCCCAGCACCTGCCCCAGTGTGCACCCGATGGGCATCACCGCCAGCGCGTTCGTCGAGTTCAGCATGATGATCTCGTCGAAGTACCGCAGCAGAAGACCCATCACGATCGCATACACGATCAGCGCATACCAGCCCCCGTCCGCGGCCGCGTGGCCCAGGATCCCCGGGCCGATCGTCAGCTTGTCTCGGTCCACGTGACGGCGGTGCGCGAGGTTCGCGATCTGGCCCGAGAGCGGCGTCGGCTTGTCCGGCCACAGCGTGCGCGGCACCGGGTAGTAGAAAAAGTACCGGAGCATGAACATGTGGTTGTATTCGAACGACTTCGGGAAGTTCTCCATCAGCCACATGCTCGTCGTGGCCGTGCCCTGCCCGTCCAGAATCATCTGCAGACCCGACTTGATATTGCCCACCTGCTCGATCGCCTGGAGGTGCTGCAACGCGCTGCGCTCATGCTCCTTCGACGACCGCGCGCTCGTGAACAGCACGATCACCAGCGCCGGCACCGCCGCCACCGCCGCCAGACGCCACATCACCCCCCAGGGCTTCAGGTAACGCCAACGCGAGAAGTACATGCCCCAGATCAGCCCGGCGCCGATCGCCACCAGCGCCCGACGCCCGAACGAACCCGTCACCACGTTGGCCGCGTTCACCGCCAGGATCGGCAGCGCCGGGAAAAGCATCACCGGGTTCATCAGTCGCGGACCCCAGACCCACCCGAGCAGCCCGCACGCCACCGCCGCCAGACCCACGCCCACATGGTTCGACAGGCTCGAGATCAGCGGGATCGCCACCGCGAGACGCATCGGGATCGCCAGCACCGTGAAGGCGAACGCCAGCAGCAGAAGCCCGGCGCTCCCGGGCGGGGCGCTCGGCGCCGGAGTCATCCGCGCCAGCCGCTTCACCCCGAACCCGTGCTTGTACGCCCAGAACATCACCACCAGGAAGACCACGGCCCAGATCACGTACTTCACCGAGGTCCCGGCCAGATTGCTCAGCGGGTACTGCCCATACTCCCCCGTCGCCAGCGGAAAGATCGCGCTCGTGAGCTGGAAGACGATGAACCCGAGGAGGAAGTAGTTCCGGATCGAGAGCAGGTCGTTCCGACCCGTCAGGTACTGCACCGCCATCAGCCCGATCACGCCGATCGCGAGCAGTCCGAGGGCCAGGATCATCAGCGTGGTCATGCGTTCCCTCGGAGCTCTGTTCGTTGCGTGATAGGGATGGGCCGCTGCGACCCGGGATCCGATCGACAAGGCGCCCCCGCCACGGGGGAAGAACGAGGGTATGTATCGGCCGTGTGTCCCGCCCGGTTCGGCCGGAATCTGGTCCTCCGCCCACCCGAGGCCAGGCCCCTAGCGGGCGCCCGAGGCTTCCCAGCCGAGAAAGGGGCCATCGCCCCGCGGCAGGAGCAGGTCGCCCTCGCCCAGCATCCCAACGAATCGGGCCGTATCCGGCGCCAACTGGCCCCGGAGCCACGCCTCGGTCTCCGCCGTGAGGGCCGTCTGGATCGGCGCCGCCCTGGGCAGGAAGACCCGCCGGAGCCGCTGGCGCGTCTCACCGGACATGAGGGGGCGCACAAACCGCTTGTACAGGCTCCCGTGCAGCACCCGACGCCAGGGCCCCCGGACCACGCGCCGGTCGTCCCCCTTGTTGAACACCTTCCCCTCATCCAGCCCCTCGAGCACGGGCTCGAGACCCAGGAAGCGGCTCGCCTCGGTCACCGTCCGCACCCGATCGCGGACATACCGCTCCAACACGATCACCCGGACCCGCTCGGGCCCGAACGTCTCGATCCACGGCTCGACCTGCCACGCGTACCGGCTGTACGCCAGGTACCGGTCGATCTCGCGGACCGCGTCGTTGATGTCCGCCCTGGTCTCCAGCTTCCCGACCGCCACCTCGTGCCGGTGCTGGCTCACGATCCGCTTGATCGGATCACGGACCACATACAGCAGCCTCGTCTCCGGCCCGAGCACACGCATCGCCCGCGCCGGCACGCCCTCGAACACCGGACGCTTGGTGTACGCCGTGCTGGCCTCGGCGCACAGCTGGCCCTGCCCCGCCCGAGCGAACATCTCCTCGTACGCGCCGAGCCCTTCCGGCCCCAGCACATGATCGTGGCAGAGGCACTCCGGCTCCTTGTCGAACGGGAAGAACACCCGGGGATTGAGCATGAGGTCGCGGAACAGCGTCGTGGTGCCCGCCTTCATCGCGCCGATGATCAGGAAGCTCGGAAGCGTCATCGTTCAGGCTCTCCCCGCCGCACGCGCATAGAGCGCCATAGGCCGCGATGATCCGCCCCGCATCGAAGTGCTCCAGAGTCCACTCCCGCGCCCGAGCACCCCGCTCGGCGATCGCCGCCTCCCCCTCGGCCAGCAGCGAGCCGATCGCGTCGGCGAAGGGCCCGGGCTCGCCGCCGGCGATCACCCCGCCCCCCGAGTTCTCGATCTCCGGCCACGTGTCGGTCCCCCGCGTCGTCACCACCGGGCACGCGCACGCCAACGCCTCGAAATACACGAAGCCGAAGTTCTCCTGGCTCGTGGGCAGCACGAACGCCGTCGCGGCCTGGTACAGCGACACCTTCTCGACGCCGGTCACGAACCCGAGAAACTCGACGCAGTCGTCCAGCCCAAGCTCCGTGCTCAGCGCACGCACCCGCCGAACGTACGGCTCGTCGCCGGTCCCGGCGATCAGCAGCTGGAACGCGACGCCGCGCTCCCGCAGGAGCCTGCACGCCCGCAGCAGCCGATCGACGCCCTTCTTCGGATGCACGCGGCTGAGGAACAGCAGCCGCGGCACGTCCCCCGGATCCCCGGGAACCTCGCCCGCGCCGGCCCCGGCCCCGGCAGTGCACGGAACGACCCGAGATCCACGATCAGCGGCACCACCTCGCCCGGCGCCCCGCCCAGCCACCGCCTGGCCTGCGCGAGCTCCGCCTCCGCCGTCGCGTGCACGACCGCCGCGTGCGCCAGGTACGCGCCGCCACCCATCGCCAGGAACACCCGCTTCTTCAGGTGCTTCTGCGCGATGGTCCACTCATCGAGCATGCCATGGATGCTGACGACGTACGGCTTGCCCATCCGCCGGCAGGCCCGCGCAGCCTGCAGGTTCGTCGGCTGCCACACCGCGTGCAGGTGCACCACGTCGGCCCGGGCGATCGCCTCACCCAGCGGCCCCGTGCCCCCCGGACCCACCGGCACCCGCCTGCCCGGCACGTGGACGACGAGCGGGCAGCCCGTCTCGCCGCGCTTCCACGCCTCCGGCACGTCGGTCGCGTCGCTGGTCGCCAGCGTGACATCGTGCCCCGCCCTGGCCATCTCCGCGCACAGGTCGAGCACCGCGCGCACCACACCGCCCTCTTCCAGCCGCATCGTCGGCTTGTAGTGCAGGATGTTCATCAGGACCCGCCCAGCTCCACGGCCCGGTTGCCGAACCCGTGCCGCTCCTGGTAGTGGTTGAACTGCGCCGCCATCCGTGCCGGCAGCGCCAGCTCCTTGCCCTTGTTCTTCCGCTCGTCACTCACCATCGCGCCCGCCTCCGCAAGCCAGGCCTCCGGCACCGAAGCGCCCACATGCTCCGCGAGGCGACGGAGCGTCGCGCCCGTGTCACCGGTGAGTGTCGGGTACGTGATCTCGAGCAGCCGCTCGCCCAACACCGGACGCCACCGATCGGCCTCGCCCAGGCTGGTCAGCCACTCGTACGCCCCGCGCTGCGCCTGCCCCGTCAGCCGCGCGACCTCGTCGTTGCTGAAGTGGCCCCGCCCCGGTCCCTCCGCCTGCAGGCGTTTCCACTTCAGCTCGTTCGATCCCCACCACTGGTTGTAGTCTGGCCGCCCCGCCATGCGGTAGGGCTGGTTGGTCGCCAGGCGATCGATCGATCTCGCCACGTCCACGCCGTCGCGCACAATGTGCACGAACCGCGCCCGCCCGCCCGTCAGGGCCTCGAGCAGCCCGATGCGGTACGCGTTGTGCGGGGTCTTCTCCATCAGCACCCGCCGGCCGCTCCGCTCCCGCTCACCCAGCACCAGCCTCGCGAAGCGAGCGCGGATGTGGTCGGTCGCGTCGCTCGCATCCCACCACAGCCGCGGCGGGGTCCGCACGTGCAGGTTCGTCACGTCGAGCGCCGGCTCGATCGTTGCCCACAGGTGGTACGGCTCGCGCAGATACACCACCTCGGGATGACACCCGAACAGCTTGCCCAGGATCGTCGTCCCGCTCCGCCCGCACGCGAAGATGAAGACCGGCGGAGGCAGGGCCGGGTCCTCGCCGCGCTCGGCCGCCACCGGCGTGCGCGCCAGACGCTCCGCACGCCGCTTGAGCAGGCGGAGCTTGGCGGTCCGGGCGTAGGGCTTGAGCAACTCGAGCAAGAGAGACTCCGATCGTCTGGGCCGGATCGTATCGGCGCGACCACCCCGCGCGCTCAGCCCGCCCCCGGCCGCTCCCGATCGCGGATCCGCCGCGCCGGGCTGCCCACATACACCCCCCAGGGCTCCGTGTCGGCGAACAGATTCGAACGCGCCCCGAGCACGCACCCGTCGGCAACGGCCACCCCGGGGCCGACGAACGAATCGGCCGCGATCCAGCAGTCGGCCCCGATGGTGATGGGCGGGCGGAGCAGGGGCAGGTCGGCCCGGTTCATGTCGTGCGTGCCGGCGCACAGGTGTGCGTACTGGCTGATCGTCGTCCGACGCCCGATCCGCACCGGCCCCAGGTTGTAGACGATCGCATAGTCCCCCAACGTCGCCCCGTCATCCATCTCCAGCAGCCAGGGAACCTCGATCCGGGCCGTGGGCCGGATCGTGCACGAGCGCCCGATCCTCGCGCCGAACGCCCGGAGCACACCCCGCCGCCAGCCGTACCAGTTGTGCCAGCTCAGCCGGAACAGCGGCACCCGGAGCACCATCCAGAGCCCCCGACGCACCTTCTCCCCGGTCGTCCACGGGCTGACCTTCGCCCGCGCGAAGCCCGCCTCCAGCTCCGCGTCCTGCCCCGAAGTTGTCGGCCTCGCTCCGGTCATGCCCTCGTCCTGCCGAATCGGTCGGGAGACACCCCGCCGAGTAGAATCGCCCGCCCGTGACCGACACTCCACGACATCCCGTCTCGGTGCTCGTTCTCACGAAGAACGAGGAGATCAATATCCGCGGCTGCCTCGCCTGCCTCGGGTTCTCGGACAATATCGTCGTTCTCGACAGCCTCTCTACAGACCGGACGGTCGAACTCGCCGCCCAGACCCCCATACGCGGGTCGTCCAGCGCCCGTTCGACAACTGGTCGAGCCACCAGAACTGGGCCGTTTCCTCCATCGACTTCCGCCACCCCTGGGTGCTCTACGTCGACGCCGACGAGCGGATCGATCCCGACTTCGCCGCCGAAATCCAGGCCGCGGCCGCGCCGGACGCCCCCGAATCCGCCTTCCGTATGCGCCGCAAGGACTACTTCCAGGGCACCTGGCTCCGCCACGCCCAGCTCTACCCCACCTGGTTCGTCCGTCTCTTCCGGCCCTCGAAGATCCGCTACGAGCGATTGGTCAACCCCGTCGCCCACGTCGAGGGCCCCACCGGCGCGCTCCAGGGCCATCTCATCCACTACCCATTCTCCAAGGGCATGAGCCACTGGTTCGAGCGCCACAACAGCTACTCGACCTTCGAAGCCCAGGAACTCATCAAGGTCCTCGGCGGCAAGAGGCGCCCGTGGCGGGGCCTCATCTCCGGCGATCCCAACGACCGCCGCGCCACGCTCAAGGACGTCTTCTTCCGCCTGCCACTCCGCCCGCAGATCAAATGGGCCTACTACGTCTTCTGGCGACGGGCCTTCCTCGATGGTCGCGCCGGCATGACCTATGCCAGGCTCCAAGCGCTGTACGAGACCATGATCACCGTCAAGGTCCGCGAGCTGCAGCGCCAGGCAAGCGGCAAGACGATCTAACGCCCCGCCGATTCAGCCCGAGCCACGATCCTCGTCCGCCCGCACCGAGTCCACCATCCGACCCCGCTCGCGAGGCCTCAGCCTGTCGCGCAGCGAGATCGCCAGGTTCTGCGCGGGCCCGAGCACCCGTTGCACCACACCCGCGTGCGCCCGAAGGTGATCGAGGCGCTCCGCCGCGTTCGGGATCGCGTCCAGCCGCTCCTGGAACAGCCGCCGCGCGAAGGCGTCAAGCTCCAGGTCAAGCTCGTTCATCCCTTCGATCCGGGCGACAAGCTCCGGCGCGACGGTGTCCCGTCTCGAAGTCCGGGCCTTCGTCACGTTCGACCGTATCGTCGCCGTCGCCGACCAGCCCATCCGCTCGCACAGCAGCAGCAGCGACTCGTCGAACCGCTCGGTGAGCCCGAACCACTCGATCTGTCCCACGAGCCTCGACCGGGCGGTCTCCAGCAGGGCGCGCGGGCACCCGCCCACCGGGGCATCGATGATGTCCCCATGCTCGCCCGCGAGATACCGCACGTGCGCGTTGTCGATCCACCAAACCCGACGGATCGTCGGCCGGTCCAGAAACTCGCCCAGCGTCTGGTCCGCCGGGATCCGCCCCTCCTGCCGCAGAAAGTCGTAGACCGAGAGCGTCCGGTCGATCGGGTCCCGCAGCACCGTCAGGTACCGGCACTCCCGCGGCAGATGCTCGTGGACCCCGTACCCGCAGTGCTCCTCGTAGAACCGCACCCGCCGCCGGTCGGCCGCCGACATGCCGTCGATGGCCGCCAGACGGCCCTCCGTCGGCTTGCGATACTGCCCGAGCACCGCGTCGCGGTGCAACACATTGGTCGGCGGGTGCAGCAGGGCCCGGAGCTTGAGCATGCGGCTGAGCGTCGTCCCCGCATTCTTCGGGATGTGCAGGTGGACGATGATGGGGGCGGGTGTGCTCATGCCGTGCTCACGCGCGAGAGGCGAGCCGATGCGCCGACCCTCCGGGGTCAGACCGCATTGACAAACGCCCTGCTCTTGATCGCCCTCGCCGGCTCGCCCACAGCCACCGACCAGCCCGGCAGATCCCCGTCAACAAGCGACCTCGCCCCGACCACGGTGCCCTTCTCGATCCTGGATCCCGGCAGCACCAGCGCGTCGGCCGCCACCCAACAGTCGTCCCCGATCACGATCGCGCCCGTCTTCGAAACCAGCCGCCCCGACGCGGGGTCCGACGCCACAGGATCGACCATCTCGGTCGCGAGCACCGCATACTGACTGATCACACAGCGTTCCCCGATCGTGACCGTCTCGGCCAGCCGCAGAGCCGCGTGGTCGCCGAAAATCGTCAGGTGACCGGCCGCGAGATTCCAGGGCCGATCGATCCGCACGCTCCGCCGGATCTTCACGCTCCCCGCGAGCCTGGCCCCAAAGGCCCGGAGCACCCGGCGACGCAGGCCGTGCGCGGTGTGCGGCGTCCAGGCAAAGGCCCGCCGCCCAACCAGCCGCCACCACCATGCCCGGTTCACGCCCCGTCCCCCCCCGCCGAACCAGCCTCGAGCGCCTTGGCCGGGTTCCCCTGCAGCCATGTCCCCGCCGGGAACGACCGATACACGCTCGCCCGCGCCCAAACCCGGCACCCGTCGCCGAGTTCCACATTGGGACCGATATACGCGTCGATCCCCACGATGCAATCCCTCCCGATCGTGATCGGGGTCTTGAGCAGGGGAAATCGCGAGTCGGTCATATCGTGAGTCCCAGCGCACAGGTGCGCTCGGTAGTCGAGCACCGTCCGATCCCCGATCGTGATGGGGCCGAGCCCATACAAGATGACCCGCTCTCCCACCCGCACGCCGTCGCCGCAGCGCACGTGCCAGGGGATCGTCACCTCGACCGAGGCTGCAAACGCGCAATCCTTGCCGACCTTTCCGCCGAACCAACGGATGAGCACAGGGCGGAGGCTGGGGAATGCCAGCCAGAGCGGTCGGGCGCCCCAGGCCCAGACCAGCCGGACCAGCTTCTCGCGACGGGTCCAGACGGACCGCCGTGCCGGGGGTGGGGGGGCGGCGCCCGCACCGGGGTCGCCCGGCGGGCGTTCGGTGGTGTCGGCGGGGGCTTTCCGTGACGGATCGGTCATAGATAGTCCGGTTCGAGTGCCCGCCCTGTCGGGAGTCCCGACCTGTCTCTGCGGCTGTCAGGGCGAACTGCCGATGGAGAAGCATCGTGAGTATCGGCATGCCCGGGGCGTATGCTCCGGCCCGTGCCCCGTTATTCAAGCCCTCCCGCCCGGCCCGAGACCAGCCCAAAGCGATGTCGCTCACCAGGACCCTTGAAGATCTCACCCGCCGCTACCTGCCCCCCGCGGGAGCCCGCCTGGCCAAGCGCCTCAGCGTAGGGGCCCGCTATCGCTCTCAAGCCGCGGCCTGCCGCGAGGGCTTTCGCCAGTATGGGGATCGCTACCCCCAGAGGGTCCTCTTCGTCGCGGGGCTGCCCAAGAGCGGGACCACCTGGGTCGAGAAGATGCTCTCGAGTTTCCCGGGCTTCCACGAACTCCTGATTCCCGAGGTCGCCGGACACGAACTGGCGACCGGGGGGAGCCACGACTTCGAACTGCCCGACGACATGTTCGGGCGCTTCGAGGGCATGCTGGTGCTCACCAAGATGCACACGCACGGCTCGGCGCACAACGCCGAGGTCCTCCGCGGGGCCGGGGTCCGGTATGTGGTGCTCTTCCGCGACCTGCGCGACGTCGCGGTCAGCAATTACTTCTACGTGTGCAACACGCCATGGCACCCCGAGTACCCGCACTACCACGGGCGCTCCGTGCAGGACGGCCTGATCCTCTTCGCGGAGCGGACGCTCCCGGCCTATGTTGAGTGGGTCCGGGCCTGGAATGCCAACCGCGACCCCGAGCGGAGCATCGTCCTCCGATACGAGGATCTGCTCGCCGACGACATCGGGTGCCTCCGACGCATGGCGGCGCTCTTCGAACTCCCCGGGTCCGACGAGCAGTTGCGGGCCATCGCCGAGCGGAACAGTTTCAAGTCGATGAGCGGTAGGCGAGCGGGGCCAGGAGAACGGCTCGAGCTTCCAGCGCAGGGGCAGGCCGGCGACTGGCGCAACCACTTCACGCCGGAGATCGCGGCCGCATACAAGCAGATCCTCGGGGACTTTCTCGTGGAGTTTGGGTACGAGAGGAGCCTCGACTGGTGAGCGCCGCAAGAGCAAACAACTCCAAGCCGAGGCTGGTGATCCTCAATCAGTACTACGTGCCCGACGTCGCCTCGACCGGCCACCTCCTCCACGAGCTGGCCGCCGAGCTGGCCTCCCAGGGCTGGGACGTTTCGGTCATCACGAGTCGGCCGAGCTACGGCCCGCGTGAGTCGTGGCAGCCTGCCCCCCGGAAGGAAGTCCTCGATGGCGTCCGCGTGCACCGGATGTGGACGACGCGGTTCAGCAAGGACAACCTTCTTGGCAGGGCCTGCAACTACCTCACATTCTTCGGGCAACTCTTCCTGCGGATGCTCTTTGGCTCGAACCGGAACGTGGTGTATCTCTACACGACCAACCCGCCCTTCCTCGGCGTGATCGGCGCGTTCGTCTCGATCTTCCGCCGCCATACCTACGTGAAGCTGCTGCACGACGCGTACCCGCAGCTGGCCGTCTGGGTCGGTACGATCCGCAAGGACGGCCTCGCCGAGCGCGTCTGGCACTGGATCAACAAACTCGCGTACGGACGGGCCACGCACAACATCGTGCTCTGCAAGGCCGCCAAGCGGCTTGTCGCCGATACCTACGGCATCGCCGAATCCCGCATCCACGTGATCCCCAACTGGGCCGATGAGAAGAAGCTCATCCCCAAGCCCAAGCCCATCTGCGAATTCGCCAAATCCAACGAGCTGGTGGGGGCGTTCACCGTCCTCTACTCGGGGAATCTCGGCCTCTATTACGAGTTCGACACGATCCTCGGGGCCGCCGAGAGGCTCAAGGACGAGAACTTCCGCCTCGTGTTCGTCGGGTCGGGCGGACGCAAGGGCTGGATCACCGAGCAGATCAAGAAGCGCGGCTTGATCAACACCCGGATCCTCCCCTACCAGCCCTTCGAGAAGCTGAACGATTCTCTCAACTCCTGCGACGCGTCGCTCGTGACGATCGCCAGCGGGATCGAGGGGATCAGCTTCCCGTCGAAGCTCTACTCCTCGCTCGCGGTCGGCAAGCCCATCCTCGCGCTCTCCGAGGAAGATTCCGAACTGCGAGAACTGGTCCGGAACCACGATCTGGGGGTGTGGGCGGCTCTCGGCGACGCCGATGCGCTGGCCGACGGCATCCGGGGGCTCATCGCCGATCCGCAGCGGGCCCTCCGCCAGGGTGAGAACTGCCGCAACCTGTTCCTCCAACGCTACACCCGGAGCGTCGCCGCCAAGTCGTACGGCGATGTCTTCAAGCTCGCCGATCCGCGGGCCAACCGCGACGAGCGAGCCCGCGCCGAGCGCGCCGCGGCGGCGGAGAAGTCCAAGGCGGAGGACGCGGCGTGAACGAATCGCCCGAGCCGCAGCCGCGTCTCGATCGGGCCGCGACCCACGGGGGCGCAGTGGCCGCGTCGGCGCCGCTCCGCGTCCTCCTCGTCACCGAGGACGACCCGCTGTACGTGGTGAAGTTCTTCGAGGTCTTCTTCGCCGAGTGGCCCCGCGACCAGGTCGAGCTGATCGGGATCACGATCTCCGAGGCCTTCCACGAGCCGATCCATAAGACCGCCCAGCGGATGCTCTCGTTCTACGGCCCGGTCGACTTCACGCGGCTCTGCGCCCGATACGCGACGGTGAAGGCCCGGCGGTACTCGATCGGCACGCTCGCCCGGTGCGCGGGCGTGCCGCTGGTCCCCACGCACTCGGTCAACGACGAGGCCTACGTCGCCAGGGTGCGCGACCAGCTCCGCCCCGACGTGATCGTTTCGGTCGCGGCCCCCGAGATCTTCAAGAAGGGGATCCTGGGGGCCGCACGCCTGGGATGCATCAACATCCACTGCGGCCGCCTCCCGATCTACCGCGGCATGATGCCCAACTTCTGGCAGCTCCTCCATGGCGAGAAGGCCGCCACGCTCACCGTCCACGAGATGGTCGAGAAGCTCGACGCCGGCGGGATCATCAAGACCCGGGAGTTCCCGCTCCGCGAGCGCGACAGCCTCGACCGGGTGATCGTCGGCACCAAGCAGGAGTCCGCCCGCCTGATGATCGAGGTGCTGCAGGATTTCCACGCCGGCGAGGTGCACCCCACGCCGCTCGACATGACCGGGAAGCAGTACTTCAGCTTCCCCAAGCCCGCCGACGTTCAACAGTTCCGCCAGCGCGGCCACCGGATGCTCTAGAGCCACCCATGGTCAAGACGACCCAGGCCAACCCCGCCCACGCCAAGGCCGCGATGTCGATCGACGTCGAGGACTGGTTCCAGGTCGAGAACCTCAAGTCCGTCGTTGCGCGTGACACGTGGGACGAGCGCGAGCTCCGCGTCGAGCGCAACACCGACCGCATGCTCGAGCTGATGGCCGAGCGGGGTGTGACCTGCACCTGCTTCATTCTCGGCTGGGTCGCCGAGAAGTGCCCCGCGCTCGTCAAGCGCATCGCCGATGCCGGCCACGAGATCGCCAGCCACGGCTTCGGGCATGACCTGATCTACAGCCTTAGCCACGACCAGTTTCGCGAGGATGTCCGCCGGGCCAAGGCGCTCGTGGAGGACCAGACCGGCGCCCGCGTCCGGGGCTACCGCGCCCCTTCGTTCTCGATCACGGACTGGGCCATCGATATCCTCCAGGAGGAAGGCTTCGAGTACGACTCCTCGGCCTTCCCGACCGTGGCGCACGATCGCTACGGCAAGCTCAGCGGCATGGACGCCGGCGAGCCGATCACCGAGATCCGCCCCGGATTCCGCGAGGTCTGCGTCTCCACGCTCCAGCTCGGAAAGCGCGGCGTGCCCTGGGGCGGCGGGGGCTATTTCCGGCTGATTCCCTACCCCATCTTCAAGCGCGGTGTCGCGAAGATCCTCAAGGCCGGCGGCCCATACGTCTTCTACATCCACCCCTGGGAGGTCGATCCCGGCCAACCCCGCGTGACGGGCCTCAAGCGCAGCCACGCCTTCCGCCACTACAACAACCTCGCCCGGTGCGACACCCGCTTCGCGAGCTTGCTCTCCGACTTCGCCTGGCTCCCGGTGGGCGCGCTGCTCGACCCGCATCGACCTGCCTGACTGACGGGGCCCCCACGCTACACTGCCGAGGTGGGAACTCCAACGCCTCAGGGACCCCTCTTCATCGGGCTCTACCGCTTCCAAGCCGCGGAACCCGTCGACCCGGAGTTTCGGTGCGAGCTTCGCCGGCATCGCCAAAGAGCCGCGAAGTACGCGTTGCTCGCGCTCCTCGTGGCGACGACGCCCTTCTGGATCATCGGCGGCGTGGAGTCCGGCCTGCTCTCGAACGACGACTTCCCGAGTTGGACGGGATGGCCTGTCCTCCTGGCCTTTCTCGGCGCCCTCGTCGCGGCCGCGCGGGCCGGCGGGTGGCACCGCGTGGCGGCGGAGCGATGCAAGACCACGGCACTCTGGCGATTCGAGCTGCTCGACGCCGCACGAGATGAGATTGCCGCCCAGCGGGCGCTCGGGCGCATCCCGTCCTCGGTCCGCATCGCCGAGCGGCTCTGGGTGTTGCCCGCGCGACGCCCGATGCTCGCCCGGATTGAAGGGGATCTGGTGCGACGCCCGATGCCCGTTCCCCTCACCGATATGGAGCCGGCGGTGACGTCCGAGCTCGAGGGGCTGCTCTACGTCGATAGCCGGTCCTAGTCGAGCACAAACTTCAGGTCGTTCCAGAGCCTGTCGATGCGCGAGCGGAAGCTGGCGGCGTGTGCGCTCGCGGGGTCTGCCAGGTCGGTCGCGCAGGCCAGGAGCAGGTCCACCAGGCCGTGGTAATCGGCGACGGCGATGTATTCGCGCCCGACGGCGGGCTTGGTGGTATTGGTCCCGGCTTGCACGGCGGCGAGGTCGGCCATGTTGTGGTAGTTGCCCAGCGGCAGGCAGACGCAGGTGGCGGCGTGTCCGAAGGTGCAGAAGACGCTGGCCTCGCAGGCGCCGCCGGCCATGAGCTTGCGCTGCCACCGCCACGTGGGCAGGTCGCTGGACTTCTGGCTCGCGACGGGCTGGGCGGGGCCGCCGGAGTAGCGCTCGGCGACACCGGCGACGGCGGCGGTCATCTCGGGCGTGAAGACCGTGACGCGGTCCCCGACGCGGACGATGGGGCCGCCGCCGATGGGGGAATCGGGGAAGCTGCGTGAGTTCTCGAGGGCGATGAGGCGGGCGCCGGGCTCGAGCGTGCCCTGGCGGCAGGCGGCGATCGCGCCGATGAAGCCGACCTCTTCGGCCCGGGTGAAGAGCAGGCGGACGTCGCCCCGGACGCCGCGCACGGCTCGGAGCTGGCGGAGTTCGTCGAGGGTCGCGAGTGCGGCGGCGGCGGCGGCGAGGTCGTCGCAGGCGGCGGTGCGGAGGCACTCGACGCCGTCCACGGTGGCCACGTCGGCCTCGGGCAGGTCCCATGTGCCGACGTCGCCGGGGTGGAGGCTCTCACAGTCGTGGTCGAGTTCGCAGAGGAAGTGCTTGAAGGCGGGGCCCCGCCCGTCGACGCGCCCGGTGAGTCGGCCCCGGTAGCGTGCGCCGTCGGCGTCGTAGAGGCCGACGGTGGCGTCCACGAAGTAGTCGTCCATGACGCCGCCCCGGAAGGCCAGCTCGAAGACGCTCGGGCTCACGGCGCGCTCCACGACGAACGCGGGGTGGTCGAGGTGGGCGGTGAGGTAGAGAGGCGATGGTGTGGCCGGCTCGGCGGCGAAGCGGATGACGAGGTTTCCCGCGCTGTCCTTCGAGAGCGCCAGGTCCGGGCGGGCTTCGGCCCACTTCTCGATCCAGCGGACGACCCGTGCCTCCTTGCCGGCGGCCGTGGGGGTCTGCGTGAGCGTGAGCAGCCACCGGAGGTGGTGGGAGCGGGATTCGTCCGAGATCTCGTGCATGGCCATGCGGGATCCTAGCGGCGCGTCCGAGAAGCGGTGTCGGGTGTGAACCTGGCGCGGCTGTGACGGTGGGGGGCCGCGCGGATGGGCTTGCCCCTTCGGATCGGGCGGCATGTCTTGCCCAGGCGGATTGCGTTCCCGATGGTGTTGGGGGGGAGGGAGGTCTTGCCGATGCTGCGAGTCGAGTTGACACAGGCCAGGCCGGGCATGGAGTTGGCCATGCCGATCACGCACCCGCGGAATCCGGACATTGTGCTGCTCCGCGCGGGGTTCTCGCTCGACTCGAAGACGATCGAGCGGCTCGACGAGCTGCACGCCCGGGAGATCTGGATCCGCTACCCGGGCATGGGCTTCGTGTCGCAGCACATCTGCCCCGAGATCGTGCGTGCGGGACGGAGGCTGTCGGCAGCGATCGGGAAGGCGTTCGACGAGGTCGTGACCGAGGGCGGGGCTCATCTGGACTATGCGCCGTACCGGCGGGCGATCTCGGACCTGATGGAGCGTCTGATCGACAATCCGCGGGCCGGGCTCTTTGTGGTGGATCTGGCTTCGTCGGAGATCCCGATGTCGCGGTCGGCGGGTCAGGGGTGCTTCCTGAGCCTGCTGATGGGGATCAAGCTGGAGACGTATCTGATTCTGTCGCGCTCGCGTCTTGGGATGGTCGCGCGCGACGTCTCGAACCTGGGGATGGGGGCGCTGCTGCGCGATGTCGGGATGCTCAAGCTGCCGGCGGAGGACCGGTGGAGGTGGCGGTCCGCGTCGGACGAGACGGACCCCGCGTGGCGCGACCACGTGCGGCTGGGGTACGAGATGGTGCGGGGCGAGATCGAGCCCTCGGCTGCGGCGGCGGTGCTGCACCATCACCAGCACTACGACGGCACGGGCTTTCCCCGACGCCTGACCATGGGCGGCGAGGAGGCGCCGCTGGCGGGCGAGGACATCCACATCTTCGCGAGGATCCTGGCGGCTGCGGACACGTTCGAGCGGCTGCGCTACCCCGCGCCGGCGGGCGCGGGCGAGCCGGAGCCCGAGCCGGTGCCGACGGTTCGGGTGCTGAACCGGATGATCCGCGGCCCGGAGTCGGCGTGGCTGGACCCGATCATCGCGAAGGGCCTGGTGAACACGGTGCCGCCGTTCGCGCCGGGGAGTCTGGTGACGCTGAGCAATGGTCTCCGGTGCGCGGTGGTGAACTGGGACCCGTGCGATCCCTGCCGGCCCGAGGTCGCGGTGCTGGAGAAGAACGCGCTGGAACCGGAGGGCTTCCGGGAGCCCCGCGAGCACCTGGACCTGCGTCACGAGCCCGACCTGTCGATCGCGGAGGCGGAGGGGCAGGATGTCCGAGCGGACTTGTTCTTCCCCGAGACCCGCGACGAGTTCGACGCCTACCGGGCCCAGACGGAACTGATCTGTCGGCAGCCGGCGGCCTGAATCATCACGCCCCGCGGGCGCGGACCCCCGTCCGCGCCCGCACCGGGCGGAAGGGCGGGCTACGCTGAGGGAGCCATCCATCAGCGGAGGACCCTCCCCATGGCCACCACAGTCGCTCAGCCCTTCGACGCCCGCACCGACGAGACCCTGCGCTCGCTCGAATCGGGCGGTCAGTACAAGCACCTGCAGATGATCCGCTCGCCCATGGACGCGGTGGTCAGGATGCGCACCGCGGCGGGCAAGGAGATCGAGGCGCTCTGCTTCTGCTCGAACAACTACCTCGGGCTCGCGAACCACCCCGAGGTGGTGGAGGCGGGGATCGAGGGTTTGCGGAAGTATGGCGCGGGGACAGCGAGCGTCCGGTTCATCTGCGGCACCTTCGAGCCCCACGAGCGGCTCGAGGCGACGATTGCCCAGTATATGGGGACCGAGAGCAGCTACACATTCGTCTCGTGCTGGAACGCGACCGAGGCGCTCTTCCCGACCTTCTGCGAGGCCGGGGACGTGATCATCTCGGACGAGTTGAACCACGCCTGCATCATCGATTCGATCCGGCTGACACCGGTGATCAAGAAGGGTGTGTTCAAGGCGGTCTATCGCCACGGCGACCTGGACGATCTGGAGCAGCGTCTGGTCGAGGCGCAGGAGAACGAGGAGATCACCGGGCAGGTGTGGGTCGTGACCGACGGTGTGTTCAGCATGGAGGGGGACATCGGGAATCTGCCCGAGCTTCGGGCGCTGTGCGACAAGTACGACGCGAAGCTGGTCGTGGACGATTCGCACGGGCACGGCGTGATGGGCCCGACCGGTCGGGGCACGCACGAGCACTACGGGATGGTGCCCGGGAGCGAGCTCGGCACGGTGGACTACTTCAGCGGCACGTTGGGCAAGGCGCTGGGGGGCGGGGCGGGCGGATTCATCGCCGGGCCCAAGCGGGGGACGGAGCTGATCATCCAGCGCGGGCGCCCGACGCTCTTCAGCAACGCGTTGCCCGTGACGGTCGCGTGCAGCGCGAACAAGGCGATCGAGATCGTGATGCGCGAGCCGCGGCGGGTGCAGAAGCTCAAGGACAACGTCGCCTACGCCCGCAAGAAGATCGGCGAGGCGGGGTTCGAGGTGCTGGAGAGCCCGACGGCGATCTGCCCGATCATCGTGGGGGAGACGGCCAAGGCGATCGCGATGAGCCGGAAGCTGCTCGAGTTGGGTGTGTTCGTGATCGGGTTCGGGTATCCCGTGGTGCCCGAGGGGAAGGCGCGGCTTCGGATCCAGATGTCGGCGGCGCATGAGACATCGCATATTGATGCGCTCGTGGATGCGTTGAAGAAGCTGTAGCTTGGGTCGTGGACGGGCGTGGGGGGGAACATCAGTCAGCCGCCCGGACGCCGTGTGTGGCGTGCCCGGCGTGTGGTGGGGCGGCTGACTGATGGCACGTTCGGTCGCGGTCTGAGAATGGTGATCGGGGCGGGGGTCCTTTGGATTGCCGAGTCGGGCTTGCGAGGCGTGGCACTTTGGGCTGAACGTTCATGGGACTCCGGGGACCAGCCCTCTGTCGAAGGGCCCCACCCGGAGCGTGCTGGTGACCCCCGCCCCGTCACCGGTGCGAGGTACGAACTCGAGGCCAGAACCGGGATGTCGAGAGCGGGCCGCGCGGTGCCCTCACAAGGGGGGTGGCGGGGCGCGGTTGTGCGCGCGGGGGCGGTGGTGCGCGGGTGGTCGCTTGGGGCAAGTGGTTGCTGGTGCGGGAGAAGAGAAACTTGCGGAATCTCGGGGCGTGCGGGTTGGGCCGTCGGATTTGTGCGCGCGGGGGTCGATGTCGTTTGTGGTGCGCGCGGTTGGGGTGATTGGGTTGTGGAGCGTTGGCGCGACCTTCGCCCCCTTCGGGGGCGGGGAGGCCGGGGCGGGGAGGCGCGATCGGTTCGGAGGTGGGGGGAGTGGTCGGAGAGGGGCGCTGGGGTGGGGGTGGCGGTGGGGCGGGGTCGGCTAGGGGGCGGCGGGTTCGATGGACCAGTCGAGGCCGCACTCGGGGCAGGTGGTGCCGGGGTAGCCGTGCACGCCATACTTGCATCGCGGGCAGAGGGCGCGGCTGAGCCAATAGTCGCGGAGGCGGGCGCGTCGCCAGACGCTCCAAGAACGCCAGGGGCGGCCGAGCGTGGCGGTCCAGAAGAAGACGAGGGCGAGCGCGACTGCGGCGGCGTTGTGGATGTCGCCGGAGACGACGGGCTCGGTCATCGAGAACGTGCCGTCCCGGTACATGCGCGCATCGATGCGGAGCGGGAAGTCCGGCCTCGTTCCATCGGCCGCGATGTGGTCGTCGATGAGCTGGCCGACCTCTCGGCGTTGGGCGTCGGTCCAGTCGGGCGCGTCGATCACCATCACTTCCGTCGTGTGGCGGGTGACGCCCCAGAAGCCCGACCAACCATGCCTGGGGCCCATGAGTATCACGAGGTCCGCCCCGGCACGCTCCGCATCGCGCTGCTGCTCTGCGGCATCCCATGATGAGACTACGTGTGTGACGCCGTCCGGGGCGGTCCAGACGTAGAACGTTGCCGACGGCCAGTCTCTGGCCACCGCTCCCCGCGCCGGGAGGAGCGTCCAGTCGAGCGCCCTGCCCACGACGGTGTCGCTGGGGCGCGAGCAGGCGTCGACGCCCAGCACGAGCGCGAGGGAGAGCGGCACCCACCATGCCACATTGCGAGCGGCGCGGCAGGCGCGGCGGGGCCATGAGCCGGGCTCGCTCGGGGCATGGGCCATTTGCTCACGAATATACGGCGCGGCGTGCGCACGGATGCGGGCGAAGTTCAGGCGGTGGGGGAGTGTTGGCCGGGGATTCGGGATCTGGCGCGGGTTACCCGGCCCCGCCGCCCGCACCCGTGCCGCCCACCATCAGCGTGACCACAAGCGTCAGGAAGATCGCGAGGGATGCGAGCACCGCGAGGATGAGTAGGAGCATGCGCCGGGAGCGTTGCCTGTCGGTCGGGGGCGGGTAGGGACTGGCGCGGCCGCAGTTGCGGCAGAGGACCTGGCCGGCCTCGACGGGCTCGCCGGTGAGGTCGGCGCGGCAGGCGCGGCAGCGGAAGGGCCAGTCGAGGGGTGGCACGAGCGTGGGGTCGGCCATGCGGGAGGGTAGAGCGCCCGAGTGCGGGATTCAGGGTCGGCTCGCGAGGTCTTGGATGACGGGCTCCAGCCCCTCGACGACGCGGGCCATGCGGTCGAAGTTGACCTTCTCGGGCGTGTCGGTGGGCTTGTGGTAGTTGGGGTTCCGGAACGTGGCGGTGCAGGTGACCATCACGGCCTCGCACCCGGTCTGCCAGAAGGACCAGTGGTCGGACCAGCCGACCCCGGGGAGGTAGGCGGGCAGGGCGGCGCCCTCGGAGGGGAAGGGCTCGTTCTTCCGGAAGGTCTCGACGCATCGGCGGACGAGCCGGCGGGAGCCGAGGTTGCCGACGAACCCGATGAAGTTGCCCCGCGAGGGGTAGGCGAGGTTGAGCGGGGGCGGGTAGTGCTGGCTGCCGGGCGTGTCGTCGTAGTAGCCGATCGATTCGAGACTGAGCATGGCGACGATGTTGTCGCCCTCGGCCTTGGCCTGCTTGGCGTAGACGAGGGAGCCCATGTCGGGGGTCCAGAAGGATGGGGGCTCCTCGTTGACGAAGATCGCGAAGCGGAGGGTACGGGGCTGGGGACGCTGGGCGAAGGTCGAGGCGAGTTCGAGGACGGCTGCGACGCCGGAGGCGTTGTCGTCGGCGCCGGGCGTGCCCTGGAAGCTGTCGATGTGGGCGCCGATCAGGACGATCTCGCCGGGCTTGGCCGCGCCGGGGATGGTGAGGTCCATGTTGGGCACGCCGGTGCCGCGCTCGACGAAGGACTGATCGCGGACTTGGAGGCCGGTGGCTTCGAGGCGTGACTTGGCGTAGGCCGCGGCCTCGGCGAGCTGGCGGGGGTGGAAGGTGCTGCGCTTGCCGATATCGCCCGCGAGGAAGCGGACGTGGGCTTCGAGGCGGGCGGCGAGTTCGCGCTGGCTGTCGGAGAGGGCGGGGAGCGGGGCGCGGTAGGTGCGTCCGGGCATGCGGATCATGGAGAAGTAGGACCAGATCGTGATGGCGAGGAGGAGGGCGGCGAGGAAGGCGAGGCGTTTGAGGGCTTTGCGGGTGACGAGGCGGAAGCGGCGCCGGCGCGTGATCATCTCTCTTGAGCATACGGGATCGCGGCTCGGTGGTTTCGTAGTGCCGGAGGGGCGGGATCAGTCGCTGGGGCCGTCGGCGAGCCGGTCGAGTTGGGCGGCCGCCCTCGAGGCGAGGGTGGAGTCGGGATCGGCCTGCAGGGTCTGGATCGCGCCGCGGTAGGCCTGGAGCCTCTCCTTGGGGAGGATCGCGAGCATGGCGAGGAAGCTCAGGCGTTGCTTTGCGTCGCTGATATGGACGTAGTGATCGGCGATGAGCTCGTCTTCGGCGAGTCCGCGTCGGCAGAGCTCGAAGAGCACCTCTTCGATCGAACCGGCGGAGAACCCGTCGGCCAGATCGGGGCTCTGGGCGAGGGCGGCGCGGGTGGCGTATTCGCGGTCGCCGGTGAGGACGGCGTACGCGAGGATGGCGTATGGCGCCTCGCAGTGCACGGTGTACGCGGTCGGGGGGCACTTCTCAATGAACCAGCGCACTGTGTCGGCCCCGGCCTTGTCCCGCAGGCCGAGATCCGCGATCCAGCGGAAATCGAATGCCAGGTCGATGGGTGGCTCGCCGGGCGTGGGGGACTCGATCTGGCGGCGAGCGTGCGCGAGGCGGTCGAGGAGCAGCTCGAGCAGGTCTTGCGGCCGGCCGCCGGCGGCGGTGAACTCCTCGGGGAACTCGCTGCTGGCGCCGCGCGAGGGAGGCCGGCGTAGGCCAGCAGGTCGGGGACGAGGGGCTGCGCTTGGCGCCCGAAGTCCTTGATGGTGACGGTCGCTTCGAACTGGACCCCGGAGTGGGTGTCGGGATCCGCGAGCGCCTTGCGGAGGACGTCGGCGACATGATCGGACCAATCGAAGGCGATGAGTTGTCCGACGGCCGTAAGTCGGAGCTGCGGGTTTGGCGAATCCATGAACGACTGGAGTGTCTCCATGCAGGCGGCGTCGGAGCGGTCGAGCCTGCACCAGAGCCAGAGCCCGGCGGCGCGGGCGAGATCGGGGTCACCCTCTGCGGGGCTTGGGAGGAGCTGGCCGAGGGCGATCTTCTTTGCGAGGGGCAGAGCTGCCAGAGGATCGGCGTTGCAGGCGGCGAGCTGGGAACCGAGCCAGCGATCTGTCGGGGGTCCGGCGACCTGATCCCGCGGGCGGGGTTCCGAAAGCTCTCGGATCCAGCGTGGGGTCGAGCCGGGGCGGTGGGTCGTGCCGGGGGGCACGCGCCAGCGATTCGCGAGGGCCTCTTCGGCGGCTCGGCGCTCGGCGAGCGTCGCGGCGCCGAGCGCGGTGGCGAGCGCCAGGGTCGCCCGCTCGTCTGCATCGTTCAGCGTTGAGAGCAGCATCAGGGCGCGGGGGCTCTCCTTGGCGTCGCCCCCTGCAATACGGGCCAGCAGGGCGTCCACGATGGTGTGGGGTTCGAGTTCGGCGAGCGTGGGCCGCTGGTCGTCGTCACGGCGCGAGTAGCTGTTGGCGGCGAGGGCTTCGAGCATCTCGAACGCGTTCTGGCGGCGGTCGTATCTCGCGAGATCGGCGGCGGCGCGGAGGGCGACACGGCGCGCGTCGGGCCTGCTGATCGCGTTCGCCTTGACTCGGGCGACGAGTTGCTTGTGGAGCGGGTCGCTGTCTATGCCCTGGAGGCGAACGAGGATGCTGGTGGGCAGATCGACCCAGGCCCCGGCCTGCTTCACGCGGGCGGAGCCGGCGGCGATCAGCGCGGGCACCAGGAGCAGGATGAGGGCGAGGGCGGCGATGCGCCAGTGGCGGTGTGTTCTGTGCAGGCTCCGGGGATCGGTGAGTTCCCGGCCGCATTCGGGGCAGCGCGGGACATCGATGCCCTCGAGGGAGTGGAAGCACTTGGGGCATCGTGGGCGGCCGCGGGAGCGGTCGGCGAAGAGAGCCCATGCGGAGAGGGCGAGCCAGGCGAGGGCGAGGAGGGCGGCGGCTGTGTAGAGGGTGAGCAGCACGTCTGGGGGAGTGTACCGATCCGTCCCCGGCGCGTTTCGGGGTCGGCGCCTCTGCGAGCCCTCTGCGCGAGCGGGGGGGTGTGTCGTCTGAGCGGCGATCCACCTGAGCCTGCGCTCAGGGCTCGTCGAGGTCTGGTTGCCGGACCGCCGGGGCGGGGCTATTTGTGCTTGGTATCACCCCGAGCGAAGATGCTGGCGACGTAGTTGAGGACGTCGGCGGCGGAGACCTCGTTGTACCCGAACTGCTTGATGAGGCGTTGCTTGACGACGTCGATCTTCTGCTGGGTCTCGTCGTCGACGACGGAGCTGACGAGGTTCTTGAGCTTGATGGTGTCGCGGCTGTCCTCGAAGAGCTTGAGCTCGAGGGCCTTGTAGAGCCGGGCGTTGGTGTTGTACTCGAACTTCTTGCCGTCGAGCGCGAGGGCGCCGATGTAGTTCATGATCTCCTGGCGGAAATCGTCCTTGCGGCTGTCGGGGATGTCGATTTTTTCCTCGATCGAGCGCATGAGACGCTCGTCGGGCTCCTCGTACTTGCCGGTGTACTTGTTGAGGACCTTCTCCTTCTGCGTGTAGGCGCGGACATTCTCTATGTAGTTGGTGCAGAGGCGCTTGATGGCGTCTTCGTCGGCGCTGATGGCGCGCTGGACCTCGCCCTTGATGATGTCCTCGTACTCTTCCTTCACCATCGAGAGGATCTCGCGGTAGCGCTTCTTGGTCTCCTCGTCGGTGATGAGGGAGTGGTGGCTGAGCCCGCTCTCGAGCTCGTTGAGCACCATGAAGGGGTTGATGGTCTTCTCCTCGATGGCCTGGCGGCTGACGAGGGCGTTGCTGATCTTGTCCTGGATGTAGCGGGGGCTGATGCCGTTCATGCCCTCGCGCGGGGCTTCTTCCTTGAGTTCCTTGACCGAGTCTTCGGTGAAGCCGGGCATGCTCTTGCCGTTGTAGAGCTTCATCTTCTGGAGGAGTGTGAGGCCGGCCTTCTTGGGCGCGTCGAGTCGGGTGAGGACGGCCCACATGGCCGCGACCTCGAGGGTGTGCGGGGCGACGTGGACGCTCTTGATGCGGCTTGGCCCGAAGTCCTTCTGGTAGATCTTGATCTCGTCGTCGAGTCGGATGTTGTAGGGGACGTCGATCTTGATGGTGCGGTCGCGGAAGGCCTCCATCATCTCGTTGGACTGGAGGCGCTTGTACTCGGGCTCGTTGGTGTGCCCGAGGATGACCTCGTCGATATAGGTCTGGGCGAACTTCTTGGGCTTGATGGTGTGCTCCTGGCTGGCGCCGAGGAGGTCGTAGAGGAAGGCGACATCGAGCTTGAGCACCTCGATGAACTCGCAGATGCCGCGGTTGGCGATGTTGAGCTCGCCGTCGAAATTGAAGGCTCGGGGGTCGGAGTCGGAGCCGTAGAGGGCGATCTTGCGGTAGTTGATGTCGCCGGTGAGCTCGGTGGAGTCCTGGTTCTTCTCGTCCTTGGGCTGGAAGGTGCCGATGCCGACGCGGTCCTTCTCGCTGAGGACGATGCGGCGGACGCGGACGTGGTCCATGCACTTGCGCCAATCGCCCTCGTAGAACTGCATGAGCTGCTCGAGGATGTGACGGCTGAAGGGGTCGGGCTCGCCGACGACGCGGAGGCGTCCTCCGTGGTGGGTCGGATGGTAGGCCTCGTTCATCGAGGCGAGCAGGGGGTCGCGGGCCTTCCGGGGGACGAGGATGAGCGGGTCCTCGTGCATGGGGCTGGCAAACTCGTGCGTGCGCCGGGCCTCGTGGGGATTGCCCTCGACCGGGGAGACCTCGCAGCGGTCGTCGAGGAGCCAGCTGAAGGAGTAGAGCGCGCCCTCGGGGGTGGCGGAGTACTGCTCGACGCCCTTCTTGAGGAGTCTGGCGATGGTGGACTTGCTGGAGCCCACGGGTCCGTGGAGCAGAAGGATGCGTTTGTCGGTGCCGTATCCCTCGGCGGCGGAGCGGAGGACATCGACGAGCTGCATGAGGGCGAAGTCGAGGCCAAAGATGGCGTCGGCGCCGTGGTCGAAGGGGTCGCTAAAGAAGTGGTAGCGGACGACCTCGCGTTTGAAGAGGCGGTAGCGCTCGTAGCCCTGGGCCATGATGGCGTCGTAGAGGCGCTGGTAGGCGTGGCGGGCGACGGCGGGGTTCTGCTCGCAGACGCCCAGATAATCCCAGAAGCTGCCCGACCAGTGCTGGTCGAGGTAGCGTTGGCGGTCGAGGTGCTGGTGGATGACGTCGGCGAGCGATCCACGCAGCCCGCCGTTCGTCTCGTGTTCTTGCCGCCGCGGCCCATCGAGCATGACACCCTCCCGCCGCCGATCCTGGCGGCTCATCTCGGAGTCATGCCCGGACATCGCCTGCGAAGGCGGCGTCCGTCGCGTCCATGCGGGGGCGCGGAGGCACCCCTCGGTAACCGTCCTATCGGCGTCGGACCCCCGACGGGACGAAGAACAGCGCCAAAGCTCGGCGCCACTGGTGTATACGGGCCGCGGGGGGCCCGCGTTCCATGTGATTCTGGGACCCTGGGGTCGGGTTCGTCGCCGGACCGGGTCCGGCCCGGGGCGTGGGGGCCGAGCATCGAGTGCCGATCGGCGGGAATAGACTCCCTGCGCATCCCTGTTTGCCGATAGAAGGTCTGTATGCATTCCCAGCACGCCACAACCCGGTGGCTCGTCGCGGCCGCACTTGTGGTATCGGTGCTGGTGTGCTGCTGCCAAGGCAAGGCGCTGGGTGGGGCTTTCGGTCGGGCGCTCGCGACGGCGGGGGAGTCGCGTGGGGCGGCGACCTCCCACACTCGGCATTCGTGTTGCGAGATGCCTGAGCCCGCCGCGGCGCCGGCGGGAGCCCCAACCAAGTCGGATCACCCTTGCGATTGTCGGGCACATCCGGATGCGCGCGGCCTGCCGGATGCGGCGCCGGCGGTGGCGCTCGCGGATGGCGGAGCGATGGTGAGCGTGGTCTCGGCGCCGTTCCTGCCGGTGCTGGCCCCGCTGCCGCCTCCGGGCGCGGCCTGCTCTCCGGTGGCGGTGCGACCACCGGATTCACTTCTGCGCCAGCACTGCGCGCTCGTCGTCTAGCGGCCGCCTGACCGGCCCATTTCGGGCTGGTCGCTGCGTTTCCCGATCATCCAGATTTGCCCTGCGCACCCGGCGCCGTCGTTTGCTCGTCGGCGCGGGTGCGACCGGTCCCCATTCTCAGACGGAGGAATCCATGTTGACATTGAAAGTGTTTCCCTTGACTGCGCTCGGCGTCCTTTGTCTTGCCACGTCCACCGGGCTGGCCCAGCATGAGCCAACGAAGAAGCCCGCGGCGGCCAAGCCTATCGAGGCCGTCAAGGAGGTCATTCCCTACACCGCCAAGACCTGCCCTATCTCGGGTGAGGAACTCGGCTCGATGGGCGAGCCGATCGTGCGCGAGTATGACGGGCGCGAAGTCCGGTTCTGCTGCAAGAAGTGCATCGCCAAGTTCGAGGCCGACAAGGAGGCCGGCTTCAAGAAGCTCGACGACCTTCTGATCGAGGATCAGAAGCCCTACTACCCGCTGACGACGTGCATTATCTCGGGTGAATCGCTCACGGAGGACGGCGAGGATTCGGCGGTCGATCTGATCTATCACAACCGGCTCGTCCGCTTCTGCTGCCGGGACTGCCTGAAGGACTTCCGTGAGGACCCCGAGGCGGCGATGGCGAAGCTCGACGCGGCTGTCGCGGAGCAGCAACGGGCCCACTACCCGCTCGAGAAGTGCCCCGTTTCCGGCGAGAAGCTCGGGGAGATGGGCGACCCGCACGAGGTGGTGGTGGCCGGCCGGCTGGTGCGCCTCTGCTGCTCGAAGTGCGAGAAGAAGCTGCTGGCCAATCCGGTGAAGTACCTGGGCGCGATCGACGCGGCGTGGAAGGCGCAGGGTGTTCCGGCGGCTCTTGAGCATGCGCCAGGCGAGCGCGATCACGGCGCCGCCGAACACCCCGACCACGCTGAGCACCACGAGCACGGCGGCTGATCGGCACGACCTCTCGGCCCGCGTCCGCGAGAGCGGGGGCGGGCCTTTCGCAACGCGGGGGCACGCCGCGGCCCAATGCCGCGGCCCATCTCCGCGGCCCTCGGATCGGAGCACGCAGGTATGGATGGCAACGCCAGGCATTCCGACGACCCCACGCTCCCCGCGCTCCCGCCACCCCGCGCCCGATGCGGGATTCTGGCGATCGGAGTCCTCGCGCTGTGCGGTTGCTCCGGCGGCATGCGGGCGATCGATGCCGACCATGCCCGCTGGCTCGACGAGGGCGACTCCATCTCCGCGAGGCTCGAGCGGCTCCCCACAGAGACGAGCGCCACACCGACCGACATCGATCCCGCGTCGCTCCAGGGGCCGGAGGACTACGTCCAGCTCGCCCTGGCGCGGAGCCCCGCGATCAGAGCGGCCGAGGCCCGGGTTGCGATGCTGCGCGAGCGCGTGCCCCAGGCCGAGAGCCTCGAAGACCCGATGCTCATGGTGGCGCCCATCGGCGAGATGGCCGAGACGGGCGCCGGCCAGGTCGGCGCGATGACGTCACTGAGCCAGAAGCTGCCGCTCGGGGACAAGCTCGATGTCCGGGGGCAGATCGCCGAACGCGAGGCCGGCCAGGCCCGGGCCGACCTGGCCCGGGCCCGCGTGGATCTCGCCGGTGATGTCCGCCGCGCCTACTGGGCCTACGTCCTCTCGGGGCGGACGATCCGGACCACGCTCGAGAGCCGCGCCCTGTTCGTCCAGTTTCGGGACGTCGCGGATGCGCAGTATCGCTCCGGAGAGCGGGAGCAGCAGGACGTGCTCCGCGCCGCGGCCGAGCTGGGGAGCATCGACACCGAACTCGCCCGCATGACGCAGCAGCGGGACTCGGCCGCCGCGGCTCTGCGGCGGTTTATCGCCGCGCCAAGAGACCTCGTGCTCCCGGAGCCGAATGCGGTGGCGAGCGAGAGGGTGGCGGCCCGCCGAGAGGAGCTGATCGAACGGGCTTCGCGCATCAACCCCTCGCTCCGGGCGGGGGCCGAGCGGCTGGGCCAGTTCGAGGCCCGTCAGCGATTGGCCCACCTTGAACGGTGGCCCGATCTCACCCTCAGCCTGTCCTACAACTTTGTCAGCAACGAGGGGCTTGCGCCCTCGCGGACCGGGGACGACCAGTGGTGGGTCGGTCTGGGCGTCAATCTCCCAATCTGGCGACAGGCTCGACGCCGCCGAGCGGGAGGCGATGTTTGGCCGCCTCGAGGCCGCCTCCTCGCTGGCCGCGGAGCGAGATCGGATCACCTTCGAGATCGAGGATGCGATGCTCAGGGTGGAGTCGCAGCGGCGGATCCGCGGGCTGCTGCACGACCAGGTGCTCCCCGACACCCGCGCCGCCGTGGAGGCATCCGCCAACGCCTACCGGTCCGGCACCGGCGACTTCCTGATGCTCATCGACAACTGGCGCAAACTCCTCGCCCAGCAGGTGCTCGAGCACGAGGTTGACTCCGGCCTTGAGCAGGCGCTGGCCGATCTCGCCCGCGCCGTCGGCGACGAGTCCTCACAGGACTCGGTCAGCCCCGCCGAAGGGAGCGCACCATGAGTGCCGGAGCCCACCGCGCCGAGAACGAGCCCGCCGAGCCCAAGGGCACCGAGCCCAAGGGCACCGAAACCAAGCCCACCGAAGCCAAGCCCACTGGAACCAAGGGCACGGCCAGCCCCGCCGCGACCCCCACCTCTTCGCGCCGGCCGCCGCGGTCCATCTCGTGGTGGACGCTCGTGCTCCTTGCGCTCGTCGCCATCGGCGGCCTCTGGATCGGGACGCGATGGGGCGGAGGGATCGAGGGCGGCCTGCACGCGATCGCCGCGAAGCTCAATCCCGCGGCGACGCACTCCGCGACCGGCGCTTCCGACGAGGCCGCCGGGCCGATCCGGTACTACACCTGCGGCATGCACCCGTGGGTCATCCTGCCCCACTCGGGCGACTGCCCGATCTGCCACATGAAGCTCACCCCGCTCGACCCCGCCAAGTTCAGCGGTGAGGTCTCGATCGACCCGGTGGTGGTCCAGAACATCGGCGTGCGGATCGAGCCGGTGACCGAGGGACCGCTGGTACGAACGATCCGAACGGTGGGCTCGGTGGACTACGACGAGACCCGGGTGCGCGACGTGAACACCAAGCTTTCGGGCTGGATCGAGAAGCTCCACGTCGACTACGTCGGCGCCCCGGTCTCCGAGGGCGATCCCCTCTTCGAGGTCTACTCCCCCGCGCTCCTGGCTGCCGAGGAGGAGTACCTGCTCGCGCTCCGCGCCCAGGCTCCCGGCGGCACACCCCTCCCCGGCGCGCTCGATCTGGCAGAATCGGCCCGGACGAAGCTCAGCCTCTTCGACATCACGCCGGACCAGATCGACGCCCTCGCCGCCTCCGGCAAGGCCTCGCGCACCATGACGCTCCTCAGCCCCCACACCGGCGTCGTCATCGCCAAGCACGCCAATGAGGGCATGAAGATCGACCCCGGGATGCAGGTCTTTCAGATCGCCGATCTCTCCAAGGTCTGGGTGCTCGTGACCCTCTACGAGTCGCAACTGCCCTTTGTCTCGCCCGGCCAGAGCGCGACGATGTCCCTCCCCTATATCCCCGGGCAGACCTCCGAGGGCCGCGTCGTCTACATCTACCCCTATGTGAATACGAAGACGCGCGAGGTCCAGGTGCGCCTGGAGTTCGACAACGCCGACGGACTGCTCAAGCCCGGCATGTTCGCCACCATCGAGCTCCGGAGCACGCTCAGGCAGCACGCCGTGCTCGTGCCCCGCGAGGCCGTGGTCTCTACCGGCAAGCGCGATATCGCGTTCGTCAGCCTCGGCGAGGGGAGATTCGACCCCAGGGAGCTGCGCCTGGGCGTCGAGACCGGCGACGGGCAGGTCGAGATCCTCGACGGCCTCGCGCCGGGGGAACTGGTCGTCACCTCCGGCCAGTTTCTGCTCGACAGCGAGTCGCGGGTGCGCGAAGCGCTCGCCAAGATGATCCGCGGCGGCTTGGCCTCCGACCAGACGACCCAGGCCGCGTCCGCCGGATCCACCGAGCTGCAGGGGATGCCCCGGGCCATGGCCACCGGCCTCGCCGCCGCGCTCGACGCCTACTTCTTGCTCGGCGATCAACTCGCGTCCGACTCCGCCGAGGGCCTCGACGAGCCGGCCCGGGCCCTCGCCGCGGCCCTCGACGGGGTCATCGGCGTCGAGATGCCCGGGGATGAGCACTTCTGGCACCGTCACACGGAGGTCGCCGCAGCGCGCGGCGGCGCGCTCGAACTCGTCGGCGAGACCGATCTCGACGCCGCCCGCGAGCACTTCGCCGATCTGAGCGTTGCGCTCGATACCCTGCTCCGCTCCACCGGAATCCCGCCGGGCTATGCATCGGCCGTCGAGTCACTGCACTGTCCGATGTTCCGAGACGGGCAGGGCGGCAGCACCTGGCTCCAGCGCGAAGGCCCGGTGCGCAATCCCTTCTTCGGCCCCACGATGCTCCGCTGTTTCGATCGGCGCGAGGCCATCCCGGCCGCGGGCCGGGTCCCGGTCGATCAGCCCGCTCCGGAGCCTTCGCCATGATCCGGGGCCTGATCGATTGGTGCATCCACAACCGCTTCGTCGTGCTGCTGCTGACTGCCGTTCTGGTCGGGCTGGGCGTCTTCTCCGTGCGTCACATCACCGTGGACGCGATCCCCGATCTCTCCGACGTGCAGGTCGTCATCCGCACGGAGTACACAGGCCAGGCGCCCCAGATCGTCGAGGACCAGGTCACCTACCCGCTCACCACGGCCATGCTCGCGGTGCCCTACGCCAAGGTCGTCCGCGGCTACAGCATGTTCGGCTCGAGCTTCGTCTACATCATCTTTGAAGACGGTACCGACCTGTACTGGGCCCGCAGCCGCGTGCTCGAGCAGTTGAGCACGGTCTCGGGACGATTGCCCGCCGGCGTGAGCCCGCAGCTGGGGCCCGACGCCACCGGCGTGGGCTGGATCTTCCAATACGTGCTCACCACGGGCAACTACTGCCCCGACCACCCGCAGGGCCTCTGGCGCGATCCGCAGACGGAACAGTGGTACGCGTCCGAGACCGACGCCCCGGAAGACGCCAGGTCGCGCCTCGAACACCATCGCGTCCTGCCCGAGAGCCGAACCGTGTGGGCGGATCGGGCGGAGAACCGGCGGTACGACGCGCCCGAGGACGCGCCCGCCGACGCCCGGGATCGTCTGGAGCGGATCGAACTCGTCCGCGGCTCCGACCGCTGCCCCATCGACGGCAAGCCGCTCGCGCGACCCGCCACCGACCTCGCGGCCCTCCGCTCGATCCAGGACTGGTACCTCCGGTACGAACTCACCGCCGTCGACGGCGTCAGCGAGGTCGCTTCCATCGGCGGCTTCGTTCGTCAATACCAGGTCGTCGTCGATCCCGTGCAGCTCAGGGCCTACGGCATCCCCATCGCCGCCGTGAAGTCCGCCATCCAGCGATCGAACATTGATGTCGGCGGCCGGATCATGGAGATGAGCGAGACCGAGTACATGGTCCGCGGGCTCGGCTATCTGGGCACACTCACCCCCGAGGAGATCGCCGCGGGCACGGCCAAAGGAGAGCCGGTCTCGCGGCTCAGAACCGACCGCGTGCTCCACGACCTCCGCCAGATCGCGCTGGGCGCGACGCCGTCGGGCACGCCAATCTACCTCTCCAACGTGGCGGAGGTGCGCGTCGGGCCCGAGATCCGGCGCGGCATCGCCGAGTGGAACGGCACCGGCGAGACCGCCGGCGGGGTCGTCGTCATGCGCTTCGGGGAGAATGCCCAGCGCACGATCGAGCGAGTCCGCTCGCGGCTGCGCGAACTCGAGAACGGGTTGCCCCCCGGCGTTGCCATCGAGGTGGCCTACGACCGCAGCGACCTCATCCACCGCGCCGTCACGACGCTGACCCGGACCCTCATCGAGGAGGTCGCCGTCGTCTCGATCGTCATCGTCCTCTTCCTGCTGCATGCCAGGAGCGCCTTCGTCGCGGCGTTCGTGCTCCCGACTGGCGTCCTCACCGCCGTCAGCATCATGTATCTGCTCGGGATCAACGCCAACATCATGTCTCTCGGCGGGATTGCCATCTCCATCGGCGTGATGGTGGACAGCTCCATCGTCATGGTCGAGAACGCCCACAAGCACCTCGAGCACGAGAAGGCGCGGGTCGCCCGGGGCCAGCCCGCGCTCCCGAGAGTCCAGATCATGAGTCAGGCGGCCCGCGAGGTCGGCCCGACCCTCTTTTTCAGCCTGCTGATCATTACAGTTAGCTTCCTCCCCATCTTCGTGCTGCGCGAGCAGTCGGGGCGGCTGTTCCGGCCGCTCGCCCTCACCAAGACGCTCGCCATCGGCGCGGGGGCTCTCCTTGCGGTCACGACCATCCCGGTGCTGATGTACTACTTCATCAGTGAGCGCACCGTGCCCCGCGCCTGGAACCGAGTGCGCCGCTGGCTCACCTACCTGCTCGCGATCCTTGGCCCCGCCGCTCTGCTCGCCGTCATCCCCCTTGCCGCGCTCGAGCCCTGGCGATGGTGGCTGATGGGCGCCTGGGTGGCCTTCGCGGCCGTGGTGCTCGTCCCGCAACGCATTCTCTCCGAGGAACGCAACCCCTTCAGCCGCCTCCTCCAGCGCGCCTACGAGCCCTTCTTCCGGTTCGTCATGCAGTACCGCGGGCTGACCTTGGCGATCGCCACACTCCTCCTGGCCTCGACGCTCTACCCGATCAGCCGTCTCGGCAGCGAGTTCATGCCCCCGCTCGAAGAGGGTGACCTGCTCTATATGCCCACGACCGACCCCGGCCTCGGCGTCACGAAGGCCAAGGAGATCCTCCAGCAGAGCGACCGTCTCATCGCCCAACTCCCTGAGGTCCAGAGCGTCTTCGGCAAGATCGGCCGGTCCGAGACCGCCACCGACCCCGCCCCGCTGAGCATGCTCGAGACCACCATCACCCTCCGCCGGGACAGGTCCGTGTGGCGGACCACCGTCGTCCCGCGGTTCTATGACGGCTGGCCCGATTGGCTGGCCGCCATCCCGCGCCGCCTCTGGCCCTCGACGCGCCCCATCACCGTGGACGAACTCGTCTACGGCTACGAGATGCCCGGCGGCGTCCATGTGCCCGGGCTCAACGAGATCGTCCAGATCCCGGGCCTGACCAACGCGTGGACCATGCCCATCCGCACCCGCATCGACATGCTCTCTACCGGCATCCGGACGCCCATCGGCGTGAAGGTGCTCGGCCCCGACCTCGCCACGCTCGCGGGCCTCTCCGGCGAGATCGCCCGGGTGCTGCAGACCGCCGACGGCACCGGCGCCTACACGATGAGCGCATTCCCCGAGAAGAGCGTCGGCGGCCACTACCTCGACATCCGACTCGACCGCGAGGAGATCGCCCGCTATGGACTGCTCGTCGGAGACGTCCAGGACGTCATCATGACCGCCGTCGGCGGCATGAATGTCTCCACCACCGTCGAAGGGCTTGAACGCTACCCCATCAACCTCCGCTATCCCACCGAGCTGCGCGACAGCCTGGAGAGTCTGCGGGAGACAATCGTCACCACACCAGGAGGCGCCCAGATCCCCCTCGGCCAAGTCGCCAAGATCGGGCTGAGCCAGGGCCCGCCCATGGTCAAGAGCGAGAACGCCCGCCTCACGAGCTGGGTCTACGTCGACATCGCCGGCATCGACGTCGGCACCTATGTCCGCACCGCGCAGCGCATCGTCGCCACGCAGGTCAAGCTCCCGCCCGGATACTCGATCGTCTGGTCGGGGCAGTATGAATACATGCAGGCCGCCCGCGCCCGACTGCTCATCGCGGTCCCCCTCGCGGGCGTGCTCATCGTGCTGCTCCTCTACCTCGCGACCCGCAGCTGGCTCCGTGTCGGCATCGTGCTCCTCGCCGTCCCCTTCAGCCTCATTGGCTCCATGTGGCTGCTCTACATCCTCGGCTTCAATCTCTCGCTGGCCGTCTGGGTCGGCGTCATCGCCCTCGCGGGTCTCGATGCCGAGACCGGGCTGGTCATGCTCCTCTATCTGGAGAACAGCCACGACCGCTTCGCGCGCGAGGGGCGCCTGAATAACCGCGACGACCTCTGGTGGGCCGTCCACGACGGGGCCGTCCAGCGCATCCGACCCAAGACCATGACCGTCGTCACGACGTTCGTCGGACTCGTCCCCCTCATGTGGGCCCAGGGCGCCGGCGCCGACACCATGCGCCGCCTCGCGGCCCCCATGGTCGGCGGTCTGGCCACCAGCTTTCTGCTCGAACTGCTGATTTACCCCGTGCTCTTCTACATACTCAAGGCCTTCCATTTGCCCCGGGCGCCTCGGGAATGATCGGGGGGAGCAGGGCAGAGCAGGGAGGGGAGCGGAGTGGGCCGTGGCGCCCAGCCCGCGTTGCCGCCTCGCGCCCTCGCGTTCCCGCCACGCCCAACACGAAAGCGGCCCCGGGACACGCCCGGGGCCGCTGGGTTTTCCGTGGCTCGGTTGCGGGGATCTACTCGAGCGCGGCCGCGCCGGAGATGATCTCCGTCAGTTCCGTCGTGATCTGCGACTGCCGGGCGCGGTTGAACTTGCGCGTGAGGGCCTTGCCCATCTTGCCCGCGTTGTCCGTCGCCGACTTCATCGCGATCATGCGCGCCACATGCTCGCTGACCACCGCGTCCTTGAACGCCTGGAAGAGCGTGGCCTTGATGGCGGCGGGCACGAGGTCGTCGAGCAGCTCGGGGCCGGCCGGGCTGAACTCGTAGATCGCGTTGATCCCGCCGGAGTGCTTCACCTCGCGCTCGGGCGCCTTGAAGGGGAGCAACTGCATGACCTCCGGGGCCTGTTTGCCCGCGGAGATGTACCGCATGTAGATGACGTTCACGCGGGAGATCTCGCCCGCGATGTACCGGTCGATATACGTCTGCCCGAGTCGGTCAACCTCGTCGTACGAGGGCTTGTCGCCGAACTGGGCGTGTTGCCTCGATACGGCCACCTTGTTGAACTTGTAGAAGCCGGCGCCCTTCTTGCCGACCACCTCGATATCGCCGGCTCGGGCGTTCTCGTCCGCTCGGAGGTGGGCCATGGAGGTGCGGAGCACCGACCCGTTGTATGGGCCGCACAGCCCGCGGTCGGAAGTGAGCACGAGGGTGAGTACCCTGCCGTCGGCGGCCCCGGGCTTGAGGAGCGGGTGTTCCAGGCTGTCGCCGGCGGTCGCCGCGATCTCGGCGACGAGGTCGAAGAGCGCCTCGGTGTAGGGCTTGCCGGCGACCGAGCGCTGCTGGGCGGCGCTGAACTTGGCCGTGGCGATCATCTGCATCGTGCGGGTGATCCGCTTGATGTTGCCGACCGCCTTGATGCGCTTCTTGATTTCCCGGGTCTTGGCCATAGGGCGGGATGGTAGGCCGGGGTCGCCTTGCCGGGGCTTGCCGTGACCTGCCGGACAGGCCCGTCCGGACGGCTCCGCTATCCCCCGGGCAGGCTCCCGCCCAGCCAGCCCACGCGGCTGGGGATCTCCGCCATGGAAGGGGGATGTTCGAGGTCGACCGGCAGGTACGCCCCCCGCTCATGGTCGCTGTTGAGCACCACGGCGCAGGGCGGGACGAGGGCCCACCCCTGCTCGGCCTTCTCGTGGCCCAGAATGAAGAGGTTGCCGCCCCACCGCTCGACCAGGTCCTCGAGCTGCTCGGCGTCGTAGCCGCGTCCCCAGACCATCAGGTGGGCCGACCCGACCCGCGGGGTGTAGTCCGCCTCGGTGAGATCCCGGGAGAGGATGGTGGCGTCGAAGCGGCCCATCGAGCCCAGCCCGGGGAGCGAATGGGCGCAGAGGACATCCCCGCGCGGGGTCACGCAGCGCAGGGCGAGCGGCATCGAGCGGATGAAGACACCGATGGCGTCCGACACGCGCTCCCAGTCGTCGCCGAAGACGTACCCCAGGCCGTCGTTAAAGGCCTCGACGCACTTCACGCCGTCTTTGACGATCCCCGCCCCGACGATCTGGGCCAGCTCATGGTTGGCCAGGAGCGTGTGGACGCGCTCCGGGGCCGCGAGCTTGAGTTCGGCGATCCGCGCGAGCGCCCGGTAGGAGAGGTCGAGCCCGTTGAGCAGGCGGTCGGAATGGATGACCTCGTGGAAGGTGGCATGGGGAAGGGGGGGAGCGCCGGCTGGACCGGGAGCGCTGGGTTCGGTCCCGGGCTCCGCTGCGCCCAGACTTGCGAGGTGCTCCACTCGCGCGAGGTGCACGGGGTTGTCGTGCAGGTCGCCGGTCGCGATGAGCAGGCCGGGCGGGCGGATGACATCGATGGAACCCTGCCGGCAGGGGGCGGTCTGGTTGGTGTGTGCCGCCTCGTGGAAGAGGTCGATGACCGCGCCGGCGTGCTGGACGTTCACGCCCGGCATGGGCTCATTCCTCGTCGTTGATGGCGTCGAACCCGGCCCTCGAGGAGCCGCTCTTGGCCCGGAGGATTCCCAGGATCAGGTTGAGGCGGTCTGCCACCTCGTGCATGCTGGGAGGGCGCTTCTCGGGCTCGACCTCGACACACTGCATGACCAGCTCGTCGAGCTTGGGGTGTACGCGGGGGTTGAGCTCGATAGTGGGCTTGGGTTTGGTGATGAGGTTGTCGTCGAGGGAACCGACAAGCGAATCGCCCTTGGCCAGCGCCGTCGGCACGTGCTGACGGGTGAGCACCCAGTACATCGTCGCCCCGAAGTTGTAGACGTCGGTCCGCGGCGTGATTGGTCGGCGGTGGACCTGCTCGGGGGCGATGTAGTCGGGCGTGCCCTGGATTCGGGGCTTGACCGTTCCGATCGCGCAGCTCTGGCCCAGGTCGATCACCTTCACGTGCTGATCGTCGGTCACGACGATGTTGCTCGGCTTCATGTCGGCGTGGACATAGCCGGCCTCGTGCATGGCCGAGAGGGCCTCGGCGGTCTGGAGGAACAGCTCCACCCCCCGTTCAAAGGTCTCCGGCGGGTGCTTCTCGAGGCTGACGCCGTCGACGAACTCCATGAGCAGGTAGAGCTCCTTGACCGCGAGGAAGGAGCCCTTCTTGATGACCTTGCTGATCTGGCGGATCCCGGGGTGGTCGATGGCTCGGGCGACTTTGGCCTCGGCCTCGGCCTGGTCGAGGAAGCGTTGATCCTTCTCGGTCTGCTTCTCGACGTGCTTGAGGGCCCAGACCTGGGCGGTCTTGGGGTCGCGCACCAAGTAGATAATCGAGGCCGCGCCGCGCCCGACCTCGGCCATCACCTGGAAGCCTTCGACGATGTCACCCTTCTTCTTGACCGGCACCGTGACCCTCGTCCATCCGACGGGAGGAACCCCGCCCAACAACCACCGATTCCCCCCGCGGGGAAGGGCGCGACCGCGCCCCGGCCACGTCGCTCCTGCTCCGCCCCGGACGAACCCGGCACATCCTGGTCCGGGGGGGCCAACCGCGCCGACCGACGCCCCCGATGGTAGCCTATCTTCGGCCCGATCATCGCCTTCTGTCGGTCATTGGGGAGGCGGGCTGAAACCCGACATGACGTCCTGCAACCCGGGGAAATGCCCACCGGGCGTTCCATCCGGCGATCGCCATGGGCTGGCTGGCGTGGTCTAGCGCCAGCTGTCGACCTGCTCGCGGAAGGCCGCGGCGGGGAAGTAGGGTCCCGGGCCGGTGACCGCCGCGACATCGCTGTGCAGCTCGATCTTCTCGGGGGGGATGCCATACTCGCGGGCGAGCGCGCCGACGAGGTCGAGCAGCCGGGCCATCTGGGCCTCGGTGAACGCGCGCCGGGTGCCATCGCCGACGAGGGAGATGCCGATGGCGTGGCGGTTGTACCACTCGCCCTCGGGGCCGGCGGTGTGCGCGCCGGGGACCTGTTCGAGCCAGCGGTAGCCGACATGGATCTCGCCGTCGCCCATGCCGTTGCCGTTGCCGATCACGAAGTCGGCGCCGAGCCCCTTCAGGCCGTTGGCGCGGTCCCGCTGATCGAGGGATTCCGGGGTGCCATACGGCGCACCGGTGTGGTTGATCACGATGGCCTGCCAGCGTCCGGCTTCGACGGGTTCACGCGTGTGGAACACGGTCTCGATGAGTGTCGAGCCGGTCGTGGCCGCGAGGGCGGGCAGCGCCATGCCGTCCAGCCGCGCGGGGGTGTGCCGGTCGAGAGCCATGAGCAGCGCGGTGACGCCGGTCATCGCTCCGATGAGCGACGCCCACACCACTTTGGAGCGGGGCTTGGAGGTCGTGCTAGAGCGCGACCGCGAGGTCCGTGGTGAGCTTGCCATCCGCGCGTGCTCCCGAGAGCGATCCATGCTGACCAAGGGAACGATACCAACTGATCGGGCGGCGAGGCCTGTTTTCTTGGCAATTCCCTTCGGAATCGGGCCATTCCCGCGCCGCAAGGTCCTCCCCGCTCAGGACCTGCGCGCGGGAGATCAATCCGGGAGCAGCAGCCGACCCCGCAGGTTCGGCTTCCGACGTCCGAATTCGTCCTCGACATATTGCGGTGCATACTGGCCACGCACCAAGTCGTAGCGGCTGTACTGGCTCCGGGGCTCCGTCGGAGAGAGCAGTGGCTTGGCGCAGCCCGCGCCGACCATCCACACCGCCCCCACAGTCAGCACACACCACATGCGTCGTCCAATCCCCCCGGTGGGCGTCGGACGGCTCGGTCTGGTGCTCCGCGTGCGCATGGGCGCAGTGTACCTCCCCCGGAGGAGAGGCAGCACCGCGACACCAAGGAGAGGAGGGAGACCAGGGGGGAGGAGACCGCCCCGGCCGGCGGGAATACGCCGCGCGAGATGGCGGGGTTCGTGGGGCGTTCAGATCGCTGCAGGCGTCTGGAGCCGCCCCCGCGGGTCGATCCGGACCTCGCCGCGTCCGACCATCTGCCGAACGCCTTCGTAGGCCACGGTGCACACCGCCGTCGCCAGATTCAGCGAACGCTCGGCGGCGAGCATGGGGAGCGTGAGCAATCGGTCCGAAAACCGGTCGAGGATCTCCGGGGGTAGGCCCCGCGTCTCCTTGCCAAAGAGCAGGTGGTCGCCGGCACGGATGTCCCCATCCCAGACCGGGCGCGTCGCTCGGGTCGTGAGCACCCAGAGGCGGGCCGAGGTGTTTGAGGCGAGGTAGTCTTCGAGCGAGCGGTGCTCGCGGACATCGAGTCGGCTCCAGTAGTCGAGCCCGGCACGGCGGCAGGCCTTCTCGGAGACATCGAAGCCGAGCGGGTGGATCAGGTGCAGGGCGCAGCCGAGCGCGACGCAGGTCCGGCCGATGTTGCCGGTGTTGTTCGGGATCTCCGGCTCGTGCAGCGCGACGTGCAGGAGCGGGGTCATCCCCCCTGGGCTCGCAGGTAGGCCTCCTCGGCGGCGCGGCGGGCCCGGATCCCGGGATCGACATTGGTCACCCGATCGAGCGCGGCGCGCATGCCGTTGTCGGTGACCACGCCGGCCCAGCGCTCGGTGTTGTCCGAACTCACGACGACCGCCGGGTATCCCTCGTTCGAGCCGTTGTTGCTGTTCGAGTTGAAGAACTGGCCCCCGATGTCCAGGAGCATGGCCTGCTCGAGCCCGAGGGTCCGGCGCATCCGCTCGGCCCGGCGGATCAGTTCGGCCGGATCGACGCCCTCGTTCGAACGCCCGTTGTCATCGCCCCGAACGCCGATGAGCACGCCCACCACGACCACGTCGCGGCCGAGGCGGCGCTGCAATTGATCCATGTCGCGGACGACATCGCTGCTGCGCGTGTCGTCGAGCCGCCAGGCGTAGTACACCACCGCGCGGCCCGTGGTCTTGGGTGCGTCGCCGCCGATCCAGCCCGCGCCCGGCACCGGGCGCGTCAGCGGGCCCTGGTCCTGGTTGTTGCCCGAATCGTCCTTCTTCCGCTCCGGCCACGCCGCGATCTGGTAGATCTCGGGCGGCGGCGCCAGGAAGGGCACCTCGGGGAGCGAACGCATGTCGATCTTGTCCTGGATCGTCCGGGGCCGGCTGGCCTCGGCCTCGCGCTGCTGGGCCTCCGACGCGATTCGGGCCGCGACACCCCCGGCGGCCGTCGCATCCTCCGCGACCAGCTGCTTGACGGCCTCCTCGACCGACTCGGTGCGGATGTCCGCGAAGCGGAGCTGTCCCGCGCGATCGATCAGGTAGAAGTCCGGATCCTGGTCCGCCTTGATCGCCTCGCGGAACTTGCCGTTCGTATCGTGCGCCAGGAGGAAATCGGCCTTCCGCTTGGACATCATCTCCGGCGCGGCATCCCAGCCCTGGGCGTGGTGCACGCCGACGACGATCAGGCCCTGGTCGCCGTACTTGGTCTTCAGCGACTGCAGCGACGAGATCACCCGGGTCGACGCCGGATTCCAAGAGGCGAGCGTCGCGATCAGCACGACCTTCCCGTCGGTCGCCGAGCTGTCGAGCGCCGAGCCGTTCGTCCAATCCTCAAGCGTCGACCAGGCCTTGGTGTCGAAGGGCTTGAGCTCCATCTGGCCCAGCTCGATCGCGCGCGTCCCCACAGACTCTCGCAATACCTCCTGCCCCATCGCCTGACTAGCGGCCAGAAGTCCGGCCAGAATGACAACACGATTCCATTGCGCCATCGCCAGCCTCCCTTGCCGTCGGCCGCCCGCATCCAGACGGCCCGTGCATCCACACTCTATGGACGCGGCCCGTCCCCTGCAGGTTCCGAGGGCCGCCGCATCAGACTGTCCCCGCCACCATCCAGGAGAGCGCCACCGCCAACGCCGTGGCGACATTCAGGGAATCCGCGCCCGGCGCCATGGGGATGCGGATCCGGCGTCCCCCCGCGGCATCCACCGCGGCCAGCGCGCCCTCGGTGAGTCCGGGCCCTTCTGCGCCCAGGAGAATGGCCAGGCCTCTGTTCGGAACATGATTGGGACGAGTGATCGCTGGCACCTTCCCGTCCGGCGTCATCGCGAGCAGGTCGAACCCGGCGGCTGCGAGGCCGGCCAGGCCGGCGGGCCAGGGCGAGAGTGTCGCGAAGGGGACGCGCAGGGCGTGCCCCATCGAGACTCGCAGGCTCTTGCGGTACAGGGGATCGCAGCTTCCCGGGCTCAGCAGAACACCAGATCGGGCGCCGGCGAGGCACGAGGTATTCCGGAAGATCGCCCCGATGTTGTCGTGGTTGGCCAGTTCCTCGCAGACCACGAGCACGCCCGAGCCGGCCTTGGCGGCGGCGGCGACCTCGGCCGCGCTGGGCGTCGCCTGGCGCGTGCCCACGGCCAACACGCCGCGATGCAGGTCGAAGCCGATCAGGTCTTCAAGGATGGGGCGTTCGGCGACGAGCACGGGAGTCCCCGGGGGGAGGCGCTCGAGCAGCGGCAACATCGTCTGATATCGGCGGGGCGTACAGAGGACAGAGACCGTCTGGTGGTCCCGCGATTGGATCAGCATGCCCACGACCAGCTCGCCCTCGGCGATGAAGAGCCCGTCGCAGAGCCCCGTTCCGCCTTGTCGCTGGGCGCGGAGCCATGCGTCTTTCTGGTCCCGGTACGGCTCGAGGAGCGTTGCAAGTGCCGGGTCGTCGGCGCGGCCCACCTCAATCCGTCTCACCCCGCCATCCTGATGTGCCGAATCCATAAGGCCCCACCGTACACTCCCCCCGTTCCACAGGACGCCGACCCGCCCGCGAAAGGACTCGACCTCATGGAATGGTGGCACGCCGTTATTCTCGGCCTGGTTGAGGGGATCACCGAATACCTCCCGATCAGTTCCACCGGGCACCTCATCATCGTTTCGGCCGTGCTCGGGCTCGAGAAGACGCCCGACCTCAAGTCCGCGGTCGATGCCTTCAACATCGTCATCCAGGGCGGCGCGATTCTCGCCGTCCTCGGTCTCTACTGGCAGCGCGTCCGGCAGATGATCGTCGGCGCCCTCGGCCTGCTCAAGATCGGCAAGGGCGACCCCGCGGGTCTGCGCCTGGCGATCAACCTCGTCATCGCCTTCTTCCCGGCCGCCCTCCTTGGCTTCCTGTTTCACGATCGCATCGAAGCCAAGCTCTTTACGACCGGGCCCGTTCTCGCCGCCCTGGCCCTCGGTGGCGTGTACATGATCGCCGTTGACCGCTGGCGGGCACGCAAGGCCAGGTCTGGGCACGCCGAGGATGTGCAACACGAGATCGATCAGGTGACCCCGAGCAAGGCCCTGATCATCGGCCTGTGCCAGTGCGTCGCGCTCTGGCCGGGCACCAGCCGCTCCATGATGACCATCACCGGAGGGATTTTCGCCGGCCTCAAGCCCCGCGCGGCCGCGGAGTTCAGCTTCCTCCTCGGCCTCCCGACCCTCGGGGGCGCCTGCGTCCTCACGCTGGCCAAGGACCTCAAGCACGCCCACGACACCGGGGCGGAGAACATGTTCCAGGTCATCGGTGTGAGCTCCGCGGCGATCGGCATCGTCGTCGCCACACTCTCGGCCGTCATCGCGGTGAGGTGGCTCGTCGGGTTCTTGAACAAGCACGGCCTCTCGCCGTTTGGCTGGTACCGGCTGGCGCTCTGCGCGGTGCTCGGCGGGCTGATCGTCGCGGGAGTGGTCCGCATCGAGCCCCCGACGCCCGCGGCCTCACCCGACGGGGTCGTCACGCCGATGCAGCCCAACGCCGATTCGCAGTACGAGTTGAAGGGAACCCCCATCGAGATGCATTAGGGCGCACCCTCCCGCCCCGATCCCGGACAACCAATGAAGACCTCCTTCCCCAAAGACAGAATCCGTGCTGTGCTGCTCGAAGGCGTCCACGAGGCGGGCGCCGACCTGCTCGCCGCGGAGGGCTTCCAGGTGGAGCGGCTGTCCGGCTCGCCGACACCGGAGCAGTTGCGCGATCTCCTGGCCGAGGCGCACCTTGTGGGGCTGCGCTCGAAGACGCAGCTCCGCGCCGAGCATCTCGAGTCGGCGCCGCGGCTGCTCGCCGTCGGCTGCTTCTGCATCGGCACCGACCAGGTGGACCTCAGGCACACCCGCTCGCACGGCATCCCCGTGTTCAATTCGCCCTTCGGGAATACACGTTCGGTCGCCGAGCTGACGATCGCCGGAGATCGTCATGCTGTTGCGCCGCGTGTTCGAGAAGAGCTCGATGATGCACTCCGGCGGGTGGGACAAGTCCGCCTCCGGCGCCCACGAGGTCCGCGGGCGCACGATCGGCATCGTCGGCTACGGCCATATCGGCTCGCAGGTCTCCGTCCTCGCTGAGGCGATGGGGATGCGTGTGGTCTACCACGACATCATCCCCAAGCTCCCGCTGGGCAACGCCCGCCAGCTCGCCAGCCTTGACGAGGTGCTCGCCCAGGCCGACGCCGTCACGCTCCACGTCCCGTCGACGCCCCAGACCAAGGGCATGATCGGGCCGGAGCAGATCTCGCGGATGAAGCGGGGTGCGTTGCTCCTCAACAACGCCCGCGGCTCGGTCGTTGATCTCGCCGCGGTCCGGGCCGCCGTCGAGAGCGGCCACCTCGCCGGCGGCGCTTTCGACGTCTTCCCCGTGGAGCCGCGCGAGCGGGGTCAGGCCTTCGAGAGCGAGCTCAAGGGGCTGGCGAATGTCATCCTCACGCCGCACATCGGCGGGAGCACGGTGGAAGCGCAGGAGGCGATCGCCCGCGATGTCGCCTCCAAGCTCCTCAAGTTCGTCAATATCGGCTCGACCACCGGGGCCGTGAACGTGCCCCAGGTGGAATTACCCCTGCAGGACGAGTTGAGCGATCGCTCCCACCGCGTGCTCCACTTCCACCGCAACGTCCCGGGCGTGCTCGGCAAGATCAACTCGGCGATGGCGGGCCAGGGCGTCAACGTCCGCGCCCAGTACCTCCGCACCGACGAGGCCGTCGGCTACGTGGTGCTCGATGTCGACCCGAGCGCGTCCGAGGCCGCGCTCGAAAGCCTCGACTCGATCGAGGAGACCATCCGCACCCGCGTGCTCTGGTAGCTCCCGGCGAGTGTGGGTCGGCTACTCGTTGAAGCCCTTGCGGACCTCGTACCGCAGCTCGCCGCCCTCGTTCTGGACGCTCACCACCTGGCTTCGCTTCGCGAATTCGAGCACCATCGCGGGGTCACTGCCGGCCTGGACCGAAAGATGGTCGTTCGGGAGCCCGGCAAACCGCACCGAATGACCGGGAAGCACCCGCTGGTCCACCGAGATTGCCGTCGCCTCCGCGTTGGCGGGCTCCTGGGCGAAGGAGACGGAGATTGGCTCGCTGGTGTGATTGACCACGAGCATGGAGGTCTGGCTCGATCCGAGGCTGCATGCCGCCTCGCAGCCCCCGAACACCAGGCACCCCAGAACAGCAGAAATCGTGCAGGCCGCGCGTCGCATGGATCGGTTCCTCCAGGAGGTCTCCGGCAAGGTTATCACCGGGACCTTGCCCGGGTCGCTCCCGTCCATCATCGGCGCGCTTCCTCCCGGAGTCGAAGGGAATCAACCGCCGACTCGACTCGTATCATCGAACATGTCCCGTGCACTGCCATGGTTCTGGACGCTCGCACTGGCCGCGGGCACCGCCCTCGCCCAGCCCGAGACGGCCGGGCCGACGCCCCCACCCGCCCCCGGCCTCGATCCCCCGACCCCCGTCGGGGCGACCTCGTACCGACTCAGCCCAGGGGCGTCGGGGCCGATCCTCGCGTGGCATGACGTCGGTGATGGCCAGGTTCGCCTCCGGTGGTCCCGCCTCACCGACGCCGGGTGGACCGAGCCTGCCACGGCCTACGCCGCCAAGACCGGCATCGTCGCCAACTGGGCCGATCTGCCCGCGGTCGTCGAGGGTGGCGACGGCGCCATGTACGCCCAATGGCTCCGACGCACCGCCAAATCGGGCGAGGCCTACGACGCCATGCTGCTCCGCTCCATCGATGGCGGACAGACCTGGGTCGATCTGGGGCGCCTCAACGACGACGACACCGCCGCGACGCACGGGTTTGTCAGCTACGCCCCGATACCCGAGGGTCTCCGCGTGTTCTGGCTCGATGGACGCGAGACCGGCGCCCATACCGGGATCGCCGACGCCCCCTCCGCCGGCCATATGACCCTCCGCTCGGCCGTCGTCGGCGAGAGAATCTCGCCGTCGATCCTGCTGGACGACTCCGTATGCGACTGCTGCGACACCGCGGCTGCCGCCACCAGCCGCGGCCCGCTTGCCGTCTACCGCGACCGCGCCGAGGGCGAGATCCGCGATATCGCGGCGGTCGGCGGGCCGCTCGCCGCGCCCCGCATCGTCCACGACGACCACTGGAAGATGCCGGGCTGTCCGGTCAACGGCCCCGCGCTCGTGGCTTCGGGCGACCGGGCTGTGGTCGCTTGGTACACCGGCTCGCCCGGCGCGATGGTCCAGGCCAGTTTCTCCGACGACGCGGGGGCGACCTTCTCGCCACCCATCGAGGTCGACCGCACGGCCGGCGCGGCGGTGCCGATTGGTCGTGTCGACCTGGTGGCCGATGGGGATGGGGCCATTGTCGTATGGCTCCGGAGCGATCGCCGCAAAGGTGTGCTGCTCGCCCAGCGCGTATCACGGGATGGGGTTTCGGGCGAGCCGGTCGTCCTCGCCCCGATGAATGCCTCGCGCGATTCGGGATTTCCGCAGGCCGAGCGCCTCGGCGACCGCCTCATCGTGGTCTGGCGCGATACCGAGGCGGACACACTGCGAACTGCAGTCACGCCCCTCTCGGCGATCGGCGGCTGATCCACTTGGGCGATTCGTCTGTCAGTGCTTCTCGGGCTCCACCAGGTCAATCGATTCGGGCTCGGATCCCTCGGGGTTGCCCCCCTCCGCTCCGCGGCAGTCCGCGCAGCCCGCATCGCCCGCCGAGCAGGTGCAGTCCTCATCCGTGCAACAGGCCTCGACGCCGTCCACCTGCTTCGTCACCGTCAGCGAGCCGCCCGTCGTGTCGGCGGCCAGCTCCGCGTGCTTCCGGCGAGGGATCCGGACATCCGCAGTCTGACCGATCGCCTCGAATCGCAAGAGCACGGGACCGTTGGTCGTCCCCTCCCAGTTGATCGATCGGCCCGTGGGCAGGCTGACCGACGAGAGCTCGACCTGCTTCTTCCCCTTGTGCAGACTCACCTGCACGTCCTGGCCCGACAGGTTCGTCGCCCGGGCGTCGTAGTGGTAGCAGCCTGACGCAAACAACGCGGCCAGGCAGGGAATGGCGATCATCGCGGCACGGTGCATGGTGTTCTCCAGGGCCGGTCCGGCGGTTCAGCATTGTCCCGCCGCGGAGTGGTACGCGGGAGGATATCGGCCGGATCGCCCCCCGGTTTGCCCCAATCCCGGCTTCACATGTCCCCGACACCATCCGGGCTGCCGTTTCGGCCGGTTCAGATCCAGCCCAGACCCTGCCAGATCGCGAGCGTCGGCGGGATGATGCTGCCGTACTCCGCGGCTGCCATCACCCCAAGCTCCTCGACGGGCACCCACCGCGTCGAGCCATACTCCCACGCGTGCTCGCCCCCGGCCGGCGCGTCCAAACCTGCAGCGATCGAGCCCGTCCCCCCGGTCAGGCGCACGCGCACGACGACGTCCACGCTCGGCGTATTGGGGTCGATGGAGAGCCCGAGCAAGTCACGCGGCCCCGGCGGCTCGAGGAGTTCCGTCGCGCGTTCTGAGAGACCGGGGATCTCGAGTTCCTCTTCCATCTCGCGCACCAGCTGGCCCCACACGTCCTCAGATTCGAGCCCGCCGCCGGGCGCGAGTTCCCATAGGCCCGGATAGATGAAGGTCGCGGCCCCGCGTCGGCCCAGCAGCACGTGCTCCCGCCCATGCGGATCCGCCGCCGTGATCACACCCGTCACGGCGAGGTGGTAGATCAATGATGGCGTCACGGTCAGCACCCCGTTCTCCGCCGGAGCCTCGGCCCAGCGGGCGTGGGGCTGCATCGCGTAGCGCAGGTAGGTGTCGCGCGCCGCCTCGATGGTCGTGCCGCGGGCTGGAACCCGAGGAACCTCAGGATCGGGCCGTTGAACAGGCGGGGGTTGGCCCGCGAGGCTCCATCCCACCGACGCACCATCTCAGCCGTTGGCGGGGGTGGGGGGGTCGGCGCCACGGCGATGCGCAGCGAAGCCAGAGGACAGGCCAGCGGCAGGAATGCCGCGGGCAGGTGCCCGGCACCGGCTCGGGTCAAGGCAGGAAGTTCCCGAGCTGATCGCTCAGCCCCTCGATCCCCAGGGCCTTGGCCTCGCGGTCGATGGCCTCGCGGATGCGCTCCTGGGCCTTCTTGAGCGCGTCGTTGGTGGCATCCGCGATCAGCGAGCCCGCCCGGCGGCGCGCATGGTCGTCGTTGGCCATGCCCGCGACGACCGCCGGGGCGAGTTCCACGTGCACGACCTTGAGCTCGCCGCCGACCGTCACACGCACCGCGCCGCCCCCGGCCTCGCCAACCGGTGGGTTCTCATCGAGTGTCCGCTTCACCCGCTGCGTTGCGGCTTGCAGTTTGTCACGATTCTTGAGCAGCCCGGCCAGGGCGCCCATGGTCTTGAGTTGGTCGAACATCCGGTCCTCCATTGCGCCGCGGCCAGTGCGCCGGCGTCTTTCGCGCGGTCGATCGTATTCGCTCCCCCGGGTCCCGCCCTCACGGCTTCTTCTTCAGGTACGCCGTCTCGACCCGACCCCCGAACAGCTCCATTGCTTGCCGCACCAGTGGGTGTTCGCGAGCCAGCTGCACCGGGTCGACGGGGTGGGCGCCGGGGTGTTCTCTGCCTCCTCCGGAGCCACCACCTCCAGCGTCACCTTCCGGCCCGCCGCGCGACGCAGCAGCACCTCGAGTTCCTCGCGTCGGTGCTCCACGACGCTCCGCATCGGCCCGGCCACCTCGACCGCGAGCCGCCCCTCGCGCCACTCCAGAGGGTGCCCCGCGCCCAGCAGGGTCTGCGTCCGCACCGAATCGGCTGCCAACTCGATCACGCGTGCCCACAGCTCCGCCGCCGAAGCGGGGGGCGCCGCCGGCCCGAGCGATCCCGCCGGGCTGGTGGATCCGGCGCGCGAGGGCCCCTTGCCCGGCGGGGTCGGATCCGGCTGCGGCGTTGGACGCGTCGGCAGCGGCGCGGTGTCGGGCGGCGTGGACGAGCCACGCCCCCCCGGCGCTGCCGTCAGGCTTTTTTTGGTCCGGCCCCCGGGCTCCCTCGCCCGGCGGCGATCGCCGGCGAGGAGAGCCTGGTCACGATCTCCGTCACGCCCGCCAGGCGTTCGGTCATCGCCAGCCGCACGACCGCCGCATCGAACAAGGCCCGCGGGAGCGCGCTGTTGCGGATGGATCGCATCACGCTCTCGCAGACCGCGATCATGTGGGAGAGCGCCGCGACGTCGAACCGCTCCGCCCGGGCCGCGTCCTCCTCCCGGGCGTCGGCGGTCGAGTCCACCAGTTCGGTCCCGCGCCCGCAGGCGCACAGGATCATCAGGTCCCGGAGCCGGGCGGCCAGCGAGTCGAGCACCACCTCGAGGCCGGAGCCCTTGGTCAGCAGCCCGTCGGCGCACTCGAGCGCGCCTCCCGCGTCCCCCGAGGCTAGGGCGTCGATGAGCCGCCCGAGCAGTTCCCGGTCGGGCAGCCCGAGCATCTCCTCGAGGAGGGTGAGGGTCAGCTTCTTCTCGCCGGAGGCCAGCAGCCGGTCGAGCAGCGAGAGTGCGTCCCGCATCGACCCGTTCCCGAGCCGCGCGACCGCGTGCAGCAGGTCGGGATCGGCCTTGACCTTCTCGGCCCCGCAGACCTCGGCGAGGTGGTCGGTGATCCGCGAGGTCGGGATGTCGCGGAAGTCGAACCGCTGGCATCGGCTCTGGATCGTTGGCGGGACCTTGTGCGCCTCGGTGGTGCACAGGATGAACTTCACGTGCTCCGGCGGCTCCTCCATGGTCTTGAGCAGCGCGTTGAACGCGCGCGCGTCAGCATGTGCACTTCGTCGATGATGTAGACCTTGTAGGGCCCGCGCATCGGCCGGTAGATGCTGTTGGCGATCAGGTTTCTCGCCTCGTCCACGCCACGGTTGCTGGCCGCGTCGATCTCGATCACGTCCTGGTCACGGCCGGTCATCACGGCCTGCGCTACCTCGTCCGGCAGCGTCCCCCCGCTGGGCGTGTTGATCGCGCAAGCGAAGATCCTCGCCATGGAGGTCTTGCCCACCCCCCGCGTCCCGCAGAAGAGGTACGCGTGGGCCACGCGCCCCGACTCGATCGCGTTCTTGAGGGTCCGCGCGATCGGCTCCTGGCCGACGACCTCGTCGAAACTCTGCGAGCGGTACCGGCGGGCGAGGGCGGTGTAGGTCATGCCGCCAGTGTACGCGCTGGGCCCGCGGCCCCGCCCGGCGCAAGAAAGAGCCCCGGGGGCTCGGGGCCCCCGGGGCTGGATGGAGGAACAGGTCAGGGAGTCCGACCGGCCGTCAGCGGGTCACGACGTACGCCGCGTCCATCGCCTTGCTGATCCGCGTTCGGATGTCTCCGAGGTGCGCGGCGGTGTAGGGGTCGGGGTTGCAGCCGGCGGCCTTCTCGGCCGCCTTGTCGATCCGGCCCAGCTCCTGCGTGGCCAGCGCGCTGATCGTCCGCATTGCCGGGCTCGTCGTCCGGTCGGCCAGCGCCAGGCTGATCAATCGGTCGGCGTGCTCACGCTGGAGGTTTCGGCGGAAGCTCGAGATCATCGGGGTCGCCGCCGAATAGCTCCCGGCCTTGGCGCCGTCGCACTCGCTCCACACCGAGTCGGTGATGGTGTCCACCACCTCGGCCAGCGTGATGGCGTCCTTCTGGCCCTGCGTGCGGTACTCGTTGTCATAAACCCGGCGCAGCGTGCCCGGGTTCATGACAAACGTCAACGCCGTCGCCTGCACCCCGCCGATCAGGTCGTGCACAGTGAAGCTCGGGTCGGCCATCAGCTCGCTCGTGCCCGCATTGTCCCACCAGTATTCCTTGCCCATGTGCCGGACGAGATCGGGGGTCAGCCCGAACGAGTCCTCGTTGAAGGAATTGTCGATGATCAGCTTCAACGCCCGACGCTGCTGCGAGGCCGGGACGTCCTCGATCGCCGTCCGTCCGCCCTCGCTCTTGAAGTCGTTGTTGCTGAACGTCCCGCCGATCCAGCGGCTCGCGATCGAGAGGCACTGGACCTGCGTGGACAGGAGGTTCTGGTATCGGCGCCGCACCAGGGCCCACGACTGATCGTCCTTCACGATCTTGTCGGTGAGCTCGCCGCGCAGCTTGTTGACCAGACCCAGGCGCGAATCGCAGAAGTTCAGGTTGTCCGCGCCGTTGTCCCACGTCATATTGCGAGGATCGGAGCCGCTCGACATCTCCATCTGGCTGATGTAGATGAGGTCGGGCTCGCTCGAGCGCTTGAGCAGCTCGGGCAGCTTGTCTTCCGGCCCGTACCCGTAGGCGATCGCCCAGCGGTCGTAGGGCCCGACCGTCGGGGTCGCGTACGGCCCCTGCACCGGGCCCAGCTTGTAGTTGATGTTCGCGGCGATGTAGTCCATCACCGACCCCGAGCTCGGCCCCTCGAAGTTGCCCGAGTGCACGTCGGAGAGCTTGCGGATGCTCGAGGCCGCCATGTTGTGCTGCAGGCCCAGGCAGTGCCCGACCTCGTGGCACGAGATGTACCGGATCATCGGCCCGATGTACTCCTCGGGGATGCCGTCGAGCAGGTCCTGATCGTCCTTGGCGGCCACCATCCCGCCGTCGACGGCGATGTCGAAGAGGGAGAGGTCGGCCGCGAGCATGTTCCCGATGCGGCACGCGTGGTTGGTGTGGTCAAAGACCTCCGGCGCGAGCGGGTGTCCCTCCTCGCCGAAGGGCTCGGCCGCGTGCTCGGCGACGCGCAGGGCCAGCTCGCGGGTCTTCCGCTCGCGCTCGCCGGGGGGGGCCAGGCGCACGCGCGGGTCCCACTCGGGGTGCTCGGCGAGCCACTCGAGCGTGTCCGGCGTGAACGTGTTCTCGGTGATGTCGTCGCTGAGCCCCTCGAGCATGTTCCGCACCGAGCGGGTCAGGCCCTGGTGCCACACGACGTCGGCGTCGAGGATCTCGCCGGTCATCGGGTTGGTCCGGCTCGGCCCGATGGCGTAGGACTGGTCGCTGGAGTTCCAGCGGAAGAAGTTGTACCGGGCGTCCTCGGGGTCCTTGTCCATGTGGGCGCCCGTCTCGGCATCCTGCTGATAGACCACCACGGCGCCGTCGATCCCGATCTCGCGGAAGGCCTCGTTCCACAGGCTGATGCCCTCGCGGACGTAGCGGCGGAACTTCACCGGCGTCGTGTGCTCGATGTACCACACGATGGGCTGCTTCGGCGGGCTCATCTTGAGCGAGGGGTCGGCCTTCTCGACGTACCAGCGGTTGATGTACCGGTCCGTCACCTCGTCGTTGGCCGGCTTGGCGTAGTCCTCATACGAGTCGTAGAAGTAGCCCACCCGGGGGTCCGCCGCCCTGGGCTTGAAGCCCGGCGTGCCGACCAGCTCGCCCACGGAGTAGCACAGGCGGGTCAGTTGCCCGTTCGAGGAGGGCATCTCGAACTCCACGACGAAGTTCTTCGGGAAGCTCTTGGCCTTCGTCAGCGAGACGAGCGAGGGGTTCACCCCACGCACCGAGGGGCCGTATCCCCCGGCAGCGCTGAAGCCGAAGAAGCTCCCCGCCTGCCGCGTGCAGAGCGCGCCCAGGTCGATGACCGGTCGCCCACCCGGGGCCTCGGCCACGATCGGCACGCTCACCAGCACCCGTCCGGTGTACAGCTCGTTGATCGAATCCTGCGCCTCGCGGTCCCCCTTCGTCCGGACGCCGAGGTCCGGCATCACCAGCGCCAATTGCTTGTCGTATCGGCGCCACTGCGCGTAGTAGGTCGGCCCCATCACACCCGCCTGCGGATCGCCACCGGAGACGGTGCACGCGATCATCAGCAGTTGGCTGTCGTAGTTCCGGGGCAGCACAGCCAGCACCTTGGCCGTCTTCTCATCCTTATAGAGGTCATACAGCGGCGCCGCCCCGTCCGCCGTCGAGACCACCTTCGTCAGCCCCTCAATCGTCTTATCGAAGGGGGGAAACTCGTCCCCGGCGTACGAGGGGACCGGCAGGTGGGTCATCCCCAGCCCCGTGGGGAGCCCAACGCAGGCGAGAAAGGCGAGGGTCACGAGCGGTGCGGTTCGACGCATGGTCAATCTCCTAGGGAAAACCCTTATCTTCAACGTGTGTGCAGTGCCGACCCGCCTCCCTTGCAGCGGCGCTGCCCCCGTTCTACCACCCGAACCGGGGGAAGGATGCAAGCCTACCGCGCCGAGATGGAGCCGTTTCTGTCTCGGTCCCCAGCCCCCACCGTCCTCAGCCCTCACTCCAGGCAAACAGCCGCGACCCGGCCGCGAAGCCCACGACCCCGATCGCGAGGAGGATCCCGCAGGGCAGGAGCATCTTGTCGAACGTGAAGCCCCGCCAGACCGCCCCCTCGATGGCGTATATCGACCATTTGACCGGCGAGAAGTTGCTGAGGGTGACCATCCACCCCTTCATGAACATCAGGGGGATCATCCCCCCTCCGAACATCGCGCACACCAGCAGCACCGCCCACCCGATTCCCCCCGACGACGCCTCGGTCTTCCCGATCGTCGAGAGCAGCATCATGATCCCGACGAACGCCACGGCCACGCAAAAAACCGCGAGGGCGAGCATCGGGAGCGATTGCGGATGCACGCCGAAGAACAACCTCGCGACGACCAGCAGCAGCACCGCCACGCCCACCGTCGCCAGGAAGCATGCCAGCGCCTTGCCCAGCAGCACCCGCGAGCGCGAGAGCGGCGAGGTCTGGAGCCGCGTCAGCGTCCCCTTGTTCCGCTCGGAGACCAGGGAGATCCCGAACCCCGCCGTGCAGCCCATCACCCCCCACACGATCCCCTGCGGGAAGGTGATGGCGAAGGCGTTCATCGCCTTGCCCGATTTGTCGGTCGCCAGGTCCACCGTCTCGATCTGGATCGGGTTGAAGCCGGCGCCGCCCCCCTCGCCGGAGGTTCCGCCGAAGCCCCCCGCCGCGGGCATGTCCTTCATGAAGGAGTCCAGGCTGCCGAGGAAGCTCTTCATGATGGTCTTCTGCACCGGCGACATGTCCGACGTCTTGTCGACCTCGGCCATCGCATCCCGGGCCATCTGCCGGGCGCTGGCCGGGCTCATGAAGAGGTCCTGGAGCCGCTCGTAGGCCTTGGCCGTGATCAGCCCCTGGATCAGCCCCGCCTCGGCCGCGTGCGAGGGATCGACCCCGACGATCAGCCTGATCGGCTCGCCCTTGAAGATGGTCTTCGACGAATCGCCGAACCCCCCGGGCACCACCACGAAGGCCGTCTGCTTGCCGTCCTTCACCAGCGTTTCGGCCTCTGCCCGGTCCTCGCTCCGGGTGATCCTGAGCTGGCTGTCGGCCTCGAGCGAGGCGACGAACGCCTCCGACGCCTTCGAGTGGTCCTGATCGATCACCAGGATCGGCGTCCCCTCCCGCCCCTCGCTGCTCCCCATCCCCCCCATGATCACACCGAAGAACACCGCGTAGAGGATGGGGAAGAAGAACGTGAAGAACAGCCCCGCTCGATCGCGGATGAGCAGCTTCAGGTCTTTGACGGCCAGGGCCCAGATCTCACGCATGGTGGCCTTTCGCCTTTGCGAGCCCCGAGCGCGAACTCGGGTGGAGCGCCCCGGGCTCGCGCTCGGGGCTCGTAAAGGACCGCTAGTCACGCAGGCTCCTCCCCGTCAGGTTCAAGAACACCGTCTCCAGGTCCGGTCGCTCCACGTGCACCCCGATCGCATCCCCCGAAGCCAGGGCCTGCTGCAGCACCGCCACCGGCTCGGCCGTCTGCGTCCGCTCCTCGCCCCCCGCCCGCTCGATCCGCACCACGCTATCTCCGCCGTGCTCCCGGATGAGGGCGTCGACCGTGTCCAGCGCGAGCAGGCGGCCCTTGTCGATGACGCCCACGCGCGAGCAGAGCTTCTGGGCCTCCTCCATGTAATGCGTGGTGTAGACGATGGTGCGCCCCTGATCGCGCAGGGAGCGGACGATCTCGAAGATCGCGTGGCGGGACTGCGGATCGACGCCCGCGGTGGGCTCGTCGAGCAGGACGATCGCGGGGTCGTGCATGAGGGCGCAGGCGAGGTTGACGCGGCGCGTCATGCCGCCTGAGAAGGTCTTGACCCGTGCTCGGGCGCGGTCGGAGAGGCCGACGAGGTCGAGCAATTCCGCGGCGCGCTTGCCCGCGGCGGCGCGGTCGATGCCGTAGAGGGAGCCGAAGAAGAGGAGGTTTTCCCTCGCGGAGAGGTCGTCGTAGATCGCGAGGCTCTGCGGCGCGACTCCGAGGCGGGCGCGGACGGCGGGGTCGGCGGGGTCGCCGCCGTCGATGCGGACGGTCCCGCTATCGGGGCGCAGGAGGCCGACCGTCATCGCGATAGTGGTGCTCTTTCCCGCCCCGTTGGGGCCGAGGAGGCCGAAGACCTCGCCGGGGGGTATCGAGAGCGTAAGCCCCCCGACCGCGACGGTCTCGCCGAAGGCCTTGTGGATGTCGGTAAACTCGATCACGGGCTCCCGGTGGCGGGGGGCCGTCCCTGCGAGTAACGATCCCTGGCGCCGGGAGCACCGGCCAGCGATGATCTCACTCACTGGGCTCCCCAACTCGCAGGCAATCCATGGATCGTGGTGCTGCTCGGCCCGAGGTCGGCAAGGGGGGGGGGGCCCCGCGCGGGAGCCGGTCTCACGCCCATCGCCCCTGCAGGCGGCCAGGACACCGGCGGCACCGGATGACGGCCGCTTATGGCTGCTGCGGTCAAGCCCTGACCAGGTTCACGGGCCACCCGTGCACCGGGCCCGGCCGCCTGCGGGAGCGACGGGCAGAATTCAAGGATACGCCCCCCGCCCCCATCCGTACACTGTTCCCGTGGACCGACCCCCAGGACGCGACAAGCCCGAACTCGGCCCCGCCGACCGCTGGAGCCGATCGGCCTTCCTCACCTTCGTCCGGATGGTGTTCGTCATCCTCTTCATGACCGTGACCCTCCTGACGATCATCCGGACCCCCGACAACTCCCTCGACCAGGACATCTTCGAGAAGTGGTGGGTCCCCCTCGGCGCCAGCCTTGTTCTCGCGGCCGGCTTTCTGATGGCCGACCTGCTGACGCCGCGCAAGAAGATCTCCATGCTCTCGGGCATGATGCTCGGCATGCTCGCCGGCCTCCTGGCCGCCGTCGCCCTCGGCTTCGTCATCGACCTGGTCGCCGAGTCCTGGGACCTCACCAAGGTCCCCCGCGTCGTCGGCCTTGCCAAGGTCCTCGTCGGCATCGCGCTCTGCTACCTCGGCATCACCACCGTCCTCCAGACCCAGGACGACTTCCGCCTCGTCATCCCCTATGTCGAGTTCGCCAAGCAGATGCGTGGCGTCCGCCCCCTCCTCCTCGATACATCCAGCCTCATCGACTCCCGCATCGTCGAGGTCGCCGAGACCGGCATCAGCCAAGCCCCCATCGTCATCCCCCAGTTCGTCATCGCCGAGCTCCAGCGACTCGCGGATTCCGCGGATCGGCTCAAGCGTTCCCGAGGCCGGCGGGGTCTCGATATCGTCGCCCGCCTCCAACGGTCCGCGCTCCTCGATGTCTCGATCGATGAAACCCCGATGCCCAGCAAGGCCGTCGACCACATGCTCGTCGACCTCGCCCGCCAACTCCCGGCGATCATCGTGACCACCGATGTCGGCCTCCGACAGGTCGCCTCGATCCACGGCATTTTCGTCCTCAACCTCAACGACCTCGCCAATGCGCTCAAGCCGCACGTGATACCCGGAGAGCAGCTCGTCGTGCAGCTCCTCCGCCGGGGCGAGCAGCGCACCCAGGCCGTCGGTTTCCTCGCCGACGGCACGATGGTCGTGGCCGAGGACGGACTCGATCACATCGGTTCCGAGGTGGCGATCACCGTCACCAGCAGCCTCCAGACCTCCGCCGGACGCATGATCTTCGGGCGCATCGGCGCCGACGATGGCACCCGCGCCGAGCCGCTCCCGGAGCCCGCGAACGCTCCGACAGAGCCCGCAGGCCAGGCAGCCCCCGAGCCGGCCCCGGAAGCACGAATGCCCGAGCGGGCGCCCGATGAACCCTCGCCCCGCGGCCCCTACCCGCCCCGTCCGCCCACCCGCACCAACCGCGCGCGTAACCCGCGTCGCTAGCCCCGGCCGGGTTCGCGTCGCGCGCCGCACCAGACCATGGAACAGTTTCTCTGCACCTACTCCCCGCCGCGGCCGACCTTCGCTGAGGACGCGACGCCCGCGGAGCAGCTGGTCGTCGCGGAGCACTTCGCGTACCTCACGGCCGCGCTCGACGCCGGCCGCCTGCTCCTCGCCGGGCGCACGCTCGACCAGCCCCCGATGGGGCTGGCGATTTGCGAGGCCGAGTCCGAGGCTGCCGCCCGCTCGTTTTTCGCCGCCGATCCCGCCGTGCTCGGCGGTGTGTTCCGCGCCGAGATCCGCCCCTACCGCGTCGCGCTCCTCCGCGCCGCCGAACCCAGCTAGGATCGACCGCCCGCGGCGAACCGGAGGTGCGAGCATGAAGGTGTTCTGGAGTCTCGTCGCGACGCTGCTGCTCGCCGCCGCCCTCCTGGTCGTGCTCCGCGCCCGAGGTGGTGCGCCCTCCGAGGCAACCATCCGCGAGTCGGCCCTGGCCGAGACGGTGGCCGGGGCGCCGGGCGATCCGGCCCCGAGTGCCGCACCCGAAGCGGAAAGGCCGTTGAGCCCGGGCCCCGAACTCCCTATCGCAAAGGCCGGAGCACTCCCCGCCGAGTCCATCGTGACCGCTCCGCCCGAGACCGCGCCGACGAGTGAGCCCGACGCGCCAATGCCGACCGCATCGAGCGAGGTCGGGACCGATTCCAGCGCCGGCGCTCCGCCCGCCGCAGAATCGGGATCGGGCGCCAGCGCGCCGGCCGCCGACATCCGGCCGGCCACCGCGACTGCCGCGAAGGCCGATGAACTCCTGCTCAACGGGCGTTACGCCATACCCGGGAAGGGCACCGAGGCCAGCCCTTACGTGGTGAGCTGGGACACGCTCACCGCCCTCGAGAGCGAGTACAACCCGAAGAAGGAAGGGATGAAAGAGGTCCCCGAGTGGATCAAGGCGCTCGACAACAAGCATGTCTCGATCACCGGATTCATCGCGTTCCCCTTCATCGCGCCGTCCGCCGAAGAGTGCATGGTCATGCTCAACCAGTGGGATGGATGCTGCATCGGCGTCCCGCCCACGCCCTACGACGCGGTAGAGGTCAAGCTCGCCGAGCCCCTTGATCTCCAGCAGGGCGTCATCAACTATGGGTCCATCTCCGGGGTGTTCCGCACCGATCCCTACCTCGTCAACGGCTGGCTCATCGGCCTCTACGTCATGGACGACGCCACGGTGACCAAGTCCGGCGCCAAGAACCAGGCGGGCTTCTAGCCTCCGAGCACCTCCAGATCGCCTTGAGTCGGTCGCGCCACGGCGGTACCTTGGGCGCTCGACGGAGGAGATCACCCATGCTCGCAGCCCGCGCCGCCGCCCTCGCGTCCGCCCTGATCACGCCCATCGCCTGGTGCCAGTGCACCCCGGACTGGGACGTCACCCCGGGCAACCCCGCACTCGGTGACGGGTATGCCGAGGCGGCGATCGGTTGGAACGACGGCGCCGGCGAGATGCTCTATGTCGGCGGCTCCTTCACCAAGATCGGCGGCCTGAACAACCTGCGAGGCGTCGCCCGCTGGAACCCCGACACCCACGCCTACAGCAAGCTCGCCACTGGCCTTTCCTTCGGGAACACCAACGGCTTCGTCACCAGCATCGAGCCCTTCGACGCCGGCCCGGACCGCCTCCTCGTCGTCGGCGGTTTGTTCGCCTCCGCCGGCGGGCAGTCCGACACCCAGAGCCTCGCCGCCTGGGACGGCGTCGCGTGGCGATCCCTCGGCGCAGGATTCGTCGCGCCCGATGCCGTCTGGTCTCTCGACGTCGGCGACCTCGGCCAGGGCCCGCGCCTCTACATCGCCGGGGGATTCACGGTCATCGGCGGCCAGCCCGCCAGCGGCGTGGCCGCATGGGACGGCTCGTCGCTCTCGGTCGTCGGCGAGGGCTCCGGCATGACCGGATTCAGCCCCTTCGTGAACGAAACCGTGATCTGGGACGACGGCTCGGGCCCCGCCCTCTACGCCGTCGGGCGATTCGACACTATCGACGGGGCCGACGCCAAGCTCGCCGCCCGCTTCCGCCCCGGCGTCGGTTGGGAGAAGATCGGCTCAGGCCTCGTCGCTCAGAACTCCACAACCACACTCGACGCCGCCGTTCTCTTCGACGACGGGAATGGCGAAGCCCTCTACATCGCGGGGTCCCCGTTCCGCGCCGCCAGCGGCGGCTCGTTGGCCAGCGTCCTCAAGTGGGACGGCATCGCGTGGACGGCGATCGGTCAGAACGTTGGCGGCCGCGTGACCGACCTCCGCGTGTGGGACGACGGATCCGGCCCGGCCCTCTATCTCTCGGGTACCGCTACGCCAGACATCAACTACTTCGCACGCCTCGAATCCGGCGCCTGGGTCATCGCCCAGGGCGGCGTCGCCGGTCCGGCGATTCCACCGTCCAACTTCCCGTCGGTCTTCGGGCTCGGCGAGTTCCGGGGCGACTTGGTCGTCTGCGGCAATTTCACGACCACAGGGGACGGCCAGACCGCCTCCGGGGTCGCCCTCATCACGTCGTGCCTGACCGGCTGTGTCGCCGATTTCAACGGCGATGGCGCCGTCGATACTCGGGATGTCGTCGCCTTCCTGAACGCCTTCGCCGCTGGGGATTCTTCTGGCGATCTCGACGAGAACGGGCTCGTCGACACGCGCGATGTCATCCTCTTCCTCAACCTCTGGACAACCGGCTGCTGAGCCAGATCTGGGTTTTTCACTGGTAGAGCCAATCCTCCGAGCCCATCGACCGCTGGCCACACCCAACGCCATGCGCCGGCGACTTATGGCCACATTCATATCCGATTTAAATGACGTGAGAGCCCCTAGCCGCTGAAACGGGTTTCCTCTTGTGTGGCACTGGATTTGTATTCCAGTCCATTTGCTCCGTTGCATGCGTGACCGGCCCGGGGTCGGCGCGATGTCGCTGCTACGAAGAGGAGATCCACATGCCACGAACACAACCCTGGTTGAGGCGTCGTCCCGATGCCGCAGGCGCCCGGAGCAGATTCGGAGGAGCCCTGCGGGGTTCGGCCTTCGTTCTGGCAGCCCTCGGCGCTGGCGCTCTGGCGATCTCTGCCTCAGGCCGCCCGCGCGCCGCAGACCCGCCGGTGGTCTCGACCCCCTACGTGGTCTTCGGGGCCAACGACCTGGGCATGCACTGCATGCAGCAGGACTTCTCCGAGTTCCTGATCCTGCCTCCCTACAACACGGTCCACGCCCAGGTCATCAACCGCCAGGGCGGCGAACCGCACATCGTCACCAGCGGCGTGACGATCGATTTCACCATCCCCGGCAACACCCGCTCCACCGACAAGACCAACTGGTGGACCTACGACCAGGCGCTGCTTGGCGTCGACTTCGCCCCCGACACCGGCCTCGCCGGCGCGGGCCTCGCCGGCACGATGGCGCCGACGGGCAACAACGATTTCTCCGTCGTCGGGATCCCGCTCACGCCGATCGATGACGACGGCAAGGAGAATCCCTACCCGCTGGCCACCATCACCGTCACCCGCCAGGGCACGGAGGTGGCGAGGACCCAGGTTGTCGTCCCGGTGTCCTGGGAGATCAACTGCACCCTCTGCCACAACACCCCGGCATCACCCCGGGCACCGACATCCTCCGTGCCCACGACCGTCTCCACGGCACGACGCTCGAGCAGCAGCAGCCCGTCTTCTGCGCCGGATGCCACGCCGACCCCGCGCTCGGCGCCGCGGGCGACCCCAACCTGCCGACGTTCTCGGCCGCCATGCACGGCGCCCACGCCTCCCGCATGGACCAGGTCGATCTCGAGAACTCCTGCTACGCCTGCCACCCCGGCGTCCGCACGCAATGCCAGCGCGACGTGCACTACGCCCGTGGGATCGGCTGCACCGATTGCCACGGCGGCATGGCCGATGTCGGTGATCAGGGACGGACTCCCTGGGTCGATGAACCCCGATGCAGCACGTGCCACAGCCGGCAGGGCTTCCAGTTCGAGCAGGCCAACACCCTCTACCGGGATTCGAAGGGACACAGCGGCGTCCACTGCTACGCCTGCCACGGCAGCCCCCACGCCATCACTCCCACAGTGACCGAGCCGGACAACCTCCAGGCGATCAATCTCCAGGGCCATGCCGGGGTGATCGATACCTGCGCCGTCTGCCACACCTCGCCCCCAGACGAGCCCTTCTTCCACAAGGTCAACGACTAATCCGGCAAATCCGAGCACCAAACGCACGACAGGAATCCAAGCCATGACAAACATCCAAGCACGCAGAAGCTCGGCGGCCGCGATGATCAGCCTCTGCGCCCTCGCCGGCGCCGCCACCGCCCAGAGCTACGAGATTACGAGCATCGGGCGTCTCTACGGCCCCTCGCAGGGATACGCCCTCAACGCGTCCGGAGTGGCCGCGGGCGCCGCCATCGACACCATCCCGGCCGGCTCGGCGTTCCGCGCCTTCTTCTGGGACGGCGCGCTGCACACCGTGAGCGCCCTTCCCGGCGACCTCGACAGCCACGCCTTCTCGATCGACGATCAGGGCGTTCTCTACGGCGCCTCCTTCACCATCGGACAGTTCGGCACTTCGGCGTTCAGCGCCACCCTCGGGAGTCCCGTCTTCCTCGGTGAGTTTGCTCCCCGCGGGGCGAACAACTTTGGCCTCGTGGTCGGATCAGCGTCCGGCATCGATGCCGTCGGATGGCACACGTCCCACGCCTGCGCCTTCCAGAATGGCAATCTCTCCGCCCTGCCCGGTCTGGGCGGTCTCTCCGGCGGCGCCTTCGCCGCCGACGACGCCGGCGATATCGTCGGCGCGGCCTCTCTCCCCGGTGACAAGGTCACACACGCGACGCTCTGGAGGAGCGGCGTTGCGCACGACCTCGGAACCCTCGGCGGCCCGCGCAGCCAGGCCTTCGCCGTGCGCGGAGGCCTGGTCGCGGGCGTCGCGGACACGGCCGCGGGCGACCCCCATGCCTTCGTCTTCGAGGTGGATGCGTCGGGCGCCGTGACCGCACGGCACGACCTCGGCGTGCTCGGGGAGCGTGCGAGCTACGCCTACGGTCTGAACAGCGCCGGCATGGTCGTCGGCACCTCGAACGACCGGGCTTTCCTCTGGGACGGCGCCCAGCTCATCGATCTCAACACCCTCGTGCCCACCGGATCGGACTGGCATCTCCAGGCCGCGACCGCCATCAACGACTCCGGGCAGATCGTCGGTTGGGGGCGTGAGCTTGGTATCCCGACGGCATTCCTGCTGAGCCCGGGATGCCGCGCCGATTTCAACAGCGATGGCGCGGTGGACACGCGCGACGTGATCGCGTTCCTGAACGCGTGGAGCGCCGGCGACAGCGCCGCCGATATGGACGGCAACGGCCTCATCGATACCCGCGACGTCCTCGCGTACCTGAATCTCTGGGCCTCGGGCTGCTGAACCCGGGGCAATTCCCGACACAGTCGGCCCAACGAGCAGAGGGCGCGCCGTGTACACGCCACGGCGCGCCCGTTCAATTTCACCCACATTTCCTTGGACAGAGTCGTGGATCATCCGTCGCGATGAGAGCGTACCGCTTGCACCTGCTATGCTGCGCCGCGCGGTCGAACGGAGGGGCGTCCGACCACGCCAAACATACGGAGCCTGCCATGCGTTCCAGGATGGTCTACGTGAGCGCCGCGGCGCTCGCCGCCGCGACTCTGCATGCCGCCGAGCCGCGACACGCCCCCTCGCCGACCGAAGCCCCTGTCGCGATCGGCATCGACGCGGCGGGCAATACCTACTCGCTCACGCAGTCGTGGGGCGGCGCCCGCGACGATCACGGGTCGGATTGGGACATCCTTCTCGAGTGCCGCGCCGCCGATGGCACGCCCCGCTGGGTGTCGCGATATGACGGACCCGGACACTGGTGTGACACGCCCACCGCTCTTGCCGTGGACGAGCGGGGCAACGCCTACATCGCCGCGCTGGTATTCAGCGAGACCGACATCGGTGGTGCGTTCGCGACGCACGCCGGCCTCATCAAGTGCACCCCCGATGGGGCGGTTGCCTGGCAGTTCCTCTACGACCTCCCCGCCCACCGCGGCGCCGCGCTCCTCGACGTGGACGTCGACCCCGAGGGCAACGCCGTCGCCACCGGCTTCGTCGATGCCGCGCCGGGGCGCACCGAGGCCATCACCCTCAGCATCACGCCAGAGGGCCGCCTGCGATGGCTCACCCGGTCGTCCGCGCCCGATGCCGCGACCCCAGACACGACTCCAGACACGACTCCAGACACGACTCCAGACACGACCCCGGGCACGACTCCAGACGCGGGGCCCCTCCGCGGACGGGTCTACGCCGACGCCGCGGGGCGTGTCCTCTCCATCACATCGAGCCCCCGAAACCCGGGGCCGATCCTCCTGACGCGTCTGAACGCCGAGGGCGCGATTGCGTGGACCCGCGACCTCGAACTCCCCGGCATCGAGATCACCGGCGACCCGGCCATTGACGACGAGGGCGGCCTCTACCTTCCCGCGAGTTCCGATGCGCCCGATGGTCCGCGCCCGTGCCTGATCGCCCTCGATCCCGAGGGCGGGGACCGCTGGCTCCGCGTGCTCGAGCCTGCCGAGCACTCTGGCGGGTCGGCGGTCTGGGCTTGCCCCGGCGTTGATGGGCTCATCTACATCGGCGTCGGCGTCGGCGTCGGCGTCGGGGACGAGGGCGCCGAGCTCCCGGGGGATGCGCCGGCCGGCCATGTCTGGGCCTTTGATCCCGACGGCAGGGTCGCCGACCAGTGGAGCTGCGCGCCGAGAGCGCAGTCCGCGCACGCCGGCGCACGCGACATGCTGGACCTCGCCCGCGATTGGGCCGCGGGGCGCCCGTACGCCGACCTGAACGGCGACGGCTGTCTCACCTCCGCCGACCTTGTCGCCTTCTTCGGGCGTTAGACCCCTGCCTGGGGCGTCCGCACGATGCCGGTAAGCTGGAGTTCGAAAGGTCGAACCCAGCATGACGACCCAGGGCGATCGACACGAAGACCTCTACGACGCCTACCTCGAAGCCGCGCTCGAGGGCCGCGCCGAAGATCCGGCCGAATTCCTCCGCCGGAACCAGATCCCCGAGGGTCCCCTCGCCGACGCGCTCCGGCGCGTGCATGCCGAGGCCTCCCAGGCCGCCGTCGCCGATGCCCGAGCGGCGGTGGCCCGACGCATCGGCCCGTTCGAGATCGTGCGGCTGCTCGGGCGCGGCGGCATGGGCGAGGTCTATCTCGCCAAGCAGGACTCGCTCGGACGCCTCGTCGCCCTCAAGATCATCCACGGGGCCCACGCCTCAAGCCCCAGCGCGCTCGCCCGCTTCGAACGCGAGGCCCGGGCAGCCGCCAAGCTCCGCCACGCGGGGATCGTCACCGTCTACGAGGTCGGCGAGGCGGAGGGCGTGCACTACATCGCCATGGAGTATGTGCGCGGGCGGAGCCTGGACGCCGTCCTCGCCGAGCGCGCCGCACGGGGCGAGTCGGTCCCCGCCGCGAGCGTCGTCCGATGGGGCGTCCAGTTGGCCGAGGCCCTCGACTCCGCCCACGCCGAACGCATTGTTCACCGCGATATCAAGCCCTCCAATATCCTGATCACGCCGGACGATCGGCCCATGCTCCTCGACTTCGGTCTCGCCCGCGATCTCGAGCAGGCCGGCGCCACGCTGACCGAGGCGTTTGTCGGGTCGCCCCACTACGCCGCGCCGGAACAGGTCGGCCGACGCGGCGGCCACATCGATGCCCGCACCGATATCTACTCGCTCGGTGTCGTGCTTTATCAGGCCGCCGCGGGAGTCAAGCCCTTCCGTGGCGAGACCCTCGAGCAGGTCCTCCACGCCATCCTCACCGACGATCCCCCCGAAGCGCGGCGCATCAACGCTGGTATCCCCCAAGATCTCTCGGTTGTCATCGCCAAGGCGATGGATCGCGAGCCTGCCCGCCGGTATGCCTCCGCCGCCGCCCTCGCCGCCGACCTCCGCGCCATCGAGGAATCACGCCCGGTCTCGGCGCGCCCGATCAGCCCGGTCGGCCGGGCCCTGCGCTGGTCCCGGCGCAACCGCGGCGCCTCCGCCGCGATTCTTACAGGGGCGTGTGCCGTCGCGCTCGCCCTCGGTCTGCGGGGTTGGCGGGTCTGGGCCGAGGCGGCCCACCGTCGCCAGGAGATCCTCTCCGCCCTGAGCGAGGCCGCCGACTTCGTCGGACGCTACCGCAGCGAGGGCGAGTCCACGCGTACCCTCGAGGCGGAATACGAGGCTCTGATCGCCCAGCGATCCAGCATGTACTTCAGCCCCGAGCGGGACGAAAGGATCGATGCGATCGAGGGCCACGTCCGGCAGGAGCGGGAGCGCCGCGACCTGGCCTTCTACCGCGTGCTCGAGCTCGCGGCCCGTGCCGAACGCCTCGGCGCCGACCATACTCGCGTCGACCGTATCCGGGGCGAGCTCTATCTGCAACGCTACCTGGAGGCCGAGATCCGAGCCGACGCCCCGGCAAAGGCCGTCTACGCCGAACTCGTCCGCGCCCACGATACTGACGACACGCTGACCGAACGCCTCGTGGGAAGCACCTCCCTCGCGGTCGCCTGCGACACCCCCGGCGCCGAATGCTTCCTCTTCCGCCGGGAGAGCGCTTCATTCTTGCGCGACGGCGCCGAGCCGAGGCTTGTGAATCTCCCCTTCGCGGGCGACGCCCCGCAGCGACCCGACGAGTGGGCCCTCGAGGTCCAGGCCGATGCCGGCGGGCTCCATGCCGGAGATGTGATCACCCGCGTCGCCGGGCTCCCCATCCGCGGCACGGTCCTCGTGCTGTTTGCCCCCGCCGCCCCTGAACGCCCCAGCCGGTTCGATCGCCTCGCCGCGATCGACGGCCGTCCGATCGCGGATCCGTTCGACGTGCGCGACGCCGAGAGCCACCCCGGCGTCCACACCTACGCGTTTGAGGGGAAGGACGGACCGCTCTCGCTCCGAGGCGAGAGCCTCGACTCGCTCGGCATAGGGGTGGGCGACCCGCGCGCGGCGTGCGCCGCCGGAGGGGCCAACCTCCTGGCCTGGGTCGGCGACGCGTGGCGTGCGACCACCTTTGAGCGCGGCATCGACACGCGCCCCGCCGCCGCACCGGTCTACTTCTGTCCCGGTGCGAGCTTCCCGAACGATCCGCAGCAGCGACGCGTGCTCACGCCCGGTCACTACCTCCTCGTCGTCCGTGCTCCGGGATTCGAATCGCAGCGACTGGCCCTCGAGCTTGGCCGCGATCAGGCCCTCCACCTCACGCCTCGCCTCCTGCCGCGGGGGTCCACCCCCGACGGGTGGGTCTACATCCCCCCCGCACCCGGCGGCGCAACCGAGGGCCCCGCGGGACCCGACGGCTTCTGGGCGATGGAGCACGAGGTCACCGTCGGCGACTACTTCGCGTTCCTCAATCAGCCGGAGATCCTCGCGGAACTCGACGCGTCGGGCGCCACTCGGCTCCATCCGTTCGCCAGCGAGGAGGTCCCCGCCCTGCGTGCGCCCGATGGCTCCTTCGCCATCCCGCTCAACTGGCGCAGGGACTGGCCCATCTTCGCCATCTCCTGGGACGACGCGTCGCGATACGCCCGGTGGATGTCGGATCACGACCCGCTCGGTGCGAGCTACACCCTGCCGACGCTCGACGAGCACCTCCGTATGACCTCGGTCGCCGCCCGCTACGTGTTTGGCGACGAGTTCCGACCCAAGTGGGTCAGTTCCAACTTTGCCCGCCCGGCGCCGACGCTCGAGCCTGTTGAGAGCTTCCCCATCGACCGCTCCGCGCTCGGCGTCTTCGATCTCGCCGGGAGCGTCTCCGAGTGGCTCGACCACGTGTGGCTTGAATCGAGCGGCGCCAAGGAGCACGCCGGCGGGGCCTGGGGCCTCGGCGAGGAGGGCTACTTCGCGAACTACGGCGGAAACGGCCTGCTCCCCTATCAGCGCAATGGCGTCGTCGGCTTCCGGCTTGTCATGCGCCGCGACGGAGAGTCCCGATGAACGAGCGGCCGACCCCGGAACAACTCGGGCTGATGCTCGCCGACGCCGAGCCCCTGCTCCGCGCTCTCGTCCGCCGGGAGGCCGGTGTGGCGCTCCTCCGCTTCGAATCGGAGGAGGATCTCGCCGCCGGAGCGATGCAGGAGGCGATCCGCTCGCTCGACCGGCTCCAGTGGCAGGGCGAGCCCGCCTTCCGGGGATGGCTTGCCCAGATTGCCCGAAGACACCTCTCCGGCCGTCGCGAATACTGGTTCGCCTGCAAGCGACACCCCGGAGCCCTCCTGCGCCTCTCTGTCTCGGGCCTCGGAGGCGAGCGCCTCGAACGCCGCGAACTCGCCGACTCGGCCGCCGGGCCACGCACATTCGCCTTCCGTCGCGAGCAGCTTCTCCTCGCTGTTCGGGCCCTCGCCATGCTCCTCCCTCGCGACAAGGACCTGATCACCTGGACCACCGAGGATGTCCCGCTGACTGTCCAGGCCGAACGTCTCGGCATCACCCCCCAGGCCGCGGAGCGGGCGAGGTCGCGGGCCATCGAGCGGCTCCGCAAGGCGTTCGCGGTGCTGGAAGGACGGCGGGGTGATGCGGGCGCCGGCGCGCCTCAGGACCGATAGCCGCGGCCGCAGAGAATCCCCGCCCAACCGGCTGTCCGCTCTCCCCACCGAAGCCCATCTGCATCCGGAGGAGGAGCCGGTGGCGAGGCCGCCGGCCGAGTGGCGGTCCCAGCGGAGGAGGTGCGTGATGCGACGGAACCTGTCCCCTGTCGTCGTGGCCGCCGCGGCCGGTCTGGCTCTGGGAGTCGGGGCCCAGGCCGCCCGAGCCCAACAGTCGTTCTATGAGTGGGTCGGAGGTCTCGACCAGAATTGGAGCAACGCCGGCAACTGGGACCCCACCGGCGTCCCCAACACCGCCGGCGAGGTCGCCCTGTTTCTCGGGGGCAAGACATGCAATCTGGACATCACCGTCACCGTAGACAAGCTGGGCAACTTCTACGGCGACACGCTCAACATGCTCAACGACCGCGACATCACCGTCATCGGCGACCCCGATCCCAACGGCCACGGCGGCGACGGACCCACCGGTATCTTCAGCATCTACGGCACCGTCAACATGCTCGCCGCGGCCAACCCCACCGACCTGACCGTCAAGAACGGCACGCTCACGATCGGCAACGCCGACGATGCCCCGTGTTCCCTGAACATGTCGAACAGCCCCAACAACCGCATCTTTGGCGGCACGGGCGCTGTCGCGATCCAGTTCGATAGCTCGCTCCACATCACCGGGGCCGGCCAGATCGGGGTCAACACCTGCCAGATCAACAACTGGGGCGCCATCGTCGCCAACCAGCCCACCACGCTCACCCTCGACCCCGGCGCTGCAGGCTTCTTCAACTTCGGTGAGCTCTCCGCACAGAACGGCGCGACCCTCGTGCTCAACCCCGGCACACTCGAGAACTCCGGCGGCCTCATCGCCGCCCGCGATGGCTCCGTCGTCCTCCTCAACGGTTGCACGATCCAGGGCGCCGGCTTCATCCAGACCTTTGGCTCGGGCGTGCTCCGCGTCAACACCATCGGTGCCGCCACGCGCATCGAGAGCCAGACCATCAACGGCGTCATTGAGATGCCCAACGACAAGGACCTGCTCATCACGGGCTCGCTCTCCATCGCCCCGGCGATCAACATGCTCGCGACCGCGAACCCGACCGATCTCTACCTCGACGGCCCCGTTTCGTTCGACGGCGGCGGCACGATCAATATGTCCAACAGCGCAAACAACCGGATTCTCTACCAGAGCGGCGGCCAGGCCGGCGACGGCCTCACCAACAACTCCTGCACGATCCGGGGCTCCGGCCAGATCGGCCTCAACTCCATCGACATCGTCAACCACGCCAACATCGTCGCCGATCAGGCGACAACCCTGGACATCGACCCCGCGACATCGCTCATCAACACCGGGCTCCTCGTTGCCCAGTCCGGCGGCACGCTCCGACTCGAACCCGGGCTCTACGACTCCACCGCCGGCCTCATCGCCGCCAACGACGCTTCGGTCGTCCAGCTCGCCGGGTGCCGAGTCACCGGACAGCTCGGCGGGTCCGGCACCGGGTACTTCGACGTGACCACGATCGGTGGTGCGACCGTCCTCGACCACGTCGCCATGAACCGCCGCCTCCGCCTCGCCAACGATCGGGACGTCGTCATCATCGGCGCCTTCAACCAGGCGGCCAATATCGACATGCTCGCCGCGGCCAACCCGACCGACATCTACCTCGATGGTCCGGTCACCCTCACCGGCGGCGGCACCATCGATATGTCCAACAGCCCCAACAATCGCATCCTCTCCCTCAACGGCGGGCTGAGCGGGGACGCCCTCACCAATCAGGATTTCCTGATCCACGGCGCGGGCCAGATCGGCCTCAACTCGATCGACATCACCAACCTCGCCGAGATCCGCGCCGATCAGCCCGGCGGCACGCTCTACCTCGACCCTGCGACCACGCTTGACAACCAGGGCACGCTCGAGGCGAGCGCCGGGGGCATTCTGCAGTTCGAGGCCGGTGATTATGCGAACGTCGGTGTCATTCACGTCGCCGACCAATCGCACGCCAACCTCAACGGTTGCACCGTGGATGGAGCCCTCTTTACGGAGGGAACAGGCTATTTCACCGTCCTCACCATCGGCAGCGCCACCCTCCTCCACGATGCCCAGATCACCGGGCGACTCGTCCAGCCCAACGACCGCGACCTCCTCGTTCGAGGGACGATCGACCACGCCGGCGATTGGGACCTCCAGGCCACGGCCAACGGGACAGATATCTACTGCGACGGCCCCGTCGTCCTCACCGGCGGCGGCACGATGAACCTCTCCGCCAGCCCCAACAACCGCATCCTCTTCCTCAGCGGCGGCATGAGCGGCGACGCGCTCCGCATCGACGATTACACCATCCACGGGGCCGGGCAGCTCGGCCTCAACTCGATGGATATCGAGAACCACGGCCTCCTCCTCTCCGACGCGCCGGGCCAGACGCTCTATCTCGATCCGGCCACCGCCATCACCAACCTTGGTGAGATCGCCGCCGCCGAGGGCGGTGTGCTCCGGCTCGAGTCCGGTATCCACGACCACACGGCGGGGCTGCTCCACATCGGCGATGGATCCCGCGCCGAACTCAACAGCTGCACTCTCACCGGCCGGGTGCTCACCGAGGGTTCGGGCCTCCTCGACGTCGTGACGATCGGATCCGCGACGCAGATCCACGACGCCGAGATCACCGGACGCCTCCGCATGTCCAACGACCGCGACCTCCTCGTCCGCGGTGTCCTCGATCTCGACGGCCGGTGGGACATGCTCGCCACCGCCAACGCGACCGACGTCTACGTCGATGGCCCCGTGACCATCTCGGGCCCCGGCATCATCCAGCTCTCCGACAGCCTCAACAACCGATTCCTGTTTCTCAGCGGGGGCCTCGGAGGCGACGAGCTCACCCTCGACGGCCCCGGCATCCACGGCGCCGGCCAGATCGGCCTGAATTCCATGGACATCGTCAACCGTGGCAGCCTCGTCGCCGATGCCGCCGCCAACCGGCTGATCCTCGACCCCGCCTCCACCCTGACCAACGAAGGGCTGCTCCACGCCGCCACCGCCCCCGGCATGCGCCTCGAGAACGCGGCCTACACCTCGTCCGGGCGCCGTCCAGGTCGATGCCGGCTCACTCCTCGAGCTGGTCGCCGGTTCCTTCACCCAGACCGCCGGCGCCTGCGCCGTCAACGGCGAGTTCCAGAGCGATACCAACCTGCTGACTTTCACCGGCGGCACTGTCGGCGGCTCCGGCCTGATCGATTCCAACGTGAACAACACCGGCGCCACGGTCAACCCCGGCAATTCGCCCGGCACACTCTCCATCGAGGGCGAGTACACGCAGGGCGCCGGGGCCACGCTCGAGTGCGAGATGCAGAGCACCACCACCCACGACCGGCTCGCCGTCACGGGCCTCGTCTCGCTCCACGGCACCGCCCGCGCGATCGCCCTCCCGGGCTACACACCCAAGCTCGGCGACAGCTTCCAGATCCTCACCGCCGGCGCCGTCACCGGGGCCTTCGACACCATCCAGGCCGTCGGCTTCCCCGCCGGACGCACCGTCGAGCCCGTCTATCACGCCACCGACGTCATCCTCGTCGTCAGCATCGGCTGCGCCGGCGATTGGAACGGGGACAACGTCGTGAATACCCAGGATGTCATCGCCTATCTCAACGCCTGGAACGCCAAGGACCCGGCCGCCGACCTCAACGGGGACGGCGTCGTCAACACCCAGGACGTCCTCGCGTTCCTGAACGCGTGGTCCGCCGGCTGCTAGGCCGGGAAGCCCCAAATCCCGGGACGGGGGCAGGCGAAGGGTCCGGCGTTTGGGGAAACGCCGGGCCCGTTTCGCGCGCCGATTCGGCGCTTGGCCCGGCGGGGGTCAACCCGTATGCTCGGGTCCGCTCCCCCTCTTCAAAGGACCCGTCATGCGCAGCTGGACGCCGACCTTCGCTCTCCTGTACCTCGCCGCGGCCCCCGCCCTCGCACCGGCCGCGGCGTTGGCGCCCCCGCAGATCATCAAGGGGCCCTACCTCCAGAACATGACCCGGCAATCGGTCACCATCATGTGGGAGACCGACACCCCGGCCGATTCCACCGTGCACTATTTCGCCGATGGCCAGTGGCTCGACGCCCCCGACCCGACGCCCGTCACGATCCACGAGGTCCACCTCGACGGCTTCAGTGCCTCGGAGATGATCACCTACTCCGTCGAGTCCGCCAACGGCCAGGGCCACGCCCAGAGCACGCAGGCGATCTTCAAGATGGCCCCGCCCACCGGCACCCCCTTCCGCATGTGCGTCTGGGGCGATAACCAGGACCGCCCCGAGGTCTTCAGCCAGCACGTCGCCAAGATGATCGTCGATCAGCCCGACATGCTCCTCGCCTGCGGCGATGTGGTGAGCACGGGCTCCGACTACGCCCAGTGGGACAACCGCTTTCTCGGCCCCCTCCGCCCACTCATCCAGTACACGCCCATGATCGTCGCGATCGGCAACCACGAGGGCAACTCCCACTGGTTCTACGACTTTCTCGACCAGCCCGGCAATGAGCACTGGTTCAGCTATACCTACGGAAACGCCTTCTTCCTCGTGCTCGACACCAACTTCCCCTTCGAGCGCGGCACGGAGCAGTACGCCTTCGCCGAGTCGGCCCTCCTCTCCGACGAGGCGCAGAACGCCACTTGGCTCTTCGTGGCCCACCACCACCCGCCCTACTCCGAGGTCTACGAGGAGAGCACCTACGCCCGCATCCGCGAGCACCTGATCCCCCTCTACGAGTCCGCCGGTGTCGACGTGGTCTTCCACGGCCACATCCACGATTACGAACGGGGCGAGTTCGTCCCGGTCAAGACCGATCGGCGCATCTGGGAGGTCCAGACCTCCGGCGCGGGCGGCACGCTCTGGTCCGACGAGTTCGACGGCGACTGGGAGCAGATCGACCTCGTCATCACCGACGTCTTCCACTACTGCACGGTCGATGTCGGCGCCGACCAACTCCACCTCCAGGCTATCGACCTGGCCGGCAATGTCATCGACCAGTTCACCATCGACGCCGCCCCGCGCGAGGGCACGCTCCCCGACGACGACGGGAGCGGCGACCCCGGACCCACCCAGTGGGACTTCGCCTCCGGCGACCTCGCCGCCAGCTACGGCCCCGGCGAGATCGAGTTCGCCGACGGCCCCGGCGGCCCCACCGGCCAGCAGACCGCGTTCGGCTCGACCTCGGCCCTCGGCCTGCCCCCCATCGGCGCCCAGGCTGCTCACGTCATGGCATTCCCCAAGGCCGCGAGCAGCACCATGGGATTCCGCGTCCGCCACGGCGCACCGGCCAACGGCGGCGGCGCCTACGTGAACGACTACACCCTCATCCTCGACATGCTCCTCCCCCAGTCCTCGATCAACGCCGACGACTGGCTCCCGATCCACAACACCAACGCGACCAACACCAATGACGCCGATTCTTGGGTCCGCCTCGCCGACGGGGCGGTCGGCGTCTCCGGCCAGTACGACGGCGCCATTCCCGCCGACACCTGGCGACGCGTCGCCCTGGTCTTCGACTACGACGGCTCGACCGAGAGACTCCACAAGTACATCGACGGCGCACCCGTCGGCACGCAGGACCTGGGCGGGCTCGACGGGCGGTGGTCCCTCTACACCCGCGCCGACGCCACCCCCTGGTTCTACCTCTTCACCGACGACAACGGCGAGGCCGCCTCCGCCGTCGTCTCCAGCATCCACTTCACCGACCGTGCCATGTCCGACGCCGAGATCGCCGCCCTCGGCCCCGCCGACGCCGACGGCATCCTCCCCGACCCCGCCGCCTGCACCGCCGACTGGAACCACGACGGCGTCGTCAACACCCAGGACTTCGTCGCGTTTCTCAACGAATGGGCTGCGCACGACCGTCCCGCCGACCTCAACGGCGACGGATTCGTCGACACCCGCGACTTCATCGCCTTCCTCAACCTCTGGTCCGCCGGCTGCCCCTGATGCCTAGCATGGGCCGAGATGCCGCGCGCACACCGCACATTCCCCGCCCGAACACACGTGCGGCGCGTCCTGCGCGGGTGCCGGCACGCCGCCGAAATCGCGGCCGTCTGTGTCTGGGCCCTTGCCTTCCTGATCGGGGTCCAGGGCTGGATGCCCGTCGGCGCTGAGTGGTATTCCGCCTCCGGCGCCTCCGCATGGTCTCGCTGCGGATCGGCCATGTGCGCCTGCCCCATCGAGCAGAAGACGCCCTTCCAGCGGCGGGCCGCGGCAGATCTACCCGGCCACCGCTCCTGTTGCGATGACGAGGAAGCCTCGCCCGAGCAACGCCACGCCGGCGCCGGACCCTCGTCACACGGCGTCCTGCGATTTGTCGCTCTCGGCAGCGACCGCCACGAACAGACGCGGGGTTCGTCGATGCCCGAGAGCCTCGTGCTGACGGTGCCACCCCTCCGTGATCGGGTGATCGACCTGGTTCTCGCCGCCGGCAGCGCCGAAAACCGGGCCGCGACGCGTCGCATGGTTCGCGCCCTCGAGGTGCCCGCACCGCCGCCCCGGGCCTGATCCCCTCCACAACCGTCGGTTCATGCCACACGACCAAGCGGCGCGCAGCGCCGCCGGAGGGTTGCGCCCATGCCAACCGCGCCCGTGCGCGCTCGCCGCGCATTCACGCTCATCGAACTCCTTGTCGTCATCGCCATCATCGCCCTCCTCGTCGGCGTCCTGCTCCCCGCGCTGGGCAAGGCCCGCGCCGCCGCAAGATCCGTCCGGTGCCTCAGCTCGCTCCGCGACCTCGGCTCCGCCGTCACCGCCTACGCCCAGGGCCACGACGAGACCATCGCCCGCTCCCAGCACTCCGCCGGCGCCAACCGCCAGGGCGCGTGGGAGCAGGTCCACTTCGCCTACTTCGCCGGCGTGGACTACGACTACGCCACGGGCGATCCGTGGTGGAACGATGCGTCATGGTGGGCCGCCTGCCGCGAGCATTATCAGTGCCCATTCGACCGACGCGAGAACCCCTGGTCCAACCGCAGCCTGCCCTTCCCGATCCCCGCCCTCAGCTACGGGCAGAACGTCTACTTCGAGCTGCGCGCCGAAGAGATCGAGCCCCAGCTCTGGGCCGGCATGAAGACCGCCCCCTACCGCAGGCTTCCCGCCATCCCCAACCCGGTCGCCACGGTCCTCTTCGGCGAACTCCAAGACACCAGCCTCACCGACCACATCATGGCCCACCTCTGGACCCAGAACGGGGCCCGCCCCGAGGTCGACGACACTCGGCACGGCTCCAATTCCGGCATCCTCTACCTCGACGGCCACGCGGGCGCAGGCCCGCTGGCCGAGACGTTCGACCCCGGCGTTGGGGTCGATCGCTGGAATCCCGCGGCCGCCCACTGAGCGCCGCGATGCACAAACCACGCGCGAACCCCGCGCGAGAAGGACTCGCAATGCACAAGCTCCTCGCATCCGTTCTCATCATCCCCGTCCTCGCCGGCGCCGCAGGCGCCGACGTGTGGCCCCACGCCGACGGCCCCATGAAGCACATCATGGTCGGCCTCGATGGCCAGACCCTCACGGCCCACATGGACAGCCCCGAGGAACGCATGCCCATGCTCCGCTATCCCGGCGAGCAATACACCGCGCCGGCCGATGTTCTCGACGATTCCTACTACAGCAGCCAGTACGGGTGGATCCCCGACGGATTCATCGACCTCCCCGCCGGCGCCGGTGTCTTCATCTCCACCCTGGACGCCACGCCCGGCCTCGACGTCTACGAGGGGGGCATGCGATCGATGATCCCCATGCACACCTTCGCTCCCATCCTCGGCACCGACGGCCTGGGCGACCCCTGGCAGTGGGACGGCACCATGACGCACAACTGGTACAGCGCCATGCAGCCCGGCGACTACGACGCCATCTACCAGGTCTACCTCGGCGATGCCGCCTCCGGCCTCCCCCTCGACGGCTACACGCCCGCGGAGGTCTCGCTCCACTTCTCCGCGGTGCCCGCCCCCGGCGCGATCGCCCTCCTCGCATTCGCGGGCGCCATCCTGCCGCGGCGACGCAGGGAGGTGCGCTGATGCAGGTCCGCACCTTCCTCTCGGTTCTCGCCCTCATCGCACCCCTGGCCAGCGCGGACATCCCCCACATGGGCGGCGAGATGAACCACGTACTCGTCAGCGTCTACCAGCAGACCGTCTATGTCACGGTCGAACGCCCCGAGGAGATGCCGCTCACGCTCTTCAACTATCACGAGCACTACACCGGGGCCGCTGGCGTGCTGAACCGCTCCGGCTACAACGCCCAGTTCGGTTGGCTCGCCGGCGGCTTCATCAGCTTGCCACCCGATGCCGGAGTCTGGATCGAGGCACTCGACCAGACACCAGGTCTCCGCACTTACTCGCAATACGGCTTCGACCCGCTCTTCGGAACTGCCGACTCGCCCACCCGCTGGCAGTGGGACGGCACGATGACCCACAACTGGTACGCCGCGACGATGCTCGGTGATTACCAGGCGACGTACAGCGTGTATGTCGGCACGCTCGACGGCTCCCCCTATCCCGGCTACACACCCGGCGGGATCTCGCTGGCGTGGTCCTATCTTCGCGGCGGCCTCGGCACGGCCGATGGGTCCGACGCGCACGTCCGCGATGTTCGCCCGATCCCGGCACCCGGGGAGCTCGCCATCCTCCCGACGCTCGCGGCCTTTGGTCGCCGTCGGAGGGGATAGCCCGCTCGGTCGCGAACGATGTGCAGGGGCGGGCGGGATGCTCGCCCCTGTTTCTTGCGCAGCGCGAGCAAGGGTGCTACAGGTCGAGGAAGTTCCGGAGCAATTTCGGCCCCTCATCGGTCAGGAAGCTCTCGGGGTGAAACTGCACGCCCTCGACCGGCGCTGAGCCGTTCTCGCCCGAGCCCCACACCCGGCGCAGCCCCATCACCACGCGCTGGACCTCGAGCGTGCCACTCGCGGCGTGCCCGCCAGCGATTACGCGGTCCGCCCCGGCCGCGGGGTCATCCGTCCACGCGCTGACCACCCAGCCGCCCGCGCCGGGCCCCGGCGTCGGCGGCACGGTGTCGGCCAGCACCACCAGCGAGTGATATCGCGTCGCGGTGAAGGGGTTCGAGAGGCCGCGGAAGACGCCCGCGTCGTCGTGGTGGATCGGGCTCGTCTTGCCGTGCACCTGGATGGTGTGGCGCGAGACGGTCATGCCGTGCATGTCGCCCATGCACTGGTGGCCCAGGCACACGCCCAGCACGGGGACGCGCCCGGCGAACCGTCCGATGATCGCGGGCGAGACCCCCGCCTCCTTGGGCGTGCAGGGGCCCGGCGAGATGATCACGCGGCTGGGCCCACGCCCGTGGTCGAGCGCGTCGGCCTCGTCGGGCGTGATCTTGTCGTTCCGCGCGACCAGCAGGCTCTCCCCGAGCTTGAGCGAGGGCTCGAGTTCGCCCAGGCGCTGCACGAGGTTCCAGGTAAAGGAGTCGTAGTTGTCGATCAGCAGGATCATCGGTGGACAACGGTAGGGACCCGGCCGCCACCGGACGCGCCCCATCCCCGGCGGCTCCGGTCAGGGGCTATGGCTCGCCTGGGCCGCCAGGGCGGCCAGGCCGGCCGCGGCGAGCACGCCCGCCACGGTCAGAGCGATCTTCACCCAGCTGTAGGGGGCTCTGCCGACCACGCGCCCCGTCTGCCCGTGGATGAGCACGGTGTAGACCCTTTGGGCGAACCGGTATTGGACCACCCAGATCGGGAGCAGCACGTGCTTCCAGCGGGCGTCCGAGATCGTGTTCTGCACGCGCAGGGCGCGCTGGGTATCGCCGGGCACATCCCCCGAGCACCGCCCGCGCTGCACCTCGACGACCGTCTCCTGCGCCCGCGCCCAGCCGCTCGCCAGGTCGACCTGGTATTCCTCGGCCCGCCAGCCGGCCAGATACTCCGGTCGATAGGGGCAGAGCCCGCGGAGGTCAAACCGACCGAGGCTCTGGAGCAGTTCCGCCGGCAGGCCCCGCGAGGCGTGGACGAGCAGGTCGTCGAAGGCGTCGTCGCGCCGGCCCCACGCGGGCACCCAGCGGGTATGCCGCACCTGGCGCGTCCGCACCTCCGGCTTGCCGTTGACCATCGCCGTGTAGGTCTCGGTGACGTAGTAGTAGTACCCCGCGTCGGCCGACCACTCCGAGTGCACGCGGCAGTCGTAGGTCCAGGCGGGCAGATAGACGCCCATGGCGCCGACCTGCCGGGCGCGCTTGAGGGCGTTGGGCCGGAACCAGAGGTGCGAGATCCAGCGGTAAAAGGCCGCCTCCGCCGTCTCGCGTCCGACATCGAGCGGGATGAGCGATTCGGGCCGGATCGCGTTTCGGTTGGCATCTTGCACCAGCACGCTCGGCGAGCCGCAGTAGGTGCAGATGTCCGCCGTCGCGCTCGAGTCCAGCGAGACGGTCGCCCCGCAGGTATCACACCGGACCACGCGCCGCTCGACGCCCAGCCCGCGGGCCGCGGCCCCGGCCTCGGAGAGCGGGCGTTCCAGGATCGTGCCCTCAAGGCGTGGCACGGCCACCGACTGGCCGCAGTGGTCGCAGAGGAGCGCGTCGGCGTCGGGGTCCCACCGCAGCTCGGCGCCGCAGTTCTTGCAGGTGAATCGGGCGTGTTCGCTGCGGGAGACCGCCCCTTCGGTCTCGAGGGCCTCGGCGCTCTCGCCCTCGGCGTCCGCCAACCCATCCTGCTCCGACGCTCCGCTCGTCAAGGGCCTGCCTCCAGGGATCCGCGACGGCAATGCTATCCTGTAGTCCGCCGCCGGGGTCCGGTCGGCGCAGCGAGGAGGGACGGCCATGGGCATGATCGACTGGTTCAAGCGGGGCGTGGGCGAGATGATGGTCGCGCGTCCCGACGACGCGAAGGCGCACGTCGTCTGGAAGCACCCCGACCCGACGATCCCGATGAAGTCGCAGCTCACGGTCGAGGCCGACGAGGTGGCGGTCTTCTTCCGCGACGGCAAGGCCGTCGCCACGCTCGGGCCCGGCCGCCACACGCTCGACTCGGCCAACCTGCCCTTCCTCTCGAACCTCGTCGACAGCTTCACCGGCGGACGGGTCTTCATCGCCGAGGTCTTCTTCGTCAGCGTCCGCGAGTTCACCGGCATCAAGTTCGGCGGGCGGATCGGTCATGTCGAAGACCCCAAGAGCGGCATCCCCGTCGAGACGATGGTCCACGGCGAGTTCAGCTTCAAGGTCACCAACCCCGAGCAGCTCATCGTCGGCCTGGTCGGCATGGGGCGGGCCCAGTCGTACGAGGTGCGATCGTGGATGAAGGAGCAGGTGCTCAAGGTGATCCGTGACCGGATCGCCGAGCTGCTCGTCAAGAACAAGTGGCCCCTGCTCGACGTGACCAGCGGCGCGTACAGCGAAGAGGTTGAGCAGCAGGTGCTGGCGGGCCTGGGTCGCCACGTCGAGGGGTATGGCGTCCAGATCGTCCGCCTCGGCAACTTCGTCATCGCGATCGACGAGCAGGACGCCGACAACCTCAAGCGGCTGTACACCGACGCGGCGTATCTCCGCACGGTCGGGGGCGTGGGAGCCTACCAGCAGTTCGCGGCCGGCAAGGCCATGCTCGGCGCGGGCGAGGGGATGGCCAAGGGCGGCAGTGGGGGGGGCAGCGAGGGCGGGCTGCTCGGCGGCGCGGGGCTGGGAGTCGGCTTCGGCATGGCGCAGATGCTGATCAAGGACCGGTCCGGCGGCGAGGTGCTCGCGCCGGCGACCGCCGGCGTGGTCTGCGCCGGGTGTCACGCCACGGTCCCGCCCGGGAAGTTCTGCAGCTCGTGCGGCCAGGAACTCGCCGCCAGCCAGCCGCAGAAGGTCGGCGGCACGTTCTGCTCCCAATGCGGAAGCCCGGTGAACCCGGACGCCAAGTTCTGCGGCCAGTGCGGCGCCAAGCGCGCCTGATCGAATGCCGTTGTCTAACCCGGGCGCCGTGGTCTGAGCCCGCCTTGGGGCGAAGGCCACGAAAATGTGCAAGAGCGGCGACCTCGGACGCCCGGCCAATCCTCGTGGCCTTGGCTCGAAGACTCGCTCAGACCACGGCACCCGGGCGGGCGCTCATTTACACGCGGCTGACTTCGACCTTGCCGCCGGCGACGTCCTTGATCGCGAGTCCCTTTGCGGCCAGTTCGTTGCGGATGGCGTCGGCGCGGGCGAAGTCCTTGGCCTTCTTGGCGTCGCGGCGCTGGGCGAGCAGAGCCTCAATCTCGGGCGAGGGCTCGACGCCTACGAAGACGCCAATCTCGGTGTGCTGCGCGGCGGCGCGGGCGAGGCCGAGGACGCCGAGAACACCGTCGATCAGGCGCATGGCCTCGGCGTCGGCCCGGGTCGGTTCGGAGATCGAGTTGATCCAGCCGTTCACCGCCCCGATCGCGCCGGCGATGTTCAGGTCCTCGTTCATCGCGCTTGCGAAATCGCGGAGGAAGGCCTCGGGGCGCTCGCCGGCCTGCGTCGAGGCGTCGCCGGTGTCGGCCACCTTGCGCCAACGCTCGACCATGCGCGCCGAGTCCTTCAGCCCCTGCTCGGTGAAGTTGGCGTTGGCGCGGTAATGGGTCTTGATCAGCTCGAGGCGGACGGCCGCGGGCTCGTGGCCCTTGGCGAAGAGGTCGCGGGCGGTGAAGAAATTGCCCTTGCTCTTGCTCATCTTCTCGCCCTCGACGAGCAGGAAGCGGGCGTGGAACCAGTGGCGGCTGAATCGCTGGCCGCCGGTGATGGCGCAGCTCTGGGCGCGCTCGCACTCGTGGTGCGGGAAGATGTTGTCCTCGCCGCCGGAGTGGAGGTCGATCTCGACGGCGGACCAGGGCGAGGTGAGCACGCGCTGCAGGCCGCCGGTGACGAGGCGGTCGAGGCTCATGACGGAGCACTCGATGTGCCAGCCGGGATAGCCGGGCCCCCAGGGCGAGTCCCACTTCATGATGTGCCGGGGGTCTTCCTTCCAAAGCAGGAAGTCGGCGGGGTGCTTCTTCTGGGCCTGGTGCTCGTCGGCGACGCGTCCGCCCGCACCGCCCCGCAGGTCTTCGAGGGTGTTGCCGCTGAGGCGCCCGTAGCTGGCGAAGCGCTGGACATCGAAGTAGACGACGCGCGAGCCGGGCTCCCCCCGGACGTAGGCGCAGCCCATGTCGACCAGCCGCGCGACCATCGCGATCATGCCGGAGACGTTGGCCGTGGCACGGGGCATCAGGGTCGGGTCGGCGTCGGCCTCGAGGGCGACCCTGAGCCCGAGCATGCGGGCGTCCTCGCGGAAGCGTCCGGCGTAGAACTCGGCGATGGCGTAGGGGTCCGCCGGGTCGATCTCGGCGTCGGCGGGGAGCTTGCCGGCCTTCTTGGCCTCGGCGAAGCGCCGCCCCGCGACCATCATCCGGTCCTCCCCCTGCTCGCCCCCCTCGGCGTCGTCGGTCATGTGGCCGACGTCGGTGATGTTCATCACCTGGACGACCTTTCGTCCCTGGGCCCGGTCGGACGCGGGACGGCGGTCGCCCGCCAGCTCGCAGAGCGGGCTCTCGATCCAGCGCCGCAGCACATCCGCGGCCAGGAAAGACCGGAAATTGCCGATGTGGGCGTCGTCGTAAACAGTGGGGCCGCAGGAGTAAAAGGTGACGCGCCCGGGGTCGGCGGGGTTGAGGGGCTCGACCTTGCGGGAAAGGGTGTTGTAGAGATTGAGGGGCATGGGGGGATGGTAGGGGAGGGGACAAAGGGGCAAGGGGGCAGAGGGACAGAGGGACAAAGGGACAGAGGGACAAAGGGACAAAGGGGCGGAGGGGGCAGAGGGAGAGAGGGGAAAAGCGGTAGCTCATCGAGGCGGGAATCGGCGGGGCAGCAGAGCGACATGGGCGGATGGAAGTCCGCGCCGGCCCCTGAGGGGAGTGGGGGTCATGGCTGGGCTTGGGGCAGGGGTGAGGCTTCTCCCCAGGTCACCCGGTTCGAGCGGGCGCAGCCCTGACGCCACGCGATGCCCGCCCACCCGCTCAGAGCCACTCGATGTAGCGACGGATGATCCCTGCTGCGCAGAGCCCCGCGGCCTGTTCGAGCGAGCGGCTGAAGTGTTGGGCCGCGTGGTCGTCGGCATCGTCGGAGATCAGCCGGGCGACACCGCAGGGCACGGCGTATTCGTCGCACACCTGCGCGACGGCGGCCCCCTCCATCTCGACGCACAGCGCGCCGGGGAGCAGCGCACGCACGCGGTCCCGGGCGGCGGCGTTGCCGATGAACTGATCGCCCGTCGCGACCTCGCCGGTGTGCACCCGGGGTGGACGCGAGGGGGCTTGGTGCGGCGTGAGGACGGAGCCCTCTTCGGCAAGAAACCGCTCGGCCGCGGCGCGGAGGCAGGCCCGGATGGCCGGGTCGGTCGGCAGGTGGGTCCGGCCTGTGAGCGGGATCTCGAGCGGCGGGAAGAGCGGGGAGGCGTCGAGATCGTGCTGGGCGAGGCGGTCGGCGACGACAATGTCGCCTGTGCAGATCTGGGGCGCGAGCCCGCCGGCCACGCCGACGAACACGATCTGTTCGACCCCCAGCCTCGCGATCAGCTCGACGGCGGCCGCGGCCGCGGCGACTTTGCCGATGCGGGAGTGGACGACGCAGATGTCGTGGGAGGCGAGGCGGCCGCCGATGAACTCGCGCCCGCCGAGGTGACGCGGGGTCGGGCGCGTGAGCAGCGTCGTGATCGAAGAGACTTCCTCGGGCATCGCGCCGAGCACGCCGATTCGCATCGCCGGGGCTCCGTGGGGGTGTTCGGAGGGTAGCGTGCGGGTACGGGGCGGATTGGCACGGGCTTGTCCGTGTCATCGATCGCTGCTCTTGGGCGGCTCGAGGGCTGGTCGTTCACGCTCCCCGGCCGCCGAGGGGTCTGCCGATCTCCCGCCGCCTCCGCTTTGCGCTCAAAACGACAAGCCGGGACCTCTCGGTCCCGGCTCATACGATCTCTCGAACCCACTCCACAAACCCTCTCCCCCACGAACAGGTCTCGCAGCTACCAGCGGCTGCCGGCGCCCGCGGTCCGCGGCTCGCGGGCCTTGGCTTCGTTGACGGTCAGGTCACGCCCGCCGACGTTTGTCCCATTCAGGGCGAGGATCGCGGCGTTCGCGGCAGCCGGGTCGGCGAACTCCACAAACCCAAACCCACGCGGCCGGCCTGTGTCACGGTCCATCACGAGGGCCGCGCTGGTGACCTCGCCGTGCGCGCTGAACATCTCGCGCAGCTGGGGCTCGGTGATATCGAACGACAAATTGCCAACATAGAGCTTCATGACGCTTCCCTTAAATGCCCGTGAGTGGATCCCGGTGCGATCACTCGAGCAAAGAAGTGCGCGTCGGTCTCGAAGCGGCTCGCCCTCAACGGGTCACGACCACGACGATCAGGATGATACTAGCGATCAATCCCCCGGCAGAGAGCAACAATCGCTCTGCAAATCCGAAATGGCCTGTCCTGCCGTCGTCGAGGCTCCCGTTCTCGGCGGGCTCAAGAGAGACTTTCAGTGGGATTCTCGCTCCGCAGGCTCGCCGCTCGCGAAGCATGGATTCTCTGTTTGATGGCATCGGACAGACGCTCGAGGCGGCGAGCGTGCGCAGGGGCGCTCTATCGCGCCGGTGCGAGGGGCGCGGCGTACGGCGTTGGGCGGCGCCCGACCACCGACATGTACCGGAAGTATCGCTTGTCGTGTTCCAGGTGCTCGGACGGGGTGAAGTGTGCGAAGCCCGAGGCCTCGCACTTCTCCAAGTATGCGAGTGCTTCCGCTGCCTCGGGTCCTGTCGGGCTTCCGAGGTTCCGCTTGGTTTCCTCGATGCCGGCGCCGCACAGCAATTGGGCGTTGATCACACCGGAAAGGTCAAATCCAGCTCTCTTGGCTTTCCAAATCCGGAGCACATCCTCCAGAAGCCCTCGGCTGAGGAGTTGCACGCAGCAGAGCAGCGCCCGGTCATCTTCGCGAGGGCGACCAGCGCGTTCAGCCTCAGCTTCCTGTGCGAGGACTCGCGGATTCGCGGCGGCAATTGCTCCGAAGGGGCCATGGCGATGTGTTTGAGGCCCTCTTCAACCGTCATCCGAATCGTGCTCCGAGCCGCAATCGTCCCAGGACCGCCACATTGCGCGGATCCCGGGCCGCGTCGGCAAGCCCTGCCGCTGCCCCTGGGCAGGCGGATGGCACGGGCGGGGCTCGCCAGCGTCAGCCGACTCGGGCGGCGAACGGGGGAGAAGCTGACGGGATTTGGCTGGCAGCAGGTATACTGCACCCGGCGGGCCCGAGGGGCCGCATGAATTCATACTTTGACTGCTGGAGGGAGGGCATCATGCGCTGGAATCACTTGATCCTGGCTGTGGGTTGCACCGCGAGCGTTGCGCTCGGTGGTGATGTGGTGTGGCTGAATGTCTCGGGCTTTCCGGGCGACCTGATGACGACCGGCGACGGCTGGAGCGCGATCCGGGGCGAGACTCCCGACCAGTCGTACCGCGTCGCGGCCGACGACTTCTCGCTGGAGACAGCCACGCAGATCACGGCGATCACCTTCTATGGCGTTGAGGTGGGGGAGCCGAACATCCTGGGCGGGGATTGGTACATCTTTACGGGGCCGGATGCGGGGCCGCCGGACACGCTGGTGGCGTCTGGTGCGGGCGTGCCGATGGCGCACGTGGACACGGGGTGGGTCAACAGCAGCTTCGGGACGGTCTGGGCAAACGTGATGGAGCCGGAGGACCTCACGCTCCCGGCCGGGCACTACTTCCTGGCGTTCCGCACGTTCCAGACCGTCGACTTCAACGGCGGGAAGAACAACAACGCGGCGCTGACGACGAGGACGGCTCTGGGCACGTCCCGGGCGTGGTGGAACTTCGATCTGCTCGGCGACGGCACCGTGACGGGGCCCTGGGTCGAGATGGAGCAGTTCAACCTGGTCCGGGACCAGGAGTGGTCGTTCGCGATCGAGGGTGTGCCGGCGTGCCGCGTGGACCTGAATGGCGATGGGCTGGTGGACACCCGCGACGTGCTCCAGTTTCTGAACGCGTGGACGATGCAAGAGCAGGGCGCGGACTGGAATGGTGACGGCGTGGTGGACACGCGCGACTTCCTGGCGTTCCTGAACGATTGGGTTACGGGCTGCTGAGCGGCGCCCGGCGCGCCGGCAGAAGCGCCGATGAACTGGCAAGAGGTCAGCGGGACTGGCCGCGGAGCGCGTCGAATCGCTCATGGCGCCGGAGGTAGGCCTCCAGGGCGGCGCGGTCGCGCCCGTCGGCGACGCCGTCACCGTTGAGATCGACGGGGTGTTGGTGGAGGTGGTAGAGGTCGTCGATATCGACGCGGCCGTCGCCGTTGGTGTCGGCGGCGCGGGCCTGGAGGCCGGTGAGGCGGAGCACCACGACGGTGTTGCCGCTCAGGGGGTCGCCGTCGTCGACCACTCCAACGAGGGCGTGGGCGGTGGGAGAGAGCCTGGGGCCGAGGCAGAGACCTTCGAGGTTGTTGTGGCCGCCCTGGTACAGGAGCTTCTTGGAGACAGGCGTGAAGCTCGCGCCCTCGAGTGCGTCGAGGTGCGAGACGTCTTCGGCGTTGGCGAAGCCGACGAGATAGATGCGGGTGAGGAAGAAGGGCGTTGTGAAGGCGAGGGAGCGTTCGAGGGCGAGCAGCGAGCCATCGGGGAGGGCGACGAGGTCGGAGAGGCCGCTCTGGCCGGGATTGCCAAAGGGGATATTGGGGCCATGCATGGGCTCGACGGCGTACGCGAGCTCGGAGAGGGCGAGGCCGGTCGCGGTCTGGAGGCGCAGCAGGCGGACCGTTGTGCCGTTGTCGGGCGTGGCGCGAGGGCCATCGGGCCGGAGGGCCTCTTCGTTGGCGGTCCAGGCGAAGTCGGGGTCGAACGAGAGGGATTCGAGCCCGAGGTTGGCGCGTCGGGAGGTGTAGATTGTGGGTGGGTCGAGCGTGGCGATCAGCGCGCCGTCGATCAGCGAGAACTTGCGCACGACCGATGCAGCCTCATCGCTGATCAGCACGGCCGCGGGGTCGGCGAGGCAGATGCCCTCGTGATCGCCCGAGCGCGCGAGGGTGAGACCCCGGACGTTGGTGAGACTCTCGACGGCGCCGGCGGCGCTGAGTTGCAGTTCAAAGAACACAAGCTTGTTGCTGTTGTCCATGGCCGCGGCGTAGGTGGCGTTGCCGAGCCAGGTGACGCCGCTGAGCCCGGCGATGGTGAAAGGCTGGCCATGCTGGTCGTTGGCTTGGCTGGGGAGCGAGACGGTATCGGCGTAGGCGATCGCCAACTGCGCATGGGCCGAGTCGGCCGCGGCGGCCAAGAGGGGGAACAGGAGGAAGAGCGCCGCTCGAACGGGCATCGGGCCGGTCATTCGTCTCGGGTGTGCGGTCTTGGCGCGGCGACGCATGTTCGGATGGTACGGGGGGCCCGCAGCGGGGCCCAGCGGTTCTTCGCAGGTGGGCGAATGGTGCCCGGACGTGCTGAACTGCGTGCAGAGGCGCTCGAAGCGCGGCGACCGATGGGGATGTGGGCCGCGGCGGAGCGTGGCCGGGATCGGTCGGCATCGGCCGGGCCGATGCGCGGCCGCGGGCTGGTGGGGCGTCCGAAATTGCCGGTTGCGTTCAGCAGCCGGTCGCCCAGGCGTTGAGGAACGCGAGGACATCGAGCGTGTTGACGGCGCCGTCGTGATTGAAGTCGGCCTCGGGTCTGCCCGCGACCCAGTCGTTGAGGAAGGCGAGCACATCCTGCGTGTTCACGGTGCAGTCCGCGTTGTAGTTGGCGTCGCAATCGGAATCGAAGCCGGTCACGAGCAGCACGTGGTTGCCGCCGCCGTAGGTCGAGAAGAGGAAGTCTCCGGTGACGGGGTCGCGCGTGCCGCCCTCGACGCCGACGAGCCCGCTGAGGAAGACGCGCCGGGTGTTCGCGACAGGGTCGCCGTTGGAATCGACTTCGTAGGCCGCGATCCCTCCCAGGTTGTATTCGCTGATGAGCACGCTGGGGGCCGTGAACAGCGGAGCGCCGGACTCGATGTACACGATGCCCTCTGGTCCGCCGCCCAGGCTGATGTCGGTGAGGGGGCCGGAGATGTCGAACGTGCCGTCGCCGTCGGGCGCCACCACGGCGTCGTGCCATCGCCCCGAATTGTAGGGGAAGACCTTGAAGCGGCCCTCGCCCGGGAAGCCCGCGGGGACGAAGGCGATGGCGCCGACCGACGCACTGAACCCGAGGGCCGTGAGATCGATCTCCCGGTCGGCCTGAGCCGAGCCCGGCTTGATCTGCCCCACATAGTTTGAGTTGTAGCGGCTGTAGAAGAGCACGCCGTCGGGGCCGTAGCACAGGCCCCCGTCGTTACGGGGCGCGCTGGCGATGGGGATGCCGGGGCCGGCGAACCCGGTGATCCGTCCGTCGAGACCGCGCGTGATGGGCACGGCGAAAATCGCGCCGGTGGGGTTGCCCGCGTTGCCCGCGATCAGGAGGGTGTCGGGATCGTCGGCCGAGAACACCAGTCCGCCGAAGGGGGAGGGCACGTCCGGAGGGGACCCGAGGTCGTCGAACCGGTACGCGCATTCGTAGTAGGGGTCGATCGCCTGGGCCCGCGGGCTGTCCTACTCCGCCACCGCGCGGTCGGCGGGCTCGTCCTGCTCGGGCGGGGGCTCCGGCGTGGGGCCGACGCGAACGCGGACGACCCGGGTGGGCTCGGCCTCGAGGACGTGGACCGAGAGGTTGGCGCTGGCGAAGGACTCGCCGGCCTCCGGGATTCGTCCGAGGGTGACGGTGACGAAGCCGGCAACGGTGTCGTAGTCCTCGCTCTCGGGGATCTCGAAGTCGAGGGCCTCGAGCGCGTCGTTGGCGTCGTCGATATGCATGCGGGCGTCGATGGTGGCCTCGCGGGTTTCGGTGTCGATGGTGAGTTCCGGGCTGGCCTCGTCGGCGCCCTCGTACTCGTCCTGGATCTCGCCGAAGATCTCCTCGACGATGTCTTCGATGGTAACGAGCCCGGCGGTGCCGCCGTATTCATCGATGACCATGGCAATGTGGACCTTCTGGGCCAGCAGTTCGTGCATGAGCTGCCGCACGGTCTTGGTCTCGGGGACGAAGACGGCCGGGCGGAGAAGCTGCTGGAGCGTGAAGGGGGCGGGGGGCTTCTCGGCGGTGAGCCAGCGGAGGAGGTCTTTGGCGTAGAGCACACCGCTGACGTGGTCGAGGTTGTCGTTGTAGACGGGGATGCGGCTGTGCGGGCAGTCGCGGACGAAGGCCTTCACGGCGTCGAGATCGTCGGTGTGCTGCATCGCTTCGATCTCGGTGCGGGGGGTCATGATCTCTTCGACGGTCGTTGAACGGAACTCGACGACCGCCTCGATCATGTCCTGCTCGGTCTCGTCGAACTGGCCCTCCTGCCGACCCTCTTCGACCACGCTGAGGAGTTCGGCCTCGAGCACCTCGGCGTCGGTCTCGTCGTCCACGCGGGCGAGGCGGCGGACGATCTCGTCGACGAACTGCGCGACGCGATCGAAGGGTCGCAGCAGCACGTAGATCGCGCGGATGAGCAGGGAGAGGCGGAGGATCAGGCCCTCTCCGACATGGGTTGCGAGGCTGCTGGGCACGACGAAGCCGAAGAGCCACAGGAAGACCGCCGAGGCGATGAGGGCGAGGGTGACATGGGCGGTCGTCGGCGCGGGCTGGGCCGCGCCCTCGGCGACGACAGCCGGTCCGGCGATCCAGAAGACGAGCGCGACGGGGACGATCAGGGTAGAGATGATGCGGGGGAGGCCGATGGCGAGGCAGTGGCCCTCGACGTCTTCGAGAATGCGCTGGACGCGCTTCTGTGCCGCGGGGCTTCCGGTGTCTTCGGCCATGTCGGAGAGGCGGGTGCGGACGACAGATCGCAGCGCGAGGTGCAGCGTCGAGAAGAGCGCCGAGCTCAGGAGGGCGAGGAGGGCGATCAGGAGTCCGAGGTTGCCGATCAATTCGTGTCTCGCGCCGGCGAACCGGTGGGGGCAACGCGCCCCTCGGGCTCGGGCATCGGGTGCGGGGGCGCGTAGGTCGCGCCGATACCGGCCGCGTCGAGCAGCCGATCTTCCTCGGCGTGCATCCTGGCCGCGTCGGCTTCGTCGTGGTCGTCGTAGCCGAGGCAGTGGAGCACGCCGTGGATGAGGTAGAGGAGGATCTCTCGCGCAACGGTGTGGCCCCGCGGGGCGGCCTGACGGGCGGCCTCGTCGGTGCAGAGCAGGAGGTCGACGTCGAGGGGGCCCTCCGCGGTGTCGCGGAGGTCAAAGGTGAGGACGTCGGTGGTGCCGGGGACTCCGGACCACCGCGCGTGGGCGGCGGCCATGGCCTGGTCGTCGACGAGTCGGGCGCGGATCTCTCCGGCGAGCGCCAAGGGAGCGAGGGCATCGCGGGCGCGCTGGGCCACCCAAAGACGCTCCTGGCGAGCCAGGGCACCCCGGTCATCGACCACGTCGATCGTGAGAGTCAGAGCTTCGCCCCCCGGACTGGGAGGCTCCGCAGCTGTCGAACCTTCGTCACCCATGCCATTGCCTGCCATGGGCCCGGCGAAAACCCTCGTCCGAGCCCGATCCGATTCGCCGACACTGTACCGCACCGGGAGCCCGCGGCCAAACCGAGTGCGGAAGGAACTCTATTCGGTTTGTGTTCAGGAAGTCTGGAGCAGGCCGGCGGTGCGGACGGTGGTCTTGACGACGTTCCGAACGGCGTCGGCCTGGGCCGGGTTGGCCAGGGAGCCATCGGGGGCAAAGGCGGTGTGGGCGGTCGCAAGGGCGAACTGGTCGGGGACGAGGTAGACCCCGATGTTGCCGAGGATCGAACGGACGGTGACGAGGCCGCGGAGGCCCCCGAGAGCGCCGGGAGAGGCCGCCAGGAGGCCGCCGACCTTGCCACGGAAGCATTCAAGGGGTTTCTCCCCCTGGCGTGGCCGGCTGAGCCAGTCGAATGTGTTCTTGAGCAGGGGGGTGATGGAGCTGTTGTACTCGGGACAGCTGACGATGAAGCCGTCGTGGGCCTTGAAGAGATCCTTGAGTTTGAGGGCGTTGGGGGGGAGGCCCTCGGCCGCCTCATGGTCCTCGTCCATGATGGGCATGGGGAAATCACCAAGATGCAGTTCGGTGACCTCGGCGCCGGCGTCGCGAGCGAATCCGGCGGCGAGGTGGGCGAGCTTGCGGTTCCACGAGTCTTTGCGGGCGCTGCCGGCGAAGACGAGGAGGCGTGGAGTGGTCATGGGGCGGCTCCTGGGCTGCGGTGGATCGCGGTGGGTAGTTGTTGCAACAGACAAACGGCGGGGTGATGGTATTCCGCGGCCCTGTCTGGGTGCAAGCAGGGGACGGCGTGGTCCGCTACCGGCCGTTGCGTCGGGTGTTGAGCGCGTCGTAGACGAAGTTGGCGAAAGGCACACCCGAACGGGCGCAGACTCCTTCGGACCACCGCTGCTGGCGAAGGCTCTGGAGGAGGCGGGTGGGGATGCGAGCCCAAGGGCGGGCGAGCAACTGGCGGCGCGAGCCGTGGAAGTGGTAGCGGCTGACGGTGTAGACGCCGAAGTTCTCGACGTGCGAGTAGTCGAGAAAGGCGCGGGCCTCGCGGCGCGTGGGGTAGAGAATGTAGCGTCGGAGACGGTCGTGGATTGCGGGGCGGAGGTCCTCGGCGGTGACGGCGAGGGCCTCGGGGGTGTCGAGGAAGTCGGCGGTGTAGTCGTCGATGCCGCGCCACACCTCGCGGAACCGGCCGCGGAAATTCTTGGCTTCGGTCTTCTCGATGCGGACGTTGGCGTGGACCCAGCCTCGGGGGTCTCTCTCGTATCCGTCGACGGTGCCGTGAGGCCCGGAGGCGAACATCTCGAAGACGGAGTTGTTTCGGAGGATGCAGCGTTCGAGGAAGTCGTTGGAGCGGGTATCGCAGAAGAAGCCCTGCCGGGTGGAGCCTTCGGCGTCCATGGCGGGGAGGTGCTCGAGGCCGAAGTAGAGTCCGTGGATCTGGGGGCAGCCCGGGACCCCGCGCGCGGCGCGGTGGAGGTTGGTCTGGATCGAGCCCTTCCAGCCGATGTCAATGAGGGCGACCCGGCCGCCGTCGAAGAAGCCGCGCTGACGGAGGTAGGCGTTCAGGAGTGTCCGGAGGTCATCCCGGTGGAGCTCGAACATGCGGAGGACGTGGGGGGCGTTGATGAAGGCCTGGAGTTCGCCGTGTTGCCCGGGTCGACGGATGCATCGGTCGGGATCGGCCAGGCCGTGGCGCGCGGCGAGATGGAGGAACGGGTCTTCGGGGAGGGTGAGGTTTCGGAGGAGTTGGCGGAGAGTCTGGCCGGGGTACTGGCCCCACATGCGGCGGATCTCCTCCATGGTGAGACCGTCCATGCTGGCCAGGAATGTGAGGCGGCGGTTGACGGCGAGGTAGGCGCCGTCGGGCTTGGCGTTTCGGACGCCGAGCGCGCGGGCGAGGCGGTGGTACATCCGCATGAACATCCAGCCCTCGCGGCTGAGGAAGTAGACGCGGTCAAACTCGCTGGCGCGTTCCAGGACGTGGCGGGAGAAGGCCAGGAAGGCGGGGGCGAGGAGCAGGCCGAGCTGGTAGTGGGGGTTGCGGGTGTGGGCCCGGTCGGTGCGGACGGCGCGGGGGAGGGACTCGACGGCGTGGAGCGCGGCCTCGCCGGTCCAGAAGCTATTCCGGCGGGAGAGGTCTTCACGAAGGGCGCGACGCACGGCGGCTGCTCGGGGGGCGCGGGCCGGCGCGGGGCCAGCCTCGAGTGCCGGACGGAGCGGGACGGCGTGCGAGGTCACTGGCCGGGCTCCCTGGGCATGCGCAGGAGGACCCCGGCAGCCCGGCCGGCGAGGCGGAGGGGCAGGGCGAGCAGCCAGGCGCCCACCCTCAGGCCCCGAACGCCGAGCGTGGCGGTGAGGGGCCCGGGAAGACGGTCGGCGAGGGTGACGGCGAGCTGCTCTTGGAGCAATGGTTGGGCTGGGGCGAGTGGGCGCGCGGCGCGGCCCTGCGGCGAGCCGCGGTAAGCCGCGGCGGTCGCGCGTCGAGCTGCAACGGCCCAGAGACGTTCCCGCACCACGGTCGAGTATAAGCCGGGGTAATGCCGGGTCGGCGCGCGGTCGGGGGGCGGGGACGTCGTGAGGCTCGGGGCGCGGGCGCGTCGGCTACAGTTGGCTCTTCCGGCGGATGCGCCGCCGGACTGCAGCGCGCAGGGGCCAACGGATGCCGTACACACTCAAGCCCGAGCAGGGCCTCACGGTCGACGCGGAGAACACCAAGTACCTCGCCGGTCACGTGGACACGGGGGATCGGTGGGTGCTCAACTTCGGCCCGCAGCACCCGGCGACGCACACGACGCTGCGGTTGGTGCTGGAGTTGGACGGCGAGCGGGTGGCGCGGTGCACACCGCACATCGGCTACCTGCACTCGGGGTTCGAGAAGCTCGGCGAGCACCTGGACTACAACCAGTACGTCTCGATCGTGAGCCGGATGAACTACCTGTCCCCGATCTCGAACGACATCTGCTGGCACCACGCTGTGGAGAAGCTGCTCGGGATCGAGCTCACGCCGCGTTGCAAGGCCGTGCGGACGATCATGGCGGAGTTGGGCCGCATCCAGGACCACCTGCTGTGCGTGGGCGCGGCGGCGCTGGACCTCGGTGCGTTTACGGGCTTTTTGTACGCGTTCAACCCGCGTGAGCGGATCTACGACATCTGCGACTACATCTCGGGGCAGCGGTACCACCCGGATTGGACGCGCGTGGGCGGCACCTCGCAGGACCTGCCCGACGAGGAACGATTCAAGGCGATCCTCAAGGACTTCCTGCACAAGGACGCGCTGAACGCGATCAAGGATCTCGAGGACCTGGTGAAGCGTAACCGCATCTTCATCGAGCGGACGCAAGGCGTGGGAGTACTGAGCAAGGAAGACGCCATCGCGTGGTCGATCACCGGCCCATTGGCGAGGGCGAGCGGCGTGCGGCGCGACCTGCGGAAGGACTTCCCCTACCTGTGCTATGCGGACAACTGGGACGGCCAGGGCGCCGAGGCGGTGAAGTTCAGCGTGCCGGTCGCGAGCGAGGGAGACGTGTACTCGCGGTTCCTGGTGCGGCTGGAGGAGATCCGTCAGTCGGTGAAGATCATCGACCAGCTCATCGACAAGATCCCCGGCGGGCCGATGAACGCGGGGGTGGATTCAAAGGCCGTGAAGCCGCCGAAGAGCGACGTGTACGGCTCGATCGAGGGGCTGATCCAGCACTTCGAGCTGATCATGACCAACCGCGGTTGGGAGGCGCCGATCGGCGAAGTGTACGGGTGCCAGGAGACGGCCAACGGCGAGCTGGGCTACTACGTCGTCGGCGACGGATCGCCCCGGGCGTTCCGGGCGCGGACGCGCCCGCCGAGCTTCATCAACTATCAGATCATGGCGAAGCTGCTCGAGGGGCACATGCTGGCGGACACGGTGGCGATCTTGGGATCGCTGAACATCGTGGCGGCCGAGCTGGACCGGTAGGACGGAACGCGGACAGCACGGAGCGGGCGCGGAGGCCGCGGAGTGGAAGCGGGGCCCTGCCCCACGCCTCGATCGGGGCGCCGTCGGCTATTCGAGATCGATCGCGAGCGTGTGGAACGGTTGGTAGAGCCCGAGCGATGCGCCGCTGGGGAGCGGGAAGGTCGTGGCGCGTCCCCACGGGGCCTCGACGACGGGGGAGCACTGGGCGCCATTGGCTTCGAGGGCGGCGATGGTGGGGGCGAGGTCGTCGCACATGAGGTAGAGGACGGCGCCGATGAGGTTGTGGCCCGCGTGGTGCTGGACGAAGGGGGTGTCGGAGGGGTGCACGGCGGCCTCGGCGGGCGGGAGCCTGAAGATGAGCCAACCCTCGCCGGCGTCGACGGAGGGGAAGCCGAGTGTGTCACGGAGGAAGGCGCGGTCGGCGTCGGGGTCGGTGCTGGAGAACAGGAGATGGGCGCCGGTGATCATGGGGCCCAGAGTACCGCGCGGGTCGCTCGCTGCGCGAAACAGACGTCCGGGGTGGGTGGTCGCTCGGCTGGGGCGGCGCCCTCGGCCCGTCCGGGGTCCCGCTCACCAATCACACAGATCAGCCTTCGGGCTTTCTCCAGCCACTCTCGGGGTCCTTGTTGAGGACTCCGGCGGACTGCTTGATACATCGGCGGCAGATGTAGACGCCCCCTCGCGGAGGGGCTCGCCCAGGCGGCGTCGGGACGCTCCTCAAGGCAGAGGGTGCACTTGTAGCCGGCTGGGGCGGCGTTGAGGTCGTGGAGGGCGACCTCGGTGTAGGCGATGGTGAGGCACCGGCCGCAGATGCAGGAGCCGTGGTGGCCCTCCACCATGGGCAGCTCTTCGGTCCAGATGCTCTCGCAGAAGTCGCAGAGGACATCGGACATGGCGAGGTTGTCTTCGTCGCAGCCGGGTCGGCGCATGGGGGGATCTCGCGAGAAGGTGAGGGAGTGGACTAGATTCTTCGCTCGAAGAGGTGTCGGTAGACGTCGCACTTGAGGAGGAGTTCGTCGTGCTTGCCCTGGTCCACGACCCGACCCTCGTTCATGACGATAATGCGGTCGGCGCCGAGGACGGTGCTGAGGCGGTGGGCGACGATGAGACAGGTTCGACCCTGGGAAAACTCGGCGATGGCCTCGCCGATCTTGGCCTCGCTCTCGCCATCGATCATGCTTGTCGCCTCGTCGAGGATGAGAATGGCCGGGTCGCGGAGGATCGCGCGGGCGATGGCGATGCGCTGGCGCTGGCCGCCGGAGAGGGTGAGGCCCTGCTCACCGACCACGGTGTCGTAGCCGGCGGGGAGTCGCTCGATGAACTCGTGGGCCCGGGCCTTTCTCGCGGCGTCCCGGATGCCCTCGGGGGTGGAGCCCTCGGCGCCGTAGGAGACATTGCTGCCGATCGTGCCGTGGAAGATGACCGTTTCCTGGGTCACCACGCCGATCTGGCGGCGGAGGCTGCGGACGCTGTAATCGCGGATATCACACCCGTCGATCATGACGCGTCCGGCGGGAGAGTCATTCCCGCCCGCGTCCGGATCGAAGAGGCGGGGAACGAGGGCGAGCAGCGTCGTCTTGCCGCACCCGTTGGGGCCGACGATGGCGACGCGCTCGCCGTGCTTGACGGTGAGGGAGACCTCTCGGAGGGCCGGGCGTGGCGCCGGGGTAAGTGAAGTCGACTCGGTCGAACTGGATGGATTCGGCGTGGCGTCCGAGCTTGGGGAGGCGGAGGCTGTGGCCGCTCTCGACGGGCTCGGCGAGGAGTTCCTGCAGTCGCTGGGCGGCGGCGCTGGAGGCCTGGATCTCGTTGATGAGCCCGGTGATGGGCTTGAGGCTGGCGCCGGCGGCGCCGAGGGCCATCAGGGCGGCGATGAAGTTCTCGGGGTCGAGCTTGTTGTCGATGATGGCCTTGGCGGCGATGAGGCTGAGCAGGCCGAGGGCGAAGATCGAGAGCACCTCGACAAGGGGGCTCGCGAGGGCTCGCGCGAGCCGGACGCGCATCATCTCGTGCATGAACTGGCGGTTGATGCGGTGGAAACGCCCGGCCTCGTAGCGCTCGGTGGTGTAGACCTTGACCACGCGGAGCCCCTGGAGGACCTCGGTGGTCGTGCCGAAAAGGCCCGCCTGGCTCCTGAGCGCGCCGCGGGAGGCGCGGCGGATCTTTTTGCCGAGGCGGCGGATGACCACATACAGCAGGGCCGTGACGGGCAGGGCCGCGAGCACGAGCACGGGCTCGATGAAGACGGCGGCGAGCAGGCCGGCGACGCCCTTGGTGGCCTGGGCGACGGTCCGGGAGAGGAGGGTGGCGAAGCCCTGGCTGAGCTGGTTGGTGTCGTTGACGATACGGCTGACCAGATCGCTGGAGCCGCCGGTCACCACGGTTTTGAGCGGCAGGCGGACCACTCGGTGGAAGGCCTCGCGCCGGATGTTGGTCAGTGTGCGGTAGACGACGGTGAGCGAGAGGTAGGCGTGGAGGAAGTTGGCGACGCCGCCAAAGAGCGTGAGCGCGCCGAGGACCGAGACGATCGCGACCACAGCCGTAAAGCGTCCGGGCGGCAGGCGGCCGATCCAGCGCTCGGGGACTCGGACGAAGGACAGAAAGTCGGGGATCTGTGCATTGAACGACCGGGCGATACCGGGGAGGCCCCGGCTGCCATCGTCGTCCTCGCCAGTGGCGTCGGGACCCCTGCGGAGGCTCTCGGGCGTCGGCACCGTCCCGTCTTGGAGCTGGGGTGAGCTTTCCTGGCGAGCCCGCTGGGCCCCTGTCTCGGACTGGGCCTGCGTCGAGATGGCCGCGGGCCGGGCGAGGATGATGCGGAGGACCGGGGCGATGGAAACGAGGCCGACCCCGAGCCCGCCGGCGGAGAGGACAGCGAACACCATCGCCCAGACAATGGTGGCGCGGTAGCGGAGCATGCGGCCGGCGAACTGCCAGAAGGCTTCCATGCGATGCACGAGTATTGTGGGGGTCTCGGCCCGGGTACACCCGGCAGGCGTATAACAATGCTCGGACGTCGGTCCGACCGCCCATGGCTTCGCCCACCGCCACCATCGTCATCCCCTGCTTCAACCACGGCCGCTTCGTGCGGGACGCGGTGGCGTCGGCGCTCGCGCAGGAGGGGGCGGAGGTTCGGGTGGTGGTTGTGGACGATGGATCGGACGACGGGTCGACGCCGGGTGTGTGCGACGAGCTGCGCGAGGATTTCGGACCGGACCGGGTCGAGGTCATCCACCAGCCGAACACGGGGTTGCCGGGAGCGAGGAACCGCGGGGCCCGCGGTGCGCTCACCGATGCGTTGGTCTTTCTCGACGCGGACGACACGATCGCGCCCATGTTTGTCTCGCGCCTTTGGGAGGCACTTGGCGCCGACCCCGGGGCGAGCCACGCCTATTGCCAGGAGACACTGACGGACCGCGCGCACGGGACGTGGCGCGTGCCGGAATGGGACGCCGAGCTTCTCCTGATCACAAACCTCCACCCGGTGACATGCCTGGTGCGTCGGGGCGTGTTCGAGGCTGCCGGCGGGTTCGATGCGAGCATGCGCGAGGGGTACGAGGACTGGGAGTTCTGGGTGAGACTGAGCGGCCTGGGATACCACGGCGTGCGCGTCGCCGAACCGCTCTTCTTCTGGCGGCGGCACTCGCAGGACACGATGATCCACGACGCGGTGAAGAAGCACGACAGGCTGTACGGGCAGATCATCGAGCGTCATCGCCGGTTGTATGCCCAGAACTTCGAGTCACTGACGCGGCGGAGCAACAGCATGCTGCGCCGCTTCGATTGCAACTGGATCGACGAGACGGGGACGCCGATCCCGCTGCAGTACCTGCAGAAGCGGACGGCGGAGGCCCACGCACTGGAGCGTCGGATCGTCGCACTCCAGCAGGAGCTGGCCGGGGCCCGCGAGCATGCCGATTCGTGCCGCAGACGGTCCGAGGCGTGTCGGCGCGAGTACGAGTCTATGGGCGTGGTCCGGCTGCACCACCGGGTGCATCGAGCGCTGGAGCGTGCGCCGGCGATCGTGCGGCGACCGACGCTCGCGGCGCTCCGCGTGCTCAAGCGGCTGACGGTCGGGCGGCCGGCGTGACCCACGCGGCCGGCTCCGGGCGCTGCTGCAGCGCGAAGATCAGGAGGGCGCAGAGCAGGGCCGCGGTGTGGGAGTTGACCTGGACACTGTCGAACGTGCTGACCAGGAGCAGGCCGACGAGGGCCAGGCAGGGCCCGTCGGCGTAGCCCGGCGGGCCGTCGCCGGGCTGGCGGACGGCGCTGCCCCGGATGGCGAGGACGACGAACGCGGATGCCAGGATCAGGCCCGGGACGCCGAGCGTGGCGCCGGCCTGAAGGAGGGCGTTGTGGGCGTGGGCGTGGAAGTTGCGTGCGGCGGGGTCGATTCCTTGATCGATGACGTGCTGCCGTGCCCAGGCCTCGAAGCCGCCGAGGCCGATCCCGTGGATCGGGTGTTCGGCGGTCGCCTGGATCGCCCACCAGTTCAGCAGCAAGCGGGCGCCGGTGTCGGAGGTGAACTCCTTGCGTTCGATGGCCCCCGCCACCTCGGCGCGTCCGGCCTCGAATCGGGCGCGGAGCTGGTCGCCGATAGTGAGCCAGGCGATCGCGGCGCCGAGTGACACGACGATCGCGAGCGCGAGGGCGGGCTTGAGGAGGCGTCCGCGCTCCCGCCACGCGGCGATCAGCAACGCCACGGCGATCAGCCCGAACGAGGCCAGCCATGCCCCGCGCGATCCGGTGGCCAGGACACCCAGCAGGGTGACGCCCGCGCCGGCGAGGCCGGCGATGCGCCAGCCCCCGCGTCCCCAGAGCGCGGGCGGGAGGTGCAGGCCCAGGATGGTCGTGAGCAGCGAGCCGCCCACAACGGGGTCCCACCAGCCGCTGTTGCGTCCCGGCAGGCGGTGCCAGGTCAGGGCTGGCAGGTGGAGGACGTGGCCGAGGGCGTGGGAGATCTGCGAGAGTTGTCCGAGGGCGAAGCCGACGGCGAGCGCCCCCAGGAAGAGGGACCGCCGGTCGCTGACGGGCCAGAGCATGAAGGCCAGGAGAAGGAAGCGGGCGGAGCCGAACTCGGTGGCCCAGGCGTGGGCGCTCCCGGCGGTCCACGCGCGGCTGGCGAGGCCGAGGGTCAGCCACGCGAGGGCGACGAGCATGAGCGGCTGGCACCAGAATCCCAGCCAGGTTCTCCAGTGGCGATGAACGCGGATGAGGAACGCGGCCGCGAGGGGGAGAGCGCCGAGTTCGGCGGCGGTGGTCGGCCCCGCGAGGGCGAGGCAGGCGAGGGCGCCGAGCCAGGCGTGGACGTCGTGGCCGAATGGGTCGATGCGTCGCTGGTGTTCGAAATCGTGGGCGATCCAGTGGGGGTTGACCCAGAAGGCGTCGAGCCAGGCGAGTGGCCTTCGAGGACTGGCTTCTGGGCTCATGGGGCCATCATGGGCCGCCCGAGGCGGCCGGGCAAACAGGCTGGTGGAAGGGTGTCCCGATCAGGACCCGATACCGGGGTGCAACCTCGGGGGGACTTGGACGAACAATTGGGTGGGCTCGGGCGTTGGTCCGAAGTAGGCTGGTGCCGGGATGGGGCGGGGTGCGCCTGGAGGCCGGGCAGACGGGAGGCGGCGATGCAGGACATTCGACGCGTGTTGCAGGCGGCGGGGACGCGGCTGTTCGTGGTCGGGATGCTCCACACGCTGCTGTGGTCGGTCACGCTGGCCATGGGCGTCCTGATCGTGCTGGTGGTGGCCGACAAGTCACTCGCGCTGGATCTGCCGTGGCTGTGGGTCTACCTCGGCGCGTTGGGGGCGTCGGTGGTGGTCGGGCTTGCCTGGGCGGCCCTCACACGGAAACGCGAGTCCGCGGTAGCACGGATCGTGGACGAGAGGGCCGGGCTGCGGGAGTCGCTCTCGACGGCCCTGTGCGTCGAGCACGAGGAAGACCCGTGGAGCCGTGCGGTGGTGGAGTCGGCGTCGGAACAGGCGCGCCGGGTGATCGTGCGCGATGCCATCCCGATCGAGGCGCCGCGGACGTGGAAGCTCCCGACCGCGACGGCGGCCGTGCTCATCGCAACCTTCTTCCTGATGCCCCCCCTCGACCTCCGCGGCGCCCGTGCCGCGGAGCAGAAGGCCGAAGAGGCGAAGAAGGCGGTCGCGGAGGCCCAGTCCCAGGCACAGGATGCTGAGAAACAGATCCGAGAGATCATGGACCGGACGGGCCTGAAGATGGACGAGGAGAAGCCCGATCCCGAGATCGAGGCGGACCTCAAGAAGCCGGAGGCCCCGGACCAGATCCGCAAGGAGGCGATCCGGAAGCTCACGAACGTCACCGAGCAACTCCAGAAGAAGCTCGAGAGCGACGAGGCCAAGACGCTCGACGCCATGAAGGACATGATGCGCCAGCTCCGCTCGCCGGGCGAGGGAGAGTTGACCGAGTTTGCCCGTGAGCTTTCCCGCGGCAACTTCGACAAGGCGAGACAGTCGCTGGAGGAACTCTCCAAGAAGCTCAGTCAGGGCGAGCTGTCGCCGAAGGATAAGCAGCAGCTCGAGCAGCAGATGAAGAACATGGCCGAGCAGCTCCAGCAGATGGCGCAGCAGCAGGGCGAGATCGAGAAGATGCTCCAGCAGGCGGGGATCTCGCCGGAGCAGGCGAAGCAGATGGCGGCCAATCCCCAGGCGATGCAGCAGGCACTGCAGAACAGCCAGCAGCTCACCGATCAGCAGAAGCAGCAACTCCAGCAGATGGCCCAGGCGATGCAGCAGGCCGGGGCACAGTGCCAGAACATGAGCCAGTCGATGTCGCAGATGGCCAGCGCCATGTCGCAGGACTCGAACGGTCAGCAGGGCCAGCAGGGGATGGATGCGATGAGCTCTCAGCTTTCGCAGATGGAGATGATGCAGGCTGATATGCAGGCCGTCTCGCAGGCGATGGGCCAGTGCCAGGGCCAGATGGCCTCCCTCGGCCAGTGCAACGGCTCTCAGGGCTGGGGCCAGGGCCAAGGTCAGGGCCAGGGCCCGGGGCCCACCGGCCAGTGGAGTCAGGGCAGTGCGATGTCGCAGGGCAGCGGTTCGGGCGGCCCCGGACACGGCAACGGGCAGGGACCCGATTCGCAGGAGCAGGAGTTCGTCTTCACGCCGGAGAAGGCCAAAGTCCAGAACATGGGCGGCCCGACGATCGGCTCGCGCTACGTGTTCGAGGGCCAGATCAAGGGCGAGGCCCGGGCCGAGTTCGCGGCCGCGGTAGAGGCGGCCGGCGAGCAGGCCTCCGAGCAGATCAGCACCATGGCGGTGGATCCGCAGTATCGCGAGAGTGTGAAGCACTACTTCGGTCGGCTGCAGGAGCGGGTGAAGGCGCAGCAGGCCGAGGGTGTCACCCCGCCCGCGGCTGGATCTGGGGCTGGTTCGGGCAAGGATTGAGTCATGAAGCACGGACCTCGGCGCATGGCCAGTCGCGCGGCGTTGACGCGGCGCGAGGCGGTGGGGGTGCTGGTTTCGGCCTCGGTGGGCGCCTGGGCCTCGGGCTGCTCGGGGGGGGCCTCCGGCTCGGCGTCATCTGGCGAGGTAGTGCTCTACAGCTCGGTCGATGATTTCCTTCTCCAGCAGGTCATTCGCGCGTTCGAGGCATCGAGTGGCATCCATGTCCGCGCACTCGGGGATACGGAGGCTACAAAGACCACGGGGTTGGTCGAACGTCTGATCGCCGAGCGGGAGCGCCCAAGGGCCGACGTGTGGTGGGCGAGCGAGCCCTTTGGTACGATCCGTTTGGCGGCCATGGGCCTCTTCGAGCCTGTCAAGCTGGAGCTTCGACCTCCGGTCGAGGAGCGGTTTGCACCCATGCTCCGAGGGCGCGACGGGCTGTGGCACGGCATCGCGTTCCGAGCACGGGTGATCGGCGTGCGAGAGGGGCGGTTTGACGAAGGATCGACGCCCCGCAGGGTGGCGGATCTGGCCGAGCCGAGGCTGAAGGGGCGGATCGGTATGGCGCGTCCGCGGTTCGGGACGACGCGCGGGCACATGGCGGCCCTGGCGCAGGCCTGGGGCATGGAGTCGTTCCGAGAGTGGCTGCTGGCCCTGAGATCCAATGGAGTGCGCCTCTATGGCGGAAACTCCTCCGTGGTGCGTGCGATCGCGGATGGGGAGATCGATGTCGGGCTGACCGACAGCGATGACGTATGGGGGGCTCGGCGGAACTCGTGGCCGGTGGTGGCGGTGTTCGAGGCTGTGGACCACGACGGAGACTCGCCCTGGCCGAGTTTCGGACCCATGCTGCTGCCCAACACGGTGGCGAGGGTCAAGGGCGGACCCAATGGGGCGCAGGCGGGGGCACTGATCCAGTTCCTGCTGGAGGGGCCGGCGGAGGAGATGCTCGCGCTGAGCGACTCGCACAACCTTCCGGCGCGGCACGGGCCGTTCGCGGAGGTGGAAGCAGAGTTCTCGGTGCCGGGGGGGTGGGCGCCCGATCTGGCAGGAGTATCGGCGGTCGAAGAGGCCGCGATGGCGGCCTGCGACGAGGTTCTCGGGGCCTAGATGGGCTGGCCGGGTCCATCTGCGGGCAGCCCGGACCGCATAACGAGAGGCTCCGGTGGGGTTTGCGCGGGCTGGGGCGCGTGCGCGTCGGGCGCGGCTGTAGGGATAGCCCGCTCATGCTCGACGGGTGCTCCCCGCGGGCCCACGTGCCGATCGAGGGGTTGTGGGTCAGCGAGCGCACAGAGCGGGCGGCTTGTCGTTTCGGATCCGGTCTCGGCGATCGGCCGTGGCGATGATCCTGGGCTTGCAGGGGCTTGCGCTGCTCGGCGGGGGCGTGGCGATCTACGTGCACCTGCGGGCCGCGACGGTACACGCGGTCCAGGGGCTCGTCCTCGCGGGAAACTCGGGGATCGCGAGGTGGTTCTCGGGCCAGCTCGTGCGCGACGTGTCCGGTCCATTGGATGGCGAGAGTTGGCCGCGGGTGCAGGGGCTGATCGAGCAACTCCGTCTCCCGGGGGATGGGTATGTCTCGCTGCTCGACGAAGAGGGCCGGATCTTGTGCGATCCGCGGCTATCGTCCGAGCCGTCGCTGCGAGGGAGCATGCTCGGGCACATGGCGATAACCCCGAGCGATCACGGCCCCAACATCCTTCTCCAGGACGCGCCTCGCGACGAGACGATGACGGGCACGCTGCGCTCCAGCCTGGATGAAACAGAGTACCTCGCGACGCGGTACATCCCCGAGCTCCGGGCGAGGCTGGTGGTCCGCCAGCCAGAGTCGGGCTTGGCACACCTTTCGTCGAGGGCCACGCTCGTGATGGGCGCGGTAGCCGCGGCGGCGGGGGTTGTGGTGCTCAGTCTGACGGCGCTCGCGACGCTCTGGGTCATGCGCCGGTACGACGGAGTTCTGGAGCGGATCAACCGTGGGCTCGAGCACGAGGTCGAACGTCGGACACAGGAGAACCTGGCCGCGAGGGACGCGCTGATCATGGGGCTGGCCAAGCTTGCCGACTGCCGCGATGGCGAGACGGGGCTGCATCTGGACCGGATCAGCGCCTATAGCGGCATGCTGGCGAGCAAGCTGGCGGAGCGTCGGCCCGAGATCGACGAGGCCTGGGTGGAGCGCGTGCGCTTGGCGTCGAGCATGCACGACATCGGCAAGGTCGGCGTGCCGGACGAAATCCTGCTCAAGCCGGCGCGGCTGACCCCGGAAGAGCGGGTGCGGATGCAGACGCACACAACGATCGGCGCGGAGACGCTCGCGGCCATTCGGGGTCGCCTGGGGGAGGACGAACTGCTGGACACGGCGATCGAGATCGCCCTCGAGCACCACGAACGGTGGGACGGCACTGGCTATCCGGCGGGCGTATGTGGTGAGGGGATTGCCCTGCCCGCGCGCATCGTTGCGCTGGCGGATGTGTACGACGCGCTGACCAGCCGGCGCGTCTACAAGGCGGCCATGAGCCACGACGAGGCCAGGTCGATCATCCTCGGGGGTCGGGGCTCGCACTTTGACCCTGAGATCGTGGACGCCTTCCTGGACATCGAGCCCGAATTCGACGGCGTCCGTCGGAGAATGCACGGGGGGGCCGAGTCGTCGATGGCGACTCCGGAGGCGGGGTCGGCGCGGGCGGCCTGACCGGATCTAAACCGGCTCCGGCGCTACCATCCGCCCATGATGGGAACCTGCTCTCTCGCCGACGCCGTCGCCCTCGAATTGCCCGAACTCGTGGCGTTCCGGCACGACCTGCACCGCCACCCCGAGCTGAGCTACGAGGAGCGGCGGACGAGCGCCCGCGTCTGCGAGGAACTGGAGGCGCTGGGAATCGCGTACAAGGCCGGGCTCGCCCGGGGCACCGGCGTGGTGGCGCACCTGCCCGCGACAACCGGCGACCTCGCCAGCGCCATTGCGGGTCGCGGGGCGGTCGCGCTCCGGGCTGATATGGACGCGCTCCCGATCTCCGAATGCACGGGGCGGCCCTATGCGTCGGAGAACCCCGGCGTGATGCACGCGTGCGGGCACGACGGGCACACCACGATCCTGCTCGGGGCGGCGCGGGTGCTGAGCAAGCTCGAGCGGCGGCCGAACCCCGTGACCTTTGTATTCCAGCCGGCCGAGGAGGGCGGGGCGGGGGGCGAACGCATGTGCGACGACGGCTGCCTGCTCGGCGACGAGGGCGGCGGTCTCGGGGCGCCGGTGGGCCGGATATTCGGCCTGCACGGCTGGCCCAACGTGCCGGTGGGCACCGTCGCGACGCGGCCCGGGCCTCTGCTGGCGGCGACGGACGACTTCGTGGTGCGCGTCCGGGGCACCGGCGGACACGCCGCCTACCCGCATCTCTCCAATGACCCGATCGTGGCGGCGGCGCACGTCGTCACCGCCCTCCAGACGATCGCCTCCCGGAATGTCGGCCCGACCGATTCGGTGGTCGTGACGGTGGGGCGGATCGGCGGGGGAACGGCCAACAACGTGATCCCGACCTGCGTCGAGCTGATCGGGACGGTTCGGACGCTGCGGGCCGAGACGCGCCGGCACGCGCGGGAGCGGTTCTACAAGGTGGTGGAGCACACGGCGGGCGCCTTCGGATGTCGGGCCGAGATCGATTGGGAAGAGGGCTACCCGGTGACGCAGAACGACGCCGCGCTGACCGAGCACTTCTTCGGTGTGGCCCGGGCGGCGCTCGGGGATTCGCGGGTCTCGGTGGTGGAGCATCCGTCGCTCGGGGGCGAGGACTTCAGCTACTACGGGCGCCATGTGCCGGCGTGCTTCTTCATGCTGGGGTTGCTCCCGACGGGGCAGGACGCCGCCACGACGCCCAAGCTGCACCAGGCCGAGTTCGATTTCAACGACGACGCGATCCCGACGGGTGTCGAGATGATGTGCCGCCTGGCCCTCGCGGAGCGATAGCAGACCGCCCGGCCGGCCGCACCGCCCCTGGTGTCAGAAGCGGAAAGTCAGGCCGAGCTTGAGGGTGAGTTCACGCGAGAGCGACTCGAATTCGTTGTCCACCACGCTGAAGCCCTCGTTGTAGACCACGAAGATCTCCTGGCCCGGCCGGAACTCGTAGCGGACGCGGCTGTTGAGGCCGGCCTGATCGGACTGGTTGTCCCACTGGACGGTGGTGTCCCAGGCGAGTTCGGGGCTGAACTGGAATGTCGCCCGGGTGCGGGCGGTTCGAACGGTGAACTCGCCGACCTCGAGCGAGACGTCGTTGAGTTCGTACTCGGCAGAGAGCGCGATCGACGCGTTGGGCCGGAAGGTCACCGCGCCGGTGAGGTCGCGCCGTGCGCCGTGGTAGAACCCCGGTCGGCGTACTCGCCGCTGAGCGCCAGCCAGCGGGCGTCCGCGGTATTGAATCCCGCGTGCCAGCCCGCGTCGTCGTACTCGCCCGTGGGGATGGTGACGCCGCGGACGATCTCGAAGGGCTCATCCAGCACCTCGCGGCTGACCAGCGCGCCGGCAAAGACCGAGTCGGCGCTGTTCGTGGTCAGTGTGATGGTTGGGATCTCAAGGTCCGCGCTCTCGATGTCGTTGGCGAAGGTCGTGTAGGCGCTGCCGAAGGCGGTGAAGGCGACCGATCGGATCCAGTCGTGCGTCTCCGGGCGCCAGGTGTAGGCGAGGCGGGCGTCGAACTCGCGGCGACCGGGCCTCTGGACGAAGCCCAGAGCGGGACGGAAATCGTGGCCCACGTGGTCGGCGAAGAGGAACCCGGACCAGGGGTCCGCGTTGTAGTTGACGCGGCCCCCTAGGGCGAACGGATCGTCGTTCTCGGCCGGAACGCCGGCGGGGTCGTCGTGGGTAGCCATGATCCAGGCGTCGGCGGAGACGCGCCCGCCCAGGGCCTCGGTGTCGAGGAGCGAGGCGTCGAGTCCGACGAGCTGGTTGGCCCCGCGATTGCCGGGGTCTCCGTTGGTGGCGATGATGCCGATCGATCCCTGCTCGCCGACGTCGTGCTTGAACCGGAGAACGCCGAGGTTCTTCGCGCCGAGCACATCATCGTCCTTCATCTGGACATCGAGCAGGCCGAACCGCAGCGCGCCCTGGCGGCCGGTGAGGCGCATCCCGGCGAGGAGGTCCTCCTGCTCGCCCCGCACGATGCCGATCCGGCGCGAGAAGTAGGGCCGCGGCGACTGGTTGATCCCCCCGAACTCGAAGATGCCGGAGTCCTCGAGGAAGAAGTCCCGCTTCTCGGGGTAGAACAGGGGGAAGCGGGTCAAGTTGACGCGTCGCTCATCGACCTCGGCCTCGGCGAAGTCCGTGTTGATCGTGAGGGCGGCGGTGGTGGAGGGGTCGATCTTGTAGAAGACGTCGAGGCCGGGCTCGATCTTGAGATCCCGACTGTCGAGATCGAGCTTGCCGGTGAAGAACGGCTTGACGGTGAGGCCGAGTCCCTGGCGCAGGCGGGCGAGTTCTGTGAGTTCGCCGGCGTCGCTCATCTTGGTGACGGCGGCGTCTCGGGAGGGCGACGCCCACCGGTCGAGCTCGCTCTTGCGCTTGATGTAGCGTTCGAGGTTGAATCCCCAGGTGGAGCCCGCGGGGTCGAAGGAGAGCGTCTTGGCGGGGATCGCGATCTCCGCGGTCCAGCCCCGGTCGTCGACGCGGGCGCGGGCGTCCCAGAGCCCATCCCAGTCCCAGCGGACCCGGGACGCCTCGACCAGGCCGTCTCGCTTTCCGCCCGCGGCACTCACCACGAACACGTACCCGTTGCGTCGATCCCGGAAGGTGTCGATCGCCAGGGTGATGCGGTCGTCGGTGGCGTGGTCGGCGTCGCGGGCCATGGAGCGGGCGACGATCGCGCCGGGCTCGCCGTCCAGACAGCGGACGCCGATGTAGAGCGTGTCGGCGTCGTAGAGCAGCCGGACCTCGGTGCGCTCGGTGGGCTGAGCGCCGTTCACGGGGTCGACCTGGGTGAAGGCGTCCAAGATCGGGGCATCGGCCCAGGCGGGCTCGTCGAGGAGCCCATCGATCCGTGGTGGGATCTCGGCGAGGGCCTGGGCGAGCGAGGCGGCCGGCGGCGCGGGCTGGGCGACAGCGGGGCCCTGGAGTTGGGTGAGGCCGACCAGCAGGCCGGCCACGGCGGCGGGAGCGCCGAGCGAACGCCGGGCTTGGTTCGGACGAAGGGCCACTCAGGATGCTCCGGGCGTGAGGGTGGAAGGTAGCAGGTCGCGGGTCGGCCGATCGGGGCGGTTCCCCCGGGTCTCGGCGGGCGCGCCGGGGTCTGGTCCCGCGGTCTGTGCGGGTCGCGCGGCCTGGGTGCTCCGCGGGAAGCCGGCCAATCCGGCAATTGGGCGGGCGACACTCCTCCCGTATCAGAAGCTGGAAGGAAGTAGGGATTGCCGAGGAGGCGAGCATGGTACGCATGATGGCTGCGGGCTTGATCGGAGGCTTGGTGCTCTTCCTCTGGAGCGTCGTCTTCAGCGTTGTGGGACCGGAGGACGACGCCAGGCCCCTCTCAGAGGGCAGCGCGGCCACAGTCGAACTGTTGCGAACGCGTGTGGCCTCCATCGAGTTGCCCTTCGGGCCGTCGGCGGCGAACGCGGGCCCGGCCGCGAATCCGGCGCCCCGGAGCGGCGCGGCCCCCGAGCCCCGGGGCGCGATCGACTACACCTCGATCGGACAGAGTCTCATGGCCGCCTGCGGCGCCGCAGGCGTTGCGGCGCTGCTGATGACGTGGTTTGGAGGGGCGAAGCGGCCGTTCGCGGAGCGGGTGCTCTTCTCGGTGCTGCTGGGCTGCTTCGCGGCACTCGCGACGTCTGTGCCCGCGGGGGCCTGGACGGAGTTCTCTTTGCATCGGACCACGATGCTGCTGGGGGAAACGGTGGTGGGCTGGCTCCTGGCCGGCATGGTGATGGCGGTGCTGCTCAATCCGAAGCCCCGTCGGGCTCGGGCGTGAGCGCTCTACTGGCGGAGAAAACGTGATATGGACGAGCAATCCTTGAACAGCCTGGCAGACTTCAACCCGCGGATTCTGCTCGCGGGCGAAGAGATCGCCGTGAGCTTCGGAGGGCGCGAGGCGTGGCGCGTGTTTTGGGCGGACGTGGTCGAGGTGGCGATCTGGAAGGATGAGTGCTCCTCGGGCCAGCCGCTCTGCTTCGGCCTGCGCACGAGGGACATGAGGGCCGGACAATACCTGGGCGTGAACGACTCGGCGATCGGCTTTGCCGACGCCCTGGCGGAGATCGACCGCCGGTTCGACTCGGCCTACTCGCTCAAGTGGCAAGAGGCGGTGTTCCCGCCCATGGCCACGCAATGGGCCGTCGTGTACGGGTCCCCCTCGGGCCGCGCCGAACGAGCCGACGTCCTCTGGCCCGAGGCGGCGTAGCAACTCAGGGGTTGGCGATGGCGAGGGCTACCACGAGCGTGTCGTCCTCCGGCGGGCCGTCGCGGTGCGCCTCGACCGACCGGAACACCGCGTGGAGCGCGCCGGAGGGCGTCGGGTCGGCGTCGGCGATGGCGGCCTGGAGACCGACGATCCCGAGCTGCCTGCCGCGGGCGTCGTGGCACTCCATGGCCCCGTCGGTGTACAGCAAGAGCGTATCGCCGGGCTCGAGCCGCCCGTCCACCGATCCGGCTTCGTAGGCGGGCGGGCCGAGGACGCCGAGCATCATCGCGGTCGAATCGATCCGTTCGACCGACCGGTCCTTGCGCCGGAGCAGCGCGGGCGGGTGGCCGGCGATCGCGATCTCGAAACGTCCGCCGGGCTCGAGTCGGATCGCGGCGGCGGTGGCGAAGACCTCCTCGTCGGCGAGCGTGAGGCACACGTACTCATTCAGGGCGCCCACGACGCGCGAGGGGCTGGCATCCTCCCCTTGGGCGTAGAGCCGCTTGAGTTCCCCGTGGAGCCGGTTGACGGCCAGGGCCGCACTGATGCCGTGCCCGGTGACGTCGACCATCGCGATCGAAAGCGAGCCATCGGCGTGGCGCACGGCGTCGAGGTAGTCCCCGCCGATCTGCCGCATCGGCTCGTAGCGGTAGAGCATGCGGATCGGCCCGTGCTCGAGGGGGGCGGGGAAGAGCTTCTCGTGGATCCTTCGGGCCGTGGAGAGTTCACGCGACACCTCGGCGTAGCGGTCGCCGATGAGGCGGAGTGCGAGCATCTCGCGCAGCGCACCGGAGCGCGCGACGGTGATGGCGATGCCGGGGAGACCGGCGGCGAGGTTGAGGAGGAACCCGGCGGCTCGGAAGCCGGGCGAGTCGCCCCCCGCCAGCAGAGACGCTCCGAGGCTGAACACCGCCAGGGTCAATGGCGCGATCGACGCCTCGAGAATTGTCCAGGGCACGATGATGGCAGCCGCGGTATGGACGCAGGCGAGAAACGCGACGAGCGGGAGCATGGGGCCGAGATTGCCGTCGTAGCCCAGCGGGCGGAGGATTTCGGTGATACCGCGGGCGATGACCGTCGCCCCTTGGACCTGGCTGAACACGGCCATGATGACGAGCCAATTGGTGCGGAACACGAGCGCGCGGAGGCTCAGGCGGGTGTGCTTGGCGCGCCGTCGGCGCAGCAGCACGATGAGCATCACGCCGAGGCCAGCACTCAACGCGACGCGCAGGAGCGGCTTGTCCTTGGGCTCGAGGTGCAAAACACCGAAGGCGAATCCCGCCTGCACGCCCGCGAGGGCGAGCACGAGCGCACCCAGCGCGGTGCCGAATGTCGACACGCGTTTGCGGAGCAGCTCCATCCGGGCCGTATCCAATTCGTGCTTCGAGACTTCCGGGATGGATTCGGCGGATGGCACGGCGGGAGTCTACCGGGACCGAGAGGCCCCGCCGCAGACCGGACCTATGGTTTGACCACTCGGCCCGACGCGCCCCCGAGATCGGAGCAGCACGATGAGCACGCGGAAGCCCTATGTCGGCGGCAACTGGAAGATGAACACGGGCCGGGAGTCGGGGCCGGCGCTGGCCCGCGAGGTCGCCAGCGGGGCGGCCCAGCACCGAGGGTGCGAGGTGGCCGTCTTCCCGCCGTTCCCGTTCCTCCTGGCGGTCGGAGAGGCGCTCGGCGCCCGGGATTCCGGCGTGAAGCTCGGCGCACAAGACTGCTACTTCCAGCCCAGCGGCGCCTTTACAGGCGAGGTCTCGATCGGCATGCTCCAGGACTGTGGGGTCGCGGTGGTGCTCACCGGACACTCCGAGCGGCGGCATGTTCTCGGCGAGACCGATGCGATCGTGAACGCCAAGACCAAGGCCGTGCTGGCGGCGGGGCTGGAATGCGTGCTCTGTATCGGCGAGCTGCTCGAGGAACGAGAGGCGGGCAAGACCGACGATGTCAACGAGCGGCAGTTGCGGGCGGGGCTCGCCGGCGTGCCGTCTGAGCAGATGGCCCGCCTGACCATCGCGTACGAGCCGGTGTGGGCGATCGGGACCGGGCGGGTGGCCACGGCCGTCGACGCCCAGGACGTCCACCGCAAGATCCGAGTGCTCCTCGGATCGCTCTATGCCCCCGCAGTCGCCGGGGCGACGCGGATTCTCTATGGCGGCTCGCTCAAGGCCTCCAACGCTTCGGAACTCCTTGCCCAGCCAGATATCGACGGCGGGCTGGTGGGCGGGGCCTCGCTCCAGGCGGCGGAGTTCCTCCCGATCATCGCCGCCGCAGCGGCCCGGGGCGGGTGAGCCCGCCCGAGGATGCGCGGCTGAGCTCGGTCGGTGGGGCGGGCCCGTCTGGGTATCGCCCCAGCTTCAGGCGGCCCGGCGAGCCGAGGCGGGAGGGCCCGGGAGTCCGCTTGGGGCCGGTTTGGGTCGCCGACCGGGCACCGAGGCGGACGCGACTGACGCCTAGACTTGGGCCCGACCCCTGGGGAATTGCTCCGGGGCGGTTCCGAATCAGGTCCGACGCCCCCGGGGCGGTCCAGACCCTGGAGTTTTGAGCCTCATGGATTCGACCCTTGGCATGTTGACCCTCGGCGCCGCGACGTGGGTGATCGGCCTGCTCAGCGTGGGCTTTCTGTTCTGCTCGATCCTGCTGATTCTCACGGTGCTGATCCAGCGGCCGCAGGGCGGCGGGCTCTCGGGCGCCTTCGGCGCGGGCGCCGGCTCCGGGGAGACGGCCTTCGGCGCGCGGACCGGCGACGCGCTCACGATCGCGACGATCTCATTCTTTGTGCTTTGGCTTGTGGTGGCGGTGGGTCTGGTGTGGGTGATGCAGCCCCCGGGGCCAGGCTCCGCGAGGCCGCAGGCCACGTCGACCGAGCAGGCTCCGCCACCGACAGGGGGCGCCGCGCCGGCCGAGGGCTCGGCGGACGGAGCTACCCCGGCGACGGGAGAGACCCCGGCCGGCGGCCAGTCGCCGTCGGGCGAGACCGCGCCCGCTGGGGATCAGGTTCCTGCCGGAGATTCGGCGCCCGCCGGTGCACCGACGGACGCACCCGACGCGCCCGCGGACGGCGGCGCGGGCGAGGGCGGCGGCCGCTAGTCTGGGCGGGCGCACAGGCAAGGGAGTCCCCGCGCGTGATCCGCAGCATGACCGGCTTTGGCGAATCGACCCGGCACGTGGACGGCGTGCACTACGCGGTCGAGCTCCGCTCGCTCAACAACAAGTACTTCAAGGCCTCGATCCGCCTGCCCGAGAAGCTCCAGGTGCTCGAGGCGGAGTTGGAGGCGGCGCTGCGGCGTCGGATCACCCGGGGCAGCGTCACGCTGCTCGCCTCGTTCGCCGACACGTCGGCCTCCGCGGCCCTGGAGGTGAACCATCAGGCCCTGGACCGGTATGTGGAGCAACTCCGGCAGTCCGCTGCGGTGAGTTCTGGGAACGTCCCGATCGATCTGGCGGCGTTGCTGGTGCTGCCCGGTGTGCTGCAGCAGCCGTCGGATGACGAGGCGCGCCTGCACGAGGCCCGCGCCGTGCTGCTGGAGTTGGTCGGGGCGGCCTGCGACCACATGGTGTCGATGCGCCGTCGCGAGGGGGCGCTGCTGCTGGAGGAGTTGACTGCCCACCGCGACCTGATCGCCGACCGCCTCACCAAGATCAAAGTGCAGGCGCCGCGGGTCATCGGGGAATACGAGACACGGCTCCGCCTGCGGATGGAACAGATGCTCCGAGAGGCACAGCTGGCGGTGGAGCCGGTCGAACTCATCCGCGAAATCGCGGTGTACGCCGAGAAGACCGATATCGCCGAGGAGGTCAGCCGCCTCGGTGGGCACATCGAGCAGTTCAGCGACCTGGTCAACGGCCCCGAGGATGTGCCCGTGGGGCGGACGCTCGACTTTCTGGCCCAGGAGATGCTGCGCGAGGCCAATACCATCGCCAGCAAGAGCCCCGACAGCCTGATCAGCCGCCTGATCGTGGAGGTCAAGGGGGCGATCGACCGGATCAAGGAACAGGTGCAGAACGTCGAGTAAGGCCCCGACGAAGCAATGACCACCCCGCAGGAGCAAGCCGGCGCCGCTTCACCGACCGGGGCGTCCACGTTTGATCTGGGCGAGCTCGCGAGCGTGTGCGCCCATTATGATGTGGGAGAGATCGTGCGGGTCCTGGATTACCCGCGCGGCTCGCGCCGTGCGCCAAAGGTGGTGCTGGACACCTCGACGGGCCGGTACCTCCTCAAACGCCGTGCGAGGGGCAAGGACGACCCCTACCGCGTGGCGTTCTGCCACGATCTGCAGCTCGACCTCGCCTCGCGGGGCTTCCCCGCCCCGCGCCTCATCGGCACGCGGGTGGGCAACAATTCCATGGTGCAGCTCCGTGACCGTGTGTACGAGCTGTTCGAGTTTGTCGAAGGCGAGACGTTTGATCGCACGCCGGAACCCTGCCGCCACGCCGGGGCGCTGCTGTGCTCGCTGCATGGCCTGGCGCGCGAATACGTCTCGCGGTGGCCCGTGCCCGTGTGGAGCTTCCACGACGACGGGCTGGTCCGTCGGCGGCTGGAACGCGTCCTCGCGAGCGGCGTGGCGCCGGCCGAGTCCAGGGAACTCTGGAAGCTCTACCAGCGTGCGGCGGCCGAGGCTTCGGCCGTACCCGCCCAGGGCACGGCGGTCCAACTCCTCCACGGCGATTGGCACCCCGGCAACATGGTCTTCCGTGCCGGGCGCGTCGTCGCCGTGGTCGACTTCGACGGGGCGCGGATGGGGCCGGTGCTCCACGACTTGGCCGCCGGCGTGATGCAGTTCTCGATGGCCAGGGTGGGGCTCGACCCCGACGCATGGCCCGATGCGCTCGATGCCAACCGGTTCGCGGCCTTCGTGGCCGGGTATCGTCCGGGGCCTGCGGGGCTCGACGCCTTGGCCGCCTTGATGGCCGAGGCGTTGATCGCTGAGTTGGCCGGCCCGGTCGCCAACACGGGCACGTTCGCGGGGCGCGAGGCGGCCCCATTCGTCCGGATGACCGTGCGGAAGACCCGGTGGCTGCTCCAGCACTCCGAGGCTCTGGCGAGGCTGGCGACCAAGTCCGCGCGCGGGCGTTGACGCGGGCCGCCCGACCTGAAACACTGGGGAGCTATGGCAGACCGGATTCAGACCTTGCTTTGTCGGCTCGTCCCATTGGTGGCGGTGTCGCTGTGGGGCGGCGTGGGCTCGGCGCAGGTGATCCGGCCCGACTCGTTGCCCGACACTCAGACGCCCGTGGAGGAACTGATCAAGCGTCTGGGAGCCGATTCGTTCACGGTGCGTGAGCAGGCGACGATCGATCTCTTCCGGCGGAACGACCTGACGCTGCCGCAGGCCGAGGCGCTGCTCGAGCGCGAAGGACTGGGGGCCGAGCAGCGTCTGAGGCTGGAGCAGGTCGCGCTGTCGGCGTTTGCGCGTGGCCCCTGGGCGGCCGTGGGCATCCAGTTCGCTCCCTCGGAATCTGGCGGGCAGCGGATCACCGACACGGTGGTGGGATTCGATGCGGCGAGGGTGCTGCTGCCGGGGGACCTCATCGTCGCCGCGGACGGGCAGCCGATCTACTCGCAACGCGCCCTCAAGGCGGCGATCCTCAGCCGCGACCCCGGTGGGACGATGGTGATGGAGATCGTGCGGGGAGGCGAGCGGTCGGAGGTTTCGTTCAGTCTGGGGAGCTTCTCCCAGCTGTCGAGCCCGATGTCGCCGCTTCCAGGTGATCTGCTGGCCGCGTGGTCGCTGCGCCGCTCCAGATCGTCCGGAGCGACGCCGCCCGACTCGATCGTGCCGGTCCCGGATGTGGAGACGATGCCCGAGTACCAGGCGCCGCGGGGCTCACCTGGGTGGGAGCGGGTTTTCGACGCGGGCGACGCGCCGCGAGGCCTGGTGCTCGGGGGGCAGCCCCGCGAGTCTCAGGATCTCTCGCCCCGTGAACTCGCTTCGGTGGAGGCGGCCCGACGCGACGCGATCATGGGTCCCAGCGGCGACCCGCTCGTGCAACTGGCGGCCCTTCGGCAGCAGCGGAACGAAACAATCTCGCGGATTGCCGCGGTGCAGCACCAGCTCGAGGTGGCCGGCGTCGAGGGGATCGCGCTGGCCCAGGCCCAGCAGCGGCTGAATCAGCTCGGGGCACGCCTGCAAGAGATCGAGGCGCAGATCCGCGAACTGGACGCGGCGATCCCCGAGCGTCCGAAGCCCTGAGCCGAACCGACCGGGGGTCCGGCGAGCGTGCCGTTATCCCTGCGCCGGGTCTACATCGCTCGGTACAGCCTCGGGCGCGTCGCTGGGATTCAAGCTGTTGTCTTCATCGAAAAGGTCATTGAAGTTGATGGGCTCGTTGTCGATCTGCACGGTCATGCCTGGGATGGGCTCCATGCGACCGTCCGGCGAGACTCGGAGCTGGCCCGCGGCGTCGAGGTAATTGAGGATCGAGACTCGCAGATCGGTGAGCGCGGCATCGCGGTTGTTGCGGGCATTGAGAAGGTTCTGCTCCGCCTGCAGGCGGTCGCGCGTCGTGGTCTCGCCCGGCTTGAGATTCTGTTCCTCGATGCTCCGTTCGGCGAGGACAACCTGGGCCTCGGCGAGCTCGAGTCGGAATCGCGCCAGATCGATCTCGCGGACGCGGCGTCGGACATCGAGCACGACCTGGTCGATGAACTGGCTGAGCGACCGCTCCGCCTGCTGGAGCTGGATCAGCGCCTGCCGGAGCTGCAGGCGCTCGATGCGCCGATCGAGCGGGAGGCTGAACAGCAGCCCGGCCTCCCACGACGCCTCGTCGGGATCGATCGCCAGGCCGCCCTGGCGTTCACGCGGGTCGGTGGGGATGTCGACCTGGCCGGAGAGGTTCAGGTCCGGCAGCAGCTGGTTCCGGGCGTTGAGGACTCCGCGGCGCGTATCGATGAGCTGGTCGCGGCGGTTCTGGAGGTCGAGGCGGTACTCCAGCCGCAGACTTGGCCGCCTCGTCGAGCGTGGTCGATGGCTCGCTGACGTTGATGGTGGCGCCAACGAGGCGGACCGGCTGGTCGGCGTGGATGCCCACCCGGAGCTTGAAGCGGTCGAGCGCGAGCGTGTATTGCTCCCGGGAGCTGGCCAGCGTGCTCATGGCGCTGACCAGGTCGTTCCGGGCCTCGTTCACTTTGAATTGGCTGATGCGCCCGGCGCTGTATAGGGCCTCCTGCTCGGAGACGTACCGGCCCAGGCTCTTGAGGTTGGCGATGCGGTTGCGGAGCTCGTTGATGTTCTGGAGCAGCCGGAAGTAGTCCTGTGCAATACCGACGAAATAGGTACGGCGGAAACTCTCGAAGTCGCGGGCCGCGTAGACCAGATCGCGCTCGGACTGGATGAGACTCTCCCGAGCGACCATGCCCGCGCCTCGGAGGAGCGGGATGTTCGCATCGAGGATGAGACTGGAGGAGTCGCGGTACTGGCCGCTGACACTCGAGCGGAGCTGCTCGGTGGCATTCCAGACCCAACGCGCCTCGGCCTGACCTCCGTAGGGGAGCTGCTGGGTGGCCCGCAGGGAATTCACCACGTTCATGGCGTTGTCGAAGCTGCCCTGGTCGCCCTGCCCGTCGAAAGTGACAGTCGAATCGGCGAAGAGCCGGGGGCCCCAGCGGTGGCGTTCGATGAGCAGGCGGATGGCCGAGACGATGTAGTCCTCCTCGGCGCTCAGGTACTCATCGCCCTGCTGCTGGCTGAGCCGGAGCGCGCTGGAGAGCGAGAGGTCGATCGCATTCGGAGCGTCGAGGCCGACCGCCGCCCTGGCGTAGGCGCTGAGGCGCGCGTTGAGCCCCTCAACCACGGCGGGGGTGCCGGGCTCGCCGCGGTCGAGTGGCTCGAACGAGAGTTGTGCCACGACCGGGTTCGTGGTGTTGGGTTTGCCGTCGTACATGTCCGGGTCGCGCGCCGGCTGCACGCTCGGCGTGATCTTGGGAACAGCCTCGATCCCGGTCCGGGCCGTGGACTGACCCAGGACTTTCTCCAGCCGACGGTCAATAGCATCCATGCCCGAGCCGCAGCCCTGCAGGACGGCCGCGCCACCGAACACGACGATCGATATCCACCCAAAGACCGATCGAAACCGTACCCCGCGCTGCGGGGAGGAGGGGGTGACCTGCGTGTTTTTACGAATAGTCGCAATTTGTTTGGTCATTGAGAGAGCTTTCTGAGGGAGAGCGTACCGCGGCAGGCGGCTGTTCGTTGCGGTTTGATAGACCCACTCCTATCCTCTCTGTTCCCGTCCCGGGGCCCCTGGGCCATCGTCCGGCGCGGCGTCCTTCGTGCAAGTTCCGAACATACTCCTGACGGAGCTTCTATGGCATCGGTGACCTACGACGGTCGGAGTTTCATGCTGGATGGGCGTCGCGTGTGGATCGTGGGTGGCTCGGTGCACTATGCGCGCCTGCCCCGCGAGGAATGGGCGGGCCGCATCGCGCTGGCGCGGCAGGCCGGTCTGAACGCGATCGAGACGCCGGTCGTGTGGAGCCGCCACGAGGCCCGCCCGGGGCAATTCGACTTTACGGGCGACAACGACCTTCGTCATTTCATGCGCCTGGTGGGCGACGCCGGGATGCACGCGATCCTACGGGTCGGGCCCTTCATCGGCTCAGGGTATGACGCCGGCGGCATCCCTGCGTGGCTCGTCACCCAGACCGGGGTGGAGCCCAGGACGGCGAGCGCCCCGTTCCTCGAGGCCTGCTCGCGATTCATCAGCGCTGTCGCCGGACAGGTCAAGGACCTGCAGGTGAGCAGCCCCGGCCGGGGCGGGCCCATCCTGCTGGTGCAGAGCGAGCACGGCTGGACCTGCGGAAACGACGCGCTGGCCCAGAGCTACCTCGGCGAATTGCTCCGCTACATCCGCGAGTCGGGGATCACCGTGCCGGTGCTGAATGCCAACGGGCTCTGGCAGTCCGTCGAGGGCGAGATCGAGTGCTGGTCCGGCGCCGACGATCTCTTGGCGATCTCGCGCCAGCTCGCGGAGATCGCCCCACGCCAGCCGCGGCTGGTCGTCGATCTCCGCCTCGGCCAGGCGACCGCCTGGGGCCAGCCCGAGCCGGCGGTTGCGAGCCCGGAGGCGATGCTGCGTTCGGCGGCCGAGGCGCTGGCCGGCGTCTCGCAGTTTGTGCTCAATCCGTTCGCCGGCGGTCACAACTTCGGATTCTCGGCGGGCCGCTCGGCGCAGTCGCCCGAGCTCTTCCTCACGACGCGTCAGGACCACGGGGCGTTGATCGCAGCCGACGGCGAGGGGCGTGAGGCGCTCGGGGTGTTGCGCCGGATCACGATGTTCGCGAGCCGGTTCGGGCGCGTGCTCGCCCATCTCGACCCCGAGGACCGGCCCCCGGTGTTGGCGCCCAGCGCGGGCGAGGATGGCCCCACGGTGGTGCCCGCGAGAGGCTCGCAGGGCTCGGTCGTGTTTGTGTTCGGCAAGGTCGGCAAGCGCGGCAAGCCCCCGACACCGGCCACGCTGGTGCTGCGCGACGGCTCGACCCTCGAAGTCCCCATCGGAACCTCCGGAACCGCGTGGTGCCTCTTCGACGTGCTTCTCGCGGGGCGCAGCCAGCTCGACTACTGCTCGCTCAGCGCGTTCGCCGCGGTGGGTGGTGTCTTCGTGTGCTTCGGGCCGGCCGGGTCGCGGGGCGTGGTCAGCGTCAACGGCTCGCCGCTCGAGGTGGGCGTCCCGACGGGGAAGAACCCCGAGGTACTCCAGCACGAGGGCGTGTGCCTGGTCGTCGCCAACGAGGAGCAGCTCGATACCATCCAGATCACCGACGAGGGCGTCATGATCGGTGTGACAGGGCTGACGCTCTCGGGCGCGCCGATCGCCGCCGCCAGCGGCAGGCAGTACACCTTCATCGGGACCGACGGCGTCAGCACCGCCCGTCGCGCCGAGGGGAGTCGCGGCAAGACGCCCGGGACGAAAGCGCTCTCCGCCGCGTGGGAGTGGGCCGACACCGCGTCGTACGCCTCGGGCGAGAGCCCGCGCTTCGCCGCGATCGACGGCCCCGCGGACCTCTCAACCCTCGGTGCCCCGTACGGCTATGGATGGTACCGGCTGCAGTTCCGCAGCTCGGGCGTGAAGCGCGTGCGTATCGCGGCCCCCGCGGCCGCGGACCGTCTGCACCTGTTCCTGGACGGCCAGTCGGTTGGTGTGCTCGGGCGCGGTCCCGGGTCCGTGGCGGAGCTGACGCTTCAGCTGAAGAAGGCGCAGCACACGCTCGTGGCGCTCGCGGAGAACCTGGGCCGGCCGTCCGGGGGCCCCGATCTCAAGCCGGCGAAGGGCCTCTTTGGCGAGCTGTACGAGCTCGCGGCGTTCAAGGCGGGGCGGGCGAAGATCGTCGAAGCGGCGCCGATCGAGTTGCTCTCATTCCGTGTGCCCCTCTGGGAGGTGCGGACCGGGGATGTCACGCACCCCAGGCGGGCCTCATGGTCGTTCATACACCGGAAGAAGACGCCGATCCTCGTCCGGATGGAAGAGGTGCAGTGCCGCGGTCTGGTCGTCCTGAACGGCAAGCCGATCCACTTCTTTGAGCCGGGTGCGGACAACTCGCTCCTGCTCTCGCACGAGGTCCTGAGCCGGGGCAACAACACGCTCGAACTGGCCGTGGCGACCGACAGTGTCGCCGAGGCGGGCCTCGCCGATCTGCTCGCCACGCTGTCCAAGCATGTGACGGTGCTGGAAGGCACGGACACGCTTGGCGGGAAGGTCGAATGGGCGTTCGCGCAGTGGGAGCCGCCGACCTCGGCGTCGTACGACCCGCTCTCGAAGCCCTCCAAGGAGGTCACGGGGCCGGCGTGGTTCCGGGCCGAGTTCGACTCTCCCGAGCCGGACCGCCAGGTGATCCTGGGCATTGCGGGGCTCAGCAAGGGGCAGATCTATCTCAACGGTCGGCATGTCGGGCGGTACTTCGCCACGACCGGCGGCAAGGCCGTCGGCCCTTACGCGGAGCAATTGCTCCCCGCCTCCTGGCTGGTCGAGGGCGGCGTGAACGAGTTGGTGCTCTTCGACGAGCACGGCGGTGACCCCTCCAAGTGCACACTCTCCGCGGTCGTTCGGCGGGCGGAGGGCGCATGAGCGAGGGCCGTCCACTCTGGCAGAGTGCGGCGGCCTTCGCGGCCAAAGCCCACGAGCACCAGGTGCGGAAGGACGGGTGCACGCCCTATATCGCCCACCCGTACCGGGTGGCGATGACCGTCCGCGATCTCTTCGGGTGCGACGACCGCGACGCGCTCTGCGCCGCGCTGCTCCACGACACCATCGAGGATACGCCGACGGATCGGGACGACATCGAGGACGAGTTCGGTCCGGTCGTGGCGGAAATCGTGGGCGCACTGACGAAGAACATGATTCTCCCGGAGCGCGAGCGCGAGCCCGAGTATGACGCGCGCCTCGCCCGCGCCGACTGGCGCGCCCGGCTGATCAAACTGGCAGACGTCTACGACAACCTGAGCGATATCGAGAGCCGCCCCGACGCCGGCGTCGAGACGCTTGCGAGGATGCTTGCCCGCTGCCAACGAGCGATCGATCTGGCAACGCCCGACGCGGCGCGGCCGGAGGTGGCGAGGGCGATCGAGATCGTCGGGCGAGCGGCGACCGATGCGCAGCCGGGTTGAGCGGAGCTGAGCGGGCTGGGGGCCCGGTGTGTGGGGTTCGTCCCTTCCCGTCCTTCCATGCACGGCGATACACTTTGGCATGAGCGTCAAAGTCACCTATCTCGGCCACTCGGCCTTCGCGGTCGAGCACGAGCAGACCCGAGTCCTGATCGACCCGTTCCTGACCGGCAACCCGCTGGCGGAGAAAGCCGGCATCAAGGCCGACGCCCAGCAGGCGACGGCGATCGTGCTCACGCACGGTCACGGCGACCACCTCGGCGACACGGTGCCTCTTGCGAAGCGCACGGGAGCGACGGTCTTCTGTTCGTGGGAGATCCACGAGTATCTGCGGGAGCAGGGAATCGAGCACACCGAGCCCGGCAACCCCGGCGGACGAATCGCCGCCCCGTGGGGATGGGTGGCGTTTACGCAAGCGTTTCATTCCTCCTCGCTTGGCGGCCGGTATCTGGGCCAGCCGATGGGCGCGGTGGTGCACCTCGGCGGCAAGACCGTCTACCACTGCGGCGACACCGGCCTCTTCAGCGACATGAAGCTGCTCGGCGAGATCTACAAGCCCGATGTGGCAATGGTGCCCATTGGCGACCGCTTCACGATGGGGCCCGAGCTGGCGACGCGGGCCGCGGAGTTCATCGCGGCTCCGATCGTCATCCCCGTCCATTACAAGACCTTTGGCTTGCTCCGCCAGGACACCGCCGGGTTCGTGCCGCGGGGGGTGACCGTCCGAGAACTGGCGCCCGGTGAGGGCTTGACGCTCGAGTAGCGGGTCTCCGATCCAGAGGCTCCCGATCCTGAGCCCCCGGGCTCGGGCCCCCGAGGAGGGCCGGAATCGGCCCCGCGGCGATTCTCGCGACCTCGGGGCTCGCCGGGAATGGCGCCGATGGGGGCGAGATCTCGGCAACCCCAGGCTCGCCGACGGGTAGAAAAATCCGGGATGGACGCCGCCCGCCTCGATACGGCGGGCGTGGCGACCGGAACCTACGACGTAAGGGAGCCCGTCTTGAACAACAGCCGCGCCGTCCCCTGTGAGACGGGGGTGCTGCTCGCTTCTGTACCGCGGCGATCGCGCTCCACGTGCGGCGACGGCCCGCACTGGTCGGCGGCGCGAACGCGCCGGGCGTCGTGGTTGCGGCCGCCGACTCCGGGCCGAGCCTGCTCGGTTGGGCGAGCGCCGCCGACCAGGGCCTCGCCGTCGCGATGGTGGGCGATTTGGCCTATCTGGGGTAGCCATGGCGTCCCGACCCGCTCGCTGTGTGATCTCAGTGCGCTCGTGCCCTGCGGCGTAGACCGTGCCCGCAACGGGGCCGTGGATACGCGCGACATGCTCGGTTTCCGAAATGCCTGGTCCCACGCCGAATCCTGGGTAGGTTTCGATGCGGATGGCGCCATCGGAACCTCGGACATCGCGTCATTTCCCGATGTATGGGCGACGGGCTGTTGAGGGAGGAATCGGGGACCTGCGTCGGCTGTGCCGCCGGCCCCGCTCGGCAATGGAGCACCTATGCCCCGAGAACGGATCCTCTTTGACTCCTCGCTTCTCCGCATCGGGCACTTCGAGTGCCCCGCGGGCGAGGCGCTTTGGAACAGGGAGAACGTGATTGGCGGCACGCTTGTGGTGTTCCCCAGCGTGCCCGTCCGGATTCACCAGGCCGGCCACGAGCCCGTCGTCGCCGACCGGAATGTCGTGATGTACTATAACGCGGACCAGCCCTATCGGCGGGGCCTGCTGCACCGGCGCGGCGACGACGCGGTGTGGATCGCGCTCACCGGCGACATGGCCGCGTCGATCGCGGGCGAGTTCCGGGCCGCAGCCCTCGACAACCCGCGCTCGCCCTTTGACCGGGCGTGCGGGCCAAGCCCGGGGAACTGTTACCTGCGCCATCGCGCCCTGGTGGAATGTATCCAAGACGGTCGCATCCTCTGCGCCTTGGAGGTTGAAGAGGCCGCGATTGAACTGGTGCGAAGTCTGCTCGGCGCCGACGCGGCCGAGAGGAGCGGGCGATGTGCACGTCGTCCTTCGCCGGGGACGGCACGCGAGCGACACCGCATCGCCGAAAGCGTTAGAGAGCTGTTGGCCACGGAGCCCGGGGCGCCCTGGTCGCTCGACATGCTCGTCGACCGAGTGCTCCTCTCGCCGAGCCACCTCTGCCGCGTCTTCAGGCAGCAGGTCGGGATGCCGATCCATCAATACCTCGGGCAGCTCCGGCTCCGCGAGGCGGCCTCCTGCGTGCTCGCCGGCGAGGACGATCTCCTGGGCCTCGCGCTGCGCCTCGGATACAGCACGCACAGCCACTTCACGGAAGCGTTCCGCCGGGCCTTCGGCGTGCCGCCGAGCCGACTCCGGGAGCACGCGGCCATCGTCCAGGTCGCCCTGGCGCGCTCCGTCGGCTGACGCCCGCGGAAAGGCAAGATTCCGATAGTGACGGGACAGTCCCGCCCGTATGTTGCCTCATACGGGTCGCCGAGCGCGACCCCGGGGAGCAGAAGCATGCCGAGGCATCTGTGTTGTGCGGCCCTCATCGCCGCGGGAGTACTGGCCCGCGCGTGCCAGGCCCAGTTCGTCGAGCCGGACGCCGAGGCGTTGTACTTCATCGACGGGGAGGGCGGTGGCTACGCGTGGGCGGTGAGTGAACTCGCGGATGTCGACGGCGACGGGTTGGGCGACTGGATCACCGGCGCCCCGCGCCTCGCCACCACGAGCGGCAACCAGTCGGGCCGCCTCTATGTCTATTCCGGCGCCACCGGCCTGCTCCTCTACAGCTTCGATGGGCCGAGTGCGTCGAGCAACCTTGGCTACGCGATGGCCGACGCCGGCGACGTGGATGCGGACGGTGTGCACGACATCGCGGGCGGGGCGAATGGTGCGCAGGGTGGCGTCTCGGCGGGAAACGTGCTCGTCTACTCCGGAGCAACCGGAGCGCTCCTATGGACCGCAACCGGCGAGGAACTCCGCGAGGGATTCGGCGGTGCAGTCGCGGGTATCGGCGATGTCGACGGCGACGGGCGTGATGATCTCCTCGTCGGGGCCCCGCTGACCGACGGCGATTCCGGGACCAACGCGGGACGGGCGTATGTCGTGTCCGGGCTCGACGGCTCAGTCCTCCGCGTGCACAAGGGCGCCGCCCCGGGCGATCAGCTCGGCATCGGTGTCTCCGGTGTCGGCGATATCGACAACGACGGCGTGCCGGACTATGCCGCCAGCGCACAGAAGGGCGGGCCCACCAACCACGGTTCATGCATGGTCTTCTCCGGCGCCGATGGTTCGCCCCTGCTCGAACTGCTCGCCGATGAGACGGGAACCAACTTTGGACAGTTCTTTGTCGGTGGTGTCGGTGACTTCAACGCCGATGGCACACCGTATATCTATGTCCTTTTCGGGCCGCGACGGCTCGACCCTGTTCGACTTGGCGGGGGCCCCCGGCGAGGGGCTCGGGTGCGGGCGAGGGGCGGGGGATGTGGACGGCGACGGCTACGCCGATCTGGCGGTGGGGGCCTACACCCACAGCACCCCGCACGGCTCTGGACGCATCTACATCTTCAGTGGATGCAACGGTTCCGTGCTGCGCACCATCACCAGTGACCGAGGCGCGAACGAGCAACTCGGCTTCGACGCCGTCGGGATGGGCGACCTCGACGGAGATGGGATTCCCGAGATCATCGCGGCCGCGGGAAGCGGCAATCGGGTGTACGTGGTCCGAGGCAACCGCCATCCCATACCCGACATCAACCACGACGGCGCGGTGGACAGCCGGGACGTCGTGGCGTTCCTGAACGCCTGGACCGGAGCGGGGACCGACGCGGACTACAACCTCGACGGCGCGATTGATACCCAGGATGTCCTCGCATTCCTCAACGCCTGGGTGTCCGGCTGCTGACCTTTGGAGCGCAAGCCGCCCAACCCACGAATCTCGACCCCTTCACGCCCGCGCCCGGCAACGACCATTGCCCCGGCGCGGGCGTTGTTGTAGGGTGGGACGTCTCACCCCTCGGAGGAGTATCCACATGGGATTCGGAAGCCTTGCCCGGTTCGCCCATCTCGCCACCCTTCTCGCCCCGGGCACGGTGCTGGCCCAAACCGACTTCCCGACCCTCTTCCTCGTGCACAACGTCAGCGACTCGATCGTGGCGTACCGGATCCGGACCGACGGGCGGCCGGCGCAGGTAGGGTATCTCGACGTCTCCGACGGACCTACGGATGTCGCCGTCAGCCCCGACGGCTCGCGCCTTGCCGTGAGCCACGCGACCGCCGCCTCAAACGAGATCCTGACCGTGCTGGCGGTCGCACCCGACGGTTCGCTGACCAAGACGGGCGAGTTCGGCATCCCCGATTCCCCGCTGGCCATCGATTGGCTGGACGACGATGTGATCGCCGTGACCTCCTCGGTCTTTGGAGCCAGTTCCTTCCGTACCTACCGATACCAGGAGAATCCGAGCCCCACGCTGACCCTGCTCGACACGGAGAGCCCCGGCGGGTTCATCACCGCGCTCGAGCCTGACCTCGCGCACCGGCTGCTCTATGCCAACGACTCCTCGGCCAACGTCGTGCGCGTGTATGGGATCGGCCCCGACGGCACGGTGGACCTGCTCGGCCTCTCCTCCAGCGGGAGCATCTACCCGATCGATGTCAAACTCGCCCCGGGTGGGTTGCGCCTCTACGGTGGCGGCGGCATCTCCGGCGACGGCCACCGGGTCCCCGCGTTCGATGTCGACGGGGCTGGCGGCATTGCGCCGATGCAGGGGAGCCCCTTCCAAAGTCCCGGTCAGTCGCCCGCCTACTTGTGCCCCACGAGCGATGGCAAGTTCCTCTTCATCGGCCATGGCACCGATGCAACCGTCCGCAGCTTCGCCATCGATCCTTCCACCGGCGGCCTCACGCCGACCGGGTACTCCTTTGACGTCGGGCTGCAGGGGACCATCGGCGACGTCGTGGAGATGAACGGCTTCGTGTTCATAACCGACGAGTCCACCTCCGTCGACGGCATCTACGGGCTCTACTCGTTCCTCCTGAACCCGGACGGCACCCTCACCCAGAACGGTGACATTCTCGAGACCCCGGGGACGCGTCCCGAGACGATGGTCGTCTGGAATCCCACCCCGGCCTGCCCGGCGGACTTCAACGGCGACGGCGCCGTCAACACGCTCGACGTGCTCGCGTACCTCAACGCCTGGGCCGCGGCGGATGGGTCCGCGGACTTCGATGGCGACGGTTCGGTCAATACGCTCGACGTCCTCGCGTTCCTGAACGCCTGGGCGTCGGGCTGCTGAATGTCCGCACGGTGCGGCCAGATTTGGCCGCAGGAGAAAGTGATCTGGCGGATTTTGGCCTCGAATGGGGCGCAGAGACGCCGCCCGGCTGGGCATGGTGCTTGCTTGATGGTTCGGATACGCCCATCTGATGGGGGCGCCATGCCGCCCAATGTGAATGCCCCGATCCAGTCGGGTCGTGCGAAGGAGATCGGGATGACAAGGACCAGGATTGTTGCGGGCGCTCTTCTTGCTGTCGTGGGCACGTGTGCGGCCGGGGCCCACGCCCAGTCCGTGCAGTTCCGCCCGAGGGCATCGTACGAAGCGGCCAGCTCCGGCCCGCACCAACTCCGCGTCGCGGACTTCGACGGCGTGGACGGCCTCGACATCCTCGTCCCCGCCGCCGGCACCGACAGCGGTCCGGGCGAGGTCACGCTGCTGCTCAACAACGGCAACGGGACTTTCGGCGACAACTCCTTCGCCACCAACTACCACCCCTGGGCCTCGGCCGTCGGCGACTACGACGAAGACGGGTGTATCGACGCCGCCATCTGCGATAGCGGCGGGTCGGGCTCCGCGGTCCACGTCTACCACAACAACTGCTCGGCGGGCATGAACCCGGGGGCCGTGCTGACCGCCGGCTCGTTCCCGATCGATGCCGTCGCACTCCGGCTGGACGGAGACGCCCACCTCGATCTCGCGGTCGCCAACAACGTCTCGGGCGGCGTGAAGGTGTTCCTGGGCGACGGCCTGGGCGGGTTCACGCTCCTGCAGAACTTCGGCGCCGGCAATTGCACCGCGCTCGACTCGGCCGATTTCAACGAGGATGGCCGGCCCGATCTGGTGCTCGGCACATACTCCGCCACGAGTCTGATGATCAACAATGGCGACGGCACATTCCGCTCGGGTCCGGGTGTCGCGTCGGGGCTGAGCGGCGGCGTGGCCACCGGCGACTTCAACCACGACGGCCATGCCGACGCCGCCTCGATCACGCACTACACGGGGGTCCTGTCGGTCTCGGTTGGCCACGGGGACGGTACGCTCCAGCCCTGGACCTCGATCAATACCGGTGGCGGCTTTGTCGAGTCACTCGCAGCCGCGGATCTGAACCGGGATGGATTCGACGACCTGCTCTATGCCGACCTCGACGGCGACTACGTACGGATCTACATGAACAACGGGGACGGCACCCTCGCGTCCCCGATCACGCTGACGACGGATTGGCAGACCGAGGGTATCGCCGTGGCCGACTTCGACGGCGACGGCTGGCCAGATGTCGCCGCGGCATGCCGGAACCTTGGGGACTCCGCACTGATCGACATCTTCCTGCAGATTCCCCCTGCGCCGGTGTGCGATGCAGACTTCAACGACGATGGCGCCGTCAACACACTGGACGTGCTCGCGTTTCTCAACGCTTGGAACGCGAGCGATCCCAGGGCGGACTTTAACGGTGATGGCGCCGTGAACACGCTCGATGTCCTTGCGTTTCTGAATGCATGGGCGGCCGGGTGTTGAGATCGGGGCTCATGTAGGTCGCAGTCCGGCATATCCCGAAACCCCGTTCGCTCGCCGCGCACAAAACCAGGAGCGGCGAGACGCGATCGGTGCATGCAGCCTTGCCAACCGGAAGTGGCGGCGTTTGGCGGCGGATCGGTCACCACGGGGTCTGCCGGGCCGGCGATCCATCCGGCAACAGCATCCGTCCGGCCTTGATACAGGAGCAGGATCATGCGTCGAACTCCGGGGATCACTCCAGCGGCGTCCATCGCCTGCCTCGCGGCCTCGTCGCTCGCCCAGCCGGTCGCACACTGGCGTTTCGATGAAAGCGCTGGCTTCACCGCGTACGACTCCGCGGGACGATACCACGCCCTCGTCGTGGAGCCGGCCGCGTTTGTCGCCGGGGGTATCGATGGCAACTGCATCGCCTTCCCAGGCGGCGGCTATGTGCAGGTGGGCTTCGCGCTGCATTTCCTGGGTAATACCAGTTTTTCGCTGTCCAGTTGGGTCCGGACGGACCCTGGATATGCCGCCTACGGCTTCGTCGCGGGGATGAACACGGCCACGTTTGAGGGCGGCTACCACATCGCCATCAACTCCGGATCGGGCTTCGGGATGCCGAATACCGCCCACTTCGACGCCACGAACACCCCCGGTGGCGAAGCGACGGGCACCACCATCGTGAACGATGGACAGTGGCACCACATCGTGGCGGTCCACAAGGCGTCGGACAGCACGAGGATCTATGTGGATGGGGCGCCGGTGGAGGATACCGGTGTTTCGGTTCCGATCTTCGACAGCGACGCCCCCTTCGTCGTCGGCGGCCGGAAGACGCCGTACGGATGGGTCATCAACCAGTTTACGGGGATGGTAGATGATCTGCAGATCTACAACGACGCGCTGTGCGATCCGGAGGTCGAGTTCCTGTACCGCAACCCCGGGGCGGAGATCCTGCCGACCTGCCCCGCAGATTTCAATGCCGACGGCGACGTGAACACACTCGACGTCCTCGCCTTCCTCAACGCCTGGGTCTCCGGCGACCCCGAGGCGGAAGCGAATTGCGATCTCGTCATCAACACGCAGGACGTCCTTGCGTTCCTCAATGCCTGGAATGCCGGTTGCTAACAGGGCTGCGAGAGCCCACTCCCCCACGAATCCGGGGCGCGAGGGTCCCGCGTCGACGCGCATCCGTCTCGCCTCGTTGCAATACAAGGAATAGCACATGGCAAGTTCCGCTCGAATGTCCGCCGCGCTCTGCATCGCCGTGCTCTCCGCGATCGGCTGTACGGCCGCCGCGCAGGGCGAGTACCGCTGGGACGATGGCACGGGCGACCTCGGGGTGAGCTACGCGTTCCCCGAGGACTTGGCCTGGTTCAACTGGTTCCCCGTGCAACCCGGGCTCGAGACGATTGGCTCGGTCCGCGTCGCCTTCAGCGGCATGCCCGACGGTATGCCCTTCACCATGCACGTGTGGGCCGACCCCAACGGGTTCGAGGACCTATTCGGTGCGTACCTGCTCGCGAGCGGGTCGGGAGTCACCGCATCCGGGACCAACCAGTGGGTTGTCGTCGACATCCCCGACGTGATAGTCTCGAAGGCATTCTGGGTCGGCGTGATCTTCCACAACGACCCGCCGGACTACTCACCGGCGATGCTCGACGTCACACCCCCCAATGCACACCATTCCTGGATCATGACCGGCGCACCGATCCTCCCCGACGATCTCTTCAGCGGGGGAGGCTATCCATACCACATCGAGACCCTCCTCAATCGCAGCGGCGACTGGCTCATCCGCGCCGATGTCAAGGCGGCCTGCGACGGCGACTTCAACGGTGATGGTGCGGCCAATACCCTCGACGTCCTGGCCTTCCTCAATGCCTGGACGACCCAGGATCCCCGCGCCGACTTCAACGGCGATGGCGCGGTCAACACCCTCGATGTCCTCGGATTCCTCAATGCCTGGGCCGCAGGCTGCTGAGACACGGTCTCATCTGAGACGAAGTTTCGATTGCGAGAATCATGCTCGCGACATGAACGGCGCGCGATCGAAGCCGAAATACTCCTAGCCGTGCCGCGTTCCCCGTGTGTGGCGAGCGCGGTGGGGTTTCCGCCGCACCCCCCGCCGAGGAGCCGCTCATGACCCGAGTGCTTGTCTGGGATCTACCGACCCGCCTCTTCCACTGGCTGCTCGCCGCCGGCTTTTTCGCGGCCGCCTTTCTCTCCCTGGTGCTCGGGGACGACAGCCCCCTCTTCCCCTATCACGCCATACTCGGCCTGACGCTCGCCGCCATGGTGGTCCTCCGGATCGTGTGGGGCCTCGCCGGCACGCGGTATGCCCGCTTCCGTTCCTTCGTCTTCACTCCCGGCGCGGTTGTGGGCTACATGAAGGGCGTCGCGACCGGGACAGGCAAGCGGCATATCGGACACAACCCCGGTTCGGCCTACGCGATCTTTGCGATGCTCGCCCTCGTCCTCGTGCAGGCGACAACCGGCATCATGCTCGCCACGGGCAGCCGCGGCGTGAAAGAGATCCATGAGTTCGTCGCGTATGCGCTCCTCGCGGTCGTGGGGGCTCACATCCTCGGCGTCATAGTGCACACCGTGCGCCACCACGAGAACCTGGCCGCGAGCATGGTGCACGGCCACAAGGAGGCCGACGAGCACGCCGGGATTGCCTCGGCGGTCCCGCTGGTCGGCGTGCTCTTTCTCATCCTCACCGGGGCGTGGCTCGGCGGATTGCTGGCGAGCTTTGATCGGACGAGCAACACAGCGCGCCTGCCGATCGTCGGGGTCAGCCTCTCGCTGGGGAAGCCGGAGCACCGGGGCGGCGAACGGGGCGCGGGTGAGGGACTCCGCCGTGATGGGGAAGAGGGCGAGGACGACGATTGACGCCACCCCCACCGAATGGTGGGGTCGGCGGTGGGGTGTCCGGCATTAAGGTGGGTCCATGGCAACCATGAACCCTTCCCGCGTCTGGCTCGCCCAGGCCCTGTGCGTCGCTCTCCTGGGGATCTCCGCCGCTCGCACGCCCGCCCAATGCGATCCCGAATGGGTCCAGACGCCGGGGTTCGACTTCGGGGGCGTGGATGGCGTGGTGCTCACCTCCACCACATGGGACCCCGATGGGGCCGGTCCCGAGCCCGAGTGGCTCGTCGTCGGCGGCATGTTCACGGCGGCCGAGGACACACCGGCCTCCTGCGTCGCCGCCTGGGACGGGCACGCATGGCATTCCTTCCAGGGCGGGGTCTTCGATGGCTCGATCTTCGACCGGGTGTCCTCGCTCGGCGTCTACAACGGCATGCTCATCGTCGGTGGCCACTTCGCCAGGGCCGGCAGCCTCCCGGTCAACAACATCGCGGCCTGGGACGGCGCCTCGTGGCACGACCTCGGTGGCGGTGTCTCCGGCGGGTTCTCAGAGCCCGAAGTCAACGCGATGCGGGTCTACGACGGCCGCCTGATCGTCGGCGGTGCGTTTTTCAACACCGGATCCGGGCCCGCCAACTGCCTCGCGGCGTGGGACGGCTCGGCGTGGTCCACGCTCGGACAAGGCGTGAACAACCCGGTCTTCGCGCTCGAGGAGTTTGAGGGGTCGCTCTTCGTCGGCGGCCAGTTCTCCAGCGCGGGAAACCAGCCGCAGACCGGCAACATCGCGAGGTGGGACGGGGCCAACTGGAGCGGTGTCGGCGGCGGTGTCGACAGCCTGGTCCACGCCCTCCATTCCTTCGGTGGTGATCTCTACGTCGGTGGCGGATTTCTCACCGCCGGCGGCCAGCAGATCAGCTTCCTCGCGAGGTGGAACGACTCGGGGTGGCACCCAGTCGGTTCGGGCGCCAGCGGTCCCGTCACCTCGTTTGAGACGTTTGACGACGAGCTCCACGTCGGTGGATTCTTCCAATTCGCCGGTGGACAGCCGGTCCACAATGTCGCCCGGTGGGACGGCGCCGCGTGGCATGCGCTCAACCAGGGGACCGACGACGTGGTGTGGACGCTCCGATCGCTCGGGGACAGGCTCTTTGCCGGAGGCAGTTTCCGCCGGGCTGGGGGCGACATCGCCAAGGGGATGGCCCTGTGGGATCAATCCACATGGACCCACTTCGGCGGGCGCCCCCTCGATCTCGCCGCCGGCGGACTCACGGTGTTCGGTGGGGATCTCATCCTCACCGGATACACGCGGACCGGTGGTGGCCCGGACTCCTCTTCCGTAGTCCGCTGGAATGGTCTGGAATGGACCCCGCTCGGCACGGGCATGAACGAGCTGGCGTGGGACGCTGGCGTGCACCATGACGAGCTCTACGCCCTTGGGTGGTTCACGCTCGCCGATGGCAACCCGGCCGCGGGCGTCGCCAGGTGGACGGGGAGCCAATGGGTGGGTCTTGGCTCCGGGCTCGCCGGCGGCTACGTCACAAGCGGCCTCTGCATGGAGACGTTCGGGGACGATCTGATCGTCGGGGGCGATTTCGAATCCGCCGGAGGCCAGCCCTCCCCGTGTGTCGCCGCATGGGACGGTGCCGAGTGGCACGATCTCGGCGGCGGGATCACCGGGGAATATCCGTTCGTCTGGGACCTGCAGCCCTACAACGGCGACCTTGTTGCCGCCGGCGAGTTCGAGATCGCGGGGGGCGTCTCCGCCATCAACATCGCGAGGTGGGACGGCTCGGCATGGCACCCGCTCGGCGAGGGGCTGACGGGCGGATCGCTCCCCACCGCGCGGGCCGCGGCGGTGTTCGAGGGCGATCTGATCGTGGCGGGCGAGTTCCAATCCGCCGGCGGCGTGCCCTCGCCGAACATCGCCCGCTGGGACGGGACCCAATGGCACGCCATGGGCCCCGGCATCCCGGAGCACGGGGTCACATCGCTCGCCGTGTATGACGGGCAGCTCTACGCCGGCGGGGGCTTCGTCTTCAGCGACGAGAGCAACACGCGCTTCTTGCGGTGGACCGTCTCGTCGTGGGAAGCGGTGGGTGGCGGGCTCAACAGCGGCGTGACCGATCTGCAACCCTTCCGCTCGGAGTTGGTCATCACCGGCGGATTCAGCCTCGCGGGCGATACGGTCGCGCCGGGCCTTGCGCGCTGGACGGAGACGCACGAGCCATGGTTCGCTCTGCAGCCCACCTCCACCGCGGCATGCCTCGGCGCCAACTCGGTCTTCACGGCCGCCATCGCACCGGGCTACCCCGAAGCGATGCTCCAGTGGCGCCGGAACGGCGCGCCGCTCGCGGACGGCGCAACCAACCACGGCACCATGATCGCCGGCGCAACCACCGGAACGCTGACCCTGATCGGGGTGCACGCCGCAGATGAGGGGGAGTACGACTGCGTGGCCGAATCGGGGTGCGCGACCGGCTCGAGCCCCGGGGCGAGTCTCGCGGTGTGCGCCGCCGATTTCGACTGCAGTGGCGCGTCGAACACCCTCGATGTCCTGGCGTTCCTCAACGCTTGGGTCGCACTGGACGCTAGGGCCGATATCGACGGGGACGGCGCGGTCAATACGCTGGACGTGCTGGCGTTCCTCAACGCCTGGACCCTTGGCTGCTGAGATCACAGCGATCTCAGGCTGCGGCCCACTGGATGAGGCGGCGAACTCGAGCAGGAGTGCCCCCCCGGGCGCCATCCCCTCCGCCGGATCGTGAGTGGACGCCGCGAGGGGGGTTGATGGGTCGGTACCTCCGATTCCACCCCGGATTGGGACGGAATCCCGCTGCCGGCACCGCCTGGATGAGCGAGCATCGTCCCCAGATCGCACCTTCTCCGCCCGCAATCCCACGGATGAGCACCGCCTCACCCGGTCTTCACCGAAGTCTCATAGCGCCCGCGGATACTCCTGCAGTGACTAGAGCACAGGACCGTACCGGGCGACGCCCGCGTCGGCAGGCACCGAAAGGAGTATGGAGAATGAACTGCAGGAACATCATCCAGATCAGCGGTTTGTGTGCGGCCCTCTGCGCGACAGGCGCAGTTGCCCAGAACGAAACCGGCAGGCAGCCGGTCTCGACGACCAGCGCCGCACCGGGCGACGTGTCCCGCATCATCCAGGAGCAGTTGGGTGTCTGGCGGGTCGACGTTACGCTCGATCAGGACTACCTCTGGCGGATGCACGCCTCGGGCGTGGACCAGCGGTATATCACCATGCCCGGGGAGGACCGCGATCAGCGACGCCGCGATACCCCCTCCACGACACCGAAGACCAAGCCGGACTCGGCCCCTTCGCAGCAGCCCTGGAGCGCGCAACCGGACAAGACCCCCTCGACCTCCCAGCCTTCCGGCGTCGCTCCCGAGGGCATGGTCCTCCTATCCGGCTACGCCGAGACCGAGGCCGTGCTCGACAACACGCTCCGGGAGAGACTCGTGTTTCCCGATGCGTCGAACCTGTCCGGGAGTTCGCCCGCCGGCGACGACGACCACCGCGGCGGGGCTGAGCACTCCGACAAGCCCAACCGGGGCCATCAGCCCGACTCGACCAGCCGGACCGGTCAGCCCGGCGCCGCGGGTCGGCCGACCGATCGGGACGGCTTCGGGGGAATCAGCTTCATCGAGTTCAATCCGGACGGCCACACCTACGAGATGGCCATGCTCTGCAACATGAGCAAGGGCATCCAGACCCAGGAAGGCTACTTTGACGCGCAGGACAAGCGTGTGGTGTTTCGCAGTAGCTCCAACACGATCGGAGACGCCGCGCCGGGGTCAGACCCCCATCCCACGACTTCTCCCGATTCCTCGTCGAGACCTTCTTCGCGCCCGACGCCGAGCCAGCCATCCAGTTCCCAGCCGGGAGAGGTGCGGCCCGACCACGCTTGGAGTTCGCATGGTATGTCGAGCCTGAGCGACTGCATCGTTGTGCTCGAGATCGTCGACGACGACACGCGCCGCGTGACGATGTACGATGGAAACCGCGACGCCTGGCAACCCGAGGACTCCAACAACGAGCGGGGCGCGACCGGGCGAGATGACCAGGACCATTCCGGCGCCAACCGCGATCCCGCGAGCCGGCGTCAGGAGAATGCCTCCAACCCAAGCGGGACTCGCCCGATCGGCGACATGGGTCGCGTCATCTATCAAGCGACTTATACGCGCGTCCCCACAACTCAGGAGTCGCGCATCCGGTCGATGATTGATGACCAAATCGTCGTGGCGAAGCGATAGAACCCCGGTCCCAGACGCACATGATGGAGCAGTCAAGGAGGTCCCCGGGGCGCGGCCAACGGAGTCGCGCCCCGGCGGGCACTGCCGCTTGGAGATGCCGCGGGATATCCTCGCCCATGCGGTTCACCTTCCTCGGCACCGGCACCAGCTCGGGCGTCCCCGCCATCGGCTGCCGGTGCGCCGTCTGCCTTTCCGAGGACCCGCGCGACAGGCGACTGCGCACGAGCGGCTGCCTCGAGTTCGTCGACGCCTCGGGACAGCCCCGGGTGATCCTGCTCGACGCGGGCCCAGACCTGCGCGAGCAGGCCCTCCGCGCCGGCCTCGACCGGCTCGACGCCATCCTGCTCACCCACAACCACGTCGACCACACCTGGGGGCTCGACGAGGTCCGCCGCTTCAACGTGCTCATGGACGCCCCGATCGACGTCTACGCCGACGCACACACCATCGAGGGGATCCGCCGCGTCTTCGCCCACATCTTCCACAAGGAAGGCAACGTCCAGAAGTCGTTCGTCGCGAGCCTGATACCCAACATGGTCTCGCCGGGTCGGGCGTTCGATTTGTTCGGACTCCGGGTCACGCCCTTCGCATTGCTCCACGGGCGACTACCGATCCTCGGGTACAGGCTCGAGGCCTCGAATCCGGCGGCCGCGTCGGCCCTGGGTGGCGCCGACCTGCTCCCGCTCGCCTACTGCACCGATGTTTCCGGCATCCCGCCCGAGTCGTGGGAACATCTGCGGGGCCTCCGCACCCTCGTGCTCGATGGCCTCCGCCACCGCCACCACCCCACGCACTACACCATCAGCCAGGCGGTCGGCGTGGCCCACGAAGTCGGCGCTCGGCGCACCTGGTTCGTCCACATGAGCCACGACCTGCCGCACGAGGAAACCAACGCCGACCTCCCCGACGGCATGCGCCTCGCCCACGACGGGCTGGTCCTCCCCTGAGCCGAGCCCGCCCGGCTATTTGCCTACCTTCGCGGCGGGCTCCGGCTTCGACGGCGCCCGGAACAGTTCGTCGGTCAGCGCGACGTTGGCGTGGGCGGCCGTGTACTCCGACCGCATCGTGCCCGCCATCGGGATCTTGACCTCCTGCCGGAAGGGGACCCTGACCCCGCCCACCTCGCGCCAGTCGCCGAGTTCCACAGTGATCGGGATTGCTCCGCCCAGGGCGGTCTCCGTCGTGGTCTCGACGGCGAGGGGCAGGTGGCTCTCGGCGTCGAGCAGGATCGTCGCCTCCGCGCCGTCGAGCTTGCAGAGCACGGCGATGGCGTCGTGCCCATCGACGCGTCGACGACCCGCCACCGCCACCTCGTCGAAGCTCTTCCGCCAGTCGGTCGCCCAGATCATCGGGCTCTGGATCCGCGCGCCCGCGCACTCCTTCGCGGACAGCTCGGTCTCCTCGGCCGCGAAGGAACGCGAGAGGCCGGAGTCGCCGTCGATCCAGGTCTCGGTGATGCGGCCGCCACCAAGATCCAGCAGGGTGTGCTGACGGCCGTCGGCCCCGTAGACCGCCTGCTCTGGGCCGCTCAGGCCCATGTTCACGGCCGCGATGGTGCCCTCGAAGCTGAGCGACTTGAGCGACCCCTTGGTGTCGATCAGGCCCGCGTCCGTCACCCATTCCATGACCTGGTCGATCGTGGGCAGTGGGTTGGCCACGGCCCTGTCGCCGGTGCGGGGGATCAGCGTCTCGACCCCGTTCTGCGTCTGGGTCATGCTGACCACCTTGCCCGAAGCGTCGCGGTCAAAGCGGACTTTCAGCGCGTCGCTGATCCGGAAGTTCATCCATCCGTCCGCGTCGGGCGGGCACAGCTCGTAGACCATCTGGCCCGGTTGATCGATCGCCAGCCGATTGTTCTGGATCAGCACCGTCACATCGGTATCGAGCTGGGCCACGTGGTACACGCCCAGGTAGTCCTGCGCCGCCGCGAGGTCGATCTCGACCGGCGCCTGCTCACCCTCCCGGAAGCACTCAAAGGTCATCCCGTTCTGGAAGAAGGTGAGCGACCGGGCCTTGCCTCCCTCCGCGTCGTTGAAACGCAGCGCAATCGTGTCGGTGATGAGGAAGGGCCGCTTACCCTCCGCATCCGGCGCCCGCATCTCGAAGACCATCTGGCCCGGGACGTCGATCGCCAGGTGTCCGTTCTGCACGAGCACCTTCATCGTGGCATCCTTGAACGGCCCGAAATTGGCCGTGTAGTCCCCGAGCAGCGGCGAGAAGTCCTCGGCGGGAGCCGCCCCCGCGCTCTCGCTGATATCGCCCTCGAGCCCGCGGAACACGATCGAACGGGACATTTCCTGGAGCGGGCTCGCGAACTGGTTGGTCAGCATCACCATGCCGATCCCATCGTCGGGAAGCATCGCCACCTCGGCCGTGAAGCCGTCGATCCCCCCGGCGTGCTCGATCACCCTCTTGCCCTCCCAGTCCCGGAGCATCCAGCCGAGCGCGTAGCCGATCTGGTCGTTCATGTCGCTGGCCTTCGTCCAGGTCTGGGCATGGGTCGCCTCGCTCAGCAGCCGCTTGCCATCAATCTCGCCACGACCCAGCTGGAACAGCACCCACCGGGACATGTCGCGGACGCTCGAATTGATCGAGCCGGCCGGGGCGATGGCGTCGGCGCGTCGCATCGGCTGGTGCTCGAGCTTCTCGGTGTCCTCGTGCCACACGTACCCCTGCGCCATCTCCGGGTCCGCCTGCGCCTCGCTGTAGGTCGTGTTGGACTCGGTCATGCCGACCGGCTTGAAGATCCGCTCGCGGACGAGCGTGTCCCAGTCGCTCCCCGCGGCGTTGGCCGCCGCCATCCCGGCCGCGAGGAAGCTCTCGTTGCTGTAGTTCCATCGCTGGCGGAACGGGTAGAGCAACTCGGCCCGGCCCAGCGCGTCGAGCACGTCCTGCCGCGTGACCCCCGGCACGCCATACCACACCGCATTCATCACCGCGAATCCGGTGCGGTGACAAAGGAGGTCTCGGATGGTCGCCTGCGCGTCCGCGTCCTTGTCGTTGATGTGGAAGCCCGGCAGGTGCACATGCACCGATTCGTCATAGCTCATGAGCCCATCGTCCGAGAGCATCCCGATGAGTGTCGCCGTGAAGGCCTTGGTCGTCGAGCCCACCGCGAAGCGCGTGTCGGGCGTCACGGCACGCCCGGTGTCGACATCCGCCACACCAAAGCCCCGGAGGAAGACCACCTTGCCGTCCTGCACGACAGCCAGAGCGGCGCCGGGCGCATGACTCTCGGCCCGCGCCTTCTCGAACTCGGCCGCGATCCAATCGAGCCGGGCCTCGAGTCCCGGGTCCGGGGCGCCCGGGGCCGCCGTGCCCTGGGCAAGGGCCGGGCCGGCGAGGGCCGGCGCCAATAGTGCGCCGGCAAGCCCGATCGCCATGAACAAACGTCGTGAAGCGTGACGAAACATCGATGCACTCCTTCCCCGGGTCGTCCCGAGACGCCCGAAGCCTCGTTGGGGCGCCGAGCGCCCCAGTTTCAATCGTCCGAAGATTCCCCATGGTCGGCTCGAGCGCCACACCGCCGGCCCGAGCCCGAGACGGCGAAACCCGACCAGACAGGCCCGATCAGCAGCGCGAACATGGAAGCGCCCTCGGTCAGCATCTCGTGCGAACCGCCCCCGCCGTACCACACCCTGCCCGCGACGATCAGCCCGGCGATCGTCGTCCACAGGAACGCCAGCCAGGTCGCCCTCCACCACGAAACCCGTTCCCTGCCGTAGCAGCATCGAAACATCGCTCACCTCCCTCTGGCTTCCCCGTGGTTCAAGCCGCCCGCTCCAGCCCCCTCCGCATCGTCGAAAATCGTTTCGATGGGTGCGCCGAACAGCCGCGCAATCCGGAACGCCAGCGGCAGACTCGGGTCGTACTTCCCCGTCTCAAGCGCGTTCACCGTCTGGCGAGAAACCCCCAGTTGCTCCGCCAGCTCGGCCTGCGACCAGTCCCGTTCGGCTCTCAATACCTTGAGTCGGTTCCGCATCGATGGCTCACTTGTACCGACGCCGGACCGCGAGCAGGCAGGGCGCATACACAAACGCCGCCAGCGGCCAGACCATCGAGACCTCCACCATCGGCAACAGCTTTGCCTGCTGCAGTTGGCCCCAGCCGACGACGACGACGATGACCAGCCCCAGCGTGTACGCCAGCGCCTCGAACTGCATCCGCACCAGCATCTCGTCGAGGTGCTTGTACGCCCGCGCGAATACGGCGATCATGCCGACGAAGGGCGCCAGCGGCGCCAGCGCGATCAACGCCCGCCACACCCCCGGAATCCCCTCGTTCGCCCGCACCACACGCGCCGAGATCTCCATCGCCACCACCACCACCACGGACAGCGCGATCATCCACCACATCAGCCGGACCACCGCCCGCCGCCCCTCCGGCGTCCCGGCCTCCATCCCGCACGTGAGCCAGCGCTTCATCCGCAGTACCTCCGCTTGAACAGTAAAGCTCGGTCGACACTATGTCAAGTAACATTGACTAAAAGTGGCGTCTCGTTGACAGATCATGCCGATCAAAGACCGATTTGGCTCGGCCCGAGCCCCGCGTACCATCCCCCGTGGACCCCGACGACAACGTCTGCCTCTGCTTCCGCGTCTCCCTCCGGAAGATCCGGGCGTATCTCCGGCGCGAGGACCCGCCCGTCGCCTCGCTCATCTCCGAGTGCCTGAGCGCCGGCACGGGTTGCCAGTGGTGCGTCCCCTTCCTCAAGCACCTCCACGCCCAGCACCAGCGCGGCGAGACGCCAGACCTGAACATATCGCCGCAGCGCTACACCGAGGCCCGCGCCGGCTACCGCGCCTCCGGCGAACGCGACCCCGGCGTCGTCCGAGAGGCGACCGACGACGAGACGACCACCCCCTGAAGCGATCGCGGCCCCGGGCGTTGAGCGCCCGGGGCCGTCGGATGACTCAGACTGGCTTCGCCGGATCAGGGTTCGTCGAGCGTGCGCAGCGCGAGGCCGTGCTCGACCAGCCGCTCCCTCACCTCCGTGAGCGAAGTCGCGCCGAAATTCTTCACGCCCATCAACTCCGCCTCGGTGTGGCTGGCCAGGTCGCCCAGAGTCTGGATGTTGAGCAGCTGCAGTGCGCGACGCGCCCGCACGCTCAGCTGCAGGTCGCTCACGGGCTTGCCGAGCACCGCCTCCTTGCCCGAGCCCTTGAGCTGCTCCATGATCGCCCGGCGGGCCGCCCGGTGCGCATCCTCGAGCCCCTGGCCCAGGCGGAGGCCCTTGGTCTGCAGCATCCGCTTGATCTCGGTCAGGCTGGATTCCCCGAAGTTCTTGTAGCTCATCAGCTCGGCCTCGGTGATCCGGAGCAGATCGCCGAGCGTGCGGATGTTCATCTTCTTCAGGCACGTCCGTGCCCGCACCGACAGCTCGAAATCGGTCACCGGAGTATCGAGCAGCGCCTTGCGCTTGAAGATGTCGCGGTCCTGCTCCTCCTCAACCACCATCTCGCGGCTGGCCTGCACGTCCTTCATGAACAGGCGCGCCCGGCCGTGGTTCGGGTTCGTCTCGAGGATCTGCCGCAGGCACCGCTCCGCGCGGACGAACTGCCCGTTGTCCTCGTAGAGCACCGCGAGGTTCATCAGCGCGTTGATCGGCGCCGGTCGGAACTCGCACACCCGCTCGTACGTCTCGATCGCGTCCTCGTCGCGGCCCGCGAGGTCCAGCAAGAACGCCAGCCGGAACATCACGTCGGCGTTCGTCGGGTCGGCCGCTACAGAACGAGCGTACTCGTTCATCGCCGCCTCGCGGTCCCCAGCCTCCTCCGCCGCACGGGCCGCCGACGCGTGCCGCTTGGCCGCCTCCGCGTCCCGCTTGGCCGACTCCACACCGATCATCATGTCCATGGGATCGTTCGACATAGGGTCTCCTCGGCCGACCCCCGGGGTCGGCCGTTGTCAGGGCAAAGCGCCAAACCCAACGATAGAAGGCCCGGGCCCGCGGCTCCAGCCCCGCCCCGGCCCCGGAGTCAGGCCTCCCCGGGCAGCCCGCCCGCCAGGGCCTCCGTCGGGGCTGGGAAGGCCTCGTTTGGCGGGCCCGCCGCACCCGCCGCCGCGTCCCCGGCCGCCGAGCCCAGCAGGTCGATCGACCGCCACCGCCCGGCCATGAAGCGGGACAGGAACGCGATCCCCAGCACGATGATGTACGAACTCGCCCCGATCCATGGGCCGATCGACCCGAGCTGCGGGGCGAGCCTGAGCAGCCCGAGCCCGACCACCACGATGCACGTCCACGACGCCACCACCGTCACCACCCCCGGCCAGACCGTGTCCCCCGCCCCGCGCAGCGCGGCGCTGGTCGTGATGGCCACCGCGTCGAACACCTGGAAGATCGCCGCCGCCACCATCACCGTCGTCGCAACGTGCAGAAGCTCCAGGCTGTGGGCGGCATCCAGCTCCCGCGGGATGAACAGGCGCACCAGGGATTCCCGGAACAGCACGAACCCCAGGGCGCAGCAGCCCATGTAGCCCACGGTCATCACCATGCCGAGCCACGCACGCTTCGCCGCCAGGTCGGGCCGCCGCATGCCCATGCACTTGCCGACCATCGCCGTCACCGCGATCGACATGCCGACCGCCGGCATGAACGAGAGGTGCATATATCGGAGCGCGATCCAACCCGCCGTGTTCGCCGTCGTCTTCGCCTGCTCCACCGCCGCCTCGAGCTGTTCGGGCGGCAGGTCCAGCAGACGCGCCTTCGCGGCCCCGCCGGCCGGCAGCATGAAGGCCATCAGGAATCCCCAGCAGATCATCTCGTTGACGAACATGACCCCGGCCGGCCAGCCCACCCGGACGATGTCGCGGATGTGCGGCGCGGAGGGCCGCCACGCGGCCCGGGTCCGGAACCTCGCGTTCATCCGCGGGCTCACGAACATCGCGATGGGGATGATCAGCTCCACCGCGGCGCCGGTGATCGTGGCGTACGCCGCGCCAGCGACACCCATCGCCGGGACCCCCAGCCAGGCGGAAAGCGCCGCGATCTGCTCGTGCAGCGGAGTCCACGAGGGCGGGCCGTCCGGCCCATAGATCAGGATCGCATTCAGCGACACGTTGACCACATTCGCCAGCAGCGCCGAGATCATCACCACCGACGGCCGGTGGAGACCGTAGAAATAGTGCGCAATGCCCCGCGCCGCCAGGATGAAGAAGGCGCCCATCACGTTGATCTGGGCGTACTGCGTCTCGAGCTGCACGAGGTGCGCGGGATGTCCCATCAGCCGGAACAACGCCGGGAGCAGCAACCCGTACGGCACCAGCACGAACGACCACGCCAGCGCGATCCAGAGCACGCTCCACCCGTACGCGGCCCCGCGCTCGGGCCGCCCGGCGCCCAGGTTCTGCGAGACGAACGTGTTGACCACGCCGAGCGCCCCCATCACGCCCGAGAGCGCCAGCCACACCGCCATGCCCCCGTTGCCCTGCGCCGAAACGTACACCGGGTCCGCCGGCGTGATCTGGCTGACCATCAGCCCGTCGCAGAACTGCATCACCGTGTAGCTGGTCATCGTCACCACCGAGGGGGCGGCGATCATCAGCATCTCGGTCACCGGCGAGTGGGTGGCGGCGCGCAGCGGCGGATTTGTCTCTCTCGGAGTCGTCATGAAGCGTCCTGTTGCTGGCCGAGCGCGGCCGAAATACTAGGCGGACCCCGGGGTCGCGGTCGCGGCCATCGCCGCCGCGAGCCGCATCGCCGATTTCATGCTCCCCGCATCCGCCACGCCGCGCCCCGCGATGTCGAACGCCGTCCCGTGGTCGGGGCTCGTCCGCACCGTCGGCAGCCCCACCGTCACGTTCACCGCCTCGTCCCTGTAGAGCAGCTTCACAGGGATGAGCCCCTGATCGTGGTACATGGCCACCACCAGGTCGTACCTCGCGCCGCGCCCCGATGGCCCGGGCATCGCCTCCCGGAAAATCGTGTCGCCCGGGAACGGACCACGCGCATCCATCCCGTGCTGCTCCGCCACGCGGATCGCCGGCGCGATGATCCGCTCCTCTTCGTCGCCCAGCAGACCGCCCTCACCCGCATGCGGGTTCAGCCCGCATACCGCGATCCTGGGCCTCGGGATCCCCAGCCGCACGCATGCCTCGTGCCCCAGATCGATCGCATCGAACACCCGCCCGATCGTCAGCGCGTTCCGAACCTCCATCAGTGGCACGTGCGCCGTCGCCAGGATCACCCGCATCCGCTCGCACACGAACATCATCCCGTGCCGCTTGACGCCGTACCGCGTCGCGAGCAACTCGGTGTGACCCGGATACTTCCCCCGCCCCGCCAGCGCCCACGCCTCCTTGCAGATCGGGCCCGTCACGATCGCATCGGCCCGGAGAGCGTCCCCCGCAGGCCGCTTGGTCTCCGCGATCGCGTCCTCCACGAATCGGAAGGAAAGCTCACCGCCCCGCTTCGACGCCTCGCGTGGGTGCGATCCCCTCCCGCCAGTCCTCTCGTAGTCCACGAGCGTCACGTCGTGCTTTGCCGTGGTGTCGATCACCGCCGATTCGCTCGGCACGCGCCACCAATCCGGCTCGATCCCCACCGACTGCGCCGCCTCCAGCATCGAGCTCCCGAGCCCCAGCACCCTCCAGCGTGCCAGCCGGCGCACCGAGCGGTCCGCCAGAGCCTGCACCACCACCTCCGCGCCGATACCGCCCGGGTCGCCCATCGACACCACGATCAAGGGCCTGGATGCATCCGCTCGCGCAACCACGGGAGATCATAGAAGCCGCAGCCGCGCCCAACCCCGGCCCCACCCTAGCCGGGCCACACGAATTCTCGGTGCATGAACTCGGCCACCGCCGCGAAGCCCACCCGGGCATACACGCGGTTCGGCGTCGGGTCATCCGCGTCCGTAAAGATCAGCACCTGCTCGGCCCCCGCCTCCCGAAGTTGCCGTGCCAGCAGCGCCGTCACCGAGCGCCCCCGACCCCGGCCCCGCTCCTCCGGTGGCGTGTAGACACAGTTGATGGTGCGCGTCCGTTTCGTCGGCCGGCCCCAGCTCGCGGCCGCCACCGGACGCCCCGCATCCTCCAGCACGTACAGCCGCCCCGATTCGATCCCCTGCCACACCCGCTCGTCGTTCCGACGCCCATGCGCCGGCGTCCGGGTGTCCCCCTCAAACCCCCGCGCCCACGCCATCAGCAACTCCGCGTCGCGCTCGTCGGCCCCCCGTAAGCGGCCGCCGCCCGTCCCCACGCTCGCCTCCCCCGTCAGCCGGTGCAGCAACAGACGACGCTGCACCCGCACCGGAACCCCCGCCCGCTCGGCGAACGCCGCGGCCGCCGCGTCCGCCTCCGACCGAGGCCCGACCACGCCGCGCGAACGCGTCCCCGCCTCCGCCAACGCCCGCCCCAGCGCCCGCACCGCGACGCCGATGCCCGTGCTGATCACCGCCTCGTTGATCGAGGTCTGCAAGATGACCGCCGCGGGGCGTCCACCGCTGATCGCCGCCATGGCCAGCTCCGGGCCCCCAAAGGCGCGGTCCGACCCCGCAAAGCCGATCACCAGGCTGTTCTCCGCCTCGCGCGCCCGGAGCATCTCACCCGCCTCCGCGAGCAACGCACGCCCGGACTGGTAATGGCGGATGTCCATCGTCACACACGGAAGATGGAGCCGAGCTTCTTGCCCAGGAGCAGCGACGCGCCCACGAGCGTCACCGCCAGCAGCGCCATGCCCCACACGCCCATCGCGCTCGCGACATACTGCCCGATCCCCAGCATCTCGCTGAAGGCGAAGATCTGCTTGGTGATCGGATAGTGCTCCGCCTTCTGCGCCAGAATCAGCGAGTCCGAAACCTCGAGCATCGAGAAGCTGAACACCAGCAACCCGCCCGCGATCAAGTTCGCCAGGATCAGCGGCACGATGACCCGCAGCACGGCGACCGGGCGGGAGGCGCCCAGGTTCACCGCCGCCTCCTCGAGTTCCCCGGAGGTCTGTTCCAGACCCGCCACCGTCGAACGCACGATGTACGGCAGCCGCCGCACCGAGTACGCGATGATGAGCAGCGGGAAGGGATTGGGGTTGGCCCCGAAAACCTCGAGCACCCCGGGCAGGAGTGGGGGGATCGTCGCCCCGCCGACGTGCAGCGACCGACCGAAGGGCCACGCCAGGCTCATCGCGACATACCCGAACGCCATCACCAGGCCCGGCACCGCCAGGGGCAACATGCACAGCGCATCGAGCACCCCCCGCCCCCGCACACCGGTCCGGACGAGCAGGTAGGCGATCACCAGTCCGAACGCGATGTCCAGGCCCATCGCGCTCGCCGAGAGCACCAGGCTGTTCCGGATCGAACTCGTCGCCGCCGGATCCGACAGCGCGTACCGGAAGTGCTCGCCCGTGAATCCCGTCGGCACAACACTCCGGTACCACGAACCCGGCTCCGCCACGCTCTGCAGCACCACGCCGATGTGCGGCAGCAGCGCGAGCAGGCTGACCAGGGCGAACGCCGCGCCCGCCGCCACACCCACACCCCCGCGCAGCGCCCTCTCGCCCGAAGCCCGTGACGCCTTGGAGTACATCGCGTAGCCGCGTCCCCCGAAGAGCAACCGCCCGACGGCATAGAGAAGGATCGAGCAGCCCAGCAGCACCACCGTGAGGGCGTACGGCTCGGCCGAACTCGACACCTCCTTGAGTCCATTGAAGATCTGGACCGGGGTCACCGTATAAAGCTCGAACATGAGCGGCGTGCCCAGCTCGGTGAACGACCAGATGAACACGATCGTCGCCCCGGCAAACAGCCCCGGGCGGATCAGCGGGAGCGTGACCCGGAAAAAGCGGCGCCAGGGCCCGGCCCCGAGGTTCTCCGCCGATTCGGCCAGCGCCGGGTCCAGGTTGGCCAGCGACGCTGTCGCGTTCAGATAGATGATCGGGTAGAGGTGCAGCGCCTCGGCCACGACCACGCCCCAGAATCTGTGCGCCCCGAGCAAATCCCAGTCGGTCCCCAGCAGCGCGTTCAGACCGCCCGACCGCCCCAGCAGCGCCCGCAGCCCGATCGCGCCCACGAAGGGCGGCAAGATCAGCGGAACCAGCACGGCCGCGTTGAGCGCCCGCTTCCCGGGAAAGGTGTACCCGGCGTTCAACCACGCGAGCGGCAGCGACACCACCAGAGCCAGCAGCGTCGTGGCCACGGCGATGAGGCCCGAGGTCAGGAGACCCTCGCGGTTGAGCGGGTCCTTGAACACCAGCAGCAGGTGGTCGAGCGTGAACCCCCGCCCTGTCGCCGGATCGGCCGCGAACCCGCCCCGCACCGTCATCAGGATCGGCGCCAGCAGAAACCATCCCAGAAGCCCGAGCACCAGCGCGAGCAGGACGTAGTGCCAGGGATGGGTGCGGGGCCGCTCGATCATGAGGCGGGAGTGTACCCGCCCGGCCTCGGCGCCCGGGCCGCCCGTCAGCGCAGGCTCGGCGGCATCGTCAGGGACTCGGGGCCGACAGTCTGCACCGTGACCCGCCCCAGACGCCGCGTCGAGAGGTACCCGTTGAGACCGTCGAGCGTGATCGCGTCGATCCGCGCCGCCACCTCATCCAGCGAACGGGGTCGGCCCAAGCGGTGCATGTCGCCGGCCAGCGCGGACGCCCTGGCCCCCGTCGATTCCCCGCTGAAGACCAGCCGCGATTTCATGCCCACCACCGCGCGGCGGAACTCGTCGGGCGTCACACGACCCTCCGGCGTCGTGATGCGCTCGAGCTCCGTCGTGAGCACGTCGAGCGACTGCTGCGCCCTGTCGGGCTGCGTCCCCACATCCGCCGCGAGCATGCCGAAATCACGATCCCCGCTGTAGCGGGCGTGCACCGAGTAGCAAAGGCCCCGCTTCTCCCGCACCTCGGTGAACAGCCGGCTCGACATCCCGCCCGAGAGCACGCTCGCCGCGAGCTTCTCGAGCAGCGACCGCTCATCCGGCTCCGCAGGCGCGTCGGCCGCGAGGATGATCTGCACCTGGTTCGTCTTGTCCGCCTCGTGCGCATACCCGCGCGGCGGCGTGCCCGACGCCCGCGCCTCGGCCGGGCCGCCCTCCCAGCCCGCGAGCAGCGGCTCGAGCGCGCCGATCACCGCCCCCGGATCCACATCACCCGCCACCGCCAGGATCGACCCCCGAGGCGCCGCCCGCGCCCGCCACGACTCCACAAGCTCGTCGCGAGTCAACGCCCCGATCCCCTCCGTCGTGCCGAGCGTCGAGCGGTTGAACGGCGCGGCCAGGTGTCGCGCTCGCGCCCCCAGCACCGCCCGCTCGCCGGGATCGTCCTTGAGCGCCTCGATCGACTGCAGACACAGCTCCTTCGAGGGCCCGATCGATGCCTCGTCGAAGCGAGGACGCCGGACCATGTCCACCAGCAACGGCAGAGCCTCCAGCAGGCGGCCGCCAACGACCGAGAGGCCCAGGGTCAGAAAGCGGGAGCTGACCCGGGCCGACCGATCCGCACCGACACGGTCGAACGCATCCGCCTGGGCCCGAGAATCCAGGCTCCCCGCACCACGCATCAGCAACTCGGACCACACCGCCGACATGCCCAGCCGGTCCGCGGGGTCCGTCGCCGCTCCCGCCGGGAGCATCCACACCACGCCCGCGGAGCGGACGCTGGGGTTCGATTCGATCACCACCGCCAAGCCCTGCGACGTGGTGTGCTGCGTGATGCCGGTCATGCGGGTTCCTCTCGTGCGCGGGACGCTGCGGACGCCCTCGTTGGCGGGAGTGTATCGGTCGAAACGCCCCGCCGCGAGGGTGCTCCCAGATCGGGCGAGCAAGAAATGCGCATCGAAATGTCGCGAACATGGGGACTACGCCCGCGAACATGCCGCGTTCTTGCCGGCTCGGGGCGTTTCCACGCTCACGCCGCGCCGCGCGCCGCTGCGCGGGCGCGGCGGTGGATTCGACGCGTGAGATCGTGGGTGCGAGACACCGCGCCGCGCGTACGTGATCAAGCAAACGCGACAGCGCATTCGGACGTGCTCGGAGCGCGCTGATGCACCCGATGCGCGTGTGGACAACGCCGCGCACTTCGTGCTCGACTTGCACGATCGCGCAGAAAGCCGCACACTACAGCCGCGGTGTCCGATGTGGATGCCGAAGACTCGCGATGTCCGTCGAGATCATGCACGAGACGGGCGAGACTCAAGACGGGCGCAACTTTCGCCCGATAGGCAATCAACAGACTCGGGTCGGAGCGATGGTCGCTCCAGTCGGCATGAGGTCGGCCCCGAGCTTCGCGTGATCCCAAGGAGATCGGTAATGGCGAAGAAGAAAGCGACTCGCAAGAAGGCCGCCAAGAAGGCCACCCGCAAGAAGGCCGCCAAGAAGACTGCGAAGAAGGCCGGCAAGAAGACCGCCAAGAAGCGCGGCGCCCGCAAGGCCTCCAAGAAGAAGGCTGCGAAGAAGACCGGCAAGAAGAAGGCCGGCAAGAAGAAGGCCAAGAAGAAGACCGCCAAGAAGCGCGGCGCCCGCAAGGCCGCGAAGAAGACCGGCAAGAAGACCACCCGCCGCAAGGTCCGTCGCAAGAAGGCGGCCGCCTGAGCCATCGGGACCACTGGTCCACCTTCACGGGGTCGGTTCTCGCCGGCCCCGTGTCTTTTTTTGGACCCCCGCCGGTTGAGCCCCGCCCCATTCCGTGTCACAATCGAGCTATGGACCCCACCGCCGCCGACGCCCTCCGTGCCCTCCGCGCCTCCACCCAGGGTCACCTCATGCTCGGAGAGGATCGGCGGATCCCCGTCCGCTACGTCGTCGATCGCCGAAGAGGAGTCCTCGTCATCCCCCTCCCCGTGGAGGCCGCGCAGGTGCCGGAAGGCCAGCTCCTCATCCCCGATGAGCACGACCCGGTCATCGCCGCCCTCGTCGAGATCGCCCACGCACCCTCGCCCCCTGCCGAAGATGAATTGCGCTTCGAGATCTACCACGGCCCACCCCGAGAGGGTGCCTGGATCCTCGCCGAGGTGCAGGCGGTCCGCTACCACGGCGAGGCCTTCGACGGCGACGAGTTCCGACTCACCGACGAACTCATCGAGGCCGAACCCGAGCTCTGCCGCACCCTCAACGCCGATCCCGAGGCGCTCCGCGAACTCTGTCTCCGACTCGCCCACGCGCGTGTCGAGCACCCCGTCGCCGTCGGCGTCGATCCCGACGGCATCGACGTCCGCGCCAAGTTCGGCACCGTCCGAATCGAGTTCGACCTCCCCGCGCTACCCTCGGAGCGGCCCGCGAGCGACTCGCCGGCCTCACCGCGCGGAGCAGTGCTTGAGCCGGAGAGAGCACGAGCCATCCCCACTCGAACGACCAGACTTCCCCTCCGTGAAGCCCACGCGCATGTCTACCAGCTGGGCCGCTCCCGCTGGAGCATCGACCTCGCCGACTGCTCCTCCCCCCAGGAGATGCTCGACTTCCTCGCCGATGGTGTCCGCGCCGCCGCGGGCAGCCAGGCCTGCGTCTTCGCCTTCTCCGCCCGGCCCGAGTCCTGGATCCCGCCCCGCTGGCCCACACTCGCCGAACTCGATCGTGCCACCGGGCGGACCCCCGCCCTCGCCTGGTGCTTCGACTACCACGCCCTCATGGCCAACTCCGCCATGCTCGCCCTCGCCGGCATCGAGGACGACACCCCCGACCCCCCCGGAGGCATCATCGAGCGCGACGACGAGTGGCAGCTCACCGGCGTCGTCTACGAACGCGCCGCCCACATCGTCTGGGAGGCCCTCCCCGAACCCTCATGGGGAGACCGCCAACGCGACCTCATCGAGGGCCAGCACCGACTCGAGGCCGACTTCGCCGAGATCCACGACCTCAAGAGCCAGCCCTGGCTCGGCCCCATGCTCGACGGCCTCCTCCAGTACGGCCACACCCTCGCCGCCCGCTTCGTCCTCTTCCCCATGCTCGAAGACATCGACGCCCTCGTGAAAGACCGCGAGGAGTGGGAGAGCGAACACGTCCGACTCGGCGGAGCCAAGATCTTCGTCGACGGCACCCTCAACTCCCGCACCGCCTGGATGCTCGAGCCCTACGCCGACGGCCGCCCCGACTCCCCCCGCGGCACCCCCATGATGACCCCGCGACAGATCGAGGACGCCGTCCGCAAGTGCGACGACCTCGAGGTCCCCCTCGCCGCACACGCCATCGGCGACGCCGCCGTCCGCGCTGTCCTCGACGCCATCGAACGCGTCCGACCCCGCACCCCCGGCTTCCGCATTGAACACGCCGAGATCATCGACCCCGCCGACATCGCCCGCTTCGCCAAGCTCCGCGTCATCGCCAGCGTCCAGCCCTGCCACCTGCTCTGCGACGTCGAAGCCCTCAACAAGGCGCTCCCGCATCGCCTCCACCGCGTCCTCCCCCTCCGCGACCTGATCGACGCCGGATGCGAACCCGGCGAAACCCTCCTCTTCGGCTCCGACGTCCCCATCGTCCCCGCCGACCCCGACGACTCCGTCCGCGCCGCCACAACCCGCCGCCGCGAAGACATGGACCCCGCCCACGCCATCGCGCCCGAGCAGGCCATCACCCTTGAAGAGGCCTGGGAGTGCTTCCGCGCCGCCGAGCCCGAAGACCGCTGAGCCATCCCCTCAGCACTCAATCACCCGCACGCTCACGTGCAGCGCCAACCCCCCCTCCGCCGTCTCCTTGTACTTCGTCCCCATGTCCTGCGCCGTCTCCCACATCGTCCGGATCACCTCGTCCAGCGTGACCCGGGCCTCGCTGGGATCGCACCCGATCGCAATGTTCGCCGCCGTGATCGCCTTGATCGCCCCCATGGTGTTGCGCTCGATGCACGGGATCTGCACCAGCCCGCCGATCGGGTCGCACGTCATCCCCAGGTGGTGCTCCATCGCGATCTCCGCCGCCATCAGGCACTGCGCCACGCTGCCGCCCAGACAGTGCGCCAGCCCCGCGGCGGCCATCGCGCTCGAAACCCCGATCTCCGCCTGACACCCGCCCATCGCGGCCGAAATCGTCGCCCCCTTCTTGAACAGGCTCCCGATCTCGCTCGCCGTGAGCAGAAACTCGACCACCCCGTCCTCCGACGCCTGCTCCGAGAAGCACCAGTAGTACATCAGCACCGCGGGAATCACCCCCGCGGCCCCGTTGGTGGGGGCGGTGACGACGCGCCCGAAGCAGGCGTTCTCCTCGTTGACGGCCAGCGCGAACGTGCTCACCCAGCGGTTGATCCGCGTGAAGTCGCTCGTGCTCTTGACGACGAGCTTCAGCCACTCCTCGATCGGGCGCGATGAGCGGCTCGACGGGTCCTCCCCCAGCATCGCCCGGTTGAACCGCGCCGCCCGCCGCCTCACGTCCAGCCCGCCCGGCAGCGTGCCGTCCGTGTGACACCCGCGGTAGATGCACTCCCGCATCACCCGCCAGAGGTCGAGCACGCCGGCCCTCGTCTCTCCCTCCGGTCGCCACGCCCTCTCGTTTTCCATGACGAGCTGGGGAATCGTCCACCCGTGCTCACGGCAGTACGCCTGCACCTCCGACGCCCGCTCCGTGGGATATGGCAGCGTCACCTGCCGATGGGCGCTGGGGTGATAGTCCTCCTGCACGACAAACCCGCCGCCGACGGAGAAGTAGGTCTCGGCGACCTCTGACCCATCGTCGAGTCTCGCCGTGAATCGGATGCCGTTGGTATGGAACGGCAGGCGCTCGTCCATGTGGTACACGAGGTCCTCGGCGAGGACGAACCCGATCTCCCGCTCCCCACCCAGCACCAGCCGCCCGCGCTCGGCGATCCCCCTCGCCCGCTCCTCGATCCCCCGCGTCTCGCACGTCGCATAGTCCTCGCCCGCCAGCCCGAGGATGACCGCCACCCCCGTCCCGTGCCCCCGCCCAGTCTTCGCCAGCGATCCGAACAGCTCCGTCCGCACCCGCACCGCGCCCCCAAACTCCCCCGACTCGCGCAGCCGCCCGAGAAACCGCTGCGCCGCCCTCCACGGCCCCAGCGTGTGCGAGCTGGACGGGCCAACACCGACCTTGAAGATGTCGAAGACGCTGATGGGTTCCATGGAGGGAGATTGTTACCGATCCTCCCGCCCCGCAGGAGCCCGCTCGCTCTGCAGGAGCCCTCCCGCTCCGGAGGAGCGCCGGCCCGTTGCCAGGGCCGGCCGGCCGCGCAGCGGCGGGACGGCCCTGGTAGCCTCCCCCCGGACACCCCGCCCCGGAGGGGCGGTGGAATCGGGGACACAACCATGCCATCCACTTGGTCACAGATCCTGCTGCACATCGTGTTCAGCACGAAGCAGCGCCAGCCGCTCATCTCTCCTGAATTGGAAGAGCGCCTCCACCCCTACATGGGCGGCATCATCCGCTCCCTCGGAGGCTCGCGCTACACCATCGGCGGCATGCCCGACCACGTCCACATGCTGGTCCGCTGGACCACCAAGGACTCGATCGCCTCCCTCGTCGGCCGGGTCAAGAGCCAGTCCACCATGTGGGTGCACGAGACCTTCCCCGATCTCCCGACGTTCAAGTGGCAGGAGGGCTACGGCGTCTTCTCCGTCAGTCCCTCCAACAAGGAGCAAGTAGAGCGGTACATTCTCAATCAGAAGGAGCACCACCGCCGCCAGGACTTCAAGACCGAGTTTGTGGCAATGCTCGATGCGCACGGGATCGAGTTCGAGCCGCGGTACCTGTGGGACTGATACATGCCGTGCATCCGCCGCTCCGCCGGAGCGAGCGGAGATGGGACCGCCTCCCAGGGGCGTCCCTCGGCTTCGCCTCTCACCGCCCCTGGCAACGACCCGAGGCTCCTTCGGAGCCGAGAGTGTCGCGGAGATCCTGGTCAGCCCTCGCTCGGGGGATTCGCTCCCTCGTTCGCTCCTCCTCCTCAAGGAAGTCTCCCCTGGCGGCCTCCCGCTCCGGAGGAGCGCCGGCCCGTTGCCAGGGCCGGCCAGCCGCGCCGCGGCGGGACGGCCCTCGAAGTCGGCTCCCGAAAGGCCCGCTCCGGAGGAGCGGCGGGAGGGGAGAACAGGCGGTGGCCCACGGCGCCCGCCCCCAGCCCCTCCAACAATCCCCCATGAAGGAGTCCGACCTCCTCGCCCACATCTTCCGGCTCTCCGGCGGCATCAACGCCGCCTCCGGCGATGTCCTCGTCGGCCCCGGCGACGACTGCGCCGTCGTCCGCACCGCGTCCGGCGACACCCTCCTCCTCACCGTCGATCAGCTCGTCGAAGGCCGCCACTTCGACCCCGGCACACCCATCGACCTCATCGCCCGCAAGGCCGTCGCCCGCTCCATCTCCGACATCGCCGCCATGGGCGGCGCGCCCTCCTGGGCCCTCGCCACCGGCCTCCTCCCCGACGGCTACCCGCACGGGGCGGAACTCTCCGAAGCCCTCCACAAGTGGGGCCACCATTGGAACTGTCCCATCGTCGGCGGCGACATCGCCTTCGGCCCCGGCCCGCTCTCCATCACCTCAACGGTGATCGGGCGGATGGTCCCGCCGGCCGCCGTCGGGGATCAGACTCCCGAACCTGCGCTCGGGGCTCGTAGAGTCGTGCCGGTTCTTCGCTCCGGCGCCAAGCCCGGCGACGAACTCTGGCTCACCGGCCAGGTCGGCGGCTCCTTCGAATCCGGCTGGCATCTCCGCTTCGAGCCGCGTCTCGCCGCCGGCCAAGCCGCCGCCCGCTCCGGCGTCCACGCCATGATCGACCTCTCCGACGGTCTCGGGCGCGACGCCGCGCGCATCGGCGTCGCCTCGCGCGTCCGCCTCGTCATCGAGGCCGCCAAGCTCCCTATCTCCCACCGCGCCCGCGACTGGGCCCAGGCCGTCGCGTCCGGCGAAGACTACGAATTGCTCATGGCGATCCACCCCCGCCAGCCCCAACGCACCGATCCGCCGCTCTCCCTCGAGCCCCCGCTCCTCGGCCCCATCGGCATCGTCCGCGCCTGCGAGCCCGACGAGCCCCCCGGCGCCACCATCCTCGACCCCTACGGCAACCCCCACGACGCCGCCAACCTCGGCTGGGACCACGGCGCGTAGCGATCGGCCCCGCCTCCCCGCGGCGAACAAGCCGAAGCCAATCCCGCGCCCACGCCTACTCCGCGTCGATGTGGAACACCGGCTCCAAGACCCGCGCCTTGTCCAGCGTCTCCCGCCACTCACTCTCCGGATCCGAATCCGCCACGATCCCCGCCCCCACGCAATACGAGATCTCCGCGTCGACGAATTCCCCGGTCTCCCCGCACACCGGCCCCTCGATCACCACCGTCCGGATCGCCACGCCAAGCTCGAACGACCCGTCATCCGCGAACGTCCCCACACACCCGCAGTAAGGCCCCCGCCCGAACCCCTCCAACTCGCGAATGATCTCCATCGCCCGGATCTTCGGCGCCCCCGTCACCGAACCGGGCGGAAACGTCGCCCCGAGAATCTCCGCCGTCCCCACCCCCTCGCGCACCACACCGCCCACCGTCGCCGTCGCCTGCAGCACCGCCCCGCGCCCGACGCCGTGCCGCTCAATCTCTCGCGCCGTCTCCACCCGCACCGACCCGAATTCGCACACCCGCCCCAGATCATTCCGCATCAGGTCCACGATCATCGCCAATTCCGCCCGATCCTTCGTCGCCCCGAGCAGCTCCGCCTCGTCGCCATCCCCCGGACGCGTCCCCTTCATCGGCCGCGTCACGATCCGCCGCGTCCCCGCATCGAACGACAAGAACAACTCCGGGCTCAGCGAGAGCACCGCCCGCCCCATGCCGCCGCCGAGCATCGAAACAACCCCCAGCCCGTGCCGCGGCCGCGCCCCCTCGACCAGCGCCGCGTAGAGCGCTTCCGCCGATCCACGGAACCGCCCGCCGAGCCGGTGCGCGAGATTCACCTGATACACATCCCCCGCGCGGATGTACTCCAGACCCTGCTCCACAGCCGCGAGATAACCTTCCCGTCCCATCCCCGACCGCAGAGGAGTCCCCAAGCACAACCTTGATTGATCCCCGCGGATCTCAACCGCCCCCGCCGACGGATCCACGCGGTGCAACTCCGCCAGCGTTCCCGAGGTCCCCACGCCGCCCGCCAACTCCCGCCCCAACTCATAACTCAACCACCCCGCCCACACGCCGCGACCGCCCGCCCATGGCGCAAACAGCGATCCCAGAGAATCGCGCCCGCCCTCCAGCCGTCGCACCGCCCATGCGCTCGTCCCTGCGAGCGACGCCTTCTAGACTTTCCATCCACGACTCGGGCCCGCCCCACCCGGCGGTCCGCAGCCGACGCGTCCAGCACAAGTCAGACAGCGGGGCACGAGCCCCGCTGGGGAAAGGTACGGACCATGTCGAAGAAAGCCTCCAAGAAGCCCGCCGCACGCACCGCCACCCGAACCACGACCCACGCCGCCAAAAAGGTCGCCAAGAAGGTCGTGAAGAAGGCGCCCGCCAGCGGCAAGAAGACCCCCAGCGTCCGCATCAAGGCCGGCAAGATGGTCTACTACTTCGGCGCCAAGGGCACCGAGGGCGACGGGACCATGAAGCCCCTGCTCGGCGGCAAGGGCGCCAACCTCGCCGAGATGACCGCCATCGGCCTCCCCGTGCCCCCCGGCTTCACCATCACCACCGAGACCTGCGCCGCCTACTACCAGGCCGGCAAGCGCATCCCCCACGGCGTGATGAACGAGGTCCATAAGCACGTCTCCACCCTCGAGAAGGAGACAGGCAAGCGGTTCGGCGATAAGCAGAACCCCCTCCTCGTCAGCGTCCGTTCCGGCGCAGCAGTCTCCATGCCGGGCATGATGGACACCATCCTCAACCTCGGCCTCAACGACGAGTCGGTCGAGGGCCTCGCCAAGGCCACCGGCAACCGCCGATTCGCCTTCGACGCCTACCGCCGACTCCTCAACATGTTCGGCGACGTCGTCCTCGGCGTCGACCACCACCACTTCGAGCACGCCTTCGACGAGCTCAAGCGCCGCTACAGCGCCGCCCTCGATACCGACGTCCCCGAGGCCGGCATCGTCGAACTCTGCGAGCGGTACAAGGACGTCATCAAGGCCCAGTCCCTCCAGGACTTCCCGCAGAACCCCTTCAAGCAGCTCGAACTCGCCATCGAGGCCGTCTTCCGCAGCTGGAACGCCGACCGCGCCATCAGCTACCGACGCCTCTCCGGCATCGCCGGCCTCAAGGGCACCGCCGTCAACGTCCAGTCCATGGTCTTCGGCAACATGGGCGACGACTCGGGCACCGGCGTCGCATTCACCCGCGATCCATCCACCGGCAAGAACGTCTTCTACGGCGAGTTCCTCATCAACGCCCAGGGCGAAGACGTCGTCGCCGGCATCCGCACGCCGCAGCACGTCACGCAGATGCCCAAGTGGAACAAGAAGGTCTACGACCAGCTCATCAAGATCAAGGGCCGGCTCGAGAAGCACTACCGCGAGATGCAGGACATCGAGTTCACCATCGAGCGCGGCAAGCTCTACATGCTCCAGACCCGCACCGGCAAGCGCACCGGCGCCGCCGCCGTCAAGGTCGCCTGCGACATGGTCAAGGAGAAGCTCATCACCGAGAAGGAGGCCCTCCTCCGCATCCCCGCCGGCGACCTCACCCAGCTCCTCCTCCCCAGCTTCGACCCCAAGGCCAAGTCCATCGCCAAGGTCCTCACGCGGGGCCTCCCCGCCTCGCCCGGCGCCGCCGTCGGACGCCCCGCCTTCACCGCCGACGAGGCCGTCGAACGCGCCCGCGCCGGCGAGGCCGTCATCCTCGTCCGCAAGGAAACCAGCCCCGAAGACGTCGACGGCATGCACTCCGCCGTCGGCATTCTCACCTCCACCGGCGGCATGACCAGCCACGCCGCCGTCGTCGCCCGCGGCTGGGGCAAGTGCTGCGTCGCCGGCGCCGGCGAGGTCGCTATCGACGCCAAGAGCGGCACCTTCACCGTCGCCGGCCAGGTCTTCGGCCGCCAAGACCTCATCTCCATCGACGGCTCCACCGGCGAGCTCATCGCCGGCGCCCTCTCCACCGTCGAGCCCACCCTCTCCGGCGACTTCGCCAAGGTCATGCGCTGGGCCGACAAGTACCGCAAGCTCGGCGTCCGCACCAACGCCGACACCCCCGCCGACGCCCAGCGCGCCCGAGACTTCGGCGCCCAGGGCATCGGCCTCACCCGCACCGAGCACATGTTCTTCGAGGGCGACCGCATCCGCGCCATGCGCGAGATGATCCTCGCAGACAACCTCGAGAGCCGCGAGGCCGCCCTCGAGAAGCTCCTCCCCTACCAGCGCGAAGACTTCGTCGGCATCTTCCGCGCCATGAAGGGCCTCCCCGTCACCATCCGCCTCCTCGACCCGCCGCTCCACGAGTTCCTCCCCAACGACGAGCAGTCGCAGGAGGAAATGGCCGCCGCCATGCGCGTCCCCGTCGCCAAGGTCAAGGCCCGAGTCGCCGCACTGCACGAGTCCAACCCCATGCTCGGCCACCGCGGCTGCCGCCTCGCCATCACCTACCCCGAGATCCTGGAGATGCAGGTCCGCGCCATCGTCGAGGCCACCATCGAGTGCGCCGCCGAGCGCGTCAAGGCCATGCCCGAGATCATGGTCCCCCTCGTCGGCACCCGCGACGAGCTCGCCATGCTCCGCGCCCAGATCGAAGAGACCATCAACGTCGTCAAGAACGAGATGGGCTTCAAGAGCCGGCTCGACATCAAGATCGGCACCATGATCGAGATCCCCCGCGCCGCCCTCACCGCCAACGAGATCGCCGAAGTACGCCGACTTCTTCAGCTTCGGCACCAACGACCTCACCCAGCTCACCTTCGGCTACTCCCGCGACGACATCAACACCTTCCTCCCCGACTACCTCAAGCAGGACCTCCTCCCCTGCGACCCCTTCCAGTCCCTCGATGTCTCCGGCGTCGGCCAGCTCGTCGCCATGGGCACCCAGAAGGGCCGCGCCACCAAGCCCGATCTCAAGGTCGGCATCTGCGGCGAGCACGGCGGCGACCCCGCCAGCGTCCACTTCTGCCACTCCGTCGGCATGGACTACGTCTCCTGCTCCCCCTTCCGAGTCCCCATCGCCCGCCTCGCGGCCGCCCAGGCCGCCATCCGCGACGGCAAGTAGGCCCTCGCGCCACACGCCCTCTCACCCCCCGATACCGGGGGGTTTTTCATTGAGAGCCACCCGCGCCGCCCCGCGGAGCGCCGGCTGCAACCCGCCCCGCGCCTGCCCATATATGCGTTTGCGCAGACCGCTCGCGGGGTGAAAGGGGAGTCATCATGCTCAGTCTCTCAGCTGTTCGGAAGAGTTGTGGCCTCGTCACGTTCATGCTCGGGGCCCTTCCATCCGGCGCCCATGCCCAAACGTGCGCATGGGAGCAAACCGCCGGATTCACCGGGCCGAGCACCAATACGGGGAGCATCCACGCCACCGTCGACCCGCAGTCCGGCGGGCTGCTGGTCCTCGCGTACGACTGGGCCGACCGGTCCTCCTCCACCTGGGCGTGGGACGGTCTGCGCTGGACGCAACTCGACCCCTCGGGCCCGGTGCTGGAGAATGCCGCGTTCGCGACCGATACCCTGCGAGGCAACGCGGTCCTCTTCGGGGGCCAGGAGGTCGTGGGCTCCGACTCGCTGGCCACCACGTGGATCTGGGATGGGCACTGGACTCCGCTCGACGGAATCGAATCCCCCGCGCCAAGATCCGGGTGCCGCGCAGTCTTTGATGAGGCCCGTGGCGAGATCGTGCTCTTCGGCGGCAGCGATTTCCCCGATGGGTACCCCGACACCTGGACCTGGAACGGCCTGAGCTGGACGCTCGCCGCCGAGACAGGCCCCGCCCCCCGCGATGATGCCGCGATGGCGTACGACCCCATCCGCCAGGAAGTCGTGCTCTTCGGCGGCCGCAGCGGCAGCACCGCGCTCGGCGACACCTGGATCTGGGATGGCTCCTCTTGGACGCAGCGGGAGGTCGACGGGCCGACGCCGCGATCCGCTTCGGCAATGGATTTCGATCCCGAGACCGGCAGGATCTACCTCTTCGGAGGGAAGGACTCCGCCTACGACGACGTCGGGGACACCTGGACCTGGGACGGCGCCGCTTGGACGCAGCTGGACGTGCTCGTTCCTGCGCCCAGCTCCAGCCACACCATGGTGTACACGCCCCACACCGGCACACTGAGCGTCTTCGGCGGCTCCGGGGCGCTCGACCTTCGCCGATACTCAGCCCCATGGTCGATCGAGGGCGAGACGTGCAGCACCCAGCCGATCCTCTCCCAGTTCCGCGGCGTGTTCGACCGCAACCTGGGCCAGCCATTCGTGTTTGGCGGGCGTCCATACTCCGGGGCCTCCTACGCCTGGAACGGCGCCGCATGGAGGCTCGTTGCCAATACCGGCCCGTCACCGCGTTCCGGCTATGCCATGGCCGCCGATCCGAACGGCGACGTGCTGCTCCACGGCGGCTCGCCCTACGAGGGAGGACCCGTCGGCGATACATGGTCCTGGGACGGCCAAGCCTGGCACGAGGTCCCCGGAGACGGCCCCGGCGAGCGCGTCGACCATGCGATGGTGTTCGACGCGGCGCTGGAGGAGTTCGTGCTCTTCGGCGGCCAGGATTCAATCTGGGAGAACGGAGAGACGTGGACCTTCGCCGCCGGCCAGTGGACGCTCCGGTCCACGACGGGCCCCTCACCACGCGTGTTTCACGACATGGCCTATGACCCGGTGCGCGAACAGGTCGTCCTCTTCGGCGGCCTCGCGGGCTTCAAGAGCAGCGGTGAGACCTGGACCTGGGACGGCACGGATTGGACCCTCCGGTCGACAACAGGCCCCGCCCCGCGCACCCAGCACCGAATGATCTTCGACCCGGAGCGTGGCGTGGTCATGCTCGTCGGCGGGAGCGGCCAGAACGTCGACCCCAGCATCGTCTGGCTATGGGACGGGCAATCCTGGACCCAGGACCCCGTCACTATCCCCGTGGACCACGAGCGCGGCGCCCTCGTCTACGACTCCAACGCCCACCGCCCGCTGCTCCTCGGTGGTGAGGACGAGCACGACATCCCTATGCCCGGCACCTGGGAACGCACCTGCGCCTGCGCCGCCGACTTCAACGGCGACGGCGCTGTCGATACCCGCGATGTCATCGCCTTCCTCGACGCATGGGCCGCTGGCGACGAACGTGCCGACGTCAACGACGATGACGTCGTCGACACCCGTGATGTCATCGCCTTCCTCAATGCCTGGGGCCGCGGCTGCGCCTAATAGATCGATCCACCCGGGGAGCCCGACCCGGGCGGGCCGCCCCGCAACGGCAGGTGAGGCTCGTGCCGGGAGCCGACACACATCGTCGACGCCCCGGCCACGGGTCGTCGCCACCCATGCCCCATCGCCCCGGTGTAAGCTGTCCCAGCACCTGAGGACACCGCGTGGCCAAGCGCACCCCAAACTACGAACTCGTCGCCAAGCGCCAGGGCTCGCTCCTCTTCCTCGTCCTCGGACTCCTGATCACCAATGTCGCCATGTTTGTCCTCCCGCCGGTCGTCGGTCCCGCGGCCGCCGGCGCGGCATTCATGGGTGTCGGAATCCTCTACTGGCTGTGCCTGCTCGTCGGCCTCGTCCTGGTCATCCGGCTCATGGTCGCCGAGGGCAAGCACCCGGTGGTGATCGTCCTCCTCTCGCTCCTCATGTTCCTCCCCATCATCAACCTCCTCGTCCTCGTCCACGTCAACTCCGAGGCCACCCTCACCCTGAAGGCGCAGGGAATCAAGATCGGCCTCCTCGGTGCCCCAAAGTCCGAGTGGGCAAAGCTCAAGCCCGGCCACTGCCGGGGCTGCGGCTACGACCGCGCCGGCATCGAACTCCTCGGCGCCTGCCCCGAGTGCGGCCGCATCCCCGAAATCCGCTGACGCCGCGAACCCCGTCGCAGACATGGCTCGGCACCGCGAGCCCAGCGCATCCCAGCGCAACCCAGCGCAACACCCCGCTCGTCCGCACCACTTCCCCGCCCCGCAACGGGGCGCTGTCCATTGCCCCGGGCGACAGGCGGGTGGCATCACGCAGTCCCGGAGGGGTGCCATCACTCGCGGCCTTCCTGCCCCTCCTGTCCTCTCTCTTCTCCCCGCGCAGTGATGCGGCAGAACAACACTGCTGCGCCGCGTAGAGGCGGAAGATGGAAAGGACACGGAGCAGCGGCGAGCAGTGGCGCCCGCGATTCGCTACCCTCCGGAGTGATGCCACCCGCCAGATTCGAAGGCGGGCGGGATACGGGTGTTGAGCGGCGAGTCGCCGGAAAGGCGGGCTCGAAGACGAACAGTCTCTGTAGATTCTCTACGCCGGGGCGAGACGCGGCGCCCGGAGTCGTCTCTGATGAGCCGGCAGTTCAGGTAGGAGCGAGCGGCAGCCGATATCCCCAGTGGTGCGACGAAAGCGACTCAATCACGCAGTAGACACGCTTTGCCAGATGTTCTGCGGCTGGCGCCTCGCCAACGCCTATGAAGCGTTGGAGCAGCTTGGCAGCGGCACGCTCGAGATTGACGTGCTCACTGGCGAATCCCGGTTCAACGGCGGAGCCATCGCGGAGCTCTCGATTGCCGGTGAGTTGCACAGCTGGTTCACGGAAGACTGCGCCAAGCATGGGATCGAGATCGATGACATCGCATCTGCCCGATTGACAGCCCAACTGGTCGCCGCGCGAGTGGAGGCAAAGCAGCGGAGCACGCCCGTTCATCACATAGACACTGCGGGAAAGCCGATCCGCGCTGGCAGTGTCACTAGGTTCGATATTCACTGTGAAGCCGTGATTGCCACCGATGGGGCGACCTATACGGCTTCAAAGCAGTCTTGCGAGGAATGGCCGGTCGGCTGGCCGGGGTCATAAACCGGCGTCTCTGAACCTGCCGGGAACGCGAGGCAACTCGTCTCGCTGTTTGCACCGCGAAGTCCATGTCCCGAAACGAGTTGCGCCGGCACTACTTCTCGTGTGAAAGGGACTTGCGGCAACGCGAGTCAATTTGTCTTCGTGCTCCAGACCCTCTGAGTGCGCCGCAAAATGCGCGCGGAAGCACATACTCCACGTTCTCGCCGTCGGGGTGCGGCCAGTCAAGACGCCCAAGCGTGCACCGACGTGGCCTGCCCCCCAATCCTGATCCATGTGCCATGAGAGTCCCGACGGGCCCCGGTCGGGCCCGGCACGCCCAACCGCAGGCGTCACGCGCACCTCCGCCGAGATCGCGCAGCGGCAGCGGCGGGACGGCACGGACCCGGTGCGATGTCGATGGGGGTCAGTCGCTCACGCCACCCGGTGGTACGACCGCAGCAGGCCGCCGAGGCGATCCCGACACTCGACGAGATCCGCGGGCTGAGCTTCGGCCTCGCCGTCGATCAGCCGGTTGCCCAGGCCCTGATCATCGCGATCCAGGTGGCAATGCGCGAGGTATTCCTCGGTGGTGCGGCGGAGGGCAGGTCAACTCCCCACCCCTTGTCAGTCAATGCTTACATCCACTCCTGTGCGCATTCTGCAGCGCACACCCACATCTGTGCGCACAATGCGTGACCTCCGCCGATTCTCACTTCACTCCCATGCCAATCCCGCCACACTCGGGGCATGAACACACCCGAAACCACCCAAGCCGTCTTCGCCGCACTCCTCGACCCCGCGGCCGACCTCCTCGAACTCTCGAACGAGCTGAAGCTCCCGCTGACGGAGATCCTCGCCATCGCCGAGTCGCCCGAGATCACCGCCGCCATCGAGGCCCTCGAACGCCTCGCCCTCATCCGCTCCCGCGTCCAGATCGCCCTGAGCCGCCACACCGCCATCGCCACGCTCGAGCGCATCGCCGCACAAGAGGCGCAGACCTCCTCCGCCCTCGAAACCGCCCGCAAGGCCGCGGCCCAAATCCTCCGCATTGCCGCCTCAACCAGCCCAGAGCGCGAGCCCAAGGGCACTACGGAGCGCGAGGCCGATCCCCTCGCCTCGACGAGCCCCGAGCGCGAGCCCGGCGGGATCTCCGCCCCCCATCCCGACGCCGGGACCCGCGCGGATGCCGCCGCAACCGCTCCCGATCCGGCAACCCCCGATTACCCAGCCGGTAACCGTGAGCTTGGAGGGCCGCCCGCCGCAAGGAGATCCGCTTGACCAAAATCAACCCCCGCCGCCTCGCCATCCTCTCCCTCGCCATCCTCGCGCCGCTCGGCGCCCGTGCGCAGGACGCCCCGACCGCCACCGAGTCGCTCCAAACCGAGGCCGCCGCCCTCGCGCCGCTCGTCACCAACGGGAGCGCCAAGATGCTCCTGCGCGCCACCAGCGCCCTACCCCTCCCCGAAACACGCACGATCCTCCGCACCCCCGACCGCTCCGCCGCCTACACCGAGACCGAGGCCGCCGGCCTTCCGGAGTCCACGCGCGCCGCGCTCACCCCCCGCGTGTGCGACGCCCGCTTCTATTACTACACCGGCTACGGCTCACCCCTGATCTATGCCCGTGCGCTCGACATCGTCGCCAGCCTCTGGACGCTCGACAGCACCCGCCAGCCGCACGAGAGCAATGTGTTCGCCGGGCGCCGCATCCTCGACTTCGGCTACGGCTCCATCGGCCACCTCCGCCTCCTCGCCTCGCTCGGCGCCGAGTGCACGGGAGTGGAGGTCGAGCCCCTCTTCCGTGCGCTCTACTCCTTCCCCGGCGACCAAGGCGAGATCGCCGGGTTCGACGGCGCGCCGAGCGGCCACGTCACGCTCCTCGACGGCCACTGGCCCGGCGACGAGGCCATCCGAACCGCCGCAGGCGGAGACCTCGACCTCTTCATCTCCAAGAACGTCCTCAAACGCGGCTACATCCACCCCAGCCGCGATGCCGACCCGCGATTCCTCGTCCACCTCGGCGTCGACGACCAGACCTTCCTCACCGCCGTCCACGACGCCCTCAGGCCCGGCGGCCTCTTCCTCATCTACAACATCTCGCCGGCGCAGAATCCAGACGACCAGCCCTACCTCCCCCACGCCGACGGCCAATCACCCTTCACCCACGAACAGTTCGAGCACGCCGGGTTCGACATCCTCGAGTTCGACCACGTCGACACCGACATCATCCTCAACTTCTGGTCCGCCCTCGGCTACGACGAAGGCAAATCCCCCGACGATCTCCGCGCCGACCTCTTCGCCTGGTACACCCTCGCCCGCCGAAACTCCTAGCCCCACCCCACACGCCATCGCCCCCTCCGTCCCTTTATCCCTCTGTCCCTCTGTCCCTCTGTCCCTCTGTCCCTCTGTCCCTCTGTCCCTCTCCGTCTCTCCGTCTCTCCGTCTCTTCCCCCCTACCCCCACACCCCCGCCCAAACAATCCTCCCCCCCACAACAAGCAACGCCACAGCCAACACCCGCAACACGAGCACACCCCGCGTCCGCTTGGCCGCAAACGCCCCGAGCTGCGCCCCGATCACTACGCCCACACCCAACGCCGCCGTCCGCCGCATCCCCGAGGCGAAAGCGCCCGTCGCGATGTGCACCAGCGTCCCCGCCCCCGCCGTCGTCGCCAGCACAAAGTGCGAAGTCGCGGCCGCCACATGCACCGGGAATCCCAGCGCATACACCATCGCCGGCACATGGATGATTCCGCCCCCGATCCCCAGCAGACTCGACACGAACCCCACCACGAAGCTGATCGCAAGCCCCCTGCCCGTCGGATGCTTGATCCGCGGCCCCCACGCGCTCTCCGGCACCCCCGACTCCGCCACCTGGGCCGGGCGCCCCCGCCCAAGCAGCATCGACGCCCCCGCCCCGATCAATACCACCCCGAGCACCACCTCGAAGACCGCCCGCGAGATGAATTGCGCCACCACCGCCCCCAGCACCGCACCCGGTACAGCCACCGCGCTGAACCGAAGACCCGAGCGCACGTCGATCCGCCGGCGCATCCAATACCCCGCCGAGCCCGACAGCGCGTTGAGAAAGACCACCGCCAGCGAGATCGACGCGATCGTGCTCGGCTCCTCGTGCGGATACATCAGCACCAGGATCGGCGCCAGAAGGAACCCGCCACCCGCGCCCACGAGCGTGCCAAAGAAGCCGACCCCGAAGCCGAGCAGCGCGAGCAAGACCCACATGCGTGCATCGTACGCGGAGCCCTCGACCAATCCCGGACCAGGCGTGGCGCTACCATGCCCCATCGCCAGTCGCCCCTCGTGCCGTGGGGCCGGTCGAACAGACATCCCGAACGATCGGCCCGCATGGCTCCAACCGACTCCAAGCTCGGCTTCAACGCAACCTGGTCCATGGCCGTCGGCGGCATGGTCGGCGGCGGCATCTTCTCGACGCTCGGCGTCGTCATCGGCATCGCCGGGCCGCTCGCGTGGCTCAGCTTTGTGGCCGCCGGGCTCATCGCCCTCGCCGCCGGATACAGCTACATCCGCCTCGCCGTCCACTACGGCAAGGGCGGGGGGGCGTTCACCTTTCTCCGGGAGATCAACGCCAACGGCTTCGCCGGCAGCCTCTCCTGGGTCCTTATCGTCGGGTACGTCCTCACCAACGCCGTCTACGCCTTCACCTTCGGCCAGTACCTGGGCCACGTCGTGGGCCTCGGGGCCTGGTTCCCCCGCGCCGCCGCCGTGGCCATCATGGCCATCTTCATCGGGCTCAATCTCCGCGGCGTCGGCGAGGCCGGCTTCGTCGAGGTCTTCCTTGTCTGGTTCAAGCTCCTCGCCCTCGTCGGCCTCGCCGCGTTGGGCCTCGCGAAGTGGAACCCACCGATGCTCTCCCACGGCGCGCCCAACGCCAGCGTCGGCGCCGCGCTGTTTGGCGCCGCCTCGGTCTTCATGGCCTACGAAGGCTTCCAACTCCTCACCTACGACTACGAAGACATCAAGAACCCCAAGAAGACCCTCCCCCGCGCCGTCCTCTCCGCCATCCTCATCGTCATCGTCGTCTACGTGCTCGTCGCCCTCGGCACCGCCATGCTCATCGGCGCCGACCAGGTCATCGAACACAAGGAAGTCGCCCTCGCCATCGCCGGACGCAAGGCCTTCGGCGTCACCGGCCTCGTCGTCGTCACCATCGCCGCCGCCTTCTCGACCGGCTCGGCCATCAATTCCACCCTCTTCGCCACCGCACGCCTCGCCCGCACCATCGCCAAAGACGGCGAACTCCCCGCCTGGTTCGGGCACGACAACCGCGCCGGCATCCCCGGCCGCGCGGTCGTGGGCCTCGGCGTCTTCGCGGCGGGCCTCGCCGCCGTCGGCTCGCTCACCACGCTCGTCGAGGCCGCCAGCCTCGCCTTCCTCTTCACCTTCGCAGTCGTCTGCGCCCTCGCCTGGCATCAGCACGCCGGCCACCGTGCCGTCACGCTGCTCGGCGCTCTCGCCGCCTCCGCCGCTTCGCTCGCCCTGGTCGTCCGCCTCTACCGCACCGACCCGCTCGCCCTGGCCTTCCTGGCGGCGCTCGTCCTCGCCGCCGTGTTCGTCCGTCCCGTGGTCCTCCGAAGGCTCCGGCATGCCTGACCGGGCCAAACATCCCGGGTCACGACGAGGGTCCCGAGCCGACCTCGCCCGCCCGCGGCTCGGCCCTTTGCCACACCCGCACCCAGTCCACCTCCATCGAGTCCGGCAGCTCCGCCTCGGCGATATCCCCCGCCCAGTCGCCCACCTCCAGGCTCAGGATCAGGTGCTCAGGACGATGGCTCACCGGCCCGCCGTCCTTGGCCCGCGACCGCCACGTCTCCACGCCGTCCACATAAAAGACGTATTCCTCCGCAGTCCAGAGCACACCAAAGGTGTGGAAGTCCTCCCCAAGACGCTGCACGCTCGTCTCGTGCCCCCGCGACTTGTGGTCCTTTCCGTACCCGTCCCAGTGCAGGTTGTGCTGCACCGCGTTGCCCCCCTGCATGCGCTGATGGAACTCCATGATGTCCGTCTCGACCCCGCCCGCCCCGGCGTCCCCGACCGGCGAGCCCATCGGCGAGCAGTTCAGCCAGAACGCTCCCCAATGGCCGCGCTGAGTCTGGAGCCGGATCCGGGCTTCGAGGTAGCCGAAGGTCGGCTCATAGAGCCCGTCCGTCCATGCGCCCCCGGTGTGGTACTCGGTCTTGCCGCCCTCGCTGACCCGGCTCGTCGTGATGACCAGGTGACCCTCACCGTCCAGCCGCGCCGCCTCGGCCGTGTTCACCGCATCCCGGCGCGGGCCCAAAGCCCACGGCTTCCACTTGGCCGGGTCGAGGTCAGCCCCGTCGAACTCGTCATGCCAGGCCAGCTCGTACCCGGGGAGCGGGGAGTTCTCGGGCGTGGGCCCCCCGGCCCCGCCGCGCCCCCAACGCGCCCAACGTGGCGCCGACCAGCCAGAAGATGCACATGTTTCTCGCTCCTTACCGATGTGAGTCCGAGGATTTGCCTCGCCAGCACGCAGGATACCTCATAGAGTGCCGCCGCCGATGGTGCACCGCGTCACCGCCAGCCTTAGCAAAGCGTTCAGCCGTCTTGGGTTCGCCCAGGAGTGGTGGCTCGTCATCCTCGCCGCCATCCTCGGCACGCTCACCGGCTTTGGCGCCGTCGGCTTCAGCCGCAGCCTCAAGCTCCTCGAGCTCTTCATCCACAACCAGCACGCCCGCGTCGGCTGGTGGGGGCTGATCCTCTTCCCCACCGTGGGCATGCTCTTCACCGGCCTGCTCATCATCAACTTCGCCTCCGAGGCCAAGGGCCACGGCGTCCCGCAGGTCATGCGTGCCCTCATCAGCCGCGGCGGCGTGATCAAGGGGCGGATCGGCATCGTCAAGGTCGTCGCCTCGGTGCTCTGCGTCGGCTCCGGATGCTCGGCGGGCACCGAGGGCCCCATCGTCCAGATCGGCGCCGTGATCGGCTCCGTCGGCGGGCAGTGGCTCAAAGTCAGCCGCGAGCACATGCAGACCCTTGTCGGCTGCGGCGCCGCCGCCGGCATCTCCTCGGTGTTCAATGCCCCCATCGCGGGCGTCTTCTTCGTCCTCGAGATCATCCTGCGGGATTTCTCCCTCAAGACCTTCACCCCCATCATCGTCGCCTCGGTCTTCTCCGCCGTCGCCACCCAGTCCATGCTCGGGGACAACGAGGCCATCTTCACCGCCGAGCGCACCGCCGTCCATTCCTACAGCTTCTCACCCGTCGAACTGCCCAGCTACATCCTCCTCGGCGCCCTCTGCGGCCTCGTCGCCGTCTGGTTCAACCGCCTCCTCCACCTCGGCGAAGACCTCTACGAGAAGTGGAAGGTCCCCGAACTCGTCAAGCCCATCACCGGCGGCCTGGCCATGGGCGTCCTCGGCATCGCCTACGTCGCCGCCGAGAAGTATGTCTTCCCCAGCCTGCTCGAGCACCGGGGCGAGGGCCCGCAGGTCCCCTTCTTCGGCAATGGCTACGCCACCATACACGTCCTGCTTGACCCCACCAGCTACCCCCATCAAGGCGGCGCGGGCGTCATGATGGGGCTCGCCCTGCTCCTCATCGTCCTCGTCGCCGTCAAGGGCGTCGCCACCACCTTCACGCTCGCCTCCGGCGGATCCGGCGGCATCTTCGCCCCGAGCCTCTTCCTCGGCGCCACCACCGGCGCGGCGCTCGGTCAGCTCCTCGAATCGCTCTCGCTCATCCCCAGCGGGTCCACGCCGGCCTCCTACGCCCTCGTCGGCATGGCCGCCGTTGTCGCCGGCGCCACGCACGCCCCCCTCACCGCCATCCTGATCCTCTTCGAGCTCACACGGAATATCTACGTGGTGCTCCCCATCATGCTCGCGGCCGTGGTCTCCACCGCCGTGGCGCAGCTCATCGATCGCGACTCGATCTACACCTTCAAGCTCCGCCGCTCGGGACTCAAGATCGGCGGGGCCCGCGACCTCACGGTCATGCGCCGCTTCACCACCGCCTCGTGCGAGATCTCGCCCCTGCCCCCCGACCCGATCTACGCCTCCGACCCCCTCAGCAAGCTCATCGCCCTCCACGCCTACCACAACATCCCCGACTTCGTGGTCGTCGAGCAGGAGACCGGCAAGTACATCGGCATGGTCACGAGCACCGACATCCGCACCGCCCTGATCGACCGCGAGGCGATCCCCCTCCTGCTCGTCGCCGAGGTCATGCGCACCGATCTGCCCACCGTCCGGCGCGACGAGACGCTCGACACCATCCTCGACAAATTCAGCCGCTACGACGTCGCCAGCCTCGCCGTCGTCAGCCCCATCGACACCACCCTCCCCATGGCCATCCTCACCCGAAACAAGGCCCTCCAACGCTACCGCCAGGCCCTCGAGGAGTCGTGAAGGGTCGGGGCTCGGCCACGGCGCCGAGGGCCGGTCCGTGGCTTGAAAGCCGGCGATGGCGACACCGGCGCGCTGGCGGATGTCGCGGCGGGAGCGGGCCACTCCCGCTCAACGAAGTGCCGCATGGTGTGTGTGGTGCTCAGCCCCCGGCGAGCGCCGTGAGGTTCTCCCCGCGCCAAAGGTCTTGGCCGTTGGCACGCCAATAGATGTGGATGACGTCCCCTGCCGCGCTCACCCCCGCGACGTGCTGGGAGCCGTCGGGGGCGACGGTGAGGGCGAGCGGCCCGGCGATGGGGGGGGTCTCGCCGAGCTGCTGGGCGGTGATCGACTCGAAGACCCAGCCGGACGAGCGCGGGGTCCACCAGTAGGAGACGGTCTCGTCGTCGACGGAGGTCGCGACGACCTCGATGGCGTTCCAGGGGGTGACGACAGCCGCGAGGGTGCCGGGGTTGATGGGCTCGCCATCGGACTCGGTCGTCAGGTCGTCCCAGTGCCAGCCGCCGGAGGCGGGGACCACCAGACGACGATGAGGTGGCCCCGCGCGTCGGTGCCGAAGATCTGCATGCCGTTCCAGCGTGTGGCGTTGGCGGAGATGTTGCCGACGAGCGGGGGCGCGCCGGTGATGGCGGAGAGGTTGTTTGTGGTCCAGAGGGGCGAGCCGAGGGCGGGGCTCCACCAGACGGCGTGGAGGTCTCCCGCGGCGTCGAGGCCGACGATATTCATCGCGCCCCAGGGTGTGATGAACGAGTCGAGGTTGGAGGCGAAGACGGGCGGGGCGAGGCCCTGGCCGGCGAGCTGATCTGTCAGCGACACATGCGTCTGGGTGTAGTGGGCGCCGCCCATGTAGATGTACTGCACCGAGCTGTCGTAGATGAGGCGGAGCTCGCCGGTGTCGGTCGTGCCCGCGACGACGAAGAAGCCGTTGGGGCGCGAGAAGGCCGTGATCCCGGGCAGGATCTGCGGCTCTCCCCACAGCTCGTAGCGGTCCGGACCCGCCATGAACACGCCCTCGGCGCTGCGGTACACCTGCTGCTCGGCGCCCGAGGGGTCGTCGAAGAGGTCGCCCTGGAAATAGTCGTTGATGCCCGGGCTGGTGCTGGTCAGGCTCCACGACCGGCCGCCGTACTGCCCCAGCACGAATGTCAGCCGGCGATCCCGGCGCGTCGATGTTTCGATGCGGTACGCGTGGTCGTTGGCGCGCATGAACACCCGGGCGCCGCCGATGCCGGTCACCGCGTCGGCGGTGGCGATCTTCTCGAACCAGCCGGCGCGCCCGTCGAGGACCAGCCCGGCCTCGTTGATGATGCCCGGCGGATCGATCGGGCGATCTTCCTGCTCGAGCAGCGTCACGGGGTTCCAGGGCGACTTGGCGGCGAAGTAGGTGTGGATGCCGGAGCCCCCGGGACCCCGGTTGATCTGGGTCATCAGCCTCACGCCATCGCCCGCGCGCCCGGCTGGAGCGAACGAACTGCCGTACTGGCCGTCGTACTCGCGGTCGTCCCCCGTGCCCGTCCACTCGATCTCGCCGTCGCGCCAAAGAACGAGGCGGCTGCGCTGCCCGGCGTAGATCGTCCCGTCGTCGTTGATTGAGCCGACCTGCGTCAGGTCACTGAGATCCACCGCCCCGGTCTGCGGCGACCAGAGCATCGGTCGGAGCTCGGACTCGGTCAGGCCCGAGTAGCCGATGACCTCGTCGCCCGCGTTGGTATCGATCAGGATCCTGCCGTAGGCGAGGTGCTGCCAGAGGTGCTCCGCCTGGCCGAGCGCGGGGTCGGCCTGCCAGAGCTTCGAGACCACCCGGTCGCGCACGATCCAGAGCTGCATGGCGGCACTCCCGGGCACGGGAGTCTGCACCAGCACCGCCCAGCCGTCGGTCAGGCCGGCCGGCGAGGCGATCGTGGGATCGAAGCCGGGATCACCGGTGAGTTCCAACTCGTCCAAGTAGGTGCGGGCCGCGAGGTTCTGAAGGTCTGTGACCAGCAGGCGTTCGCGGCCGCCGTCGAGCGCCGTGGCGAGGCTCAGCCCGTCGCTGTTGATGGCGTCCACCAGAAGACCCGAGAGGCCCTCGTACTCCCAGAGGTAGTGGAGTTCGCCATCCACCACCAGGTACGGCTCGTCGGCATCGGTCGGGTCGGCGGCTGCCTCGGACCACATGTACCGCCCGTTCTCGCTGCAGCCCGCAAGGGCGTCTGGCGTTCCGAACTCCACCGAGTATCCCGGCAGCGTTTCGACGCCGATCCATTCGTAGTACGTCTCCTGCTCCGATTGTGCGCTCGCTGGGACCGTCACGAGGGCACTGGTAACAACCAGAATCGCCCGGATGTGGCGGCCCGCGCTCAACAGCTCGCTCCAGTGGCGCATGATGTCCTCCTCGCAGGCGGTGCTGCGTTCGGGTGGCCCCCCTACCCGGCCGCCGGTGGGCGGCAATGGGCGCCGCCCCGACGGACTTCCGCATCATTCTATCGGTCGAGCCTGCGGGTGCAAGTCCAAATGCAGGGAGTGAGATCCGGTTTGGGGCCGCCGTGCAGCAGTGCGATGATCTCTTCCCGGCGCTGCTGTCCACCCGGATGGTGGGTTGCTCGGTTCTCACGGCGCTCGGTTCTCATGGCGCCGCCCGCTGCTGCGATATCAGCTCGGGGGCGCATGGGCCCGCTTGTGCGGGGCCCATCCCGGCGCCGAGGCGTTGCCGAGCGAGGTGTCTCAGGGTTTCTGTCGTCCACGGTGGGCCTGTTGCGCATGGGTCTCATCGGGCACAGCGATCCAACGAGCGGCGTTTGTGTCTTGATCCTGCGTTGTTCGGGCGGGTATTCGCGATGCGGCGATGCGCGTGGCGTGGGTGCGGGGCTTGCGTTTGGAACCGGGCGCGGTGGTGAATCCGGAGCCTGAGGTGTCTCGGAGCATCTGGCACGATCTTGGGGAAGTCCCTATCATCGGGCATGAACCGGATACTTCGAATGACTGTTGCCGCTTTGTGGGTGTTTGTCGGCGCGGGCTGCGGTTCCAGCGTGTGGCAGAAATCCTTCGCGTACGAGCCTGGTCGTGTTGCGGCGACGCCGACGGCGTCGGTGGTGGTGCGCGAGGCGCCGTGGGACCGGGTTGGTCCGGCCCTGGCGGCCGAGCGTGAGCGGATCGCACAGAGCGATACGCACCGGGACGATTGGCCGGCGGAGCAGGCTCGGGCGAACGACGCGGCCCTGCTGAAGTCGTTGCAATTGCCGGCGGATGCGGGCGAGATGACGCTGCTCGGGAGGTCGAGCTTCAAGACGACGCACCAACCGGACCCGGCGGGCGCCGACCTGTCGAAGTTTGCCGAGAGCGTGGGGGCGGACTACGCGATCTGGTCACGCCGGCTGCTGGGCAAGGCGGACACGGTGGAGCGTGAACCGGTGCAGCAGGATCGGTGGCGTTGGGAGCCGATCTGGGACGCGGATCGGAATCGCTTCGTCTATGTGCGCCGGTGGGACACCGACACAGCGTGGGTGCCTGTGGTGGTCAAGAAGGACGAGGTGCGGTGGGTGGTGTTCTATGTGAAGCGGGGGGGATGAGGCGAGTCCGGGCGCTTTGCGTTGCACCGCGGAGCGCGCAGGGCGCGGGGAGATCGGATCCGCGGCGCGGACTATGGCGGAGCGCTGGAGCTTGGGCCGATCGTTGACGGGCGTGCATGGGCCTGGGGCGCCGCCGGGGTCCCTGCCCAATCAGAGCCGCACTCGGGGCATCGGCGTTCGGGCAGGCCCCGGAGGTCGTAGCCGCAGGCGGGGCAGGAGTAGGACCGCACGGCGAGCTCTGTCTCGCGCCGGGCCTCAAGCCACCTGATGAGCCTGAATAGGACGGCGAGGAGAAACACCACGCATCGCACGGCGGCCACTGCGCCGAGGACGCTGATGATGGTGAAGAGCGTGTTGCGCAGTGCGCCGTAGGGGACGGTGTGCAAGTGCGTCGTGTCGGGGTGTTCGAGCAGGGGGATGAAGGCGGCCTCGGGCTCGTCGGGGCGTTGCTGCAGGAACGCGATGGCGGCTGCGAAGAGCGCGGATCGGTCGGCGCTCGAGAGCTTCTGTCTTCGGTGCATGATCGTCCGGGTGCCCCACCAGCCGGTCTTGGTTGGGAAGGGGTACCCGAAGGAGCCGTGCTGGAGGATGACGTCGACGGTGCATGCGGCCGCGCTGTCTTCTCCGGCCCAGGGAGAGATCACGAACCGCCAGCCGTCGCCATCGCGGATCGCCCAGGCGAGTGTGCGGCATTCGACGTTGCCATCGAGGAGGTGGAGGCCGGGGCGCCCGATGCCGGGGGGCCATGCCCCGCTTGCCCGTGGGCGGGGCACGTGGTTGCTGGTCCACACCAGGAGCGCGACGAGCACAACCGAGACGGCGGGGTGGAGCGGCAGTCGGGCGAGCGCCCGGAGCGAACGGTGGGGCCGGGTTGGCTCGCCGACCTCGGACACGATCGCTATACGGGGAGGACGCGCGTCGGTTCTGGAGCGCTACTCCTCGTCGAGCGTCTTCTTGCGTCGCAGCACGTGGTGGTAGTGCTGGGCGAAGCGGTGGGCCTCGTCGCGGATGGCCTGGCAGAGTCGGAGGCCGTGGTTGTCGCGTCCGAGTCGGATGGGCTCGTGGCGCTGCTGGACGTAGATCAGCTCCTCCTTCTTGGCGAGGCTGATGACCATGGGGGGGCGGACATCGAGGGAGTCGAAGGCCTCGAGCGCGGCGTGGAGCTGGCCGAGGCCGCCGTCGATGAGGATGATGTCGGGGTAGAGCTCGTGCCCCTCGCCGGCTTCGCGGTAGCGGCGGCTGACGACCTCGCGGATGCTGGAGTAGTCGTCGTTGCCGCCCTCGACGGAGCGGATGCGGAAGCGGCGGTACTCGTTCTTGAAGGGCTTGCCGTCGACGAAGCAGACCTTGCTGCCGACGGTCTCGCCCCCCTGGAGATGGGCGATATCGATGCCCTCGATGCAGCGGATGGGGGCGTCGAGGCCGAGGGTCTTCTGGAGGGAGCGCAGGCCCTTCTTGGGGTCCGAGTATCCGATCTCGGTCTCGGGCTGCCAGCCCTCGCTGCGGGTGGAGCGCTCGTCGAGCTTGTCGATGGCGCGGATCTGGTCGCGCAGGCCGGCGGCGCGCTCGAAGCGGAGGTCCCTGGCGGCCTGCTGCATCTCCTCGCGCATTTCGCGGAGGATGACGCTGCGCTTGGAGCCGAGGAAGCGGACGAAGTGTTCGATGTCGTCGCGGTAGGCGTCTTTGGTGACCTTGTCGGCGCAGGGGCCGGTGCACTGGTTGATGGCGTAGAGGAGGCAGGGGCGGAAGTGGCGGTTCTTCGGGTCGCCCTCGACGATGTCGAGCTTGCAGGTGCGGAACTTGAAGACGCGCTGGAGGACCTGGACGGCCTCGCGGAGCGCGCCGGCGTTGACGAAGGGGCCGAAGACGCGGGCGCCCTTCATCTCGGGCGCGACCTCGCCGCCCTCCTCGAGGCCCTGGGGGTTGCGGGTGACGAAGACGCGGGGGAAGTCTTCGCGCTGGGTGATGACGAGGTAGGGGAAGGTCTTGTCGTCCGTCAGCCGCACGTTGAACCGCGGGTTGATGTCCTTGATCAGGCGGTTCTCGGTGAGCAGGGCCTCCCACTCGCCCTCGCAGGTGAGGACCTCGAAGTCGTGCACGAAGTCGAGCAGGGGCTGCTTGTTGATGCCGAGGTCGGCGGAGGGGACGAAGTAGCTGGAGACGCGGTCGGGGAGCTTCGCGGCCTTGCCGACGTAGAGCACGACCCCTTTCTCGTCTTTCATCAGGTAGACGCCGGGGCGCTCGGGCAATTCGCGGGCCTTCTTGTTGAGCCGGGCGAGGCGCTCTTCGCGGGACTCGCTTCCCCAGGGGGGTGGGGCGTCGCGGGGCGCGAAGCCCTCGGCGTCGGTGGGCTGGGGGATGGGGTCGTCCGGCACGGGGGATGGTAGGAGAACGCGGAGGCGCGACGCCCGACCAGGATTGGAGCCGCGCGAGCGGCTCGCGGCCGGGAAGGCAGAACGCGAAGAGACGAAGACGCGAAGGAATCACGGAGCCGCGAGGGGGGACGGGGGTGCGAGCGGGGGTGGATAGACTCCCGGGATGCAGAGGGTCGGCGTAGAGAGTTCAGGCCTCCGCTCGCTGTGCCGCGTCTTGGAGCGGGGCGGGTTGCTGAGTGCGAGCGAGGCGGCGGAGGCGGGGCGGGTGGTGTCGGCTCGGTCGGCGTTGGCGGAGCAGGTCGCGGCGGCGACGGGGGCGCATCTGCACATCAAGGTCGGGGATGTGGGTGTGCTGGCGCGGGGGGAGTTTGGGGAGTGGGAGATCGAGGCGGACCGACCGGGCTTCGTTGCGTGGCACGCGCCGGGTGGGGTCGGGGTCTCGTTCTCGTCGGTGGCGGTGACGGAGGATGATCTGGGGGAGGCCTCGCCGGGGCGCGGAGGGAGTCGGACGCGGCCGTTTCTGGATCACGTCGGGCTGGACTTGCCGGAGACGGTGATGGGACGTGCGGCGTTTGCGGGCGCGCCGGCGGTGGGCGCGGCGCGGGGGTGGCGGCACGTGGCGCAGGGGGGCGATGGGGCGCGGGTGCACTGCTGCTACGCGACGGTGGCGGCCAAGCACTGGCTGTTCCCGCCGGGCGGCGTGCCGATCGAGCTGTCGCTGGGCGAGGTGGTGGATGTGGGGGGCGAGATCGGGGGCGACCTGCGCCCGAGGCGGCCGGCGTAGGAGAACGCGGGGAGGCGGCGGGGGGCGACGGGCAGGCGGAGTCGCCGAGTCGGGGGGTGCGTTGGTGCGGCTGAGCCCTTTGGCGCGCCTGGCGCCGTTTCGCTCCCCCGCCGTCGCGCCTTCGCTCCTCTGCCCCTTGGCGTGCCGATCTACGAGCCGGACTTGGCCTTCACGCTGGCGACCTTGTCGGACATCTTCTGGTCTCGGTCGGTGCGGGTGCCGACCTTGACGACGGTGGAGATGCGCGGCGCGCCCATGGCGTGGACGGTCTCGTGGCACTTGCGGATGGCGGCGAACACTTCGTCCCACTCACCCTCGACTCCGGTGCCGTTGGCGTGGAGGGTGGGAGAGGCCGGAGGCGGCGAGGACCTTCTCGCAGGCCGCGACGTAGGGGGAGAGGGAGACGCCGACGCCGATGGGGACGATGGTGAAATCGGCAATGACCTTCATGTGGGGATGATAGGGGCGGGGAGGCGGAAGGACGGAAGGGCGGAACGCGAAGGGGCGAAGGAGCGCGAGGGCGCGAAGGTGGGGGAGCGGTTCCAGACCCAGCAATCCGGCCTTGCTCCGCACCTCCGCTCCGACTGCGCGCCGTCTTCGCCCCTTCGCGTTCGTGCGTTCGCTTGGGCGTCGATCAGTTGCAGCCGTTGGTGTAGACGTTGAGGTAGGCGAGGACGTCGCGTGTGTCGATGGCGGCGTCGCCCGAGAAATCGCACCGGTCGTCGGCGGCGACGAAGGCGTTGAGGAAGGCAAGGACGTCGCGGGTATCGGTGGTGCGGTCGCGGTTGAAGTCGGCGGCGCAGTAAGCGGGGAACTCGTCGCCGGCGGGCCAGGTGTTGTGCGTGAGGGCGAGCGCGATCATGGGGTTGATGATCTGGTAGGGCTCGTAGAGCTCGCCGGGGTCGCGCATGTTCATGAAGACCACGAAGGTCACGTTGTTCTGCATCTTGATGCCGAAGGTGGCGGCGCCGAAGAGGCTGCCGTCGTGGCCCGCGGCCCAGGATGCGCCGGCGTCGAAGCGGGCGGCGAGCCAGCCGCTGGCGAGGTAGAAGAGGCCGTCGGGCGGGTCGCCGAGTGCGGGGGCCCACATCTCCTCGATGCGGTCGCGGGGGAGCAGGGGGGCGTGGTCGAGGTCGTCGAAGGAGGAGAGGAAGCGGGCGTAGTCGGGGGCGGAGAAGATCCATGCCCCGGCGGCCTCGCCGTTGTCGTGGTTGTAGCCGCCGTAGCAGTAGCCGTCGAGGACGGGCTGGTCATCGGACATGACGCTCGTGGGGCGGGCGTGGAGGCCGTCGACGTAGGGCACCTCGCCGGGGCGGTCGCCGGTCCACTCGGAGACACGCGGGCGGTAGAGGCCGAGGGGGGCGAGCACGTCCTGGCGGATGACCTGCTCGTAGGGCCGGCCGTCGGCGGCCTCGATGACGCGGGCGTTGATGATGAATCCCAGGTTGGAGTAGACCTGCTGCGTGCCGGGGGTGAACTGGAGGTTGCGGCCCTTCATGAAGGTGATGATGTCCCAGATGCCGATGGGCAGCGGGATCTGGAGGGCGCTGGCGATAGGGACGTCGTAGAGGAAGACGGGGTCGAAGGTCGTATTGCGGTTCCACCCGGCGCGGTGCTGGAGGAGGTATCGGAGCGTGATCTGGTCGGCGCGGCTGTCGGACCAGCCGTCGAGGCCGGGGTAGGAGACCATGCGGTCGTCGAGATCGATGAGGCCGCGCTCTTCGAGCTGGTGGGCGGCGGTGGAGCAAAGGGGCTTGGACATGCTGGCGATGCGGAAGAGGCTGTCGGGCTGGGCGACGGGCCAACCCTCGGGGGCGTAGGTGTAGGCGCGGGCGAGGACGAGGCGTCCGTCTTTGACGACGGCGAGCGCAGCGTTGGGGATGTCGCAGCGCTCGATGTGCTCGGTCATGGCCTGGTCGAAGTCGGCCAGCTCGGGGACGTCGTCACCGGTGATGGTGAGGGTGCGCGGGGCGGTCTGCTGGACGAACTCGCCGGTGCATCGGATGCCGTCGGGGGTCTCGTAGACGGCGATCGTGAGCGGGTAGAAGCCCGTTGAGAGGAAGTCGGATTCGTGCTGCTGCATGTCGGCGAGGGTCAGGTTGCTGACGAGTTCCCAGCTTTCGGTGCGGCGGTAGTGGGCGAGCGTGGCGAAGCGGGGGGCGGAGGCGGTGCCGTAGGGGGCGACGGAGGCGAGGCGCCCGCCGGCGGCGCGGAGGGCGGTGATGGTGGCCTCGAAGGTGGTCTGGGTCATGCCCCAATTGGTCCACCAGCCCATGGAGGTGGGGTTGTCGGTGACTATGGCGGCGAGGCGGGCGGCCGAGCCCGAACCGCAGGCGCCGAGCCAGGTGGCGCGGCGGTTCTGGGCGGCCGCGGTGTTGACGAGGGCGTTGTATTGGCTGAGGGTGAGGGCGAGGTGGAGGGACCAGGTGCGCGGATCGCCGGTGCGGGCGACGACGAGGGAGTAGAGATCGTTGGGTGCACTGCCGTGGGCGGCGACGCAGACGGGCTGGTAGCCCTCGGCCTGGCGGGCGGCGGCCCAGGCGGCGAGTTCGGGCGCGGTCATCGAGCGGGCCTGGAGCCAGTCGTTGACGCCATCGGCATGGGCGACGATGGTGAAGCGGGGGCCGTCGGGCGAGGTGCGCGCGACAAGGGAGACGGGTCGGAAGCCGTCGGCGGCGCACTGGGCCATGAACGTGTCGTACTCGGGTTCGGTGAGTTCGTAGGCGGTGCGGGTGGTGATGGTGCGGGGCGGCGCGAGTGCGGGGGCGCCCGGGGGCACGGCGTGGGGCTCGAGGAAGACGGAGCGGTCGGCGGGTTGGAGGGAGCCGCCTTGGCCGGAGTCCTGGGCGCGGACGCCGGGGGCGAGAAACAGCGTGAACGCGAGGCTGAGCTGCGCGAGGCGTGCGGCGTGGTGCGGCATGGGTCTCCCTCCCCGGTTGGCCGGGATCGTCTCGGCATCAGCCTATGCCGATTGTGGGGGGAGCCGGCATGGTTCTCTCGGGATTGGTAGCGGGTGCGCTGGGGGTTGGGCCGCGATGCTGAGCGGGCTCGGGGGCTTGGCTTGACTTGGCTTGGCTTGGCGCTTTGGGGAGCGGATTCGGGATGGTGGGTTGGTATGCTGGTGGGCGCGTCTGTGGGTTTGGTGTCTTGCAGAGTCGGTCGAGCAGCGGCGCGGCGGCTGCATCTGTGGGATGCGGCGTGGGCTGGAGCGGGCATCGGAGGCGTGGGGAGCCTCATGCGCGAGGAGTCGAGCATGCTCACGATGGAGATCAAGGACTGTCCCGCCCGGCGGTTGGCGGCGATGCGGCACGTGGGACCGTATCAGCAGGCCGGATCGACGTTTCGGCGGCTCGCCTCGTGGGCCATGGCGAGGGGTTGCTTCACTCCGGGCGTCGAGATGATTGGCATCTACTACGACAACCCACGGACCAATCCGCCGGAGATTCTCCGCGCCGATGCGTGCATCACGGCGCCGGCGGGATTCGAGGGCGACGTTGGGGCGGGGGTGGGCGTGCTCGATCTCCCGCGCGGGCGGTACGGGGTCGGCGTGTTCAGAGGGCCCTACCAGCGGCTCGGCGAGGTCTACGAGTGGCTATTCCAGACGTGGATGGTGGAGTCCGGCTGCGCGCTCGACGATCGCGCGTGCTACGAGATCTACCTCAACGATCCGGGAACCACCAGCCCGGAGGACCTGCTGACGGCGATTCATGTGCCGTTGCGGCAGGATGAGGGCTGAGATTGTGCGCCCGGGGCAAGCGGCTCCTAGCGCAATCTTGAGATGAGGTCATCCATATTGGCCTGCCAGGTCGGGTAGTCGCTCTCATCGAGGAAGAGCTCGCGATAGGCCGGGGCGTCGCGCAGAAACCGGGCGACAGCCTCGGCCTGGCTTCTGACGCTTCGTACATCCAGCCCGAGGCCAGCCACCCTCTCGGCCAGTTCCGCCGGAATCGAAGCTCCGGGGCGACCGAGCTGCGTCGCGATGACTTCGCAGGCGGCGACAGCGCATTCCACGACGCCGAGGTCGAGGTGCTTGTTGCGACGCGGGCGGCGGAGCGCCCGACGGAGCATCGCGGGCTTGGAGCGAGCGAAGGGCAACCAGGCGACACCCGAGTCGGCGGCCTCGAGAAACTGCCCGAGCCAGTCGAGCGCATCATCGTTGTCGAACGGGCCGAACCCCCACGCGCCCATCGATCAGCCCTTGGGCCCGGCGTTCTTGACCGCGTCGCTCATGTCGAACTTGGCGGCATTGTCGCGGAACATGGCCGCGAGCTTTTTGGCCTGGGCGTCGTAGGCGAGGCCGTCGGCCCAGGTGTTGCGGGGTTGGAGGACTTCGGTGGGGACGCCGGGTACGGCGGCGGGGATGGGCAGGCCGAAGACGGGGTCTGGGGTGCAGGCGGCCTTGGCGAGCGAGCCATCGAGGATGGCGTGGACCATGGCGCGGGTGTACTTGAGGCTGAAGCGGTGTCCCTTGCCGTAGGGGCCGCCGGTCCATCCGGTGTTGAGCAGCCAGACGTTGGCGTTATGCCTCTTGATGCGCTCGGCGAGCATCTGGGCGTATTCGGTGGGTCGGCGGGGCATGAAGGGGGCGCCGAAGCAGGCGGAGAAGTTGGGCTGGGGCTCGGTGACGCCGGCTTCGGTGCCGGCGAGCTTGGAGGTGTAGCCGTTGATGAAGTAGTACATCGCCTGCTCGGGGGTGAGCTTGCTGACGGGTGGGAGGACGCCGTAGGCATCGGCGGTCAGGAAGATGACGTTGGTGGGATGGCCGCCGAGGCTGGGGATCATGGCGCCGGGGATGTAGTCGACGGGGTAGGTGACACGGGTGTTCTCGGTGAGGGAGCCGTCGTCGTAGTCGGGGACGCGGGAGACGTCGTCGATGAGGGTGTTCTCGAGAACGCTTCCGAACTTGATGGCGTCCCAGATCTGGGGCTCGCCTTCCTGAGAGAGCTTGATGCACTTGGCGTAGCAGCCGCCCTCGAAGTTGAAGACGCCGCCCTCGCCCGAGGCGGAGCTGGCCCAGCCGTGCTCATCGTCGCCGATGAGGGCGCGGTCGGGGTCGGCGCTGAGGGTGGTCTTGCCGGTGCCGGAGAGGCCGAAGAAGAGGGCGACGTTTTTGGGATCGCTCTTGGAGACGTTGGCCGAGCAGTGCATGGGGAAGACACCCTGCTCGGGCATGTCGAAGTTCATGGCGTAGAAGATGCTCTTCTTGATCTCGCCGGCGTACTCGGTGCCGAGGATGACGACGGTGCGTTTGGTGAGGCTCTGGGCGATGAAGATGGGGCTCGTCACGCCGAGTTCGGCCTGCTCGGCCTTGGTGAGGCGGCGCCCGGCGTTGATGATCGTCCAGTCGTGGCGCCACTTGCCGTCGCCGGCGTCGCTGGGCGAGCCCTGGCGGATGAAGAGGGTGCTGGCGAAGAGGGCGTGCCAGGCTTGTTCGGCGACCACCTGAACGCCGAGGCGGTGCGAGGTGTCGGCGCCGGCCCAGCCTTCGAAGGCGAAGAGGCGGGGTTGGTTGTTGAGGTGGTCTGTGGCGATCTGCTGGACGCGATCGAACTGTTCGGGTGTGATGGGCTGGTTGACCTTGCCCCAGTCGATCTTGCCGTGGATCTGGGGCGTGTCTTCCAGGTATTTGTCCTTGGGACTGCGCCCGGTACGGTCGCCGGTGAGGCAGACGAGGGCTCCGTTGGACGCCAGTCGCCCCTCCCCGCCGGAAATCGCGTGTTCGATCAGGGCCGCCGGCGAGAGGTTGCGCAGGCAGCGGTGCGGGGCGAGGTCCAGTACGGGGGCTTTGGCGATTTGCGTCACGGGTTGGCTCCTTGAGGCATTAGCCTGATCGGCGATTCTGGACCCCTAGCGTAGGATTAGGCACCCGCCGGAATCCACCGGGTTCCGCTGGGCTCAGAATGCTGTTTTGGCCCTGCATTGACCCCGGGGGTCACCCCTCGATATCGTTGGCTCCCGCGGGCGAAAGTCCTGCAGATGGCGATTGTAGCTCAGTTGGTTAGAGCACGAGATTGTGGTTCTCGGGGTCGCGGGTTCGAATCCCGTCAATCGCCCTTTCTTTCTGTTCCGGTCAGCGGTAGACCTGCTTGGCGTCCGCTTGGATCGGCTTGGGGATCTCCACGCCGAGTTTCTCGGCCACGATGAGATTGACCGAGGTCTGAAACGTCGGCGCGCGAGTGGCGGGGATGTGGCTCGGCGTTTCTGCGATCTGCCCGACGAGTTCGGCGGCCTGTCGGCCCTGGTCGGCGGGGTCGATGCCCACCCCGGCGATAGCACCCGCCTTGACAACCTGGCTCGAGAATCCGAACACGGGCGTGGTCGATCGGAGCGCGGCCAGGAGCAGGGCCTTGACGACGGCGCCGTCGTACACCGCCGGGTCGGGGATGGTCCAGACGGCGTCGATGCCGGCACTCATGAGGCGGCCGATGGCCGCGGCCTCGGAGTCTTCGCTGTCGAGATCGACCTCGATGAGTTCCCAGCCTTCGGGGAGTTGGGTCCTGGCGGTCTGGAGCAGGGTCGTGCTGGTGCCGGAGGAGGCGCGGGCGAGGACGCCGATCTTTCGTGCTTTGGGGAGGATGGACCGGATCAGGCCGAATTGCTCGGCCGGCGGGACCGTGGTGGTGACGCCGGTGGCGCGGTCGTGTTTGGGGAGTGCTGCGGCCTCGGGTTGTGAGACCATGCAGTAGACGACGGCGGTGTCGGGGGCGGAGTTGGTCATGAGCGCGGCGGCGGCGCGGGCGCCGACGGCGACGTACAGGGCGTCGGCGGGCCGGTCGGCCGCGGCGAGCGGCTTGATTGTGGCGGTGAGCCCCTTGGCGCGGAGGCTGTCGACGCAGGCCTGCCCGGCGAGGCGGTAGGGTTCGCTGTCGCCGCCGAGCACGACGACGGCGCTTTGGGCGCGGGCGAGGGGCGCGAGCGCCATGGCGATCGCGAGGATCGCGAGGCGGAGTGGCGAGGCTCGGCGGGATTCGCCGGTCGCGGTGGAGTGGGTTGGCCGCGGGCTCGGGGTCATCGTCGTGGGTTTCGGTCAGAATCTGAGTTGGAGGCGGGCGAAGAGGGTTCTCCCCGGTGTCTCGAAGGCGGCGTCGTTGGCGCCGATGGACTCGACGGCCATGCGGGTATCGTCGAATAGGTCGGTGACGCCCAGCATGATTTCGCCGTGGCGTTGGGGCAGGTCAAGGGTGAGATTCAGGTCGAATCGGTGCGATTCGGGCACGCTGTCGGTTCCGGTGTTGTCGCCCGGAGTGGGGCTGGTGTAGCGGTAGTTCGCGTTCACGGTGAGGCCATCGACGATGGCGTAGCGACCCCGGGCGCCGAGTTTGTGCTCGGCCGGGAGGAAGGCCCGGGCGTTCTGGTCGGGGGTACCGCTGAGATCGAACTGGTTCAGGGCGTACCAGATCGAGAGGCGCCCGCGTGTGCCGGTGAGCGTGAGTTCGGGCTCGATCCCCGCGGCCGTGGCGTTGCCGAGGTTGTCGAGCTCGACGACGGTTCGCCCCGCGCCGAAGGGATCGTCGGGGAGGCGGGCGCCGGTGAGGTCTTTGTACCACTGCACGTAGGAGTTGACGCCCACCGTGAGGTGGTCGGCGAGGTGGCCGGAGTACCCGGCTTCGAGAGACCAGATCTCTTCGTTCTCCAGCCGCCCGGCGGGGTCGAGCTGGACGCCGTACGTGTCGGGCGGGAATGGTGGGTCGGGGAGGAGCTGGCGGTGGAGTTCCAGCTCGCGGAGCGCGATCTGCGGGGCGCGAAATGCTTTGGCGCCGCTGAGCCGGAGGACGTGCTTGGCGTCGGCGTCCAGATCGAAGAGCGCGGAGACGCGGCCGGACCAGTCCCAGGTGGTGCCGGAATACCAGTCGGCCCGGATCTGGCTCTCGATGGTGATGCCGTCGGCGGCGCGCCATCGGTCGGAGACGAACGCCCCGGCCCATTGCTCGTTGAACAGGCTGTCGGCGAGCGAGCGTTCGATCCGGTCGCGGTCCGCATCGATCGAGACGACCCGGACGTTGGCGCCGAGCGTCCACTCGTGGTGTTCGCCGGCCTTGAAGTCAAGCTGAGCGTCGAGCGTGTTGTCGACCGAGCCGTAGCGCCACATTGACGGGCGGTTGACGTCCTCGAATGCGCCGTACCACTGGATGTAGGCCCGGGCGTCATCCGAGAATTCGTGGCTCACCTTGGCATAGGCGCGGGTGTAGTCGAGTCGTTCGTCCTCGAACGCCTGGTAGGTGACCCAGGGGAAGTCGCCCCTCTCGGTGTGGGAGTGGGCGATCCCGAACGTCAGCTCGGTTGCGGCCGAGAGGCGGTAGAGTCCGTCGAACGCAAGGCGTCGGGAGCGGGAGAAGTCACGGGCGCTGAAATCGTCGTGGGCGATGGCGTCCTCGGAGGTCTCCTGGTCGTCGTATTCGGTGGAGAACCGTCCGGCAAAGGTCTCGTTGCCGAATCCGGCCCGCAGGTGGGTGTAGGAGTCGCCGAATTCGTTGAGGGTGGTGGAGAGCAGCACGCCCTTGGTGTCCATCGGGCTCTTGTTGATGATGTTGATGACGCCGTTGAAGGCGTTGGCGCCCCACACGGCGCCGCCCGGACCTCGAACGACCTCGACGCGGTCGATGTCTTCGATGAAGGTGGGGAGCCGGAAGAAGTCGACGCCGCCGAAGACGGGGCTGGAGACGTTCTGCCCGTTCATGAGCACCAGCGTCCGGTCGGAGAACTCGTGGTGCAGGCCGCGGACGCCGATGGCGAAGCGGTTGCGGTCGATCTGGAGGACATCTACCCCCGGGACGAACTCGAGGATCATGGGGAGGCTGGTGACGCCGCTGTGGTGGAGATCCTCGGCGGTGAGCACGCTGACTGGGACGCCGGTCCGGGCGACAGGCTGGGCGACGCGCCCGGCGGTGACGACCACGTCGAATTCCTCGAAGAGCAGATCCACCTCCGAGCCCGCCGGTTCGACGGTCGGCGGGCTCTCGCCGGGCTGGGTCGGGGCTTGCTCGGGCGGCGGGTCCGTTTGGGCGGCGCAGGGGAGGCCCGCGGCGAGCCAGCAGGCGAGCGCGGCGGCGGTGGCTCGCCCGGCGCGCGCCCGGGCTCCAGTGCCATCGATTCTGGTCGCATGGATCGTCTCCAACCTTGCGGCGGACCTCTTCTGGGCGCAATGGAGGAGGGCGCCCACCAAGGGGACGGAGAAGTCCGTTGAATCGGTATCGGACCCGGATCGGGCGAGCTTCAGCGGAGGTGGGGCGTCGGTGGTGCAAGGCCAAAACCGCTGGGATCACCCTGCGGTCGAGGGCGCGATGTTGCTGGCGGGGCTCGACGGGGCTGCAGGCGTGGGTGGCGTTCGTCGATCCAGTTGTCCGGAAGTGACGGCGCTTTGCCACGCGTTTTCGGACCTCCATATGGCTCAGAGACCCCAGACCAGAAGCCGGATCACGCTGCGCGTGAAGGCGGTGGTTCTCGTGATGGCGCTCGTGCTCGGGTGTGTGGGCGCGGTCTCTGGCCTCAGCGTGTCGCGGACGAACCGGGTCATCGAGGCGGGGCAGCGTCGAACGGCGGCGGGCATCGCGACGGGGATCGCGGCGGCGTCGGAGTTGCCGCTGGCGGTGGGGGACAAATCGGAGTTGCAGCGCCTGGCCGACCAATTCCTGGACCGGGACACGAGCCTGGCGTTCGTCGCGCTGTTTGGCGAGGAAGGGGGTCTGCTGGCGTCGGCGTCGCGTGATCCGGAGGCATGGGAGCACTTCCTGACCCGAGCGGACGCGCGTCCGCAGTATGTGCTCGAGTGGAGCGATGTGCGGATGGTGAGCGACGCGACGGGCGCCGACCTTTTCGGGACGGGCGACCCCGGCGCGGCGGACGCCCGCGAGGATGGGGGTCGGGTGGCGGTCGGGCTCTCGATCCGGCCGATGCTGGAATATCAGGCGAGCCAGGCGCGCGCCGCGCTGTGGGTCTTCTGCACGATCTCGGTGGTGAGCGCCCCGCTGGCGTTGTTGCTCGTCGGGGGATGGACGCGGCGGCTGTGGGCGCTGGTGAAGGCGAGCGAGCGGATCTCGCGTGGCGAGGTGGGCGTGGCGCACGTGGACCTGCACTCCGACGAGATCGGCACGCTGGCTCGGGCATTCGAGCACATGCGCCAGGCGATCGCGGAGCGCGACGAGACGGAGCGTCGGCGGCAGGAGGAGCTTCGGACCGCGCGGGACGAGGCGGAGCGGGCCAACGGGGCCAAGAGCCAGTTTCTCGCGCACATGAGCCACGAGATCCGGACGCCGCTCAATGGGGTGGTGGGGATGCTCGACCTGCTCCGCATGACCCAGCTGGACGCCCGCCAGGGGAGGTTCGTGGATCTGGCGCGCTCGTCGGCCGACACGCTGCTCTCGCTGATCAACAACGTCCTTGATTTCTCGAAGATCGAGGCCGACAAGCTGGAGCTGGAGTGCACCGAGTTCGACATGGGCGACCTGGTCGCGTCGGTGGGGGAGATGCTCGCGCCGAAGGCCGAGCAGAAGCGGATCGAGCTGATCCTCTCCGTGGGGGCGAACGTGCCGCGGCACTTCCGGGGCGACCCGGACCGGCTGCGTCAGGTGCTGGTGAACCTTGTCAACAACGCGATCAAGTTCACCGAGCGGGGCGAGGTCGTGGTCCGCGTGAGTCTGATCGAGAGCGGGGAGCGGACGGAGACTCTTCGGGTGCAGGTCTCTGACACGGGCATCGGCATCCCCCCCGAGCGGCGTGAGCGGCTGTTCAAGTCGTTCTCGCAGGTGGACGCCTCGACGACCCGCCGGTTCGGCGGCACGGGCCTCGGCTTGGCGATCAGCAAGAAGCTCGTCGAGCGGATGGGGGGGCAGATCGGCATCGATCCGCAGCGGACGATCGGCTCGGAGTTCTGGTTTACCGTCCGGCTTGGGCGGTCGGAGCGGGCCGAGACGGCCGAGGACGTGCGTGCGCACCGGCTCGACGGGCTGTCGGTGCTCATCGTGGACGACACGCCGACGAACTGTGAGATCCTGGTCGAGCTTCTCGGGGCGTGGGGGATGCGCCCGAAGGTCGCGGGCTGCGGCAGGGAAGCGCTCGAGGAGCTTCGTCGGGCGGCGGCATCGGGTGATCCCTACCCGCTCGGGATCATCGATATGCAGATGCCCGACATGGACGGCGCGCAGCTGGCCGACGCGATCTCCACCGAGTACGGAGACCGGCGGCCCTGCCTGATCATGCTGACCTCGCTCAACATGCCCTTCGAGCAGAGCGACCTCGAGAATCTGGGGATCGCGAGGTGCCTGCCGAAGCCGACACGGTTCTCGACGCTCTACGAGGTGGTGGCCGAGTGCGTTGGCGCCCCGCCGGTCGAGCCGGCGCGGCGTGTTGAGACACGTGAGACGCCGCGGGCCCATGCCAAGTGCCGAGGCCTGCGGGTGTTGGTGGCGGAGGACAATCCGGTGAACCAGGTGGTGGTGCGAGAGCTGTTGGCGCAGTTCGGGGCCATCCCGACGATCGTGGAGAACGGGGCGCTGGCGGTGGAGGCGGTCAAAGCCGGTGCGCCCGACGCGGTGCTGATGGATTGTGAGATGCCGAGGATGGACGGTTTCGAGGCGACCCGGCGCATCCGCGAGTGGGAGGAGACGACGGGCGCGCCGCGGCTGCCGATCATCGCGTTGACCGCCAATGCGGTGCAGGGTGATCGGGAGCGGTGCCTGAGCGCGGGGATGGATGACTACCTGGCCAAGCCGATCGAGCCGCGGCTGCTGGTGCGTGCGCTCTCCGGGGCGTCGGGGGGGAAGGGCGAGGAGCGGGCGGGTGTGGGGGAGGGCGCCCGCGGGGCGCAGCTCGCACCCGCGCAGGTTCTCGCGGCGAAGGCCCCGGGGCCCCCGGCGGGCGCGGCCCCGGTGGATGTGGAGGACGCGCTGCGTCGATGCTGCGGGAACTCGGAGATCCTGCTCCAGGTGTTCGACGAATTCGCCCGGAGCGCGGAGCGGGCGATCTGCGACCTGGACCGCGGCATCCGCGAGGGCTCGCGGGAGGAGGTCGCGAGGGTGGCGCACAGCCTCCGGGGCGCGGCGGCGAACATCTCTGCGCGGGAGGCGGCCGGGCGCGCCGGATCTCTCGAGTCGGTGGCAAAGGGGTCGGAAGGCACGGGGCTCGGCGAGCAATTCGAGGCGTTGCGTGACGAACTCCAGCGGGTGCTGGAGGAGTTGCCCAGGGCCCGCGAGGTTCTGCGGGGGAGGGATGCGCGATGATGAAGGGGATGCTCGGGCAGCGTGTGCTGGTGGTCGACGACGAGGTGACCTCGAGGCTGGTGCTGCGTGCGGCCCTGGAGTCGAGGGGGTTTCTCGTCGAGGCCGTGGAGAGCGCCGAGGCGGCGCTCGAGCTGGTCCAGACGGGGGCGTACTCGATCGTGGTGACCGACTGGGAGATGCCGCGGATGTCGGGCATCGAGTTGTGCCAGGCGGTGCGGCAGGCCGACCTGAGCTCGTACGTCTACATCATCCTGCTGACCTCGCGGAGCGGCCCCACCCAGATCGTCGAGGGTCTGCGCGCGGGTGCCGACGATTTCATCTCCAAGCCGTTCGATGCCTCCGAGCTGGAGATGCGGCTCCAGGTCGGCCTGAGGACGCTCGCGCTGGATACGAGGGACGTGACGATCTTCGCGCTGGCGAAGCTGGCCGAGTCTCGGGATTCCGAGACGGGCGCGCACCTCGATCGGGTGCGGAGCTACTCCCGGCTGCTCTCGCTCGACTTGCTGGAGCGCGGCGTATTCGGCCGGAGCATTGATCGCGAGTTTGTCCACCTCATCTACTCGACGAGCCCGCTCCACGACATCGGCAAGGTCGCCATCCCCGACAGCGTCCTGCTGAAGCCCGGGCGGCTCACCGACAGCGAGTTCGAGGTGATGAAGACGCACACGACCGTGGGCGGGGCCACGCTCCGTGCGGCCATCGAGAAGCGTCCGGAGGCCGGGTTCCTGCAGATGGCGTACGACATCGCGATGTCCCACCACGAGCGGGTCGATGGGGGCGGCTACCCGCTCGGGCTGATGGGCGAGGCGATTCCGCTGGCCGCTCGGATCGTCGGGGTCGCGGATGTCTACGACGCGTTGGTGTCCAAGCGCGTGTACAAGAACGCGAGCGAGCATGAGGTCGCGAAGGCGATCGTGTTCGAGGGCTCGGGGACGCACTTCGATCCCGAGGTGATCGAGTCGTTCCGGCGGGTCGAGACCGAGTTCCTCCGTGTCCGGGAGCGGTTCGACGAGCGGCAGTCGGCGCGCTTCGCGGCCTGAAGGGTGGCCGGGCGCGGCATCATCACGGCGTGCCGTGTTGCAGGATGTCGTCGACCTGTTCGCCGTAGGACCCGCCGAAGAGGATCGCGTGCACGAGGAGCGGGTAGAGGTTGTAGATGTCGCGTCGCTGCTCGAAGAATCCGGGGCGTATCGGCCGGATCTGGTGGTAGCGCTCGTAGAACGCCGGCCCGAACGTCGAGAACAGCGTGGTGTAGGCCAGCTCGACCTCGGGGTGGGCGTGGTGCACGGCGGGGTCGATAAAGGCCGCGATGCGGCCGCGGTGGGCGAGCACGTTGCCGCCCCACAGGTCGCCGTGGATGAGTGAGGGGTGTTCGGGCTCGTCGAGCAGCGCGCCGATCTGGTCGGCGAGGCGGCGGAGGCGGTCCCAGCAGGGGTCGCCGATCGCTCCCCGGCGGTGGGCGAGCGCGCCGAAGGTCCGCAGGCGGTGCTCCGCGAAGAACTCGCGCCACGACGCGGTCGGCGGGCAGGGCTGATGCAGGGGGCCGATGAGCGTGTCGTGATCAAACCCGAACGCCGGGCCGGCGAGGCCGTGCAGGGACGCGAGCAGCTCCGCCGCGTGTCGTTCGCCGCTCTCGCCCATGCGGCCGTCGTGCTCGATGTGCTCAAGGATGAGCAGCCCGTGGGATTCGTGGAGCACGGCGGGCACGGGGAGGGCACTGCGTGCCGTGAGGGCGCGGAGCATCGCGGCCTCGATGCGGGCGTGTTCGGGCGCGAGCGGTTTGCAGACGACGCGCCGGCCCCCCTCGAGTTCGAGGAGCAGGACATCGGCGACGCATCCGCCGGCGAGGCGGCGGGTGGTCAGGACGGTGGTCCCGAGGGCGGCAGCGACGGCCTCGCCGATCTGCAGCCGGCGGTCCATGGCGTCCGGGCTCAGCAGCCGGTGGCCCAGGCGTTGAGGAAGACGATCACGTCCCGGGTGTCGATGGAGCCGTTGTCGTCGAAGTCGGCGTTCGAGTCGTTGGAGGACCACCAGTTGAGGAACAGCACCACGTCGCGCGTATCGACCGCGCCGTCGCCGTTGGTGTCCGGGATGCAGGCGCTTTGGCAGGCGTCGGCCTTGCCGTCTCCGTCGCCGTCATTGCAGTTGGTGCCCGGCCCCATCCAGGTGGCTCCGGCGGCGATGGCGTCGGCCTCGGTGAGGACGAGGCAGAACCCGTTGGGGAAGCAGGAGGCGCCGGTGGGCAGGGGGCAGTTGGTGGACTGGCAGACGGTGCCATCACCCTGGAAGGTCCCACCGAGCGCGGCGGCCTCCTCGGGGGTCACGCCGTCGATGCAGCTGCCGTCGGGCAGGCAGGCGGCGCCGACCGGGAAGCAGGTGATGGTGTTGCACGCGGTGCCGAGTCCGCCCGGCACGCCGCCTGCGGCGAGGCAGTCGGAGGGCTTGAGGTTGAGGCAGCCGCCCGTGGATTCGAAGCAGCAGGCCTGGACCTGCTGCTGGCAGTTGGCGGTGCCGCAGGTGGAGCCATTGCCCTGGAAGAGCCCGCCGCCCGCGGCGCAGGTCGCGGCGTCGGTTTCGACGCAGGTCCCGTTGGGGAGGCAGCAGGCGCCGGTCTCGCCGCCGGAACAATTGATGCTGGTCCAGGTCATGCGCATGACCCAGTCGCCGCTGGGGCGGCAGCCGCTGGAGAGTGAGCTGAACTTGGCCCAGCCGCCGTTGGGCGGGCAGCCGAACGGGCCGCAGTTGAGGCCCTTGAGCCAGTTGCCCGAGGCGCTGAGCAGGCCGGAGGCATCGGTGGTGGGGAAGGCGTTGCGGTTGCTTGGCGGGGCGAAGAGGCAGGGGTCCTGTGGCTGGTAGTTGTGCTTGTCGATCCGGATGCCGAAGGAGATGGTGTTGGTGCCGTTGTTGTTGTAGAGGATGATCTGGTCGGGGTCGTTGGGGTCGACGGAGACCTGGACATTGATGCCGTTGGTGCCGGGTGGCAGGATGATGTGGGGGAGGATGAGGCCGTCGGAATTGAACTCGTACGCGGGGGCGCCGCTGTTGGGGGGGCCATCCCAGACGAGGATGGACCACTGGGTGGTCGTCGTCTCGATCGCCTGGTAGGTGGCGAAGATCATCTCCATCAGTTCGACCTTGACGGGGAATTGATCGGGGGTGAGGACGTAGGAGGCGGCGGCGATCTCCTTCTCAGCGAATCCCATCTGCAGCACGTAGCTGTCGCCCTCGAAGTCGGCGTCGGTGTGGGAGCTGGTATTGGTGCACCCGCGGTATTGCCGGCCGGGCGGGATGTTGACGTCGGCGACCCAGTCGCCATCGGTCTGGATGTGCATGTAGAACATGTCGTCGAGGCCGACGGGGATCTCCTTCTTGCGGCTCTTCTCCGCCGGGGCCGAGGCCGACTGGCCCAGGGCGAGGGAGCCTGCGCAGGCGAGGACCGAGGCGAACAGCGCGATCCGACCATCCATGGAAAGCTCCTCCGGCGCGTGGAGACGTGATCGTTCCGACCGCTCGATACGCGGCCGCTCCCTTGTGAGACTACCTCAGGTTGGGGGATTTTCCAAGGATTCGGGCGCACGTCCGGGAAGATCAGGCGAACGGACGCAGCAGGGCGAGCGCCGCCTCGTGGATGAGGCCGTTGGTCGCCACGCCGTTGGCGCCGTAGGCGCCGGGGTTGCCCCGCCAGTCGGAGGTTCGGCCGCCGGCCTCGGGGTAGATCACCTGCATGGGGGCGATATCCCAGGGATGGAGGACGGGCTCGACCACGGCGTCGATGCGCCCGGTGGTGCAGAGCACGTGGGCGTAGCAATCACTCCACCCCCTGGTGGAGCCGAAGGTCTCGAAGACGGCCTGGAGCGCCGGCTCGGCGCCGGCACGCCGGAAGTAGTCGAACGAGGTGGTGCAGGCCATGGCGCGCTCCAGCGTCTCGACGCGCGAGACCCGGGCGCGGACCGGCTCGGCGCCCGGCGAGCGGACGTGCCACGCGCCGGCTCCCTGCGAGGCGTACACGCTCTCCCCGAGGGCGGGCATATGGATGACGCCCGCGAGCGTGTGCCCGTCGAATTCGCACGCGATCAGGGTGCCGAAGAGGGGCACTCCGTGCACGAATGAGGCGGTGCCGTCGATGGGGTCGAGCACCCAGCGCCAGCCCGTCGTGGAGGCCGTCTCGCCGAATTCCTCGCCCAGCACGCCGTCGCCGGGGAATCGGAGGGCGATCAACTCGCGCAGGCGCTGCTCGGCGTTGCGATCGGCGGTGGTCACCTCGGACCCGTCCCGCTTCACATCGACGCTGTAGGCGCCCCCGCCGAAATAGCCGAGCACGATGTCTCCGGCATCCCGGGCGAAGGCCATGGCCTCCTGAAGCCGTTCGGCGACGGCTTTGGGGTCGGGTCGGCCTAGCGCAGGGGTCGTGCTCATGGCCGATGGTACGCGATCAGTCGCGGTAGTCCCCGTCGTCCCAGGTGTCGAGTTGGGTGATGTCGGCCGCGGCGATCAGGGCCCCGTGGCCGTCGAAGTAGAGGCCCGCGGCCCCATCATTGTGGCGCCTCGGGGCGATGCGTTGGTTCTGAGGGTTGGGATCGCCGGTCACGTTCTGGCGCGTCCGGCAGTCGTAGAACAGCGCGATCCCGAAGTCATCATCGCCCTGGGCTTCGACGTCCTGCCAGTTTGAGCCGTCCTCGTCGATGGCGTAGTCGGTGAGATAGACCTTCTCGGAGGCGCGGAAGATCTCGGTGAGCCGGTTGGGGGCCTTGTAGGGGTCTCTGCCCGTCGCGAGGACTCCGGGCTTGACGAAGCGGAGGCCATTGTCGACGTAGTGGATCCGGTGCTTGTCATCCCGGGGCCGTGCGGGGTCCTGGAAGTACTCGGCGTTCTCATACCGATCGCGGAGCGGGACGTCCCAACTGGCGTTGTCGTCGACCAGCGGGCGCAGGGCCCGGGGCCAGGACATCTCCCGGGGGGAGACGCCGTCGGCCTCGCGGGGGATGTACTCGTCGAAGGTGTCGGCGTACATCAGGAGCGCCTGTCCGAGTTGTCGCTGGTTGGAGAGGCAGACCGATTGTCGGCCGGCGTCCCTGGCCCTCCCGAGGGCGGGGAGCAGGATGCCAATGAGCAGGGCGATGATGGCGATGACGACCAGCAACTCGATGAGCGTGAAGGCGTGGTTGCCCCTGCGGGATCCGGCGTCCGGTCGGGTCATCTCCCCACCATAACGGAACCATGGAAAAACGCCGAGCAGAACTCGGCGTTTGGGGGGATCGGATTCGGTGAAATCACTGGCCCGAAGCGTCGGAGAGCGGCGGCGGGGTCATGGTTTCGACCTGCGGGGGCGTCGAGACCTCGGGGCCGGGGCGGAGGTTCATCTCCAGGCGCCTGGAGTTCGCCGGCGGGACGTCGATGCGGTTGGACAGCTTCCCGTATCGGTTTCCCGCCTTCATGAGCGCCCACCGCATGTTGCCGGACATGTAGTTCCCTCGGGTGTTGGAGGGGTCGTCGAAGTTGACGACGAGCTGTTGTCCCACCGGGATGTCCACGGCGAAGATCACTTCCTCCGTGCGGGTATCGACCAGGGAGACCGACTTGGGCGAGTGGGGCTCGCTCACGAAGGTGAACTCATCGATGGAGGCGCCGGAGCCCCCCTCGTCGTAGAAGGGGCGGAAGGGGGAGGTCGGGCCGCATGCGGAGGCGAGCAGCGCGCTTGCCGCGATCAGGCCGCACACGCTCCGACGGAGGGTGATCACCATGTCTGGCTGACTCCAAAGCAGGGGTTCTCGGACGGCCGCAGGGCCGGGCCTAGTCTACGCCCTTGATCCCGGGCGGGGGCCCCGACGATACGACCCGGTTGAGAGCCGGGTTCTGAGCCCCGTTGGCATATCGGTAGACTCCCCCGGGCCTCTGAAGGCCAAAGCTCGGGGGGCCTCCGGTTCGGCGGGGCTTGCCCCGGGGTCGCCGCTAGGAGGCCGGAACCACACCATGCTGACGCCGAACATGCGCATCGGACACGGGTACGACCTGCACCGGCTGGAGCCGCCCCCGCCGCAGGGCTCGGGGCGGGACCTGGTGATCGGGGGAGTCCGATTCGAGAGCGAGATCGGGCCGGTGGGGCATTCGGACGCCGACGCGCTGATGCACGCGGTGACCGATGCGATCCTGGGGGCGGTGGGGGAGCCGGATATCGGGCAGCTCTTCCCCGACGACGACCCGAGACATGAATCACAGGACTCGGCGGTCTTCCTGACCGAGGCGATCTGGCGGGCCCGCCGGGCGGGGTTTGAACTGGCGAACCTCGACGCGACGGTGATCCTCGAGCGGCCCCGCCTGAAGGACCGCAAGCAGGAGATCCGGGAGCGGCTTGCGGAGATCCTCGGGATCGAGGTGGAGCAGGTCAACGTCAAGGGCAAGAGCCACGAGGGTGTCGACGCGGTGGGCCGGCGCGAGGCGATCGAGGCGCACGCGGTCGTGCTGCTCCAGCGGCGGTGATCCACGCCCTCAGGAGGCGAACCCGGCCACCGGCGGGCAGGAGCAGGTGAGGTTGCGGTCGCCGAACGGGTTGTCCACGCGGGCGCAGGCGGGCCACTGCTTGCTGGCGCGGAGGCCGGCGAGGGGGAAGGCCGCCCGCTCGCGGGTGTACGCGTGCCGCCACTCATCGGCGCACACGGCGGCGATGGTGTGCGGTGCGTGCTTCAGGGGGTTGTCGTCGCGGGGGAGCTTGCCGGCCTCGATATCCGCGATCTCGGCGCGGATCTCGATGAGGGCGTCGCAGAGGCGGTCGATCTCGCTGAGCGGCTCGCTCTCGGTGGGCTCGATCATGAGCGTGCCGGGGACGGGGAAGCTCATGGTGGGGGCGTGGAAGCCGTAGTCCATGAGGCGCTTGGCGATATCTTCGACCTTGACGCCGGCGGTCTTCTCGAATCCGCGGCAATCGATGATGAACTCGTGGGCGACGGCGCCGTGCGAGCCGCGGTAGAGCACCGCGTAGCTCTCGCTGAGGCGTTTGGCCATGTAGTTGGCGTTGAGGATGGCCATCTCGGTGGCGAGCCTGAGGCCGCCGGCGCCCATGAGGGCGATGTAGACCCAGGAGATGGTGAGGATGCTGGGGCTGCCCCAGGGGGCGGCGCTCACGGGCCCGATGGCCTCGGGGCTCTTGCCGTCGGTGGGGCTGACGACGGGGTGGCCGGGGAGGTAGGGGGCGAGATGCTCGGCGACGCAGATGGGGCCCATGCCGGGGCCGCCGCCGCCGTGGGGGATGCAGAAGGTCTTGTGGAGGTTGAGGTGGCAGACGTCGGCGCCGATGGCGCCGGGGCTGGTGAGGCCGACCTGGGCGTTCATGTTGGCGCCGTCCATGTAGACCTGGCCGCCGAACTCGTGGACGATGGCGCAGATCTCGGTGATCGCCTCCTCGAAGACGCCGTGGGTGCTGGGGTAGGTGACCATGAGGGCGGCGAGGGTGTCGGCGTGCTGCTCGGCCTTGGCGCGCAGGTCGGCAACATCGATGTTGCCGCGCTCGTCGCAGCGGACGACGACGACGCGCATGCCGGCGACGACGGCGCTGGCGGGGTTGGTGCCGTGGGCGGAGGAGGGGATGAGGCAGACGTTGCGTCGGCCCTGGCCGCGGGCCTTGTGGTAGGCGTTGATCACGAGCAGCCCGGCATACTCACCCTGGGAGCCGGCGTTGGGCTGCAGGCTGACGGCGTGGAAGCCGGTGATCTCGGCGAGCCAGCCCTCGAGCTGGGCGAAGAGCGTGCGGTAGCCCTCGGTCTGATCGCGGGGTGCGAAGGGGTGGATATCGCCGAATTCGGGCCAGGTGACGGGGATCATCTCGCTCGTGGCGTTGAGCTTCATGGTGCACGAACCCAGGGGGATCATGGCGTGGGCGAGGGAGAGATCCTTGCCCTGGAGGTGGAAGATGTAGCGGAGCATCTCCGTCTCGCTGTGGTGGGTGTTGAAGACGGGGTGGGTCATGAAGGGGCTGGAGCGGGCGAAGTGGGGAGGGATCTCGAGGCGGGCGTCGGCGACGAGCGCGTCGGTGTCGGCCGCTGCGCCGAAGGCCGCGAGCAGGTCGGCGACGAGCGCGGCGTCGGCGGTTTCGTCGAGCGTGACGCCGAGGCTGCCGTCGCCGAAGTCGCGGAGGTTGATCCGGCGGTCGCGAGCGGCGCGGAGCACCGCCGGCGTCGATGCCGACGGGGCGGACGCGGAGCGTGTCGAAGACGAGGTCCTCGGCGATCTTGTGGCCCTTGGCGAGCAGGCCGGCGCGCAGTGTCTGGGTCCAGAGACGGACGCGCCCGGCGATGGCGCGGAGCCCGTCCGGGCCGTGGTAGACGCCGTACATGCCGGCCATGATTGCGAGCAGCGCCTGGGCCGTGCAGATGTTGCTGGTGGCCTTCTCGCGTTTGATGTGCTGCTCGCGGGTCTGGATCGCCATGCGGTAGGCGGTGTGGCCCTGGGCATCGCGCGAGACACCGATGATGCGGCCCGGCATGCGCCGCACGAACTCGTCGCGCGTCGCGAGGAAGGCGGCGTGCGGGCCGCCGAACCCCATGGGCACGCCGAATCGCTGCGCGCTCCCGACGGCGATGTCGGCGCCCCACTCGCCCGGGGGCTTGAGGAGCGTCATCGCCAGCGGGTCGCACGCGGCGACGACGAGCAGGCCCTCGGCGTGGGCGGCCTCGGCGAGCGCCTCGTAGCACTCGACGCGCCCGTCGGTGGTGGGGTACTGCACGAGGAGGCCGCAGAAGGACTTGTCGAGCTTGGCCGAGGCCGGGTCGCCCACGACGGTTTCGATGCCGATGTGCTCGGCGCGGGCGCGGACCACGGCGATGGTCTGCGGGTGGCAGTCGGCGGCCACGAAGAAGCGGGTGCTGGCGTGGTCGTGAGCGCCGACACACATGGCCATGGCCTCGGCGGCGGCGGTGGCCTCGTCGAGCAGGCTGGCGCCCGCGACCGGCAGCCCGGTGAGGTCGGCGACCATGGTCTGGAAGTTGAGGAGCGCCTCGAGGCGGCCCTGGGAGATCTCGCTCTGGTAGGGCGTGTACTGCGTGTACCAGCCGGGGTTCTCGAGGATGTTGCGGAGGATCACACCCGGGGTGACGGTGCCGTGGTAGCCCGTGCCGATGCAGGAGCGGAAGACCTCGTTGCGCTCGGCGATGCGCCGGAGCTCGGCCAGCAGCTCGCGCTCGCCCCGCACTCCCGCGGCCGGGCCGTCGAGGCTCAGCTCGCGACGGAGGCGGATGCTCTTGGGCACGGTGGCATCGATCAGGCTGTCGAGCGAGTCGTATCCGACGACCTCGAGCATGCGGGCGATCTCGCTGAAGCGCGGGCCGATGTGGCGGCGGGCGAAGGTGTCCAACGGCTCGGTCGAACGGGCGGCGGCATTCATGGCGGGATGGGCCTCGGCGTGGTGCTGGCGGGCGGGGTTGTGGCGGGTGCTCGGGGCGTCCGAGGGGGACGGCGCGGGCGGCGGCATGGTGCTCATGGAACGGGCTTCGGAATGGGCTCGGGGCCGGTTGCGGGGCTCGCCCCGCGCGGAGCAGAATGCTAGGGAGCCCCCGGCGAGATTCGAGCGGCTCCGGTGGGCTCCGCAAACGGGATGATCGTGCGGATCGGGCGGTTCACCCGGCCGGCCGGGTCCCGTAGACTCCCCCCGGTTCCATCCCAATCCGAACGAGGCCCGCCATGCGCCACACCCCCCTCCTCGCCGTCGTGCTCGTCGCGCTGGGCTCCCGGGCATTCGCCCAGGAGTCGAGCCAGGCCCAAGAGGCGCCGATCGCCGCCCTGCTCGAGAAGCTCGGCCCCGACGTCGCGCGATACGACATGCACATCGTCACGCTCGCGAACCCCTTCTTCGAGGGGCGTGGCGCGACGACCGTGGGCAACGAACGGGCCGCGGACTACCTCGAGTTCTACTTCAAGCAATTCGGGCTCGTCCCCGCCTTCCCGGAGACCTCGGGCGAGAAGGGGTCCGAGGTCACAACACCTCGGGCGAGCTATTCGCAGCGATTCGACCCGGTCGAAGTGCGGGGCCGGCGCGGACCGCGTCCGGTCAAGGTGCTGGGCTCCGAGACGGCCATCCGTGTTGGCGAGGGCGATTGGTCGCCCCTGATCACCGACCTGGACTATTCGGTGCTCGGGTGCTCGGGCTCGGCCGTGGCGGAGGGCCCACTGGTGTTCGTCGGCTACTCGATCGCCGCCGGGGAGAATGGCTACCTCGGCTACCCGCCGGGCACCGATCTCTCCGGAAAGGTCGCGGTGGTTTTCCGGTACGAGCCGCTCAAGGACGACGGGACGAGCCGCTGGTCCGATGACGGTTCATGGTCGATGTCGGCGGCGCTGGAGCCGAAGATTTCGGCCGCCGCGCGGCGCGGGGCGGTGGGTGTGGTGGTGGTCAACCCGCCCGGCGTAAAGGACGAGAACGCCACAAAGCTGGCGACGGCGAGTGAGACAGCCAACGGGGAGTTCGAGATCCCCGTCGTCATGATGAGCTTGGAGCGGGCGGACTACCTGGTCTCCAAGGCCGACGCGGCACACCGTTCGCTGCTCGACCTGCGGAGGCTCGTGGACGAGTCACCGACAATCATCGATCTGCCGGGGGCGAGCGTCCGCCTGCAGGCGAGCCTGGATCGGACCACGCCCACCACGCGGAATGTCGGCGGCCTGCTGCCGGGGAAGGGCGGCCTCGCCGGAGAGATCGTCGTCGTTGGGGCGCACTTCGACCATGCCGGGTACGGCGAATACGGTGGACGCGTCAAGGGAGTGATCCATCCGGGGGCGGACGACAACGCCTCGGGCACGAGCGCCATGCTGTTGGCGGCCGAGCATCTGAGCGAGGTCTACGCCGGGCTGCCCGCCGACGCGAACGCGAGGTCGATTCTCTTCCTGGGCTTCTCGGCGGAGGAGTGGGGGCTCCTGGGATCTCGCTACTACGTGGCCCATCCGATCGCACCGATCGCGGACCACGTGTTCATGTTCAATATGGACATGGTCGGGCGCGTGCGAGACAACGCGTTGATGATGGGGGGTGATACGACGGCCGCGGGGTTGGGCGACTGGCTCAAGCCCTACCTCGACGAGGGGGGATTCTCGTTCCAACCCTTGCCCAAGGGCATCTTCGGCCGGTCGGACCATGCCAGCTTCTTCCAGAAGGGCGTGCCCTGCCTGTTCTTCTTCTCGGGATTCCATGACGAGTACCACGCGCCGGGCGACGTCTCGATGTTGATCAACCGCGTCGGCGCGGTGCGGGTCTCGACGATGGTGCAGCACATGGCCCTGGCGATGGCCGAGCGACCCGACAGGCCGGCGTTCGTGATGGACGATGGCTCTGGGCCGCAGACCGACCAGCCCCCGTCAGCGCCCCCGCAGGGGCGTTCGCGCGTGAGGTTTGGTGTGCAGCCCGCCTACACGGCCGACGGGAAGGGCGTCGTCATCGAGAATGTCTTCCCCACGACGTCGGCGGCCGAGGCCGGGCTCCAGCCCGGCGACCTCATGACGAGCTGGAACGGCACGAAGATCACCGGCGTTGAGGATTGGATGCCGCTCTTGGGCAAGGCCAACCCCGGCGACGAGGTGAAGATCACCTACGTGCGGGGCGGTGAGGAGCACACGGCCACCGCGAAGCTCAAGGCCGCGGGGGGCTGATCCGGCCTGCATGAGATCCCGCGAGACACCAACAGCCCGCAGGCCTCGGCGCGCGGGCTGTTGTGCAATGGAGGAGGCCCAAGGAGGGGGTCACCGAGTCAGGTCGGGCGGGGCTACCACTCGTTGCTGCTGGTGCCCGAGCGCCGGTCTGAGCGCTGATTCTGGTCGCCAATGACGGCTCCGCCGACACCACCGACGATGGCGCCGAGCGCAGCGCCCTTGCCCATATCGCCGCTGAGCGATCCGATGCCCATTCCGGCGAGCGCGCCGAGGGTGGCCCCGGAGAGGGCGCCCTGCCCGGCGTTGTTGCAGCCGCCGGCGAAGACGAGCGTCGCGCCGACCAGGGCGAGCAGCCCGGCGCGGGACGCGTTCCGAGTGTTCTGGATGGTCGAGCGGTTCACGTTCAGTCTCCTTTTCATCCTTCGCCCGCCGGGTTTCCCCGGAGCCGGGCGTCTTGTGCTGTTGACCTCAGTGATCAACGACCAGAGATGCGATTTGGTTCCGGACTCGGGGGGTGCGCTTGCAAAAAAATTAGTAGGCACTCACTTTGAGCCCGTCAAATACCCCAGGTTCCGCCTTGAGGTCCGTCATCGGGTATCGGCCCGCTGCCCATCGGACGTGGAAGGGGCCTTCGGGTCGCCCGAGGCGGGCGGTGCGGGTTCGGGCTGGAGTGGGTCCTCGGGGGCGTGAGCGGGGATGTCGGTGACCGGTCCCCTGACGTATTCCTGCTTCTTGTGGCAGCCCGAGGCGCAGGAGCCGCCGATCTCGGTGATCGTGGTGTTGAGGGGGATACGCCATTGCCCGTAGGGCGTGGACTCGCGGATCATGGACGCGTTGCGGCTGGAGTGGGTGTCGTGGCAGGCGCGGCAGCTGCGTCCCTCGGCGGCATTGACATGGACGGCGTGGAGGTTGCGGCTGCCGTTGCGGAAGTTGGTGGCGCTGGTGGTCTCGCGCTCGGTGACGAGGCGGCTGTCGTGGCAACTGAAGCAGAGCTGATAGGCGTCAACGCTGAAGGGCTCGACGAAGTTCTCGGTGTAGTTGAAGCGGAGGAGCCGCGAGTGTTCCGCGCCGTGGACGCCGTGGCACTCGCCGCAGGTGGCGTCCTCGACCGGGCCGTGGTTGAAGGGCAGGCCGACTCCCAGATCGGGTGCGGGCGTGGCCACGTGGACGATCGTGGGTTTGGTCGGGTCGTCACCGGGCTGAGGCTGGTCCGGCTTGCTCCCGTCGGCCTTGGAGGTGTTCGGCTTGGCGAAGACCGGCGCGTAGGGGTCGGGCTTGGCGTCCTGGGTCTCCTGCGCGTGCTGCTTGCTTTCGGCGTGGCAGGCGAGGCATGCGGCGAGAGGATCGTCCTTCTGGAGCCAGTTGTGGCTGGAGGTGTGGGGCTGGTGGCAGTTGAGGCAGGCTCGGCCCTCGAGGACGGCGGAGTGCTTGTGGCTGGATGTCAGGGCGGTCTCGAGCTGCTGCTGGTGGCACGAGGTGCAGAGATCGGCCGGTTCGGCGATGAGCTGTGAGGGGTGATCGGAGGCGTGGGTGGCGTGGCACTGGGTGCAGTCGCCGTTGACGGGATCGTGCACGTGGCGCGAGGTGGTCAGCTCTTCGCCGAGTGTTTCGTGGCAGGAGAGGCAGAGTTCTCGCTTCGGCTTGACGAGCAGGCCGGGGAGGTCGGAGGTGTGGGCCTGATGGCAGGCGGTGCATTCTCCCGCGGCCGCGGGCTCGTGGACGTTGGCGCCGTGGGTGATCTGCTGATGGCAGGACAGGCAGAGCTCGCCGACGGTGTTCCGCTTGAGCATCTTGCGGCTCTCGGAGCCGTGGGGGTCGTGGCAGGAGAGACACTCGCCGTCGGCGACGGGTTTGTGGACGACGGGCCCTTCGGTGCCGGATTTGTCGATATGGCAGAAGGCGCAGAGGTCTCGCCCGGTGCGTTTGAGCGTGAAGGTGTGCTTGGTCGCATCGGCCTCGGAGTGGCAGGCGGTGCACTCGGCGACGGCGGTTGGGCCGTGGAGGTAGGTGTGCTGGAGTGTCGGTGCGTGGCACCCGCTGGCGGTGCACCCGATGGTGTGGGTGGTCGGGCGCAGGTTGGGGTCGACGCGCTGATCCTGCGCGCGGGCGAGCCCGGGAGCGAGGCCGAGGGCGGCGAGCGCGACGAGGGCGCGCAGGATCTGGGGCGCTCTCATGAACCGCTCTCCGGCGCGATGGTCTTCCGCGCGGCGGCGATCTTCTCGCGGGCCTGCTCGAGGAGGTCCTGGGTGTAGCGGGGGTTGTGGACGCCCCAGCTGCCGTCCATGCGGACGACGTCGATGAGTCGTTTGGCTTCCTCGAGCGTGGTCGCGGCCTCGGAGCCCGCGGTGGCCCTGCTCGCGAGCGACTCAAACTCGGCGGATGCCTTGTCGTAGAGCTCGTGCGTGGCGTTCTGCCACAGCGGGATCATTTTGTCGCCGAGACCGGGCTGGTGGCAACTGTTGCAGCCCTGGGCGGCCGCCCGGCGGACCAGGGCGCCGTTGTGGGGCTCGCCGTCGAGGGGGCTGGGCACGACGTGGCAGCCGGTGCAGTCGACGTGGGCCATGAACATGGGGCTGACCAGGTCGGTACCGTCGGGAGCCTTCCTGATCTCCCCGGTGGAGAGGTAGGTCTGGCGCTGGATGTTGTGCTGATCGATGTGGCACTTGTAGCAGTCGAACTCCTCGGCCTTGACCGCCTGGGCTTCGGGGCCGTGGCGGGGTGTGCCGTGGCAGCTGAAGCATTCGATCTTGTGCTCGCCCTCGTTGTGGACCCTGTGGATCTCCTCGGCCGGCTGGGCCTTGTCGATGCCGAAGCTGTGGCAGGACAGGCAGGCGGCGTCGTCGATGGCGTTGGGGGCCGAGGTGGCGCCGCGGTGGCAGGATTCGCACTGGCCCCCATACTCGAGGAAGTCGGAGTGGTTGACCTTGAGCCCGCGATACATGAACTCCTGGCGGGGCGCGTCGTGGCACGACTTGCAGTCGCTCGGCGGGCGCTTGTGGGTCTCGTCCTGCGGCAGAGGCGCCGCCTCGGTCGGGGCTTCGGCCGGCTTGGCCCCGTGCGCGGCGGCGAGGTCGTCGCCGACCTTGCCCGTCGAGGAGTTCTCGCGGATGCGCATGTGGATGAGCCGGGTGCTCCCGCCGGGGCCGGACTGCGGGCCGGCCTCGACGAGCACGTCCTGGCTGTCGGTCTCGATCATGTGGCAGGTGATGCACGCGCCGGTGTTGACCTCGAAGTGGTCGTCACCCATCACGTGGGAGTGGCACGTGGTGCACGTGATCTTGATCCCGTAGTACTCTTTGTCGTAGTGCTTCTCGTGGTCGAAGCGGAAGTCGGCGTTCTTCGACTGCTTCGCGACGATCTTTTCCATCGTGTGGCAGCCGGAACGCATGCAGGCCATCGCGCTGACCGAGGCCGAGGGCTTGGTGCTGGTCCGGTTGAGCACGTCGTCGACCACCTGACCGAGGCCGTTGAGCTTCGCGGCGACGAAGCTGTCCACGCCGGGGGAGATGTGGCACTCCACACAGTGCACCTGCGCATGCGAGCCGGTCTTCCAGCTCGCGTAGAACGGGTTCATGATGTGGCAGCTGTTGCAGAACCAGCTCTGGCTCGTCGTCTCCACCAGCGCGATGTTGAACACCACGAAGAGCACACCGCCGACCACGCCGCGGAGGATCCACTTCTTCTTGCTGACTGGCTTGCGCTGCTTCTTCATTGCTCCCCCCGCTCGAAACGATGGAGCAGGAGCTCCGCGGCCCTGCGGTAACAGGCGGCGGCGCCCGGGTCACCCCTGGATTCGAGCACGCGGCCGAGTTGGTAGTGTGCCCTGGCGTTCATGTCGTCCTTCTCCAGCACACCTCGTGCCAGTGTCTCCGCCTCCTCGACGCCCTCCCCACCGCGGTCGAACCTCGACCGCGCGAGGGCGAGGGCCGCGTCCGCCGAGGTGGGATCCTTGGCCAGCACCTCGCGGAACTGGGCCTCCGCATCGTCCGCATGGCCCTGTGTGCGGAGCAACTCTCCGAGCCCCAGGCGAGCAGGAGCGTACCCGGGTGCGAGGGCGATCGCCTCCCGGAATCGGGCCTCGGCCATGTCGTCGAGGTGGTGCGGGAGAAGTTGCTCGCCCAGATGGACCAGTCGCTCGGCACGTTGTTGGTCCCGATCCTGAGGTTTGGGCTCGTCGTCGCCGACAAGAGAACGCTCGAATTGATCGGCCGGCTCCTGATCCGTGGCGACCAGGAGCGACTCGGTGAGAAGCTCACGGAATCGGGGCAGACGGCCCGCGACGGCGTAGACCACCACCCCGGTCGGATCGATCACGACCACGCTCGGGATCGCGACAATGTGGTACGCGCCGAAGGCGTCACGATCGGGGTCGCGGAGGATCACGGGGGGGAAATGCCCGGAGCCCGCCTCGACGGCAAGGTCCTCCGGCGACGCCGCCTGAGCGGTCAGGAAGACCGGCAAGGCCCTCGTGGTTGAGGTCGCCGAAGACGAGCACGAGGGGATGTCCCCGGGACTGCAGGCTCGAGAACGGGTGTCCGGCCAGATCGGAGAGGGAAATCGCGGGGGCTTCCTCGCCGCGCGGGGGCACCGGGCGCGCCGGGGCGGCCGAGGGCGAGAGCAGGGCGAGCTGGGCGGCGGCCGAGAGGCACGCCCAGGTTCGGACGGAACGGATTGTGGGGCTCATGGTCATTCTCCGGGCGGGGCGAGTGTCGGGGTTGTTTCGGCGGCGGTGGTAGGCCCCGGGGGCTTGATGTCGTCGTGCCGCACGTAGCTCCGCTGCTTGTGGCACCCGGGCGAGCAGGAGCCGCCGACCTCGGTCTGGTTGAAGTTGATCTCGAGCATCCAGCCGCTCTCGCCGAAGGGGACGGCTTCGCGGATGTGGGCGGGGCGTTTGGAGGCGTGGACCTCGTGGCAGGCGCGGCAGGTGCGTCCCTTTTCCTGGTTCACATGGAGCCAGTGGAGGTTGCGGTCGCCGTCGCGGAAATTGGTCAGGCCCCGTCCGTTCTCCTTGAGCACCAGATCGGGGATGTGGCAGCCGAAGCAGAGCTTGAAGCTGTTGATATCGAACGGGGCGTAGAACTGCTTGGGATAGTCCTCGACGAGCATCCGGAATCGGTCGCCGGCGTGGGGCAGATGGCAGGCGGTGCAGGCCCCCTCGCGGATCGGGCCGTGGTGGTCTGGATTGCGGTCGAGCAGCTCTTTCATGTTGGTGAGGATCGACCCATCAGCCGCGGGGAGCCTCTCGTTGTGGCAACCGAGACACTCCTCGACTTGTCCGACCTTTTGGAGCTTGGTGAGGCGCGAGCCGTGGGCCTCATGGCAGTCGGTGCAGCCGCCGGGAGCGTGGAGGGCGCCGTGCACGATCTTGGCGTCGGCGGTCTGCGTGTGGATCTTCTCTTCGTGGCAGGTGAGGCAGAGGTCCGGAGCTTCCGCCTTGAGCTGGAACTTGTGGTTGGAGGCGTGGGGGCTGTGGCAGCCGGTGCAGCCCCTTTCGAGCGCGGGGTGTGTGTGCCAATCCGCTTCGCCCGAGCGATCGACCTCGGCGTGGCACGTCAGGCAGGTCTCCCGTTCGGGCTTGCGCATCAGGGCGGGCTCGGCGGACGCGTGGGGCTCGTGGCACACGATGCAGGCGCCGACGGCCACGGGGCCATGGACGTAGTCGCCTTGGAGTTGCTTGCGGTCATGGCACCGGGCGCAGAGGTCGCCCTTGGGATCGGCGAGCAGCATGGCGGGATGATCTGAGCCGTGGGGGTCGTGGCATTTCAGGCAGGCGCGTTCGGCGACCGGCGGGTGCGCGTGGGTGCGCATGGGAAGGGCATGGCAGCGGACGCAGAGGTCCTCCGGCCTGGCGGTGAGGCTGAAGGTGTGCGCTTCGGCGTTGGTGAGCACGTGACAGGCATCGCACTTCTCGAGGGTTACTCCGTGGGTGACTTTGCGCCGGATGGTGTCCTGGTGGCACGCACCGGCGCAGGTCTGGATGGCTCGAACTGCTTGCGGGGTCTCGTCCTGCGCCTGGAGCGGCGCGACGGCGAGCCCGGCGAGGCAGAGAGCGATCAGGCTGTATCGGTGCATGTCGACGCCTCGCAGGGAGGGGCCCGGGTCCGAACTCTTGATTTGCGTATGAGCATATCCGATGTTGGCTGCCTGGACTGCTCTGACTCGGCGGATCGGGATGGAAATTCCCAGATTCGATACGATTTCGAGCGATCGTTCCCGAATGTGAGAGATTAGGACAAATAGATGTGTATAATCCACTTTGGGGTGGAGCTTCCTGGACGGCACACCCCTTGCACGAGCGATTGAGCCGGGGCGCATGGACAGCCCCGGGTGCGGTTCGACGGGACCGTCCAGGAAAGAAAGGTGACTCCGATGGCGACGACGCTCTTGAACGCACTCCACTTCGTTGCGGCGGCGGGCCTCGTGAATCTGGGGGTTTGCCTGGCTCCGGAGCCGCAGACGGCCCCGCAGCCCGAGCACCCGGCGGCGCCGGCGCAGCCGGGGGCGGTGGAAGTGAACCCGGAGGACGTGGGGTCGGTGGACGGGATCATGCGGGCGTTGTACGAGTCCACGGCGGGCCCGGCCGGGCAGGCGCGGCAGTGGGACCGGCTCCGGTCGATCTGCGAGCCGAACGTGACGCGGTTCCTCGCGGCGCGGGACATGGGCGAGGGGCACTCCACGGTGATGTCGCTGACCGTGGAGGACTACATCATGCACAACAAGCGCTACTTCGAGCGCGGCGGGTACTGGGAGAAGGAGATCGCGCGTCGGACGGAGACGTTCGGGAATATCACGCAGGTGTGGAGCACGTACGAGGCGCGTCGGGGTTCGGAGGAGTCGGCGCCCTACGTGCGCGGGATCTATAGCCTGCAGTTGCTCAAGGACGGGGATCGGTGGTGGCTGCTGAGCGTGCTGTGGCAGCTCGAGGGGCCGGAGACCCCGATGCCCGAGAAGTACCTGGAATCGCCCAAGGAGTAGTCGATTGGCTGACGTCGAGCAGGCGGGCGTGTCGGGCCAGCGGGGCAAGAGCATCCTCATCGCGGAGGACGAGACGCTGCTGCGCCAGTCGCTGGCGGAGCTCCTGCAGCAGGAGGGTTACCAGGTGGTGGAGGCCGGGAACGGGCGCGAGGCGTTCGACCTGGCGATCAAGCAGCCCTTCGACCTGGTGATCACGGACATGCGGATGCCGGAGATGGACGGCATGACCCTGCTGGCGCGACTGCAGGAGCTGGCGGCGCAGACCCCGGTCATCGTGGTGACGGCCTTCGGCACGGTGGAGAGCGCCGTGGCGGCGATGCGGGGCGGGGCGGCGGACTACCTGCTCAAGCCGATGCAGTTCGACGAGGTGCTGATGCGTGTGCGTCGAGCGCTCGAGTTCGGCGAGATGCGGCGGGACCGTCGGTTCCTGACCGAGCAGCTGGCGGCGCAGAGTGCGTTCCACAACCTGATCGGCGAATCGCCGGGCATGCAGCGTCTCTTCGATCTGGCCCGGAAGCTCTCCGGGGTGCGGAGCAGCGTGCTGATCGTCGGCGAGTCGGGGACGGGCAAGGAGCTTTTCGCGAGGGCGATTCATTACAACGGCATCAGCCGCGACAAGCCGTTCGTGGCCGTGAACTGCGGCGCGATCCCGGAGTCGCTGATCGAGTCGGAGCTGTTCGGTCACCGGCGGGGGGCGTTCACTGGGGCGGTGAGCGACCGGATCGGGTATTTCGAGGCGGCGAATGGTGGCACGCTGTTCCTGGACGAGATGTCGACGCTGCCCCTGGCGGTGCAGAGCTCGCTCCTTCGGGTGTTGGAGGAGCGTGTGGTGATCCCCGTCGGGGACACGCGGGCCCGTCCGGTCGATGTGCGGATCATCGCGGCCAGCAATCAGGACCTGCACTTGCTGGTCCGTCAGGGGACGTTCCGCGAGGACCTGTTGTACCGGCTCGACGTGGTCCGGCTCGCGCTCCCGCCGCTGCGGGAGCGCCGGCAGGACATCCCGCGTCTGGCGCACCACTTTCTGGCCAAGTACACCCGAGAGATGAACAAGCGGGTGATGGGGATCAGCAACGGGGCGATGCGCGCGATGCTCAACCACGAGTGGCGGGGAAACGTGCGCGAGCTGGAGAATGTGATCGAGCGGGCGGTCATCTTCGCGGAGGGTCGCGATATCGGCGTCGAAGATCTGCCGTTCGGCGCCGTGGAGGCGCAGAACGAACCGGACGACGACCTCAAGGAGGCGGTCCGGCAGTTCGAGCGCCAGCACATCCTGTTCAGCCTCAGGCGGAACAACTGGGACAAGGCGGCGACGGCCAAGCAGCTCGGCATCGGGCTCTCGAGCCTCTATAGGAAGCTGGACGAGTTGAGAATCCCGAAGGACCTCGAGGAGATCGACGCCGGGGCGGCCACCCCATGAGGGCGCGGTGCCGAGGACGCAACCGGCACCCGGGAGAAGGACCATGCTCCGACGAAAGCTCCTGATCCGTATCGGGCTGCTGATCGGCGCGTTCGTCAGCGGCGCGGTGGTGGCGATCCTGCTGCTGCAGCTGGTAGTGCAGAACGTGGACCGGGTGGACCGGGACACGGCGATGCTGACCGACAGCGTGTACGAGCTCACGGGGGCGATGACGGCGCTGGAGGCGGAGCGCCTGGCGGGCCAGCGGCCCTCGGGCGCGGACGTTTCGGAGATCACGCGGAGCATCGAGCGGCTGGCGTCGCACCCGATCGGATCGGCCCCCGGGGCGCCGGCTACGGACGCTATTGTCCGCATTCGGAGCCTGCTCCCGGCGGTGCTCGAGGAGGGGGATCTGACGCCCGAGGCGCGGGTCGAGACCGTCCGCGATGCCGCCCCGCGCCTGCGGGCAGAGCTTCGTGAGCTCGGCAACGTGGTCAGCGCCTACGTGTCGCAGGAGCGGAGCACCTTCGCGAGGACGTTCCGCCTGCTGGTGCTTGGGCTTACACTGGCGGCCATCGTGATGGTGAACGCGTCGGTCATCGTCCTGCTGCACACGGTGCACATGATCCTGCGACCGGTGGACCGGCTGGTGGGCGCCAGCCGCGAGCTGGCCCGGGAGCACTTCGGGCACCGGGTGGATATCGACCAGGACGACGAGTTCGGCGAGCTGGCGCACGCGTACAACCGGCTGGCCGAGCAGCTCGAGGCGAACGAGGAGCGCAAGATGGAGACGCTCCGGCAGGTGGCGGTGGCGTTGAATCACGACCTGAACAACACGCTGGCCGCGATCGAGTTGGAGCTGCGTCTGGCCGACCTGCAGTCGGGGAGTAATCCGCGTCTGGCGGAGCGCTTTGCGCGGATGCACCAGAGCGTGGCGCGTGTGGCCAAGGCCGTGCGTTCGCTGGCCCAGGTGCGTCGGATCGTACTGACCGAGTACATGCCGGGTCAGATGATGCTGGACCTGGAGCGATCCGTGACCGGCGAGGAGGCGGTGGAGGCGACGTCGCCGTGAGCCCTCAGCGCGCCGCGTCCGAGGTCGTTCGCAGATCGCTGCTCTCCTCGGAGCTGCGCTGGCTGATGCGTCTGCGTTGGTTGGCGGCGTCACTCTTCCTGGCGGTCGCGGTGGGCGAGTGTGCGCTCTCGGGGTGGAATTCCGGGGGTTTCGTGTTTGGCGGGCTCTCGCTCGGGCTGTTGGGCTACGCGTTCCTGCTGGGCCGGGCGGTCCGGGCCTTGGGCCCGTCGCTGCCGGCACTCCACCGGTTCGCGCTGTTCCAGCTCTGCATGGATCTGGCCTTCCTCTCGGCCTTTGTTGTCGGCACGGGCGGGTTGGGCAGCCCGATCCTCGGGTTCTTCGTCTTCCACATGGTCTTCGCGAGCCTGCTGCTCCCGAGGGCATGGGCGTATGGAACGGCCGGTGTCGCGGTGGTCATGCTCGGCGTCGGCATCGAGGTGGGTGGAGGCCTCGCGCTCGGGTCGGAGGACCTGCTCCGCGCGGCGGGCTGGGCCGTCACGCTCGTGATGACCGTCTATCTCGCCTCGCGCATCGCGGAGTCCCTCCACCGGCGCGAGCTCGCGCGGCTGCGGAAGAACCGGAGGCTGCGACAGATGGCCCGGATGCTCCGCGCACAGCAGGACGCACTGATCCAGCACGAGAAGATGGCGGCGATGGGGCGCCTTGCGGCCGGGGTGGCCCACGAGATCAACAACCCGCTCTCGAGCATGGACGGCCTGTTGCAACTCATGGAGCGGAACCCGGGCCCGCCCCGCCCGGGCGCGGTGCAGGCGCTGCGGGACCAGGTGCGTCGGATCCACTCGACGGTGCGGGAACTCACGGCGTTTGCGCACCCCGACCGGGGAGTCCGGGAGGATGTGCGGCTGAATGAGGTCGTCGAGGGCGCGCTCAAGATGCTCGGCTACGACCACCGGATCCGGCGGGTGCGCGTCGAGCGAGACCTCTCGTCGGCGACGGGCGAGGCGCATGTCTCGCCGCGGGCGCTCCAGCAGATTCTCATGAACCTGGTGCTCAACGCGCTGGACGCGATGGAGCGCTCGGAGTCGCCGGTCCTGACGCTCCGCACGCGGCGTGACGGGGCGTGGCGGCTCATCGAGGTGGAGGACAATGGGTGTGGGATCGGGCCGGAGCAGCTCTCTCACATCTTCGAACCCTTCTTCACCACCAAGCCGGTGGGGTCGGGCACGGGGCTGGGGCTTTCGATCAGCATGAGCCTGGCGAGGGAGCAGGGGGGGGGCATCGAGGTCGCGAGCCGCGTCGGCGAGGGGACCACTTTTTCGATTCGGGTGCCCGGGGCGGGAGAGCCGGCTCCTGCCTCGGACGCGGCCCGTGCTGGGGTCATGGCTGGGGATGGGGCCTGACGGATCACGGTGGATTGTCTGTGGATAGGGGTCCCGTGGAGCCTCTGGGACTGTTTATGGATATCATCATCATGAAGTATTCAAAGGCAGGCCCAAGTTGTTGGACCACACTCCAAAGCGGGCGGATGCGACGGGCGGGTCCCGTCTGGCGTGGCTGATCGGGCCGGCATTCCTGGGGCTCGCGGCCTGGTTCGTGTGGATGGCGCCGTGGCCGCGCATTCCGCTGGGGGCAACGCCGGCGTTTGACGTTGGCGCCATCGTGCCGCGGCCTCGCCTCGCGGTAATGACCGACCCACCCCAGATCGACGTGGGTTCGTACGAGCACCGGTGCGACGACTGCCACCGGCTCTTCAAATCCTCGACGGAGAAGACGACCGGGCGGGTGCAGCACACGGAGATCGTGTTCAACCACGGGATGAACAACCGCTGCTCCAACTGCCACGACAAGGAGCACCGCGAGAAGCTGGTGCTCCGCGACGGGTCACTGATCTCATTCCCCGGGGCGCCGCTGCTTTGCGCCCAGTGCCATGGCACGACATTCCACGACTGGGAGCGGGGGACGCACGGGAAGACGCTCGGCTCCTGGGAGCGTGACAACCCGGCGTTCCGGCGCCTGACATGCGTGGAGTGCCATGACCCGCATTCCCCGGCGTTTGCGCCGATCGCGCCGCTCCCGGCGCCGCACACACTGCGGATGGGGCCGCAGCAGGCGGAGGTGGAGCGCCGCGAGGCAAGCCCGTTGGCGATCCCGTTCGAGCACCATGCCGAGCCGGGCGCTGCGCAGGATGAGGTCGGGACGCCCGGGGGGGCGCGAGAGGGGGGCGAGGGATGACGATCCGCATCTGGGAGGGCAAGGCCGACGGCACGAGGTCGGGGCCGATGGGCTCGGGCGGGTGTGCGTCGCGTCCGGGGGTAACGCGGCGGAGCTTCCTGCGGGGCGCGACGGGCGCGCTCGGGGGCATGGCGGCGCTGGTGGCGGCGCTGCGCCCGCTCAAGGACCTGCCGCAGGACGCGCTGCCCTCGCTCGACCAGTTTCTGCAGAAGCACTACAAGGAGATGTCGGCCTCGGACATGGATCGGGCGCTCGCGCGGATCCGGGCGGATGTCGAGGACCGGTTCGGCGTCACGCCGAACCTCCGCGACGTGCGCCCGATGGAGGGGGTGCAGTTCGCGTACGCGCTCAATCTCAGCCGCTGCATCGGGTGCCGGCGGTGCGTGCACGCGTGCGTGGGGGAGAACAACCAGAGCCGCTCGCCGGAGATCCAGTACATCCGCGTGCTGGAGATGCCGCGGGGGACGATCGACCTGGATCAGGGGAACCACCACTACGAGCGGGCACGGGTGCCCGACGCGGAGCACTATTACCTTCCGGTGCAGTGCCACCAGTGCGCCAATCCCCCCTGCACGAAGGTGTGCCCGGTGGAGGCGACATGGAAGGAGCCGGACGGGATCGTGGTGGTGGATTACGACTGGTGTATCGGGTGCCGCTACTGCGAGGCGGCGTGCCCCTACTGGGCGCGCCGGTTCAACTTCGCGGAGCCGCAGATCCCCAGGGACAAGCTCAACCCGGACATGTCGTACCTCTCGAACCGGCCCCGCCCGCGGGGGGTGATGGAGAAGTGCCATTTCTGCCTGCACCGGACGCGTGAAGGGCGGATGCCGGCGTGCCTCGAGGCCTGCCCGGTGGGGGCGAGGAAGTTCGGGAACGTGCTGGACCCCGAGAGCGAGGTGTCGCAGATCCTGAAGACGAAGCGCGTGTTCGTGCTCAAGGAGGAGGTCGGCACGCTCCCGCGGTTCTTCTATTACTTCGACGAGCGGTATCCGAGGGCCATCGAGGCCGAGCCGACCGGGCCGGGGGCCCCCGAGATTGGTCTGCCCGGGTCGGCCTCGGGGGCCGGCGCATGAAGGACTACCTGGTCTTCCTGGCGAGGTGCTTCCGCCTGAGCTTCGTGGGGGACCGGCTGTACTACGGGTGGATGTTCCTCCTGTCGGTAGTGGTGCTGCTGGGGATCAACGCGTATGCCAAGCAGTTTGTGGTTGGGCTGGCGGCGACGGGGATGACCGACCAGGTATCCTGGGGGTTCTACATCGCGAACTTCACGTACCTGGTCGGCATGGCCGCGGCGGCGGTCATGCTCGTCATCCCGGTGTATGTGTACAAGAACCACTCACTCCACGATCTGGTGGTATTCGGTGAGTTGTTCGCGGTCGCGGCGATCATCATGGCGCTGCTGTTCGTGACGGCGGACCTGGGTCGGCCGGACCGCTTCCACCACCTGCTGCTCCGGTTCCACTTCCCGGTCTCGATGCTGACATGGGACGTGATCGTGCTGAACGGCTATCTGGTGCTGAACCTGCACATCTGCGGCTACCTGATCTACTGCGCGTACCGGCGGCGGGCACCGAGCAGGCTGTTCTACATCCCGTTCGTCTTCATCGCGATCGTCTGGGCGATCAGCATCCACACGGTGACGGCGTTCCTCTATGCCGGGCTGGGCGGCCGGCCGTTCTGGAACTCGGCGGTGATCGCGCCGAGATTCCTGGCCTCGGCGTTCGCCGCCGGGCCGGCGTTCCTGATCCTGACGCTCCAGATCATCGCGAAGAACACGGGCTACGTGGTGTCGCACCGGGCGCTGATGACGCTGCGGAACATCGTGACGGTGGCGATGACGATCAATGTGTTCCTGCTGGGCTGCGAGGCATTCACGGAGTTTTATACGCAGTCGGCGCATGTGGCCTCGGCGCAGTACCTGTTCTTCGGGCTCGAGGGCCGCCACGGGCTGGTGCCGTGGATCTGGACGGCGATCGGGCTGAACCTGGTCGCGATGCTCATCCTCTATGTGCCCGCGAGCCGCCGCCTGCCCTGGCTGAGCGCGGCGTGCGCGATGCTGATCGTCGGGGTGTGGATCGAGAAGGGCATGGGGCTGATCGTCCCGGCGTTCATCCCGACGCCGCTCGGCGAGGTCGTCGAGTACACGCCCACGCTCAACGAGGTGCTGGTGACGTCGGGTATCTGGGCGTTCGGGCTGCTGGTGTACACCATCTTCGTCCGGGTCACGGTCCCCGTGCTCACCGGGCGTCTGACGATCGACGGACCGATTGCGGACGACGGCGCCGACGCGTCCGCGGACACGGCCCCCGGCCACGGGGTCTGGGGAGCAGAAAGCGAGGTTCTGGGATGAGCGCGAGCGTGATCGCCCTGTGCGCCGCGATGGCGCTGGGCCAGGTGTTTGGGCCCAGGGAGATGAGCGAGGAGACTAAGGCCTGTGCGCAGTGCCACAAGCAGGAGAACCCCGGGCTCGTGCAGCAGTGGGGTCGGAGCCAGCACTACCGCGCCAACATCGGGTGCTTCGAGTGCCACGGGGCCAACAAGGACGAGCCCGACGCGTTCACGCACTATGGCCAGACGATCTCCGTGCTGGTGACGCCGAAGGATTGCTCGCGGTGCCACGCCAAGGAAACCGAGGAGTTCTCCGCCTCGCACCACTCCAAGGCGGCCCGGATCTTGGGCTCGCTCGACAACGTGCTCGCCGACGTCGTCGAGGGCAACCGGGGTATGGTGACGGCGGGGCACCCGGAGGGTGTGGCGGCCTCGGCGGTCAGCGGCTGCTGGCAGTGCCACGGGTCGGAGATCAAGGCGCTGCCGGGCGGTCGGCTCGACCCGGCGACGTACCCGAACACGGGCATCGGGCGGATCAATCCCGACGGGTCGGAGGGGGCGTGCAACGCGTGCCACCTCCGCCACGAGTTCACGGTCGCCCAGGCGCGGCACCCCGACACATGCGGGAAATGCCACCTGGGGCCGGATCACCCGCAGAAGGAGATCTACGAGGAGTCCAAGCACGGCATCTCGTTCTTCTCCAAGATCAACGAGATGAACCTTGGCAACGCCAAGTGGGTCGCGGGGGAGGACTACTGGGCGGCGCCGACCTGCGCGACGTGCCACATGTCGGCCACCAAGACCGCGCCGGTGACGCACGACATCGGGATGCGGATCAGCTGGAACAACCGGCCCGAGATCTCGATCCGCCCCGAGATCGCGGATGCGAAGATGGGGCTTCCGGGCAAGGACGTGCCGTGGAACGTGCGTCGCGAGGCGATGCAGGACGTCTGTCTGGCCTGCCACGAGACCCAGTGGGTGGACAACTTCTACACGCAGTACGACGAGCTGATCGAACTCTACAACACGAAGTTCGCCAAGCCGGCGCAGGAGATCTACCAGCTCACGATGCCGCTGCAGGACATCACGGCCGCGTTCGCGAACAAGCTGGACTGGACGTACTACGAACTCTGGCACCACGAGGGGCGTCGCGCACGGCACGGCGCGTCGATGATGGCCCCCGACTACACGCACTGGCATGGCACCTACGAGGTCGCCAAGAACTTCTATTCGGAGTTCATCCCGGCGGTGCAGGAGATCGTCGAGCGCGGGCTCGCCTCGTCGGATCCTGCGAAGGTCGAGGCGGCCAAGCAGCTCCGGGCCAAGCTCGACGAGGTGCTCAACTCCGACGACCACAAGTGGTACCTCGGCAAGATGGACCCGAGCGAGGCGGAACGCCGGCGCAGGGCGCAGGAAGAGTTCAAGGCCAGGTACGGCAAGTAACGATCCACCCGACTCTCCCTCCAGGCCCGCGGGGCGCCGCTCGTCTCGCGGGTCTTCTCGTTGCGGTGGCAAGCCCGGCGGCCGAACGCGAGGGCGCGGTGCGCGTGGGGGCCGGGCAGGCGGGGTTCGGGGTTGGCCCCGGCCGACCTCGTGGTCACGCGCCCGGCTGACCCGGCGCCGGGGACGCACCCTCGGCCGGGCATGATCGGTCGAGGTTCAACCGTCGGTGTGGAGGATCGCCGCCTCGCCGGAGAGGCCCGGGCCGAAGGACATCGCGACCACGGGGCCCCTGGCCCCGGCGCGAAGCATGTCGTCGAGCACCCAGAGCACGGTCCCTGAGGACATGTTGCCGTGGCGATCGAGAATGCGGCGGGATGGCGCCAGGGACGGCTCGCCGAGTCCGAGCCCGATCCGGACGCCCTCGAGGATGTCCCGGCCCCCGGGGTGGATGGCCCAGCCGGCGATCGCATCGCGATCAATGCCGTGCGGGGCGAGGAAGCCGTCGACCCAGCCCCCGACGGCCCGGCGGAGCACGCCGGGCACTCGTGGGGAGAGGTGCATCTCGAAGCCGTGGTCCCCGATCTCCCAGCTCATGAGGGCGCGCGTCCCGGGGAAGACGCGGCTGGCGAAGCCCCGCAGTTCGGGCCCGTCGGACTGACGCATCCCCACCAGGGCGCACGCGGCGCCGTCCGCGAAGATGGCGTTGGCGACCTGCTGGTCCCAGGTGCCGCCCACGTGGAAGTGGAGGCTGCAGAGCTCGACACAGGCGAGGAGGACGAGCGCGTCGGGATCGGCGCGGACGATGGACGCGGCGACGGCGAGGCCATTGATCGCGCCGTGACAGCCCATGAAGCCGATGTGGGTGCGGGAGATGTCGGGAGAAAGCCCGAGATCCTCGATCAGGTCGTGATCGACCCCGGGCGACTGGGCCCCGGTGCAGGAGACGGTGACGATGTGGGTGACGGACGCGGGATCCCGCTCGGCGGCGTGGAGCGTGCGGAGAGACGCGGCGCCGGCGAGCTGTCGCGCCGCGGATCGGTACCGCGCCAGGCGGGTCGCGGTGGAGGGTCCGCTGCCGGCGTCGAGGGTGAACAGCTCCTGCTCGCCCTGGGGGCCGAGCAGCACGCAGCCGCGCTCGGAGACGCCCGCGCTGCGATAGAGCGCGTCGAGGCGTTCCGGATCTCCCTCGGGGCAGAGCCGGCGCGCAAGTTCGAGGCTGGAGTCGGGGGTCAGCTGTCCCTGGGGCGAGGCGGTCCCGATGCCCAGGATGCGAGGCGCACCCGTCACGCGGCGCTCCAGCAGAGGCGACGCGAGGCCCATCCGGCGAGGCCGAAGCGTCCGCCGAGACGGAGCGCGGCCGCGAGGGCGACGGGCTGGGATGCCAGGGTGCAGACGGCGCGGCAGATGGTGCGGCGGGCGGAGAGCACCTCGGCGCAGCACGCCGACCAGGCGGGTCGGGCGTCGCGTCCGCAGAGCACCTCGTCCGCGGCCGGGCCGATCCGGGCGGCGCAGGCGATGGCCCAGCTCATGCCTTCGCCGGTCAGCGGCTCGACATAGCCCCCGGCATCACCGACAACCAGGACGCGTCCGGAGGCCAGAAGGCGACGGCGTGTGAGCTGTCCGACTCCGCGCATCGACCCACGGTCCAGCGCGGGCGTCCTGTAGCCCGACTCGGCCATGATCGCGGCGATCGCGCCGGCCGGGCCGAATTGCTGAACCATGGACGCGCGCAGCGCGCACGCGATCGTCCAGTGCGTCTGATCGACACGGGCCGCGCCCACGTAGCCACCGCGTCCGCAGACCATGGTGATCTCGCCTTCGAGCGCGTGCTCGGGTCGCCGGTCGAGGAGAAGCCCGATCCCCACCGGGCTCCGCTCATCAATGTTCCAGGCGAACTCGGGCCGGTCTGTGAGCGCTCCGCCACCGAGGCCGTCGGCGACGACGACGAGCCGGGGCTGGAGGAGGCACTCTCCCTCCGGGGCGATGAGCTTGACGGCGTCCCCTGGCAGGACCCGTCCGCGCACGCCTTGGAGAAACACGGCCCCCCGGTTCTCGGCGGCTCTCGCGAGCGTCTCGTCGAAGTGCGCGCGGTTCACCATCGTGTAGGGTTCGATGGGAAGACGGAGTGATGCGCCGCGGGCGATGAGCCGGAGGGCGTCGGTCCGGCGCGGCGGCGGGGATGGATCGGGCATGGGGAGCGCGAGATCGGCGAGCGCCGAGGCTCCGGCGGGTGCGAGGCAGCCGCCGCAGACTTTGCGGCGGGGGAAGGTGGCGCGATCGATCAGGAGCGTGCGGAGGCCCTTGCCGACGAGGACGGCAGCGCTGACGCTCCCCGCGGGCCCGGCACCGATGACGACGGCGTCCCAGGGTTCCTTCGCAACAGCACTCAGGTTCGTCGCCACGTCAGCAGCATACGCCGCGGCCAGCACGTGCGGACCGTCGCGCCGCGGAGGCCGGCGAGTTCGGCGAGGCGGAGGGCCTCGTCGGGTGTATACGCGGCACGCACGGATTTGAGAGAATCCACGTGGACGATGCGCGAACGCGTGACGACCCGGGAGGCGGCCCAGGCCATGCCGAGGCCGATCGGATCGCGTCGGAGGTCGCTGACGAGGAGCAGGTCGGTGGCCTCGCTCGCGTTTCGGAGAAAGGCGATCGCCTCCGCCTCCGCGAGATGGTGCAGAAAGAGGCCGCATGTCGAGACATCAAACTTTCGCGGGAATGGCTCGCGAATCACGTCCTGGACCCAGGTTTCGAGTCCGAATCCTCGGGCGGAGGCCCGCGACTGTGCGGCGGCGAGGGCGGTGGGGCTGGTGTCGCACGCGGCCAGCGTGAGTGTGATGCCCGCGTCTCTCGCCCGCGCGGCGAGGGCGGTGGGGACATCGCCGGACCCGGTGGCGATGTCGAGAAGTGCGAGCGCGCCGCCGCGAGCCCGCGCGGCCTCTCGGATCGTGGGCCAGAGGATGGCGTCGCTGCGCGAGAGGGAGTTGAGGCGGGCGAGGCCCCGGAGGGCGACTCCGTGCTCGGCGGGGTCGAGCGCGGGGTCGTCCATGAGTTCGGGGGTGAGACATCGCCGCATCGTGGAGCGAGGGTAGCGGAGCGGGCGGGGGCACGGGTCCCGAAAGCGGGGCGGATCACGGGCGGGGATCGTGGTTGACCCAGTCGTGGTCGTTCCAGTTGTTGAGGTCGGTGATCCACTCGGCCTTGTTGAATCTGGCGTGGCCATCGAGGAAGATCGTGTTGGCGCCGCTCCCATGGCGGTGGGGGGCGACGCGGCGTTGGTTGTCGTTGCCGATCACGTGGTTCTTCATCCAGGTGTCGTAGTAGAGGGCGATCTGGAAGTCGGTGGCGTTCTTGCGGTAGACCTGGTTGTAGTTGGTGTTCTTGGGGTCTTCGGTGTAGTCGGTGAGGTAGAGCGTCTGATCAGGAAACGGCGTTGTGCTGACTCGCGACCAACTCCGGCTGCCGCGGAAGCTGCCGTCCTTGTAGAACCACAGGCCGTTGTTCACATAGTGGATCTGGTGCAGATCGTCGTGGGCTCGGGCGGGGTCGTGGAAATACTCGGCATTCCGGAACCAGTCGCCGACGGGCGCTTCGAGCGTCGCGATGGGGTCGAGGTAGGGGCGTGTGGCTCGGGGCCAGCTGATCTCGCGCCCGTCGCCCGCCTCGCGCACGGTCCACTCCTCGTGCTCGTCGGCGTACATCATCATGCCCGCGCCGATCTGCCGCTGGTTGGAGAGGCAGACGGTCTGCCTCGCGGTGTCGCGTGCGCGGCCAAGGCTCGGGAGCAGGATCCCGATGAGCAGCGCGATGATCGCGATGACCACGAGCAGTTCGATGAGGGTGAACCCACGACGCATACGGGCCCAGCATAGTGGACGCGGCCCGTGCATCCAAGCCGATCCTCCGAAAGACCGGCGGGGCGGGCGGGGCGCACCGTGCGTCCCGCCCGCCACCCGGCCCTCCGGGGGAGGAGTTGCTCACTGCGTTGGTCGGGTCGGTCGCGCCCTGTCAGGCGCGGAGGCCGCCGGACGAGGCGAGGATCTCACCGGTCACCCACCGCGCCTCTTCGGAAGCCAGGAACGCGACCGGGCCGGCGATGTCACGGGGGTCGCCGAGGCGGCCCAACGGCGTCTGCGCGATGTAGGCCGTTCGGAATTGCTCGTCCTTGGGGGCCATATCGGTGTCGGTGAGGCCCGGGGCGATGGCGTTGACCGTGATCCCGCGCGGGCCAAGCTCGGCGGCGAGGGAGCGGGTGATCGCGTCGACGGCGGCCTTGCTCGAGAAGTAGACCGAGCCCGCGGCCGCGGCACCCTTGGCGACGATGGATGAGACATTGATGATGCGCCCCCGCCCGTCGGGCAGGTGGGGCAGCGCGGCCCGTGTGACACTGAGCAGGCCGAAGACGTTGAGGTCGTAGATGCGCCGGACGGCGGCCCGATCGACCTCGGCGAGCGGGGTCATTTCGAAGGCGCCGGCATTGTTGACGAGGATGTCCAGACGCCCGAACTTGGCGACGACATCCGCCACCAACCGGTTCGCCTCCGATTCCTCCGAGACGTCGGCCTTGAAGATCTCCGCCCGCCCGCCCCAGCGCGGATCGTCGCGGCGAGGTCCTTCGCGGCCCCCTCGCTGCGGGCGTAGTTCAGCGCGACCGTGGCGCCCTGCTCGGCGAGCTTCTTGGCGATGGCGGCCCCGATGCCGCGGGAACTGCCCGTGACCAGCGCGACGAGACCTTCGAGATTGCGTGACATGGTGCTGCCTCCTGAAAGCGGTTGTCGGTCTCCACAGTTCGATGTATGTCGAAATGTGTGAAGAGACAGACATCGATGATCATCGAACTATTCCGTCATTGATCTAGAATTTTGTTCGGTCTATGATAGGAAAAGCCTACGCGCCGGGCACGCGGCGGGCGAGGTCTTCGCGGAAGGCAGACAGAGCGCCCGGGAGCGCCTTCAACCGGACACACTTGCCTTCCTTCTCCGTCTCGATCAGCCCGGCCTCGCGGAGTTCCTTGAGGTGATGGCTCATGGTGGCCTGGGAGATCGGGAACCCCTCGATGATCTCGGCGCAGAGCACATCCCCGTCCCTGGCGATGCGTTCCAGCACCGACACCCGAGTTGGGTCGGCGAGTGCCTTGGCGATCCGGAAGAAGGCTTCGTCGGTGAGTTGGGGGCTGACGCGCTCCATGCCGTGAAAGCCTACACCTGTCGGGGTCCGAATATTCGGGGCTCTACTCGCGCGGCACGATATCGGTCTGCAACGCCGGGTCTGCGGCCGGGACGTAGGTCGTGGGCAGGCCCAGTTCCGTCCGGACGAGGTTGCAGCCCTGGGCGATCGCGGTGGACTTGAAGAAGGCGATCTCGCGGTTGCACCCCTGGCGCCCGAAGCCGCAATCCGTGGAGACGATGAGGCTCTCGGGGGGGATGAACTCGAGGGCCCGGCGGATGTCGGCGGCGACGTCCTCGGCGCGATCGGCCTGGAGCGTGCGGTGGGAGCAGGCCCCGATGCAGACCTTCTTGGGGAGCTTGCCCTTGTAGCGACCGAAGAGCTCGATATCGCGGAAGTCGCGGTCCTTGGTCTCGATGGTCCAGACGTCGCCCCGGCACTCTTCCATGTACATCTCGAAGCAGGCGGCGTAGCTGGTGTCCTCGATGACGCGCTGCATGTTGGGGTTGCCCCAGCAGGTGTGGATCCAGATCTCGCAGTCGTCGAGCCCCTGCACCTCACGGTTGTAGCACTCGAGAAGGAAGCGGACGCGGTCGTCCTTGGCCCCGTAGGTGTTGGCCATGAAGTGGAGGCAGGGCTCCTCGACCTGGATGCAGCGGCAACCGGCTTCGCGGAGTGCGAGCAGCTCGGTGTTCATGGCGACGGCCATGTCCCAGTAGACTTCCCGCTGGTCCTTGTACTTGTCCGTGTGGATATCGAGAAACAGGCCCATGACCTGCGAGCAGCAGGTGCCGAACTTGAGGGGCTTGCGGGTCTTGCCCTGGGCCATCCGCCAGAGCTTGGCGTAGGCCAGGTTGCGGTGCTCGATCTTGCCGGTCACGAAAGGCCAGCGCCAGCCGGTGTAGATCTCGTTGAGCAGGGTGCCCGGCGGGTAGCGGAGCCAGGGCGATCGGGTCTTCTCGCTCTGCAGATGGTCGCCCTCGAGGCCGGCCCACCGTTGCAGCGGGTAGTGGTGCCATGATCGCCCGGCGAGGTCCTCGTCGAGGTGGTAATCACCGTGGGTGAGGATGTCGAGCCCCGCACGCTCCTGGTCGCTGGCGACCACGGCGAGGGCATCCTGGAGCTTCTCGCGGAAGCGGATGTCCATCATGCAGGTGTCGAGCGGGCGGCCCCACATGCAGGTGTCAAACCAGCGGGGCCGGGGCCAGGAGCCGGTGACGGTCGCGGGGAGGACGAGGTCGGCGGTGGCGGTGAACATTGCTTGCTCCCGGCGGTATGGCACGGGCGCACCGCCGGAACGAGTCTACTGACGACCGTCGGCGGGGGCGGTTTCGGGTGTCAACCAATAGGGGAATTCTCCCACCAGGCACACGCCTCCCCTCCCGCCACAATGTTGTGCACACCGAGGGAGGTCTGGTTGGCGGCGTGCCGGTCCGAGCGACGCGGTTTCTTGATCGGAGGGGATCGAGGGGCGCGGCCGATCGGCTGCCCGCCGGTGGGTGGGCCGTGTGCAGTCGGCGGTGCGGGCGTCGGCCCACACGCCAGGACGGCGTCGAGAGGAAGTGGAGCGAGAGAAAGTTTCGGCGCTGTCCCGAGCCCCGGCGAAAGCAGGGGCTTGCTCTTTGGCCGCCCTCGACGGTGTCGAGGCGGATCAGGCGTGATGCGCGTCCTGTTCCCAGGTGAGCACATCGCCCTCGGGCAGGTCCTTGAGCCCCAAGACCCGCAGCATGTAGAGGATCTGGGCGCGGTGGTGCATGCTGTGCGTGAGCACGTGGGCGATCGTGCCGCCGTAGGTCCGCTCCACCGGCGGCCCGTCGTGCGGCGGCACCCAGGTGTCGTCCCACGCCCCCCGCGCCGCGATGTCACGGGCCGTCGCGGCGAGATGCGCCGCGGCCGCGTCCAGTCTCGCCAAAAGTTCCGCGAGCGAACTGCCACCGCGCTCGCCCATCGGCAACCCGGCCATCTCGTTGCCCCAGGCCTGCATGTTCCAGATCAGGTGATCGAACGTGCGGCGGACGGTGCGGTGGCCGATGTCGATGTCCTGGTCGAGCTGCGCGTCGGTCAGCTCGCGGCATCGCTCCAGCAACAGGCGGGTGGTCCAGGCGTCATGGCTGAGGAGGCGGTCGAGGAGGTTCATGGTGGCCGATTCTTCGCTCCGAAGGAGCGACGGGTGGTAGCCAGGGGCGCAGGCCTGACGAAGTCGGGATCAGCCCCTGGAAAGCGCCCTCCCCCGCTCGGCCCCGAAGGGGTCGAGGAAACGGGCTGGCAATTCCTCCGCCCCTCCGGGGCGGGATCCGGTGTGCCATTCGTTCCACGGGTTGCGCTCCGCCCTTCGGTCGTCGCTCCACCCGTGGCTACAACCCTTCACCCCTTCGGGGTGATGTGGGCGTGTTCAGTAGGTATCCGACCCCGCAGGGATCGAGGAGGTCTCGCTCTCATCCGTTGTCGAATTGCGGTGCTCTGACCCCAGGTTCCGCTTCATCTGCGATAGCCGCAGGATGTACAGTACCGGCCCGCCGACGAGGGTCGATGTGATCAGGCTCTTCCACCATGTCACCGGGCTGCCGAGCAACGCCATGGTTCCAAAGCACGCGACGATCACCCACACCGCGGCGAGCAGGAGCAACGCTCCGTCCGGCAGACGCAGCAACCGCCGGACGAGAGCCTGCCGCCACTCTGACTCAAGCTCGGTGCGCAGGGCGCACCTCCTCTCGAGGGAACTCTAGAACCCCACCGCCTGCCCATCGCACCGCAAATCCGACCCCGCCACATACCCGTGCTCCAAACGGCAGATCACTTGCCCGCGCCCCTGGCTCGCGTTCCTGCGCTCCGGCACCGTCAGGTCGTGACCGAGGCCGCGGAGGGTGTCGTAGACCGCCGCGTCGAACCCCGGCTCGACCGTCAGCTTGAGCCCCTCGGCGACCTGCCATCGCGGCGCGTCGAGCGCACTCTGGGGATTCATGTCGTGGTCGGCCATGCGGGTGAGCACCTGCGCGTGTCCCTGCGGCTGCATGAACCCGCCCATCACGCCGAACGCCATCACCGGCTCGTCGTTGCCGTCGGCGCCGGTGCGGGTCACGAAGGCGGGGATGATCGTGTGGTAGGGGCGCTTGCCCGGGCCGACCTCGTTGGGGTGGCCCGGCTCCAGAGAGAAGCAGCAGCCGCGGTTCTGGAGGGCGATGCCCGTGCCCGGCACCACGATGCCGGAGCCGAAGCCGGTGTAGCAGGACTGGATCATGCTGACCATGTTGCCCTCGGCGTCGGCGGCCGTGAGGAGGACGGTGCCGCCGAGCTTCGGCGTGCCGTGGCCGAAGTCCTGGGCCTTGTCGCGGTCGATGAGCCCGGCACGTTCGGCCAGATAGCCCTCGTCGAGCAGCGCATCGATGCGCATGTCCATGAACGCGGGATCGGCGATGTACCGGTGGGCGTCGGCGAAGGCGAGCTTCATGGCCTCGATGGAGAGGTGCAGGCTCTCGGCGCCGTCGGGATCGAGCGAGGGCAGGTCGAACTGGCGGAGGATGCCCAAGGCGATGAGGGCGGTGAGGCCCTGTCCGTTGGGCGGGATCTCGTGCAGGCGCCAGCCCCGGTAGTCGAGGCTGATGGGGCGGACCCAATCGGCGGTGTGGGCGGCGAGATCGGCGGCGCGGAGATCGCCCCCGCCGGTGACGGCCGCGGCCTCGATCTGCTGGGCCAGCTCGCCCTGATAGAACGCGGCGCCGGCGGTCGCGGCGATCTTCTCGAGTGTGGCGGCGTGGTCGGGGAGTTTCATGAGCTGCCCGACCGCGGGCGGCTTGCCGTTGCGGGTGAAGGTCGCGTGCCAAGCGGGGAACTTCTCGCGGCTGTACGCCCGCGCGCCCGAGTTCCAGTAGTGCCCGACCTCGGGCGGGACGATGGCCCCATCTCGGGCATAGCGGATCGCCGGCTCGGCGACGGTCTCGAGCGGGAGCCGGCCGAACTGCTTGGAGAGCGCGATCCAGCCGGAGACTGCGCCGGGGGTCGTGACGCCGTCCCAGCCGTAGTAGGGGATCGAGGTCATGCCCTCGTACCGCTCGCGACGGAGGCCCTTGGGTGCGCGACCGGAGGCGTTGAGCCCGTGCAGGCCGCCGCCGGTCCAGACCAGCGCGAAGTTGTCGGCCCCGATGCCGTTGCTCGTGGGCTCGACCACGGTCAGCGTCATCGCGGTGGCCACGGCGGCGTCGACGGCGTTGCCGCCACGGCGGAGCATCTCGAGTCCGGCTTGGGCGGCCATGGGGTGGCTGGTCGCCACGATATTGCGGCCGAAGACCGGAGCACGCTGTGAGGAATAGCGGTACGAGAAGTCCATGCCTCGAGTCTAACCCGCTCGGCGGCATCCACCCGTCCCTTCGTCGGTAGTCTGGGGATATGACCGGCGAGCGGGAGCGGCGAGGTCGGTGTGGAGGGGCGGGGACGCTGCTGGCACCCGTCCTGTGCTCGTGCTTCGGCGCGGGCGCGGCGCTCACGCTCGCCGTGGCCGCCCCGCTTGCACTCGACCGCGCTGGGTGGTGGCCGGGGCGGACGACCGGCCCGGACACGTTCTGGACCGATGGCGAGCGCGGGGGGCACTACGTGCGAACGCGGCATCCGCTGCGGGAGTCGATCGATTTCCGGCGGATCATCTTCGTGGGGCGGGCCGAGGATCAGCCGTATTTCGAGCGCGACAAGCCGCCGAGTTGGGCCGCGGTGCTCTCGATCGATCTTCGCGAGGGGTACGAGGAGGTCGAGACCATCGTTACCGGGTGGCCCTTCCGCGCGATGCGGATGGAGCGATGGCAGAGCTGGGGATCGGCGGCCCGGCCCCCGCTGCAGCTCGGCGATCTGCTCCTGCACGACGGCACGCTTCGCGCCGCGCCCGCCTCGAATTCTGATCGGGTGCGGGGCGGCATGGTCACGATCGGGCGCGCGGGTCTCGAGGCGCCGATCCCGCTCTCGCCCATGTGGCCCGGCCTCCTCACCGACATCGCGGTCTTCGCGGGTGCTGGACTGCTGCTCGGTCTGGCTCCCGCGCGATGCCGGGCGATCCTGCGGCGACGCCGTGGGCTTTGTCCCGCGTGCGGCTACGACCGGCGCGGCGTGGAGGGACCCTGCCCCGAGTGCGGGCGGGCGGCCTAATCGCCGTGCAGCTCGCGGAGCTTGGGGCTCAGGCGCAGGAGCAGTTGCACGCGCTCGAACTCGTCTAGCCAGTCCTGCAGCGTGGCGGCGACCTCATCGGCGGGAACGGGCGCGCCCGGGAGCGGGCAGGCGGCGCCGAGATTGCGGGCCGCCATCGCCCTGTAGCGTGCGAGTGTGCGGTCGCCCAGGACCGCGACGAAGTCGAATACCTCGTTCATGAAGATGACGGTGGGGACGCGGAGGCCGCCGCAGATCTGGATCTGCTCGGCGAGGTCACTGTGCTCGTCGCGGTCGACGATGCGGAGGCGGATGACGCCGGGATTGGCGCGCTCGATGGCCGCGAGCATGGGGACCTGGGCGACGCAATCCCCGCACCACGTGCCGCTGGTGACGAGGACGGGCATGGTGCGGGTGAAGGTCGCGAGGAGGGTGCGCTGGGCCTCGGTGAGCGCGACGCGGTTCTCGAACACGTGCCAGTTGGACTGGTGTTGGGCCGTCCCGGTGGCGACATAGTCGCCGTAGGACAGACCGGCCTCGAAGGCGACGCGCAGGGTGTCGGGTGTCAGCATCGCCGACTGTAGCCTGCGCGGCTCAGGCGGTGTGAAAGGCCGCGGCCAGGACCCACATCACGGCGAAGATGATCACTGAGTAGATGGCCGCGACGATGAGCGAGGGTTTCCAGGGGATCTCGCACAGCGATTTGATCATGAGGGTGAGCACGGCGAACGACACCGGCAAACTGATGAACTGCACGGCGTCGGGCGCGACCGCGCCGATGGCCATGCCCGCGAGCCAGTTGGCGACGCCGGTGCACACCAGAACGGCGACCCCGCGCATCACGGAGATCTCCTCGTTGGCGACGATGCCGACCACCCAGGCCAGCAAGAAGCCGAGCACCAGGAACATCACGACGACCAGGAACAGTCCAAGTATGGAAGGGTCCCCTTTCCGCCACACGGGCGGAACGAGTCTACCTCAACGCGCCGGGCCCTGTCCGGGGCCGGAGGCGGGGGACCGGAGCGTGGGGGTCGCGCCCCTACCAGCGTTCCCCGTCGCTCTGCGGCGCCATGGGCCAGACCTCGCTGGCGACACCGTTGATGGTGGTGCCGCCCTGGACGTTGTGCCTCGCGTTGGGGATGAAGGCGTTGGGAAAGATGGGTTTGAAGGCGCTGATCTCGTCGAGCGAGGCGACATGCTCGGGCGTGAGCTTGATCTCGAGAGCCTTGAGATTGTCGCGGAGCTGGTCCATGGTGCGGGCGCCGATGATAGTGCTCGCGACGCCGGGCTTGCCCTGCACCCAGGCGAGGGCCACCTGGGCGGGCGTGGCGCCGACCTCCTTCGAGACCTTGATCAGGCCGTCGACGATGTCCATATTGCGGTCGGTGAGGTGCTGCTTGACCCAGTCGCCGCGCCCGGGCTCGACGGTGTCGCGGTTGGCGCGGGTGTACTTGCCGCTGAGCACGCCGCCGCGGAGGGGGCTCCAGGGGGTGACGCCCATGCCCAGCTCGCGGGCCATGGGGATGAGTTCGTTCTCGACGGTGCGTTCGACGAGGGAGTACTCGATCTGGAGGGCGACGAGTGGCGACCAGCCCCGGAAGTGGGCCATGGTCTGGGCTTCGGCGCAGCGCCATGCGGGCGTGTCGCTGAAGCCGATGTAGCGGACCTTGCCGGCGCGGACGAGGTCGTCGAGGGCGCGCATGGTCTCGTCGAGGGGGGTGTGGATGTCGAGCACGTGCATCCAGTAGAGGTCGATGTAGTCGGTCTGGAGGCGCCGCAGGCTCTCGTCGCAGGCGGCGCAGATGCTCTTGCGCCCGGCGCCGCCGCCGTTGGGGTCGCCGGGGAAGAGGTTGCCCATGAACTTGGTGGCGATGACCGCTCGGCCGCGCTTGGCCGGGCGCTTGCCCACGTGGTCCCCGATGACCTTCTCGGAGTGGCCCTTGGTGTAGATGTTGGCGGTGTCGAGGAAGTTGCCGCCGGCGTCGAAGAAGGCGTCCATGATGCGGCAGGACTCCTCGGGCGTCGAGCCCCAGCCCCAGTCGAGGCCGAAGGTCATGGTGCCGAGGCAGAAGGGGCTCACGCGGAGGCCGGAGCGTCCGAGCGTGGTGTAGTGATTCAGCGGCATGAGGATCTCCCTATGGGTTGTCCCGCGGGACTGTAGTCGGGGGGGAGAGGGTTGGGGGGCGGGGTCCGCCGGGCAGAAACCGGACGGAGCGCTCTGCGGGGAGTCGGTCGGAGCGGACGGAAGAATGCGGTGAGTGCGTCTGGGCTGGGGCGGCCACGGTAAGCTTGCGGGACTATGCGGGACCAGCGTTGGTTCAGGGGGATCCATGATGACGCGGGCTATCGCCGGCCGTTGGGCGCGGCCATTCCTCCGCGGTCCACTGCGTTCAGCGTCCGTGAGCCGCAGACCGCGGCTCGAGTCAGCGAGCAACGCCCTGAAGAAGTGCGGGCGCACGTGGCGGTGGGTCATGGTGGCGTTGGGTGTCATCGTCATGGTGCAGGCGATCCGCTCCCTTGGGCACGGCACCGCCATGACCATGATCTCGTGCATTCTCCTGGTCGAGGTGCCGGCGGTGGCATTCGGGCTGTTCTGGTTTGGGTCAGCCGTGCCGCCCGGCAAGATCCGCGAGGTCCTGCTGGCCAACGACCTATGCCCCTCCTGCGCGGGCGATCTCGCTGGTGTCGAGCCGGAGCCCGGCCATTCGCGTGTGCGGTGCCCAGAGTGCTCGGCGGAGTGGGCCCGAGTGGCCACCCTTGCCACATCCTGCTGCGCGTGCGGCTACGACCTCGCGGGGCTCCGCGAGTATGACAATGGCACACTCCAGTGTCCAGAGTGCGGCGTTGTATGGAGGCGCGATCCCGCAGTCGGCGCGAAAGGAGGTGCCTGATGCTGCTCGGGCGACCCGTGATCTTGCAGGACGACACGGGTGTACGACGGGAGTTGATCTCGCTGGGCGCGCTGCGCCGCGACGAGCGGCGAGCGGCTCCCGCGTTCGAAGCCGCGGTGGATCGGGCGGCCCGTGCGCGTCTGCTGGGTGGGACCGGAGCGGCCTCGCTGGCGGTGCTGATCCCGGTCTGGATTGTCATTGGGGTGGTGCGAGCGGCCCTGCCGCAGGTTCCCGCGGTGCTGGTCTATCTCGTCGGCTACTCGGCGGGCGGGGCACTCGCCTACCTGATCTGGCTGGGCGGGTTGTCGGTGTATGCCCAAGCGATGGCCGCGGCCCTTCTCGCGGATGGGATCTGCCCGGCGTGCGCCTACAACCTCGGCGCTCAGCCGGTGGTCGATGGCGTTGCCGTGTGTCCGGAATGCGGCGCGACGTGGCGGGCCGATCGCATCCGATCGCGGCACCAGTTTGCCTCGAGCGTTCGCGCGGGTGCGCCCGGCGGTGTATCGGGGCTGGCCAGGTTCCTCGGTCTGGGATCGGGCGGCCCGACCTCGATTACCGACGACCGTGCGGAGCGGCGGCCGATCGTCTCGCCCTGGCTGGCGAGCGCGATCCGGGCAGCGGGGGGCCCAAAGCGCGAGCGACTGATCGCGGCCAGACGCGAGATTCGCAGGCACGGTCGGGTCAGGCGGATCATTCCCGCCGCATTCTTCGCGTTCGCGTGTGGCTTTCTCGCGTTCAATGCCTTCAAGGCCAGGCGCTTCCCGAGCACTCCCACCTCCATGTGGATGTTCGTCGCGCCGTCGGCCGCGATCGGTGCGGTCTATTTGCCGCTTTCAAGCTTGTGCGGCTGTTCCGGCATCACCGCCGATCACGTCCGCGCCGCCATGCTCCGGCGACGCCTCTGCCCGTCCTGCGCCGCCGACCTGGATGGCGTGCCGACCGGAGGGCGTCTGTGCCATTGCCAGCATTGTGGCGCGGTATGGCAGTTTGGCCCGGCCACCAGCCCTTCGCAGTGACGCAGCCGGGGGGAAGCCCGGCGGTACCATTCCAGCGTGCGCCGGTGTACCGCCGCCATCCTGCTCGGGGTGTTGACGACCCTCGCGGCTGCATGGGGGTTGGCCGCGCTCGTGCCCGTACCGATGTACCCCCGGCGGGTCGTGCGAGCGTGGCTGGGTACCGACGGGCGCGCCTGGAGCACCGCCGAGGTGCACCTGCCGGGCGTCGTGGACTCGTGGTGGGACGATCTGGCGGATTCGTACGCGGGCACACCCGAAGAGATCCTCGCGGCAAACCGCGCGACGATGGAGCGGCTCGTGGCGGAGCGGCGCGGCACCGACCAGCACATGCGGTTGGCGGAGGGGCCGCCGGGCTGGGGCTCCCTGCGCGGCGGGCGCGCCGGCCCCGCGAGCGGCCTGGGATCGGACACGGCGTACGGCTTGCCGCTCCCGTGCCTGTGGTACAGCGTGCGCTCGGGCACGCAGCAGGGGCAGCGGGATCGCGCTGGTCAACGAGCAGATCGTCGGTGGCTTCCGGCTCGGGGGCGAGCCCTCGGCGCGGGGCAGGGACTTTCGGGCGCTTCCGTACCTGCCGATCTGGATCGGGGCCGTGCTCGATTCGATCTTCTGGTCATGCGTCTGGTGGGCGCTCCTGGTGACGTCGGTCGCCGCGAGGCGCCGGCTTCGTACCCGTCGCGGCCGCTGCGTCGCCTGCGGCTATGACTTGGCCGGCTTGGCGGTGGACCACTGTCCCGAGTGTGGAGCGTTGCGCGCCCGCGGTGTGCGCGGTGCATGAACGTGAGCAGGCAAGCAACCGACTCCGCGGGCTCCGCACCCTGCGCGGTGAACAGCCCGGTGCGGTCACCGGTTATCGGCGGTGGGAGTCCGGACGCAACGGCATCTCTCGCACAGATGGTACCGAATCGTCGCGCCGAGGCGGCCGGGGATGCGGTGTGCCCCCGCATCCGCCGATTCCACCCGCGGAGGGCCGCACCCATGGATCTTGATCACCCCGCCGTGCTCTTTTCCGGGCTCATCCTCGGCGCCGTCGGCATGGGCTTCTTCATCTACGGCAAGAAGCAGGGGCGCATCGACTGCCTGGCGGTCGGTGTGGTGCTGAGCGTGGTCCCGCTGGTGGCGCACTCGCTGCTGGTGATCTGGGGCGTGGCCGCGGCGTGCTGCGGGGGGATCTACGCGCAGTCGCGGGCGGGCTAGGTCGTTTCGAGCAGAGCCTGCAGGAGGCGCGCACCGCGGAGCACGCGGAGAGCGCGGAGGGGCATCGTGCACTTCCTCCGCGATCTCCGCGGTTGCTCCTACCGCGGGGTTTGCGCGGGCACGGCGGGGAGTTCCTGACCTACACTGGGCGCATGATCATCCAAGCTCTGACCGCCGCGCTCTTGTGCCTTCACGCCGGGGAAACCATCTATCTCGACACGCTCGATCTCGCCCCGGTCGAGCAGGGGTGGAAGACGGCCCAGGCCAGGCTCTCGGTCGATGGCAACGCCATCTCGATCGCGGGCAAGGGGTTCGGGCACGGCGTCGGCACGCACGCCCGCAGCGAGTGGACGATCGACCTGTTCGGGGCCGCGACGGCGTTCGACGCGATGGTGGGGGTGGACGACGAGTTCTGCTCGGGTGACGGGACCGTCGTCTTCGTCGTGATGGGCGACGGCAAGGAACTCGCCCGGACCGAGCTGATCAAGAAGGGCGAGGCCGCGCGCCCGGTGCACGCGGAGCTGACCGGGGTGAAGAAGCTCACGCTCGTCGTGGAAGACGGGGGCGACGGCATCAACTACGACCACGCCGACTGGGGCGACGCCCGCATCACCATGGCCGACGGGGCCAAGGCCAAGCCCCGCTCGACCAAGCCCGCCCGGCCCTACCCGAGGATCGCCATGACCCAGCCCACGGCCCCGGCGATCACCCAGCCCCGCATCACCGGCGGCACGCCCGGCAAGCCCTTCCTCTACCGCGTGCCGACCACGGGTGTGCGCCCGATGCACTTCGCCGCCAAGGGGTTGCCCAAGGGGCTCGCGCTCGACGAGAGCACGGGCGTGATCTCGGGCAGCCTCGCCGGCGACGGCTCGTGGGACGTCAAGATCGCGGCCAGGAACGAGCTGGGCTCGACCGAAGCCGTGGTGACGATCGTCGGCGGGGCCAACGCGCTGGCGCTCACACCGCCGATGGGCTGGAACTCCTGGAACTGCTGGGCGGGGGCCGTGGACGACAGCAAGGTCCGCGCGGCCGCGGACTGGATGGTGCGGTCGGGCCTCGCCGACCACGGCTTCACCTACATCAATATCGACGACACCTGGGAGGCCGGTCGCGACGAGCAGGGGCGGATCCTGACCAACGAAAAGTTCCCCGACATGAAGGCCCTGGCCGACTACGTGCATAGCAAGGGCCTGAAGCTCGGGATCTACTCCTCGCCCGGCCCCCAGACCTGCGCCGGCTACGAGGGCAGCTACCAGCACGAGAAGCTCGACGCCGACCGGTACGCCGAGTGGGGCATCGACCTGCTCAAGTACGACTGGTGCAGCTATGGCAACATCGAGCCCAAGCCCGACCACGCGGCCCTGATGAAGCCGTATGTGACTATGCGTGATGCGCTGCGGGGCTCCTCGCGCGACATCGTGTACAGCCTCTGCCAGTACGGCATGGGCAACGTCTGGGAGTGGGGCGACGAAGTGGGCGGCAACTACTGGCGCACCACCGGCGACATCAACGACTCCTGGGCCAGTATGGCGGGGATCGGGTTCGGCCAGGCCGATCTGGCGCCCTACGCCGGGCCCGGGCACTGGAACGATCCCGACATGCTCGTGGTCGGCAAGGTCGGCTGGGGCCCGAGCCTGCACGACTCGCGTCTGACGCCCGACGAGCAGGTCACCCACATCACGCTCTGGAGCATGCTCGCCTCGCCGCTGCTCATCGGCTGCGACCTCTCCCAGATGGACCAGTTCACGCTCGCGCTGCTCTCCAACGACGAGGTGCTGAGCGTGAGCCAGGACCCGCTCGGCAAGCAGGCCAGCCGCGTGAGCCAGGAGGGCGAGACCGAGGTCTGGGCCCGTCCGCTCGAAGACGGCTCGATCGCGGTGGCGCTCTTCAACCGCGGGCGCGAGACGGCGCAGGTTGTCGCGATGTGGGACGCACTCGGCCTCAGCGGCCGCCAGCACGTGCGTGATCTGTGGAACCACACCGATCAGGGTGCTTTCGAGCGGGGCTACTCGCTCGAGGTGCCGCGGCACGGGGCGGTGATGCTGCGGGTGACGCCGGAGCGGTGAGGCCCTGGCCGCGCCGGCGGGCTCGCGCTACCGCCTGTAGTACTCGGGCAGGCTCTTGCCCTTGTACGTAAAGCTCCGCTTGCCGTACCCCGCGGCGTTGAGCAGGCTCAGATAGTCGGACTTCGTCCCCTCGAATCCGTCCGCGCCATTCATGTAGGCCGCGATCAGGTCGGGCGTCCCGGTCCAGCGGGCGCTCCCGTCGCACATGGCCGTGTTCACACCGGATGTGCCGTGGTTGTTCCACGTGTCGGGGTAGTTATTGACGCCGTCCTTGCGCCCGAAGCCGAGGCTGTCCCCCGGTGGCTGGATGTCGTCGTTGTCGTTGTCGATGATGATGATCGTGCGGTCGGGGTTGCGCACGCTGACCTGCGTCTTGAGCACGCCCTCGGGGTAGTCCTCGAGGATGGTGATCCCGCCCCCGGGGTCATAGCTCCAGCCGAGCTGCCCCCCGATCGTCCCCCGCTCGCGACCGTAGATCACCGTGCCATCGGGGTACTTGCCGTTGGCGAACCATGCGAAGGTCTCGTAGCTGTGCCCGCCCCCATCGTCGTCCCGGTCCTTGGCGGCCACGAACGTGTCCATCAGGAAGTCCCGCCCGTAGAGCAGAGGCACGTCGTGGAGGACCGCGTTGTCGCTGAGCCACACGTTCTCGCGGATGACATTCCGCGTCGAGGGGCAGATCCCGACCTCGTAGGTGGCGATGTAGTCGGGGAAGAGCCAGCCGATATTGTCCTCGAACGTGAAGATGGTCGGGAGGAAGACCTCCTTCTTCGTGTCCGCGCTGTACTCGTGGCAGGCCTGGCCGAGCTGCCGCGAGTTGGAGAGGCACACGCCGCGTCGGGCCGCCTCTCTGGCCCTTCCCAGGGCGGGGAGCAGGATCCCGATCAGCAGCGCGATGATCGCGATGACCACCAGAAGCTCGATGAGCGTGAATCCTCGCCGCACCATCCGAAGGGTCTCCTTCCCGAATCCAACGGGACGGAAGCCTACCACAACCCTGCCCCGGGCCCAAGCCTTGGTCCCTGGGCCCGGGGGCTGTAGGATGTCCTCGACCCCGGAGGAGACCCCATGCGCCCCCGTTCCCTCGCCGCTGCGTTCCTGGCCGCCCTCTCGCCCTGCGCCCTCGCCCCCAACGCGAACGCCCAGCCCGACAACGACGTGCTCTTCGACCTCACGGATATGCGGCTCAAGTGCGTCCTGTTCGGCGAGTGCTTCCCGGACCAGTCCCGCGACAGCGCCGCCAACCCCCTTCCGCCGGGCACCCCGCAGTCGATTGTCCCGGCCTCGGGCTACAGCTACCACCTCGACGGGGTCGTCCACACGACCGGCCTGGCCTCGAGCTTCATCCCCGATGGGGCCACCCTCGGGGAGATGATGGACATCCTGCAGGCCGGCCAGTCGCGCATGCTCAGCGGCTACAGCCGCAACCCCTCCGGGGGCCTCCCCGACCCCAAGAACCCCGTCTACCTGCAGACCTTCACGGGCAACGTGATCGGGCTCGATCTGGGCATCACGCTCGAGGCCTCGATCTCGAACCAGGGTGTCGGGCGGTTCGAGATCCGCGACATCAATATCCCGCTCGGCATCCTCTTCGGCGAGGCCCGCATCACGCAGGGCTCCTGCCTCATCGAGACCTGGAATCCCTCGCCCCGCCAGGAGACCGAGTGGCATTTTGACGGCTCGCTCGGCGAGGTCGCCGGCCCCTCGCGTCTGCGCTATCTCGACGACCCGGCCTTCGGCACCATCCTCGGCGGCATCGGCAACGAGACCGACCCCAACCCCAACGCGCCGACAGGCGTGACCCAGGCGCAGTCCTCCTTCGCCACCACCACGTCACTCGGCATCCCCGGGCCCGGCGGCCAGGAGGACATGGTCTACGTGACCAGCCCGGCGCGCAACCTCAACGACAGCAATCCCGATCTCTACCGCGGCATCGGCCTGGCCCTCTACCCGCGCACGCAGCCGGCATTCCCCGGCAAGTACTGCGGCCAGTGGACGCTCATCTACGACCTCTACATCCCCGGCGAGAGCTGGACCGGACACGAATGGCCCTCGCGCTCCTCAACGGCACCTCGAACAACAGCAGCAGCGCGAGCTGCTTCATCCGCAACCCCGGCTCGGGCGCCGGCACGATCGGCTTCGACGCCCAGCCGGGCGACTACCTCGCGTCGAACGCGATCGCCCCAGACCGGTGGATGCGGATCGCCCTGGTCGCCAACTTCATGCAGACCAACAAGTCCCGCGTCTACGTCGATGGCCAGCTCATCGGCGAGACCAACTCCGACTGGCTCTACAACTCGACCGACCCGACCAATCCCGAATACGGCGACCTCGAACCGGTGAACCCCGCCGACTGGCAGGCCTGGGGCCAGTTCCCCTCGCCCTGGGCGTTCAGCTCGGGTAACTTCCCCGGCTCCACCGGCCCGACGCCCCTCGACTCGCTCTTCACCCTCTTCGCCGACCTCGGCGACGCCGATCTCGGCCCCGGTGGACGCTCGGAGAAGGCCTACCTCGCCAACCTCTACTTCGCCGACGACCTGCTGACCGATGGCGAGATCGCGGCCCTCGGTGGGGCCGACGCCGCGGGCATCGTGTTCACCTCCACTCCCTGCCCGCCCGATTTCAACGGTGACGGCACGGTGAACACGCAGGACTTCATCGCGTTCCTGAACGCCTGGGTCGCCCACGACACGCGGGCCGACTGGAACGGCGACGGGACCGTGAACACGCAGGACTTCATCGCGTTCCTCAACGAATGGGTCGCCGGCTGCTGAGCGATGAGGCCGCGCCGGCCTCGACCGCACCGCGGGCGCCGAGAAGCTTCTGGATCTGGTACGTGTCTCGGACCTGCTCCGGCCTCTCCATGCGTCATGGGAGCTGCGCGGGCTTTCCGGGGGTTCTCGCGATTTCCCGGGCGCATTCCGCCCGCGAGTTCGGCGATCGGGGAAACACCGGCGCAACGCGCACGAACTCGGACACGGCGCTTGCACGCCCCACGCGGGTCCGCTAAGGTCGAAGAGGGTCGTGCACGTGCCCGACCCCGGCCCGCCGTCAGCGGGTCGGGTACCGAAAAATCTAAATAATTTTAAGAGAGGTGGAATATGAGAGAGATCCGCAGTCGGTCGACCCTTGGTCTGATGGCGATGGCGATCGGGGCCATCGCCCTGCCCGCGTCGGCGCAGCTCTTCGGTCCGGGCGATCACATCATCGCGGTTGACCCCGATGTCAGCGTGCTCAGCAGCTACCCCGATGCCGAGAGTATGTTCGAGTGCCTTGATCAGGACGCCAACTCGAAGTACCTCAACTTCGGCAAGCTCGGCACCGGGCTGATCTTTACCCCGGCGTACGGCGCCTCGACCGTACAGAGCATCCAGTTTGTCACCGCGAACGACGCACCGGGGCGTGACCCGGCCTCGTTCGAGCTCTACGGCACCAACGACCCAATCTCCAGCGAGGACAACAGCGCCGGCGATGCCGAGAATTGGACACTGCTCGCCTCCGGCGACCTCAGCCTGCCCAACGACCGCTTCTCGGCGGGCGCGGTGCACGACTTCTCGAACGGCACGTCGTACACCGCCTGGAAGCTGATCTTCCGAACGGTCAAGGACGTGTGCGAGAATTCCATGCAGATCGCGGACGTCTACCTGTTCACCGGCTCGGGCGGGACGGGCGACCATGTCGAGAGCTATTTCGACAATCCCATCGCGGTGGGGACCCTCAAGAGCGAGAGCCGATACCCCTGCTCCGAGATCCCCCAGAATGCCATCGACGGCGATGTGAACACCAAGCACCTGAACTTCGGCCGTGAGAATTCCGGCATCATCGTCTCGCGCGGCGACGGTGCGGCCGTCGTTGTCGAATCGTTCACCATCACGACCGCCAACGACTACCCCGAGCGCGATCCGACCTCGTGGGAGCTCTACGGCACCAACGACCCGATCGTCAGCCAGGACAACAGCACCGGCGACGCGGAGAACTGGACGTCCCTCGGCTCCGGAGCGCTCAGCCTCCCCGATGACCGCTTCACCGAAGGCCCCACGGTTACGGTCAGCAACTCGACCGCCTACACCGGGTACAAGCTGCTCTTCCCCTCGATCAAGGACAATACCGGCGGCTTCCCCGGCGACTCCGCGCAGTATGCCGAGGTGTTCTTCGACGGAACGGGCGGGGGCTGCGCAGCGGACTTCAATCATGACAGCGCCGTTGACACTCGCGACGTCATCGCGTTCCTGAACGCCTGGTCGATCGGCGACAGCTCCGCCGACATGGACGGCAACGGTGTCGTCGATACCCGCGACGTCATCACCTTCCTCAACCTCTGGACCAACGGCTGCTAACCCGATCCCAGACCCATCGCGCGCCGCTGCCCACCGGCAGCGGCCCCCTCGGTCCCCGACAGAATGGCAGCCCCGGCGAGCGCCACCGTGCCCTCGCCGGGGCTGTTTCTCTCCCGGTTCCGTCGCACGAACCCGCCGCGATCCGGCCGGGGCACAGGCCGGCGCAATCCCCTACCCTCCCGCTGTGCCAGCCCCCCTCGACACCCTCATCCTTGGCGGCGGCATCGCGGGCCTCTGGACCCTGCGCACGCTCCTCGACGCCGGATTCGACGCGGCCCTGGTCGAGACCGCGACGCTCGGCGCGGGCCAGACCATCGCCAGCCAAGGCATCATCCACGCGGGAACCAAGTACGCGCTCTCCGGTCAGGCCGCCGAGGCCGCCCGCGCCGCGGGAGATGCGGCGGCCATCTGGCGTGGCTGCCTCGCGGGCCGCGGCCCGATCGACCTCGAGGGCGCCCGCACGCTCTCGATGCACACCTATCTCTTCACCACGCCCGGAGTCGGCTCGCGCCTCACCGGGCTCGCCGCGTCCAAGGCGCTGGCCGTCGGTCCGCGAAAGCTCGCCCGATCGGAATACCCCGCGGCGTTTGCCCAGGCGCCGACAGGGGTCGATGTCTACGAGCTGGATGAGCCGGTCTTCGACACGCCCGGGCTCCTGCGCCAGCTCGCCGAACCGGTCGCAGAGCGTCTGGTGCGGGCCGACGAACTCCGTGTCAACGCCGGCGAGACTCCCACCGTCAGCCTCTCGACCGGGGGCCGAGCGATGGACCTCGCCCCGCGCTCGATCGTGCTCACAGCCGGAGCGGGCAACGAGGCGCTCCTCACCTCGCTCGGACTCGAGAGCGAGATCCGTATGCAGCGCCGCCCGCTGCACATGGTCATGCTCCGAGGCCCAACGCTTCCCCAACTCTTCGCCCACTGCGTCTCCCTTTCCGACAAGCCCCGGGCCACCATCACGAGCACCGCAGATCGGCACGGGCGCACCGTCTGGTACGTGGGCGGCCAGATCGCCGAGAGCGGCGTGGTGCGCTCCCGCGAGGAGCAGATCGCCTTCGCACGTTCCGAACTCGCGGCCGTCGCGCCCTGGGTTGATCGAGACCGCACCGAATGGGCCACCCTCCGCGTCGACCGAGCCGAAGGCTTCGACCACGAGGGCCGCCGCCCGAATACACCGGTGGTCCACCGCCAGGGGCGGGTCATCGCCTGCTGGCCGACGAAGCTGGTACTCGCGCCGGTCGCCGCCGGCGAGGTGCTCCGGGCACTCCGAGGAATCGAGCCCTCACGCGCGACGGGCGGGGTGATCGACTGGCCGCGCCCGAGCGTCGCCGACTCTCCCTGGGACGCGGAGAACGTCACATGGTCCTAGCCACCCGGCCTCTCGGCACCACGGGCATGCAGGTGTCTGTGCTCGGCCTGGGCACGGTCAAGCTCGGCCGCAACACATCGGTCAAGTATCCCCGCCCCTTCGAGCTCCCGACCGACGACGACGCGCGGCGCCTGCTCGACCTGGCTTCCGAGGTGGGGATCAACCTCCTCGACACCGCCCCGGCCTACGGCGTCAGCGAGGTTCGGCTCGGCGCGCTGCTGAACGCTCGCCGCGATCGGTGGCTCCTCTCGACGAAGGTCGGCGAGGAGTTCGATCCATCCACCGGGTTCTCCCGATTCGACTTCACGCCCGAGCACACGCGGGCCAGCGTGGAGCGAAGCCTCCAGCGACTCCGCACCGACCGTCTCGACATCGTGCTGGTGCACTCCGATGGCGACGATGAACGCATCGTGCGCGAGTACGGCACACTCCAGGTGCTCGCCAACCTCAAACATGAAGGCAAGGTGCGAGCCATCGGCTTCTCACCCAAGACGCCAGAAGGCGCCCTCGCGGCCATGCCGCTTTCGGATGTGCTGATGCTCACCCTCAACCCCGCCGATCGGGCGATGCTCCCGATCGTGCGTGCGGCACGGGGAACGGGAATCCTCGTCAAGAAGGGGCTGCTCTCCGGACACCTCGAGGGTGTGCAACTCCCCGCGGCCGCAGACCGGGTGGAGGCCTGCCTGCGGTTCCTCCTCGCCGAGACCGGCGTCTCCAGTGTTGTCGTAGGGACCATCGACCCCGCGCACCTGCAGCACGACGCCCGTGCTGCGGCAGCGGCACTGACCTGAACGCGATTCCGGGAGCGGCAGAGCACATGATCCTTGAATCCGCCCAGCGTGATCTGTAGGCTCCAGGGGCGTCCCCGAGCGGCGCGCCCGAGGAGAGCAGCCGATATGAAGGCCCCAATGATCTTGATCGCGATCGCCGCCGGGAGCGCTCTGGCGCAGACCCAGGTCTCCGGCGACCAGTCCGGTGCATGGACGCTCCAAGGAAGCCCCTACGAGCTTGCCGGTGATGTCACCGTGCCGCCGGGCCAGTCGCTCTCGATCGAGCCCGGGGTGCTCGTCGTCGGCCAGGGCAACTACTCCATCACCGTCGCGTCGGGCGCGACGATCACGGCCGTCGGAGTCGCAGAAAGCCCGATCACGTTCACGGCGACCGATCACAGCATCGGATGGCGGGGCATGAAACTCGACGGCGCGAGCGACGCCTCGCGGATCAGCTACTGCCTCTTCGAGTACGCCAAGGCCGCAAACCTGCCCTACCCGCAAGTCCGCGGCGGGGCGCTCGCGATCCTCAACTGCTCACCCGAGGTCACCCACAGCGAGTTCCGCTTCAATCTCAGCCACAACTCGAACTCCAACGGCGTCGGCGGCGGCATCCTCACCGAGACCTCGAACGCGACCATCGCCTGGAACTGGCTCCACGACAACAACGCCGACAGCGGCGCGGGCGTCTGCATCACCGAGTACGGAGCGCCCGACGTCCATCACAACCGGATCGAGGCCAACCACGCCAGCTATGCCGGCGGCGGCATGTACTTCGGCGCTCGCTCCTCGCCCGTCGTCCACGACAATGTCATCACCGGCAACTCATCCTCCGGCTGGGGCGGCGGCGGGATCAACAGCTGGACCGGGTACATCTACTACAACACCTATGCCACGCTCTACAACAACGTGATCGCGGGCAACACGACGAGCGCCGCCGGCGGCGGCATCTATTGCCGCTACGACCGCGCCGTGATGGCCAACAACCTGATCTGCTTCAACCAGGCGTCGAGCGGCGGCGGCGTGTTCGCGCTCAACCAGGGCTATTCCGCGCCGTGGGTGGACAACTGCATCGTGTGGGGCAACACCGCGGGCTCGGGCGCGCAGATCGGCCTCGAGGGCTCGACCGGCTCGCAGATCGCCGTCGCCTACAGCGATGTGCAGCGTGGATACCCCGGCCAGGGCAATATCGACGCGGACCCCCGTTTCGCGGACGCCGGCTCGGGCGACTACCACACGCTCGCGGGCTCGCCCTGCATCGACGCGGGCAACAACCCGAGTGTGCCCTTCGGTGTCGATCTCGACCTCGACGGCAAGCCACGATTCGTGGACGACCCGTTCACGAGCGACACGGGCGGCGGCGTGGCGCCCCTCGTCGACATCGGCCCCTACGAATACCAGGGTTGCCCCGGCGATTTCAACGGCGATGGCGCGGTCAACACCCTCGACGTCCTCGCCTTTCTCAATGCCTGGACCGCCGGCGACTCGGCCGCCGATTTCAACGGCGACGGGGCAGTCAATACGCTCGACGTGCTCGCCTTTCTCAACGCATGGACGACAGGCTGCTGAGGCAGAAGCAAACGCGGGCCCATGGGATTAGGGCGAGGACGGAGTTGAGAGGCGCCCGCTTGGTCGGGACCTACCTCAGCCCCGTCACGCCTTCGTGCTCTTTGTCCAGCTTCGCTCCTTCGCGTGCTACTCCCCCGCCTTGAGCAACCCGAGCTGCTCATACTTCGCCCGATACTTCTTCGCCAACGCCGTCTGCTTGTTCTCCAGGTCGATCGCCCGCCCGTCGATGAACGCCAATTCCACGTTGCTCAACTCGTCGAGCGGGTTCCCCGTCGTCACGATGAGCGTCGCGCTCTTGCCCATTTCGAGCGAGCCATAGTCCTTGTCAATCCCGAGAATCTCCGCCGGCGTCAGAGTCAACGCCCGCACCGCGTCTTCCGGCGAGAGCCCATACGCGACGGCCATGCCCGCCGCGTAGGGCAGACTCCGCTCGTGCGGTGTGTCGTCGCCCGAGAGGAATGTGTACGGGACCCCGGCCTCCTGAAGCTGCTGGGGCCGGCGGTACAGATCGTCGTACGCCGAGTCGTCCCGCTTGGGCAAGCGGAACGAGGTCTCGAGCATCACGCTGGCCCCCGCCGCCTTGAGCAGATCGAGGCACAGGTGGCTGTCCCGCCCGCCAACGATGACCGGCCGCAAGCGGTGCTCCTGGGCGAAGTGCAGGGCGCCGACGATCTGGTCGTAGTCGTTGGCACGGAAGTAGACGGGGAGCTGCCCCTCCCCCGGCGTCAGGACACCCGCCATGGCCTCGTAGCGGAGATCGGTGGGCTGTTCCTTGCCGGAAGACTTGGCCGCCAGGTACGCGCCGGCGTCGTCAAACAACGCCGTGAACATCGTCATCGCGGTGGTAAAGGCCTCTGCCTGGTCATCCGCGCCTGTCGTCATCCACCGCGCCCGCACAGGCCTCGCCAGCGGGAAGTTCACCAGCAACCCCGCATCCGCTCGGACCGTCATGTCTTCGGCCGTCCAGCCGTCGAGCCGGATCACCGAACCGCGGCCGGGGACAAGGCCAGTCGGTTGGCCCCCAAAGAGGCTGAGCCCCGCGGCCGGAAAGGTCCCCGCCAGCAGTATGCCGTTCGAGCGGGTCACCGGGAGTAGTGTCGAATCCGGGTTCACCGCCGTCGAGGCCTTCACCTCGGGCGTCATCGGCCCGGCTTCGCGGTAATCCTGTGTCGCCAGGAGCGAGCTGATCTCGGACAGACCCAGCTGCGAGTAGGGCGAAATGAGCCCCGGCCACACATGCAGACCCGCGCCGTCGAGCATGACCCCCGGCGACTTTGTCGACACGTCGATCGAGCCCGACCCCATGCCCAAGATCCGCCCATCCTCGAAGGCGATCCACCCGTGCTCGATCGGGGCCGAGGAGACAGGATGGATTGTGGCATCGGTGATGATCGTGGGGTGAACCTGGGGGGCGGCTTTGATGCCGAGATCCTGAGCGATCGCGGAGGGACCGAGGGCCAGCGGGACCAGGAGACAAAGAGCGACAGGCCGGAGACGGAATGCACCGGGCCCGCGATGGAGTCTGGCGTGAGGTTTCATCGGGCGCCTCCGAGTTGGAGTTCGGTCTGGCCGCAGTCGCCGCAAAGGTGAGAGGCGGGATCGATGCCGCGGAGGTAAAGGTCGAGGTCGTGGCGGAGTCTCGCGGCCGCGGCGATCCGCTCGCGGAGAGTGCCCGCCGAGAGCCCCGGCGCCTCGTCCGCCGACTGGTCATCCCCCTTCGGCTTGGCCTTGGGCGCTCCCTCGGCCAGGATCTTCTGGATGATCCGGGCCCGCTCTTTGGCGTTCACCTCCCGGAGCCGAGCGTCCTGCTCGAGCGAGAAATACTCCCTTCCATCGACGTACGTCGCCTCGCACTTGCTGAAGGCGCTGAGCGGATCGCCCGACCAGATCGCCAGATCCGCGTCCTTGCCCACCTCGATCGAGCCGACGCGCCCGTCGATCCCCAGCTGCTTGGCGGGGTTGATGGTGACGAATCTGAGGGCATCCTCCTCGCCGAGTCGCCCGCCCGAATACTTCACCGCTTTGCCCGCCTCAACGTTCAGGCGCCGGGCAAGCTCGTCGGAGTCAGAGTTGTAGCTGGTCAGCACGCCCACCTCGGTCTGCAGCGGCCCCGCCTGGGCGATGGCGTCCTGCACCTCGACCTTGTACGCCCACCAATCGCTGAAGAGCGAGGCGCCGATGGCGTGGTCTCTGACCACCTCGGCGACCTTGTACACCTCGAGACCATGCTGGAACGTCCCGATCTTGAAATGAAAGTCATCCGCCACCCGGCAGAGCATCAGGATCTCGTCCTGCCGGTAACTGTGGCAGTGGAGGAGCCGGTCACCGCTGAGGATCTCAGAGAGCGCATCGAGCTCGAGATCTCGCCGCTTCGGCACGCCGCCGGTGTCCCCCTCGCCGGCGTATTCGCGCGCCGCCGTGAACCGGTCCCTGATGATCGTCTCGACACCCATCCGCGACTGCGGATAGCGAGTCCGGTCGGTCTCCCAGTTGCTCTGGCGGACGTTCTCACCCAGCGCGAACTTGATCCCCGGCTTGGCCCCCTCCATGTGCATGTCGTCGGGCGCGGTCACGCCCCAACGGATCTTGTTGGTCTGGCTCTGGCCACCGATCGGGTTGGCCGAGCCGTGCAGATTGTTCACGATCGTCAACCCTCCCGCGAGCTGACGGTACCACGTCACGTCATCCGGATCGGTCACATCGGCGATGCGGCACTCGGCCGTCACCGCCTGGCCCCCTTCATTCACCCCGCCGGAGATGCCGGTGTGCGAGTGGCAATCGATGAGGCCCGGCGTGATGTGCCGGCCGTGCAGGTCAACGATGATCGGATCGTGCTTGGTCAGCACGTCCATCACCCCGGTGCCAACCGCGAGGACCTTGCCCTCTTCAATCGCGACCCAGCCATCCTGCAGCACACCCCGAGGGCCCTCCGTCCACACCGTGCCGTTCTGGAAAATCACCGTCTGCTGTGCCGGGAGATGCTTGAGCGCATACGGACCGAAGGGCGCGCCGGGCAGTTCCTCCGGCGGCGGCGCCCGCTCGCCCTTGCCCCGGTCCCTGCCCCGATCCTTGCCCCGTGGTTGACCTTCAGGCTGGTCGCCGCCCTCGGCCTGATGCGCATCCACCGGGGCGGCATCCTCCGCCGGAGCGTGGCGCATGGCGGTCCAGTTGAACGTGCTCCCGTCGGGCAGCAGCAGCGTGCCGCGGATCACCCCATCCGGCCCCAGCACGCCCGAGTGCACATAGCTGCCCGTTCCGTCGTCGGTATCGTCAAGCACGAAGCTGATCGAGCGGCCGACCGGATCCATCTTGACCTTCCGGGCGTCGCCCCGGTTCGCCTCTTCGCCCGTGCCCTCGATCCCGACCACCTTCTCGCCGCGGATCTCCAACTCCATCTCGAAGGCATCGCCCACGCGCAGCGTCCAAGCGCCGTCGAATGGCGAGTCGGGGTTGGATATCGCGTACCTGTGCCCATCGATCCACAGATCAAGGATCCGGGCCTTCTTCGTATCGCGGGTGCTCTCAACGCCGCCCGACGCGGGGGTGAAGAGGTCGCCCGTCGCCACGATCAGGTTGGCGACCATGCCAGCGTCAAGCGTGCCGAGCCGGTCGTCGACGCCGAGCACCGACGCCGGCGTGGTTGTCAGCATCGCCAACGCGTGCTCGGGGTCCAGTCCGCCGACCTTGATCGCCTCGGCGAGGTTCTCGTCGAACTTCTCGTCCCGGCGCAGGCCGCCGGCGGTCAGGCATACCCGCACGCCGGCCTCATCGAGCCGGCGGGCGTTGGTCGGCGCCTGCTCCCAGGTCATCAGCTCCCGCAGGCCGACACTGTCGGCCGCCCCGATCGAATCGACGTCCGGCGCTTCCGGCATCGTGAGCGGCAGGATGTAGATCGGCGGGATCTCGGCGAACGTGTTGGCCCGCACCGCGTCCAGCCGGCGAAACTCGGTGCCCGAGCCGAGCACGATGAAATGCCGCCCGAACTCCCGTGCAACCTTGCCCGCCCGAAGCCCCTCGAGCTCGTCCCGTGTCCGGAACAGCAGCGGCATGTGGTTGTACGTCTGCTCCGAGAGCGAGTCGAGGCACGAGGGTGCGGCCACCAGATCTGCGCTGGCCGGAGTCCCGCTGCTCGACCGCACCCTGTCCCGCCAGTCCGCATCGCTCAGGGTCTGCCGCATCAGGGCGATGGCCCCCATCTCCGAATCGGGGTAGCTGTCGAAGGCGCCGCGGTTCGACGGCCCACGCGTGCTGAAGCTGACCGCCTGGTACGCGTCCTCGCGGTACACGCGAGGACGCCCATCGGAAGCGTCCGGCGAAGCGGGCGCAAGGCTCACCACGGCGCTGCGTCCGGCGAAGATCCCGCCGTCCGGCGCGATCGCGGCCGCGCCGAAGCCGAGGCGGCGAAGCCGGTCGGCCTCCTCCGTCGGCACGCCGTCGGCGTCGAGCGCAGAGCGCTGCGGCGTGACGCCCCCGTTCCAGTGCGATCCCGGAGCGTCGCGGGGCGGACGCGGCGCTTCGACGGCCAGATGGGCGTCGATGAATCCCGGATAGACATGCAAGCCCGCCATATCGTGCACCTGCGCACCGGGAGGCGGTGCGAAGCGGACGGTGGACATGTCCACCACACCCACGATGTGCCCGCCGCGGATCTCCACGATCCCACTCTGGATCACCCGGCCGGGCGCAAGGTGCACCGTTGGCCCCAGCAGGAAGTGCCAGTCGGGGTCGGACTTGCGGAGGCCGTTGGGTTGTGGGTCGAGGGGGTTGTTCCCAACGGGCTGCGCGGCCGCCCGGGCGGCAAACAGACCCGCCACGAGCCCGGCGAAGATTACGGGGATGAAGCTGCGTCTCATGCGTCCCAGCGTAGCGGGAGAGGCGGCGATCGCCAGCGCCGCTCGGCCGCGTCAGAACAAAGGAGGGGCGCCCGCCGAACAAGCCGGGCGCCCTCCCACGCATCCATCCGAACGGGGCGGCGGGGCGGGCCATGCACAGGCCGGCCCCTGCGCCCGCCAATCGCGGCGTTCGTGGAAGAGCCTCGCGCCTCCCGCGATCGGCCCGCCGCGCTGCCCTGCGATCGACACCACCAACATGCACGCGCCCCGCAGAGCGGGCAACTCTGGAGCCGGTAAAACCTCTGGAATCCTGGGATTGTTCCCGCGCGGCGTACGATCGGCGGTTGCGCCGGGCGGACGGTGCTCGACGCGGCCGCGCATCAAGGAATACACCAATGGCCAATCTCATCGAGGGCAACGCGATCATCGGTCAGTCTGGCGGACCGACGGCGGTCATCAACCAGTCGCTCGTCGGCGTCGTGCAGGGACTCCGGGCCCACGGCGCGGGCCGGCGGGGGCACCCGATCAAGCGGATCCTCGGTATGTGTCACGGCGTTCGTGGCCTCACCAAGGGCGAGTTGATCGATCTCACGGAGGTCGACAATGACCGGCTCGAACGTCTGGCCGCCACCCCATCGGCCGGACTGGGTTCGACCCGTGACAAGCCCGACCACCCCTACTGCACGCGCATCTTCGAAGCCTGTGCCCGTCACGAAATCCGCTACTTCTTCTATATCGGCGGCAACGACTCCAGTGATACGTGCCGCATCGTCAACGAGCTCTCCAATCACGCGGGGCACGAGCTGCGCTGCTTCCACGTGCCCAAGACCGTGGACAATGACCTCGTCGGGAGCGATCACACACCCGGGTTCCCGTCGGCCGCTCGGTTCGTGGCCAAGGCGTGCATGGCCGACTTTCTCGACAACATCTCGCTGCCGGGCATCAAGATCAACGTGGTGATGGGCCGCCACGCCGGGTTTCTGACGGCTGCCAGCGCCCTCGCCCGGCGGGCGGACCGCTTCGAGGGTTCGACGGACGGGCCGCAGCTCATCTATGTGCCCGAGGCTCCCTTCGACACCGAGCGGTTCGTGCAGGACGTGGCCCAGGTCTACGACGCCAAGGGGCGGTGCCACTTGGTGGTCAGCGAGGGCATCAGCGACGCGAACGGGAACTCGATCGGGGCGCAGCTCATCAAGAGCGGGCAGGTCGATTCCCACGGCAACGTGCAGCTCTCCGGCTCGGGCGCGCTGGGCGACGCGCTGTCCGACCTCCTCAAGCAGAAACTCACGCCGGCGGGCGGGAAACCCCCCCGCGTGCGGGCCGACACCTTCGGCTACATCCAGCGGTGCTGGCCCGACACCTCGCCGGTCGATGTCGCCGAGGCCCGGGGCGTGGGCCGGTTCGCGGCCGAGCTTGCCATCGCCGGCGATCTCGATGGCACGGTGGCGATCGAGCGCGTGAGCCCCATCGGCGGGCCGCAGCCGTACGCCGCCCAGTTCCGGCGTCTGGATCTGAACGTCGTCGCGGCGAAGACGCGGCACATGCCGCACGACTTTCTGGAGGGGCACAACAACGTGTCGCAGGCGTTCCTCGACTACTGCCGACCGTTGGTGGGGCCGCTCCCGATGTTCGAGCGGTTCTGAGTCGCTCCGGAGCCTGGAAGGGCTGTCCGGGGTCGGCGTGCGCCGGTCGGGCTAAACCTCTTGCGAGCGTTTGGTCCGTCGGCGTGCGACCTCGCGCACGGGAGCGGACAGTTCGAGAGGGTCGTACGGAGTCTCGGCAAAGCGGGCCTCGTCGGGTGGGATCGGCAGTTCGCAGAGGCCGGCCCGGATGGCGAACCGGGCGATCTGGACGCGGTTGGTGGCGCCGAGCTTCTGGCCGAGCCGATCGCGGTGCCGCTCGATCGTGCGGACGCTCCGGTGCAGGCGCTTGCCGATCTCGGCATAGCTGAGGCCTTCGCCGATCAGGATCATGACCTCCAGTTCACGGGGCGAGAGCGTCGCGATGATGCCCGGATCGCTGGCCGGCACATCGACCGCCAGGGTGCCGGTCGCGGGGTCTGGTTCCACCCGCTCCCAGGGGTGCATGCGCCGGCAGACGACAAGGGCCACACGCGAACCGTCGGCCTGCTCGAGGGGGCGCACGCTGATCCTGTGTCGCATGCCGTGGCAGAAGCTCTCGTAGGCGAAGCTCGAACCCTCGTCGCAGACCCGGCGCCGGATTTCCAGACGGATCTGGTCGGTCACGTCCGCGCAGCCTTCGGCTGGTGTTTCGATCGGCGCCTGGCTCGACGCGTGGGCCATCTCCCACCTCCGCCACGCCTCGCTGATCTCGTTCGAGAAGAGGATGTTTCCATCCCGATCACAGACAGTGACACAAAGATCGCCGTCGTGGAGCAGAGCGTTCCACACGGGATCGTCTGGGGACGGAGGAATCATCAATCGGTCTGTCGACATATTCGCGTCCGGAAAGGGAGATCTTCAGGGCGTGATCAAAGCCTCGATCGTCGCTGGTCACCCCTCCAGTTCTGCTTGGCACAATAGCTCACCGCCTTGGCGAGCGGCGTGCGCACATGTACCCAATATGCTTGTCCCGAAACTCGACAATCTTGGCGTCAATCGCACGGCCCCGTGGAAAAAAAGCAACGGACACGCACATGCGTGTCCGTTGAGGGGTGGTCATCGGCTCGGACTGACTACGCCCGCGTGTACTCGATGAGCATGCTGCGATGCCACGCGCCGTCACCGGCGTCGAAGAACATCTCCATCGTGTGATGGTCGGCATCCCGAAGCGTGATGACGGACTTCTTCTTCAGCGGCTGCCCGGTCTGCGGGTTGGTCATGGAGCCGATCATGGTCCAGGTCTTGCCCGAGGCATCGACCTGCCCATGGTCAGACTGCATGATCGTGCAGGCGTTGTCGATCCAGAAGCCCTCGTAGCGGTTGTCGGCGGTGTTGTAGCCCCAATACCCGCGCCCCTCGAAGGCGCCGAATGGCCCCGGGTTGGGGTCGCCCTTGTAGTTGTGATGCAGGTAGCGGCCGCCGAGCTCCAGCGTGTTCACCATGGTGCCGGTGGAGACCATCGGGTCGCCGGGCCCCATCCACATCTGGACGCGCCCCTTGAAGGTGCCGACGAAGGGCTTGAATCGCGCGTGGGCCTCGGTGGTGCCGCTCATCGCGGCGCAGTCTTCGGTCGGTTTGGTGGTCACCTCGCCCATGTCACTTCCTCCTCGTGTAGGTGATCTCGCCGTTGCGGATCATCTCCTCGCCCTGGGCCGGCGGCTCCCAGAACTCCATCACGATCTTGTCCTTGCCCTCGTACTTGACGACCTGCTTGATCGGCGATTCGATGGTCCCGCCCGCGCCATCGGGGTAGACGGCGTTGCCGGTCCAGGTCATCGTCTTCGACCCCTTGTCGTACTCGCCCTCCATCGTCGAGAATCCGGTGGAGAAGCTATCCATCCACACGTTGACGTACTTGCCCTTGGACTTGTCGTATCCGGTCGCGCCCATGCCCTCGAACGGCCGACCCATCATGTCGGGTAGCTGGAAATGCTGGGTCACAAAGCGCCCGCCAAGCACCGCCTGCGCCTCGGACGTGCCTGTCCCCTCCGTGGGATCACCCGGAGCCATCCAGAACTTCGTCTGGCAGTCCCACGTGCCGACCATGCGCTGGAGCACCTCATGCTCGGGAACGGGCTTGGCCCACTCCTCCATCGCCTTGATCATCGCTTCCTGCGAGGGCTGGTCCTCCGGCTGCACAAACGCCGCCGGGGAAATCGATGACTCGACGGGCTTCGGGCCCGATCGAGAATCAAGCGCGCGCGAGCCCAGCGCCGGCCGCGACGCCGACAAGGCCGACCACCAGGAACGAGATCCCTCCAGCCGACCTGCAGATACACCCTGCCATGTTCATTTCTCCGTCAAAGAGCGCAGTTTGAAACCGTCCCCCCGGGCCGGACACGCCCGGCTCCGCTGATCCCCCCAAGTCTACCGCGCTTCACGGCTAAGAAAAGCGGCGTTTGTTCGGATCAGCAGTTTTTGTTCGGTATCTAAATGGTTTCATTCATCCGAATTGTCGGCACACGTTCGGATATTCGGAGGCCGAAGGCCTGGAGTTGGGGGTAGCCAGCCTCGCTGTTGGTAATCAGCCGCAGGTTCCTCAGGCCCAGACTCCGCAGGATTTGGGAGCCGGTGCCGTATTCCAGCGTGGTATGCGGAATTGACCGCACAGGTTTGTCCTGGGTATCCATGTCGAACGGGCGGCTGAGGAATTGGCTGAGACCCTCACCCATCCCGTTCGGCCGCAGATACACCACGGCCCCGCGCCCGGCCTCCTGGATGATCCGGAGCGATTCCCGGAGCACTTGTCCCGAGGAAACTCCGCCCTCGGGGCCGGTTACGGTCGAGAGATCGTCGAACACGTCGCCGAGGACGTCTCGACGGTGGACACGGACGAGCGTGGGCTCTTCGGTCTCCACGGGTCGTCCGTCGGCGCCCAGTTTGCCTACTCCACCCACTGTGAGCGCCACGTGGGGCAGCGGGTCGACGATGGACCGAAACACGATGCAATTGAAGGTGCCGAGAGGCGTCCGGATCGGGGTGCCCGCCGCGGGCTCGATCCGGTGGATGAAGGGCTCGTCAGCAAGGCGGTGCTCGATGATCTGCCGGACCGAGCACATCTTGAGCGCGTGGCGCCCACAGAAAGCCTCGAGGTCGTGCACGCGGGCCATCTCGCCGTCGTCCCGCATGATCTCGATGATGGCCGCGGCAGGATAGAGCCCGGCGAGGCGGCAGAGGTCGAGGGAGCCCTCGGTCTGCCCGATGCGGACGAGCACGCCGCCATCGCGGGAGCGGAGGGGATTGATGTGACCGGGTCGGACGAAGTCCGAGGGCCTCGTGGCGGGGTCGATGGCGAGCTTGATGGTGCGGGCCCGCTCTTTGGCGGAAACACCGGTCGTGAATCCGTGCTTGGGGTGGCCATCGATGGAGACGGTAAAGGGGGTTCCCCGGACGGAGGTATTGACGGCGGCCTGGGGAGCGAGATCGAGGCGGTCGCAGTCGGCTTCGGTCAGGGAGAGGCAGAGGTAGCCCTTGGCCTCCCGGAGCATGAAGGTCACGGCCTCGGGAGACATGAACTGGGCCGGGAGCACAAGGTCGCCCTCGTTCTCGCGGTCCTCGTCGTCGGTGAGGACGATCATCCGCCCGGCGCGGAGTTCGTCCAAGATCTCGTTGATGGGGCTGAACACGCTACGATCCTAGCCCCCGGGGGGAGTTCGCCCGCCGCGGCCGCAGGAGCCGATATGACCGACGACATCAAGAAGCATGAGCCCCTCAAGCCCGGGGAGGGCAGCGCCGGTTGCCTCGGCCTGATGGCGGGTGTCGTCTCTTTGGCGTTGCTGAGCTTCGTGACCACGGCGATCGGCTACGTCGTCGCCCAGTGGCTTCGCTAGCCCGAGGCTTCCCTCCCGGGGTCTAGGGCTCAGGCTGGAGGCGGACCAATTGGTCCACTCCGACTTGGCTGACGACCTGCCTCTTCGTTCCGGGCCAGCGCACCTCGAGATCCAGGGGACCGTTGGCCTGGCCCAGCCCGAAGTGCAGGATGGGGCTATTGGCGTTGCCCTCCCCGGTCCCTGCTTCGACCTGCCGGGTGAGGATGCGACCGTTGGGCAGGGTGACGCGCGCCTGCGCCCCGATCGCGTCGTGGTTGGCGACCAGAGCCGGATCGGCGACGACCCGCAGCTCGAGCCAGTGCGCGCCGGGAGGGAGGCCGTTGGCGTAGAGACGCCCGGCGGTGACCAGATCCAGGTCGCCGTCGTGGTCGAAATCGGCCCAGGACGCCTGGTAGGTGGGGGGGAGCTGCTCGAGGCCCGATCCAGCGGTGGCGTCGGTGAAGGTCCAGGTCGTCGCGCCGGGGTCGGTGTCGTTGCGATAAAGGACGGGGTAGTTCTTCCTGCCGAAGGAGGCGTCGGCGTAGACGGTGGTGAAGAAGAGGTCGAGGTCGCCGTCGTTATCGAAGTCGGCGCAGGCGGGGCTGGCGTAGCTCTCCTGGTACCAGACGCCGCACTCGTGGAGGTCGTCGAAGGAGAAGGGTGGGGGGGTCGCGCCGTCGGGCGCCGCGGCGGGGCCCGGGCCGCGGCTGCGGAGGAAGCGGCTCTTGGGCTGGTCCCCGCGCGAGTCCACATGGGCGAAGTTGCCGGCGAAGAGATCGATGTGGCCGTCGGCGTCGAAGTCGCCCCAGCAGGCGCCGATCGAGTGGCCCCCTTCGAAGCCCTCGCTGGTGGCCAGGGCGCCCAGCTCCGCGGCCCGGTTCGTGAAGACCCCGTGCCCGTCGTTGACCCAGAGGACGTTGGGCATGAGGCGGTAGTTGGAGACGTAGATGTCGAGGTCACCGTCCTCGTCGAAGTCGCAGGCGGTGACACCGCGGGCGCGGAAGTCGGGGAAGGTCATGCCGAGCGCGTAGCCGCCCTTGCCGTCGGAGAGCAGGAGCAGGTCGGGATAGGTGATCTGCGGCTCCCACACCTCGAAGCCGCCGAAGTAGACGTCGAGCAGTCCGTCGCCGTTGTAGTCGCCGACGGCGGCCCCGCGGCTGGAGGTCTCGGGCAGCTCGGGGAGGGGGACGGGCTCAAAGGCGATGGGCCCGGGCGTGACGGCGTCGTTGTGGTGCGGGCTTCCAGCCTGCACATTCCTCCAGACGCCGATCGGCGCGAAGGAGATCAGGTCGCCGTCACCGTCGTTGTCGATATCGACGATCAGTCCCGTGGCCGGGGCCTCGACCCGCTCGAAGGTCTTGCCTTCGTGGTTGATCCAGATCGCGCGGGCATTGGAGAGGTCGGGCCAGCCGTCGGCATTGATGTCGCCCCAGCAGGCGGAGCCGTTGTCGAGGGCGAGGCCGAGGGGGGTGGTTTGGTCGGTGAAGGGCTGGGCGGTTGCGGCGGATGCCGCCGAGCAGAGGCCGATCAGTGCGCGGCGATAACGTCGGGTCATGACGCCAGCGTAACGCGGATTAGTGTCTCCCGAGTTGCCTCGTGATCGTCGGGTCCTCGATAGACCTGTCGTCCGCCAGCAGGAAAGCCTTGCTCAGGATGATCGCGAGCGTGCGGTCGCCCTCGAAGGGCAGGTACAGGTCCTGTGGGACGGTCGGGCCTGAGCGCCCGGGGACGATGCAGAGGTACTGGTCGTCGGGCTCCATGAGGATGTTGCCGGAGCCGAGGTGGATCTTGTAGGTGCGGATGTCGCCGCGGACCGTCAGAAAGTTGCCCGCGAGTGCGCAGCGGTTGGCGATCTTGAGCTTGGGTACGAGGCGTTCGAGCAGGGCGCGTCGGGTCTGGGCGGTGGCGCCGAGATCGCCGAAGGAATACCCCCACCAGTAGTCGCGGTAGTGGCCTTCGGGCCCGCCGTCCTGCCAGGCGGGGTTGTTGCCGACGCTGGCGACGCCGACGAAGAGATCGACATCGCGCATGATCTCGCTGAAGACTAGAGGGGGGATCCGGTCGAGGGGGAGGGGCTCGTTGGCGGCGTCCGGGGCGGCGCGCATGGCGTAGCTGCCGCCGCTGGCGTGGGCGGTGTTGGTGGCGGCGCCCGGGTTGTAGAAGCGGACTTGGTCGGTCACGAGGTAGTTGAACACGCCCACGTCGTTGGTGTCTTGCTCGTGTTCGTCGCCCGCGCCCTCGACCCAGAACTCGGCGCGGAGGTCCCACACGGGCAGCGTGCGGCTGGCGGGCGGAAACTCGTCGTCGACCAATAGGCGGAGCTTGTTCTTCCAGCCGCGGGCGGCGCAGAGGGCATTGAACTGATGCTGGCGGAGGATGTGGGCGGCGTAGCGGTTGGAGTAGGTGCCGGTCGCGCGCTCGGCGTCGGTGAGCAGGTAGACCTCGCGGTGGGCCTGCTTGAAGGGCTGGACGATCTGGTGGCGCTCGACGAACTCTCGCCAGGCGAGGACCTCGGCTTGCTCGGCCTCGATCGGGTGCCAGAGACGAACTCGGGCGATCGACTTGTCGGGGGTGACGGGCTTGCCGTCGAGTCCGACGAGGCCCGCCCCGTCGAGCCACATCGCCGAGCGGGCGGGGGCGGCGGCGTCCCAGACGCCGGCCTTGCCGGGTGCAAACCGCCAGATGAGCCGGCGGGCGATGACACCGACAAGCGGGTGGTCGAGGTAGCGCTCGCACCAGGTCGGGAGGTCCCACGACTTGTCTTCGAGGAACAGGCCGTCGATGCGGTCGCGCTGGGCTGGGAGCATCGCGCCGATGTCCTTGGCCGCGCTCTTGAGTTCCTTGAGGTCGTCGGCGTGGGTCTCTTTGATGGCCGCGGGCACGGATTTCTGGGGCTTGCCGTCGGGCTTGAGGAAGGCGAGGACGGGCTGGGCGGCCCCGGTGATGCGCAGCTCGGCCGTGTAGTCGCCGAGTGTTTCGCGTCGAAGGCCCACCTCACCCATGCCGTATCCGGGCACGGCCAGCTCCTCGATCTCCTCGCGCGGCAGCCCCTCGCGCTCGGCGGCCGCGTTCAGTGCCGACTCCAGCAGCTTCTGGGCGCTGCCGAACTTGACCTTGACGCGCAGCATCGCGAGCTGGCCGAGCGAGTCGCGCCCGGGCATGCGGCCGAGGGCGTAGACGGCCGCGTTGCCGATCTTGACTGCGCGGGGGCCGACGCCGGGGACCTTGCGGTAGCACGAGGTGGCGAGGCGCCCGAGGGCGCGGGCGAGGTCGGGGCTCTCGATCGTGGAGGCGATCCAGCAAAGTCCCTTGAGGATGTCGGCGTGGTCATCGTCGATGAGGTTGGTGGGGTCCAGCGACCACGGATGACGGTCAGAGGCCTCTCGCGTCCTCGGCTTATCCACGAGATCGAACCATCTCGAGACCACGCCGATGTAGATCGGCCTCCCCACGCCGCCACGCAACGACTCCGCAGATCTGATCCATCTGGAGGAGGGGCCCGACCCCCTGGCGGTCGCGCAGTGTTCGAGCAACTGCATCCATGAGGCGCTCCTTGGGCCATCCATGGCCGTGAGATCGCCGAGGGCCGCGTCGGCCCAAGCCTCGCCGGGCTCGATCAAGGACTGCAGGGACGTCCCCCCGATCGCTCGGAGGCGTCGGGCAAGTCGCTGGTAGGGCGCAGTGCTGTCGCGTCCGATCGTGGCGGCCAGCGAGGCCGCTGCGGCGAGCGCCCGGTCGAAGCCGGGTTGTGCAGCGACGAGCCCTTCCAGCCGATCGACAACTTCCTCAAAGCTGCGGCTGGTGTGCAGAATGACGTTCTCATAGCGGGCGATTTGCTCGGCGCAGTGGCAGAGCTCATCCGGGGTCAACTCCAAACGGCCGAGGAGGAGAATCGACGCGACGAGGGCGGCGATCCGCGCCACATCTTCCTCGGTGCTGGCCTCCCACCGGGAGGTAGGGGGGCCTCCATCGGGCGAGTTCCGGTTTCCGCTCAGGAGCATCGCCTCGTGGAGGAGCACTCGCTGCACCTGCTGGGGGGCCGAGAGAAAGCGCAGCAAGTCCGGATCGCCCCGGCGCCAGCGCAGCCTCACCGAGTCGGGGCCGAGGAGCATGCCAAAGAGCTCTTTGGCGGCGGCCTCCGCACGCGAGGATGTCATCGGCGGCGCACTCGCCCCACCCCCCATGGAAAGACACCTTGTGTTGCGAACGATGACAACGCCCAAGTCCTCCGTGTACCGTGTCGAGTAAGGATTGTTGACGAGTGTCTTGAGCAGAATCCCGCGCAGGGCGTCCAGCAACGCCGGTGGGATCGCTCTGATATTCAGCACGTACTCGCACTGACTGAGGACTGCCCCGATCGGGGCGCCGAACAGCAGTGGACTCGGGGTGGCCGGCAGCACTGTGGCGATGGCGTCCAGATCCGCGTCGGTGAGCGGGATGCTGCGCCGGGCGAGCCGATCGAAGGCGTTGGTGAGTCCTGCGATGAAACTGTACACACTGTCGCGCAGCTGCTCGTGGCCGTAGTCGTACAGCAAGGTCAGCCACGCGTACCTCTCGAAGCAGGCCATGAGCGCGTGTCGCGAATCCAACTTGAGAAACGACCATCCGGCCTCGCTGTGGTCGAACGGTGCATAGGTTCTCTCGGATCCGCTGAGCGCCTGGGAGATAAGCACTTGGGCAGCGGCCAGAGGGGATCCGGGCTCCGGAGTGAACCCGTCCGGCGCCGGCTCTGTTCCGGGCCCCACCTCTCGCATGCGAGCTTCCAGTGCTCGTCGAAAGCCGGGCGCAAGGAGCGACTGGGCCTGTCGCTTGCCAGAGTTCGTCTGCTGTCGCACCGACATGCGCCGCGTCACCCACCCACCAACGGTACCATCCGCAGGAATGTCACCTCCGACCCAGGCCCCAGCGTCACCTCCTCGTCGAGGGCGCCGGCTTGGCGGTCGTCGACGAGGATGAGGAAGCCGTTGCGGGTGTAGGCGTCGCAGGCCGCGTCGAACTGCTTCTTCCAGTCGATCTGGCGTGCTTTGCGGAGCTTGTAGCCGTTGAGGGTTGTCTCGGCGTCGGTCGGCTCAACAAGGCCGCGGAAGGTGGAGGGCTTCCGCCGGTTGTAGTCCTCGACCTCCTGGTAGACGCGCGACCGGATGATCTCGCGGACTGTCACGCGCTCGGTCAGGAAGTCGATGACGAGCGGGCCCTGGTCGTCCCCCGCCGCCGGCGGCGCGCCGAGGGTCTCGTCACGGATGGTGATGCTGGGCATGGTCGGTCCCCTTTCGGGGAGCGAAGATAGCAGAGTCTCCGCGGGGATGAAAGGGCCTTGCCCGAAGGATTTGGGGCCGCCGACCTGTCACACCCGGCGCACCGCCGGGTCCGTGAACACATCCAGCTCATCCCGGCTCGTGCTGCTGAACTCGCTCACGACCGCCCCCTCGGGCCCGGCCTGGAACCAGTGGAGCGTGTCCGGCGGGATGGTGTGCTGCTCGCCGGGCCGCAGCACAATTTCGTGCGGCGCGGTGTACCACGCCGCCTTGCCCCGCGGCGGGCGGGCCACCGGCTCGGCGGTGGGGGCGCCTTCGACATGCAGATACACCGTGCCGTGCCGCACGCGGAAGGTCTCCTGCTTGCCTGGGTCCTCGCCGACGGGTGGGTGGCGGTGCTCCGGGCAGGTCTGCCCGGGGAGCAGCACGAGCTCCTTGGCGCAGTAGCGCGGCGAGTTGATGTAGACGATGACGCCGAGGCCCTCGGTCTCGAAGCTGCCGAGACCCATGTCGGCGATCTCGATGGCGGCGAGTTCGGCGTCGGTGATCACGACGCCGGCCCGGCGGAGCAGCGAGGCGGCGGCGGCCCGGTGCGTGCCCTGGTTCGCGGCTAGCTCCGCCACTTCTTCACCGCCACGCCGTCCTTGAACTGCACGTACGCCGACTTCTGCTTGGAGCTGGAACTCTCGCCGTTGAAGATGAGCAGCACGCTCCCGTCGCTGGATCGGCTCTCGGTATAGTCCCAGCGCCAGATGCTCGTGCCATCATCGAGGTCGCTCTTGCTCGTCGGCTCGCCGAGGATCGCCTCGGTGTACGCGGGCGTCGAGTCGCCGATGCGGATGTTGTTCATCGCGTCGCTGGCCACGTAGTTGCCCGTGTACGACACGTGGTTGTCGCTCGAGACGATCGAGCAGCCGAGCGTCGGCCCCAGGGCAAGGAGCCCCAGCGCGGCCAGGGGAGCGGAGCGTCGCAGGATCTCGTGGGCCATCGGGGGTCTCCTCGTCGGTGCCACTCCATTGGGGAGCCGGCCGTCGCGATTGCAGAATACCTGATGCACTGTCCCGTGGCTATGTTCCCCGCATGGACATGACACCCCAGAGATGGCTTGAAACGTCGGACTACCTGCGATCGGTCTTCGGCCCCCTCGGCGAACCGATCGATGGCCGCCTCGCCGGGCTGATGGACAGGGCTGTCGCCGCGGGCCTCCCCAGCATCGCCGTTTCGGCCGACGTCGGGCGGCTCCTGATGGTTCTGGCCTCTGTCGCGGCGGGGAGCCGCACCGAAGGGGGGCCCCGTGCCTTGGAGATCGGCACCCTTGGGGGCTTCTCGGGCCTGTGGATCGCACGCGGGCTTGGTCCGGCAGGCAGGCTGATCACGATCGAGGCCGAGGCGAGCCACGCCGCCTTCGCCCGGACCGAGTTTGCGGCCGCGGGGATGGCCGATCGGGTCGAGCTTCGGCTGGGCAAGGGTCTGGAGGTGTTGCCCCGGCTCCACGCCGAGTTCGGCCCAGGCTCCTTCGACCTGGTCTTTCTCGACGCGATCAAGAGCGAGTACCGGGCCTATGCCGAGCAGGCCGCGGGGCTTCTCCGACCGGGCGGGCTGCTGGTGGCGGACAACTGTCTCGGCGCGAGTTGGTGGATCACCGATGCGCCGGGCTCGGATCCGGGTCGGGACGCCGTGGATGCGTTCAACCGCTGGATCTCGACTCCGGCGAGCGGGTTCCTGGCGTGCTGCGTGGCGAATCGGGAGGGGTTGGTCGTGGCGAGGAAGTGCTAGCCAGTCACCGCTTGGGGGCGAACGACGGCGGCTGCTGCAGCTTGACGGTGAGGATGTCGTCGTTCGTTCCCTGGAAGTAGGCCATCTCGCTGAAGTAGACCTCGCCCTTCTGGCCGACGGCGATCCCGGCGGGGATGTCGTTGGTCGCGCCGGAACTGAATACCTTGGTCCATCGGGTCGCGCCATCGGGGGCGTAGCTGGCGACGAGCGTGTCGTAGGTGTTGTTGTTCGAGCCTTTCGCGCCGGTGATGTAGATGTTGCCCGCTCGATCGGCGGCGACGGCGCTGGGGAGATCGACTCCGGAGCCGGCGAGCGTCTTCTGCCAGAGCTGGTTGCCGTCGCTGTCGTATTTGAGCGTGCAGAAATTGAAGGAGCCGCTCTCCCCGCTGATCATCGACTGGCAGAGCACCACGGCGTTGCCGTTGTCGTCGAGCGTCATGCCGGCGGCGAGTGCGGTGTCGCAGGCCTTGGGCGGGAAGGATCTGGTCCAAAGGCGCGTGCCGTCGGGGCTCAGGCGCCAGGTCGACGTGTGGTGTAGCCCGCACGTGGACTCGGGGACGCCGGTGACCACGATCTCGTCGTTGCTGTCGATCGCGATGAACGCGGGCCCGAGGGTATTGCCGAATGATCCGAACTCGTTGTCGCTCCACACCACGTCGCCCGCGGGATCGAGCATCACAGTCTGGTACCCCCCGAAGCCGGAGCCGACAGGCCCCACGACAACGGTGTTTCCAGCAGAGTCGGCGCCGATTCCCGTGACGCCATCGTACTGACCCGCAACGATGTCGAGTTCGCGAGTCCAGAGCGGTGCACCGGCCGCGTCCCACGCCGCGACAAGGAAGTTGCCATCGGAAGTCACCGCCATGCGCAGGCCGCCGTCGGGGCACCTCGCCAGGCGCGGCCCAAGGCGGTAGTCGATGGCGCCCGGGGTGGGGATGAGGGCGGTCCACCGCAGGCTCCCCGAGCGGTCGAAGTGGAGGACGGCGGCCTGCCAGATGGCGCCGTTGTGGCTATAGCCGCTGATCCAGGCGCCGCCCTGGCCGTCGGGCAGGAGGTCGCTGACCTGGTCGGGGCCATGGCCGAGGCCGTCGTATTGGGCGGCCCAGGCGAGATCGCCGCGCGGCGAGTAGCGCAGGAGGGTGAAGTCGTCTCCTGTGGTGCTCGAATAGCTGCGTCCCGCGACGAACAGGCCTCCCACGCCGAGTGCAACGCGGAGGGGCTCATCCTGGTGGTTGGCGGGGCTGTTGAACTGGGCGGTCCAGGTCTGGACCGGGGTCTGAGCTGTGGCGGGCAGGGCCAGAAGCAGCGGAATGAGCGTGGTGGCGAGGCGGCGCATTTTTGGTTTCCTTGCGGGGAGCTGAGGGGTCTGCGGGAAGATACGAGCGTGCGTCGTCGAACCGACCCCACCAAATGGTGGGCCGGGGCGGCTGCGGCACGTCCCGAACTAGGATCCCGCTATGAGTAGGTATGAGCAGTTTCAGGCATTCCGCTCCAGACTCAACGAGCGCATCCTCGGTGACGAGGCGTCCCTCGGGACGCATCCGGACGGGTCAGCCCGCCGCGGCGGCACTCTGGTCACCAAGCGGTTCTTCCAGCTCGACGGCAAGACCTACGAGGCCGGGGCGCTGGACGCCAAGACCAAGGAGCTGCTCGGCCTCGTTGCGAGCATGGTTCTGCGTTGCGACGATTGCATCGCCTACCACATCGATCAGTGCGTGGAGGCGGGTGCCAGCGACGCCGAGCTGTGGGAGACCTTCGATGTCGCGCTGATCGTCGGCGGGTCGATCGTCATCCCGCACATGCGTCGCGCTGTGGAATTCCTGGACGAGTGTCGGGCTCGGGCCTGAGATCGGGGTGCGTATGCCAAGCGTGCTCGGGATCCACGAGACGATCATCTATGTCGCCAAGCTGGACGCGGCCACGGAGTTCTACACAGGCCTGCTCGGACTGGTTGCGATCGGCGGAGCGCTGGGGCCGGTGGGCCGGGCTTTCCGCGTGCCCGGGGGCTCGGTGTTGCTGCTCTTCGATCCGGAGCAGTCGATCCGCAACGGGCGGGGTATCCCCGCGCACGGCGCGATCGGGCCATGCCATCTCGCATTTTCCATCGAGTCGTCCGAGTATGAGGCGTGGCGGGCAAGGCTGGACGGGGCGGGTGTCGAGATCGAGCAGGAGCAGGTGTGGCCGGGGGGCGCGAGGTCGCTGTACTTCAGGGATCCGGACGGGAATTCCGTTGAGCTGATGGCGGGCGATTTCTGGGCCCATCGCGAGCGGGATCGAGAGTCTTCCTCGTTCCCCCCGAGTCCATGAACTTTCGGATGCGCTCCGAAAGCGCGACGCCCGGCACGGGCCTCCAATACACTCTCCTCGTGGCCGCGGTGATGCAGAAGTGGACGAGCGGTGAGGCCCGCGCTGCGGGTGTGGCGATCGTGCGCACGCTGCGGGACGCGGGTCATGCCGCCTACTTCGCCGGCGGGTGCGTCCGCGACGAGTTGCTCGGATTCGAACCATTCGACTTCGACGTGGCCACCGACGCGGCGCCGGACCGCATCCAGGAATTGTTCCGGCGCACCGCCGCCGTCGGGGCGAGCTTTGGCGTGGTGCTCGTTCGGGAGCGGGGGGTGACCGTGGAGGTGGCGACATTCCGCGCCGACGGGCCTTATTCCGACCGCCGGCGCCCGGACCATGTCGAGTTCTCCGACGCGGCGCACGACGCCCAGCGCCGCGATTTCACCATCAACGCCCTCTTCCTGGACCCCCTTGCCCCGTCCGGGAGCCGCGGCAGAGTCATTGACCATGTGGGGGGTATGGCGGATATTGACGCCCGGCTGCTCCGGGCGGTCGGCGAGGCGGATCTGCGGCTCGCGGAGGATCACCTGCGGGCCCTCCGAGCGGTTCGGTTCGCGGCGCGATACGGGCTCACCATCGAGCCCGGTACGGCGGACGCCATCCGGCGCCACGCCGGGCGACTCGCGGGCGTCAGCCGCGAACGGATCGGCGACGAGCTTCGTCGCATGATGGCCCACCAGACCCGGGCCATCGCAGCCACCCTGCTGGCCGATCTGGGCCTGGACGCGGTCGTCTTCGGGTCGGCTGGCCCGCCGGCGCCCTCCCTCTCCCGGCTTGCCGGTACCCCCTCGTTTGCGTGTTGCCTGGCGTGCTGGGCACTCGAGCGGGGCGCGATCCGATCGGCGGCCCAGATCCCGGGCCTGGTCGGGGGCTGGCGTCGGTCGCTTTGCCTGAGCAACGATGAGCGGGCCGGGATGCGTGACATCATGGCCTCGACGCTCGAGGTCGAACAGGCCTGGGAGGCCCTTGCACCGGCCCCCCGGAAGCGTTTGGCGGCTCGGGAGTGGTTCGAGGAGACCTTGGCGGTCGTGGGGGCGCGAGACGCCGCGAGGGCGGAGGGGGTGCGGCAGGCCGTCCGGGCTTTGGCGTCCGACGGTATCGGCCTGGCCCCGGCGCCCCTGATCAGCGGCGACGACCTCGCCGGCGCGGGACTGCAACCAGGTCCGGCCTTTGCTCGGGTCTTGGCGGCGGTATATGACGCGCAGCTGGAGGGCCGGGTCGCGACCCGGGCGGCCGCCCTCGCGCTGGCCCTGCGATTGGCCCGGGAACTCGGCTCCCCCGAAAGCGTCTAAGCTCTGATTGTCGCGGGCTCGGGGGCTTGTCCGGGCCGATGCTCAATGTGCAATGGACGAGGCGAAGAACATGAAGCAGGAACGGAATCGGATGCTGGCGTCGGTGGCCGCGGGCTTTCTCGCGGTCTGGGGGTTGATGGGGGCCGCACCGTCCGGCGTGCAGGCGGGCCCCGCCTTGACCTCCGCGTGGGCTCCGGCGGGGCCCCGGGCCGCCGGCGACGACACGCCGGACCGGCTCATCTTCAAGGATGGTCGCATCATCGAGGGGCAGGTGCTCGAGGAGACGGCGACGCAGGTTCGATTCATGGTGGTCGTGGCCGGGATTAAGGGCGAGCAGACGTATAGCAGGTCGGACATCCTCGCGATCGAGCGCGGCGATCCGGCCGACACCTCGAAGCCGACGACGACGCCGACGACCGGTGGCCCGGAGCACCCGGCCAAGCCGAAGGAGGCCGACGAGGCGAATCCTGATGCGCCGGGCGTGTACGTGCTCAACCTCAAGGGAAAGTTCGGGCGGGATATCGCCCCGACGCCGATCCGCGACGTGGTGAAGGACGCCGCGAAGTACAAGCCGCAATACCTGGTGGTCGTGCTCGACAACGCCTGGGAAACCCAGGACGGCCAGGAGCTGCCCGATTTCGTGGCGGCGTTCGACCAGTTGTTCCTCGCCGAGGACATCGAGCCGATCTTCACCAAGGAGATCAAGGACATCTGGGGGTATCAGCCCAAAGTGGTAGTCTGGGTGAAGAACGCGATGGGCGGGGCCGCCTTCCTGCCGCTGAACTTCGACACGATCTACTTCTCTTCCCGCGGCAAGATGGGCGGCATCGGCAATCTGACCGAGCTGTTCGGCAACACCGGCGATGCGATCGTGCGTGAGAAGCAGTTCTCGCTGCGGATGGGGCACGCCCGCGGCATGGCCGTTCGGGGCGGGTACGACACGAAGCTCGTAGAGGCGATGGCCCGGACCGACTACGTGCTCAGCTATCGGATCCAGAATGGCAAGCCCGTGCTGGTGGAGGGGGAGCCCAACCCCGAGCTTGGCGAGCACCTACTCACCGACGATGGCGAGGGCGATCACAAGGACGATGTGAAGGCCCTGGCCCGCGGTGAGGGCAACGACACGCTCACGATCAACGCGAAGCTCGCGTCGGACCTGGCCATCTCCAAGGCCACCGTGGACGACATGGACTCGCTGCTCTACGAGCTCGGCATCGATCGCAATCACACCATGATCGACGGTCGCAGCGACCAGATCATGGATCAGTGGGACCGGAGCCTCGCCTCCGCGGAGCGTGGTCTGCGTGATCTCTGGAAGAAGTTCAACGAGACGCAGATCCAGGGAGACTACAGGCAGCGGACGGCCGCCCGCGCGACCAAGATGCGGATCATCCGCGAGATTCTCTCCACGCTCGACCGGTACAACGAGGTGTACAAGATCGGGCTGCTCAAGCTCCCCGACGGGCTCCCCAACAAGCCCAGTCTCGAGGTGCTGCACGAGCAGCTCAAGCAGGACCAGATGAAGGATCGCCCGTAATCCGGACGCCACGCCGACGAGGCACAAGAAAAGAGAGCAGGAAATGAACATGAAGAACATGCTGCGGCGGCTGACGACGGTGCTGGCGGGCTTCACGCTGGCGGCCACCATGCTCCTGGGCGCCGTTTCGACGGCCCACGCGGGCGACAAGATCTACCTCAAGGACGGGCGAGTGCTTCAGGGCGAGATCACCCGCGAGCTCGAGGGCTCGGTGTGGCTGAACTACACCATCGGTGGAGTCGAGCAGAAGGGGTTCTTCGCCTCCGGCGAGATCGACCATATCGAGCATGACGACGGGAAGACGGCGCCCCCGAGCACGCCCCAGGCCCCGAAGGCCGACACCGCGAAGGTCCAGCCGAAGCGGGCCGGCGTGCCCCGTGGCGTCGTGATCACGCTCGAGGGCGAGGTGGGCATCCAGTTTGCCTCCAAGCCGCTCGAGGACATGATCCCCTGGCTCGAGCAGCAGCAGGTCGACATCGTTGTGCTCAAGGTGAACTCGGGCGGAGGCCTGTTGCTCGAGATCCCGAAGATGCACAAGGCGCTCTACGAGGAGTTCAAGCCCCGCTTCCGGACCGTGGCATGGATCGAGTCGGCCATCTCCGCCGCGGCGATGTCCTCGCACGTGCTCGAAGAGATCTACTTCATGAAGGACGGCAACTACGGCGCCTGCACCGGCTGGCACGGCGCGCTCCAGCTCGCCGACGAGTTCACCACCGAGAAGGCGCTCGCGATGATGGAGGACGCTTCCGCCAAGGGCAACCACCCCAAAGAGATCATGCACTCCATGCAGCTGGGCTTCCCGCTCTCCTGCAATCGCGACTCCAACGGCGAGTTCCATTGGTTCAACAGCGATGAGGGCGAGTATCTGGTGAACCCCAAGGACCGGATCCTGACCTTTGATTCTCAGCAGGCGACTCAGTACAAGTTCTCGAAGGGCACGGCCGACAACCTCGATGAGCTCACCCGCCTCCTCGGGTATCCCGAGGTGGATTGGCTGGGCGAGCATGTCCCCGGCGAGATCTTCCCGATCTGCAAGGGCGAGCAGGACATGCGCAAGTGGCGCGACGACATCACCCGGGCCGAGGACGACTTCCAGACAAACTACGTGAAGTATGAAATGGCCGTGCAGAACGCCCGCGGCTCGCAGGACATCAAGCAGCGAGGGACCTTCGTGGGGCTCGCCCGGCGCCACCTGGCCGTCATCGAGCGCGCCGCCAAGACCTACCCCAACTTCATGCTTCTCCGCGGTCTGACCATCGAGTGGTTCGAGCAGCAGCACCAGCTGCTCAAGGACCTCATGAAGCCCTGACCGCCCCTCCAGCCCCCTTGCTCCATCACAGCCCCGGGCCCCGGCCCGGGGCTTTCTTCTGCGCCCGCCCTGCACGCGCCTCTATGATGCCGCGCCCGCACGGGGATTTGTCGCAAGGAGACCACGATGCCTCAGCCCGAAACGACCTTTGTCCCCGCCGCGATCGACGCGACCCGGTGGGAGCAGATCGAGCCCCTGTACCGGGCCCTCGAGACGCGGCAGGTCGGATCCGAGGCCGAGGTGGAGCGGTGGCTGATCGACCGCAGCGAGCTGGAAGCGGCGTGCCACGAGGCCGAGGCCAATCTCTACATTTCCATGACGTGCGATACCGACGACGCGGCAGCCGCGGGAGCGTTCACCAGCTTCATCGAGGAGGTCGCACCGCGGATCAAACCGGCGGCCTTCGCGCTCGACAAGCGAGAGGCCGAGCTGTTTAGCCGGTTTCAACTCCCCAAGGACCGTTACCTGGTGCTCGAGCGGGGCACGCGCACGGCGGTGGAGCTCTTCCGCGAGGAGAATGTGCCGATCCAGACGGAGCTCGAAAAGCTCACGCAGCAGTATCAAACCATCACCGGTGCAATGACGGTCGAGTTTGAGGGTCGCGAGCAGACCATGCCGCAGATGGCGCGGTATCAGGAATCGACGGATCGCCGCGTGCGCGAGGCCTCGTGGCGGGCGGCCGCCGAGCGACGCCTGCGCGACCGCGATGCGATCGATGAGGTCTATGACCGGCAGATCGCGCTGCGTCAGCAGCTCGCGCGCAACGCGGGGTTCAAGACCTTCGTCGGTTATGCCTTCCGGTCCATGCTCCGGTTCGACTACGGCCCGGAGGACTGTTTCGCGTTCCACGAGGCCGTGGAGAAGGCCGTCGTGCCCTTCAACGAGCGGCGACTCATGGAACGTCGGCGGGATCTGGGCGTCGAGCGGCTCCGGCCGTGGGATCTGGCGGTCGATGCCAAGGGCCGCGCGCCGCTGCGTCCCTTCGAGGGCGGGCGTGAGCTGATGACCAAGGCCCTCGCCGTGTTCCATAGTCTTGATCCCCGCCTCGAGGCCATGCTCGCCGAGCTGGGAGACGGGAGCGAGGCCCGCGGGTCACGAGACGGCGCGTGCCTGGACCTGGACAGCCGCAAGGGCAAGGCCCCGGGCGGGTACCAGTACATGCGGGATCGGATCCGCAAGCCCTTCATCTTCATGAACGCCGCGGGTTTGCACCGGGATGTCGAGACGATGGTGCACGAGGCCGGGCATGCGTTTCATTCGCAGCTGTGCCGCGACGAGCCGCTCGTGGCCTACCGGCACAGCCCGATCGAGTTTGCCGAGGTGGCGAGCATGTCCATGGAACTGCTCACCATGCGGCACTGGGGTGGCAGCGGCGGGTACTACCCCCAGCAGGAGGATCATGCCCGCGCCATGCGGAAGCAGCTCCAGGGATCGGTGTCATTGCTCGCATGGATCGCCACGATCGACGCCTTCCAACACTGGATCTACACCAACGCCGGGCATTCCCGGGCCGAACGACTCGCGTGCTGGATCGACCTCGAGTCCCGGTTCGGCGCCGGAGTGGATTGGTCGGGCCTCGAGGACGAGCACAAGTGGCTCTGGCAGCGCCAGCCCCACCTCTGGGGCCACCCGTTCTACTACATCGAGTACGGCATCGCGCAGCTCGGCGCACTCCAGCTGTGGCTCATGTCGCTCGAGCAGGGCGAGGCGGCGGCAATCGACGCCTACACCCGCGCGCTCTCGCTCGGAGGCTCGCGTCCATTGCCCGAGCTGTTCCACGCGGCGGGCCTGCGTTTCGATTTCGGGCCGGAGACCGTGACCCGGCTGGTCGACCGCGTGGAAGCTGAGCTGGCGAAGCTGCCGGAGTAGAGGCGGGTTCAGCCGGGCGATCTGCGGGCGCGCACACGACGTGCGGGGCTTTGCAAGGCGATCTCCTGAGCGGCGAGACGGCATGCCGGGCGGGCTGGCTCCAAGGCCCGCCGGCTCAATGCCGGGAGTGGGCGCGGCGCGCCGTATCGCTCCAACCGAACCGGCTGCCGCGCGGCGGTGGCCGTGATCGGAAGTCCTCAGCGCAGATGGGGTGGGCGCCGGCATCGCCCATGGGATGGAGAAATGAGTGCGGGGCAGAAGGCTCACGGTGCTCGGGACCGGGGCGCCGGGGTCGCTTGTGGCCGCGAGGCCCAGTGGCAACCGTGAGTCGATCGCGCGGATGTCGCTTGCTCCCGGTCGGGGGTGTTCCCCGGCGCAGCACGCCAAATGCCAAGCGCAGGAGCATCCCGATGTCGAACGCACGTCCAACCCGATCGGTCCTTTCCGTTCTCGCCGCCTCGCTCATCCTCGCCGGGTCGGTCTTGGCAGGCCCCGAAGACCAATTCACCAAGTACCCCGTGGGTGTGTCGATCGGCGGCACTGAGGTCGGGGGCATCGTGGACAGCGGCGGGACGACGACGCTGAGCTACGAGGACGCCAAGAAGCTCGGCCTGCTCGATGCCGACGGCGACCCGGTCAACCCGCCCGCTGGCAGCCAGCGCCTCGGTGGGACCGGCGGCGGGAGCGTGGACTGCCACAAGTTCAGCAAGGTCAAGATCAAGGTGCAGCCCAAGAATGCCGACGGCACGAACAACGGCCCGGCGAAGGAAGTGGAGGTCACGGTCTTCGTGCCCAAGAAGCCCGCCGACCAGACCGGCGCCGATGATGCCGCGAAAGAGCGCAAGACCAAATCGGTGGTCACGAAGCTCGGCGCCAATGTCGCCGGCGCGACGATCGACGGCTCGAAGCTCGACCTCAAGGACAAGTCCACCTCCGACCCCGCGAAGAACGAGCGGGGCACCGGGTGGATCGCCGCGAATGTGCAGGGCGAGAAGAAGGCCCCCGCCAAGGAGGACGACAACTTCGAGGACGACGCGATCCAGGAGACATCGCTCCCCGCCGGCGCATTCTTCAATGGCTTCCCGGCCCAGGCCTTCCTCAACACCGCGCCGATCACGGGAGTCGCCCAGCCGCTCGCCCTGCAGATGGGCATCGTCCCGGTCGGGCAGGCGGTGCTCGACTTCGAGAGTTGGTCGGTTCTCTTCCTGGGCGGCTGGACCAACCAGGTGCCCGACGCGGATCTCGCCGTCCCCATGCAGTGGGGCTACGCGATGATCCAGCTCCCCACCGACGACGGCGGGTTCATCGATGTGGAGCCGGTCCGGACGTTCATCCTCCCCATGGGCTTTGTCGAGGATCCCCAACTCGCGATCGTCGGGGGCAATGGGCTCATCCCCGCCGACCACAACGGCTGGCTCGACAACGCCGCCGACCGCTACAACGTCAGTGCGAACGGCGCCGGCTGTGCCGCCGACTTTGACGGCGACGGCCTCGTCAATACCCGCGATGTCCTCGCATTCCTGAACGCCTGGACCGCACACGACCCGCGTGCCGACATCAACGGCGACGGCGCGGTCAATACCCAGGACGTGCTCGCCTTCCTCAATCTCTGGACCGCCGGCTGCTAGGCCCCAATCCAGCAAGAGTGCGCGCGGCCGGGCCAGCATGGTCCGGCCGCTGCGCCTTGCGCCCCGACCGCGGCCCGGGCGCGTGCAAGCGCCGACCCGGTGGTCCGCTGATTCTGCCCGGGCATGGAGGTTCCCGCCTGCTCCGCTGCGTTCGGCGGGGTCCGGGTCATAGGCTTGGACGCATGGAAAGCAGCAGCCAGCCCGCCGTTGGTCCCCGCCACCTCACGCCCGACGAGTTCCGCGCGCTCGGCCACCGCATGGTGGATTTCCTCGCCGAGTACATGCAGTCGGTGCGGGCCTGGCCCGTCATGAGCAAGGACAAGCCCGGTGACCTGCTCGCGAGGTTGCCCGAGCACCCACCCGAGACGGGATTCGGCGGCTCCCCTGCGCCGGCCGAAGCCTGGGACGAGGTGTTCACCGACATCACGCGCCTGATCCTGCCCGGCCTGATGCACTGGCAGCATCCGGCGTTCTTCGGCTATTTCCCCTGCAACGCCAGTGCGCCTGCGATCCTCGGGGAGCTGCTCAGCGCCGGCCTTGGTGTACAGGGAATGCTCTGGCAAACCAGCCCGGCCTGCACGGAACTCGAGACTCGGATGCTCGATTGGGCCGCGGAGATGTTCGGCCTGCCCCCGTGTTTCCGCTCTGATGCGACCAACGGGGGCCTCGGCGGTGGGGGCGTGATCCACGGCACCGCGAGCGAGGCGACGCTCACCGCGATCATCGCGGCGCGGCAGCGTTGGCGGCGCCTGCGGCGTGAGCGGGGGAGCGCCGCGGAGGCCGCGACGGGCGAGATCGGACTCGCCGAGGAGGCGGTTGACCAGCGGTTTGCCGTGATCTGTTCCGAGGCGGCCCACTCGTCGGTTGTGAAGGCCGCCATGATGGCGGGGATCGCCGAAGGGCCGGAGGACGAGGAGCGGGTCTGGAAAGTCGCGACCGACGGGCATGGCCGGATGGATCTGGCCGACCTCCGGCGCGTGCTGGATCAACGTGCGGACGACCCCGCGGCCCCCAAGCCGATCGCGTGCATCGCGACGATTGGCACCACCGGGGTGGGGGCCGTAGATCCGGTCGGGGAGATCGCGGCCGCGCTCCCCCGGCCCGATGTGTGGCTGCACGTCGATGCGGCCTGGGCGGGCAGCGCGCTCGTCTGTCCCGAGCATCGCGCCCTCGCGGCTGGACTCGAGCATGCCGACTCGCTGTGCATCAACCCCCACAAGTGGCTCCTGACAAACTTCGATTGTGATCTGTTCTGGACGCGGGCGCGGCGTGACTTGGTCGACGCCATGAGCATCACTCCCGAGTATCTCCGGAATGCCGCCAGCGACAGCGGGGCGGTGATCGACTACCGGGATTGGCAGATCCCCCTCGGGCGGCGCTTCCGCGCCCTCAAGCTGTGGTTCGTCATTCGGCACTACGGCCTCGAGGGCCTGCGGGCACACATCCGGGAGCACGTCAGGCTCGCAGAGATGGTGGAGCGATTCGTCAAGTACGACGATCGGTTCGAGCTCGCCGTGCCTCGTTCCCTCGCGTTGGTGTGTTTCCGCCTCGCGGGACCCGACGAGTTGACGAGCCGAATGATCGAGCGGGTCAACGGGACCGGTCGGGCCTTCCTGTCGCACGCGACTTTCCCCGGTCCTGGGGGGAAGCCCCGCCCCATCGCCCGGTTTGCCATCGGGGGGGCACAAACCGCCGAGGAGCACGTCCGCGGGGCTTGGGAACTCATCACCAGGGTCGCCGACGAGATCCGCTAGACTCTCGTCGTGCCGTCGCGGGCGGCCGTATGGGTATCACCATGAACAAGTTCCGACTCTTTACACTCTGCGCCGCGTTGCTCTTCCCGATGAGCCTCGGCGCGTGCTCTTCGGGCGCGGGCGGCTCGCCGCGGTTCGCCGTCCCCCCGGGGGCGTACACCACGGCGTTCGAGACGACCCGCGAGGTGCTCGCGGATCTGGAGTTCGATCTCGACCGCCTCGACGCCGCTTCGGGGTCATCACCACGACCCCCCATTTCTCGCAGGGCCTTCTCGAGCCATGGGACGGCACGCAGAGCACCGCGACGGATGAATGGGAAGACGCGATGAACATGCAGGCCCGGGAAGTGCGGGTGACCTTCAGCCCCGCGTCGGGCGATGACGGAAGCTCCGACCGGCGAGAGATCGAGGGGCCGATCACGGCGGAGGTGCGCGTCACCGTGCTCCGGGCCCAGCGGCCGGGTCGGCGACTCGACAGCGAGTGGGTCGGCGGATCGACCTACTACACCGATCGAGACTTGCTGCTCCGGACCGGCTCAAACTACCTGGTCCCGCTTCGTCGTGACCAGAGGCTGGAGGCTCGCCTCGCCGCGGCCATCTCGGACAAGCTCAGCGTTTCCGCGCCGAACACTGCACCAAGCGCCGAGCCGGACTCCGGGCCCGAGCCCGTCGCACCTCAAGAGCCCGCGGCGAACGCCTCAAGCTCGTAGGGGTCGGTTCACCATCCGGCGTGGTCGACGAAGCAGCCTCTCCCCACAAGGGGGAAGGCGAAGGTCCGGCGTTTCGGCCGCGGCGGTTGCCACGTCCCAAGAGTCCGGGCGATCAGCGAACCGCGCGAGCGCGTGCCGAGCTTGCGGTGGATCCGTTTGACATGATCGTGGATCGTGTGCTGGCTGCGTCCGAGCCGGTCGGCGATCTCCTGGACGGTCAGGCCCGATGTCAGGAGTTCCAGCACCCGGTGCTCGCCCGCGCTGAGCCAGGAGCCGCGGCCCTCCGCGCGGCCGATCGCCGTTGTGACGCGCTCGGCCAAGAGCGGGAGCAGACTCTTCAAGATCCGTTCCCGCGCCTCGGGGGACATGCCGATCGATCCGCCCGGGGCGCCCCAGACGGCCAGGAGTGCCCGCACCGCGCCGGGATCGGAGTGGGGGACCGGCACCCAGGCGGCGAGGACAGGCTCATCCGATCCGCTCAACCGGCGGGCCGCGTCAGGGCCGAGCAGATCGTGGATGCGCCAGACTCCGCATCGCCGCTCGGGGGCCAGCGCCGCGAGCAGGGATCGGCAGAGGCGCCGCCCCCGAGGCGCGTCGGAAGACTCTTCGGAGGGCACCCACCCCCCGATGGCGCTGCCCCGGCATTCCGTCAGTGGCCCGGTGGATCGCACGACCCCAATAACCACCTCGGTCCGAGTGGCCGGGTCGGCCTCGGCCAAGATCTCCGCGGCGCGGGTCGCCCAATCCGGCGTGGGCGCGCCGGGGAGTTGCCCGATCTGTCGAGCGGCTCTCGCCGTGGCCAATAGAACAGCATCCTCGGAGCGCGACGACGTCTCCATAGGCCCCTTTCCGCGACCCCCGCGTGTCCCGGAAGCCGGCTCGGCGAAGCATCCCGCCGAACCCCCCGTGCTCCGGTACCGAGGTCTCGCTCCCTGACTGTTTGGGCGGGCAAGCCCCGCCACCTCTCCGCGACTGGGAGCCGTGCTTGCCGGCGCGGCGAGCGCGCCGACGTGGTCCGGCTCCTCTTCCCGATATGGGCCAGGTCGAGCCGGGTTGCAGCCATTTGAGCTAGGCTTGCCCGAAGCCGCCCCGCACCCCAGCCAAGGAGGACCCCGGGAGCTGCCCCAAGCCTCCGACTCTTCCCCGACGCCCGTTGGGGCCACGCCCACGGCCGACCCCGGCCGCATCCTCATCCTCGGGGCCGGGCCGACCGGCCTCGGTGCCGGCGTACGGCTTCGGGAACTCGGGCACGAGAACTTTCTGATTGTCGACCGCAACCCGTATGTCGGGGGCCTGGCCGCCAGCTTCGTGGACGAGTCGGGGTTCACCTGGGACATCGGCGGCCATGTGATGTTCAGCCACTACGAGTATTACGACCGCCTCTTCGAGCGATTCATGGGCGAGGAATACAGCCTCAACGACCGTGAGAGCTGGGTGCGGATGTTCGACCGGTGGGTGCCGTACCCGTTCCAGAACAACATCAGGTACCTCCCGAAGCAGGCCGCGTACGAGTGCTTGAGCGGGCTGATCAAGGCCCAGACGGGGCAGGGGCCGGTCCGGAGCCACCGGGAGGCGTCCAATTTCGGGGAGTTCATCGACGCGGTGTTCGGCGAGGGGATCGCGCGATACTTCATGCGCCCGTACAACTTCAAGGTCTGGGCCCATCCGCCGGAGATGATGAATAAGACCTGGATCGGCGAGCGGGTTGCCGTGCTGGATATCGATCGGGCGCTCAAGAACGTCGTTCTCGAGAGCGATGATTTCGGCTGGGGGCCCAATAACCGTTTCAAGTACCCGCTTCATGGTGGAACGGGAGAGTTCTACCGACGGATGGGGGAGAGCATCGGCGATCGGATCCAGACCGGCCGCACCGTTCGGACCATCGATCTCCGGTCGCGTGTCGCGAGATTCGAGGATGGTTCGGAGGAGGGGTTCGACACCCTGGTCTCGGCAATACCGCTCGACATCCTCTGCCGGGACGTCCTGACGGGGGATGTGCCCGATTTCCTTCGCACAAGGGCTGCCCAGCTCCGCCATTCCGCGGGCTACATGGTGGGTATCGGGCTCCGTCGGCCCTGTCCGAGCACCAAGAGCTGGATGTACTTCCCCGAGGCGAACTGCCCCTTCTATCGGGTGACGTATCTCTCGAACTATTCGCCGTTTATGACACCAGATCGGGAGACCCACTATTCGCTGCTGTGCGAGATCAGCGAGAGCGAGCACAAGCCGGTCGATCCCGACCGGGTGGTCGAGGACACGATCTCCGGGCTGGAGAACGCCGGTCTGCTTGCCCCCGGGGAGAGGTCCGATATCTGCGACACCTGGATCTATCGCGCGGAATACTCGTATCCCACGCCGACGGTCGATCGCGATCAGATCCTCAGCGAGGTGATCCCCTGGCTGGAATCCCGGGGGATCTATTCCCGCGGTCGATTCGGGATGTGGAAATATGAGGTCGCGAACACCGATCACACCCTGATGCAGGGGGTCGAGTTGGTCAACCGCCTGCTCCTCGGGGAGGCTGAGACGACGATCGGGATTGTGTACTCGGCGACCGAGGATGGGCGCCAGGCGGCGGTGCATGAGCGGCCCGGGCACGCGGGATCGGGGGAGAAGCGGCTCGCTGGCCAGGCCCTTGAAGGGAAGTCGTCCGTACAAAGTGCGGCCACAACTGGCAAAACCACCTAGAGAATACTGGCCAAGCGGCGTTCGAACCGATTGCTTTTGGGATCGATAAGTCCAGCCGCGCCAAGCCCTTCAAACAATCCTCCGCGTCTGGTGGCAGAAACTTTGCCGTGGGGCACACTTGGGATGCCAAGCCCTCGCAGGCCGAAGCGCCCCTCCTCGGGGTGGCGGTGCCCGGCTGTGTTCAGAAAGGATGATCGCCGCCCCTGCGGCTGCGTTGTCGTATGAGCGCCCTCACCCGCCAAGCTGAGTCGCCCTTCCGGGCGATCGACTGGGAGCCCGAGGTCACCCAGTTGCTCGACGAGCACCATCTCGTCGCCTGGTCGGCCGTGGCCCGCCGCCGGGTGCACTTCACGGCGTGCATGACCCACTTTCTGGCGCTCCAGCCCGATGCGGAGATCTGCCCGATCTACGGGAAGTTTGTCACCGATCTCGATTCGTTCTGCCACCAGGTGGAGCGTTCGATCCCGGGTGTCGCGATCCAGCGCCGGATCGACGGCCCCGATGGTCTGGTCGCGTTGCTTCGCTCCCGCCACACGCTCCGGTATCGGGCGGCGAGTCGGTACCGCTATTTCGTGTGGAGCGATGCGGACGTGCTGCTCAAGGCAGACCATCGGCTGTTCGGGCGCATCGTCGATGCGCTCGCCGGCGTGGCGGCGGAGGCCGAGTTCGCCAGCGATGAGCTGCTCCTTGTGCAGCGGACCGTGTTTGTGGGTGGCCCGATGCTCGACCTGTACAGCCAGAATCAGCAGGGGCAGTTTCGTGCCTGGCACGACGACGGTCTGGGCGAGCCCTTCTGGCGGATGGTCACCGGGGTAGAGGCCCCCCCACACTGCGGTATCAGGTCGACTTGTTGACGAAGTAGCGGGTGAGACCGTCGGGGATGCTGGGGTCGGATCGCAGACCAGCCGGGAGGTCGGCGGCTGACGCCCAGGGGCTCCGTGCCTGGCGGGTCCGGCCTCTCGGCCGGGTGAGCGTCGTGGTGCTCTCGTTCCTTCCCTGCCCCTACCCTTGGACATGCTCCGAATCATCGGTGGCGACCTGCGTCGCCGGCTCATCCACACCCCACCCGATACCGAGACGACCAGGCCCATGCCGGACCGGGTGCGGGAGTCGCTATTCAACCTGCTCAGGGGGCACACCGAGGGCTTCGATGTGTTCGACGGCTTCGCCGGCTCGGGCGCCCTCGGCTTCGAGTGTCTCAGCCGCGGTGCAAGGCAGGTTGTCTTCTTTGAGCGGGAGCGGCGTGTCGCGAAGCTGATCGAGCGCACGGCGAGCGAGCTGGGCCTCACCGACCGGTGCGAGATCGCCATCGGCGATGCGCTGGGAGCCGCGGCCGTGGCTCGGTGTCCGGAAGGGGTGCATCTGGTCTTCTTTGATCCGCCCTACCCCATCGTGCGCGATCCGGCGCAGTGGCCCCGCGTGCGCGAGCAATTCGGGCGTCTGATCGAAAGACTGGATGCGACGGGGTACGCGATGCTTCGGACCCCCTGGCCCTTCCTCCATGACGTCCGCGCCGAGCCGGAGCCGGAGTCCGAGCAACCCCGACGGCGTGAGAAGCGCCGGAATCGGCGACGGGAGCAGGAGGACGAGACCGCGGGGTGGATCGAGATCGACCCGGCCGAAGCCGAGGAGATCCTGCTCGCGGCGGCGTTCGACGGCGTGGATGCGGACGAGCCGGGCGAGGGGCTGGAGGACGAGCTTACACCCGCGCGGCAGGCTCAGTTCGAGCCGGTCGATCTCCGCATCCCCGGTGCCATCGGCCCCGAGACGCACGTGTACGGCACGACCGCCGTCCATCTCTACATGAGGTCCCCGCCCGCGTGAGGTGGTGGCGGGGGGCTCCTCCTGCCGCGCCGATAGAATGCCGCCGTGACCCCCGGCGCCGACCTGCTCACCGACCTCAACGACGCGCAGCGCGCGGGCGTACTCCATGATGGGGGCCCGCTCATTGTGCTCGCCGGACCCGGCACCGGCAAGACCCGCCTGATCACCCACCGTGTAGCCCACCTCGTGCTGGTGCGGGGCGTCGATCCTTCCACGATCGTCGCCGTCACGTTTACGAACAAGGCAGCCGCGGAGCTGCGCGAGCGACTGGCCCAACTCGTTGGCCCGTCGGTGGCCGACAGCGTCCAGGCGCACACATTCCACGGCTTCGGGCTGCGCCTGCTCCGGCGTTTCCCGGACCTTTCCGGCGTCGGGGCGGTGCCGGAGATCATCGATAGCGCGCAGCGTCGGCGGCTGCTCCGCGCCCTCGTCCGTCAGCACCGCGTGTACGGACCGATGCTCGCGCTCGGCGAGGGCGCGCTGCTTGACGAAGCGGCGGCCCACATCGCGATGTGCCGCAACAACGGGCTCACCCCTGGCGCGTGCCTGGCATTCGCGGCGGAGTGGGGGGGGCGATTGGGCCGGGGGCTTGGTTCGGCCGGCGGACCGATCGATGATCTCGAGCTGGCGGCGCAGCGCGCGCAGCGCGCGATGTTCGAGGCCCATTCTCGCCTGTACCAGCTGTTCGAGGCGGGGTGCCGGGAGCGGGGCTGGCTGACCATCGACGAGCTTGTCACGCTCCCGGCGGCGTTGCTCGGGGCCCACGAGCGCGTGCGGGCGATCGTGCGGCACGACCACCGCCACTTCGTCGTGGACGAGTTTCAGGATGTCAACCTGGCGCAGATCGAGCTGATCCGCCAGCTCGCGCCGCCCGAGTCGAGCCCCGACCTCGTGGTGGTCGGCGACGATGATCAGGCGATCTACGAGTTCCGCGGCGCCGACGACCGTGCCTTCGCAAGGTTCAACGCACTCTGGGAGGATGCCCGGACTCTCCCGCTCACCGAGAACTACCGGTCGGAGCCCCCGATCCTCGAGGTGGCCAACGCGGTGATCGCGCGGGCCACGCAGCGCTTCGCGCCCGACAAGCGGATCGAGCGCGCCCGCGCACTCGCCGACCTCCCGCTCGCCGGCGGGTCGGGTGCGACTGTCGTCGAACTCGCCGCCGATGATGACGCCGGGGATGCGGTCGCCGCGCTCGCCGGCGAGGAGATCGCGGCGCATCCGGATGTGCCGCTCTCCCGGATCGCCGTGATCGCCCGGACGCACACCGAGCTCGACCGGATCGCGGGGGCACTCGAGCTTGAGGACATCCCCTACCAGCGTCGCATCGCCCGCGGCGTCGCCGAGGACGAGGGGGTGAAGGATCTGCTCGCGTGGATGGAGCTGCTCGTCGATCCCGCGGCGGTCTGGGCGGTCCGCAGGGTGCTGTACCGCCCGCCGATCGGCGCGCCGCCGGCTCTCCTCGCGGAGTGGGAACAACGGTTTGCCAAGTCGGCCCGCGTCGCCGCCCTCACCCCCGGCGAGGAGGGCCACGCGACCCGGCCCGCCCGGTACGTGGATTGGCTCCGCGTCCACGGCGCGGAAGAGGCGGGCGTTCCTCGGTTCCTCGCGTTGTACGAGGAGTTCCGCGAGCTGGGCCAGCACGCGCGGGCCTCGGAGGTCGTGTGGGCCATCGCGACGCGCGCCGATCTGACCCACGCCGACCTGCTCGGCGGCCGGGATCGTGCGCGACGCGTCGCGAATCTTGTCCGCGTCGTGCGGTTCGTCCGCGCGGTGCAGCACCGCCTCGAGGCTCCCGGCGACCTTGCCGCTTTCTGGAGCTACTACCACGACCTTGATGACAAGGAGCAGGGCTTCGGCGAGATCGGTGAGAGCCTCGTGGAAGCCGACGAGGACGCGGAGGGTTCGACGACCAACGCCCTCCAACTCCTCACCGCGCACGGGGCCAAGGGTCTGGAATTCGACACGGTGCTGCTCCCCCGCGTCAACCCGCCGCACGGATTCCCGAAGACCGCCGGCGGGGATGATCGCCTCCGACCGCCGGAGGGCTTGATCGACCGACTGGGAGACGATCGGGATGTGGTGCAGCGGGCCCGTGCCGAGGAGCGGCGTGTCTTTTATGTTGCCTGCACACGCCAAGCGCCGCCTGGTGCTGCTGACGAAGCGCACCAAGAGCCGGAGCAAGTCGGAGCACTATGCCCAGGAACTCACGCTCGAGGGCGGGCGCCTGGTCGACACGATCGACGGCGACATCGTGCTCGCCGGGGGCCGCGACGAGCTCGCCCGCGAGGCCGCGCCCGCCGTCGCCCGGGAACTCCGGCGCCGGGCGGCCGAGACGGAGCGCCGGGCCGCCCGCGCCGACGCCGCGGCGGCGCTCGATGCCGTCGAGAGCGCCCCGGATGACCCCGTCGCCCGGCGCCGCGCGGCAGAGCGCCTGGGCGCCGTCGCGGACCGGCTCGCGGTCGCGGCGTCGTTCGAGCGCTCGGGCCAGGCGCCGGCCTGGGCCGTGGAGGGTACCGCGGCCGAGATCGGGGCCCGTCTCGCCGCATCGGCGGCCGCCCTCGAGGCCGAGCGTGAGGCCCCGCGCTTCCACCCCATGTCGGCGCCGATCGATCTGAGCTACACGCTGATCGAGAACTACGAGCGCTGCCCGGCGTGCTTTTACGTCTCCCAGGTGCTCGGGCTCGGTGAAGCGCCGACGCCCGAACTCTCGCTCGGCGGGTTGGTCCACCAGGCGTTGGAAATCCACGCCAAGGCGTGGCGGGAGGCGGAGGCCGAGGGGCGCGAGCCCCCGGATGCTGCCGCCCTGCTCGCGGAGGGCCGGACCCGATACCTCGCCCAGGTCCGCGCGGGCGGCGTCGCCGAGGGCGTCACACTCGACGAGCTGCTGGCGATGCTCTCGATGGCGAACCGCATGCTGGAGGAGAACCGCGCCGAGATCCTGGAGGTCGAGCGACGGATCTCGATGCCCTATGTCGTCGATGGCGCCGGGCACCGCATGATCGCCAAGCTCGACCGCATCGACCGCACGCAGGCGGGTATCCGGATCGTCGACTACAAGACGGGCGCGGCGAGCAAGGCCAAGCTGGAACCAAAGAAGGACGATCTGCAACTCGGCATCTACGCGATGGTCGTGCGGCACGAGATGCCCGAGGTCGGTGGCCATGCCGAATACTGGCTCCTGAGGACGGGCCAGCGGGGTTCGATCGAGCTCGATGCCATCGATGAGGACAAGGTGCGGGCGAGGATCGACAAGGCGGTACGGGGGATGATGGCGGGCGAGTTCCCGAGCAGGCCCGGCCAGTCGTGCCGCGGGCTGTGCGCGATCCTGGGCCCCTGAAGCGGGAAGACCACGCGGTCCCGGCGATCACCGGCGGACCCCGACCGGATAGGATCCTCGTCCTCAGGTCGCTCACCGATGGGAGGTGCCGCGTGCTCCGTATCCGCTGTGTTGCTGTCGCAGTCTTCGCCCTCACGAGCGCCGCCCGGGCGCAGTTCGAGCCGGCGACTCCCGAAAGCCAGGGCATCCCGGCGGCGGCGGTCGAGGAGCTGGGCAGCCTCGCCCAGGGGATGATCGACAAGGATTTCGCCGTCGGGGGCGAGCTGCTCATCATCAAGAACAGGCGCGAGATCTTCCACAAGGCGTACGGCTTCGCCGACCGTGAGGACAAGCGCGAGTGGAAGATCGGCGACATCTGCAATATCCGGTCCATGAGCAAGACCTTCACGGGCGCGGCGGCCCAGATCCTCATCGACCGGGGCAGGCTGAGCCTCGAGGATCCCGTCGCCAAGTACCTGCCCGGCTTCGACAACGACAAGTCTCGCGCGATCACTGTCCGCCAGGTGCTCACCCACACGTCGGGCCTGCCCCTCACCGTCATCGAGGCGATCGACCAATACCCCGACCTGATCGCTCAGGCCAACGCCGCGGGCGAGCGCGGGCCCGAGTTCGAGCCCGGCTCGAAGTTCTGGTACAGCGATGCCGGGCGCCGACGTGGTGGGCGCGCTGGTCGAGGTGTGCAGCGGTCAGAAGCTCGACGCCTTCGTCACCAAGGAGATTCTCGAGCCCTTGGGCATGACGGACTCGCTCTACGCCCTCGACGCCACCGATCCGCGGTTCCGCCGGATCAACAGCCTGTACATGGGCGGCTCGGGGGCGTGGGCACGCTTCTGGAAGGCGGAGGACAAGCCCTTCTATCCCTTCGCCTGGGGTTCGCAGACCGCCTACTCCACGCCGACCGACTACGCGAGATTCCTCGCGATGTGGATGGATGGCGGTCTCGGCGCGAACGCCCGGGTGCTCTCGCCCGAGGCCGTCGCCCGAACGCTCAGCCCCGCCTCACCCATGTCGATGCTCGGCTCGGACGCGAGCTTCCCGACCGACTACCGGGGACTGTCGGTGTACTACGGGCAGATGGCCGTGCTCTACTGCCCCAAGGACGACCCCGCCGCGGGCCCCGAGATCATCAGCCACAGCGGATCGGACGGCACCATCGGCTGGGCATGGCCGAAGCTCGATCTCATGGTGCTTTTCTTTACGCAGTCGCGCGGCGGGACGGGCGTGCTCCGCCTCGAGAGCGCGATCGACCGGCTCCTGATCCACCCCGGCGAAGCCGTCGCCGAGCAGGAGGTGCCTGAAGAATACAAGCCGCTCGTGGGCGTGTACCTGGCCAACTTCGCCAACTTCGAGAACGAGGAGTTCGAGGTCCTCGTCAAGGATGGACACCTCGCGCTCGACATCCCCAGCCAGATGGTCTTCCAACTCCGCGAGCCCGATGCCGAGGGCCGCTGGGCCTTCGAGGTCGCGCCCGACCAGATCGGTGTCACGTTCGAAATGGGGGCCGACGGCGCCGCGCAGCTCCTCCGCATCGCCCAGTCCGGGGCGGTCTTCGACGTGCCGCGCAAGGGCACGCCCCTCGCCGAGGAGCAGTCGCGCCGGATCGAGATTGACCCGGATGTGCTCCGGTCGGTGAGCGGCAAGTACCACGACCCCGAGGGCGACCGCGAACTCGAGATCTTCCTCGACGACAAGGGCGTGCTTCCTCGCCAGGATTGAGCCGGAGTGCGGCGGATCAGCCTCCGTCGGGGGCCGGGGCCGCCGGCGGCGCCGCCTGACGCCACCGGGCGGCCTCGTCAGGCTTCCCCAGCGCATCGCAGGCCTGCGCAAGCAGGGCCGCCGTGTCGCCCTTCGACGACGAATCATCTCCCTCCATCTCAAAGGCCTCGCGAAGCACGGCCTCGGCGTGCTCGGCCTGTCCGGACTTGAGGAGCGCTTCGCCCCAGAGGCGGCGGTGCTTGACGCGGTCGGCGTGCTGGGCCGGCAGCGAGCGATCTGCGCGGGCGACCAGATCCTCCGCCCGCAGGCAGGCCCCGGCCGCGTCGCCCAGCGCCAGGTCGGCGCGGACGAGATGGCTCATCACCGCGAGCGTCAGCGGGTGCTCGCGCCCGAGCACCTCTTCGCAGATCGGGAGCGAAGCCTCGAGCATCGGCCTCGCCTGCTCGGCCCGACCAGTCTTGACCATGAGTCCGGCGAGGTTTCCGCTCAGGATGAGCGTGCGCATATCGCGTTCGCCCAGCGTCTTGCGGGCGATGGCGACCGCCTCGTCGAGCAGGGCTTCGGCGTCTTCCGGCCGCCCGATCGCGCGGTAGGAGATGGACAGGTTGTTGAGGGCGACGATCAGGCTGGGGTGGTCGGGCGGGTACACCCGGCGTTTGCTCGCCAGCACCCTCTCGAGCATCTCGGCGGCTTCGGCATTCCGACCCACATTCGCGAGCGAGTTGGCGAGGTTGTTCTCCGTCGCCAGTGTGTTGGGGTGGTCGGGTCCGAGCGTCTCCACTTGGAACGGGATGATCTCGCCAAACATCTGGATCGCCGCATCGTGATCCCCCAGGTCGTCGAGCACGGTCGCGAGGCTATTCCGGGCGGACATCGTGTCCTTGTGCCGATCGCCCAGCACCGCGCGCCGGAGGTCGACAACGCGGCGAAGGCGATCGCGGGCCTGCTCGGAATCGCCGGAGAGCCGGTCGATCTCTGCGAGCATGAAGAGGATCTCGATCGCCTCTGGCGACTCCGGACCCCGGACTCGGGCCCAGGCGCCGAGCAGCGAGTCGAGTTCGTGCCTCGCCTCTTCCAGCCGGGTCATCTCCATATGCACGAGGGCGAGGTCGTGCCTCGCTTGCAGCGTCTTCGGATCCTCATCACCGAGCGTCCGGGCCGAGAGTTCCGCGCTGCTGGCGAACTGCTCCTCGGCCTCGGTCATCGCCCCGATTTTCTCAAACGCCGTGCCGATCAGCTCGCGGATCTCGGCCTCGACCTCGGGCGATTCCGGGCGTGACCGTGCCAGCCGGTCTCTCGCATCCACCAGCATCGAGCGCAGCAGCTTCGTGTCCTCTCCGCTGGCGACGGCGGGGTCGAGCCCGCGCAGCATGTCGGTCGTGAAGGCCGCGAACGACCGGCTCTTCTCCAACTCCACCGCGGTCCTGTGCCGCTCGGCGTCCGCCCGGGCGGCGAAGGCGAGGCTCGTGATCAGCCCGGCAACGATCGCCGCCCCCACGAGCCCGGTGGCCGCGAGGGGGACGCGGTGCCGGCGTGCGAACTTCCTGAGCCTGTACCCGCCGCTGGGCGGGCCGGCCTCGACCGGCTCGTTGCGCAGATAGCGGCGGAGGTCGGCCGCCAGTGCCGCCGGGGTCTGGTACCGCCGTCCGGGCTCCTTCTCCATCGCCCGCATGACGATCCAGTCCAGATCGCCGCGGAGCCGACCGGCGAGATGCCGCGTGTGTTGCGTCCGCCCGGGCGAGTCCGTTTCGGAGGTGCGGAGCACCCGCGTCGAGGGCTTGGGTGGCGTCTCGTCGCAGATGATTCGTGCGAGGGAGGCCAGGGGCGTGCGCTCCAGGCGCTCGGCCTCGAAGGGGAGGGTGCCCGTGAGCATCTCGTACAGGAGCACGCCGAGCGTGTAGACATCCGAGCGTGTGTCCACATCCGCGGGGCTGGTGAGCTGTTCTGGGGACATGTAGGCCGGCGTGCCGATGAGGTGGCCGGCGAGTGTCATCGCGGTCGCCCCCGCCGACTGCGCCCCGATCGCCTTGGCAATCCCGAAGTCGATGACCTTGGCGATCGCGTGGTCGTCCACGAGGGTGACGAGCACATTGGACGGCTTCAGGTCCCGGTGGATCAGCCCCTTGTGATGGGCGTGCTGCACGGCGAGGCACACCTGCTCGAAGAGGTCGATCCGCTCGCGAACGCCGAGCGCCTTGCGCGTGCAGAATGCGGTGATCGGTTCCCCACGAACATACTCCATCGCAAAGTAGGGGCGTCCGCCCTTGGTCTGTCCCGCGTCGAGCACCTTGGCCACGCCCGGGTGTTCCATCACCGCCAGGGCTTGGCGCTCGGTCTCAAACCGGGTGACGATCGCGTGCGAGTCCATCCCCGCCCTGAGCAGCTTGAGCGCGACGACGCGGGCCACCGGCTCACGCTGGCGGGCAAGGTACACCCGGCCGAAGCCACCCTCACCAAGCACAGATTCCAGCGTGTAGGGACCGATCCGCGTGTTCAGCTCCGAGTCGTCTTCGGCGAACGCTCCCGACGCCGCGGTGCCGCCGGCCGGAGCGTCCACCGTGGGGGCGGCCATGAACTCCTCGGCCTTGTCGTGCGCCGCGAGCAACTCGCGCAGCCGAACCGCCATGGCATCATCCCCCGCGCATCGCTCGGCGAGGTAGGCGGCGCGCTCGCCGGGTTCGAGGTCCAACGCACCAAAGAAGATGTCCTTTTCCCGATCAGTCGGCATCCGACTCGTCCTTGCCCCCCGAGATCCCGTTCCCGCGATCCGCCTCGCCGCTCATCCTCGAGAACAGCATGGCCCTCGCATACGCCCAGTCCCGCATCACGGTCCGCTCGGACAGCCCGAGCACGTCCGCCGTCTCCTTCACCTCGAGCCCCGCAAAGAACCGCAGCCGGACCACCGACGCGGCCCGGGGGTCCGACCGCTCGAGTTCGTCCATGGCTTCCTCGAGTGCCAGGACCTGTTCCGGGTCGGCCTCGGTGGCAAGATCGACGACGCTCAGCGGTACCCGCTTCGCTGCCCCGCCGCGCTTCTCCGCCTTTCGCTTGCGGGCGTGATCGATCAGGATCCGGCGCATAGCCTGGGCCGAGGCCGCGTAGAAGTGAGCCCGACTCTCCCAAGTCACTTCCCGATCGCCGAGCAGGCGGACAAACGCCTCGTGGACGAGGGCGGTTGCCTGCAGGGTGTGGCCCGCCCGCTCGTGTCCCATCCGCTGTCGCGCGATCTCCCGGAGCTGCTCGTACACCGCCGAGAGCAACTCCTCCGCCGCCGAATCGTGCTTGCCGACCGCACGCAGCAGCTCCGTCACCGCTGTGCCCTGCTCGTTCGCCATGTCGTCGGACCCCATGAGCCGGCGCTGCCACACGCCGGGATACCCCCAGTTTACGCCCCTGCTCGAGGGTCACCAACACCTGTTCTCAATCCTGCTCGTCGTGCGCCCGCGTCCCCTCGTCAAGCTCACGCTGCGACCTCGCGAGTTGGATCCAGAGTTGCGAGATCGCCAGGAAGCATGAATCGGCCGTCAGGCGGCCGAGGCGCAGGAGCGTGCAGAGCCTCGCGGCTCGTCCGCCAAAGGCATCCAAATTCATCCGAAATATGGACTCGGAAGCCGGCCCGTCCTCTCGGGATGCTCGGCTCATGGCTCCGTTGTCCGGCTCGTCGGTCATGGTGCGGTCCCCTGAAGCGGAGGATCTCCCCCCACATGGCGCAGGAGCGGCGCCACGCCTGCCAGAGAATCCGGCCCGCTCGGCAAGTTTCTTTGGCGGGAGGAACTCCTTGCGGGGCGTGGCAGGCGCACGGCCCGGACTGCGCCATCACTCCCGACGCGGCCGGAGGGGCCGCGGCCATGCCGCCGCCGGCGGTGTCCACGAAGGAGCATCACGATGAACGCAGCCTCGATCAGCACGACAGTCACAGAGTTCGACGATCCCCGCCGCGCGGGATGGCTGGTCCGCACATCTGTGCTGGCCTACGGCGCCATCAGCTACGCCATCTTCTTCGCCACGTTCCTGTACGCCATCGGATTCATCGTCGGCTTCGGTGCGCCGGTGACGCTCGATTCGGCGCCGCGCGGGAGCTTCGGTCCCGCGGTCGCGATCGATCTGGCGCTGCTCGGTCTCTTCGCGATCCAGCACAGCGTCATGGCCAGGCCGACCTTCAAGCGGTGGTGGACCCGGATCGTCCCGGCCGCGGCGGAGCGGAGCACCTACACGCTGTTCTCGAGCCTCGCCCTGATCGCGCTCTATGCCCTCTGGCAGCCGATCGGCGGGGTTGTCTGGAGCGTCTCGGGGGCGGGTCGGCTCGCTCTCTACGCTCTGGGCGGCGCCGGCTGGGCGATCGTGCTCCTCGCGTCATTCCTCATCAACCACTTCGACCTGTTCGGACTGCGCCAGTCGTGGCTCTTCTTCCGCGGGCGTGAGTACACCCGGCTCGTGTTCAAGACGCCCTGGCTCTACTCCTTCGTCCGTCACCCGCTCTACGTCGGATGGCTGATGGCCTTCTGGTTCACGCCCACCATGACCGTCGCCCACCTGGTCTTCGCGATGACCACCACGCTCTACATCCTGGTTGCAATCCAGCTCGAGGAGCGCAACCTCGTCCAGGAGCACGGCGAGTCCTACCGCTCCTATCGGCGGCGCGTCCCGATGCTCATCCCCTTCACCCGGCGTCGGGCCGCCGCCTGAACCCGCGCCGCCTCATGCACCCCCAAAGGAGCACCATCATGCACACGTCGCCCGCAGTACTGCGAAAGGCCGGCATCGGGATCTTCCTCTTCTTCCTCGTGAAGGGCCTTCTCTGGCTCGCGCTGCTGGGAGCCGCGGCCGCGGGGATGAGCACGCTCTGAGCGGCTCGGCCGACTCGACCGCCGGAGTCCCACCGACGCCCCGGGCCGACCCGGGGCGTCGCCCTGCGCCCCTCCCAGGCTGCCGGTTCAGTACCGCCAGCTCGTGAGGTCGGCGCCCGCCGGGGCGGTCGCCTTCATCCGCGCCAGCATCTGGTCCACGTACATCTCGTGGTATCGCAGCCGGCTGATCGCGTTCGGTCGCTCGTGGTCGCCGTTCCAGCAGTGCTCCGAGCCGCACTCGTAGTCCACGACGGCGTCGGCCGGTGGGTCGCTCGCCCGATCGAGGAACTCCTCCATCAGTTCCACGGCGTTGTTCAGGAAGTAGTTGTCCGCGGTCCCGCAGTAGATGTGGACTTTGCCACGGACCTTCGGGCCGAGCGTGGCCCAGTCCCGCTCGAGGATGTACCGCAGGTCGTAGTGCTCGCGCCAGTAGCCCGCGACCTCGGGATCGATCACGCCCGTCCGCTTGTCCCACAAACGCTTCGGATACCCGTCGTCATCGCAGGGGCTGAATACGGCCTCCCAGATGTCCCACTGGTCGCCCGAACGGCCCCGCGTCCCCAGGACCAGCTCGCGCCGGTTCGTCTGCTCGAGTGTGGTGATGACGCCGCCGTGGGCGTCGCGCATCCCGGGCCGGGGCACGCGCCCCCACGGACCCTCCTGGAAGTACGCGTTCTTGTCCTTGTAGATGTCGACCACGGTGTAGGCGCGGAAGTCGATCGGGTCCGGGCAAGCGGCGAAACAGCCGTTGAGCATGTCGGGGTAGAAGACCTGCGCCGCCAGCGCCTCCCAGCCCCCGGTCGACCCGCCACAGGTGAAGCGGGCCCACCCCTCGCCGATGCACCGGAACTCCCGTTCAACCTCGGGCAGCAGCTCCGTCATGATCGCGTCGCCGTAGGGGCCGAGATTGGCCGAGTTCACGGCGTATGAATCGTCGTAGTAAGGGTTGGCGTGCTCGATCTTGAGCACCACAAACCGCGGGAAGCCCGGGCCGGTCCAGGCCTTGAAGTTCTCGTGGGCGACCTCCTGCTGGATGATGTTGTAGCCCTCCAGCCGGAACCGTTCGCTGTATTCGGGCACGAGCCCCGCTTCCGGCGGCTGCTCACGGAACTCCGTGAAGTCCCGCTCGCCGAAGTGCCCGTGGTGAATGAGCAGCGGGTATCGGGCCTCCGGGTGCTCGTCGAAGCCGAAGGGAAGCAGCACGACCGCCGTCAGATCCATCGGCCGCCCCCAGAACTCGGTGAGGAGCTTGCTCCGGATCCGTACCCGCCTGATGTACTTGGTCTCCGGCGGAGGCTCGATCGGTGGGTTGATGCCATCCAACTCGATCCCGACTACCCCGCCCTGCGAGATGCGGAACTGTCGTGGCGTGCTGAAGAGGTTGCCGGGCGCGCTGCGCCATTGCTGCCCCTCGCCCCGGTCCATCGGCAGCTTGACCACGTGACCGTCCGAACGCGTGAACGTCTCATACCTATGCAGCAGCGCTGCGCCCAATACTCCCCCGGAGGGATGTCCGCCCAGCGTTCCGTCGGATAGCCCAGAGCGCCGATGTCGAACTCGAGCGGGCCGCCATCCCAGCCCTCGACGTTCATGCCGAAGGCCTGCTGCGACCCCGCCCCATCCCGGATCTGCGCCCGCGGTTCGGCCGCTCCGTCCGTCGACAGCATCAGCAGAAGCCGCCCGTCCACCGGGCCATCGAGACGGGCCGCCGGGATCGTGATCTCGAACCGAGTCTGTGCCATCGCCCCGTTCCCTCCCACGCACGCCGCGCCGATCAGCATCACGCCCACCCCGCTTCGCATCGCGCCTCCCCGTCGTCGTGACCACACCTCATCGGCCGATCGGCGCCGAGGCGCCCAGCCCCGGCCCGTACACCGCCGCATTCATGAATACCCGTGTTGTGCCAAGGCTCGCCGCCCGGAACGTGGGGGAGTCGGCGAACAGGATGATCTGCCCCCGCCCGACGCCCTCCCGCGTCACCGCGGCCGCATTGGCGATGCGGTGCGCCGCCTCCGGCCACAGCAGCCCGCTCATCCGCAGGCGCAGCTCCTTGCCCGCGGGAATCGTGCACCACCCCGCCCGCCGCGCTTCCGTCGCGGCGCCGTCGTCTTCGAGCACGCCGTACCGGAAGGGCGCCTCGGTTTCCCCCTTGGCCATGAGCACGCCTTCCGAGGAGAACAGCACGGGCAGCTCGCTCCCGCAGCCCACCGTCAGCCAGTGCTTCGCGTCCGCCCGTGTCGCCACGATCGTGCCGGGCGGCATGAACTGGCGCTCCCACACGTCGCGCCGCTCGAGTTCCTCCTTCTCGCCCCGATCCAGGTCCACGCCCGCCCAGGGGAACGCCGGCGTCGAGCCGGTGGCGCCATGCGACCAGACCTTCTCGGCGTCGAAGCTCTCCGCCTCGGCGGCCCATTCGCGCAGCACCGCGATCTCGTAGTCGTCCAGCCCCTCGAGCACGTCCTCGAGCTTCCGCGCCCCCGACAGCCCGCCCTCGTGCGCGATCGACATGGCCGAAGACCCGATCGCGATGAGCGTGCCGCCCGACTCGATCCATCGACGCAGGTCGTCGCCCGCCGACTCCAGCGCATCACCGGCCCCGCCCGGCGCGACGATCACGTTGTACCGGCGGAGATCCGCGCTCCCGAGACTCTCGGCCGGCAGATAGGTCGCGGGCAGCCCGTACCGCGCGTCCAGCGTGTACCAGATCGAACCGAAGTCGCTCGGGTCGATCGGCGATTCGCTGAGCACCGCGATCCGTGGCGGCGCGAGAAGATGGAAGTGCTCGCCGCCGATATCCGCCAATTCCCCGGCGCCCAGCCCCGTCCGGATGGTCCACGCCCGCAGCCCGCGCTCGCGGCAGGTGCGGTCGAGCCTGGCCTCCCAATCAGCCTCTCCCCCGCCCTGGTCCTCCCTTGCCACGACGAGCGATCCCCGCGCGAAGGCGCGGTCGCCCCAGGTAAAGGCCTCGTCGGCGAACCGCACCCGGACACCCGCCAGCGTCAGCTCCATCGCAAGCGCCGGCGTGCGGTCGTCCGCCCCATCGATCGCCCACCCCTGGTCGGCGTCCGGCGCATCCAGACCCCCATCGGGCCCGCTCGGAGCCGCGTACGGGCGAACGACGCCCTCAGGCAGGCGACACCGCAACTCGTACGCCTCCAGGTCTTCGAGCATCGGGATCGACCAGCCGGTGATGTCGTAGATCTTGGTCTCGCCGCGCTTGATCAGCTCGTGCCGCTCCTTGGCCAGAAACTCGGTCTTCATCCGCGGATCGAACTCGAGCATCGCCGCCAGCAGGTTCGCGTTCGGCTGGCCGTTGGGGATCAGGATCGCCCCCGCGTGCAGCTCGACCGTCTCCCGCTCATGCCCCAGCCGGTCCGTCCCCGGCGCGGTGAAGTCGCCGGTCAGCTCGTACATCTCGAAGCCCTGCAGCCGCATCACGTCCACAAACGCCGCGACCCGGGCCGCGTTCGCGTTCGGCACGATCGCGAAGGTCCGCCCGGCGTACGGCCCGTCTTCCGCGACGCACGCCTTGCGTCCCTCGAACCACGCCCGCTCGATCTCCTGCCGGTGGGCGGCCAGCGTGCCGATATTCACGAGCGTGCTCAGCAATTGATGGTGCACGCTCTCGCGATAGGTGAGCACGCGCCCCTCGGCCCGCTTCACGCCGTACCAGTCCACCCCCGCCTGCTCCCACAGCACCCCGATCCCGCCGCGGAACGACGCCCACGCGTTCGAATACCCCGGGTACCAGTCGTCCGCCCACTCCCCCGTGTAGTACCGCCACCCGTGCCGGTCGAATGCCGCCGACTGGTCGGCCGCGAGCACGCCGAGCCAGCGCTGCAACGACTCGGTGTAGTTGGGGTTCAGGGGCTCGCGGCTGGGTGTGAAGAGGTAGGTGTCCTGCGGCTCCATCTCGTGCGAGTCCACGAACAGCATCGGATGCCAGGGGCTCGCCGCACCGATGCGCCCCCGGGTCTCGGGGTTCACGCCGAACACCCAGTCGCGGTTCATGTCGAACAGGTAGTGGTTCGTCCGACCCCGGGGCCACCGCCCCCCGTGCATCCGCGCCTGGTCATCGACGATCGGCAGCGCGCCCCGCATCTCGCGGAGCTGCCCGAGATACCGGTCCCGCCCGTCGGGGTTCATCAAGGGGTCGATAATGATCACGACATGCTCGAGCAGATCCTTCACAGCCTGATCCGTGCACGAGGCGTAGTGCCACGCCGCCTGGAGCGCCGCGTCCGAACTGCTCAGCTCGTCCCCGTGGATTGCATACGCCATCCATGCCACCGCGGGCGTCCGCGCCAGCAGTCCGTCCGCCTCCGCATCCGGCAATCCCCGCGGGTCGGCCAGGCGCGCCAGGTCGGCCTGGATCTGGTCGAGGCGCGACATGTTCTCCGGCGAACTGATCACCATGTGGTAGAGCGTCCGCCCCTCGAATGTCTCGCCGTGCGTGAAGAGTGCGGCCCGGTCGCTCTGCTCGGCCCACACCCTGAGGCACCGCTCGATCTCCGCGTGCGTCGCCGGACGCTCCCCCGCCGGGAAGCCGAGCAGTTGCTCCGGAGTCGAGATCCCCGGATCGTGCGAGGAGCCGGGGAAGAAGGGCTCGTCGTACGACAATCCCTGGGCCAACGCGAGCGGGCCGAGCAGCAACAGGAAGCACGCCATCACGGTTCGAAGCATCGGGATCCTCCGGGGCTCCGAGTGTACCGGCCCCCCGCCCGCCCACTCGATCGCCGCTCCGCGGCCCGCCGACCTCGCGCTGGTACACTCCCCAGCCGCGGAACCGACCGGCGGCACTTCCCAATCAGGGTGGCGTTCGTCCCCGACCCCCGACACTCCCCAAGAGCGACGCCGTGATCGAGACCCGGGACATCCGTGTGGACTATGGAGACGTGACCGCCGTCGCGGATGTCACCCTCTCGATCGCGCCCGGGCAGGTCTACGGCCTCATCGGGCCCAACGGCGCGGGCAAGACCAGCCTGATTTCGGTTCTTGCCACCCTCCGAGAGCCCACCTACGGCGAGGCCCGCCTCTGCGGCCTGGACCTCCGCGAAGACGTCGCCGCCGTTCGGCGCGTCATCGGGTATATGCCCGACCTCGCCCCCGTCTACAAAGACCTCAGGTGCCGGGAGTTCCTCGACCTCTTCGCGCGAGCCTACTTCCTCGATCGGCGCGACCGCCGACGCCGGATCGACGAGTGCATCCAGATCGTCCGGCTGGAGGGCAAGCGTGAGTCCCTCGCCGGCAACCTCAGCCGCGGCATGACCCAGCGCCTCGTCCTCGCCAAGACCTTGCTCCACGACCCGCAGGTGCTCCTCCTCGACGAGCCCGCCAGCGGTCTCGACCCGCTCGCCCGCGTGGATCTCCGCAATCTCCTGCGCGACCTCGGCCGGCGCGGCAAGACCATCATCATCTCCTCCCACATCCTCAACGAACTCAGCGAGTTCTGTACATCCATCGGCATCATGGAGAAGGGGCGCCTTGTCCTCGACGGCTCCATCGAGACCATCGTCGCCGGCCTCAACCACCAGCGACGCTTCACCGTCGAGACCGTCGGCCCCGGTGACGCCGCGGCCGCCGTGCTCCGGACGCTCCAGGGGGTTGGTGATATCGTCGCCGAGGACGGCCACTGCCGGTTCGAATCCGGCGTCGACGACGAGGCCGTGGCCGCGATCCTTGCGGCTCTGGTCACCCACGGCGTCCGGGTCAAGGGCTTCACCGAGCGCCGACGCGGTGTTGAAGACATCCTGATGGAAGTCGGCGCGACGGAGGTGGCATGACGACGCTGCCGATATCGGGCCCCTTCCGCCTCAACCCCATCTGGCAGAAGAGCGTCCGCGCCCGCATGCGCCCGCGCCACCTGCTGAGCTGGGGCATCGTGACGATCACGGTCACCGCCTTCGTCGCCACGATTGTCTACACGAACATGACGCAGCACCACCTCACCACGCCCGAGATCGCCGCCAAAGCGGTCCTCCCCGCGGTCATCGTGGTGCAGGCGGTGCTCCTCATGATGTTCGGCACCGGTGCTGTCGCCGCGGGCATCTCGCAGGAGCGCGACGAGGGGCTGCTCGACTACCAGCGCATGACCCCCATGCGCCCCACCGCCAAGATCCTCGGCTACCTCTTCGGGCTGCCGGTGCGTGAGTACGCGCTCTTCGCGATGACCCTCCCGATCGTCGCGGTGGCCGTCGCGCTCAGCAAGTTCAGCCTCCTGACCCTCGCCCACTTCTACGCGGTCTTCTTCACCTCGGTCCTCGTCTACCACATGACCGCCATGGTCGCCGGCATGGTGGCGCCCAAGCCGCGGCTTGCCTCCATGCTCTCCATCGGCCTCGTCGCACTTCTCTACTTCGCCCTGCCCAACCTCTCCCGCGTCGGCATTACCTTCTTCGAGTTCCTGACCATCCGGCCGACATTCTTCGGGCTGATCCAGCAGGAGCTTCCGGCGAATCTCCGCCCGGCCGCGGAGGCAACGGGCATCGACAGCTTCCGCCACGTCCCCCTCTACGGCGGCCTCATCCACCCGACCGTCTACACCCTCCTTGTGCAGGGCTTCCTGATTGCCACGCTCTTCTCGATCGTCCACCGGAAGTGGCGCGACCAGGCCCTCCACAGCTTTTCCAAGGTCGGCGCGGTCATCGTCTTCTCCGGCGTCGTCTTCTTCCTCATGGGCAGCATCTGGGCCCTTGTCGTCCAGGACGAGGCGTACAGCCAGGTCTTCGAACTGCTCGACCGCGTCACCAAACGCGGCGGGCGCTCCCCGGAGACACTCGAACTGCTGCTCTCGATCGGCGTTGTGATCACCGGCCTTGCCTACCTCGCCCTCGTCGCGGCCATCACACCCTCCCGCCACACCACGCTCGCCGGCTGGCGTCGTGTCCGCAAGCTCGGGCGCGCCACCCTCCCCTTCAACAGCGATGCCGCGAGCAGCCTCCCGGCCGCTCTGGTCATGGTCGCGATCGCCGTCGTCGCGGGGGGCCTGCTCCTGAGGCGCGTCGACGGCCTGGGCGCCTACTACCAATCCGGCCCCAGCCGCTCCACAGTCGCGGTCGTGCTCGTCGGGTTCATCGCCATCGCGCTCTTCGTCCAGGGGCTTCGCGAAACGGTCGGGTTCCGCATCTTCGGCATCGGGCTCTTCACGCTCTGGATGATCCCCTTCTTCGCCATGATGGTGCTCTACTCCGCCTTCGAGCGGTTCATCGCGGGCACCTACGCGGGTCTTCCCTGTCTGCCTGTCCTGATGGTCTACGCCATCGGCGAGATGCTCCGCTCCACCACCACGCTCCCCGGAGTCACCGCGCAGTTTCTCCCGCACGAGCTGGGCGAGCGCGCCGGGGAGATCACCACCCTCGGCGCCGGGGCGTACGCCGCCGCCGCTGCGCTGCTTCAGGTGCTCCGGTACCGCGCCCGCTCCGGGCTCCGCAAGACCGGTCTCGCCCAGCCCACTCGGCCAGGCTGAATGGCCCGGCTCCGCACCGAGCGGGGGCCCCAGGGTGGCCCTGCGCCGAGAATCTATAAACCAACTGGTTGATGTTCTACTCGGCAGCGGTTATACTAAACCAAATGGTTGTTTATAAGCCTGCCGGTCTCGACCTCGTCTTCCATGCCCTCGCCCATCCAGCGCGGCGGGCCATGCTCCAGCACCTCTCCGACCACGAACGAAACCTCACCGAACTCGCTGCCCCCCTCCAGATGTCATTCCCCGCGGCCTCCAAGCATGTCCGCGTGCTGGAGCGTGCGAGGCTCGTCCGCCGACGCGTCGTCGGACGCGCCCATTTCTGCCGCATCGAGGGCCAGCCGCTTGCTCAGGCCAACGAGTGGCTCGAGGCCTACCGAACCATCTGGGAGGCCAACTATCAGCGGCTCGACGCCCTGCTTGACGAGCTCCAGCCCGACGCCTCCAAGCCTGATGGCTCGGAACCCGCACCCCGCCGCGCCGGCGCCAAGCAACACGCCCCCGATCGTCGATCCCACAAAGAAGGGAGGCGCCCGTGACGCAGCCTTCTTCGCTCGAGATCACGACCCCGTCCGAGCGCGAGCTCGCCATGACGCGCACATTCAACGCCCCGCGCCAACTCGTATTCGACTCCCACACGAAGCCCGAGCTCGTCAAACAATGGCTCCTCGGCCCACCGGGGTGGACGATGCCAGTCTGCGACATCGATCTCCGGGTCGGCGGCCGGTATCGGTACGTTTGGCGCCATCAGGACGGCGTCGAGATGGGCATGAGCGGTGTCTACCGCGAGGTTGTGCCTCCGGAGCGTCTTGTCGCCACCGAGGCCTTCGACCAGCCGTGGTATCCCGGTGAGGCAATCGTCTCCACCGTCTTCGTGGAGCGCGACGGTCGGACGACCCTGACGACGACCGTTCGGTATGAAACCAAGCACGCCAGAGACGGCGTGCTCAAGTCTGGCATGGAGCAGGGGGTCGAGGCAAGCTACAACCGCCTCGATTCTGTTCTGCAAGGGGTGGGCTGACTCATGTCGAACGGCCATGCCGGAGCGAGATTTTCCGCGACACTCGCGGTCCGGGACTGGGCCCGCGCGCTCGAGTTCTACAAGGCCGCGTTCGGAGCGACCGAGACATACGTTGTGCCGGGCGGGGGTGTTGCTCGGCTTGCCGTCGGCGGAGCCGAGTTCTGGGTGGCTGAGGAGTCCGAGCCCCACCAGAATCTCAGTCCCGAGTCACTCGGCGGCTGCTCGGTCCGTCTATTGCTTCTGGTAGACGACCCCGCGGCCGTCTGCGCCCGCGCCGTCGAGGCCGGGGCGATACTCCTGGCCCCGGTCGCCGACGCGTACGGTTGGCGCATCGGACGCATCGTTGATCCCGCCGGACACCACTGGGAAGTTGCGACCGAATTGGGATGATGGTCCGCCAAGATTCGCACGCATGGCCGCGACGCGCCCCGTCCGCGCATGCCATCGGTGGCAAGGCGCCGTCGGGGCAGAATCGCGTGCTGCACTGAGTCGCCATCACTCCGGATCGGTTGCTCGACCGGGCCCGCACCGACCTGCGCGCCCCGGGTTGATCCGCTACTTCTTCGAGTCCGCCTCTGGCTCCTCGATCTTCCACGCCGCCCCTGCCTCGGGCGCCGTGAGTTCCTTGATTGGAGTGAAGTCCAGCTTGCGGAACTCGACCTCGGCGCCCTCCGCCTGGATCGCGATCTGACCCTTCGACGCCGTGCAATCGTGACCATCATTGACCAGGTCGCCGTTGACCCACACGCGGAGTCGATTGCCGAGGCATTCGATCACCATGCGGTTCCACTCGCCCACCGGGCTCTCGCTGTCGTCGGTGAGATTCAGGATGCGCCGCGAGTCCTGGGGACCTCCGCCCCATGTCGAGGGGTCGCCCTTGCGGCGAGCCGCCATGTTGTCCACGGCGATGTTCTCCTGGATGCACCAGAAGTCGCCCGCGTTCCCGCTGTGCATCTGGACCTCGATCGATTGCGGGAACATGTCGTAGAGCGCCCGCGGCTTCGAGGCGTACACCAGGACGCCGCAATTGCCCGCCTCGCCCGGGAACCGGTACTCGACATCGAGCCGGAAGTCCTCGAACACCTTGTCGCTGATCAGGTGCCCTTGCGGGTTGCCCAGGCTCACCAGCATCCCGTCCCGGATCACAAAGCTCGGCGGCGCGTCGGTCTTCCCGTCCGCCTCGGGCACGTCGGCGTGCCAGCCGGAAAGATCCTTTCCGTTGCAGAGCGAGCGGGTCTCGGCCCTCGCCTCTGCCGACTGCCCAGCCGGCCGCGAGGGCTGGCCTCCCCCGGTCTGCGCCGCCGCGGGACCCACAACGCCCAACAGCCCCGCCGCCGCACCGACCATGATCCGGCACGCATTCGTCCGCATGAGGTACCCTCCCGGTGCCCGCTCCCTCGGACTGCCGGCCCGGGGCCAAACGGGACTCCCCATGGTAACCCAACCGTCGCACCCGCCGGGCGAGCTCGAAAACGCCAAACGCCGCAGGGCATTGAGCCTGCGGCGTTTGTGTTCAAGTGGAGGCGATGAGACTCGAACTCACGACCTCTTCCATGCCATGGAAGCGCTCTACCAAAACTGAGCTACGCCCCCGTCCACTTGTCGCCGCCGGGGCCCTTCCGGCCCCGCACGCGGCAACCGATCGTAGGTACCCGCCCAGCGCGGTCAAGCCTGCCCGGGGCCTGGTCCACGCTCTGACTCCGGTCCGGGCGGGGCTTCTCGGACCGGAGTTTGTCCCGGCCGTGGCTCTTGCGGTCTCGCTCCCTCCCCCGCCCCGAGTAACACCTCCGCGGCACTCTGCACCGACTCCAGACCGATCAACTCCATCCGGTACCGCTCTGGGTGCTCGTCGGTCATCGCCCCGGGATCGGGGGTGCCGGCGACGACGAGGATCTCCCGCCGGGTGCCGGCGCGTTCCGGGAGCGTCGTCCACCGGGGATCTGTGGGCCCAAAGAGGGCGATGGTGGGGGTACCGACCGCCGCGGCGAGGTGGCGGGGGCCGGTATCGTTGGTGACGAGGAGGTGCGACCGGGCGAGCACTGCCTTCAGGCTGCCGAGGGTCTGCCCGTGCTCGCCGAGCAGGACGACCGCCGGCGCACACCTGCGGACGGCCTCCGCGATCTCTTCCTCGCCCGGCCCGGAGTTCACCGCAACGCGGAGCCGGTAGCGGTCCGCGAGCCACCGTGCCAGGGCGCCAAATCGCTCGGGGGCCCATCGCTTCGCCGGGTCGTTCGCCCCCGGGTTGAGCACCGCGAGCGTGTCACGAGCACCGATGCCGGCCCGACCGAGCACTTCATCGGCCCCCGCGCGGTCCTCCACGCTCAGGGGCAGTTCGAGGCGCGTGCCCTCCGGCAAGATCGAAAGGGGGTCTTGAAGCGTCGTGAAATCGGGCGCTTGATCGCCCACGGTCGCCATCGCCGCGGCGTAGTAGTACGCGACGGCGGAAACGGGGGCCCACCTCCGGTGCACGGCGGTGCTCCCGGGCCACTCGGGAGCGCGGAGGCGCCGGGTCAGCAGCATGCCCCGCCCGTCGCGGTCGTAACCCACCCGGCACGGGATCCCGGCCAGCCGTGCGACAAGCGCCGTCGAGAACGAGTTCGTCAGGAGCAGCGCGGCGTCAAAGCGGAGCGCACGGACCCGGGCCGCGGCGTGCTTCCGGCCCATCATCCCCGATGCCCGCTCGATGAGGATCTCGTCGAGGAGCGGCGAGCCCTGGAGCAGGTCGGCGACTGCGGGCCTCGCCAGCCCGGCGATGTAGGACCCTGGCAGCCGGTCACGCAGCAGGCGCAGCGCCGGCGTGGCCATCGCACCGTCGCCGAGCCACGAGGGAAGCACAACCAGCAAACGCAGCAGTCTGGCCGGGTCGGTCCGCATCAGTCGTGGCCCAGGATATGGTCCACCGCCGCGGGCAGTCCCGACCAAGGCTGTCCCGGCCCGACTCGGAGCAGCCTCGCCTCATCGAGGCCCGCCCGCCGCCCCGCCTCGATGTCCCGGCCGGCGTCGCCGACCAGCCAAGACCGGGCCAGGTCCAGACCCAGCTCCGCTTCCGCGGCCAGGAGCATGCCCGGGCAGGGCTTCCGCCACGGGTGCTCCACCGCGAATTCCCGGACAGAACCGTTGGGGTGGTAGGGGCAGGAATACACGCGATCCAGGAGGGATTGGCCGGTGCGTTGAGGATCGGGGAGCAGGCTCTCGAGCCGCGCATTCGTGGCCTCGACCTCGGCGAGGGTCGCCCCGCCCCGGGCCACCACCCCTTGGTTGGTGACGACCACCAGCGCATAGCCCCCGGCCCGGAGCCGGGCGCAAGCCGACGCAACCCCGGGGAGGAGGGTGACGAATTCCGGATCGGCCAAGTCGCCTCGACGCCCCCCGCGGAACGCGTGGTCGGGGAGCGTGCTGTTGGCGATCAGCGTGTCGTCTCGATCGAGGAAGACCGCCGGGACCATGCCCGGAGGTTAGCCCACCGGGCGGTGGTCGGGCTTGAGCTCCACCTCGGCGGTGGAGAGTGGGGAGAGCCCGGCGCGGATCGCGATTCTCGCCAGTTGCACCCGGTTCTGCACCCCCAGCTTGACCCCCAACGATACTCGGTGGCCTTCGATGGTCTTGGCGGAACGGTAGAGCCGCTCGGCGATATCGGTGGTGGAGAGCCCCAGTCCGATGAGACCGAGCACTTCCCTCTCCCGATCTGTGAGCGAAGCGAGCCCCCCCGGGTCCTCGTGTGACGCCCGGACGATCTCTATCGCCGCGCCCCCGGCGGAGCGGTCGCCGAGTCGGGAGCAGGTGACGAGCACCGCGGGACTTCCGCCTTCCTCGGCCTCCACGGGCCGGATGGTCCAGCGCATCAGGCGCCCACGGAAAAGTCCGTCGACGCCGATCGGCTTGCCCTGTGCCAGCGTACGTCGGATGATCGCGATCCGCTCGGCGGCTACGGGGGCCGGGAGCAGATCGGTGAGATCCGAGGACTCGGCCCGCTCGGTCGTCATACCCAAGAGTTCCGCGAATGCGGGGTTACATCGCTGCACCTTGCCGCTCTCGGTCAGGAATGCGACCGGGCTGTCCGTGTCTTGCAGCAGGGCCGAGAGCACGAGTTGGTCGGGGTGGTGCGCTCTGCCGATGTCGCTGTGCATTTCTTGCCCCCGCGGCCGCCCGGGTCTGGTGCTCCGGGCCCAAGTCGAGTCGTTCCTGTCAGCCCGGACGACGATCCCCAAAGTCCCATTCGATACCCGCCCGCCGGACGCGGGCGGATCGTTCCACGCGGGCCCTCGCCACCATCGGGCAAACATACTTGCAAACTTGATGTCGAACGTGCGCGAAGTCGCAAGTGCCCTGCGGAATCCATAGGCGTGTGCGATGATTACGCAAAACGTGTCGGCACAGAAACCGACCATCGCACAGAAATGTGCCGAGTCGAAAAAGCAACAACCCGCCCGGACGAGGAGGAAACTCCCAGTCTGAGCGGGTTTTTCCGTGGGTAGAAACACCCGCGATCTAGGCGACGGTGACCCCCGGATCCAGGTACACGTCTTGGATCGCATGAAGCAAAGCGGCGCCGTCCTTCATGGGCCGCTGGAATGCCTTTCGGCCCGAGATCAGCCCCATGCCGCCGGCGCGCTTATTGATCACCGCCGTGCACACGGCGTCGTGCAGGTCGCCGGCGCCCTTGCTCTCGCCGCCCGAGTTGATCAGCGGGACGCGCCCCATGTAGTTGTTGACCACCTGGTAGCGGCACAGATCGATGGGGTGGCCCCCGCCGCCGTTCTCGTCGCACCCTGCCAACTCTGTGTAGATCTCCTTGCGGAATTTCCCGTAGCTGGAGTCGCCGGTATTGAGGGCTTTGTAGCCGCCGTTGTTGGTCGGGAGCTTTTGCTTGATGATGTCGGCCTGGATGGTCGCGCCGAGGTGGTTGGCCTGGCCTGTCAGGTCAGCCGCGGAGTGGTAGTCGACGCCGTTGACCTTGAAGTGCGGGTTGCGGAGATAGCACCAGAGCACGGTGACCATGCCCAGCGCGTGCGCCTGCGCGAACATCTCCGAGACATATTGGATCTCTTGCTTCGCGTTGTCAGAGCCGAAGTAGATCGTTGCCCCGACCGCGACGGCTCCCATCTCGTATGCCTGATGGATGGAGCCGAACGGGATCTGCTCGAAGCTATTGGGGTAGGTGAGCAGTTCGTTGTGGTTGAACTTCACCAGGAATGGGATCCGGTGGGCGTACTTCCTCGCCACCGAGCCCAGCACCCCGAACGTGGAGGCAACGGCGTTGCACCCGCCCTCGATCGCCAGCTTGACGATGTTCTCGGGGTCGAAGTAGATCGGATTGGGGGCAAATGACGCGCCGGCCGAGTGCTCGATCCCCTGGTCGACGGGCAGGATCGAGACGAACCCCGTCCCGGACAACCGTCCGGTATTCAGGATGGTCTGCATATTCCGGAGCACGACGGCGTTGCGGTCGGTCGGGGCGAAAACACGGTCCACAAGGTCGGGTCCGGGGCAGTGGATCGAGCTCTTGGGCACTCGGCATTCATGGCTCAGGAGGCTGTCGGCCTGGGCTCCGAGCACGTCGCGGACATTGATTGTCAGGTTCGGCATCGAACGGTTCTCCCTCGAAAAACGGCTGCTCCGCACACTATAGGCGGAGAAGGTTTCAACTCTTCTCCAGAGAATCCCCATCCCGGGCCGGTCCTGTGGCGTCTGAATATGCAGGAATGGTGTGCATGAATGAGGCCCCGAGCCCCAACGACCGCGACCTGCTGGCGAGATTCGCCGGGGGTGATCGCGCCGCCCTTGGCGACCTGGCCGAGCGGCACGAGCGACGCCTGCTGGGGCTGGCCATGGGGCTGCTGGGCTCCCGAGAACTGGCGGAGGAAGCGGTGCAGGATTCATGGATCAGGGTGGTGCAGTCCGCGGCCGGCTTCGACCAACGTGCCGAGGTCCGCACCTGGCTGTACCGGATCGTCATCAACCGCTCCCGCGACATCGCCCGGCGCGAGCGCAGCCAAAGAGCACGACGCAACGGCAAGGCCCCGCCGACCGAGGCGCCGGCGTCCGCTGAGCCCGAGCTGCGGGCCGCGGTCCGCAGGGCGATGGGGGAGTTGACGGCCTTCGAGCGTGAGGCGGTGCTGCTCTGCTGCCACGCCGATCTCACCCACGCCCAGGCCGCGGCCATCCTGCAGATCCCGCTCGGCACGCTCAAGTCCCGGGTGCGCACCGCCCTCTCGCGGCTCGAGCGTTCGCTGCGATCGGAGGCGACGGCATGAACGAGATGCAGAACTCCATCGAGCGTGAACTCCGCGCCATGAGCGACTGGGAGGGCGAGACGCCCGAACTCTGGCGCAGGGCCCTCGCGGCCCAGACGACCCCCACGCCCGAGCCGCCGGCGCGGCTCCGGTCCAGGTCCGGGATCCTGACCTGGCCCTGGGGCCGCGGCCAGCTCTTCGTGGCCGCCGCGGGCTTGGCGGCCGTGCTGCTCCTCTGTGTTGCGCTCGTCCCGGCCTTCGGAACGTCGCGGCTCGATCGAGACATGGATCTGCGGGGCGGCGCGACGGCGGGCTCGGAACTGCCGAACGTCACCGCGAGGTTGGGCGAGTTGTCTCCGACGCTTGCGATGTCAAAGGCAATCGCCGACCAGTCGTTGAGCGCGGATAAGTCGGCGAAAAGCCTGGGTGATTGGGAAATCGCGGATGCGGCAAGGGGGCGTGCCGGCGCCGGCGACCAGTCCCGCTTCAAGACCGGCGAGGTCACCGCGGATCGCGCTGAACCCGAACAGGCCGCCGCCGCCGCCGAGCGGGCCGTGGTCCGCAAGGCCACCATCGAGCTCACAACCCCCGACGTCCGTGCGGCCGCGCTCCGCGCCCGGCAGATCCTCTCAGAGCCCCGCGGCGAGTACGTCGAGTCCGCCGATATCGACGAGAGCGACGCCGACCACCCCCGCGCCGACCTGGTCCTCCGCGTCGAGGCCTCGCGACTGGAGGGCGTCGTCTCGCAACTCCGTGAGCTGGGCGAGGTCGGGGCTGAGCACCTGGACGGCGAGGACGTGACCGACCAGATGGTCGACCTTGGAGCCCGCCTCGACAACGAGCGTCGCGTCGAGAAGGAACTCGCCGAGCTGCTCGAGAAGCGCCCCGACGACACGCTGGAGGACATCCTCAAGGTCCGGCGCGAACTGGGCTCGGTGCGCGAGCGCATCGAGCGGCTGGCCGCCCAGCAGGACAACCTCGCCCGCATGGTCCGCCTCGCCCGTGTCGCGGTCATGCTCCGCACCGAGGCCAAGGCCCCCGAGCCCGAGCCCCAGCAGGGCGTGTGGGACGGCTTCCTCAAGAGCCTCGGCCTCGCCTGGACCGATGGCCTCGCGGCCCTGCTGGGCACCATCGCCGGGTTCGTCCGAGTCCTCGTCGGCGGGGCCATCTGGTTCGCCCTGGCGGGCCTCGCGATGGTCGCCGCGTGGCGGCGCTGGCGGGCCGACCACCCTCGTCGGCTCGCGGATGCCTAGCGCAAAGCATCAGGGGCGCGGGGAGGCTCGCCCCGCGCCCCTTCGGCCGGCAACACGCGCGACCGTTGTTCATGGCGGAGTGGGACCTCGGGCCGTTCAGCCGGGGAGAAGCACCGAGTCGATCACGTGGATGACCCCGTTCGAGGCGTCCACGTCGGACGCCACGATCTTCGCCCCCTCCACACACAGGCGGCCGTCCTCGATGTCGATGCGCAAGGCTCCACCGCCCAGCGTAGTCGCCGTCCCTGCTCCGGCCGCCGCCCCCGCGTCGACGCGCCCCTTCACGACGTGGTACTTCAGGATCGCGGCGAGCTTGTCTCGGTTCTCCGGCTTCAGGAGCGACTCGACCGTCCCCTTGGGCAGCTTGGCGAACGCCTCGTCGGTCGGGGCGAACACCGTCAGAGGCCCGTCGCCCATGAGGGCGTCTGCCAGGCCTGCGGCCTTCGCGGCGGCGAGGAGGGTGCCGAACGTCTTCGCACCGGCCGCGACCTCCACGATGTTCCGTTGCTCGGGGATCATCACCGAGTCAATGACGTGGATGACTCCGTTCGAACACAGGATGTCGGCCTTGACGACGTGGGCCGAATCGATCGCGACCGCGTGGTTCTCCGCGGTGAACGTGAGCCGCTGCCCGTTGAGCGTGCTCGCGCCTCCGAGGCGGGAGACCTCACGGGCACTCAGCTCGCCCGTCACGACGTGGTACTTCAGGATCGCGGCGAGCTTGTCTCGGTTCTCCGGCTTGAGGAGCGACTCGACCGTCCCCTTGGGAAGCTTGGCGAACGCCTCGTCGGTCGGGGCGAAGAGGGTGAAGGGGCCCGGGCCCGAGAGCGCATCGACCAGCCCCGCGGCCTGGGCCGCCGCCAGCAGGGTTCCGAACGAGCCAGCCGCCTTGGCCGTCTCGACGATGTTCTCGGCCGCGTGCATGTTCGAAGCGGTGACGATGTTCGCCGTTCCGCTCCTCTGGGCTTGGGCTTGCAACGAACACTGAGCCCACGCCGCACCGGACAGCGAGGCGAGAGGGAGGACCACGAGCGCGGTTCGATACTTCATGACGGATCTCCTTGAGCCTCTGGTTTCTGATTGATCGGGGTGCCCCGGGTCTCGCCGACGCGATCTCCCGGGCAATGCACCAACCACGGCCTTGCTATCGCGGCCGGCCTCCCGGCGGATGCATGGGTTGGCATGCGGACGCGACTGGGCGCATTCGGCCCGCCCGAGTGCATCCAACCGCCGCCTCCCCACGAAGCCGGCATCAGGAAGGCTGGGTGAGGGTTCCGAACAATGATGGCGGCGATCTGTGCCCCGAGACGGGACCGAATCCCTTGGGCTCAGACGGGCCCGCATACGATCCGTCGAATGAGCGGCAGCGACTCACTTCTAGACCAGATCGCGAGCGGCACACCCGGCTCTGCCGAGGCGCTGCTTGATCGCTACGGTGGTCTGGTCTGGTCGCTGGCCCGCCGCTCGTGCAGCGATCGTGCCGAGGCCGAGGATGCTGTCCAGGAGATCATGCTCGACGTCTGGAGGTGTGCCAAGCAGGGGCGCTTCGACCCGGCGAAGGGGTCCGACACGACCTTTGTGGCCATGATCGCCCGTCGGCGGCTGATCGATCGCCTCCGCCGCCGGAGCGGCAGACCGGACGTGGCCCCGGGGACTGAGTCGGCCTTCGTGCCGCCGGATCAAACCCCCGCGGAGTTGGGGGAGCAGGCGAGGTTGGCCGCCGACGCGCTCGGCGAGCTCCCGGAGGACCAGCAGCGAGCGATCCACCTCGCCGTGCTCCGTGGCCTGACGCATGAGCAGGTCGCTCGCCTGACGGGCATGCCTCTTGGGACCGTGAAGACCCATATCCGGCGAGGCCTTATCCGCCTCCGCAATACGCTCGCATCGGGCCAGCCGCACTCCGGGGGGGTCACGCCATGACGCAGCCCACTCCTCCGATCGATCGCCTGCTGGATCTGCTTGCCGACAGGGCGACAGGTGGGCTCGATCCGACGTCTCGCGCCGAGTTGGATGCCCTGCTCGCCCAGCACCCCGAGTTTGACGACGATTCGATGGAACTCGCCGCCGCGGCCGCCGCCCTCGCGGGCATCGACGCCATCGAACCCATACCCGCGGCGCTTCGCGATCGCGTGCTGGTCGCGCTCGAGGCTCCGGAGGCACGCATGGGCGCTGACGGAGGCGTCGTCGCGCGGGCGCCGGGTCTCGCTCGCGGCGTGGTCCGGCTGGCTCGCCGCTGCGGCGTGTCTGACACTCGCTCTCATCATTGCGTCGCGATTGGCGCCCCAGACTTCCTCGCCGTTGGACGCCCGTCAGGCATTCCTTCAGAATGCTCCGGACGTGCAGACCGCCGCGTGGAGTGACTGGGATACTCCCGAGCATCCCGGCGTCAGAGGCGAGGTCGCATGGAGCGAATCGGAGCAGAAGGGCTACATGACCTTCGACGGCCTCCAGCCCAACGACCCCGCCAAGGAGCAGTACCAGCTTTGGATCATCGACGAGCGCGGCCTCGAGCAGCGGATCAGCGGCGCGATCTTCAATTGTGCTGATCCCGACCATGTGGTGGTCGAGATCGAGCCCGCCGTGCGAATCCACGGCGCGGCCGCGTTCGCGATCACGATCGAGCGCCCCGGTGGGGTTTGGGTCTCCGACATGACCCGACGCGTTGTGATCGCCTCGCTCAAGGGCTGAGCCGCCCGCCGCCACACCATGACCATTGCGATCGAGAAAGCTCCGCGAGGGTACGCACTCACCGCCACGACCGAGCTTCCCGGCGAGCCGGCGTCAGTCTTCCCGTTCTTCGCGGACGCGTTCAATCTCGACGCTATCACCCCGGCAAGGCTCCGCTTTCGGATCCTCACGCCGGCCCCCATCGGGATGCGATCGGGGGCGCTGCTCGACTACCGCATCATGCTCTATGGCTTGCCGATCCGGTGGCGGACGCGCATCGCTGAGTGGGACCCTCCGTTCCACTTTGTCGATGAGCAGCTCCGCGGCCCGTATCTCTGGTGGCGCCATCGGCACTCCTTCGAGCGTCGGGGTGACGCCACCCTCATGACCGATCGCGTGGAGTACGGCGTCCCCGGCGGCTCCCTCGTCCATGCCCTGTTGGTCCGGCGCAACCTGCTCGCCATCTTTCGATACCGAGCCGAGCGCATCGCCACCTTGCTCGCGGCCGGCATGTAGGCCCCACCGGGGTTATCACCCCTGGACGGGTCGTCCCCATCTCTCCAGCGTGTGCAGAGGTGGGCCGCCGTCCGTCGATTCGGCCATCCGGCTCACACCGGACTGGGGGTTGTCCGATAGCCCCGTCGGAACCAGGGGAGCCGCCCACGATGCCGACACGCACCCAGCCCCGAGTTCGCCCGGCGCTCCCTGGCGCATTCACGCTTGTCGAACTCACGCTGGTCATCGCCATTATCGCCACCCTGGCAGCGATCGCCATCCCGCGGTTTCAGGGCGTCGGCGACCGGCGGCGGGTCGATGCGGCCGCGGAGCGGATCCGGGCGGACATCCTGCTCGCCCGGACCGACGCGCGGGCGATGAGCCAGTCCAGGATTATCAGCTTTGACGCGGACGCGGAGACGTACGAGATTGTCGGCCGGCGGGGTGAGAACCGGGCGTCGGATGCCTATGTGGTGATCCTGAATGCCGACCCCTACCGGAGCGTGATCGTGGCCGCAGACTTCGGGGGATCGCCCAGCCTGACCTTCGACGCGTACGGGCAGGCGAGCGCCTCGGGTGGTGTGATGATTCAGTCGGGTTCGATCAAGCGAAGGGTGACCATCGGCGGGACGGATATCGAGATTGTCGACGGGGGGGGCGGCTGATGCAGCGGTCGCGCGGCTTTACCCTGATTGAGATGGTCATCAGCATGGCTGTCACGACGATCATCATGCTGGCATGCGCATCAGTCATGGTGCTCGCCGCCCGCGCGGCCCAGAACGGCATGGGGTCCGGAAGCCAGGTCGGGCGCGTGCTCCAGGCGAAGCAGGCCGCGGACATGATCGTCGCCGACGTCGAGACCGCCACGACCATCCGTGAGCAGACGCTGACCGCCGTCACGCTCGTGGTCCCTGACCGCGATGGCGACGGGTCGCCGGAGACCATCCGCTACGCCTGGGGCGGCGTCGTCGGTGATGATCTGACGCGGACGTACAACGGCACGACTTCCGTCCTCGCGGCGAATGTCTCCCGCTTCAGCCTCGACCACGTGCTCCGTGTCGCGGCCGCGGGTTCCCCGGTTTCCAACACGCTCCGCGTGATCAGCGCCAATATCGCCGACACCGGGATCCTCTTGTCCCAATACTCCGTGACGAGCAGCAACTGGATCGCCGAGCGGTTCACCCCCACGCTGCCGAAGGGCACATCGAGCTGGTCCGTCGACGGCGTGCGGCTGTACGCCCGACGCAACGGCTCCAACACCGGCGCGCTCAAGGTCGGCCTGTATGCGGCGGATGCGCTGGGTCGCCCAACGGGGGCCGCGCTCGGGACGGGCTCTCTCGACATCACCACCGTGGGTCTCACGCCCGGCTGGGTGGATATTGCCGTCTCTGGCGCTTCGAGTCTGGATCCTTCCGCCGCGATCGTGCTCGTCGTCGGCACCGCGGACGCCGCGCCGGGATACGTCTACTACGACACGGTCTCGCTCGACCTCAGCAAGCTCTACTCGGTTTCCAGCAACGGCGGCTCCTCGTGGAGCCTTCCGCTGAGCACTTCGGCGCTCGAATTCACCACCTACGGCTCGTACAAGTAGGAGCCCCTCCATGCCCGCGACACCCCGAGCCCGCCTTCCGGCGTTCAGCCTCGTCGAGGCCGTGGTCGCCATGGGGATCGTCTCGATCGTGGTGGTGGGGGCGATGAGCGCGATCGGCACCGTCGCGGCCCGCCAGCGCGACTTGATCGAGCAGACCCGCGCGGTGGCCCTCGCCCAGGCTCTGCTCGGCGAGATCATCGCGCAGCCCTACGAGGACAGCGTGCTCCCCACCTTCGGCCCCGAGATCGGCGAGGTGCGCGCGCTGTTTGACGATGTTGACGATTACGCCGATCTCGTCGAGTCTCCGCCGACTCCGGGCCTCAGCCTGCTCGACTCGGCGTGGAACGGCTGGAAGCGAACGACGCGCATCAAGTACGTGCAGCTCGCCGACCCTTCCGCGACGGCCGCGGCCGACTCTGGGCTGAAGTCCATCTCCGTCAGCGTTCGGGCGCCCTCCGGGCGCACGGTGACGCTGGTCGGCCTGCGGGCCCGTGCCGGCTTGTACGACAAGACGGCCGAGTCGACGGGCGCGTACACCGCCCGAGTCGGCGTCTCGATCGAGATCGCCGGCGACGGCGATTCCACCATCCAGCAGTCGGCCGCCCTGACGAACACGGTGCCCTGATGCACAACCCCCAATACCGCAAGATAGTCCATCCCGGATACTCGCGACGCGGATCGGTCTACCTCTATGCGCTCATGCTCTCGCTGGTGCTCACGACGATCGGGCTGGCGTTGCTCTCCATCCAGCGCGTGAATGCCCGCGCGGCATCGCTCGAGACTTCGATCACCCGCGCCGAGGGGCTTGCCCGCGCCGCGGTGGATCTGGCGATCGAAACCGTCGTCTCCGACGGCTCCTGGCGGAGCCGGTACACCAACGACACCTGGCAGCCCACGGTCTCCCTCGGGGGCGGGCAGGTCAGCTTCAAGCTCGTCGACGAGACCGACTCCAACCTGAACAATGGCGACGACCCAGTACGGGTCTACGGGAGAGGCACGGCCGGCGATGCCGTCCGGATCTATAGCGTCGAGCTTGATCCCGCGCTCACCGCTCTCGACGTGCTCCGGACTGCTTCCCACGCCGGAGGCGCCGCGAGCGTCTCCGGCACGGTGACCGCCGCCGACGGTCCGTTCTCGAGCAACTCGACCTTTACGGTGGGTCTGGGGGCCCGCGTCAACGGCAGCATCGAGGCGTTGCTGGTCGTCAGCCTTGGCAACGTCACGGGGAGCGGGAGCATCCTCTCCGCCAAGTCGATGCCCTCCTCGGACATCTTCACCTCTCTGCTCCCCAGTGCGACGGCCATCTCCTACGCCTCGATCAACTCCGGGACGATCGACCGCCAGCTCCTCAGCCCGGCCGCAAACCCGTGGGGCGCGCCGAACACCCGGGGCCTTTACTCCATCACCGTCCCGTCGGGCTCCACGCTCACCATCCGCCGCTCCCGTCTGGTCGCCACGCTCCTCATCGACCTCGGCGTGAATGCATCGCTGGTCACGGCGGACGAGTGGCTCGCCGAGCCGGCCTCCGCCGACATGCCGACCCTGCTCGTCCGCACGGCGAGCGGCGCGAGCGTCACGCTCGGGGGGTCGACCGGCACGCTCGACGAGAACTCCAGCAATGTCAACTTCAACCCTGCCGGCACGCCCTACCCCTACATCGGGGGCGGTAGCGACAGCGATACCGCCGACACCTACCCGCAGCTGCTCACCGGGGTCGCCCACGTGATGGGGTCCGGCTCGACGAAGCTCAACGCGAACCTCCGGACCAAGGGCGTCGTGATCTCCGAGGGCGGCATGGCACTCTCGGGGAGCATCATGCTGCAGGCCGACCCCGCCCTCCTCGCCGATCCGCCGCGCGGATACGCCGTCGCGGGCGCTCTCTCGCCCGTGGTCGGGAGCTGGGTGTGGGAGAAGAACGAGTAGCGCGCCCGGGCGGCTGCCTGCGATCAGCCGCAGCCCGCGTTCCAGGCGTTCAGGAAGCACAGGACATCGAGCGTATTGATCGTGCCGTCGCCGTTGCAGTCGGCCGCGGCATCTCCCGCCGACCATTGGTTGAGGAAGCACAGGACGTCGAGCGTGTTGGTGGCGCCGTCGCCGTTGCAGTCGGCGTAGCAGGCCTAGCACTCGTCGGGGATGCCGTTCCCATTGGCGTCGGCGAGCACACCGGCCGCGATGTCGCACTCGTCGGGGATGCCATTGCCGTTGCAATCCGTGCTGATGCCGGTAGACAGATCGACGGAGTCGTCGATGCCGTTGCCATTGCAGTCATAGTCGCCGATGCGCAGGTAGTAGACGTCCTGCTCGCCGTTGAACGTGGCCGCCCAGGCAAGGTTGGCCCCGGTCAGATCGCTCCGCATGTTGTAGTAGTCGCCGATCTTCTGCTGCTGGGGCCAGCCGAGGTAGCTATCCCACTGGGGGCTGACGGCGACGTTGGGCGACCAGGTCGCCCCGCCGTCCTCCGACGAGGCGTAGTAGAGCTCGGGCTTGTTGCACACATTGCTGTCCCGCGTGTCGTTCCACACCACGTCGATCCGCCCGTCCGGCGCGACCGACATCGTGCCGAACCACTGGAGGTGCCCCGAGGCGAGCGAGTCGTCGTTCACCCGCGTCGATGTGGGGAACGAGACGCCCCCGTCCGTCGAGATCGCGCACCGCACGTCCAGGGGGTCCGTGCCCGAAGGATCGACCGAGGCGACGATGTACACATTGCCGTCGTACGGCCCGCCCGAATTGTCCACGGCGATCCAGAGCTGGCCCCACAGGCCGGCCGGGTTGGGATCGCAATTCCCGCCCAGATTGAAGGGCGCGCCGAGATTCACGGGCGTGCTCTGGAAGGTCGGTGTCTGCCCCGCGTTCTTCGCATTGGTCGAGCGCAGGCAGTAGACATTGCCGGAGTTGAAGTCGTAGCCGACCAGATAGAGCGTGCCATCGGAGCCGATCGCCATCGTCCCCCAGACCGGGGAGTTCGGCAGGGTGATCGGGTTCATGTACGTCTGGCCGCCGTCGGTCGAGCGCGTGAAGATGCGGCTGCCGCAGCATCCCGCGGCCGTGGACCACGACTGGTAGAAGTTGCCCTCGCCCACCCCGCCGGTCTTGTCGATCACGATCCACTGCTTGTCGCCGCCGTAGGCCGGGATGGGGCTGCCCCAGTGCTGCCCGCCGTCACCCGAGATGAAGGTGTCAACCAGGAAATCGCCCTTCAGCGACGAGTAGTAGATGTTGCCCGAGGAGTCCGAGTCCAGCACCGGGTCGGACCGGAAAGTCCCCGGCGTGAACACGCCCGGGAAGGTCCATGTCCGCCCGCCGTCGTTGGTCCAGGCGTTGCCCGCCTGGCGGAAGTCCGAGGCGATGTTGTCGAACTGCCGCCACCCGATGACCATGCGATTGGGCGCCGTGGGGTCGATCGCGAGCGAGGGCTCGTTGGCCGCGTCGTGCAGGATGTTGTTGCCGTTGGCGTCGACGTTGACCTGCACGCCGCCGAAGCCACGCGAGAGACCTGGAGCTGGCGGCGAACTCTGGACCAGAGTGGGCGGCAGGTAGGGGTCATTCGAGACTTCAAGGACCGGCGGCTGCACCCCGGGCATGACATAGTCGTCAGTCTGGGGATTCTGGTCACTCTGGGCAAATGTAACACCAGCGCACGCCCCGGCGACAAGCACCCGGGCGGCGACACCAATGGTCGACCTCGACATCGCAGTCTCCTTTTGCCCCGACGAGCCGGGAGGAGTGTATCCGGAATGGTGTCGAGACGGAAGGGAGTTCTCAAGCCCCTCGGGCGGCACGGGCCCGCGCCCTCAATGCTGGGCAGCCAGGTAGAACATGACCAGGAGAAGGAACAGCGTGTATCCAGGGTGAAGCAGTCGTCGCCGCTGCGCTCGCCGAATCCAATTGATGCAGGGGATGGCCCCGCCGATCGCACAGACCACCAAGATAGCGATGGCCCAGAGCCGCTCGGCGTTCTCTCGGAACCCGGTCCGGTGGACGCCCATCAAGAGAGCCGTCGCAACGAAGCCGAAGGCCAGCCCCGTGAGCGTGGTCAGGATCGTGACGGTCATCCGCCCGATCGGTGAGCCGATCCGCTGGCGGCAATCGAGCATGACGCGGGCTTCGGACAGGGTCGTTCCGCATTCGGGGCAGTTATCCGCGGCGAGTTCGCGCGTGTCGTAGCGGCAGTTGGGGCAGACGAAGCCCCAGGATTCCGGCCCTGCCGGATGCTCGGCGTCGGTGGGCACAAAGGCATCGTACACCACCTCGGGCCGAATCCTGCGGCCGGCGACCGGACGTGACCGATACCCGCCACAGAGTCCCGGTGTTTGGAGGGCCGACCATGCCGAGCCACGCGTCTCGTCCAAGCCTTCTTGCGATCCCACTCATCGCGGCCTGCGCCGGCGCGACACCTCCCCGCTACGAGGCGGCGCTCGTCGATGTCCCCAAGGTTTGCTCGCCCGCGATGCAGATCCGGGGCCGAGCGATCACCGGCGGGTTTATCGCGGGTGAGGTGTTTACCGAGGGCGGTGGACGCTACCAGTGGGGCTTTGTGGCCCTGCAAGACGGCACGACCCGCCTGCTCTCGCCGCTTCGAGGCTGCTCCAGCGCCTCCTCAGCCGCGGTCAACGGGGCGGGTGTTGTCGTCGGGACATCCGCGCGCGTCGTCCGCGGCGAGCCGTCCCGCAACTTGGCGACGGTCTGGATCGACGGCACGCCCTCCCGGTTGCCCACCCTGGGCGGGCGGACGGCGTGGGCCTCGGACGTCAACGAGGCGGGCGTCATCCTCGGGACGGCCGCGGATGCCTCGCAGAACCTCTCGGCCTGCCTCTGGATCGGCGGCCAACCCCGTGCCCTTTCCCTTCCCCCGGGCAGCAAGCTCAGCGTCGGCAAGCGGCTCACGGAAGCCGGCGCGGCTTGCGGCTTTGTCGTCGACGCCGACAACAACGCCCGTGCCGTACGCTGGAGCCAGGAGGGCAAGCCCGACGTCCTCTCGTACTGGGGCGAGTTCGTCGCCCAGACAGACGCTGTCAGCCTCAATGACGTCGGCCAGGTGATCGTGCACGTGCTCATCGACACTCCCGCCTCCACCTGGACGGGTGTCTGGGACGATCGGGGTTTCGAATTGCTCCCCATCGGGGACTTCTGGTCGAGTTCAATTAACAACGCCGGCGCCATCGTGGGCGCCGTCCCGGCGCCGAACCGATCTACGTGGATGGCGATGGAGCGTTCCCGCTGCGGGACCAGATCGATATCGGGCCGCGAAACCTCGCCTACGCCGACCAGATCGACGATCGTGGCTGGATCGCCGGCTCTGTGCGCATCGACAACCAACTCCGCCCGGTTGTGCTCCGGCCTACCCGAGCCTCTGCGCCTGTCCCGAAGCATTGAGCCCGCCCGTCAATCCTCCGGCACGTTCGGCCCCGTCACGATCTTCCGGAACTCCGCCCGGAGTCGGTTCGTGATCGCGCCCTCGCCGTCCGTGATCTTGTGGCTCTTGGTGATGTGGCCCTTGCCGTCGTGCTCGACGACCTCGCGCACGCCGATGATCTCGGCCGCCGAGCCGGTCAGGAACACCTCGTCGGCGCCAACGAGATCGGCGAAGGTGAAGTCTTGCTCCTCGCAGCGAATCCCGCACGCCGGGGCCAGCTGGCTCTTGACGAACCGGCGGGTGATCCCCTCGAGGATGCCCGCCTCGCTCGGGGGCGTGAGGAGCTTGCCGTCCTTGACGAGGAAGATGTTGTCGCCCGAGCCCTCGGTCACCTTGCCCTCGAGGTTGAGCATGATCACCTCGAGCATCTGGTCCTCGGGCTTGGTGATCCCCAGGGCCCGCGAGAGGTGGATCGCCTCGACTTTGGCCATGATGTTGTTGAGATAGTTCAGACTCTTGATGCGGGGGTCGAGGCACGCGATCGGCGTTTTGGGCCGGTGCGCCAGCACCACCCGCATCCCCGCCTCGTACTGCTCCGGCGTGAAAAGCCGGATCTGGTCGGCGATGCACACGATCCCTGCTTCCGGGCAGTGGTAGGGGTTGAGCCCGAGCGAACCCTCGCCGCGCGTGACCACCAGTCGGATGTAGCCGTCCACCAACTCGTTGGCGGCGATGCATCGGCGCATGATCTCGATCATCTCCGCCGGCGAGACCGGGATGTCGAGGAAGATCTTCTTCGCGCACCCGTACAGGCGGTCCATGTGCTGGTCGGCCTTGAAGATCTTGCCCTTGTAGACGCGGATCCCTTCGAAGATCCCGTCCCCGTAGAGCAGGCCATGATCGAACACGTTCACGGCCGCCTGGCTCTTGGGCAGTATCCGGCCGTTCACATAGACGAGTGGACGGTCGCTGGCCGTCGAGGTCGGTGAGACAGGCTGGGTCGTGGTCTGCGTCATCGTCTGCCTCCGTGTCGAGAGTGAAATACAGCCTCTACCGAAATCCTATGGGGGGAGTTCGCCCGACGCGCCCCAGGCCGGGACATGTTCGATCTCTGCCCGGAACGTGTCAGGTCCGGAGTTCCGCGCCAAGCTCCGAACGCGCCATCGAAACCAAGGTCACCACCTGGGGATCGACTTCCTCATGCCGGAGCGTCCGGTCCGGCGCCCTGAACCTCAGACGCAGGGTCACGCTCTTCTTGCCCTCGCCCGTCTGCTTGCCGCGGTAGGTCCCCACGAAGCCGAGGTGCTCCAGCAAGTCCGGGTTTGCCCGGGAAACCAGCCCGGAGAGCTGGCCCCACGCCACCGACTCCGCCACCACGAACGAGAGGTCCCGCTCGATCGAGGGGAACGCCGGGAGCGCGTGCGTCAAGGCCCGGGGCGGGAAGAGTGCTACGAGCGCGTCGAGATCCAATTCGGCCGCGAACACCGGGATCTCCAGGTCGTACGCCCGCTGCACCGCGGGCGCAATTGCGCCAAACGCCCCGACGCGCTGCCCCCGGACCAAGACCTCCGCGGAGGCCGCGCTGTCGAAGCCTTCTTGGCAAGGCTGACCCGGCCGCACCTCGACCGCCGCATTCGCCCCTGCCAACGCCCGCACGACCGCTTCGATGGCGCCCCGCATCAGTCTCGCGCCGGCCTGTCGGTCCTCGACGCTGCGCTTGCGCCCAGTTCCCGGCACATCCAGCAGGAGCGTGAGGTTTCGGTTCTCGATGCCCTCGCGCCCCGGCCGGTCCCGCTCGGCGAACACCGACGAAATCTCCCACAGCCGCACCCCACCCGCCTGCTCCACCTGACCGTTCTGGTTGGTCCTCCGGCACGCCAGCAGGCTCGGCACCACGCTCGGACGCAGATAGGGCTCCTGGCCCCGTCGCTCGTCATCCACCGCAAGCAAGCGCATCCCCGGCGGGAGGAACGGCCTCGCCTGCGCTTCGGTGACGAAGGTGAACGTGACGGTCTCGTAGAATCCCAGCCCGCCGAGCGCCCCGGCGATCGCCCGCACCGCCCGCTCGCTCTCTTGCGGGTGCTTGGCCACGATCGGCATCCGGTCGAGGATCGGCACCGCGTCCAGCCCCTTGGTCCGCGCGACCTCCTCGATCAGGTCCACCTCGCGCGAGAGATCGTGCCGGAACGGCGGGATCTCGCACCGCAGCGACCCGTCCACTGTCTGGACGTCGATCTCCAGCCTGCGCAGCAGTTCCGCCTGCTCCGCGTCCAAGACCTCGACGCCGATCAGATCCCGAGCCCGCTGGGGCCGGAGGGTCACCACGGTCCGAGGCTTCAATTCCCGGCCATCCGCGAGGATCCCCTCGCAGAGCTTCCCTCCCGCGACCTCGACCAAGAGTGCCGCCGCCCGCCTCGCCGCGTACTCGATCTCCCGCGGGTCCACCACGCGCTCGAACCGGAATCCCGCATCGGTGCGGATCGCCAGGCGCCGCGCGGCCCGCCGGATCGTCACCGGGTCCCAGGTCGCCATCTCGAGGACCACGTCGGTCGTCGAGGCATCGACCTCGCTGTCCGCCCCGCCGATGACGCCCGCCAGCGACTGCGCCCGCTCGGCGTCCGCCACCACCAGTTCGTCCGCACGGAGCACCCGGTCTTTCCCATCGAGCGTCCGGAGTTTCTCCCCCTCGCGGGCCCAGCGGATCACGAGCGAAGCCCCGGCGAGCTTTCCGAGGTCAAACACATGGCACGGGTGGCCCAGCTCGAAGGTCAGGAAGTTCGTCACGTCGACCACGTTGTTGATCGACCGCTGCCCGACCGCCTCGAGCAGATCCACCAGCCACTTGGGACTGGGGCCGATCTTGACCCCTCGGATCATCTGTGCCGTGAAGAGCGGGCATACCTCCGGCGTTGTGTTCTGAAGCTTGAGCGCCCCCGAGGCCGGTCCACCGGCCCGAGCGGGCTCATCCCACACGGGCTTGACCAACCCCCGTCCCGTCGCGGCCGCAACCTCGCGGGCCAGTCCGAGTTGGCTCAGGCAATCCCCCCGGTTGCTGGTGACCTCGACATCGAGCATCACGTCGCCTGAGCCCACCGCCACCTGCTCCTCGATCGGGAACCCCGCGTCGGTGAGCACGCGCTCGGCTTCGGACGCGGAGACATCGCCGGGGGACAGGTATCGATTCAGCCATCGGATGGAGCAATGCATGGGACGGGAGGATAGGAAGCCCCGACCCGCGGCCCCGTGTGCCTCGGCCGCCCCCCCCGCCACCATCCGCTCCTTCGCCCCCGGATAGACTCCGCCCATGCGAGCCGTCTGCATCCCCATCCCTGCCGCACTGTCGCTGCTCGTCGGGGCCATGCTGGTGGGGTGCTCCTCCACCCCGATCGTCCGGCCCAAGCCCGAGGCCCCGCCCCTGCCCGAGCACGCCCCAGACGACTTCACCCTCTCAATCACCGTCATGGGCCCGGCGGCCACGCTCGAAGAGGCCACCGCCGCGCCCCGCCCCCAACGCCCCGCCCGCTACATCATCGAGCCCGACGGCATCCTCCGCGCCGCCGTGGGCCCCGGGGCAACGCCACGGGTGTTTCCCGGCCAAACCCGCCAGCTCGACGATGCCCAGATCGAGAGGCTCTGGCGACTTACGACAAACACCGGACTCCTGGAGCCGGACACCCTCGCCAGGGTGGAGAACACCGAGACCTTTTTCCCCAGCCGCGACAGACCCACGGCGCTCCTCTACATCAAGGAAGACGGCCATACCGCCAGCTACGCCGTCCGATTGCCCATCGGTGATGCAGAGAGCCCCGCCGTCACCCAGCTCATCGACGAGATCGCGGCCATGGCCTGGATCCCCGAGTGAGGGTGGCCATTCCGCGTCCCAGGCGGCAGTCGCTCAGCCCTTCACCCGAGTCCTGAGGAATTGCTCCAGACCTTCCGGGTCGTCGGTCCCCAGGCGGACGATCCGCTCTCCACACCTGAGCACGACGCAGTCCCAGCCCCACAAGTTGAAGGTCCACCCCCGCCCGGGGATGAAGTGGATTCCCCAGCCGTCGATCCAGGAGCTACGTCCGCGCTCGATGGAGGTGATCGACGCGTACCTCACCCGGGTGCCGAACACCGGGAGTGGTCCAAACCGCGCCGAGAGGAATTCGCCGCGGTCCGAGATCCTGAGGTGAGCGAATGAGGCCGCCAGGAGCAGGAATGCCGCCGACGCCGACAGGAGGATGGGCCCGGCGATGCTCCGGCCCCATTCGCTCCAGGCTCCGACGAGCGTGGCGCCCGCGAAAACCACCAGAAGAATGGCCAGCGGCGCCCGCTGGGTGTGCCCGTATCCCATCGCGTGCCTCCTACTCCCGTCCTTGGGAATCATAGGAGAGCGGATGCAGAGACCCCTGGGTATCCTGGGTCAGCCGCAACCGCCCGACTCCATGCCACACGCCCACGCCCCATCCCGCGCCATTCCCTCGGCCGCCGCGCTGGCGGTCGGATCGCTCCTTCTCGGCGCCTGCGCCACCACGTCGTCTCCGAGAGCCCAGGTCCCTGCAGCGCTGCGAGAGGCTGTCCAGATCATCCAAGCCCAGGTGCTTGATGCGGACCAGAAGGACTGGGCCGCGATCGAGCGGGACATCACATCGAGGTTGGGGCCAGTTGCCGAGGCCGATGCCTACCGCCGCGCCGCGATCGTCGCCCTCGACGATCCGCATGCCTCATACATGACGGCCGCCGAGGTGCAGGCTTGGCAACACGCCAGCATGGCCCCGGCCGCGCCGTCCGCCGATCCGGCTTCTCCAGAGGAGCCGCCGCGGGAGGAGGCCCACCCGGCCTCGCGCCCCGCGATCCCCGATCTGCCCTGGGGACTTTCGCTCCCCGGCGGCGTCGGCTATGTCGGCCTGCCGCCTTGCGTCAGCGGCGATCCCGATCGTCTCCAGGAGTACGGCCTCGCCCTGCGCCGCCAAATCTCCGCGCTCGCCCAGGCGGGCGCGACGAGGTGGATCGTGGACCTGCGCCTGGACGGCGGCGGCAACGTCTGGCCCATGCTCACCGGCCTCGCCCCGCTGCTCGGCGATGGCCCTGCGACCCGCTCGTACTGGCGGGCGCCGGACGGACGCGCGGGCGCCGACGACATCTGGCTCCAGGGCGACTCGGCATGGCTCGACCGGGGCAACGGCCGCGTCCTCGAGTTCACGCTGCACGCCGATGGTCCGCCGGTCATGGTGGAGCGGGACGCGATCGCGGTGCTTCTGGGGCCATGGACGATGAGTTCCGGTGAACTCACCGCGCTCGCCTTCGTCTCCCGCCCCTTCACCCGCTCTTTCGGTGAACCCACCGGCGGCCTCACCACCGTCACCAACTCCTTCCCTCTTGCCGACGGCTCCGTGCTCGTCCTCCCGGTCGCATATATGGCGGCTGTCCTGCGGACCCCCAATGCACGGTCCGATCAACCCCGATGTGCCCGCTCCATTCGGGGATTGGCCAACGCCCGATGATGCGACGGTCGCCGCGGCGCGAGCATGGATGGGGACGCCTTGAGAGCGGGGGCGGCGGACCGCTCGCGAAGCCGCGCCCCTACTGTCCGATGATGACGCCTCCGACCGAACCCATCGTCGGCATCGACCTCGGCACCACCAACAGCCTCGTCGCCATCTACGACAAGGACGGCCCACGCACGATCGACGACGAGCAGGGCCGCGCCCTCCTCCCCAGCGTCGTCCGATTCGAGGCCGATCCCGCCTCCCCCGGCGGTGTGCGCACGATCGTCGGCCACGACGCATCCGACCGCGCCGTCGAGTTCCCCACGACCACCATCTCGAGCGTGAAGCGCCTCATGGGCCGCTCCCTCTCAGACGCCGCCGAGGACCTGCCCTATCTCTCGTACCGAGTCGTCGAGGGCGAACACAACACCGCGCGGGTCGAAATCCCCCTTCTTCTTCGCGAGGGTTCCGCCCGTGCGGCGAGCACCGGTGCGGCGCATCCCGCGCACCGCATCCTCTCCCCACAGGAAGTTTCCGCACTCATCCTCCGCCATCTCGCCGACCGCGCCAGTCTCGCACTGGGCCGGCCCATCACCAAGGCGGTCGTCACCGTACCGGCCTACTTCGACGACGCCCAGCGCCAGGCCACCCGCGATGCGGGGCGCCTCGCCGGGCTCGATGTCGTCCGCATCGTGAACGAGCCCACCGCGGCCGCGCTCGCGTACGGACTCGGGCTCGGCGAGCAGCGCAAGCCGCTCACCGTGGTCATCTTCGACCTCGGGGGCGGCACCTTCGACGTCTCCATCCTCCGCATCACGCCGAACCCCAACCCCGCCCCCGACCAGCCCGCCTTCTTCCAGGTGCTCTCGACCGCCGGCGACACCCACCTCGGCGGCGACGACATCGACCACGCTCTTGTGCGGATGCTCGCCACCCGGATGCGCGACCAGTTCGGTCTCCACGAGCCCCGAGCGCAGGCTCGGGAGTCACTCCCCGGCTCTGACTCTGCGCCCGACCCCCTCGCCAACCTCGACCCCGCCACCCGCCGCGCCCTCAAGCAATTCGCCCAGGCCATCAAGCACAAGCTCTCCGACGAGGACCAGGCCTCGGTCCGGATCGATGTCGCCGGCGCCGGGGTCTTCCAGACCACCGTCGCCCGCGACGACCTCGACGCACTCATGGCGCCCTGGGTCGATCGCGCGATGGCCTGCTGCCGCCAAGCCCTGGCCGACGCCCAGCTCACGCCCAAGGCCATCGACGCCGTCATCATGGTCGGCGGCTCCACGCGCATCCCTCTCGTCCGCCAGCGCGTCCGTGAGGTCTTCGGCCTCGAGCCCTATACCGCGCTCGACCCCGACCGCGTCGTCGCGCTCGGCGCCGCCGTCCAGGCCGCGATCATGTCCGGCGAGGCCAAGGGCGCCCTGCTCCTCGACGTCATCCCCCTCTCCCTCGGCATCGAGACCGCCGGCGGCGCCGTTGCCAAGCTCATCCTGCGCAACAGCACCGTTCCCGCCCGCGCCACCGAGCGGTTCACGACAAGCGTGGACGGCCAGACCTCGATCAAGATCCACGTCCTCCAAGGCGAACGCGAGATGGTCGAGCACTGCCGCTCCCTCGGCGTCTTCGACCTGCGGGGCCTGCCCCCCATGCCCGCGGGCGTCCCACAACTCGAGGTCGAGTTCCTCGTCGACGCCGGAGGCGTGCTCCGCGTCACAGCTGCCGAGAAGCGCACCGGCAAGCGCGCCCAGCTTCAGGTGGTGCCCAACCACGGCCTCACCCGCGAAGAGGTGGACCGCATCGAGGCCGAGAGCTTCACCCACGCCCGAGACGACATGGCCCGCCACCGCGTCGTGGACCTCGTCGTGAACAGTCGGCTCGATCTCAAATGGATCGGCGAGCAACTGGCCCGCCACGGCTCCGCCCTCGAACCGGGCTACCGCAGGGAACTCGAGGTCGGCGTGGCCGCCCTGGCCGACCTCGCCGCCCGGGGCGATGCCGACTGGCGGACCGTCGACCCCAACGACCTCCACCATGCTAAGGAGGCTCTCGACCGCGCCAGCATGCGCCTGCAGGAGGTCGCGATCACCGCCTCCCTCCGACAGGGCTAAGGCCCGCGGCGCAGGAAAAAGCCCGGCCGCGCCTTCAGCACCGCCGGGCCCTGCGTTGGTCGCGGAGCGTGTTACGCGGCTCTGGGGCCGTCGTCATCGAACCAGGGCGAGGCGAGAAGAAGTCGCGCCTCGGCGAGTTGCTGCTCGGCATGCTCGAACGCCGACTCCACGTTGCGGATGACCTCGTCGGTCCCGGTGAGCCGGAGGCGGAACGACGGCTCCTCGCGACGCGACCTCGGGAACGGGATCACGTCGGACTCAAGCGGGTCGGGACCTCGAAACAGACGGAGCTTCGGCATGACGAGCCTCCTTGCTGGCCTCTCCATCGGCCCGCCCCGCCCCGGACGTTGAACCTGCGTCCCCACCACCACAAAGCTGTGGAGGGATAACCGCGCAACTTTCGCGCTCCTGCCATTGGGATCCGGTTATCACCCGGATTTGGGGGACGCTTGCGGGAGAATCGCCTTGAAACCGCGTATTTGTCCCTAGGGGACCCCAGCGGTGTCCCCGCCGCCCGGCCCCGGGCCTGGCCCGGTTGGCGAGGCATGGACGCGCTGCCCGATCCGGTTCTCGGTCCCGCGCCAGAGCCGGCGCAGGTTGGCCCGGTGCTTGGCAACGACAACCGCAGCGAGCAGCCCGACGACCAGATAGAACGGAAGGGCCGCCGCATGCCTCCCGGGTCCCCGGCCTACGACCTCGACGGTCGCCGCCAGCCAGACGGGAAGCAGGACCGCCGCGATGCAGGAGGCAAGGCTCACGTACCGGCTGATCTTGGCGACGAGCAACCACGCGGCCAGAGCTCCAAGTGCGGGCCAGGTGAGCAGGGGATAAACGCCGAGCAGCGCCCCGAACCCGGTGGCAACACCCTTGCCCCCCTTGAAGCCGATCCAGGGGGAGTACATGTGCCCCGCGATGGAGGCTGCCACGGTGCCCAGCCAGAGCCATGCCATGCCCGCGGGCATGTCGGCCCGGCCGAGCACCCCACCCGCAAGCCCGGCCGCGAGCGTGGGAATGAGCCCTTTGGCCATGTCGAGCCCGAAGCATGCCAGCCCCGGTCCGCGTCCGAGCACGCGCCAGACGTTGGTGGCGCCGATGTTCCCCGATCCGTGGGCGCGGATGTCCACACCCTTCGACCGTGCGATGAGCAGCCCGAATGGGACCGATCCGGAGAGGAAAGCCAGCGGGATGGCGATCGCCATGACCAGCATCGGTGTTGCTCAGCCCTCTCTGGCGACCGGGTGGGCCGCCAGCTTCGAGAGCAGTTCGGCCCAGACGGCGTCCGGCGGGTTTGAGGCATCCACGAGGATGTAGCCCCCCGGGTCGGCCGAGGCTTGATCGAGGTAGCCCTGCCGCACGCGGGTGTGGAAGCTCTCCCCCTTGGCCTCAATCCGATCAGCGAAGAGCGAGAGCGTAGGGTCGGGCTTGGTCCCCTTGCCCTGCTTGCCCGTCATGCGCGTCGAGGCGGTCGCGGGGTCGACATCGAAGAGGACCGTCACGTCCGGCCACAACCCGCCGGTCGCCACCTCCGCGGCGGCCCGAATATCACTCGTCGAGAGCCCCGATGCCGTGCCCTGGTAGGCGAGCGTGCTCGAAACGAATCGATCGCCAAGCACGAGCTTACCGGCGGCGAGCGCGGGTCGGATGTGCTCGTCGACCAGTTCGGCGCGGCTGGCCATGTACAGGAGCATCTCGCACCGCAGGTTCATGTTGTCGTGGTCGCGGTTGAGGAGCACCTCGCGGATGCGCTCACCGACTCCGGTCCCCCCTGGGTCGCGTACCTGACAGAGCGGAACGCCCTGGGCCTCACACTCGGCGGCGAACCGAGCGAGTTGGGTGGATTTCCCCGAGCCGTCCGGCCCATCGAAAACCACGAACCTTCCGGCGAGGCGGCGCAGCCACGAGGTGTCGGCGAGGATGGGATCGGGCGTGGCCACGGGAGGGAGCATCCGGGAACTGGTCGTCACGCGCGCAGTGTAGGGAGAATCCGGCTCGTCGACCGGGTGGGCGACCAGCGCGACGCCGTGCGCGGGGGTCGCAATCCCCGCAGCCGCTTGGCGGGTCGCGCGGGGGCGATCGGGGACTCGGAGCCCGGTGCGGTATTGACTCTTGCGGAGCGAGTCGATAGCTTGGTCGAGCACGATGGGCCGCCAGATGCGGACAACTCGGTCGAGCCCCCTGCTTCGGGCCTTGCTTGCTATCGCTGCGGTCGTGGCCCAGGCCATCGTCCCGTCGCTCCATAGCGTGAGTCTCGCCGCGCAGAGCGATGCGCAGCGGTGCGTGAGCGCCGCCCCCGAGGCCTCGCCGCAGTCCGGACCTCGCTACGCCACGCACACGCACGACACCGATTCGTGCTCGATGTGCAAGGCGCTCCACGATGGCAGGCTCTATTCGGCCGATGTGCCCTCGCCGCGGCCCATCCTCCTCCAGGTCTGTGGGATACTGCAGGACGAGCTTCCCGAAGTGCCCCACGTGACCGTGGTGGGGCCAAAGCTGGCCCGCGGCCCCCCCGCCGGTTGCTGAACACTCCGCTGTGTCCTTGACAAGCCCAGTGCATGGCCGGTCTCGCTGCGCGGACAGCGCGCGGGGCGGCCTCAGCAGCCAATCCGGAGCCACATCATGTCCTTGCGCCTCCCCGCGACGGTGCGGCGGCGTGCCCGCGCGGCCGCCTTCGTCGTGTGCCTCGTTGTGCCCGTCGTGCAAGCCCAGACCACCCAACCCGATGAAGTGAGAAGGAAGCTCGACGATCTCATCCGCCAGAACCAGGAATTGCAGCGGCAGATCGAGGAATTGAGCAGACAGGTCGGCGCGCAGGCGCCGCCGTCCGCGATTCCCAACGACACGACCCCCGCCCAGCCTGCGCCGAGACAGTCCGGCGGTGAAACGCCGGAAGAAGCCCTGGAGCGGGCGTTGGCCGAGCCGGCGTCTGAGTCGGCGGGAGGCGGCGTCGTTCCTCAGCCGACGCCGGATATTTTCTCACCCGCGCCGGCTCGGCAACCTTTCGGCTCATCGACATTTCCCTTGTGACCGACGTCGCCGCGGGTGCATCCACCGTTCCCGATGACGCCCTCCAACTCCTGCAGGGGGGCGACCACGACCCGAGACGTCGGGGCTTCACGCTCCAGGCCGCGGAGTTGGCCCTCACCGGCGCCGTCGATCCTTACTTCACCGCCCTCGCCAACATCGCCTACTCGACCGACCCCATCACCAACGACACGAACGTCGAGTTGGAGGAGGCGTACGCCCAGACATCATCGCTCCCCTGGGGCCTGCAGGTCCGCGCGGGCCAATACCTCACCGAGTTCGGCGTGATGAACCCCACGCACCCACACGCCTGGGACTGGCTCGACCAGCCCGTGGTCAACTCCCGGTTCTTCGGGCCCGACGGGATGCGCGCCCCCGGCGCACGCCTCGCCTGGCTTGCCCCCCTGCCCTGGTATTCCCAGCTCATGCTCGGGGTCCAGGACAACCGGGGCGAGGCCATGAGCAGCTTCGAGGCCAACCCCGAGTTCTTCGAGGAGCGACCCGTCGGCAACCGCCCCTACGCCGGGGGGAGCATCACCGCGCTCGGCGACCTCGTGTACTCGGCCCGGTGGGAGAACTCCTGGGAACTCGACCGCGCCACCACCCTCAAGCTCGGCGCCTCCGCCGCGTTCGGCCCCAATGCCACCGGCCCCTCCGCGCGAACAGAGATCTACGGGGTCGACTGGAAGCTCAAGTGGAAGCCGGGCACGGGCGAGAGGGGATGGCCCTTTGTCACCTGGCAGACCGGGCTGATGGCGCGCCGGTACGCCGCCGACGCCTACTTCGATGACAGCGATCCGAACAACATCATCGACCTCCAGGCGGACACCCTCGACGATTGGGGCTTCTACTCGCAGATCCTCTACGGCTTCGACACGGGCTGGGCCGCGGGCTTCCGCGCCGAGTATGCGAGCGGTTCCGGCGAGAGCATCGGCGGGCGCGAGAACGATCCCTGGCGCGACGACCGCCTCCGCCTCTCGCCACTCCTCGTCTGGGACCTCTCGGAGTTCTCACGCCTGCGCCTGCAGATGAACTACGACCACGCCGACCACCTCGAGCAGAAGGACGCCTTCTCGCTCTATCTCGGCCTCGAAGTCCTCTTCGGAGCCCACCCCGCACACTCCTATTGAATGGAGCCACCGCATGAGTTACCCCAAGCACCGCCTGCTGCTCGCATGGCTCGCGATCTTCGTACCTGCCGCGAGCCCATCGGCGGCCTCGGCCGCCGAGCCCATCAGGATCGTCGCGACGACCCCCGACCTCGGCTCGCTCGCCCGCGAGGTTGGCGGGGACGACGTCGCGGTCACCGTCCTGGCCAAGGGAGGCGAAGACCCGCACTTCCTCGAAGCCAAGCCCTCCTTCATCAAGGCCGCCAGCGACGCCGACCTCTTCATCCAGACCGGCATGGAGCTGGAGATGGGCTGGGCGCCCCCGATCATCACCAACTCCCGCAACGCGAGGATCCAGCCCGGTGCGCCGGGAAACCTCGATGCCTCCAACGCCATCACACCCCTCGAGGTCCCCACCGGCTCGGTCGACCGCTCCATGGGTGATGTCCACGCCGCGGGCAATCCCCACTACCTCACCGATCCGATCAACGGGCTCCGCGTGGCCACGCTCATCGCCGCGCGCCTCGGGGAACTCAGCCCCGATCACCGCGAGGCCTTCCAGGAACACCTCGCCGCGTTCCGCACCCGCCTGGGCGCCGACCTCGTTGGCGACAAACTCGCCGCCAAGTACGACTTCGAGAAGCTCGCGACCCTCGAGGAGCGTGGCCGCCTCCTTGATTTCCTCAAGAGCCAGAACGACGCCGACGCGCTCGGGGGCTGGTTCGGCGCCCTCCGCGACGCCGGGATGCTCGATGCTCCCGTCAAGGCGGTGGCCGACCACAACCTCTGGCCCTACTTCGCCCGGCGTTTCAACATCGAGGTGGTGGGCTTCCTCGAGCCCAAACCCGGCGTTCCGCCGACGACCCGGCACCTCCAAGACGTGATCGGCGAGATGAAGGACAAGGGCGTCCACCTCGTGCTCTCCACCGTCTACTTCGACCCCCGCCACGCCGCCTTCGTCGCTCGCCAAACGGGCGCGGGAGTCGCCGAACTCGCCCACATGCCCGGCGCGCGTCCGGGCGCCGACGACTACCTGGCGATGTGCGACTACAACATCCGAACTCTCATCGCGGCCGCCGGGGGATCCCGATGACTCCGGCCCGGCCGTCCACTCCCGGAGCCCACGCGCCGGGACTTCGCGCGCTCGACGCCCGCGCCGACCAGCCGCTCCTCGAGGCGTCGGGCGTCTCCCTCGGCTACGCCGAACGCACCGTGCTCTCGGACGTCAACTTCACCATCCGCCAGGGTGAGTACTGGTTCTTCCTTGGCCCCAACGGCGCCGGCAAGAGCACCCTCCTCCGCAGCATCCTCGGGGGCATCCCCGCCCGGTCCGGCCTCATCCGGCGTCGGCCCGACATCGCCTCTCCCGACCGACTGGGATACGTGCCCCAGCGCTGCGAACTGAACCCCACCCTGCCCACCACCATGCGGGAGTTCGTCTCGCTGGGCCTCGCGGGCATCCGCGGCGCCGAGCCCGGACGCCTCGCCTGGGCCCTTGAGCGCGCCAATCTCCGCGGCATGGAGCGCCGAGACTACTGGTCCCTCTCCGGAGGCCAGCGCCAGCGGGCCATGCTCGCCAGGGCCCTCATCCGACGCCCCGCCCTCTTCATCGTCGACGAGCCCACCACCGGCCTCGACCCGCCCTCGGCCGACCTGCTCATGCGCTCCATCGACGAGCTGCACACCGCGGAGCGTCTCACCACCATCTTCGTGACCCACGACCTGCCCCTCGCCGCCAAACACGCCACCCACGTGGCGCTCTTCCTCGAAGGCACAATCCACGCCGGACCCGCAGACCAGGTGCTCGTCCCGCCCCTCCTCGAGCGCGCCTACGGCCTCCCCATCGAACTCCACCTGCACCACCACACCGACGAGCGGAGCGCACCATGATCCAGGACTTTCTCTCCTCCTGGCCCCTCTTCCACGACATCTACCTCACCGGCTGGCTCGCCGCCGCGGCCCTGTCGCTGATCGGTGTGCCCGTCGTGGCCCGATCCCAGATCTTTGCCGGCGCGGCCCTCTCCGAGGCCTCCACGCTCGGGATCGCGCTGGCCATGTGGGCATCCGCCCTCCTCGGCGCCAGCGCCCCGGCCTGGATGGAATCCGACGCCTTCCTCTCCGCCGTCGCGGTGCTCCTCTCCGTCGGCGCGTCGCTCCTGGCCTCCGGCCGCGCCGGCCCGGGCAGAGAGAGGCGGGAAGCGATGACGGCGTGGATCTTCCTGCTCGGCGCCGCCGGCTCCATCCTCATCGTCTCCCGCAGCCCGCACGGGCTTGACGAGGTCCAGCGGCTCCTCTCTTCCAGCATCATCGGCGCGACGGCCGCCGATGCCTGGATCTTCGGGGGACTCTTCGCCGCGGCCGCCGCCGCCCTGCTCCTGGGCCGCAACACCGTGCTCCTCTGGATGGTGGACCCGCCCATGGCCGCCGCCGCGGGCGTCCCCGTGCGGGCCCTCGAGTTCGGCTTCTCCGTGCTGCTCGGGCTCGCCGTCGGCCTGGCGATCCGTGCCTCGGGCATGCTCTACACCTTCGGCGCCCTGGTCCTTCCGGCCCTCGCCGCCCGCACGGTCGCCCGCGAAATCCGCACCATGCTCGTGCTCACTCCCACGCTCGCGCTCGGCTGCGCGGTTGCGGGCTTCGTGATCGCCAACCACCTGGACTTTCCCCCCTCGCAGCTCACGATCACCCTGCTCTGCGCCGCCGTCCCCGCCGGGGCGGTCGCCGCGCGCATGCGACATCGCTCGCCCGCGTAGGCAGGCGACAGCGCGCAAACTGGAGTCGGCGGGAGGGCCCGGCGTGAGGTCCGGGCTACTTCTTCGCCGGCGCCGGCGGGGGTGCGGGCTTGGGCGGTGCGGGCTTGGGTGGGCCGCCCAGGAGCAGGCGATCGAGGCTCATGGTTCCGGGCCCCGCGAAGAGCAGCGACAGGGCGGCGCAGAGCAGAGTCACCTGCAGGACGGGGACCATCCACTCCGGGCCAAAGGGGTCGTGCTTGGGCAAGAAGCCAAGCATGGTGTCACCCGTTTGCAGCGCCGGGCCAAAGGTCGTGAGCCACAGCGCGCCCAGCATGACACCCGCAAGTCCCATCGCCCCGATGCGGGTGAGCAGCCCGACGCCGACCAGGATCCCGCCGATCAGCTCTGTCAGCGAGACGGCCCATGCAAAGCGCACCGGCCACGGGTCATACTCGTGCCCGGGGTCGAGGTCGGGCCAGAGCGGCATCAGCGGAGCGCTGTCCTTGTTGCTCAACCCGGGGTGCATCGCGTCGTGCAGCGCGAGGACAAGACCGGTGTACCGCCGTACCGGGACTGGATCCGGGAAGTCCGCCGCCGTCGCCAGGCCCGCCTCGGCGCCTTGGAACGATGCGAGTCGCACCGCACTCGCCGGGCCCCGGGGCCCCTCGGAGATCGGCCCCTTCTCCGGCTTCTGCTCCGCGGGCTGGTCGGCCGGCTGATCGGGCGGAGTCTTCAGCTCCGGCGTGGGCGGCTCCGCACGGGCTGGCGCTCTCGGCGCGTGCGGGTTGGGCAGCAGCCCATAGTTGGCGAGTATGGCGGCTTGCTCGCCGCTCACCATGTCCGTCGCCATGAGCTTCCCCAGGCCGGCCCAGATGAAGGTCAGCGCGAGGGCGAATCGGAGAAAGAGAGGAGCAAGGGCAAGGGCGGCTCGGTCACGGGAGCGCATGGGCGACCTCCGGGTGGTTCTTGGCGGCCAGACCGCTCGGGCCTCCATAGGGATCGGCTCGAGGCGGTTTCTGACCCGGAAAGGTAGCGCGGGGGGATACGATGGGGTCGCGCGGGTGTGGCGGAACTGGCAGACGCGCGGGATTTAGGTTCCCGTGGCCGCAAGGCCTTGCAGGTTCGATTCCTGTCGCCCGCACTTGCAAGTACGATATTTGTACGGATATTTGCCCCGAACCGTGAAGCTGGGGGGGCCGTAGGGTTTCGCTGGGGAGGGTGGTTTGGTTGCCCTCGGGCGGCGCTCATGACGAGCCGCGATCGCTTGCCGTGCAAGAACGCGGTGGTATCTCGTACGGAGCGGGGCCGGCCGCAGCGCCAGACGTACGTGGCTGCGCAAAACTGGGCCGTACGTCCGGGATCGTGATCGGAGGAGATTGGATATGCGTGGTTGCTTTAGCACTCGGGTGTGTTGCCTCCTTCGAGCCGCGGGCGCCGCGCCCAATCCCCGCTCGGCGCGTGACCCCGCGGGTCCGTGGGTGGAGAACCTTGAGTCCAGGCAGTTGATGGCCGCGGACCTTTCCGGTGTGCGGCTGATCCTCGACGCCACGGCGGGTTCGGCTCAGGTCGCCTATTGGACGGGCGAGCACGAGGTCATTCCGCCGGACAGCTCGTCGGCGCCGACGCGGTTCTTGCTCACGGCCGACGACGAGCGATTGGGGGGAGAACTCGACTTCTCCAACATCCAAGAGATCGGCTGGAACCAGTTCTCGCTGTTCGCCGACGGCCGGCTGGGCGCCAGCTACAAGGGCTCGGTCGACTACCCGCTTCAGGTGGGCACTTCGATGTACGCCGCCGATGGCTACGGGCTCGGTTGGCTCTCGGAGACGGGCACGTCCGGGTCGGGCGCGATCTCCTTCCTTCAGGAGCAGCCCTCGAGCGTCACGATTGAAGACCTGATCGGCCACTGGAGCTTTGTCACCATCGCCCTGACGACCAGCGGCTCTGCGTCCTCGGGCGATGTGCTCGGGGCGTATGGCTCCTTCGACGTTCTCGACAAGGACGGCGCGATCTCGTATCAGTACGACACGATCGGGGACACCGGCGACGGCACCGACTCCATCCAGGAACTGGCCGCCACCGGGTTCGGATTGCTCAAGAAATCGGAGTACTTCACGGTCGGGAGCGACAAGAATTCCATCGTCGCGGCCGACATGAGCTACGGAGACGGGCGGACCTATATCACGGTCGCGCTCCGTCGCGGCGAGGTCATGACCGAGGCGGAGATCGCCGGTGAGTACCGGTTCGGATCCGTGATCGCCGGCGAGGCCGCCACGCGCCGCGGCGCGGACGTCCTCGCCTTCGAGAATGCCTACCTCAAGCTCAATCTCGACGGCACGCTGACCTCGTACGATCTGGCCGACCACGATGCCGGGACCGACACCGTGCTCCACACGGGTCGCTGGACACTGCTCCCGGAGGGGCGGACGCTGAGCGTGCAGTACGACGACTCGGGGGAGTCCCACTTCTTCGCGTTCGGCGCCGACAAGAAGACCCTGATCGACCTCCGGATCGGCCACGAGAACGGCAATTCCTACACCATCGGCGAGGGTGTTCGAGTCAATGAGGACGATGGATCCGGCGACGGGAGCGGCGGCGGTGGTGGTGGGGGTGGCGGTGGCAACCAGGACGATTACGGCCAGGGCGACGACGGCTCCGGCGACACACTGATCGATAACGTACCGCTCCCGAGGTATCTCTTCGCGGGTCGGGCGCCGACCGGGCGTCAGGCCGTCTGGGAATTCGGACGGGATGTGAATTGGTACTACTCGAAGGTCGGCGTTCGTAACGATGCGCTCGACCTCGTGGGTGAGTTGGTGACGTGGCAGAGCAAGAAGGAGTACTACGCCGCGGCCGCGTCCGAGAGCGGCATGCTCCTGTTCAAGCGCGGCGAGACCGGGCCCTACGCGATGCGGAATCTCACCGACGAGATCGGCGATACCGCGGAGTTGCCCGCGGCGGCGGCGACGCTGCTGACGCTGAGCGATGGGCGCGCCGTCCTGATCTCGCTCAACGCCGATGGCGACGTCATCGCCTACGTCCAGTCCGGCACCGGGAGCAGCTTCTCCTTCCTCAATATCTCGCAGAACGAGATCCGCGACAAGGAAGGGGAGGTCCCCGCGCTCACGGGCAAGCTGGCCGCCGGCGTCACCAAGTGGGAGAGCGCCATCATCGCGGGGCTGGACGCGGAAGGGCAGGTCTGGACGGTGTGGTTCAGCACGCAATCAGCCCAGGACGGCTGGCAGGCGAGCCCCCTCGGCAAGATCGCGGGGGCACCCACGCTGGCCGGCAACCTGTCCATGTACTTCACGGATTGGAAGGGCATCAATATCGCTGGGCTGACATCCGCCGGCGCCTCGGTTGTGCTCTGGTGGGTGCCGAGTTTCAAGGGCAACTGGCAGACCACGAACCTGACCGACAAGTTCGATGGCCCGGCGTTCAACGCCGACTCGATGACGACCTACACCACGCCCTGGAACTCTCTTACCGTCGTCGGCATCACCGCCGAGAACCACCTGGTCGCCTACTGGTGGGTGCCCGGATTCCAGTCGTGGCGGGTCAGCGATTTCGATGAGTTCCTGCCCTCCAAGCTTCCCCGCATCACCAACGGGCCCCTGCAGGCGACCGTCCGCGACAACAAGGACATCTGGATCTTCGGGCGCGGCACGACCGGGGACATGATCCGTGTGCTGTGGTCGCACGACCGCGACAAGTGGTCGAGCAAGTCGCTCCTCGACGGGGCGCAGCAGTTCTGACGACGCTCAGCAACCACCGGCCCAGGCGCCGAAGAAGAGCGTCACGTCGCGGGTGTCGAACAGTCCATCGCGGTTCAGGTCCGCCGCGGGCTCGCGCGCCGACCATGCCTGCAGGAACATCACGACATCGCGCGTGTCGACGGTCCCGTCGGAATTCCAGTCCGCGATGCAGGAGGATGGCGGCGGGGCGCGATCGATCCTGGTGTAGGCCGCGCGTTCGGTCTGCAGATCGATGACCCGCAGCGTCATGTTCAGCGAACGCTCGTCGATCGTGAGGAGCGCCGCATGCTCCTGCTTGGCGGTGTTCCCGATCCCCGACCGGTAGCTTCCGTCCCAGGTCTGCGCATGGTCCTTGTCGTAGTCCCATGCCGGCACCGTCTCGTCCCCCGGCCAGCGCGAGTTGAAGTCGGAGGCCCATACCCACCTCGGCGCGGCGGCTCCCGCCCAATCCCCGCCGCGAAGACCGCTGTCGTTATCCAGGATGTTGCCGACCTGCCACCGGAGTCGGTGCCCGCCCTGCCCTCCGCCGCCGATCAACGCCTCCCAGAGCAGCTTGGGGTAGGAGGCGGGCATGCCCAGCGCCGCCATCCGGGCCGCGCTGGGCACCTTCCCGCCGGGAATGACCATCGCCAGGTGCAGATCGCCCGAGAGGATCAGGACGGCGCGGATTCGTGGGTTTTCCTCGCACGCCTCGAGCAGTTGCCAGATCTCTGGATAGGTGCCGAGATCCTGGTATTCCCGCTGCGAGCCGTTGGCCACCATGACCGGGGCGTGGAAGATCACGATCGGCTTGTCGGTGCCGCGGATGGCCGCGAGCATCTCCGCCGTTTGGGGGGCGCCCAGCACCGTGGTGCCCCACGTCTCGTCGTTCGCGAGGACCAGCGGCTTGGCGCCGGTCTCGACATCGCCGTTCCAGGGAATCAGGGCCGAGTCGATGGGCAGGTCGGGCGTCCGGTTCTGGCCATGATCGGCGAACTGCCGGCATTCGAGGAACAGTGAGAGCGTCCTCGCGGTCCGCCTCTCCCACCAGTATCGACGCGTCGAGGCGTCCGCGGGCCAGCTCAGACGCGACAGGGAGTCGCCCACGAACCCGGCGATCTCTTCGATCATGTCGTGGTTGACGCCGGTGAGGTTCAGCTTGTTGGCGCCGGCCAGATCGTCCCGGAAGCAGTGATCATCCGTCATGATCCAGTGCGTGGCATCTGCCGCGGCGCCCTGCGCCATCGTCGGGCCGAGGAGTTGCACGAAGAGCAATCGGTACCACTCGAGACGACGCGATGTGAAGTCGCCATAGGCGAAGTACTCCAGCCCTCGGTTGTAGCCCATATCCGTGTTGGTGTACGAGATATCGCCGAGGCACTGGACCTCGTCGGCCCCGAGCCGGGCCAGCGTCTCGGGGGCATAGGTCGGAGCCTTCTTCGCGCTGACGCACGAATACGAGCCCAGCCGGATCGTCCCCGGTTCGCCCGTGTCCGCCGAGAGAGTCCGCACGATCGCCGAGCGCGATGCCACCGGCGGGACGCCGTCGCGGCTGTACCGCGCCCGAAACTCGTAGTTCGTGAGCGGCGTCAGGCCCGAGATCGTCTCGCTCACCAGGCCGAACTCGCTTTCCCGCGCGTCGAGGGCGGGCCCGGCATCGATCCAGCCCGCGTCGCCGAGACGGCGGTACTGGAGCGTGACGGCCGCGGATCCCGCCGTCAGGCGGTCGCCCAGGTCCGAATCGGGCCATGCCGCCAGCGCCCGGACCTCGATGCGGTCTCCCGAGCCCGGCGTGCTCCGCTGCGCCCCGATCGTGGGCGGTGCGATCCTGTAAGCGGAAGCCCAGGTCGATGGCGAACCCATGTCCCCCGGGCTTTGGATGGCCGAGTAGGTTACATGGTCCCACAGGATCTGCGCCGAGGCGATACCAGATCCCGAGTTGGCGTTCTGCAGCGTAAACCCCTGGAATGCTCCGATTGTGCAGCCGGGGATCGTGGTGTCATCGAGCACCGAGCCCGAGTCGACATCGATCGTCACGAGCCGCAGCACGCCGTCGCTCCCGTCGGGCGCGGAGGCCGACGTCCATTGGAGCCGGAACGCGTACAGCCGACCGGGCTGGGGCACGTTACCCAGCAGCAGCGTGCCCGGTGCGGGCAGCGGCGTGCCCGAGAGATTGACGAGCTGCCACGCGGGGGGCGACCCGCCGCGGAGGCGCAGCTGCACCCTTCCGCCCGCCTCATCGCGGAAGTCGAGGAATGCCAGCCGGTCGGTCGCCGCCCCCATCTCGCCGCTGTAATCGAACCGGAAGGTGGACTCGAACCAGAAGGCACGCGGCGTCTCGACCGTCGCGTCCTCCACGCCGTTGCCCACGGAGTAGAACACGCGGTAGGCCGAGTTGGGCTGCTCAAGAAACGCGCCCGCCAGCCGGCGAGTCGGATCGGCCGGATCGGGCACCACGGAGACCGACGCGGCTCCCACCGAGGCGATGAGCGGCATGAAGACACGCGTGGCGGTGGGATCGGTCGGCCAGTAGAGCGGCCCGGCGTGGCCCTCCGAGTCCAGCGCGACAGCCCCCATCGGCATGCAGACGACCGGCGTGCGGACGTCAAGCCCCGCGAGGGCCGCGGCGGCCCATGCGAGGGATGCTACGAGCGCGGCTCCGAGGGCTCGGGCGCGCCTTCTGGTGTGCGAGGTATCCACTTGATCCCCTCCTCAGAGCGCCGGTCGAAGCCCGGCGGCCTCATGAGTCCGATAGCGCAGCGCAGACCGTTCGGTTCCATCGGCCAGATCCAGGAGTGGCTTTGGGGCAAGGGGCGAAGGGCTCACATACCGCGGGGATGAGGGCGATCGGGTGGTGTTCGGACCGTGTGGTCCTTTGCCTCGTCGCTCAGCACCCGCCCGCCCACGCGTTCAGGAATTCGACAAAGTCGCGGGTGTCGACGAGACCATCGCCCGTGAGGTCGGCCGAGGCGTCGCCCGCGGCCCAGGAATTCAGGAACGCGATGAAGTCCTGGATGTCGAGTTCGCCGTCGCTGTTCCAGTCGGCCAGGCACCGCGAGAGCTGGATGTACCCCTGCCCGTAGGGAATGCGGAATTCGCCGGCACCGAAGAGCGCGTTGAGATGCACCCAGCCGTCCACCGTGCCCACATACGCCTGGATCCCGTTCAGCACAAGCACCGAGTCGGGCTTGATCGTGAGCCCGTCCTCGCCCTGCGGGAAGCCGGAGAGGTAGAGCGCCTCGGGCTCGCCGCCTCCGCCCCGGTTGCCGTTGTTCTGGGTATCGACGAGCTCCACGATCGTGGGCTGCCCGTCGCGCCCGACGACCATGGCGCCCCAGTCGAAGTTGTTGAGGATGGTGTCGTTGGGCAGACCGATGTCGGTGCCGGCGACCTCGAACTGCTGGACGCCCGATCCGTCCATGAAGACCGTGCCGCCCTTGGTGGTGTGGCTCGTCTCGGCGGTGATCTTGTGGATGAAGTCGCCGCCGACGTGCAGCTCGCCGAGGTTGGCAACACTGAGGGCCGCGGCGCCGCCCACGACACCGAGGGAGATATCGCTGGTGACGACGATCTGGCTGTCCGGATCGGTGAGGTCGAGCCAGAGGCGCCCGGCGGTGTGGTTGAGGGTCGAGAGGTCGATGCGCCCGCCGATCTGGGATCGGAACCTCAGCCACTCGTCGTTGCCTGCGCCCTTGATCGTGGTGGTGTTGGAGAGGTCGATGGCGCCATTGTTCGAGGCAATGAAGGAGTACACCTGGGTGCCGCCGGAGATCGACGCCGAGGCATCGATGAGCGTGATGCTGGAAAGGTCCAGGAGCGAGCCCTGGTCGGAAGACGACATCAGGTTTGTTGAGCCCACGTTCACCAGGTTCCAGATGTAGTCCGTGTGGCCGCCCCCGAGATACCCGCCCTCCGCGATGGCCAACCGGGCGTTGTCGATCTGTGTGAACAGCGGCGTGTCGAAGAACCTCGAAGGGGTCAGGTAGACGTAGGAGCCGTAGACATCTGTCAACTTGGGTGCATTGATCATGCCGCCGGATGCGATTGTAAAGGTCGATCCGTGCGCAGAGGTCAACGACGGCAACTCCAGCGAATGGAAGAGCTTGACGTCGAAGTTGGTATTGACGACGGATGCGAGCGAGGGGAGCAGGAGTTGTCCATCGACATGGTCGAACCATGTGTTGCCCGCAGTAATCTGCGAGAGGCTGGAGAGGTCGATGATGCCCCCTGACTCCGCCCGAAACCTCAGCCACTCGTCGTTGCCTGCGCCCTTGATCGTGGTGGTGTTGGAGAGGTCGATGGCGCCATTGGTCGAGGCAATGAAGGAGTACACCTGGGTGCCGCCGGAGATCGACGCCGAGGCATCGATGAGCGTGATGCTGGAAAGATCCAGGAGCGAGCCCTGGTCGGAAGACGACATCAGTGTTGTTGAGGCCACGTTCACAAGGTTCCAGTAGTAGTTCAAGTCAGCGACCTTCAATAGGCCGCCCTCCGCGACATCAAAGTGGGCGTTATCGATCTGCGTAAACTGCGGAGTGTTCAGATAACGAGTTGGAGTCAGGTAGGCATATGTGCCGGTCACGTCGGTGAGATGTGGCGCGTTGATCGTCCCTTTCGGCGACATTGTGAGATAGCCGTACCGAGCAGCGGTGAGCGACGGCAAGGCGAGAACATGATCGGGCTTGACATCAAAGTTGGTGCTCAGTGCGCTGACGAGGTTGGGCAACTCAAGATCGCCATCGACAAGCTCGAACCATGTCCGACCAGAAGGGGTCTGATTGAGCTTCGAGAGATCGATTGTCCCTCTGGACTCGACGCGCAGCCGGAGCCACTCGTCACCGCCGGCGCCCTTCAGTGTGGTGACGTTCGACAGATCGATCAACCCCTCATTCAATGCGATAATTGAGTACACTTGGCTGCCGCCGGAGGTCGACACCGACGCATCGACAAGCGTCATGCTCGAGAGGTCAAGCAGCGAGCCCGGCCCGGAGGACTGCAAGAGCGTCGTAGAGTTCCAGCTGAGATTCGTCCATTGATAACTCGGGAGATCGAGCAGGACCATGGCGCCATCGGAGGCGAAGAGTCGCTGGTTCTTTCCGGTCGCGAAGGGGGCGTTTGTCAGAAAGGACGAGCCGGCGCCGCTCGCAATCACGGCGGTGTTCTCCAGAATCGCCACGCCGAGCACCTCGAGCGAGGTGTCGGTCAAGGTAATCGACGAGCCCGATTCAAAGCTTGCCCCGGTGATCGCCGTCGGGGCGGGCAGGTCGAATTTCACCGCGAGGTTTGTCGGCAGGATCACGTTGTACGTATTCCCCCCGTCGTTCGCCGGCACGCCGTTGGGGTTCCAGTTCGTGGGCGCCGACCACAGCCCGCCCGAAGCGCCGACATACCGCAGCGTCGTCTGCGCGTGCGCACCGGCGGATGACAGGGCCATCCCGGCGGCCGCAGCGAGGAACAGGGACCGGCCCGGGCGGGTCAGACGGCTTGTGTTTGGGCGACGGACTGGCATGCGATCTCTCCTGGGTCGGACTCCGGCGGGGATAGGGGGCGTCGGGCGAGGGCGCACGCCCTGTGTCCCCCACCTGAGCGCGGAACGCCGCCCGGCGCGGAACTGGAGTGAAGGGTTTCTGTCGAGATTGAGGCCCCGGTACATTGGGACAAAACCAGTGGGGCGAACCGTGGAATCCGCAGCCAACCCGCCAGACCAGCCGCGAGAGGCCTCGCCACCGTGGTCTGACCGACTCCTCGACGAACTCCGGGTCCTCGCGGCCGTCTACTTCCGCTCCGAGCGCCCCGGCCACACCCTCCAGCCCACGGCCATCGTCCACGAGGCCTGGATCCGTCTCACCCAGTCCGGCACGCTCGACACCTCGGACCGCGAGGCCTTCCTCGCCCTGGCCGCCGGCACGATCCGCCGGGTGCTGGTCGACCACGCCCGCCGCCACCTCGCCCAGAAGCGGGGCGCGGGGAAGCCCGGGACCGACGATGGGCTGCGTGAGGCCCCGGGGCTGGACCGCTGGGCGCACGAAGCCATCGCTCTCGAGGGCGAACTCGATTTGCTCAACAAACTCCATCCTCGTTCCGCGCAGGTCTGCGAAATGCGCTACTTCGGAGGGTTGGGCGACGCCGAGATCGCCGCCCGCCTTGGCGTCACCACCCGGACGGTGCGCCAGGACTGGGCCACGGCCCGAGCGTGGCTCCTCTCGCGACTCTCCCATGACCACCCCTAGCCCCGAGCCAACCCCCGACCAGTTCGCGCATATCCGTCGGGCATACCTCGACCTGGAGCCGCTCGGGCCCGCGCAGCGCGAGGACCGGCTCCGCGAACTGAGGACGGGCGATCCGCTGGTCGCATCGTCGGTGGCCGCCATGCTCGCGATCGGGGTCGACGACCGGCTCGAAGAGCCCGCGTTCGATCTCCACGAGGCGCTCTCGCGCCTGGAGAGTTCCCAGGAAGAGCCCCCGCCCGGACGCGTCGGCCGCTACCGGATCGTCGATCGCCTCGGACGGGGCATGTCCGGCGAGGTGCTCCTCGCGGTGCAGGAGGGGCCGGTCGAGCGTGAGGTGGCTCTGAAGCTGTTCCGCTGGGCGCCCTCCTCGCGCTCGGCCCGCGCTCGGTTTGAGCGTGAGGCGCGGGCCCTGCTCCGACTCCGCCACCCGGGCATCGCTCAGCTCCTCGACGTCGGCGTGGCCGACAACGGCCAGCCCTACCTGGCGTTCGAACTGCTCCGGGGGCTCCCGATCGATCAGGCCGCGGCGGGCCTTTCGCTGGACGAGCGGCTGGAACTCCTGGCGCAGGTGTGCGACGCCGTGCATCACGCGCACGTGGCCGGCGTGATCCACCGCGACATCAAGCCCGGCAACGTGCTGGTGCTCCCGTCCCAGGGGGGCACAGCGCCGCGCCCCAAGGTCATCGACTTCGGTGTGGCCAAGCTGCTCAGCGAAGACCTCGGCACCCAGCTCACCCTCGACGGGCAGGCGATCGGCACGCCGGGCTTCATGAGCCCCGAGCAGTTGCAGGGGGCAACCGTTGACGCCTCGACCGACGTGTATTCGCTCGGTGTGCTCGTGGCGACGACCCTGGCCCCGCACGCTTCTCCTGACGCCCGCGGCTCGCTTGCCACGCTGCCCCGAACGCATCGACGCGATCTGCAGGCTATCGCGGCCAGGGCCACCGCCGAGCGACCCGGCGATCGGTACCCCTCGGCGGCCCACCTCGCAGAGGACCTCCGCCGCTGCCTCCATCGCGAGCCCGTGCAGGCCCGGCGGTGGTCGCCGGCGTATGCCACGCTCCGATTCCTCCGGCGAAGACCATGGACCGCGACGGGCGCCGCCCTCGCGCTCGGCGCGATCATCACCCTCGGCTCGCTCGCGGCCGTCTCGCGCCAACTCCTCTGGGCCGACCTCCGCGACCAGCGAGCGATGCTCGCCGGGACTGTGGTGGACGTCGTCTCCCAGCTCGGCCAGCTCTCCGGCACCGGCGAGGCCCGCCTCAAACTCATCGACAGCCTGCTCGATCGCACCGACCGGGTGCTCCGTTCGATGCCGGAGGACCCGGAACTCCGCGAGGCCCGCGCGCGCCTGCTCGGCGAGAAGGGGGACATCCTCTTCGAGCAGGGCGACTTCGAGCGGTGCGACGGCATGAGGGTCGGCGTCGAGGCGGAACTCGCCGCCCTCAGCGCCGGCCGACCCGAGAACCTGGAACTCGCCCGCGCCGCCGTCGTGGCCACCATCAAGCGTGGTGATCTCGCCGCGGCCCGGGAAGGGCGCGACGCCGCGTACGCCTTCTACGCCGCCGCAGCCCAGCGCCTCGAGTCGCTGCTGGCGTCCCACCCCGACAGCGTCGGCCTGCTCGACGATCTCTGCTGGAGCGACGATCGGCTGGAGAGCTTCGTCAGCGAGCGAGAGTCGCCGGAAGCCGTCGAAGCCCTTCTCCTGCGCCGGTTGGGCCGGGCGAAGCACCTCTTGGAGATCGACCCGGCGCGCGAGGTATCCCTGCTCAATCTTCACACCGCCCACCAGCGGCTGCTCAGGTTCTATACCAAGTCCCGCGAGTTCCAGCGTGCCGACGAGCTTGTAGAGCCCACGCTCGACCTCGGACGCCGGCTCATCCTCGCGTCGCCGCACCGCGTCGCCTTCGTCGTGGCCGACGCCGAGGGCCTCTGGATCGTCGGCTACCTCCGCCATGTCGAAACAAGGTTTGCCGAAGCCGAGAATCTGGCGGCCGCGGCCCTCAACGCCGCCGCCGCCCTCCCCGCCGAGAACCCGGCCCGCACCGACATACTCCTGCGAATCGCCGAGATCTGGTGCTTCCGGGCAACCAACGCGCTCGCCACCAAGGACGGGATCCACGCCGCCGAGTATGCCCGCCGCTGCCTCGACGTGGTGCGAGAAGCTCGGGATCGGGGCGCCCCGGAGCCGAGTGACGGCAGCCACCCGCCCAACTGGCTGGTTCAGGCACGGGCGATTGCGGGCGAGCACTGAGCCGCTCCGGAACGCACCGGCTACCTCCCGATCCATCGACCCGCCGCCGACTCCGGCGATCTGACCGTCAACACGCGCGACTTCCCCGCCGCGGCTGGTCGCGTCGCGAGCCTCAGCAGACCCCTGCCCACGCGTTGAGGAACGCGATGAGGTCGCGGCTATCGATGGCGTCATCTCCGTTGAAATCTGCGCGCGAGTCGCCGGCGGCCCAGAGGTTCAGGAACGCGACCACGTCCCGGGTGTCGACCACGCCATCGCCGTTGATATCGGCCACGCACGCCCGGTGCAGGATCGTAAAGGAATCATGGACCTGTCCGGCGCCCGTCAGGAACTCGGCGTGCAGGCGCTCGCCCTCGATGTCGAGCACCATGGAGCCCAGCTCGTTGAACGAAACGAACATCGCTGGATGGTTCAATGAGCCCCCGCTCGTCTGGCCCGAGGAGCCGGCGACGGCGTAGACCGCGCCGCGGTGGATCCTGTCCTCGAGCACAGACTTGACGTACGCCCCGTCGCCGTCCTCGCGCCCATCGCCGTGGTCGAGAATCATCGTCTCGGCGTTGAGCGTGTCCGAGGTCCCGTAGTGGCCGTCCAGGAGATAGGACCGTTCGTACGAGTGGCTGTGCCCGCAGAGCACCAGGTCCACGCCCGCGGCCTCGAGCATCGGCAGCACGTTCTGCCGCATCTCGATCGGCTCGATCTCGGTGTCTGAGTTGTGGGACCCCTTCGTGTAGGGCGGGTGGTGCCAGAACGCGATGATCCAGTCCCGGCTCGTCGCGTCCAGATCGGCCTGGAGCCAGGTCAGCATCGGGCTGCCCACCGAGCGGTCCGTCTCGTATGATTCCAGGCACACGAAGTGGATGTTTGCATAGTCGAACGAGTAGTACGCCTCCGTTCCGCTGGCGACACCCCCGGCCTCGCCGGCGCGGGGCAGCGTGAAGTTGTCGTAATAGGGGCCCGACTCGGTCGCCGAATCGGCCGAGTGGCCGTCATGGTTGCCCAGCGTCGGCCAGAGCGGCGTGGAGCGGAGCACCATCGGATACATGTCGAACACCGCCGCCTGAAACTCCGAGTCGAGGCCGTCGTCGTAGGCATTGTCGCCGAGCATCAGCCACAGGTCCGCCGGGTGCGCCGCCGCGTAGGTGAGATAGGCATCCCGCACGGCGCGGGCGTTGTTGTCCGCCGTGCCCGAATCACCGATCACCCAGGCCCGGACCGGCCCCGTCGAGCCGGGGACGGGGCTCGTCGTGAAGAAGTGATCCGCGTCGTTGCCGGCGAGGAAGGCGCCGCCCGACTCGATCTGGTAGTAGGAGCGTGTTCCGGGCGCGAGGCCCTGGACGCGGACCTCGTGCTCGGTGGGCGGCGCCGGGAGGCTGCCCGATTCGGTCAAGTGGTTGGGTGCGTCGCCGTAGCGGACGACGGAGTCGGCCGGCGTATTGGTGCGCCAACGCAGGGTCATCTCGTCGGGCGTGGCCATCTGCAGGTAAGGGCCGCGTGTGAGGACGGGGGCGCCGTCCGAGCCGACCAGCTCCACGTCGAAGCTGATGTCGGAGCTGGTGGGGCCGGACTGATGGATCTCGACCGCGATCACGTTGTCACCGGCGACCAGCATGCCGGGCGGCGCCGAGAAGGGGAAGAAGGCCGATTCGTCGGCCCCGGCCACGGCCGAAGACGCCCGTGTGAGGGAGTTGATGATCCCCGAGGGCATGTTGGATCTGGCGACCTCCACGCCGTTCACGTACACCAGGGCGCCGTCGTCGCGGAGGAGTGAGATCTCAAGCGAGGCGTAGGCGCCGGGGTCGGCGACGGTGAAATGCCGGCGGAAGTAGGTCGTGATAAACTTGTTCGACGAGTTGCCGCCGTAGGAGACGACCGTGGCCTCGTCGCCATCGCCGTAGCCGAGTTGCGCCGGCCCGGCGGCCCATGCGGCGTCCTCGAAGCCGGGCTGGGTCCAGGCGGCGCCCAGGTCGGAGCCGTCGTCGAGATAGGACCATGTCGAACCCTTGGCGACCAGCACATCCGAAGCGCCGAGTGCGGGCGCAGAGAACACGGAGAGCAGGGCGACGATCGTCGCGGTGATCTCGCAGGATGCCGTCATGGCTGGTCTCCGGAGCTTGTGGGTTCCATCAGGGCTTCGAGGGTCTCGTCCGTCGGGACGAGCCCGGTTTCTGCGGACTCGAGGGCGCTGACGAGCCGCGCTCGCAGCGCGGCCTGACCCGGGCGCAGCCGGGCGCGGGGGCAAGGGCCAGGATCGCGCCGAGCGCCCGCTCAAAGCTCGCCGCGCCCTCATCCAGCCGGCCAGCGCCGCACAGCATCGCGCCCCGCATCCCGAGCAGGCGGGCGGGGCTCGGAGTCACTTCGATCAGGTCATCGAGGCGCGGCAGGGCTAGGTCGTCACGCCCAGCCGCGTGAGCGAGCCGGACGGCCTCGAGTCGCAGGCTGATGACAGGCCCCACGAGCCCGGCGGCCTCGTCGAGGCTCTTGAGCGCGGCATCGAGGTCGCCCCCTTCGCCGGCGGCAAGGGTCCGCGCGCGCTCCACCAGAAGATCGATCGCGGGATGCTCCATGCGCCGGATCGCGGCGTCGAGATCTGCCGCGGCGGTGCGCGGCTGGCCGAGTGCAACGAGCGCCCGCGCGTGGAGCACGAGCGCTTCGGGATCGTCCGCGTGTTGGTCGAGGTACCGGTCGGCACCGGCGAGGGCTTCTCCCGGGCGGTCGAGTTGCACCAGGACCGCGACACGGAGAAGTTGGGCCGCCTCTATCCCGGGGTCGAGTTCGAGAGCATGGTCCACATCCGCGAGGGCCCTCTCCCATTCGCGGTTGTCGCGGAACAGGCGGCCCCGCCGGATCCAGAGCGAGGGGTTCTCGGGGTTGGCGGCGATCTGGCTGGTGACGTGGGTGATCCGCTCCCCGAGGTCGGGGTGCGCCGCGGCTGCTGTGGCCGCGAGGAGTCCGCCGAGGATGAGGGCGGCGAGGATCGTGCGCGGCTTGAGCATGGCGGCTCCGGTCGGCGTTGAGGGACGGGACCCCCGCCGGGGCCCACCGCGCCTGCATTGTCGCCGATCAGCCGGGACGGCTCAAGGGTGACTTCAAACGATCACACGGGAGTCTGTCCGCGGCTGCCACTCACACCCGGCGCACTTGGGCGAGCCCATGCATGCCCCGGCGCTTCCGGAGCCAGCCGACCGCCCCGAGCGATTGGGCCGGGCACAGGGCCGGGATCGATCACGCGTCATTGCCGATGCCGAGGGCCTCGACGGCGCCGATGACGAGGCCGTGGACGCGGGGCGGGGCGCAGATGACACCCTTGTTCTTCTCAAGGCCGCGTCCGTGGGAGAAGTCGAGTTCGTTGCCGAAGATGTCGGTGACGGAGCAGCCCGCCTCGATGGCGACGAGGCTCCCGGCCGCGTGGTCCCAGATGCGCTCGACGTAGTCCTTGCGGGTGGGCAACCGGAGGTAGGCGTCGGCCTGGCCGCGGGCGGTGACGGCGTACTTGGCCTGGGAGTCGAGCCGCGCGGGTTCGCCGGCGGGGTGGCCGTGGCCGGCAAGGTAGCCGGTGATGCGGGCGGTGTCGTCCTGCTTGGAGTGCGAACTCTCCACGGATTCGCAGATGGCGATGGGCTGGCCCTCTTCGTGGTCGAGCCGCTTGATGGTCACGGGCTTGGCGCCAGGGTCGTCGGCGGGGGTCTCGCCGACACCGAGCCCCCGAATCGCCGTGTAGATGGTGCCGTGGCGATCCGGGTGGTTGAAGTCGGCGTTGAAGTTCCGGGCGAGGTTGGGGCAGGCGAGGGCGCCGACGACCGGGCGGCCGCGCTCGATATAGGCCAGGGCGATGGCGTACTGCTGGTTTCGGAGGAAGCCCTTGGTGCCATCGACGGGGTCGAGGGTCCAGAAGCCGTTGTGGTGGGTGTCGCCCGAGCCGACGTCGATGGCCTCCAGAAGGTCGTCCTCGGTGGCCTCTTCCCAGACGGTCTGCAGCGCCGCCAGCGTGGCGGCCCGGTGCGGAGCATGGCCGTCCTCGCGGAGCCACTTGGAGTCCTCCTCGCCGACCAATATCACCTTGCCCAGCTTGTCGGTGAGGACCTTGGCGACGATCGCCTGGCTGGCGAAGTCGGCGACCGTGACGGGGGACTTGTCGTCCTTGGTAATCGCCTTGACCTGTTCGAGAGCGCGCTGGACCTCGCGGCAGACGGCGGCGGCGAGGGAGACGGCGTGGGTGGCGGCGGCGGCGAGCGTGGAGTGGTCGGGCATGGGGGAAGACTAGGTCGGAAGCGAGGGAAAGCAGCAAAGCGGCAGACCAGCAAAGCAGCAAATCCCTGGAGCAAAGGGGGTCATGTGGAGGGCTTCCGGGTTCGGGCGACGATCGAGCCGATGTTGAGGCGGAGCTCGTCGGCCTCGGCTTGGAGTGGGCCCAGCCGCTCGGCTGGGATCCGCTGCCGGCGAGCGACGAGGCGGAGCCAGAACCGAGTCTCGCTGAGTTCCTGCTGGGCGATGGCAAGCGTCTTGAGGAAGTCGGCGCGGCCCATGGCTTCCGCGGCCTCAAAGGTATTCGCCCCCGGTGATGTGCCGCTCGCGGCGATCTGCTCCAGCACCTCGCGCGGACACCGTGACGGTGCGAGGGCATCGGTCACATCGAGGACGCGGTCGCAGAGAGTCTCCACGCGCGCAAGGAAATCGTCCTGCGGTCTCCCCGTGCGATCCCCCGGTCCGCCCTGGCTCCCATCGCTGACTTGCTGATCTGCTGCTTTGGACTCCCTCAAGCCAGACTAATCAACCCTCGCTTCGCCAGGCAGTCCAGGCACTGCTTCACGCATGCCTCGAGGTCGTGCTCGGCGGTCTTGATGATCAGTTCGGCGTTGGTCGGGGCCTCGTAGGGGTCGTCGATTCCGGTGAAGCCCTTGATCTCGCCGGCGCGGGCCTTCTTGTAGAGACCCTTGGGGTCGCGCTTCTCGCAGACCTCGATGGGGGTGTCCACGAAGACCTCGATGAAATCGATGCCCGCATCCTTGTGCATGGCGCGGGCGGCGTCACGGTCCTTGGTGTAGGGGCTGATGAAACTCGAGAGGGTCAGGATCCCAGCGTCGGCGAAGAGCTTGGAGACCTCGCCGATGCGCCGGATGTTCTCCTCGCGGTCCGCGGCCGAGAAGCCGAGGTTCTTGTTGAGGCCGAAGCGGATGTTGTCGCCGTCGAGGCGGTAGCAAGGGACCTTCTGGTTGACCAGCGCCTGCTCCAGGGCGCACGCGATGGTGCTCTTGCCGCAAGCGGACAGACCGGTGAACCACATGGTGGCGCCCTTGACGCCGAGCGCCTTCCAGCGCTCGTCGCGGGTGATGTTGCCCTCGTGGTAGTGGATGTTGGTGGCCTTCACCTGCGTCATGGCTGCGAGCTCCCTTCGGGTCGGAAAGTGCGCGAAACTGCGTGGAAATGCGGGGACCGAGTGTAGGCGAGGGGGCCCAAGGAACAAAGTGATGGGGGCCTTCCCCAGGAGGTGTTGCGGCGGGAGCGCGGCGCATGGCCGTGGTTATCGGCATCGGTTCGGCACTGGTCGATGGGTTTCTGACGTCGGCAGAGGAGTCGCCTGGGTGGGCCGAGGCCGACGCCGGCGCGGGAGCGGCCGCGGACGAACCGACTGGAACGCTGCTCCCGCCACTCCAGCAGGCGATGCCGCGGGAGGGGCCGGGAGAGGCGGTCCTGGTGTGCTCGGAGCGGGCGCTGGCACTGACGGCGGAAGTGGGGGCGCGACACCCAGGGGTACAGACCCGACGGACGTCGCCGCGCGCCGACAGCGTCGTGAGGGCGGGCGCTGATGGCACACGCGAACTCCGCGCCTTGCGTCCGATCATGATGAAGGTGCGATGTCAGGCCTGCCACAGGCCCCCGGATCGAATGGCGACGGAGGTTCGGGCGGCACCGGCCAACTGGCATCTAGGAGATGAGTCGACAGGGTTTGCCGTAGGAAAGCTGCGGGGGCTCGTGAGTGCGAGGCTGGCCGTGGAGTAGTGCCGAAACGACGCACTGAGAAAGCGAGGAACTGGATCGCCGGTAGATCGAGCATCGTCGGGATCGAGGCTAGCGGGGCGGATCTCGCGGCGGCTGGTTCGGGTGGGGCAGCGCGTCACGTCCGGTGATCAGGCGGACGCCGCGGTCATAGCAGAAGTAGAGCCAGACCCACTGCAGCATCGTGATCAGCCGAGACCGGTAGCCGATCAGGTACATGATGTGGACAGTTGCCCAGAGGAACCAAGCGGGGAAGCCGGCGAATTCAAGGCGCCCGACCTGGGCGACGGCTCGCGCACGCCCGATGGTGGCGAGTTCGCCCTTATCGACGTAGTGGAAGGAGGCGCGGGGAGAGGAGCCCGGCGTGGTTCCCTCCGCGATCTCCCGCGCAATCAGGTGTCCGGCGTGCTTGCCCATTTGAATGGCGCCTTGGGCGACACCCGGGACGGGGCTGCCCCGCTCGCCGGTGCTCGGGGCTCGTTGGCGCCGGGGTGCGCTGAAGGCCTCGGCGAGATCTCCGACGACGAACGCTTCTGGGTGGTGGGGGATCGAGAGGTCGGGGTTGACCTTGACCCGCCCGTGTCGGTCGAGTTCGACCGGCTCCGCGGCGTGGAGGGTCAGGGGTACCGCCTCGACACCGGCCGCCCAGATGATGTTGGGCGTTTCGATCTCGGTGCGCTGGCCATCGGCGCGCTGAAGCGTCAGGCCGCGGTCGGAGACTTCGACAACGCGTTCGCCGAGGCGGAGTTCGACACCGAGCCGCTCGAGGTCTCGTTGGGCACGTTGGGAGAGGCTTTTGGGGAAGGCGGTGAGGACGCGATCGTTGCCATCGATCAGGATCACCCGCGCGTCGCGGGTATCGAGGTGGCGGAAGGAGCGGCGCATGGTCTGCCGGGCCAGCTCGATCATGGCCCCGGCCATCTCGACACCCGTGGGCCCCGCACCGACGACGGCGAAGGTGAGCACGCGTCGCCGGGCGTCGGGGTCGCGCTCGAGTTCGGCCTGCTCGAACGCGAGGAGGTATCGGCGTCGGATGTCGGTGGCGTCGTCGATGGTCTTGAGCCCGGGGGCGAGGGCGGCCCATTCGTCGTGGTGGAAGTAGGCGGTACGCACGCCGGCCGCGAGGACGAGGTAGTCGTACTCAAGTTGGGTTCGCTGATCTGAGAGGGTGAGGCGTCTGGCATCGAGATCGATCGCGGCGGCCTCGCCGAGATAGACCGAGCAATTGCGCTGGCGTTCAAGAATCTTGCGCAGCGGGGCGGCGATGTCGCCTGGGCTGAGCGCGGCCGTGGCCACCTGGTAGAGCAAGGGTTGGAAGAGGTGGTGGTTCCGCCGGTCGAGCAGCGTGATGTCGGCCCGGGCGCGGCGGAGGGCACGGGCGGCATTGAGGCCGCCGAAGCCGCCGCCGACGATGAGCACCCGGGGTGGAGTTGCTGAATTCATGGGTTTCCGCCGCCGAATGATAGAGGTGGGTTTTTGGCCGGGGGCGGACTAGACTTGTCCCCCCGCGGCGTCGCGCCGCGAACCGGGTGGGAACTCGCAATCGGGATGACTGGCGGAGGAGCTTCGATGAAGGGCCTGATCCAGCCGCACGGCGGCACGTTGGTGAATTGTCTGGTGGATGATGTGCGTGCCGGTGCGTTGAAAGCGCAGGCCCAGGGGATGCCGCGCATCAACCTGACCGCGAAGCAGTCCTGCGACCTGGAGCTCATCGCCAACGGCGGCTACAGCCCGCTGAAGGGATTCATGGGCGAGGCGGACTTCCAGAGCGTGTGCAAGAACATGCGGCTCTCGACCGGCGAGCCCTGGTCGATCCCGATCCTGCTGAGCGTGAACAAGGCCGACGCGCCGAGCGTCGGGAGTCATGTCGCGCTCTACGCCCCCAACGGCGTCCTGCAGGGCGTCATGACGGTCAAGGAGCAGTTCGCCCACGACAAGAAGCTCGAGGTGCCCAGTGTGTTCCGCACCGAGGACCCGGCGCACCCGGGCGCGGCCCAGGTGCTCGCCGAGGGCGACACGTGCCTGTCCGGCCCCGTCGAGGTGCTCACGCTCTGCGTAGACCCGCAGGGCCCCGAGGCATTCCTCGAGCAGCGCCTGACGCCGGCCCAGACCCGCGCCGCCTTTGAGAAGCACGGCTGGAAGACCGTCGTCGCCTTCCAGACGCGCAACCCGATCCACCGGGCGCACGAGTACGTGATCAAGTGTGCGCAGGAGATCACCGACGGCCTCCTGATCCACCCGCTCGTGGGCGAGACGAAGAAGGGCGACATCCGCGCCGACGTCCGCATGCAGGCGATCGACGCCCTCGTGAAAAAGTACTTCAATCCCGCCACCACGATGGTGACCGTGCTCCCCGCGGCCATGCGCTACGCGGGGCCCCGTGAGGCGATCCACCACGCCGTCATGCGGAAGAACTACGGCTGCTCGCATTTCATCGTCGGGCGTGACCACGCCGGCGTCGGCAACTACTACGGCACCTACGACGCCCAGAAGATTTTCGACGAGATCGACCTGGTGGCCCTGGGCATCGCCCCCCTCAAGTTCGAGCACACCGGCTACAGCAAGGCCTACGGCGGCATGGTCTCGGGCAAGACCTTCCCCAAGATCGAGGGCGACATCATCAACCTGTCCGGCACCGCGGTGCGCGAACTGCTCTTCAAGGGCGAACGCCCGCCGGTCGAATTCAGCCGGCCCGAGGTGGCGGACGTGCTCATCGCGGCCGCGAAGTCGGGCAAGCTGTTCGTCGAGTAAGCCGGGCCTCGGCCGACCAACCGATTCAGGAACTGGAGGGCCCCGCGCTTGGCGCGGGGCCCTTTGCCTTGGCCCCGCCGACCGTGAGGACGAACACCCCCCCGACGGCGGCGTGAAGCAGACCGACGATCAGAAAGATCGCGATCGCGATCGCCCACTGTTGCCGGAGTGGGCGGCGGGCCCAGAGGGTGCGCCTGCGGACGAGCAGCAGAACCCCCGCCAGCATCGAGGCCGCCAGCAGAAAGAAGAGCGTGACCATGCCGATAGGCTCCCAGCGTTGCGTGGGGTTCAGAACGAGCATGGCGGTGAACATGATCGAGACCACGCCGTCGAAGCCGAGCGCGAGGGCGAAAGAAACGATGGCGAAGACCCAGGCCCCGGTGCGGAGGTGGGGGGAGCCGACGCGGAGTTCGAGCGCGCAGCCGCACTCCGGACATGTGGGTCCGGTGAGATCGCGGATCGAATAGTCGCAGACCGGGCAGCCGACGTCGCGTCCGGCGACAAAGCGCACGAATAGGGAGTGATCCGGGGTTTGTTCAGTCTGGGCGAGAGTCTCGGTTGTCGCGTGGGGCATTGTGGGAGATACTGGCGGGACGCCCCGCCAGTTTGGGATGCGGGGGTCGGGTGGGAGAGTTTGGCACCGGTTCGACGGGGCTTCGGGCCCACGCCGGGTCGTCACCGGGTCAAGGATACTGGGCGGCGCGGGAACTCCCCGGCCGCGGATGAGTTGGACACTTGTAGCGGCGGGCCCCGCGTGGGCGCCCCCGGAGCGGACACGTCGGGCAGTGCCACCTGCCCAGAATGGAGACAGCCCGATGAGATTTCGAGGAACCATCTGCGCCGCGGCGGCGATGCTCGTGATGGCCGGCGCCCCGGCGATGGCGCAGAAAGCCCAGCCCAAGCCCGAGCGTGCGCCGGGCGTGAGCGTGGAGCGGGTCGGCAAGCTCATGGTGGGCGACCGGGCCCCGGAGCTCTCGATCGCGTCGTGGGTGAAGGGCGAGCCCGTCACCGGTTTCGAGGACGGCAAGGTGTATGTCGTCGAATGCTGGGCCACCTGGTGCGGGCCCTGCATCGCGGGGATGCCGCACGTCAGCGAACTGCAAAAGGAATACAAGGACAAGGGCGTGACGGTCATCGGCGTGAACATCTGGGATGATCCCAAGAACGTCGAGCCCTTCATGACCAAGAAGGGCGGGAACGACCGCATGCAGTACACGGTCGCCGTCGAGGAGAAGATCGAGGGCAAGGACATCCAGAACGGCAAGATTGCAGAGAACTGGATGGCCGCGGCCGGCCAGAACGGCATCCCCACGGCATTCATCGTCGATCAGAGCGGCTACATCGCGTGGATCGGCCACCCGATGGAGCTCGACAAGCCGCTCGAGGAGGTCGTCGCCGGCAAGTGGGACATCGCCAAGGCCGCCAAGAACTTCGTGGACAACATCAAGAGCGAGAAAGTCCAGCAGGAGATGATGGCGGCCTTCCAGTCGGGGAACATGGAGCAGGCGACCAAGCTCGCCTCCGAGTTGATGGACGGCGCCGGCTGGGACAACCCGGGCCTGCTGAACTTTGTCGCCTGGAGCATCTCCGATCCCGAGGCGAAGATCGAGCACCGGGACACCAAGCTCGCGATCAAGGCCGCCGAGCGGGCCGCGGAGCTGACGGACAACAAGGAGGCCTCGATCCTTGACACGCTCGCGTGGGCCTATTACCAGGCCGGGATGAAGGACAAGGCCATCGCGACCGAAACCAAGGCGGCCGAGCTTGCGCCGGATAACCAGAAGGAGCAGTTCAAGGCTTCCCTGGAGCAGATGAAGAAGTAGACAGTCGGTCCAAAGAAATACCCGAGGGGCCCCGGCACGCCGGGGCCCCTTCTCGTTGCGCCCGCGCGGTGGGCAGAGGAGCCGGCCGCGGGCCCCCGCTAGCTCTGCCTTGAAATGGCCAGATTGGTGGAGAGCAGTTGGAGGGCGACCTTGGGCGACTGCCGGGCGATCAGCAGCGCGCTGATCGAGGCCTGCTGGAGGATCTGTCCCCGGACAAGGTTCGCCATCTCCTGCGCCACATCGGCATCCACGATCTGCGAGCGGGCCGATTCCGAGTTCTCGAGCTCGCTGAGGAGCGCGTCGCGCTCGTGCTGGATCTGGTCCGTGATCCGAGAGCCGATCGCGGCGCGGGTGCCGGAGACCGAGTCGATCGCGCCCTCCACGCTCCGCTGCGCGGCCTCGAGATCGCCGTTGAGGAGATTCATCACGCCGCCCGAGTGCATCGAGGCCAACACCGCATCGACCATCTTCGCGTCGTCCTCTTGACCCCGGACCGTTGCCGAAGTGCGACCGAGCGAGGTCGAGAGCAGGCCCTCGAAGAGCTTCTCGCCCTTGAATGTCGCGGTGTTCGAGATGAAGTCGAGCGCTTCGATGATCGAGTCGGCCTGGCTCTGGAGACCATCGAGTTCCGGCGGTGCGAGCGCCCCCCTGTTGGCGGCCGTCACGACGACCCCGTTCAATTCGCTCAACAGACCGGAAACGACCGAGAGGGCGCCCTCCTTGGCGCCGAGATGCGCTTCCTCCTGGTCGAAGTTGTTGATCTGATGCTTGATCGACTCGATCCGGGACGTGAGCTGGTCGGCCGCGGCAAGGCCAGATGGATCGTCGGAAGCGCGGTTGATCCGCCTCCCCGTGCTCAGCCTTTCGGCGGCCGACTGGATGATCGACTGCGCATCGCGGAGCCCTCGCTGGGCGAAGCTGAAATTGCTCGAAAGCGCCGAGATCATGTCTGCCTGGCTCCGGGGCGGTACCGGGGCTATCGGTCCCAGGCCGGGCACGGTGCAGGCTTCTCAGGAGATCGCGGGGAGGAATCACAAGGTCCGAAAAAACACCCGGCACGCCGGAGGGGTGGCGTGCCGGGCATTTCACACCTCAAAGGAGGCGGAATCAGGGGGAGAGGCCGGATCAGCGGCGGCGGCGCGAAATCACGAGGCCGCCGAGGCCGAGGAGGGCAAATGAGGAGGGAGCCGGGATCACGATGCGGAAGCCCTGCGGCGCGAAGCCGCCGAGATAGCCGTAGCCGTAGAGGACCTTGCCGTCGTCGGAGATCCCGGTCAGGGCGCGGATGTCCATTCCACCGAAGTCGACGCCGTGGTCGGTCAGCCAGGTCTCGACGTTCATGAGGCCGTCGGAGGGAGTCCAGATGGTCCCGTTGTAGTCGGCGAAGGGTCCGAAGCCCGAGGCGTTGAAGCCGACGGCCATCGAGCCGTCGGGTGTGATGCCCAGGATCTGGGCATCGTGCTGGAAGGGGTCGGTCCCGGGGAGAAGGCCGACGTCGGTGCGGTTCCACGCGAGTCCGTCGAAGCTCCAGACCGCGGCACCGATGTCGTTGCCGGCGCTGCCTCCGACGACCGTGCCATCAGCATTCACGCTGGTGATCTCGCCGACACCATCCGGCTCGAGCACCGTGAGGACACCGTTGACCCAGACGGCGGGCCGGCGGTTGCCGAACTCGGCCTCGTCGAAGCCGCCGACGACGGAGCCGTCGCCATTGATCGCGCTGCCGCGGCTGGAGCGGTCGCTGAACGAGGAACCGAGGTCGACCATGCCGGTACCGGAGGTCCAGCTGAAGGCGCGGGCCCTGTAGTTGGCGAGCCACGCGAGGCCGGTGACGGTGGTGCCGTCGTCAGAGATCCCGTACGAGGAACCATCCTCGCCCGCCACGCCTCCGCCAGCGATCGCTCCGAGATAGGTCCACCCGGAGCCCTCGGTCCACACGCCAGGACCGGCGGTACCGTTGCCGTCGTAGATGGAAGCCGTAACGCGGGAGCCATCGGCGGAGATCCCCGCGAGGCCGTTGTAGCTGCTGTCATTGGCGAGAATCTCAACGCCGGTGGCTTGGCTCCAGCGGTAGACGCCGCCGCTATTCAGGAAGCCAGCAACCCACTTGCCGTTGGCGGAGACATCGGTGATGCTCCCGTCGGTGATGACGTCGAACGTGACCTGGGCCTGGGCGGCGCCGGCGGCGGCGACCAGCGCTGCGAGCGCAGCAATTTGGGCTGTGGTACGGGACATTGCTCTCTCCTGTGTATTGGTGCTCAATCCGGATACTGAGGTATGGCGGCACTCGACCCCACCGGGAGCGTCGCCGACATGGGACAGGATATACCGGTGATTCTTTCGTTGCAACTTTCCCCAGGGAAATCTTCGCGATAGGATACCACGAGTCCAAGATCATCTCCTCCTGCTATGCTAGGACTCTCTTTGTGGGTTTGTGCGTATTATGTACGGTAAAATCATGGGCGCCACTTCCAGGTTCGAGCAGGATTGTCAAACGAGCGTCGGGGCGCTGCGATCGGCCCTGATGGAGCTCTACGCGGCTGTCGGGGCAAGCTCGGACGCGCCGCAGGACGTGGCGCGCGCGTTCGACATCAACAAGAACCTGACCTGGAAGGTTGCGAAGATCATCGCCGCCTCCGGCGCTTCCGAGGCGCTCCAGCACCTCCCCGGCGCATCGGGCATGCGGATCTTCCTCGGCGCCATGTCAAAGGCGGGCGCGGGCCCGGCCCTCGTCGATCGCGTACGCGACGCCTACGACGAGGTCGAGCAGGTTGTGCAGGTTCACGTCGGAGACCGTTCGACGCTTGAGCTGGTGCTCGACGGGCAGAATCCCAATCGGGCGGAACGGCTGGAGGTCAGCCGCAAGATCGCGTTCCGGGGAAACAGCGGCGTGTGGGGCGTGCAGGCGCGGGCCAAGTTGACGCTGGCGGTGATGGCGCCAAACGCGGCGGACGAGGGGCTGCTGGACGTATCGCTGGTGCGCGGGTACATCGGCTTTCGGCGTTTGCGCTCGGAGCTGAGTTGGCCCATCTCGATCCGTCGCGATTGGTCGGGCGAGGGCGATCCCTTTACGGGGGATTGGGAGCCACTCGAGCCGGACGAGATGGAGCGAGGCTTGCCGCTCATGCGTCGTTTCACGAGCGAGCCGGCGCCCACGTTTGAACTGCGGTCGACGCCCCAGGGTGTGTACTACGTGCTGCCCCCCGGGCCGGTGGGAAACATGGCGGCCTTCGACTGCTTCTTCGGCGATCTCTCGCGGGGACAATCCGCGAGGTATCGGAGTGCGACGGAACAGCATGGGGAGTTTGTATCCGCCATCACAGTTCCCGTCGAGGTGCAGTTGCTCGACGTGCTCGTGCACAAGGACCTGGCGGCGGGGTTTGATCCCGAGGTGCTGATTTACGGCGATCCGTTCGGAACGCGCACCCTGGCGAGCGGCGATGCGAGCCATTGTCGCCTCCCGATCGAAGAGCGTGCGCACGCGATCCCGGGCTCGCCTCCCATCGTCACGACCCCGCTCTACCCTCGCTATCCGGAGATCGTGTCGAGGATCTACGAAAGGCTCGGGTGTCATCCGGCGGATTTCCGCGGGGTCCGACTCCTCATGAAGTATCCGCCGATGGGAACCAACGTCTCGATGCGGTTCGAGTTGCCCGAGCGCCCGGCCTGAGCGCGGGTCCTGCAATCGAACAGACGCGCCCCGCGGCCACGCGCGAAGCCCCCTGCTTTCGACCGCTCCCTGGCCCCGGAGCCCGGTCTGCCCTCGAGGAGTGCCTCGGCCTGGTCCGCGTCTTCGGGTTCGACCGGGATCTACACCCCGAGGGATACCTTGCCGTCTCGGGAGCCGGTGCCAGTTCCCTGAAACACACGCTCGCTCACCACTCGCCGCGGGCGGGCGGAGCGTTCAGCGCGGCCCCTCACCCGTCTGGGCATCAGTCACAGAACTGAAGCGGCGGGATCATGCCGCGCCGGCAAGGAGTGCGGCAGCCGAGTGGGCGTTCCGCTGGTCGAGCGCGAGCAGATAGCGCGAAGCCTGACCGAGCGCTTGCGCTCGGGCGAGGGTGGCAGTCTCTCGGGCGTAGTCGGCATCGACGATATCGGAATGCGCCTGCGCAAGGTTGACGACCTCGGTATCGATGGCCCGAGCGCGGGGCTCGATATCGTTGGCGATCGCGGCGCCGATCTCGCCACGCATGGTGGCGATGTCAGAGACGGCCTGGTCGGCGATCTGGGCGATGAGACCGGGATTCGCCGTGAGGCTGAGTCCGCGCCCAACGTCCGCGAGCGTGTAGGTCTTCTGCTGGCCCGAGCCGTCATCCACTTGAACGGCCCCTGTGTCGGTGGTGAGTGCGCTCTCGAAGAGCTTCTCGCCGCCGAAGGTCGCGCCGCCTGCGGTGTGCTCGATGGCCCGCACGATCGAAGCGCCCTCGACCTCCAGTGCCTGTCGTTCGGCGTCGCTCATCGCGCCGGAGTTGCCCGCCTGGACGGCGAGCGCCCGGAGTTCCGAGACCATGTCGCCCGCGGCACTCAGCGCGCCGTCCTGGGTCGCGAGACGGCCGGCCTCGCGCTGGAGCGTGCGGCTCTCGGCGTCGAGTGCGCGGATGGCCGCGTCGAGGTGGAGACCGGCGATCAAGCCGGCGGGGTTCTCGGCCGCGGAGTTGACGGCCCGACCGCTGGCGAGCCGCTGCATGGTCCGGTCGCGGAGTGACTCGTTCTCTCGCAATGGACGGAGCCCGGCAAAGACATTGCGGTCGGACGTACCGAGTGGTGCGAGCATGGCGCGGCCCTCCCCTCCAGGGACAAGAGTGCTTAAGGAATCAGCCGGTGGAAACGCCCGCGGTGGATCGCCCGCGCACCGGGTGCCGTTTGTGCCGGGTGGGCGGCCTGGAGAAATCGGCACGGCCCCGGTCATGCGCCGGGGGTGAGCAGACCGAGAACCGTGCCGGGGTGAGAGAGCAAGCGCAGCGAGGACGAGGTCGGCACCCCGGTTCGAACCGGTTCGGGTTCGTTGAGAACGCTGACGCGGCGGTCAACCTCGGCGAGTGTCAACTTCTCGGTGGAGCCCTGGCTCGACACCGCGCCGAGAGTCTCGGTGTCGTCGTTGACGAGGAACCGCGCGCCGTTGAGGTTGGCGGGGTCCGCCGCGTGCGGGATGGCCACCGTAGTGCTGGATGTATCGGCCTGGATGGCTTCGCGTTCGGCGTCGAGATTGGAGCCGGTCATGAACTCCGCAGGGCGATCGGAAGCGACACCGGATCCGACGGCGAGCCTCTGCAGGGCTCTGCTGAGCAGCAGCTGGTTCCGTCGCAGCCCTTGCAGGCTCGGGAGCAAGTCGGGACGTGGGAAATCGACGTTCCAGTCCACTTTGCGCCTCCATTCCCCAGTTAGGGGAACGGGCGGACGGCCCTGCCTGTGCCAAGGAAAGGCGGCAAGCGCCGCGTCATGGCGTCGGCTGGATCGGTTGGTCCGCCGATGCGGGGCCCGATAGGCTCTGGGCATGTGTGGGAGGTTTACACGGGAGTTCACGTGGCGCGAGGTGCACGACTTTCTGGACCTGAAATGGCCCGGGGGGGCCGAGCTTGCGCCGAGCTGGAATGTGGCGCCGACCCAGATCTCGCCGGTAGCGAGGGTGGCGTGCGAGGGCGCGCACAGGGGTGAGCGTCAGATGGCGCTGATGCGTTGGGGGCTTGTGCCCTTCTGGGCGCAGGATGTCTCTATCGGCTCAAAGATGATCAATGCGCGGGCGGAGGGGATCGAGGCGAAACCGGCCTTCCGCGCCGCGTTCAAGAGCCGCCGATGTATCGTCCCGGTCAGCGGGTTCTACGAGTGGAAGAAGGGCGGCGCCGGCCCGAAGGGTCCGAAGCAGCCCTACTACATCTTCCCCACTGAAGGAAGGATCCTGGGGCTGGCGGGCCTGTGGGAGCAGTGGGACCATGGGGATGGTCCGCTCGAAACCTTTACCATCATCACTACGACCCCCAATGAGATGATGTCGCGGTTGCACGACCGGATGCCGGTCATCCTCGACCCGGCCGACTTCGGTCGGTGGCTCAACGCGAAAGCCGCGAGGGAGGATACCTTGGCGCTCCTGCGGCCCGCCCCGGAGGGTACCCTCGATTGCCGGGAGGTGGGGAGCGCGGTCAGCAGCCCACGGAACGATGGGCGGGAGCTGATCCAGGGGGCCGGTTTGTTCTGACGCGAAGCGTGCCACTTCAGGCCTCCCTTCGAGCGGGCAGCGCGTCTTTCTGGCATCGGCGTGCGAGATCCTGGGATTGGCCGCGGACTGCTTGGGCGGACCCTTGCCCCTGTCGGGACGGGACGCGGAATGGAGGATCGCCGATGAACCGTCGCATGCATTGGATCGTGGCCCTGGCGGGCGGGGCGCTCACGTCAACCGGTCTTGCGCAGGTGACGCTGCACTCGACCCTCGGGATCGTCAATAGCCAGTCGTACGACCGCGCGGACCCGGACTTGGCCGGCGGGATGGGGTTCTTCGGCATACCCGTCGAGGCCGAGTCGGCGGATGACTTCACACTCGCGACGGTCGCGACGCTGACCCAGGTCACACTGGACTACCTCACGTTCTTTGGCCAGGCCCCGGCCGGTGGCGTGCAGGTGAACATCCTGTCGGATGCGGCGGGTATTCCCGGCGCCCTGATCTATTCGACGCAAGCCCAGATCACGTCGGTGACCTCGTTCACCGACACGGTGTTCGGACTCGCCGGCGAGCGCATCACGGCAAGCGTAAACCTCCCCCTGGCCGCCAGCACCTATTGGCTGACGATGAAGCCGATCGACTACACCGCTGGCGGCGATGCCTACTTCTCGGTGCGTGACTCGACCTATGTGCTCGGGGCGTCGGTGATGGGGCGGGACATCGCCGGGGGTCTTTACGGCTTCACGAACTGGACGACGCTGCTCTCGCCGGCGAGCGGGGGGACGACGTCGATGGAGATCCGAGGGATCCCGGTCCCGACGCCGGGGGTGCTGGCGGGGCTGGGCGCCGCGATCGGGGTTTGCGGTGTGCGGCGGAGGCGGTGCGCCACAGGGGGATCGTGCCCCCCTGCTCGGGGCTGATGCCCCTTTGTGCCCCCTGCATGCCCCTTGACGCGTCTGCATGAGAACGCCATACTGATGCATATGCGAACGACGCTCAACATCGACGACGCCCTGCTCGAACGGGCCCGGAAGCTCACGGGGATCCAGGAAAAGACCGCCCTCATCCACGCCGCGATCGAGGCGATGATCGCCCTGGAGAGTGCCAAGCGGCTCGCGGCTCTAGGCGGGAGCCAGCCCAAGCTCAGGGCCGCGCCGCGCCGGCGGACCAGCGGCGGGGACGCCGCGTGATCCTGGTCGACACCTCGGTGTGGGTCGAGCACCTGCGGCGCGGGAACGCGGGGCTGGCGGGCCTGCTCGAAGACGGCCTCGTGCACACGCACGAGTTCGTGATTGGTGAGTTGGCGACGGGCAGCCTGTCGCGCCGGAGTGAACTGCTGGGCCTGCTCGATGCGCTGCCGCGGGCGCAGACGGTGCCCCACGAGGAAGCTATGGCCCTGCTCGAGCGGCGCCGGCTGTGGGGTTGCGGGCTGGCGTGGGTGGACACGCACCTGCTGGCGTCGGCGGTGGTGGAGGGGCGGGCGCTGTGGACGCTGGACAAGCGGCTGGCGAGCGTGGCGGGAGGGCTCAAGGTCGCCTATCCGGGGTGAACGCGATTCACACCCTCGCGTCGGCGTCGTGGCGGTGGTCGGAGAACCAGCCGATGGTGCGCCGCAGCCCCTCCTCGAAGCCGACCTGTGCCTGCCAGCCCAGGAGGCTCTTGGCGAGGCTTGTGTCGAGGCAGCGGCGGGGTTGGCCGTCCGGCTTGGTCGAGTCCCACTCGATCACACCCTTGAAGCCGGTGAGCATCACAATCAGCTCGACCAGGTCCTTGATCTTGATCTCGAAGCTCGCGCCGAGATTGATCGGCGTGGGCTCGTCCATCACCTCGGCGGCCCGGAGGATGCCCTCGGCCGCGTCGTCCACATAGAGGAACTCACGGCTCGCGCTCCCCGTGCCCCAGCACACGATCTTGCTGTCGCCCCGGTCCTTGGCTTCGACGCACTTGCGGATGAGCGCCGGGATCACGTGGCTCGACTCGAGGTGGAAGTTGTCGTTCGGCCCGTACAGGTTCACGGGCAGCACGTACACGCCCTTCATCCCGTACTGCAGCTTGTAGGCGTCCAGCATTTGCCACGCGGCCTTCTTGGCGACGCCGTACGGGGCGTTGGTCTCCTCCGGGTAGCCGTTCCACAGCTCTTCCTCGCGGAAGGGGACGGGCGTGAACTTGGGATAGGCGCAGATGGTGCCGGTCTGGACGAACTTCCCGCCGCGCCCGTCGAGGCCGTCGAGGCGGGCCTGCTCGATCAGGTGCAGGGCCATGGCCATGTTGGCGTAGAAGTAGCGGCCGGGGTTGGCGAGGTTGGCCCCGATGCCGCCGACTTCGGCCGCCAGATGGATGACCACGTCGGCCTTGTGGGGCCCGAAGGCGGTGCGGTAGAGGCGGGCACAGTCGGTCTTCTCCGTGAGGTCGAAGTCCTTGCGCCGGGGGACGAAGATGTGGGACTCGGGCAGGCCGCGCTCGCGGAGGCGGCGGCAGATCTGCGAGCCCAGGAAGCCGGCGCCACCCGTGACGATGACGCGTTTGGAAGACCAATCGAAGGGATCTGCGGGCATGGCTGGCGGCTCCTCCGGATATTGGGGGGCATCATAGAGGCGGGACTATCCCCCGGATTGGGGGGCGCGGGGCGGGCAGCCTGGGCACACCCCCTTATTGGCCCGGAGGTTGGGGGATGTCGAGCCGGACCGACTGCAACCCCGGTCGTGAGTGAGCGGTACCAGGGCTTGGTCGTGGGAGGAATGCAAGGGGTTCGGACATGAGGGTTCAGATCGGAATCGCGACGCTCGCGGGGCTGTGGGTTTCGGGTGCGGCGTGGGGGCAGTGTCAGCAGGGGTGGTCGGATGCGTTCCCGCCGGCGTTCATGTCGGGCGGGTACGGGGCATCGGCGACGCTCTTCGACGATGGCTCGGGGATGAAGCTGGTGGTTTCGGACCTGTCGAGGAAGGGCGACCCGGACGCGGGGCTGCAGGTGTGGGACGGGAGCGTGTGGACATCGCTGAGCGATGGGCAGTTCGACCTGGCGGATGTCCAGATCATCGGCGCCGACAATGACGGGCCGAGCCCGAGACTGTTTGCGGTGCTGGGCGACAGCTCCTCGATCACGGATGTTGTCGTGCGGGAGGGCGGTGTGTGGAGCGGCACCTCGTTCCCCACCGAATCACTACTGCAGAATGCGGGCGTGATCGAGCCCGATCCGTTCTCCGACGATGTGTATCTCGTGGGTCTGTTCCGCAACAACGGGCAGTGGACGAAGGTGTACAAGTGGGATGGCTCGGACTGGACCGCGCTCGACCGAGACACGAGCGGCGCGAGTGCGACGAGCCTCGTGTGGTTCGACGACGGGTCGGGGATGGCGATGTACGCGGGGGTGCTCACGCGGATCGACGGTGTTCCTGTGCAAGGGCTGGCCAAGTGGGACGGCCAGAGCTGGTCGGAAGTGCCCGGATGCCCGGTCTCCTGGCCGACGATCACGGTGCATGACGACGGGAGCGGGCCGGCGATCTGGGCGATGGACTCGGGGTGGATGGAGCTGGCCAAGTGGGACGGCCAGACGTGGACGACCTACCCGCTCGAGTCGCGGTCGGTCTCGTACTCGTGGCGTCTGCAGTCGGTGATGCTCAACGGATCGCGCGAGCTGGTGTGGCTCGATCGGGTCGGCGATGGCGCGGCGGTGTGGCGCTGGGACGGCGTGGACGGCGAGAAGGTCGCAGAGTTCTCCGGGGGCTGGGCGAACGACCTCATTGAGGACAACTCGGGCCTCTTCGGCGGGGGCCTGATCGGGGCCGGGTCGTTCATCCGCGTGGAGGACGTGGCCGCGGGGAGCGTTGCGGCGTTCGACGGAAGCACCTGGACCCCGCTCGGGACGGGCGATCTCGGGAATGGGGCGCCCAACGTCGGGGCGATCGCCTATGTCGGAGACGAGGGGAGCGGCTCGCTCGGGCGCCGGGCGTATGTCGCCGCGGATGCGGCTGGCGGCGAGCCGACCGAGGGCGTTGCGACGTGGGACGGGTCTCAATGGGGAAGCATCGGGCCGGCGTCGATGAGTTTGGTATCGGTCCATGGGTTCGCGTTCGGCGATCTCGGCGCGGGCGCCCGGGTGTTCGCGGGCGGTTCGATCCGGCCGGAATCCTCCGGTGGCGGCGCCGTGATCGCTTGGGACGGGCAGGCCTGGTCGGTCGTTGCCGACGGGATCGAGAGCGGCTCGGTCGAGGCGATGGCGTTCGGCGCGGTGGCGGGCGGGGAGCCAATGCTCTTCGTCGGCGGCGGCTTCAACGTGATTGACGGCGTGGAGTATCACTCCGTGGCCGCGATCGATGCGGATGGCTGGGTCGCGCTCGGCGGCGGCCTGCCGGGTCAGAACGCCAGAGTCGATCCGGTCGATGCGATGGTCATCCATGATGACGGGAGCGGTGCGGCGCTCTACGCTGGCGGGTATCTGGATGATCAAGTCCCGTCGCTCGCCGACGGGGTGGTCCGCTGGGACGGTGCATCGTGGACGAGGGTCGGCGACCCACTCGGGACGTCCAACGTCAATGTTCGGGCGCTGTGCTCAGCCGACCTCGGTGACGGTCTCCGGCTCTATGCGGGCGGAGCATTCCGGGGGCTGAACAACGACCTGGACAACGTCGCCGTATGGGACGGCCTCTCCTGGACGCCGCTGGGCCAGGGCATGCCCGACGGTGTCCAGTCGCTGACGCGGATCGAGACCCAAGACGGGCCGCGCCTGGCGGCGACGACGAGCCTGTACACGTCCGGCGGGCTGGCCGAGCGGGTGTATCTGTGGGACGGCTCGATGTGGACGGCGTTGGGCGCGGTGGCCGACGGCGGGGTGAACGGGATTGTGCAGGCTTCGCATGAGGGCGGGGCGCTCTACCTCGGCGGCGTCTTTTCGGAGGTGGCGGGCGTGCCGAGCGCGGGGTTCGCGCGGCGGGGCTGCGAATCGTGCGTGGCCGACTTCGACGGGAATGGCCTGGTCGACACACGCGACTTCATCGCGTTCCTGAACGCGTGGGCGTCGCAGGACTCGTCTGCGGACATCGACGGGAACGGGGTGATCGATACCCGCGACGTGGTGGGCTATCTGAATCTCTGGGCCGCGGGGTGCTGAAGGAGGCGGGCGGATGACGAGGCTCTCGATCTTGGGGATTGCCGGCGCGGTGAGCGCGGCGTGGGGGCAGTGTCAGCAGGGGTGGTCGGACGAATTTGCGCCGGCATTCTTCACCGGGAGCTACGAGCCGGCCGCCACAGTTTTCGACGATGGATCGGGTCCGAAGCTCGTCGTGACCGGACTCACGCGCCCGGGTGAGTCGGAGCCCGGGCTGCAGGTCTGGGACGGGCAGTCGTGGTCCAATGCCGGCCTACCGCCCGGGGCAGCCAGCAACGAGGGCATTGTGCGGGCGTTCAACGACCACGTACCCCCGCGGCTGGTATTCGAGGAGATCGACTCCAACCGCTCCATGGTCGAGGTCTACCTGCTCGAGAATGGCGAATGGCGAGCGCTCGGGTTCCCCACCGGCAGTTTCCCGCAATTCGTTGCCGGGGCCTCTCAGGGTTTGGACCCTGCGGCAGATGACCTGTTCGTGTTCGGGCTCTTCTCGGGCAGCAGCACGACGCTTGTGTTTCACTGGGACGGACAGGCGTGGACCGCCACGGATGTCGCCGGCAGCGGTGTCCACGCGAGCGTCACCTCGCTGGAGTGGTTCGACGACGGCGCCGGACCCAAGCTCTACGCGGGTCTCCTCGACCAAATCGGTGGCGTGCAGGCCGCAGGCGTGGCGCGATGGGACGGGCAGGCTTGGGAAGAGGTCGGCGCTGGGTGCCCAGCATACTGGCCCTACATCGCGGTGCACGACGACGGCACCGGGCCGGCGCTCTGGGCACTTGATAGCAACGGGGCCATGCTCGCCAGTTGGAATGGTGCTTCTTGGACGAGCCATCCACTCGCGCCCGACCGGGTGAGATTCGCCTGGCGCCCAATCTCTCTGGAGATCGGCGGGCATAGGGAGCTGTATTGGGACGCCGGCCAGATCTCTGGGAGCCGACTGTGGCGGTGGGACGGCGCCGAGGGTCAGATCGTCAGCGAAACAACGACCGGGGGCATCTGGGATCTCTGCGACGACCCTTCCGGGGCGCTCGGCGCCGGGCTGTTCGCGGTCGGGAACTTCCTCGACGTGGGGGGCGACCCTGCGGCGCGGGTCGCAAGATGGGACGGTTCCGGGTGGCACCCGCTCGCCAATGAAGATGTCGGCAACGGCACGATCAACCCCAAGACTGTCATGGCGCTCGGCGAGAGCGCCGGCCCGCTGCTGGGCAGTCGCGTCTATGTCGGTGCGGATGTCGCCGCCGGTGCAGTGACGCACGGCGTTGCGTCTTGGGATGGCCGGCAGTGGGCCGCCATCGGTCCGCCGGAGATGACTACCGTGCACACCAATGCGCTGGCGTTTGGTGATTTGGGCGCCGGCCCGCGGCTCTTCGCGGGCGGCAGCATCAAGCCGGAGAAGGATTCGACAAACTCCATCATCGCTTGGGATGGCCAGAATTGGTCCGTCGTCGGCGAGGGCCTGGACTACAGCACGGTGTCGGATCTCGCGGTCGGGCGGATTGCGCAGGGCGAGTCCACCCTGTTCGTTGCCGGCGATTTCACTCAGGTCAACGGTGAATCGAATGATGGTGTCGTAGGCCTCACCGAGAGTGGCTGGGTGAGCCTGGCGGGGGGCCTGCCTTCCACGACGGGCCAATCATCCATCAGCGCGGTCGCGGTGCACGACGACGGCTCGGGCGCTGCGCTCTACGTCGGAGCGCCATCCAAGCCGGTGGATACCAACTTCACCAACAGCGTCGTCCGATGGGACGGCGAATCCTGGTCGCCTGTCGGCGAGCCGCTCGCGCCACAGGACAGGACCTTCCAACTGCGTGACCTGCTCTCGGCCGACCTTGGCAACGGCCGGAAGCTGTATGCCGCGGGGCGGTTCCAGAGCTTGGACGGCTCCATCAAGAATGTCGCAGTCTGGGACGGGTCGGCCTGGGCACCTCTCGGGCAGGTCCCCATTGCCGTGGGCCGGCTTGCAGCGCTTCAGACGCCCGACGGCCCGCGCCTGGCAGCGACCGAGTCCTTCACCTTTCCGATTGGTGAGCCCGCCGAGCGAGTTTGGGTTTGGGACGGCGAGTCCTGGTCGGCCTTCGGGGCAGTTGCCGAGAGTCGCGTCACCGGCATCGCTCAAGCCGACCATGAGGAGGGCGCAGTCTACCTCGTCGGTTCTTTCGAAGAGGTTGCCGGCGTGCCGAGCGAGGGGATTGCGCGGTGGGGGTGTGTGGGCTGCGTCGGAGACTTCAACGGCGACGGCGTGGTAGACACACGCGACTTCATCGCGTTCCTGAACGCGTGGGCGTCGCAGGACTCGTCTGCGGACATCGACGGGAACGGCGTGATCGACACCCGCGATGTGGTGGGCTATCTAAATCTCTGGACCGCGGGGTGCTGAAGGAGGCGGGCACACGACGAGGCTCTCGATCTTGGGGATTGCCGGCGCGGTGACGCGGCGTGGGGGCAGTGTCAGCAGGGGTGGTCCGAGACGTTTCCGCCGGCGACGTTCGACGGCCCGGTGGTGGCGACGGCGGTGTTCGATGACGCGCCGGCCCGGTGCTGGTCGCGACCGGCGAGTTCAGCCGCGACAGCGGCTGGCCGGGGGCGACCCTGGCCTCGTGGGACGGCGCCGCGTGGACGGATTTCCCGACGCCGGGCTGGGACCTGTATTCCCCACATCTGATCCACGCCGACAAGGCCGGCTCGAGACTGATCGTGCTCCGTCGGGAGAAGTCGGTGCATATCCGGGAGAACGGCTCCTGGCGCGAGGAGACGCTGCCCGGGCTGACAGCCTCGATAGAGGATATCGAGTCCGCTCCGGTCGGCGCGACAGATGACATCTATCTCACGGGTCGCTTCTGGTTGGACGCCGGCATGTTTACGCCGGTGCTCCATTGGGATGGGCAGAGCTGGGAGAGTCTGGGCGAGACGACCAACTCGGAGTGGGCCAGCGACGGAGCCTGGTTCGACGATGGCAGCGGCACGGCGTTCTACGCCGCTGGTTCGAAGACGCTCGGCGGCGTGCAGGTCGATTATCTCGGCAGGTGGAACGGCACGACCTGGGAGGCGGTGGCGCCCGGGCGCGCCCTGCGGCCGCGCAAGATCGCGGTGCTGGACAACGGTTCGGGCGGCGCGCTGTACGCGACCGACGGCTTCACGATCGGTCGATGGGACGGCGCCACATGGACGGAGTCCGCCCTGCCCTCCGACGGCAACAGCTTCGTCGGGTTCCAGCGCGTGGATCTTGGCGGCGTCGAGAAACTGGTGTGGGCCGCAGAGGAGCGGACCGGCACGATGCGGATCTGGACCTGGGATGGCAGCACAGCGGAAATGCTCACCGGCGAGATCGCCGGGACGGTGGATTCGATTGACGTCCCCTACTCATCGGACGACGCCTTCATCGTCTGCGGCGACCTGATCAGCGCGGGCGGCGTGCCCGCGTCGGCGGTCGCGGCGTTTGACGGCACGGCGTGGCACGCGGTCGGCACCTCCGACGTCGGCAATGGCGCACCCGATGCAAGCTCGGTGCTGGCAGTCGGGCCGGAGGGCGGCGACGCGATGGGCAACCGGGTGTATGTCGGCGGCTCAATGTTCGCCGGTGGGGCGGCCTGCCGCCGCCTGGCATCGTGGAACGGGCAGAGCTGGGACCGGTTCGCACCGCCGGATTGGCCGGAGTTCTTCGGCGGGGCGATGACCTATGGCGATCTCGGTGACGGGGGCCGCCTGTACTACGCCACCGCGTCGCGCGACCTCGATCAGGGCACGCCGGTGCGCGGCGTGGCGTCCTGGGACGGCAACGAGTGGACGATGCTGCCGCCCGCCTACTTCAGCTCCTCGCCCCGAAGACTGGTCATCGGCGATGTCGGCGGCCAGCGGATGCTGTATGCCGCGGGCGGCTTCCGGTGGATCTACGGACAGCAGGCCAACTACCTGGCGGGATTCGATGGCGTGAATTGGACGGTGCTCGGCGGGGGCGCGGACGATCGGGTTTGGGACGCGGTCATCTTCGACGACGGGACCGGGCCGTCGCTGTATATCGGCGGCGAGTTCGGCATGGTCGGACAGGTGGCGGCGCCCGGTGTCGCCCGGTGGGACGGTCAGGCGTGGCACCCGGTCGGGTACGGATTTGACACGAGATTTGGACACACGATCCGGTCGCTGGCGGTCGCCGACCTCGGCGAAGGTCCACGCCTCTTCGCCGGCGGCTTCGTCGAGACATCGGGGCCGACCACGGTTAAAAACATCGCGATGTGGAACGGGACCGCGTGGGAGCCTCTCGGCGCGGGTGTCGGCGGCTCGGTGTGGGGCTTGGCGCAGATCCAAACCTCCGAGTGCCCGCGCCTTGCGGTGGCCGGGGACGGCGTCAGGCTGTGGGATGGGACGAGCTGGGGCGTGCTCGAGGACGACATGAACGGGACCGTGCTCGGCGTCACGCAGGCGCCATTCGACCAGGACGCGGTCTACATCGTCGGCGAATTCAGCGAAGTCGCCGGCGTGCCCAGCGAGGGCATCGCCCGCTGGGGCTGCGCGTCCTCCTGCGCGGCCGACTTCAACGGCGACGGCGTGGTAGACACACGCGACTTCATCGCGTTCCTGAACGCGTGGGCGTCGCAGGACTCGTCTGCGGACATCGACGGGAACGGGGTGATCGATACGCGCGACGTGGTGGGTTATCTGAATCTCTGGGCCGCGGGATGCTGACAGGAGCAGGGGCGTGCTTTCGGAACTCTGCGCTCGCGTGGAGCGCCCACGCGGGGATCCGCCCCCGCTCGGGCTGGGTCACCCCGTCGGCGAGAGGGACTGACGGTCGGCTCGTGCAGGCTGGAAGCCCGCACCACAAGCTGGACGCCCGCGCCACCACGCGGAAGGCCGCACCACCAGTCGGAAGCCCGCACCAGTGGTTGCGGGGCGGCGCCGCAAGTTCGCATAAGCTCTCCGCGTGCGTCGATCAAGATTGAGCACGTTGGTCGGGCTGGCGTGGGGGGCGCTGGTGTTGGCCTGCGCACTGGGCTGGGTGGTCGGGCGCGTCTTCAGTGATCGGTACCTGTGGAGCCAGCCGGTGTCGTGGATCCCCACGCCGCTGCTGCTCGCGCCGGTCTGGATCCGCGGGGCGGTGGCCTGGCGGCGCTGTCGCGCAGCCCGGCGGCGGGGGGGGCGAGCACCTGTGCGGGCCGGAGCGGCCGTGCTCGCCGGCTGGGCGGTCGGGATCGTTGGCGCGGCCGGGATCGGGCATCTGCTCTTCGTCGAGTTGGGGCTGCACCGGGCGGTGCTCCGGCCGCGCTCGGCGGGTCCCGTGGCGAGGGTCGTCTTCTGGAACCAGGCTGGCGTGGAGGCGGGGGACATCTCGTCGACCTTCCTGCCGCTCGGGCCGACGCTGTTCGTGCTGGCCAACCGGCATTCGGATACTCGAACCCGGGACATCGCGCAGGCATTCATCGATACGGGCGAGGCGCACGCCGCGGTCGGCTGGCCGTTCGATCTGTTCAGCCGCGGCCCGATCCGGCGGTGGGGGAGTATGTCGCTGGGCCTCGAGGGCCGCTCGCGTCGGGGTGACGGCTCGATGCGCGAGGACTCCGGCTGGGCGGCCTGGTTCGAGGTCGAGACAGCCGCGGGGCCGCTGACGGTGTGGGCCATCGACATGCCGTCGGACCCGAGCCTGCCGAAATACGCGCTGGCGCGAGCCGCCGGCGAGGCGATCTCGGTGTGGCGGGGGAGCGCGCGTGTGGTCGTCGAGAATGGTCAGCAGTCGGAGGACGCGGTCGGCTTCCCCAAGCCGGATGTGATCGTCGGCGACTTCAATATCCCGCGAGGGAGCGCCTCGCTCGCGGAGTTCCTCCGCGCATCCGGCGCCGGAGCCATGCGGAGCGCGTTCGATGAATCGGGCTGGGGGTGGGCGAGATCATGGCCGCGTGCAACGCCGTTGCTGGCGATCGACCAGTGCTTTGTCGGGTCCCGGGTCCGCGCGGTCGAGTACCGCGCGATGGACCCCGGGGTCGGTGGCCATCGGGCGATTGTGGTCGATGTCGAAGGAAACGAGGCCGAGGCGCCGGAGGCAGCCGGGGGCTGACAGCCCGCCCCGGTGCACCTAGTCGGCGGCCTGGCGCAGGGCGGCCTCGACGGCCAAGGCGGCCTCGATGAGCCCGAGATGGGAGTAGGCCTGGGGGTGGTTGCCGAGGGCGCGGTCGGTTTGCGGGTCCCACTCCTCGCTCATGAGGCCGGTATGGCCCGCCAGAGAGATGTACTTCTCGAGGAGATGCCGAGCGTCTTCGACGCGTCCGATCGCGGCCAGTGCCTGGATGTGCCATGTGGTGCAGATGTTGAATGCGCCCTCGACCCCGGGGAGCCCGTCCTCGTAGCGATATCGATAGACGCCGTGCTCGACACGGAGCTGACGGTCGACGAGTTCGACGGTGCGGACGAAGCGGGGGTCCTTGGGATCGAGCATCCCGCAGAGACCGATCGTGAGGACCGACGCATCGATCTCAGAACTGTCGTACGAGCCGACAAAGCTGCCGATGTCCTCGCACCAGCCGCGATCGAGGACCTCGGTCTTGATCTCATCGGCGACGCTCTGAAAGTCCGGGCGTTGGCGGCCGAGCACTTGCTCTGAGATGTGGGCGGCCCGCTCGACCGTGACCCAGCACATGGCCCTGCTATGCACATGATGGCGACGGGGCCCCCGGATCTCCCAGATGCCATGGTCGGGCTCCTTCCATCGTGCCTTCACAGCCTCGGCCATCGCGCTGACGAGACGCCAGTGCTCGCTCGACAGAGGAGCGCCATGGCGGGCGAGTTCGGCGACCAGCTCGACGATGGGCCCGAACACGTCGAGCTGGACCTGCAGCGCCGCCGAGTTGCCGATGCGGACCGGACGCGATCCGGCGTAGCCGGGGAGGTCGCCGATCTCACCCTCGGGGCCGAGCCGGCCCCGGTCACCGTGTAGATGGGAGCGAGACGGTCGGCGCTCGTGCAGGTGTCGACGACCGAGAGGAGCCAATCGAGAAGGGCAAGCCCCTCGCGCGCCGAACCGAGCTTCACGAGTGCGGTCGCGCTCATGGAGGCGTCGCGCGGCCAGCAGAAGCGGTAGTCCCAGTTGCGCACGCTCCCGATTGCCTCGGGCAGGCTCGTCGTGGCGGCCGCCGCGATGGCGCCGGACGGGCCGTGGCAGAGACCGCGGAGGACCAGCGCACTTCGTCGGACGGCCTGGGCGTGCAGCTCGGGGATATGGAGCCGCTTGGCCCAATCGGCGAAGAGCCTGATGGACTGCCGGCGGCGCTCGATCTCGGGGAGCACGGCGGGACGCAGGCTGCCGGTCCCGTACCGCATCTCGAGCACGATGGGTCCCTTGTCGAGATCCAGCTCCGCGAAGGCGGTGTGGTGCCGGCCCTCCTCCTCGATGTGCCACGAGACGCCGGGGGCGCGGAGGATAATCGGGTCGAGCGAGCCCTCGACCTCGACGCCCCCGTCCCGCGGCTCGAGCCGCGTGGGGGTGCGTCCGAAATCGAGCCGGGGCGCGAAAGCGACCAGCGCGCGGCCCTTGCCTTCCACCACCCGGATGAGGTCGACCCGCCCGGCACGCTGATCCGGCCGGCCGTCGGAGGCATCGAGGTAGTCGGTGACCTTCATCGACTTCCACTTGGTGACGAGCACGAAGGACTGATCGTCGTATCGCTGGCCGGTCGGCGCATCGCCGGAGGCGGGTCGGACCGTGAAGTAGCCCGCCCCAGGGCCGCCGACCAGGTCGGCGAAGATCGGGGGCGAATCGATCCGGGCCGCACACATCCAGCAGATATCCGCGTCCGGCGTGACCATCGCGATGGTGCGCTGGTCGGTGAGCATGCTGAGCTCTTGGATCGGGACGGCGTGCGAGCCGGCGAGCCACGCGGCCCGGAGCTCGGCGAGTCCGGCGAGCAGGTGGGCCGCGGCCTCGACCGACTCGACCTGGTAGGTGGCGGCGGACTCGCCGTCGCCGATCTTGATGCCCAGATCGGGGCCACGCAGCGTGCGGAACGCGTCCTCGTCGGTGACATCATCCCCGATGAAGATGGCGGCGGTGGCGCCGACGCGCTGGCGGATGACGTCCAGCGCCGAGCCCTTGTCGGTGGAGACGACGCCAAGCTCGACGACCTTCTTGCCGTGCTTGGTGTAGACCCCCTCGTAGGCGGCGGGCCCGCGCATGACCGCATCGACGGCCTTCTGCGCCGCCTCCGAATCGGCATTGCGGAAATGGAACGCCACGCTGGCGGGCTTGCGCTCGATGGCGAGCCCGTCGGATTGGCGGGCGATCTGCTCGAGCTCCTCCTCGAGGCGTCGCCGGAGCTCGACGCTCTGGGGGGAGAGCTGGAGGGCAAAGTCGGGGTCAAACTCGCTCCCGTGGCTCCCGACCAGATGGACTTCCTCGGGGGCCCCGGTCAGGTTCGAGAGGTCGCACAGCGCACGCCCCGAGATGATCGCGACGTGCGTCTGCGGGAGATCGGCGAGCTGACGCAGCGCGACGAGCGATTCCCGGTGGGGAGCGGCCCGGGCCGGATCGGGCACGATCGGCGCGAGGGTGCCGTCGTAGTCGCTCGCGACGAGCAGCACGGACGACCTGGCGAGTTCTTCCAGCCGATCTCTGAGCGGGATCATCGGTCGTCGTCTCCGGTGAGGGCCCCGAGGAATCGGGAGGCCCACGCATAGAGATCGTACGCGTGCACGGTCTTGCGCAGGGACCGCATGCGGGAGCTCTGCTCGCGGGGCGAGAGATCGAGCGAGTTCTCGACCACCGCGGCCATGCCGTCGATATCGAAGGGATTGACGAGGAGGGCGTGGCTCAGTTCATTCGCCGCGCCCGCAAACTCGCTGAGCACGAGCACCCCGGAATTGTCGAGGCGGCTCGCGACATACTCCTTGGCAACCAGATTCATCCCGTCGCGGAGCGGCGTGACCATCATGACGTCGGCGGCCCGGTAGTAGGCCACGAGTTCCTCGCGGGGGAGATTCCGGTGCAGGTAGTGCACCGCGACCCGCCCCGGCTCGCCGTACTCACCATTGATGCGCCCCACGGTCTCCTCCACGAGGCGGCGCATCTCGTCGTAGTCGGCTGCGCCGCCACGGCTTGGAACCGCAACCTGGATCATGCAAACGTCGGCGGTCGTGTGCCGCCCCCGCGAGAGGATCTCCTCGAACGCGCGGAGGCGGACGTCGATCCCCTTCGTGTAGTCCAGCCGATCGACGCCGAGGATGATCCGCCGCTCCGGGCCGATGCGGGCGCGGAGCTCGTCGACGCGGCGTCCGACCTCTTCGCTTGCGGCCAGCGTCTCGAACTCGTTGATATCGATCGAGATCGGGAACGGGAGCGAGCGGATCTCGCGTCCGCCGTGGTGCAGGTGGCTGCCCACACCACGCGCGTCGGTATATCGCCGCGCGGCTCGCAGAAAGTTCTGGGCCATGAGGCGCGATTGAAACCCGAGAAGGTCGGCGCCGAGCAGCCCCTCGAGGATCTCGCGGCGCCAAGGCATCCGCGAGTACAACTCCAGCGCGGGGAATGGGATGTGGAGAAAGAACCCGATCTTCGCGCCCGGCCGACGCTCACGCAGCATCGCGGGGACCAACTGCAGGTGGTAGTCGTGTACCCACACGACCGAGTCGGGGCCGACGAGCGGGAGGACCGTCTCGGTGAAGCGACGGTTGATCTCCACATAGGTCCGCCACCACTTGCGGTGGAATCGTGGCGTGCGCAGCGCGTCGTGATACAGGGGCCAAAGCGTCTCGTTGGAAAAGCCCTCGTAGAACCTGGCGATCTCGTCGGCCGACAACGGGACAGGATGGATGTCCATGCCGTCATGGCTGAAGGGCCGGGCCGAGCCGCCCTCGGCGCCGTTCCATCCGACCCAGGAGCCGCCGCGTTCGCGCAGGAGCGGGTGCATCGCCGTCACCAGGCCCCCCGGGCTCGTCTCCCAGTGGGCTCGGCCGCCCTTCCGCACGCGACGAACCGGGAGCCTGTTGGCGACAACGACGAGAGAGCGCTCGTGAGGATTGGAAACGCGATTGTCCATGCAGAACTTCGAGAATGCCCCACGACACCCTAGGCGCGTCCGCATCTGCGGGGGCGCGACGCCGGTCCGATCGCGAGAAACTCGTGGCACGCACCGAGACGCCGTGCGCCCGACCACCGACGCCCGCCCGGGGGTCCGGCCGCCGAACTCCCCGGGCCCTCGCCCGGAGACGTGATCGGGCGATCTCGGCTCATCGTTCGGCTGGAGGCCCGATGGCCGAGCGACCGGGAATGTTCGCCGAGTCATGCGACCCGGTGCAGCCTGCACCCATGAAGGACGTCGTCCACCGTGACTTCAAGCCCCGCAACGCGCCGGCGGCCCGAGGCGCCGACGGCACGTCATGGCCCGGCGTGATCGATCTCGGGATCGCGAAGGCGCTGATCCAGCGGGCTACCCAACGACGACCTTCACCGAGCGGTGCCCGAAGATCGGCGCGCCGAGCGTCCGCTCTGGGCGAGGCGACTTCGTGCGAGCCAACCACGCCACGGGAACGCGGGCACGGCGATGGCGGCGATCCTGTTGCTCGGGGCGGTCGGATCCGCGGCGGCCGCCGGCTACTGGTCGTGCCCCGTGAACGCGGGCACGGCGTGCCCGGCGTCCCGCAGTGTCTTCTGCTGTGCCGCCAGCTCCATGTCGTGATCGACCATCATCGCGACGAGCTCGTCGAAGGAGGTCGTGGGTACCCAACCGAGCTTCTGCTTCGCTTTGGTCGGATCTCCGAGCAGCAAATCGACCTCTGCGGGGCGGAGGTAGCGAGGGTCGAAGGCGACATGCTTCTCCCAGTCGAGCCCCGCGTGCTCGAACGCCTTCTCGGCGAATTCGCGCACGCTCCAGGTCTGGCCGGTCGCGATCACGTAGTCGTCGGGCTGCTCCTGCTGGAGCATCATCCACATCATCTTCACGTAGTCGCCGGCGAATCCCCAGTCGCGCTTGCTGTCGAGATTCCCCAGATAGACCTTCTCTTGCAGGCCCATCTTGATGCGCCCGACGGCGCGGGTGATCTTGCGCGTCACAAAGGTCTCGCCACGCCGGGGGCTCTCATGATTGAACAAGATGCCGCACGAGGCGTGCATGCCGTAGCTCTCGCGGTAGTTGACCGTCGCCCAGTGCGCTGCCATCTTGGCGACGGCGTAGGGCGAGCGGGGGTAGAAGGGTGTGGTCTCCTTCTGGGGCGTTTCGACCACCTTGCCGTACTGCTCCGAACTGGACGCCTGGTAGTAGCGAACCTGCTTGCCCGCCTTCTGCTGGAAATCTCGCACCGCCTCGAGCAGTTTGAAGGAGCCCATGGCCACCGTCTCGGCCGTATAAATCGGCATGTCGAACGAGACGCGCACGTGGCTCTGGGCCCCGAGGTTGTACACCTCATCCGGGGAGATCTGGTCGAGGAGCTTCGAGAGGCTGTTGGCATCGCACAGGTCGCCGTAATGCAGGAAAAGGTGCGTCCCCGGAAGATGCGGATCGCTGTAGATGTGGTCGATCCGGTCGGTATTGAACGTGCTGGCCCGCCGGATGATCCCATAGACCTCGTAGCCCTTGGCCAGCAGGAACTCTGCCAGGTACGAGCCATCCTGCCCGGTGATCCCGGTGATGAGGGCCTTCTTGCCGGTCGGCTTGATCTGGGAATGCGCCATGCGGGGCCTCGTCAGTGGTTGAGCGTCGCGAAGATGGACGCGGTTTGTTCGGGCATGACCCAGGGGTCGGGCCGGTTTGTACGCAGCCCGGGCCTAGTCAGATCGGCCGTTCGGGCGGGGTTCATCATCGCGATGTCCCGGTCGGGGCTCGCTTCCGAGCATCCCGGGCAGGATCGGAACCTCGCGTTCCCAGGGCGCGACGAGCGCCCGAGGCGCGACCGGGGCGGCCATCCACAGGCTCGCGCCGGTCATCGCCGCCAGTCCCAGGGCGAGGACCGCCGGCGCGAGTACACGCCACCCCACGCCCGCGGCGGTCCGCGGGGAGGCCACCCTGGCGGCCCCCAGCACCAGCCAGAGCAGAACGAACGGTTCGGTGTACCTCTGCCAGAGCTTGAAGCTGGCGCACTGTGCCGCGGTAAAGCCCACAAAGGCCGCGAGCATGATCCACCGATCGCGCCGGGACATCGAGACAAACCACGCTGCCAGCAAGCCCGCCCCAACGACCGCGAGCGGCACGACCAGGACAGAGCGCTCCCCAGGGGTGGGAAGTCGGCGGGCCAGGTTCCAGAGTCCCGAGTAACGCCCCGCGTCGGTGCTGTAGTTCGATGGGGCCGCGAATGCGGCCGTCAGGCCAACGAGCAAAGCGAGAGCGAGAAGCCAGGTGTGCCGGGTCCACAACTGGCGAAGCCCCTCGACGAGGTACGGGATGAAGAAGAGGGAGTACATGCCGAAGACCGCCAGCACGAACACCGGAGCGCTGAAATTCCCGCCCACATGCCGGTCGCGGAACACGGGGGGAGTCAGGCCGTGCCACAGCGTCCAGAACCATGCCAAGACGGCCAGAGCCGGCAGGGACGCCGCGATCATCAGTGCTGAACGCCCGAGGCTGGCTCCGGGTCGAGCAAGGATCGCGTGCAGATCCTGACCCATGTCGAACGGACCGTCATCTTCCGTCCGTGTCCCGAGCCACGCGCTCGTGAGGAGCATGGCGAGGGGCCAGAGGTGAATCTGGCGAACGAAGAGCAGCACCGCCAGCGCCGCCCCGCCTCCGAGAATCGTCCACGCGTCGAAGCGGTGGCGCAGTGCGAGGAGCCAGACAGCCAGCACTCCCAGCCAGCCGGCGTTGTCCGGAAGCAGCCAGACCCCCGAGTAGAAAACCGGCATGGAGCAGACGAGCACCAGAAGGAGCGCCGCCGCGACCGCGCGGGGGGGGCCGTCGGCCCGCCGCGGACGCAGGCCGCGCCCGAGGAGCACGATCAGGGCGATCGTGAACGCCGAGCCGGCCAACTGGAGTACTCGCCGGTCGTCAGAGACCATGTGGGCGATCGCGGCCAAGGCCGTGTGGTAGCCCGGAGTCGTGGCCGACAGGTAGTCGGAGTAGTCCGGTCGGGGCCATTGGTCCGCAAAGGTGCGGACCACCTGCTCGTGGTAGTTCAGTTGGTCAAAGGCCCCGCGTCCCTTGACAAATCCCGAGAGGATCAGTGGCCAGGCGGCCAACACAAACACGCCGATCGCCAGGAGCGTGGGCAGGGCGCTTGGGGTGGGGCGTGGCGCGTGTCGCTCCGGCATTTGCGGCAGTACCTCCCCTAGCTCGGCCGCAACGTATCGGCGGACGCCCTGATCCGGCTGAAGACCTTCCGGGCCTCCCGCAAGGCTTTGCCCCCGCGGGCCCCATGGGGGTGAACGCCAGCCCCGGTGTGGACGATAAGTACACTCTTCTATCCGGGGGGGGTTCGGCCCCACGTCAGAAGGGCCGGACGCGTGGGCGCGTTTGGTGGGTTGCAGGGCCAGCAAGGGAGCGTGGATTGGATCAGTCAGCCGCGAGCGAAGCCCCGGCGGCCAAGCGCCCGCTCCCCCTCAGCCTGCTCAAGCTGGCCCGGCCCCACCAGTGGGTGAAGAGTGCCTTCGTGCTCGTCGGGCCTTTTTACAGTCTGGGCGATAAGCCCCGGTCGTTGTCTGAGATCATTGTCCCATCGATACTTACAGAGTTCGCCTTCGCGCTGGCCTCCAGCGCGTGCTACGTCGTCAACGACATCTTTGATGTCGAGGCCGACCGCCTGCACCCCCGAAAGCGTCGACGTCCGCTGGCTTCCGGGGCGGTGTCGCGGGGACAGGCGTGGGTCTTTGCCGGGCTCTTGCTGCTCGGTGCCGTGGGCTTGGTGGCCGCCATCCCTCCCGCCGGTGAGAACTCGGGGAGAGCCCTGGTTGGACTGACGATCGCCCTGTACGTCGCCAACGTGACGGTCTACTCGGTTTGGATCAAGCACATGCTCATCGCGGATGTCATGGGGCTTTCGCTAGGTTTCGTGCTCCGGGTGCTGGGGGGCTGCGCGGCGGTGGCGGTGTCTCCCTCCACCTGGCTGCTCAACTGCACCTTTTTCCTCGCCATGTTCCTGGCGTTCGGAAAGCGGCTGGGCGAGCGTCGCACGGCGGGCGAGAACGTCGCAGGTATCCGAGCTGTCCAGGCGGCCTACACCGATGAGATGCTCCGGATGGCGGTCGTCGTCACCGCAGTGGTCACCCTCTTGAGCTACGCCGGGTACGTCCAGGCCCGCGAATTGGCCTATACCGACGCCGCGCTGGGCGGCTTCAACCTCCTCTGGTTGACGATCCTCCCGGCCACTTTCGGCATGCTCCGCTGCATCGTGCTCCTGGAGCGGGGCGACTACGACGACCCCACCGAACTCGCCCTGCGGGACCGGGCGTTCGCGGCTTCCGGCCTGGTTTTCGCCATCATGACGGCATGGCTCGTCGTCCAGTTCCGACTCTGAGCCCCCGACGCGTCGGGCTCCAACTCGTGGAACGATCCGGCGCGGAGTGCATCCGACGAGGGTCGGTTCGGGTATCCTGCAATCGAGGCAATCTGGGGGCCCCGCGGCACGCTTCCGCGCGGTGGTGTGGTTTGGATGCCCGGCCGGGGCGCTGGCGGGCAAACAGGAGCGACTTGTGATGAAAACCGGTGACCTGATCAAGCGGCTCGCGGTGCTTGGGGTGGGCGGGGCCTTCGTGTTTGGCGCCGTAGCGGCTCAGGTGAGTTCGAGCCCCAAGGCGACTCCGCCGGCGGATGACCAGGCCGCGGACGACCCGGCCGGGGCCACAACCCAGCCCGAAGCGCTCGAGCTTCCGCCCCAATTTGCCGCGCTCCGCGCCGCCATGCAGGGCGGTGGGGGCGGCGATCATCAGGGAAGCGGCGATGAACTGCCGAAATTTGAGGAGGTTTCCAAGGGGTATCGCCAGGTGATTTCCACCGCCGACGGTGCTTCGAGCCTCTACAACGTCTGGGTCCGGGACAAGGACGGCCAGATGCTGGCGGAACTGCCCCGGGGCTACGAGCGGCAGTTTCATTTCATGGCGATGACGGTCGCCGGCGGCGACCTGTGGGCCGGGCTGCAATCCGGGGACCGGTATTTCTACTGGAAGCGGTACGACAAGCGGATGGCGTTGATCGCCCCCAATCTGGGGACACGGACGTCTGGCGACCAGGAGTCGCACGCGTCGGTCGAGAACATCTTCACCGACTCGGTGATCTTGGACGTCCCCATCGTCGCCATCGGGCCGAGCGGGCAGCCGGTCATCGACCTGGACGAGCTGCTGGTCGGGAATGCGGGCACGTTCTTCGGGCGCGACGCGGCCGGTCTGAACCCCCGATTGACCGAGGTCAAGAGCGCGAAGGCGTTCCCCCAGAACGTAGAAATCGGCGTTGAGGGCCCGGTGGCCTCGGGCGAGCTGCGCGAGTTTCACTATTCGATCAGCGTGATCCCCGAGAATTCCGGCTACAAGCCGCGCAAGGCCGACGGCCGCGTGGGCTATTTCACCACGTCGTACCTCGACCTGGGCAAATTCAACAACGACGACAAGTGGGTGCGGTACATCAATCGCTGGAAGCTGGAGAAGGCCGATCCGAAGCTGGCGATGAGCCCGCCGAAGGAACCGATCGTTTTCTACATCGAGCACACGGTGCCGGTCCGCTACCGCCGGTGGGTCCGCGACGGCATCCTGAAATGGAACAAGGCGTTTGAGAAGGTCGGCATCGCGAACGCGATCGAGGTGTACTACCAGGATCAGACGACCGGCGCCCATATGGACAAGGACCCGGAGGACCGTCGCTACAACTTCATTCGTTGGCTGAGCAACGACATCTCCACGGCGATCGGGCCGAGCCGGGTTGATCCGCGAACCGGTCAGATCCTCGACGCCGATGTGGTGCTGACCGACGGATGGATCCGGGCGTTCTGGTATCAGTACAACAAGACGCTCCCGGATATCGCGATGGAGGGATTCAGCCCCGACACGATGGCGTGGCTGGACGCCAATCCCAACTGGGATCCGAGGATCCGCATGGCGCCCCCCGGGCTGCGTGACAGCATGCTCGCCGACCGGGCCCGCCGCGGCGTCCTCGCCTATGGCGGGCACCCGATCGCCAGCGGCGACACCGAGCTGATGGGCGACAACGAGTACGACGGCCTGACCGGGCGGGTCAGCCAGCTCAACGGCATGTGCATGGCCTCGACCGGGAAGGCCATGGATCTCGCCATTGCCCGCATGACGTGGGACATGTTCCACGAGATCGGGCTCGATAAGCAGGACCTGCAGCAGGCCTCCGACGCCGAGCAGGGCCCGCCCGAGGGCCAGCCCCAGATCCCCCCGGAGATCCTCGAGATCCTCAAGAAGAAGTTCGCCGACGGTCAGTTGCCCGACAACCTCCCACCTGAAATCCTCGCGATGCTCAGGCCCGCGGCACCCGACGCTCCGGCGCCCGCGCCGACGGCGCCCGCCGCCCAGCCCGAGACGCCCGCTCCCGCGCCGGCGGAGGGGGGCGACAAACCCGTCGACGACCTGCTGGACGGCGTGCCGGAGTGGTACATCGGCCCGATGGTCTCCGAACTCGTGGCCCACGAGGTCGGGCACACGCTCGGTCTGCGCCACAATTTCGCCGGCACGAGCGCCTATTCCATGAAGCAGATCAACAGCGAGGAGTTCAAGGGCAAGAAGCCGTGGTCGCTGTTCGTGATGGACTACAACCCGCACAACATCAACATGGATCCCAACGAGATCCAGGGCGACTACGCCGTGATTGACATCGGGCCGTACGACTTCTGGGCGATCGATTACGGCTACACGGCGAGCGACAAGGATGCGGCGAAGCTGGCCGGCGAGAGCGCCGACCCCATGCACCGCTACCTGACCGACGAGGACACCTGGGGCCCGGACCCCTACGCCCGTCGGTACGACATGGGCTCCGACACGCTGACCTACGCCAAGGAGCAGATCAAGCTGGCCGAGGAGCTGCGCTCGAAGCTGCTCGATCGGTTTGTGAAGGAGGGCGACAGCTGGGCCAAGGCGCGGCAGGGCTACATGGTCACGCTCGGCATGCAGACCAAGGCCGAGAGCATGATGGCCAATTGGCTCGGCGCTTCGTTCGTCTACCGCGATCATAAGGGCGACAAGGACGGGCGGGCGCCGATCGCGGATGTCGCGCCCGACGCGCAGCGCGAGGCCCTCAAGTTCGTCATCGATACCTCCTTCTATGACAAGGCATTTGGGCTGACCCCCGACGTCCTCCACCACATCACCGTGGACAAGTGGCTGGATGAAGGCGGCGTCCAGGAGGCAATCGAGGACCCCACCTGGCCGATGCACGACCGGATCCTCGGTGTCCAAGCGGCCGCGCTCACCATGATTCTCGACCCGATGGTCCTCCAGCGGGTGTACGACAACGAGGCCCGTATTCCCAGCGACCAGGACGCACTCACCCTCGCCGAATTGCTCGACACCGTGACCGCGGCGGCGTTCTCCGAGGTCAGCGGCACACCGGACAAGAAGTACACCGCCCGCGAACCGATGATCTCCAGCCTCCGCCGCAACCTCCAACGCGAGTATCTCGACCGCTTGGTCGATCTCTCGGTGGCGGGCAAGGACGGCAACGCGGCCTTCCGCCCGATCTCCGACCTGGCGACCCACACCCTCCGCAAGCTCAGCGCGCGGATGGGCAGCCTCGTCGAGAGTTCCGGCGCGAAGAACGTGGACCCCTACACGCTGAGCCATCTCACCGAGTGCAAAGCCCGCGTCGACCGTGTCCTCGATGCGGCCTATATCTACAACGCCTCGGACATGCGATCCGACATGAGCATGCCCTCCTTCCCCGGCTTCGGACAGCCCGGCGGCAAGTAGGCTCGCCGAGACATCCCCCCACACGCGACCGGGCCGCCCTCTTCCAAGAGGGCGGCCCGCTTCTTTGGGGCGCCCCCGCGCCGGGCCGAGCCTCCCGCTACCCTCTCCGCATGCCCTCTCTGTGGCTCAATCTCGCCCGCTCGGGCGGCACACTTCTCTCGCGGTGTCTGGGATGCATGGACGGCGTCATGCTCCTGAGCGAGGTCCACCCGCTGGGAGTCCGAGTGATCGATCCCGGCGAACAGGCGGCACGCTGGCACAAACTGCTGACCTCCGCCGAACTCCGCCACTGGGCGGCCGGGCGTCTGCGGTACGACGCTCTGATCGAGACGCTCGACGCGCGAGCCCAGGCGCGGGGCAAGACACTCCTGCTTCGAGATTGGTCCCACCTGGATTTCCTCGGGGTGCCCTTCACCGAGCCGAGCTTTGAGAGTCGGTCGTCCCTGCTACTGGCGGGGCTCCGGCCGACACGGTTCGCGACCGTCCGGCACCCGATGGACCAGTGGCTCAGCCAGCAGCGGCTCGACGTCCTCAGGGATCGCGTGGAGTTGGCGGTGTACCTCCGGGGCTGCCGCGCATTTGCGGAGTTAGCCGCCTCAGTGGGCTTCGCGAAATATGAAGATTTCACGCTCGAACCCGACGGGGTGCTCCGGCGTCTGTGCGAGGGTCTGGGTGTGCCATTCGATCCGGCTTGGTGGGAGAACTTCCAGCGCTACGACCGGGTCACGGGCGATGCGGAGACGACGGCGAGGGCGGTCGGGCCCATCCGTCCGGCGCGGCGACGCGAACCGGAGCCGGCATTGCGCGATCATTTCCAGGCGAGCGAGGACTATCAGGAGACCTGCCGCGTGCTCGGGTACTCGCCGTGACCGGGCGTCCCGGCGCCGCCGGCAGTGCGGAGCGGGCCAACAATGCCGCAGTGAGCGAGTCCCGGAGCCACATGTCGCGTCGGCGAGTTGTCATCCTTGGGTCGACCGGTTCGATCGGCACCCAGGCTCTCGACGCGATCGCGCATCTCAACGCGCTCGTTGACACGGGCGAGTCCCCGCACCAGTTCGAGGTGGTTGGGCTCGCGGCCCATTCGAGGGGCGGGCTGCTGGCCGATCAGGCCGCGAGGTTTGGGACCCCCCCTCGTGGCCATCGCCGAGGGAGCGCACCTGGCGCCGGGCCTCTCGCATGTTCTGCGAGGGCCGGATGCCGCCGAGCGCCTCGTGCGCGAGGCGAGTCCCGACCTCGTGCTCGCGGCGATGGTCGGCGCCGCGGGGCTGCCGGCGACCCTGGCGGCCGTCGAACTCGGGATCGATGTCGCGTTGGCGAACAAGGAGACGCTCGCCGCCGCGGGGCAGATCGTGGTGCCCGCGGCCCGGAGGACCGGCGCCCGCCTCCTCCCGATCGACAGCGAACACTCGGGACTTTGGCAGTGCCTGCAGGGTCTTGGGGGCGAGGGCGAGCGGGTGGTCCCGCCCTGCGTCACAGCGCCGACGGTCCGTCGCGCGATCCTGACGGCCTCCGGTGGACCGTTCCGCCAGATGCCTCTCGACGAAGTGCGACGCGCGACACCCGAGCAGGCGCTGGCGCACCCCACCTGGTCGATGGGACCGAAGAACACGATCGATTCGGCCACCATGGTGAACAAGGGGCTCGAACTGATCGAGGCGCACTGGCTGTTCGGGCTCGAGGCCCGGCGCCTGGGCGTCCTGATTCATCCCCAATCGATCGTGCATGCGATCGTGGAGTTGGCCGATGGTTCGAGCCTGGCGCAGCTCTCGGCGACGGACATGCGGTGCCCGATCCAACTGGCCCTGACGTGGCCCGCCCGTGCGCCGGGCTGCGCCCGCCGCCTGGACTGGCGCGAGGTCTCCCGCCTCGACTTCGCCGAACCCGATCCCGCGCGATTTCCCGCCGTCGATCTGGCCCTCGAGGTCATCCGGATGGGCGGCGGAGCCGGGGCCGTGTTCAACGCGGCCAACGAGGTCGCGGTCGCGGCGTTCCGCGAGCGGGCCATCCCCTTCGGGCGGATTGTCGAGGTCGTGCGGGAAGCGGTGGACGGTGTCCCCGCGAGCCAGGCTGAGACGCTCGAGGCCGTGCTCGGGGCCGATGCCGCGGCGCGGGCGTTCGCCAGATCGCGTCTGTGAGCGGGCTGGGTGGAGCGGGGCGCCCGCGGCCTCCCTTCGGGCGATTATCATGGCGGGGCGGAAAGGAGCCACCATGGTCGTTTTGGTCACGGGCGGGGCGGGGTACATCGGCTCGCACGCGGTGAAGCGTCTGCTCGCCGAGGGTGAGACGGTCGTCGCGCTCGACAATCTCGCCGTGGGGCACAGAGAGGCGATCGAAGCGCTCCGGACCATCGCCGACGGAAGGCTCGCGTTTGTCGAGGCCGACATCGGTGACCGCGAGCAAGTACGGGGGGCGATCCGAGAGCACGGAGTCGAAGCCGTGATGCACTTCGCCGCGCTCGCCCAGGTCGGCGAGTCGGTGCAGCACCCGCTGCGCTACTACCGGAACAACGCCGCGTCGGCGCTGACGCTGCTCGAGGAGGTCGTCGCGGCCGGGGTGCCGCGGTTCATCTTCTCCTCGACGTGCGCGACGTATGGCGAGCCCGACGCCTCCAGGGTGCCGATCGCCGAGGACTGTCCGCAGGCCCCGATCAGCCCATACGGCATGAGCAAGCTGCACGTGGAGCACATGCTCCGCGATGCCTCCGCCTCGATGGGGAGGGAGGCCCGGCCCTTCTCGTTCGCAGCACTTCGGTACTTCAACGTCGCCGGGTCGGACCCCGACGGGCTCATCGGCGAGGACCACGACCCCGAGACGCACCTGATCCCCGTCGTGATCCAGGCGGCGATGGGGAAGCGCGACGCGGTGACGATCTTTGGTGAGGACTATCCCACGCCCGACGGCACCTGCATCCGCGACTATATCCATGTGAGCGACCTGGTCGACGCGCATGTTGCGGTGATGCGTGCGCTGCGCCCCGGGGAGGGGAGGGCGTACAACCTCGGCATCGGCGAGGGGCGTTCGGTGCGAGAAGTCATCGAGAGCGTCCGGCGCGTGTCGGGCAGATCGTTCGAGGTGCGGCGCGGCCAGCGCCGGCCGGGCGATCCGCCACGGCTGTTCGCCGATCCTTCCAGGATCCGACGGGAACTCGGCTGGTCCGCCGGCGTCACAGGCTTGGACGAGATCGTCGCCACCGCGTGGAACTGGTTCCTGGCGCACCCGGACGGATATCGGTCATGAAGACACCGCGAACGCCGACACTCCCTGCCGCGCTGGTCGTGGCCGCCCTGGCGCTCGTTCCCGTCCACTCCGCGTCGGCGCAGCCGGCCGCGCCCGCGACGGGCGTCGTTGAAGGCGCTCCGCTGGAGTGGCCCGCGCGGGCCACCTCGATGGTGCGAGAGCTCGAGGTCGGACCGTGGCAGCTCGAATGGGTCAGCATGTTCGGCCCGCCGCAGGCGGAGTCGGATCGGGCGGACGCGGCCGCGATCGCCGAGCAGATCGGCTGCGATGCCGCGGCGGTGAAGTTCGAGGGCCCGGGATCGGTGCTGGTCCGGATGCCCCAGGGCGAACTGACTCGGACGGCGAGGGCCGCGGGCAAGCCCGCGGCGGCCTACGAGTACATCTCCGCCGACGCGCGCCCGGATGGCCGGTGGCAGATGCAGCGCACCTGGTTCGCGCTCTACGAGCCTCGCACCAAGGACGCGCAATCCTCCGAGGGCCGCGGGCTGGTCGTCCTCCTCCCCGGCATGTTTGGCACTCCCGAGCCTGTTATTGATTCGATGGTCGGGATGCTGCGGCAGCGGGGCTGGCATGTGCTCCGGATGCTCACCCACTCGTCGCGGTTCACCGAGCAGGCGATGTTCATGCTCGACCCGGCCGGCGATCTTGAGGCCCAGGCGCGGGCCGCGGCCGCGGAGTTCGGTGACCGCGCCGCCGAGTGCGCGATGTCGGTCGATGCGGTGTGCGCTGAGATCGGCTCGAGCCGACCGGGCGTCCCCGTCGGGCGCCGGGTCGGCCTGGGGATGAGCGGGGGCGGCATGATCCTCTCGACGGTCATCGCCCACGATCGCGACGCCTACGACTCGGCGGTATTCATCGGCGCGGGCTGCGACTTCGCGCAGATCGCCATGGACAGCAACTACACCGACTGGATCAACGCGGTTCGCGTGAGTTGGCCGGAGGGCGGGCGCACACCGGCTGCCGAGGCGAGGTTCACCGACGCCTACCGCGGGGCGGCCACCTTCGACAGTTATTCGACGGCCCCTCGCCTGGCGGGTCTGCCCATGCTCATGGTGCAGGGCACCGTCGACCTGGCCGTACCCACGGCGATGGGCGACCTGCTCTGGGAGCGGCTTGGTGAACCGGAACGATGGTCCGAAGCTCTCGGCCACGAGACGCTATTCCTCGTCTACCTGCCGATGAAGGCGGGCAAGGTGCTCGACTGGATCGACGATCACACATCGCAATGATGCCCGGGCGGGCGGGTCCCGATAGGATCAGACATGTCCAATCGAATTCTTGTGCTGGCGACCTGCCTGCTCGCTCTCTGCGCACCGACCCTCCGGGCACGAGCCCTCGACGAGAGTTCGGACAGGTGGTACGAGTTGTGGATCGAGGGCTCTCGTTCCGGCTGGCAGCACGAGACGGTTTCGGAGGCCGACGGGCGGATCACCACGACGGTCGAGATGCATCTCGGGATCAAGCGGGCCGATCAGACGATGGAGATCACGCAGAAGTCGGAGTTTCAGGAGTCGATGGACGGTAAGCCGCTCCGCGTCAGCCTCGAGCAGCGGCTCGGACCCACGCCGATCTCGAGCGTGTACGAATTCCAGGGCACGACGGTGAGCGTCTCGAGCACGCAGGAGGGTGCGGCAAGAACGCAGACGCTCCCGATGCCGCCCGGCGACTGGCTACCGCCGGCGGCCGCGGCGAGGTATGTCAGGCAGCGCCTCTTGTCGGGCGCCGGTTCGATCACGGTTCGAACGCTCGATCCCTCCAACGGGCTCGTCATCTCGACGACGACCCGCTCCGAGATCGTCCCGACCGAGGTCGATGCTCTGGGGAGGAAGGTCGCGGGCTACCGGGCGACGGGCCAGACGAAGGTCGGTTCGCTCGCGGTGCCCTCGACCGAGTGGTTCGACGATGCGGGCACGCTCGTCCGGGCCGAGACAAGCATCGGCGCCATGAAGATGACGCAGGTGGCTTCGACACGGGCTCGGGCATTGGAGGAGGCCGAATTCGCGGAGCTCATGGTCTCGACATTTGTGAAGCCCAACCGCTCCATCCCGGCGCCGCGCCAGCTCCAGAAGGCGCGGTACCGCGTCAGCCTCAACGAGGGCGCGATCCCGGATGTGCCCTCGGGCGCCTCGCAGTCCGGCGAACGGGTGGACGAGGCGACCATCGATGTGCATGTTGACCTCTCGATGCACCAGAGCGCGGGCGAAGTGAATCGCGAGGCGTATCTGGCCGCGACAACCTACGCCGACAAGGAAGACCAGGTGGTCGCGGCGCTCACCACCCAGGCGCTGCAGGGTGTGCGGGGCGACGACCACGCCAGGGCCGAGGCGCTCCGCCGGTTTGTCTACCGGCATATCAAACAGAAAGATCTCGGGGTAGCGTTCGCCACCGCATCGGAGACGGCGCGGACCGGTGAGGGTGACTGCTCGGAACACGGCGTGCTGCTGGCCGGGATGCTCCGGGCCGCCGGCATCCCGTCGCGCGTTGCGGCCGGTGTCGTCTATGTCGATTCCTTCTCCGGGGCCCGCGGCGTGTTCGGGTATCACATGTGGACCCAGGCGCTGCTCGACGGGCCCAATGGCCCGGAGTGGGTCGATGAAGACGCGACCTTGGGCGGCACGACCCCCTTCGACGCGGCCCATATCGCGTTCGCAACGAGCGACCTCGCCGAGGGCGAGACGGTCTCGGCGCTCGCCGGGATCGCGCCGCTTCTCGGCACGCTGCGGATCGAGGTGCTGGATTGAGCGAGCACGACTCGATGGCCGAGCCCCGACTGCCGGCGCGCGATCCGCGGGGCCACAAGGGGACCTTCGGCACGGTCGTGGTCGTGGGGGGCTGCGCCGCCGCGGGCGCGCGGATGGTGGGGGCCTCCGCGCTCTCGGCGCTCGGAGCGCTGCGCGCCGGGGCCGGCCTCGCCAAGCTGCTCTGCCCGGAGCCCGTACTCGCCGAGGTCATCGCGATGACCCCCTCCGCGACAGGACGGGGTCTGCCGGTTGATCCCGATGGGGAGATCATCCCGCACGACGCCGCCGCGCTGCTCGACGCTGCTCTCGCTTCCTCCGAGGTGCTCGCGATCGGTCCGGGTTTCGGGACGGGTCCGGGTTCCCAGGCGCTCTCGCTCCGAGCGGTGCAACAAGAAGACAGGCCGGTGGTGGTCGATGCCGACGCTATCAACTGCTTGGCGGGCGTGCCGGAACTCTGGCGGGACTTTCACGCCATGGCGGTTCTGACGCCCCATCCCGGCGAATTCCGGCGCCTCGCCGGGCCGCTGCGGATCCGGCAGGATCCAACCGACGACGCGGAGAGGCCCGCCGCCGCCGAGGCCATGGCCCAGCGGCTCGGCTGCGTGGTCGTGCTCAAGGGCGCAGGGGCCGTGGTGAGCGACGGGCAGCGGACCTGGGTGTGCCGCCACGGGCACGCGTGCCTCGCGACCGCCGGCACCGGCGACGTCCTGACCGGAGTCATCGCGGGGATCATCGCGCAGTTCGTCCGGCCGCTGGAGGGCCGCCCGGAGACCGCTCCGGAGATGGGCCGATCCGCGCCCCGTGCAGGCTCCGGGCGGCTGGACTTGTTCGATGCGGCCCGGGCCGGGGTGCTGGCGCACGCGCTGGCGGGCGAGCTTTGGGCGGAGCGGCACGGCGCCTCCGCGGGGCTCCTGGCGACCGAGCTGGCCGAGCTGATCCCGGCGTGCGGCGAGTCGATCCGAGACCGCTGACCCTGCCCCGAGGCTGTACTCTTTGGGCGTGGCCGAGCCCAGACTGATCATCCAGCAAGCGCTCGCGCAGGCGCAGTCGGGCCGGCTCGGTCCGGCGATCGCGGCGCTGGAGCGATTGACGCAGAAGAAGGGGGCGCCGGCCGAGGCGCACCACTTCCTCGGGATGCTCCTGTTCAGGGGCGGCCAGACGGAGCGGGCCATATTCTGCCTCGACCGCGCTTCGAAGCTCGCGCCGGGAAGGCCGCAATTCGAGAGCAACTACGCCAATGTATTGCACGCCGCCGGCCGCACCGAGCAGGCGCTCGCGCACTACTTCCTGGCGATCCACCACGACGCAAGCTATGCACCGGCGCACGTCGGCCTCTCCGGGACATTGCTCGGGCTCGGACGGCTGCACGAGGCGGAGCAGCACGCGCGGCTGGCCTGGGAGCAGGCACCAGACAACGCCGAGGCGGCCTCGAATCTCGCGTCGTGCCTCATCCTGACGGGCCGGGCGGCGGAGGCGGTGGGGCGCTTGAACGACGCGATCGCCAGGATCGGCCCGGGCGTGCAGCTCAATACTCTGCTGGCGGCGGCGATGAACTACGACGCTTCGAGCACACCTGAGGGCATCCTCGAAGCCCACCGTACGCTTGGGCGCCTGCACGCCCTGGCGGCCTCCTCGCTCGAGGCGTCGGGATTGCCGCCGCTGAAGACGAACGCCGACAGCGATCGGCTCCGCATCGGCTACCTCTCCGCTGATTTCGGTGATCATCCCGTCGGGATGTTCATCGAGCCGGCCCTGGAGAGCGACGAGGGAATGGCCGTCTTCTGCTATGCCACCGGCCCGGTCGCACCCGATCGGCGGGGGTGCGGGGTCACCTGGCGAGAGTGCGGCGGGATCGGCGATCGGGACCTCGTGTCCATCGTGAGGGCCGATCGGATCGACGTGTTGGTCGAGCTCTCCGGGCACTCCCTGGGCCACCGCCAGACGGCGGTCGCCGCCCGGATGGCCCCGGTGCAGGCGAGCTTCCTGGGCTACCCCGCGACGACCGGGAACCCAGCGATCGACGCCAGATTCGTCGATGGATTCTCTGATCCACCCGGCGCAGAGACATGGTGCACCGAGCGGCTCGTGCGGATCGACCCGTGCGCCTGGTGCTTCAGCGAGCCCGCCGGGGCCCCCGAGCCCGGGCTCCCGCCTTGCGTCAGCGGGCGGCCGGTGACGTTCGGCTCGTTCAACAACCTCGCCAAGACCGTCCCCGCCGTGCTCGATGCCTGGACCGGGGTCCTCGCGGCCACGCCGGGATCCCGGCTGCTGCTGAAGAACGGCGCCTTTATCGATGAACGCACACGGGCGAGGATCCTCGAGGCTCTGGTCGCGCGGGGCGTCGATCCCTCGCGTGTGCAACTCGTGCCGCCGACCCGGGACGCGGTCGGCCACATGACGGCGTACGCCCACGTCGATATCGCGCTCGACACCTTTCCCTATGCCGGCACAACGACGACCTGCGAGGCGCTCTGGATGGGAATACCGGTCGTGACCCTCGCCGGCGCCTGCCATGCCGGCCGCGTGGGAGTGTCTGTGCTGTCCGCGGTCGGACTCGAGGCATGGATCGCCCGGGATCCCGACGAATATGTGCGGCTTGCCTCGACCCTCGCGGCCGATCGGGAGCGGCTCGTGTCGCTTCGGGGCTCGCTGCGAGATCGGATGCGCCGATCGCCGCTGATGGACCGCGAGGCCTACCGATCAAGACTCCACGCGGCGTACATAGAACTGGCGCAGCAGCGGAGAGGAGGGAGCGCCTGATGCGTGTGGTCTGGATCGCGAGCTATCCGAAGAGCGGGAACACGTGGGTGCGGTTCCTGCTCTACCACTATTTCTGGGGCGAACCGGCCAACTCTCTGGAGATCAACCGGCGGATCCCGGACCTGCACCGACCCTCCGGCAGGATCGAGACCGCATCCGACCGGTTGTTCGTCAAGACGCATCTCATCCGGTCCGAGGCGCTCCCGTTCCTGGCGCAGACCGAGCGGGCGATCGTGGTGACACGACACCCGAAGGATGTCCTGCTCAGTGGGCTCAACTATGCCCGGCTCGAGAACGAGGCTGTCGACGCCTCCGCGTACGCCAGGGCCTTCATTGCCGGTGGGGGCGATCCCGCGTGGAGCCAGATGGGGTTCGGCACGTGGGCCGGGCACGCCGCCAGCTGGCTGGGCGGGGCCCCATTCCCCGTGCACCACGCAACATACGAGGCCCTCAAGGCCGACCCCCACGCCGGGCTGCGAGCCATGCTGGGATTCGTCGGGGAGGCGATCGACGAGGCGGCGCTGGCGCGAGCCGTCGATCTGTCGGGCTTCGAGCGTCTGCGCGAGATGGAGCGACGCGAGAAGTCGCGAGGCGCGGAGAGTCTTTTCCGTGGCGGGCGTGCTTCGCTCTCGCGCGGTGCGATGTTCATGAACAAGGGTGCGACGGGCCAATCCCTGGCGCACATCGACCCCGCGCTCGATGCCGAGTTCGACAGCGCATTTGCCACCCCCATGGCCAGGTTCGGTCACGGGGCGTAGCCGCTACTCCTTGCGGGCGCGAGGGATCTCGGAGGGCGCCAGGCGCCGGCGGGTCGCACCGTAGAGGGTCCGGGGCTTTGGTGTTGAGGGCGGCGGCGGTGGCGGCGGGCTCGTGCCTGCAGGCTTGGGCTCGATCTCGCGTGGTGAATCGCCGCCCGATCCACCGCGGCGTCGACGCTTCTTCACCTTCTTGCCGCCTGTGGGGCTCCCATCTTCCGCTTGGACCTCCCGATCCGGGCCCTCGGGGGTCGGGCCGTCTGCTGCCGGGCTGCGCACCTCGGGGTGCTCGGCGCCGGGCTCGTGCGAGGACTCCGGCGCTCCGGTCTCGCCCCCTCCGCCCGACTTCTTCCGGCGAGAGCGCCGCCGCTTCTTGCGGGGCTGATCACCCGACCCGGCCTCGGGCGTCGGGTCGCCGTCCGGCTCGGCCGGCGCCGCTTCTTCCCCATCGTTCCCGTGCTCCGCGTCGCTCGGCTCGCCCCGCGTGTCCGCGGATTCGGCCGACTCGGTGCCGCCACCTTCACCAGTGGCGCTCTCGCCACCCCGGCGGCGGCGCCGGCGGCGGCGCCGCTTCTTCCGCGGCCCCTCTCCCTCCCCCGCGACCGGCTCACCCGACTCGGCGCGTTCTTCCTGATCTTCCGATCCGGCCGGGCCCTCGTCCTCGTCCGCCTGCACCGCGTGCTCGCCAGCCTGGTCGCCGGCATGCTCTCCGACTGCCGGCTCACCCCCCTTGCCCTTTCGCCGCCTCCGCCGACGGCGCTTCTTCTTGCCGCCCACGCTGTCGGATTCGCCTTCCTCCTCGAACTCCATCTCGATGGGGTGAGGTGTCGGGGTCTGCGGGTCGGTCGCGGCGACCTCGCTCTCGACCGAGGGCTCGTCGAGCGGTTCCACCGCCCAGCCTTCACCGGTCTCCGGCGCGGTCTCCAGGACCACCAATTCTTCCTCGGGGCTGCGGGGCTTGGGAAGCTTCTCGACGCTGATGTCGGCGCCGTTGCCGTCGTAGGCGTAAAGCGTGAAGCGATCGATGGGGAGCGTCTCGCTGACGCGGACCTGCGCCGGCTTGCCGCTGGTGGACTCGATCCGCCCCAGGCTCCGCCGGCGCGTGCTGAGCAGTTCGCTCGCGACGCGGGGGCTCACCACCAACTCGACGCGATCGACCGAGTCGTGCTCGAGCAGCACGGCCAGCTCGCGCAGCGCGTCGCTGGCGACCGAGGCCGGGCGCTGGACCAGCCCCTTGCCCCGACAGGTGGGGCATTCGGTGTAGTGCTGGCTGCGGAGGCTTCCGCGCATCCGCTGCCGAGTCATCTCGAGGATGCCGAACGGGCTGATGGGCGCGATGGTCGTCTTCGCCCGGTCGCGTTTGAGTCGATCACGGAAGAGGCCTTCGATCGATTTGCGGTTCTTCGCCGAACGCATGTCGATGAGGTCGTTGATGATGATGCCGCCGACGTCCCTGAGGCGGAGCTGGCGGCAGATCGCGTCCACCGCCTCGACGTTCGTCTTGTACGCGTTGGTCTCCGCGTCCTTGGCCGCGCGGCTCTTGCCGCTGTTGACGTCGATGGCGACGATCGCCTCGGTTTCGTCGATGACCAGGCGCCCGCCCGAGGGCAGTGGCACCTCGCGAGAGTGCGACATCGCGAGCTGCTGCTCGATACCGAAGGCGTGGAACATCGGCCGCCGCCCCGTGTAGTGCACGAGCTTCACGCTCGAGCGCGGGGCGACGATCTTCATGAAGTGGGCGGCGCGGGCCAGCGCGCTCTCGTCGTCGATGATGATCCGGCTCACCTCGGGCGTCACCAGGTCCCGCAGGGCTCGGACGAGCAGGTCACTCTCCGAATAGAGCAGGCGGGGCTTCCTGCCCCCGCGCTTCCGCTGGGCCTCCATATCCTTCCAGAGGCGCTGGAGGTACGCCAGGTCCCGCTTCAGGTCGGTCTTGGTGCGGTCGAAACCCGCGGTGCGCAGGATGAACCCGAACCCCTCGGGCAGCTCCAATTGCCCGAGGATGTCCCGCATCTTCCGCCGCTCTTCCTCATCCTCCACCTTGCGGCTGACGCCCACCTTGTCCATCTGGGGCATCATCACCAGGTAGCGACCGGGGATCGACAGGTAGCTCGTGAGGGTGGGGCCCTTGGTGCCCACACCCTCCTTGATCACCTGGACGATGACCTCCTGCCCGCGCTTCAGGCAGTGCTGGATCGGCGGGCGCTCGCGTCGGGGGGTCTTCTTGCCCACGCTCTCGGTCGCGTCGTCCTCGCCGAAGTAGCGGGGGTGGAGGTCCGAGACATGGAGGAACCCGTTGTCCTCGATGCCAAAGTCGACAAACGCCGCCTGGATGCCCGCCTCGACGTTGGTCACCCGGCCCACATACACGTTGTTGACCCTGCTGATCGCGTCCGTCCGCTCCGCGTGGAACTCCTCCAGGTTGCCATCGCTCACGATGGCCACGCGGCACTCCTCGCCGGGGACGTAGTTGATGATCATCGAGGTCGGGGGGGTTTCACTGTCTGCCATCACTGCCTTCCTGCAGTGTGGCGGCCTCGTTGGCATCGGCCGTGAAGAACCTTCCGCGCCCGGCCGCGGGGTTCTGGCCCGCGGCTTCGGCGGCCCGGGAGTGCGGCTTGCGCACGCGCTCTCGGGCTGGTCCTCGGCGTGCTCCGGCATCCGTCACCGGGCGGAACACGCTTTGGATGCGGGGAGTCGCGCGAACGGCGCGGGGGTCCCCGGGGTTCGTCAGGGCACGACGCTCAGGGGCGCCACGCCGCGTTGTCCTTTGCCCTTCGGCCTCGGGCTGGCAGGGGCCGGGCTCCTTCCCGGTCACCGTCCTGTCAGTCCATCCATTCGGCGGCACGCCCGTCGAAGGCCTCTGGGACCAGCTTGCGTGTCCGGTCGCGAAGAAATGTCGCGGCCTGGACTTCTGAATCGAACGATCGCACCTTCCGGGCGACTCGCTCGCATTGCTGCACCGACACGGACCGTACGAGCCGTTTGAGGTGCGGGATCGCGCTTCCCCGAACCGACAGGGTCCGAAGACCCAGGCCGATCAGCAGGAGGGCGTAGTCTAGCTCACCCGCCGCTTCCCCGCAGCAGGAGACGCCGATCCCGGCCTTCTCCCCCGCGCGGACGACCATGCGGATCAGTTGGATAACGGCGGGGTGGGCGGGCTGGTAGAGGCTGGCCACGCGCTCGTTGGTCCTATCGACCGCCAGCGTGTACTGCACGAGGTCATTGGTCCCGATCGAGAAGAAATCGGCCTCCGCGGACAGCGAATCGGCGATCAGGGCGGCCGAGGGAGCCTCCACCATGATGCCCACGTCCACCTCCCGATCGAACGGGACCCCCTCCTCCGAGAGGTCCTCCATGACGTCCCGAAGCACCAGCTTGGCGTGCCGCAGCTCGCCGATGCTGGTGACCAGCGGGAACATGACCTTCACCGGTCCCGCCGCTCGCCCGCAGTATTGCCCGCAGCTGACGCCGGAACATCGTCTTCTCGGCGAGGCTGTACCGGATCGACCTCAGGCCCAGAGCGGGGTTGCGCTCCGGCACGGCGGCACGGGCCTGCGTGTACTTGTCGGCGCCGAGATCGAGGGTACGGATCGTGAGCGGCCGGCCCCGCAGCAGCTCGATGCAGCGCCGATAGGCCTCGAAGTGATCGTCCTCGGTCGGCTGGCGATCGCCGGCCAGGTACAGGAACTCGGTGCGGTAGAGTCCGACGCCCTCGCCGCCCTGACTCAGAATCGTCGCGGATTCCTCGGGAAACTCGATGTTCCCCAGGATCCGGATGTGCGTGCCGTCGCGGGTGATGCTCGGCAGGTCGGCGAGCTCCGCGAGGGAGAGTTGGTAGACCCGCCGCTGCTCGATGAACGCACGATACTTCTCGAGTTCGTCCTCATCCGGATCAAACACCACCAGCCCGCGGTCGCCATCCACAATCACTTCCTGGCCAGGCCGGCACGCGGAGGTCGCCGACCGAGTGCCGACGACCGCGGGCAGGCCGAGGGCGTTGGCCACGATCGAGGTATGGCTGGTCCGGCCGCCTAGATCGGTCACGAATCCCACGACTTTGGACCGATCGAACCCGGCCGTCTGCGAGGGAGTGAGATCGGAGGCGATCACCACGGCGGGGTGTTCGAGCTGCCCATGGCCGGCGGGGCCGGACCCCATCAGATGGCCGAGGACCCGGTGGGCCAGGTCGCGAATATCGTCGGTCTTCGTGCGGAACGCCGAGTCCCGCTGACGCATGAAGGCCTGGGCGATCTGCTCAAAGGCGATGGCGACGGCGTGCTCGGCGTTGACCCGCTCGGAGCGGAGCATCTCACGGATCGGCTTGATCAGCGATGGGTCGCTGAGCATGCCCTTGTGGAAAAGGAAGATCTTGGAGGCCTCGGGGCCGAGTTCGACCTTGGCCTCTTCATAGACCCGGTCGAGGTCGGCGAGGGAACTGGCAACCGCGGTGTCAAACCGGCTCACCTCGGGCTCGACCTGCTCGGGGGTCACGGTCCATCGGGCAATCCGGTGGGCGTCGTGGTCGAGCACGAACACGCGCCCGATGACGATTCCGGAGGAGACCGGTATGCCCGGAAGAACCATCAAAACTCCACCTCGGGGGCCACAGGAGCGACATCGTAGCGGATGCGGGGAGCGACGCCCTAGAAGGGGGGGCTTGACAAAGCGGTCCGGACAGTGTCTCATTGGGTACCCGAGAGGGGGCCTTTCCCAGTCTCGGTCCGTAAGATGGGGGTCTTCGCCCCATGCTGGGCATCCCGGGAACGGGGCGTGTCCGGCAGGCCGCAGAGATCGAATGCAGACACTGACCGGAATTCTTGAGTGGCCTCAGCGCGCTGAGGGTCGGGTTCGTCAATTCCAAGACGCGAGCCTGATTCACCGCGCCGACGACCCAATCGTCCCGCTCGCCTTCGGCGAGCAGTTCAATCTGCGCAACGGCCTGGAGGTGACCGTCCAGGTCGCGATGAAGCGGCCCCGCCGCCGCCGCGGCAAATCCGGCGGCGCTCGCCAGGCACGGCCCGTCGTGGACGCGTTCGTGAATATCGAGGGGCTCCCGCCGGACGATTTCTCCCGCCGGCCCCGATTCGACGAACTGACCTCCATCGACCCCCAGCCCCGGCTCACGCTGGAGTACAAGGGCTGCCCGGCCTCGTGCCGCCTGGTCGACCTGTTCTGCCCCGTGGGGCGCGGCCAGCGCGGGCTCATCGTCTCGCCGCCGAAGGCGGGCAAGACGACCCTGCTGAAGGACATCGCCACAAGCCTGCTGACGAATCACCCGGATCTGCACATCTTCCTCCTCCTCATCGATGAGCGACCGGAGGAGGTCACCGATTTCAAGCGGACGTTCCTGGGCCCGCTCAAGCGCGATCCCGAGACCGGCGTCCAGCGGCGGGAGAGCCTCGCCTGGGGCGATCGCGTGCAGGTGATTGCCTCCAGCAATGACCACGACACCGAGCGGCACGTCTCGGTGAGCACGATGTGCGTGGAACGCGCGAAGCGGATGGTCGAAGCCGGCAAGCACGTCGTCATCATGCTCGACTCGCTCACCCGCCTCGGCCGCGCGTTCAACCGCTCGAAGCAGCACGCCAGCTCCGGACGCACGCTGACCGGCGGCATCGACTCTCGCGCCCTCGAGGTCCCCAAGCTGCTCTTCGGCGCCGCCAGAAACACCGAGGAGGCCGGCAGCCTCACGATCCTCGCGAGCTGTCTTGTGGACACCGGCAGCCAGGGAGATCAGGTCATCTTCGAGGAGTTCAAGGGCACCGGCAACATGGAGCTCATCCTCGATCGCAAGATCAGCGAGAGGCGCCTCTTCCCCGCGATCAACCTCGCCGCCAGCGGCACCCGCAAGGACGAACTGCTCCTCGACGCGCAGACCCATGCCACCGTGACGGCCCTCCGCCGGCGCCTCATGAACATGCCCCCGCCCCAGCAGGTGGAGCAACTCCTGGCCGCCATGAACCGCTTCGAGACCAATTCCCAGTTGGTCGGCTCCGCGGGCGGCTCCGCCCAGAGCGCGTAGCCGGTATCCGCCCCGTCAGGCCACGGGTCGGCTGCCTCTGGCCCCCGGGCCGGTGCGACGAACCCTGTTTATTGCGACCGAGTCTCAATCTCAATCGCTGGCTATACTCCCACCGACGGGTCCGTTGATCCGTCGGGAGGCGGCCAGGTGGCGGAGCAGGTTCGGCAGCAGGCGGGCGGGGCGGCCGGGAGCGGCTGCGACGCCGCGCCGTGTTGTGCGGGCCTGGGCACCGGTCAGGTCGTCTCGCTCTGCCGCATGCGATCCGGACAATGCGGGATCATCCGCGGCCTGCTGGCAGTCGGCGCCGACGGCGCGTATCTGCGAGCGCTGGGCCTGCGGGCGAATCAGCGGATCCGACTTTGCCGTGCCTCCGGGCCGTGGATCGTCGAGGTGGGCTGCCACGGGGGACCGGCCAGCCGCATCGGTCTGGCGAGAGATCTGGCGGCCCAGGTGCAGGTCGAGATCGCGGGCTAGGCCCCGGACCAAGGACGATGAGCCAGACCGCCAGCGCGAAAGAGACGGGATCGAGTCCTGCGACGGCCGGGCCGGCGAGGCGGCTGGTGCTGCTGGGCAATCCGAATACCGGCAAGACAAGCCTCTTCAACCGGCTGTGCGGTGTTCGTCACAAGACGAGCAACTTCGCCGGCACGACCCAGGAGGCGCGGGTCGGGGCGCCGCGCGGGCTGCCCGAGGGCAGCGAGATCCTCGATCTCCCCGGGATCTACTCGCTGGAACTTGAGCAGAGCGAGGCGGAGATCTGCCGGCGGGTGTTGGCGGGCGAACTGGCGCCCCGGGGCGAGGCGATCGGCGAGCCGGACACCGTTGTCGTCGTGGCCGACGCCACAAACCTGTTGCGGAGCCTGATGCTTGTGGGAGAGGCGACGCGCCGCGGGCTCCCCATGATCGTGGCCATCAACCTGGTTGACGAGGCCAGGAAACGCGCCATCCACGCCGACGAGCGGGTGCTGGCCGAGCGCCTCGGTGTTGAAGTGGTGGTGTGCAGCGCACGCACCGGTGAAGGGATCGAGCAGCTCTCGCGGGCGCTCGCCCAGGGCCGGATCCCGCGCGCGAGCCCGCCGGGAAGCATCGAAGGCCTCGAGACGTGGGCCGACGAGCTCTACGCGCAGATGGCGGCCGGCGCCGAGCCACCAATCCCCGACACACTCACCGACAGGCTCGACCGGGCGTTCACGCACCCGCTCCTCGGACTGCTGGCCTTTGTCGCCACCATGGGCGGCCTGTTCTGGACGATTTTCAAGCTCGCGGCCTATCCGATGGACTGGATCGACGCGATATTCACGCACTTGGGCGGGTTTCTTGGCGGGGTGCTCCCGCCCGGTCCGCTGCACGATCTGCTCGTCGACGGCGTGCTCGCTGGCGTGGGTTCGACGGCCATCTTCGTGCCCCAGATCTGCCTGCTCTTTTTCCTGATCTCGCTCCTGGAGGACACCGGATACCTCGCGCGGGCCGCGTTTGTGATGGACAAGTTGCTCCGCCCGTTTGGCCTGACCGGGCACTCGTTTGTCCCCTTCCTCTCGAGCCACGCGTGCGCGTTGCCCGGGATCATCTCGGCGCGGGGCGTGCCCGATCGCCGCGACCGGCTGGCCACGATTCTCGCGGCCCCGTTCATGAGCTGCACTGCGAGGATTCCCGTGTACGTGCTCCTGACGGGCCTGCTCTTCCCGCAACGGCCGGCGATGCAAGCACTGGCCTTCACGGGCTGCTACGCGATGGGGATTTTCGCCGGGCTCTTCAGCGCGATGCTTGCCCGCCGGACGGTGCTCCCGGGCAAGAGCCGGCCGATGGTGATGGAGTTGCCTGCCTATCGGATGCCCAGCCTGCGGAACGCGGCGCTCCTCGCCAGAGACCGCGGATTCATGTTTCTCCGCAAGGCGGGCACCGCGATCCTCGCGATCTGCATCGTGCTCTGGTGGCTCGGCGCCTATCCCCGCACAACGGCACCACCACAGGCCCTGCAACTCCGTGAACAGGCGGAGCAACTCCGCGCCAGCGACCAGGCGGCCGACCGGGAGGGGGCCGACGCCATCCTGACCGAGGCCGATGCGCTCGAGGCGGCCCACGCGGCACGATCCAGCTTCCTCGGACGCATGGGCTCGGCGCTCGAGCCGGTCTTCCGCCCCTTGGGCTACGACCGCCAACTCACGATCGGTGTGCTCGCCAGCTTCGCGGCCCGAGAGGTCTTCGTCTCGACGATGGCGGTCCAGGTGGCCGGAGTCGACGATGCCGAGTCCGAGAGCGTGCGCCAGTCGATCGCGACCGCGACGCGAGACGACGGCAAGACCCTGGTGTTTACCGCCGCGACGAGCTGGTCGCTCCTCATCTACTACGTGCTCGCCATGCAGTGCCTTCCCACCCTTGCGGTCACGGCCAAGGAGGCCGGCCACTGGAAGTGGGCACTGCTCCAACTCGTCTGGATGTGCGGGGTGGCATACGTCAGCGCTGCGGCGCTCTACCACATCCTGCAAGCGGCGGGGGTGGCGTAGATGTCGAGCAATGGACCACCGCGTTCCGTCACCGGCGCACCGGCCGAACCCCCAGCCGGATTGCCGATCTCGGACTGGCAGTTCTGGGTCGTCACCCTCATCGCGCTCGCCGCCGCGGCCTGGATTGTGCGGAAGTTGCTCCCGCGCCGCTGGAGCCGACGATCCAAGACCGCCGCCGCCAAGCGCGCGACGCTGACGGTCGGGGGCCGGCCGGTCGAGGCAGTCCGTGATGGCCACGATTGCCACTAGCGCAAGGCACAAGCGTCCCGGGCGCAACGCGCGACCGGGACGCTTGGGGTTCGACCGATTGCGGTGCGGCGTCAGGCCGCGGCGACCTGCCGGCGATCAAAGTGCTTCATGGCCTCCGCCGTGTCGCGGGCCAGATGGAGCTGGCGATCCAGCCCCGTTCCCTTGAGCATGCGCCGCATCTCGCGGCTGAGCCCCACGATGAAGATCCGGCCCCCGAGAGCCTCGGCGCGCTGTGACTCCCTGATCAGTTCGCTCAGGCAGCTTGCGCAGACCTCGGCGCCCTCGCTGAACCGGAGGAGCACGCGTCCGCACGAGCGGTCGACGACATCCGCAAGCTCTTCGCTCAGGAGCGACGCCTGGTGTTCGCGGAGCGATTCCGGCCGGACATTGACCATCGCGAATGGCTGGACCATCCCCACGTCCAGCACGGACACGAGCTGTGACGAGCCTTCGAGCATGTACATGGGCACCCCTCCCTCGCTTGGGCCGCGGCGTCGTCGGCCCGGCAGGGGAGATATGCCAAATGCGGCTCTGCCCGGCCAACGCTGGCCGGGAAGGGGATTGCCGTCGCTCTCGGTCTGTGCCGGTTGGGGTGGCCCTCGGGGTGGCGAGGGAGCGATTGGCGCGGCTGGAGGGGCAGTGGGGGCCTACTGGCCACCGGGAATCTCGAACGGCGGGACCAGGCGACCGTCGAGGTCCGTGAACCCGTATTCGATCGCGAGTTCGCCGGACTTGACCGTCCGCCCGGCGAACCTCGCGACCTCCGGGTCGCCCGCGAGGCACGCGGCACCGCGTCCGGAGTACTCGACCGATTCTGTCGGCGCCAGATCAAACCCGTACGCCGCGTGGGCCGCCAGGACACGTTCAGTGCGCATCCAGCCGGGGGCCAGCGCGAGGGAGGTGACGCCATGGGGGCGCAGCTCTCGCGCCATGCCCCAGACGGCGCGCCCGATCGCGTGCTTGGCCGTGTCGTAATAGAGGTTGCCGAGGTAGAGGTTGCGGTCCCACGCGGTGGTCGTGATAATCAGGCCGCGTCCCTCCCGCACCATGGCCGGGGCGACCAGCGCGGTGATCAGCAGGTGCGCCCGCAGCCCGCACTCGAACATGCCCTGCCAGTGGCGGGTCGGCTGCTCCCAGAACGGCGCGGTGAATGTGGCCAGGTCGTGGTGCTCGTAGCCGCCCCAGACATTGTTCACGAGCACGTCCAGGCGTCCGGCGTCCGAGAGCACCCGCGACGCGAGCGACTCGATCTGATCTGGTTCCCGGTGATCGCAGGGGATCGCGATGCCAACCCCGCCGCGCTGGGTGACCAACTCCGCGGTCTCCTCAATGGTGCCCGCGAGGCCCTCCGGGTGCCGCTCCCCGCGCCCCGCGGAGGTCCGACCGGTCACATATACCGTGGCCCGGGCCTCCCCAAGGGCGGACGCGATGCCCCGCCCGCAGCCGCGGCTCGCGCCGGTCACGAGCACCACCCGGCGGGAGAGATCCGGGATCGGGCAGAGGGTTCCCCAGGACATGACCGATCCTAGCGACCCGCGTGCGCCCCGCGGCCGAAGCCGGGTGAGCGCGAGCCCGGCCGCTTAGAGTCTCCGCGTGGCCGCTGCCCCGCGAATCCCCGTCATCGTTGGTCCTACGGCGGGCGGCAAGACCGCGCTGGCCGTCGAGGTGGCGATCGAGTTCATGCGTCGGGGCTTCGGCGCCGGAGAGGTCATCTCGGCCGATGCGTTCCAGGTGTACCGAGGCATGGACATCGGCACTGGGAAGGCCACCCCCGAAGAGCGGCGCGGGGTGCCGCACCATCTGATCGATATCCTCGATCCGTCGGACCCCGAGCCCTTTACGGTCGCGACGTGGCTCCGCCTGGCGGAGGCCGCCATCGCAGACATCCGCTCGCGGGGGGGTACACCCGTGATCGCCGGAGGTACCCACCTCTATGTCAAGAGCTTCCTCGAGGGCATGTTCGAGGGCCCCGGGGCGGACGAAGAGCTCCGGGCCTCGCTCCGCGCCATGGACCCGGCCTCGCTCCGGGCCGAGTTGGAGCGGGTCGACCCCGGCGCGGCGGCGCGCATCCACCCCAACGACGAGCGCAGGACCATCCGCGCGCTCGAGGTATTCCGGCTGACGGGGCGTCCGATCACCCAGCACCAATCGCAGTGGGACCGCGCCGCACGCGCCGATGCGCTCCTGGTCGGCATCGATTGGGCAAGCGAGGAGATCAACCCTCGCATCAACGCGCGGGTACGGAGCATGGTCGATGCTGGGCTGGTGGAGGAGGTCCGCGCCCTCGTCGGCTCGGGCAGGCTCGGGCCACAGGCTGGCGCTGCCCTCGGCTACAAGCAGATCACGAACTGGCTCGAGTCGGGGGCTGCCGAAGGGGGGCTCGCCGGCGCGATCGAGGCGGTCAAGATCGAAACTCGTCGGTTTGCCAAGAACCAACGCACGTGGCTTCGTCGATTGCGGGGAATCCCTGGGTCGGTATGGCTTCAGGGAGTGGAGATTTGCCCCAGCAAGACCGCGCAAGATATTGTGAATGCTTGTCTTGGGGTAGATGACTGAGCTCGGGGAAGAGCCGGTGCTCGTCATTCGTTCTATAGGTGGAAGGCATCAAGTCCCGCGGCAATACGGCCCGATTGGACCGGTACGGAGCTTGACTGTTGGGGTGCAGGGCGGTTTTCTCCGGGGCCGACCGGGCCGTGGTGGACCGGTCCGCGCTGCGGTCCGTACGAGGAGTGGTATGGCGAAGAAGGCGAGCAAGAAGACCCAGGGGAAGCCGGCGGCAGGGGCGGCGACGGGGACTTCTCGCGCCGCGGGGCGCCGCAGCGGGTCGGGGTACACAGCGGGCTCGGCTGCCGGGAAGCAGCTTGTGATCGTCGAGAGCCCCTCGAAGGCCAAGACCATCAATAAGTACCTGGGATCGGACTACGTGGTGCTCGCGAGCGTGGGCCATGTGCGGGACCTGCCGAGCAAAGCCCCGAAGGGGGACAAGAGCCCTGTCCCCGGGGTCAACCTCGAGAAGAACTTCGCCCCCACCTACGAGGTGGTCGAGGGCAAGGGTCAGCTCATCAAGGATCTCAAGCGGGCGGCGAAGGATGCCACCGAATCGGGTGGAGAGGTCTGGTTCGCGACGGACTTGGACCGGGAGGGCGAGGCCATCGCCTGGCATCTGGCCCAGGAGCTTGGGATCAAGAGCGCCCAGGCCAAGCGGGTAATCTTCCCCGCGATCACCAAGAGCGAGATCTCCAAGGCGTTCAACAACCCCCACCCGATCGACGAGGACCGGGTCAACGCCCAGCAGGCCCGGCGGATCCTCGACCGGATCGTGGGCTACCAGGTCTCGCCCCTGCTCTGGAAGAAGGTGGCGAGGGGGCTCAGCGCCGGGCGGGTGCAGTCGGTGGCGGTGCGGCTCGTCGTCGAGCGCGAGCGGGATATCCGGGCCTTTATCCCAGAGGAGTACTGGGATATCGACGCGGTGTTCACGCCGAGCGAAGCCGAGGCCACGAAGCTGGGATCTGCGTGGCGGGCCTTCCTCGGCGCCAAGGATGAGAAGGGCGCCGGTCCGACCGTGAAACTTCAGAATGGGTGGCTCGGCGAGCACGGCGCCTTCCGGGCATCGCTCGTCGAAGTCGGCGGCGAGAAGTTCGAGATCCGGAGCACGGGAAGCGGCGCGAAGGGCGGCCGCGAGGGCGAGGCAGACCTGACCGGCAGCATTCGGTCGATCGCCGAGGCCGCCGGGCTCCGCGAGATCAAGGTTGCTGTCCGCGAGGACGCGACGGGCAAGGGTCCGGCCCGGTTCGTTCGGACTGTCACCGGGGTGGTGGACCCCAAGACACCGTACCGAGTCACCGGCATCGAGACCAAGCGGACGACAAGTCGTCCCGCGCCGCCGTTCATCACTTCCACCCTTCAGCAGGCGGCGAGCACGCGTTTGTCGTTCGGTGCGCAGCGGACGATGCGCGCGGCCCAGCAGCTGTACGAAGGTGTAGAGGTCCCGGGCGAGGGGCCCGTCGGCCTGATTACCTACATGCGAACCGACTCGACGCACCTATCGGGCGAGGCCCTCTCGATGGCGCGGGAGTACATCGGAAAGACCTTCGGGGAGCGGTATCTCCCCGAGAAGCCGAACTTCTTCGCCTCGAGCAACAAGGACGCGCAGGAGGCCCATGAGGCGATCCGGCCCACGAGCCTCGAGTACCCGCCGTCGCGTGTGAAGAACGCGCTGACGGCGGACCAGTTCCGCCTGTATCAGGTCATCTGGGGAGCGGTTCGTTGCCTGCCAGATGACGCCGGCGCAGTGGGACGCAACCACCGTCACTATCGTGGGCGGAAAGGACAGCGCGAGGCCGCTGACCTTCCGCGCGTCCGGGCGCGTCCTTGTGTTCGACGGGTTCTATCGCGTGGCAGGCGTGCCGCAGGCCGCCGAGGAGGCGACGCTGCCCAAGCTCGCCGAGCGTCAGCCGCTCTCGCCCGTCTCGATGGACCCGCGTCAGAAATTCACGAGCGCGCCGCCCCGGGACACGGAGGCGTCGCTGATCAAGATGCTCGAGAGCGAGGGCATCGGCCGACCTTCGACCTATGCGTCGATCATCGGCGTCATCGAGCAGCGGAAGTATGTGGAGCTGATCAACCGCGCGTTCTACGCGACCGACCTGGGCGAGGTGGTGACCGACAAACTCGTCGAGGCATTCCCCGAGATTCTCGACGTGGGCTATACCCGCGAGATGGAGAACGAACTCGACAAGATCGAGGAAGAGCACCTCGACTGGATCGAGATGCTCCGCCGGTTCTATGCGCCCTTCAAGGCGAGCCTGGAGCGGGCCCACGAGGAACTGGGCCACGCCAAGGCCGAGATTGTTCCCGCGCCGCCCGAGTACAAGTGCGAGAAGTGCGGCGCGGGCCTCGTCTACCGGTTCGGCAAGAACGGACGATTCCTCTCCTGCTCGCGATACCCCGATTGCAACTACGCGGCCCCCGTCGATCGCGACGGCCGACCCCGCACTATCGACGTCGTCAACGTGCGATGCCCCAAGACCGGACGCCCGATGGCACGCCGGACCGGACGCTTCGGGCCCTTCCTCGCCACCATCCTCCCCGAAGGCGTCGATGGCAAGCCCGGCGGCGAGGGCATCATCCTCAATCTCGACAAGAAGGGCCACGTCACCGCCCCGAGCCAGCCGCCGATCGAGACCGATCTCGAGTGTGAGAAGTGCGGCCGGCCGCTCAATCTCCGCAACGGCGTGCGGGGGCCATGGCTGGGTTGCTCGGGCTTCCCCAAGTGCCGCGGACGCGGCAAGTGGGCGTCGCTCCCCGAGGACAAGCGCGCGGCCCTCGAGGCAGCCCTCGAGGCCCACGACAAGGCCCACCCCATTCCCATCATCACGACCCTCGACGGGCGTCCGCTCACCGACAAGAGCGGCAAACCCCTCAAGGACGCCCCGACTGTCGATCAGCTTGTGCTCGAGAGCCTGGGTGAGGCCGAGCGGTTGCTCCGCGGCGAGGTCGGCGCAGTCGCGTAGCCCTCCGAGGCCCGGGCATTCGCCACCGGATCAAGTCAGCCCCGCCCCGTCCGGTGCCGCCGAAGATGTGCTTCACCGAGCAGCAACGCCTCGATGAGCAGCGGCGCCACCCGCGCCAGGGTCGCGCTCTCCGAGCGTGCGGTCCGCTCCTTCGAGCGTCCCGACATCGCGCGGCCACATGCGATGCCCGCCGCCAGAGCCGCGCCAACGCAGCTCGGGTGCAGGCCCGCCCCCGGCGCCCCCGGGTCCGGCGCCGCCCCCCCTGCCGGGGTATCAAGTTCGCGGAGTCGCTGCTTCGCCTCGTCTGGCGTCAGGCTTCGCCGATCCGGTTTCCGATCCATACGAGAACTCCTCCGATGGCGAGGGACGCCATCCCGGTGAGCAACGCGCCCGCCGGCCGGCCAGCGTTTGCAGCGATCGACAGGTACATGCCCGTCAGGACCAAGGCAAGACCCGCCGCCCCGGAAAGCACCGCAAGCACGATAATCCCCAGGGCCACCGAGAATCGCACGCCGCTGGCACGCAGCGTGCGGCCCTCGGCTTCCACGAGGTCCGCAGCGCGCGCGAGCAGTTCACCGAAGTGTGTCACGGCTCAGCCCTTCCGAGAAATACCCACCCCGATCGCCATGCCGATGCCGAATGCCGCGGCCGCGGTGAGGAGTGGGTGCTCGTTGATCTGCTCCTCCAGCGTGTCGGCGGCGTGTCGGCCCTTGGCGGCCGCGGCACGGGCACCCTCGGTCACCTGCTCCCGGGTCTGGGCGGCGCCCGCCTTCGCGACGCGGATCGCGCCGTTGGCCAGTTCGGACAGATCGTCTCGCAGCCGGCCAATATCCGACTTGAACTGGTCGAGGTCAAGACGCAGGGCGGTCGCTTCCTCGTTGGTCATGGCGGTGGTACGTTCCATTGCGAATCTCCTCGTGGCGGTTCGTTGTGTGTTCAAATCCGAAAGGCCGCTCCGATGCCCAATCGAGGACATCTGGACTCTGCGGTGTCACGAACGCGCGCCTCTGACTCGTGCGTTGCCTTCATGCAGAGGCGCACGCACCGAGCCCGAGAGACACATACCGCTCGGTCTCCTCTCATACGTTCACGGCCGGCACCCTGTTCGCGCGGGATCGAGAACGCGATTCGTTGGTTGGTCGGGTGCGGCATGTTTGGGGCCGGGGTTCCAGACCCGGCTCGACGCGTCGAGAACTGATGTCGAGAGGCCACACGGGGCCAGAACCGGATGATGCCGCGAGCAAGAGCGCACTCCCCCGAGGGTGCTGGAGATCTTCAATGTCAACGCGTGGCGAGCATGAGCGACTCGCTTGGATCGCGACCTCGAACTCGCGTTCACCTCCCTCGCAACGCCCCGGCCGACGGGCGTGGGCCCAAGCCCAGGAGCACAAGCGACCCCATGCCGGATCAAACGCCTCCGACGGATCATCGCGAGGGACCCGGTGGCGTGCGAGGTGCGGCCGGCGCGGGCTCAAGGGCCGGACAGAGGGAGCCACCACGACCGCCGTAGAATCCACCCATGACCCGCCGCGTCGTCGTCACAGGAATGGGCTGGATCACCCCGCTCGGGCACGACATCCCCACCGCGTGGGGACGGCTGCTCGCCGGCGAGAACGCTATCGGCCCCGTCACCCGCTACGACGCCTCGGCCTTCGCCACCAACTTCGCGGCTGAGGTGAAGGGATTCGATCTGGCGGACCACCTCCGCGACCCCGCCCTGGTGGCGCGGCACGGCGGGGCGGGGATCGGGACGCAGATGGCGTTGGCGGCGGCGGGTCAGGCTTGGCGGCAGGCCGGGCTGGGCGACGCGGGCCGGGCCCCCGTGGGCGTCGACCGCCACCGGATCGGTATGTACCTGGGCGCGGGCGAGGGCTCGCTCGACTACGACAATTTCTGGGCCGCGAACCTCGCGGGCTGGAACGCGGAATCCCGGGAGGTCGATTCCGTCGCCTGGGCCGCGAAGGCCCACGAGCGGATGAGCCCGGTTCGGGAAATGGAGCAGGAGCCGAACGCCGCCCTGGCCCACCTGGCTTCGGCGTTCGGCTGCCGCGGGCCCGCATTCAACTGCATGACCGCCTGCGCCGCGAGCACCCAGGCGATCGGTGAGGCCTTCGAGCAGATCCGACGCGGAGACGCCGATGTGATGCTCGCCGGCGGCGCACACTCGATGATCCACACGCTCGGGATGACGGGCTTCATCCGCCTCACGGCGATGAGCAAGCGGCGGGAGAGCCCGCACACAGCGGCGCGCCCCTTCGACAAGACCCGGGATGGGTTTGTGATGGGTGAGGGTGCCGGGGTCATCATCCTGGAGAGCCTCGAGAGCGCTGAGCGGCGCGGAGCAACCCCCGTTGCCGAACTCGCCGGCTACGGCTCCTCCGCCGATGCCTTCCGGATCACGGACATGCACCCCGACGGCAAGGGGCCACTCGCCGCGATGGTTGGGGCTTTGCGCCAGGCAGGAATCAACCCGCTCGAGCCTCGCGGGGACGGACGCCCCCCGGTGGACTATGTCTCCGCCCACGGCACCGGGACCAAGGAGAACGACTCCATCGAAACCCGGGCTCTCAAGCAGGCGTTCGGGAGCCAGGCGCCGCGACTCGCGGTCAGTTCGATCAAGTCGATGATGGGACACCTCATCCAGGCGGCCGGCGTCGTGGAATTCATCACCTGCGTGCAGGCCATCCACACCGGGATGCTCCCGCCGACGATGAACCTCCATACCCCCGATCCGGACCTCGATCTCGACTACGTGCCCAACCAGGCCCGGGACATGAATCCTGCCGGCGGCGTCGATGTCTGCCTGTCGAACAGCTTTGGCTTCGGCGGGCAGAACGACACGGTCGTGGTGAGACGGTTCTCGTAGGCCTCACAGGCCGCAAACACGGAACTCTGGGCTGCGCCACACGCCGAACCCGAGGGTATCGGCTGCTGTTTTATGCCACGACGGACTGCCAACCGATGACGACAGAGGAGTTGAGTCACTATGGCGTTTGCGGCGTTTCCACGCATTGTCTGGAGTTCCATCACCATGGCGGTCGCCCTGGGGGCGTGCCTGCTGGGATACCAATTCTTGCGTGCGGGGGCGGCGGCCGAGATCTACCGCCAGCGACTGACCCAACTCGCCGACGAGTACGAGGGGCTCAGGGTCACCTACAACCGCGCGGTGCAGCGGACGGCCGTAACGGAGCTTTCGGTCCGCGACGGCAAGCTCACCGTGCTGGTCGTGACCGACGGAGGGCTCCTGCGGGAGGTCCCGACTCCATACGACCCGATGGGGGAGATCTATGTGGACTACATCGTCCGCGAGGGACGCCTGTGGATCCGTCGGGTCTTTGACGGCAATACCCCGCCCAGCCAAGGGGTCGTGATCGATCCCAACCTCGAGGCCGTGGCATGGGGTGAAGAAAGCGGCGGCGCCAAGGTTGGCAAGGCCGTCTACCGGGCCCTGGGTGAGGGGCGATGGATCGTGAGCGTCACCGGCGATGGCTCGCTGGGGCTGGTCAGGTCGGAGGAGAAGTCCGCCGCGAAGCTCCACCCCGCGCCCGAGGTCACCGACTTCGCGACCGTGACCGTCGAGGCCGACCAGGATGTACGCTCGATCGGGCTGACCGACGTGTGGGACCGGCTCGTACGAGAATGACCGCCGATGCCGGGCCTCCTGCCCGGGGGACTGGCCGGGGCCCTATCGCCCCCGCCTGGCGTTCTGCTCCGCGGCCGACACGATGAGCGATTGGACCCGATCCTGCAGGCGCTGCAGCTCCGTCTGTACGTCGGCCCCCATCCAGATGGCGTCGAACGCGCTCCCGGACATGTCGGAGAACTGCTTCTCGACCCGGGTCTGGGGCAGCACCTTCACGTCCGGGCTCTTGGCGATGGCGTCGAAGACCTCCACGTAGGGGTTGCCGTGGCCGGCGAAGAAGCCCGGGCTGGTCTCCCGCATCGGGCTCGGCTTGCAGTGGGCCCGGGCCAGGGCCTCCTGCACCTCCTGGGTCTGCATGTACTTAAAGAAGGTCCACGCTTCCTCCGGGTGCGGGCATCCCCTGGGGATCGCGAGCACATCGGCCTCGAGCAGGCCGGGCAGGATGCCGCTGGTGACCAGTTCGTCGGCGACCGGGAAGGGCGTGACCAGGTAGTCGAGCGTGGGGTTGAAGGTGTTGATGAAGTTGGCCATCCAGGGCCCCTGGAGGATCATCGACGCGCTCCCGCTGATGAAGGGGTCCTGAGCAGAGTGATTGCTGCGGCTGAACCGCTTGGCAAAGGTCGTGCTCGCCTCCGGGCCGTACCGCCGCGCCGTCGCCTGCACCCACTCGTACGCCTGGATGCAGGGCGGGCTGGCGATGGTGCACGTGTCGGTCGCCAAGTCGTACACATCGGCGCCGAAGAAGATGGGCCAGACCGTCGGCCACCACCCGGGCATGTTGGGCAAGAATCCGGCCTGTGAGATGCGACCCCGGTCGTCGGTCTGCGTCAGCGCCTCGGCCAGCTCGTCGAGGCGGCTGATCCCCTCGGGCAGGGCGTCCGGATCGTGGCCACCATCTCGGAGATGGGCCCGGTTGGCATAGAGCGCGAGCGTGTAGCAGGTATTGACGCCCACCCGTTGGCGCCCCTTGTGAAAGAGCAGCCGCCGGACCGCCGGGGCGTAGGTGTCGGGGTCGAGGGGCGGCGTGCCGTCGCGGACGCCGTCGAATTCGTCCATGGCCATGACGGCGTTGGCCTCGGCGTAGATCGGGACGTTGTAGGTGAAGAGGCCCACCAGGTCGGGCGGGTCGCCCCCACCGATCGCCACCATGGCCTTGCTCGTGATGTCGGCCACCGGCAGGCGGTGCACCCAGATGCGGTCCTGGGTCTGGTTGAACCGATCGACCACGGCCTGGATGGCCTCACCCTCGCGGTTGGTCCATTTTTCCCAGTAGGTCAGCTCGATCCGGCCCTTGGGAACACGGGTGCGGGGCCGGGTCGGGAGCACCGCCCACGCGGCAGCACCGGCGGCGAGCGTGCCAAGGGCAACGCGTCGGGTCATCGAGAGGGCATGGGATTCGGTCTGGGCCACGGGCGTACTTCGAATATACTGGGCCGTGCCCCGGTCGTGGAACGATGGGGCTTGGCTCGAGACAGCGTGACGGATCCGGACCGGGCATGTCGCTCGTGTTTCGGCGGCGCGACCGGGAGGCGAACATGAGCGGTATGGATCGACGCACGGCACTGGGCGCGATGGCGGTGGGGGCCGGGGCGATCACCGGCGGGGCCCGGGCGGCGTTGGGCGCCCAGCCCAAGGCCACCGAGATCCACGCCCACCGCGGGCCCCTCAAGCAGTCGATCTGCCGCTGGTGCTACGGCGGCATGGACATGAAGACCCTGTGCGAGAACGCGGTGGACCTGGGGTACAAGAGCATCGAGATCCTCACCGAGCCCGACTGGGCGATCGTCCGCGAGCACGGCCTCGACTGCGCCGTGGCGATGGGCCCCGTCTCGATCGGCGGCGGCATCAACCTGCCCGAGAGCCACGACAAGTTCGTGAGCGACTGCGAGGCCCTATTCCCCAAGGCCCGCGACGCCGGCATCCCCAACGTCATCATCTTCAGCGGCAACCGTCACGACGGGCTGACCGAGGAGCAGGGCCGGGCCAACTGCGCCCAGGCGCTCGAGCGCGTGGTGCCCATCGCGGAAAAGACCGGCGTCCGGATCATCATGGAACTGCTCAATAGCAAGGTCGATCACGGGGGCTACATGTGCGACAAGACCCCCTGGGGGGTCGAACTCGTCAAGAGCGTCAATTCTGACAGCTTCAAGCTCCTCTACGACATCTACCACATGCAGATCATGGAGGGCGACGTGATCCGCACGATCCGCGACAACCACCAGCACATCGCCCACTACCACACCGGCGGCGTGCCCGGGCGGCGCGAGATCGACGAGACCCAGGAGCTCTACTACCCCGCGATCATCAAGGCGATCCTCGAGACCGGGTACACCGGCTTCCTCGGACAGGAGTTCATCCCCAGCCGCGACCCCGTGGCCAGTCTGAAGCAGGCGCACGCGATCTGCAATGTCTGACGACGGAGGCTGGCAGGCGGGCGACGTCCGTTATGCTGCCCGCGATGCAGCCTGAGGTCACGAGAATCCTCTCGGCCATCGACCGGGGCGACGCGGGCGCGGCCGAGGCCCTGCTGCCGCTCGTGTACGGCGAGCTTCGCAAGCTCGCCGACGCCCGCCTTGCGCACGAGCGGCCCGGGCACACGCTCCAGGCGACCGCCCTGGTGCACGAGGCCTATCTGAGGCTCATCGGTCCGGACGCCGGTGGCGGCGCGGGCTGGGATCATCGGGGCCACTTCTTCGCGGCTGCGGCCGAGGCGATGCGCCGCATCCTGATCGACCGGGCCAGGGCCCGGGGGACGCTCAAGCGGGGCGGCGGCGCCCGGCGCATCCGCCTCGATCCGGGGATGCTGACGCTCGACGCCCCGCCGCCCGAGCTGCTCGATCTCGACGACGCCCTGGGCCGGCTGGCCGCCGAGGACCCACGCAAGGCCCACCTGGTCAAGCTCCGGTTCTTCGCCGGTCTGACCCTAGATCAGGCCTCGGCGGCCATGGGGGTCTCTCCCGCAACGGCCGACCGGGACTGGGCCTACGCCCGGGCCTGGCTGTACCAGGCGCTGGCCGACCGACAAGAAAGCCCTGGAGGGTCTGAGGCTCGCGGCGGGTAGATTCCGCATTGCCGGTGAGAACCCAACCTCAGCCCGGGGGCGCCCATGCCGTCGCAACAACGAGCGGACCAGATCTTCTACGAGGCCCGTCAGATGCCCGACGCGGAGCGGGCCGCCTACCTCGACGGCGCCTGCGGCGTCGACCTGTCCCTGCGGAGCAAGGTCGAGGCCCTGCTCGCGGCCGACGCGGCGGCGGGGAGCTTCCTGGCGACGGCCGGGCTCGGCGACCCGACGGTGGCGCTGACGCCCTCGGGCGAGCAGCCGGGGCAGACCATCGGGCGCTACAAGCTGCTGGAAAGGATCGGCGAGGGCGGGTTCGGGAGCGTCTGGGCGGCCGAGCAGCGGGAGCCGGTGCGGCGTCGGGTGGCGTTGAAGATCATCAAGCTGGGGATGGACACCAAGCAGGTGATCGCGCGGTTCGAGGCCGAGCGTCAGGCGCTGGCGATGATGGACCACCCCAACATCGCCAAGGTGCTGGACGCGGGCAGCACGGAGGCCGGCCGTCCCTACTTCGTGATGGAGCTGGTCAAGGGCGTGCCGATCACGGAGTACTGCGACAAAGAGATGCTGGACACGCGGGGCAGGCTGGACCTCTTCATGAAGGTCTGCCACGCCATCCAGCACGCGCACCAGAAGGGGATCATCCACCGGGACATCAAGCCGAGCAACGTGCTGGTGACGCTGCACGACGGGGTGCCGGTGCCCAAGGTGATCGACTTCGGGATCGCGAAGGCGACCAACCAGGAGCTGACAGAGAAGACGATCTTTACCCAGCACCGGCAGATGATCGGGACGCCGGCGTACATGAGCCCGGAGCAGGCGGAGATGTCGGGGCTGGACATCGATACGCGGAGCGACATCTACAGCCTGGGCGTGCTGCTGTATGAGCTGCTGACCGGGACGACGCCCTTCGATGGCAAGAGCCTGATGGAGGCGGGCTTCGCGGAGATGATGCGGATCATCCGTGAGGAGACGCCGCACAAGCCGAGCACGCGGTTGTCAAGTCTTGGCGACACCGGCACGCGCACGGCGGAGCAGCGCCGGGTGGATCTGCAGAGGCTGGGCACGCTGCTCAAGGGGGATCTTGACTGGATCGTGATGAAGTGCCTGGAGAAGGACCGGACGCGGCGGTACGAGACCGCCAACGGCCTCGCGGCCGACATCCAGCGGCACCTGAGCGACGAGCCGGTGACGGCCGGACCGCCGAGCACGAGCTACCGCCTGCGGAAGTTCGTCAAGCGCAACCGGGGCCGGGTGATCGCCGCCGGCGTCATCGCCGCCGCGCTGGTGCTGGGCGTGGTCGGGACGAGCACGGGCATGGCGTGGGCCCTGCGCGAGAAGGGTCGGGCCGACACCGAGGCAAATCGCGCGACGGCCGCCGCGACCGAGGCGCATGACAACGAGCTGAAGGCGAGGGACGAAGCCGAGCGCGCCGAACGCGAGCTGACACGGGCCAACGAGATCAAGGGCCTGATCAAGGACATGCTCACGAGCGTGACGCCGGAGGAGGCCAAGGGCCAGGACACGACACTGCTCAAGAAGATCCTCGACGACGCCTCGCAGCGCCTGGACAAGGACGAGATCAAAGACGAGTTGGTCGCGGCGGAGCTGCACCATGTGGTGGGCAATGTGTACTTGTCGTTGGGGTTGTACCCACAGGCCGAGACCCACCTGACCAAGGCGGTGGAGATCCGTACGCGTCGGCTGGGCGAAGAGCATTCCAGCACACTGGACTCGACGAGCAGGCTGGCGTGGCTGTACACGCAAGAGTACCGGTACGCCGAGGCCGAGCTCTTGTTCAAGAAGGTGTTGGAGGACCGCATGTCCGTGCTGGGCCCTGAGCACCCGGACACGCTGGCATCCATGTGCAACCTGGCGACTGTGTACTTGATGCAGGACAGGTACGCCGAGGCAGAGCCGCTCTACGAGAAGGTGCTTGAGATCGACAAGCGCGTGCTGGGTGACGAGGACCCGACCACGCTCGCGACCATGGGCGGCCTGGCGGCCCTGTATCAGAATCAGGGCCAGTACGCTGAGGCTGAGGCGTTGCACAAGAATGTGCTGGAGATCGACAATCGCGTGCTGGGCCCCGAGCACCCGGACACGCTGCGGGCCAACTACGACCTGGCGGAGCTTTACGCGTACCAGGGGCGGTACGCCGAGGCAGAGTCGCTCCTAGAGAAGGTGCTGGAGATCGAGACGCGTGTGCTCGGCGCCGAGCACCCGCACACGCTGCGGGCCATGGCGAACTTGGCGAACGTGTACGCACTCCACGGCCGGCACGCCGAAGCCGCACTGCTGTACAAGAAGGTGCTTGAGATCGACAAGCGCGTGCTGGGCGCCGAGCACCCGGAGACGCTGGCCACGATGACGAACCTCGGCCTGGTCCACAACGAGATGGGGCGCTACGAGGACGCCGCGAAGGAGTTCGAGGTCTGCCTGCCGGTGATGCGTCGTGTGCTGGGGACAGAGCATCAATGGACGCAGAACGCGATGAAGGGGCTGGCCGACGCCTGCATGCACCTGGATCGGCGCGCGGAGGCCGTGGCGCTGTACAGCGAACTTCGTGAGCCTCGGTTCGCCGCGGCCGACAAGCCCGACGCGTCTGCGAGCACGCTGAACCGCGTTGCGTGGGACCTGCTGACCAACGACCTCGAAGAGCTGCGCGACCCGGCCAAGGCGCTCGGCTACGCCCGGCGTGCCTGCGCCGCCGAGGCGGCCGCGAAGGGCGCCAACCTCTGGGCCTACCTCGACACCCTTGCCTTGGCCCAGCACTTGACCGGCGACAACGCCGGGGCCGTTGAGACGCAGAAGCGAGCCATCGCCCTCATGCCCGCCGACTCCGCCGACCCCGACATGCCCAAACACCTCGCCGAGTACGAGGCCGCCCTGGCCGAGAGCGGCGGCTGACCCGGGCCCGCACGGGCTTGGAGACGCGGCCGCGGCGCGGTACGCTATCGCTCGGCAAGCAACCCGCCGACAGGAGAGAGACCCATGCCGCGCCATCACCTCGCCCTCGTTCTCGGACTGTTTGCCATCACCGGCGCCGCGGCCTCGGCCCAGACCTGGTCCAACTCCGGCGGCAACGCCGGGCGCAATGGTCTGACCGGCGAGCTCGGCCCCGACGCCCCCGACCTCCTGTGGTCAGGGGGCAGGCCCTCGCTCATCGCCTGGCAGCCGGTGATCGATGGGGCGACCGTGTACGCGGTGCGTCAGACCGGATTTCCTCCGGAGCCGAACTCCGACAAGTCGCCGGTGGTGGCGATGGACATCGATACGGGGGCCGAGATCTGGATCCGGAACATCCCCTTCGAGGCAGGCGACTGGACGACGTGGGTCGCCGGGGCGAAGGACGGGCTGGTATTTGCCTGCCGCGGCGGGAACGGCTCGACCTCGTTTGCGCGCGTCTACGCCCTCGACGGCGCCACGGGGCAGACGGTGTGGATCAGCGAGGACGACGTGAGCGCGGGGGCGTACGACGGGGTGGTGTTCGCGCCAGACGGCGACCTGATCGTCGGGGATTTCAGGAAGGTCACCAGGATCGACTTCGATACGGGGAGCACGGTCTGGAGCGTCGACCGGGTGTGTTCGGTGAGCAGCAGCTGCGGCGCCGCACGCTCCGATTCGGCGATCTACATCGCCGACGCGGTCAGCGGGGGCCACGTCATCAAGCGGCTCAACATGGCCACCGGTGCGATGGAATATCAGAGCCCCGTCATGGCGGGCTTCACCCTCCAGAACACGCCCATGGTCGGGCCCGACGGGACCATTTTCCTCAGCCGCACCCAGAACAACCCGAGCGTCGACTACTTCTTCGCCTTCGCGGATTCGGGCAGCGCAATCACCGAACGCTGGAACACCGCCGCCGGCTGGACCACCACGAGTGAATTCTGCGTCGGTCCGGACGGCAGCGTCTACATGATCGGCCCGGACTCAACCATCCAGCGGCGGGACGGCGCGACCGGGGTCCTCCTCGACGAGTCGGGCTCGGTCGACGCCGACTTCCTGAACCCCCGCATGGCGTCGGACCGGGACGGGCGGGTCTTCTTCTCCAACGGCTCATTCAGCGACGGGCGGTTCTACTCGTTCGACGCCGACCTCAACCCCAGGTGGGATGTACCCGTCACCAACGTCAACATCGGGGCCCCGGCGATCGGGCGCGACGGCACACTCGTCGTCTGCGGCGTCGGCAACGACGTCCGGGCCTACCGGACCCCGCGGTGCCGGGCCGACTTCAACGGCGACGGAGCCGTGAACACGCAGGACGTGCTGGCGTTTCTGAATGCGTGGGTCGCCGGAGAGGCCTCGGCCGACATCAACGGCGACGGTGTGGTGAATACCCAGGACGTCATCGCCTTCCTCAATCTCTGGACGGCGGGCTGCTAGGACGTCCCCCGGCCCGGATTCCCACTGGTTCTCGGTCGTTGCAGCGCGGATTCGAATTCCGATCGGTTTCGTGTGCTGGCGCGTGCTGCTAGCCTCTAGCCAGCGCGGCACGGAGATGACGGGTCGCGACGCAGCCAAGACGACCGCGAGGAGAAGCATGAAAGGCAGGAAGTTCCGGATCGTTCGCGCCCTGAGCGCGGGCTTGGCGGTCTTCACGCTCGCCGGGGCCTCCTGCGCGCCGGAGCGACGGGCTCCCGACACGATCTTTGTGCCGTCCCCGTTGGCGCCCGCGCATGTCGGTCTCCCCGGGACGGAGTCGGACGGACAGGTTGGCACGCCGCCCGGCATCGCGGCGGCGGCGATCACCGACACGCGGACCCACGCGAGGATCGATCCCGGCCCGTGGAAGGGCCGCATCCGCAACATCGAGGACCTGCTCGGCGACGAGGAACTCGAGGAGCACAGCCCCCGTCTGCGGCGAGAGCCGAAGAACAACCTGCCCGTCGGCGGCACGCTCGACGCGGTCCTCGCCCGCCCCGGGCCGCTCTTTCCGGGCATCGGGCAGACCGAGTGGGTGCCGCCGGACCCCACGATCGCCGTGGGACCGAACCACGTCGTTGCCACGGTCAACATGAAGATCGCGTTCTGGGACAAGGCCGGCAATCTGCAATACCTGAATTGGCTGAGCGATTCGGGCGACCCCGGCTTCTTCGAGCCCGTGGGTGGTTCCTGGTTCACCTTTGATCCCAAGTGCTTCTACGACCAGATCGCAGGGCGATTCGTTGTCGTGGCGCCCGAGACCTACGGCAGCGACCAGGCGTGGATCTGCATCGCCGTCTCCGACGACAGCGACCCCAACGGCGTGTGGTACCTCTACCGGACGGACGCGGTCATCTGGGACGGCGCCCAGTCCTTCTGGTGGGACTACCCCGGCTTCGGCTACGACAAGGACGCCTACTACGTCACCGGCAATCTCTTCGGCCTCAACCAGGGTGGATGGGGCGGTGTCGGGGTCCGCGTGTTCAAGAAGCAGCCGCTCCTCAGCGGTCAGCCCGCGCAGTTCTGGACGCTCCGAGACGGCGGCTCGTCCTCGGCGCAGGTGGCCCAGCACTTCGGCGCCAACCAGGCGCCCTTCTTCGTCTCCCTCGCCAGCTCGAACAAGCTGCGCGTCCACGCAATCAAGAATCCGATCACCAACCCCCAGCTCGTCAGCGCGGACGTGGCGATTCCCTCTTTCCGAGGCCCCACCGGCGCCCCGGCCTCCGGCGGCAACTCGGTCTCGCTCGTCGATGGCCGCCTCTTCAACGCCCAGTGGCGTGATGGCGAGCTGTACACCGCCCACACCGTGTCCCACTTCGACGGTCGCAACTTCGCACGCTGGTACCACCTCCGCACCAACAGCTGGCCGGCCGCGGGCGTCCCCACGCTGGTCGAGTCCGGCGAGGTCGACGCCGGCCCCGATATCCACACCTATTTCCCGGCGATCTACTCGAACGCGCAGGGCCAGGTGGGCCTCGTGCACGGCATGAGCAGCGCCTCCACCCGCATCGCCGTCGCCGTGACAGGGCGCAACGCCACCGATCCGCCCGGCGCCATGGGGATGCCGCATGCCCTCAAGCTCGCGCCCGTTGACAGCGGCGGGCGCTGGGGCGACTACTACGACATCGCCCTCGACCCAGCGGACGGCCGCACATTCTGGGCAGTGGGGGAGTACCCCGAGAGCTGGGGATGGTCCACCTGGATCCAGAGCTTCACGATCGACCAAACCCCCGGCCCCGTCGCCGTTTGGGACGATGCCGGCGATGCGCTCACCGGGACGCCCCTCACGATCGATGTCACCGCCAACGACTACCACACCGGGGGCCAGCCCTTCGACGTCTGGTACTTCGAGCCGACTACCGCGGCCGGCGGACGCATCTCCCGCGTTCAGGGCGGTGGATCCGGCGGACGCTCCGCGCTCCGCTACGAGGCCCCTGCCGGGTACGAGGGCCCCGATAGCTTCACCTACACGCTCACCGACAACGCACAGCACACCTCCAGCGCTCAAGTCGTGGTCGCGGCCCACGACCCCGCGCGCTTCCTTGCCGCCGAGCCGGCGCCCGGCGCACTCTCCGGTGTGGATGGCGACTACTTCGCGCTCAGCCAACCCCAGGCGCTCCCCGACTTCACCCAACTCACGCCCTACTCGTCGGCGGTCGCCGATGCGGTCGATTTCCCGGCCTCGGACGGCCCCTTCGCCGATTCTGGACGCGCCGACGAGGTCGGCGCCGTGTTCGAGGGCTATCTCGACGTCCCGCGCGACGCGGTGTACGAACTCTCGGTCGAGAGCGACGACGGCTCCCGCCTGCTCATCGGCGGCCAGACCGTCGCCGACAACGACGGCCTCCACTCCATGCAGGAGCAGTCGGGCAAGATCGGGCTCAGAGCGGGGCTTCACACCGCCCGCGTCGAGTTCTTCGAGAGCGGCGGGAGCGCCGGCCTCGTCGTTCGGATTGCCGGCGGTGGGCTGGCCAGGCAGATCGTGCCCGCCGCCATGTGGCGACGGACCAACCCCTGCCCGTCGGACAGCAACGGCGATGGGATGGTCAATACCGCGGACTTCGTGCAATTCCTCAACGCGTGGGTCGGCAAGCGCCCGTGGGCCGACTACACCGGTGACGGTCAGGTGAATACGCCGGACTTCATCGCCTTCCTCAACTCTTGGGTCGCGGGCTGCCCCTGACCCGCGGGGCGATTCGGCGGCATGGCGCTTGCGTCCGGGTGGCCCGGCGGACTAGTCTGGGCGGCATCGGCTCCCTCGAGGGCCGACCCCGGAGATGCACATGACCAGCCCCGCGGGCCGGACTTTTGTCTTGCTGTCACTGCTCGCCCTCGGCGCGCGGGGCGCCGGTGCCCAAGAGGATCTGTTACCGGACATCACCGTCCGTCAATCGGACCTCTACGACCACGACATCTCCGTGCTCGGCAATGGCCGCTGGATCCGGCTCTCCAACGGCACCCCGAATATCGGCGACGGCAAGCTCTACCTCTACGGCGTCCTCCCGCAGAACGATGACGGCACCCAGACGGTCCGCCAGCGCGTGTACCGCGACGACGGGACCTACTGGGATACCGACGTCGGCTACTTCATTTACCACCCCGAGCACGACCACATCCACTTCGAGGACTGGGCCATCTACCGCCTGCGCCAGGTGCTCGAAGACGGTGGCGTCGGCCCGATCCTGGCCGAGGGCGAGAAGACCAGCTTCTGCATCCTCGACCTGCAGGTCTTCGACAGCAGCCTCCCCAACTTCAACCCTTACGGTCAGTTCCACTCCTGTTCCGGCACGGTGCAGGGCCTGAGCGTCGGCTGGCTCGATATCTACAGCAAGGGGCTGGCGGGCCAGCGCATCAATATCACCGGCGTGCCCGACGGCCAGTACTGGCTCGAGTCCGAGGTCGACCCGCTCCGCCGCATAGTCGAGCGCGACACGACGAACAACATCGCCAGGATCCTGATCACGCTGGGCGAGGGCGGATCCGATGTCGCCGAACCCAACAACAGCATGGCGCAGGTCGCGATGCGCCCCGAGGGCGGCCCGAACAGCCCGAACCTGGGGCCCTGCGGCCCGCGACGGGTGATCCCCGACCTCTCGATCGATACCCATCTCGACGAGGACTACTTCCGGTTCTACGTGAACGACACCGGCGGCCCCGACGATTTCGTCCGCATCGACTTCGACAAGACCCAGGGCGATCTCGACCTGGAACTGTGGACCGATGCCGGCGAACTGCTCCGCGTCTCACACGGCGCGGGCGACTTCGAGCAGATCCCGCTCACCGGCCAGCCCGAGGGCTGGTACTTCGCGAGGATCTACGGCTTCGCCGACGCCACGTCGCCCCGCTACTCGCTCACGATCGACCCGCCGGAGAATGAACCCCCCGCCATCGAGATCACCGCGCCCCCGCCCGGCGACACCGTGCTCGAGCACGGCGTCGACACCTACCGCGTCGAGTGGACGGCCTCCTACCCCGAGAACGACCGGACGTGGGTGACCCTCTACCTCAACCACCACCCGGAGATCGACGAGCACGCCTTCCTGCTCCCCACCTCGGTCAACACGCCCGGGGAAGACGGCTTCTACATCGTCAACTCCGCGTATGTCCCGCCGGACACCTACTGGGTCATCGCGCAGGTCACCGACGGCGGTGCGGTCTCCGAGGGTGTGTCGCTCGGCACCATCACGTTCGTCGAGATCTGTCCGGGTGACTTCACCCGCGACGGCCTCCGGGATACCCGGGACGTGCTCGCATTCCTGAACGCCTGGACCGCCGACGACCCGAGGGCCGACCAGAACCACGACGGGGCGATTGATTCCCGCGATGTCACCGAATTCCTGAACGCCTGGACCGGGCCCTGCTGAACGGGCCGCCCGATATCCCCCGAAGAACACGCTTGCCAAGGAGGAGACGCCGAATGCATCAGTTCACCAGATTGACCACCACATTCCTGCTCGCCACGCTCTGCGGATCCGCCGCGGCGCTGGCGGGCAACGACCGCGCGCCCGCACCCGAGCAGTCCCTGTCCCGCGCCTACCCAGGCGCACAGATCTACCGCGATGCCGGACGCAACCGAATCCTCTACGGCGTGCGGATGACCACCGCCGCCACCCCGCGCGAGGCCGCCGAGAGGTTCCTCGCCGACCACGGCGACGCGTTCGGCGCCGGCAAGCTCGACCTCGTCGAGACTTGGTCCGGCGACGTCCGGTTCGGAAAGTTCTATGCCTTCTCCTACACCCAGCGCGTCGGCGGCCTGGATGTCGACCTCAGCCCGGGGCGCGTGCTCGTGCGCAACAACCTCGATGGCACCTGGTCGGTCGTCTACGCGGCTGGCCTCTTCGCCAAGGCCCCGGTGGGCGGGTTCTCCCCGATGGCGATCACGGGCCAGCAGGCGGTCGCGTTTATCCGGGCCACCGAGCAGTTCGGCGCGTTGCCGAAGTGGTCGGATCCCGAACTCGTCGCCTACCAGGCCGAAGCCGCCGACGGCTTCGAGGCCGTGCGGGCGTGGAAGTTTGATGGCGAGAACCCCGATCTGATCAACCGAGAGCGGTACACGTTCTTCGTTGACGCCGCGACCGGTTCGCTGCTCGAGGCCCGTGACGGCGTGCAGCACACCGACGTGTTCGGCTACGTGAAGGGCTACCGCTCGCCCGGCACCCGCCCCGACGAGGGCGGCAACCCGCCGCAGATCCTCCCCATCAACGACTCGCAGGTGTCGGTCTCGGGCGGCAACAGCGGCTACTCCGACCCCACCGGCTTCTTCACGATCAGCCACGGCGGCTCCTCGAACGTCACGATCAGCGCCAACTTTGACACCGGCCACTGGTCCAACGTCAATGATCAGTCCGGCACGGCGATCCTGACGGCCAGCGCCACAGCCACCCCCGGCCTCGAGGCCTACCTCGAGTTCAACTCGTCCCCCAGCCAGTACACCACAGCCCAGGCCAACGCCTTCGTGGCCACCGGCCTGATCCACAACCTCATCCGTGATCGCACCGGCTGGACCGGCATGGACTTCCGGTGCACCACAAACGTGAACCTGAACCAGACCTGCAACGCCTACTTCGACGGCAGCTCGATCAACTTCTTCCGCTCCGGCGGCGGCTGCAACAACAGCGCATACTCGACCGTCGTCGCCCACGAGTACGGCCACTACATCGTCAACAACCAGGGCCTCGGCCAGGGTTCTTTCGGCGAGGGCTACGGCGATAGCGCCGCCGAGATGCTGTTCGACTCAGGCATCATCGCCGAGCACTTCTACACCAACGGCAACCCCATCCGCGACAACGACAACACCATCGTGACCTACCCCTGCTCGGGCGAGATCCACTACTGCGGCCAGGTGCTCGGCGGCGTCTGGTGGCACATGCGGGAGAACTTCGGGGCGACCTACGGCTCCTCCCAGGGCCTCGATCAACTCCGCCAGCTCTTCGTCGACTGGACCATCGCCACCACCGGCGGCTCGGGCAATAACAGCGCCTACCCGGGCACCGCGATCGAGGTGCTCACCCTCGACGACAACGACGGCGACATCTACAACGGGACGCCGAACTACTTCGATATCTGCAATGCCTTCGAGCTGCACGGCATCGACTGCCCCGACCTCGTGCCCTTCTTCTTCAACTATCCCGACGGCATCCAGACCGGCTTCGATCCCGCCGGGGGCGACACCGTCCGCGTCGAGATCACCGCCAACAGCGGGTTCGAGCTCCAACCCGGGTCCGGCGAGCTCCACCTGAATATGGGGTCGGGCTTCGTGACATACCCCATGACCGAGCTTTCCGACGGCGTCTACGACGCCGTCTTCCCCGGAGCGCCCTGCACCACCCCCTACGCGTTCTACTTCTCCGCCGATGCCACCAGCGGCCTCGAGGGACGCGACCCGCTCTTCGCCCCTCAGGATGTCTACAAGGGCTACGCCTCCTTCGACGCCACCCTGGTCGCCGACGACAACTTCGAGACCGACAAGGGCTGGACCGTCACCAACCAGAACGTCTCCAGCGGAACCTGGATCCGGGGCACGCCCCTCGGCGACGGCAGCCGCGCCCCCGCCGACGATTACGACGGCTCCGGTCAGTGCTGGCTCACCGGCGACTTCTTCGGCAACTTCGATGTCGACGGAGGACCGACCCGCCTCACCAGCCCGAAGTACAACATCGACGGCCTCACCAACCCGACCGTCCAGTTCGCCTACTGGTTCTACAACCAGCCCGCCGATGAGGACCGGCTGAGCGTCTACCTCTCCGGTGATAACGGCGCCAGCTGGGTGCTCGCCCACGCGATCCCCCACTCCGGAACCGCCTGGTTTGTTGACTCCATCCAGGTCCGGGACTTCCTGCCCGACGCCACCACCCTCAAGGTGCGCTTCGCCGTCGCCGACAATCCCGACGACTCGACCACCGAGGCCGCCATCGACGCCCTGCTCATCACCGACTTCGTCTGCGACGGCGGCTGCGTCGCCGACTTCAACGGCGACGGCACGGTGAACACCCAGGACGTTCTCGCGTTCCTCAACGCCTGGAACGCCGGCGACAGCGCCGCCGACATCAACGGCGATGGGAGTATCAACACGCAGGATGTCCTCGCCTACCTGAATCTCTGGACCGCCGGCTGCTGATATCCCCCGCCGCCACCCCCACCCCCCCGGACCCCGCGTCACCCGGTGACGCGGGGTCTTTTGTTGCCGATCGCAGACCCCGCACCGTCGGGAAGTTACCCACTTTCGCTTGGCGATCAGGGGTTTTGACCGAATGCAACGGTGTCCGACGCCGGGGAGCCGAAGCCCGCCAATTCCGCTTGCGGGGCCCGCGACCCTTTGGTACGCTCCCGCAACTCGCGGCGGGGCCAACACCCTGTGCCGTCTGGCTTTAGAAGCGCCCGCCGACGGGCGTGGCTGGTGGGTTTGTCTTGGAGTCGAAGGAGGAGAGATGGTTGGTTCGTCCCCTCGCACCGCGTGCGCCCTCGCCGCGGCCGCGATCTTCGGTGGCTTGGGGGTGCCCGCCCTCGCGCAGGACACCCAGCCTGCACCGCTCATCACCGAGCCGATGCCCGTGCACGTGGACTCGGGCCTCGTCCGCAACGATGGCGCCACCGAGGCGGTGGTCTTCAGCCAGAGGGTTTTCATCCCCGGCGCGTCCGCCCTCCGCCTCGAATTCGACCAGGTGCTCCTCTCCGGGCTGCTCAGCGACGGCTCGGCCTCCTTTCTCCGCATCCGCTCCACGCTCGACGGCGCCGAGCAGCGCCTGAACTCGCTCCATGTCGCGCAGTGGCGCAATACCTCCGCCTACTTCAATGGCGACGAGGTGATCGTGGAGGTCGTCGCCGAACCGGGCACCGGGGACAACCTCGTCCGTGTCAGCACCGTGCAGGCCGAGTTCCAGCCCTTTGCCGATGAATCGATCTGCGGCGCGACCGACGACCGCACACTCCTCACCGACAACCGCGCCGCCCGCCTGCTCCCGATCGGCTGCACAGGCTGGCTGATCCACGACTGCAACCACTGCATGCTGACCGCGGGCCACTGCTCGGGCTTCGATAGCGATATCACCGCCGTCGAGTTCAATGTGCCCCTCTCCAACGGAAACGGCAGCCTCAACCACCCGCCGCCGGAGGATCAGTACGCCCCCGACACCTCGAGCCGCCAGAGCAACGGCGGCCTCGGCGTCGGCAACGACTATGGCTACTTCGGCGTCTTCCCCAATTCCAACACCGGCCTCACCCCCTACGACGCCTACGGGGACGCCTACCACATCACCCTGCCGCCGCCCGTCCAGGGCCAGGACATCCGGGTCACCGGCTTCGGCACCACCAGCAGCCCCGTTCCCAATGCCTGGAATCAAGCCGAGAAGACCCACACCGGCCCCTACTTCAGCTTCAGCGGCGCCACGCTCTCCTACCAGGTCGATACCACCGGCGGTAATTCCGGGTCGCCCGTCGTCGACGAATCCACCGGCATGGCGATCGGCATCCACACCCACGCCGGCTGCGGCAGCAACAGCGGGAACTACGGCACCGGCCTCAATCTCGCCGCCGTCCAGACCGCCCTGGCCAACCCCAAGGGTGTCTGCGAGTGCCCGCTGCTGACCTTCAACTTTCCCGAGGGCCTCCCCGGGAGCGTCCTCCCCGCCGGGGGCACCCAGCTGACCGTTGAGGTGCTCGCCAACGGCAATGTGATCCCGGAGCCCGGCACCGGCGAGTTCTACTACGACGATGGTTCCGGCTTCACCCAGCTCGCGATGGCCGAGGTGCAGGACAACGTCTACGTCGCGACATTCCCCGCCCTCGAGTGCGGCTCGCTCGTCCGGTTCTACTTCAGTGCCCAGACCACCCTCGGCGAGGTTGTGACCGAGCCACGGCTCGCCCCCGGCCAGTCCTACGAGGCACTGGCCGCGGTGTCCTACACCGTGGTCGCCAGCGATGACTTTAATACCGACACCGGCTGGACCGTCACCAACTCCAACGTGACCTCCGGCGCCTGGGTGCGGGGCATCCCCGTCGGCTTCGGGGGCAACGCGCCGTTGGACGATTTCGACGGCTCCGGGTTCTGCTACCTCACCGGCAACTTCGTCGGCGCATCCGATGTCGACGGCGGGCCGACCCGACTGGTCTCGCCCAACTTCGACGTCTCTTCAATGGCCGATCCCTACGTCTCCTTCGCCCGCTGGTTCTACAACCAGCCGGCCGACGAGGACCGGCTCAGTGTCTTCGTCTCCGGAGACAACGGCGCGAACTGGACGCTCGTCAAGGCCGTACCGCACACGGGGAAGCAGTGGATGGTCGACGGGTTCCACGTGCGTGACTTCATCCCCGGGGCCACGACAGCCCGGGTGCGGTTCAATGTCGCCGACAACCCCGACGATTCGGAGACCGAGGCCGCGATCGACGCCTTCGTCATCAGCGAATTGGTCTGCGAGAGCGGATGCCCCGGCGATTTCGACGGCAACGGCACGGTGAATACCATCGACGTGCTCGCCTTCCTCAACGCATGGAGCGCCCTGGACGCCTCGGCCGATTTCAACGGCGACGGCGCCGTGAACACCCTGGATATGCTCGCCTTCCTCAACGCTTGGAGCGCCGGCTGCTGACCGCCGGCCGCGAAGGGAGTCTGCGGAACAACCGTGATGCGATACCCAGCCGAACTCGTCAACCCGCTCCGCCAAGCCTTCGAGGGCCGTGAGGTCTGCGTGACCGGCGGCGCGGGCTTCATCGGCGGCCACCTGGTCGATGGCCTTCTCGCCCTCGGGGCCTCGGTGAGGGTGATCGACGACCTCTCGAGTTCCACCGTCGCCCACCTCGCCGAACGCATCGAGCTCGAGCCCGACCGGCTCCGCTTCATCCAAGCCTCCATTCTCGAGGACGACGCCCTCGCCCAGGCCGTCGCCGGGTGCGCGGTCGTCTTCCACCTCGCCGCGATCGGCTCGGTCCCGCGCTCGATCGACGACCCCCAACGCACCTGGGTCGTCAACGCCACCGGCACCCTCCGCGTCCTCCAGGCCGCCGTCGCCGCCAGGGCCGGGCGCGTAGTGCTCGCCGCCTCAAGCTCCGCCTACGGCGAGACCGAGCAACTCCCGAAGCTCGAAACCGCCGCCCCCTCCCCGCGATCGCCCTATGCCGCCAGCAAGCTCGCCGCCGAGCACCTGCTCGAGTCCTGGGCCCACTGTTACCCCATACAGACCGTGAGCCTCCGCTACTTCAATGTCTTCGGCCCCCGCCAGCCCGCCGGCAGCGCCTACGCCGCCGTCGTCCCGCGATTCATCGCCGCGATCACCGCCGGACAGCGACCCGTCATCTACGGAGACGGCGAGCAGACCCGCGACTTCACCTACGTCCCCAACGCGATCCTCGCCACCATGCAGGCCGGCGGCGTCGAACGCGAATTCCGGGGCGAGGTCATCAATGTCGGCGCGGGGCGACGAATCGCCATCCGCGAGGTCGCCCGCCTCCTCGCCGAGTCCTGTCGGCGGCCGGACCTCATCCCCATGCACCAGGCCGCCAGGGTCGGCGATGTGCGACACTCCCTCGCCGATATCACCCGGGCCCGCGATCTGCTCGGCTACCGCCCCTTCGCGTCCCTCGACGAAGGACTCGCCGAGACGCTCGCCCATGCCGCCCGCCACACCCAGACGCCGCAGCACGAGGATTGATCCGCTGCCCCTCCGCGGGCCCCGCCCCGGGCCTCGCCCACGGCACCTACCCTCTGGACGTGATCACCCGAATCATCGCCGCCGGTCTCGGCCTCTATGAGTTGGCACGCCTCGGCGTCCTCTCACGGTTCCGCTTTGGCGGGAGCTACTGGGTCTGGCGCCGGCACACCGCCTTCGGACGCGGCACGCCAGAGTCGCGCCGAGAGCTTGTCGGGGCGGTCTTGCGCTACGGCGCCTGGATGGGCCGCATGCGCCGCCTCGGCTGATCCTGGCACAGTCTCGACAGATCCGCCACCCGATGAGCCGATATGGTTCCGGATCGGGCCCGGGACCCGCGACCAAGGAGATGCCGATGGCAGGGCACAACCAGGGAAACTTCGCCAAGGCCTTCGTGCCCGGGCTCGTGCTTGGCCTCGTGATCGGCGCCTTCGCCGGAGCCACGCTCCCGCCCATGCTCGCGGGCCAAAGCCTGCCAGAGCACAAGCCCGGTACGAGCCCCGGGCCTTCCGGCGCCTCCGAGCGCGACCCGCGCCCGGGCGAGCCGGTCCTCGGCGAGGAGGCGCCCCCGTCCGAGGACGACACGGGTGCGCCCGACGGCACGCCGGCCGATCCAACCCAATCGAAGCCCGTCGACCAACCGACCACCGCGCCGGGCGAACAGCCCGCCGACGGCGGCCGCTGAGCGGCCTTCGCGCGCGAGCAACTGGGGGAGTACAGTGCCCCCGTGAACCCGAACCTCACCTATCTCGACAACGCGTCCACGAGCTGGCCCAAGGCTCCCGCCGTCGGCCCCGCCATGCTCGAGGCCATCAATAGCCCCGCCGGCAACCCCGGACGGGGCCAGCACCGCGTCTCGAAGCGGGCCGGCGAAGCCACGCTCCACCTGCGCGAGGCGATCGCCAAGCTCATCGGCGCCCCCCACGCCCGACCGCATCTGCCTCTCCAGCGGCTCCACCGCCTCCCTCAACGACGCCATCGTCGGCCTGCTCTGGACCGGGAACGAGCCGCCCCGATCCCGGCCCCGTGTCGTCACGACCGTCCTCGAACACAACGCCGTCCGGCGGCCCCTCAAGCACCTGGAACGCGACGGCTACTGTGAGATCGTCGAGATTGGCTGCTCGCAAGACGGCTTTGTCGATGCCGAGGAGGTGATCGCCGCCGCTGCGGACGAGCGATGTCGGGCCGTCGCCATGACCATGTGCAGCAACGTGGTCGGGACTTCGCAGCCCGTCGAGGCGATCGGCAAGGGGCTCCGCGCCCGTGCCCCCCACGTTCTCTTCATCGCCGACGCGGCGCAGGCCATGAGCGCACTGCCGATCGATGTGCAGGCTATGGGCATCGACATGCTCGCCTTCAGCGGCCACAAAGCCATGCTCGGACCCGGCGGCACCGGAGGCATGTTCGTCTCGGAACGCGCCTACACCGCCGAGGGCCTCGGAGGGCGGGGCGGGCCCGTTCGGCCCACCCGTTTCGGCGGCACCGGCGGCACCCTCGCGGGCAGCGTCGAAGACTTCAATCCCCCCGCCCTCCCCGGCGTCTTCGAGGTCGGCACGCAGAATGTCGTCGGACGCGCCGGTCTGCTCGCCGCGCTCGAGGATGACAAGGTGCCGCCGCAGCCGATCGCCCTCGCCCACGAGCGCCGCCTCATCGGCATGTTCATCGACCGCTTCGCCGGGGACGATCGCATCGCGCTGCTCGGACCCACCGCCGTCGACCGACGCCACGGCGTCGTGACGTTCAACGTGAAAGGCTTCTCGCCGCAGGAAGTCTCGGCCTACCTCGACAGCGAGTGGGCGATCGCGGTGCGGGCCGGCCTCCACTGCGCCCCAAGCGCCCACAGGGCGATGGGCACCCTTGAAGGCGGCGGCGCGGTCCGCGCCAGCCCCGGCCCATTCTCCACCGACGCCGAGATGGGCAAGCTGATCGGGGCCATCGAACGCCTCCTGACCGACTGAAAGGCACGAAGCCCGGGGCCCGCGAGCCCCCCGGCGCACCGAGCGAGGAGCGATCCGTGAACGCCGAAGCCGCCACGCCCCCGAGCCCCGACGCGATCGCGAAGGCCCGGCGGGCCGTCCGCCAGCAGGCCGAAACCGCGAGGCTCCTCGGAGTCGACTTCGTCCCCTGCTTCCGCTCCATCGAGGTCGAAACGCCGGCCTCGCTCGCGCCGGCCGCGCCCACCGCCCCCGCCCTCCCCCCCGACCCACGGCGTCGGGAGTCCGAGGCGAAGATGGCCGAACTCCGAGCACGCTACGAACGCGACGCGCCGCACGAGAAGTTCACGACACCGCACCAGTTCACGAATCTTGTGTGGGGCGACGGGGATCTCTGCGCGCGCCTCATGTTCATCGGTGAGGCGCCAGGCGCCGACGAGGACCGCACCGGCGTGCCCTTCGTGGGCCGCGCCGGCCAACTCCTCAGCAAGATGCTCGTCGCGATGGGCCTCCAGCGAGAGTCCGTCTACATCGCCAACGTCCTCAAGACGCGCCCGCCCAACAACGCGACCCCAACCATCGAGGAGGCCGCGCTCTGCGCACCCTACCTCCACGAGCAGATCGCGATCGTGCGCCCCGAAGTCATCGTCACGCTCGGCCTGCCCGCCTCCCGGCTCGTGCTCGACTCTTCCGAATCCATGGGCAACATGCGCGGACGATGGGCCGAGTATGTCGGCCCAGGCCTCCAGGGGCCGCGCATCCCCGTGATGCCCACCTACCACCCGGCATTCCTCCTGCGCTCCTACACCCCCGAGAACCGCAAGAAGGTCTGGTCCGACCTCCAGATGGTCATGACCCGCCTGGGCCTCCAGCCCGCACCCTGACCCCCGATCCGGCGCACCGGGTTCCGCCAAAAAACTGAAGACCTCGGCGGAACCGGGCGGCCCGCCGGAACGAAACGATCCATGGCGAGCGAAAGCGTTTCGCCCAAGTCAAGACCCCCACGAGACCCGGTGCTCGGCGCATTTATGCAGCTGGGCATCGGGTTTTTTTTCGATCGCACGCCGAAGCGTGCCCCATAGATGGCGCAACCACCGGCATCGCAAGAGGATCCGGCGATCCTCTCCCCGAAGCCCTTCAGCGCTGCCGGCAGCGTCCCGATATCGGCAAGGTTACCGGCCCGGGATTTCCAGTTTGGTGTCCGCCGGCAACGTCGCGATCTTCGTCACGGCGTAGGTTGGGTAGTCCTCCCCCCACGTGACGACGAACGTGAATTCGACCGGGTCGCCAACCTTCAGACCTTCGAGCGAGACTCCCTCCGCGACGGGGAAGGGCATCGTCATCGAAGACATCCCTTGGACGCCCTTGGAGTTGACATACACCTTGCCGTCGCGATCCGAATAGTCCGGGATCGCCTCGTGCTGGATCTCCAGGTCGTCGATCGGTCGATCGGCCGAAGGCAGCGTCACGATGCGCCCACGCACCGTGTAGCTCTGCGTCGGGCCGCCCGCCGTCTGCTCCGACGCCGAACCCTTCATCCGAGAGGCGTCGTTCCCGCAAGCACCCAATACAAAGACCGCCGCAAGGGCCGCGGCGGCCGTCATCGAGACCAGATTCGGCTTCATCTCACGCCTTTTCGATCTTGAGGTACGAACTCACCGACTTGAGGTCGGGGAGAATGTCCGGGGTGAAGACCATCTGCCAGGTCTCGCCCGTCTCCACGCGCACCACCTTGGCGGGGTGCTCGCGATCGAACCACTCGCGACCGCCGCGAATGTACGAGTGCATCCGCTGACGACGCATGCGCTGGGCCCGGCGCAGTGCGCGGACCGCGGCCGGATCGCGCCGCATCAGGCGGGCGATCGTGTCGTTCTTCGCCTGGGCGCGCGGCACCGAGGTGATGGTGCAGCGCAGCTGCTCGCCGGGCATGTAGTGCAGGTCAGACATCGCGTCACTCCGTCTCCGCCGCTCCGAGGGCCGGCGGCATGGACGACAACAATAGCCCCCCCGCCGCCCGCTTCCAAGCGGACCCGTGTTCCAGGGGTCTAGACTCCCGACATGACCACCAACCAGCCCCCCGAGCCGGGCCCGGAGCCGGCTTTCGATCCCGCAGCCGCCCACCTACAGCGCCCCAAATTGCGGCAAGTCCGGGGCTTTCCCGTGCCGGTTCAGGGCCCAGATGGCAAGCAAACCGTCTTCCTGGGCCTCGCCGACGCCCGACAGATCTCCGATCGGCCCCCCGTAGTCGTCTCGCCCGCCGTCCGCGAGCTGCTCCCCCTCTTCGCCGGCGACAAGGACCTCGACGAGATCGTCAGCCAGATCGGCCGAGGGCTTTCCCGGGCCCATCTCGAGCCCCTCGTCGCCCAGCTCGATGCCGCAGGACTCCTCGAGGGCCCCACCTTCGACGCCATGCTCCACAAGATGCGAGAGCAGTTCGACGACTCCGCAGTGCTCCCCCCCGGCGGCACCGCCGCCCTGGCCGACATGCTCGTCGATCAGGCTCTCGGCGGCCAGGCGACCGAGGAGCAGAAAGCCGCCGAGGGCGCGCAGCGGCTCACCGAGGCCCTCGACAAATGGATCGCCGAGGCCTTAAAGGACGAGGCGAGCCCCGCCCTGGACGAACTGCCCCGCGCCATCGTCGCCCCCCACATCGACTACCCGAGGGGATGGATCAACTACGCCAAGATCTGGGGACGCATGCGGGTCGTCGATCGCCCCGACCGGGTCATCATCCTCGGCACCAACCATTTCGGCCTGGGCACCGGCGTCGTCGGATGCGATAAGGGCTTCTCGACCCCCCTGGGCGAGTGCCCCGTCGATGCCGAGGTCGTGGCCGGTCTGCGCGCGAGGCTCGGCGACAAGCTCTTCGAGAACCGCTACGACCACGAGCGTGAGCACTCGATCGAGCTGCAGATCGCCTGGCTCCAGCACTGCCTCGGACGCGGAGCCGACGGCTCATTCTGCCGGGTTTTCGGGGCACTCGTCCACGACCCATCCGTCAATAACGGCGAGTCCTACGACGGCAATGGAATCCCGCTCCAGGCCTTCGTCGACGCCGTCCGCGAGGTCGTCGCCGAACTCCCCGGCAAGACCCTGGTCGTCAGTTCCGCCGACCTCAGCCACGTGGGCCCGATGTTCGGCGACAAGCAACCCCTCGCCGGCGACGCCCCCGAGGTCCAGGAGGCCCGAAACAGTGTCATCCGCCAGGACCAGGAAATGCTCGGCCACGTCGTCGCCGGCAAGCCGGAGGACCTGGTCGGAGCCATGGCCTGGGGAGGCAACCCCACCCGCTGGTGTTCCGTCGGCAATCTCGTCGCCACCCTCAAGATCGTCCAGCCCACCGAGGTGCAGCTGCTCAACTACGCCGCGGCCATGGATCCCCAGGGCCTCGGGATGGTCTCCCACGCCGCCCTGGTGATGCGATAGGCATGCCCGCCGCCGCGCCCTCCATCAGTGCGCTGCAGATCCTCGGGCTCTGCGCCGCCGCGGCCCTCCTCCTCGCCGGGTTATGGGTCCTCTGGCGATCCCGCCACCGGCGCACCGAAGACGAGCGGGTCCCCATGCCGCTCCTGGGCTGGGTTGGGGTTCCCACCGGCCTGACCATCGGGGTCTGCCTGCTCGGGGCCGGCTACCACGCCATGGCCTACAGCCTGCTCCCCCAAGTGAACCTTGTGGCAATCCCCATCCAGCGTTGGTGGATCGTGGCCGCCGTGATCGTGGTCGCCATCACCGGGTCGATCGGCGCCGAGCGGCTCGAGGCGCGGCACTCGGGCGATCCCGGGGGCTGAGCCGCTCTGTCACACCGGTGTAACGAGGTCCGGCGGGGGCGATCCGGGCGGGCAACTGGCCGAGTATGTTCCTCGTATGGCTTGTCGATCCGGGAGCGAGGCCCGGCACTCGAGTTTCGGGTTCGTGCAGCGGTGGAGGCGGGTCGTGTAGGATCCCGCCCCCCGGACCGGGGCCTCCGGGCGCCGGCAGAATGAGCTTTAGAGCCAGGCGGCGCCTCACGGGCGACAGGCCCGTGCCCGCCGGACAGCGAGGTGAAGGATGGCTTCTTCGAACGCATGTTGGGGCATCGAGATCGGCGCCGGAGCGGTGAAGGCGATCAAGATCGTGCTGGACGGCGACAACGCGACCGTCGCCGACTTCGCCTATATCCCGCACTCGCGAGTGCTCTCCACCCCGGATATCGACCCCGACGACGCCAAACGCGTCGCCCTGGGCCGGCTCGTCAGCGAGTACGACCTCTCCAAGGCCACCGTCGCGGTGAGCGTCCCCGGGCACTCGGCCTTCGCCCGCTTCGCCAAACTCCCGCCGGTCGAGCCCAAGAAGGTCCCCGACATCGTCAAGTTCGAGGCCGTCCAGCAGATCCCCTTCCCCCTCGAGGATGTCGAGTGGGACTACCAGACCTTCCGCAGCCCCGACTCGCCCGATGTCGAGGTCGGGATCTTCGCCATCACCAAGCAGCGGATCGCCGCCGAGCTGGCGATCCTCCACGACGTCAACCTCACCCCCGATGTCGTCACCCTCTCGCCCGTCGCCGCCTACAACGCCATCGCCTACGACCTTCAATTCACAGAGACCTCCCCGGGCACGATCCTCCTCGACGTCGGCACCACTTCGACCGACCTGATCATCGCCCACGCCGGTCGCGTCTGGGTCCGCACCTTCCCCATCGGCGGCCACGAGTTCACGAACGCCCTGGTCGAGCAGTTCAAGCTCAGCTATCCCAAGGCCGAGAAGCTCAAGCGCGAGGCCGAGTCAAGCCAACACGCCCGCCACGTCTTCCAGGCCCTCCGACCCGTCTTCAGCGACCTCGTCCAGGACGTCCAACGCTCCATCGGCTACTACCAGTCCATGCACAAGGGCGCCAACCTCGAGCGCCTCGTCGGCATGGGATCCACCTTCCACCTCCCCGGCCTGCGCAAATACCTCAAGCAGCAGCTCGGCATGAACGTCTACCGCGTCGAGCAGTTTAAGAAGCTCCAGATCGAGGGCCCCCGCGCCGCCGAGTTCGAGAGCCTCTCCCTCAACTTCGTCACCGCGTACGGCCTCGCCATGCAGGGCCTCGGCATGGCGGCGCTCAACGCCAACCTCATGCCCGTCGCCGTCTCCAAGCAGGCCATGTGGGCGGCCAAGGGCAAGTGGTTCGCCGCCGCGGCCGGGCTCGCTCTCGCCGCCACCGGCGCCATGTTTATCCGCCCCTTCATCGATCAGCAGGCCCTCAATACCGCCCCGCCCACCGAGATCACCGAGGCGGTCAGCCTCAACAGCCGTCTGGCCTCCGAGGCCCGCGACGCCGGCGTGACCGACGATGTCTCCGAAGGCGCCCACATCGCCGAGCTCATGTCCCTCTACCAGGGACGCGAGATCTACCTGCGGCTCCTCGGCGACGTCAACGCCATCCTCACCTCCGCCGATGCCAAGGCCGCCGCCCGGGAGGGTGGGGCCGGCTTCAAGCTCCAGGCCGTCTACACCGACTATCTCTACGGCGATGTCCCACTCCCCACCGTCGGCGCGTCGGGCAACTCCGGTGCCTCCGGCTCGCGGCTCGGGGGCCGATCCGGCGGGGGCAACGCGGAAATCCCCTCGATGCGGGGACGCGACCTCAGCGGTTTCGAGGGCGGAGAGGGGCGATTCGGACGCGAGATGCCCAGCCCGGAGGGCGCGGGCCTCGATACCGAGGGCGAAGCCACCGGGCCCACCGGCCCCCGCGTCGCCGTCACACTCGACCTCTCCACGACCCAGGCCTTCGTCACGCCCTTCGTCGACGAGACCATCAAACAGTGGCTCATCAAGAACGCCCAGCGCGAAGGCATGCCCTACTACTACACCGTGAAGGACATCAAGGACCTCCACTTCGAGGTCCTCAATACCGTCGAGCACAAGAAGGAAGTCGTCGACGCCCAGGCCAACAACCCCGGCTACGCCCGGAACAGCGAGCGAGGCATCGGCGGCGGGCGCATCGGGGGCGGGCGATACGGCAACCCCGAGGGCGGCCAGGAGCGCGAGATCGTGCTCGGTGGAGGGCCCGAGTCGGGCGGTCGCGGCTCGTTCCAGCAACCCGGAAACCAGCAACTCCCCGCCGACGCGGCCGCCGCGCTGGCCCAACTCGAGCAGCTCGCGCCCGTCGCGCCGCCGCCCGAGGCCGATCCCTTCCCCGACGGCGCGATCGAGACGTTCATCCGTGTGACCTTTGTGGCCGTGCTCGGCCAGCCGGCCAGCGAAAGCAATGAGGAGGGCGACCAGTGAAGGGCGTCCTGGGTTGGATCAAATCGCATCTCGTGATGGTCGTCTCGGCCATCGTCATCCTGGCCTCCCTCACCACCGGGTGGATCTTCAGTTCCGGCTGGAACAAGACGATCCGCACGAAGCTCGAGGCGAATGCCAGCAAGGCCTACGGCGACGTCAAGAACGCCAAGGTGACCTATGTCATCCCCTCCCTGCTCCCCGGCGAGCAGGCGGTCACCCAGTCGCGGGCCCCCAACCGCATCGTCACCGACTTCGTGAAGGCCCAGCGGGCCCAGCGCGTCGAGCAGGCGAGCGGCATCGTCGACAAGGTCGAGGGCTTTAACCGCGATGGCCACTCCCTCCTGGCCACCAAGCTCCTGCCCGTGCCGGTCGACGCCTCGCAGGCTGTCCGACAGACCTACGACTTCCTCGCCCGCATGGGCGGCGATGTTCGCACCGGGGTGAAGTCCACCTACGTCGATCTGCTCTCCTCGATCGGCGCCGGCGGCCCGCCCGACCCGGTCAAGCTCGCCACCACCATCCAGGACCTCCAGCAGCGCGAGACCGAGCGCATGGCCGCCGAGGGTGGGGGCGGCGCGCTCAACGCCGAGCAGCAGCAGCAGCTCCGCAAAGCCCTGATGGACCGGCGCATCGCCGAGGCCCAGCGCCGCGCCAAAGAGATCTCCGTCTACGCCGATCTCTCCTCCTTTGATCCCCAGGGCTTCGGGCCAGACACCGCCCCCGTGCCCCCGCTCGATCGGGGCCTGCGGAATTCCACAGAGACCCCGACCCTCGCCGAGGTCTACGAGTGGAACTTCGACTACTGGCTGGTCTCCGACCTCTTCAGCGCTATTGACCACGCCAATACCCCCGCAGGCGGCACCAGGGCCAACATCGAACACGCCCTCGTCAAGCGCATCGAAAAGCTGTCCGTCCAGTCGCTCCCCATCTTCCCTAAGGATCAGAACGCCGCCTACCCGCCCCCGGACGACACATCCTCCAGCGAGAGCGCCGCCGGCCAGGACCCCAGCGTCAGCATCACCGGTCGCGTCTCGACCGACGCCTACGACGTCGTCAACGCCCGCATGACCCTCGTCGTCGATGCCGGCCGGCTCCCCGATCTCTTCCGGGCCTTTGCCGACGCCAACCTCTTCACCGTGATCGATTTCGACGTCAGCGAGGTTGATACCTGGGCAGATCTCCGCCAGGGCTACTACTACGGCGCCGATCCCGTCGTACGCGTCAGCCTGGAACTCGAATCCATCTGGCTGCGCGACTGGACAACCCCGATGATGCCCGAGCAGGTCAAGACCGCCCTTGGGGTCAAGACGCCTGGCAGCCCGGACGAGGGCGGCTGAACCGGCCCCGCCGACCGAACGATGGACCACCACGGAGCGTGACGGGCGCAGCAGCGCCGGAGCAAACGCGATGAAGAAGAACAGAATCAACCCCATCGAGCAGCACTTCGAGAAGGCCGTGCTCGGCGGCGTATCGGTCGTCCTGCTCGGCGTTGTCGCCATGCAGTTCCTCACCCAGCCCAACGCGGTGAAGTCCGGCGACAGCCCCAACCCCGTCGCGCCCGGCCAGATCTACGAGCCCATCAAGGCCAAGGCCGAAGAACTCCTCGCCCAGATGCGCAGCGTCTCGCCCGACCTCCCCGAAGTGCCCCGGCAGGACGTCGCCACCCAGTTCGCCCAGGTCTCCAGCCTCGACGCCGCAAACGCCGTCGTGACCGACAAGTTCGGAGTCAAAGCCGAAGTCCAGGTCGCCAGCATCGGCAACGACAACTCCGGCGACGCCGCCACGGCCTACGCACTGCCCGCGATCCCCGCCCCCGCCTCCCTCGCGGCCGCGTCCCACCGTGGCACCCTCAACCCCCTCGTCGTCGCCGCAAACCCCGAAATCGCCAAGCTCGTCTCCTCGACCCAGCCGTTCGACATCGCCGCCGTCAGCATCGAGGGCCACGTCAACGGCTCAAGCCTCCGCTCCAGCCTCGAGGCCGATCCCGATGGCGACGGCCCCATGCGCCCCCTCCCCCTCTCCTGGTGGCGGGGCAATGTCGAACTCCTCGGCATCGAGGCCGAGCGACAGGAACTCGACGCCGCCGGCGCCTGGGGCGGCAACACCATCATCGCCGGTCTCCCCGGCGAGCCCTCGCTCCTCACCGAAGCCCGCAAGCCCGGCATCGCCCCAGCCGATGTCCTCCAGATCGCGCAGCAGGCCCAGGGCTTCATCCGCGACATCGCCGAACCCGAGTTCCCCCAGACCATCGCCGGCCCCGACTGGGTCAAGCCCAGCGAGCAGCAGGAGGACTCCGGCCTCAGCGACGATCAGACCAAGATCAACCGCCTCAAGAAGCAAGTCGCCACGATGGACAGGAAGATCGCGGCCCTGACGACCCAGCGCGATGCGGTGGGCTCCGGCGGCGGCGATCCCGGGCGCGAGCAGTCCGGCGGTGGGGGCGGCGGCCGTCTCGGTGGAGGTCGTGGCCAGTCCCCCCCGACCAACACCCCCAGCACCGACCCCATCCAGAAAAAGCGTGACGCCTATCAGGCACAGATCGACGCCGCCGATCGAGAGCGTCAGCGCATCGTCGCCGATCTCGCCAAGCTCGGCGTCGATGTGGACGGCGCCCAGACCCAGAACCAGGGCCAGGCCGAGCCGGTCAAGCCCCTCCCCTACATCCTCGACGCCGAGGACATGCCCGTCTGGGTCCACGACCTCACCGCCCAGCAAGGCAAGACCTACCGCTACCGCATCCGCGTCGTCCTGAACAACCCCCTCTTCGGCCGCGGGATCTATCTCGCCGAGTCCCAGCAGGACGCCGCCAAGAGCCCCACGATGGAAGGGCCCTGGTCGGAGTGGACCGACCCGGTGGATCTCGAGTCCGATCGACACTACTTCGTGACCACCGCCAGCGCCGACGATGCCCTGGGCGGGGGGCCGCGGGCCTCCGTCGAGGTCTACCAGTTCTACTACGGCTACTGGCGCAAGGGCTCAACGACCCTTGAGCCCGGTGACCTGATCCACGCCCGGGCCAAGCTGCCCGACAACCTCCTCGCGTGGGACATCGACCAGCTCAAGCAGACCGGATTCCCCGGCTCAGGCCCCGGACGGACAGGGCAGCCGGCGCAGCCGGGCTTCCAGCCTGGCCGCCTCCCACCCCCCGAAAGCGATCGCGAGCGGCGGATGGGTCTCGATCCAGAATTCCAGGGCCAGCCGCGGCCCCAGGCCGGCGACACCCCGACCGAGCTGCCCCCCGGAGCCAAGCCTCTGCCCAAGTCGATGGACCTGGATGTCCCGGCCATGCTGATCGATGTCGCGAGCGTCCCCGGATCCCAGGGCGGCTTCGAGGCCGTCCTCAGGCGGGCCGACGGGAGCCTTGTCTTCCGCGATGCCGGGGCCGACCGCTCGGGAGATCTCTACAAGCGCCTGGCCTCGAGCCCCGCGAGGGCGAGGATCAGGGCCAACCAGAACCCGATCCGGCCGCGAATCGGCCCGTACTTCCCCCGCCGATCGAGCGACGAACCCGTGATAACTCGGGCGGCGGCGGCGGCGGTGGAGGCGGTGGCGGCTGAGGAATCGCGGAAGGAATCGTCGAAACAGGCCCCGTTGGGCTTGACCAACGGGAGGCTCGACCTAGTATCCCCTCGCCTCTAAACGTGGCGACCGCCGGACAGCCGACGGGGGAGTTTGAGCCGGTTGATCCGGCAGAACTCCTAGCTCTTTGACAACCGGGCAATGGCAGAAGATCGGTCCGGCGTCCGTCGCCGGGCCGAAAGAGACGAAACAAGCTGCGTCTGAGTGTTAAGTTGGCGCTTGGTCAACTCGGTCTCGGGGCAATCTCATGGAGTTCGACTTCATGGGGGCGATCCTCGGCGTCGGGTTGACGTGATCAAGCGAACAAGGGCACACGGTGGATGTCTTGGCGTCGAGAGGCGATGAAGGACGTAGGAACCTGCGAAAAGCCTGAGGGAGCTGGTAACCGAGCTGTGATCTCAGGATATCCGAATGGGGCAACCCGGCCCGCAAGGGTCACCCAACGCTGAATGCATAGGCGTTGTGGAGCGAACGTGGGGAACTGAAACATCTCAGTACTCACAGGAAAGGAAAGCAACAGCGACTCCGTGAGTAGCGGCGAGCGAAAGCGGATGCGGCAGCGGAAGAGCGAAGCGCTTGAATGGCGCGCCGGAGAAGGTGAAAGCCCTGTAACCGGAAGCTGTCGTAAGCCCTAGAGTAGGTTCGGGCTCGTGGAACCCGGACCGAACATGGGGGGTCCACCCTCCAAGGCTAAGTACTACTCGACGACCGATAGTGAATCAGTAAGGTGACTGAACGATGACAAGACCCCCGATGAGGGGTGTGAAAGAGAACCTGAAACCGTGTGCTTACAAGCGGTCGGAGCCCTTCGGGGTGACGGCGTGCTTTTTGCATAATGAGCCCGCGAGTTAGTCTCTGCGGCGAGCCTAAGGCCTACCGGGCCGGAGGCGGAGCGAAAGCGAGTCTGAATAGGGCGCTGAGTCGCAGGGGCTAGACGCGAAACCTAAGTGATCTACCCATGGCCAGGGTGAAGGAGGGGTAAGACCCTCTGGAGGCCCGAACCCGTTATCGTTGAAAAGATATGGGATGAGCTGTGGGGAGGAGTCAAAGTCTAATCAAACTGGGAGATAGCTCGTTCTCTCCGAAATAACTTTAGGGTTAGCCTCAGAGAGCAACCGACGGGGGTAGAGCGACTGGATCGGTGGCGGGCCCTACCCGGGTACCCTGTCGAACCAAACTCCGAATACCGTCGGCCAAGTTCTGGGAGATAGACGGCGAGTGACAATATCCGTCGTCAAAAGGAGAATAATCCAGACCACCAGCTAAGGTCCCCAATCTCTGCTTAGTTCATAAGGAAGTCAGATTGCTGAGACAGCCAGGATGTTGGCTTAGAAGCAGCCACCATTTAAAGAGTGCGTAATAGCTCACTGGTCGAGGAGTCTGGCGCCGATAATGATCGGGAATAAGCAGGGAGCCGAAGCTGTGGGCGTGGCAACACGCGGTAGGAGAGCGTTCCTGTCAGCGGTGAAGCGATCCGGAAACGGTTCGTGGAGCGTCAGGAAGTGCGTATGCGGGCTTGAGTAACGATTAAGAGGGTGAGAATCCCTCTCGCCGAATACCCAAGGTTTCCTGGGGAAGGTAAATCCTCCCAGGGTCAGGCGGGACCTAAGGCGAGGCTGAGAAGCGTAGTCGATGGACAGACGGTTAATATTCCGTCCCTCTCGCAGAGATCAAACCACGGTGCGGATTCCTTAGTCCGGCGGGGCGACCAGTTGTGCCCAGGCCCTTGCGGCCGATGCCGGTGGCGGGAGTTCCTAGAAAAGCCGTGGGGGCAAAGCGAGACCCGTACCAAAACTGACACAGGTGGGTGTGGTGAATAACCTCAGGCGCTCGAGATAACGGTCGTGAAGGAACTAGGCAAATTAACCCCGTAAGTTCGCGATAAGGGGGCCCTTCGGGGCGCAGAGAAAAGGATCTGGGAACTGTTTATCAAAAACACAGCTCTGTGCTAACTCGTAAGAGGATGTATACAGAGTGACGCTTGCCCAATGCCGGAATGTCACGGAAGGGGGTCAGCTTCGGCGAAGCTCCCGACCCAAGCACCGGTCAATGGCGGCCGTAACTATGACGGTCCTAAGGTAGCGAAGTTCCTTGTCGGGTAAGTTCCGACGCGCATGAATAGCGTAATCACTGGATCACTGTCTCCACGACCGACTCGGTGAAATAGTAGTGGCGGTGAAGATGCCGCCTACCCGCAGCAAGACGGAAAGACCCCATGAACCTTTACTGTAGGCTTTCATTGGTCACGAGCACGTTCTGCGTAGCATAGGTGGGAGGCTTTGAAGCCGGGGTTCAGGCCCTGGTGGAGTCTAAGGTGAAATACCACCCTGAATGCGTTTGTGTCCTAACCCCGAATCCCGTGAATCCGGGCGGGGGACCGTGAGTGCTGGGCAGTTTGACTGGGGCGGTCTCCTCCAAAAAGGTAACGGAGGAGTGCAAAGGTCGGCTCAACGCGGATGGAAACCGCGTGTTAGAGTGCAAGAGCATAAGCCGGCTTTACTGCGAGTCTGACAGGACGAGCAGTCACGAAAGTGGGCTCTAGTGATCCTGCGATCCCGTGTGGAAGGGTCGTAGCTCATCGGATAAAAGGTACTCTGGGGATAACAGGCTTATCGCACCCGAGCGTCCATAGCGGCGGTGCGGTTTGGCACCTCGATGTCGGCTCATCACATCCTGGGGCTGAAGGTGGTCCCAAGGGTTCGGCTGTTCGCCGATTAAAGTGGTACGCGAGCTGGGTTCAGACCGGCGTGAGCCAGGTCGGTCCCTATCTGTTGTGGGCGTTCCAGGCTTGAGAGGAGTCAACTCTAGTACGAGAGGACTGAGTTGGACCAACCCCTGGTGATCCTGTTGGCCCGCTAGGGCCATCGCAGGGTAGCTACGTTGGGCAGGGATAACCGCTGAAAGCATCTAAGCGGGAAGCCCCCCTCGAGATGAGGCCTGGTAGCGCAAGCGTGAGACCCCTGATAGACCATCAGGTTGATAGGCCGCGCGTATAAGGGCTGAGAGGCCCTCAGCGGAGCGGTACTAACGGTCGAAAGCTTGATCACGTCAACCAGCCGCCGCGGTGCTCCCCCTCACGGGTGAGCCCCCCGGCCGCTCAGACGCAGCACGGTCCCAAAGACCAAAGCGTCTCACTTCTGCCATTGCCCTTCACCCACAGACCGTGAAAGCGGGTTGTGCGGCTTTCGGTGGCTATTGGATAGGGGTCACACCTGTTCCCATCCCGAACACAGAAGTTAAGCCCTCTCCGCCGATGATACTGCTTTGCGGGAAAGTAGGTTGCCGCCGTAATTCGGGCCCGATTGGGTAACTCCCAGTCGGGCCCGCTTTGCTTTTTGCCCGGGGTTCTTTACCCGGAGGTCTTTGCCCAGAGCTTTGTGCCCAGGGCTCTTTGCCCGGAACAGGCCGCCGATCCACCCGGTATCTTCCCGTGGATCATGCCCCGCCGAGCGACCCAACTCCTCCTCGCCTGCCTGGCCCTCCTCCCCCAGCCCGCCGCACGCGCCGACGGCAAGGCCTTCTCCATCTCCACTCTCCCCCCGACCATGCCCGACCAGCGGGCCCTGATCGTCTGGGACGGCGCCACCGAGACCCTCGCGATCGACACCACCATCGAAGGCCCCGACGCCGCCACCGCCTGGGTCGTCCCCGTCCCTGCCGAGCCCGAGGTCTTCGAGGTCGATCCCGGCCTCTTCCCGACGCTCCAGTTCGTGTTTCAGCCGCGGGTGATCGACAGCGCGCCGATGCGGCTCAACAGCGTCATCCTGGTTTGGATCGCGTGCATGCTCTTCCTCGCCGCCTGGGTGAGCGCCAAGAACAGGCCCGGGTTGAGCCGCAGCCTTTCCGTAATTCTCGTCCTGGGAGCAATGGGGCTTGGCACGCTAATGCTCTTGCCCGCGCTTGGCAAGCCCCGCGGCCTTGCCTCAGCGCCCCTCGCTGAACCGGAATCTCCCCTCGTCGCCCGCCGCCAGGTCGGCCTCTACGACGTCGCCACACTCCACGGCCCCGATGCCGGCGGCATCGTCTCCTGGCTTGCCGCCCAGGGCTTCCCGATCGACGCGCCCTCCCGCAAGGCGATCGACGCGTATGTCGCCGACGGCTGGTGGTTCGTGGCCTCGCGCCTGACTCCCCCCGCCGAGGCCCATGCGAGCGACACCGCGCCCCTCGCCCCGCATCCCCTCGGCCTCCGCTTCGCCGCCCCCAAGGCCGTCTACCCCATGCGCCTCACCGGCGCCCAGGGCCGGGACCTCCGCGTCGATCTCTTCCTCTTCGCCGACCAGATGGCCCGCACGCCCGGGTTCCAGATCCGCCGCTGCGCCGCAGCCGAGCTGCTCCCGCCCCGCGACACGAGCGACGACCGGCGCATCCCGCGAGCCTACCGCCCCCGCCCCTCCGAGAACGTCCTCGTCGGCCAGGAGCAACTCCGCGCCCTCGTCAATCAACTCCCCACCGCCACCCGCCTTTCCGCCACGCTCACCCCGGCGCAGATGCCGTGACGTCTGGCTCGAGTGGGGTCCGCCCGAGCCGACGGGCAACTCCGTCATCAGCGCCGCCCGCGCGATCGGGCGGGCGACGACCACATGGAGCACTCTCCTGGTCGTCGGCAGCCTCGTGATGCTGGCCGCCTGGCGGCGGACCACCCCGGCCCGCGTTGTCACTCGCATCGCGCTGATCACGATGGTCCTTCTGCCCGCCGGCGCCGGGTTCGCGGTGTGGATCTCCGATCCCGGCGTGCGCTCCAGCGTCTCGTCGAACCGGTACGACTACCGCCTGGATGAACTCCATTGGCAGCTTGCATCCATGTTCTGGGACCGCATCGAGGCCGACCCCGCCTGGGCCGCGTGCCTCGACCCCGACTCCGCCGAGCAGGTCTGCCGCGAGCTGCTGTCGAGCGCGTGGCGGGACACATTCGAGCAGCCCTCGGGCGAGTGGCGTAACGGGTTGCTCGGCACGGCGATGCGGGAAGCCCGCGAGCCCGGCGCGTATCGCATCTGGCAGGAGGATGGCGCGGTCTGGTTCGCCACCTGCGACATCGCCGGGCAGGAAACCGCCACCCGCATCTGGACGCAGCCCCGCGACCAGCCCGAGGGCGACTGAAGGCCGCATCGACTACGATCCCCCGTCGGACCGCCGCAGCCTCGGTCCACCGAGCGGAAGGAGCCCCACCATGACCACCACCGCCCAAACCCACCTCTACGACGAGGGCGCTGAAGACCTCCTCGGCACCGACCAGGCCGCCGATCGCGTCACCCTCCTCCCCGGAGAGCAGGGACGCCTCGAGCCCGGACGCCGCATCCGCATCCTCTGGGGCCAGGACATGCTCCTCGACGCCCTCGACGGCAAGTACCGCTCGATCATCTGCGCCGTCAACGACCACGACAACACCCACGGCATCATCGCCCAGCTCGTCAACCTCATCACCACCAGCCAGTGGAGCGTCCCCAGCGTCACCTCCTACGCCCGCATGTTCCACGACTCCGTCGCCGTCCACGCCGCCCACGACAAGGAGCCCTACGTCCTCAAGTACGACCTCGACTCCGTCCTGGTCCTCGCGCTCCTCCGCCCCCGCGGCCGCGAACACTTCACGCTCGACGACCTCTCCCGCGGCTTCCGCACCATCGCCAAGATGATCCAGGGCCGCCCCGAGCGCCGCCCCGTCGCCAGCGTCTCCTTCCTCGGCGCCCGCTCCAACAAGCTCGTGGGCTCCGACGGCGCCGAGCCCAGCTTCGAGAGCGTCCTCAGCGCCATGTACGAGTCCGGCTTCCGGGGCGACGTCTTCCCCAGCCCCGGCATGTGGCAGTTCGGCCATGTCGGCGTCTTCCCCAGCTATCCCTTCCCGCAGAGCCTCGAACGCATGCGCGCCGGAAGCTCCTGATCCGCGACACCATCCCATGAAGCGCTTCAGCACCCGCATCAAGCAGGACGATGGCTCCGCGGGCTGCGGCATCGAGCTGCCATTCGACCCGAAGGAAGCCTTCGGCAAGGTCCGCGCCCCCGTCGTCGCCACCTTCAACGGCTATTCCTACCGCACGACGGTCTGCGCCATGGAGGGCTCCTACTGGATCCCCCTCGCCCGCAAGCACCGAGAGGGCGCCAAGGTCGAGGCCGGCCAGAAGGTCACCGTCACCCTCGAACTCGACGACAAGCCCCGGGTGGTCGAGGTCCCCAAAGACCTCGCCCTCGCCCTCGCCAAAGACCGCAAGGCCCGCGACGCCTGGAACGCCCTGAGCTATACCCACCAACGCGAGCACGCCGAAGCCATCACCGGCGCCAAGAAACCCGAGACCCGCGCCCGCCGCGTCGCCAAGGCGCTCGAGATGCTGCGAGACCACTAACATCCGCCCACGCCGCAACCGATCACCGCTCGCCCGCCTCCGCACCATTCGCGTCTCCGCGTGCGGGTTCTCGGCCATGAGGTAGAATCTCCAATGGAGACGAACCCCGTGCGCATCGACCGCCTCATCGAGCGAATGGACCGCTTCTCCTCGGTCCTCCCCGCCCTCGTCTCGGGCCTCGGCCCCGAAGAAGCCCTCTGGCGACCCAACGACACGACCTGGTCCATCCTCGAGATCGTCTGCCACCTCGCCGACGAAGAATCCTCCGATTTCCGCCCCGCCTCCAGCGCACCCTCGCCGACCCCCAACAGCCCTGGGACCCGATCGACCCCGAGGGCTGGGCCGTCGCCCGCCGCTACCGCGAGGCCGATCTCGAGGACGCGGCCGCCCGCTTCGTCGCCGAGCGTCACCGCTCCGTCGTCTGGCTGATGAGCCTCGCCAAGGTCGATTGGAACCGCGCCTACCACCACCCCAAGCTCGGTTCGCTCCGCGCCGGCGACCTCCTCGCCGCTTGGGCCGCCCACGACGCCCTCCACCTCCGCCAGATCGCCAAGCGCATGCACGAACTCGCCTCGCACGACGCGCCGGGCTTCGACGCCGCCTACGCGGGCGAGTGGCGCGCGTAATCCACTCCAGCCCGCGCACAGGTACCATGCCCCCATGCACAGCCCCATGGGCTCCCGCACCACATGGCTCTGGCTCTTCGTCGCCTCGCTCGGCGCCATGGCCCTCCTCGGCGTCCTCGCCCTCCTCACACCGGGTGTCCCCCACGAAGAAGAGCTGCTCGCGACCAGCGCCATCCTCACCGCCTACAGCCTCCTCGGACTCGTCGCCACATTCGCCATTGCCAAGGGGCCCCTGCCCGCCGTCTCCTGGGCGGCCGTCGGCCTGCTGGCCCTCAGCCTCTGCGCCTGGCTCACACTCGTCTGGTTCGATAACGCGATGGGCTGGTGGATCCGGGAACTCATCGCCAAGCTCTCGACCACCGCCACGGTCCTCGGCGTGCTCGGGCTCCACGCCGTGCTCCTCCTGCTCGTCCGTGTCGCCCGTCGCCTCAGCGTCGCCGTCCGCACCGGCACCATCGCCGCCGCCTGCCTCGGCGCCCTGCTCGCCCTCGGCATGATGTGGGAGATCAGCCCGCTCCTCGACGACAGCCTCACCGGCCGCGTCGCAGCCGCGCTGCTGATTCCCGCCGCACTCGGCACGATCGCCGTCCCCGTCCTCGCGCGGATCGACGTCGTCGCCCGGCGCGACTCGCAGGAGGACAGCCTCGATCGGTTCGTCCCCGTCACAATCCGCTGCCCGCGCTGCGACCTCGAGCGCACCTCCCCCGCCAACCGCAAGAGCACCTGCCAAGGCTGCGGCCTCGAGGCCACCATCACCCTCACCGAGCCCCGATGCGCCTGCGGCTACCTGCTCTACGGCCTCCCCAGTCCGCTCTGTCCCGAGTGCGGGCGCACCGTCCCCGAGGCCCGGCGGTGGGGGGCTGGAGCGCCGCCGATCCATCCACCCGCGCCGCAGACGCCAAGTGCCCATCAAGAAGAATGAACAACCCGAAGAATCGCCCGCGAGCCTGCCCCGAACTCTGTAGCATCGGCGCATGCGTGCCTGCTCGCTACGGCGACTCGTCCCGATCTGCGCGTGCCTCTCTCTGTGCACGCCCGGCCCCGCCGCCGCGCAGAGCGATCCGCCCCAGGGCCTCACGCCCGGCGCCCGCTCCATCCTCAGCGCTCACAATTGCTACCCCTACCAGGGGCTCTGGTCCGACCGGATCGACCGCGCCCTGGCCACCGGCACGCCAGTCTCGATCGAGCAGGACCTCTGCTGGGTCGAAGACCCCGCCACGCACGAGCACCACTCGCGCGTTGCCCACGGCGAGCCCTACACCGGCGCCGAGCCCACGCTCAAGGCCCACTTCTTCGAGCGCGTCGGCCCGATCGTGGAGGGCGCTCTCGCCTCGGGCGACCAGTCCGCCTGGCCGATCATCATCCTCGACCTCGACGTGAAGGACAATTCCCGCGCCCACGTCGAGGCCATCCGCGACGCGTTGCTCGAGTATGAACCCTGGCTCACCACCGCCGAGCGCACCGAGAGCATGACGCCCCGGCAGCCCCTCACACGCGCCCCCGTCCTCGTGCTCCTCGCTGGCGACGGCCCGCAGCAGGCCGTCTTCTACGACGATGTCCCCGTCGGGGAGCCCCTCATCGCGTTCGCCCGCGCCCGCGGCAACGCCCCTCCCAAAGGCGCCGACGAGGCCGGATTCCCTCCCGAGAGCCTGCTCACGCAGCCGGCCGACAACTTCCACCGCTGGTGGAACAATGCCTGGCACATCGTCGAAGCCGGCGGCTGCCCCAACGCCGGCGACTGGACCGAGTCCGACGACGCACGCCTCCACGCCCTCGTCGCTCGCGCCCACGACCTCGGCTACTTCATCCGCTTCTACACCATCGACGGGTGCTCCCCGGCCGAGTGCGCGCTGCGGGGCTGGGGCAAGAGCTACAACACCGGCTCCCCCGAGGCCGCCGACACCCGCTGGCGGGCATGCATCAAGGCCGGCGTCGACTTCATCGCCACCGACGACTACGAAGGCCTGGCTAGCGCGCTGCACGAGCCCTCGACCCGTGGGCAGGCCGCCGGAGACTGAGCGCCCTCTGGCGCTCATTCATCCCTCAGACATGCGGAATCCGCGGCGTTTCCCCGCCGCCCGCCCCCTTGCACCGCGCCGTAGCCCGCGCTACACTCAACGAGCCATTGTTGTAGCCTGCGCTACATTTCCGGAGTCTCCCCCTTGGACGCCCGCGACACGCCGCCCCACGCCGACAAGCCCGCCGCGCCCGCCGAAGACGGGTGGCGCCACGCCCGCGTTGCCGTGAGTCTCCCCGAGGTCCACGCCTCCATCCGCGTCCACCACTCCGAGGGATTCTGGCGCAAGATGCTCGCCTTCGCCGGCCCCGGCCTCCTCGTCGCCGTCGGCTACATGGACCCCGGCAACTGGGCCACCGACCTCGCCGGCGGCGCGAGATACGGCTACACCCTCGTCTCCGTCATCCTCATCTCCAACATCATCGCGATGGTCCTCCAGCACCTCGCCCTGAAGCTCGGCATCGTCACCGGGCGCGACCTTGCCCAGGCCTGCCGCGATCACTACTCAAGACGAACCAGCCTGGCGCTCTGGGTGCTCTGCGAAATCGCCATCGCCGCCTGCGACCTCGCCGAGGTCATCGGCTCGGCCATCGCCCTCAACCTCCTCTTCGGCCTCCCCCTCCTCTGGGGCGTGCTCCTCACCGCCGCCGACGTCATGGTCGTCCTCCTGCTCCAGGCCAAGGGCTTCCGGCTCCTCGAGGCCATCGTCGCTACGCTCATCCTCACCATCGGCGGCTGCTTCGCCTACGAACTCATCGCCTCACGCCCCGATCTCCCCGCCGTGCTCCGGGGCCTCATCCCCGAGCCCCGCATCGTCACCAACCCCGGCATGCTCTACATCGCCATCGGCATCCTCGGCGCCACCGTCATGCCCCACAACCTCTACCTCCACTCCAGCATCGTCCAGACCCGCGCCTTCGAACGCAGCGAACCCGGCAAGGCCATGGCCATCAAGTTCGCCACCATCGATTCCACCGTCGCCCTCTTCCTCGCCTTCTTCATCAACGCCGCCATCCTCATCCTCAGCGCCGCCACCTTCCACGGCACCGAGCACGAGAACGTCGCCGACATCAACGACGCCTTCCACCTCCTCAGCCCTGTCCTCGGCGTCCCCCTCGCCAGCGCCATGTTCGCCGTCGCCCTCCTCGCCAGCGGCCAGAATTCCACCATCACCGGCACCCTCGCCGGGCAGATCGTGATGGAGGGGTTCCTCAACCTCCGTCTCCGCCCCTGGCTCCGCCGCCTCATCACCCGCCTCATCGCCATCGTCCCCGCCGCCATCGTCGCCGGCCTCTCCGGTGAGCACGGCATGGGCAGCCTCCTTATCCTGAGCCAGGTCATCCTCTCGCTCCAGCTCAGCTTCGCCGTCGTCCCACTGGTCCTCTTCACCGGCGACCGCCGCAAGATGGGCCGCTTCGCCAACCGCCCCGCCCTCGCCGCCGCGGCCTGGATCATGACCGTGGCGATCGTCGTCCTCAACGCCTACCTTCTCGTCACCACCGTGATCGACTGGCTGTAAGTGGGGGACCGAGCGATGTACCACAAGATCCTCGTCCCGCTCGAGAACACGCCATGCGACGAGGTGATCCTCGCGCACGTCCGCGACCTCGCGCGAGCGCACGGCGCCGAGCTCATCCTCGCCCATGTCGCCGACGGCTTCGGCGCCCGCTACCGCAAGGGCCTCAACCTGGAGGACTCCGAGGAGATCAAGCAAGACCACGCCTACCTCGAGCGCCGCCGCGCCGAGCTCGCCGCCGAGGGTCTCCGAGTCCGCGCCGTCCTCGAGATGGGCGACCCCGCCTCCCGCCTCCTCGCCATCCTCGCCGCCGAATCCTGCGACCTCATCGCCATGGCCACCCACCGCCACGGTCCCTTCGGCGACTTCTTCCTGGGCAGCGTCGCGGCCACCGTCCGCCACCGCACACTCGTGCCCGTCCTCCTCGTTCCAGCGCGGTAAACCCCGCACATCGCCGCCCCCGCGGCCCGCGAATAATGCGGCACCGATGCGCACCGCCCTCGTCCAGTTCAACCCCACCGTCGGCGACATCGCCGCCAACGCCGCGCGCATGGCCGCTCTGGCCGATCAGGCCCGGCAGGACGGCGCCGAACTCGTCGTCTTTCCCGAATTGGCGATCTGCGGCTACCCGCCCCGCGACCTCTTGCTCCACGAGGGTTTCGTCGCGGCCTGCGCCGCGGCCGCCAAGGCCCTCGGCGAGCACCACTCCGGCGGAACCACACTCGTCTTCGGCTGCCCCCTCCCCGTCGACCGCGACCATCCCGGGCGCGGCACCGCCAACAGCCTGCTCGCCTACGCCGAGGGCAAGCTCCTCGACTACTACGACAAGCGCCTCCTGCCCACCTACGACGTCTTCGACGAGGACCGCTACTTCGAACCCGGCACCCGCGCCGTCGTGATCCGCGTCCCCGCCGAGTGCGGCGTCCGCCACGTCGGCCTCACCATCTGCGAAGACCTCTGGCGCGGCGAAGACGCCGGCTTCGCCTCGCGCTACCTCCGCGACCCCGACCCCGTGGCCGAACTCGTCGCCGCCGGGGCCGAGGTGATCATCAGCCCCTCGGCCAGCCCCTTTGTCCTCGGCAAGGGCCGCAAGCACCGCGCCATCCTCACCAGCCACGCCACGCGCCACAACGTCTTCATCGCCGCGGTCAACCAGGTCGGCGGCAACGACGACCTCGTCTTCGACGGCCACGCCGCGGTCTACGACCCGAACGGGCGGGCTGTCGCCTTTGGCCCCGGCTTCACCGAAGCCATCGTCATGGTCGGCATCCCGCCGCGCGAATCTCCCGAACCATCAGGCGAAGCGCCGGCCGACCCGCTCCTCTCGACACCCGACGAGGAACTCCTCCACAACGCCCTCGTCCTCGGCACGCGCGACTACCTCCACAAGACCGGCCACAAGCGAGCCCTGATCGGCCTCTCCGGCGGTATCGACTCGGCGATCACCTGCGCCATCGCCGTCGCCGCGCTGGGGCGGGATAACGTGCTCGGCGTCGCCATGCCGGGCAAGTACTCCAGCGAGCACTCGCTCACCGACGCGTTCGATCTCGCCGCCCGCCTCGGCATCCGCTGCGTCCGAACGCCGATCGCCGGCGCCTTCGACGGCTTCCGCGGCGCGATCGACCCGACCTTCGAAGAGCTCGGCGAACTCACCCTGGGCTCCAAGCTCCCCGACGTCACCGAGGAGAACCTCCAGTCCCGCGCCCGCGGCACCATCCTCATGACGATCTCCAACCGCACCGGCGCCCTCGTCCTCACCACCGGCAACAAGAGCGAACTCGCCGTCGGCTACTGCACCCTCTACGGCGACATGAACGGCGGCCTCGCCGTCCTCAGCGATGTCACCAAGATCCAGGTCTACAGGCTCGCCAAGTGGATGAACACCCACCCCGACCGCGCCGGCTTCGAGGGCCCGCCCATCCCCGAATCCACCATCATCAAGCCCCCCAGCGCCGAACTCGCCCCCAACCAGACCGACCAGGACTCCCTCCCGGCCTACGAGATCCTCGACGAGATCGTCGCCCGCTACGTCGAGCACAAGCAATCGCTCCACCACATCGCCGAGGACACCGGCTTCGACCCCGCCCTCGTCGCCCGCATCGCCCGACTGATCGACCTCAGCGAATACAAGCGCAAACAGGCCGCCGTCGGCATCAAGGTCACCAGCGTCGCCTTCGGCAGCGGCCGCCGAGTCCCCATCGCCCAACGCTGGCGATCCCCGTGATCCACCGATCACCCGCTCCCCGCCCCACCTGATGCTCGGCAAGGGTCAGGCGCCAACGCGTGCGGACCGCTCCTGCTCGTCCACCCCCGCCGACCAATCCACCACCCCTGATACACTCCACTTCGTCTCTTCGTCTCTTCGTCTCTTCGTCTCTTCGTCTCTTCGTCTCTTCGTCTCTCCGTCTTCTTCCCTCCTCGTCCTCTGTCCCTCTGTCCCTCAGTCCCTCAGTCCCTTCCCTTCAACAACCGATCCGGCCGCAACCACGCCACTCCGGCCGCCGCGCACGCCAGCAGCACGACGGATTCGGTCCCGCTGATGAAGAGCGTCAACACCGTCAGCGACCGCGCGATCTCGTCGGCCGGCCGACCGCTCGACGCCGCGAGCCCCAACGCGCCCGCCATCCACACAGTCCCCGCCTCGCGCGCCCCCAGAAGGCCAAACGGGCTCACCACGCCGATCAGGTAGTACGCGCTCGCGACCAGCACGGCCTCTTCCCACCCGAACGCCACGCCCACGATCGACCCCGCCACCACGAACCGCGCCGAGATCACGACGAGGTCTACGAGCCGCAGCACCGTCGTCGCCGCCAGCGCCCCGGGGCTCGCCAGCATGTCCGCACCAGCGTGCAATTGGGTGAACCGGTCCGAGGTCGTCAGCCTCCGCAGCCCCGGCAGCTTGGCCCCATCGAGCACCGCGTGCAGCCGCGCCAGCCCCCGCTCGCCCGCGAACAGCCGGGCCAGCGTGAACGCCGCACCCCACATCACCGCCACGCCCCCGATCCCCGCCGCCCACCATACCGGATCGACACCCCGCCGCCACAGGCTCGCCCCCATCATCGGCACGTACGCGATCAGCATCACGGCGAACATGGCCGCGAACCACGCCCCGATCGTCAGAAGCGGCACCTTGTCGCGCCGGTTGTGGATCGCAATTCGCGTCAGCGCACCCAGCTTGAAGGGCAGATAGGCCAGAAAGGTGCACAGCGCATTGGTCGCCAGCACATCGAAGGCCCGCAGCCTCTTCACCGGTCTGAGCGTGGCCCAGAAGACCAGCCCGTTGGCGCCCAGCGTCGCCGCCGAGAGTGCCAGCAGCATCGCGACCTGCCCGATGCTTGCCTCCGAGAGCTTGGCCAGTTGCTCCCGGTTGTCGGGAGAGAGCGCCGAGCGCACGCACCAGCCCAGCATCGCCAGCCCCAGCAGGAAACCGACGCCCTGCACCACCAGCCGCACCGCGCGCCGAGCCCCACCGCGCCCCGCGGCCCCGCCCGCCTCCCCGCGCCCGGCACTCATCGCGACGGCTCCCCGCCCAGCCTCACCAAATACCGCCCCTCATCGCGCCAGACCCGCTCGGCCCCGCCCTCCGCCGTCGCGAAGTCCCGCATCGATTCGGGCGTCACGCTCGGGTCGTACCACCCGCTCCCCTGCAACCGAGCGATCTCACCCGGGTTCACGATCAGCCACCCGATCCCCCGCGTCCGCAGAGCCCGCTCCCACGCCGCCGGATCGTTCGGCGACTCGCGCATCAGCGTCCCCAGCGGCGAGGTGTCAAACGTCGTGTGATACACCACGCCCGGCCCGAAGTAGAGCGGCGTCGCATCGCCCACGAGGTACACGAGGGCGTTCTTGTCTGCGCGCGCGTGGCACCAGCCCACCGCCGAGGCCTCCTCATCCGCCGCACCCGCGCCGGTGAAGAAATCCGGGAACGCCCCGAGCAGCAGCCCGGGTCCGCCCGTCCCATCCTCGGCCCGGTGCTGGCTCTGGTAGATCACGAAACAGAATACGGTCTGGGCCACGACGAGCAAGCCCCCCAGCAGCCCCGCGGCCGCCCGCCCATCCGGGCGCTTGTCCCCCAAGACGCGCACCCTCGCCAACGCGAGCCCCACAAGGATCGCGCCCACCGGCAGTGTCGGGAGCAAGAACCGCGACTGGAGATGCGTGAACGCCAGCCACGCACCAACCTGCGCAACCAGGCCGGCGCCCAGCAACGCCGCGTCCCGCCGCGCCGACTTCCAGCCCACCATCGCGACCATGGCCGCGCTCACCACGAGGGGAGCGAACAAGCCCCACTGTGGATTCGCAAAGCCCCGGAAGCGCTCCACTGCCGCATCGCCCGGCGAGGAACCCGGGCTCGCCCACAGCAGCGTCGCGAACCGATCCGCCACCGACCCGACGAATGTGTGCGCCGAGCGATACCGCGCGAGCTGATCGGCCGTCCAGTGCGCCGAGCCGAAGAGATCGGCCGCGAAGGGGAAGACCGGGTTTCCGCCGTGCAGCGCGTTCCGCACCAGCCAAGGCGCAAGCGCGACCAGCCCGACCAGCGCGCCCGCACCGAGACCAACCAACGGCCCCCGGATCGATCCCCCCCGACCGCGCCACAACGCGGCCGCGAGCATCACGCCCGCCGGCAGCCCCGCGAAGAAGAGGGATGTCGGCTTGAACCCGCACGCGACGCCGACGAGCAGCCCGACAAGCCCGCCCCGCGCCGCCGGCGACAAGCCCGTCTGCACGCACACGAGCAGCGCGCCGGCCAGCATGGCGTTCACACCCGCCTCGTTGTACGCGAGCGAGCCCGTGACGACGGCCCAGGGTGTCGCCAATGCGATGCCCCCCGCGCACGCCCCGGCCCACCGCGCGACAAGGTCCCCAGCCCCCGCGCGGACCGCGACCCGTGCCGCCACGCACCCGGTCAGCCACGCCGCGATCAAGGTCAGCCCCGCGTGCAGCGCCTGGCAGGCGATCAGCCGCCACCCGTCGCCCGCGAGCAATCCCTGATCGCGCGGCGCCATCGTCGCGGCCCCGATCTGCGCGAACGCCGCCTCGACATACCCAGGAAGGTACGAGTACACGTTGTGCTCGCTCGGCGCGATGCGCCCCGCCGCCAGCCATTCCTGCGGTAGCTGCAAGTGGTAGCTCAGCGCGTCGTACCCGCCATACTCCGACGCCCAAAGCCACCCGGGAGGCATCGCCGCCGCGACCAGCAGCACCGCGCCCGCCGGCGCCCCGAACGCCCAGGCCGCGGAGAGCCGCCCGCGCTCCCCCCCCAGCGAACGCCTCGCACGCACGCGCCCGGCGATGTCCCACGTGGCCAGCCCCAGCCCGATCGCCCAGGTTGCCACGCCCGTCAAGGGGCCGAGTAGTCCGACCACTCCCAGCAGTTCGCCGAGAGAGAACAGCACGGCAAGCCCCGCCGCCAGCTGCAGCGCCGCCGCATCTTCCGCGGGCTTCCAAAGCCGAGCCAGGGGCCGCCCCCAGCCGAACCCCGCGGCCAGCATCACCACCGCAGGCCACATCGCGCCGAGCTTCAGCGAGAGCGCCCCGATCGCCACGCCGGGCGCCGCGTCGGCCCCGACCATCGAGACCACCACCAGCGAGGCGGCCAGACACCCGGCGACGATGGCATAGGGCACAACCGGGTGCGCGGCCCGGTCCAGCGGTTCGTCCATGGGCGGCAGTCTACGCCGGGCCCGCTGCGCCCGTGCCCCCGCTGCGCCCGTACCATTGCCCCATGGCCGCCGAGCGGGCAAGCGAGATCCGAGCCGAAGACATCCGCATCATCGAGCCCCTCTGCTCGGTGTTCCGGCGGAAGCTCAAGACCGAGGGCCTCAAGTACACCCCCGAGCGGGCCCAGGTGCTCGACACCATCATGCGGTTCGATGGCGTCTTCGAGGCCGACCGGCTGCTCGACGAACTCAAGGCCAGCCGCTTCCGGGTCAGCAAGGCCACCGTGTACCGCACCCTCAAGCTGCTCCAGGACGCCGGCATCATCCAGCGCGTCCTCAGCAACGACGACCACGCCAAGTACCAACTCGCCTACGGCTCCACCCCGCGCGACCAGCTCATCCGCATGGACACCGGCGACGTCTTCGACCTCAACCTCCCCGAACTGCTCGAGCTCCGCGCCCGCATCTGCGCCCAGCACGGCCTGACGGCCAAGGGACACCGCCTGCAGATCTTCGCGGTGGGCGGGGAGAAACAGCAGATAGCTGGCGGCAAATAGGCCAATCGCGGATCGAGGTGCGCGAAGCTGTGCGTCCGGATTGGCGATCAGCCCATGGGCTCCGTGCCTGCGTCCCTCAATCCCCCTCCTCGAGATCACTCTCCTCGACCGGTCTTGACATCTCGTACTGGCCGCTGAACCAGCGATAGAGGTCGGCCATGCGGGCCTGCTCGCTGGCAAAGGGCCAAGTGGGGGAGTCGCCGGGCACGCGCCGTCCGGTGACGGGGCAGCGCGTCGCCTGGCGCGCGGGCAACGCCAGGTCGCGCAGCCCGGAGATCGCGGGGCGCGAAGCCCAGGCTTCCGGCGCCTCCAGCGAGACCGAGCGCGATGCTTCGCCCGTCGAGGCGATCGTCAGGCGTGCCGTGCGTTCCTGCGGGAGCGCCTCGCCGATCCGCTCGGCCCACTCGATTACCAGCACCGAACCGCCGTCGGCCAGCCGATCCCAGCCCAGAGCGTCGAGGTCCTCGGCCGAGGTCAGGCGGTAGGCGTCGACGTGGACCACCGGCGGGCCGGTCGGCGTGGGGTACTCATTGACGATCACGAAGGTCGGGCTCGAGACCATGCCGGGGTCGACCCCCCGGGCCAGCGCGATCTCGCGGGTCAGGGTTGTCTTCCCCGCCCCCAGGTCGCCGGTCAGCGAGAGCACGTCGCCCGGCCCGAGCAGGCGGGCCAGCGCTTCCCCAAGCGCACGGGTGTCGGCGAGGGATTGGAGCGTGAAGTCGAGGCGCATCGCGGAAGGGTACGCCCGGGGCGGCCCCGCGCCGGGCGCTCGGCGTGCTAGGCTGGGGCGATGCCCGCCCCGGACCCCGACCATCCGCACGTCCTGGTCTTCGACCACCCCCTGATCCAGCACAAGCTCACCTGGCTCCGGGAGAAGTCCACCAGCTCGCGGGCGTTCCGGGCCCTGATGTACCAGATCGCCGGGCTCATGGTTTTCGAGGTCACCCGGAGATTCCCCACCGAGCCCGTCGAGATCGAGACGCCTCTGGAGGGCACCACCGGCACGCGGCTCCGCGGCACGATCACGGTTGTGCCGGTGCTCCGCGCCGGGCTGGGCATGGCCGAGGGGGTGATGGAGGTCATGCCCGAGGCCCGGGTCGGCCACCTGGGCCTCGCCCGCGACGAGCGGACGCTCCTGCCCAAGGCCTATCTCAACAAGCTCCCGCGCGACCTCGACGCCGGGCCGGTGATCCTGGTGGACCCGATGCTCGCCACCGGGGGATCGGCCGTGGCGGCGATGGCGATGCTCCGGGAGGCGGGGGCCACCGACCTCCGCCTGATGTGCCTCGTCGCGGCTCCGGAGGGCATCGCCCGGATCCGGGCCGTCGAGCCGGAATTGCCGATCTACACCGCGGCGATCGACCGGAAGCTCAACGAGCGGGGTTTCATCGTCCCCGGCCTCGGCGACGCTGGCGATCGGCTCTATGGCACGGTCTGAGGCGAGATGGTTGGTATTCGAGTGAGCCCGGCCTGCATTCCTCGCTGAGTCCTTGTGCGCCTTCCACAGGCACCGCGGCGCACGGAAAGCGAGGCCGCCATGAGCCGTCACCCACGATCCACGATCCGCCGTACGAGGGAAGCCCTGCTCGCCGGGATGCTGCTCTGCGGGGCTTGCAGCCACGCGCTCGCGCAGTTCGCGGCCAACGTCCTCTACGACGCGCCGGACTACGACCTGGCCGACGGCCTCGTCGATGCCGACCCCGGCACGCCGGGCGAGCAGTCCACGCTCCGCGCCTGCATCCAGAATGCCAACCTCATGCCCGCCGGGACGTACACGATCATCGTCCCCGCCGGGACCTACGCGCTCACCGTAGTCGGGCCCTACGAGGACGCGGGCGCGACGGGCGACCTCGACATCGCCAACGGGGTGCAGATCCTGGGCGCCGGTGTCGGCGCGAGCATCGTCGATGCGACGGGGTTGGGCGACCGCATCTTCGATATCCGCGGCGCGTCCGACGTCTACTTCAACGACATCAGCCTGACGGGCGGTTCGACGCCGACCACCGGGGCGGTCGAGTCGGGCGGGGCGATCCGACAGGCCTCCGGGGGTGTGCTCAAGATCGATCAGGCCGAGCTGACCAGTTGCTCGGCCACCGGGGGGCGGCGCTCAGGGCGGGGCCATCGATGCGGGGGGCTCGCTCGAGGTCCGGCCCGGCGCGACATTCGCCCTCAACCACGCGCAGGGCCACGGCGGCGCCGTGGCGTGCGCCGGGAAGGCGAGCTTTGAGGGGGTCTGGTTCTTCCAGAACTCCTCCGGGCGGGAGGGCGGGGCGGTCCGCACGGCGGCCACGAGCCCGATGGCGGCGTTCCTGGGCTGCCGCTTCGAGTCGAACAGCTCTGTGGGCTCGGGCGGAGCGATCCACCACCGGGGCCCGGCCGAGATCGACGACTGCCGGTTCACCGGCAACGACGCCGTCGCCGTCGGCGGCGCCGTGAACGCGTTCAACGCGCTGACCGTGCAGCGGACCCTCTTCAACGGCAACCACTCGGCCTCGGGCGGCGGGGCGCTCAACATCACCGGCCCGACCGGCGCAAAGGTCTTCGACAGCCACTTCCTGCTCAACCTCGCCGACACCTCGGGCGGCGCGGTGACGAACGCGGCTTCCGCGGAGTTCTGGGGCACGACTTTCGAGGGCAACACCGCGATGGGCGCCGCGGCCCTCGAGCTCGGCGGCGGGGCGCTGTACTCGTTCCGGCCGCTGACGTTGGTCAACTGCACCCTGAGCCAGAACCACGCCCCGCTCGGCCTCGGCGGCGCGATCCTGAACCTCACCGGCGGGTCGGCCGAGTTGGCCAACGTGACGATTGCGCAGAACGACGCGTTCCAGGGCGACAGCGTCTGCAGCGGCACGCCGAGCGGCGGGGCGACGATGCGGATCGACCACACGATCCTGTCGAACTTCGGCTCGCCCAACACGAACTGTGTGGGCGTCTCGCTCCCGCTGGCGTCCAGCGGCTTCAGTCTCGACTCCGATGGGACCTCCGGCATCACGGGCCCGTCGGACTTCACCGGCACCCCGGTGGCGCCGATCGACCCGATGCTCGTGCCTCTGGCCAACACCGGGGGGTTCGCCCCGACGCACGAGCTGCTCCCCGGCAGCCCCTGCTGGGACACCGGCGACGTGCAGAGCTTCGACCCCTTCGGGAACTGGATCGTGGACGACGAGCGCCACTCGGGGCGCCCGGTCGGTCGGGTCGATCGCGGTGCGGTGGAGATGAGCAAGCAGGCGTGCGTCGCGGACTTTAACGGCGACGGCGTCGTGAACACGCGGGATGTGCTGGCCTTCCTCAACGCCTGGGCCGCGGGCGACCCGCGGGCCGACATCAACCACGACGGCGCAGTCAACACGCTCGACGTGCTGGCCTACCTGAATCTCTGGACCCGGGGCTGCCCCTAAGGACGCCGAGATTCCTGCATGCGGTGAACCCGCGGCCCCGGTCGGGTGGTATGGTGTGAAACCATGGGACCACACGCCAGCCGCCCGATCGTTTCGTCTCCAGGATTCGGCAGGATCTGCGCCGCGGGGTTGTGCGCGTTGAGCGTGCTGGGGTGTGCCCACCAGGGCCACGCGGACAAGCCGGACGCGGCTTCCTCGGGCGCCGACATGACCGCCCCGGCGGCTTCTACCCAAGGATCGCCGGCGGTGGCGCTGGGCGATATCGCGCCCGGGATCCACAACCTCTTCGCGGTCTCTTCGGGGGTCTTCAGCGGCTCGGGCCCGGACACCGACGAGGCGTTCAATTCGCTGCAATCGCTCGGTGTGAGGACGGTCATCAGCGTCGACGGGTCGATCCCCGAGGTGGCGATGGCCCACGCGCACGGGATGAGGTATGTGCACATCCCGGTGGGCTACGACGGGATCACGCCGGGGCAGGCGCTGGAATTGGCCAAGGCCGTGGAGGTTGCCGAGGGGCCGATCTATGTGCACTGCCACCACGGGCTGCATCGCGGACCGGCCGGCGCGGCTGTGGCGCTGGTCGGGCTGGGGCGCATGACCAACGAGGAAGCGGTGGAGTACCTCACTGCGGCGGGGACCTCGAAGTCGTACCCGGGGCTGTGGGCGTGCGCCCGCGAGACGCACGAGTTCAGCGAGGCGGAGTTGGCCGGCGCTCCGAGCGAGTACCCCGAGGCCCGGCACGTGAGCGGGCTGATCGATGGGATGGTCGCGATTGACCAGACCTTTGACCGGATCAAGGCTGTCCGCGAGGCGGGCTGGGCGGCGCCCGCCGACCACCCCGACCTCGCGCCCGCGGCCGAGGCGGGCATGCTGACCGACCACTTCCGCGTCCTGCTCGACGACAGGGAGGCCCGGGCCGAGGGCGACGAGTTCCTCGGGCTCATGCGGCGGATGATCGAGCAGACCACGGCGTTCGAAGGGATGCTGACGGCGTCGCCCTTCGACTCGGCGGGCGCGGAGCGGGCGTATGTCGCGGTCTCGGATACGTGCAACTCGTGCCATACGCGCTGGCGGAACTGAACTCGGAGTTCTCGGGAACGCAACGCCCGCTCCCCAGGTGGGGAGCGGGCGGCGGTGTTGCGCGGTGCTTGTGCTGGAGCGAGTCTCAGCAGCCGGCGGTCCAGGCGTTGAGGAAGGCGATGAAGTCCTGCGTGTTGACGACGCCGTCGGTGTTGACGTCGGCGCAGGGCTTTTTGGCGGCCCAGGCGTTGAGGTAGACGATGAAGTCCTGCGTGTTGACGGTGCCGTCGCTGTTCCAGTCGGCGATACAGATCATGCCCTTGATGGCGGCCACATCGGCGAGGGTGACGGCGTCGCCGTCGCCCGGGTTGGCGCTCAGCGTCACGAGCAGGCTGTTGAAGGCGCGGCCCTCGTACTTCCAGGCGTCGAAGGTGAAATCGTCGCTGGGGTCGTCGGGGGTCTCGTTGTCGCTGACGCGGGGCTCGGTGTCGTCGAGGGTGGCGCCGAGGAGCGAGGCGGCGGCGCAGAGGTCGGCGGCGGTGACACGCCCGTCGAAGTCCACGTCGCCGGGGACGAAGCGGAACTGGCTCTCGATATCGGAGTCGTTGAAGGAGCCCGGCGTGACGGCGAAGCCGGTGCGGTCGAATCCGGTCGGGCCGCCCGATCGGACGGCGTCGTACGGGAGGATGTCGCCCGCGACGCAGTCGCCGTAGACGAGTTCCTCGTCGGCGCGACGGGGCTGGGGGCCGGGGTTGACGCCGTTATAGCCGACGCGGCTGACGGCGTCGGGGTTGAATCCGGGGGTGTCGGAGATCTCATCGTCGCTTTCGCGGACGTACTCCTTGCCGCCGTTGTCGCTCCAGGCGAGGTTGTCGACCATCTGGTAGGGCTCGAGGATGTGGCCGTAGGACTGATGGGGCGCGCCGAAGTCGATGTGAGAGTCCCAGTTCTCGTCGGGATCGACGTCCTTGCGCCAGGCGGAGGGGTAGCCGTCGCTGTTGGTCTGCGGGCGCCTGCGGAGGAGCACGTAGGTTGAGGAGTCGTCGTTGCCGAGCTTGCCGGCGGTGTCGATGGTGGGGATGTGCTGCTGGGTGAAGTAGGCGATGGTGGTGTCGGGATCGACGAGTTCCTCGCCGAAGTTGCCGCCTCCGGTGTCGTTCAAGAGGACAAGCAGGCCGTTGGCGCCGAGGTGGAGGCCGTCGAGGGTGAAGGCCTCGTCGATCTCGGAGGGCAGGTCGGGGATGCCGTCGCCGTTGGGGTCGTCGCCGCCCTTGACGAGGGCGATGGCGTAGCCGTCGAGGCTCATGCCGGCGGGGCCGTAGAACTCGACGAACTCCCAGAACTCGTCGTTGCCGCCGGGCGGGTTCTCGAAGACCTCGTTGATGACGACCTGGGCGCCGGCGGCCTGGCCGAGCGCGCAGAGGACGAGCAGTGTGGACAGCTTCCGCATTGATACCTCTCCCTGTGGGGCGCGGTGTGCGCCGGGTTCTCTCTCGTGCTGTCGGGCCGGGTGCCGGCCCGGCGACCTAGTCCCAGTACTTGCCCGACGCGAGCACGCCCCCGAAGACCTGCTTCTCGAGGTCGGGATAGACGAACTTGTCGCCCTGCTTCTCGCCGCCGAATTCCTTGTCGCCGTTGGCGTCGCGGAAGGAGGCGACGTGGCCGTCGGCGAAGAGGAAATTGCCGATGACCTTGTCGTGGCCTTTGCCGCCGCCGAGGAAGCTGCCCTTGCCGTGGGCGGGCCCGAGGTCGGAGTAGTCCTGCCATGCCCAACGCTTCCCGGGGAAGTCGTAGCCGGGGCCGTCGGTCAGGTTCTTGACGGTGGGGAGTTGCTCGCCCTGGTATTCGATCCGCTCGCTGATGTCGGCCGTATCGGCGCGGGCGTCGGCCATCAGCGGGACGAAGTTGGGGCCGATATTGACGAGGTACTTGCTGGTGAGCGGGCCGAGGGTGGCGGCGGGGTTCTTGCGGTCGTCGCCGCTGCTGCCGGGGCGGCGCATCCCGGTCATGGCCATGAACCAGGTCTGGGTGTAGTTGGTGTTCATGCCGCGGCGGATGAGTTCGTCGCGTTCCGCCTCGCTCAACTTCCTCCAGGGCTTCTCGTTCACGCGGGCCATGATGAGATTCTGGCAGAACTTGGCCGGTGCGCCGGGGCAGAGCAGTTCGCCCGGCTTGCCGTAGTCGCCATTGACCATGTCGGCGACCCAGCCGGCCTCGTCGAGCGGGCCGGTGCCGCGGTCGGAGCGGTTGTCCCACGGGCCGGAGCAGTAGCGGTCATCGTTGGAACCGGCGTAGGCCAGGGCGCCGATCCCGACCTGCCGCAGGTTGCTCATGCAGACGGCCTGGCGGGCGACATCGCGTGCGGAGCCGAGGGCGGGGAGCAGGATGCCGATGAGCAGCGCGATGATCGCGATGACCACGAGCAGTTCGATGAGTGTGAAGGCACGGCGGGACATCGCCATGGAAGCCCCTTGTGGAGGGTGGGAATCCGCATCGGACGGCCAGAGGCTAGTCGGGGTCGCTTCCTGCTTCGCACTCAGATCGCGCAAAGAACACGCTAAGACAGGCTCTCGGTGCTCTGTCATTAGCGCGGGCTTAACCGAACCGTCTCTTCGCGATCTCTAGGCTCACGGCCTGCGCAGGCGGGCCTCGGGGATGTCGCCGGGCGCCTGGGCGGGGAGAGACGAAGCACGTAGGAGAGAGATTCATGCGCACGCCGATCTGCCTCTTGACCCTGGCCGCCGCCGCGGGCGCGGCATCCGCCCAGGTGTACATCACCGAGTTCTTGTACTCGGGTTCGACCTCGGAGTTTGTGGAGTTCACCAACCTCTCGAATGCTCCCGTGGACATGACGGGTTGGAGCTACGACGACGACAGCCGCGTTCCGGGCGAGTTCGATCTCTCGGGTGCGGGTGTGATCGCCCCGGGCGAGAGCTTCGTGATCTGCGAGGGGGACCCGGGCGCGTTCGCCGCGTCGTGGAATCTCTCGGGTGTGACCGTGCTCGGCCCCTACTCCAACAATCTGGGGCGGGACGACGAGATCAACCTCTTCGACTCCTCCAGTGCTCTGGTCGATCGCCTGAGCTTCGGCGACGACGTGAACTTCCCCGGCTCGATCCGCGCGAAGGACTTCAGCGGCAATCCGCTGTCCGGGGCCGAGGGGCAGAACGACATCTACCAGTGGGTGCTCTCGGCCTCGGGCGACAGCTACGGGTCGTGGCTGAGCGCCGAGGGCGATGTGGGCAACCCGGGGCAGTATGTCCCGACCCCCGCGGCGCTGAGCCTGCTCGGGCTTGCGGCGCTGGTCGGGAAGCGTCGCCGCTGAGTCGCGTCGGTTACTGCGGTTGCTGCGCGGCCGGGCCCTGGGCCCGGCCGCGTTGTCTTTGGTGGGCGGGGTGGGGGTTGCCGTGCGGTTCGGAAGTGGCGTGTCTGGCGACTCGCAGCTCCCCCGGCCCGGCGGACTCGGCCGCCCCAGGGGCGGGGCGGGTGGGGGATTGCGGATCGGCCTCGCCTTCGCTCGGCGATTCGCGCCGGCCCCGGGCTCGAGTCTGGGCTTGGGCCAGGCCTTGGACTTCGGCCTGGGTTCCGGACTGAGTTTGGCCGGCCATGCGGAGGAGCTGCGCGGCAGCCTTGCGGGTGGTCTCCGTGGCGGAGGCGGTCTGGGGCTCTTGGGCGGCGATGCGTTCGAGCGTGGCGATGGCGGTGTGGAGGCTGAGGGCGACCTGGACACGGGAGCGGATGGCGGCGAGTTTCTCGAGGGCTTCGATCGCGGCGGTGATCTGGGGAGATTCGGCGATCTCGAGGATCTCGGTGAGGGGGAGTTGGAGTTCGTTGGAGAGGTCGATGAGGTCGGTGGCGGGGTCGAGGAGTGCGGCGAAGACGGCCTGGGTGTGTTGGTGTGTGCTCATAGCCCCGAGTGTGGCGGGTTCGGGCGGGGTGTAAAGAGAGAACCGTCCTATGTCGCGAAATGCGCGCACGGACCGCGACATCGGGTGCAGATTCGCGCACAAAGCGCGACATGCGCGGGCGCCAGCCCTCGGGGGGGGAGGCGACTCACGGTGGAGAGCGTTGAGAACGCCGAGGGAGGCGGTGAGAAAGCCCGAACCAGCCCGGGGCGCGGACTACCAGTCGTCCGAGTTCGCGACGGCCTCGGTGACGTCGATCAGGTCGGCGTTGTCGGCGATGCCGTCCAGGGTGGTGTCGGTGGGGTCGTCGATCCAGGCGGTGATGTCGTCGGGCTCGAGCAGGCCGTTGGCGCTGATGTCCTGCAGCTCGACGACGCGGAGGCGGTAGTCCCAGTCGAAGACGGGGACATCGGCGGGGGCGGTGGTCTCGGCGCAGCGGAGGTAGTCGGCCTGCTGGCCATCGGTCTTGGGCTCGATGAGGTAGTCGAAGGGGGGCGCGAAGGGGCCGTCGATGCGGATGGCGCGCAGGTTGCCTCCGGGGTGCATGGTGTGTGTGAACCCCGGGAGCGGGCTGCCCCAGTTGCCGATCGAGCCGATGGACTTTCGCCGGACGGTGAAGGGCGCGCCGGCGCCGACCTGCTCGATGGACCCGTAGTGGACGATGGTGACCGAGTCCCACTGGCCACCCTGAGTCACCTTCTTGATGACTTGGTAGCCGTTCTCGCTCTCGCCGAGGCCGTCGAGGCCGGTGTCCATGTCCTCGTCCACCTTGTGGCCGACGGGCGAGCAGTCGGCGTAGTGGCAGTAGTAGGGGACGCGTCCGACGGCGCCGCCGCCGAAGCCGGAGGAGGGGTTGTCGTAGTAGGGGGTCGGTGACAGCCAGAACTGATCTTCATCCTCATCGGGGCCGAACACGAGCCTGCCGTCACCCCATCCCTCGTCCGTGGTCGCGTCGGCGTTGAGGATCACCTGGCCGGTGAGCCCTTCCTCGTTGTCCAGGTCGCCGAGGATGTAGATGTCGTCATTGAGCGAACTCGTGCCATCGCCGTCGAAGACCATGATCCCGGCAAGGGAACGATCGATCTCGATCAGGCTCTGATCGCCGAGCACGCCGGAGAAGTACATGTCGCCGAGCAGGCTGCCGCCCCGACGCCGTTGGCGTCCTTCTTGATCTTGAGCTCGGCGGCGTCGGCGAGGTGGAGGGCGTCGATGCGCGAGGTGGAGGCGAAGTCGCCGCCCGTGATGATGAAGTTCTCCCGGATGCTGTTGACCAGCGAGATGTGGGTGTCGGCGACGTTGCCTGTGACGAAGATCCCCTGGTCACCCGTGGTGGTCTTCAGGATGTTGTAGGCCGTGATGTTCGCGTGGACATCGCCCGCGGGGACGTTGATGTACTCGATCCGATCAGCGCTGCCCTGCCCGGCGGTGATGGAGACGGGGCTCTGGGCCGTGCCGATGTCGCCGTTCTTGACCTCCAGACGTTTGATGTCGCCATTCGGGGCCTCCACGTCGCCGTAGAGGTTCCCCTGGACCTGGGCGGAGCCGATCGTCAGGGTGATGTCGCCGCCCGCGGCAATGACACTGCCATAGACATCCCCCAAGAGCTCGCAGTCGCTGATGTTGAGGTAGGCGTTGATATTGTCCAGAACATCGCCCGTGACGCGCACGATCCCCACATGGTCGAAGCCCTGCACGGCGTCATCGCCGCCAGCCAGGTTGTACCCCAGCGTGCCCTGGACGCGGAGTTCGGCGACCTGCGCCGGTCCGGAATCGAAGGCGGTAACGCTATCAACGCGCCCACAAGGCGAACCCGAATTGGGCCCGCGCACATAGAGGGTCGTCATGTAGGGCCACGCGCCCTGGTTGAGCAGGACGAAGCGGATGGGCTCGGTCGTGAGCGAGGTCACGGTGACGCTGATCGGCACGGAACTGTTCGTGCGGTTGAGTTGGACGTTCCACCCGTTCCCGCTCTGGTTCCAGGTGATGGAGTGGTTGCCCGAGTTGCTCGGGGACCAGGTTACGACCGGCTTGGTGGTCTGCCCAAAGGCACCGGCGGCGCTGAGCCCGATGGCAAGGCAGGCCGGCATTGTGCGAGAACCGTTCATGCGAAGCACCTTCTTCTTGTGGGAACACCGAGTGCGAATGCCAAGATGACCACAGTCCCCGGCGATGGAATGCTCGATGCGAGCCGTAGGCCACTCGCGAACTCGGGGTTGCTGGCATCCCAATGGTCGATGAGGTCCCAGATGTCGTACATGTTGTCGTACTGGAACGAGCCGTGCTTGAAGCGGCTCCCCCCGTCCGCGGTGAGGTCTTCCAGCCACTCGCGCCCCCCCGACCCGTCGAGCAACCCCCACGGGCTCGCCGCCCAGGGGTACGACCCCACGTCCAGGTACGGCACGATCTCGTCGTCCGTGCCCGCGTCGGTCTCGCCGCCGGCCCAGGGCGCCCCGGGGATCGGCGGCACGTCCTTGGAGTGCGGGTACGCCCGGTAGCCGCCCGCGCCGCCGTCCTTGGCCGGGTCCCAGAACATGCCCTTGACGTACTCGTCCATGGTCGGGATCCAGAACTTCGCGTCGGGGTCGTGCTCGGCCTGGTCGGTCAGCGTCCAGTCCTCGTTCATGCCGAAGGTCGAGGTGTCGTAGGCCCCGTCCTCGAACGCCCACTGTCCGCTCGCTCTGCCGTTGTGCAGCCAGTTGCAGAACCGGGCCGCATGCCGCCAGGACATCTCGGTGGGGAAGTTTTCCGCCCTCGACGATGTAGTACTGCGGGTCGTCCGGCCCGCCGCGGTAGCCGATCCAAAGACCAAGGAACGAGCTGTCCCGGCGTTGCTCGGGAGGGACGTACTTCCAGTAGGCCTGGACGTACTCGAAGTGCTGGCGGACGGTAACCTCGGTCCGCGTGAGGCGGTACTCGTAGTCCACGCCGCCGGCGTTCATGTCCGGCCAGTAGGGCACCTCGTCGGCCAGGGTGTCGCGGTTCCCCGGGTCGCCGATGGTGGCCCAGTCGAAGCCCCTGGGCGGGGCTGGGGCGGCCTGCGACAGGGCGAGGCCCGCGGCGAGCGCCCACAGCGCGGGGGCGGGAGAGCGATTCGATCCGAACGGGTGCCCCATGATTGACCTCCTTGCTCGTGGGGCTGCGCTTCCGTGCGCGTCCGGGCGAGGATAGCGCGCTCACGGGGCCGTGGTGTGCGCTGCGAGCCGAGGTCGTGGCGAGATTCATGAGATCGTCGCGTTTCCGAAAGCGCGCGAGCGACGGGCGACATTCGTGCGTATCCAGTGCCGGATGCGCACACGGAGGTGCGCGATTGCATGGAAGGACTGCCGCGCTAGGGCGCGCGTGGGGTCCGTGAGTGCGGAAGGCGGTTCGCCGCGGCGGGCGCGGAGTTGCGCGGAGTCGGGATGGGGGTTGAGCCGCGGGTGCGGGGGCGCGGTGGCGAGGAGCGTGCGGAGGGCCGTGTGGTGGAGAAACGCCCGAGCTTGCGCTCGGGGTTCGTAGAGGCAAGACACCCGAGCTTGCGCTCGGGGCTCGTAGAGGCGGCGCATCAACCCATCTGGAGGACGACCTTGATGCCCTTGCCGGAGATCATGGTCTCGAAGGCGGTCTTGAAGTCTTCGAGGGGGAACTGGTGGGTGATGATCTCGTCGAGTTCGAGGCGGCCGGAGAGGAGCAGCTCCTCCATCTGGTACCAGGTCTGGAACATCTTGCGACCGTTGATGCCGAGGACCTTGCAGCCCTTGAAGATGATGTGCTCGTTGAAGTCGAAGGTGACGCGCTTGGCGGGGAGCCCCAGGAGTGCGGCGGTGCCGCCGTTGCGCAGGGCGCGGAAGCCCTGGTCGAACGCGGAGTCGGCGCCGGACATCTCGAGGAGGACATCGACACCCTCGCCGCGGCAGGCCTTCCGGACTTCCTTGATCCAGCCGTCGCCGTTGCGGGCGTCGAACGCCTCGACGGCGCCGAGCTTCTTGGCGAGGGCGAGCCGGGGCGGGTTGATGTCGGTGCAGAAGATGCGGCTGGCGCCGGCGGCCTTGGCGACGGTCACGGCCATGAGGCCGATGATGCCGACGCCGGAGATGAGCACGCTCTTGGCGCTGACGTCGGCGGCCATCACGGTGTGGACGGCGTTGCCGATGGGGTCGAGGACGGCGGCGACCTTGTCGGGGATGCTGGGGTGGACCGGCCAGACGTTCTCTTCGGGCACGCAGACGTAGTCGGCGAAGCAGCCGTCGCGGTCGATGCCGATGATCTTGGTGTCGCTGGCGATGTGGGCGTTGCCGGTGCGGCTGTTGTAATCGGTCCACTGGGTGGTGTGGCCCTCGGCGCTGACGCGGAGGCCCGGCTTGTATTTGGTGACGGCGCTGCCGACCGACTCGATGATGCCGACGAACTCGTGGCCGGTGGTGATGCCGACGGGGATACGCCCGGCGGACCATTCGTCCCACTCCCAGATATGGCGGTCGGTGCCGCAGATCCCGGCGTGGGTGACGCGGACGAGGACGTCGCGGGGTCCGAGGACGGGCTTGGGGCGGTCGGTGACGAACTGGAGTTCGGGGCCGGCGTGGTGCTTGATGAGGGCTCGCATGAGTTTCTCGCTTGCTCCCGTGGTGGATCGCGTTCCCGGTCCCGACCCGGGGCCGAGGGGTCCCAAACGGGGGTCGGGCGGCAATCGGACGCCCTCCGTCGCGTTGTTCCGGGGGTAAAGGGATTGTGTGCCCCGCTGCGGGGCGGATCAACCGATGACCGATGACACCCGGGCTTGGTGTGGCCCCTTTCCAACCCTTGAACCCGCGGGGGTTCCGGCCGGTAGACTTGCCCTGTGAGCCGCATTGGCGCCGTCAATCCGTTCTTGTACCTGGCCGCGACCCCCAACGGGGGGCGAACTTTCGGGCTGCGCCAGGCCAAGAGCGAGCGGGCGCTGGCGGAGCGCCTGCGGCGGGACCGTTTGACGCTGCTCCGGACGTGGCGTTTGCCCTCGGCGCTGGCGGTGGAACCGCGATTGGGGCTGAAGGACCAGGTGGAGTTGAACAGCCAGTTGGCGACGCTGCTGACGAGGGGTGTGCCGCTGGTCGAGGCCTTGGAGGTCACGGCGACGGTGGTTTCCCCGGCGATGCAGCCGGTGGTCGAGCGGATGCGGGAGTTGGTGGCGGGGGGGACGAGCTTTGCGGAGTCGTGCCGGAAGGTGGGCGTTTTCGACGAGATGACGGCGGCGGTGTATCAGGCGGCGGAGCGGACGGGCGATCTGGGTGGTTCGGCGGCGCAGCTGGCGGAGACAGCGCGACGCCAGCACGCAATCCAGGGCAAGGCGGCGACGGTGATGTTGTATCCGGCGGTCGTGCTGACGATCGCGGTGTGCGCGGCGATCGTGCTGCTGACGGTGGTGGTGCCCAGGATCGGGGACGCGTTGGAGGGGGCAGGGGCGAAGCTCCCGGCGTTCACGAAGTTGCTGGTGGAGTTGGGCACGTTCATGAAGGCGCAGTGGCTGTGGCTGGCCTTGGGGGCGGGGCTGGTAGCGATCGTGCTGATCGCGGCTCGGGTGTGGGTGGCCGGCGTGGTGGGCCGCGTGTCGCGGTCGCTGCCGGCGTTTCGCCAGATCGTGCTGGCGCAGGAGTCGGCGAGGTTCTTCTCGGTGATGGCGGCGTTGTGCAAGGCGGGCGTGCCGCTGGCGGACGCGTTGGGGGTGGCGACGGGGGCGGTGCGTCACCCGAAGCTGAACCAGCAGCTGCGATCGCTGCGGACGAAGCTGGTCGAGGGCGGGGTGCTGCACAACCTGATCGACAAGGTGGCGGCGTTGCCGCTGGCGACCCGGCGGCTGCTGATGGCGGCGGAGCGTGCGGGCGACCTGGACACGGCGTTCGACGGTCTGGCGCGGGACATGGCCGATGAGCTGGAGCGCCGTACGGCGCGGCTGATGGCGCTGCTGGAGCCGGCCGTGATCGTGGTGATGTTCATGATCATCGGGACGCTGGTGTTGGCGTTGATGATCCCGATGCTGACGATGCCCAACCAGCTCGTCCAGTGAGTCCTGACGCGGGTTTTTGGGCTCTTTCGTGCGGGTTCTCGGGCCCGAGCGGGTATGGCGGGCCGACTAGGATTTGCAACTCCCCCGGCGTGTGGGGGTAGCACAGAACGGAGCGGGCGCCGGCCGGGAGTGGGGCGCCGCGGGAAGCAAGGAGCGAAGTCGATGGATCAGATTCTTCTGCCGAAGCGCCGGATGCGAGCCGCGCACGGCTTCTCGCTGCTCGAACTGACGCTGGTCGTGGTGATTATGGGCGTGCTGATGTCGGTCGTGGCGATCAGCGTGCTGGGCCAGGGCGACAAGGCGAAGATCCAGGCGACCAAGACGAGCATGACGACGATCCAGCAGACGCTGGACAGCTACCACCTCGAGTACAACGCGTACCCGCCGACGCTGCAGCTCCTGCAGCAGCTCGACGGGTATCTGCAGGCGAACAAGCCGGTCGAGGATGGGTGGAAGCACGCCTACTGGTACAAGGCGCCCGGGACGAGCCGGCCGTACGAGCTGGTTTCGATGGGCAAGGACGGCGAGTATGGGACGGCGGACGACATGGACATCTGGACGGTGTTCCAGAATCAGAACTCGCCGCAGCAGTAGGCCGGGAGACTCATGGACCTCCGCGCGAGCCATCACGGCAGCCGACCCCGCCTCGCCCGCGGCATGACGCTGCTCGAGGTGGTGTTCGCCACGGTCATCCTGGGCATGGCGGTGGCGACGCTGGCGTCGGCCGTGGGCGCGATCAGCGGGCAGCAGAAGCGGACCCGGCAGCTCCTGGATTGTGCGGAGCTGGCGAACCGGCTGATCATCGAGTACCTGGACGACCCGCGCACGATGCCGTCGGACGATCTCACGCTGACCTACGGCGACACGCAGTACCGGTACCGCAAGTCGATCACGCAGGTGAAGAGCACGCTGGACGAGACTGTGCAGCGGAACATGGAGGCGTCGCAGTCGCAATCGCGGCAGACGCCGGCGACGCCGGACCGGCTGAAGAAGATCGTCGTGACGGTGTGGGTGAGTGAGCGATCGGGCGGGTCGGCGGTTCCCAACTCGGGGGCGCCGCAGTACACGCTCGTGCGGATGGTTGACCCGCTGGCGATCACGCGGCGCCCGCCGGACTCGGTCAAGAACCTCGTCGAGCAGGGTCCGGACGTGCTGATCCAACGGATCATGGGCACCGACGTGGACCAGGGGGGTGGCCAGTGAGTCGGCGCGGATTCACGCTCATCGAGGTCGTGCTGGCTTCGACGCTCGCCGGCCTTGTCGCGCTGGGGTGTCTGGGCGCATTCGTCGCGATGAACCGGTCGGACCGGGTGCTCTCGGCGCGGTATCAGGAGGCCACGGACCTGGCCAGGGTGCAGCGCACGATGCAGCGGGCGTTCACGACGCTGCTGATGGCGCCGACGTCGCCGAACGACGAGCTGCCGGCGGACCAGACCGACCAGACGGATCAGGCCGGCCAGACAGATCAGACCGATCAGGCCGCCCAGGACGGGGCGCAGGATGCGGCCGCGGACGCCGCGGCGAGCGAGGCGCCGCCGATGCCCCGCGTCGTGCTCGAGCCGGACGAGGATCCGACGCTCAGTTCGATGCTTCAGAGTTCGCGGTATTCGGCGGCCGGGGGTGCGGTGGCCTCGCCGCAGCGGCTCGAATTGGTGTTGTCCGCGGTGCCGATCCGGCCTCCGAGCGTGCAATCCACGGCGTGGGCGGACGCGCTGGTGGGCGTGGACGATCTGAATCAGGCGCCCGTGGAGGGCGAGGAGCAGTACGCGGGGGTGCACGGGGCGTTCGTGCTGCGTCCCGACGATCCGACGAGCCGGGAGGCGTTGGCCAGGCGGTCGGCGGGGGACACGCGTATTGGTTGGACGCTCTGGTGGCAGCCGCTGGACGACCGGAGCGAGCCGGCGCGGGTTGCCTCGGGGCTGTCGGCGTGTCACTACCAGATGTTCTTCGGGCGTCAGATGCTGGATCAGCTCGAGGCCTATTCGGCCAACGACATGCCGACCTATGTGCAGATCGAGTTGGAGACGCTCTCGGGGCTGTATGCGAACTACCTGCTCGAGGTGGTCTGGACGGTGGATGCGCTGGAGGAAGACACGCAGACGACGTCAGCCACCGACCCGGCCGATGGCGGCGGCGGCGGCGGCGGCGGTGGGGGCGGAGGAGGGGCAGGCGGGGGTGGCCAGCGCGGCGGCACCGGTGGCGGCTTGCGGGGTGGACCGGATGGCCAGCCGCGTCAGGGCCGGCCCCGGCCGCAAACGCCTCAGGGGATGGGTCCGGGCCAGCGGATTGAGGGTCGGCCGCAGGGAACTCGTCCGGGCGGGATTCCCAGCAATGGCGGGCCGCAACCGGGCGGGAATCGGCCGAGCGGTCCGGGTGGGCCGGGCGGTGGTGGTCGGCCCCAGCCCGGGGGGGGCGGGTCATGAGACGCGCCTTTGCGCTGCCGATGGTGATCGCGCTGGTGGTGGTTGTGGGGATGATGTGCGCGGTGATGCTGGAACGTCAGGCGGCCCAGCGGGGGCTGGCGCAGCGGCAGCTTGGTTGGTATCAGGAGCACCACGCGCGGCTGGGGCTTCAGGAGGCGATCGACGCGTGGGTGCGGAACCTGCCGACGGGCGTGGATCTGGGCACCCTGCTCCCGGCGGATGGGCATTTCCTTGATTTGGAACTCAAGGACGGGACCGACGCCTCGGTGACGCTCAAAGAGGGTCAGGGCGCGATCTTGACGGATCTGGCGGCGGTGGAGCCGGTGAGCTACGACGATGCGGCGGCGGAACTGAGCGCCGTGGCCTCGTTCTATGGCCCATCCGGACCTCCTGACGGACTCCGAACTGTGGGGCCGGTCGCGTTGAGCCTGCACACGGCGTCTGCGGAATTGATCGAGATCGCGGCCGGCGCGATCACGGGGCAGGCGGACGTGGCGACGCGCTTCGCGCAGAGCATCGAGCAGGACCGGCAGGCGAACGGGGGCCGGTGCTCTCCCAGCGCGATGGGGATCGCGATGAGCGAGGCCGGAGTGGATGCGGACATGCGGACTCGGCTGGGCCGGATGTTCACGGTGCGGCCGACCCTGTACTACGCGACGGTCGAGCTGCGGGATTCCTCGGTCGGTCCGGCGATGGCGCGGTTCGGTGGGTATTTCATCGTGGCCAATACCCGGACATCGACCACATCGGGCGATCGCTCGGCGTTTCTCACGTGGGAGAAGCTCGGTGTAGAGTAGGGGGAAGCGGGCCTGCGCCCGCGGGAGCGCACAGATGACTTGGCGAATCAAGAACCGACGGGCGGCGAAGAAGGCGACGAGGGCCGCACAGGCGGCGGGCGTTTTGCTGCTGGTATCCGGGGTGGCGATGGGGGCGTTCGGGCAGTTGGTTCTGCAGGTGGACGAGCCCGCGGCGCCCCCTCGTCCCGCGCCGATCGAGGAGCAGCCCGACCAGGGGGCGACGCCGACCGGGCGGGCGTTTGACCCGATCGCGGTGAACGACAACCTGTCGATGATCCTGAACAAGCCGCTGCCGGATCCGATCCCGACGGCGGCCGGGCCGGACGAGGGCGAGCCGCCGCCGACGGAGGCGCCGAGCCGTGAGATCCGGTACGTCGGCTCGGTGCAGGTGGGCGAGAAGGCTGCCGCGTTCATGAGCATCTCGGGGGCCACGAAGCTGCTCCGGGTGGGGCAGACGTTCGAGGGCGTGCGTCTCGTGGCGGTGGAGTCGGGCGAGGTGACGATCTCGGTTGACGGTGGGGACGAGCAGACCGTGGAGAAGGCCGAGCGTCACGGTTCGGCGGTCTCGGTGCTCGTTGGCGGCGCGCCGGAGCCGACGCCGGAGACGCCGGTCGTGGCGGGCGATCAGCCGGTGCAGCCCCCCAACTTCACGCCGAACATGAGCCGCGAGGATCGTCGGGCGGCATTGATCGAGCAGGCGCGGCAGGGCCGCGCACGCTGGGATCGTCAGCGCGGTGAGGGTGGGCCCCCGGATCGGAATCAGCGTTGAGCCGCGCTGTCTGCTTCATCGAGCGCGCCGAGCGCGGCGTGCTCCCGCGCCGGGTTCGGTTGATCACGGGCCGGTCGGAGGAGACGTGGTCATTTCCGCGCATCCCCGGGGACGATACGGGGGCACTGGAGCGTGGGCTGCGTGAGGCCGCGGCGTGGGTGAGCGAGCGACTGAAGGTGCAGGGTCGTGCCGAGTTGGCGGCCGTGGTGCTCGATTCGGACGGCGCGCTGTGTTCGTGGTTGACGACGACGAGCACGGACCCGGCGGCGGTCGATGCGATGCTCCGGCATGCGGGGGAGCCCGGCGAGGACGAGGCGACGCACGCGATGGGGTCGCCGCCGCATCTGTCGCTCTCGGAGGACGTGCGGGTGCCGGGGGGTGCGACGATCCAGCCGCTGCTTTCGCCCGGGGGCGAGGGGGCGGTGCGTGCCCGGCTCGGCGTGATGGCGGTTCCCGATGCTTCGGTGCGGCTGCTGCTGGATGAGTTGGACTCGCAGGGCGTCGGAGTGGGCCGGGTGGTGACGATCTGGCACGCGATGTCGGAGGCGTTTGACGGCGAGGGCTCGCTGGGGCATGCGGAGCGGGTCGTGGCGGAGTCGGCGTCGACGGTGGCGCAGGTGCTGGTGGACCCGAGTTCCGGCCGGCTGGTCTGGTCGTGGTCGCGGGGCGGGGCGCCGCTGTGCGCGGGGTCGTTCCGGGTGGAGAAGACGGGCGAGTCGGAGGTCCGGATCGCGCGTCGCGATATCGCGAGGCTGGCGACGGATTGGATCGCGTGGTCGACGCAGCTCGGCGCGTCGCCGAGCCGGCTCCGGCTCGTTGCGCCGCCGGGCGCCTGGGCCGACGAATCGGGGATGGGCGAGGCCGTGAGCGGCGCCTGGCCCGGCGCGACGGCGGACATCACGTTTGACGAGGACCCGGTCTCGCTCGCACTGGCGCGATTCGCCGAGCGCGAGTCGGACGCGCCGGCCGAGGCGAAGCCGTCGCTGGAACAGCTGGGCATGAGGCCGGGCAGGCAGCACCGCGCGATGTATTGGTGGGCGGCGGCGGCGATTGTGCTGGCGTCGCTGGGGATGGGTGTGGCGGCGTGGAAGGTGCAATCCTCGGCGAGCGCCATCCGCCGCGACGCGGCGAAGGCGCGGAGTGATTGGCGGAAGCAAGCCGAGCAGTTGCTCCCGGCGGTGGCGACTGGTCCGGCGGCGAGCCGCTCCTTCGACGGGAAGGCGATCGCGGATCTTCGGGAGTCGATCGACAAGCGCCGCCAGAGCCTGACGCCGATCAAGGCGACGCCGGAGAAGCCGGTGCTGCAGGAACTCGAGACGCTGGCCTTCGTCCTCGGGAACCCCGACTACGACGTGCAGAAGATCGACCTGAGCAGCGCCGCCGTGGTGATCGACCTCTACGTGCCGGACACGGCGGCGTACGAGGAGTTGGTCGCTTCGCTGGGCAGTATCGCCGGTTCGTCGGTGAGCACGTGGGACAAGTCGCCCAGGTCGGAGAACCGCAACGGGAGGCCGGCGATCAAGGTCAGCCTTATTGGCTACTGGGCGCAGCGCCCGGCGCAGCCGCGGGGGGCCGCGTGAGCACGATCGCGCAACAACGAGTTTCCGAGGATGTCCGTTACGAGCTGGCGGAGGCGGCGCGTTCGGCGGAGCGGGCCAACCGGCCCCGGTCGCTGCTGTTCCTCGCGACGGTCCTGTTCCTGGTGGCGGGGGTGGCGTTGATCGTCTGCATCCGCCACCGGGACTCGGCGCTGCGGGAGTTTCGCATCCAGGGGGACTGGAAGGTGCTCGTCGCGGGGTTCGAGGAGCAGAACAACGCGCTGGACCGGCTGCTGACGACGGACCAGTCCGCGGTGAAGCCGCTCGCGGACCTGTTCACGCGGATCGAGAGCGCGGCGATGGGCCTGGGGCTGGAGAAGCCGAAGATCCCGCCGCAGAAGACGCCCGTTCGGGACGGGGCGGCGCTGAAGAATACGTACGAGTACACCATGCACGGCCCGGACCTCGGGGTGTTGCTCACCTGGATCCAGCAGTGCCTGGCGGACGTGCCGGGGCTGCGCGTGGCCGGTCTCGAGATCGTGCCGCAGGCCAAGGCGTGGCAGTGCAAGGTCACATTTGTGAGGTGGGAGCGAGCTTCATGAGCATTCCGGCGGCGGTGATTCGGGCGCTGTGTTTGGGGGCGGCGGTCGCGATGCTGGTCGGCGCGCCGATCGGCTGCGTCGGCTCGAGCGGGGGCTCGGCCTCTGGCCTCGACGCGCCGGGGGCGAGGCTGCAGGAGGCCCGCCAGGCGGCTCAGCAGGCCGCGGCCACGGCGGCCAAGGCGGCCAGGGCGCGGGAGCGCAAGCGCACGGACGAGGCGGCGAAGCTGACCAGCCAGGCTGTCGAGCAGTACCGCGATGCGCTGAATATCTCGGGCGACATGCCGGAGGCGTGGAACAACCTCGGGGCGCTCCTGGTGGTGCAGGGCGACCTGATGCCGGCGGCGGACGCGTTCACGATCGCGATGCAGCAGAGCCCGACGGACCCGCGTCCGTGCGAGAACCTGGGCCTGGTGTACAACCGCGCGGGCTGGGCGGAGGAGTCGCTCAAGTATTACGACCTGGCGCTGGACCGCAGCGCAAACTACCTGCCGGCGCTGCGAGGATCCATCCAGCAGGCGTCGCTGCTGGGGCTCGCCGACGAGACGAGGCTCGCCAACGTGCGTCGGGCGCTGATGCTTGAGCAGGACGACCGCTGGCGGGACCTCTTCGATCGCGAGCAGCTGCGGATCACGGGGCGGATGGAGACCGACAAGCGGGGGGTCGGTCAGCGCTGAGCGTCGGGGGCGGTCATCGTGGCCAGGACGGAGGCGATGAGCGCGGTCCACCCGGTCTGGTGGCTGGCGCCGAGGCCCCTGCCGTTGTCGCCGTCGAAGAACTCGTGGAACAGAAGCATCTCCTCGCCGCGGGCGTCGCTGAGCGGTTCCCGCGTGCCGAGGAAGGGGCGCTTGCCCTGGTCGCCCGGCGTGAAGAGGCTGGAGAGCCGGCGGCGGAGTTCTTGCGAGACATCCCAGAGGTTCATCATGTTGCCGGACCCGGTGGGGCACTCGACGCGCAGGCTCTCGCCGTAGAAGCGGTGGTAGCGTTCGAGGGCCTTGATGATCATGTAGTTGAGGGGGAACCAGACGGGCCCGCGCCAGTTGCTGTTGCCGCCGAACATGAGCGTGGGGCTCTCGCCCGGGGCGTACTCGACGCGGAACTCTTCTTCGCCGACGCGGAGGATGAAGGGCTGCGCGAGGTGGGCCTTGGAGAGCGATCGGATGCCGTGGGGGGAGAGGAACTCGGCCTCGTCGAGCATGTATCCGAGCACGCGGACGAGCCGGTCGCGTGAGGGCATGGCGAGCAGGCGGTAGGCGTGGTCGGGGCGGCCGTCCTTCTCCATGTAGGAGATGTGCTTGGCGAGGTCGGCGCGGTTCTCGAGGAACCAGCTCAGGCGCTTGCTGAACCCGGGGAGGTTGCGGATCTCCCGCTCCTCGAGGATCTCGCAGGCGATGAGCGGGATGATGCCGACGAGCGAGCGGATGCGCATGGGCATGCCGTCGGCGCCGAGGCGGATGCGGTCGTAGTAGAAGCCGTCGCGTTCGTCCCACAGGCCGGTGCCGTCCAGGGAGTTCATCGCGTCGGTGATGTGCACGAAGTGCTCGAAGAACTTCGAGGCCATGTCCTCGTAGGCGGGGTTCTCCTGCGCGAGTTCGAGGGCCATCGAGAGCATGGTGCCGCAGAAGAAGGCCATCCAGGCGGTGGCGTCGGCCTGCTCGAGGGTGCCGCCGGTGGGCAGGGGCTGGGAGCGGTCGAAGACGCCGATGTTGTCGAGGCCGAGGAAGCCGCCGGAGAAGATGTTCTCGCCGTGGGGATCCTTGCGGTTGACCCACCAGGTGAAGTTGAGCAGGAGCTTTTGGAATGTGCGGGAGAGGAAGAGGCGGTCGCGCCGGCCCTCCTGCAGCTCGCGCTGGTAGACGCGCCAGCACGCCCAGGCGTGCACCGGCGGGTTGACATCGCCAAAGGCCCACTCATAGGCTGGGATCTGGCCGTTGGGGTGCATGTACCACTCGCGGAGGAGCAGCACGAGCTGGTCCTTGGCGAACTCGGGGTCGACGCGGGCCATCGGCACCATGTGGAAGGCGAGGTCCCAGGCGGCGAACCAGGGGTACTCCCACTTGTCGGGCATGCTCAGGATGTCGCGGCTGAAGACATGGGCCCAGTCGTGGTTGCGTCCCTTGGCGCGGCTGGGAGGCGGGTCGGGCTGGTTGGGGTCGCCGGCGAGCCAGTCGTGCACGATGTAGTGGTAGAACTGCTTGGTCCAGAGCAACCCGGCGAACGCCTGACGCGACACGCGTCGGTGCTCGGGCGAGAGGTGTGCGGGGATCTTTGCGGCGTAGAACTCGTCGGCCTCGGCGCGGCGCCGGATGCAGACCGAATCGAACTCGGCGCCGAAGCCGGCCGGGACACCCTCGGTGGCCTCGCGCAGCCGGAGGCGGAGCGTGACGGACCCGCCGGGAGGCAGGCGGACCCGGTGCCACGCGGCGGCCTTGGTGCCCGTCTGCGCGGGGTTGGTGGCGGCGCGATCGCCGCCGATCACGCGGCGGTGGAATGCGTCCTTCACGTGCTTGGCGGAGTTGGCATAGCCGAAGATGCGCTCGTAGTTGGTCTCGTTGTCGGTGAAGAGGAGGTCGGGCGCGATGCCGTCGGGCCCGGGCTCGACCTCGAGGACGTAGCGTCCGAGCGAGGGGTGGTCGCAGCGGATGCTGGCCGCGTTCTCGGCCCAGAGGCGGGGCTTGGGTTCACAGCCCTCGTGTGTGCAGCCCCAGGCCCAGGTGTTGCGGCACCAGAGGGTGGGGAGGAGGTGGAGTTCGGCGGCCTCGGGGCCGCGGTTCTCGGCGGTGATGCGGATGAGTGTGTCCTCGGGCGAGGCCTTGGCGTACTCGACGGTGACGTCGAAGCAGCGGTTCTCATCGAAGACGCCGGTGTCGCGGAGTTCGTACTCGGGCTTGGCCTTGCCGCGGCGGCGGTTCTCGGCGACGAGATCGGCGTAGGGGAAGGCCTTGTGGGGGTACCGGTAGAGGGCGCGGGCGTAGGAATGGGTGGGGGTGGCGTCGAGGTAGAAGTAGATCTCCTTGACGTCCTCGCCGTGGTTGCCCTCGTCGCCGCCGAGCCCGAAGAGGCGTTCCTTGAGGATGGGGTCCTGCCCGTTCCAGAGCGCGACGGCGAAGCACAGCCGGCACTGGCGGTCGCACCACCCGAGCAGTCCGTCCTCGCCCCAGCGGTAGGCGCGGCTGCGGCTGTGCTCGTGCGGGAAGTAGGCCCAGCAGTTGCCGTGGTCGGAGTAGTCCTCTCGGACGGTGCCCCACTGGCGCTCGGGGAGGTAGGTTCCCCATCGCTTCCAGTTGGCGGTGCGCGCGGCGTCCTCGGCGAGCCGGAGCGTTTCGGCGGTTCGTTGTGGTGTCTCACCCAAGCGTGGTCCCCTGGGCGCGGCGCCGCGCGGGTGCGGGGCGGTGCAATTGCTCTTTCATAAACACAATCTCAACGAGACTTGAACGCACGATTGATCGCGCGCTCATCGAGGGTGGGGCGACCGAAGTGTACCCTCCTTGCGGATCGGGAAAACGTCGGTCGCGGGCGTTGGACGGGCCGCAATCCACTGGATCGTCGGGCGAGAGTCTAAGGGCGGGAGGCTATCGATGCGCATACCCGGGTCGGGGGTTCACACTCATCGAATTGTTGGTGGTGATCGCGATCATCGCCCTGCTGATCGGGATCCTCCTGCCGGCCCTGGGCCGGGCCCGGCAGACAGCCCGGCAGGTCAAGTGCGGCACGCAGGAGCGGTCGGTCTCGCAGGCGATCCTGGGCTATGCCCTGGATAACGACGACTACTGGCACATGAGCTGGGACAACAACGCGCTGCGGTTCCGCAAGCTCTACGGCGAGCGGTACTACCTGCTCCGCTCGGGCGACCCACAGACCTACTGGGCCCAGCTCTACGACGAGCGTCTCGGGGCGGAGCTGGCCGACTCGATGTTCGAGTCGAACGCGGGGATCGGGGACAAGCTGCCGATCCCGGCCTGGGAATCGACGAGCTGTCCGGAGGCACGGTTCACCCTCTCGGCGTTCCGCAACAACGGGACGCTCCCGCACGACCCCTACACGCTCTGGTCGAGCTACTGCTTCAACGGCGTGACGCCCGGGTTCGACACCGTCCCCGAGAGCGTCACGCGGATGTTCTTCGGGAAGGTGCGTGGGGCTCGGGCGCCGCGCCGGCTGGGCACGATCGAGTTCCCCAGCCAGATCCTGATGTTCCAGGACGGCTCCGAGGTGGTGATCGACGGGAACGGCGACACGCTCGTGCAGATGTTCCAGTGGGATTCCGACGGCACCGAGGACGACCATAAGTACTGGAAGGGCGAGTACTTCCGCCACCCCGGCGGGTGCGGGGTCATGTGGACCGACGGCCACTTCGGCACGATCAGCCAGGGCGAGGCCGAGGCCAAGAAGCAGGAGTTGATCGATCGCTTCGGGACCACCCGGAGCGTGCCGCTGCCCTGGTACTCCGTCCCCGACATCGTGGACAACCGCTAACGCCTTGCTTCCAGGGGTGGCGGGCGCCCGCCCCCCAGACACACCGAGAGGAGATCACGCATGAATCGCAGGATGAAGCTCACAGCCGCGGTGCTCGCGGCCCTGGCCGGCCACGCGGCGGCCCAGGTCCAGCACGGCCAGATCGACGTCAACGAGATTGATTGCGCCAACACCTCGAGCTCGATCGTCCTGAGCATCGCCGGGGGTACCGGCGACTGGACGACCGTCTCCAACGACGGGGTGGATTCGAGCAGCCGGGGCGACTATTTCGTCGATATGGGCACGGGCAACGACGCCGGCCTGGGCGTGCTGCTCTCGTTCGTGAACGAGACCAGCCGCATCTCGGCGAACGGGTGCCCGCTGGAGAGCCCCTTCTACGTCACCCCGGCGAGCGATCGGTCGGGGAGCGGGTCGAACCGCTACTGGATCGTGGTCAACGAGGCGCCCGACGGGACCGAGGCGAACTACAACGTGTGCTTCGCGTATTTCCCGATCGCGGACGGGTGGATCACCGGCAACTTCTACAACAGCGCCAACAACGGCCCGCTGACCTCGTTTGTCGGCAACCCGCTGCTGACGATCCGGGACGAGAACTCCTACACGGGCTCGGGGTTCGAGGTGGTCGACTACACGACCAACAACGGGATCTACGCGATCAGCCTCGAGGGCTACGACCTGCGCCGCGACGGCGTGCTCCTGACCAGCGGCGCCAAGAACGAGGACAACCGTGTCGCGACCTTCGTGAGCTACGATGGTACCGCGGCGATGCACTGCATCGACAACGGCTCGGAGTCGGGCGGCGAGAACGATCCGGCGGGCTTCGTCTTCATCCCCGACGGGACGGCGGGCGTGACGATGGGGTACATCACCGGGTGCGGCGACATGCTGTACCACCAGGGCGCCGCGAACGTCGAGATCCTCGATCCCTTCGGCGCCACGCCGGGCGCCCAGATGCGGATCACCATCCCCGGCGAGAGCCCCGCGACCGGCACCATGCTGCTCTGCCCCCGCACCGAGCTGGGCGGCGCGACGATCGATAACCCGGTCTTCTGCCAGCCGGATGGCGACGGCTGGATCTTCGAGACCTACGACACCGAGCCGCTCTCCAACGGCGGCCTCGCGTTGCAGAGCATGGGGGCATACGACGCCATCTTCGCCTTCGCGTTCATCCCGAACGATGCGGACATCGTCCCCGGCACGCCGGCCCAGGCGTACAAGAGCCGCCTCGGGCACGCCCACGCGGCCCGCATCGCCGTGACGGAGATCACGCCCGACAACACCAACGGGAGCATGATCGCCGAGCGGGCGATGGGTTCCGACGCCCTGGACAGCGTGGGCGACAACCGCGGCGACTGCGGCATGGCCTTCTTCGACGCCCGCCACCCCTCGCACCTCGACAACAGCCTCGACGCCTACGAGGGCGTCTACCTCGCCTCGTCCGACGAGTTTCTCCGCGACAACTCCGGCACCGGCGGCGTGAGCGGCTGGACGACCGTGAGCTTCGACAACGGCGAGATGCACGCCCACAACGCCAGCCTCGCCGGCGGCGAGATCAACTCGGACTTCGCCGTGGCCTACTTCCCCACCGAGGCGGGATTCACCCAGGACGCCGACGTGCAGGTGCCGGGCGATGTGACCTACGAGCAGTCGGTCCCCGGCGTCGCCGGCGTCGACGGCGTGATCATCGCCATGAACTGGGACAACAACAACCGCGTGGTCAACGCGGCGCCCAACGGGAACAGCTACACACTCTCGGCCTTCGAGGGTGCGGGCGGGGCCGAGAGCCTCGACTGGGACTTCGGATACGTGTGGTTCCCCTACTCGACGCCGGATCTGGTCGCCGGCCAGATCAGCGCGGCGGGGGCCAAGGTGAGCGGTGCGGGTAGCTTCAGCGTCTCCAGCGGCACCGACCAGACCTACGGCTTCCCCGTGACCAAGATCGCGATCTCGGGCGTCGACGCCCGGACCGACGGCGTGCTGATGCTCTGCGGGACCGACGGGCCCTACGCCCTCAGTTGGGAGCCCGGAGAGGACGGATCGTTCGAGGTTGCCGGCTTCGATCTGGCGCTCGAGAATCCGGGCCAGACCGGCTTCAACTTCGTGTACGTCCCCTACGAGGGTCTCGTGGCCGGCGCGGGCTGCGTGGCGGACTTCAACGGTGATGGCGCCGTCAACACGCAGGACTTCATCGCCTACCTGAACGCCTGGGTCGCCAAGGACGCCCGTGCCGACATCGACGGCAACGGCACGGTGAACACGCAGGACTTCATCGGCTTCCTGAATCTCTGGACGGTCGGCTGCTGACCGGTTCCGGGTGAGTGCGGAGTCGTTCGCAGCGCCCCCGGGGAGCCATCCCCGGGGGCGCTCTGCTGTCGGGGCTCGGGCGGCGGGGTCAGGGGGCAGGGTCAGGGGGCGGGGAGTTCGTCGAGGAAGCGTCGGACCTCGGCGGTCGCGTCGCACTCGCCCAAGTGGTCGGCCCGCCAGGCGAGCACATCGGCGCCGAGCGTGCGGGCGTCGGCGGGCCGGGCCTGGGCGAGGCGGAGCCTGGCGAGCAGGAGCCTCACCTCCTGGAACGCGGCGGAGGGCTGCTCGGTGACCTTGCTGCGCAGCTCAAGCGACCTGCCGATGTGCTCCTCGGCCTGGTCGAACGCGCCGAGGCCGGTCAAGCAGGCGCCGAGCGACGCCTCGGCATTGGCGAGCATGGTGTCGTTGATGCTCGACTGGGACTGGAGGACTTGGATCGCGGACTGCGCCGTATCGGCCGCGTCCTGGGCTCGCCCGGCGTTGGCGAGGCAGAGGCTGTAGAACGTCTTGACATTCGCGGTGTTGGGGTTCTCGTCGCCGTAGGCGGAGCGCATGATCTCGAGCGCCCGCTGGAGATCGGCGAGGGCCGGCTCGATCTGCCCGAGCCTCCGGAGGGCCGCGCCGCGCCCCTGCAGGGCGAAGGCCGTCGGCACCGAGTCGGGCCCGAGCGTGGCGAGGCGGATGTCGAGCGCCTCGCCATAGAGGGAAGCGGCGTCGTTCCATCGGCCTTGATCGATCCGCAGGCCGGCGAGGTTGGAGAGCACGGTCGCGAAGGGCGGCGTCCGGTCGAAGCCGGCCTGGCGCAGGATGCCCAGCGCCTCGCCGAACAGCTTCTCGGCCTCGGCGAAATCCCCGAGTTCCTCCCGGAGCGAGGCGAGGTTCTGCAAGAGCATGGGAAAGCGATCGACCGAGGGGGTGCTGCTGAGGCGTTGGACGCGCATGGCCTCGCGGTAGGCCTTCTCCGAGCCCTCGAGGTCGCCCATCCGGCGGAGGAGCGTCCCGTAATTGCTCTGCAGGTTGGCCAATTCCGGCGACTCTCTGCCGTAGAGCTGCTCGGAGGTTTGCAGCAGTTTCTCGAGCAGTGCGCGGGCCTCCGCGAGGTGGTATCGCTTGGACTCGAAGGCCGCCAGGTTGCGGATCGTGGCCAGGTAGGTCGGATTGGTGACGCCGAGGGTCCGCCGACGGGTCTGCTCGATTTCTTCCATGTACTCGATCGCCTTGGGGAGGTCCCCCTGCGTGGCGAGGTAGTCTGCGAGGTTCATCATGGCGGTGAGCCGCGACTCGTTCTCGCGTGGGAGGTGCGCCTCGGCGATGGCGAGGGCGGATTCCCACGCCGCCTTGGCCTCGGCGACGCGTCCCTCGCCGTCGTAGGCCAGACCGAGCGTGTTGAAGATCGATGCCTCGCCCTCGGGGTCGGGATCCAGGGCTTCGCCCATCTTCGCGCTGGCGAGTTTGCCCAGACGTTCCCCCTCGGCGGGGTCGCCCCGGTTGCACTCGAAGACCGCCATGGAGTTGTAGACCGAGGCGACCAGCGCGGGATGGTTTGAGGCGCGAGCCGCCGTGAGGGCGAGATCGAATTGCGCGTCGGCGTCGTCGCCTTCACCCAGCAGGGCGAAGGTCTCGGCGATGGTGCGGTGCACGTCGGCCGCGACCTCGGGCGCGCCCACGAGCTCGGCCTCCGCCCGCACGGCGGCCCGGCGGAAGACCTCGCGTACGGTGAGGTCGAGGCCGGCGCCGGAGCCCTGGTCGGGCGTATCGGCGCCGGTCAGGACACTCTGCAGGAAGTTCTTGGCGAGCTTTGCCTTGTTGGCCTCGAGCATGGCGGCGTCGGCGGCGGCGTTGGCGCGGGTCTTCTGCTCCAGGGCGCGGGAGAGCCCGATCGAGGTGCCGATGATGCCGCCGATGAGCACGACGATGACCGCGCCGGTGCCCGCGACGATCGCCTTGTTGCGCCGGGCGAATTTGCGGAGCTGGTAGAGCGTGCTGGGCGGGCGGGCGACGATGGGCTCCTCGTTGAGAAACCTCCGCAGGTCGGCGGCCAGTTCGCTGGCGGTCTGGTACCGACGGTCGGGGTCCTTTTCCATCGCCTTGCGGACGATGGTCTCGATGTCGCCCCGGAGCGAGCGGTCGAGGGTGGCGAGGCTCTCGGGCTCGTCCTCCCGGATGGTCCGGGCCGCCTCGGTGATGGCCCGCTCGCGGACATCGAGGGGCACGCGCCCGGCGAGCAATTCGTAGAGGATGACGCCGAGCGCGTAGACGTCGCTGCGGGCATCGATCGCATCGGGATCGCCGACGACCTGCTCGGGGCTCATGTACGCCAGCGTGCCGATGAGCTGGCCCGTGACGGTCTGGAATGCCGTGCCGGAGCGGTCGGCGAGCCGGGCAACGCCGAAGTCGAGGACCTTGGGCCGCCCCTCCGGGGTCACGAGCACGTTGCCGGGCTTGAGGTCGCGGTGCACGACGCCCCGCTGGTGGGCGTGCTGCACCGCGTCGCAGACCTCGGCGGCCAGAGCCAGGCGTTCGCGGGTGCCGAGCTTGTTGCACCGGGCGAAATCGGTGAGGGGCACCCCATCGACGAGTTCCATCGCGAAGAAGGGCATCTCGACGGTACCGACGCGGGCGGCCCCGGCCTCGTACACCTGCGCGATGCCCGGGTGCTGGAGCCGCGCCAGGGCCTCGGCCTCCATCTCGAAGCGCCGGCGGACGCTGGAGGTGGCGATCCCAGTGCGGAGCACCTTGAGCGCGACGCGACGACGCGGGCGCCCGCCCTCGGCGAGATAGACCAGGCCCATCCCGCCCGATCCGAGCAGCCGGACGACCTCGTAGGCCCCGATGGTCTCGGGGTGCACCAGGTCCGGTTCGTTGAAGAGGTCGAGGCGGACCGGAACGGGAGTGTCGAGAAATGTGCCGGTCTGGTCGTGGGCGCGCAGCAGGGAGTCGAGTTCTGCGCGGAGCCCCGGGTTGTGGGTGCACTGCTCGTCGAGATACCGCGTGCGCTGGTGCGACGGCAGCTCGCTGGCGCGCAGAAACAGCTCCTCGACCGATGGGGGCTGGTCGTTCACGACTCGCCCCCGTCGAGTTCGCGCCGGAGCCACGCCCGGGCGAACGCCCATTCGCTCTTGACGGTCGTCTCGCTGAGGTCCATCGCCTCGGCCGTCTCCTCCACGCTGAGGCCGGCGAAGTATCGGAGCATCACCACCCGGGCCTTGCGGGGGTCGCGGGCTTCGAGACGGGTCATCGCCTCGTCGAGCGCGAGCGTCTGGATCGGGTCGTCCTCGTCGACCCGCAGCCCCGCGTCGAGGGCCACCCGCTCGCGCCCGCCGCCCCGCTTGAGCTGCGCCCGCTCCCGGGCCCGCTCGACGAGGATCCGGCGCATCGCGATCGCCGCGGCCCCGAAGAAGTGGGCCCGGTTCTCGAATCGCTGCCCCTCGCTCCCGACCAGGCGCAGGTAGGCCTCGTGGACCAGCGCCGTGGCCTCGAGCGTGTGCCCGGACCGCTCGTTGGCCATGCGGGAGCGGGCCAGACGCCGCAGGTGGTCGTACACCAGCGGGAGCAGCCGCTCGGCGGCTGTCCCATCGCCGGTTGCGGCCGCTTCGAGCAGCATTGTCAGGTCCCGATCGGGTTCCACTTGGTCTGCGCCTCCCTCCAGATCCGCGGCGATTGTCCCAGCAAGAGGGCCCCAGAGCAAGAACGCTCCATGGTTTCTCGCGGGATCGGCCGTTCCCGCGGCCGGTGGCGGACCGGTAAGCGGGGGTGCTCGTCCGGTCAGGGGACCGGGAGGGTGAAGACCTCCTGCATCGGGGCCCACCAGACCCCGTCCGGGGTGCCGGGCGCCCGGCGCTGATACCGGCGCATGAGTTCGTCCCACTCCCGGCACTTTGGATCGGATGCGTAGGCCTGGTAGTCGCGGGCGGGGTCGAAGCCGTCCGGAGCCTCGTAGTACATGAACAGGCGCGAGCCGAGCCGGAAGATCCGCATCTGTGTGATCCCGATCCCGCCGAGGGCGCGGACCACCTCGGGCCAGACTCGGCGGTGGTGCGCCTCGTACTCGGCGATGAGTACGGGGTCGTCGACGAGATCGAGCGCTTGGGCGAAGGTGGCCAAGTCGGCGCTCCTTTCGGTCGTATCCGAACAAATGCCGTTCGAGAGGCCGTCCCGGCCTTGCGGGACCGGGCCCGGACGATACCATGCCGATCCGACCTCTCGGAAGCGCCCAAGGAGCCCCGCATGCCCTCGATATCGACCCGCTCCACCGCCGCCGTGGCTGCCGCCATGCTCGGCATCGCGATGTTGCTCTCCGCCTGCGGCAAGCCCGCGGAAAGCCCTGCTGCGAAGGGCGGCGATCAGGGGGGGGCCAAGGGGGATTCGCCGGCGAAGCTCCGCGTGGCGGTCGTACCCAAGGGCACGACGCACGACTTCTGGAAGAGCGTGCACGCCGGGGCCAAGCAGGCCGAGCACGACTTGGAGGGCGTCGAGATCACCTTCCAGGGGCCCGAGCGTGAGGACGACCGGGCGCAGCAGATCGGTCTGGTCGAGAACCTGATCGCGAGCAAGTACGACGCCATCGTGATCGCCCCCCTCGACGACAAGGCCCTCGTGGCGCCCATCAGGGCCGCGACGCAGGCCGGCATCCCTGTGGTGGTGATCGACTCGGGGCTCGACGCCGAGGTGGGCAAGGACTACGTCTCGTTCATCGCGACCGACAACGAGCAGGGCGGGCGGATGGGTGGCCAGAAGATGGCCGAACTCCTCGGGGGCAAGGGGCGCGTGCTCCTGCTCCGCTACCAGGAGGGCTCGGCGAGCACCACGCTGCGGGAGAAGGGATTCGTCGAGGCGATCGGTGAGGCGCCGGGGATCGAGCTGGTCGACCCCAAGCGGTACGCGGGGGCGACGCGGGCCACGGCCCAGGAGGCCGCGGAGAACCTGCTCTCGACGTACGAGGGGATCGACGGGATCTTCTGTCCCAACGAGTCGTCGACGTTCGGGATGCTGCTGGCGGTCCGGGCGCGGGGATGGCGGGCAAGGTCAAGTTCGTCGGGTTCGACGCCAGCGAGGGGCTGGTCGCGGCGCTCAAGGCCGGGGACATCAACGGCCTGGTGGTGCAGAACCCGATCCGGATGGGTGAGCTGGGGGTGAAGACCGCGGTGGAGTACATCCGCGGCACGAAGCCCGCGCCGCGGATCGATACCGGCGTGATGCTCGTGACGCCGGAGAACATGGACACCCCCGAGGCGAAGAACCTCATCGCTCCGGACTTTTCCGCGCTGCTCGAGGGCCCGTGAAACAAGCCGTTCTGGAACAGGCCGGGGCCCGGCATCAGCGGTTCCTGTCCCGCGCGGCTGCGGCGCTGCGCCCATTCATCGCGCTGATCGTCGTGGTCCTGGTGTTCTTCGTGATCCAGTGGCACAAGCTGGGGTACACGACGACTGCTTCGGGGCTGGGCGGCATGGTCACCGTGATGGATCTGCGGATGGTGGCGATCCAGACGGTCATTGTGGGGACGGCGGCGATCGGGATGACGCTGGTGATCGCCTCGGGCGGGCTGGACCTGTCGGTCGGGTCGTCGATCGCGCTGTGCAGCGTGGTTGGGGCGCTGGCGATCAAGAGCGGTTGGCCCGTGGGGCTCGCGTCGCTCGCGGCGGTGACGACCGGGGCGGCGTGCGGGCTCTACAACGGCGCGCTGGTGACCGGGCTCAAGCTCCCGCCCTTCATCGTGACGCTCGGCACGCTCGGCCTCTTCCGGGGCATCGCCAAGTGGATCGCGGGGAGCGTGCCGATCTCGGCCGACCCGGGCTGGCTCGCGGACCTCGTGCGGGCGATCCCCGAGCCCCGGTGGTTCGTCGTTGCGCCGGGTGTGTGGGTCATGCTCGTGCTCGCGCTGGTGATGGCGGGCGTGATCCGGGGCACTATCTTCGGGCGCCGGTCGATCGCGATCGGTTCCAACGAGCTTGCGGCGCGGTACGCCGGCGTGAATCTTTCGCGCACGAAGATCCTGGTGTATGTCGCCGCGGGGCTCTTCGTCGGCCTGGCGGGGCTGCTCCAGTTCGGCCGGTTGACGCAGGGGGACCCGACAGTCGCCGTCGGCCTCGAGCTCGACGTGATCGCGGCCGTGGTCATCGGCGGGGCCTCGCTCACCGGCGGGCGCGCCTCGGTCCTCGGCTCGCTCGTCGGGGCGTTCATGATGGCGTACATGAAGAACCGATGTGTCCGGCTCGGCTGGCCGACCTTCGTCCAGGAGATGATCGTCGGCCACATCATCATCGCGGCCGTCGCGGTGGATCAGTGGCGGCAGCGCAGCCGGCCGGGTTGAGCAGCGCGGACGAGCGCGAGCCGGGTCAAGCCCGCGCGGCGCGCCAGAGGCCCACGATCTGCTCCGGCGTGAGCCGCTCGGCACGCACCGTCGGGTCGATCCCGCCGGGCCAGGGGAAGTCGCGTCCGAGCACGCTTCCGAGCTGCTTGCGCCGATTCTCGAAGACCCGCTGGCAGAAGTCGGCAAAGCCGGCGGGGTGTTCGATGCCGTGCGAGGCGCGGCGTTCTACCGCGATCATCACGCTGGTCACCTCGGGCCGGGGCCAGAAGCACTCGGGCGGGAGCCTGGCGATCGTGCGGACCGTGGCGAGGGCGTGGGCGACGACGCTGATCGAGCCGTAGGCGTCGCCGCCCGCCGGCGCGGCGAGACGGTCGCCGACCTCCTTCTGGATCGTGACGAACATGCCCCGGCAGTGGGGGTGCTCAACGAGCAGGGCGAGCATCAGCGGGGTCGCGGCCCCGTAGGGCAGGTTGGCGATGAGCACGAAGGGGCGGGCGCCGACCAACCCGACGATCTCGGTCGAGATGTGCCGCTTGCCGGCGAGGCAATCGCCCTCGACAAGCGTGAAGCCGGGCCTCGCGCCCAGACGCTCGCGGAGGAGCCCGGCCAGGCCGCGGTCGAGCTCGCAGGCGATGACCTCGCAGCCCCGAGAGAGCAGCTCCTCGGTCAGCGTCCCTGTCCCCGGCCCGACCTCGAGCACGAGCTCGCCCGGCGCGGGGTGCGCCTCGTCGACGAGCTTGCGGACGAGGTTCTGGTCGATGAGGAAGTTCTGGCCGAACCGCTTCTGCGGGGCGAGGCCGCGCGACGCGAGGAGGTCCTTGATTTCGGCTGCGGTCTGGGCCATCGGGGTGTCACCACTCCCCGCCAGCACCATCCCGATCGCGTGCGCCACGCCGTCCTCCGCATTGCTCCGCGTCACGTGCGCCGCGGCCTCGCGCACGGGCTCGATCGCGTTCCCCATCGCGACGCCCAGCCCCGCCCCGCGGATCATGCTCACGTCGTTGACCTGATCGCCGATGGCGACGATGCGCGCCGGCTCGATGCCCCGTTCGGCGGCCAGGCGTCGCACCGCGTTCCACTTGTCGGCGCGGGCGTCGAAGCACTCGAGGATGTGGGCCACCGCGCCGCCGGCCCAGTGCGTCGCGTCGTCTGGGGCGACGACGGCGGGGAAGTTGTGCACGGTCACGGTGTCCTGGAGGTCGGCCCGCACCATGCGCTCCAGCTCGCCGAGCTCGTCGGCGTGCGCACACGCCGACCCTCACGGTGTGCTCGGGATGCGGATCGTTCTCCAGGCTCGTCGCCAGGCGGATCGAGACGGCCATCTCCTCGAACCACCACTGGGTGACCGGATCGAGCACGAGCCGGCGTCGCCCGGTGACCACGAGATAGTCGAAGCCCGCGGCGTGTGGGTCCTTGAGCACGAGCACCGGGTGGCCCCGGCTGAGGAGCAGGCTGGTCAGCCGGGCCGTCAGCGTGGGGTGCATCGAGAATCGGTGCAGCGTCCGCCCGCTTGTCGGGTCGGCGATGATCGAGCCGCCGGCGACGATCACCGGGTCGGTCTGGCCGATCGCCTCGAGAGCCCCCCGCGATTCGGGCAGCCCGCGCCCCGTGCAGATCGCGACCAGCATGCCGGCCTGACGAGCGCGATCGATCGCATCCGCGACCGCCGGGCGCACGCGGCTGGCTGGATCGAGCACGGTGCCGTCGAGGTCCAGAGCGAGCATGTCATAGCGGCGCGGCATCGGGCAAGCGTAGCTCGCCGCGAGAAGGGGCATCCCGGCGGTTCATGCCCCGCCGAGCTTGCGACACCCCGGCCCGATGGCGATGACGTTTTTGCCCTGCCGTTTGCCCTCGAGCGCGAGCTGGTCGGCCCGCTCAACGAGTTCGTCGGGCGTCCGACCATCCCACGGGAAGGTCGCCAGGCCCCCAGAGATTGTCAGGCATCCCGGCGCCTCGTCGGAGAGCTTCCGGAAGTGAGCGCTGCGGACCTGCGACCGGAAACGCTCGGCGATATCGAAGACACTCGAAGGGTGGCGGCTGTCCGGCGCCCGGGGCCCCTCGGGCTCGTAGAACACCACTGCAAACTCGTCGCCGCCCACGCGGCAGACCTTGTCAGTCGGGCGCACCACCGCGGAGATCATGCGGACGCATTCGATCAGGATCTCGTCGCCCGCCGCGTGGCCGTACTGGTCGTTGAACTTCTTGAAGTCGTCGATGTCAAAGAGCAGGATGGTCAGCGCACGCCGGCTGGCGCGGGCCTCCTCCATCGCCCGCGGCAGGAAGTCGTCGAAGTACCGACGGTTCCATGCCCCGGTGAGTGAATCGCGGTACGCCGCCTCGCTCAGAGCGAGCTGCTTGCTCTCGAGCTCCAGCCAGGCCGCGAGCCACGCCGCCTCACGCTCCAGAGCTTCCACGCTCGCGCCGCGGCTGCGCAGTTCGCCGGCGAGGCGGCCGGAGGTGCTCAAACGCACGGGTGCAGAGGCCCACGCGGCCCACCCGGGCGGCGCGGAGTCGCCCGGTGACTTCAGGAATTCCACCTCGATCGGCGCCAATCGGGCGCGGATCGCTTCCAACGCCGGGGGCAGCACCGAATCGCCGTCGATGACGGCACGGAGCAACTTCGTCTCGGCCGAGCCTTCAGCACGGACGAACTGGGGCGAGGCCGAGCCTCGCGTCGGCGACGGCTGGACGCCGTTGGTGCCGCCGATGATCGGCTTGGGTTCGATTGAGGGCGGCACCGGGTCGGAAGCGCGGCTGCCGCGTTCGATGAACTCACGCAGCGCAGCGGCGACGTCGTCGGCTCCGACCGACCCGTCGTACCCCGAGGGCACCAGGCCGCCGTTGCGGGCCACGCGAAAGACGCGGACAGCGGGATCGATCCGCCGAAGCCCCGCGAGGAATTCAGCAAGACTGCCGGGCCCGGCCGCGGGCTCGGATTCGGGATCGACGATGACGACTGCGCCCGCGGGGCCCGTGGGCTCGAGGGGCTCGGCCAGTTCCCCGATCGCGTCGAGGGGGGTCTTGGCCCGGACCAATTCCAGGCCGGGATCGTGACGTAGTGCAGCGTCCAGCCCGGTCCTTCCGACCAGGATCACCCGCAGCCCAGCCCGATCCTCCGTCACACGATCCATCGCACCTCACTCACGAACCCGGGGGCCCCGGGGTTCGGCGTCTCACCGATCATCGGCCAGCAGCATGTCCAACTCCTCCGCCGTCAGGAGGGATCTCGGCGGACGAGACCCAGGATTTTCATCTGTATCCATCTGGTGAATCTGGGAGCCTGATTCCGCAGGATGTTCGGCCTCGGCCGCTTGGTTGGGGCCTTCTCCGGAGAGCCGGAGTCGTGGTGTTTCGGCTCGAGCGGGCGCTGGGCGAATATGGATTTCTTGATCCGCAATCGGCGGCAGCGGGGCCAGGGGGGTCAGGCGGGGGTTGGCGCCCTCGGCGAAGCCCCAGCACCGGACGGCCGGATCGAATCGCAGCAGGGCCCTCCGGACCTCGTCGGCCTCTCCGAGGGTGCGGGGTTCCACCAGCAGGAGGACGCGTGACGGAGCGCCGTCCCGGCGGGTGGCCAGAAGCTCGGCAAGCGCCTCGAATGGGCCGGAGGCTTCCTGCCACGTCACGCCCTGCCGGGCGAGGGCCGCGACCAGATCGCGCGGCACTGCCGAGGCGGGCGAGCGCCACACCACCGCGTGGACTTTGACCTTCGCATCAGGCATCCGATTCATGGTACCACGGGGCGGGCGGTCGGCGAGCAAAGGGGACTGGGTTGGGCCGCCTGTGACGCGATGGCGAGGGTTATCCGGCCTTTCCCGCGTCCAGACGGGGTTCCAAGGACGCAACCGGTGTTGGCGCCTCCGGTAGCAGGAGGGCAGGACGGTCGTTCTGTAATGAGCAGTCCGCGGGAGCGAGCGTCCGATTCGAGGTACAGCGTCGTGGAATGGCTTGAGCCCGGCGGCAATCGCCCCCGGTGCGGAGTTGTTATACCCTAGCGTGCACCCTCAGGAGAATTGCCGGTGACGGATCACACGAACCGCAATCCCCAGTCCATTTTTGGCCGGCGTCGGGCTCCTCGCCCCCGGCTGGTCACGCCGATCCTCCTGGCCGTGCTTGCCGGCTCCCCCGTGGCGATGGGACAGGACGGCGCGACGGCGGCGCAGCCCGCGGAGGAGATGGTCACGTTCTCGCCGACCAGCGAGCCCGTCGAGTTGATGGACATCCTGAACTTCGTGACCGAGGAACTCGGGCTCAACGTCTCCGTGAAGGGGACGATCACCGGGACGGTGATGTTCAATGCCCAGCAGCAGGTGCCCCGGCGTCAGCTCCTGGCGCTGCTCGAGGCGTTGCTGAATCAGTACAACTATTCGTTGACACTCGACCCCGTGGGGATCTACACGGTCCAGCCGGCCACGGAGATCCCCGGCGGGACATTCGACGGGGCGTACGCCACGACGAAGGTGATCCCCACCCCGAACGTGAAGCCCTCGGCGCTGCGGGCCGTGCTCGATCCGACGGCGGTGGGTGGGCAGAGCGGGCGCCAGATCGCGTACGTCGACGACCTCGGCGTGATCGTCGTGACCGACACACCGCGGAAGGTCCGGGCGATCGAGGAGCTGGTCTCGCGCGTGCTGGGCGAATACAGGCGGCAGAGCTACACCCGGGTGGATCTGAAATACGTCGCGGCCCAGGCGGCGAGGGAGCGTGCGGTCTCGCTGGTGGGGCAGAGCGGGACGCTCCGGAGCGGCCTGCCGGGGCAGGATCCCAACGCGAACGTGCAGATCCCCGGCATGACCAACTCGCTCGACAACCTGGCGGACCGACTGACGATCGACCCCTCGGGGAACGCGCTGATCTTCCGCGGCACCGAGGACGAGGTCGCGCAGGTCGAGAACGTGCTCAACATCATCGACAAGCCGACGACGCTCACGCCGAAGGAGTACAAGGCCGGCCCCAACGCGGCCTCGATCGCCGACATCGCAAACCAGCGGGGCCTCGGTCAGGTCGTGCGTCTGGAGGACACGCAGAGCGCGAACCAGCAGCAGAACTTCTTCCCCGGCAACTTCGGGCGGGGCGGGAACTTTCAGCAGCAGACCCAGACGCAGACCACGCTGGGCGGCGGCTCGGTGATGATGGTCGACGAGACGCGGGGCACGATTCTCTACTACGGCACGGAGGAGCAGCAGAAGCAGCTGGGCGCACTGATCGACGCGCTGCACCTCGAGTCCGAGGAGATCGTGATCGAGCGCTACCCGGTGCGGAACGTCGACGCGCAGGAGCTTGCGGACCTGCTCCAGTCGATCATCGAGAACCAGAACCAGACGGACAGCCCGCTGCTCCCCGGCGCCCGCAACAACCAGAACACCGGCAACCAGTCGCCCCTCCGATTCTTGCAGAACCAGGACCAGTCGGCGGAGAACGCCTTCGTGCCGACCGCGGACGACTCGTTCGTCACGGCCCACGAGGCGACGAACGTGGTCATCGTCAAGGCCCCCGCCAAGCTGCAGGGCCAGTTCGCCCGGATCATCCGGGAGCTGGACGTGCGCCGGCCTCAGGTGTATGTGGAGGCCAAGATCCTGGCCGTGTCGAACACCAGTGATTTCCGGCTTCGCGTGGAGGGCCAGCTCAAGGCGGGCCAGTTCAGCACGCAGACGGCGTTCGGGATCGGGACGCAGGGCACGGGCGGCGCATACACGGATCCGAAGCTGCCGATCGCCGGCCTCGCGGGCGCGACGGCGGCGCTGATCAAGAGCGACTACGTGCCGTTCATCATCAACGCGATCCAGACCGACACCGACGCGAGGATCCTCTCCTCGCCCCAGTTGCTCGTGAACGACAACGAGGAGGCGGAGATCGTCAGCCTCGAGCAGCAGCCGACGACGACGACCGTGGTCGGGCAGAACACCGACCAGACCAGCTTCGGCGGCTACCAGGACGCGGGCACGACCCTCACCGTCACCCCGAGCATCTCCGAGGCCGGCTACATGCGCCTCAAGTACGAGATCGAACTCTCGAACTTCACCGGGTCGAGCACCGCCAACGGCATCCCGCCGCCAAAGAACACCCGCAACGTCCGCTCCGATTCGGTGACGATCCCGACCGACACGACGATCGTCGTGGGCGGCATCACCGTCTCGGACTCGCGCGACACGGTGATCAAGGTGCCGCTGCTGGGCGATATCCCGATCCTGGGGCAGCTCTTCCGAGACACCGGCAAGGTCAAGAGCGATCAGGTGCTCTACATCTTCATCACGCCGCGGATCCTCAACGACCGCAACTTCGCGGATCTGCGTCTTTTGACCAAGGGGCCCCAGGCCACGGCCGGCATCGACCCGGACCTTCCCCAGCTCGAGCCGACGACGATCGACCTGATCAACGCCCCCGCCCCGGCGCCGGAGGAGGAGCCGCCGGCCGCGGATGACCCCACGATCATCCCGCTGATCGAGGACGACGCGGGGGTGGTGCAGCGCCGGAAGGGGAGCTGAGGATGGCGGGAGGGCCGCTCGCAAAGTCTCGGAGTGGGTCGGGTGGTGCGCCGGGGGCACGGGACCCCGCCGCGCCCGCGGTGCTTGACGAGTCGCCGCACCTGGCCGAGCAACTCGGGTCGCTCCGCCTCACGCCCGACCAGCTCAGGGTGTACCGGCAGGCCGAGGGCTCCGATACCGAGCCCTGGGACGTGATGCTCTCGATGCTGGCGATGGACGAGCAGCAGGCGCTCTCCAAGCTGGCCGATCGCACCGGGCTCGATTTCCGGCTCGAGCCGAGGCTGCAGGAATCGAGCCTTCGGTTCTACGAGGTGGTTCCCCAGGAACTCGCCCGCCAGCAGCACGTGGCCGGGCTCGAGAGCGATGGGCGCTTCGTGACCGTGGCGACCGCCCAGCCCTTCCAGCCCGCCGTGTTCAGCATGATCGAAGAGATGCTGGACATGCCGCTGCGGCTGGTGCTGAGCCCCCGGGCGGCGGTCGCCAACCTGATCAATCGCGGCTACGAGCAGCGCGGCGACCTGGTGACCGAGATCATCGAGGAGATGCCGCTCGACGCCTCGGCGATCGAGAGCATGGCCGCGGGCGTGGGCTCGTCCACCGACCTGCTGAGTCTGGCCCGGCAGACGCCGGTCATCCGGCTGGTGAACATGATCCTCTTCGAGGCCCTTCGCCGGCGGGCCAGCGATATCCACGTGCACCCGCAGGAGAACAAGCTCGTCATCCGCCTGCGCGTCGACGGCATGCTGATCGACGCCTTCAGCCCGCCGATGTCGCTGGCGCCGGCGATCTCGAGCCGTCTCAAGGTCATGACCGAGCTGGATATCGCCAACCGCCACAGCCCGCAGGACGGCCACACCTCCGTCCGCATCGGCCAGCGGAAGATCGACATCCGGCTCTCGGTGATCCCCACGGTCTACGGCGAGCGATTGGTGCTGCGTCTGCTCGACCAGACACAGACCCAGCTCTCGCTCGACGAGATCGGCATGGGCAAGAAGATGCAGGCCCAGCTCATGGACCTGGTCGATCGACCGACGGGGATGATCCTTGTCACGGGCCCTACCGGCTCGGGCAAAACGACCACGCTCTACGCTGCGCTCGGGCGGATCGACCGCACCAGCCGCAACGTCATGACGATCGAGGACCCGGTCGAATACCACCTCGAGGGCATCAGCCAGATGCAGGTGAACCCCAAGCGGGGCGTGACGTTCGCGAATGGTCTGCGGGCGCTGCTCCGCCAGGACCCCGATGTGATCCTTGTCGGCGAGATCCGCGACCAGGAGACGGCCCAGCTGGCGATCCAGGCCTCGCTCACGGGCCACCTCGTGCTCGCCACGCTCCACACCAACGACGCGCCCAGCGCGATCCCCCGCCTCATCGATATCGGCCTGGAGCCCTACCTCATCACGTCCTCGCTCATGGCGGTGCTCGCGCAGCGGCTGGTCCGCCGGACGTGCACCGTCTGCGGCGGGAGCGGGCGCAGCCCCACGGAAGTCGGGGAGCAATGCGAGGCCTGCTTCGGGACCGGCTATCGCCGGCGCCTCGCGGTCTACGAGATCATGACCATGACCGACGAGCTGCGCCGCCTCACGGCCAGCCAGGCCGACGCCGTGACGCTCTACGAGGCCGCCGTCAACGGCGGCTTCGCCCCGATGCGCGTGGACGGGGCCGAGAAGATCGCCCAGGGCCTGACCGATCAGGCCGAGGTCTACCGCGTGCTGCACTGAAGCCGTGCCATCCCCCCCCGGGAGCCGTGTCGGTCCGCGGCGCGTGATACGCTCACGCCATGGCCACCGTCACCATCCTGGGCGCCGGCGTCTCCGGTCTGGTCACCGCGCTGGCCCTGGCTGAGGCCGGGCACCGGGTCCGTGTTGTCGCCGAGCGTTGGGGCGAACAGACCACCAGCGCCGTCGCCGGCGCGATCTGGATGCCCTACCTCTGCAACCCGCCGGAGCGCGTCAATCAATGGTCGCTCGAGACCTACCGCTGGCTCGCCAGCTTGGCGGCCGACGAGCCCGGCGCGGGCGTCGACATGCTCACGATGTATGAATCCACGCCCGACGACGCGGATCCATGGTGGCGAGCCGCCGTGCCGCCCGAGATCAAGCTCGAACTGATCGGTCGCTCGCCGCTCCGACCCGGGGCCCGCGCGTGGCGCTTCCCCGTACCGCGGGTGGATCCGAGCTTCTGCCTGCCGTGGCTCCGCGCAACCCTCGAAGCCCGCGCCGTCGGCACGCGGACGGAGCGCATCGACGACCTCCGGAACTTCCTCGCTCGGGAGCGTGATGCCGACTTCGTGGTCAACTGCACGGGCCTGGGCGCCAAGCGGCTCTGCGCCGACCCCGAACTCCACGCGCTGTTCGGTCAGGTGGTGCACGTCCAGCCCGGAGCGTGGGATACCCGCGAGGCCGCGGGCGATGAGGCCGAGGGCGTTGCGTACGTCATCCCCCGGCGCGGGGTCGTGGTGGTGGGGGGGTGCAGCATCGAGCACGACTCCGACGCGCCCGCGGCGGCCTCGGACGCCGTGACGCGGGAGATCCTCCGCCGGGTCGATGGTTGGGGTGTGCGCCTGGGGCCGGTGGTGGGCCAGCGGGCCGGGCTGCGCCCGTCCCGATCGGCCGTCCGTGTGGAACCCGACGAAGCCGAGCCGCGCCTGATCCACAACTACGGCCACGGGGGCGCAGGCTGGACGATGTGCCGGGGCTGCGCGAACACGGTGGTCGGGCTCGTCGATCAATCTGCCTGAGGCACGCCTCCCCAGGCCTCGCGTGCGAACGCCTCGAGCCGCGAGTAGTCCTGCTTCCAGGTGGTGTACATCACGCCACGGAAGCCGGGGGCCTCGGCGCCGGCGTCAAGCCACTGGCGGATGTTCCCGACGGGGCCGTCGTAGAACCCCGCGGCCAGAGTCGGGTTGCCGCGACCCGAGAAGAACGCGAGCGATTCCCTGCGCTTCTCGAGATACCAGCATCCGACGATCACGTCCCTGTCGAGCCCTTCCCACGAGCCGGCGAGGTCGCCCCGGACGAGGTAATAGTCGTCGCGGGCGTTGTGGTTGGGATCGAACATGTCGCTCCAGACATAGATCCGCGCCCCGGGCGCAGCCTCGCGGAGGATCTGGGCGCACGTACGCACATTGTCGGCGAGGATCTCTCCGGCAGAAAGGCCCCGGGAGGTGCAGGCCTCGTCCTGGTTCAGGCACCGTATCTCGTCGTGCGACATGAAGTAGGCCGGCGCGTGCCAGAGGTCTTGGACGCGACGCGCCTGGTCGCGCAGCAGGGCGACGGTCTCGGGTTCCGACGGGCAGATCATGACCTGACCGTTGTAGATGGTGACGGCGTGGGAGTACGAGACCCGCAGACGCGTGCCCTCCTCGAGGGGGCGTTTGAGGTGGATCACCGGCGGCTCGTGCCAAACCTGGTACTCGCCGGGCCACGGATGCACGCCCATGTCGGGGTCGGCGATCGGCTCGAAGTACATCTCTTCAAGCAGGGCGCGACGCGGCCCGCCGCGGGCGTCCAGGGTGATGGTCAGGGGTGCGCCCGGGCGCCGCACGACGTTGAGCAGGCCGACCTCCTCGATCCGGGCATCGTCCCACCACAGCGACCCGGTCGAGCCGTCCCAGCAGCCCAGATAGAGGCTGATATCGGTGCACTCGAGCGTGTTGAACACCGCGTGGTGGACGACCCAATCCTGCGTCGGCCTGACGCCGAGGCCCGAGTAAATCAGGGAGAGCGCGTCCCGGCCGTCCCGCGCCCCGAGCGCCTTGATCTCCGGTGTGCCGCGGAAGTCCTGTGTTCTGACCCGCACCGAGACGTGATACTGCCGGTGCGGTTTGAGCGTCAGGCGCTGGCAAAGGCGGGCGTTGCGTCCGGCGGGGTCGCGCACGAGCGCCGCGCCCTCATCCGCTGTCACCGTCTCGTCGTGCCAGGTCCACGCCGCGAGGTTGTCCATCTGGCCCCCGGGCAGCTTGGCGCCGGGGTCCGGGCTCAGGACCGCGGTGTCGCCGCGGACCACGAAGAGCGCATCGCGGACAGGGAGGGCTTCGGCGAGGTTCGGGTTGTGCCACAGCAGGTCGTTGGAATACCCGATGGAGAACACGGCGGGGATGATCTCGAGCCGGTGCGCGGCGGCGGCGGCCTTGACTCGCTCGGCGTTGGCAAAGTAGCGATCGGGCACGCTTTCGAGCCTCGCCATTTTGGAGTCGGCGAGGAGGACGCCGTTGTATCCGGCGGCCTGCGCGCGGGCGAAGAGCGCCTCGAGCTTGTCGACGTTCTCGTCCACCTGGAGATTGGTGGGGCAGTACACCCAGCGGTCGGCAAGGCCTTGCGCCAGGGCCGTGGTATTGGCGCCCGAGAGCGCCGTGGCGCCGAGCAGGAGCCCGGCACGCAGGATCCGCTGGAAAGTGCTCGTCATGCCCCCAGCGTACCGCGGGTTCAGGGGAGGCGGCGGAAGGGTGGGATCCGGAGCACACCCCGGTCGCGCACGAAGACGTCGATGGACATATTGGTGTCCCCATCGACGAGGTTCCGGGCCCCGCTCTGGAATGCGACATACCTGCCGTCGTACGACATCGTCGAAAACGAAGTGCCCCCGTTGGCCTGGACGCCCCCCGGCCCAAGACTGACGCGGAACGTCTCTCCGGTCCAGCGGTCGCGCACGAACGCGTCGGGCAGGCCGTTGTTGTCGCCAGGAACCAGCGTGTTCGCCTGGCTGCAGAACGCGACGTACCGCCCGCCCCGGCCGACGGCCGGGGTGAAGCAATCCGCGTTGGCCTGGGCATCGTTCATGCCCAGACTCACCCGCGTCATCTCGGAAGTCGCCAGATCGATCATGAGGATGTCACGCACGCCGTTGGTATCGCCGGCAACGAGATTGGTGGCCTCGCACTCGAAGACGACGTACCGCCCGTCCGGCGAGATGCCGGGAAAGATGCAGAGCCCGTTGGGCTGTTCGCCCGAGGGGCCCAGGCTGAGGCGCGTCGTCCGCCGCTCGGCTCGATCGAACAGGAAGATGTCCTCGACGCCGTTGGTGTCGCCATCGACCAGGTTGGTGGCCGCGCTGTGGTAGACGACGAGGCGTCCATCGCCAGAGACGGCCGCGTGCTCGCTCCAGTCGTTGCCCGCGCCCCCGTCGTTCCGCAGGCTCACCAGCTCGGTCAGGCCTGTGTCGAGGTCGTGGGCGTAGACATCCCACTGGGGGTTGGTGTCGAGCGCGTCGAAGTTGGTGGCCTCGCTGTGGAAGACGACGGTGCGCCCGTCGGCGGAGATCGAGGGGTGCCGGCTCTGCTTGTCGGCCTGGTTGCCGAACGAGTCCACGCTGGCGCGGACGGTCTGGCCGGTCTGGAGATCGTAGACGAAAACGTCGGTGACGCCGTTGGTGTCGTCGGGCACGAGGTTCGTCGCGTCGCTGTAGTACGAGATGTATCGCCCGGTCTGCGAGATCGTCGGGCGCGAGCTGACGCCGTTGGCCTGGGTGCCGTTACTCGCGACGCTGACCCGCACGGTGGCCCCGCTCAACCGGTCGTGGACGAAGATGTCCTGCAGCCCGTTGCTGTCGCCGCTCACCAGGTTCGTCGCGAGGCTCTCGAACGCGACAAACCGCCCGTTCCCGGAGATCACCGCCTGCCAGCTGTGGCTGTTGGCCTGCGAACCCTGTGCGCCGACGCTGGCGCGCTCGGTCGTCTGGGCCCCCGCGGCCGTCGGCGCCATGGAGGCGCACCCGAACGCGCAGGCCGAGCCCACCAGCACCGGATTGCGCCAGAGCAATCGCATCCCCACCTCCGAAGACAACATCTCACTCCCGCCCGCGACGTCCGTTCGGCGTGGCTTCGCCTTCAACAATACCACACCGCGCGGGCACGGCCAACAGAATTGCTCGGGACAAGGTGCCCGCCAAATCCCGCCGGCTATGGCGAACGGCCGGCGGGTTCCAACTATCGGACGGGCGGCCGGGCCTTCACCCCGGCTCGCCCGCGGCCGCGAGAGTGCGGGTGGGCTCACCGCGATTGGGCCCCGGCCGTCCCGAGGTGCTCCCGGATTCGGGAGAGAATCGTGCTGGAGACCTCCTCGTCACCCACGACTCCGACGCGGATGTGGAGCGACGTCGTCTCGTCGGGCTTCTGTTCCATGGTAATGTTGACCTCGGACTTGTCCGCGCGCAGCGCGGTGATGTGGGCCGCGAGCGCGTCCTTGGCCCGCTCCTTGATCGGGAATTCCATGTCCTCCATCGCGGCAATGCTCGCCTCGTACACCTCGTCCAAGGGAGCTTGCTCCTCGGACTCGAGGCGGCCCTCCATGTAGACATACGTCCCCGCGATCCCGGCGGCCGCCGCGCCGGCAACGAGGGCGGCGGCGCATCCGCCGCTCATGGTGCTGACAAGCAGGGCGGACGAGAGAGCCGCCGGGAGGATCGCACAATGGGCGATGGTTCTCAGATTGCAAGTGCGCATCGGACACCTCACTTGTTGTGGGTTTCGGTTGTCGCGGCGCCGGAATCAGACCGCCGCGCCCCCCGTTGCATACGTCCGCCGCACCCCGTCGGGTTGTGCCGCGATGCCCGGTGACAGCATGATTCGGTCCATGGGCGGTTCCTGTTGGCCGTGCAGCGAGCGAAAGACAGACCGCGCACCAAACAACAACAGGGGTTGATACCGAGGCGGGAGTCGTCGAATGCAGCGCGGGCGGAAGACGATGCGGACCGGGACGCCGAACTCCCGGCAGATCCGCGGGATCCGGCCATGCTGCGACGCCGACCGAAATGGCCACCGGCGCGCGTTACGGCGCCCCCCGCATGGTTAACGGTGTTGCGCCGCGAGGTGCTCCCGGAGTGGATCCCCGCCGAAGTCCCGCTCGGGATCCCGCCACACCGTGTGGATGTGGTTCGCCCCGTCCTGCGTGCAGTCGTACTCGATGACGAACGTCGGGCCGCGGAGGCGGTAGTAGCAGGGCCTCCCCGGCTCGGTCGAGCCGATCCAGAGCAACCGGACACGATCGATGCCGGCCGCGCGGATGCGATCGAGTTCGTGGGCCGCGAGGTCCGGGCGCAGGTCCCCGGCCCATTCGGCGATCACCAGGGAGATGTCGGACTTCTGGGCGTCGCTCATGTCGGCGACGGCGAGCCCCGACTCGGCGCCGAGCACGCCGACATCATTCCCCGGAGACATGAGGATGTCGCCGGGCACGTCCGTCTCGAGGACGGCGGCGGCGCGCTGGGCCTCGTCGAGTGAGGAGAGCAGTCGGCGTGCCAGGTCCTCCTCCTGCGCGAGCACACGCACCCCGGCGCGATCCCCCTCGCGTACCTCCGCGGGGTTGGCGCCTAAGAACATCGGCGTGACCATCAGCTCGCCGGATTCTCCCGGCACGCTCGTGAAATTCAGCGAGACGTGGTGCCCCTCGAACCGCCATCCACACGGCGCGTCTGCCGCGGCGGCGGGGTCGCCAAAGACCGTGAGGAAGTACCCCATCGGGTCGCGATAGTCGGCCCGCTGGCCGCGAGCCTCGGCCATCTGCCGCAGCACCGTCTCAAGCCCGGTGATCGAGGTCGTCTTCAAATAGCCCCGCGAGGAGAGCGCCGACTGGAGCAGCCGGTGCGCCGCCACCCGCTCGGCCTCGCTCATGTCCTTGAGGGCGAGCCCACGCCGCGCCCGGGGGACGTAGTGCCAGTCGAGGCGGTTGGGGTCGCCGAAGGGCAGCTCGGCCGCTCCTCGATGCTCCGGCGAGAGCGAGGCCAGGAACGCCGTGGCGGCCCCACGCATAGGGTCGGCCGTTGGCACGCGAAGCAAACGCGCCACAGCAGACGCGAGCGGCAGAGCGAGGACGGCGATGAGAACCAGGGCCCGGTGTTGGCGCATACCGGCAGTGTAACGGTTCGGGCCGCCACCCCCGATCGCCGGCTACGCCTTGGAACCGCGCCTCCGGGCGCCGGTCGCGCTCCCGCCCGCTTTCCGAGTCGCCTTCTTCGTCGCCTTGGTCACACTCTTCTTCGCGGTCTTCTTCGCCGCCTTCGTTCCGGCGCGTGCCGACACCGACTCTGGACCGCCCTTCGGGGCCGGCCTCGGGCTCCCGTCGGTCGGTCCCCGCTTCGCCGCACGCTTCGCCGGACGCTCCGCCCGCCCCGATGACCCCGCCGAAGCCTTCCCCGACCCCGAGAGCATCTTCTCATACCGCTCGAGATATGTCTCGACCGGCACCCGCCGGATCGCTTCGCCGATCACGTCCAGCGCCAGGTCCTCGACCCTCTTGAAACGGATGCACGACTTCCCCATGTCGAGCTTCTTGCCCGTCTTGGCCCAGGCCCCCTCGAACCGTTTCCGATCTGCCTCATCCCCGTACACGCACATCAGGTAGAGCGCCATGTGGTTCTTCTGCGAGGCGAGGCTCGCAAACGGGAGTGGCTGCGAGGGATCGCAGTGATACCCCGCGGGGTAGATTGCGTGCGGCACGGCGTAGCCGATCATGCCGTACTGCATCCCTTCCGTGTAGCCCTTACCAAGATTCTTCAGGATCACCTTGCGCACCGCCCCGATCGCCTCCCGGCGATCCTCGGGCAGCTCGGCGAGGTACTGCGCGACGGTCGTGGCCTTGCTCTGCATGGGCGGAGCTTACCTCACCGCTGCGCCCGGGTCACCCGGATGTTCCGGGGACGCCCCGGCCCGCGGCGGGCGTTCCGCCGCAGGCCCGGAGCGTCGACCGTCCTCACTCCCCTCACGCCCGGCGACGACGGCGGACGCCGAGGCCGGCGATGCCCAACAGAGCGACGGCCCCGGGAGCGGGCACCACCGCGAAGGAGATCCGAGCCACAGCGCCCCCGTCCATCGGCAGGTCGACGAAGTCGTATCCCGCGGGCGTCATCGCGCCGCTGTAGACCGAGAAATCGCTGCTGTGTCCGACCACGCCGCCCTGGGCGATGTGGTCGCCCGCATCTGACCCCACGATGAAGGCCGCCCCGAACGTGCCGTCCATCTCGCTCCCCGCATCCCAGATGTCCGAACCCATCAGCATCAGGTCCTGACCGACGAAGTTCCCGCCCGCGTCGAACAGCTCGACATCCATGCCCCCGTCGTTGCCAAGGAACCGGTCATTGCTGGGCACCACCATGGAGCCGAAGCTGAAGAAGCGGTTCACGCTTGGATCGACCACAAAGGTCATCGATCCCGAACCGCCCGGCAGGAAGATCCCGGGGCCAAACCCGCCGGTCGTTGCGATGATCGTCCCCGACACGCCGCTCGGCTGCTGGGCCATGAAGTCCGCGAGATACTGCGTGCCGTCGCCCGACTCCGCCACGGCCTGGATCCCCGCCCCGGCCGCCGTCCCCGCGTCGAACGCGTCAAATGTGCCGTCGTGAAACCCCACCGTAAAGGGCGACAGCGCCGTCCCGTTGCTCGACGACAGATTCTCCACCGTCACCTGCAGTTGCACGGGCTGCGCCGAAGCAATGCCGGCGGACGCGGCGAGAGCGATAGCGGTCCCAAGAATCATGCGCATGGGTCAATCCTCCGAAACTGAATGTGGGTGGACGCGACGGGACGCGCTGCCCCGTGCCGGCCCGTTGTGTGAAAGTGACCAATCCGGCGCGCGCGGCGATTATTCGACGCGAGTCAGAAAAACCCGATCGCGCCGAAATATCGATCAGCGCCGATCAGTGCGCGCCCGCGCCCATCCCATGCTGCACGAGCCGGAGGCTGCCGTCCTGAATCAGGCCGATCCCGGGCGCGTACAGCTTGCTCTCGCGTGACGAGGGCTCCAGCGGCGAAGTCTCCACCACCTTCAGACAGTGATCGAAATGTCCCGCCGGTGTTTCGAAGGTTTCGCCGAGTGCGACGATCTCCGCGCGGTCCTGCGCCACACCCGGAGCAAATTCCTGATAGTGCCTCGCGCCCAGCAGGGCGTCCCCCGGCATCATCATCCCGAACCGGGCGTGTCCCTCGCCGGAGAGCCAGGCCCCCTCGTGCCGGACCACCTTGCCACCCTCGTAGATATCGACCTCTTCACCGAAGTAGTAGACGCTGCTCGTACGCGAGCTGATGGCGTAAAAGTTGCGCGAAACCTCGGCCAGCTCCCCATCCTCGCTCTCACGCTCCTCGACCACCCTGGTCTCCACCCCATCCACGGTCCGCGTCTCGTCGAGCACGGTGATCACCAGGCGGTCGTCCCCATCCTCGAGCGTCAGGGTGTAACCGGGCTCGAGCACGAAGAACGGGTTGCGCCCCGTCGTCGCCAGCTCCGCCTTGTCCACGAGGAACTCGGAGGTCCACCGCTCGTCCCCGTTGTCCGCCCCCGTCGCCGGACGCCCCGCGGGCTGCGCCCACGCGGCCCCGACGATGAACAAACCCAATGTGACCGACGCGAGTGTTCCGTGCCTCAGATTGTGCGCCATCACAAGCCTCCCGGATGTCATCCCCGCATGGTCGAGGTCGGCGACCTCATGACCCCGCCGCTTCGCCACGCGCCAGCGCCGACTCGATCACCGCCAGCGTCTTCTCCAGCCCCGTCCGCGCCACCTCCAGATGGTCCCGGGCCCAATAGCCGGGGTTGTACAACTCCAGCGAGATGCACCCGGCATACCCGATCTCGACCAGATCGCGGATGCACCGGCCGAGGGGAAGGATCCCGTCGCCCGGGAACACCCGGTGCTCATCCTTCAGCTCCGCTTTGGGGGGCGAGGCCGGGGCATCGTTGAACTGGAAGATCGCCAGGAACTCCCCCCGCAGATGACGCAGGCCGTTGAACCCCGAATCGCCGATGTACATGTGGAACACATCGGGGATGATCTTCGCCCTCGGGTGGTCGGCGTCGATCGCGATCTGGCTCGCCTTCCCGATCGTCCGCGAGCCCTCCAGGAACTCGACGAACACCATCGCCGGGTTGATGTTGTAGTCCGCGAGCCCGATCTCCAGAAGCTCGCGGTAGCACGACGCCGCCCACGCGGGGTCAAACTCCCGCCAGGGTCGCTCCGGCTGCGGCACCACCTGAATGTGCTCCGCCCCGATCGCGGCAGCCTGCCGCATCCTCCGGCGCGAGTCCACCAGCGAAGCCTCGAACGCCTCCCGCGTCGGTGGGATCGCGTTCCACAGCCCGATCACGCTCGGCACCACCAGCCCCGCATCACGGATCCGCCGCGCCAACTCCGCTAGGTCCCCGCCCTGCGACTCATAGTCCGCGATCTCCCCGTCCCACGGCTCGATGGCGTCAAACCCGGCCTCGGAGGCAATCCGGATCTTCTCCAGCAGCGATGAGGGCCGGATCGTCGCCGTATCGAGGCTGATCGGCCACGGGCTCCGCCCGCTCTGATACCGCCCGCGCGCCCGGCGCGCCGCGGGCACCTCGCCCGCAGGAGCAACCGCCGACGCCGCAACCCCCGTAGCCGCCACCGCCCCCACGGCCAGAAAGTCCCTTCGCTGCATCGCGCGCTCCAAATTCACGCGGGCCACGCCGGCGTCCACCGGGATCTCCGCGGCCCAGATCGTAACGTATCGGCCCCGCAACGCGTGCCATCGGCTCCCAGCCGGTCGGCGCAAGCTCGGCTGCGACACCGCCCGCGGGAGGGGGATCGAAGAGGCCGAGATGCGTCTGGAACGCCCGGGCCAGCCTCCCCCCCCCGAATCCGCCGGAGAGCCCCATTGCCCTCCCACGCACCCGCGGCCTGCTAGACTGGCCGCCACGATGGGCGGGAAGAGGCGATGAAGATCCTGATCTGCGGTATGGGCGAGGTGGGCACCCACGCCGCCGAGGCGCTCAACGCGCCGGGGCGGTCTATCACCGCCATCGATCAGAGCGCCGCCCGGCTCCGCACCATCACCGACACGATGGACGTGAGCGTGCTCCAGGGCAACTGCGCCAGCGCCGCCGTCCTCCGCGAGGCCAGCGTCGACCGTGTCGATCTGCTTGTCGCCACCACCGACAACGACGAGGTCAACCTCGTCACCGCCTCCGTCGGCAAGGCCATGGGCGCCAAACGCACCGTCGCCCACATCCGCCACGCCACCTACTTCGATCAGGCCGATGTCGACTACGAGAAGCACTTCGGCATCGACCACATCGTCTGCCCCCAGTACGCCACGGCGACCGCCATCGCCCGCTCGCTCCGCAACCCCGCCGCCCTCGCCATCGAGCATTTCGCCCGCGGGCGCATCGACATGCACGAGATCGTCCTCGGCGACAAGGCCTCGGTCGTCGGACGACCCCTCGCCCAGGTCCAGCTCCCTCCCGGCACCCGCATCGCCGCGGTCTCGCGCGACGCGAAGGCGTTCATCCCCGGCGCCGACACCGTGCTCAGGGAGGGCGACGGCCTCGTCCTCGTCGGCGACACCCAGGTCTTCGACGACCTCCTCCACCGCCTCGGCGTCCGCGAGATGCGCCGTCGCAGCGTGGTCCTCATGGGCGGCACACCGATGGCCGCGTGGCTCTGCGAGGTCCTCCGCCAGCGGGGCTGGTCCATCCGCCTCTTCGAGGCCGACCGTGCCAGGGCCGAGGCCCTGGCCGAGCGTCTCAGCTGGGTCACCGTCCTCAACGCCGACGCGACCGACGCCTCCGTCTTCGCCGAAGAACACATCGGCCAGGCCGACGTCTTCATCGCGCTGCACGAGCACGAGGAGGAGAATATCGTCGGCGCCGTCTACGCCAAGGCCGGCGGCGTCACCGAGTGCATCGCCGTAGTCGAGCGGTCCCGCTACCTCGACCTCCTCTACCACATCGGCGTCGACCGCGCGTACAGCCCCGGCATGGTCGCCGCCAAGGAGCTCCAGATCCTCCTCGACGACAGCTCGTTCCAGCGCCTCGCCACCCTCGCCTCCGGCGTCGATGTCTTCCTCGTCCGCGTCAGCGAGACCGATGTTGCCGGCGAGCGCCGGCTCTCCGAGATGGAGTTCTCGCCCCACGGCGTCGTCGCCGCGGTCCGGCGCGAGGGCGCCGTCTGGGTTCCGGGCGCCGGCGACGTCATCCGCGCCGGCGACTCCATGATGATCATCGGACGCGCCGGCCAGGAGAAGCACCTCCGCAAGGCCCTGCGGGGCGAGTAGGCCCGGGAAACCCTCGTGAACCACCGCCTCGTCATCGCCAGCCTCGGACTGCTCTTCGTCCTCCTCAGCGGCATCATGCTCGCCACCGCCGCGATGTTCGGCGTGGCAGAATTCTTCGAGGTCCGCAACGACCCCGATCCCTCCTCACTCCTGGCGCTCTGCATCACCGGCGTCGCCGGCGCGCTGCTCGGCGGCACGGCGTGGTTCCTCGCACGGCGGGGCCCGGGATACCTGGGCCGACGCGAGGCCCTCCTCCTCGTCGGCTCCAGCTGGCTCCTCGGCGCCGCACTGGCCGCCGCCCCCTACTGGCTCTGGGCCCGCCTCAGCAGCGAGCAGGCCGCCCACCCGTTCCGCTCCTTCGTCTCCTGCTACTTCGAGTCCATGAGCGGCCTCACCACGACCGGCGCGACCGTGCTCTCCGATATCGAGTCCGTGCCCCCCGGCCTCCTGCTCTGGCGCGCCATCACCCACTGGCTCGGCGGCCTGGGCATCGTCGTCCTCTTCGTCGCCGTGCTCCCCGGCCTCGGCGTCGGCGGCAAGCGCCTCTTCAACGTCGAGGCGCCCGGCCCCAGCAAAGAGGGCCTCCAACCCCACATCCGCGAGACCGCCCGCTGGCTCTGGTACATCTACCTCGGCCTCACCGTCGCCGAGATCTCCGCCCTCTGGATCCTCACCCCCATGGACGGGTTCGACGCCGTCTGCCATACCTTCGCCACCATGGCCACCGGCGGCTTCAGCACCCGCAACGCCAGCATCGGCGCCTACGCCGCCACCCCCGCCGTCGACTGGATCGTCATCCTCTTCATGGTCCTCGCCGGCTGCAACTTCAACCTCTTCTACCTGCTCCGCCAGGGCCGCGTCCGCGAGGTCCTGCGCGACACCGAACTCCGCGCCTACCTCGCCCTCCTCCTCGGCGGATCGCTGCTCGTCGGCGCAGCCGTCTGGTGGCACGGCCAGCCCATCACGCTCACCACCGGCCAGCACCTCGCCGCCTCCGCCGGACAATCCCTCCGCCAGGGTCTCTTCACCACGGTCTCCGTCCAGACCACCACCGGGTTCTGCACCAGCGACTACAACGCCTGGCCCTTCCTCGCCCACGCCGTCCTCATCCTGCTCATGTTCGTCGGCGGGTGTTCCGGCTCGACCGGCGGCGGCATCAAGGTCATCCGCGTCTGGGTCGCCTTCCGCATCCTCCTCGCCGAGATCGAGCACGTCTTCCGCCCCCACGTCCTCCGACCCCTCCGCCTCGGGCGCCGCCCCATGGATACCGACCTCAAGCTCGGCACGCTCGCCTTCGCCCTCGGCTTCATCATGCTCTTCGTCTTCGGTTCCGGCGCGGTCATGCTCTTCGAGCAGCTCAACCCACGGCTCGACTGCCGCTACTCCAGCGCCGCCACCGCCGCGGTCGCCACACTCTGCAACGTCGGCCCCGGCCTCGACCAGGTCGGCGCGATCCAGAACTACGGCTGGTTCAGCGCCCCCAGCAGGGTCGTGCTGAGCCTCCTCATGGTCCTCGGCAGGCTCGAGGTCTTCGCCATCATCGTCCTGCTCAGCCCCCGGTTCTGGCGGGCCGACTGACGAGGTCCGAAAATATTCTTTCCCGAGCGTGAGCCATGCCCGCGCCCCTCGCTCACCCCCTGACCGACGTGCCTCCCGTCGGTGTCCGGCGGGCGAACGGCGTCCGCCGGTGTGAGAGAGGAAAGTCCGAAACCAGGAAGGGATTGAGAATCATGGCAAACCACCGCAACCGATCCATCGGCCTCCAAGCCGCCGCGTTCGTCGCCCTCGCCGGCGCCGCCGCCCGCTCGCCCACGCCCAGATCTTCCAGCGTCTCGTCGGCTCGACCGATGCCGAGCACTTCAACGCCATCGACCAGACACGCGACGGCGGGACCGTCGCCGCCGGCGTCCGCCAGCTCACGGGCAAGGGCCTCGAGGTGTACGTCGTCCGCTTCGATCGGGACGGCAACGTCGTCTGGGCCCGCACCTACGGCAACACCGGCCGCGACGTCGGCTACAGCATCGTGACGCTCCCCGACGGGAGTTTCGCCGTGGGCTGCCAGACCGACGCCGCCGGCGGTGGGTGGACCACAGGTCTCCTCCGCCTCGATCCGGCCGGCAACCCCATCGCCGCGTGGGCCTACCCCGGCACCGCCGGCTCCGACCCGGTCAACGTCCCCGACCCGGGCGTCTCCATGGACTACGACCGCGCGAGCAACACCCTCGTGTTTACCAGCAACTACCAGTCCCTCCCGACATTCCACCGTGCCGACGCGGCCGTCGGCGCCCCGATCGTCAGCCAGCAGTATGCCTTCGGCCTCGCCGGCTACAACGTGCAGGTCGGCTTCACCGATGTGGTCCCCGATCCCACCGGCGCCGCCGACGCGCTGATCAGCGGCACCATCCGGCGCACCGACAACGGCAACGGCGCCGCCTTCGTCGAGCCCTTCTTCATGCGAGTGGACTTCAACGGCAACCCCGTCGCGCCCGCGATCGGCTACAACCTCAATCCCGGCGCGAACCCCGCCTGGGCCGGCACCGGCGCCGCCATCACCACCAACGGTGTCCAGGCCTTCATGACCGGGCGCATCGAGATTCCCGCCGGCTCGACCGATCCCGCCCTCAACATCCTCGCCCTCGACCTGTTCGGCGCCCCCGCCGGCAACTTCTTCATCGATCTCCCCGGCGGAAACTCCATCGAGCCCGCGTACCGCGCCGCCGACTTCCGCGCCAACGGCGGGCCCCTCTATATCGCCGGCCACGTCCTCGACCAGTCCGGCCTCCCCCGCGCCATGCAGGCCGCCGTCCCGGCCATCATGGCCGTCGACTTCCTCAAGATGTACGACGACGACACCCAGGGACGCTCCATCGTCGCGATGGACATCGGGTGCGGCCAGGCCATCGCCGGAGCCGCAGACCCCGCCTCGCCGCCCCCCGGCTTCGGCGCCGGCGATGGCTATCTCATCAAGAGCAACGAGAAGGGTGTCACCGGCTGCCGCGAGAAGGACCCCGATTTCGTCCCCAAGCAGTACCCGCTCAAGCCCTACGCCGTGAACCCCGATCCCATCTCCATGCCCGCCCCCAAGGCGTGGCCGATCACCTTCACCGACATCCCCACGAAGGATCTCGCCCATTGCTTCAGCCCCGCGTGCACCCCCTGCATCGCCGACTGGAATGGTGACGGCATCGTCAACACCCTCGACGTCCTCGCCTTCCTCAATGACTGGGTCGCCCACGCCCCGAAGGCCGATGTCAACGGCGACGGCACCGTGAACACACTCGACGTCCTCCTGTTCCTCAACGCCTGGGCCTCCGGCTGCTGAGCCGCGAACGGCGCATGATCATGGGCCGCCGCGATCCCGGGAGGGGACGCGGCGGCCCTTCTCGTGGAGCGCTTTCAGGGTCTGACGATCGAACCACCAGCAAATTGGCCCGCGGTGGTCCGGAGCAACGCGGTGGAGCAGGCAAGGTGGCGAGTGAGGAGTTCGGGCTGGTAGTCGGCGGGGCGGTGCTCCGTGTGCAACAACTCTCGCCGATCAACCTCCTCCACGATTTGCTCGGCGGCATCTCCGCGTGGCGCGACTCCCCGCCATCGACAATCAAGCCCTCGATCGCTGCCGGGGCGGGAGCGCCCGATGCTCCGCCCATATTGGAAGTATCCGATGGCGCCGACCGCCGAGGTCCGCACTCATGTGCCGACGACGACAATCCGAAACGTCCCCGGTTTCATCGCGGGGCGGCCGGTTCCACCGGCCATGGGCGCCTCGAATTCGGCCGTGGGCAGGTAGACCCGGTGGGCCTTGGGGTCGATCGCCATCGAGCGGGCTCTGGGCGCCGTTGTGAGGGATTCCGAAACGGCGAACGCGCCGTCGGCCGTCCCGATCACCGTCAGCGCGCCGTCGCCCCCCGAGGCCAGCGCGAACCCCGCGGGGTCGAACTCGGCGCCGTCCACTCCCTCGCCAATGGCGACAGTCGCGAGCGCCTTCCCGCTGTCGCTTTCCATGACGACCATCTTCTGATTCGCGCACGCCGAAAGCAGCCGGTGGTGCACCGTATCGATCGCCAAGCTTGTGGCTCCTCGCTTGGCGCGAGCGGCCAACGATGCTCGATCTCCAGCGTCTCGGCGTTGATGCGCACAACCTCGCTCGTGTCTTCGAGATTGACGAACAGAGCCCCCGTACCGTCCACGGCGGCCAACTCCGGCCTGCCGCCGATCGAGACGGTTCCGACAACCGACAGATCGTTCGCGTCGATGACCGTCGCGTCCTTGCTGCGGCCGTTGAAGCAGAAGACCCTCATTGTGGCCGGGTCGTGGGCTATCGCGTCCGGATTGTCACCGGCCTTGATGGTGCCCAACCTCCCGAGGCTCTTCAGATCAAACACAGTCACGCTGGTAGTTCTTCCGTTGCTTGTGAAGCCCGTGTTGAGGTCAGGCGCGAGTGCGACGCCGTGAACACCCGCAGTGTCCGGGATATCGCCGACAATCTCTGCGCTCTCGGTGCTCACCACCATGACGTGCGTACTCCGCGGCACATACAAGCGCCCGGCATCCGCATCCACCGCCAACAAGTCCCAGCCGCCGTCACCACCGATGTCAAAGCTCCGGATCACGTGGTGGGGCGAGATCGCCGCAAGCGGGGCCGATGGCTGGACGTTTACCGCGGGAGCAAAGGCCGCGCACATCACGCCCAAGACGACGGTTGATACCGTCGCGCGCATGCGGAGTCTCCTCTGCGTTCGGATGTCCGAATCGAGGATCAGTTTAGGGCGCGTCGAGCCAAGGGCTCGTATTCAGCGCCCCGAGTTCGCCAGAGGCGGCATCCGTTTGTGTGCAAACAACTATGAAGCCGCTCGGCGCCCGCCGCCTTTGGCCGCTGTGGGGCGGACACGTCCTTGTGCGCCGGGAAGTGCGCGGCGCCCCGGCCGGGATTCACGCGCCGAGACACAGACGTAGCCGAGGCACACACACCATCGGCCCCCCATCGGGGGCGGTCTCGATATCCGTGAACAGCTCATTGGTCGCCGCGTCGGCGCCGCGGCGCATCGATGCCGCCACGCGAGGGTGCGGGATCAGCGTGCCGATCCGAGCCAGTGGAGCGGCATCGGTCAGCCGCGTCCCGATCCGCTCCAGGGCTCGCGCCAAGTGCGCGCGCTCCGACTCTCCGTGCCAAACGGCATCCGGTCGCATCTGCTCTCTCCCCTCCCGGCGGCAGTGACCGGGCCGTTATCATCGGCATCGCGCAACGTCCAATTGGACAGAATGTGTAAAAATAGCTAAGAGAAAGCGATGGCGCCGCCAACCCCGCCTGAACGGCCTCGGAGGGCTGTGCCGGTCTCCGCTAGTTGCCGGTTGCTGGGGCGTTACCCAGGACGTCACGCACCAATTGCGCCACCGGACCCTTGTCGGCTCTGAGCGCGTCCCTCGCCCCGGCCAGGATCGTCTCGCCCGAGGCGAGATGCTCCGTTTCGTCCCGTGTCAAGGAGCGAACCGACGCGGTGCGGCGCAACGACATCACCTCCGCCGCCGCACGCAGCGTGCCCAGCTCCAGCAGCCACGAGTCGTTCGCCGCCGCATGGTGTTCCCAGAAGCGGATCGCGTCGTCCAAGATCGGTCGCGCCTCTTCCGGACGCCCGTCCCGGAGCAGCCAGAGCGAAAGAGATGGCTCCATCAAGCGTGCCTCGATACTGTCTGCGCCGCCGCGCGCGCGCGCCTCCTCGTGGAGACTCTGGAGCACCTCGATACGAGTCGCCCAGATCGCCCCAACGGCGCCCGGGTCCTCGAGCAGCGTCGGGCCGTGCGCCCACTCCAGCACCCACAGCGAGGTCAGCACCTCCGACGCCAGACCCTGCTCCTTCGCCGAGCGGAAGCCCGACATCAGCTTCATCAGGCTGTCGAGCGAGCGCTTGCGCCACGCCGCATCCGTCTCGCGCTTGGATTTCTCGATCAGCAGCTCGTTGCGCTGGACCTCGGCCTCACGCCCCAATCGGCGCGCATCAGCATGCGCCGCGACCGCCGCCGCGGCCCCGAGGCTCGCGAGCACGATCGCCGCCGCCGCGACCGGGTGCCGACGCGCCGCGAGGCGTGTGCGCCGGACCGGACCGGACCGGGTCCAGAGCAGAGGCCGGCGCGCAAGCCACAACTCCAGTTCTCCCGCCAGGACCCCCGCCGAGCCGTAACGGTCGCGCTGCGCGGGGGCCAACGCGCGGACCGTGATCGCGCGAAGATCGCGCTCGACCCCCGCCAACCGCAGCCGCCGGTCAAGCTGCTCCGGGCGAAGCCCCTCCGGCGTACTCAGGCTTGAGAGCGCCTCCAGCGAGCAGCCGCCCGCGGCCGCCTCACCCGTGAGGGCCCAGAAGAGCGTCGCGCCAAACGAGAAAATGTCGGACGAGGGCGTGAGCGCACCGCGCTCCAGCCGAAACTGCTCCGGCGCCATGAAGGCAAGCGTGCCCCGAGCGTCCGGCGTGGCGGCGTCCGCGAGCGGAGCCTTGCGAGTCTGTGCGGTTGCCGCGCCGAAGTCGGCGATCCGCACCGTCCCGTCCGGACCCACGAGCATGTTCGCGGGCTTGAGGTCGCAGTGCACAAGCCCCGCAGCGTGGATCGCCTCAAGCCCCCGCGCCGCGCCGACCAGCAGGCGCACGACCTCGCGGCGTCCCGGCCCGGGTGAAGAAGCAAGGAACCCTTCAAGGGTCGGACCCTCAATCAATTCCAGCACCGTGAAAACGCGCCCATCAGCGGTCCGGCCGCAATCGAGCACCCGGAGCACGTTCCGATGCTCCACACGCCGCGCATTGCGAGCCTCGGCCAGGAGGCCCTCGGCGTCCCCTTCACGGTCGCACCGGGAGACCTTCACCGCGACAAGGGCCTCGCTCGATTCGGTCGAGAGCAGGCGGTCCGTCGCCTCGTAGACGGTGGCAGTCGCGCCCTGGCCGATCGTCTCGAGCAGCCGATACCGCGGCTCGCCATCAGCCAGCAGCGGACCGACCGAGCCCATGATCCACAGCCCGGCCGCCGGGGGCGAGTCCGTCCCGGGCGCCACCCCGCCGGTCAGATAGTCGATCAGGCGGGCGACCTCCGACTCGGAGCCGGTCGCCCCGGGGCGGAGCGGCGTCGCGGCGCTAGAAGGGGGGCGGATCATTCGTCCAAGCCCCGTGAAGCCCGGAGTTTCTCGAGGAGCCGGTGCCAGCGCATGCGAACAGCGGGCGCCGACAGGCCGAGGATGGTCGCGACCTTGCTGTGCTGGAGGCCGCCGGCGTGCAGTCGTGCAAGCTCCATCTCGTCGTTCGAAAGGCCCAGCCTCGGCAGATCCACCCGATCGTCCGGCTCGCGGGCGCCGCTCCGATCCGGATCGGCCCGGCGCAGTCCCTGCCGGAGACGGCGGTCCTGCAACTCGGTTCGGGCGCAGTCGGAAAGTGCCTCGAGCATGATCTCCCTGAGCAGGCGACGGATATCACGGGCCGTGACCGTGTCCAGCCGCGTCGTGAAGGAATCGGCCCGCCGGAAGACCGTCGCCAGGAAGTCGCTCGAGTCGTAAAAGCGCATGGCGCCCGCGGCGAACCGCTCGCGGAACCGCGTTTTGATCTGCGACCGGTGGGTCTCGATGAAGTGGGCCAGCGCTTCGCGATCGGGGTGGAAGGGCTGGGAGGCAGTCTGGCTCACGATCGGCGTTTCCAACCTGTTGTGGAGAACTCGCTCCGCAAGCTCCCCGGCTTGCCGCCGGTGGAAAAATGGATAAGAATGCCGCCGCGCGGAGCACGGATTCACGCTCCCATGGACGGACGCCAAGGAAACGGCACCACCTCGTGCGCCGCCCGGGACTCCGCAAGCTTCTCTGGCGGACCTGATATCGGAAGAGTGCCGCTGTGCTCATCAAAAAGCTCGTCAGAGCCGCCCCGGGGACAACCCCGGCAAGCCGCCAAATGTCCGCTCGGACCCGCGGCACCTCCGCAGCCGTGTTGCTGCTCTGCCTGACCGCCACGACCGCCCTCGGCAAAGCCCTCAGCGAGGGCCATGCCCACGGCCCGGTCGATGACACCTGGCAGTACCTGGTCGATCTCTTCCGCATGCTCCTCGGGATGTAGCGAGAGCCCGGCCCGGGCTCGTGGCCCAGCCCGTGAAAGCATCGGACGGCTCTCGCGAGCATGATCCCGCGGAGGGATGGGGCGGGCCATCCCCGGGTTCGGCGCGCCGCCGCCGCCGGAACGCGGATGGCCTCCCCTGTGCGAACCACGGGCTCGGGTAGAGTGCCCGCATCCCATGCCACTCCTGCGAGCCCTGATCGATCTGACCCTGCCCGACGCCGTCGACATCGCCCTCGTGTCGCTCTTTGTCTACGGCCTGCTCCTCGGGCTCCGACGGGTGCGGGTCCGGAGCATCGCAGCCTTGCTCGTGGCGCTGGCCCTCGTCTACACGATCGCGCAGGTCGCGGGGCTGCGCCTGACGGTCTATCTGTTCCAACTCTCGATCGCCATCCTGGGCGTGGCCCTTGTGATCATGTACCACGGCGAGCTGCGGAACGCGATGGAGCGGTTCCTCGCCGGGCTGGGATCGCGCCGACGGCGAGGCGGGGGTGCCGCGGGCGAGCCGACGGGCTGGACCACGCCGCTCGTCGCGGCATTGCACGAACTGGCGAAGCGAAAGCACGGCGCGCTCGTGGTGCTCAGCGGGCGGGACGATCTGCACCGGCACCTCACCGGCGGCACCGCGATCGGCGGACAGATCAGCGAGGCACTGCTGCTCAGCATTTTCGATCCGCATTCGCCCGGTCACGACGGGGCGGTTGTGATCGACGGCGACCGCATCGCGACCTTTCAGGCACACCTCCCGCTCTCCACGGACTTCGAGCAGCTCCACCAGAGAGGGACGCGCCACGCCGCAGCACTGGGCCTGGCCGAACGCTGTGACGCACTCTGCCTGGTCGTCTCGGAAGAGCGGGGACGCATCTCGATCGCGACCCTCGGGAGCCTCCGCCAACTCGACGACGTGGGCGACCTCCAGCGCACGGTCGAAGACTTCCTGCGCGAGACCCGCGGCTCACCCGCGCGGGCGGTCCGCTTCTGGTCGTGGCCCGAGATGCGCCCCAGGATCACAGCGGTGGTGGCGGCATACGCGCTCTGGTTCGTCTTTGCCCACGAGGGGGAGACCGAGTACCGGTCCTATGTCGTGCCGGTCGAATTCGTCGGCCTCGACGACGGCCTACGCGTCCAGAAAGTCGAGCCGCGGATGATCAAGGTGATCTTGTCCGGGCCGCGGCGGGCGTTCTACCTCGTCGGCCGGGACGATGTGGCCGTCCATGTCGGGGCCTTCGATTTCGCGGAAGGCTCCTCGGAATACACCCTCACCGCCTCGGACATCGTGCGCCCCGACGGCCTGACCTTTACGAATATCTTCCCCCGCACGGTGCAGGTGGGGATCGTCGGATCGGACACGACGCCCGCCAAATGAGCGCGAGTTCCCATCCGGAGGGTCCTCGCCCGCGCCACGACGCCCGCATGCCGAATGGTTCAGCAGAACGCTGCGCTCCCGGGCTGGCGTCAGACGCCCGAAGCGGTGATCGGCATGCTAAGCGGCTTGTAAAAGATGACCGCATCATGGAGCGTCGTGCCGTCGGGATCGAACGCGAACCCCGGGACCGTTCCGGCGCAGGTCCAGCCCAGACGTCGATACAGCCGATCGGCGGCGCCGCCACCCTTGGCGTCGAGAGTCAGGAGCCCGAATCCCGCGCCCCGCGCCGATCGCTCCACGGCGTGCATGAGCTCCGCTCCAAGGCCCGCGCGCCGAGCCCTGCGATGGACGAGCAGCTTGGCGACCTCCGCGCGGTGGGGCTGGTTGGGCGCCCACGCCGGGTGCAACTGCACCGATCCTGCGATGCCCTGATCGTCCCGGGCAATCAGGAAGATCGCGCGAGCGTCGGATCCGGCGAGGGTGCGGCGCCACCAACCCTCGGCGGCCGCGCGCGAGAGCGTCGAGAGAAAGCTCACCGCGGCCCCGGAATCCACCGCATCCAGGAGCAGCTCGCCCAATGACCGGAGATCGCCCTCCGTCCCGGGAGGCTCCAACTGCTCGATCTGGCATCGCAACTGCGGCATCGTGAGATCACGCGGATTGGTCGCATTCGGTCCGGATATCCGGCCGAGGCCCGGTTTCCCGAGGAATCGTTCGGTCTGAGCCGGACGGTCCCCTAGAATAATCTTGGCGAGACGCCCCTGCCCGCGGCACCGGCCGTGCCGTCGGGGGCGCGGCTGGCAATCGGCGAACGAAAGGTGGGCCCTTGCAACCAGCATTGACAGACTCATTTACCGCTTCGGAAGAGTGGCGCAGATTGTCCGCGCCGGCGCAGGGGGTCCTCAGAGGCGTGCTGGAATTGGCGTTTCGCCGGGATGCGGGCTGGGCGGTCGACAGCACCCCGAAAGAAATGAGCGATTGGTTCGGGCGCGAGCTCAGGACGCCCCCAGCAGCCATACTCGCGGGCCTGCGCGAGCTCGAAGCGGCCGGATACCTCTGTCGTGGCCGCGGCGGAACCGGCAGCCGGTTCATCGTGAAGGCTCCGCTCGTCGAGCGTTGAAGTCGTTCCCCGGAACCCTCCCGGATCCTGCCCCACTCCCACCCCACGTCCAGCCACTCTCGCCCCTCCCGCAGACCTCTGTGGACCGCGCGCCAATGCCCTTCCGCGTGAGTGCCAGAAGGCGGGGACATCCGCGAAATGGCATATGTACGGTATTTATGCGGATAATCCCTCCCACACGGGTGTGGGTTCATGGTGCCAAGCGCTTGGTCTGGCGGCAGCCCAATCAAAGTCGGCGGCGTGGCGTGGTCTGGCCGAAGGTGGTGAGAATTGGCCACGATCGGCGCAACGCACTTGAGCGATAAAGGCCTCCGCTATCAGTTAAAGGGCGTCAGCGGCCTCGCGCCTCTGGCCCGGCGTTTGCCAGTGAGGGTTGTCGGCGCATCCGCGGCCCTGGCCGCGGCGCCGGCGCGCGGGTCAGCGCACCCGGAGGTGCGCGATACTTCGCGAGATCGGAGAGAGAGGATCAGTCATGGCGTCACGGGTTGACATGCATCGTGCGGCCTTGGTTTCCCTGGTGGTGATGGCGAGCGCCTCGGGCGTTGTGCTCGGCGGCGTCGTGGATCAGGAGAACCTGCTCTACAACGGCGGCACCAGCGCCCGGACCCTCCCGGGCTACACGGTGTGGCAGGCGTTCACCGCGGGCAAGACCGGCACGCTCGACCAGATCGATATGGGGTTCTTCAACGACATGTCGGGTGACGGCACGCTGCGGATCTACGAGGGGCGCGGCACCCAGGGCTCCCTGCTGCAGCAGCGCCCGGTGCCGGTGATCGGGATCACGCAGCAGGGCCCGACCTGGAACGACTGGACCGTGAGCGTCCCGGTCACGGCTGGGCTCGAGTACACCTTCGAGTTCACGCCGAACCCGAACACACTGCCCGATCCGTACGGCGTGTGCATCGGGGCGTACAACCCCTACGCGCGCGGCGTGTTCGGGCTCAATGATCCCTCGGGGAGCTACGAGACCGAATTCGACATGGTGTTCCGGACGTACGTCGCGGTGCCGGCCCCGGCGGGGCTTCTGGTGCTGGGGGGCCTCGTGGTGCGGCGCCGACGGTAGCCCCCGCGGGCAGGGAGCCGGTCCTCGGTAAGCGGCAGCGACCCGCGCGGCGGCTCCGCGCGGGTCGGTCGTCCGCCGGGCGCAGCGGACGCGGCCGGTGCACGCGTGGCGGCTGGCCGACAGCAAGACCGCGGAATTCCAGCCGCATGCGGACAGCCTGCAGGTGGCGAGGGTGATCGGCTCGGTCTGATGCGGCGCGCCGATCAATCCATCCGACGCGACGGGCGCGGTGCCGCCGACAGCCACGTCGTTGCCGACGCGGAGCTGGCGCACAACACGGCTCCTGTGCCCGCGTGATCAGCGGCGGCGGCGGGTGAGGCCGAGGAGGCCGAGCCCGAAGACCGCTCCGGTGGCGGGGGCGGGGATGACTTCGAGGTTGTACGCGCCCTCGGTGAAGAAGGTCGAGTCCACCACGACGAAGTAGGTGCCGGGGGCGGCCCCAAACTCGGTGACCGTGTCGAAGGCGCCCACGATGCTGTAGTTCCCCGAGTCGTCGTAGCTGTCAGGGGTGTAGAGGAAAAGATCGTTGTCGGATCCGTTGAGCGACGTGAGGTTGACGGTCAGGTTGCCGCCGAGCCAGTCGATCTGCCACACATCGTCGCCGCCGTCCCAGATATCGAAGATATGCGTGCCGCTGGAGAAGCCGTCGTTGTCGTCGGAGTGACCCGTGGTGTCACCGGAGACGAGGCTGCCGTTGGAGAGCGGGCCGAGAATGGTCTGGCCGGTGAAGTCGGCGCGGGCGACGCCGGCGACGGCGAGGAGGGCGGCCAGCGCGGCGGTCGTGCGAAGCGTGGTCATATTGGTCTCTCTTTCTCTCTCTGCGGGGAGCGGCCCAGGGCGAACGGCGGTGCCGGACTGAAGCCCCGAACTGCCCCGAGAGCGTACCAAAATGTGCGTTGCTGAGGAGGCGTAGAGTTGAGATGTTGATCTGGGGGCTTTAAAAGAGAGGACAATCCATGACCGTACTTGCATCGGAAACCGCCAGCACGACCGCCGGACGCGAGGGTCGGGCCACGAGCCCGGACGGGAAGATCGATCTGGCGCTCTCTCCCCCAGGATCGAACGGCCCGGGGACCAACCCCGAGCAGCTCTTCGCGGCCGGCTATTCGGCCTGCTTCGGCGGCGCGATACTCGCCGCGGCGGGTCTGGCGAAAGTGCCGCTGAAGGGGGCGGACGTCAAGGTGACGGCCGTGGTCAACCTGAACAAGGACGACAGCGGTTTCTTCATCGATGCGACGCTGAACGCGGAATTGAAGGGCGTCGCGCAGGCCCAGGCGGCGCAGTTGGTGGCCAAGGCGCACACGATCTGTCCCTACTCGAAGGCCACGCGGGGGAATGTCGCGGTGAAGCTGAAGGCCAACGGCGAGGCAGTGGAGGGGTAGAGGTCGAGAGCCTCGTTGGGGCGGTGCGCGGGGCCACGCCGGCGCGGGGCGAGGCGACGGTGCTCGGTTGCGAGCTTGGCCTTGAGCGAGCGCTCGGATTGTGAACTGCATTGACCGTTCGGCCAGTCCGCCGAGCCCCCGCGGGTGCGCTCGGTTCTAGGTGGCCCGGTCTGAGATCGCCACCGCGGTCCGGCCCTCGCACCCGGGCCACCTGCCGGCCCCCGCTCGGTGGCGGGCGTGCGATGCTCTCCTGCCGTCGTCCGCCGGTCTCGCTCGCTCGACCGGCCTCTGATCCCCACGGCCACCGGCATCGGCTTCCCCATTTCGGGCTGCAACCCCGCGGCCGGCGGTTGCGAACGTACTTCCGGCCTGCCCCCGCAACGCGGTGGGCGGCCGCCCAGCCCACATACCCCCGGGCCGGGCTTCACGCCCAAGAGGCGGACGCTCGCAACACGAGGAGATAGGCATGTCCCGACCGCTCGACGCTCATGTGGTGACCCTCTGCGCTATGGCTCTTCCCGCTCTCGCCGGTCCGGTGGGCTGGCAGTACTCCGTCCTGAACGCCGGTGGCCAGGGGTCCTATATCGCCCAGGCGACGCACGGCGCGGGACTCACCGCGGGCTACTTCGGCTCGGGCAATGGCTCGGACGACCACGCGGCGGTCTGGACGGGCCTCACGCCCGACGACCTCATCGACGTGCACCCCGACGGTTTCGAAGCCTCGCGGATCAATGCCACATCCGGCGCGCAGCATGTCGGCCATACCGTCCTGAACGGGCGAATCCGCGCCGGGCTCTGGACGGACAACTCCGCCGCCGGCTTCGTCAGTCTCCACCCCGCCGGGATGCGGATCTCCTACGCGCTCGGCACCGACGGCGAGCACCAGGTCGGCTTCGGGGAGACCTCGCAGGGCGCTCAAAGGGCGTTCATGTGGTCGGGGGACGCTGGCAGCGCCGTCTCACTCCACCCGAACTGGGCCACCCAGTCCGAGGCGTTCGACATCGGCGGTGGGCGAGAAGTCGGTTATGTGGAGACGCTCTTCGGCGGAAGCGGGGGCTACTGGGAGGGCTCGGCCGATTCCTGGACCCCGCTCCAAGCCGTGGGCGACGGCTTTGGGAGCACCTTCACCAACTGCATCTCCCCGGACGGCCGGCAGCAGGGTGGCTTCGCGGTCTCCCACCTCAGCGGGGTCAACTGGGCCGCGATCTGGGACGGCTCGACCGACACCTTCCGCAGCCTGCACCCGGACCCCTCGCTCCTCGGCTCCACACTGCTCGACACCGACGGCACGTACCAGGTCGGGTACATCATCAACTTTGGCCAGTTCGCCGCGCTCTGGGAGGGCACCCCGGAGAGCTATGTCGATCTGCACTCGGTGCTCCCGGACTACTACACCACCTCCCATGCGTTCGAGGTGTACACCGACGACGAGGGCGTCTGGGTCGCTGGGCGGGCCTCCAACTCGCTCCGCGGCGGCTGGGACGCCATCGTGTGGCACCTGCCCGTCCCGACACCACCGACGGCGCTGCTGTTCGGCTCCGCCGCCTTCCTCTTCGGTGCGCGCCGGCGGCGGGGGTAGGCGAGAGCGCCGGGCCCGTTGCCACGCAGTGCGCGGGGATGGATGGCCGCACGCTTCTTGTTGGCTCCGCACTTCGGAATGAGGGAGCGAGCGGGTGGCGGCGAGCGGCGCCACCCGGGGTTGCGGGCGATTCGGCCCGACCTGCGCAGCGCGCCTAGCCCTCGCTCCGCCGCCGGCCGTGCGTCACGACCAGGAGCGCCGGGAGCAGCCCAAGAATGATCGGCACCTGAACCGCCAGACCACTGATGATCGCGATCGCCAGCGGCTGAATCATCGCCGCGCCCTCGCCGATGTTGAGCGCCAGCGGCAGCATCGCGAGAATAGCCGCCAGACTCGTCATCGAGATCGGGCGGAGCCTGGCGATGGCCGCGCTCACGAGGGCCTCCGTGTCCCTCGCACCGTCACCCGATTGACGAAACACCTCGGAGACGTAGAACACCCCGATCTCCGCGGCAGCGCCCACAATCATGGCAAAGCCCATCATCGAGGAGATGTCCAGTTGTGTCCCGGTCAGACGCAGCCCGAGCACCACACCGGGGATCGTCAGCAGACAGGAGAGGGTCAGCATCAGCGCGACCCGGATGCTCTCGTACATGAAGAGCACCAGCACGCCGAGCAGCAGCACCGCCGCCGCGAACACGGCGCCGAGCGAGCGGAATGCCCGCTGTTGCTCGCCGTAGAGCCCGCCGAGACGGTAGGAAACGCCCGGGCTCAAGGCGCCGGACTGGTCGAGCGAGGCCCGCACGGTGCGGACGGCGCTTCCCAGATCGACCCCCTCGGTCCTGGCGGTGACAGAGACGGTCGGGCGCAGACCCTCGCGGCTGATGGTCGGCTGACCGGCGACCCGCTCGATGGTCGCGATCTGCCGGAGGAGCACGGTCGATCCCGAGGCTGTCGCAAGCCGGAAGTCGCCGACGTCGTCCTCGATTGCCCGCTCGCTCGGGCGCGTCCAGAGTCGTATCGCGATGACCTTGGGCTGCTCGATGATGCTGCCGACCACGCTCCCGGCCAGGAGCGTCCCGACCTGCGAGTTCACGCGCTCCGGATCAATCCCGTAGAGCGCCGCGAGGTGTTGATCGACGCGGATCTCGAGCGCATCGCCCGCGATGTGGAGCCCGTTGTTGACGTCGACGATGCCCGGGAGTGTCCTCAAGCGCTCGGCGACCCGGACCGCCTCGGATTCGAGGATCGCCGGGTCAGTTGCCGAGAGCTTGACCTCGATCGGCTGGGGCACGGCGGTGAGATCGCCGATCAGATCTTCCATGAGCTGGAGGAGCTCGACATCGACGCCGGGTGCCTGCCCCTGTATCCGCCGGCGGACGTCCGCCATGATGTCCTCGATCCCTCGGCGCGGCGCTCCGTGCAGTCTGACAAAGAAATCACCCTCGTTGGCCTCGGTCAGCCCGCCGCCAAGCTGCGCGCCCGTACGCCTGGAGTAGGTCGCGACCTCCGGGGTTTCCTGCAGGACGCGCTCGACCTGCCGGATGATTCGATCGGTCTCCGAGAGCGAGGTGCCCGGCTCCGTCACGTAGTCGAGCACGAAGCCGCCCTCATCCATCGGCGGCATGAACCCGGTCGGCAACCCCTTGAACGCCAGATACCCCGCGCCCAGCCACGCCAGGCAGACCAGGGGCACGATCCAACGCACCCGGATCAGGAGACGCAGCATCCAGGCGAACAAGCCCTGGATCAGGCGGAAGATCGGACCCGAGTCCTCACGCTCGGCGTCCCTCGCGCCGAGCAGTCGGGCCGAGAGCACCGGGATGGCGAGGTACGCGATGACGAAGGAGATGATCAGGCTCATCGCCATTGTCAGCGACAGGGCCTTGAAGAACTCGCCGGTCACTCCCGTGAGGAACACCGGGGGGAGGAAGATGATGATGGTGGCCAGCGAGGCCCCCATCAGCGGGCGCCCGAACTCTCCCGCCGCGCCCAACACCCGGCTCCGGTGATCCTCGGCGCCCGTCGGGCCTTCGCCCCGCAGCCTGCTCACGATGTGTTCGACGACGACGATCGCATCGTCGATGATGAGGCCGACCGCGGCCGCCATCCCCCGAGCGTCATGATGTTGAGGCTTTGGCCGAGGACGAGCAGCAGCAGACACGCCGAGGCGAGCACGCTGGGCACCACCAGGATCGCGATGAGCGTGAGCTTGAAGCTCCGCAGAAAGCCGAGCAGCACGAGCGCCGCGAGGATGGTTCCGACGATCACCGCGTCACGCACGCTGGCCGCCGACGCCCGGATCAGGTCGCTCTGGTCGTACCAGACCGAGAGGGTGTCACCCGCCGGAAGCCGGGTGCGCTCCGTGGCCAGTGCGCGGGTGACATCCGCCGAGATGGCGACGGTGTTCCCGCCCGGTTGCTGGTACACCTGGAGCAGCACGGCCTCGCGCCCGTCGGCCGTCACCCGCGTCCAAACCGGTTCGGGCGCGGGGCGGACGGTGGCAACGTCGCCGAGACGGGTGACGGCCAGCCCGTCGGACCTGAGCACGAGCCCTTCGAGGTCCGCCGCGCTGGTGACCTGCGGAGCCGTGATCACCAGATCGAGTCTGTAGAAGTCCTCGACGCGCCCGAGCGCCTCGATCGAACTCCACGTGCCGACGGCGCCGGCGACATCCTCGATCGTCACGCCGGCGGCCGCGAGCCTGACCGGGTCGATCACGATCTGCAACTCTTCCCGTGCGCCCCCGAGCAGTTCGACGCGGGCGACGCCATCCACGGCGAGCAACTCGGGGCGGAGTTCGAAGGAGGCCCGCTCCCAGAGCTTCGTGGTGGGTTCAGTGTCCGAGACGAGCGAGATGGCGACCACCGGGAAGACCGTCGGGTCCATGCGGCGGGCCTCAAACCGCGTCCCGGCCGGCAGGTCCGGCGCCAATTGGCTCAGGGCGGATTCGACCAGCAGCAGTTCGCTGGTCATGTCCGCCCCCCACGGGAAATCCAGCGAAATCTCCGCGCTGCCTCGGCTGGTCTGTGATCGGAGGTTCTTGACGCCCGGGACGGCGCGCAGCGCCTCCTCGCCGGGCATCGTGACGCTCGCCAGCATCTGGTCGGCGGGGCGATCGCCCGCGTCGATCGAGACGACGATGCGGGGAAAGCTGACCTGGGGAAACAACGCGACCGGCAGGCGCATCGCGGCGAACAGGCCAGCGATCGCCACCTCTCCGAAGAGCACGACGAACGCCCTGCCTCGGAGACTCAGACGTTGGAGCAGTGTCACCGACCACCCTCCACGCGGACCGCGACCCCGTCCTCCAATTCGGGGCCACCCTGGGTGACGACCGAATCGCCCGGCGCGAGCCCGGCCGCCTCGATGCAGACCGTCTCGGAGTTGCCGGCGAGCAGCGTGGCGTCCAGTCGCTTCGCAACGCCTCCTCGCACGACGAATACCCCGGCGCCCTCATCGCCCAGCACCAACGCGCCGCGCGGAACGAGCATGCCGTCGCGGCTGGCGAACGTGGCCACCACGCGCACGGGGGTGCCGGGCAACCAGCTGTCCGGACCGATCCGTGTCGTCCAGCCGGTCACCACCCGGGAATCCGGATCCACCGCCGGCTCCAGCCGATCGAGCGTCAGTTCGACCTCGCCGAGCGACGCGGCCATCGGCGCGGACACCCGCACCGATGTGCCGGGGTAGACGTGCTCCACGGCATCGAGGGGTACGCCGAACCGCACCGCCACGTCGTCGCGACCGGCGACCTCAAAGAGCACCTCGCCCGCCGGGACAACCGACCCGGCCGGTGATCCGGCGCTGAGCACCACGCCGCCGCGCGGGGCGGCGATCAGCCCGCCCTCGGCGGGCAGAGCGCGGCGCAGAGAATCCAGGTGAACCCGAGCGGTCCGCAACTGCTGCTCGGCCTGCACGACGTCCGTGCGCGTGCCGAGCCTGGCCTCGAGGCGGGCATTGGCGGCCCCGAGCGCCGCCTCGGCCGCGTCCACCCCAGCCTGGGCCTCGTCGATCTGGCTCAGGACCCCGCGGGTGGGCTCCACGTGCAGCATCGGCGCACCGAGATCGACCTGTTGGCCGGCCACGGCAAACGCCTGCACGATGCGCACATCGCAGGCGAGCGTCTGAGTCTCGGTCGCGCCCGGCATCCGTTCGACCGACCCGAGCAACTCCGCGGTCTGCTGGAGGTGGCCGGCAACGGTCCGTGCGACCCGCACCGGGCGGGCCTGCTCCGACGCGTTGTCCGGGTTGGCGGGCGCGGGCTCGGCGACGCGGCCGGGCGCCCGCGTCCGCCAGGGTACGAGGCCCTCACGCTCCGCCAGTATCCCGCCGACAAGGCCCAGGCCCGTGGCGACAACAGCAACGATCGTGACGACCAGGCCTCGATTCATGATCCACCTCCCCCGGCCAGCGAACCCGACTCGGTCTCGAACGCGACGCGGAGCTCGGCTCGACGCTGCTGCAGCGCCAGCAGCGCGAGTCGATTGTCCGTGACATCCGTTCTCAGCTGCTCGAGGCTCAGGATGTCAACCAGGTGCTGGGCGGCGTCTCGCTCGATGATGTCCAGCGTCGATTGCGAGGCGTCCAACGCGGCAGCCTGGCTGTCGATCTCGGGACCGAGACTCTCGAGCTCGGTCAGGATCGCGCCGAGGTCGGCCCGCAGGGCGAACTCCCGCGCGACATACTCTTGAAACAACCGCGCTCTTGTCGCGCGGGCCCCGGCGATTCGCCCCTGCCCCCGGTCGAAGATGGGCAGCTCGAGCGATACGCCCAAGCCGATCGTCCGGACATCACCGGTGTCACGGGCGCCGTTCAGTCCGAGGCTGAGGCGAGGGAACTGCGAAAGGATCGACTGGCGTACGCGTTCCTCCTGCGCTTCGTAACCCAGCCGCAGGGCCGCGAGGTCGAGCCTCCGGTCACGAGCAGCGCGGAACGCCGATTCAAGTGTCGAGTCGGCCGCGCCGGCCTCCACCTGCGGCGCGCGCAGCACGAGTGTCGCGTCCGGCGGAAGCCCGATCGCGCGTTTGACCTCCAGTTGTGCCAGCGCCCCGGCACGCTCCGCCTCGCGGAGCTGCGCCTGGTACCCGTGGAGCGTCGATCGCGCCGCCGCTACGTCGAGAGAGGTCGCCTCCCCGGCGTCGAGCGCGCGGGTGAGGTCTCCCAGGGCGGCGTCCGCGCCCGCGGCGGCCTGCGAGAGCACCTGGCGGATCTGGTCCTGCCACGCAGCCTGCACGACGGCGAGCCGGGCAGCGCAGGCGACCTGCCACTCCTCCCAGGCCATGTCGAGCTGGGCGGCCCGGTCGTCGGCCCTCGCGGCGGCGAGGGCCGCGTTGTGCTCGATCAGCGCGTTGATCTCCCAGTCGACGCCGATGCCGTACGCGGTGACCGCGCCGTCGGTGGCTCCGCCCGCAGGCTGATCGATCGAGGCGCTGAACTGCGGGTTGGGCAGAAGCCCCGCCTGGATGAGCTGAGCCGCGACGAGGCCCCGTCCCGCGCGCCCCGCCCGGAGGTCGGGATTGAGCACCACCGCCAGGCAGGCGGCCTCCGTAGGGTCGATGCCGTCCGACGGGTCGATGACGCAGGGTGGGAGCAGCGGGTGCTGCGAGGCCTGGTATCGCTGGGCAAGCTCCCCGAGCGGAGGCCGGTCGAGCGCCGCATCGACTGCATCTCGACTGAGCGGGTGGGGCACGTACGACTCGCAGCCGCTGAGTCCCGATATGGCGAGCAGGCATGAAAGCCCGGCCGCGATCCGGGGCCGCGATGGAGGCGTTTGACAACAGACGATCTCAGGCATGGCCGGGCCCCCCGGCAGCTCCGGCGTCGCGTCGTTCGGTGAGGGTGAATGACAAGACACCGTCCTGGACCTCCGCGGTGCAATCCAGGCCGCAACCGGAGCACACATGGCGCACCACGCTGAGCCCGAGCCCGCTGTGGCTTCGACTCGAGCGCGAGGCCTCGGCCCGCCAGAACGGCTCGAAGAGCTGCGCCAACTGCGGTTCAGTGAGTGACACCGGCCAATTGCTGATGCGCAACGTTCGCCCGCCCGGCGACGTGGCGACTTCGATCGCAATCTCGCCCCCCCTCGGCGTGTACTCCAAGGCGTTGTCGAACAGATTGCGCAGACCGATCGTGGACACCGGTTCGGGCACCAGCCATGGGCTGTCATCTCGGGGCGCCTGCGATCGAACGGTCAGGCTGATGCCCGCCGCAGCCGCGGCGTCTCCCATCTGCTGGGCCTGCGACCGCGCGGCCTCCCAGAGGTCGACCATCCGCTCACCGTCAGTCGCGAGGTCTGCCGGATTGCGCCCGAGCAGGAGCAGGGCCTCGATGAGTCGAGCCATGCGGTCGGTGATGAGATCGGCCCGCTCGACCGCGGTGGTCAGGCGTTGCGGCTCGGGCCAGCGTCGGGCGACATCGATCGTGGTCCGCAGCTCGGCGATGGGCGTGCGCAGCTCGTGGGCCGCGGCGTCGGTGAAGCGACGTTCCCGCTCGATCGTCTCGGCGACGCGTGCGAGCAATCGGTCGAGAGCGTCGAAAACCGGCCGCAGTTCGGAAGGCCGCTCGCCCTCGTTGCGCAGGGGCGCGATCGCGTCGGGGCGGACTCTGCCCATTTGGTCCGCGAGGCGGTCGAGCGGGCGCAGGCCGGTGCGCACCCCCCACCAGACGAGCCCGGCCGTCGCGACGAGGACCGATGCGCCAGTGGCGACGATGGCCGCCGCGACGGCGCTCAACGCGTGGTCGAGCGGCGCTCGATCGGCGACGCATGTCAGGGTCACGACCGGCGCTGGTTCGCCCGGCTCACCGCCCTGCTGCGGTTCCTCTTCGGGGAGTGCTACGACACGGATGCTGACCGCCTGGCCATCGGTATCTCCCGGGAGCTCGACGGCGGACCAGACCACCTCGCCGGGCCGAAGCGCGGGCGGCGGTCCGTTCTCCCACGCGAACTCGCCGGCGCCGGCGACCCGGCCGCCGGCGGCATCGACGATGCTGTAGATACCCGGCAGCCCGCCCGCGGCGCTCGATTCGAGCTCGACCTCGCCGGCATCGACCACGATGGAGGCGGCGAGTGTCCTCGCCTGTGTGAGCAGGCCTTGCTTGAATTGGCCGACGAGCCTGGCCCTCGAGACCGCGTGCAGCACGAGGCCGCCGGCCACCAGCGATGTGCAGGAGCCCGAGAGGATCAGCACGAGCAGCCGTGTGCGGATGGAGTTCATGTTTCGGTTCCGCGCCCGATGGGCACCTCGTAGCCGACCCCGCGTCGCGTCACGATCGCCCGGGTGCATCCGGCGGCCGCGAGCTTGCGCCGGATCGACGAGACGAGCGAATCGATCGCGTTGCTCCACACCGCCGAGGCCTCGTCGTACACGGTCTCCTCGATCTTGGCACGCCTCACCGGGCGTCCGGCCTGGAGCGTGAGGCAGGAAAGCACCGCGAACTCTCTGGGCGTGAGATCCACGCGGACCTCGCCGACGGTCACGGTCCGCGCGGCGAGATCGAGCGTGAACGCCCCCACATCGAGCTCGCTCGTCTTTCGGCCGTGGGCCCGGCGGCCGAGTGTCTCGACGCGTGCGAGCAGCTCCGCGAAGGCGAACGGTTTGACGAGGTAGTCGTCGGCGCCCGCACGCAGCCCCTCGACCCGCTGCTCGATGCGATCGCGGGCGCTCAGGATCAGCACGTGCGCGTCCCACCGTTTGGCCCGCAGTTGCCGGAGCACGGTGAGCCCGTCGATCTCGGGGATCATCAGATCGAGCACGACCAGGTCATAGTCGGTGGTCTGGGCGTGGATCATCGCCTGCCGGCCGTCGGCCACGGCGTCGACCGCGTGGCCGGCCTGGGTGAGGCCGTCCACGAGGCTTTCCCGCAGGACCTCCGAATCTTCAACAACGAGTATGCGCATGGTGCAATGGTACTTCGTGCCGACGCCGGGCCCCGCGCCCGGCATCAGTCGGGTGCGGGGCCGCTCGCGCGCTGAGGTTCAGTCGTCGTCGTCCTCGTCTTCCTCGTCGCCTTCATGCTTGGCGCCGCCGCGAGCCTTCTCGCCGTCTTCGTCGCCGCCCGAGGCATGCTCGCCATCAGATTCCTCATCACCGACGAGGCGGTCTTCGATGTCGCCGGTCGCGAAGGCCGCGACCTCGATGGTCTTGCCGTTCACTTCGACATCCATCTCGTAGTAGAACAACTGGACACCCTCGGCGGCCTTGATCTTGGCACCGGGGTAGTCGTGGAGCACGGCCTTGGTCACGGCCTCCGGCAACGAGTCGATCGCGACGGGCGACTCGACTTCCATGACATCGCCGCGGTCGGAGAGGGTCATGCTGGCCGTCCCCGCGGGGCGGGCGAACTCGATCTCGAACTTGGTCACGCCCTCGTCCACGATGCGCTCGACCTTGGTCGCCTTGGCGTTGCCTGTGCTGCGATTGAACACATCGCGGACGGGCGCCGGCGCGGCCGCGAAGTCGATCTCCGTCACGTCCTCGGAGTGTGGCGCTTCGGCCCGCCCGTGCTCGGCGGCCTCACCCTGCTCGTTGTCGTCGTCTTCCTGCTCTTGGCCGAGATACGTCCCGTCCTCGGCGACCAGGAACTCGCCGTCGCCATCGGCGCCCTCGGTCGATACCTCGTAGACGGTCTTGCCGCCCTCCGTGCTCCGCTCGATCTTCTCGATTTTCAGCCCCTTGGAGTGGTCTTGGATGGCCTGCCGGGCGGCGGCGGGCACATCCTTGAGTTTCACGACCTCGTCCTCATCCCCACGTGTCGTCGTGAACCCGATGGCGGCCCCGGTCAGAACGACGAGGGCGGTGGCGATTGCGGCCTTGCTGCTCAGGATCTTCATCGCTGCTCCTTGTCGGGCGCTCAGCCCGACCTGTCATCCCCGGCACCACGCCGTGGAGGATGACTCATACGAGGCCGGCGGCCGCGGAACATGAACGAAACATGAGCGCCGAGGCAGTCTCGAGCGCATGCCGCAAGCGGCCCGCGCTCGGGAGCGGCGGGGTGACCAATCGGGGCCGATTGCCAGAAGGGGGGGTGGCGAGCGGTGGCTGCGGGCGGCCACGAGGGCGCCCGGCTGGGAGCGCTACTTCGCGTCGGGCAGGGGCATGACCTCGATCTTGCGGATGCTCACGCGGCTGCCCGGGTCGTGCTGCTGGAAGGCGAAGTGGCCGGGGCCGAAGGTCTTGGCGAAGTCGAGGTATTCGTAGAGTTCGTTGCCGTCGATGGTGACCTTGATGCGGGTCATGTCGCGGCCGCGCCACACGTCGTCGCGGACCTCGATCTCGTACGTGAACCAGGTGTCGGGCTCGACGAGGCGCGAGTAGACGTGGCACATGCCGTAGAGCGAGCCGGTGCGGATGGGGTCGGAGTGGGTGCTGTCGACCTGGGCCTCGTAGCCGTCGAGGAAGCCGGGCTCGGGGGTGGTGCGGAAGTAGAGGCCGGAGTTGCCGCCGTCGTTGATCTTCATCTCGACGCGGTAGCGGAAGTTCTCGTAGGGGCCGGTGGTGGAGACGAGCATGGAGGCCTCGCCGGAGCCCTCGATGGCGCCGTCCTTGACCTCCCAATGGCTGTCGGGCGAGCCGACGGACTTCCAACCGTCGAGGGACTTGCCGTCGAAGAGGGACACCCATTTGTCGGCTTGGTGGTCAGCCGGGTGGTCGGTTTGGCTGTCGGGCTTGGCGGCGCCTTGGGCGAGCGCGACGCGGGGGCCGCCGAGGAGGGCGAGGGAGAGGCTGAGGAGTGTGAGGGATTTGTTGAGCATGCGGGTTCCTCCCGGTTGAAGCAGTTGCGCGCCGGCAGGGGCGCCGACGAGCTTGAGAGCATAGCGGGGCCTGGGCACGCGGAGAGACCGGGGCGGGGCATGTGGTGTCGGTCGCGCCGGCGGGGCGCGGGGGTGGTGGGCCGCGGGCTTGGTGGGCGTTGGCTCGCCACTGAGGCGTGGGAGGTGAGAGCGGCGGAGGGTGGCTCGCAGGGCCGTGGCACACGGGCAGCAAGGTTGGCTAGCTGGTGTTGTGTGTGGGGTGCGCACCGGCCGCGAGCGCGAGGGATTCGGCGCGCGAGGGTTGGTTGTGGCGGGCGCGGAGTGGGCGGGTGGTGCGCGCCGGGGGCGCGAGTGTCGTGCGGGGGATGGGAGCCGCGGGCGCGGTGTGCGGCACGGGGGTGCGCGCGAATGTGCTGGCTGGCTCGGGGGTGCTGATGGGCTTGGACGTGCTGGCCGGCTCGGGGCCGCTTGCGGGCTCGGGCCGATGGGGTGGAGGGGTCGGGCGCCGGTCGCGCGGGGCGGGGGGCCGGGGCGCGGGGGGCTGGGAGTGCGTCGCGGCTTCGGGGCTCTGCGCTATGGGACGCGCGGGGGCGTGGGTGTCGGAGGGGGCGCGGCGGGTGGTCGGGCCCAGGAGCAGGCGGACGAGGGTGGCAGCGGCGCGGCGCTTCTCGACGAGGTTGTCGGTCTTGCGGGCGATCTCGAGGAGCAGGTCGGCGGCCTGGTCGAAGCGGTGCTCGCGCTCGATCTCGGCCCGGAGGGTGCGGAGTTGATGCAGAGCCGGGAGGTAGAGCTGGATGTCGGGGCGGGCGAGGAAGGCGGCCTGGGCGAGGGGATCGGAATCGGGGCCGGTCGGATCGGGCGAGATGATGGCCAGGAGGGTGGCGTGGTCGTCGGGGGAGAGGGGTGGGATGGCGGGAAGGGCTGCCATGGCGGATCTGTGCGGAGTCTAATAGGGCTTTGAGTCGTTGTCAAGACACCTGTTCATATTTTGAACGGATAAGTTTTGGGCGCGGGTCGTGGGCGACTGAGGCGGAAGGAGCATGAAGGACCGGTCGTGGGAGGGCACGACTGCGCTGCGGAGGAGGGGGAGAGGCGGAGAGCGGGGGAGGCTGCGAGTCTCAGCATGCAAACCAAGTGATTCGGGCCACGCGCCGGTGCGAGATCGCGTGTGGGTGATTGGATCGCCTTGCCGTGCCGCCCGCCGGGGTCGGATTGTCCAGACCGTCCGCCGCAGGGGTGGGTGGACCGCGTCCCGTTAGGAAGTCGTCGCCGCTGCCCAGTGTTCTCGAATGGAAGTACCCACGGTATCGAGAGCGGCTGACGAGTCCAGATCGTACAGGGGGACTCGTTTGGCCTCGCTGAGTACCCGGAAACTCACCTGACGATCGATACTCCTAGTACCCTTCTTGGACTTGACCATCGCCTTTGTTGTGACCCGTTGGCCCTTTGTGTGGCTCGAAGCGTCAAAGGCACGCACGACTCGACGCAGCATGTATCGCGCCAATTCCAACTGTTGGCCCGCGGGGGCTTTCGGGTTGGCGGGGCCGCAGCTCCAGTCGCCGACAACGGCGTATTGCAGTTCGGGCTCGGGCGCCTCGGCTGCGCGAGGATCAAACAGCTTGAGCTTGACGATCAGCATGTGCCGGTCCGAATCGAGTAGTATCGGCTGGGATTTCCTTTTCCTCTGCCCATCTTCTTCTTCGTCTTCCACATCCGTATCGTCCTCAACAACCTCGTCCTCTTCGAGACTTGGCTCGAATAGCTGGCCAAACCAGTTTCGAACATTGGTGCGTTCGGTGTCCTTCGCCGCACGAGCGGCAAGCCCACCGATGGCGACCAACGGGTCTGGCTCGGCCTGGAGCGACTCTCGCAACGTCGTGTCGAGTCGACTGATCTCTCTGTAGAACTGGTGGACGCTCCCGATTGTGGCAGCGACCGCTGCTCGAAACTCCTCGCGAGAGACGGTCGTAGGTCCCGTTGGGTGTGCCATTTGTTCTCCTACGCACAGCTCGAGGTGAGCCGCTGCATCGCGGCGCTCGCGAGCGATGGGGGGTGCATTGCGACTTCAGAAATGGCGGATCGTAGCGATCCTCCGCTATCGACAACAACCGTTCGCTCCCGGAGCCAGTTCGACAAGCCATCGGCGTGGCTGTGGAAGGGGTCCATCGCCGCTCGCAGAGAGCGACTGCTGACGTAGCTACTTGCTCGCTCGTCGGTCCACGCATGCACGAACTCGGCATAGCGTTGAGGACCAAGGTGCGTGGTTGAATTGAGGGGGAACAACGCCGTGACCAGGTGGCCGGAGGCCTGCCGCCCACGGTGCCAGTGCCTCAGATTGCGAGCACGAGGTCGCCTCTGGTTCTGGCGCCTTGAAGCCACAGAACGCATCGAGCCCACACAAATCCAGGTACTCAAGCAGCTCTGGACGCCATCGGGGGCGCTCCGTCATGGTCTTGAGTAGCGTATAGAGCGATTGCCAGGTGAGGAGTCGGAGGTCGGCATCCGGTACGAGGGCGACAGACTCTTTCCACTCGCGGCGAGCCTGAGAAATCCGGCGACCATCCACAAGGTATACAAACGTCCAAGTGCAGTGTCGGACCGCGGCCGCGATTGCGGATGAAGCCCCACTCCGGTTTGTGCGATGTGGCAAATGCTCCGGTATTGGCTTTGCAGTTGGTCGCGAGCCGGGGTTTCGGCGTCGACGCTCTGGAGCGAATAGCCGCTCTTTCCCGAGCGATACTTTGCCTCAATGACGAAGAGCCGCGCGCCAATTCGGATCAGGCAATCGGGCTCCGCAAATGGAAGGCGCGGCCAGAACCAGCCCTCGAGGACGGCGGGTGGGGGATCCATCCCGACCTTGTGGGATGCGCCCTGCTCCGGGGGCAGCCAATCTCGTAGTACCGTGGTGGCGTCGACCAGCAGAAGCGTCCCAAGGATCGTAGAAGTAAGCGCATCCTCCAGTCGATCCGGTTCCGAGGTCGATTCATCAAGCTTGCCGTGGAGTAGGGCGTGAAGCATCGATGGGTCTCTGCGAAACGTCTCGGCGGGGGCGGGACGAGGAAGGTCCAGCCCGGCGCATCCCGGCGCATGCTGCACGCGAGTCTACGGGCAGGATACACCGTGGCAGCGACCGATGCATCGACATCACGGAGCGGGCTCGATGGCATTCACCCGATTCCACCCCGCCAGCGGCGGTGGACTCGGCTCTCGGGACGGCTTGCTTTGGGCGGCATGGGGTCCGCGGGCGGACTACGCGGGCAAGGGGACAGGGACGGTCGGGTTGGCTTGAGGGTCGGGGTGGGGTCGCCTTGCCCATGCCACGCTTGGGGGATGGGACGGTTGGGCCGGCCGCCCGCCGGGGCTTGGCGGATTTGGTTTGGCGGATTTGGTTTGGCGGAATCGGCTTGGGGAATCGGATTGGCGCGTGGGGTGGCCGGGCTTAGTCTGGCTGGCCTTGCGTAAGGGGACAAGCCATGTTTGGAAGGCTCTTTGGGCGCAGCCTGCGGTGGATGCTGATTCCGCGGCGGATGAGGCGTTTGCGGATGCGAAGCAGGCGGCGCTGGAGAGGCCGCTGGGGCCGATGGACGAGATGGTGGTGCACTCGCTGATCCCGTTCTTCCTGGGCGGGGGGCTGGATCTCTACACGTTCAGCAAGTGCATGCCAGGACGGTGGTGGCGACGCAGGAGCTGATCGGGCGGGGGAAGCAGGCGCGGCCGCGGGAGGGGCGGATCGGGGCGTATGAGCTGGTCGCGTGTTTCAAGCCGGGTGTGGAGGTCGAGACGGAGCCCGGAGAAGGGGACGAAGTCGGGCTGGTCACAGGTGGGGAGCGTGACGGGATCGGGCTGGTGCGGGCGATGCTCGACCCGATCGCGCGGTACGCATTCATGGCGAAGCTCAACCCCGGGGAGACAGCGGAGGTGCCGATGGGGGAGGGGGAGCCGAACCTGGGGGTGATGTTTGATGAGTTCCGTCCTGAGGAGCGAGGCTTGGCCCCCTTCGAGATCGGGGGCGAGCGGTTCAGGGCTCTTGTGCGTGCCGCTGCACAAATCTGAGTTGGCGTTCGCACGCCGGGAGGGGACGGGGAAGCTCAAGGAAAGGTTGGTGGGGGCGGGGTTTGGCCGTGGGCGGATTTGGGGAGGAGGCAGTGGAGTGGGCGGGGGGGGCACTACTGCGCCGCGTGACGAAGGAGGTGGGGAGGGGAGGAGGTGCGGCGAGTCGTGGCCCTGGTGATGCCACCCGCCAAGGCGTCGTACCAGTGGGCGTGGAAGAAGCAGCACCGCCCCGGGAGCACCAACGATCACCAAGCACTACGGCGAAGCAAATACGGGCGGCGCAACAGGTTCGACCACAATCCGAGGCGTAGTTCGGCGTTACGTGGCGTCTGGTGATGCCCCCGCCTTTCTCCAGGAACTTTCCCGAAAGTCCACTTCCCCGGTGCCTTCATTGGCGATCGACCGGTTCCCAGAGCAGGAGGTGCGTGGTAGGAGCCCGGCAAACCGCTTCCACTTCACCAGTGCCGAGATGGAAGCCCCTTGGCTTCGAGGCGGCGGAGGACGACTAACCCGGAGCGACTCGCGGGTTCTTCTTGAACGATAACACATCAACACCTTGCTCAGCTATCCCGTCAGCCCCAGATCCTGAATACCACTGAGGATCAGCAAGACCTGTCTCCTGAACCAGAGCCGCTGCTTGCGGAGACCATTTTCGAACCATCAGGATCGATCGGAAGGTTTTGCCTACAGAAATCGGTCAGCACGGACGCCAACTTCGTGCAGGAAGGAGAAGGGAAACAGGTCTGCGAAGCTCGTGCACGATCGGTCTGCTCGATCAGCGGGCGCTCACCGAAACTCCGGGGATGCGGCGAAAGTCGACGCTACTCGAAGTTCCGACGCGCCCGCGCAACGGTGCGGCAGCCTCTGCCCACGGACGATCGGCGAAGTGGCGCAAGCAAGCAATGCGGCCTACCGGGGGCCGAGCGTGCTGTCAGTTCTCCGTGGACGACCTGGATCTCGGTTGGCACCATACGTCGAGTCGCCCCACGCGATATCGAGGCAGATGCCGGCCTTTCCGCCCTCAAATGGTCCGCGATGGGTATCCGCCAGGTTTCGTGTCGCCATCAGGTCTGACGTCTTCATCCTGGTCCGCCGCTCGTATGTGGACGCCGGAAAGATCCGCCAGGCGTGCAGGTGGTACCGATGGACGAACCACGAGATCCTGGCGATGATCGTTAAGCGCATCATGACCTATCGTTGCTGCGACGACGCATCACTCGACCTTCATCACGACGGCGCAGTCTGCAGGGAATGTCAATCAGGAAGCTGACGCGTATCTCTCCTTTCTGGTGCAGGGCTGCCCACCGCGGCGCGGCGTCTCCAGCCCATGTATCGCTTCCTGCTCACGATCGTCCGGAAGCGGCCGCGTGATCTTCTGGCGCTGTTCCGGCTCGCCGCTGAGCAGATGCGTATGAGGCTCAAGAGCACGGGCACCATCGTCGGCCCTCAACGTCTGCTCCCGCAGGCTTTCTCAACTCTCCTGCCCGACTATTCGAAAGAGATCTACACGACACAGTTGTTGAGTACCGCGGAAACTGCCGGGGTATCACCGCATGTTACAAGGGCTCTGTCGAGTAAAGAGGGAGTTGGAGGCCGGCAGTGGGTTCCTGTCCAAGACCGAGGAGTTGCTCAACAGGCTGCAGCTGATCATCAATCGATCCGCCGGGGGCCCACCAACCTTCGCGGCCGAAACTACCAGATGGGCAGAAGCACGCCGGTCCCCAACCCTTGTCGGTGAGGA
>JADJMV010000002.1 GCA_016709445.1 Phycisphaerales bacterium
GCTCGGCTCGACGCAGCTGCACGCCGTTGCGCGAGTCGATTGTCCGTGACATCAGTCCTCAGCTGCTCGAGGCTCAGGATGTCAACCAGGTGCTGGGCGGCGTCGCAGCTCGATGATGTCCAGCGTCGATTGCGAGGCGTCCAACGCGGCAGCCTGGCCTGTCGATCTCGGGACCGAGACTCTCGAGCTCGGTCAGGATCGCGCCGAGGTCGGCCCGCAGGGCGAATTCCGCGACATACTCCCGAAACAACCGCGCTCTTGTCGCGCGGGCCCCGGCGATTCGCCCCCTGCCCCCGGTCGAAGATGGGCAGCTCCAGCGATACGCGCCCAAGCCGATCGTCCGGACATCACCGGTGCTCACGGGCGACGTTGAGTCCGAGGCTGAGGCGAGGCTGCGGAGAGGATCGACTGGCGTACGCGTTCCTCCTGCGAAAATTTCGTAACCCAGCCGCAGGGCCGCGAGGTCGAGCCTCCGGTCACGCAAGCGCGGGAACGCCGATTCGGTTTCGAGTCGGCCGCCCGGCCTCTACCTGCGCGCGCAGCACTTTGAGTGTCGCGTCCGGCGGAAGCCGATCGCGCGTTTGACCTCCAGTTGTGCCAGCGCCTGGCACTGCTCCGCCTCGCGGAGCTGCGCCTGGCACCCGTGGAGCGTCGATCGCGCCGCCGCCACGTCGAGAGGTCGCCTCCCCGGCGTCGGGTCGCGGGTGAGGTCTCCACAGGCGGCGCCGCGCCCGCGGCGCGCGCCTGCGAGAGCACCTGGCGGATCTGGTCCCGCCACGCAGCCTGCACGACGGCGAGCCGGGCCGGCAGGCGACCTGCCACTCCTGCCAGGACATGTCGAGCTGGGCGGACCTGTCGTCGGCCACCGCGGCGGCGAGGGCCGCGTCGTGCTCGATCAGCCGCGTTGATCTCCCAGTCGACGCCGATGCCGTACGCGGTGACCGCGCCGTCGGTGGCTCCGCCCGCAGGCTGATCGATCGAGGCGCTGAACTGCGGGTTGGGCAGAAGCCCCGCCTGGATGAGCTGAGCCGCGACCAGGCCCCGTCCCGCCCCGCCCGGAGGTCGGGATTGAGCACCACCGCCAGGCAGGCGGCCTCCATGCAGGGTCGATGCCGTCCGACGGGTCGATGACGCAGGGGGGGAGCAGCGGGTGCCGCGAGGCCTGGTATCGCTGGGCAAGCTCCCGAGCGGAGGCCGGTCGAGCCGCCGCATCGACTGCATCTCGACTGAGCCGGGTAAGGAACGGGCGACTCGCAGCCGCTGAGTCCCGATGGCGAGCAGGCACGAAAGCCCGGCCGCGATCCGGGGCCGCGATGGAAGCGTTTGAGCAACGAACAGACGATCTCAGGCATGGCCTGGCCCCCGGCGCTCCGGCGTCGCGTCGTTCGGTGAGGGTGAATGACAAGACACCGTCCTGGGACCTCCGCGGTGCAATCCAGACCACAACGGAGCACACACGGCGCACCACGCTGAGCCCGAGCCCGCTGTGGCCCGACTCGGAGCGCGAGGCCTCGGCCCGCCAGAACGGCTCGAAGAGCCGCGCCAACTGCGGTTCAGTGAGTGACACCGGCCAATTGCTGATGCGCAACGTTCGCCCGCCCGGCGACGTGGCGACTTCGATCGCAATCTCGCCCCCCTCGGCGTGTACCCAAGGCGTTGTCGAACAGATTGCGCAGACCGATCGACACCGGTTCGGGCACCAGCCATGGGCTGTCGTCTCGGGAGCGTACGATCGAACGGTCAGGCTGATGCCCGCCGCATGCCCGGCGTCTCCCATCTGCTGGGGCCAGAGCCGCGCGGCCTCCCAGAGGTCGACCACCGCTCACCGTCAGTCGCGAGGTCAGCGGATTGCGCCCCGAGCAGGAGGCAGGCCCTCGATGAGTCGAGCCATGCGGTCGGTGATGAGATCGGCCCGCTCGACCGCGGTGGTCAGGCGTTGCGGCTCGGGGCAGCGTCGGGCGACATCGATCGTGGTCCGCAGCTCGGCGATGGGCGTGCGCAGCCCGTGCGGGCGCGGCGTCGGTGAAGCGACGTTCCCGCTCGATCGTCTCGGCGACGCGTGCGAGCAATCGGTCGAGAGCGTCGAAACCGGCCCGCAGCTCGGATGGCCGCTCGCCCTCAGGTGCAGGGGCCGCGATCGCGTCAGCGGACTCTGCACCATTTGGTCCGCGAGGCGGTCGGCGGGCGAGGCCGGAATGCGCACCCCCACCAGACGAGCCCGGCCGTCGCGACGAGGACCGATGCGCCAGTGGCGACGATGGCCGCCGCGACGGCTCAACGCGTGGTCGAGCGGCGGCTCGATCGGCGACGCATGTCAGGTCACGACCGGCTGGTTCGCCCGGCTCACCGCCCTGCTGCGGTTCCTCTTCGGGAGCTACGACACGGATGCTGACCGCCTGGCCATCGGTATCTCCCGGGAGCTCGACGGCGGGACCACCTCGCCGGGCCGAAAGCGGGCGGCGGTCCGGTTCTCCCACGCGAACTCGCCGATGCCGGCGACCGCCGCCGGCGGCATCGACGATGCTGTAGATACCCGGCAGCCCGCCCGCGGCCGTTCGATTCGAGCTCGACTCGCCGGCATCGACCACGATGGAGGCGGCGAGTGTCCTCGCCTGTGTGAGCAGGCCTTGCTGGAATTGGCCGACGAGCCTGGCCCTCGAGACCGCGTGCAGCACGAGGCCGCCGGCCACCAGCGATGTGCAGGAGCCCGAGAGGATCAGCACGAGCAGCCGTGTGCGGATGGAGTTCATGTTTCGGTTCCGCCCGATGGGCACCGCAGCCGACCCGCGTCGCGTCACGATCGCCTGGTGCATCCGGCGGCCGCGAGCTGCGCCGGATCGACGAGACGAGCGAATCGGGATCGCGTTGCTCCACACCGCCGAGGCCTCGTCGTACACGGTCTCCTCTCGATCTTGGCACGCCTCACCGGGCGTCTGGCCTGGAGCGTGAGGCAGGAAAGCACCGCGAACTCCTGGGCGTGAGATCCACGCGACCTCGCCGACGGTCACGGTCCGCGGCGAGATCGAGCGTGAACGCCCCACATCGAGCGCGCTCGTCTTTCGGCCGTGGGCCCGGCGGCCGAGTGTCTCGACGCGTGCGAGCAGCTCCGCGAAGGCGAACGGCTTGACGAGGTAGTCGTCGGCGCCCGCACGCAGCCCCTCGACCCGCTGCTCGATGCGATCGCGCGCTCAGGATCAGCACGTGCGCGTCCCACCGTTTGGCCCGCAGTTGCCGGAGCACGGTGAGCCCGTCGATCTCGGGGGATCATCAGATCGGAGCACGACCAGGTCATAGTCGGTGGTCTGGGAGTGGATCATCGCCTGCCGGCCGTCGGCCACGGCGTCGACCGCGTGGCCGGCCTGGGTGAGGCCGTCCACGAGGCTTCCCCGCAGGACCTCCGAATCTTCAACAACGGAGTATGCATGGTGCAATGGCATTCGTGCCGACGCCGGGCCCCGCGCCCGGTATCAGTCGGGTGCGGGGCCGCTCGCGCCGAGGTTCAGTCGTCGTCGTCTCGTCTTCCTGTCGCCTTCATGCTTGGCGCCGCCGCGAGCCTTCTCGCCGTCTTCGTCGCCGCCCGAGGCATGCTCGCCATCAGATTCCTCATCACCGACGAGGCGATCTTCGATGTCGCCGGTCGCGAAGGCCGCGACCTCGATGGTCTTGCCGTTCACCTCGACATCCATCTCGTAGTAGAACAACTGGTGGACACCCTCAGCGGCCTGATCTTGGCACCGGGGTAGTCGTGAGCACGGCCTTGGTCACGGCCTCCGGCAACGAGTCGATCGCGACGGGCGACTCGACTTCGATGACATCGCCGCGGTCGGAGAGGGTCATGCTGGCCGTCCCCGCGGGGCGGGCGAACTCGATCTCGAACTTGGTCACGCCCTCGTCCACGATGCGCTCGACCTTGGTCGCCTTGGCGTTGCCGGTGCTGCGATTGAACACATCGCGGACGGGCGCCGGCGCGGCGGCGAAGTCGATCTCCGTCACGTCCTCGGAGGCGCTTCGGCCCGCCCGTGTGGCGGCCTCACCCTGCTCGTTGTCGTCGTCTTCCTGCTCTTGGCCGAGATACGTCCCGTCCTCGGCGACCAGGAACTCGCCGTCGCCATTGGCGCCCTCGGTCGATACCTCGTAGACGGTCTTGCCGCCCTCCGTGCTCCGCTCGATCTTCTCGATTTTCAACCCTTTGAGGGTCTTGGATGGCCTGCCGGGCGGCGGCGGGCACATCCTTGAGTTTCACGACCTCGTCCTCATCCCCACGTGTCGTCGTGAACCCGATGGCGGCCCCGGTCAGAACGACGAGGCGGTGGCGATTGCGGCCTTGCTGCTCAGAATCTTCATCGCTGCTCCTTGCCGGGCGCTCAGCCCGACCTGTCATCCCCTGCACCACGCCGTGAGGATGACTCATACGAGGCGGCGGCCGCGGAACATGAATGAAACATGAGCCGCCGAGGCAGTCTCGAGGCGCATGCCGCAAAGCGGGCCGCGGCTCGATCGCGGCGGATGACCAATAGGACCGTTTGCGGAAGGGGGTGCGGCGAGCGGTGGCGGGATTTCGGGGGGCGGAGGATCTGGGCCGGCCGCGGACGGGGGTTCGGCGGGCGGGCGGCCACGAGGGCAGGCTGGGGTGGCTCTCGCTGCGTTTCGTTCAGACCAGGGCGCCTGGCTGGCGCTACTTCGCGTCGGGCAGGGGCATGACCTCGATCTTGCGGATGCTCACGCGGCTGCCGGGTCGTGCTGCTGGAAGGCGAAGTGGCCGGGGCCGAAGGTTGTGGCGAAGTCGAGGTATTCGTAGAGTTCGTTGCCGTCGATGGTGACCTTGATGCGGGTCATGTCGCGGCCGCGCCACACGTCGTCGCGGACCTGGATCTCGTACGTGAACCAGGTGTCGGGCTCGACGAGCGCGAGTAGACGTGGCACATGCCGTAGAGCGAGCCGGTGCGGATGGGGTCGGAGGTGCTGTCGACCTGGGCCTCGTAACCGTCGAGGAAGCCGGGTTCGGGGTGGTGCGGAAGTAGAGGCCGGAGTTGCCGCCGTCGTTGATCTTCATCTCGACGCGGTAGCGGAAGTTCTTGTAGGGGCCGGTGGTGGAGACGAGCATGGAGGCCTCGCCGGAGCCCCTCGATAACCGCCGTCCTGACCTCCCAATGGCTGTCGGGCGAGCCGACGGACTTCCAACTGTCGAGGGACTTGCCGTCGAAGAGGGGACACCCATTTGTCGGCTTGGTGGTCAGCCGGGTGGTCGGTTTGGCTGTCGGGCTTGGCGCGCCTTGGGCGAGCCGCGACGCGGGGGCCGCCGAGGAGGGCGAGGAGAGGCTGAGGAGTGTGGAGGGACTTGTTGAGCATGCGGGTTCCTCCCGGTTGAAGCAGTTGCGCGCCGGCAGGGGCGCTTGACGAGCTTGAGAGCATAGCGGGGCCTGAGCACGCGGAGACGGGCGGGGCATGTGGTGTCGGTCGCGCCGGCGGGGGCGGGGGTGGTGGGCCGCGGGCTTGGTGGGCGTTGGCTCGCCACTGAGGCGGGGAGGTGAGAGCGGCGGAGGGTGGCTCGCATGGCCGTGGCACACGGGCAGCAAGGTTGGCTAGCTGGTGTTGTGTGTGGGGTGCGACCGCGGGCCGCGAGGGATCTGACGCGCGAGGGTTGGTTGTGGCGGGCGCGGAGGGGGTGGTGGCGCCGGGGCGCGAGTGTCGTGCGGGGATGGAGCCGCGGGGCGTGTGTGCGGCACGGGGTGCGCGCGAATGCGGGCGGGCTCGGGGGTGCTGATGGTTCGGGCGTGCGCTGGCCGGCCTCGGGTCCGCTTGCGGCTCCGGGCCGATGGGGTGGCGGGGTCAGCGCCGGTCGCGCGGGGCGGGGGCCGGGCGCGGGCGGCTGGGAGTGCGTCGCGGCTTCGGGGCTCTGCGGCACAGGACGCGCGGGGGCGTGGGTGTCGGAGGGGGCGGCGGGAGGTCGGCCCAGGAGCAGGCGGACGAGGGTGGTAGCGCGCGCTTCTCGACGAGGTTGTCGGTCTTGCGGGCGATCTCGAGGAGCAGGTCGGCGGCCTGGTCGAAGCGGTGCTCGCGCTCGATCTCGGCGCGGAGGGTGCGGAGGGCCTGGAGGGCTTCGAGCCAGGGCTGGATGTCGGGGGCGGGAAATGAAGCGGGCGAGGGTGAGGGGGTCGGGAAGGGACGCATGGCGCTCAGGGGACGGATGGACCGATGGGACTGATGATGCGACGGATGGGTCTGGCCGGGACTGGGACGGGCGACGGATGGGTCCCGTGGGAGCCATGGGTGCCGCTTGGCGGGGTGAAGAGGGCCGCGAGGAGGGCGCTGTCGGCGGGGGAGAGGTCGGGGAGGGGTTGTTGCGCAGTCCCGGGCATTTCGTACGGATTCTAGTCGGTTCGGATGACCGTGGCAAGGTGTTTGTTTGGTTTTTCTGGCCGCTCGGTGCGGGGATCGGGCCGAGCTTTGCGATCGGTATCTGGGCAGGGGTCAGGTATATTCGCTGGACACCGGCGGAGCAGGGGATGGACGAGCGCCCGCAGGATTGGGAGTGGTCGAGCGTGCGGTGGTGGATGGGGCAGCGCGAGGGGGAGTTCCCGTGTGATCCGCCGCCGGGACCGGCCGCCAAGTGGATCGAATGGAAGGGGTTCGCGTGATGGGTGTTCTGGGGCCAGTGAGGAAAGCACCGACCTCCCAGGGCGGAGGTCGGTGGCACGGCGCGGATGGTTTCGTCGGTGCCACCCTGCCGATGAGCTCTTTGACAACCCTGGCACAAACCCATTCAGTACTGTGTGGTTGCGGAAAGCCCACGCCGAAGATCACGATCCAGACAGGATCAAAACAGATCTAGGTGTTCTCGCATTGGTTGTTGAGTCGATGTCGGAGGATGTAGGCGGAACGGATCTGGGTCAGTTGGGCATTGAGTGGGAGAAACAGCACCGGGATGGACTTTCGTTGGATGATCCGTGGGGCGAAGTCGATATTGGGGCCAGACCGAGCGGACGGACAGTTGGTAGTATTCGGCTAATCACGAGTGGCGCTGACCAGGTCATTCGCACGGATGATGACATCTGGGTGGAGTATACTGTGGAATTCGATGCCGCAAAGAAAGTGGCAAACAATCAGCTATCAAGATGGTCGAGGCGCGGGATGGCAACGTGAGTGACCCGTAGTGTTCCATCGTTCGGCCGAGGCCAACTCTGCGCACGACGCGCTGGGTCAGGAGGATGCCGTAGTGTTCCACCGTTCGGCCGAGGACAGAATCGGCCACGAACGGGTAATCAAGGGGGTTCGGCGATGCTCACCCTGCGGCTCGTCAGCCGAACGCGCAGCACGGTATCGACGAGTCCGGGCAGTTTCGCGCGTGTCGGGACCGGCTGCCGCTCACGCGGCCCGGTGGTACGACCGGAGTAGCCCGCCCAGCCGGTCGCGGCGCTCGACTTGATAGACGGGTTCCGACTCGGCCTCGCCGTCGATTAGCCGGTTTCCCAGACCTTGATGATTGCGATCCAGGTGGGGGGGGCTCGGCCGATGGGGGGAGGGTCCGTCAAGTTGCGCACATTGTTTGAAGGGATCTCCTCTGGAAGGTCCTCACGCGGTGGTCGGACGGAGCCGGAGGCCGCAGCCCGAAGGGCGGAGGCCGCAGGCGGAGTCTGACCACCGCGTCGCGCCGCGGCTACGCCACCGCGACCGTTGCCTCCTGCATGGTCATCAGCTCCCTGGCCTTGTCCATCTCTCCCAAGCGGCTCATGTCCATGTACCGGCGCAGGCCCCACCTGGTCCCCGCCACGTGCCGCAGGCGGGCCGCGACCAGCATCAACGCGCTCTGCCCGTCGGGGAACGCGCCCACGACCCGTGTCCGTCGTCGCACCTCGCGGTTGAGCCGCTCCAGCGGGTTGTTCGTCCGCAGGCTCCGCCAGTGCTCGCGGGGGAAGGCCATGTACGCGAGCGTCTCGGCCACGCCCTCGCGCACGATCGCCGCGGCCTTGCCCAGACGCATCCCCTCGAGCTTCCCGACGACCTGCGCCGCCTTGGTCTCGGCGGCCTCGCGATCCTCCTGGGCGTGCACCGCCTTGAGCATCGCCATGACCTCCTTGACCTTCCCCGAGGGCACCGCCGTCATCACGTTGCGGTACCAGTGCACCCAATCTTCAAAGAACAGGCACCGCTGCCATGCCGAGTCGGGGTAGAACTCGCCCAACGCCTCGACCAGGCCCAGGCACTTGTCGGTCACGAACAAGCGCACGCCGGAGAGCCCACGCTCTTTGAGGCCGCGGAGGAACGTCCGCCAGCTCTCGGCGTCCTCCTTGGTGCCCTCGGCCACGCCCAGCACCTCGCGGTAGCCCTCGGCGTCCACGCCGATGGCGATCAGCACCGCCACGTTCTTCACCTCGCCCCCCCAGCTCCGCTTGAGCCAGATCCCGTCGAGGTAGACGTAGGGGTGCCTGCCCTGGATCGGCCGGTTCCGCCACCCTTCGATCTGGGCGTACAACTTCTGGGCCATAGAGCTGACCGTGCTGGCGCTGGTCCGCACGCCCCACAGCGCCTCGGTGATGTCCTCGACGCGACGCATCGAGACGCCGGCCAGGTACATCTCGATCAGCGCCTCCTCGACCGAGCTCTCGCGCCGCTTGTACCGCTCGATGATCGCGGTCTCCAGCGGGAGCTTCCGCAGCCGCGGGACCTTCAGCGTCACCTCTCCCGCCTTGGTCTGAAGCTTGCGGTCGTAGCTCCCCCGCCCGCGTGTCCTGCCGGTCGGGCGAACGCTCGTACCGCTGCGCCCGGCAGACCCGGTCGGCCTCCTCGTCCAGGGGCTTGTTCAGCGTCTCCTCCACGGCGCTCCGCACCACGTCGTCCAGGTGGCTCTTCACCTGCCCGGTGTCCACCACGATGGCCCCGTCCAGGCCTGCCCTCGCCGACTCCCTTGTCCCGTCCGTCGTTCCCGCCACGCTCTCCATTGGGCTCTCCCGTCTGTCAGGTGTGCTTCACAACATCACCTTCCAGCGGGAGACCCCTCCTTGTGAATGTGCGCAAGATTCAGGACGTTATCGGAGAGGTTGGTGGGGGCGGGGGGCTGGCCGTGGGCGGATTTGGGGAGGGGGTGCGGCGAGTCGTGGCACCCTAAGTGATGCCACCCGCCTCGGTTTGTCGCCTCCGGGGATGGGGCTTGGCTCAGCAGCCCTCGGCCCACTCGTTGAGGAAGGCCAGCATGTCGAGCGTGTTGACCGCGCCGTCGCCGTTGAAGTCGGCGTCGGGGTCGCCGCCGGCCCAGGCATTGAGGAAGGCGAGGACATCCTGGGTGTTGGTTGCGCCGTCGTCGTTGAAGTCGGCGCGGCATGGCTTGGGGTGGTCGAGCAGCCACTCGATGACGCTGGGTGCGAAGGCCGAGGAGAGGGTGGGGATGTGCCCGCCGTTGACGATCGTCCAGAGTTCGGCCGAGCCGCCGCGGGCGCAATCTTGGGGGTAGGTGGTGACGAGGGTCTCGTCGCCGGGGAGTGAGCGGTCGAGGTCGAGCGGCGGTGAGGAGTTGTCGGGGATGACCGCGCAGCCGTTGTTGGCGGCCCATATCTCGACCGACTCGACCGCGCCGGGATACGGGACGCCGTTGATGTTCCCGCCGCCGTAGCGGATCGTGGTGTCGTTGGTGCCGTGGATCTGGAGGGCGTGGACTGTTGTGGCGGGGGCGCAGTCGTCGGGGTTGTCGTGCATGGCGCCGGCGAGGCTGGCGAACGAGGCGATGACATCGGCGTGATCGCAGGCGAGGCGGTGCGCCATGAAGCCGCCGTTGGAGTGGCCGACGAGGCAGACCTGGCGGGGGGCGACATTGACCTCGGCCTTGATCGCATCGATGAGGGCGAGCAGGTACGCCGAGTCGTCCACGCCGGTGTTGCCGAAGTCGCAGCAGGCGTCGGTGGCGTTCCAGAACCGGTTGCCGAAGCTGTCCACGGTGCCGTCGGGCGTGGCGAGCATGAAGCCGTAGGTCTCCTGGTGGGCGCGGAATCGGAAGTACGACTCCTGCAGGGCGCCCGAGGCGCCGTAGCCGTGGAGCATCACGATCAGCGGCATGGGCGTGTTCTCGTCGTAGGTGGAGGGGAGGTAGACGGGCACATCGCCGCGGCCGGCATCCACGAAGCGGATCTCCTGGGCGTGGGCGGCGGGCGCGGCGGCGGCGAGGAGAGCCGCGAAGAGAGCGGGGAGGATGACGACGGGGAAGCGCGAGCGGAGGGGGGCGTGCATGGGGCCGGTCCTTTCACAGATGGATCTGTGCAGGGTACCCGGAGAGGGGGCGGGTTCGGAGGGGCTTTCGGGGATGGGTGCGGATATGGGGGGATCGGAGGCTGACGGGGCTCGGTGTGGGGCCGCTCGGGGCCGGTTGGAGGCTGATCTGGGGTGGTGCGATGCGGGCCGGGACGAATGGGCTGGGGAGGTGGGGCGGGCTTGGGCATCACTGCGCGGGGAGGGAGTTGGAGGGGGAAAGGAGGGGAGGCCGCGAGTGATGGCACGCGGGGGACAGGGCTATTCGGGCCACCCGCGCCCACCCGCCACTGGCGGACAAGCCACCATTGGCACTCTTGAGTTTCGCCAGTGCCACCCGCCGCTCGATCATCGCCACGCCGAGCCATGGCCATGGCACCCGGCACTGTGATGCGGCTTGGAGAGGCACTACTGCGGCGCAGAGAGCGAGGAGAGGAGGAGGATTGGAGTTGCGGCGAGTCGTGGCACCCGGGCTGGTGGGGAATTGGGCCCACCCGCCGTCTGGCTGAACCGTAGGCATAGCACCAGGCCGGATGACCAGTCCGCGCCCAGGTCTCGTGGGCGCGGATGTCATCGCCGAATCCGGCTCCCACGAGGAGGTCTCGGAAGTCGAGCAAGGCGAGGGCCGCGGCGTCGAGCAACCAGGCCAGTGATCCTCCGGAGACCTTCAGCGCGGCGATCAGGATCCGGTCGTGCTCGTGCGTGGTGCCGAGGTCGTTGTTGAGCATCGTGAGGCAGTCGAGGGCCGCGGCGCGGTCAGGCTCGGTGAAGCAGCGAGTGACGAGGGATGTGACGCGGGAGGAGCGCACTGGATTGAGTGTACGGCGATGGCCCGGGGCGTACCCCCACGGAATAGTGGGCGGAGAGTGCCGCACTCCGGATAGGTCGGATAAGTCCTATGCGACCTATGGGGGAGTGAGATCAGGGGCGGTGTCGGGTTGCGACGGTGTTGGAGGCGGGCGTTGGTCATGCGTTCGCGGATGCCGCCTTTGGCGAGGAAGTCGGCTTCGAGGCGTTGGAGTTGGCGGTCGAGGAGGTAGTTGGTCTGGTGGATAAGGCAGACGGCGATGTTGGCGACGGTTTCGGGGGGGCGGGTTTCGATAAAGGGGCGATAGGTCTCATAGGACTCATGGGACAAATGGGTCTTATGGCCGAGGCGGCGGACGTAGAGGGCTTCTTCGGAGTCCTTTGACCAGAGCTTGAGATCGCGAACGCGGAGGAAGTCCTGGTAGTCGGTGAGGAGCTCTTCGAGGCTGGCGCGGGCGACGCCGGTGAGTTTGATTTCCATTTCGGCGGAGGTGCCCGAGGCGCGCTGCCCTCGACGATGTTCTGCTTGCCGGAGCGGGCGGCCTGGATCATCTGGTCGATGGTGCGGTCGGGCTTGGGGAGGAATCGGCGGCAGAAGTGGTAGGTGATGTCGTAGACGATCTCGGCCTTGCGGTAGGAGAGGAGTTCGCGGTAGTTGCCGTGGGGTGGGATGAAGCCTGTGGCCATTTAATTGTCCCCGGGTCGCTCGCAATAGGACCTATGGGACTCATAGGTCCTATGAAAGACGGAGGCCCGGCTTTCGCCGGGCCTCCGCAGCGTACTGAGATGGCGGGCTTGGATCAATAGTCGAAGTCGTCACCGCCGCCGGCGCCGACACCGGCCTTGGTGGCCTTGTCCTTGAGCTCGACGATCGCGGCGTCGGTGGTCAGGAGCAGTCCGGCGATGCTGGCGGCGTTCTGGAGGGCGACGCGCTCGACCTTGGTGGGGACGATGACGCCCATCTTGACGAGGTCGCCGTACTCCTGGGTGAGGGCGTTGAAGCCGAAGTTGTTGGCTTCGTTTTCCTCGACCTTGCTGGCGATGACGGAGCCGTCGAGGCCGCAGTTGTGGGCGATCTGCTTGATGGGGGCGGAGACGGCGCGGTGGACGATGTCGACGCCGACGCGGACGTCGCCCTCGAGCTTCTTGCGGAGCTTGTCGAGGGCCTTGCGGGCGCGGAGGACGGCGACGCCGCCGCCGGGGAGGATGCCCTCTTCGACGGCGGCGCGGCAGGCGTGGAGGGCGTCCTCGACGCGGGCCTTCTTCTCCTTCATCTCGACCTCGGTGGCGGCGCCCACGTTGACCTGGGCGACACCGCCGGCGAGCTTGGCGAGGCGCTCCTCGAGCTTCTCGCGGTCGTAGTCGGAGCTGGTGATCTCGATCTGGTGGCGGATCTGGTCGATGCGGCCCTTGATGGCGGAGCTGGCGCCGGCGCCCTCGACGATGGTGGTGTTGTCCTTGTCGATGGTGACCTTCTTGGCGCGGCCGAGCTGGTTGAGCTCGACCTTCTCGAGCTCGAGGCCGAGCTCTTCCATGATGGCCTGGCCGCCGGTGAGGACGGCGATGTCCTCGAGCATGGCCTTGCGGCGGTCACCGAATCCGGGGGCCTTGACGGCGGCGATCTTGAGGACGCCGCGGATCTTGTTGACGACGAGGGTGGCGAGGGCCTCGGAGTCGACATCCTCGGCGATGATCAGGAGGCTGGAGCCGCTCTCGGCGATCTTGCCGAGGATGGGGAGGAGGTCCTTGGCGCTCGAGATCTTCTTCTCGTGGATGAGGATGTAGGGCTTGTCGAGGATGGCCTCCATGGTGGCGGTGTTGGTGACGAAGTGGGGGGAGAGGTAGCCCTTGTCGAACTGCATGCCCTCGACGAGCTCGACCTCGGTCTCGAGGCTCTTGCCCTCTTCGACGGTGATGACGCCGTCCTTGCCGACCTTGTCCATGGCGTCGGCGATGATCTTGCCGATCTGCTCGTCCTGGTTGGCAGAGCAGGTGCCGACCTGCGAGATCTCCTTGGAGGAGTCGACCTTCTTGGACATCTTGTGGAGCTCTTCGACGATGGCGGCCACGGCCTGGTCGATGCCGCGCTTGATGTCGTTGGCGTTGGCGCCGGCGGTGATGTTCTTGAGGCCCTCGGCGAAGATCGCCTCGGCGTAGATGGTGGCGGTGGTGGTGCCGTCGCCGGCGTCCTTGGAGGCCTTGGACGCGACTTCCTTGACCATCTGGGCGCCGAGGTTCTCGTAGGGATCGTCGAGCTCGATCTCCTTGGCGACGGTCACGCCGTCTTTGGTGACGGTGGGGGCGCCGAAGGATTTTTCGAGGACGACCACGCGGCCGCTGGGGCCGAGGGTGACCTTGACGGCGTGGGCGAGTTTCTGGACGCCGCGGAGGATGCGCTCGCGGGCGTCGGCGTGGAATGCGATCTGCTTGGAAGCCATGAGAATCTCCAAATGGCAAAGGGTCAACCGGCACGTGGCGAATCGACCCGGGTTGTGCGTGTGCTGAGGGTTCTGTTCTCTCTGCCTGTTCCGGCCGGGGGCGGGCCGGGTTGCTGCGGGTGGTTCAGCCGATGCGGATCCAGACGAGGGGGGCGGCGTCGATGATGTAGACGTGCTTGCCGTCGGTGACCTTGACCATGTGGTCCTTCTCGTCGGGGATGAGCATGGCGTTGTGCACGACGCACTCGGCGGCGCCGGCGAAGGTGAAGACGGCGGAGCGTTTGCCGTCGAGTTCGGAGAGGACTTGTCGGAGTTGGTCGGTGGTCATGGGGGGAAGGGACAAAGGGACAGAGGGACAGAGGGACAGAGGGACAGAGGGGGGATGCAGGCTGGAAGCCCGCAACACAACGGGCTGGGCGCTGGTGGCGGGGTCAGTCGATGATGGCGAGGATCTCGTCCTCGGACATGATGAGGAGTTCGTCGCCGTCGAGCTTGATCTCGGTGCCGGCGTAGGAGGAGAAGATGACCTTGTCGCCCTTCTTGACGGAGAGGGGGATGCGGTCGCCGGTCTCGGTGTTGAGCTTGCCGTCGCCCACGGCCTCGATCACGCCGGTCTTGGGGCGGTCCTTGCTGGACTCGGGGAGGTAGATGCCGGAGTCGGTCTTGCCCTGGGCCTCGTCGCGGCGGACGAGGATCTTGTCGTGGAGGGGACGGACGGCGGCGCCCTTCTTGCCTTTGGGGGCGGGGGTCTTGGCGGCGGGCTTGGCGGCGGGCTTGGTTGCGGTGGCCATTTCTCTGTGTCTCCGTTTTCGGGTTGGGCTTGCGTTGGTGCGGACGACGGAAGAGCCCGGTGGCCGGCGGCCACGGGCTCGGGACGGTGTGGGGACTAGACAGCGCCTCCCGGCCAGCGGCAGTGGTAGTGGCGGATGAGGCAGCGTCGGAGGACCTCGAGGAGGCGTTCGAGGTCGGACTGGTTGTCGGGGCGGTCGATGACGGCGAAGGCGCCGGCGCGGAGGGCGGCGTTGATCTCGCGGCAGTCTTCGCGCTGGGAGCGGCCGCGCTTGACGACGACGGTTGGGGGCGGTTGGTGGAGGCGTCGGAGGATGTCGAGGAGCCGGGGTCCGGCCTCCTCGACGCGGTCGGGCTTGGAGGGGTCGTCGAGGGGGAGCCCCAGGTCGACGACGGCCATGTGGATGGGGTAGCGGGCGATGACGGCGGAGGCCTCGGTGCCGGTGCCGGCGCGGAGGGAGACGACACCCATGGGCTCGAGGAGTCGGGGCAGGTGGTCGGCCCAGGATTCGTGCTTCCAGCCGGCGTAAGAGAGGAGGAGGTTGAGGCGGTTGAGGGGGTTTGTGGGCGCGCCGCTCGGCGGGCCCGAATCGGGCTGGCCGGGGGACTGGGCGTTGCAGCGCACGTTGACCACGTCAGGCGGAGGGCAAGCGGCGTGCCGGGTGGTGGGATGGCTGCGGGCCGGTGGGGTCGCGGCTGCGGCGCGGGGCGCGGGTCTTTGGGCCCGAGGCCGGGTGCCTGGGGTGACAGGAGGGCTTGCGGTGGAGGCTGGGGAGGTGCCAATGTGGCAGGGGAGACGGAGAGACGAAGAGACGGAGAGACGAAGAGACGGAGAGACGGAGAGACGGAGAGACGGAGAGACGGAGAGACGGAGTGACGTAGGGGTGGATGGACGGGGAGACGGAGTGGGGGTGGGGCGGGAGGAGGTGGGGTGGGGTGGATGGGTCGGGGGTGGGGGTTCGGGTAGAGTTGGGGCATGGCGACGACACTGGCGATCGTGATGGGATTGGCGGCGGCGGGGCTGGGGGTGCTGGCGGCCTGGCTGTGGCAGGGGAGGGCGAGGGCCGAGGCTGGGGCGCGGGGCGCGGAGGCGAAGGCCGCGGAGGCTTCGCGGGAGTTGGGGGCGGCGCGGCAGGCGGTCGAGGCGGCGGAGCGTGGGGCGTCGGAGGCGCGGGTTCGGGCGGAGTTGGTGGTGCAGGAGCTTGCGGATCTGCGGGTGGTGGAGGCCCGGCAGCGTGAGGAGATCGCGTCGGAGCGACGGTTGTTTGAGGAGCGCCGGCAGTCGCTGGTGCGGGAGCGGGAGTCGCTGGAGAAGCGGGTTGGGGAGATGCGGGAGCAGATGGGGGAGAGCTTCAAGGCGCTGGCGGGGGAGACGCTGCGGGTGACGGGGGAGGAGCTGCTCAAGCGGGCGAAGGCGCAGTTCGAGTCGCAGCAGAAGGAGGACGCCGCGGAGCAGGAGCAGCGACGTGCGGCGGTGGAGCGGATGGTCAAGCCGATCAGCGAGACGCTGGCGGCGACGCGGGAGCGGCTGGAATCGATCGAGAAGGCGCGGGGGGAGCAGTTCGCGCGGTTCTATGAGCACATGGAGCAGATCACGGGGGCGAGCACGGGGCTGCGGGAGGAGACGGCGCGGCTGACCAGGGCGCTCTCCCGCCCGGAGATCCGCGGGCAGTATGGCGAGATCCAGCTCCGGCGGGTGGCGGAGCTGGCGGGCATGACGAGCTACTGCGACTTCACGGAGCAGACGAGCGTGCGGGACGGGGACGGGAACCTGCTGCGTCCGGACATGGTGGTGACGCTGCCGAACGACCGGGTGATCGCGGTGGACGCGAAGACGAACACGTTCGCGTATATCGAGGCGGTGAACGCCAAGGACGGGGTCGAACGCGAGGCGCACCTGGACCGGTTCGCGCGGCACGTGGCCGAGCAGGCCAAGAAGCTGGCGGACAAGAAATACTGGAGCGCGTGGGAGGGGAGTCCGGAGTTTGTCGTGATGTTCGTGCCGGGTGACCACTTCATTGATGCGGCGCTCTCGAGGCGGCCGGAGATCATGGAGACGGCGGCGCAGATGGGGGTGATCCTGGCGAGCCCGAGCACGCTGATCGGGCTCTTGCGGGCGGTGGCGGTGGGGTGGCGGGAGCACCGGCTGGCGGAGGAGGCGAACGAGTTGTTTGCGCTGGGGCGCGAGCTGCACGACCGCGCGGCGGTGGCGTTCGAGCATGTGGCGGGGCTGGGCCGGGCGATCGACGGGGCGACGAAGAAATACAACCAGATGGTGGGCTCGATCGAGACGCGTCTGCTGCCGTCGTTGCGCAAGTTTGAGGATGCGGGGGCGAAGAGCGCGAAGGTGTTGGAGTCACCGACGGAGATCGAGGTGGTGACGAGGGGGGTGCAGGTGCTGCCGGCGGCGGGGGTGTGGGCGACGCGGAGGCGTCGGCGTAGGGGTCGGTCTCGACGTCGGTGTCGACGTTGGGTGGGGGTCGGCGGGAGGAGGGGTGCCAGATGCGGTTGGCGGTTTTCAGCGCGAAGCGGTTTGACCGGGAGTTTCTGGACCGCGCGAACGGTTCGCAGGGGCATGAGCTTGTGTACTTCGAGGCGGGACTGAACGAGGAGACGGCGGGGTTGGCGGCGGGCTTTGTCGGCGTGTGCCCCTTCGTGAACGACCGTCTGAGCGCTCCGGTGATCGCACAGCTTGCGGCGGGGGGGACGCGGCTGCTGGCGCTCCGGAGCGCGGGATTCAATCACGTGGACCTCGCGGCGGCGGAGGCTCAGGGGATGGTGGTGGCGCGTGTGCCGGCGTATTCGCCGCATGCGGTGGCGGAGCACGCGGCGGCGTTGCTGCTGACGCTGAATCGGCGGATGCATCGTGCGGTGGCGCGGGTGCGGGAGCACAACTTCGCGCTCGATGGGCTGATGGGCTTTGATCTGGCGGGCAAGACGACGGGGGTGGTGGGGACGGGGGCGATCGGCGAGGCGTTTTCGCGGATCATGCTGGGCTTTGGCTGCCGCGTGATCGCGAGTGATCCGAGGCCGAATAGCGGGTTGGCGGCGGCGGGGGTGCGGTATGTCGGGCTCGAGGAGGTTTGGGCGGAGTCGGACGTGATCAGCCTGCACTGCCCGCTCACACCGGGGACGAGGCACTTGGTGGGCCGGGAGGCGATCGAGCGGATGAAGCCTTCGGTGGTGATCGTGAACACCAGCCGCGGGGGGGTGGTGGACACGCGTGCGGTGATCGTGGCGCTCAAGCGTGGGCTGATCGGGGGGCTGGCCGTGGATGTGTATGAGGAGGAGGGGGACCTGTTTTTCCGCGATCTTTCGGAGCAGGTGCTGCAGGACGAGGTGATGGCGCGCTTGCTGACCTTTCCGAACGTGATCGTGACGGCGCACCAGGGCTTTTTCACCCGCGAGGCGGTGACGGCGATTGCGGAGACGACGCTGGCGAACGTCACGGGCTTTGAGCGGGGGCGCGTGCCGGCGGAGAACCTGCTCTCGGCGCGGGCACACATGGCATGAGGCGTGCGGGTCGGGGCGGCCGGGGGCCGCGTCGTGCTCATAGCGGGCGAACCGTCCCGTTCTGCAGCCTGTAGACTCGGGTGGGCGTGTTGGAGGAGGCGAATGATGCGGCAAGCGATGCGGGTCTGGGTGTGTGCGGGGCTGTGGATGGCGCCTGTGGCGGGCGCGCTGGCCCAGGGAGGCTCCGGGTCGGCGATCGCGGCTTACCCGGACTTCCGCCAGATCGTGCAGGAGGCCAAGGAGAAGGTCTTCCCGGCGGTGGTCTATATCCGCGTCGTGAGCGAGAGCACCGAGAGCGGGAAGCGCGTGCTGCAGGAGTCTTCGGGGTCGGGGGTGATCATCTCGGCCGACGGGCTGGTCCTGACAAACTGGCACGTGATCGAGAAGGCGCAGACGGTGCGGTGCCTGCTCAGCGACGGGCGGCATGCCCCGGCGACGATTCTCGGGAGCGACAAGGACACGGACTTGGCGGTGATCCGGCTGGAGCTTGGTGGGGAGATCGGGAAGCTGCCCTTTGCGACGCTGGGTGACTCGAGCGCGTTGCGCGAGGGCGACTTCGTGATGACGATGGGCGCGCCCTGGGGGTTGGACCGGTCGGTGGCGATCGGGATCGTCTCGAGCACGCAGCGGTATCTGGAGGGCGTGAGCGAGTACAGCCTGTGGATCCAGACCGACGCGGCGATCAACCCGGGCAACTCCGGGGGGCCGCTCGTGAACACGGCGGGCGAGGTGGTGGGGATCAACACGCGGGGGGCCGCGGGGTCGGCCGATGGGCTGGGGTTCAGCATCCCGACAACGACGATCGAGATCGTGATGCCGCAGCTGCGGGATGCGGGGCACGTGACGTGGAGTTGGACGGGGCTGCAGCTGCAGGCGCTCAGCGATTTCAACCGGGACATCTACTTTCCGTACGAGGACGGGGTGATCGTATCGGAGACGGACGTGGAGAGCCCGGCGCGGGACGCGGGGGTGCAGGCGCGGGACCGGATCGTGCGGGTGAATGGGCAGGCGGTGACGGCCCGCCGCGAGAACGACCTGCCGGCGGTGCGGCGGCTGCTGGGGCTCTTGCCCAAGGGCGAGCCGGCGGAGCTGGAGGTGGTCCGGGCGGGGGAGACCAGACGGATCGAGATCACGCCTCGTGAGAAGGGCAAGGTCGAGGGCGAGGAGTTGGCGCTCGCTCGGTGGGACTTCACGGTCAAGTCGATCAACCAGTTCGACAACCCGGATCTCTACTTCTTCAAGAAGCAGGGTGTTTTCGTGTGGGGCGTGAAGTGGCCGGGGAATGCCGCGACGTCGGGCCTGGCCAAGGGGGACATCCTGCTCAAGGTCGACTCGGAGGAGGTGGGGTCGATCGACGATGTCCGCACGATCCATGAGAAGCTGGTGGCGGATGTGGAGGGCAAGCACCGGGCCGTGCTGAGCGTGATGCGGCAGGGCCTGGTGCGGCAGGTTGTGTTGGACTATCGGCGGGACTACTCGAAGGAGTAGGCGGGCTGGCGGTGGGGGCGCAGCAATGCGCTGGGAGCAAACGGTCGAGGGGATGAGGTCGCGCGAGCGGCGGAAGGGGTTGGGGCATATGGCACTTTGGAAAGTGTGGATAGCGCTGGTGGGGCTGCTCGTCTGTTCGGTGGCCACGGCGCAGGACGAGAGCAAGGGCCCGAGCGATGCGGAGCTGATCGCGGGTGTGAGCCGGTCGATCGTGATGGTCGAACACACGTTCCGGTATGACAACGGCGAGGCGCCGGAGGCAGAGCCGGCGGGGATGGCCTATCGCGGGGCCGAGGGCGACATGGAGCCGGACTGGGCCACGCTGATCACCGAGGAGCGCCCCGCGGAGCGGATGGGCTATCTGATCGCGCCGGATCTGGTGCTGACGGTGGACCCGCTGGTGGATCCGCGGTTCGTTGAGAAGATCGAGGTGCGGGCGGGGGATTCGCGGATCGGTGCGCACGCCGAGGGGTATGCCGTGGGGCAGAACGCGATGCTGCTGCGTCTGGATGCGCCGATGGTGGGCGTCGAGCCGCTGGAGTTTGATGCGGGGGCGGAGGGTCCTTTCAAGGCGGTCTTCGGGCGCTTCGGCAACGGTCGCTGGTGGCTGACGGTCGGGCCGGCGGATGGGCAGACGGTGGTCGGACAGCCCGGGCCGGCGTACCAGGTCGTGATGTGGCCGAGCCTGATCGTCTCGGCGTCGGGGACTCCGGTCTCGGCGAGCTTCAACGGGGGGGCTGGCGGTCGATGGCTCGTGGCGGAAGGCGCCGGCGGACTGGGAGTGGGTGCGGGGGCCGGAGTTCGCGAGCGCGGTCGCGGGGGTGAGGGCGGCGGCGGATGCGGCTCTGCCGCGGGTGGAGCTGCGGTTCCGCAGTCCCGGGCAGCAGGCGCCGAGCGGGTCTTATGGGTATGACGACAACTCGGGCGAGGAGATCACCGAGTGGAACGGGACGGGCGTGCTGCTGGATGCGCGCCGGGTGCTGGTGCTTGCGCAGTTGAAGCCACGGGTCACGGCGCGGCTGGAGAGCGTGCGGGTGCACCTGGCGGATGGGCGTGAGGCGCCGGCGACGTTCAGGGGCAGCCTGCGGGACTATGGGGCGTTGGTGGTGGAGCTCAATGAGCCGGCGGCGGGGGCCGCGAGGATTTCGAGCGCACGCCTTCAGGACGTGGAGGACCGGCTGCTGATGCGCTCGCAGGTGCGTGTGCTGGGCGAGAGCCGCGCGAGTTACGAGTGGGAGGCTCGGGTTGCTCGGATGACGCGGGGGTTCCGCGGGCACATCTTTGGGCTCTTTGGCGATGTCTCGGCCAGCGGGCACGAGACGGGCGACGGGGAGGAGGGGCCCACGAGCTTTCTGTTTTCGCTTGATGGCGAGCTGGTCGCGCTGCCGCTGATGGTGCGGGACAAGGTTGTGGATCAGGGTCAGGGCGGGCGATCGTGGGGGTCGAGGTCGGACTATCAGGCGACGGTGCTTGCGGCGAGTGAGCTTTCTGGGCTGCTCTCGGAGGGGGCGTTCGACCAGGACAACCGGCCGCTGAGCGAGGCGGAGGAGAACCGGCTGGCGTGGATCGGTGTCGAGCTGCAGGCGATGGATCCGGATCTGGCGAGGTTCAACGGTGTGGTGGAGCAGACCAATGGGGGCGAGACGGGGGGGATCGTGACCTACGTCTACGACGGGTCTCCGGCGGCGAAGGCGGGGCTGCAGGTGGGCGATGTGCTGCTGCGATTGCACATCCAGGGCCAGCCGCGACCGCTCGAGGTGCAGGTGAGCCCGTACGACATGGGGTGGGGCGCGCAGTACACCGATGCGCTGGACCGGATCGACCCGAGCTACTACAGCCAGATCCCGCCGCCGTGGGGGAGTGCGGAAACGATGCTGACGCGGGCGCTGACGGACGTGGGGTTCGGGACGCCGTTCACGGCTGAGGTTTACCGGGAGGGGCAGATCCTGCGGCCGAAGTTCGTGGTGGAGGAGGGGCCGGCGCATTATGGCGCGGCCGCGAAGTTCAAGAGCGAGGCGGCGGGGCTGACGGTCAAGGACGTGACCTACGAGGCCCGGCGTTTCTTCCAGATGACTCCGGAGGATCCTGGGGTGATTGTGTCGATGATCGAGCAGGGCGAGCGTGCGGCCGTGGCGGGGATCAAGCCCTTCGAGCTGATCGTGAGCGTGAACGACGAGCCGGTGCACTCGGTGCAGGAGTTCGAGGAGGCGATCGAGGGGGGCGGGGAGCTTCGGTTCAGCGTGAAGCGGATGCACGTGGGGCGGATTGTGAAGATCACGGTGCCGCAGGAGTAGGGCTTCGATTGGTGGTCGGCCGATTTGGTGTTGGAGGCGGGTGCGCCGATGTATCGTGGAGCGTATCCCGGGGGTGCCGCCATGCGTCGAGCGTTCACACTGATTGAGCTTCTGGTTGTCATCGCGATCATCGCGCTGCTGGTTGGGATCCTGCTCCCGGCGCTGGGGAAGGCCCGGCAGGCGGCGCGGACGGCGCGGTGCATGACCAATGTGCGGTCGATTGGTCAGGCGATGTTTGCCTACTCGCAACGGAACCGGGATTGGTATCCGCACTGGTCGGGGTGGCAGGTATACGAGGGAGATGGCACGGGGGACGACGAGGTGGGGCCGGGGTGGGGCGAGTTGGTGATGGACGAGCTCGACAGCGTCGAGGTGTTTCAGGATCCGGCGCGGCGGCCGGAGGAGGCGCCGTTCTCGTACTTTCTTTCTGCGCGGTACTCTTGGCTGCGGTACGCGCGACAGTTCACTTCGCTGCGGGATTCGGACGTGCACTTCTCGAGTCAGTTCGTGTTTGCGGGGGACTGCAACCAGCCGGACCTGTATGCCAGACCGTATGGCACGAAGGACACTCGCCCCGATTGCGATCAGGACGATGCCACGCAGCCATGTGTGTTCTTCGAGGGGGAACTCGATCCGCACGGGGGGACGGACAACATCCTGTATTTCGACGGGCACGCGGCGGGCGAGCGGGCGTTCGATCCGTCGCGGATGACCTGGCATGGAGCGGAGATGGAGTCGTGGGGGGAGACGGCGCCGTAGCGGAGCCGCGGGCGTGAGCACACGGGTGGGGGGTTGGTTGTTCGGTGGCGTCGGGCGTGTTTGGGCGGTCGTTCCGCGTGCTTACGCACGCGGCTCTGGTCGGTGGTGGGGTCGGTCGTTTGGTGGCGTCGGGGGTGTCTGGGCGTTCGTTCCGCGTGCTTACGCACGCGGCTCTGGTGGTTGTGGTGCGTTCGTGGTCAGGGGGGATGGTGGAGGTTCGTTCCGCGTGCTTGCGCCCGCGGCTCTGAATTGGCCTCCGCGGCCAGGTCGAGGTCGTGCTGGGTGAACTTTGTGATCCAGAGGCCGCAGCGGTCGCAGCGGACACGGCCGTGGGCGGTGAGGGCTTTGCCTGCGAGCGACTCTCGGCATTCGGGGCAGCGGACGCGTTCGGCGGCGAGGGCGTGGGGGGTGGCGGGGTAGGAGCGGCCGCACTCGGGGCAGGTGACGTGGCCCCGCTCGTCGGGCTGGAGATCGGTGAGTGGGTAGTGGCAGCGGCGGCAGTCGGTGGGCTTGAGCAGGGCGGCGGAGTGGCCCCAGGCGGCGTGGCACTGGGGGCAGATGCGCCCGCCTCGGACGGGATCGGGCTCGACGGGGGCGAGATCGGCGGCGCAGGCGGGGCAGAGGGAGCGGCTGAGCATGACGTGGCGGATGGCGTCTGCGGTGGGGGAGGGGTATCGTCGGACAATGCTGATCGCGAGCGCGATCGCGCACCAGAGGAACAGAGGAATGATGATGGCGGTGCTCATAGCCGGCATGGTGTTGATGTGCCTGATGCCATTCAGTGCGAATACGAGATACATCAGGCACGCGAGCGCGGCCCAGACGAAGCGGATGGGCCTCCTGGCGCTGCGGAGCTCCCGCTGCGCCTGGATGAGCCGTTCCTGGTGATCGCCGGCCGCCGCCAGGATTTGCAGCGCGAGGTTCGGCGAGACGATCTGGCGCCGGACATACAGTGCATCGACCGTGATGATCGGCGCGGGTCGACGGGACGGAGACGGGAATCGATCGAGGAGTGCGAGGAGGGTGTGCGAAATCCTGGTAGAGTCGGTCGTCGAGAATTGGTGGCGGCGCCTGATCCGAGCCACTCGCCAAGTTGCGCCGCACTCCGGGCACGTGACGCGCAGCTCCCCATCCGACATCGCCGGGTCTGGGAGGGCGTAGGCGCAGGCCGGGCAGATGCCGTGCGCGGTCAGGAGTGTGATGATGGGGTGGCCATCGGGGATCTTCTGATGTCGGGTAAGCCAGACGCCAACTGCTGCGACGGCGAAGCCGCTGCAGGCTGCGAGCGGCCAGAAGGCAGTCGGTGGGAGGAATATCGAGCCAAAGAAGAGGAGCATCAAGTAGCCGGTACCGAGCGTGAGGCCAGGGTGCTGCTTTGTCTGCACCGCCGCGCGGATCGATTCATACTGGTCGACGATGGCGTCGAATTCGGCGTCGCCGCGCCGGTCGTCGGTGCAGAGTGTGGCGAAGCTCACGAGGCGGACTATCCGCCCCGCGTCGTCACGGGCTTTGGTGGGGAGCATCCCCTGCATGTGGGGAGGATATCGGCTGGGGGCGAGGGAGCCCAGGCTTGCCCCAGGGCGTCGGTTGGCGTGCCGGCGCGGGCGGTTGTCCGGGAGCGATGGGGGAAGCTGTGCGTTCGTTCCGCGTGCTTACGCCCGCGGCTCTGGTGGTTGTGGTGGTTTCGTGGTTAGGGGGGATGGTGGAAGTTCGTTCCGCGTGCTTACGCCCGCGGCTCTGGTGGTTGTGGTGGGTTCGTGGTCAGGGGGGATGGTGGAGGTTCGTTCCGCGTGCTTACGCCCGCGGCTCTGGTGGTTGTGGTGGTTTCGTGGTTAGGGGGGATGGCGGAGGTTCGTTCCGCGTGCTTACGCACGCGGCTCTGGGGCGAGTTCTTGTTTGAGCGCGCGGGCGAGGTACTCGTATTGCTCGCGCGAGTTGTAGGCCTGGCAGGAGATGCGGAGGAGGCGTCGGCCTTGGCTGGGGAGGCTCCAGACGGGGACCTGGATGCGGTGGTTGGCGACGAGCCTTTCCTGGAGCGGGTCCTCGTATTTGCCGGGCGCGGTGCCGCCGGAGGGGAGTCCAGCACCGGGGACGATGACGGTGGCCATGGTGCCGACGAGGTCATCGGGCGTGGCGGGATCGCAGCCCAGGGCGTCGCAGAGGATGCGCCGGCCCTCGAGGGCGAGGGTGTGATTGCGGTTCCGGAGCGCATCCCACGAGCCCTCGAGGGCGCCCATGAACTCGAGGGCGTCGGGGATGGCGAGGAAGCCGGTGTAGTCGTCGGTGCCGATGTAGTCGAAGAGGCAGCGGAAGCGGTCGCGGTCGGCGCGGGTGAGGTGGGCGCGGGCGGAGAGGGCGAGGGGCTCGAAGCCCTCGCGGCGCTCGGGGTGGACCCAGAGGAAGGCGGTGCCCTTGGGGCAGCTGGGCCACTTGTGGAGGTTGGCGGTGTAGTAGTGGGGGTTGATGGCACGGATGTCGAGCGGGATCTGGCCTGGGGCGTGGGCGCCGTCGATGAGCGTCTCGATGCCGCGGGCGCGGAGGGACTCGACGAGACGGGCGATGGGGAAGACGAGCGCCGTGGGGCTGGTGATGTGGCTCAGCAGGGCGATGCGGGTGCGCGGGGTGACGGCGCTCATGACCGCGTCGTGGATCGCGTCGGCGGAGGGGGTGGGGAAGGGGATCGAGGCCTTGACCACGTGGGCGCCGGAGCGCTTCGCGGCCTTGGTGAAGGTGCTGATGCAGGCTGAGTACTCATGGTCGTTGACGAGGATCTCGTCGCCCTGGCGCAGCTCGAGGTTGTCGATGACGGTCGCGACGGCCTGCGTGACGTTGGGCAGGAAGGCCAGGCCCTGCAGATCGCAGCCGACGAAGTCGGCGACGGCCTGGCGGGCGCGGTCGAGCAGGGGCTCGACATCGATCATGAAGAACTTGACGAGTTCGCGCTCCATCTCGTCGCGGTAGCGGTCCTGGGCGTCGAGGACGGGGCGCGGGCAGGCGCCGTAGCTGCCGTGGTTGAGGAAGGCGATCTCGGGGTTCAGGAGCCAGTGGCGGGCGTGACGCGAGGGCGGGGGGAGGTTGGGCATGGGGAGAGGGTAGAGCGGCGGCGGGGCGCGCGGTAGCTAGGAGCGACGGAGAGGGGGAGCTTGGTTTGTCGTGGGACGGGTGCGGCGGTCAGGCCTGGGTATCGATCAGGCGGCCGGCGTTGATGTTCGTGGCGGCCGCGTTGCGGGCCGCGGGGTTGGAATAGATCGGGAGGGCCCCCTTGGCGATGGCGGGGGCTGCGGCGTCGAAGCTGACGGAACCGGCGACCTTGGCGGCCGCGAGAGGGCTGGCGGGCCGGGAGCGCTGGCGGAGGGCGCTGGAGAGGTCGAGGGTGTCGCGTGGGGGCTGTCGGTCTGTCGGCGAGACGCGGGCGACCGGCGCCGGCTGCTGGGCTGGGCGCGCAGGTTGGGTGGAGCGGTAGGCCTGTGCGGCGGCGGAGAAGGGGATCACGCGGTCGGTCATGCGTGGACACTTTACCCCGGAATGGCCGGAGGGGGTAGGTCCGCACGGCATTATCCGCGGGACCTACCCCCTCCCAATCCGGAGAGACTGCGGGGCCGACGGCCCCCACCCACATCAGCCGTCGGTCCAGAGGTTGAGGAAGAAGATGAAGTCGCGTGTATCGATGATGCCGTTGCCGTCCATGTCGCTGGCGGGGTCGTGCGAGGCCCAGAGGTTGAGGAAGAGGATGAAGTCCTGGGTGTTGGTGGTGCCGTTGAGGTCGAGGTCGGCCAGGTCGGTCGAGAGCATGCGGACTCGGGTGCCCTCGTAGATCAGGACGGTCTTGTCGCCGGCGGGGGGCGTGGGCAGGTTCGAGGTGGTGAACTGGCCGCTGCGTCCGCCGGTGGCGGTGAGGAAGTCGAAGAAGGTGCCCTCGGCGGGGACGTAGCCGTTGATGTAGCTGCCGGTGAAGGCTCCGGCGAGGGCGGCCGTGCCGGTGGCGGTGAGGTTGCCGTAGTTGGCGGCGCCGGCGCCCTGGGCGGAGAGGTGGACGACGGAGGTGGGGGCGAGAACCAGGTTGTCGACGACCGTGACCTTGCCGCCGGGGTTGAGGGCGATGGCGCCGTCGTTGGTCCAGGTGGTGCCGGCGCCGGGGAGGTCGATGGTCAGCGTGCCGCCGCTGGCGGCGATGGTTCCCTGGTTGGTGAAGCTGTCGGTGGTGATCTGGATGCCGGCTCCGGAGTTGTCTGCGTTGATGGCGCCGAGGTTGAGGAGGGCCTGTGTGCCGGTGCCGGTCGAGGAGATGGAGGAGGTGTTGCTGGGTGTGCCGCCGGTGATGTGGGCGTTGGCGGCGATGGTGAGTGTTGAGCCGTCGGGCCCGGCGATGCGGAGGGTATGGGAGGCGGAGTTGTCGGCGACGAAGTCGATGGTGCCGTTGGCGAAGGTCTGTGTGCCCGTGAAGTCGAGCGTGTCGTTGGACTGGATGCTGAGTGTGCCGTTGAGGGTGAGCCCGCCGACATTGAGGTAGCCGAAGGAGCCCGCGCGGCTGAGGTCGCCGTTGACAGTGATGGGCCCGGCGAGGCGTTGTTGCCGCTG
>JADJMV010000003.1 GCA_016709445.1 Phycisphaerales bacterium
GAGCCCGGCCAGTACTACCGATCCCTTCCGGGAACAACGACCCCAAGATCGACCTGCCGACCTGCCGCCGAGATGGCTCGAAATCTCCACAGCGCCTGGCTCACGTGGAAGCGCGGAATACCGAGTCCCCCTTCCTGCGGATCCTCCCAGCCGGTCCGCGACGGTGGCTACGTACCGCTTCCTCGCCTCGTGCCGCAGGGTCGGCGGATCTGCGACCGTTGGTGGTATTGCGCCCCGGCGACCATCGCGGGGCTGACCCCGCCCGGTCTCCGCTAGCGGGCTCCGATCTCCCGGGAGATCGGCGACCTCTCCCCATTGCCCCGGGCCGCCAGCTGGAGGATGTGGCCGGCGGATTGGTTTCGACACGAGCCAGGGCATTCCTCTAGCCTGCTTTGACGCAAAGGGGTGGCGGATGTCCGGATTGGGCGATCTGGGGCAGGTTCTTCCGCATGGTGCCGCGAGGCGGCAAAGCGCCCCTGGGCCGTGCTCTGCATCGTCACGACGATGCTCGCTCTGGTGGTCTACCTCGCTGAGGTCTCTCACTGGTTCCATTAAGGATGCCGCTCCGCCGCCCGAGATCACTCGCGTACGACTCCGGGAGGCGGGCTCTGGAAATGAAGTGACTCGGCAGACCGCAAACATCGCGGCAGGTCAGAAAGATGAAAGTCGATGCACGCCTCGCAGCGGGCAGAAGGACCACGCAGTGTTTCTGGTCCGCCGTGGCGGCGATGGCGGCGTCCATGCGAGGGAGAGTCCGTTCGGCCCGGGGCAACGCCACTTTCATACGACGTGGACCGCTCCAGGTACGGAGGACCGTGTTCGTGATCGCGCGCGCCGCCGGAAGGTTCGACTCCGCGGGGCTCGATTGATTGATCGGCGCCCAATCCGAGTCGGGCGCTTTAAGGTCGGGCGGGTCGAGAGCTGCCTGTCGTCATGCCGCTGATGGGGCAATCCGCATGGCAGGGAGCCACCTGGGCATTCCTCTACCCGGAAGGCAAGGGGCAGGTTTCTTCGGCACTGACCGATGAGCAGCGAGGATCGATTGGCCGAGTCTCTCGCCGGAGCGGCTTGAACACCTGCAGCGCGCGAGCGGGAGGGTCGATAGTCGGACGGACCCATACGGTCGCCGAGGTCGGATGGGGGTAAAGCTGTGGTGGTGCGAGCGGTTGGCGTATGGGTCCTTGCGCAGTGCTGGTGCTGCCCGTGGTCGCCTCGGCCAGACCGAACACCTCTACGCCCGGCGAATCGCGGCCGCGCATCGGGAACAACACGTTCGATCCTGGGCGTGCGACAGGCCTGGTGGGCGGAGACTCCGCGCCTGGCCGAGTCGGACGCCGCCGGAGTCGCTGATGCGCCCGAACCGAGTACGGCTTCGAGACCACGCGCTTGCAACCCCGCATGGAGGCCCCGAGCCTGCCGCCCCGCTCCTCGGCCCGGACGCCCACGCGAGCGCGATCTTCAAGACACTGGATGGATGCAACACCTGATTTCGGAGCGCGACGACGTGCTCGTCATCTTCAATTCCGGGCACGGCGTTCGCCTCGAACTGAACGAGCCCGACAAGCCTCGTCGGGTCGAGGGCCAGATCGTTCCCGCTAGGCCGACTCGTCCGCCGAGCGACGCGACCGGGCCGCCGAGTACGGCCAACTCGCTGGTTTCGATGACCGACCTCGCCGATAAAATCCGCGGCCTCGGGAGTCGCGGCCGGCACGTCCTCGCTTCTGCTCGACTGCCGCTGCTTCAGCGGTCATGGCGGTCCAGCCACGGCGCCTGGGAGGACAAGGAGAGAGCCGGCCTCTACCGCTATCTCGCCAACAACCGATCACGGATCGTAATCACCGCAGGCACTGACGGTCAGCTTGCGTTTGAGCCTTCCGTGGGCGACCACGCCGCTACTTCACGCAGGCCTGTTGAACACGCTCGCCGATCCGCGCAGGCCGGCCTGATCCGTTCCGCGCCACCGAGATGTTCAACGGCCTCGTGCCGAGATGCTCGATCTCTCATCCTGGAGCGGAAGGAGGGATCGGAGCTCAGCCTCAGATGCCTGCCCGGATGGAGCGCGTGGAGAACTCCGTCTTCGTGCCCCGCGCAGGCGGTCGAGACTGAACGCCGCCTCGGCCGGCGTCCCCCTCCAAGACAGCGGTCCGGAGGCGACTGGCGCCGGTGCCGGGGCCAGAGGGCATAGGACGAGCCGAGCCGCCCCCGAGATCTTCGCTGAGACAACCCAGCCTGAGATCGAGCAGGTGGTCAAGCAGGCCGAGATCGAGCGGTAGTCGCATCCGGGCGAAGACCCGAGCGAGGATCCGGCCTGGAGTGACCCGGTATGAGACCTACGAGGGAAGTGCCGCGGCGGGGATCAAAACGCTACGACTGTAAGGCACGTGCTCACCCTCTATGGAATGGGTACCCCAAGAGATGAGCGGGCAGCATTCAGCCTGGGCCCGGAGGCGAGCGATCCGCGGAGCGATCCTGGGGATGAGTTTTTTCGGCCCGCTGCTACCAGCAGGGCATCAGCGTGCCGAAGAGCCCGACGGCCGCACAGCAGGTTGGGAGGGCTTGCCGCCTGAGATGCGGCGCAGACAATGGGAAAGCAGATGAGCGGCGAGAGAATCACGGCGGGGGACATGCTGGAAGCCGCGATGGGGCTCGCGAGCCAGCCGGAAGGGAGACTGGCCATGGCAGAGCAACGCTGTTCGACAGCCTGCGGGGGTCCGCATTCCAGGAGAGCCGCACACCACTGCGGAAGCGTTCGGCTGTGTCGTCGCAAAGCAGAAGGACTGCTGAACGCCATCGAAAGCATGCAGCGAGGAAAGTTGAACGGTCTCCTCGATGAATGGAAGGCGAACAGTCGAGCGGACCGCGGAAATGGCGGCCGCGGGGGAGACCGGCGAACGATCGAGCAGGCCCGGGATGATTTCTACCTCAAGATCAAGGCTGTTCGAAAGCTCATCCCCGGGGGAATCCAGCGCGATCTCCGCGACGCTGGGATCAGTCCGTGGGGGCATTGGAACGATTCAAGGAGGCGTGCGGCGTCGAATGACCCGTGACGCAACCCAGACAAACCAGGAGATGCATGAAAAAGTACGTGGCGATCGGCGTGGTGATGTGCTCGTTGCTCGGGGTCGGGTGCAGCACAGAGAGTGTGTTCCGTTCCGACCGAGCGAGGACAACATCGCGGGTCGATGTCGAGAATGCACCCGACATGGTCCAGGTCGTCGCCTCGGTAACGCCGACTCCAAGGCCGGAGTCGGACATCTCCGGACTCAGTCGTGGCCGACGCCGCCGCGGCGTTCGAGCGAGCCTTGCCAACAACCCCGGCGATGTACGCTCGAGGTTCGGCCCCGCTGTCGCGAACGAGCAGATGGGCAACTACGCGGCGGCCGAGGCGGCGTACCGGAAGCGCTTTTGCAAAAACGTGCCGGAGTATGAGGCTGGTCTGGCACGCGTCCGAGGACGTCATTGACGCCTGGACCCTCGGGGCGGTCGACCAGCCCCGCTCGGATGGACCGACTGGTCTGACCGAGGCGCACCCAGGGGTCGTCCCGCCCAGGTGGATCGGTACTGCACCCTCAACAGGGTCGCCCGGCTATGCCGGAGTCCGCGGCCCGCTTTCGTTCTGAGATGGCCCCAGTCCTCCCCGGCTTGATTCCCGGAGGATCGATGGTCGATACCCTCTCTCCCGGACCGATCCTGCGCGCCAGAGAGCCATGACACAAACCGAACAGATTCAAGCCCACGACCGCACCTCCCTGGCCCGCCCCTGGGTCATCAGGATGGTGGTCATCATCGTCGTCCTCGTCGGCTTCGGCGGCTGGGGCTCTACGACGCCACCATGAAGTATCCAGACCGGGGCTGGCGCCAGGCGGAGGCCCCCCGAGCTTGAGTATCTGGAAGGCCGCAACGCTCCGGACGACTGTTCGAGGCTCCGATCTTTGACCCGAAGGCCGACCTGGCGCCTGCAGGGGCGGGACGTGCTGGAGTTGAGCGAGTTTGACCGGGCGAAGCGCGACTGCCTCGAGTCGCTGGCGTGCCGGGCCTGGGCCTGCTCAACGCCGAGTACACGCGCATCAAGGACCCGCAGGCCGAGCTTGACCGGCTCAGTGACTACTTTCAGTCCCACTCCCACCACCGGACTCTCCCCTACGACATCCTGACCCAGTGGACGATCTGTGTGGTCTGCTGGGGGATCGCGGCGGTGACCCTCGGCCTCTTCATCATGGTTGGCTCGAAGAAATTCGGCTGGGATGCGGGGTCGAAGACGCTGACTCTGCCCGGTGGCCGCACGATCGGTCCGTCGGATCTCGACCCCCGCCGACCCGGCCGATCTGGCCCGGTGGCACAAGTTCATCATCTTTCTGCGGCTGCGGCCCGGGCACAGTGGGTTCTCCGGCCCCGTCAAGCTGGACTTGTTCCGATATCACCCGCTGGAAGACTGGATCCGCGATCTGGTGAAAGGCGCCGACCCGGATTTCGAATTCCCCGACGAGGCGAAACGTCGCGCCGAGGCCGAAGCCGTGGCGGCGGAGGGTGGTGGCGAGGGTGAGCGATCGAGCAAGACCCCGAGAGTTGATCGACGGCTCTAGCGCGGAACCAAGCATGATCTATCTGGCCGCGTCGATTGTCGCGACCACCTGTCTGCTCGGCGTGGTCACGACCCTGCTGGCGTTGCCCGGGATCTGGACGATGGTGGTGGTGGCTGCTGTCAGAAGTGGTGGCAACCGAGATGTTCAGCTGGTGGACTCCTGGCGTTGCCCTCGGCCTAGCGGGCTTGGCCGAAATCGTCGATACCTTTGCGTCGGCCGCGGGGCGGCGAAGGCCCGGGCTCGAAGACGGCGATGTTCGCCTCGCTTGTCGGGACCATCGTGGGCGGCATTGTGGGCACGGTCGCGATCCCGATCCCGATCGCCGGGACGATCATCGGCGGGATCGCCGGGCGGGTCTGGGCGCTGGGGTGGCTGAATGGGGATCACGGAAGGGCTGGCGGGACTCGATGAGGGTTGCGCATGGGCGGCGGTGGGCCGGGCGGTCTCCCTGGTGGCCAAGCTGGTCATCGCCGGGGTCACGGGCCTGCTCCTCGCCACGGCGGCCTTTGTCCCTTGATCAACCGGGTATGCTGGCGCCCGGAGCGATGAGAGACCCTCCACGGACCGAGAACCACCCGCCCATGAGCCCAGCCACGACGCACGGCGAGAGCGAAGAGATCAAGAGCTTCGTCCTCGACACGAACGTCCTGGCTTCACAATCCCGACGCCCTCTTCGTCTTCCAGGACAACGACGTCATCATCCCCTTCCAGGTCGTGGAAGAGTTGGACAAGATGAGCGCCGGGACGACGACATCGGGCGTTCGGCCCGCCAGGTCGTCACCTCGACCGGCTGCGGAACGTGGGGTCCCTTGACCGACGGGGGTCCATTGGGGAGGCGCCGATCGGCGCGGGTCCCCAGGCAGCCTCGGACCCAACGGCAAGACCGGGATGATCCGGATCGACGTAGCGCACTCACGATCGGCCGGAGTTGTCGCGAAGACCAGCCCGACAACCGGATCATCGCCGTCGCGCTCGACCTCAAGGGTGAGGGCAAGCGTGCGGTGTTCGTGAGCAAGGACATCAGCGCCCGCATCAAGAGCGACTCCCTCGGTATCGTGACCGAGGATTTCGAGAACCAGAAGGTCGATGCCGACCGCCTCTACAGGGGCTGGATCGAGGTCGAGGCCGATGGCCAGACGATCGACGATCTCTACGACGACAAGATGCTCAGCCTCCGAGCGCCTCGAGTCCCTGCTCTCAGCCACCGCGCCTGATGGCTCGACCTTCTAGCGGGAGGTCGAGCCCAACCAGTTCATCGTGCTCCACGACGCGGCCGACGAGAGCCACACCGGGCTCGCGCGGCGCCCGGGCGACACGCTCCACGTGGTCCCGGTCACGGGCCCGCGCAAGCCCGTCAGCGGCATCATCGCCCGAAATCTCCAGCAGACCATGGCCCTCGACCTGCTGCTCGATGATCAGGTCAAGTTCGTGACCCTGCTCGGCTTGGCGGGCACCGGCAAGACGCTCGTCGCCCTGGCCGCGGGCATGACCAAGACCTTCAGCGAGGAGCGGTACGAGAAGCTCCTCTGCGCCCGCCCCATCATGCCCATGGGGCGAGATATCGGGTACCTGCCCGGCGACAAGGACGAGAAGCTTACCGCCTGGATGCAGCCGATCTTCGACAACCTGACCTACCTGCTCTCGACCCGCGGAGCGCCCAACCAGGCCCCCGAGAGCCACTCCAGCGAGCAGCGCATCAACAAACTCGTCGCCGACGGCACGCTGGTCCTCGGTGTCGCTCACCTACATCCGCGGCCGGTCGATCCCGCACCAGTTCATGCTCGTCGACGAAGCGCAGAACCTGACGCCCCACGAGGTCAAGACCATCGCCAGCCGCGTCGGCGAGGGCACCAAGCTCGTCCTCACCGGTGATATCGGCCAGATCGACAACCCCTACCTCGATCAGTCCTCCAACGGCCTCGTACGCCGTCGAGAAAATGAAGGGGCCTCCCGATCGTGGGCACGTCACGCTGCAGCGCAGCGAGCGGAGCGAACTGGCGAGCCTCGCGGCCGAGCGGCTGTAGCCCGGCCGCTGCCCCTAGAGCATCCGCGCCCCTGGTTGAACACCAGGTTGTCGCCCAGCACGAGCACGTCGGCGATCTCGACGGCCTCCTTGAAGCTCTCCATCGCCCGCTTGGCGTCGAAGCACTGTTTGGGCACCTGTCCCTGGGCGTAGTGCTCCACCGTGGGGATGGCGTCGCCGCAGATCACCGTCGTGCGGCTCGCGTCCGCGACGAGCAGCCCACACAGCCCGGGCGTGACCCCCGGCAGGGGGAACAGGTCGAGCCCGCGGGCGATTGAGTCCGGCGCCGGCTTGCACTCGCGGAGGAGCGAGACCTGGTACTCCAGCTCCTCGCGAACCTCCTCGTCGGCGTCGGTCGCATCGCGCAGCATCTGGGCCAGTGGCACGCCCACCGCTTCGCGCTCACGCTCCCGATGAGCCACCGGCGTTCTCAAAGGCCCGGATCCCCGGCAGGTGTCGGGCGCGGAAGCTGGTGAGAAAGACATGCGTGATGTCGGAGGCCTCCAGCCCGGCCCGCTCGTTCAATCTGGCGGCGATCGCCGCCCGGGCAGGCCCGGGTCCACCAGCACCGCGCGTCCCCGCCTGCACCAGCGTGGTCGTGGCGTGGCCGGTCCGCAAACGACGCTTGGCGTCGCCAGGGGTGCTCCGCGAGCGTTCCGATCGAGATGACCCGGACATCCATGCCCGGATGGTAGAGGGGGGTCGATGATCGTGATGGCCGGTCCGCCCTTTAGGCGTCGCGTTCGTCCATCAGCAGGCGCTGCAGCACCGGATGGTGCTGGGCTTTCTTGGACTTGAGCAGCTCCACGACCGGGGGCGGCACCATGGATTCGAGCTGCGAGAGATCGCGCCCCAGGGCCGTGATCTGCCGGATCAGGCTCGAGCTGGTGTAGGCGAAGCTCTGCCCGGCAACGACGAACGCCGTCTCAAGCCCCCGCGACTTCGCGGTTCGTTACCGCCTGCTGGATCTCGTACTGCAGATCGGAGAGATTCCGGATGCCCCGGAGCAGCACGGTCGCACCGATCGAGATCGCGTAGTCCACCGTGAGCCCGGCGTACGCCTCCACGCGGACCGGCGCGCCTGCCGGCTCGCGCCGGCAGAGGTCCTCGATGAGCCCGCGTGCGATCGTGACCCGCTCTTCGCCGCCGAACAGCGACTCTTTCCCCGGATTTCGTCCCACCGCCACGACCAGTTCATCGAACAGGCGTCGGCCCCGGGCCACCACGTCCAGGTGGCCGTAGGTCATGGGGTCGAAGGAGCCGGGAACACCGCGAGGTGGTGGCATGGCGCGCAGTGTACCCGGCAGCCGCTACATCCCGCACGGTCCATCCGCCCGCCACCGGCCATTGCTGGCCAGCGGTGTCGGCATTACAGACTGAGGGTGCGGTTTCTCTCCCGCGGGGAGTCAACGGAGGGGATGACCCCTGCCAGGGCCCTGTGCCGAGCCTCGGCGGCACGGGGCCCGCTTTTGACGCGTTCGATCTGCCCCGCACGGTGCCGCAAAAGCAAGGCCCCCGCGCATCGACCGGGGACAGGAGGTCAACGCGGGGGCCAAGCATCTTTGTGGCGGTCCGGTCTTACTGGGCAAGCCCCGCGTGCTCCGACACCGCCTGAATGTCGATTCGTTGATGTGTCAATCGGCGAGCCTGTGCTCAACGACCAACACAGTCGCAATCAGTATACCCCCGTGCCGCAAGCGCTTCGACAACCACAGGTCTGTGGAAATCTCGCTTTGCGACCACGACTCCCGGCTTCCCAATCCCCCCACGAAACTCGGGGCGCACCCTCGGCGAAATCTAGCCACATCGTCGCCACGGAAAGCCCCGGCGCGATTGGTTCCATCGCCGATGCGCCCGCGGCCCGATATCTCAACCCCGGATGCGGCAATCCTGAAGACCCCCCGGGCTCCCCGCTCGCCCCCATTCGCTCGGCGACACGCCGGGCACCAGTCGCCGTTGAATCTCGGCGGAGGCTGTTCCGGCGCGGAGCGCCCAAAGGCGGCCAGCCCTGCCGTCCTGCATTGGTGCCCGCAGGGCGTCGGTTGGTTTCACCCGGCGGCCTGCCTTGGGGGTTGGTTCGGCGCAAATGGTCTGCAAACATCGTCCAGAAAGCCGGAAGAATCTCCGGGAGCGACCGTGCCGACTTACGATGCGAGCGACGGGGATCGCGAGCCGGACCGGAGAACGGACCAAGACCCCCGGGCGTACGGCTGAGGAGCCGGCCAAACGATGTCCAGCGAGCCCGCCATCCCGAACCTGACCCGGATGGATACCCATTGCCATTCCTGGGCGTCCGATGGGCCCGCCGTGGCCGCGCTGTCCTTCCTCGGCGTGCCCGAGTGCTACTCGCCCCCGGAGAAGGTGTACGACCAGGCGCGGGCCCGGGGCATGGACTTTGTCACCATCACCGACCACGACACCATCCGTGGCGGCATGGAGTTGGTCGAGCGGGGCTTCCAGGACTTCATCGTCGGCCAAGAGGTGAGTGTCTATTTTCCTGAGGACCGCTGCAAGCTGCATGTCCTGGTCTGGGGGCTGACGCCCCAACTCGACGAAGAACTCGCCACGCTCGGTCTCCGAAACGACGTCTACACCTTCGCACACTGGCTCTATGAGCACCAGCTCGCCCACGCCCTGGCCCACCCGCTGTACATGCAGAACGGCAGGCTCACCCGCTGGCATGTGGAACGGTGCGCCCTCCTCTTCAAGGGCTTCGAGCTCCTCAACGGCGCGCATACCGAACGTCACCGCTCGCCGCTCGAGCGGTTTCTGGACGGGCTGACCCCCGGCAGGGTGCAGCACCTCGTGAGGGCCCACCACCTCGAACCGGTCTGGCCGCGCATCTGGCAGAAGGCTCGCACCGGGGGCTCGGACGACCATGGATTGCTCAATATCGGACGCACCTGGACCGAGGTCCGTCCAGAGGGCGGCTCGAAGCTCCCCAGTCCTGCGGAGTTCTTCCGGGTGGCGATGACCGGGCGATGCGAGCCCGGCGGCGTCGGCGGCCACAGCGCGCTGCTCGCCCACCAGCTCACGACGGTGGGGCCCATTTCTTACGCCGATCGCCTGGCCGAGCGGCAGAATGTCAAGGGCCGCTACGTCGCCAGCCGCCTGCTCCGATTTGCCGGTGTCGATCTGCCGCGTCCATCGAAGGCCCGGTTGGCGGCGCACCTCACCCGGCGCAAGGTCTTCCGCCGGCGCAAGAGCAAGAGCCTGCCGCTGCTCGATGCCCTCCGCGAAACGCTGAGCCCGTTGCTCGACCGCTACCCCGAGCTCCGCGAGCGTCTGGCGCCGGAGAAGTGGGACGACGGCAGCGCGCTCTCGGATCACGAGCGGATGGCACAGTTCGCCGACGAGCTGACCGCCCTGCTCACCAAGGAGCTGAGTGGTTCAAGTCTCCGTTCGCTCCGGAGCGCGACAGGACGGGCTTGGTCGATCACGCGATCTCGTACGCGATCCTCTCGGCGACGCAGATGCCCTACATCTTCAGCCTCTTCTACCAGAACAAAGAACGGGCCTTCGTGGAACGCTTCGAGCACGAGGTCGCTCGGCCCGGCGACGGCGCGAGCGTTCTGGAGCGATCGATGCGCGTGAGCCTCTTCACCGATACGCTCGGCGATGTCAACGGCGTCAGCAGGTTCATCCAGGATGTCGCCGGACGCGCCCGTGCCACGGGTCGAGACCTGCAGGTGATCACCTCCACGCGCCTCGCGGTGCCCTCCGAGCCCAATATCTTCAATTTCGAGCCCGTTTTCGCGACGAGCATGCCGCGATACCAGAATCTCGAGGTGGTCTTCCCGCCACTCGTGCCCATCCTGAGACATCTGGACAGGCACCAGCCGGATTGCATCCACATCTCGACGCCCGGCCCTGTCGGCCTCATCGGTTTTCCTGGCCGCCCGCATGACTATGTCGAATCGCTCGCGCGGCTCGGCCTCGACCGCGATCGGTGCTGCGCCCTGATGCCCGGATTCGAGAGCGGCGCCTTCCATCCCCGCTTCCGCGACCGGTCGACGTGGGACCGATTCCCCGCGATGGATCCCGAGAGCGTCAAGGTGCTCTATGTCGGGCGGGTCAGTCTCGAGAAAAACCTGCCCTTTCTCACGGCGCTGTGGAAGCAGGCCCAGCACAGGCTCGTCGAGCAGGGTCTCAACGCCGAACTTGTCGTGGTCGGCGACGGCCCCTACCGCGAGCGGATGCAGCAGGAACTCCGCAAGCACCGGGCCCATTTCCTCGGCTTCCGAAAGGGTGACGAGCTGAGCACCCTCTACGCGTCGAGCGACATCTTCGTCTTCCCGAGTGTGACGGACACGCTCGGTCAGGTCGTCATGGAGAGCCAGGGCTCGGGCCTGCCCGTGCTCGTCACCGACCAGGGCGGCCCCAAAGAGGTGGTCGACCACGGCCGGACCGGCTACGTCCTCTCGACGGCGGATCCCAACGCGTGGGTCGAGCGGATCGTCGGCCTCGTCGCCGACGACGAGCGTCGCGCCCGGATGGGGGCCGCGGCCCACGAGAGCATGCAGAGGTTCTCGCTCTCCAACTCCTTCGAACACTTCTGGGACGTGCACACCAACGCCTGGCGGCACCACCTGGCCTCGCGAGGCATCCTCCCGCAGGACCCCGGCCCTCAGCCCACGAACGAGCCGGGCCCGGAACTGCCCCCGAACCTCTGGGGCGATCGGGGACCCTCCGGCGCCGACGACACCGCCTCTTCCGCGGCATGCCAGGACTGAGCCGACCCGCGTGTGCCCACCAAAAATGGCGAACGGCCGCGGCGATGACCTGCCGCGGCCGTTTGCTGTGTTCCTTCGGCCCTCGTGCTAGGCAGCCCGACGAGCGGTGCGGCGAGCCGTTGTCCGGCCGCCGGCATTCCACTTGAGCGTGCGTGCGGGCTTGCGGGCCGTGGTGGTCTTGCGCGCGGTGGTGCGCTTGGTGGCCGGCTTGCGGGCCGTGGTGGTCTTGCGCGCGGTGGTGCGCTTGGCGGCCGGCTTGCGGGCCGTGGTGGTCTTGCGCGCGGTGGTGCGCTTGGCGGCCGGCTTGCGGGCCGTGGTGGTCTTGCGCGCGGTGGTGCGCTTGGTGGCCGGCTTGCGAGCCGTGGTGGTCTTGCGCTTGGTGGTGCGCTTGGCGGCCGGCTTGCGAGCCGTGGTGGTCTTGCGCTTGGCGGTGCGCTTGGCGGCGGGCTTGCGGGCCGTGGTGGTCTTGCGTTGGCGGTGCAGCTGGCGGCGGGCTTGCGGGCCGTGGTGGTCTTGCAGCTGGTGGTGCGTGGCGGCGGGCTTGCGGGCCTTCGCGCCGGTCCGCTTCGAAGTCGTGCGACGCTTCGTCGCGGTGTGACGCTTGGTCGTGGTCCTGCGAGCGGTGGTCCTGGTGGCCATGTGCATTGTCTCCTGATCTGTTCCGGGCCCTTGTGGGGGCCGGCCCTGGTCCTGTCCGCGCCCGCGACGATTGCGGCCGGCGGAGGACATTGGTCGAGTGCCCCGGCCCGCTTCCGTGCGGCCCGGTCGGCCGGGGCGTTCCCCTGGAGGAACGTCTCGGCGGTAGGGCCATCGTCAGTTACATCAGCCCCCATGAGAAAAGGCCTCAAGAAAGTGCCCGCTTGCTCGACGCAGGCAGAAATCGCGCGACCCACACAGCCGATCCTCCTCCATCGGCGAACAATGCCGCGTGCTCGAACACCCCGCGAGGTCGCAACAGTGACGGATCCAAACGCCGACATCCCCTGCAACGCACCGTGGTCCCCGGAGTCTTGGCGGGCCCGGCTCGAGGCGCAGCAGATCCGCTACGACGACGCCGCCGCCGTGACCAAGGCGGTCACCAAGCTCCGCGACCTCCCCCCCCTCGTCACCAGTTGGGAGATCGAGCGTCTCCGGTCGCTGATCGCCGAGGCCCAGGAGGGCCGCCGGTTCCTCCTCCAAGGTGGCGACTGCGCCGAGACCCTTGCCGACTGCCGCCCCGAGACCATCACCAACAAGCTCAAGATCCTGCTCCAGATGTCGCTGGTGCTCGTGCAGGGCCTCCGCAAGCCGGTCATCCGCCTTGGGCGCTTCGCCGGCCAGTACGCCAAGCCCCGCTCCAGCCCCACCGAGACTCAGAAGCTCGGCGACACCGATCTCACCCTCCCCAGCTACTTCGGCGACCTCGTCAATCAGGCGCCCTTCGATCCCGTGTCGCGCCGGCCCGACCCCATCTCATGGTCCGGGGCTACCAGCACGCCGCGATGACGCTGAACTTCATCCGAGCCCTGATCGACGGGGTTTCGCCGACGTCCACCACCCCGAATACTGGGACCTCTCATTCCTCCAGCATGCCAGCCTCTCCCCGAACGCCGTGACCGCTACGAGCAGGTCAGCCGGACACTCGCCGGGGCGCTCGAATTCATGGAGGCCCTCGGCGAAGCCAAGGTCCACGAGCTCAGCCGCGTGGAATTCTTCACCAGCCACGAGGGGCTCAACCTTCTGTACGAGAGCGCCCAGACCCGCCACGTCCCGCCGTACCGGCTGGTATGACCTCACGACCCATCTGCCCTGGATCGGCGAGCGGACGCGGGCGATCAGCGCGCGCACGTCGAGTTCTTCCGCGGCATCGCCAACCCGGTGGGCGTGAAGCTCGGGCCCAAGGTCGATCCCGCCGACGCGCTCGAGCTCGTCCGCGTCCTCAACCCGGAGAACACCCCCGGCAAGATCGTGCTCATCACCCGCATGGGCGCCACGAATGTGGAGCGAGCCCTGCCGGGTCTCGTCGGCGCGATCCGGGACGCCGGCCGCCGGGTGCTGTGGGTCAGCGACCCGATGCACGGCAACGGGATGGTCACCGCCGCGGGCGTCAAGACAAGGTCATTCGATGCGATCACCGAGGAGCTGCGCAAGACCTGCGCCGTGCACCGGGCGGCCGGCACCGTCTTCGGGGGCGTCCACTTCGAGCTGACCGGCGAGGACGTGACCGAGTGCGTCGGCGGGGCCTCCGGCGTCACCGAGGATTCACTCACCCGCAACTACGCCTCCCCCTGCGACCCCGGCTCAATTACCAGCAATCCCTGAGCTGGCCTTCATCCTCTCGGACCTCCTCCGAGAGGGGCGCAATCCACCTGATCCGGCGCCCTCGTCGCGCCCACGGATGAAGTCGCCTCCCCCATGTGCCGATCTCCGCACCCATCGGAGGTCAGCGCATGGGTGAGGCAACACGAGGCTCAAGGGGCACCAAGCGGCGTCCCCGCCCCGCTCGCGACGAAACGCCCGAGACGCTCCCCTTCGAGCGGCGGAACGATTCCCGCGTCACCTTCCGCGGCCAGGGTGTCGCGACGTTCGTCGAGCCCGATGGTCGGCTCTGGCTCACCCGGGTCACGCTCCTCGATCGGTCGAGTCCGGGCTGGGCATCCGTGTCCCCCGTCCCCGTGGCCGCCGGCTCCACCTTCGATATCGCGCTCGATGGCGGCGGGCTCTATTCCCGCGGCACCGTCCGGCACGCCGTTGCGCGGGGCGGGACCTACCGGCTCGGTCTGCAGTGCGCGCGACGCCGGGCCGCCTAGCTCGACGCCCCCTCGGGGTCTACGCCGGCGGCGAGCCCCGGAGGACCGAGCTTCCTCCCGCACCCCGCCCCTTCCGCCACTCCTCGCGATACCGCCGTGCCATCGCGTCGAGCGAAGACGGAATCACACGTACGTTCCCCACCGTCGACATGAAGTTCACGTCGCCGTTCCATCGGGGCACCAGGTGCACGTGCAGGTGCTGCGGCACTCCGGCGCCCGCCGCCCGGCCCTGATTGATCCCGATGTTGATCCCCTGGGGCTCCGCGCCTGCTGCATCAGATCGGCCGCCGCCTCAACAAGCTTCCACAACTCGGCCCGCTGTGCCGGCGCATAGTCGAGCAGCGTGGGCGCCGGTTCCCCCAGCGCGGCCATCAGGTGGCCGCCGGCGTACGGGAACCGATTCAGCAGGATGAGCCCCTGCGCATCCCGCACGATCACGTGGTTGGCCTCGTCGGCCTCCGGCGTGTTCCAGTAGTCCAGCAGGAACGAGCCGGATCCGGCATGTGGCGTGCCCGCTTGCTTCTCCCGCGCCTCGAGTGCCTCGAGGTATTCCAGCCTCCACGGGGCGAAAAGGGTGAAGGGATTCTCGGTGGGCTGAGTCATGCTCCAAGCGTATGAAACCCGGCGAGCCGGGGCGGTTTCCCCCTACACTCCACGACCGGCGCCGGGCCGGCGGCGGATCGAGACCCTTGGAGGCTGTCATGTTCAAGTCTGTTCGTCTGGGTGGGCGAGGTGCGACCGAAGTGCTGGTCGTGGGGCAGTTCAAGGGTGGCAAGGTCGAGGGCCACGCCGCCGACAAACTCTTCGCCGAAGCGCTGGCCCGGGGCGAGGCGACGGGCGACGTCGGGCGCATCGTCGAGGTATTCCCCCAGACGGGCGCCCGGGGCAAGGGCCCGAACCGGACAATCATCGTCGGGCTCGGCGACAAAGCCTCCTGCAACGCCGAGACATTCCGGACCATCGCCGGCGCGATCGGCCGCCGCCTCGCGCAGACGCGGGAGACGCGGGTCGAGATCGACCGGGCCGGCGCCTGCAAGGCCGCGGGAATGGATATCCAGCGTGCCGGCTGCGCCCTCGGCGAGGGTTTCGGCCTGATCGGCTGGAACTACGACCGGTGCCGCGGCTCGGCCACGCCGAAGAGCACCGCGACGGCGCTCGAGGTCCGGGCCGCCGACAAGCACTTCGCGGCCGGTCTCGAGCGGGGCCTCGCGCTGGCCGAGAGCGCCAACCTCGCCCGATCGCTGAGCCAGACACCCCCGAACATCGCGACCACCGAGTTCATGGCCGCCGAAGCCCGAAAGCTCGCCCGGCAGCTCGGCCTCAAGTGCACGATTCTCCAGGGCTCCAAGCTCGACGAGGAGAAGCTCATCGGGCTCAAGGCGGTGGGGGCCGCGAGCGACTGCAAGCCGTGCCTCATCCGGCTTGAGTACACCCCCAGGGGCGCATCTCGCTCGGGCAAGCCCGCGGTGCTCGTCGGCAAGACCATGACCTACGACTCCGGAGGTCTGTCGCTGAAGATCAACAACGGCATGGTGGGGATGAAGCGCGACAAGGACGGCGGCTGCGCCGTCTTCGGCGCCATGCACGCCATCGCGACCGTCATCAAGCCCAACCGGCGTGTCGTCGCCCTGCTCAGCGTCGCCGAGAACTCGATCTCCGACGAGGCGTACCGGCCCGACGACGTGATCACCTTCCGCAACGGCGTCACGGTGGAGGTGACCAACACCGACGCCGAGGGCCGGTTGGTGCTCGCCGACGCCCTCTGCTGGGCCTGCGACAAGGAAGACCCGGCTTTCATCATCGACCTCGCCACGCTCACCGGCGGTGTCGTGGTCGCCCTCGGTTCCACCTACGCGGGGATGTGGTGCGACGACGACAAGCTCCGTCGCCGTGTCGAGGACGCGAGCGAGGCCAGCGGCGAGCGTGTGGCGCCTCCCGCACCACGCCGAGTACCGCGACATGATGAAGTCGCCCATCGCCGACATCCTCAACAGCAACCCCAACCGCAAGGCCCACCCCATCCAGGGCGCCGCCTTCCTGAGCTACTTCGTCGAGAAGGGCATCCCCTGGTGCCACCTCGACATCGCCGGCGTGCACGCCACCGAGAGCGACAAGGGTCCCTTCATCGCCGGCCCGACGGGCTGGGGAACGAGGCTGCTCGCCGAGCTGCTGGTGGGGTGAAGGCCCAAGAGGAAGCGCGCGGACCAGCGAAGCCCGGCACCGGCGGCACGCCGCAGCCGCTGTGCTTTGTGCATATCCCCAAGACCGCCGGCACAACCTTCCATCTTTGGCTTGAATCACGCTTTGCCCGGCACGAGATCTGCCCCGCGCGAGAGCTGCCGCATTTACTCAGACTCCCCCGCGAGTCGCTCGGCGCGTACCAGCTCTTCAGCGGGCACCTCGGCCTCTTCCCGAGGGCGCTGCTCGGGACCGCACCCTGGATGGTCACGCTCCTGCGGGATCCCCTCTCCAGGTCCGTCTCTCATTACCGCGATATCCGGTCCCGCCCCACCCACCCGCTGTTCAGCCTGGCACAGCAGCTCTCGCTCGAGCGGTTCCTCCGCACCCGCCCCGGGGCGGCCGAGATCTGCAACCTCCAGTGCCGGTATCTCGCGCTGGAAGATATTGACGATTTCCATAGCCACGCACGGCTGTCGCGGGAGGACCCAGCCGCGCTCCGCGCCCGCTACAGCAACGCCGCACTCCTCGACCGGGCCTTTCACAACACCGAGCGGTTCGGGCTTGTCGGCCTGAGCGAGCGGGTCGATGAAGCCGCAGCCGAGCTGGCGCGCCGGTGGGGGTGGCCCGCGCCGGCGCCCCTGGGGCGCGAGAACGCGGCGAAGGGCCCGTTCTCCAGCGAGGATCTGACCCCCGCCGCGATCGAGATCATCCGCGAACTCACCGCGTTCGACCAGCGTCTGTACGACCAATGGTGCGAGCGCGCCGCGTCCTGGCCGACACGTTCCCCGGGCCGAGGGACGCCGTCCCATATATCGAGCTGAGGCCTACCAGCCCGCGCCCGCCTCGTAGCCGAGCGCCACGAGAGTCTCGCCCGTCTCTTCCTTGAACCAACGGGTCGCGGATTCCGTGAAGTAGTTCGTCCAGTCGCCCACGACCCCCTTGCGTTTATCGGAACGGTGGTCGTCGGACTGCAGTCCCGGCTTGGTGCCGCTCTCGCTCGTGAGCGGCTCTGCCTCCGATGGGTCGAGCCCGAGAAACCTGTACATCTTCGCGCGCTCGCCGTCCGGATCGGCGTGGAGATGCTCGTAGCGAACCATGATTGCACTGGCGTCGATCACGCCCGCCCTGATCTGCTCCATTGTCCGCAGGTCGTGCGACGCTTGCTCGGCCCACTGCCTCGCGACCGTCCGCACGAGGAGTTCTGACTGGAGCAACTCGTGCGGGTGCTTCTTGAAGTGCTCCGGGTCCGCGAGGAATCGCTCCCGCAGCCGGACCAGGGCCTGGTCCTTCGAGAGACGCTTGAACAGCGGGCCGGCGACATGGAGCTCAAGGATCGCAAGGCTCACCGCGACATCCCTGCCGTCCCGCACGATGACAAAGTGGGGGCGCCGGGGAGCAGCACCTCGAGAAGGCGAGGCGTGCGATCCCCGACCCAGTCCGCCCCGGGCTTCTGGAACGCGCTCGCCCCGATGCACTGCCGGATCGTGTCCTGAAAGCAGGCCTCGGCCGTGGAATGCACCGGATCCCGTGTGGCCCTGTGCCAGGGCTGGCGCTGGAACGCATCGAACCCCAGCCTCAGGTTGTGGAAATGGAACTCCCCATCCACGAACACCCTCGGGTGACGGGCCAGCACCGCGGCCGCCCGGGTCGTGCCCGAACGCAGCGCCCCGTGATGAAGAAGAGCCGCCGATCCCGGCCGCAAGACCGGATCATGCTGCTCTCGGCCCCCCGAACCGTACGCGGAGCCCCAGGCTCTTCTGCACCCAGCAGGGTCAGCCCCGGTGTCGGCGTGGGCGTGGCAGCTTCCGGCATCGTCGACTCCCATCCGCGGCTCCATCACCGCACCGAATCCGGTATTCTTGCCGGTGAATCCGCGTGAATCTACGTCGCCCCGTGGCGTGAGCGTCCGAATTCGGTCGGCCCGGCTCCGCGCGGACTGGTACAATCGGCACGGACCGCGCCCGATGTCCGTGCCGGTCATCGCGGCCCATGCCCGCCACCCGCGGCGCGTGAGCCTGATGCGGCCATGACGCGGGGAACGCGCGGTTGGAGCGACGCATGCCGACGACCTGGAGGCCGCACGGGCCACTCGCCCCCGAAGAGCAGCTCTACTTCCTGCACATCCCCAAGACCGCGGGAACCTCATTTCGGACCTTCCTCGAGCTGCACTTCGACGTCGCACAGATCTGTCCTCACCTCCTTCTCCCAGCGCTCCTGCCGGTGCCGCCCTCGACACTCGCGGCCTATCGCCTTATCTGCGGCCACCACGGGCTGTACCTCAACCACCTGCTCCCCCGCAAGCCGGTGACGCTCACCGTGCTCCGGGATCCGGTGGCGAGGACCGTCTCCCACTTCCGCCATCTCCAGGCCACCAAGGACGACTGGCTTCACGAGGCCGTCAAGGGGATGAGCTTTGAGGAGTTCGTCTGCAGCGACATCGGGGTCGTGGAGTTGCTCAACCTGCAGACCCGATACCTGGCCCTCGATGACATCCAGCAAGATTTCTTCGGTCACTCCCGCCTGAGAACCGACGACCTGCCCGGACTGGTGCGCAAGTACTCCGATCCGGCCCTCGTCGAGAAGGGCAAGGCGCAGCTCGACAGCCTCGCCTTTATCGGCATCCAGGAACGATTCGCGGACTCTCTCCGCCTGGCTTCGCACACCTTCGGCTGGGCGCCGGCGAGTTCCTTCGCGTCGTACAACACGGCCAAAGCGGGATTCGATGCCACCGCGTTGACGCCCAAGGCGCTCGAGCGCGTGAACGAACTGACGAGGATCGACCGCGAGCTGTACGACTACGCCCTCGCCGCGTTCGAGCGAAGGTTGGCGGCCCTCTCCCCGGCGGCCGAAGAGGCCGACTACCGCAACGCGATGCGGCAACGGCCGCGGGTGGACCGCGTCGCCTACGGGTTTGACAGGGCGATCAACGGCGACAACTGGATGGCGATGGAGCGTCGGAGGGCCGCTTCGCGAGGTGGACCGGGCCACGCACCTCGACCACGCTCGACCTGCCGCTCGCCTCCGACCGGACGCTGGTGCTCCGCTTCCTCGCGGGCACGATGACCATGGACGTGATCGAATCGGTGCGAGTCTTCGCCAACGACCGAGAGCTCGAGGTCCGCTGGTGGCAGATGCACGACCCGGCGCGGGCCCAGCGCACCTTCGAGGCCCGCATCGAACCCGAGGCCCTGCGTCGCAACGACGCGTACTGCCGGCTCCGCTTCGATGTGGCACGAACCGTCACGCCGGCGAAGGAATGGCCGGGAAAGGCCGACACGCGGAGCCTCGCGATCTACTTTTTCTGGCTCGAGATATCACCCGACGAGAGCGCCTGAACCCCGCTCGGTCCGGCGCGGTTGAAGCGCACGAGGCCGATGCTACACTGGATCGCATGACAGACGCGCTCCCTCCGACCCCGCCCGCGTCGCGATCCTCCGACTTTGGCGCCCGGGCCCACCGGCGATACTGGTGGCACCGCGCCGCACACCGGCAGTATGTGCCCCCGGTCTACGCAGGCCTCTCCGGACGATGGTGGGCCATCATCGAGGAATGGTTCGAGGATTCCGGAGCGCCCGGGCGCCGGCGGAGAGATGTCCGTCCCCGATGATCTCGATCCTCCAGTCCTTTATCATGGGCAGCGGCATCCGGTCCATCGTGCAGCTCGGGCACTACAAGGGATATTCGACCCTTATGATCGGCTTCATGCTCCGGCGCATGGGCATCGAGAAGGGCTTGGTCTCGATCGACCTCGACCCCAAGATCACCGACTACGCCCGGGGCTGGGTCGAGCCGCCCGGGCTCGAGCCCCACGACGCTCATGGTCAACGACCCGCGCGCCGCGCGATCTCGCGGCCGCCGAGGCCGTGCTCGGGCGGGCGCCCACGCTGCGTCATCATCGATTCCTCGCACCAGTACGCCCACACGCTCCGCGAACTCGATCTCTGGTGGCCCGCGATCGCGCCGGGTGGGATGATGTTCCTGCACGACTGCAGCGAGTTCGCCCGCAAGTGGGACACGACCGGCGAGGGCGGCGTCCGTCGCGCAATCCAGGAGTGGTTGCCCCGCCACCCCGAGGCCGGCTCGATCCTCCTCGAGGGCGACCCCCGCGCCGACGAATACTCGGCCTACGCCGACGGGTGCGGCCTGGGCATCCTCCAGAAGCCTCTCGCACCAATCCCCGGGACCTGATCCCCAACCGGGGTGTTAGCCCCTGACGCGCCTCTCCATGCAGACCAAGGCTCCCG
>JADJMV010000004.1 GCA_016709445.1 Phycisphaerales bacterium
CAAACACTCGCCGCACGACTCGTGAAATCGGCTCTGGAGGGGCCAAGAAGGCCACTGACAGTTGGAGCGAGAAGTACGGAATGACCTGACGGGATTCGAACCCGTGTCTTCACCGTGAAAGGGTGACGTCCTAGACCAGGCTAGACGACGGGGCCAGCCGGGCCAAGTGTAGCGGCCGCGCTGGCAGGTGTCGTCTGACTGGGGGGCTGTCCGCCGCCGGCTGCGCCCCTCCTGAGGGCTTCTACGATGATCCAATGGCCATGCCGCCGGCCGGAGCGCCCCACCCCATCACGCCGCTGCCCGCACCGAAGGGCGCCGAGGCAATTGTCCTCGTGGGGGGCACGTTTGACCCACCCCACCGGGCCCACGTGGAACTGCCTGCGCTGGCCCGCGACAGGGCCGCGGGGCCGGGGGCGTGGCTGGTTTTTGTCCCGGCCGCCCGCTCTCCGTGCAAGGCGGGCCTCCCCACGCCGGCCGCGGAACGGGTCATGCTGCTCCGGCTCGCGCTCGCGGCGACCCCTCGGGCCGCGATCTGGACCGACGAGATCGACCGAGCTGATCCCGGCGCACCCTCGTACTGGGTCGACACGCTCCGGCGCGCCATCGCGGTGCGCCCGGAGAGCCGTTTCTGGTTCGTGATCGGGGCCGACCAGGCCGCGGCGTTCCACCGCTGGCGCGAGCCCCGGGCGATTCTTGCTTTGGCAAGTCCGATCGTGGTGCCCCGCGCCCCCACGGCGACGGCCGCCGCCCTGCGCGAAGAACTCGAGGCCTCAGGGTTCTGGTCCGAGGCCGAGGTGGCCCACTGGCTGGGGGCCCTCGCGGATGTGCCCCCGGTTGTCGGCAGTGCGACTGAGATCCGCGCCGCCTTGGCCAGCGAGGATCCCGACGCCCCGGTGCTGCACCGCCTGCTCGACCCGGCGGTGCTCCGCGCGATCCGGCACGCCCATCTCTACCGTCCCCACGACGGATCCGATCAGTCGCCGGACCAACGAGAAGGCCCGGCCACATGAGCGGCCGGGCCTCGGAGTGATGCTGGATTCGTCCGTGCGGGGGGCGGAGTGCTTCGCGAAGCGCGGGCCTACTTGGTAATGGCCGGCTGACGATCCGGGGGCGTCTCGCGGTCGACACCCGGCACCGCGGCGCCGGTCGGAGATGCGCCCATCCCCTGCCCACCGACCGAGCGGCCGAGATAGATCTCGACGCGGCGGTTGGCCGGGGTATTGCCGTTCGGGGCGTTGGGCACGAGCGGCCGCTCCTCACCCCACCCCGCGGCCTCGATCTTCGAGGCGGCGATGCCGAGGGTCATGAGCTCGCTCCGCACCGAGATCGCCCGGTGGCAAGAAAGGTGCATGTTGGTCGGGTGCTTCTGGGCGGTGCTCGAGCTGATCCGCTGCGAGTCGGTGTGGCCCACGATGACCAGGTCGTATGACGAGGCCGAGCTGCCCTTGAGGATGTTCGCAAAGGCGCCGAGGGTCTCCTTGGCGCCCGAGCTGAGCTGATCGGAGCCGGAGCCGAAGGTCAGATCGCTATTGAAGCGGAGCATGCCCTGCGCCGAGTCGTAGGTCAGAAGCTCGGGATGGCTGGCCGCGAGCTGCTGGAGCGCCGCGTCGGTCGCGGCATCGAGCGGCCCGAAGTTGAGCCCGCGGAGGCGATCCTCGAGGCTCTTGATCTCCTTCTCGTAGTCGGTGAGCAGGGCGTCCTTCTGACGGAGCTGGTCCTGCAGCTGTCCGATGGTCGAGTCCCCCGTGCGACGCGTATCGCTCATCGCGTCCCGGGCACTCTCGCACTCGTCCAGCGAGGCCTGCAGTTCCTGGTTGCGGTTGGTGAGTGTCCGGTTCTCCACGACGAGCCGGTCGTAGTCCCCCTGGCCCACACACCCGCCGAGGCTCGCGGCGATCGCCGTCAAGGCAGCGACCCGGGCGGCCACGCGTCGGTTCAGCTTCCACTGCTTGGTCATGGCATCAATCTCCAGAATCTGTCTGAGCGCCGGGCGCCCAGCCCTCACTCGGTCGGGCCGGACCGCGCGTACCGTCCTATAAGCGCAATCCTATCGCGCCAGAGAACAGGTATCGGAACTCCGGCCAATCCGGCATGAAATCGACGCACCATGACGCCATCGCCCTGCCTCCGGGCCTCGTTTGCCTCCAGGCGGCCGGAATTGCCGACCCGGACGCCCCCCGGGAGGGCCCGGGCGCGCTGCTGCTCGAAATCGCCCCGGGCGGCCCCACGGGCTTGCCTTGGCCGGTCGTTGGCGCAATCCGAGTCTTGGCCATCGGAAGACCTTCCGAGGTGGCGGCCCATCCCGCCGCTCCCCATGCCGCCCGGGTCAACCTGCCCGACACCATCCTCCTGCCGGGCTTGGTCAATGCCCACACCCACCTCGATCTCACGCACCTCGGCCCCCTCCCCCACCGACCGGAGGACGGCTTCGTCGCCTGGGTCGACCGGGTGCGGTCCGGGCGGGCGCAGGAGGCGGCGGCTATCGCCGGGTCGGTCGCCCAAGGGGTCGCATTGTCCCTTCGGGCCGGAGTGGTGCTGGTGGGTGACATCGCGGGCGCCCCCGGAGGGCGCCCGAGCCTGACGCCGCTGCACACCCTGGCCGCCTCGCCGCTTCGAGGGGTCTCGTTCCTCGAGTTCTTCGCGATCGGGCTGCGGGAGCGGGAGTCGGTGGGCCGCATGGAGTGCCTCGTCCGAGAGGCTGCGCCGGCTGCACGCACCGGCGGGGCGAGGCTCGGCCTCCAGCCTCACGCCCCCAACACAGTGGGCCCCCGCGCCTATCAGGCCGCGGCCAGGCTCGCCGAGGAGTTCGACCTGCCGCTCTCGACGCATCTGGCCGAGACACCCGAGGAACGGGAGTTCGTCGCGCAAGCCACCGGCTCGCAGCGGTCAATGCTGGAACGCTTCGGCTTGTGGACCGATGAGATCCTCCGCGACATCGGCCACGGGCGTACGCCGATCGAGCACCTCGCCCGGGCTCTGGCCGGCATCCAGCGCAGCTCCGGCATTCTGACGGCACACGTCAACGATCTCGGAGACGAGCCTGAGCACGCGATCGGGATGCTGGCCTCGATGCGCGCGAGCGTCGCCTATTGCCCCCGGGCGTCCGCCTACTTCAACGCACCCGCCCACTTCGGAGCCCACCGCTACCAGGACATGATGGCGGCGGGTATCAACCTCTGCCTCGGTACCGATTCGATTCTCAATCTTCCCGAGGGCGTTGATGCCCCCGACGGCTCGGGGCTGAGCGTGCTCGACGAGGCGCGCCTGCTCTGGCGCCGCGACCGGACCGACCCGACCGTCCTCCTGCGGATGCTGACAACCAACGGCGCGGCCGCCCTCGGCTGGAACGCCGACCACTTCCGGCTGAACGCCGGCGCTCGGCCCCTCGCGGTTTGCGGGGTGCGCGTTGGCCCTGAATCCTGCGCGAAACCGCCGATCGAGCGGGCCCTCCACGCTTCGACCCCTGCAAGACTCCTGGCGCTTTCTGTCTGAGCGGGCTGGCCCCGGAATACCGGGAGAGCGTCGGGCGTTCGATCCATGATCCATACTGGAGGATCCACCATGATCGCCCATCGCTTCTTCGCGGGTCTCGCCTTTGGCTTCTTCCTTCTGTTCGCAGCGCCGGTGCGGGCGCAAGACGCTCAGAAGGATGTCGACGCTTCCGGTGCCGCAGCTGTGACCGAGCCGGTCCGGAACATCAAGGAGTGGAACCTCCCCCACAGCAAGGCCAAGCTCGCGATCAAGGGGTTCGACCCTGTCGCTTACTTCCCCGAGGGAGGGGGCAAGGCGGAGAAGGGGAGCAGCAAGCTCAGCACCGAGTACAAGGGCGTCGAGTACCACTTCACGAGCACTGAGCACCGCGGGATGTTTCTCGCCAACCCCGACCGCTACGAACCGGCACACGGTGGATGGTGCTCCTGGGCGATGATCACTGGCGACAAGACCGAGCCGAATCCCAAGTCCTTCATCGTCAAGGACGATCGGCTCTTCCTCTTCTACGACGGGCTGTTCGGCGACACGAAGGCCCAGTGGCTCAAGACGGATCACGACACCTCGGCCGCGAGCGCGGACGCCCAGTGGAAGGCCATCAGCGGCGAATCCTCGCGACAGGTCCCCGAGAAGGAGCCGGCCAAGCCGGAGAAGACCCCCGGCGGCTGAGTCCGGCGCCCCGAACTCCCCCAATCGCCAAGAAACGCGTCGAAGCGTGATAGGGTTCGCTTCAGACGACCCCAGACCCCGCAGACTCCCCGAAGCAGTCCCACAGAAGAGTGCGGCGCAGGGCGCTGCCGCGCGGCGGGGACCCGGGCTGAGCCCTCCTGCGTCTGGGCGTCGTGGTGGTGGTGCCGAACTTCGGTAAATGGGCGGACCCCGGCACGCTCTGGCAATCGATTGTCGGCCGGATCTTGCCCGGGTTCGTGAGGCTGGGGAGTTCGGCTGCGTGCCTGCCATGCAGGGGACGCGGTGGGCCGGCGTTGCGATCAGCCGGACGCGCCTTCAATCCGCGATGCTGAGTGAGCGTGAGAAGATGATCGCGGGCGAGCCGTATCGGCCCACCGACCCGGAACTGGCCGCGATGCGCCTGGGAGCGCGGCGGAGGTGCCTCGCATTCAACACCTCCGACCCGGGCGACCCCGCGGCCCGCGAGGCGATGCTGCGCCGGCTGTTCGGATCGCTCGGCGCCCGGCCCGAGGTCGAGCCGGATTTCCGCTGCGACTACGGTTTCAATATCTTCGCCGGCGACAACCTCTTCATGAACTTCGGGTGCGTCGTGCTCGATGTTGCGCCCGTGCGGCTTGGACGCAACGCGTTCCTCGGTCCGGGCGTACATCTCTACACCGCCACCCACCCGATCGATCCGATCGAGCGGGCCAGCGGTGTGGAGCTTGGCCGGCCCATCACGGTCGGAAACGACGTGTGGATCGGAGGCCATGCGACGATCTGTCCCGGCGTGACCGTCGGCGATGCGGTGGTAATCGGGGCCGGGTCCGTGGTGACGCGGGACGTCCCGGCCCGCACGATCGTCGCGGGCAACCCGGCCCGGCCCATCCGCGCCATCTGAAACCGCGGGCGGGCGGCGGTAGCATGCGTGGATGCTCCGGACACCGCCACCGTTTCTGCTGCCCTTCCGCTCGTTCCCGATTGTTCTGCTGCTGCTCGGCCCGCTGCTGCTCGGTCTGCTACTCCTTGGCCCGGCGGGATGCACCACCGCGGGCGGGCGGGCGTTCGCTCGTTCCGACCAGTCGGGCCCGCTCCGGCTCGCGATCATCGGGATGTCCCACGGCCATGTCGAGGGGCTGCTATGGCAGGCGTCGCGCCGGGATGACCTGCAGATCGTCGGGGTGTACGAGCCCAACCGGGCGCTCTTCGATCGGCTGGCTGCCAAATACAAGCTCGATCCATCGCTCTACTCCGACAACCTGGGCATGATGCTCGACCGGGCCAAGCCGGAGGCCGCGAGCGTGATGGGATCGATCCGGGACCACCTGGCGGCGGCGGAGGCGTGCGCGCCGCGGGGGGTGCACCTGCTGGTCGAGAAGCCGCTGGCGTTCCGCAACGAGGACGCGCGGCGCATGGCCGCGCTGAGCCGGCGGTACGGGGTATTGATCCTCACCAACTACGAGACGAGCTGGTACGCCTCGGTGCGTGAGGCCCGGCGGATGGTGGATGCGGGGGAGATGACGCCGATCCGGAAGATGGTGTTCCGGCATGGGCACCGTGGGCCGCGGGAGATCGGCTGTTCGGAGGAGTTCCTCGCGTGGCTCACCGACCCGGAGCAGGATGGCGGCGGGGCGTTGGTCGATTTCGGATGCTACGGGGCAATCCTCTCGACGTGGATGATGCACGGGGAGCGTCCGACCTCGGTGGTCGCCAGCGCCACGACGCTCAAGCCGGATGTCTATCCCCGCGTGGACGACGACGCCACGATCGTGCTGACCTATCCCACCGCGACGGCCGTGATCCAGGCCTCGTGGAACTGGACGCACGACAACAAGGAGATGGACGTCTATACCGACGCGGGCTCCATCCACACGGCCAAGTGGGACGCGATGACGGTTCGCGGATCCGACCAGCCCGCCCGGGCCGTCACGCCGCCGGCCAAACCAGCGGAACTCGAGAACGAGTGGGCCTATCTGCGGCATGTCGTCCGGGGCAAGTGCGCCGTCGACCCGCTCTCGAGCATGGAGATGAACCTGGTATGCGTCGAGATCCTCGACGCGGCGAGATCGCAGGTGGCCCGGACACGGCGGTGATGCCGGCCCCCGGTACCCGGAGAGACACGACGCCGGAGCGGAGCAGGAGCACAAACGCGACCTGCGGGACGACCGGGTATCTGACCTCGAGGGTTGGCAAGGCGCACATGGGCCGGCCGGGGCCGTTGGTGCGCGGGTTCGACGGGTCCTGCGGGGGGTACCCGGGCTTCGGGGAGGAGCAGGCGGGGCCAACTCTTCGCGTGGCGATGGAACCGAGGGGCCGGAGGGCGCATTTGTAGGGGCATGGAGCCCTTTGGCCTGATCTTGGAGAGTCGGACGGCGGGCGGGGAGGCCCGGCGGGGTCCTTGGGGCTCGCGGGCCGCGGGCCTGAGCCCGACGGCTCCCGACCTGATCGCGAGGGCGGCCACCGATGATCGTGCCTTCGCCGAGTTGTACCGGCTGCACTATGTCGGGATCTCGGGGTACATCCTGCGTCGGGTCGGGGATTCGCACTTGGCGGAGGATCTGGCCGCGGAGACGTTCCTGGATGCGTGGCGGGCGATCGGGCGGTACCGCCAGACGGGGATCCCCTTCGGGCACTGGCTGCTCCGCATCGCGACCAACCGGGTGAACCGGTGGGCGCGTCGGCGTCGGGAGCCTGTGGTGGGGGTCACGGATACAGCGGCGGCGGCGCCGCCGGAGCGGGGCGACGCGTCGCACGCGCTGGCGGCCCTCGCGCGGATGGCGCCGAAGCACCAGGCCGTGCTGAGCCTGCACTATGTCGAGGGGCTGAGCGTCGAGCAGGTGGCGCGGGTGCTGGAGTGCTCGCCGGGGACAGTGAAGAGCCGGCTGCACCGGGCGCGGGAATCGATGCGGCGGGAACTCGAACGGATGGAGGCGGACTCATGAACGACCGAGTGGACAGGCAGATCGCCCTGCTGCGCGCGCTGCGTTGGACAGGGCCGGACCGCAATGCGAGGGTCGAGCAGTTTCTCAAGGAGCGTTTGAATATGAAGGAGCACAAGAAGCCTCGCAGTCGGATGACGATCGGCGTGCTGCTCGGGGTCATGCTGGCGGGCGGCGCGTTGGCCGGCGCGGCCACCTACCGCCTCGTGACGGGCAGCTTCATCTGGCAGGACGAGGGCGGGTCGTCTTGGGAGGTCGAGCTTCCCAGCAACATCCAGGCCGGCCCGGACGGGACGTTCATCGCCGACGACGGCACGGTCTACTCCGGCGTTGAGGTCGTGATCGATCCGCCGGCCAAGGAGTAGGCGGCGGGCGCACTCGGGTGCGCGTCGCCGGGGGACCAACCAGCACTATTGCCCGACGTGACAGCCCGGCGGGGTGATTCGACCCTCCCCGCCGGGAGCGCGGTCCGCCCGGGGGGAGATGGCTCCCCTCGGGCGGGGTGCGTTTGCGATGGCGTCACGGCCCGTGCTCCGCCGGCGATTCAGGCTGCTCCCCGAGCGGCGCTGGGAGCGCGACCGGTTCGCCACGGAGCAAACGGCCCGCCTGCCGGGCGAGTTGCAGGTAGTGGTCGCTCGGCAGCCCTTCCAGCGTGACGAAGTCGCCCGCCGGCGGGTCGTTCGTGATTTTGAAGATGGCCGTGCCCTCGTCCACCTCGTCGAACATCGCGATGTAGGCCATGTCCATGCCGTAGTCGTGCACGCGCTCGACCTGGTGCCAGAAGAACTCGCCCTTGCGACGGGGAATCTGGTCGAGGGGCGAGGCGCCGCGCTTGAGGTTGGTCCAGCTGAAGCCGGGGAAGACGACCGGCTGGTAGTCGATGCCCAGGCGCTTGCAGAGCGCCAGGTCGCCGGGCCAGAGCCTCGCGAAATGCGCATCGGCCGAGGCGTCGGAGTTGTAGCGGCCGACATTCCAGGGGCTGACGATGGCCGCGTAGCGCTGGATCAACTCCATGCGCTCGTCGGTCCACGAGGCCCAGTCGTTGGGCACGCCGAGCATGATCGTGCACCCGCCGTTGTCGGGGGATTTGAGGAACGCCAGGAGCCGGCCCGCGGCCGGCGCGTCGAACCTGCGGTGGTTGAAGCCGAAGCCCCAGAGCGCGACCACGGGTCCCCCGCTATGGCGCATGTAGGCGTTCGTCTCGAGCAGGTGCATGTCGCGGCGGAGGCGCGTCCAGTCGGCGATGATCGTGTCGCAGGCGGGGCCGTCGAAATCGGTGTCGTACATGACCGCATACGCGCGGCCGTACACGTTCGCCCCCTCGCGGCAGTGCTGGAGCACGGCATTGGTGCGCCGGTCGTTCCAGCGCTCGGGGTGGTCGGGCGAGATGCAGGCGGTGAACCGCTGCACGAAGGCGCCGTCGATCCCGTAGTCGCGCATCCATCGGAAGTGTCGCAGCACGGTGGCGCGGTTGGTCGAGCTGAAGACCTCGGCCGCCGACCCGTCGGCGTGGCGGTACTCGGTGGGGTAGCGCTCGTCGGGGCCGTAGTCGGTGAGGTCGGGCCAGAGGTCCACGGTGCAGGAGGGCGGCTTCGCGCCCACATTGCCCCAGTGGACGAAGCCCGCGCCGTACCCATCTCCCGGCGCCATGAACCAGCCTTGGTAGCCGACCATGACCGTGCCGTGGAGCGTGGTGACGGGGCGCTCGGCGGGGGTCGGGCCGTCGTAGGGGCGGAGGATCCAGTCGGGGGTTGCGGGGTTGGCCGCCGGCCCGGGAGCGCCTTCGGGTTGAGCGCTGGCGGCGGCTGGCGAGAGAAGCAGGAGCGAGAGTGCTGCGGCGGCGAGTCTCACGCGGCTGAGCATATCGAGCGTTGGGATTCGACCCGAGCGCGCGAGCATCGGCGGCCCCGCCGGGGTCGGGATGGGGGGGGTCGGAGGCGGGCGGGGCGATGGCCAACGGGCGCGCCCGCGCGCGGGGGGAGTTGTGGGGGGGTGGTTGGGGGCGGGGGGGGGTGGGGCCTTCCGCGTGCTGACGCCCGCGGCTCTGGTCGGGATGGGGAGTTTGGTCGGAGGCGGTGGTTGATGCGCGGGCGGGGGTGTCGATGGACGCACCTTCCGCGTGCTGACGCCCGCGGCTCTGGTGGGGAGCGCCGGCCCAGTCGGCGCGGGGGTGGAACTCGGGCCCGCCGGTGAGCAGCGGGCCGGCAGATTCTTGGATGGAAGTGCTTTGGAACGATCCGGGTTGTGGTACTCTGCCGGGCCGCGGCGGCGATGCTCCGCCGTGTCATTGGTTCAACCACTTGGAGCGTGCCATGAGTTCAGGGTTCGCATGCACAGGGCGGCGGTCGTTGGGGGTTTGGGGGGCTTTGATTGGGGCGACGGGGCTCGCGGCCTCGCCGGTGGCGGGGCAGGGGGAGTGGAAGCTCGTCGAGCTGCCGTTCTATTCCTACGCGCAGATGCAACTCATGCAGCGGACTCCCGGGCGGGCCACCTGCCTCTACCAGCCGGACAATACCGTGCTCGCGGTCGATATCGCGGCCGATGGCACCTTCACGAGCCGACACATCACGCCGGACGACCCATCCGGCATGGTGATCATCTACGGGTTGCAGCCGGACGGCGTGCTGACCGGTTGGGAACGTCACTGCGGTGGGGATGCAGACCAGCGGACCCTGCTGTGGGTCGATCCAAACGGCACGAAGACTCGGACGCTCTGCGGCCAGATCGGCTATGTCGTCGGGAGCTTCGCGGACGGCACGATCATGTCCTCCCCGTACGGGGACAACAAGCCGCTCATTTCCGGGACCCGGGACGGCGGGCGGGTGGATGTGAGCATCCCCGTCGAGTGGGAGAACAGCCTGGGCTTCAATCAGATCAGCGACGGCGGCGGGAGCGGGTGGCTGGGGGGGCAGGCGTTCAAGGATTCCGACCAGGGGACCGTCGTCTTCACGGTGATCTGGGATCGCTCGACGGGGCAGTTCATCCCGATCGACGAAACATCATTCGGCTACCCGAGCGGCACGCAGGTGTGGGTGAGGGCCCTCTCGGGTTCGTCCATCGCGGTCGGGCTGCTCAGGCCGGATCAGAGTCAGGAGTTCGATACCGTCTGGATGTGGCGCGATGCGGACGGCGACGCCACGGTCGATCCCGATGAGGTCACGGCCGATCTGGTGGGCGAACAGGCTCCGCCCGGGAGCAAGCTGTGGGCTCGGGATGTCAACGCGGCGGGGGATGCGCTCCTCGCCGATCTCAGCATGTTTCCGGCGCCTCTGTACCTCTGGTCCGGCGGCGCACTGACCGCCGTGCAGTCCTTCGTTCCAACCGGGAGCGAGTTCGAGGTGTTCGACCCCTCGGGGACCGGCTTCAACTACATGCTGACCGACGAGGGCTGGATCATGTGCTGGGCCCGCCACATCGTCACGGGCGAGTTCACCGCGGCGGTCCTGATCCCTCCCGCCGCGGACACCGACACCGACGGGGACGGTCTGCTCGATGATTGGGAGGAGAACGGCATCCCGTACACGGGCGTCGACGGCGTGGAGAAGCGGTACATCCTGCCCGGCGCCGACAAGAACCACAAGACGCTCTATGTCGAGTTCGACACGATGCCGGAGGCGCCCTTCACGATCGCGTCGAAGCGTCTGGTCGAGCGGGCGTTCTCGCAGGCGCCGGTCGCCAACCCCGACGGGACGACCGGGATTGACCTCTTCATCCAGATCGACGACGCCGACCTGCCGACCGAGCCGGTGTCGGACACCACGGACGATGCGTTCCCCGCGAGCGCAGCGGTGTTCAAGAACCAGTTCTACGGCACCGCGGAGGAGCGCGCGGACCCGGACCGAGTCCCCATGCTCGCGGCCAAGGCCAGGGCCTTCCGCTATGCGATCGGCTACCGCGAGGCGAGCACGGACATGGGCGGGTTGGGCGAGGTGGGCGGCGACGACTTCGTGACCTTTGCCGAGGGGTACAACTTCGTCGACTACGCCGCGGTCTTCATGCACGAGCTGGGACACAACCTGAACCTCGACCACGGCGGCGTTGACGACATCAACCGCAAGCCCAACTACCCGAGCATCATGAACTACGCGCTGTCGTACCGGGAGCCCTGGAACCGCCGGTTCTGGCGGCTGGATTACTCTCGCGAGGAGCTGTCGGTGCTCAACGAGGCGGCGCTCGACGAGCAGGTAAGCGTGGGCTTCGGGGGCAGCGGGCGCTACCGCCGGTGGCGGACGCCGTGGTACGGCACCCCGCCGTTTGACAGCGGGTGCTACGCCGACGGCGGGATCCCCGCGGTGTTCTACGCGTCGCTCGACATCGTGACGCGGACGGATTTCGACCTGGACTGCGATACGAATGACTTCAATGTCAACGCCGACCTGAACTTCAACCCGCTCGACCCGAACGATGTCGCCTCGCCGGGCGAGATCATGCGCGGCGCCGATGACTGGTCGCTGATCACCCTCGCCATCACCCCGGACGGCCCCTTCGGCGGGGCGCGGCCCAGGAACGAGATGACGAACGCGGACCGGGACTTCATCAACGCGACCTTCCCCGACCCCGAGGACATCTGCGGCGGCGACTGGAACGACGACGGGGTCGTGAACACGCTCGACGTGCTCGCGTTCCTGAACGACTGGGTGGGCGCGGAGTATTGGGCGGACCTGAATGTGGACGGGCTGGTCAACACGCTGGATGTGCTGGCGTTCCTGAACGAGTGGGTGGCGGGGTGCTGAGGCAGAGACAGGTGAACTCGGCCGGTACCGTCAGTCCCCCGGCGGTGGCGACCGCCACGCGATCTCGAGCCACGAGTCGTAGTCTGCGAGCAGGCGCTCGTAGCCTTCGTAGCGGAATGCTGTGAGTTCGGGGCGGGTGATCTGGCGTTGAGGGTCTTCGAGGGGGGGCCAGAAGTGTTGTGTGCCTTCGAGGCGCCAGCGTTCGCACGGCGTGAGGCCGGGCTGGTCGGGGTCGGGGTCGGCATAGCGGGCGATGATGAGGAACTCGCTGACGGGGCAGGGGTAGTAGCCGCCGGCCCAGTGGGCGAAGGGGTTGCCCTCCATGCCGCGGGTGCCGCACCAGTTGTAGAACTTGGGCTCGGCGGTGAGCATCGCGCGGGTGTCGTCGAGGGTCCGATCGACGAGGACGCCTTGGGCGACCAGGGTGCGAAGGGCGAGGTCGTACTCGTCCGGGGTGACGCCGTCGGAGCGGCGGACGCCGGCGGGCCGGAGCGTGCGGCCGTCGGCGAGGGTGAGGACGCCCTCGCTGACCTGCGTCACGGCGATCGGGTTGGAGAGAGGCGTGTCGCGGGTCCAGACCTCCTTGTGGAGGAGGTCCGTGCCGAAGACGACGACCACGGCCGCGACCGCGAGGAGCCCCGCGGCGAGGATGCTCACCCGCAGCATGGCTTGGTGACCGGGGCCTGGGGGTGAGTGTGGGGGCGGGAAGCGGGTGGAGGGTCGGGGTTGCTGGGGGTTGCGAAAGCGACATGAGACCAAAGGCGAGCCGTTGCACGCGGTCGGCCACGCGGGGATGTGATATCCTGGTGCGTCACCGCGCGATGTCGGTCGGGTCATCCGGCACAGACCATGCCGGCGTGGGCGGGGCTGGTTCGGGGTGGTGCGGCGGTCGGCGGGTGCGGGGGGTGGGGTGGGAAGGGGGGATTTATGCTCTGGCCTTCAGGTGTTCGCGGTGTTCATGCGGTGATGTGCGCGGAGATCGGGAAGAACGGATCGGGGTGGTCGTGGCGACTCGGCTTTTCTCGTCGTCTTGTGTGGTGGCGGTGTGCTGGTGGGTCGGGTCGCTCGTCGGGATGGGGGGTGCTGCTGGGGCTGCGCTCGTGCGGGGGGGTGGGGCTGGGGGGGGGGCGGGGGGGTGCGGTGGGGAGTGGGTGCGACGGGGGACGCCTCGGGCGAGGTGTGGGCGGTGCGGGTACGACCTGTATGGCGTGCCGCCGGGCGAGCATGGGGTGCGGCGGTGCCCGGAGTGTGGTGCGGGGTGGCGGTTTGGGGATGAGGGGGCACTGGGCCTCGGAGGAGGCGAGGGTAGGGAGGAGAGGAGCGGCGGTGTGTGAGCGCAGGGGCAGGCGGCCGGGGCCCTTGGGGAAGGAAGCACGGGCGGGCGAGCCGCCCGTGGCACACGGGAGCATCCTCCACCCCCCTGATCCGATTAGCGAGTATCCGCAGTGTCGGAAGCAGTTCTCTGCGTCCGAGGCCGTGACGAGGTCGAGGACCTGCTGCATGGACCGCCAGAGGGCGTCCCGGGTGCGGCAGGCCAGCGAGCGGAGCAGGGCTTTGACCTTGGCGAAGACCATCTCGATCGGGTTGAGGTCCGGGCTGTAGGGCGGCAGGAACACCAGGCTCGCCCCGGCGGCCTCGATCCGTTCCCGCGTCCGGTCCCGCTTGTGGCTGGAGAGGTTGTCCAGCACCACGATGTCGCCGGGCTTGAGCTCGGCCACGAGCACCTGCTCGACGAACGCCTCGAACACGTCCCCGCTGACCGCCCCGTCCACGACGGCGGAGCAACGCACGCCCTCGAGGTCCAGCGCCGCGATCAGCGTCGTCGTCTTCCAGTGCCCGTGCGGCACCTTGTCGATGAGCCGCTGCCCGCGTGGCGCCCGTCCCCGCGGCCGCGTCATGTTGGTCTTGACCCAGGTCTCGTCGATGAAGATCAGGCGTCCGGCGTCGAGGTCCTCCTGGCCGGCACGCCAGTCGGCGCGTCGCTCGGTGACGTCCGGCCGGTCCTGCTCGGCGGCGTGGAGCGTCTTTTTTTAAGCGTGAGTCCGAGCTCGTGGAGCGCCTGGTAGACCGCCGAGTCCGTGCACTCGACGCCCAGACCCGCACGCAGCTCCGGGCCGGTGGCGTCGGGCCGCTCGCGGACCAGCTCGGCCAGGCGTGCCCGGTCGATCTTGATCACGCCGGGGCTGCCCATCTTCCGCGGGGAGGTCTCGCCGGTCTCCCGCCGTCGTTGACGCACACGCCGGGCCCAGGCGGGGCTGATACAGAAGACCTCGGCGATCTGCGCGGTCCTCATGCCGCGGTCATAGGCGGCGAGCACGCGGTCTCTGAGATCCTGCGAATACGGCGTCGCCATCCGTGGCTCCTTCCCGGCCCCATGCGGAGGCCGGGGAGTGAACCTACGGCATCACACCTCAAAGCGCAACCGAGCATGCGCCGAACAGCGCTACAAATTCGGTTGAGACGCTCAGCTCGCCGCGTAGGGCCATGCGGAGACGGGGAATGGCGGCGAAGAGGACCCGTTGATTCTCCTCAACGGAGCCGGGGATAGATGCCCGGTGTTCGGCCCACCTGCCTTTGTCAAGCCCGTACCGCAAGCCACATCGAAGACCCGCCTCTCCAGTCGCGGCTCTACTCTTTCGCCAAAGACCTCAGTTACCAGTTGATCAAACCCTCCATCTCGCGAATCCAACGAAATGCTGGCCACTCTGCATACATAGGCCGCCGCCGAAAGTATTTGGATGTCCCCGCAGCCTCGGAAGCAACGATTTAACAAGATCGTACTCCTCACGAATGCCAGCGGCGGCAATTTGATACCCAGGCTAGACGTGCACCATTTGGCCTTACTTACTAGCCCCTCATACTTCGCGTTGCCCAGGGCTTTGAACGCGATTGCGGCGTTGATACAGGCCATTAGGCCTATGAGCTTCGTCTCCTCTTGGTCGTCGAAATGCATACTTAAATACGGCTGCCGCTGTCACAAAGTCGTCTCGCATGCAAGCAGTTGTATCCCAGCATATTGGTAAATGACTCAATCTTCGGGATCCACTTCGGCTTGAACCGCCTTGCGCCAGCCCAGCTCGCCAATCACAAGTCCTGCTACAAATAGAAACCTCCAGGCGTCAGACATATAGTGCCCATCTAGCCTGAGCTTCGTACCCACCTTAGGGGTGGATCCACCCAGTAACCGCAACTTGGTCACTCGATCACAGTACTCGCTACTTGCGGTACAATCGGCGTGCACTATGGCACGTCTCGCGCAGCAATACCTCTGCAGCGCATTGCTCAGGTCGCTTGCTCGCTATCGAGCCGCCTTTCCCAGATGGCGTTTGAACAATTCCATTTGTTCTTCGCTGGATGCTCTGCTAAATCGCTCAGCCTCTTGGTCAATTACGAAGTTCTTTGCGTCCTGAAGCGTATCGAAGCTCAGGAGTTCATTGTATGTAATCGTGCGGTCCTTTGCGGAAGCTGGTAGGGCAGTGATAGTGGGCCTGGAGAAGCGAAGCGAGTAGATGTTCAAATGTCGCGGCCATCTGCTGGATAGACGAACGGTAGAGGATTGACTCTGCTGCGTCCCTGGACCGAGAAAACTCGACTAGGTGCTCTACTACATGGTGATCAAAGACCGAATATCGGCTTGTCGAGACCTCCCGCCATCCGGGCTGCGGAAGCGGATCTCCATGCCTGCGATTGCAATGGGCGACTCAGTGCCAGACTGGACGTGACTTGCAAGCGCGCGCCGTGGACAGTAGGGTCATGTACTCGCGTATTGTTAGCGGCTGTCTCCATCGCCATTTTCTCGATGGCATGTATGTAGGATCGGAGTGACAGCATCTGTCGTTGTGAACGCGCCACGCCGGCCGACCGAAACGGCGATTGGCGATGGCCATCTCGTCTGGTTGGGTCGGAGCGTCTCCGGCTGGAAGTTCGTTCTCTTGACCCGGAGGTCGCAGTGAGAATGCCATCGAGACTATCTCGGCGCCTTCAGGAATCAGCGCAGTTGGCAAGGAGGCTATCGGCAGCAGTGAGCCGATATCGGCACCAGGCTGGGCAACTGTATCGTCAGGAGTTTGTTGCTGGTTTTGATTTGGGCGTTCTCTTCGTCGTTTGTCGCTTGTTCTTGTTGGCCCCTGTCGGAGTGTGTTTAGTTAGCTTAGCGGTAACCTTCTGCTCCGGCTCGGCTTGGAGGGTGCCGCAGGAGATCGCTTTGCCGAACGGGATTGTTTTGCCATGTCCGGGTCCCCGTAGTGTTGTCAGGGTGGTCATCATAGAGTGTCTAAGCGGTTAGTGAGTACAAATCTCACTCGAAGAGGTACTCACTCTCCAACCGCTGCGCCTTCCCATCCACGCACACCGCCGCGTACCCCCCCTTCAGGATGCATGCCGACCCATACGCCCCGTTCTTCCGCACCGCGTAGAAGGTCACGCTGAACCGCGGGCGTTTGTTCTCATCAAACATCCGCGGCTCATGGGTGCGGTCCACGATCCGCTTGCATGCTTCGAGACAGATGTCGGTGACGGAGCGGTCGGGGTCGCGGGCGAGGGCCTCCACGATCCAGAAGGAGCCGAGGGTGTGGATGACGCTCTCGCCGCGGCCGGTGGCGCCGGCGGAGCCGGCGGCGTTGTCGCAGTAGAGGCCGCAGCCGAGGAGGGGGGAGTCGCCGACGCGTCCGGGGAGCTTCCAGGCGAGGCCGCTGGTGGTGGTGCAGCAGCCGATGTCCTTGTCGCCATTGACGGCGGAGCAGTGGATGGTGCCGTAGGTGTGGGGGTTGCCGAAGGGGTCGAGGGTGAGGTGGGATCCGGGGAAGGGGGGCGGACGCACCTCCCCCGGCGCTCGAGCGATCCCCTCCGCGGGGCGAAGTGAGATTGGCGGAGGCGTCGGACTGGCGCCAGGGCTCGGGAAAGTTGAGGATCTGGTCGTTGTCGAGCCACTTGTCGTCGCGGTTGAGGTTGGCGCGCCAGTCGAGCCAGGCCTTGCGGCTCTCGGGGGTGGTGAGGTCTTCCTCTTTGAAGCCGACGCGGAGGGCGAACTTGAGGGCGCCCTCGCCGACGAGCAGCACGTGGTCGGTGCGCCGGAGCACCTCGAGGGCGACGCTGGCGGGGTTCTTGATGTTGCGGATGGCGGCGACAGCGCCGGCCTTGTGCATGGGGCCGTCCATGCAGGCCGAGTCGAGCTCGACGACGCCGTCCTCGTTGGGCAGGCCGCCGTAGCCGACCGACATGTCGGTGGGGTCGTCCTCGACGAGCTTGACGCCGCGGACGCAGGCCTCGACGGGGCGGGCGCCCTTGGTGAGGAGTTCCCAGGCGAGTTCGACGGTCTTCATGCCGTTGCCGGAGGCGATGACGCAGGGGCCGCGGTGGGAGTCGCCGGGGCGGGGGGCGTGTTGGGGGGAGGGGTTGGAGGCGGGCTGAGAGGCGGAAGAGGAGCCCAGGCTGCGCCTGGGCCTCGGTTGGGGCCTCGGTTGGGGCCTCGGTTGGGGGGCATGGCTTGCGCTCCGGTCGCGGCGGCGGCTGTGACGGCGGCGGCGGCGAGGAAGTTGCGGCGGTCGATGGGGTCGGGGGTGGTCATGGGCGCAGAGTAAACCCGAGTACGGCGGGGGCAAAGGGGGGGGAGAGACGGAGAGACGGAGAGACGGACGGAGTGGGGAAGGCGGAGGGACAAAGGGACAGAGGGACAGAGGGACAAAGGGACAGAGGGATGGTGGGATGGAGCGGGGGAGGGTCAGGGTTTGGATTGGCCGCGGCGGAGGACGAGGGGGAGGTCGGTGTCGAAGCGCTCGCCGCCGAGGAGGCCGATGACGCCGGAGCGGGCGTATTGCGTGCGGAGGTGGAGCGTGGCGGGGGTATCGGTGGGCGGGAGCGGGGCGCTTTCGGCGACCGGGATGTTGATGCCGAAGAGCACGCTGGCGCCGGGGTCGATCTGGCGTTCGCCCTCCCACACACCCGTCGCGATGTCCGCTTCCGCGGCCTCGATCGAGAGGTCGAAACGCCGGATCCACATCGGGGTGTCGGAGTTGTTGGCGGCGATGACCTCGAGGTCGACGCCCTTGTCCCAGAGCGTGGCCTTGCCGGCGAAGAGATCCGGGCGTGCGAAGTGCACGGGGTCGTTGCTGCAGCCGCCCAGGATGGCGGGGCCGGCGAGCGAGAGCAGGAGCAACGGCGCGAGGGTGGGGTATCCGGTGCGCATGATGTCAGGGTATCAGAGGGGAATGCGGCCGCGGCCCCCCACCGGGGGCAGGGCTGGCCCCTTGCGGCCCCAATAATGCCCCATGGCACGGAGGGGCGTGATCCGCAGGGCGACGGACAAGGCCAAGGGGGCGGTCCGCTTCGGCATGGACCGCGTGCCGTCGATGTTGCGGGACTCGGTGCGGGGCGACGGCGGGGCTGGGGCCCGCCAGGGCGACCTGCGCGGGGCGGGTGGGGTCGCCTTCGGCGCGGCGTGGCTGGGGCACGGGGGGGTGCTGCTGCGCCAGGGGGGGATGACGATCTTGGTGGATCCGGTGCTGAGCCACAGGATCGGGCCGCGGATCGGGGGGAGGACGATCGGGCCGGGGCGGCTGAGCCCGGCGCCGCTGGGGGTGGATGGCCTGCCGCGGGTGGACCTGGTGCTGATCACGCACGCGCACTTCGACCATCTGGACAAGCCGACGCTGGAGCGGCTCGCGGGGCATGGGACGACGGTGGTCACTTCACGGCGCACGCGCCGATTGATCCCGCGGGGGTTCGCGTCGGTGGTCGAGCTGCACTGGGACGGGGTGGTAGAGGTGGGCGGGGTGCGCGTGAGCGCGCTGCGGCCGGAGCACTGGGGCGGACGCACGGCGATCGATGTGGTGCGGGGGTGCAACAGCTACCTGATCGAGAGCGACGACCAGCGGACGCTGGCGCCGGGGGATACGGCCGAGACCGGCGAGTTCGAGAGCGTGGGGCCGGTCGATCTGGCGGCGTTCGGGATCGGCGCGTACGAGCCGAGCGAGCACCACCACGCGACGCCGGAGCAGGTGTGGCGGATGTTCATGGGGATGCCGGGCGCGCGGCTGCTCCCGGTGCACCACTCGACGTTCGAGATCTCGGGCGAGCATGTGGACGAGCCGATGGCGAGGCTGCTGGCCGCGGCGGGGGAGGAGGCGGAGCGGGTGGTGCGGGTCGGGCCGGGGGAGCTGTGGATCGCTCCGGGCAGGTAGCGGAGTCGAACGCAGAGGCCGCGGAGGGGACGCGGAGGGCGCGAAGGAAGGCAGTTTGAACGCGAAGGGCGCGAAGCTCGCGAAGTTCAACGTGCGGACGCCATGCGCCCGCCACTTCTTCGAGAACTTTGCGAAGTTCGCGTTGCCCGGTTTCTTGGCCGTCCGTGCCCGGCTCTGCGTGCTCTGCGTTCCTGCCTCTGCGAACTCCGCGTTCCGCCTTATGGTTGCGTGACGCGCTTCCAGTCGTCGGTGCGGAAGGGGCTGGCGGGGAGGCCGGCGGCATTGAAGAGGTTGGGCTCGTCGTTGTCGTCCCAGCCGTAGCGGGCGGCGACGGGCTTGGTGACGCCGTAGGCGGTGAGGGTGACCTTGTCGCCGTCGATGATGGCGCCGGCGGCGTGCCAGACTTGGTCGTCTCCGGCGATCTCGAAGCCCTTGGCGACCCCGCCGCGGGAGTTGAGACCCTCGGCGTGATCGAAGTGGACGACGAGGTTGTCGCCGCTGGTCTCAAGGCTCTTGTAGAGCGGGCCTGAGTATTCGAATCCGGTCTTGCCGTAGGTCTTGGCGAGGGCCCAGAGCGCGAGCCGCTTGCCGACGTCCTGCTTGTCGTTGGGGTGGATATCGCGGGGGTTGCCGATGTCCATGGTGACGGCCATGCCGGTGTTGGCCAGGCCGAGGGTGAGGAGCTGGGCCTCGCGCAGTTCGGCGGTCTCACCCTGATCGCCGCCGTAGGTGAAGGGCGCGATCTGCACGAAGTAGAAGGGGAAGTCGCTCCCCCACTTCTTCCGCCAGTCGGTGATCATGGCGGGGAAGAGCGTGCGATACTCGTACGCAATGCCGCGGTTGGACTCGCCCTGGTACCAGATCGCGCCGCGGATGGCGAAGGGCTGGATCGGGGCGATCATGCCGTTGTAGAGCGAGGAGGGCGTGCCGGCGTTCATGCCGCGGCGCTGTGGTTGGGGCGGGATGCCCGCGGCGCTGGAGCCGATCTTGTACTTCCAATCGCCGGCGAGGCTGACGTGCGGTTGATCGCCGTGGCCCTTGGGCGCGAGGTACATCTCGGGCGCGCTGCCGTGCATGCCGCCGTCGCCGCCGGTGTCCACCACATTGACGGCGATCACGGCCTTGCCGGCCTTCACGAGGTTGGCGGGGACGGTGTAGTGGCGGGGCGTGCTCCAGCCCTCGGTCTCGCCGACCTTGACGCCGTTGAAGAAGGTCGTGTCGTTGTCGTCGATCGGCCCGAGTTCGAGCGCAAGCTCTTTGCCCGCCCAGTCGGCGGGGATGTCGATGGTCTTCCGGCACCAGACGGTGCCGTCGAAGCTGGCCAGGTCGGGCGAACTCCAGTTGGCGGGCTGGGCCACCGTCTGCCAGTCAGAGTCGTTGGACTCAGGCTTGGTCCAGACACGGGCCTCGGCCGTCTCGTACTTGGCCTTCCACGCGGCGAGCGCGTCCTGGTATTCCCGTTCGAGGGCCTGCGGGTCGTCGCGGAGCAGACGCATGAGTTCGAGGCCACCGGCGAAGCGGGGGAAGGCCGCGAGACCTTCGGCGCTCGTCCATGCCTCGGCGGGCGTACCGCCCCAGTCGCTGTCGACGAGGCCGACCGGCACGTTGAGCTGTGATTGGACCTCGCGGCCGAAGAAGTAGGCCGTGGCGGAGAAGTCGCCCACGGTCTTGGGCGAACAGAGGACCCACTGACCCCGGCAGTCGGACTGCGGCGCGGGAGCGATCGCGTTTTCGACGGTGAAGAGGCGGATCTGAGGGTGGTCGCCCTCGGCGACTTCCTTCTGCCAGTCGACGGCGCCGCGGTAGCCGCCGCCGTGGTCGCCGACGGGCATCTCCATGTTGGATTGGCCGGAGGCGAGCCAGACCTCGCCGACGAGGACGTTGGAGAGCGTGAGCGTGTTGTTGCCCTTGACCGTGATGGTGTAGGCGCCGCCGGCCTTGGGCGTCGAGAGCTTGGTGCGCCACGCGCCGTCGGGGCCTGCCGTGGCTTCGGCGGGCTTGGCGCCGGGCCAGTCGGCGGTGATGGTGACCTTCTCGCCGGGGTCGGCCCAGCCCCAGATCGGGGCGGCGGTCTCGGCTTGGATCACCATGTTGGTGCCGATGATGGCGGGGAGCTTGACATCGGCGAGGGCGAACGGCGCGGCGGCCGCGAAGATGAGGCTCGCGGCGGTGACGGTGCGGGTCATGGGTGGATCTCCTCGTTGGACGTCGGTCAGCCTACCGCGCGGGCGTCGTGCCCGCTGATCGGCATCAGGCGAGCTTGGCGACGAGATGTGCAAGGCCGGTGACATCCCGCTTGGCCAGGACCGTGCGGACGTTGGCGTCGCTGGCCGAGGTCTTGGCGAGGGCGGTCTCGACCCGCTTCCAGATGCGGTCGGCGGCCTTGCCCTCGGCGAGGTAGAGCTCGGAGACGGCTTCCTGGAGCTTCTGGATGCTGATGGTGTCGAGGTGCTCGTAGTAGCGGTTGACGATCTTGCGCTGGGTGCTGGAGAGGTCGGGTCGCTTGGCCATGTGGTCTCGCTCGGTGATCGGGGGGTGGTCGGGGCGGCGGCGGGACGATTGCCCCCGGGATTGCGACAGGAGCGTACGCGCGCGCATCTGGGTGGGTGCGGGGCGGGCTCGGGCGGGCAATAGGCCCGATCGGGCGCCGTTGGAGATGGAGAGCACCCGCGCGGGCGCAGGGAGCGAGAGCGGTGGAACGGCGACGGATTGAACTCGGGCTGCGAATGCTTGGGGGAGCGGCCCTGTCGGTGGTGTTCGTCGTGGTTCGGCTGGCGCCGTTCTCTGAGGGGGGCACAGGGGGAGAGCCGGTCTCGCTGCAGGAGCGCGTGATGGCCGGCGTCACGGGATTGCTCGGCGCGGCGCGCGAGGGTGCGCTGCGGTCAGTGGGCCACCCCGAGCCGGTCGAATTCGCGGATCAGGGGCTCGAGGTGGGACCGGTAGTGGCCAGCGCGGCCGACGGAGGAGTTGTAGAGCCGCTGGGCCACCTGATCGGTGCTGGCCGTCCTGGCGGCGCCGGAGGCCTCGTGGAACCGCAGGCACGCCTCGTCGAATGGCATCCCGACGAACTCCAGCAGGCGGCGCGTCTCGCCCTCGGGATCGGCGACAAGCCGCTCGTAGTGCAGCGGGAGGATCGGCAGATCGAGGGTGCTGCACCAGTGGGCCGTGAGACGCTCACAGTCATGCAAGTACCGGGCGAGGGTCGGGAGATCGGCGCAGTAGCTGTTGTCGTTGAACCCCTGCATGAAACACGACAGGCAGGTGTCGAGCGGATGGCGTCGGCACCAGACCACTCTCACTCCCTGCAGTGCCAGGCTCACGACGCCCAGCAGCTTGTGATTTGCCGGCATCTTGTCGGTGAGGAACTCGGCGCTGCCTCGGACCCGTTCGGAGAGCGCCGCATACCCCCGGCCGAGGCGTTCGACCTCCGCGGCGGTGAGGCGGGACCGATCTACCACCAGGCCGAAGGGCCTCGCGGATTCTGGGTCGAGCGGCGTGGCGAGGTCTCGCAGCCACGAGAGTTCTCCGCCCGCCTGACACTGCGGATGCGCTCCCAGGATCTGCTCGATCAGCGTGGTGCCGCTCCGGCGCATCCCGACGATCAGCACGCTGCGGCTTCCGAGGACTGGATCGGCGCGAGGGGTGCGCTCTAGCGCCTCGCGTGTCCACTCTTCCAGGATGCGATCAACCAGCGCCGCATGGCGATCCATGTCGAACGTGCGACGCTCGAGGGCGTTGGCCTGCGTGAAGGCGTCGAACGCGTGGTCGAACTCACCGAGCGAATCGAGCACGTGGCCGAGTTCGAAGAGCACCTGCTGCCGCCCCGAGGGCGGCTGGTCGGTGCGTTGCGATGCCTCACGCAGCGAGGCGACTGCTTCTCCCGGCCGGCCCAACAGCCGGCAGACCCGCCCGTACTGCGCGATCAGCCCCGGTCGGTCGGCGCCGCGAGCGAGCGCCTCGGCCAGCACCTGGTGGGCCGCGTCGGGCCGGCGGGTCGTGACAAGCAGCTCGGCGAGGTTGGATGTCACGATCTGGGCTGCGGGGTGCCTGGAGTGGCAGTCGAGGAGGAGGTCGAGAGCGGCGTCGAGTTCACCCCTACCCCGGTGGATCAGTGCCAGCGTCACGGTCCATTGCGGCGGGGGCGATGGTTGGGTCCGGAGCGCGGCGCGGATGTCGGACTCGGCCTCGTCGTATCGGCGCAGACGTACTCGCGCCGAGGCCCGGGCCGCCAGGGCGGGGGCCAGGCCGGGCGCGATCGCGAGCGCCTGATCGGCCAAGGCCTCTGCCCGTTCGGGCTGCCCGGCGCCCAGGGCCTGGAGCGCGGCCTCACCGAGGGCGTTCAGCCGCAGATCCGAGGGGCTCGCGGCGTGCTTGGGGGGTCGCTTGGGCACCGGCGGGATCTCACGCGTGGGGGTGGCTGGTTTCCAAAAGGATAGCGGCCGGCCGATCGAATCGGCCGGCCGCGGGGGTGCGGGGCGGGGCGGGCTAGTTGTCGCTCGTGGCTTCGGCCCGCTCGCCGATCACCACATCACGGACTTCCACCTGCGGGACGCCGACGGAGTCGGAGCGGTCGGCGCCCAGGGCTTCGGCGGCGGCGACGGCCTCGGCGAGCATGGTCTCCTCGTCGTCGGCGCTGTCGGTCGGCGGCTCGACGAGGTAGCGCACGCGGATGTCCTGGTAGCGGCGGAAGCCGGTGCCGGCCGGGATGAGGTGGCCGAGGAGGACGTTTTCCTTGAGGCCGATGAGGTCGTCCTCGGCGCCGCGGAGGGCGGCCTCGGTGAGGACCTTGGTGGACTCCTGGAAGGAGGCGCCGGAGAGGAAGGAATCGCTGGAGAGCGCGGCCTTGGTGATGCCGAGCAGGAGCGTGCGGCCGGTGGCGGGTCGGCCCTTGCGTCCCTTGGCGGGCTCCTTGCCCTCGGCCTCGGCGCGGGCGTTGGCCTCGCGGACCTCGGTCTTGGGGTAGAGCTCGTTGAGGCGGAGGTCGGTGCCGCCCGCGTCGGTGACGCGGACCATGTTGGAGATCTCGTTGTTCTTCTGGCGGAAGAGGAAGCGGTCGATGACCTCCTGCGGGAGCAGGTCGGTATCGCCGGGGTTCTCGACCTTGACCTTGCGGAGCATCTGGCTGAGGATCAGCTCGATGTGCTTGTCGTTGATGCCCACGCCCTGGGCCCGGTAGACGTTCTGGACCTCGTCGAGCATGTAGGTCCAGAGCGATTCCTCGCCCTTGATCCGGAGGATGTCGTGCGGGACGAGCGGGCCCTCGCAGAGGGGGTCGCCGGCCTGCACGAAGTCGCCCGCGTGGACGAGCAGCGGCTTGTCGCTCGGGATGTGGTGGTCCTTCTCGATGCCCGCGTCGGCGATGACGCGGACGGTCATCTTGCCCTTGCGCTTGTCGGAGTGGATCTCGACTCGGCCCGAGATCTCGGCCATGATGGCCGGGTCCTTGGGCTTGCGGGCCTCGAAGATCTCCGTGACTCGGGGGAGACCACCGACGATGTCCTGAGAGCCCGCGGCGGCGCGGGGCTGGCGGGCGAGCATCTGGCCGGCCGCGACGGTCTGGCCGTCCTCCACTTCGATACGGGCCTTGGCGGGCAGGTAGTGGAAGTCGAGGATGTTGCCGGCCTCGTCGACGATATTGATCTGGGGACGCAGATCGCCCTTGTGCTCGATCACGACCTTCGCCTTGCGGCCCTGGCCGGCGTCTTCCTCGCGGTAGGTCTGGCCCAGCTCGATATCGACGAAGCGGACGGCGCCGCCCTTTTCGGCGTGTGTCGGGATACGGTGCGGGTCCTTCTTGAAGATGGTCTGGCCCTTCTTCACCTCTTCGCCGGGCTTGGCGTAGATCAGGGCGCCGTAGTCGACCTTGGTGCGCTCGAGTTCGCGGCCCTTGGGGTCGAGCACCGCGACCTCGGCGTTGCGCTTGAGGACGACGTAGGCCTCGTTGCCGTCGTCGTCCTTGATGAGGACCTCGCTGCAGCCGCGGAGCTCGAGGGTGCCGGCATTGCCGGCGCGGTACTCGGCCTCCTGGGTGGCCCGCTGGCCGATACCGCCGGTGTGGAAGGTCCGCATCGTGAGCTGGGTTCCGGGCTCGCCGATGGATTGCGCGGCGATGATGCCGACGGCGAGGCCCTGCTCGACGATGTTGCCGGTGGACATATCCATGCCGTAGTCGAGCGTGGAGCAGCCGCTCCGGCTCTCGCTGGTGAGCGGTGAGCGGACGACGACCGAGTCGATGCCCAGGTCCTCGATGCGCTTGGCGGCGACGGGGGTGATCATCTCGTTCTCACGGACGATGGTCTCGTCGGTGACGGGGTTGATGATCGCGTTGACGCTGACGCGCCCAACGACCTGCTCGGAGAGGGGGACGTCGATCTCCTCCCCCTTGTAGATGGCGCGCTTCATGATGCCGCGCTTCGAGCCGCAGTCGTGCTCGCCGATGATCACGGACTGCGCGATATCGCACAGCTTGCGGGTGAGGTATCCCGAGTCCGCCGTCTTGAGGGCCGTGTCGGCCAGGCCCTTTCGGGCGCCGTGGGTCGAGGAGAAGTACTCGAGGATGTTCAGACCCTCGCGGAAGTTGGCGCGGATGGGCGTCTCGATGATCTCTCCCGATGGCTTGGCCATGAGGCCTCGCATGCCGGCGAGCTGCATCATCTGGCTGACGTTGCCTCGGGCGCCCGAGTCGGACATCAGGTAGACGGGGTTGAGGTAGAACTTGCCCTCGCGCTTCTCGATATCGGCGTACTCGCCGTCGGCGTGGCGGCGGTCGTGCTTGAGGGTCTCGACCAGCTTCTTGGTGACCTGCTCGCGGCAGTGCGACCAGATGTCCAGCAGCTGGTTGTAGCGCTCGCGGAAGGTGATGATGCCGCGGTCGTAGTTCTTCTCGACGCGGTCGACCTTCTTCTGGGCCTCGGCGAGCAGCGCGTTCTTGGCGTCGGGGATGCGCAGGTCGGTAACGCCGAAGGAGAGACCGGCCAGCGTGGACTGCTTGAAGCCGATCTGCTTCATGTCGTCGAGCAGGTCGATCGTCGCGGCGCGGTCGCAGTACTTGAAGCAGTCGTCGATGACGCGGGCGCAGCCCTTCTTGCCCAGGGCGCAGTTGTAGAAGGGCATCTTCTCGATGCGATCGAGCCGCGAGCGGTACTCGACCCGCTTCTCCTCGCTGGTCGTGCGGGAGAGCTTGTACATGAACTCGGTGCGGGCGCTCTCCTTGGCGGCCTTGATGATGTCGCTGAAGAGCACGCGACCGACGGTCGTGACGACGCGCCGGTTCTCGGGCAGGGGTTCGACGGATCCGGTCTGCGTGTTCACGACCGTGTTGAACTCGTCGAGGCGGACCACGATGCGGTCGTGCATCGTGATCTTGCGCTGCTCGTAGGCCAGGATCGCCTCGTGGCGGTCCTTGAAGCACTCGAGCTCGTTGATCTCGCGGTCGTCATCGGCGTAGCCGGTGGTGATGAAGTAGACACCCAGGACGATGTCCTGCGAGGCCGAGATGATCGGCTTGCCGTTGGCGGGGCTGAAGATGTTGTGCGTGCTGAGCATCAGCACGTGGGCCTCGGCCTGGGCCTCGACCGAGAGGGGAAGGTGGACGGCCATCTGGTCGCCGTCGAAGTCGGCGTTGAACCCGCCGCAGACGAGCGGGTGGATGCGGATGGCGTTGCCCTCGACCAGCACCGGCTCGAAGGCCTGGATACCCATGCGGTGGAGCGTGGGTGCGCGGTTCAGGAGCACGGGGTGCTGGTAGATGACCTCCTCGAGGATGTCCCACACCTCCGGGTCTCGACGCTCGAGCATGCGCTTGGCGCTCTTGATCGTGTCGGCGAGGCCGTGCTCCTTGAGCTTGCGGATGATGAAGGGCTGGTAGAGCTCGAGGGCGATCTTCTTGGGCAGGCCGCACTGCCAGAGCTTGAGCTCGGGGCCGACGACGATGACCGAGCGGGCCGAGTAGTCGACGCGCTTGCCGAGCAGGTTCTCGCGGAAGCGGCCCTGCTTGCCCTTGATCATGTCGGTGAGGGACTTCAGCGGGCGGTTGGATGAGCCGAGCACGGGGCGGCGGCAGCGCCCGTTGTCGAACAAGGCGTCGACCGCCTGCTGGAGCATCCGCTTCTCGTTGCGGATGATGACCTCGGGGGCGTTGAGGTCCATGAGCTTCTTGAGGCGGTTGTTGCGGTTGATGATGCGCCGGTAGAGATCGTTGAGGTCGCTGGTGGCGAAGTTGCCGGATTCGAGGAGGACGAGCGGGCGCAGGTCGGGCGGGATCACGGGGACCACGTCCATCACGAGCCAGCCGGGGTCATTCTCGGAGTGGCGGATCTGCTCGACGAGCTTCAGGCGCTTGGCCAGGTCCTTGATCTTCTGCTTGGAGCGGGTCTCGCGCAGCTCGGTGCGGATCTGCTCGGCCTCGGCGTCGAGGTCGGTGCGCTCGATGAGCTCGCGGATGGCGTCGGCGCCCATGGTGGCGCGGAAGGCGTTGCCGAACTTGTCCACCGCCTGGCGGTGGTCGTCCTCGGTCATCACCTGCTTGAACTTCAGCTCGGTGTCGCCCGGGTCGATGACCACGTAGTCCTGGTAGTAGATCACCTTCTCGAGGTCGCTGGTCTTCATGCCCAGGAGCGTGCCCAGGCGGCTGGGCATGCTCTTGAAGAACCAGATGTGGACGACGGGGCTGGCCAGGTTGATGTGGCCCATGCGCTTGCGCCGGACGCGGGAGTGGGTCACCTTCACGCCGCAGCGATCGCAGATGATGCCCTTGTACTTGGTGCCGCGGTACTTGCCGCAGGCGCACTCGTAGTCGCGCTCCGGCCCGAAGATCCGCTCGCAGAACAGGCCGTCCTTCTCGGGGCGGTATGTCCTGTAGTTGATCGTCTCGGGCTTCTTGACCTCCCCGTACGACCACGCACGGATGTCGTTGGGCGACGCGAGGGTCACCTTGACGGAGGAGTAGTCGTTTACCCGCTCGTACACGTTCTCAGCCATGGGCGTCAATCCCCGGTCTGTGATGCTGTCATGACGAACCAATCAAGAGGATCGCGAGACGCTTCTCTCGCCTTCGGGTCGGGGCGCGTGATCCTCCGCCGCGCCGGCCCTTCGGCGTTCCGGCTACAGCAAGCTGCCCGTCTCCAACCTCTTCTTCTCCAGCGTGATGTTCATGCCCAGGCCCTTGAGCTCGTTGCAGAGCACGTCGAAGGCGACGGGCATCCCGGCCTCGAGCACGTTGGTGCCCTTGACCATGCTCTCGTAGATCTTGGTCCGGCCCTCGACGTCGTCGCTCTTGACCGTCAGGAGTTCCTGGAGGATGTAGGCGGCGCCGTACGCCTCGAGGGCCCAGACCTCCATCTCGCCGAAGCGCTGGCCGCCGGTTCTGGCCTTGCCGCCCAGCGGCTGCTGGGTGATGAGCGAGTAGGGCCCGGTGGCGCGGGCGTGGATCTTGTCATCCACGAGGTGGTGGAGCTTGAGGACGTACATGAAACCGACGGAGGTCTTCTGGTTGAAGGGCTCCCCGGTGCGCCCGTCGTAGAGCTGGATCTTGCCGCCGGGGGGCATCTGGGCCAGCAACTCGCGGGGGGTGGGGCCATGTCCCCGTCTTCTCGTAGTTGGCCAGCTTGTCGGTGACGTGGCGGTTGGCCTCGGCGATCGCGGCGTGGATCTCTTCCTCGGTCGCCCCGTCGAAGACGGGCGTCACGGCCTGGAAGCCCAGCACCTGGGCCGCCCAGCCGAGGTGGAGTTCGAGGATCTGCCCGACGTTCATGCGGCTGGGCACGCCCAGCGGGTTGAGCAGCACGTCGACGGGCGTGCCATCCTCCATGAAGGGCATGTCCGCCTCGGGGACGATGCGGCTGATGACGCCCTTGTTGCCGTGGCGCCCGGCCATCTTGTCACCGACCGAGAGGGCCCGCTTGGTGGCGAGATACACCTTGACCATCTCGAGCACGCCGGTGGGCAGCTCGTCGCCGCGCTTCATATGCGCGACCTTGCGGGCCTTCTCGGCGTCCACGGCCTGGACGCGGGGCCAGAACTGGCGGTAGATGACCTCGGCCTTCTCCTTGGACTCCTTGGAGCCCTTGATCCACTTGAGGTCGAAGGTCTTGATCTGCTCGAGGATAACCTCGCGGATGTCGCTGGCGCCCACCTTCTGGCGGGTCATCGGGTCGACCATCTCGGTCCCGATGATCTCGTTGACCATGTTGACCATCTCGCGGAAGAGGGCGATGGACTCGTCGTCCTTCGAGGCCTCGTAGGCCTCGATCTCCTTCTTGAGGGCCTTCTTCTGGGCCTCGGTCATGTGCATGCGTCGGCTGAACCGCTTGGCGCCGATGACCACGCCCTCGACGCCCGCGGGCACCTCGAGCGAGTCGTTCTTCACATCCTCGCCGGCGCGTCCGAAGATCGCGTGGAGGAGCTTCTCCTCGGGGTCAGTTCGGTCTTGCTCTTGGGGCTGACCTTGCCGACCAGGATGTCGCCGGGGCCGACGCGGGCGCCCAGGCGGATGATCCCCTGCTCGTCGAAGTTGCGGAGCATCTTCTCGCTGACGTTGGGGATGTCGCGCGTGAACTCCTCGCGCCCGAGCTTGGTCTCGCGGATCTCGACGTCGAAGGCGTCGATGTGGATGCTGGTGAAGGTGTCGTCCTTGACGAGGCGCTCGCTGATGACGATCGCATCCTCGAAGTTCGACCCGTCGAAGGTGTTGAACGCGATGAGCACGTTCTTGCCGATCGACAGCTCGCCCAGGCGGGTGCTGGCGCCGTCGGCGATGACCTCGTCGGCCTTGACGACCTGGCCGGGGCGGACGATGGGCCGCTGGTTCTGGCAGGTCCGCTCGTTGAGGCCGACAAACTTGCGGAGCACGTACTCGTCGGCGTTGTCGATGATGATGCGCCGGGCGTCGGCGTAGGTGATCGTGCCACCGCGCTTGGCGCGGATGATCATGCCCGAGTTGTAGCCGACGTGCTGCTCCATGCCGGTCGCGATGCAGGGCGGCTCGATCTTGATCAGCGGCACGGCCTGACGCTGCATGTTCGAACCCATGAGGGCGCGGTTGGCGTCGTCGTGCTCGAGGAAGGGGATCAGGGCCGCGGAGATACCCACGATCTGCTTGGGGGAGATGTCGAGGTAGTCGACCTCCTTGGAGTCGACTTCCTTGAGTTCGCCGTCGACGCGGGCGACCAGGACACCCTCCTTGAGCCGTCCCTCGCCGGTGATGGCGTCGGCCGGCGCGAGGACCGCCTTCATCTCTTCGTCGGCGCGGAGGTGGACGGTCTCCCCGGTGGGCTTGCCGGCCTTGATGGGGCGGTAGGGCGTGCGCAGGAAGCCGTAGTCGTCGACGGTGGCGAAGATGCCCAGCGACGCGATCAGACCGATGTTGGTGCCCTCGGGCGTCTCGATGGGGCAGATGCGCCCGTAGTGCGAGATGTGGACGTCGCGGACCTCGAAGCCGGCGCGCTTGCGGTTGAGACCGCCCGGGCCCAGCGCCGAGAGACGCCGCTCGTGCACGAGGCTCGAAAGCGGGTTGGTCTGGTCGACCACCTGCGACAGCTCGGACCGCCCGAAGAAGAAGTCGATGGCGCTAGAGATGCTCTTGGAGTTGACCAGGTCGGCGATCTTGGCGATCTCGTCGGGGTCCTTGACGCTCATGCGCTCCTGGACGGTGCGCCGGAGCTTGAGGAAGCCCTTGCGGAGCTCTTCAACGGCCAGTTCGTCCAGCGTGCGCAGGCGACGGTTGCCCAGGTGGTCGATGTCGTCGGTCTGGGCCGCGGGGCGCCCGGTCTTGGGGTCGGGCCGGTTGGAACGGAGGTCCAACAGGTACTGGATGACCCGGAGGAAGTCCTCGGCCGAGAGGAACATCTGGTCTTCGGGGATGCTGAGCTCGAACTTGCGGTTGATGCGGAACCGGCCGACCCGCCCGAGGCGGTAGCGGTTGTCATCGTAGAACTTCTCCCGGAAGAGCTGGCGCGCCTTCTCGACCTGCGGCGGGTTGCCGGGGCGGAGCTTGGAGTAGACACGGAGCAGCGCCCGCTCATACTCGGTCTCGGCCTCAAACTGGTCGAGGCGCTCCTCGGCCACGGTATTCAGGATCAGAGAGTCCGAAGGATTCTCGATGACCCGGACCTTCTTGAGGCTCGAGCTCATGATGGCGGCGGCGCCCTCTTCGCCGAGCGCCCGGCCGACATGCACGAGTTCTTCACCGGTCTCGGTATCGACGATCGACGAGGCGGCGTAATGCTCGGGGCGGACATCGGCCGGCTTGAGCTCGGTCACCTCGTAGAAAACGGAGATGAGCTGGTCGGTCGTGGCGTACTGCGCGGCGAAGGCCACGGCGGCGGTCCTGAGTTCCTTGGGGGGGTCGCCCTCGGCGGTGTGGTGCTCGCGGAGGTACTGGTCCTCCATGGCCAGGCCGGCGAGGCAGCGCAGGAACGTGGTCGCCGCGAGCTTGGTCGACTGATCGATGCGCATCGCCAGCGCATCTTTCTTGGTGACCTCGAGCTCGATCCAGGACCCGCGTTCGGGGATGATGCGGGCGGAGTGGAGCGGGCGGTCACCCTCGCTGGAGACGATGGAGAAGTCCACGCCGGGCGAGCGGTGGAGCTGGCTCACGATGACGCGCTCGGCGCCGTTCACGATGAACTCGCCGCCACCCAGCATGATCGGGAACTCGCCGAGGTAGATGTCCTCCTCGGGGAGCCCGGGGTGGTTCTCCCGGTGCAGGCGGATCGTCACCTTGAACGGCATGCCGTAGGTGAGCCTGAGCTCTCGGCACTCGTCGGGCGTGTACCTCGGCTCGTCGAGGTCGTAGGCCACGTATTCCAGGCGCATGGTGCCGTCGTAGCTCTCGATCGGGAAGACCTCGCGCAGCAGGGCCTCGAGGCCGTAGCTGTTGGCTCGGTCTTCAACAGACTTCCCGATCTGCAGGAATCGGTCGTAACCGTCCCGCTGGAGCTGGGTCAGGTTGGGGACCTCGATGGCGTCCCCGCGCTTGGAAAAATTACGGATACGAATATCGCGCACGGTCTTTGCGGTCATCAGCTTCCTCGCGATGATGCAACATCCCCGGCGTTCGGACGTGGGAGACGTCCGGACCCGTCACAGCTTGTCGATTACGCAGCAATCACCCGCATCCCGGAACAGGCTTTCACCCCAAGTTGGCCCGTCTCGAACCGATGAGTCTAGCCGGTACGAACGCCGGCCGCCAAGCGCGGGCTTGCGAAATCTTCTTCTGGGGATCACACCAGAATGAGGGCCCGGGGTTTACAGCCCCGGGCCCCATGGTTTGCAGCCCATTGAAACCAGGGAAAATACCTGATTTTTTGGTTACTTGAGCTCGACCTCGGCACCGGCCTCCTTGAGGGAGGCGGCCAGCTTGTCGGCCTCTTCCTTGCCGAGGCCTTCCTTGATCGCCTTCGGCGCGGCGTCGACCAGGTCCTTGGCCTCCTTGAGGCCCAGGCCGGTGACCTCGCGGACCACCTTGATGACCTTGATCTTCTCGGCGCCGGGGCTCTTGAGGACGACGTCGAAGGAGGTCTTCTCCTCCGCGACCGGGGCGGCCGCGGCGGGCCCGGCCATCATCACGGCGCCGCCCGCGGCGGGCTCGATGCCGTAGGTCTCCTTCAGGTAGTCGCCGAGGTCGACGGCCTCCTTCAGGGTGAGACCGGCGAGCTTGTCGCCGAGATCGGAAATCTTCGCTTCAAAGGTCTTGTCGGACATGGTGTACCTCGTGAATCTACGACCCCGGCAAGGGGTCCTGCTTCTCACCCGAGAGGGGCCGAACCATTCGGCGCTTTAACCCCTGTGGGGGCCAGTCGGACGACGATGCTCAATGTGCCCCGGGGCGAATCCCCCTGGCGCTCAAACGGCCGCGGTCTCAGCCGACCTTGGCGATGGCCTCGCCCTTCTCGAGCTTGTCCTCGATGGTCTTGACGAGGCTGGCGACCTTCTTGCCCGGCCCGAGCACGCTGGAGACCAGCTTGCGGGCGGGGCTGAGGATGATCGCGACGGTCTGGCTGAGAGCCTCCTCGCGGGTCGGGTACTTGCTCAGCGCGGTGACGCCGTCCTCGCCCTCGAAGAGCTTGCCGTCCAGGACGGCGCCCTTGAGTTCGATCCCGGGGAACGTCTTGACGAGCGCGACGAGTTCGCGGGCGACCTCGACGACCGACGCCCCGCCGTAGGCCAGGGCGCTGGGCCCCGCGAGCACGGGGGCCAGCGCGTCGAGCGCGCCGTCCGCAAACTGCCGCTTCATCAGCGCGTTTCGGACGATGGTGACCCGGATGTCCTTCTTGCGAAGGTCGGCGCGGATCTTGTTGGTATCGTTCGAGCTGATCCCGCGGATGCTGATCACCGCGACGTCGGACTCCTCGCCGAACTTGGCGACATAGTCCCGGAGGATCATGTTCTTGACGGTCTTCGACATGGGTCTTCCTCCTGGTCGCGTCAGGCCTGGACGGCGCTGGTGTAGGCGACCTGCACGCCCGGGGTCATGGTGCCGCAGATGGAGATCTTCTTGATGTACACGCCCTTCACGGTGGCCGGCTTGACCTTCTCGATGGTCTGGATGAAGTGCTCCAGGTTGGCGACAAGATCGCCCTCGGGGAAGCTCAGCTTGCCGATCACCGCGTGGACATTCCCCGCCTTGTCGGCGCGGTACTCCACCTTGCCGGCGGCGAATTCCCTGACCGCATCGACGACCTTCGGGGTCACGGTGCCGTTCTTCGGCGAGGGCATCAGCCCCTTGGGACCGAGCACCTTGCCGAGCTTGGAGGCCACACGCATCATGTCCGGGCTGGCGATGGCGACGTCGAAGTCCATCCAGCCGGCCTCGATCTCGGCGACAAGCTCCTCGCCGCCGGCCTTGGTGGCGCCGGCCGCGAGGGCGTCCTTGGTGACGTCGCTCTGACAGAACGCGATCACGCGCTTGGTCTTGCCGATCCCCTTGGGGAGGCTGACCGAGCCGCGGAGGTTCTGGTCGGCCTGCCGCGTGTCGAGACCCAGGAACATCGCGACCTCAACGGTCTGATCGAATTTGGGGCCCTTGAACTTCTTCAGGGCCGCGATGGCTTCGGCGGCGGGCAGGGCCTGCTCCGGGGTGAGCGGCCCGTTCGCCTTCGAACGCTTGCTCAGCTTGCTGGTCGGCATGTGCTCAGCCCTCCACCACGACGCCCATGGAGCGGGCGGTGCCTTCGATGACTCGCATGGCCGCCTCGATGCTCCCGGAGCTGAGGTCGGCCATCTTCTCTTCCGCGATCTTGCGGACCTGCGCGCTCGTGATCTTGCCGACCTTGTCCTTGTTCGGCACGCCCGAGCCCTTCTCGACTCCCGCGGCCTCCTTGATGAGCACCGAGGCCGGCGAGCTCTTCACCTCGAAGGTGAACGAGCGGTCCGAGTACGAAGTCACGATCACGCCGACGAGCTTGCCCTTGAGGTGGCCCGTCGCGGCGTTGAACTGCTGGATGAACTGGCCGGGGTTCACCTGGTTGGCGCCCAGCACCGGGCCAAGCGGCGGCGCGGGTGTCGCGGTGCCTCCGGGCGCCATCAGCTTGAACTGCTTGACGATTTCTTTCTTGGCCATCGGTCTCCACCTCCCACGCTCGCCCCGGAACAACGCCCGGTGAGACCGCCCCGGCCAGGGGGACAGTCGGCTTGGTGGTGCATTCGGTTCCCGTTGTCGCCCCGCACCCGCTGCGCGAGGGCAGGGATGCTAGGCACCCCGCGGCATAGGACAAGCCGCCCGGGCCGGAGCCCGGGTGGTTGGGATGGACGCACCGAACCCGAACACAATGCTATCGATTGTTGGCCGGGCGACCAATCTCGCGGCGGACGGGGTCGAGCACATCGCCGCTCAGCCCGGCCTTCTCCGCCCGGTCCAGCACGCGGGCCGCGCCGGAATACTTGCCATCCGCCTGGAGCAGAATCGCGCCCACCAAGTGCGCGGAGCCCGAATCGGTCCGACGGGCGAATTGGAGGGCCTTGGCCAGCAGGCTGTCGTACCTTCGGCCGTCGAGCCCCAAGGGGGCCAATTCGATCGGGGCCCGGGCCAGGGACGGATCGGTGCGGTACGCCAACGCCACCATCGCGACACCGTCGTCGGGACGGTCGTCTTCGATCATCGCCAGCCCCATCTCGCGCATGGCCTTCACATCCTCGGGATCGGTGTCGAGGTGATCGCGGTAGGAAGCGATGGCACTGTCGAGTTCGTCGGCCGCCATGAGCAGGCGGGCCTTCTCAATCGCGGTCAGCTCCCTCGGAGGCTCCTGCGCCGGCGCCGGCGGCTGGGTGAGCTGGGGTGCTCGGAGCGAGTAGTCCACGCGCTGGGTCAGCACGCCATCGACCGGAGCGTTGGAGTAGTACTCCCCGTATCGATACCGCCACCACGGGCTGGTCCTCGACCAGCCGTACGGCGCGTAGTAGTAGCCGTCCCTCCCGTAGAGCACTCCGGGTTGCACAACACCCCGCAAGCCGCTCCCCAGATGGAAGTTCAGGCTGAAGTCGCCGTTGTTGTATTGACCGTTGATGCGGACCCCGTCGGTCCCCACCACGGTGCCCGGCCCCCCCACCACCGCCGGAACGGGCGCCACCCGATTCGGCCCGGGTGCCGTCGGCAACCCGGGTAGGGTGATGTGGCGATTGATGGGCAGCGTCGCGTCGGGGCTCAGGACGTTCGGAAAGTCCGCCCGCTGGCCGGAGAGGCCTCCCTGAGGCGTCGGAAGCTGGCTTTGGCTCTGCCCGAATGCTCCAGCGCCGAGGCCGGCGACGGCCAGGAGCAGGATGCGCGGAGGCGTGCTGGTCATTGCTGATCTCCCGGGTTCATCCCCCCCCGGTGCGCTCCCGCGGGGCGCGAGAGCTTGTCCCCTCATCCACATTGTATCGACACGGGCCGAAATGGATCCGCAAAACGAGGAATCCGGGGCCGGATATCCTGTGGGACAGATGCCGAATTCCTCCCCAACACATCGAATGTCGTGCTTCACGGCGGTTGCTGCCGGCTTGGCCTCGCTGGCGCTGCTGGGATCCGGCTGCGGACGAATCTTCACGGGTGCGGGCGTCCGTATCCGCTCTATCGATCGCCAAGCGGCGCTCGAGCCGCAGATCGCGGCGTCGGGATATACGTCCGAAGACCCTTCGACCGCCGACATCTACCTCTCCGACATGACGGCGAGCCGGCTGGTCACCGCCGACTCACTCGACCAGCTCTCCGGCACCATCATCCATGTGCACATGTTCCTCCGTCCACGCCCCGGCAAGACCCCGATCGCAACCACGGCCTCCACCGTCACGATCCGGTGCGCGGTGTTCTCCAAGGGGCAGATCGGGATCTATGGCGGCGGCGGCTTCTTGTTCCCGAGCGGCGTACCGGGGGACGGCGACTTCGGCGGCGCGATCAAGGAGGCCTCGGTCAAGCTGCTGGCCTCGACCCCTGGCTTTGCCGACCGGCTCGGAGCCGCGGAGTTCTCCAGCGGGATGCTCGCCCCCCAAGACGTGGCGGTCTCGGGCGTGATGGCTCATCTGATGGAAAGCGCGGTGCGGGCGGCCCGGCGCGACCCGCGGGAAGCGGGTGCGGCATCCGATCCGGCCGACGGCGGGTGATCAATCCCGTTCGAGCAGGTCGCGTGCCGAGTTCGCGTAGAGATCGCGCAGGAGCGGAGCGGGAAGGGCGAGGCCCCTCAGGCGGGGCCCGGCCTTGTCGGCATCAGGATCGTCGATCGGGCTGGGCCCGTCATAGTCCGTCTCGAACATCGTGCGCAGCGCCCAGTACCTGCTGGCGTACAGATCGAATGCCGCGTCGGCGTCGGACGCCTGGTCAGCCTTGATGCTGATCGCACCGGCCTTGTCGGCGGAGAGATGCGCATCCATCGTCACGATGTCGGAGCCAAAGAGCAGCCTCCCGCGCCACCGCTCGAAGAATCGGAGGAGCCGCTCCCGGGGGTGGCGAGCATATTCGCGAACCATCCACTTGGTCGCGCTCGTGTCCAGGAAAAGGTTTGAGTGTCGCTCGAGCAGGCCGTCGAGAAAGTCGGGTCTCTCGGGCCAGCCGCCTGTATGCGCGGCGATCCAAGGCTGCGAGAATCGCTCGAGCATGCGTTCGAGCGGGGCGTACTGGGACGCCTTGTCCCCGTACTTCCGCCCATCGGCGTACTTGGCGCCGAACCAGGAATCCGGGTCGGCGATGTGCACCATGATCATCATGCCCAGGCTTGTGGCCAGTTCGGCCTGACGCACGCGCCACGGGCTGTCCAACGCGACGAGGTCATCGGGATCACCGCCGGCAAGATCACGGAGTTGCGGGGCCGACCAGAACTTCACGATCTTCGCGCCGAACTCCTCGCGGTACCTCTCGATGACCGGCAGGTAGCCGTCCCGGTGCACGCGCTCTTTCTCGGGATTGGACCAATCCGGGAATGCGATGAACCGAGCCCGATCCCCCAAGACCTCCCGCACTTGCTCGGCCTCGGAGAGCCGGCTCATCGTGTAGACGTGGCTCACCCCGTACAGATCGGCCGCCTCCGCCCAGAGCTTGGAAGCCCGACGGCCGTTGATGTGCGCGTGCGCATCGATGATCGGGACCGGCGGGGCCCCCAAGAGGACCGCTTCGCGCCGATAATCCAGCCCGAGGCGGTTGGCCTCGCCGCCTTTGCATGCCCCCGCCGTGGAGCCAGATTGCTTAGACATCCATCGATGATAGACGGCCGGCCCCGCGACCCGCGACCCCGGATCGCGCTCGCCCACGACTGGCTCTGCGGCTACCGGGGCGGCGAGGCCGTGCTGGAACGGATCGTCACCGTCGCCTCTCAAATCGGAGACGTAGATCATCTTTATGCGATGTTTGATGACGGGCGGCCGGTCGCTCCCGCGATCGACCGGATCGACCGGGAGGTCTCCTCCCTCGCCGAATTCCCCGAGGCCGCGCGCCGATGGCTGCTCCCCGCCTACCCCGCGGCCGTCGCCGAACTGGGCGCGAAGCTGGCCGCGAGGCATGCCGAGAGCCCTATCGACCTGCTGGTCTCGACCAGTTCCGCGGCCATCAAGGGCCTCGAGGCTCCAGAGGGTGTTCCACACCTTTGCTATTGCCATGCCCCGGCCCGGTATGTCTGGTCGATCGGAGCCGAGTACGCCGCCGGCCGCGGGCCCGGCGCGCGCGTGCGTCGGCTCGGGCTCTCGGCCTTCGGTCCGGCCTTCCGGCGTTGGGACCGTCGGACGGCGGCGAACGTCACGGCGTTCATCGCGAATTCGACCCAGACCGCCGAGCAGATCAGGCGCTGCTTCGGGCGTGACGCGGAGATCGTGCACCCACCGGTCCGAACCCTCAAGTTCACCACCGATGAGGAAGTTGCCAGAGAGGATTTTTGGCTGTTCGTCGGCGCGCTCGAGCCCTACAAGCGGGTCGATCTGGCGATCGAGGCCGCGGGGCGGGCGGGCATCCTCCTCAAGGTTGCGGGGCACGGGTCGTTGCTGGCCGACGTGCGCCGGCGGGTCGGCTCCAGCCTTGTTGAAGTCCTCGGGCGGGTGAGCGACGACGCCCTGCTCGACCTGTACCGCCGCGCCCGGCTGCTCATCTTCCCGCAGATCGAGGACTTTGGCATCACGGCGGTCGAGGCGCAAGCGTGCGGCTGCCCGGTCGTCGCGCGGCGAGCGGGCGGTGCACTCGACACCGTGCTCGAGGGGCAGACCGGCGCGTTCTTCAACGCACCCGACCCTGACGCCGTTGTTGCCGCGGCCCGCGAGTGTCCGGAGGGTGGACCGCCGTGCCGCGCCAATGCCGAACGATTCTCCGAAGCGAAGTTTGATGCGCGGATGGCTGCGCACATGCTCGATGCACTTGCTGACGGTGGTGCGTCGGCTCACGGACGACGAGGCTGAAGCACGCCCGAAATCACTCGCGGGGCTTGTCGGGCCTCGCAGCCGCTGGCGCAGGGGAGAGCCTGGCCACCGCGATCCGCTCGCGTGCGATGGACTCATCCGGGCTTGCAAGAGAGACCGATCCCCCGAGGAGCGCTGCGCCGGCCTCGAGGTAGGCGGTCTCGCCGGGGCCGATCCGAACCAGTCGCACCACTTCGGAGCGGCGCTGGACGCGCACCAGGTGCTCACCCGGCCCCACGATGGCGCACAGGTAGCGATTCTTGCTGAGCTTCCCCGCTTCCGTCTGGTCGATGTACACCTCGACAGGCCCGGGGCTCAGCAAAGCACGGGGCCGATAGACGTAGATCACCGCCTGATTCGGCGCCAGCTGCACGGGACGGAATCGCGGCGGACGACTCGCGCACGAGCCCAAGGCCAGCACGCTCGCAGCGGCGAGGATGCGGAGGGCAAGATAGAGCCTCATGGGCCGCACGCGAAAGCTTCTCCGTGCGTTGATCGCCTGCCGCCTAGTCCTGCACCGACCGGCATCCGAGCACCTGCCCGACGTAGAGCTCGTGATCCGTCTCCAAGTCGTAATGGCGGACGACCTCGCAGTCAAACACCAGGGCCGACGCGCGGATAATCGGCGAGCCCGTGACCAAGGCATCGAATGGGATGGCGTCAAAGGGATCGCCCCGATCCGTCGGTGCATCGGGATCGAACTTCCGCAGTACCAGACGGTTGGCAGGGTCAAGCTGGCAGATCGCAAAGCAGCGGCTATCGCGGATGAGCGGCTCGATCCTGTGGCCGGTTCGGGCCGCAACGCAGATGAGCGGCGGCTCCGTGCCACACGGCTGGACCGCCCGCACCACGATGCCGGCCCGCTCCTCCTCGTAGGCCGCAGTCATAAGGAACATTCCTGCAGGGAGTTGCGCGATGGCTCGGCGGGGATCGGTGCTGATTGACATGCGCACAAACCCCCTTTCCGGCCCATGAACGCGGGCTGGCCGAGTCTATCGGCCGTCGCGATTCGGTGCTTGGGCAGGACCCCTGGGTTGCCCCGATTCCCCAGCCTGATGGTCGCATCCGGACGACAGGTTCTGCACGAGTTATCCACAGAGCCAGGCCGTTTTCGTCCCGTTGGCGGGCAACGGGGCCGATGGTGTTGACATGAGGGGCAAAGTGGGGCATCATCCCACTCATGCACACGGAGGCGATGACTCGTGAGCTTCATTGGCCAAGCCGAGGTGACGATCGACAAGAAGTCGAGACTCGCCGTGCCGGCGAAGTTTCGGGCGACGCTCGAGGCCAAGGCACTCGGGCCCGCTTGGATCAGCATGCCCCGGGAGGGCGGCATGCTCTGGCTGATCCCCGAGGTGAGCTTCGAGTCGCTCGCCTCGGCGTGGGGCGGGACGCTGATCCCCGACGAGGACACGGCCTGGATTCAACGGACCTTGGCGGGTCTTTCGGAGCGGGTCGAGATGGATACGGCCGGTCGAGTCACGCTCCCGAAGCATCAGCTCGAACTGACCGATCTGGATGGCGATGTGATGGTGATCGGGGCGATGAGCCATGTCGAGATTCACGCCCGGGCCGCCTGGCAGGAGAGGGAGAGAGAGAGGCTGGCGCAGCTTCCGTCTTTGATCGCGAAGCTGACGGCGCGGCGCCAGCAGGGCTGAACCGGTTCTGCCGGTTCGAGAGTCGCCCCGGCCAAGGAAGGCCGGGGTTGGAGGATGCCGGGGAGGTGTTTGCCCGGCTTGAGACAGGGATGTTCCGGCGGGTCGCCGCCGGCGCGAACGAAGGAGCCGGTTTTTGAAGGGACTCTACCGATCGGCCCGATGCACGCAAGGATGCGGACGCACGGCCGACGGCTCTTCTTCGTTCGCGGCCGAGTCGTCCCGGGGTTGGTGAGAGCCAGCGCCGGGCATTGAGGTCGCCGGGATGTGTGGCGATTCGCGGATTCCCACCACCAGGCGACGGGGCGACCCACCACCGCCTCCCAGCCGTCGCCGATCGCTGCGCCCGCTCCGATGTGGAGCGGGCGTAGTGCTTTTTGGGTCCAGAGCCCGCTGGTTTGGTCGATCGGGCGTTAGCGTCGGCGTCGCCAGCCGACGAGCGCAAGCAGGCCGACCGCACATGTGCCAGGGGCGGGGATGCGGCTCAGGCCCTTCACCTCGTGAGAAGAGCCGAGGTCGTCGGTCTGGAGAAAGCGGCCCAGGGGCGGGATCTGGCCGCGAATCTCGCCGTTGGGGTATTGCGTCGTGAAGAGCTGGAAGTAGAGGTGCCCATCGTAGAGGGCCTGCTCGGTGTTGTAGATGTTCGAGGAAAAGGCGCCCTGCTGGCCCCCGAGACGGATGGTGGAGAGTGTCAAGCGGATGCCGTCGCCGTCCTGGACGAAGTCCCCGAAATAGCCGGGGTCGAGTGCGATGTCGCCGTTCTGCCCTCTCGGGGCGACGAAGGCCTGGAGTGGCGTGCCGTTCGGGCCGGTATCGAGCAGGTCCGTGAGGGCGACCCCCGAGACGTAGAGGTCCAGATCGTAATTAAACGTGTGGTGGTTGTAGCGAAAGGCGCCGCTGCCCCGGGCCAGGCTGTCTGTCGGTGGCACGACATTGGCGCCCGACATGCCGAAATAGAAGTTGTAGATGTGGGCCTGGGCGGCGGAACCAATTGCGGACACGACAATCCACGATGCCGCAATAAAGGTCTTCATTGTCCGATTCTCCAGACCTGGGCGTGAGCCAAGTTGCGCCTTGTAGAGTCTACCTCGGGACGGTAGACTCGCCAACGGGTTTGGGGCGTTCTTCCTCTTTGGAACGCCGGACGGAAATCTGCAGCAAGTCCGGAAATCAGGGCATCTGGGCCCACGGTGTGGGCTGACGGTCGCCCACGCAATGACGAGCGGCACAGTGGGAAGCGAGGCATCATGAAGATTCGTCGAGGGTTCACGCTGATCGAGTTGCTGGTCGTCATCGCGATCATCGCGCTGCTGATCGGGATCCTGCTCCCCGCGTTGGGCAAGGCCCGTGAGGCGGCCCGGGCGGTCGCGTGCGGCTCCAATCTCCGACAGTTCGGCAACGCGATGGGAAGCTACTTCTCTGAAAATGACGAGTACTTCCCCGGCGACCACGTGCAGGGGCAGGGGCGAGACCAGGCCGCAACCTGGGTTCCCCGCTGGCGTCCCCAGATGATGGACAATCAAGAGGTGTACTACGACCCGGCGGCGCCCAAGGACGCGGTGTGGAGCGAGGAGTGGCGGAACGCCAACCATCCGATCAAGTTCACGAAAGCCGGGCAGACGTTCGGGCAGGAGGCCTGGGGCTACTACCCCGGCGAGGCGGTGCTTGGCGGCTCCGGCGCGGACAACAACGACCCCCTCCAGTCCGGCAAGTTCACGTTCATGTCGTATGGATACAACGGCTGGGGCGTGCAGGACTTCACCGGAAACAAGGATGATCAGCGGGGCAAAAATCACCTTGGCCTTGGAGGCCATGTGGCATTCCCCGGCGAGATCGGCCGCGACAGCCAGGACGCGCAATTCTGGGAGATTTCTCTCCGGCGCGTTCCGGCGGCGGATCAGCTGATCGTGCTGGCGGACACCGTCACTGACGGGAACCAGGACCAGTGGGTCACGCCGCAGCCCGGCGCCGACTTCTCCCACCCCGACACGCGGCATGGCGGGCAGTCCGAGGTGCTCTTCGCCGATGCGCACGTCGCGAACTTCAGCAAGGAGTTCCTGACGTCGAAGACGGAGGAGAACATGCGCATGTGGAACAACGACTTCAAGTCCCACATCGATCTCTGGAAGTAGGCGGATGGGGCTTCGCGGCGGGCGGACGCGGGGTCGGCTGCCCGCCGATGCATGGCAGAGTCGGGCGCACATCGGCGACGCTCGCGTCAAGAGAAAGGCGACATGAACAACAACGTCAAGGTGCTGATCGCGGTCGTCGCGCTGGCTGCCGCCGGGTTTCTCATCGTCCGCTCCCTCGGGGGCAAGGGCGATGGTGTCCAGTCGGGCCGGCATGTGAACTACTTCATCTGCGCCGATCCGAAGTGCGCGACCGAGTTCGAGGTGGAGCCGGGTCACAGCCAGGCTCCCCCAGGCTCGCCGAGCGAGGTTTGCCCCAAGTGTGGCAAGACGTACCCCACCCCGGCCGCCAAATGTCCCTCCTGCGGGCGTCTGGCCCCCCTCGAGGGGCATGGCCTGGTCCCCGCGACGTGCCCCTACTGCAGCAAGCCGATGCAGCCGGAAAAGGGCTAACCGGTGCGGGCCTGACGCCGGGAGCCCGAGTTTGCCGGGTCCGATGAACTCCGGGGTCGGACCAATCGATACCCCATTCATGGCGACGCCACAGCTCACGGAGGCGGACTACGCGGAACTGGCGCGCGCCGGTGCGCGCCTGCGCCCGATCCGACGGGCCGCGGCGATTGCCAAGCTGGACGGCACGATGCTCGCCTGCTTTGGCGTGGTGAGCCTGCTCGCGGGCCTCTTTGGCGCCACTGAATTCGTGACCGGTTGCGTGCTGATGGGCCTGGCGTGGAACGAACTGGCGGCCGGGTCTCGGCTGCTGCGGCTTGACCCGGCGGCGCCGCGACGGCTGGCGATCAACCAACTGCTCCTCGCCGGCGCGGTGGTCGGATACGCTGCCTGGAAGGGATACCAGTCGATGCACGCCCCCTCCGAATTGGCTTCCCACTCCGCCGAGCTCGACTCGATCATGGGCGCAGGGGGCGGCGCCTCGCTCGAGCGATTCACCGCCGCGGTCTCGGTCGGGGTTTACGGCGCGCTGGCGATCGGCAGCATCATCTGCCAGGGCCTGACGAGCTGGTACTACGCGTCGAGGGGGGGGATCCTGCGGAAGCACCTGGCCAGTACACCCGAGTGGGTTGTCCGCATCGAGCGAATCGTCCGCGCCGCGTAGCCTCGGGCCGGGACAGGCCGGGTGAGGTCGGGTCGGGTCGGGGCGATGCTCGGCGACTGGATCGGTTATCGCGACGGACCGGCGGAGAAGGCGGCCCCCTCAACCTGGATCATGACTGCACACGCGCCGGCGGGCGCTTGATCTGGCGAGCACGACGGGCTCGGCGCGGGCCGGGCGCGTTTCGGCTGGTTGCTCCGTTCCGCCCACCCCCGGTGCCCGCCCGCCGATGTCGGCGAGCAGCGCGTCGAGTGCGCGAAGATGCTCTGCATGCTGATAGCTCTCGGGGTATGCCATTTCTCTTCTCCCAGCTCCCACGCTCTGGCCTGTCCCGCCATCGCGTCGAGAAATGGTACGCCGTCGCGTCACGCGAGTTGCCGGAATTGATGCGTTTCTCACGGAGATTCCGGCAATCGTGGAGCGGTTGCGCACGAGGTGCGCGATCGTGCATGGGATGCGCAGAGTCCGCGCATTCCACACATCTTGGTGCACAGGATTTCCAGATTGCGCGGCGCGTCCGAGTTGGTTATCTGTCGCCCGTCTTGCTGTCGGGGACGCACCAGAGCCGGCTCGGCCGCTTGTTGAGTTCCTCGTCGTAGGTTGAACGTTCGATCCACTCGGCATGGCCGTCGGGACAGGTGATCGTTGCACCGCGTCCGTGGCGCTCGTTGAGCCCCTCGGTGGGATAGCTGGATCCATCGTTCCAGCCGTCGCCCTGGGTCTCCCAAAACAGCACCGACTGCGTGTCGAACTGATCCACGAAATAGGTCTGATACCGCTTGGGGTTCTTGTTCGGCTTGTTGCGCCCGAACGCGACCACGGCGCCGTTCATGAGGTAGCTGGTCGTGTTGTCGGAGCCCGCGCCGATGTCCTTGTGCGCTGGGCAGCGGTAGATCTCGTCGTTCTCGAGATACGGCCAGAGCGATCCGGTGCGGTGCGTCTCCCACTCCCACTTGAAGCTGGACTCGGGGGGCGTGTAGAGCCAGCCGGGCTCGGCGTAGGAGCGGTTGTTCACCGCCCAGTTGGGGCGCGGGAGCCAGTCGTCCCACTGGTTGCAATACATCATCACGCCGGTGATGATCTGTTTGTGGTTGTTCTCGCACTGGATCTTCTGTCCGGCCTCCCGGGCCTTCCCCAGCGCCGGGAGCAGGATCGCGATCAGCAGCGCGATGATGGCGATGACCACCAGCAGTTCGATGAGCGTGAACCCGGACCTCTTCATCCCTGGGTTATACCACAAGCCCGCCCCCGGGCCCAGGGAAAGCGGCGCCGATCAGATTGCCCGCCCGATCGGCGGGGCGCCCGCTTCGACCTGCGGGAAGGGGACGGCGACTCGGGCGATCCCCGGGGTGTTGCGCGCCGCCCAGCGGGCGAGACCGGCGCCGGTGACAGCGCTCCAGAGCAACGCGGCGGCGCCCAGGGCGAAGCCGGACGTATCGGGGAACATCGCCAGGCCGCCGGCGAGGAGTGACACCGCGCCGACCTGGAAGAGCAGCCCGCCCGACCACGTGAGCGCGAAGACGCCGACGGTCATCGTCAGGCCCGCGGTGGCCACGCTCACGGCGAGCGGGAGCTGAGAGGCGACGGCGTCGGGCAGCCCCCCGGTCGGCAAGGACCAGGTGGTGAGCGCCTGCGTGACGGCGTTGGTCCACATCGGGAACCAGAGACCGAAGGTGGCGCCGATGAGGCCGATGACAATGGCGGGCGGATCCAGCAGACGCCCGGCGATCGCTTGTGAGCCATAGAAGTAGGCGGCGAACGCCAACCCGAGCATGAGCGCCGCCTGGGCCGCGGCGCCCTGGAACCCGAACATCCCGGCGGCGGCCATGGTGAAGGCGACACAGATCCAGGTCGCCCCGGTCGCGATGCCGCGCCGGACTCGATCACCCCGCTCGAGGCGGGTCTGGTGCTGGTAGATGCGCTTCGGGAGTTCGAGCTCGAGCTTGCGGACCTGCTCGCGGCTGCCCTGGAGTTCGCGCCGAACGACATCGCACTCGCCGGCGAGTTCCCGGCAGCGGCGCTCCATGTCGAGGGCTCGCTGGTTGGCCTCGCCGGCCCGCTTCTCGGCCTCGAGCGTGCGCGCCATCGCGATCTTGTGCGCTTCGGCGAGCTGGGCGGCGAGGTCCTTGATCTCCTGGGACTGATCGCCGGCGGTGGCGGCGTGCGCGGCGAGTTCCTCTTCGCGCTTCGCCAGTTCGGCTTGCTCGCGGCGGAACGCCTCGGCCTCCTTCTCCCGCTTCTCGCGCTCGGCCTTGAGTGCCGCCTCCGCGGCCTCGAGCTTGGCGCGCATGTCGTCGACCGAGGAGAATCGGGCCGCGACCTCGTGCTCCTTGGCCTCCAGCTCGGCGCGCCGGCGTTCGATGGCCTCCTGCTCCGCGAGGATCTCGCGGCGCTCCTCCTCGATGTGACGCCGTTCCGAGCGTACCTCCGTGGACGACTCGCGGAGCAGTTGCTCCCGCTCGTCGAGATCGCACTGGCGGGCTTCCAGCTCGTTGCGGAGCTCGTCGAGCTCGCTCTCCAGCCCCTGGTGCTCGCGGTGCAGTTCCCGGACGTCGCCCAGGCGCGCCTCCAGCGAGGAGATCATGTCGAGAAGGTCGTCCTCGCTCGTGGTCACCCCGTCCAGTGCGAGTGAGCCGGTGGCGAGCTTCAACTCCGCCTGATCCATGTGGCCTTCCATAGCGATGCCTTCCTCCCCCCGCCCGGAGCCCTGCGAACGCACGTGCGCTCAGGTCGATCGTCGGTTTGCGCAGGCGGGGAGCCCACCGGCCTTCCAGGTCGACCAGGGAAGACCGGCGGTCTGTGCCGATCGGGTCGCGCGAGAGCCCGAGAACCCGAGGCGTCAGCGCCCGAGAACCTCGGCGGCGGCCAGGGCCGCCCGCTCGATCTGCGACGGGCTCACGTCGAGGTGGGTCACCGCTCGGATTCGATCTGGTCCCACAGGCAGCACCAGCACGCCGGCCTGCTTGAGCGCCGTGCAGATCTCCGGCGCCGAGCGACGCCCGTCGGCAAGCCCAAAATAGACGATGTTCGTCTCGACCTCCGACGGATCCAGGCGAACCCCCGGCAGCGCGGCGAGCCGCTCGGCAAGCCGACGCGCCCCCGCGTGGTCCTCGACGAGCCGGTCGAAGTGGTGGTCAAGGGCGTGGAGCGCCGCCGCGGCCAGGACGCCGGCCTGCCGCATGGCCCCGCCGAACATCTTGCGGAATCGTCGGGCTCGCTTGATCGTCGGCGCGTCGCTCGCGAGGATCGACCCCACGGGCGCCCCCAGCCCCTTGCTGAAGCATGCGCTCACGCTGTCGGCGGCGCCGACAAGTTCGGCGACCGGGCGCCCGGACGCGATCGCGGCGTTCCAGATGCGGGCGCCGTCGATGTGAACCCTGAGGCCGAGAGCGTGCGACGTCTCGACGACCTCGCGCACTTGCTCTCGGGGCCAGACGCGCCCGCCGCCCCGGTTGTGGGTGTTCTCGAGGGCCACGAGCCGGGTGACGGGGCAATGCGGGTCGTCCGCGCGGACCAGCGCCCGGACCTCGTCGGCGCCGAAGACGCCCCTGGGGCCGGGCGCGAGGGCGAGCATGACGCCAGCCAGGGCCGCGGGGCCGCCCGATTCGTAGTGGATGATGTGGTTGTCGGCGTGGGTGATGACCTCGTCGCCGGGCTCGGTCTGGGCGCGGATGGCGAGCTGGTTGGCCATGGTGCCGCTGGGGACGAATACGGCGGCCGGTTTGCCGGTGAGCTCGCAGAATCGATCTTCGAGTCGGCGGACGGTCGGGTCCTCGCCGAACATGTCGTCGCCGACCTCGGCGGCGGCCATCGCGCGACGCATCGCGTCGGTGGGCTTGGTGACGGTGTCGGAGCGGAGGTCGATCATGGAGCAGTCTCGCTGGTCTGGAAGAGGCCGGGCTGGATCGGCCAAGCGCCCTCGTGCTCGAGCAGCCACCGTTTGCGGTCCAGCCCGCCTCCATAACCCCGCAGCCCCCCACCGCTCTCGATCACCCGGTGGCAGGGGATGACGATCGCGACGCGGTTCGCCCCATTGGCGGCGCCGACCGCCCGCTGGGCGCCGCGCGAGCCGACGAGATCGGCCAGGCGCCCGTAGGTCGTCGTCTGGCCGTACGGGATCTGGATCAGGGCTTGCCAAACGCGCCGCTGGAACTCGGTTCCGGGGTATCGAGCGGAAGATCAAACTCGGTGATCGCCCCGGAAAAGTACGCCATGAGTTGGCGCTCGACCTCGTCGTGGAGCGGCGCCCGTCCCTCCTCCAACTCGACCCCGTAGGCCCGAACAAGATCGGGGATCTCCCGATCGAGCCTCGGGCGATCGTGGAACTCGAGCAGACAGAGCGCCTCGGCCCCATCGCGAGAGACCACCCCGGCAAGCAGCGGCCCGACCGGAGAATCAACCTGTTGACCGAGGAGTCGGAGGATCACGGGGCCATCATACGGACCGAGAGTCAATCCCCCCGCGCCGGCGTTGACTCGGACCGGTCGTGCCGCGATGCTGATCCTCCATGACGAAACGGACTTCGGCGTTGGCGGGCGCAGCGGCGGCGGCCATCATCCTGGGTGGTTGCGGGGGGTCGGCGCACGTCATCGGCGCCGCCGCCCCGCTTGCAGCCATCAGCCCTCAGGCGTTCGCCGCCCGGTTCCCGGGCGCCCCCGGGCTGCTGCGGGGCACCGAGGTCGCGGATGGCGTCGGCCAATGGCGGGCGGGGGATCGGGTGCTCCTCGGGCTCTCTTTCGAGCATGGCGCCGCCCCCACCGACCGGATGCTGCTCGTCGATCTGGGCTCCGAACCCGGCCGGCACCCTCGGTTCCGGCGGAAGGTGGGTGTCTTTGGCGACGAGATCGAGATCGACTCCCCCACCCGGGCGACGCGCCTGCGGGTCTACGACGCCCAAGGGAATCTCCTCGCCGACAACCCAGGACAGCTCGCCGAGGTCTTTCTGGACTACGGCCCCTACGAGGTCGCCCGGATCGGCGGCGGTTACGCGATCGCGACCGGCGAGCCCGACAAGCCCCGCGAGAACCCCCATCCCGAGGTCACGCTCCAATCGCTCGAGCCGGGCGTCTATGGCATGATGAGCCTGCTGGCCTTCGGCGAGGGTGCGGGCGCGAACCCCACGCTGGAGGGGCTGATCCGGCAGGCATTTACGACCGGACAGAAACTCTCCCTGCTCTGGTCCTGGGGACGGTTTGAGATCCGGATCGGCGATGTCGCCACCCTGGCGCCGGGAGTGGGCCCGCTCGAAGGGCTCGGCGTCGACGACGCCTATGACAGCCAGATCCGGGTCTCGGTTTCCGGGAAAGAGGCGCTCCACGGCCGAGTCATCCTCGCGCCGACGTATGCCCCGCTGGGGCTCTGCGGCGGGATCGTGGCGGCGGAGCTTGTGAACAGCTCTGATCCCTCGATCCGCGCCCGCGTGGTGCTCTTGGGCGCCGCCAGGGGCCCGGAGGACGCGAACATCACCACAACAGACTCTCGGACTGGGCGCTAGCGGGCTACATTTCCTCCGGGATTTGTCCGCGCCAGTCGATGCTTTGGCCAGCGAAGGAGGCTCCATGTCCGCGTCGAACCCGTTCAGCAGCCGCGCCACCCTGAAGACCAGCTCCGGCACCTACACCTACTTCGATCTGGGGGCGCTGGACCGGGCGAAGGTGGGCAAGGGGATCGACAAGCTGCCGTACTCGATCCGGGTGTTGCTCGAGGGTCTGCTGCGCAATTGCGACGGCTTCACGGTGACGCAGGACGACATCGTGGGGCTCGCCAACTACAACGCCAAGCAGGTCGACGCGGTCGAGATGCCCTTCATGCCCGCGCGCGTGGTGCTGCAGGACTTCACCGGCGTGCCCTGCGTGGTGGACCTGGCGGCGATGCGCGACGCGATGAAGCGGCTCGGTGGCGACCCGGCACAGATCAACCCGGCCGTGCCGTGCGATCTGGTGATCGATCACTCCGTGCAGGTGGACGACTTCGGCACGCGGGTGGCGCTCACGATCAACGCCCAGCGCGAGTTTGAGCGCAACAACGAGCGGTACGTCTTCCTCAAGTGGGGCCAGGAGAGCCTGGACAATTTCCGCGCCGTGCCGCCGGCGACGGGCATCGTGCACCAGGTGAACCTCGAATACCTTGCGGGGCGTGCTGACGCGGACGGTCGAGGGCGACAGGCAGGTCTTCCCCGACTCGCTGGTCGGCACGGACAGCCACACGACGATGATCAACGGGCTGGGTGTGGTCGGCTGGGGCGTCGGCGGCATCGAGGCCGAGGCCGTGATGCTCGGCCAGCCGGTCTACATGCTGACGCCCGAGGTCGTCGGCTTCAAGCTCAAGGGCAAGCTGCCCGAGGGCGCGACGGCCACCGACCTGGTGCTCACCGTCACCCAGATTCTCCGCAAGCACGGCGTGGTCGAGAAGTTCGTCGAGTTCTTCGGGCCCGGCGTCGCGGCCCTCAGCCTGCCCGATCGGGCGACCATCGCGAACATGGCCCCCGAGTACGGCGCGACCATGGGCTTCTTCCCTATCGACGAGGTCACGCTCGGGTATCTCCGCCTGACCAACCGCACGGCGGAGGAAGTGGAGCTGACCGAGAAGTACGCCAAGGCGAACCACCTCTGGTGGGACTCGAGCAAGCCCGACCCCGAGTTCGCGACCGTGCTCGAGCTCGAGCTGGCCGACGTCGTGCCGAGCCTCGCGGGCCCGAAGCGCCCGCAGGACCGCATCGAGCTGCGGAACATGCAGACGCAGTGGCGGAAGGACCTTGCCGACACGTTCGGCAAGAAGGTCGCCAGCGAGACCGTGAATACGGCGCGGTTGGCCGGCGAGGGCGGACGCACCGGCAACGGCGAGACCGGCCCCGGCGGCAACGGCGGCGCGGGCGTCGCCGTCACGCTCACCGAGGCGTGCCACCCGGAGAAGGTCGGTGAGCAGATCACGCTCCGGCACGGCTCGGTCGTCATCGCCGCGATCACGAGCTGCACGAATACGAGCAACCCCGACGTCATGATCGCCGCCGGACTGGTCGCGCGCAAGGCGCGGGCCTTGGGCCTGAACCGCAAGCCCTGGGTCAAGACGAGCCTGGCGCCGGGCTCGAAGGTGGTCACCGAGTACTACGAGAAGAGCAACCTGACCGCCGACCTCGAGGCGCTCGGTTTCGCCACCGTGGGCTATGGCTGCACGACCTGCATCGGCAACTCGGGCCCCCTGCCGCCGGAGATCGAGGAGGGCATCAAGAGCGGCGACCTGATCTGCGCCTCGGTGCTGAGCGGCAACCGCAACTTCGAGGGGCGCGTGCATCCCGCGGTCAAGGCCAACTACCTCGCCTCCCCCCCGCTGGTGGTGGCGTACGCGATTGCGGGGACGGTGGACATCGACCTGATGAAGGACCCGATCGCCAGGGACAAGAACGGCAAGGATGTCTACCTCAAGGACATCTGGCCGACGCATCAGGAAGTGCAGTCGCTCCGAGCCGCCTCGATCTCGCCGGATCAGTTCGCCAAGCGCTACGGCGCGGTCTACACCGGCAACGAGACGTGGAACAAGGTCCCCGTGAGCCAGAGCGAGCTCTACCCCTGGGAGGAGCAGAGCACCTACATCCAGAACCCGCCCTTCTTCGAGGGCATGACCGAGGAAGCGCCCGGGTTCGCGCCGATCCATGGCGCCCGCTGCCTCGCCCTGCTCGGCGACAGCGTCACCACCGACCACATCTCTCCCGCCGGCGGCATCGCCGAGAAGAGCCCGGCGGGACAGTACCTGCTCGGTCTCGGCGTCTCAAAGGCCGACTTCAACGCCTACGGCACCCGGCGGGGCAACGACCGCGTCATGACGCGGGGCACGCTCGCCAACGTCCGCATCCGCAACCGCGTCGCGGCCGACGAGAAGGGCGAGATCCCCGAGGGCGGCTGGACGCGTGACTTCACCAAGGGGGACACGCTCGAGAAGGCCCCGCGGGCCTGGATCTTCGACGCCGCCATGAACGCCAAGGAGGCGGGGATCCCGCTCGTGATCGTCGCGGGCAAGGACTACGGCATGGGCTCCAGCCGCGACTGGGCCGCCAAGGGCGTCTTCCTGCTGGGCGTCCGGGCCGTCATCGCCGAGAGCTTCGAGCGGATCCACCGCAGCAACCTCGTCTTCATGGGCGTGCTCCCGCTGGTGTTCCGGGAGGGCGACACGGCCGCGAACCTGGGCCTGCGGGGCGACGAGGTGTTCGACATCCAGCTCCCCGAGAACGTCGAGCCGCGGATGGACGTGACGGTGCGGGCGACCTCGCCGGCCGGCAAGTCGACCGAGTTCACCTGCATGCTGCGTCTGGACACGCCGGTCGAGATCGAGTACTCCAAGAACGGCGGGATCCTCCAGACCGTGATCCGCAAGAAGCTCAACGAGGCGAAGCAGCCGGCGTAGTTCTTGCGGCCGACGAACTCGGGCTGTAGGCCCCGGTCTGAACGAGGCAGGAGTCTGCAGCCCCGTGGCAGAACAAGACAGCCCCATCAACCCCGAGCGATTGTGCCCGCGCTGCCTGTCGCGCGTGTACAGCGAGGGGCTTGAGCGTTGCCCGGACTGCGGCGCCTCGCTGGTCCCGACCTGCACCGGGTGCGGCTACGACCTGACCGGGCTGCCCCGCACGGCCGACTGCCCCGAGTGCGGGACGCCGATCGAATATGCGTATCTGCCCGATCGGCTCGAGCACAGGCCGGTCGAGTATCTCGTCACGCTGAAAAACGGCCTGACCATCGTGCTCGTCGCGATCCTCGCCCAGGTCGCCATGGGCGTTCTGGGAATCGTCGTGGCGATCGTCGGGGCGGCCATGGGGGGGTTCAGGTATTCGGCGGCCTCGGCGGCGGCGACGACCGGACGCGGAGGCCTGCTGGTGCGCTGCTCGCGTGCCTACCTGGCCGGATGGTGGTTGGCCACGACCCCGCAGCCACGAGCCGTGGCGGGCGGCCTCGACGTCGGGCCCCGCCGGGTGATCAGGGTCGCGCTGGTGGTGCAGGTCGGGATCGCGATCGCGAATCTGGTGGTCAAGCCTCTCCTGCTGATCGCTCCGATTAACATGGCGAGTCCGTCTTGGCCGCTCATGGCCGTCATGGCGCTTGCCTCGAAGGCCGCGTGGATTACCGAGTTCTTCGCCTGCATGCTGTACATCCGCTGGCTGGCGCGTCGCATTCCGGACCCGAGCCTGGAGGCCGAGGCCAAGCGTTTCATGTGGCTAGGGCCGCTGCTGTACGTCGTGCTCGCGTGCGTGATCGTTGGGCCGACCATCGCGCTCGTCATGTATTGGATGATGGTGCGCAAGCTGCGCGCTTACCTCTCGGGGATCATCCAGGTTGCCGAGCTTCGTGGCGCCATGGCCGTCGAAGCGTGATACGCGGGCCCTATCGCTTCCCCATGAACGCCACGCGCCGCTGCGGGTAGTCGAACACCACGCGGAAGGGGTTCAGCACGATCCCGCCGATATTGCCGTCGGTGTAGGCGTCGGCGAAGGCGCCCTTGCGTTCGGTCGCGAACTGCGCGACGAAGTTCGTGTATTCGTGCCCGGCGAATGTGAAGCTCTTGAGCATCCCCGTCCGAGCCGAGACCGCCCCGCCGACGCCCGCCGCCTGGGTCGGCGCGCCGTGTCACGCCCCTCGAGGAGCTTCAGCCGCTCGACGGTCGGCGCGTGGAACATGATGCTCGACCCCGCGGCCCCGGTGTCGAGGCGGAAGAGGGCGTCGTGGCCCTCGAACCCGGCGTGCACGACCGCTTGGCGCCCGGCGAGCATCAACTCTTGCCACACCCCGCCCTCGGGGAGCGTGAAGGTCGCGGGGTCGTGCAGGCTGACGGCGGCGGCGCTCATGTCGATATCGGCGACGCAGCGGGCGAGAAGGTCGTACCCCAGCAGGCCTCCGACGTCGACGCCGAAATAGGGCTTGAGGAAGGAGAGGTCGAGGCCGATGAGCGCCTGGCCCTTCATTGTGACCTGACCGATCTGGATCGTGTCCACGCGGTAGAAGCCGGTCTGCACCGTTCCGCCGACGCCGGACGCCGCGATGCTCCCAATCCTCTCGGCCCCGATCTTCGCGGCCGCGTCGGGCGAGAGCACGCTCGCGCCGGCGCCGGTGTCGAGGATGAACCAGCCGAGATCCTGGCCGTTCACCAAGGGCTTGACCAGCAGGTGCCCGGTCGGGGCCCGCTTCACCTCGATCTCCGGCGGGATGCCGGCGTCAAAGGTGGTGTCTTGAGGGCGTTCCGGGCCGGCGGCGAATATCGCCGGTCCGGGCTCGCCGGACTCGGCACTCTCGACGGTGATGTGCACCTGCTCGCCGTTGGGCGAGGTCACCATGACTTCACGCGGCATGGCAAGACCGGCGACCTTCTCGAAGCCGCCCAACTCGATGATCGCGTCGCCGACGGGGCGGTGGATCGTGATCCGCGTGGGCAGATTGGTCCCGGGATCGAGTTCGGCCGTGCCGAGGAGCTTGCCGCCGCTCATCGAGAGCGCGAGGGCGTGGTCCTCGGGATCGGGCGTTTCGGTGATCCCGACCACGTCGGAAGCCCAGGCCCAGTAGCCGGTGATCGCCCAGGTCTCCAGCAGCGTCGAGTCGAGGTCCTCGAGCTCGAGCACGCGGGGCATGGCGTTCCAGTCCGTTTCCCACGCGCTCGTGCCGTCGAAGCCGCCGGTCGTGCCCAGGGGGCTCTTGGTCTGCGTCCGGAATCGCCCGGCATTGTCGAAGGCGAGGGTGTACCGCCCTTCGACACCGAGAGCCTTTGACGCCCCCTGCGCCAGCACGACCCCCCGCGGCCGGCCCAACGCCTCGCGCGCCCGGTCGAGCAGAGCGGCCTCCTGAGCGACGCACGGGGCGGCGCCGAGCATGAGCGACAGGACCGCGAGCGGGGCACGGAGCAGGATGCGACGGTGAGGCAGCAACATCAGGAACCTCCCTTGGGCGTCCGGCGGCGCGACGCGGCGTGTTCGGGCGTGACGACAAACGTGATGGAATGCAGCGCCGCACCCGGGCGGCGCCCGCGCCGGGCGATCGTCCAGATCGCCCGCACATGGTTGTTGATCTCGCGGGTGTCCTCCTCGGTGAGCCAGGCCTTGAGCCGCGCGGCACGGAGGTTTCGCAGCGGCCCGCGCACCCGCGCGTCGCCCCGACGCATCGCCTCGGCAAAGGACCGGTGCGCCAGTCGCAGCATCGACGCGACCACCCTTGTCACCTCGGCCGCGTTGCGCGCCTGCTTGGGCTCGTAGCGGATCTGCATCGGCCGGGCGGCGACGTCGTACACCGCCTCGTCCCGCCGCGCCGTCGGGCGCTTGTCGACCTCGACGAGCAGACCGACCTTGAGCAGGTGGCGGACGTGGTAGTAGAGCCCGTCCTGGCGACGCCCGAGCAGCTCGGCGATCTGCCCCACCGAGCAGGGCCCGCCCGCCTCGACGGCATCGACGATCTCCTGCCTGGCGGGCGAGGCGAGGGCGGCGATCTGGCGGGGCTGGTGGATCTCGCGTGCGGACGGCATCGGAAAGGCCCCTCTCGGGTATGGCGAGATATTGGTGAAATCTAGACATGTATTTCACTTAAATCCATCCGGACCTGCTTTCCGACCCCCGCCGGGCGAGCGTCGCCCCCACTCATGGCCCCGACCCCCGCTACCCTCCGCGCATGGCTTCCAGGGCACTCTCGACGCTCGTCACCGGCCTTTTCGACTACGCCGGGCTCTACCCCCCGGCCAAGCTCGCCATGCAGGCGGCGGCGGAGCACTACGCCCGGGCCCGAATGGGCGAGCACGACTGGATGCTGGGCCGGCTGGTCTGCCCGGCCTCGAAGCTCCACAAGCTCTCGGAGGCCGCGGCGGTGCTCATGCCCGGCACCCACGCCACCAGCGGCTACCGGGAGCACGCCGACGTGCTCGATCCGTGGAGCATCTCGGCGGTGATCGATGTCGAGCTCGAGGAAGCGATCGAACTGATCGACGCCTTCGACGAGCACCACGGGGACGAGGACCACGGCCTCGCGCGCGTGGACGCCATCGAGCTGAGAGCCCCCACCCCCGGGTTCATCGATGAAGCCCTGGAGTTGATCCCCGACGACATGACCCCGTATTTCGAGGTGCCCGCCGAGGGTGACTGCCGCGGGTTCATCGCGGCCCTGGCGGGCAACGAGGCGAGCGGCAAGATCCGGTGCGGCGGGGTGACCCCTGACGCCATCCCACCCAGCGCGGAGATCGCCGAGTTCCTGCTCGCCTGCCGCGGGGCGGGCGTGCCCTTCAAGGCGACGGCGGGGCTGCACCACCCGATCCGGGCTGAGCAGCGCTTGACGTATGAGGAGTCGAGCCCGCGCGGGACGATGCACGGGTTTGTGAACCTCTTCATGGCGTGCGCGTTCGTGCGGGCGAGGGAGGCCTCGCGCGAGATGGTGATCGACGTGCTCGAGGAACGCGACGCCGGCGCGTTCCGATTCGACGAGTCCGGCGCCGCCTGGCGCGGGCATAGAGTGGATATCGTCGACATCGCCCGCATGCGCGAGACGTTCGCCATCTCGATCGGCTCTTGCTCGTTCGATGAGCCGGTCGGAGGACCTGCGGAAGCTGGGGTGGTTGTGATGTGTTCCGTCCAGGTGCGGGATGGTCCCCTCCCAGCCCGCCCCGGAGGGGCAGCGGGCCGTTGCCAGGGGCGCGGGGCCGCCGCAGGCGGGACCAGCCCCTGGTGCGCGGGCATGACCCATCCCGCTCCGGAGGAGCGGCGGGACAGTTCGAACTCTCCGCGGCCCCTCCGGGGCCGAGTGACCCCGGGGGACACCTACCAGGGGCTGGGCCGCAAGCGGCCTGCGCCCCTGGCAACGATCCGGCGCTCCTCCGGAGCGAAGCCCTCACACTTCAACGGCCGCTGACAAGGAGCACGCATGCCCTACGACATCAACGAAACCCACGACCCCAAGCTCGAGAGCTGGGTCGAGTCGGCCAATGACCCGGAGACGGACTTTCCGATTCAGAATCTACCGTTTGTGGCCTACCGACATGGCTCCTGGGGTGGCCAACCCAATCTGGGCATCCGCGTCGGCGATCAGGTCCTGGAGCTCTCCTTGCTCATGGAATCCGATTACATGACGGCAGTAAGAAAGTCGGCGCTGCCAACCGAAATCGAGTTCTTGGAAGTCATTTCCACAAGTGGTCAGCCTGTCCAAGCCTCCTTCAGAAGAAAACGGAGGGCACTCATCCGCATCCGCCTGTGCCAACTTCTTCGAGCTGACAACGACGAACCTCCGACGCAACACCCACTTCAGCGACGATCTCCTCATGCCCGAGGCAGACTGCTCCATCGGCCCTCTACTCCAGTCGGAGTTGTTCGTCTGCCACGACTACACCGACTTCTACGCCTCCCTCCACCACGCCACAAACGTCGGCTCCATGTTCCGACCCGACAACCCGCTCCTCCCCAACTACAAGCACATCCCCATCGGCTACCACGGGCGCGCATCCTCCATCGTCCCTAGCGGCACGCCGATCCGCCGCCCCGTCGGCCAGCAATCGCCCGCCGAAGAGGGCGGCGCCCCGCCTTCGGCCCCTGCAAGATGCTCGATTACGAGCTCGAACTCGGCGCCGTCATCGGGCGAGGCAATGAGTTGGGCTCGCCCATCCCCATAGACCAGGCCGAGGACCACATCTTCGGCATGTGCATCCTCAACGACTGGTCGGCCCGCGATATGCAGAAGTGGGAGTACCAGCCCCTCGGCCCCTTCCTCGCCAAGAACTTCGCCTCCACCGTCAGCCCCTACATCGTCACCATGGAGGCCCTCGCCCCCTTCCGCACGCCCGCCTTCGAGAGGCCCGCCGGCGACCCGCAACCCCTCCCCTACCTCGACTGCGAATCCAACCGCGCCCGAGGCGGCATCGACATCACCTGCGAGGCCTTCCTCGCCTCGGCCGAGATGCGCAAGCGCGGCCTCTCGCCCATCCAACTCTCCAAGGGCTCGTTCAAGCACATGTACTGGACCGTCGCCCAGCTTGTCGCCCACCACGCCAGCAACGGCTGCAACCTCCAGCCCGGCGACCTGCTCGGCTCCGGCACCATCAGCGGCCCCACCCGCGACAGCCGCGGGTGCCTGCTCGAACTCACCTGGGACGGCGACCCCTGGGCCACCCCGCCTAAGGTGGTCCCCGGCACGCAGCGCACCCCGATCAAGCTCCCCACCGGCGAGGAACGCAAGTTCCTGGCCGACGGCGACGAGATCATCATCGAGGCCTACTGCGAGCGCGAGGGCTTCCGGCGAATCGGCTTCGGCGAGTGCCGGGGGATCATCGAGCCGGCGCGCTGATCAGAGCCGCGGGCGTAAGCCCGCGGGAGTGCGTTGGCCGGTCTTGGATCGTGCGAGGGAGCAAATGCGCCTTCCGCGGGCTCACGCCCGCGGCTCTGACGCGCACCCGGATCCCCCTCACTCCCTGAACACCACCGCGCACGCCGAGTGGCCGTGCAGGTAGCTCTCCCCCGCGATGGGCCCGATCTCGCCGCCGGCAAAGAACCCCGCCAGCGGCACCCCGTGGTCCGAGGTATCGAGCACGCGCCCCGGCTTGGCCATCCCGGGCCCGCTCTCGGCGGCACGGAACGCCCGCTGAATGGTTCGCGCGTCGTGGCTGCTGCCCGCAAAGAGGTTGCGCCCGCGCCCCGTGCAGGTGATCAGGAGCACGCCCGCGGGCTTTCCGTGGAGCTTCTGGGCGTCGAGCAGCAGCTCGAGGTCCTCGGCAGCCGTCTCGGCATCGCGGAGGTGGAACCGCACTGTCTGCCCCACGCGCACGAGGTCCTGGACCGCCACCACTCCCGTGTTGGGGTTGACCCCCGCGACGTTGCGGATCAGGAAATCGCCACGCCCGAAGTGCGGCTTGTACTCGCTGACCACGCGGCCGAGAAAGAGCCCCATCTGGAGCAATTCGCGGTCGTGCCCGCCCAGCGGCTCGATCACAGCGCGCAGCACATCCAGCGCCGGCCGCCCCCCGAGCTCGAAGATCGCGTTGTTCTTGGCCTTGGTGATGACCAGGTTCTCGCCGATGGGTCGGCACCCCTGACTCACGACAGTGTCCACGCGGACCGGACCATCCAGCGTCACCCCGACGAACCCGGTGCGCAGCACGCGATCGTCGAGCATGAGCATGTTCTGCCCCGCCTTCGCGCCGCCCGAGGCCATGCCGCCCACGAGCACGCCCGCCGGCGCACCCGAGCGTTCGTTCACGCGGGCGCCGTTGCACAGCGCGATCAATCGGTTGATGGGGGTGCTGAATGGATCGGCGAAGAGCACCGTCGCCCGCGACGTTGCCGATGCGCCGATCAGGTCCCGCACCGCCCGCACCCCGTCCGGCCCCTCCCCGGCTGAGTACTCGACGGTCGAACTCGCAAAGGCGGTCGCCCGCACACCCGGCAGCCTCGCCGCCAGCACCGCAACGCCGGGCGAACGCTCGAACTCCCGGTCCCCAGCGATCACCGCATCGGTGCCGACGCCGAGCAGCACGCCCGGGTTGAGCGCCCGGCGCAGGATCTCCGCGATGCGGGGCATCTCCTCGATGTGATGGGCCGAGACAAACAGCTGCAGCAGGTGGATCTCCCCGAATCCACGCAGTGCCGCGGCCACCTCTCCGGCCGCGACGGCCGCGACGCCCGCCGTCGAGGCCGCATGGCAGAATCCGATCTGGGAAGTATCGCTCGCGGCCTGCACCATGCCGGCGTCCGGGCTCAACCGCCCGCGGCGTCGCCGATCGGCGCTGCCTCGGGAATCGCGAGCCCCTCGGCCTGGAGCACGTCCACCCTGGTGGGGCTGACGAGACGAAGCTTGAGGGCCGGGTCGTAGGTCGAGGTGCCGAGCACGCCGATGATCTCGCCGAGCTTCCCCGCGACATCCAGCGACTCGTCGCCGGGCTTGATGTAGCCGATCGTGCGCGGCACGCGCTCGTTGACGCTCACCATCCGGTACATGAGCGGGAGACGGACACCGTCGTAGACCGAGCTCCGGACGAGCCGCCCGACGAACTGGTAGCCCCTCGTCCGCTCCAGCTCCCGGACCTTCCCGGTCACGGCCTGGGTCGAGGCGTCGATCGCCTCTCGCCGGGCACGTAGCTCCCGGCCCTTGTCTCTAAGCTCAATCCGCATGTTCACCGCCATCAGACGCTGCTCGAGCGCGGTCCGGATGCGTTGGCCGGACGCGTCGTCGCCCTGCGCCGCGATCGCGCGCCGGAACTCGGCCGCCAGCTCATCGAGTTCGGCAGTGTCGCTCGGTTGAGCTTGGACATCGGCGTACATCGAGGCGAGATGCTCGAGGGTGCCGATCTCCCGCTCTTCCGGGCTGGGCGCCACCGCGTCGCCCTGCCTGATCTCGGTGACCTCCGGCTGGTCTGGGGTCGATTGGTCCCCGCTCGTGGGCGTCTCCCCGGAGGGCTGGGCGGGCTGGAGGAGCGATGTATCCGTCTCGGACGGCTTGCCAGCCGCGTCGGGAGCCTCCGGGGAAATCGGCGTCTGCTCCCCCGGCTTTGGTTGGCCGACCTCCGGCCTGGTCGGTTCCGGCTTGGTCGGTTCCGGCGTGACAGGTTCCGGCTTGGTCGGCGCCGGCCCATCGGTCTTGGGCTCGTCGGGGGCCGCCCGCTCGGGCCTGGTGGCAGGGTGCGCAGCCAGATAGGCATCGATCTCCGGCTGGGTGGCCGCCCGGAGGCTGTCGACCTTAATGAATCCCCGGACTTCCTTGGGGGGTTCGATCACGTAGCCGATTGCCTTGCCATCCGGACCGTTGATCGGCTCCACCACGTGCAGCCTGGTCCCGATCGGCAGTTCGGCACCCCGGGGCACCGCCCGCTGCCAGCTCTGCCCGAACCCTGCAGAGGCGTTGCGCGACTTGAGCGCGCTCACCTTGGTGAGTGTCACCACACCCGGGGCTTCCTCGCGGACATCCGCCGCGGCGACGTACACGGTCAGCCCGGGCGGATACTCGACCCGGGCCCAGCCCGCGCCCTCGGCGTCGACGCGGAGCACCTGTCCCTGCGGGAGTTGGGCGACCGGGTAATACCCGTCCATGTCGCCGCTCTTCAGCGGGACATCGGCCCTGCTGGTCGTGGCAAAATACGGCTCCACGGGGCTGGTCTGCGCCACGGCCGCGGGCGCGGTCAACGCGCAGAGGCCGAGCACCACGCCAGGGAGCGATCGCGAGAGAGAGCGAAGCGAGAGCGCCATGGCTTTGGCCTCCTGTGAGCAGGCCGCCGCGACGCATGAGAGGCCACCCTGCGGGGGATCCTTTCCCCCGCTGCCGGCGCCTCCATGCGTCCCGCCGGGTCATGAGGAGTGTATCCTTGTTGCCCGTCGCGTGGGACCGGCGGGGGTGGAGAGCCAACGGCCTTCGCCCCGAACACCATGCACACACCGAGGTATCCGCTGATGAGTCCGGACCGCAAACCGCAGGACGTCGGCCTTTTGCTCGTGAGCGCCGGGATGGCGATCTCCCTGGCCGGGTGCGTCTCCCCCCTCGACCACGACCGGGAGCAGGCCCTGCGGCGCGGCGTGCTCGACACGGTCCGGCAGGAGGTGGCCGATGCCGAGCTGCGTCCCGACCCCCGCACCGCGACGCGGGCCACCGAGCCGCTCCCGGTCCGCCAGGACTTCATGCCCGAGCTCGAGAAGATGGCCGGCCCGGCCTCCCGCGATTTCGCATCCGTGAACTATGGCGAGGACCTGATGGGCGGGCAGGCCCGGACCGTCGGCGTGTCGCTGGAGCGTGCGGTCCACGCGGCGGTGCAGAACAACCTGGAATTGCAGTTCGCACGCCTGGCCCCGGCCATCAGCGAGGCCGACGTGGTCAGCGCCGAGGCCGCCTTCGACTGGGTGTTTTTCAACAACTTCAACTGGACCGACCGCGACCAGGAAAGCCCCACAACTTCGCTCGGCATCACCAACGGACGCGACCAGCGTCAGGTGGTCAACAACGCGACGGGCATCCGTCGGCCCTTGGAGTCGGGTAGCCGGTTCAGCGTGCAGCAGGAACTCATCTATACCGACTTCGAGACCCGGGGCCTGACCTATTCGCCCGACCCGGCGACGCAAGCGGCCCTGACGTTGCAGTTCGACCAGCCCCTCCTCCGCAACTTCGGCTCCGACGTCGCGCTCGCCCAGGTCCGCCTCAACCGGAATGCCGAACGCGACGCCGTCGCCAAGCTCCGGATCCAGCTCATCCAGAAAATCACGCAGACCGAGACGACCTACTGGGAGCTCGTCCGCGCCCAGCACGACGTGGTCATCCTCTCCCGGCTGCTCGAACGGGGCATCAAGACCCGCGATCAGCTCGACGTCCGCCTCAATTCCGGCCTGGATGTGCCCCCCTCGCAGCTCGCGGACGCCGTCGCCCGCGTCGAACGCCGCAAGATCGACGTATTCAAGGCCCGCGATGCCGTCCGTGAGGCCAGCGACAAGCTCAAGGTCCTGATGAACGATCCGGACCTGCCCGTCGGTACCGAGACCCTCGTGACCCCGCTGGACCAGCCGGTTGACGAGGCGATGTCGTACAGCCTGCTGGACTCGCTGACCACCGCCGTCCAGCGCCGGCCCGAGATCGACCAGGCGGTGCTCTCTATCGACAACACCTCGATCCGGCAGACCGTCGCCGCCAACCAGCGCCTGCCGCAGCTCGACCTGCAGGTCCAGACCAGATTCCAGGGCATGGCCAGCGCGCTGGGCGCGGTCAGCGACGAATTCGACGGCCGGTTTGTCGACTATGTCGTCGGTCTCGCCTTCGAACAGCCCATCGGCAACCGGGCCGCCGAAGCCACCGACGTCCGCCGCCGCCTCGAGCGCGAGCAGGCGGTCATCAGCTACCGGAACACGGTGCAGCAGATCGTCCGCGACGTGAAGTCGTCGCTCCGGACCGTGCTGACGAACTACCAGATCATCGGCACCGCCCGCTCCTCGCGGATCACGGCCGCCGACTCCCTCCGCGCTCTCGAAGTCGAGAACGACCTGATCCGCGACCGCTCGTCCGAACGGCTCGAACTCGAGTTCAATCGCCAGGAAGCGTTGGCCAGCGCGGAGCGTTCGGAAATCCAGGCGATCACCGACCTCAACTCCTCCGTCGCCCAGCTCTACGCCTCCATGGGCACGTCGCTCGAACGCAACAGCATCAAGCTGGCCATCCCCACCGCCGAGCAAGCCCTTGCCGGGCGGCGGTCCGCCGATTGGTGGGAGTCGTGGGGCCGGCGAGGCGAGGCTCCCGCTCCCGCGACCACCGCCCCTGAGGCCGAGCCCGCGCCCGACGCACCACCGGCCGATCTCGGGGGCGCCGGCGGGCCCGCCGGGGGCCAGTGAGCCCGAGGCATGCACAGCGGGCCTGAGGACATCGCCCACGCGGTCAGCCTGCTCAAGCAAGGCCGCCTGGTCGCATTCCCCACCGAGACAGTCTACGGCTTGGGCGCAGATGCCCTGAACGCCGGCGCGGTCGACGCGGTGTTCCGCGCCAAGGGTCGCCCCGCGACGAATCCGCTGATCGTGCACGTCGTCGATGAGGCGATGGCACGGCGCGTCTCCTCCCAGTGGCCCCGGGCCGCATCCGTCCTCGCCGAACGCTTCTGGCCCGGCCCGCTCACACTCGTCCTGCCTCGTGCCCCGGCCGTGCCGGACGCCGTCGCCGCCGGCGGCGCCACCGTCGCGGTCCGCTGCCCAGACCATCCGCTCACCCTCGCACTGATCGAGACGCTCGGCGCCCCACTTGTCGGACCGAGCGCGAACCGCTCCGGGGGCATCTCGCCGACCTGCGCCGAGCATGTCCGGGAGAGCTTCTCCGAAGCGGAGGTCTTTGTGCTCGATGGCGGCCCCTGCGTCGGGGGGATCGAGTCCACCGTCGTGGACCTGACCACCGATCCGCCGAGGGTCCTGCGCCCGGGGCTGATCACCTCCGACCAGATCGCGGCCGCTCTGGGGACTCCCGTCGAGGCCAACAACCCCGGCCCCGCAGAACAGATCGCACGATCGCCGGGACAGCACCGGTCGCACTACGCGCCCGCGACGCCCCTGAGGCTGGTGGCGCCGGCCGGCCTCACCCAGGCCCTCGGCGCCGAAGAGGGCGCCGCCGTGGTGCTGGGGCCGGCGGACATCCTCGTCTCGAATCCACACACGAGCATCGAGATGCCCCACGCTCCCGCGGCCTACGCCGCCCGGCTGTACGCGGCCCTGCGCGAGGCCGATGCTCAGCGGCTGCCCAGGATCCTCGTCGTGCAGCCCTGGGGCGACTCGCCGCCCACGGCGGCATGGGAGGCCGTCGCCGACCGCTTGCGCCGTGCGGCCGCGCCGCGAGAGGGCTGAGGCCTACTCTTGCTCCCCCGAGGAGGCACGGACGGACAAGGCCGGCGGGGGGCGCCGCAAAGGAGGAACGCACCATGGCCAACCTGCGCATCGCGCTGTCGCCGGGCGACGGCATCGGTCCCGAGATCATGGACGCGGTCATGCACGTTTTCCGCCAGGCGGGCGTGCACGAGCACCTTGAGTTTGTCCCGGTCGAGATCGGTGAACGCGTCTTCGCGACCGACTCCCGGGGCATGACGGACCAGGCCATCGCCACCATCGAGTCGTGCGGGGTGCTGTTCAAGGGCCCGATGGGCACCCCGATCGGCGGGGGCGGCAAATCGATCAATGTCACGCTCCGGAAGATGTACAGCGCGTTCGCCAACGTCCGGCACTTCCAGGCCCTGCCGGGCGTCGAAACCGTCTTCTCCCGCGCCGGTGTGCACGTCGATTTCTACATCGTCCGCGAGAACGTCGAGGACACCTACGGGGGGATCGAGCACCGGCTCACCAACGACGTCATCGAGTGCAAGCGTCTCATCTCCGCACCGGGGAGCGACCAGGTCCACCGCCACGCGTTCGAATTGGCCCGCCGCCTCGGCATCGGCAAGGTGCACTGCGGCCACAAGGCCAACATCATGAAGATGACCGACGGACTCTTCCTCGATCGCTTCCGCGAGATGGCCGGCGAGTATCCCGGGATCGAGATCGCGGACGTGATCATCGATGCGCTCTGCATGAACCTCGTGCTCCGCCCGCAGATCTATCGCATGATCGTCCTGCCCAACCTGCAGGGCGACATCGTCTCCGACCTCGCGGCCGGTCTCGTGGGGGGCCTGGGCTTCGCCCCCAGCGCCAACATCGGGCGCCACATGTCGATCTTCGAGGCCGTCCACGGCACCGCGCCGGACATCGCGGGCAAGGGGGTCGCCAACCCGACAAGCCTGCTGCTCTCGGGCCTCATGATGCTCCGGCACGTCGGGATGCTCACACAGGCCGCCGTGATCGAAAACGCGCTGATCCTCTCCCTCGAACAGGGAATGCACACCGCCGACTTCGGCTCCGGTCGCGAGGGCGCAGTCGGCACGGAGGGCTACGCCGAGGCGATCGTCCGAAATCTCGGGAAGAGGCCGAGCGACCGCGAGGCGACCCCGGTCCCCGAGGGCCAAGACCGGCCGACGCTCGTGCTGGGCGAGCGCCCGAGGGCCAACACGCTCCTGCGCACGTTCGAGACCGTCCGGAGCGTCTTCGTCGGCTGCGACATCTACCTCGACACCACGCTGAGCCCGCCGGAGCTGGCCGCGAGGCTGCAGGCGATCGCCACCGGCACGCCCTTCAAGCTCACGATGATGTCCAACCGCGGCACGCAGGTCTGGCCGAGCGGGTCGGTTTTCACCGAGATCGTGGACTACTACCGGGTGCGGTTCGAGCTGCGCGACATGCACGACGCCGCCAGCCTCGGCCAGGGGCCGATCCTCACGCTCCTCCGCAAGATCGCCGAGAAGTTCGAGATCACCGACTTCCAGCCGCTCAAACACTTCGACGGGCGGCCGGGGTACAGCCTGGCGCAGGGGCAGTAGCCGCCCCGGCGAGACCTACTGCTCGCGGACCCGCTTCTCGATCGTCCCGCTGTCTCGCTCGATCAGGATCTCGTCGGCCTCGGTGAGGAAGAGCCCGTGGTCGATGACGCCGGGGACGTCGTTGAGCGAGGCCGCGAGCTCGGAGAGGTCCTGCTCCCCCATCGCGACGTCGATGATGAGGTTGCCGTTGTCGGTCAGAAACAACTCGCCCTTGATCGTGCGGCGACAGACACCATTGAGGCCCAGGTTCCGCATCTCCGCACGGACGGCCGCCAGGCCGTACGCCAGGACGGCGATCGGGAGTGTCGTCCGCTCGCCCAGGCGCGAAACGAGCTTGGACTCATCCACCATGTAGACCCGCCTTTCGGCGGCCCAGGCCACGATGCGCTCGCGCGTCATCGCCCCGCCGGAACCCTTCAGCATGTTCATGTTCGGATCGACCTCGTCGGCCCCGTCGAACAGATAGTCAACCCGCTCGACGAGCGCGAAGTCCATAACCGGCAGGCCGTGGAACCGGGCCAGGGTCTCCGTCGCGTGGCTCGTGGAGACGCAGCGAAGCTCGAGGTTCTCCGTGCGCATCCGCTCGGCGAGCGCGACGACGCCCCGCGACGCGGTGCGACCCGTGCCCAGACCGACCAGCATGCCGCTCCGGATGTCCGCCACCGCCGCCTCGGCCAGAGGATCCGCCACTCGCTGCTCGGTCATTGGGTTGCTCCAAACTCGATGCCCTGGGCCAATCGCATGGACGAGCCGAAATTGATCGTCACCGTCTGGCGACGCATGTACTGCTTCCACGAGTCGCTACCCGACTCCCGGCCACCGCCGGTGTCCTTCTCGCCGCCAAAGGCGCCGCCGATCTCAGCGCCGCTTGTGCCGAGGTTCACATAGGCCAGGCCGCAGTCGCTCCCCGTGCCCGCGGGGCTCAGGAACCGCTCGGCAGCCTGGACCGAGGAGGTAAAGACCGCTGAACTCAGGCCCTGGTCGGCGTCGTTCTGCATCGCGATCGCCTCGTCGAGCGTTTTGTACGTGAACACGTAGAGGATCGGGGCAAACGTCTCCTCACGCGCGATCAGCAGCCCCCCCGCGGGCGCTCGGATGATCGTCGGCTCAACGAAATTGCCGCCGAGGCCCACGCCGCTGGCCCGAGCGCCCCCCGACCAGCACCTCGCCGCCCTGGTCCCTCGCGGTCTGGACGGCTCGCTCGAATTGCTCCACGGCCCTGCGGTTAATCAGCGGACCGACGAGCGTGCCCTCGGCCAGAGGGTCGCCGATCCGCACGCCTCGGTACGCCGCGACCAAGCGCTTGATCAATCCCTCGGCGATCGATTCGTGGACGTACAGCCGCCGAGTCGTCGTGCATCGCTGACCCGCCGTCCCGACGGCGCCGAAGAAGATCCCCTCGGCCGCGAGCGCCGGATCGGCGTCGGCCTCCACGATGATGGCGTTGTTGCCGCCCAGTTCCAGCAGGCAGCGCCCCAGCCGCTTGGCGACGACCGCCCCGACGTGTCGGCCCATGCGGCACGAACCGGTCGCGCTGATAAGCGGGATGCGGTGGTCGCGGATCATCCGTTCGCCGATCTCGTCGTCGGTGCCGATCACGGTGTGAAAGACACCGGGATGCCCCATCGCCGTGGCGACGCGGTCGGCCACCGCCGAGCTGGCCAGAGCCGTGAGGGGTGCGAGCAGGCTGGGCTTCCAGATCGTGACGTCGCCGCAGACCGCCGCGAGCATCGCGTTCCAGCCCCAGACCGCGTTGGGGAAATTGAACGCCGTGATCACGCCCACGGGACCCAGCGGAAGCCACTGCTCGTACATCCGGTGTTCCGGCCGCTCGCTCGGCATCGTCATGCCGTACAACTGCCGGGAGAGTCCGACAGCGAAGTCGGCGATGTCCACGGTTTCCTGGACCTCCCCGATGCCCTCCGCCAGGATCTTGCCGACCTCGAGAGAGACCAGCGCCCCCAAGGCGTCGCGGTGCCGCCGGAGTTCGTCCCCGATCGCCCGAACGACCTGACCGCGCACCGGCGCCGGCACCCGGCGCCAGCGATCGAACGCGTCCGTCGCCTTCCCCAGGGTCTGCTCGTAACTCTCCGCCGAGTCGAGCCTGACGCCCGCGATGGCCCGCCCCGTGGCGGGACACTCCGAGATCACGACACCGCTCTCGGGCGTCTCGTTGCCGATGGGCTCGAGAATCACCCGCTCGTGAGTATCCAGCCCGAGCGACTTGAGGAGGTCCGAATGCATGGCGGAGTGTAGGGTCCACCTCGGGCGACCGCGCCCCCACCACCAGCACCCGCCGCTCCCGGGGGGCCGGGTCCCCGAGCCAGATCCCTAGGCATCCGCCCGGGGCAGCTCTCGAAGGAACGAGATGAGCCGCGCGAGTCTGGGGGACTCTGCGTCCCGGACATACGCCCCGCTCACCGCGCAGCCCACCGCCAGAGACTGCTCCACCGGCAGGCCATGCACCTGGCCGAAGCTGAACCCCGCGCCAAAGTGGTCACCCGCACCCGTCGAGAGGCGGGGTCGTGCGGTGAAGGGGCCCTCAAACCACGCGCTGGCCCCCGAGCTCTCCGCGGCGGCGGCGCCTTCACGCGGGTGGATGACGATGCACTCCAGCCCCGAACGCTCGCGGATCCGCTCCGCCGCGGTCCGGAGGCTCTCGCCCGCAGATGCCGCATCCCCGTGGGCGCGGATCCCGAGAACGCCCGCGACCCGCTCGCTCTCGGCGAGATTGAGGCCGAGCGTCACCGGGACCAGGTCGTTCATGCGCCCGAGGGTCGTCATGGCTCCCCGCACGTCCTCGTCGGTTCGCTTGGCCGGGTCGGAGAGGTCGATGAAGACGCGGCGGCCCGCGCCCCTGGGGAGCCCCGGGAACACATCGCGGATGAGCCCCTCCCAGATCGCCTGCACGCCCCCACACAGCGTCCAGTTCACGATTCCCACCAGCTTGGACCGCTCGCACTGCGACCGGAGCCGGTCAAGCCCCACACGCTCGAGCAGGCGGTCCCATGTGACCGACTGCACGTTCGCCGGCTTGCCGAGCATGATCTTGCCGTCTTCGAACTCGAGCGCATCGGTGTGGGCGGGAGCGGCTACCGGGATCACTTCCTCGCAACGCGCCGCGAATGGCTCGTAGAGCGGCATCAACTCGGGACTCGCGTCGTCCCTCGCGACCGCCCCGATATAGGTCGTCGGCATGCCGAGCTGCCCCAATGCCCCCGCGTACAACGGGCCGTTGCCGCCGAACCGATCCTCCTCCACCACCAACTCGATATTCGCGCTCTTCCCGGCAGCCGCCCCCACCCTGGCCGCAAAGTCCGGGATCGTCGAGATCGGGTCGAAGTCGTCCATCCGCATGCTGTGACGCCGGTCCACCACCCGGATGATCGAGTCGACAAACCCATCGAAACCCGCCAGCGCGGGCGCCCCCCGCAGCGAGCCGTCCCGGGCAATCCTTTCCAGGGCATCGGCCGCAGCACAGGCGATCTGATCGCGTTCGTGGTCACTCATGGCCCGGAGCGTACACTCGACCGAGCCCCCAGGAGCCGACATGCACCGCATCGTGATTGCCACCGGCAACCCCCACAAGGTCGAGGAGCTGCGCGAGATGCTCGCCCTCCCGGGCCTCGAATTCGTCGGCCTCGCGGATCTGGGCCGGCCGTTCGAAGAGCCCGCCGAGACCGGGACCACCTTTGAGGCCAACGCCACGATCAAGGCCCTCGCCTACGCCCGCCAAACCGGCCTGCCGTGCCTCGCGGATGACTCCGGGCTGGAGGTCGACGCCCTCGGTGGCGCGCCGGGGGTCATCAGCAGCCACTACTGCACCGACGGCCGCGAGACCGGCATGAGCCGCGCCGAACGCGACGCGGCGAACAACGCCCGGCTGCTCCGCGAACTGGAAGGCATCCCCCCTGCTCGTCGGACGGCCCGATTCGTCTGCCTGATGGTGCTCGCGGCGCCGGATGTCCTCGCGACGGCCCGGGGCGCCTTCGACGGTCGGATCGGCCTCCCCGGCACGGTACCGCGAGGAACCCACGGCTTCGGCTACGACCCCCTGTTCCTCGTAGCGCCCGAGTTCGCCGAGACCAGCGCGGAACTCCCGCCGACCCGCAAGAACGCCATGAGCCACCGAGGCGGCGCCGCCGTGGCGATGCTCGCCGAACTCCACCGGGTACGCGACCGGCTGCCCCCGTCCTAGCGCCGCAACCCGCGGGTCGAAACATCGAACTCGGGTGCGACGTCCAGCCAATCGGCCCGGGCACACAGCGCGATATCAGAGCCCATCCCCAACTCCAGCAGGTTCCGCCCACCCGCGCTGCGGCGGAAAGCATCAAGCACCCCCGCCTCACCCGAGGAGGCCGCCGCCCGCCACGCCTCAAGACACAGCCGCGCCGTGTCGTCGCCCGACATCCCGATTCCCTCCCCTCCGAGCGACTCGACCAGCGCGCCGGCCGTGAGCGCGTCCTCCATGCTCACCCCGCCGTCGGTTCCCGCGCACAGAATCTGGATCGAGCCCCCGTGCTCCGCCGCCGCGGCACATACGGCACGACGGTTCGGCAGGGAGCCCACCAAGATCCGCGCCGCGCCATCGGCGTGGAGCAATGCCCGGGTGCCGTTCGTGGTGGTGAATACCAGCACCCGCCCGCCAACCGACTCCGCGGTGTATTCCGCCGGAGAGTTGCCGAGGTCAAATCCGGGGAGCCGCACACCGCCGCGCTCGCCACCAAGGACCACCGGCGAACTCGCTCCCAGACGGCCCGCAAGGAGCATCGCTTCGTCGACGCTCAGGACGGGCATGACCGTACACGCGCCCGCCTGCAGCGCGGCAGCGATCGTCACCGATGCGCGCAGGGCATCGATCACGATGACGGTGGAGCCCCCCAGCGCGCCGGCGGGCACATGCGCCGGCAAAAGATGAACGCGGAGCCCCCCCGTTCGGGCGTCGGTCTGGTGTGTGCTGGCCATACGGCCCGGAGCGTAGGCCCGGCCAGCAACGGCGCAGAGCCCGACGGGGGTGCCGTCTCCCGACGCAAAGACGGCCACGGGCTTTCGTCCGCGGCCGCCTGGAGGAGAGAGAGAGTCTTGCTTCGCCACTCTATACGGAGTGAGCGGCGGATGGGTTCAGGGTTATTGGTCGTCCTTCACCTTGTACTCGGCATCGATCACATCGTCGCCGCTGGCCTGGGCTTCGCCCGTTTCCGAGCCGCCCGCGGGGGTGGCGCCGCCCTTCGACGCCTCCTCGTAAATCACCTTGCCCAGTTCCATCGAAGCCTGCTCGAGGTCCCGGATGGCCGCCTCGATCGCCGGCTTGTCGTCGCCCTTGATCTTGGGCTCCAGGTCGGCGATGGCGCTCTCGATCTTGCCCCGAACCTCCGAAGACACCTTCCCGCCGTGCTCCTCGAGGGCCTTGCGGGTCTGGTAGACCAGCTGGTCGCCCTTGTTCTTGACCTCGATGACCTCACGACGCTTCCGGTCCTCGTCGGCGTGCGCCTCGGCGTCACGCTGCATCCGCTCGATGTCGCTCTTGTCGAGACCGCCGGAGTTGGTGATCTTGATGTCGGCCTTCTTGCCCGTGCCCTTGTCGGTCGCGGTCACGGTCAGGATGCCGTTGGCGTCCAGGGCGAACTCGACCTCGATCTGCGGCATCCCCCGCGGCGAGGGCGGGATCCCCTCGAGGTCGAACTGCCCCAGCAGCCGGTTGTCCGACGCCATCTGCCGCTCGCCCTGTAGACCTGGATCGTCACGCTGGTCTGGTTGTCCGCGGCGGTCGAGAACGTCTCTTTCTTGCTGGTCGGGATCGTGGTGTTCTTCTCGATCAGTTTGGTCATCACGCCGCCCAGGGTCTCGACGCCCAGCGAGAGCGGCGTGACGTCGAGCAGCAGCACGTCCTTGACCTCGCCCTTGAGCACGCCGCCCTGGATCGCGGCGCCGATCGCCACGACCTCGTCGGGGTTCACGCTCTTGTTGGGCTCCTTGCCGAAGATCTCCTTGGCGATCTGCTGCGCCTTGGGCATGCGGGTCGAGCCGCCGACCAGCACGACCTCGTCGATCTTCGACGCGTCGAGCTTGGCGTCCTTGATGGCCTGCAGGCACGGCTCGCGGAGCCGCTTCCAGAGGTCCTCACACAGGCTCTCGAACTTGCTGCGGGTGATCGTCACCTGCAGGTGCTTCGGGCCGCTCTGATCGGCCGTGATAAAGGGCAGATTCACCGTCGTCTCCTGCATGGTCGAGAGTTCGATCTTGGCCTTCTCCGCGGCCTCCTTCAGCCGCTGCAGGGCCATCGGGTCCTTGCGGATGTCGATCCCCTCCTTCTTGCGGAACTCCTCGGCGATGAAGTCGATCAGCCGCTGGTCCCAGTCGTCGCCGCCCAGGTGCGTGTCGCCGTTGGTGCTGAGCACCTCGAACACGCCGTCGCCGATGTCGAGGATCGACACGTCGAACGTGCCGCCGCCCAGGTCGAAGACCGCGATCTTCTCGTTCTTCTTCTTGTCGAGGCCGTAGGCCAGCGCCGCCGCGGTCGGCTCGTTGATGATGCGCTCGACCTTCAGGCCGGCGATCTCGCCGGCGTCCTTGGTCGCCTGCCGCTGGGCATCGTTGAAGTACGCCGGCACGGTGATCACCGCGCGGTCGACCTTCTCGCCCAGGTAGTCCTCCGCGGTCTTCTTCAGGTCCTGCAGGATGAACGCCGAGACCTGCTGCGGCGTGTACTCCTTGTCGCGCACCTTCACAAAGTCGCCCGCACCCCCCGTCACCGGGTAGGGCACGAGCTTCTCTTCAGCGCCGACCTCAACGCGCCGACGGCCCATGAACCGCTTGATCGAGTAGACCGTGTTCTTGGGGTTGGTGACCTGCTGGTGCTTGGCCTGCTTGCCCACCAGCCGCTCGCCCTTGTCCGTAAACCCCACCACCGACGGGGTGGTCCGATCGCCGGCGCTGTTGATCAGCACCTTGGGCTGCCCGCCCTCCATGATCGCCACCACCGAGTTGGTCGTCCCCAGGTCGATTCCGATGATTCTCGACATAGCCGCTACTCCCTGCTGCGGGTAATTTCCTGCATCCGGGCCCTCGCCCACCTGCCACCCTGCGATGCAAGGCCGGTGCCAATGCCCCGCCGGCGCGTCCCACACGACACCCCCCTCAGCGGGCCTTCCCTGGGCAGCCCCCCACTCCTCCCTGCCGAAAAGGCAGACGCCAACGCCGGGCTTGACACCCCGGCGTCTACGCCCGCCCGCCCCGAACACCCGCCGAGCCGACCGGGGCCGCCGCCGACCCACGCTCCAGGCTCGACCGCTCGGCTTCCAGCAGTTCGAGCGACGCCACCGCGTCGGCAACCGTCACATCCGCCCGCCCGCGCCCCGACGCGATGCACGAGACCAGGTGCCGGATCTCCGCGTCGTACCCGGTGAGCGGCCCGACTTCGACCGGTGTGGACCCACTCCCCCGGCTCAGACGCAGAGGCGACTCCCGACCCAGGTCAAACTCCGCCGTGGCCCCCTCAAAGCACACCACAAACCGCATGCGGAACCCGAACCCCGGCTCGTGCCCCCAGCCCCCCTCAGCCATGACCATCCGCGGCCCCTCCGCAAACCGGTACAGCGTCGTCACGTGGTTCACCGATCCGGCGCTGACCACCGACTCGGGATCCCCAAAGCAGAACCGCACGAAGTCCGCGTCGTGGATGTGCAGATCGACCAGGGCCCCTCCCGATCGCGACGCGTCCGCGTAGAAATCCGCCCACGCCGGCGTCGAGCCCAGCCGCTGAAACGTCGCCGACCGCACCGGGCCGTACTCGCCCGAATCGATCGCCCGCTTCAGCCACGCGTACGCCGGCCAGAACCGGATGCACATCCCCGGCATCACGATGTTCTTGGTCTTCGCCGCCGACTCGGCGACGAGCCGCCCCTCGGCACTGGTCAGCGCCAGCGGCTTCTCGATCAGCACGTGCTTGCCCGCCGCGATCGCCGCCAGCGCCAGCTCGACGTGCGTCGGGGTCGGCGTACAGATCGAGACCAGCGAGACCCCAGGATCCTCGAGCAGCTCCCGCCAGTCGGCATAGCCCCGAACACGCGCGGGGTCGAAGATCTGCGCCGCCTGCGCCCCGGTCGAGATGTTCCCCACGCCCTCCCCACGCCCCGAACGACGCGAAGCATCCTGGTCGGCCACCGCCACCAGCCGGCAGGGCAGCCCAGACGCCGCCGCATCGCGGTAGCACGCCACGTGCGTGCGGCCCATGAACCCCAGCCCGATGACGCCGACGCCCACCTCACCCATGCCGCGCCCCCGCGGCCGCGCCGGCCTGCTCGAGCGATCCGTCCGACTCGCTGGGACGCCACAGCACGAAGCCCTCGATCGCCTGATATTCCGGCAAGCCCAGCTTGTCGTAGACCTGCGCCGTCGCCCGATTGCGGTCCTCGGCTCTCAGCCAGAATTCCCGGGTGTCCCATGCGCCGGGGAAGAGGGCCTTGTCCTTCTGGCTCTCGTGCTTGAAGATCGCCATGCGCTTCCGCTCGACCTCGTCGGGGGCCAGCGGCACGGCCATCTCGATGTCCTCCGGCCCCCACTCCTGCCACGCCCCCCGGTAGAGCCACAGCTCGCAGTCCTTCATCCAGGCCCGGTCCCGCATCCGGTGGAAGGCCGTCGTGATCGCCGCCAGGCAGGTGCGGTGCGTGCCGTGCGGGTCGGACAAATCACCCGCCGCGTAGACCATCTGAGGCTTCACGCGGTCCATGAGGTCCACCACGATCTGGATGTCGTCCTCGCCCAGCGGCTTCTTCTTGACCTTCCCAGTCTCGTAGAAGGGCATGTCGAGGAAGTGGATGTTCGAGGGCGCCACGCCGCTGAACTTCGCGCCCGCCCTCGCCTCGCTCCGCCGGATCAGGCCCTTGATCGTCCGCAACTCCGGCGAGTCCACCTCGCCCGACTTCTTGTCGTGCAGAAACTGCTGGATGCCCTGCGCGATCCTCGAGGACCGCTCAGCCCCCTCGCCGATCCCGAACGCCGCACAGAACTCCTGCACGAAGTCCGCGTGCCGCTCGGCCGCCGCGTCGAACACCGCGATGTTCCCCGAAGTCTGATACGCGACATGCACCTCGTGACCCTGGTCGCACAGCCGGATGAACGTCCCGCCCATGCTGATCACGTCGTCGTCCGGATGCGGGCTGAACACGATGACCCGCTTCGGGAAGGCGTCCGCGGGCTGGCCCTCGTCGACCCCCCGCCCCGCCACGAACCGAGGCCGCCCGGGCTTGCCCCCCGGCCAGCCCGTGATCGTCTTCTGGAGCGATTTGAACACGTCGATATTGATCGCGTACGCACTCCCACGTACCGACATCAGCTCCTGCAACCCGTGCTCGTTGTAGTCTTCCTCCGTCAACTTCAGGATCGGCTTGCCCACCTCGATCGCGAGCCAGATCACCGCCCGCTTGGTCGTGGCGACATCCCACGCGAGGCCGAACTCGCTCAGCGGGCCCAGCAGCCACGGCGTCTTGAACCGCGTCAGCTCCGCCGCCGCCGCCGGGTCCAGCACGACCCTCGCATCGGGGTGCTGCTGCAAGAAGCTCGCCGCCACGCTCGGAGTGATCTCCCCCTCGACCGCCCGACGGATGACCGGCGCCTTGTGCTCGCCGAACGCCAGCATGAACACCCGACGCGCATCCAGGATCGTCCCCACGCCCATCGTGATCGCCTTCCGCGGCACGTTCCACTCGCCGAAGAAGTCACTCGCCGCGTCCATCCGGGTCACCCGGTCCAGCGTGATCAGCCGTGTGCGACTCTCCCGACCCGAACCCGGCTCGTTGAACCCGATATGCCCCGTCCGTCCGATGCCCAGGATCTGGATGTCGATCCCGCCGGCGTCGCGGATCCGCTTCTCGTACGCCGCGCAATACCCCTTCACCTGCTCGAGCGGGATGGTCCCGTCGGGTACGTGCACGTTCGCCGGGTCGATATCCACATGATCGAACAGGTACTCCCGCATGAACCGGCGATAGCTCTGGAGGTCCTCCGGCTGCATCGGCCAGTATTCGTCCAGGTTGAACGTCACGACGTTCGCGAAGCTCAGCCCCTCGTCGCGGTGCAGCCGGACCAGCTCCTCGTAGACGCCGCACGGCGTCGACCCCGTCGCGAGCCCCAGCACCGCCCGCTTCCCCTCCCCCGCTCGGGCGCGGACCAGCGAGGCGATCTCCGCCGCCACCGCCCGGCTCGCCGCTCCGCTCGAGGCGTGCACCGTGACGGCGATCTTCTCCAGCGATCCACGACCGGCCCCTGCATCCGACATGCCACCGCTCCTTTGCGCTCGTGCCGGGAGCCCGCCCCGGCCCCGACAAGCCTAGCCGAAGCCGGGAGGACGACGAGCACTTTCTGCGCGCTCTGCCCCACGGAACCCGGCGGGGCGGTATCCTTGCGCCAGCCACCTGACACCCACGGATTCGGGAGATCGTCATGTCGCGAGAGCCACTCTCCGCCCCCTCGCCCCTCGCGCTGCTCGTCGGCGCCCTCATCATCCTCTGCGGCGTCCTCGCGGCCTCGCTCATCCAGGGCTGCTCGTCCGGCAATCCCTTCGAGGCCCTTACCTCCTCCGGGCAAAGCTCCGAGGTCCGCGGCATCTGGGTCACCCGGTGGGACTACCGAACCGCCCCCGACGTGGAGCGGGTCATCGACGATTGCGCCGGAGCCGGCTTCACCGATGTGTTCTGGCAGGTGCGAGGCCAGGCCGACGCCTTCTACCGCTCCAGCCTCGAGCCCTGGGGGGAGGACCTCTTCCGCGACAAGCCCGGCATGACCGACCCCGGCTTCGACCCCCTGGCCGTCGCCGTCTCCCGAGCACACCAGAAGGGCATCCGCATCCACGCATGGCTCAACACCTACCCCCTCTGGAAGGGCAAGGGCCAGCCTAAGGACCCCCGCCATCCCTTCGTCCGCAGGCCCGAGTGGCGACTGTTCGATCAGAAGGGCGAACCCCAGCCCCAGACCGACACCTACGTCGTTGCCAACCCCACCAACCCCGAGGTCCAGGCCCACATCGCCGCCGTCTGCCGCGACATCGTGAGCCGCTACGCGATCGATGGCCTCCACTTCGACTACGTCCGCATGGTGAACGACAACCTCCCCCGAGGGCAAGATCTACCCCGCCGACCCGGCCTCGCTCGCCCGGTTCACCCAGGCGACCAGGCGCAGAACCTCGATTCGATCGAGGACAAGGCCCGCACGCCGCATGGGTCCGTGACGAGATCTCCAGCCTGGTCCGGCGAGTCAGCCGCGAGGCCCGACGCATCCGGCCCGGCATCACGATGTCGGCCGCCGTCTGGCGCGACCCCGACATCGCCCGCGACACGGTGCTCCAGGACGCCGCCCAGTGGCTCAAGGACGGGACGCTCGACCGCGTCTTCCCCATGATCTACACCGACAACAACGCCGACTACACCCGCGACCTCAGCGCGTGGCTCAAGGCCGCCGGCAAGAAGCCCGTCACCCCCGGCATCGGCGCGTACAAGCACCAGGCCACCCAGACCCTCGAGCAGATCAGGCTCTCCGAGGGCGCCTCGGGCTACTGCCTCTTCGCCTACGCCACCTTCTTCGAGAGCGTCAACCCGTTCGAGCCCAAGGACGACACCGCCGTCGCCGTCCGCGCCGCCCGACGCAAGGCCCTCGAAGCCGTCCAACTCCCCGGCCGCCCCACGCGCTCGACGCCCTGACCGAGCCACCCACGCGAGACCGCTCGATGCTGAGCCTGGGGATCGATATCGGGGGCTCGTCGGTCAAGGCTGCCCTGCTCCGTGACGGCGCGCCTGTCGCCACCGTGCGCGGCGATCGGTATCAAGCCCCCGACCATGACGTGCTCTCCGGCGCGATCCGACACGCGATCGACACGGTGCTCCGCGGCGTCACCTCGCCACTCGACCGAGTCGGGCTGTGCGCCCCCGGCCTGCTCGACCGCCCCACGATGACGATCACCAAGGCGGTCAACGTTCCCGGCATCGTCGGCGTGCCGCTCGCTGGGCTCGTCGCCGAGGGCCTGCGTGGCCACGCTCTTGCCCCCGGAGCCGCCGCTTCGCTCGTGGTCACGACCGACGCCCACGCCACAGCCCTCGACATCTACGCGGCCGAGCAGTTCGCGGGCCGGCTCCTCTGCCTGGCGCTGGGCACCGGTGTCGGCGCCTGCGTGCTCGACGACGGCGTCCCGCTCCACGTCTCCGGGGAGACGCCGGGCCACATCGGCCACATGGACGTGAGCTTCGACGATGATCCGCCGACCGGACCCGACGGCGCCAAGGGGACGCTCGAGAGCTACATAGGCCTGCCCGCTCTGTTGGCGGGCGGCGCATTCCAAGGGGGCCTCGCGGGGAACGCCGAGCCGGCGATCAACCCGGCCCGGCTGGAGCCGGCCCTTCGAGCCCTCGCCCGCGCGGTGCGCATCGGGCACGCGATCTACCGACCCCAACACATCCGTCTGGCCGGCGGCATCGGGATCCGCCTCGCGCCGTTCATCGCGGGCCTGCGGGCATCCGTCGAACACGGCCTGACCTCGCTCGCACGCCCGGGATGGGACCTCGCCGCCGGAAGCGATGAGTTCCACGCGGCGCGGGGGGCAGCGGCCCTCGCGAGCCGAACAGCCTGAGCCGCCGCCCGGCGGGGCTCGACCGACCCGCTATTCTGCGTCGACCAACCAGGAGTCGACCATGTCTTCATGCTTGAGGAATCTGGCGATCGCAAGCATCGCCGCTCTTGTCCCAGCGGTTCGTGCTCAGCCCACCAACCTCCCCTCCACCCCAGCGAGCGTCGCCATCGTCGACTCGATCAGCGACTATCTCGCCAGCCGGCGGGCCCTCGCCTCGTTCTACGGCGTCGCCTTCGACCCCGCCTCCTTCGATCGGCTCGAGCGCCTCACCCACGAGCAGCTCGACCGCCTCGGCGCGGTCCCCTTCGACTCCCTCGACCAGGGCGGCAAGGTCGACGACCTCCTCTTCCGCACCATGCTCGAGGCCGAACTCGACGAGGCCGCCGCATCGCGCCAGCACCTCGACGAAATGGGCCCACTCATGCCCTTCGCCGACGCCGTGGCCGGGCTCGAACGCGACCGCGCCGCCATGCGCCCGCTCTCCTACGCCAAGGCCGCCGAGACGCTCTCCGCCATCAAGCCCGAGATCGACGCTCTCCGCGCCCGCATCGAGAAGGGTCGCAACGACGCCAACACCGACGACGACCGCCTCGTGGTCTCGCCGGTCCTGGCCAACCGCACCGCCGGGATGGTCCGCCAGGTCTCGCGGGTCCTGTCCCACTGGTTCGACCACTACAACGGCTTCGAGCCCGAGTTCGCGTGGTGGGTTCAGTCGCCCATGCAGGAGGCCCGCAAGGCGATCGACGACTACGCCGGCTACCTCACCGCCGACGTCGCCGGCATCCACGGCAACGACGACGATCCCATGATCGGCGACCCCATCGGGCGCGAGAAGCTCTTGGCCGACCTCCGCGCCGAGTGGATCCCCTACAGCCCCGAGGAGCTGCTCGCGATCGCCGACGAGCAGTTCGCCTGGTGCGAGCAGGAGATGCTCCGCGCCTCCCGCGAGATGGGCCTGGGCGACGACTGGCACGCCGCGCTTGAGAAGGTCAAGCAGGACTACGTGCCCCCGGGCGAGCAGGACGACCTCATCCGCGACATCGCCCGCGAGGCCATCGACTTCGTCAAGACCAACGACCTCGTCACCCTGCCGCCGCTCTGCGAAGAGCTGTGGCGGGTCGAGATGATCCCCGCCGACAACCAGCGATTCTGGCCGTTCGCCTACTACGGCGGGAACCACGTCGGCGTGGCCTACCCCAACGAGTCGATGACCAACGCCGACAAGATCATGTCCATGCGCGGCAACAACCGCCACTTCACCCGCCTCGTCACACCGCACGAGCTGATCCCCGGACACCACCTCCAGGGATTCGTCGCCCAGCGGGAGCGCGCCTACCGCGACGCCTTCAGCACCCCATTCCTCATCGAGGGCTGGGCCCTCTACTGGGAGATGGAGTTCTGGGACAAGGGCTGGGCCAAGACCCCCGAGGACCGCATCGGCATGCTCTTCTGGCGCATGCACCGCTGCGCCCGGATCATCGTCAGCCTTAAGTTCCACCTGGGCGAGATGACGCCACAGGAGATGGTCGACTTCCTCGTCGATCGCGTGGGACACGAACGCTTCGGCGCCGCCAGCGAGGTCCGCCGCTACATCGGGGGCCAGTACTCCCCGCTCTACCAGTGCGCCTACATGATCGGCGGCCTCCAGCTCCGCGCGCTCCGCCACGAACTCGTCGACTCCGGCGCCATGAGCGAGAAGGCCTTCCACGACGGCGTCCTGGCGCAGGGCCCCATCCCCATCGAGCTCATCCGGGCCTCGATGGCCAAACAACAACTCAGTCCGAATACCCGAACCTCGTGGAGATTTGGGCAACCCTGACGGCCAAAGTCCTCTCAGAGCCGGCCGATTCAAAAATCGGACAAGTGAGTCGTTTGCCAACTTGCTCCCAGCCGGAGGCGAATCTCTTGCCCCACGAAACACCCGGGCTATTCTCTCGCCTGGAGAGGGGAGTTTCCCTCACCGGAGAGTCGAGTACACAACCGAGACTGGGAGTTTCACAATGCTTCGTCGTGCCAGCATGGTGCTCGTTCTGGGAGCGCTCGCCGCGGCGGCTCAAGCCGAACGCGTCGACATCACAATCTTCGAGAACGCGGACAATGCGAATGTCTCGGGCCTCAACCTGTGGGTCGACCTCGTAGATCAAGGCTCCCACGCCGACTTCGTCTTCCACAACGATTCCAGTATCAGCAGCTTTATCCGCTCGATCTATATCGAGAGCACCGACTACAGCGACGCCAACCTCGAGAACTCCCGACTCAAGAACCCCCAGCCCCTCGGCGTGAAGTTCGTCAACGGGGGCAGCCCGCCCAACCCCGCCGGTTCAATCAAGAACTTCGGCGGTGCGTGGCAGGGCAACTTGCTCGCCGTGAAGGCCAAGAGCCCCGGCACCGGCAAGGACGGCATCGACCAGGGCGAGTACCTCGTCCTCCAGTTCGACTACAACGGCATTAACTTCCAGCAGCTCCGCACGGCCCTGACCGGCGACGCCCCCCAGTTCCGCATCGCCGAGCACATCCAGGGACTCCCCGGCGGCTACAGCGTCTGGGGGAAGAACGGCAGCGAACGCATCGTCCCACTCCCCTCCGCCGCCGCCATGGGCCTCGCCGGCCTCGGCCTCGTCGGACTCCGCCGCCGGCGCTGAGCCCGCACCGACACCGACCTCTATCCATGACAAGACCCGCGGCCGTCGGCCGCGGGTCTTTGCATTGGCCTGTTGGGCTCAGTGCCGGCGCTCGCTCACCGCGATCGCCATCCCGTCGGGATCGAGGTAGTGACCAATCCTGGTCCCCCAAACCTCCCGCTTTGGCATCCGCGTGCAGCGCACCCCCGCCATGAACAGCCTCTCGTGGTACGAGTCCAGATCGGGCACGGTCAGCCCGATCTGCCCCGCCCCGGGGAGCGGACTCGGAGTCGCCGGGTTCGGCGGGGCGTCCGGCGGCGTCGCGTGCAACGCCAGAATCGTCGTCCCCGTGTCGAACTCCGTCCACACCGGCGACTGTTTACGGATCGGGAATCCGATCACATCGCGGTAGAACTCCGTCGATCGGGCCATGTCGGTCACATACACGATGGTGTGGCTTAGCGTCATCATCGAGACATACTCCGGACCTATAGGTACGGTATGCCCGCCCGGCCTCACGTGCCAAATGCCGCCTCGATCTCATCCAGGCCCACCCCGAGCACCCGCCGGGCCACCGCGTCCAGGGCCGTCCGGTCGCCCTGGAGGTGGATCGTTCGGCTGACGTGCGTCCCCGACTCACCCGGCTTCAGGGCCAACGCGGGACTGGAGGTCTCGATCTCGTAGAACCCGCCGAGCGCCTTTCCGCCGGGAGTCGTCGGACCATCGTTGTAGCTGTTGATCACGTCGCCACCGAAAGGCCTGTCCTGGATCTCCCACATCGAATTCACGTAGTCCGTCACGCCCGGACCCGGCGAGTCGTACTGCACGATCGTCAGGAGCCCCAGATCCGCATCCCACGAGCCGGCCACGGGTGTGGCACGCGCCGGCGGCAGGCCGACCTTGCTGCGGTACTGCGTGTCGCCCCTGAAGAAGAACACGTTCTTCGCCCGCTTGAGCCGCTCCGCGGGCACCTTCCCGAAATACTCGTCATTGATGTAGGTGCCGAGTTCCGCCTCCGAACCCGCGCGATACGGCAGCACGATCGTGGTGTGAGGCCCCGGATTGAACATCCCGAGCAGCCAGATCGAGACCAGCCCCTTGTCCTTGGTCCAGGCATTGGCGCCGGTGTTGGTCACACGGTTGCGCGTCTCATACCCCACCGCCTTCATCGAGCCGACCGGCCCATGGATCACCGACGCGATCTTCGAATTGTCGAGCAACTCAATGTCGCGGTTGATCCGCAGGTCAAAGCGAGTCCCGGAATAGTTCACCAGCGACGCCGAACGCTCGAAGCGAGCCACCGTGCTCGACGAATCCACCAGCCGGAATGGCTCCGAATCAATCACCGGCGGAGTCTGCCAGTCGTCGAGATTGAACCCGGCGCCGGGCGGGAAGAACAACGCGAACTGCCCGCCCTCCGGCCCCAGCCAGAAGCGGTTCTCCCCACCGAATGCATTGATGTGCGGCTGCAACTCACCCGACGCGATCAGGTCGTGATTGAGGAACCCGCAACTCACCCCCGAATCGCCCGTCGGCGACGAGGTCATCACACGCCCCTGGTAATCAGCCACCACCGCCACCCGCGGCCCGTGCGGGTCGGCCCCGAGCACGATCGTGGAGTCCGTATTCGCCTTCAAAAAGGCCGCGTCGCTCCCGAACGTGCGGTGCGAACCTGCGCACCCGCCCAGTGACTGTGCCATCAGCAGCCCCGTGAGTATTCCCGCGCCGCGAAAGAACCCGTTCGTGTGCCTGTGCATGACCAAACCCCTTGTGCGTGAGCGGGCAGACTACCAGGAATCTGCACCGAGCGGTGGCCTCGCCTACCCCGAGGAATAGACTGACCCCGGGGGAGATTCCGAAAGGGGGCAGCCAGAGCCCGGACATGACCACGACCCAAACCCCGACCACCACCGACAGCGCCGAACTCCGCATCGAGGGGATGCACTGCGCAGCCTGTGTCGGACGGGTCGAGCAAGCTTTGCGCTCGACCCAGGGCGTCCACGCCGCCGAGGTCAACCTCGCAGGAGGGACCGCCCGCATCCGCGGCACACAACTCGACCCACAGGCTCTCGCCAACGCCGTCCGCCAATCCGGCTACCAGGCCACGCCGCTCGTCCGCCGGGAATCGCTCTCCGAGCGGAGGGCCGCCCTCGAACGGCGGGTGACCCAGGCCGCCCACCGGTGGAAATGGCGAGTGATCGTCGGCGCCGCCGTGTGGGCCCCGCTCGAAACCCTCCACTGGCTCGGCAAGCCGCTCGGGATCGACCCCCACGCCGGCACTTGGCTCTGGGTCACCGTCGTCGCGGCCTCGATGGCCCTGGTCTACGTCGGGAGCGCCTTCTTCGTCTCCGCGGCCAAGGCGGCCCGCGCTCGCTCGACCAACATGGACACGCTCGTCTCCATCGGCGCCGCCGCCGCCTTCCTGCTCTCGGTCGCCAATCTCATCCGCATGCTCCGCGGCGACGGCCACCCCCCACTCTACTTCACCGAGGCCGCGGGCCTGCTCACGCTCATCAGCCTGGGCCACTGGCTCGAGGCGCACATGACCGCCCGCGCCGGCGTCGCCCTGCGCGAGCTGCTCAGTCTCCAACCCGACGAGGTCACCCGGCTCAGCGGCCCGCACGATCAGTCCGGCGAGACGATCCGTTCCGAATCCGTCCAGCCGGACGACCTCGTGCTCGTCCGCCCCGGCGAGCGCGTCGCGATCGATGGTGAGATCGTGGAGGGAGAGTCCTCCCTCGATGAATCGGTCGTCACCGGCGAGTCGATCCCCGTCGATCGAGCCCCCGGCGCACCCGTCATCGCCGGGAGCATGAACCTCAGCGGGCGCCTGGTCGTCCGTGCCACCGCCGATGGCGCCTCCACAACCCTCGCACGCATCGCCGAGATCGTCCTCAACGCCCAGTCGGGCAAGACCCGGATCCAGCGCACCGCCGACAAGGTCGCCTCCATCTTCGTGCCCGCGGTCCTGGGCGTCGCGCTCCTCACATTCCTCGCGTGGGGCCTCATCGGCGGCCTCTGGCTCGACGGCATCGTCAACGCCACCACCGTGCTCGTCATCTCCTGCCCCTGCGCGCTCGGGCTCGCCGCCCCCACCGCCGTCATGGTCGCCTCCGGCGCCGCGAGCCGACGCGGCATCCTGATCCGCTCCGCCTCCGCGCTCGAACGCCTCGCCGGGGTCCACGCCATCGCGTTCGACAAGACCGGCACGCTCACCCACGGCAAGCCCCGCGTCGTAGAAGCCGAGGACGAGCCGCTCGCCCTCGCCGCATCCATCGCCGGCGCCTCGACCCACCCGCTCTCGCGCGCCATCGTCGAGGCCGCCCGGGACAGGGGCCTGGAAACCCCGAAGGCCGGCATGATCAGCGAGGCCCCCGGCGTCGGCCTAGGGGGCATGGTGCGCGGCGCCCGCGTCGAGGTCATCTCCTCCGACCGCGCTCGCGAGCGGGGCCTCCAGGTGCCCCCGATGCCCGACGACGCCAGCGTGAGCGTGGTCGTCCGCGACGGCGACGTCCTCGGCGCCATCGCCTTCCGGGATGAGCCCCGCGACGATGCGCCGCGCCTGATCGACGCCCTCCGCGCAGGCGGCATCGAGCCCTCGCTGCTCTCCGGCGACCGCAGCGAAGTCGTCCGCGCCTTCGCGCAGCGCCTGCGAATCGCCCCCGAAAACGCCCGCGGCGCCCTCACCCCCGAAGACAAGGCCAGCCTCATCCGGAACCGCACAGCGGAGCAGGGCCCAACCGCCATGATCGGCGACGGCATCAACGACGCCGCCGCCCTCGCGGAGGCCGAGGCCGCCGGAGGCGTCGGCATCGCCATGGGCACCGGGCGCCAATGTCGCCATCGAGAGCGCGGGCATCGTCATCCCCGGCGACCGACTCCACGCCATCGAAGAACTCTTCGAGATCTCCCGACGCACCATGCGGACGATCCGCCAGAATCTGGGGCTCAGCTTCGGCTACAACGCCCTGGCCATCCCCGCCGCGGCCCTCGGCCTGCTCGGCGAGCACGGACCCATCTACGCCGCGCTCGCGATGGGCTTGAGCGACTTCTCGGTGCTCGGCAACTCCCTCCGGCTCGCCGCCAAGCTCCGCCGCGACGCGCGAGAAGCTCACGACCCCGCTCCCGAGAGCCCCCGAAACCGCTAGCGCACCGGCACCACCCGGTACACGCCGCCGACGACCGTGTCAAAGCTCGCCACGTCGTCGGGCCCGCTCGTCGCCACCTCTTCCCCACCCTTGGCCAGCACGCGGCAAGCCCGCGGGCACCACAGCCGACACGCCGTCCCGGAGAGCGACCGCAACTCCGCCGCCACGATCTCGCCATCGTTCCACACGATGTCGATCTCGAAGGCGCCCCTTGCCCGGAGCCCCCGGACCACCCCCGATTCCCAGGCACTCGGCAGGGCGGGCAGCAGGCGGATGAGCGGCCGGTCTATCTCCCCCTCATGGCTCTGGAGCAACATCTCCGCGATGCCCGCCGTGCCGCCGAAGTTCCCGTCGATCTGGAAGGGCGGGTGGTTGTCGAAGAGGTTCGGCAGCGTGCTCTTCGAGAGGAGCTGCACCAGATTCTCGTGCGCCGTTTCCCCGTCGTGGAGTCTCGCAAAGAAATTGATGATCCACGCGCGGCTCCAGCCCGTATGCCCGCCGCCGTGCGCGAGGCGGTAGTCGAGCGTCTTCCTCGCCGCCGCCAGCATCTCCGGCGAGCCATCGAGCGTGAACTCGTGCCCGGGGTGCAGCCCGAACAGGTGCGACATGTGCCGGTGCCCCGGCTCCGGCTCGTCATACGGCTTGTCCCACTCGAGCAGCCGCCCGTCCGGCCCGATCCGCGTCGGCGACAGCTTGGCCAGCGCCGCCCTCGCCCGATGCACGAACTCGTCGTCGATCCCCAGCACGCCGGCCGCCTCCACCGCATTCGTCAGGTTGTCCCACGCGATCTGCTGGTCCATCGCCGGCCCCATGCTCGCGTGGAGCACGCGCCCGCTCTCGTCCCGGTACGCGTTCTCGGGCGAGGTCGTCGGGCCCGAGACCAGCAGCCCGGTCGCGGGGTCCTCAGTCAGCCAGTCGAGCAGAAACTCCGCCGACTCCTTGATCACCGGGTAGCCCGTCTTCTCCAGGAATTCCCGATCTCGCGTGAAGCGGTAGTGCTCCATGAAGTGCTGCGTGCACCACGCCCCGCCCGTCACCCACATGCCCCACACCACCTGACCCGATGGCCACGTCCACAGCCAGGCGTCGGTCACGTGCCCGGCCGCCCAGCCGCCGCAGCCCAGCGCCGCCGCCGTCCGACGCCCATCCGCGCGGAGCCGGTCGATAAACGCGAGCATGGGCTCGGCGCACTCCGAGAGGTTCGCGACCTCCGCGGGCCAGTAGTTCATCTGCAGGTTGATGTTGGTGTGGTAGTCCGCGTTCCACGGCGCCTCCATCTGCTCGTTCCAGATACCCTGCAGATTCGCCGGCATGTCGCCCGGTCTTGAGGAAGCGATCAGCAAGTAACGACCGTACTGGAAATACAGCGCCTCCAGGCCAGCGTCCGGCCGCCCCGCCCCCACCAGCGCCAGCCGCTGATCGGTCGGCATGTCCACCCGCCCGGGCCCCACATCCAGCAGCACCCGCCGGAAGAGCTGCTGGTGGTCCGCGACGTGCTCCCGGACGAGCGTCATCCAGTCCTTCGCCGCCGCGGCGTCGAGAATCGTCGCACACGCCCCCCCCAGATCGCGCGCGAGCGGCGCGGCCGGGTCTGCGATGTTGTAGTCCGTCGCCGCCGTGATCAGCAGCACCGCCTCCGACGCCCCCTCCACACGCACGCCTCCCTCCACCGCGTGCACCTGGCCCTCCGTCGCGATCACGCGCAGCCGCCCCTCGAAACGCACGCCCTCGTGCCCATCGGCCTGGTGCGCCCGGCCCCGGATGGCCATCCCGTCCTCGCCCAGAGCGACCCGCTCGACCCCGCCCTCCCGATCGAGCGACGCGGTGAAAGTCAGCCCCTCCGGCGCATCGGTCTTCAGCTGCACCACCACCGCGTCCGCGGGATGGCTCGCGAACACCCGACGCAGGTGCAGCGACCCATCGATCACACACGCCGTCGTCGAGATCGCGTGCTCCAGGTCAAGACCCCGCCGATACGCCGTGCACTCACCCAGCCCCTCGAACCGGATCCGCAGATCGCCCAGGGGCTGGTAGCTCCGCGGCGAGATCCGCTCCGCCAGCACCCTCTCCTGCAGCAGCGCCTCGCCCCGATCGGCCTGGCCGCCAAAGAAGAGCTCGCGCGCCTCAGCAACCGCCTCGGCAGCGCCCTCCCGCTGCTCCGGATACGGCGGCCCCGCCCAGATCGTGTCCTCATTGAGCTGCACCCGCTCCTCGGAGACCCCGCCAAAGTCCATCGCCCCCAACCGCCCGCTCCCGAGCGGGAGCGCCTCGGTCCAGGTCGACGCCGGCCGGCAGTACCACATCGTCAGCTCGCGCGGCGGCACCGCACGGGCCAGCCGCGGATCCCCCGCCCGCGTGCGCATCCGCTTCGCCAGCGCCGAGAGCTGCGCATCGATCTCCGGGGACGCCCACCCCTCATCGTCTCCCGCCCGGATTCGCCACGCCGTGAGCACCCGGACCTCGTCGCCCGGCCCCAGCAGCATCGGTGCACCCGAAGTCAGCCCGCCCGCGCCCCCGCTGTCGAAGACGCGGATCGCGATCGTGTTGGTCTCGCCCGCCCGCACCGCCTCCGCCGGGATGTTGTACGACCGCGCCTGGTTCCACGCAGTCGCCCCGCCCGGCCCCATGCCGCCCGCGCCCCCGATCCGAACCCCGTTGAAGAACGAATCATCCGCGTCGTCGATGCCCGGGCAGAGCAGCCTCAGACCCACGCCGCCCCAATTCGCCGGGATATCCACCCCGGTCTGGTACCAGGCAAACCCATCCAGCGTCGCGAAATCGCCGCCAAGGGTCTCCCACGCCGCCGGCGCCCCGATCTCCCGCCAGGGAGACCCCGCCGCCGCCCCGGCGTCGGCCTGCCCGAAGGCCGCCGAGCCCGACCCGACCTGCACCCCCACCATCACCCCAACCAACGCCCCGACCAGCTCGCGGATCTTCATGCCGCCACGATACCAGCCCACCGCCCGCCCGTCGGAATCAGCCGCCCGAATCCGGATCCTTGCTCTCCAGCGACGGCACGATCACCGGCTCATCCTCCCCGTTGTCCGTCGGCCAAGCGTTCGCGCCGGGCGCCGCCTCGGGGACGGGTGCTTCCGCCTTGGCCTCCTCGGTCAGGTCCGCCAGATGCTTGCGGAACGAAGCCGCCTGATACTCCGGGATCTGGTAGAGCCAACCACCGAGCTTCGAGTTGAGGTCCGAAGCCTCCTTCTGCGTGGCCGCCGACTTGTCCGCATCGTCGCCCGCTTCCTTGGGCTTCTCGCCGCCCGCCTCAGCCGCGGTGTCCTTGGCCGCATCGCTTCCCGCCGCCGCGGGCTCGGGCTGCTCCGGCGTCGGAGGGGCGACGTATTCGGCCACGAAGGATGCCCACGTCTTGCCGTCGACTTGCCAGGTCTTCACCGTGAGGTGAAGCCCGTCGGTCGTCTCGTACACCGCGTCCGTCGCGTCGCCAAGCTCCATGCCCGGCGCATCGGCCCTCCGCACATCATCAAAGCGCAGATACGCCAGCGCACTGGCCGGTGCGCCCAATTCGCCCGCGCCCTTCGGTGTGCGTCCTTCCGGCAGATCGGCGAGCGTGTAGTTGCTCCCGCCCTGCTCGCGCTCGAGGCGCACGACCTCACCATCCGGGTGCGTGATCGTGACCCGCGTCACCCGATCACGCGGGATCCGGATCAGTTCGCGATCCACCCACTGCATCGGATCGGTGGCCGGGCTCGCCTTGCCCTCGGCCAGCCAGGTCTGGGGGTCGGAGGCGACGCGAACATACCGCTGGCTGCTGCTCCCCCCCGCCACCTCGTTCCCGAGGATGACCCGCGCGATCTGACCCCCGGATGCGTCCTTGAGCTCGACCGACACCGCGTCGTTCTCTTCCGTTGGATCGCCGAGCCCCAGCCGTGCGTAGCGGGCCGAGTCCGTCGTCTTGCGCTCGCGGGGCTTGAGGTCCGCCAACTCGACCAACGCGCTCTTGACCGACTCGAACCTGGCCGGATACCCCGCCGCCGATGCCACCACCCACTCGCCGTCCCGGCGGGACAACGACACGCTCTTGCCCTTGCTCGCGATATCGATCGACGCGACGTCGTTGATCTTGTCCGACAGCCCGGGCACCACACGTTCCGGCAGCTCCGGGGGCTTGGCGCCCGCCGAGCCGAACCGCTGCGCGGCGAACGCCCCCACCACCACCACGACCGTCGCGACCAGCAGAATCTTCAGCGTCTTTGCGTTCATCTCGGCACCCTCGTCGGAAGGGACGGGTTCACGAAGCCCGGGCCTTGGACATCTGCGCCCGGTGGGCACGACGCCGCGCCGCGCGGGCGGCGGCCAGACCCAGGGCGACGACGAATACAGCCAGCGGCGCGGCCGCGATGTTGACGATCTTCAGCTTCAGCCCCAGCTTCTCGACGTCCTTCTTCAGGTTGTAGTTCACGTCGCGGAGCTGGTGGTTCGTGGCCGCGAGCTCATCCTGGAACTTCTGGATCTCCTTCTCCTGCTCCGGCGTCAGGATCATCCCGCCCTGGTCGGGCCGGGCCTTCTGGAGATCGGCGATCCGCTGCTCGGCCTGGCGTCGCTTCTCCTGGAGTGTCTGCGCCTCCGCCAGATACTTCTGCTCGGCGCGCGTCCGTATGTCCTGCACCAGCGTGAACGGCCTCGTGAACGACCCCCGCGCCCGCACGCTGATCAGATCGTTCGACCCGGTCATATTGTCCACCGCGTTCACCAGGAAGTTGCCGTTGTCCGAGAGCTGCTGGTACCCCAGCACCATCCCCCCGACACGGACCTCACGCACCCACATCGGGTCGGTCAGCATGTCCACGTCGGCCACCACGATCACGTTGATGTCCCCGACTCTCGGAGCCGATGCCGTCTCCGGCGCCGGCGGGCCCGCCGCATCCGTCCCCGCCGGGGAGGCGCCCGATCCGAACGCGCTCTTGGCGGTCCCCGTGAGCCTCGCCGCCAGCGTCAGCGGCGAGCCGCGGCTGACGAAGTTCGCGATCAGCTGGTTCTGATCCGCGAACATCGAGACCTGCTGCGCATCCAGCAGCATCGAATCGTTCGAGGTCGAGAAGAGCGGCGTGAACGTCGTCCCGGCCCCCTCGACCGGCGTGACCGACCCCGCAACCCCGAGCTGCAGCCGCCCGAGCGAGCCCGTCACCGCGTCCTCGTGGTTCATCTCCTCGGGCAGGATCCCCAGGTACTGCACATACGAGGTGACCCGGCCGTCCCGCCCCTGGCCCTGCAACGCCAGCTTCGTGTCGGCCGCGACCTGGCCCGGCTCGACCTTCGCCCCCCACACCTCGAGGAGCTGGTTGAGATCGCTCGACCGATCCGCCTGCATCGCGGCCATCGGGTTCTGCTCCGCACCCGGCGGCAGGTCCGCGTCGCACGCCGGATCCACAAACACGATCGCCCGCCCGCCCCCGATCACGTAATCGTCGATCGCCCGCAGCGCCGGCTCGGCGAAGTGCTTGGGGTGGATCACCAGCAGCACGCTCGTGTCCTTCGGGATCTCGGGCGTTTCAGGCTGCACGCTCACGACCTCGAACATCGACCGCAGCTCGGTCATGATCTGCCACGGCTTCGACGGCTGCGAGCCCGGGAACGAGGGACCCCCATCGACCGGGAGCGAACTCATCACCGCGACCTTCTTCTTCTCCGGGTTCGCCAGGTTGTAGACGAGCTTGCTCAGGTTGTACTCGAGGAACCGCTCCTCGCGGTCGTCGAAGAAGGGGATCGTCTCTCGCCCGTCGGTCGAGTTCACGCCCTGGAGGCCGAAGTAAAAGTCCGAGCCGTCGGGTGTCGCCAGCCCCTGGATTCCCGCACGCTGGGCCCGCTCCTCGCCCTCGGAGTACGGCTCGGGGTTCACGAACTCGAGCTTGATCTTGCCCCCCGAGATCAGGGCGTACTCCTCGAGCATCTCCCGCACCCGCTTCCCGTAGCTCTGCATCTGCGGATTCCCCGCCGCGAGATCCTCCGAGAAGAAGAGCGTCAGCGAGATGGGCTCATCCAGACCCTTCAGGATGTTCGTCGTGCCCTTGCTGAGCGTGTAGAGCTTGTTCTCCGTGAGGTCGATCCGCGCCCGGCGGAACGCCCGGTCGGCGCCGATATTCACCCCGAAGAACAGCACGATCAGCAAGAGCAGGCTCACGATGGCGGCCTTGCGCGTGTCCATTTGCCCAACCCTCCCTTAGCCCGCCTTCTTGAGATCGATGACGATCCCGTTGATCGCCAGCGCAGTGCCGATCAGCGAGAGGAAGTACACCAGATCACGCAGCGACACGACCCCCTTCGAGATCGAGTCGAACCTCGTCAGGAAGCTCAGCCCCGCGACCGTGTTCGACACCAGCGGTGGCGCCCAGCCCTTGAAGAAGTCCTGCACGAGCGGGAAGCCCGTGAGCAGCAGAAGGAAGCACGCCACCGCCGTCACGACGAACGCGATCACCTGGCTCTTGGTCATCGCCGAGATGCACGAGCCCACCGCGAGGAACCCACCCGCCATCAGCAGGCTGCCCAGGTACGCCGTCAGGATCGCCCCGTTGTCCGGGCTGCCCAGATAGTTCACCGTGATCCACACCGGGAACGTCAACGCCAGCGCGATCCCCGCGAACGCCCACGCCGCCAGGAACTTCCCCGCCACCGCCGCCCACGTCGGCACCGGGAGCGTCAGCAGCAGCTCGATCGTGCCCCCCCGCCGCTCCTCCGCCCACAGCCGCATCGAGATCGCGGGAATCAGGAACAGGTACAGCCACGGATGGAACCCGAAGAACGGATCCAGATCCGCCTGACCCCGCTCGTAGAACTGCCCCAGCTCGTGGGCGAACGTGAACACGCCCGTGAGCAGCAGGAAGATCACGATGAAGACGTACGCGACGGGCGTGGCGAAATAGCCCGCCAGCTCACGTTTGAAGACACACCACGCGGCGTGCATCAGGCCTGCCCTCCCTTCCGCTCCTTGGCCGGCCCGCCGGTCGTGATGGTCCGGAACACCTCATCCAGCCGCCCCGCCTCGACGGTCAGCCCATCGACCTCGACGCCGCGCTGCTGCAGGATCCGGCTCACGGCCGCCACGATCGCCTCGCCCCGCTTGGGCACGATCGTGCACGCGATATGCCCGTCGTCTGCCCCCTCGCGCCGCACCTCGTCCACCAGGCGCATCGCCGCGATCTCCTCGAGCACGCCCGACGCCCCCTTCGGGATCCGCAGCCGCACCGCGTTGTGCACCTTCGAGCGGGCCTGCAGCTCGGCCGGGGTCTCGTCGGCGACCACGCGCCCCCGCGCGATGATCACCGCCCGCGTGCACACCGCCTCCACCTCCTCGAGGATGTGCGTGCTCAGCACGACCACTTTCTGCCCGCCCAGCGTGCGGATCAGCTCCCGCACCTCGTGCTTCTGGTTCGGGTCCAGGCCGTCCGTCGGCTCGTCGAGGATCAGCACCTCCGGGTCGTGCAGCAGCGCCTGCGCCAGCCCCACGCGCCGCTTGAACCCCTTGCTCAACGTCTCGATCGACTGATGCAGCACCCCCTCGAGCTGCACCCGCTCGACCACCTTCGCGACCCGCTTCGACCGCTCGGCCCCCTTGTAACCCCGAACGTCCGCGACCCATTTCAAGAAGCCAGCCGGGGTCATGTCCGGGTAGGCGGGGGCGCCCTCCGGCAGGTAGCCGAGCACGCGGCGCACCCCGAGCGAGTCCTCTCGCACATCGTGGCCGTCCACCACCGCCGTTCCGGATGTCGGAGTCAGGAATCCCGCGACCATCTTCATGGTCGTGCTCTTCCCCGCCCCGTTCGGCCCGAGAAACCCGAGAACCTCGCCCCGTTCGACCCGGAGCGAGACCCCGTCCACGGCCACGACAGGCCCGAAGACCTTGCGCAGATCGCGGAGTTCGATCATGAACGAACCTCCTCAGCGACGCGTGAGCCCTGCGACGCAAGACCCCATGATTCCCCTGCAACGCCCGCCCGACGCCGCCACTCCAGGCGCCATCGGGCGGGACGAATACTACCCGCGACACGCGGGGCGACGAGCCACCCCACCACCAACGATGCGCCCAGCAGCCCGGCCCGTCACGACTTTCCGGCCCCCTCTGACACCGGCCCCACCCAGCCCGGTGGCTGGATCACGAGCAGCGTCGAGTCGTAGGTCAGCACACCGAGCATGATCGCGCAGATCAGCCGCTCGAACCGGATGTGGTAGATGTGCGAGCCGAACGGCTGGTCGTCCCCCAGCGGATCGGCCACGCTCACCGAACGCCGGTCCTCGTCGAGCGCAAAGACGATCACGAAGTGCCCAGAGGGCTCGCCCCGGACGTCGTCGGCCTCGCCCGTGCTCCAGATCTCCCGCGGCTCCATGTAGAGATAGGTCGCGCTGACCATCGTGAGGATCGGCAGCCCCCGCTTGAGGTACCCCCGCAGCAGGCGGCTCGTCAGCTCCGCAAACTCGATCCGCCCGCCCTGGGCCAGGAAATCCATGTAGCGATTGCTGACGAACCGGAACGTCTCGTCCGGCTCGTACTCGAGCTGCGCCCGGAGCTTCGACGTCAGATCGATGCCCGGTCGGAACCATGTCGGGTCCCAGATGTCGAGGTTGTAGGGATGGATCGTGGCCCGGTAGCCCCGCTTCAGCGCGTGCATCCCGAGCAGCGACGCCAGTGTCCCGCCCTCGCGGAGCATCCGGGTCTCGCCCACGATCTGCTCGAGGGGCGCCTCGTCGCCGAAGTACCGATAGATCGCGTGCAGGCACGTCGGGCCGCAGGTCGTGTCGTCCGGCTGCGGCAGGATGCGGAACAACTCTCGAGGCTTCGATTCCACGGCGGCGCGCTCCAAGGCACGCCCGAACTATACTCGGAGCGCACGCCACCGCAAAAGCAAGGGAGAACGGCCGTATGGCCGCGCCCGCAGACCAAGACGCCGAACGAAACACGCCGGGAGCCGAACCGGCCGGACGCCCGCACGTCCGCGGATCGTGCTTCGTCTGCTTCGCGTACGACGTCGGGCTCTCGATCGATCTCGATCGGGCCGCCGCGCTCGCGGGAGAGGCGACCAGCCGCCAGCAACTCCCGACGCAGCGCCGCCGCGGCGCCCCCTGGCTCGCCTACGAGCCCCCGCCGCTCCGCCTGGCCTTCAAGGCCGGCTCCATCGCCCTCCCCGGGACGCTCCCCCCCGCCCAGACCGACGCCAGCGTCGATTGCACCGTCTTCGACTTCGGCGCCGTCTCGATCCGCTACCGGGTCAACCTCGACGGCCCGCTCGCCGAGCTGCCCCACCTCAGCGACGCGCTCTACGAGAACTGGGCCCTGCTCGAAGACAGCCGCCGGCGCGTCGAAGAACTCTGCCGCGCTATCCAGCCCGCCGTAACCCAGCCCGGCATCGCCTCCCTCGTCGAGGACTACGCGCTCTTCGCCCTGCTGCCCGGCCCCGGCCGGCCCGAGCCCACCGAGCTGCTCCGCGACCACGCCCCCATCCTCGCACGCGTCCTCCGCGCCGAACCCGGCGCACTCTCCGAGCAGCAGGTCCGCGAGTCCGTTGCCGAGTGCGTGAGCTTCGGCCCCGGCGATGTCGTCCTCGCCAGCTGGGAGGCCGCGATCGTCCTCGACCCCGACCCCGCCGACGTGCTCACCGTCCTCGAGCACGTCAATGTCGAACTCGTCGAGATGCGCCTGCTCGATCGCCAGCTCGACGGCGTCCTCGAACGCGCCTACCGCCTGCTCCAGCGGCAGGCGGCGCACCGCCTCTGGCCCAGCGGCCCGGGAGGACACGACCTCCGCGCCATCGCCACCGCGCAGATGGACGCCGCCATGCTCTTCGAAAGCGTCAACAACGCCATCAAGCTCGTGGGCGACCAGCACCTCGCCCGCGTCTACAACCTCGCGGCCGCCCGGGCCCACCTCGCCGAGTGGGACGCCGCAATCCTCCGCAAACTCGACACCGCCGAGAGCATCTATCAGAAGCTCACCCAGTTCGAGACCGGGCGGCGCATGGAAATCCTCGAGATCGTGATCGTCCTGCTCATCCTCATCGAAGTCGTGATGGGCGTGCTGGCCCGGGGACACTGAGGCCCGGCCCGCCCCCCCCCGGGGGTTCAATCGTCGTCGTCGTCAAAGTCCGTCACGCCCGGACCGCGCTCGCCGGGCTCTGCCAGACGCAAACCCAGGGCCGCGAGGCCCCTGCCGTGCGCCCCCGCCCACGCCGCCGGGTAGGGCTCTTCGCCGCGTGAGGCGTGCCAGAGGATCCGGTTCAGCGTGTCCTCGTCCGCCGCGTCGAACACCGAGAAGTCGATCCGCTCGCTCGCTTCAGCAAGACGCCGCGCCTCGCCCGTGAGCACCGCGGCCGACGGGTTGGCCTCGTCGAGCGGGACGGTGTTGGGCAGAGCCTCGAAGGGAGTGACGTCCGGCGTCTCGCCGAAGCAGGCCGACATCAGCGGCGACATCGCGTAGAGCTGGTTGGCCGGCGCGATGCCGAGGATCCGCTCCATCGTGTGCACCACCGAACCCTGGTTGTAGAACTCACTGACCACCGACCCCAGCCTCGAGTAGGGGCTGACCACCTGGCAGGTGGAGCGGTGCCCGTCGACATGGTCGAACCCATCCTGCGGATCGTCCTCGATCACGAAGATGCACGTCCGCGCCCAGAAGCGGCTCCGGCTCAGCCCCTCGACGATCCGGCCCAACGCCAGATCGTTGTCGGCCACCTGCGCCCGGGGGGTCGGATGGCCCCGGCCCGTACCGGCCGTGTGGTCGTTGGGCAGGTAGACCAGCACGAAGTTCGGCAATGCCCCCTCGCCGCGCTCGAACGAGGCAAGCTCCGCGAGAAAGCGATCGGCCCGGAGCACATCGGGGATGTCGAGGTTCCAGCCCGGGTATGTCGGGCAGCTGTACCGGCGCAGGTTCTCCACCCCGATCGATTGCGGGAACGTGTGCACGCCCGCCCCCGACCGCCAGTCCTCATACACCGAGAAGTAATCGCCCCGCGGCTGGATCCCCGCGTAGTCGAACTCGCCGTAGTTGCGGAAGCTCAGACCCGCCGCGAGCACATGGTCCCACACGAACCCGCTCGAGGAATAGGTCAGCGGATCATCACCAAACGTGTAGCTCCGCACGAAGCCGCCGAAGCTGCGCTCCAGGTAGGGTGTCACGTTCCCCTCGGTCGCCCACGAGTGCCCATCGGCCGACAGCACGCCGCTGCAGTAGTAGTTGTCCAGCAGCACGAACTGCTCGGCCATCGCGTGCTGGTTTGGCGTCACCTCGCGCCCGTAGATGCACAGGCCGGGCTCGGCGTTGGCCCCGGGCATGTCGCCGAAGACCTGGTCAAACGTGCGGTTCTCCTTGATCACGTACACCACGTGCTCGAAGACGCTCGGAGCGCCGACCCGCGACGGGACCGGCGCCGCCCCGCCCGCGCCCGAGGCGTGCTCGAGGCTCCGCAGCGTCTCCGGCACCCGCGCATCGGCGAGGGCCCGAGATGTCAGGGCGCCCAGCTCCGGCCCCGCCGGCACGGCGATCTTCTGGAGCGTGCCCCGGTGCCGCAGGCTGTTGTACCGGCCCGGCGCGCCGCCCGCAGGCGTCCGCGATCCGACCCCCTTGATGTTCGCGATGAGCAGCGCGTCGCCCGAGACAGCCACCGACCCGGGGTACCACCCGGTCGGGATCCAGCCCGCGATCGCCAGGCCACGCGGCGCATCGAGCACCGCCAACGCGTTGTTCCCGGCGCACGCGACATACACCCTCGCCCCGTCCGGCGAAACGGCCACCGACGAGGGCATGCTCCCGAAGGGCAGCGCCTCGTCCGGGCGCACCAGCACCGTCGCGACCACCTCGCCCGAGGCCGTGTCGATCGCCGAGAGCTGGTCCGAGTTCGAGTTCGCGACATACAGGCGCGACCCATCCGGCGAGAGCGCCAGCCCGCCCGGGCTGAGCCCGACCCCGATCTGCTCAAGCTCGCGCCCGGACTCGAGATCGAGCACCGAGACGGTCCCGGTGGCCGCGATGCCGCGCTCGTCGATCACGGTCGGCGTCCCCGCCGAGGGCGCGGTGCGGTCCTCGGCCCCGGGGCGTCGCCCACCACGATTCGTCACCCACGCCCGCCGCCCATCCGCCGAGACGACGACGCCGAAGGGCGCGACGCCGACCGGAATCTCCCGCTCCACCCTCCCATCCGCGAGCGAGAGCACCGCCACCGTATTGGCCCGAGAGAGGCACACAGCGACGCGGGAGGAATCGGGCAGGAACGCCACGCCGCACGGATACGCCGCGCCCCCCACCGAGGCCTCCGGCAGTTCAATCCGAGCGCTCCACGCCAGTGTCCCGCGCTCGCTGAACTCCGCCACGTGCGCGAAGCTGCCCGCGTCAGTCACCACCACGCGCCGCCCATCCGGCGAAACGGCGAGCCCGGTCATCGACCCCCCCTTGCCCGGGATCGCGAGTTCCTGAACGACCGACCACGCGGCGAGATCGATGAGGATGAGCCCGCGGTTGTCCTTGGCGAGGGCGAACCGACCGTCCGGGGTCGCCACGATCTCGACCGGCCGCCCGGCGACCTCGAGGCTCTCCCCAGCCGCGCGAATGAGCTGGGCCGTCGGGACGACGACACCCCCGGCCCCGTCCGGCCCCACCTCGGGCTGCCCGCCGGCGCTCCGAACAAGCCAGGCCGCCACGACCACCAAGACGATTATCGCTCGACGCATCCGCACACCTCCGTCGCACAGGATCACCCATCTTGCCGTCGCATGGGCCCGTGCACGGGCTCTCGGACCGATTTTCGCGAATTAGGCGTCCGGCTGCGCCCTCGCGGGGCGGCAGCGCCCCCACTACGCTTGGTTCGCCATGGCCGCGCCCAAAGCCCCAACCAAGCTCAGCCCCGCCATGCAGCAGTACCAGCGGTTCAAGCAGGCCCACCCCGGCTGCCTGCTCTTCTTCCGGATGGGGGACTTCTACGAGCTTTTCTATGACGACGCGGTGACCGCCTCCAAGGTCCTCGGGCTGACGCTGACGCAGCGCTCCGAGGGACAACCGATGGCCGGGGCCCCCTACCACCAGCTCGACAACTACCTCCGCAAGGCAATCCAGGCCGGGCTGCGGGTCGCCGTGGCCGACCAGATCCAGGACCCCAAGGACGCCAAGGGGGTGGTCGACCGCGCCGTCACCCGCGTCGTCACCGGCGGCACGCTCGTCGACGACAGCCTGCTCGACGACGCGGCCCCGAACCGGCTCGGCGCCGTCGCCTTCGTCGAGGCCCCCGGGGGCCTGCGCGCGGGGATCGCCATCGTCGAGGCCTCGACCGGCGCCTTCGTGGTGCTCGACGCCCCCGGCGAGCGTGTCGGCGACGAACTGGCCCGACGCGGTGTGCGCGAGCTGCTCTACGCCGAGGTGCAGAGCGACCGCCCCCCCGAGCGCATCCGCGCCGCCCTGGACGCCCTGGGCGTCGCCGGAACCCCCCGCCCGGGCTGGCACTTCCGGCGCGAGGAGGCCCTCGAGGCGATCTGCTCGACCTTCGGCGTCACCTCCCTCGACGGGTTCGGTCTGTCGACGGACGACCCGGCCGTCCCCGCGGCCGGCGCGGTGTTGCGGTACCTCCGCGAGACCCAGACGCCCATGGGCGACGAGCCCCGCGACGCGCGCCCGGGCACGCGCCCCCCGACCCTCGCGCATCTGCAGCCGCCGCGGCGGGAGACCGACGCCGGCCGCTGCGTCGTCGACGCCATCAGCCTGCGGGCGCTCGAGGTCGAGCGGACGATCCGCCCGACCGGCGCCGGCGATGCGGACGGCTCGCTGCTGGGGCTGTTCCTCCGCGCCAAAGCCGGCGCGGGCGCCTGCCGCACCGCGATGGGGCGGCGTCTGCTCCGCGACTGGCTCTGCGCCCCGCTGGGCGAGGCCGGGCCGATCGAAGCGCGCCAGCGCTGCGTGGCGACCCTGGTCGAGGACCGGCGCTCGGCGACGGAGCTGGGCGAGTCGCTCGCGGAGGTGCAGGACGTCGCCCGCATCGCCGGGCGCATCGCGCTGGCCCGCGCGACGCCCCGCGACCTGGTCGCCCTCGGGCGATCGCTCGACACGCTCGGACGGCTGGGCGAGGTGCTCGCCCCGGCCCCCGCGTTTGCCGAGCAAGCGGACCGCCTCACGGGCGTGCGCGACGCGCTCGAGCCCCTGGGCGCGATGATTCTGTCCCAGTGCGTGGACGAGCCCCCGGCGCACCTGCGCGAGGGGGGGCTCTTCCGCGACGGGGTCGACGCCGAACTCGACGAGGCCCGATCGCTGCAGCGCGACGCCGGGGCGTGGCTCACCGCGTACCAGGGGAAACTGGTCGAGGAGCAGGGGCTCGCGGGATGCAAGGTCGGCTACAACTCGGTCTTCGGCTACTACATCGAGCTGACGAGCGTCCAGGTGCGTGACCTGGGCGACCGGATCGACCGGGCCGGGCTGACCCGCAAGCAGACGCTCCGGAACGCCGAGCGGTATATCACGCCCGAACTCAAGGACTTCGAGGAGAGGGTCACCACGGCCGAGGCCCGGGCGCTCGCCCGGGAGCTTGCGCTGTTCCGGCGCCTGTGCGAGGCGGCCGGGGCGCAGGTCGGGCCGGTGACGACCTTCGCGGCGACGGTGGCCGAGCTCGACGCGTTGCTGGCCCTGGCCGACAAGGCGGCCCACCGGGGCTGGCGTCGCCCGGAGATCGTCCAGACGCGGACGCTCACCATCCACAACGGGCGACACCCGGTGCTGGACGAACTGCTCGGCTCGGACTTCGTGCCCAACGACGTGGAACTGGGCGAGGGCGCGGGGCCCGACGGGGGCAGCCGCCCGGCGCTGGCGCTGCTCACCGGCCCCAACATGGCGGGCAAGAGCACCTTCATCCGGCAGGTCGCGCTCCTGAGCCTGCTGGCCCACACGGGCAGTTTCATCCCGGCCGATCGCGCGACCGTGGGCCTGGCCGACCGGATCTTCACCCGCGTGGGGGCCGACGACGCGCTGCACCGGGGTCAGTCGACTTTCATGGTCGAGATGACGGAGACGGCCAACATCCTGAACCACGCCACCGGCCGATCGCTGGTGATCCTCGACGAGATCGGGCGCGGTACGAGCACGCTCGACGGACTGAGTCTGGCGTGGGCGATCGCGGAGTGGTTGGCCGGCGAGGAGAGACGGAGAGACGAAGAGATCGAGAGAGGGAGTGGTAGCGAGGGCTCGCCCGCGGCCTCTCCCGGCATCAGCCGCTCTTCCGCTCCCCGCACGCTCTTCGCCACGCACTACCACGAACTCACCGAACTCGAGGAGCAGCTCCCCGGGCGCGTGGCCAATCTCCAGGTCGCCGTGCGCGAGTGGACGAGCCCCGAGGGCCACCAGGAGATCGTCTTCTTGCACCGCATCGTGCCGGGCCGGGCGGACCAGTCGTACGGGCTGCACGTGGCGAAGCTCGCGGGGCTGCCGCGGGGCGTGATCGGGCGGGCCCGGGACGTCCTCGGGTCGCTGAGCGTGCAGCGGGAGGGCGAGCACCGCCCGACGATCCAGCCGCCGAGGCGGGCCGAGCCACCGGGCGGGCAGCTCTCGCTTTTCACCGAATACCTGGAGCACCCGGCGGTCGCCGAGTTGCGTGAATTGAAGCTTGACCGCATGTCGCCGATGGAGGCGTTCGACGCGCTCCGTCGACTCGCCGCGGCGGCGCAGAACCAGACCTAACCGCTCGAACGGGAACAGCCCATGCACCACGCCCACCCCGCCACCACTCCGGCCGTCGTTCTGCTCTCCGTCGCCGGGTTGCTCACCGGCGTGTCGGCCCAGCCCCAGGACCCGGCGGGGGCGCCGACACAGCCCCAGGCGGAGGGCGCATTCGCCCTTCTGCAGCCCTTCGATCGCGCCGACGTCCATCTCACGGGCGGCCCGCTGGGCGACCAGGCCGCGGAGGCCCGGGCATTCTTCCTCGCGCTCGACGAGGACAACCTGCTGCACGGCTTCCGAACGCGCGACGGCGCGGCGGCGCCGGGCGGGCCGATGGGCGGGTGGTACGATCCGGAGGATTTCGCCGGGGCGCACCCCTTCGGCCAGTGGGTCTCTGCCCTGGCGCGGTACTACGCGGACACCGGCGACCCCGCGTTCAAGGAGAAGGTGGGACGCCTCGTCTCGGGGTTCCACGCCTCGTTCCGGGACGACGGCTTCTTCTATGCCTCGCAGAAGGCCTTCGACGACTGGGGCTGCTACATCTATGACAAGAACTGCACGGGGATGCGGGACGCCTACCAGCTCGCGGGGTGCGACGAGGCGCTCGACGTGCTCCGCGAGATGACCGACTGGGCGGCGGCGCACCTGGACCGGCGGCACGACGAGTGGTACACCCTCGATGAGAATCTCTACCGCTGCGCCGCACTCACCGGTGAGCAGCGCTACCTCGACCTCGCCCGCGAGTTCGACGCGACCGAGTACTACTGGTCCGACATGGCCAAGGGGGAGAATGCGCTGCACACCGACCGGCACGCCTACAGCCATGTCAACTCGCTGGTCTCGGCGTGCCAGGCGTACGAGAGCACGGGCGACAGGCTCTACCTGGCGGCGGCGCGCAACGGGTGGGCGTGGCTCGCCCGGACCCAGACATACGCCTCGGGGGGCTGGGGGCCTAACGAACGCTTCGTCGATCCCGAAGGGAACGAGCTGGAGTCCATGCTCACGAGCACGAAGAGCCACTTCGAGACCATCTGCGGCTCGTACGCCAGCGTCAATCTTGACCGGAACCTGATCCGCTACACCGGTCAGGCCGGCTACGGCGACCACATGGAACGCATCCTGCTCAACGGGGTGCTCGGCGCGCTGCCCATGCAGCCCGACGGGCGGACGTTCTATTACTCCGACTACTCGCCCGGGGCCCAGAAGCGGTATTTCCGTGATCGGTGGCCCTGCTGCGCCGGCACCTTCGCGCAGATCACTGCCGACTACCCGCTCGATGTCTATCTGCACGGCGAGAACGAGCTGGCGGTGAATCTCTACACCCCGTCCAGGTTGGTCTGGCAACGGGCGAGCGGCGAGGTGCGCATCGAGCAGACCACGGGTTTCCCGTTTGATGACCACGTCACGCTCTCGGTCTCGACCGACGGGCCGCAGGACTTCGTGCTGCTCCTGCGCCTGCCGGGGTGGGCCCGCGACGGGATCCGGGCGAGCGTGGATGGTCAGCCGGTGCCTCTGGCCCCGCCGAAACGGGGGTACCTTCCCGTCTACTTCGGCTGGGACAAGCAGAACACGGTGGAGGTGGATCTGCCGAAGCACCTGCACTGGGAGCCGATCTCGCGGGAGGGGTCGGACCTGGCGGCCCTGATGTGCGGGCCGGTCATGCTGGTGGCATTGGCCGATGGGGAGGTCTCGTTCGGGCACGCCGAGGAGGACCCGGAGACGTGGATCCACCCGGTGGAGGGCTCGCCCCTGCACTTCCGGGCCGAGCCGGAGGGGATCGAGTTCCGGCCCTTCTTCGAGCTGACCGACGAGCGGTACACGACCTATTGCCGGCTCGGCCCGCCACCCGACGCGGCGCGGTAGACTCGCGGGCGCGAACCCTGGGGACGGGCGATGGAGAAACTCTGCGGGCTCTGTGGGGAGGACTGCGCCGACCGACCACGCGTGCGGGACCGTCAGGGGCGTTACTTCTGCAAGGCGTGCGTGGACAAGCGGCTCGAGGAGGAGCGGCAACACCGGGCCCCGGCGCCGCTTCCCGCGGGCCCGGCGCGCTCGGATGATCCTCTCGATATCGACCCAGGGGCGAGCCCATTCCCGATCGACCTGGTCCGGCATGTCGAGCCGGTGACGCCGTGCCCCATCTGCGGCCGGTCGATGGCGCCGGACGCGAAGATCTGCGTGCACTGCGGGTTCGACAAGGACAAGGGGATCCAGGCGACGACCAGCGTCGGGAAGAGCACGCACCAGGGCAAGCGGGGGAAGTTCTGCCGCGAGTGCGGGTACGACCTGCGGGGGCTGCGCGATCCGGTGTGCCCGGAGTGTGGGACTCGGATCCGGGCCAACAAGCGGCGGGATTGGGACGACGACACGGCCCGGCAGGTGGTGCGGAACGAGTGGCTGAAGCCTGCGATCACGCTCGCGCTCGCGAGCATGGCGCTGGCGGTGCTGTTCTCAACGCGGGGGAGACTACTGGCTGATGGTGGGGTACCCGATCTTCCTGCTCGCCGAGGTCGTCGTCGGGTTCGTCATCCTGCTGATCAGCTTTACCTTTCTCGGCGACCTTGGGACGCCGCTGCTGAACCTGCTGCGCCTGACTGCGCTCTACGCGACGGTGGATTTCTGTTCGATGCTGATCCCGGCGTTCGGCCTCTACCGCGTCGGCTTCTCTGGGGCGGTGTTTGCGATCCTGTTCATGAACTTTTTCGATGTCGACATCGAGGACGCGTGGATCGTCCTGCTGATCAACTGGATCGCCAAGATGGCGATCGTGGTGGGCTTCATCCTCTACTTCCAGTAGCGATCACGCCTGGGGGCGGCGTTGGAGTCGGCCGGGACACTCCGGCGCCCGGCGGTGGTGCGCACCGGTCGGCCGCCCGCACGCCCAGGGGGGTGCGTCGCGGGTCGGGCGGGGCGGCCGAATGGTGGCAGGCTGGGGAGTGGTCGGGAAAGGGTGAGCGGGGCGGGGGTTCCTTGGTTGCCGAATTCGGGCTTGCGGACGTTGCACGATTGCTGAGTACTCAAGAACTCCGGGGGGCCTCCTGTCGAGAGGACCGACCCGGAGCGTGCGTGGCGGAGATCCCCCGCCCCGTCACCGGAACGAAACTCGATGCCAAACCGGGATGTCGAAGGCGGGCCGCGCGGTGCCCTCAAACCTGGGGTGCCGGGGCTGGTTTGTGCGCGCGATCGCGGCGGTACGCGGTCGCGCACCAGGCGCAAGTCGTTGCGGGACAAGCGGAAGAAAAACTCACAATTCCGTCGGGGCGGCGCGCGGGAGCCTCCCGCCCTGTGCGCGCGGGGGCGGCGGTCCGGGTTTCAGCGGGAGGGTGATTCGAGCGCCTCGTCCGGGAGCACCGCATGGACACCGACGACGCCGTTGACGGCCTGGGTGACCCGGAGGCTGAGCGCGACGCTGGCGTGGGCGAGGGCGGTGGTCCGATCGGCGCCGAGCCGGTGCTGCAGGGCGTCGACGGCCGCGTTGAGTGCGGCGTGGGCGGCCTCGTCGAGCGAGCCGCCGAAGCCGAGGAAGCACCAGCCGCCGGGTGTGCGGATGCGCGGGCCGGCGGGGGCGGGGGCATCTTCGAGCGCGAGGCGGAGGACGAGCGGTTCGAGGCGGCACTCGATCGCGCTGCCGCCGACCTCGCCATCACCCTGCGCGGCGTGGCCATCGCCGGCGGAAAGGAGGGCGCCCTCGCACTCGATGGGCAGGTAGAGCGAAGATCCCGCGACGAGTTCGCGGCAGTCCATGTTGCCGCCGGTGCGGCGCGGCTCCCAACCGGAGTGCCACCCCGGCGCGGCGGGGCAGAGGCCGAGGATGCCGGGGAAGGGGCGGAGCGGGGCGCGGAGCCCGAAATCGCTGCGTGCCGTGCCGGACTTGGAGTCGATGGTCCAGCGGACGAGCGCCGCGGGCGCGTCGGCGACACCGAGCGCCCGGTTGAGCGCGGCGTTGGGCCCGCCGTCGCCGCCGGCGAACGTCCAGCCCCAGGCGCTGGGCGAGACTTCGAGGATGTCGACGCGGAGCGTCGTGCCGGGCTTGGCGCCGCGGATGGCGATGGGCCCGAGCATCGCGGGCCCGTCGTAGCGGGGCTCGCCGGGCGGGCGGCGGAGTCGCGGACGGTCGAGGCCGAGACCCCGGTGGTTCTCAAGCCCCCAGGTGACGTCGAGGGTGTGCAGGCGCACTGTGTCGCCGGGGTCGATGACGAGCGCCGGGGACACGTCGCGCGAGAACTGGCCGTGCATGAGGGCCAAGTCGGGGTGCAGTTCGTGCGTCGCGGGCATCTCGCTCCTTGCCGGGCGCTCTAGGGTGGGGCTGCGTCAGGCGGGCTTGACGCCCAGTTCGGCGCGGCGCTCGGCGATCTCGGCCTTGAGGCCGTCCACGAAGTCCGCGAGAGGCATCGCGCCCAGATCGTGCTGCACGCCCCGGGCGCGGACGGAGACCTTGCCCTCTTCGGCGTCGCGCGGGCCGACGACGGCCATGTAGGGGATCTTCATCTCGGCCGCGTGCTTGATCTTGGCCTGGACGCGGTCGTTGCCGGTGTCGATGGTGGCCCGGATTCCCGCGGCCTTGAGCTGGGCGAGCACGCGTTCGGCATAGTCGTTGGTCTTCTCGCTGATGGGCAGGACGCGGACCTGCTCGGGGCTGAGCCATGAGGGGAAGGCGCCGGCGAAGTGCTCGATCAGGACGCCGCAGAAACGCTCCATGCTCCCGAAGGGGGCGCGGTGGATCATGACGGGCCGGTGGGGCTTGTTGTCGGGGCCGATATAGGACAGGTCGAAGCGTTCGGGCAGGTTGTAGTCGACCTGGACGGTGCCGAGCTGCCACTCACGCCCGATGACGTCCTTGACCACGAAGTCGATCTTGGGGCCGTAGAACGCGGCCTCGCCGGGCTCCTCGCTGAAGGCGACGCCAAGGGTCTTGGCGGCCTCGCGGCAGGCGGCCTCGGCCTTGTCCCAGTTCTCCGGATTGCCGACGTACTTCGAAGAGTCCGGATCGCGCAGGCCGACGCGGACGCGGTAGTCCTTCATGCCCAGGGTGCCGAAGATGATCTTGACCAGCGAGAGGCAGCCGAGCAGCTCGGCCTGCACCTGCTCGGGGGTGCAGAAGAGGTGGGCATCGTCCTGCGTGAAGCCTCGGACACGGGTCATGCCGTTGAGCTCGCCGGATTGTTCCCAGCGGTAGACGGTGCCGAACTCGGCGAGGCGCACGGGCATATCGCGGTAGCTGTGGGGCGCGCTGTCGAAGATCTTGATGTGGAAGGGGCAGTTCATCGGCTTGAGCAGGTACCCGTCGATGTCGCCCGCGCTGAGCTTGTTGGAGAGCTGCGCGCAGGAGCAGCCCTCGGCGGCCAGGGCCGCGAGCGACTCGCGCTCGATCACGGGCGGGTACTGGCTGTCGGCGTAGTAGGGAAAGTGGCCGCTGGTGCGGAAGAGCTCGAGCCGCCCGATGTTGGGCGTGAAGACCTCGAGATAGCCCTGCTTGTTCAGCTCCTCGCTGATGAAGCGCTGGAGTTCCTTGCGCACGACGGCTCCGTTGGGGGTCCAGAGGATCAGGCCCTGGCCGACGGTCTCGTCGATGTGGAAGAGGCGAAGTTGCTTGCCGATCACGCGGTGGTCGCGGGCCTTGGCCTGCTCGAGGCGGTCGAGGTATTCGTCGAGGTCCTTCTTCGAGAAAAAGGCGGTGCCGTAGACGCGGGTGAGGCGGTCGGAGGTCTCGTCGCCGTGCCAGTAGCTGCTGGCGAGGCTCATGACCTTGAAACCGCCGATGCGTCCGGTGCTGGGGACGTGGGGGCCCCGGCAGAGATCTTCCCAGTTCTTGCCCGGCTCGCCGGTCGCGTACCAGGAGAGCATGACGCCCTCGGCGCCGTTGGCCCCGCTCGCGGCGATCGCGCGCTCGGCGTTGTCAACCTTGTACTTGCTGCCCTCGCCCTTGAGCTTCTCGAGGCCCTTGGGGGCGTCGAGTTCGTAGCGCGTGAACCGGCGGTCTTCCTTGACGATCTTGGCCATCTCGGCCTCGATGGCCTCGAAGTCGCCCTCCTTGAGCGGCCGGTCGTCGGGGAAGCGGATGTCGTAGTAGAAGCCGGTGTCGAGGGGTGGCCCGTAGACGAGCTGAGCCCCGGGCACGATGCGCTGGATGGCCTCGGCCATGACGTGGGCGGTGGAGTGGCGGAGGAGGTAGAGGGCGTCGGGGTCGGCGTTCCCCTCCCGGGTCTTCTCGGTGACGATGGCGAGCTTGCAGTCCTGGGTGATCGGGGCCTGGAGATCGGCGAGTTCGCCGTCGATCTTGGCACCGACGGCGGCCTTGGCGAGGCGCGAACCGATCGACTCGGCGACCTGGTAGGCGGTCACCGGGCCGTCGAACTCCTTGACGGAGCCATCGGGGAGGGTGACGCGGATCGTGCTGGACGCGGCTGCGGGGCTCATCGGGGGGCTCCATCCTGGGTGCTTGTGGCAAGGGTACTCGTCGGTCGGGGATCAAGTGGCCAAACAAAAACCCGGCCTGCGGGGCCGGGTCGGGATCAGTCGGGCTCACGCACGAACATCACCCCCCGGCGGGCGGGGTCTCGGTGGTGGTCGTGGTGGTGGTCGGGAGGCGGCTCATGTGGGGCAGTATACGGCGGGATTCGGGCCCGGGTTGAGGCCAACCCCGTGGAGATTCCCCCAAAGGCCGGGTTGACAGATATATCCGATACCGATATATTGACGACATGGCCTCCAGACCCGACACCGCCCTCTCCGAACTGGTCGTCCTCAGCGTGCTCGCGGAGGAGGCTCTGTACGGGTACGCGATCGCCAAGCGTGTCGCGGCCCGGTCGGACGACCGGCTCCGCCTGACGGCCGGGGTGCTCTATCCCCTGCTCAAGAAGCTCGAGAAGGGCGGGCTGGTCATGGCGACGTGGGAGACCGTCCGCTCCGAGCGGGCCGAGGAGGGATCGGAGGGGCGGCGGCGGAAGTGGTACCGGCTGAGCGCGAAGGGGCGGCGGCGCCTGGCCCAGCACGCCCAGGCGCAGCGCGAGCATCAGCGGCTGGTGCAGGCATTCCTGCCCCCGGAAGACGCGGAGGCGACGGCATGAGCCGGCTTGGGATCGAGAGCCCGCCGGGCACGGCGAGCGGCGCTGGCCAGCGGCCCGAGTCGGCCGACTCGATCGGGGCGTGGCTCGATCGGCTCTTGCGCCTCGCTCGCCTGCCCTCGGGTGAGTCGGCCGAGATCCGCGACGAGCTTGACGCGCATCTGCGCGAGCGGGTGCGTGATCTGATGCTCGCGGGCCACGACGAGGCGGAGGCCATCCACAAATCCATCAGCGAGCTGGGCGACCTCGCCCTGCTCGCCCATCGTTACCGGGACGCCAGCAGAACACCCAAAGGGAGAACCATCATGCATTTCAGCCTGATCGCCGCCGTCGGGACCGCGCTGGGTTTGAGCGCGCTCGCGTACCAGCAGAGCCAGCCGGGCCAGCCCTCGACCCCCCCGGCGGCCCGGGCCGACGACGCCGCCGGGACCTCGGCGGAGCTGTCGCTCGAGGTGCGCCCCGAGGCGTCGGGGAACATCCGGGTCGTGCCGATCCTCCGGGATCTCCCGATCGTGAGCCGCTTCTACTCGAACGACGACGCGAGCGGCGTCACGATCGAGGCCGCGATGCAGGGGCCGGAGGAGCTGGGCGCGCTGGTGCACTTTCTCGCCGAGTCGCAGGGTCTGCGGGCGTACATCCACTGGCGCGACCTCGACGGGGTGGCGGCGCCGGACGAGAGCGTGGACGAGCTGCCGCTGCAGGGCCAGTCGCCCGAGCGCGCGTTCGGGATGATCAACGACAGCCTGGGGCTCGAGGGCGCGCAGCGGATCGCCTACCGCTCCGAGGGCGGCCTGCTCGAGGTGGCGACGCAGCGGTTCTTCGACCGGCGCGACCGTGAGCTGGTGACCTACGACGTCTCGGGCCTGCTCAACGCGGACGAGCCGCTCGAGGTCACCAACGAGTCGGGGGTGCTCGTCGAGCTGATCACCGAGATCATCGAGCCCGACTCGTGGGTGCACAACGGCGGGGATGTCGGCGCGATCTTCGCGGCCGGCGACAAGCTCTTCGTCAGCGGCCCGCCTCGCCTGCAGGAGCGGGTGGCGTGGCTGCTCACCAAGCTCATGGATGATGCCGGCGAGCACGCCGACGCCGGTGCGCTCCCGGGGCTGGAGATCGCGCAGATCACCGCCGCCGAGGCCGCCGTGACTTCTGACATCGAGATGGCGCCGATGCTCGAGATGCTCGGGGCGGGGTCGCCCGAGGTGATCACGCCGGGCCTGACGAAGCTGCCCGATGCGGCCGTGGTCTCCGTGAGCCTCGAGGTCTACCCACTCGGCTCCACAACGGCTTCCGAGCTCGCCCCGATCCTCCGTGGCGCCCTCGCGCCGCTTGGGGGCACGGTGGCGGCGGACGCCAGGACCAATGCGCTGATCATCCAGGGCGGCGAGGAGATCCAGGAGAAGGCGGCCGCGATCATCCACGCCCTCGACCGGGACCCGAACGCGGGTCGTGAGGTCGCACCTGCCGGCGTGGAGCGTACGTCGCTGCGGGCTCCGGGCAACAACTGAGGCGGACCCGGCCCGGGGCGGCGGGGATGGCGAGAGCCACCGTGCGAATCGGGTGGAGGCGGGGTTCGGAGGCGGGCTTCGCCGGGGCTTGGGCGGCCAACCCTGGGTGAGGAAGGGGATGGGGCCATCGTTCGCCTCGAAATGCCCGCCTTTGACGCCCGGGTGAAAGCACGTCAATATGGGCCGGCCGCCGGGCCGGCCGCCCGGGGCGCAGAGGTGCCCGCGACGTGATCTGCCCCTACTGCGAGAAGGACAACGACAAGGTGATCGACTCGCGCGCGAGCGAGGCGGGGCGGGTGATCCGGCGCCGTCGCGAGTGCCTGGGGTGCGGGAAGCGGTTCACGACGTACGAGCGGGTCGAGCAGACGTCGCGCTTGATGGTGGTGAAGCGGGACGGCTCGCGGACGCCCTTCGACGCGGAGAAGACGCTGGCCGGCATCATGAACGCCTGCGGGAAGCGCCCGGTGCCCGACTCGGCCAAGCGGAAGGTGGTCGAGGAGGTGGAGGAGGAACTCAGCCGCGAGTTCGAGCGGGAGGTTGACGCGGCGGTGATCGGGGAGCGGGTGATGCGTCGCTTGCGGGAGATCGACCCGATCGCGTACATCCGGTTTGCGAGCGAGCACCTGAAGATGTCGACGATCGAGGAGATCCAGCACGAACTGGAGGACCTGAACGCTCGCCCGCGAGAGGTGCGGAACCAGCAGGACCTGTTCAATCCGCGGGGCGCGTCGGCCTGACGGGGGCCTGGGGCTTGGGCTCGGCGAGTCGGGTCTGGGTCGGGGGCGTCTTCCCGACATCGATGCGGCGGCGTTGGGCGTCGACCAGCTCGAGGCCGGCGGCCCGGGCGATCGAGGCGAGCGCGACGCGGTCTTGGACATCCAGCTTTTTGCCGATGGCGTCGCGGTGGCGTTCGACGGTGCGGTGGGAGCAGCCGAGGATCGAGCCGATTTCCTTCGCGCTGTGGCCGCACCCGATGAGGGCGAGGACTTCCAGCTCCCGCGAGGTGAGCACGTGGAGTTTCCCGAGATCGATGGTGTCGGATTCGACGACCCGGACGCCGCCGGGGAGGGCGTCGTCGGGTGTTTGCCCGGCGTGGACGATGGTGAGGATCCGGTGGACCACGCCGTCCTCCTCTTCGATGCCGCGGAGGGTCGCCTCGATCTGGCGACCGTGCATGATGGAGCGGATGACGACGGGCGGCCCGCCGGCCGCGATCTCGCGGAGGATCCGGGCCCGCTGCTCAACCCAAGCGGGCGGGAACAGGTCGGCGAGGGTGCGCCCGCGCAGGTCGAGGGTCTCGTCGTTCTTGTAGAGCCTGGCAACCTCCCTGTTGTGGTAGAGCACGAGTTGGTCGATCGAGACGACGGCGATGCCGACGCCCGCGGCGGCGCCGAAGAGCGAGATCATGTCGGAGATGTTGTCGGTATTGGGATCCATGTTTCGGCTCCTGGCCGTTTGCCGCTGAGACTGCGTAGTCTGGCGCGACTTCTCGCTCATTCACTCCACCGGGCCGCGCGACCGTCGCACCCGGGCGGACTTCCCCGCGGCCTGGCCTCGGCCACGCTCGCGGGCTTCATTCCAGGCTCCGCAAGGCCGCCGACGCGCTTTGCGTGGGCATCGCGGAGTTCGAGTCCCGCGGAGTGCGCGATGCAGGCGAGCTGCACCCGGTCGCTTTTGCCGGGCGTTCTTGCCATCGAGCCCCGGTGTCGCTTGACGGAGCGGTGTGAGCAGCCGCGGGGATCCCCCACCACTTTCGCCGACGTGCGCGGGCCGATGCGGGCCGGCACCGCGGGTTCTCTTGAGGTGCGTGCGGCGAGCGGACCGAAGTTCGCGATATCGCAGCGGATGGCCTCGTGGCCCTCGGGATTGAGGACTTCATCGGTGGCGTTCTCGCGGACAATCACGAGGATCCGCGTGTCGCGCTCCTCATCGGCGGGGATGCGGTGGTACTGCGCCTCGAGGCGCTTGCCTTCCCAGATGTAGCGGACGAGTAGGCGCTCGCCGGTCTCGGCGACCCGACGCAGGGGCGCGATCTGCTCATCGGCCCACTCGCGCGGATCGCAATCTGCGAGATCGCGCCCGAGGTGCTCCTCGCCGCCGCCAGTGCCGTCAACGCGGAGGCCGGTCTGGTTCGCGTAGAGGATTGTGCCTTCGGGAGACCTGACAACTACGGCGATCCCGGGCAGGGCGGCGAATCGATTCAAGACTCCCACCGACGGCCCAAGTGCCGACATCGGTCACCCCCTGCAGCGCAGCCCCGGTTGACCTCCCTCCATCGGTCCCGGCTACACTTATGTGGTAGTCTACCCAGAGGAGCTGCGCTATGCCAAACAAAACTCTGGACTCCGCGGCCTCAGCGCTCGCCGATCTCAAGGATCGCGGGATCCTCTTTGACGGATGCACCGTCATGGTGGGTGGCTTTGGGTTGTGCGGAATTCCGGAGCAACTTATCCTTGCGCTGCGCGACACCAAGGTGCGTGGGATTACCTGTATTTCGAACAACGCCGGCGTGGACGACTGGGGACTCGGGCTGCTCCTTCAGACGCGCCAGATCAAGAAGATGATCTCGAGCTATGTGGGGGAGAACGCAACATTCGAGCGGCAGTTCATCGATGGTGAACTCGAGGTGGAGTTCAATCCGCAAGGCACGCTTGCCGAACGCATCCGCGCGGGGGGCGCGGGGATCCCCGCATTCTTTACCGCGACCGGCGCGGGGACGCTGATCGCCGAGGGCAAGGAGACGCGCCGCATGCGCCCGCCTCGCCACAAGGCCGGGATCAACGCGTCGAATGCCAACACCGGCGAGCGCGAGTTTGTCCTGGAGACGGGGCTCTACGCCGACCTTTCGCTCGTGAAGGCGTGGAAGGCCGACGAGTTTGGCAACCTGGTGTATCGCAAAACGGCGCGGAACTTCAACCCGATGATGGCGACGGCGGCGGCGTTCGTGGTGGCCGAGGTCGAGGAAATCGTCCCCACGGGGAGCCTCGACCCCGACCAGATCCACACGCCCGGCAACTTCGTGGACCGCGTCGTGTGCACGCGCAGCGAGAAGCGGATCGAGCAGCGGACAACACGGCAGGGGTGAGCGCATGAGCGACAACGAACCTCCTCGACGCGGGCCTCTCACTCGCCTGCACGGGATGGTGTCGGAGTACCTCGCGGTGCGTCCCGCGTCGGCGCTGGCGACCGATGCGATCGTGCTCATGGTTCTGGCCGTCGCGGCCGAGCACGTGTGGTCGGCGGTGTTCGACGCGATACCCCCGGAGGTGCGGGTGCGCGGGTCGGCGTCGCTCCTCGCGGCGCTGGTTCGACCCGTCGGGTTGGCGCGCGCCGTCTCGGCGCTGCTGCAGGCGTTGGCGTGGATGTTGGGGGGCTGGGCCGGCGTGCGTCTGCTCGCGGGGAGCCTGTCGGGCGCGCGCGGCGCGGGGGGGCGGTGAGCGATGCGGCTGGCCCTGGGACTGTTCCTGATGCTGGCGGGTGCGGGGATCATGCTCTTCGGCATCGTGCAGGCGCTGCTGCAGCTCTCGAGTCTGTACCAGGGGGCGATCGACCACCCGCTGGATCAACCGGAGGGCGCGGAGATGGCGATCCGCGCGGGGATGCTCCACTGGGTGGGGATCGGGGCCATCGGCGTCGTGCCCTTCCTGATCGGGCTGGTGCTCTTCAGGGGTGAGGTGGCGAGGCGGTTGCGTCGGCGCCTGCAGCGTTCGGCCTCGATGCCGACCAGGAGGGGCGGGCACGACCTCTCGCACGATGTGCCCCGCGACGCCTCAGGGAGGTAGCGCTGCCCATGCTCGACCCCGACCGCTACGCCGTGCTCACCTTCGACTGCTACGGCACGCTCATCGACTGGGAACGGGGCATTCTCGACGCCCTCCACCGGCTGATCGCTCGCCACGGCGCGGCCTCTCCGGGCGACGAGGAACTGCTCGCGCTGCACGCCCGGCTCGAGCCCGCCGCGCAGGCGGGGGAGTACCGCACGTATCGGGAGGTGCTCGGTATGGTGGCGCGCGGGGTCGGTGAGGCGATGGGCTTCACCCCGACGCCGGAAGAGGCTTGCGCATTCGCCGACTCCGTGGGAGACTGGCCCGCGTTCCGGGACACGCCGCGGGCCCTGGCGCGCCTCGCCGAGCGATACGATCTGGCGATCCTCTCCAACATCGACCGCGATCTCTTCGAGCGGACGAGGCCAAGCCTGATCGGGGGCCGGGGTTTCGACTTCGCGGCCGTGATCACGGCGGAGGACACGCGGAGCTACAAGCCCGCGATAGGGCACTTCTGGCGGGCGATGCAGACGCTCGGCGTGCCCGGGGCGCGGATCCTCCATGTGGCGCAGAGCCTCTACCACGACATCGTGCCGGCGCAGTCGCTGGGGATCTCGACGGTGTGGGTCAATCGGCGTACCGGGAGAATCGGGAGCGGGGCAACTCCACCGGCCGCGACCCCGGTCGAGCCGGATCTCGAGGTCGCCGACCTGTCGAGCCTCGCGGCGTTTCTCGGCTGTTGACCGGGGCCGATGTTCCGGCTCGAACCAATGAGAAGGCCGGCGACCGCCACGGTGGCGATCGTCCGGCCTGGAGGGGCGGGTTGCGACTCGAGCGCTTAGCGGCGGCGGCGCCGGGCAACGAGTCCGGCGAGGCCGAGCAGTGCGGCGGCGCTCGGGGCGGGGGCGAGCGTCACGTTGTCGACCAGGCCGCGGATGGTCGTGTAGTCGCCGTTGAGGGTCGAGTAGATCCGCATCGAATCGAAGGCGGGGGCGGCCACATCGAGGTGGATGCCGGCGGGGTTGTCGCGCCCGCCGCCGTTGGCGACGACGAAGGAGGAGCTGTCAACGACCTGGCCCGCGAGGAGAGCCTCGAGGGTGACGGTGATGCCGCCCCAGGGGCCGTTCTCGTAGTAGATGAGGTCGAGGCCGCCGGAGGTGAAGGAGCCGGGGGCGGACATCGAGGCGGTGGCGAGCGGCCCGATCGTGACGTTGTCGCCGCCGATGAAGGACTTGCCGAAGGTGAGGGTGTTGGGGAAGGAGACGAACTGGGGGAAGTCGTTCCAGACGACGGTGGACTGCTCGATGATGAGGTCGGTGCCGAGTTCCTCGGGGTCGAAGGGCTGACCATCCGGATAGAAGCCGTTGACGTTGTTGGCGTCGAAGAAGGTGATGCCGCCGGAGGTATAGGTCTGGCCGAGGAAGCCCTCGGTCTCGCCGTCGAAATCAGCGGTGAACTGCGCGAGCGCCGGTGCTCCGCACGCCGCGACGAGGGCGGCCATGGTGATCAGCTTGGACATCGATACTCTCCTTCCACTAGCGGTGAGGACAATCAGGGGTGCCCGGAACCCGGTGAGGTCACGCACTCACCGGCATCCGGCCCAGTCGTTTCCGAAGGCGATCACGTCGCGGGTGTCAACGACCCCGTCGGCGTTCCAGTCGGCGCCCTTGTCCTTGGCGGCCCAGAGATTGAGGAAGGCGAGGTAGTCCACGGTATTGACGACGCCGTCGCCATTGAGGTCGGCGGCGCAGGGCGTGGGGATGACGCCGGAGAAGACGAACGCGCGGACGTCGCCCCCGGTGGTCAAACCGTAGCCGACGATATCGCCCGCGTTGTTGATGCCCTCGGCGCTCATGAGCACAGTCCAGTCGGTCTGGCCGGCGTCGAGGAAATCGTTGAGGTCGTGCAGCACGCCGTCGAAGTAGACGAACGCGCGGGGCTGGAGCAGGAAGTCGTTGTCCCAGGCCGAGCCCACGACCACGCCGTCATCGTTGACGTCGTAGGCCTCGCTGTTCTCGAGGTTCGGGAGGGTGCCGAGCGAGAAGACTGGGTTGTTCTTGTCGAGGGTGAAAATCGCGGCGTTCCAGGGGCCCCGTCCGTCGTTGGCGAAGCCGACGATGGTGCCTCCCTCGTTGATGGCGGTCGCGATGCTGAAGGTGTAGCCGGGGGGCGCGATGTCGAGTGCCGAATACCCACCCTTGCCGTCGGGCACGCCCATCATCGCCCGGTCAGGGTCGCCGAAGAAGAAGCCATGGCCAACCGTCACGCCGGACTCGTTGACGCCCTTGTTGGCGCCGCCGTTGAAGCCGTCGACCGTGCCGGCCTTCATCCCGGTGCCGGGGCCGTTCCACACGAACCCGGAGGCGAAGCCGCCGGTCAGCGAGGCCTGCCCGACGACGAGCCCGCCATCGGAGATGTCCCACGCGACAGAACTCCCGGCGGCGTTCATGTCGGCGCCCAAATCGAGCCAGGAGCCGTTCTCCCAGAGCAGCGCGGTGCGGACGAGGCCGGAGTCGCTCCACCCGACCACCTGACCCGAGGCGTTGATGGCCCACGCGGCCGAGTTGCCTTCGATCCCACCGAGGTCGGTGGGCTGGCCACCCGTCCACTGCACGGCGTGAGAGATCTCATCGCCGGTCAGGTACGCCTCCCCCACCACCACGCCGGACTCGTTGATGTCGTACGCGAAGGCTCCCCAGCCGCCGAGGCCGGGGAGCATCTCGATGCCGCCGGCGTGCGCCGCCGCGCCCGCCGCCAGGATCACCCCCAAGGTTGTCATTGCTGCCATCCGCATGAGCCATGCTCCCGTGCTGAGCCCCTGCTTTTGTCCAGATTCCTTCGCATTGGCCTGGACATGAAATCTGTTCTGAGAATAATACTGAGAACAGTCTTGAGGTCAAGACGACTTCGGGAACTTCTTGGAGATCCGTCTTCGGGATTGCGGGGGTTCGATGCCGAACGAATCAGATGGCCATTTCGTGCGGGCCGATGGGGCGAGACACACGGCCCCAGGCCACTCTGGTATCGTCCGTGTCATGCCTTCTGTCAGGGTTGCACCCCGCCGCTCGGTCGTTTCCCCGCTGTCCCAGGAAGAAAGGGAGCATGCGGTGCGGATTGCCGAGCGGCTCCGTGCCGATCTCGGTGGACTTCTCAGGGCGCTCCCAGAACAGGCCCAGGCGGCGAGCGGTCTGTCCAGGTACCTCGACGTCGTCCGCCCGACCTGCCAGCGGATCGTGCAGACCCTGGCCGAGCCCGCGGCGACGCCGGAGACGCTGGTCAGCCTGCCCGGCGTCCGCGGGCTCGAACAATTCCTCGAAGCCGTGCGGGGGCATGGTGTACCTCAGCAGGCCATCGAGATCGCCGCGGCGGCGGTCCGACAGTTCGAGGCTTTTCTCGACCAGATCGGCGGGAGCCAAGCCAAGCTGGCGGCCCGGCTGACGACGAGCCGGGCGAGGCCGGAGGCCGGGAGTCTGGAAGCCGAGGCGGAGCGGGCGGGGCTATTTGAAGCGGCGGCGAGGGTGACGGGACGGCGGATCGACACAGCCGTCAGCTTGCATGTCTTCCAGCCGGCGGCCGACGATGACTCGATGCTCGAACGCATGCTCGCGCACGGCGTGATCGGCAGTCGGATCCGTCCGGGTGGTATGCCGATGGTGCTTTGCTCGGGCAACACGCTCACGCTGGAGCAGCCGGATGGGCCGGCCCGCCTGCTGGACGACGCCCCCGCGGCGGGGAAAACGCAGTCGGCAATCCTTGCCCCCTTCACAACTCGCCCGCTCCCGACGGTGACCAGCCGCGGGAGCAAGGGCAAGCTGGTGCAGGTGATCGACCCCGACTCGCTCTCCGGGGAGATCGAGCTGGACATCATGCTCGGGGAGCGTTCCCGGCACCCGATGTATGACGAGTCGGGGGCCACCACGTTCGACGAGATTTGGACGCTGGTGAACGCCCCGACCCGGCAGCTGATCTTCGATGTGTACGTCGAGGAACGCCTGGAGCGGCGGTTCCGGCCGAGCGTCGACGCGCAGATGTGGTACCCCAACCTCTCGAGCCCCGGCGACGACCGGTGGATCACCCGATTCCCCAGCCAGCCTCGCCTGCAGTTGCTTGGGCGGGGAATCTCACAGGCCGCCTCACCCGCCTATTCGCGGCATGCCGCGCTGACGGCGTTCTTCTTCGAGCGGCTCGGGCTCGACCCGAACCGCTTTGTGGGATTTCGGAGCGAGGTGGCGTACCCAATCTGGCGCGCGGGCTACCGGATGGCGTTCGAAGCGGTCGAGGGGTGAATCCAGGGGTCCCTCGGACGCGCTCCGCGCCGAGGAGCATCGCGGCGCAGCACCGAGCAATGGTTGCGACGGAGGCGGGTCGGGCGGCGCTGGACTGGCTTCGCTGGGCGTCGCACGGAGCGTCCCCAACGCCACGGCACTGGGAGCCCGACCGGGCTGCGCGGCGGCGGCTCAGGGCAAACCGCGGGCGGCGGCGATGCGGGCGCGGCTCTCGCGGTCGCCCGCGTGGATCAGGCGCATCACCGAAACGAGCGACTCGGCGACAGCCCACGGGCCCTGGTAGGCGAGATAGCGGGGCTCCCACTCGGGGTGGAACTTGGTCTTGTATGCCTTGAGTCCGCGGTAGTTGTAGATGCGCTCGGCGTGCTCGTAGACGAGCCGGGCCCCGCGCTCAAACACGCGGGACTTTCGGTGCGTCCCGACATCGGCGAGCGGCGCCATACCGAGGCTGAATCGCGTGCGCCCACGCTCGGCGGCCCAAACCATGGTCTTGCCGATGCAGTAGTCCATGATGTTGTCCACGCGCCGGGCCTCGAAGCGCATGAAATCGAAGGTGGCGTCGGTCGTGGTCTCGAGCACGTTGAGGAAGGCGGCCAGCCGGCCCTCGGCGTCGAAGACACCGGCGATCGGGAACCGCTGCAGGTATTCGGCTGAGAAGTAGCCGATCGAGAATTGCATCTCGCGGACATCCTTGTGGGCGAGCCACGCGTCGCTGACCGCCCGGGCCTGCTCGATGAGTTCGGGCGGGTGCGGGGGCTCGCACACTCGGTAGGAGAAGCCGGCCTTCTCCACCTTGCGGACGATCTGGCGCATGCCCGCCCAGTCTCCGCCCGCCATCGTGAAGCCCGTGATCGGCACGACCGCCTCCTCGCCGAGCTTGAAGAAGGAGAAGCCGAACTCGTGGAGCGGTCCGAGCCAGAGGTCGGAAGTCTCGTAGAAGACGGGGTCGAGGTCTTCCCGGTCGGCATAGGCCAGCAATTCGGCGAGGAAGTCGCCGTGTCCCCCGGGCGGGACGATCGGGTCGGAGTAGACGATCATCTTGTCGTGGACGCGTTGGTAGACGGCCAGGCCGCCCGCGCTCGACTCCCAGACGCCCTTATCGCCGGCACCCACGCACTGCGACGAGGCGCCCCCGGGGCGCTCGCGCAGCCGGCGGATCGCCCTGGCGATCTCCTCGGCCGTGGCCTGGACACGCTCCTGGACGGGGCGCACCGCCTGCCGGATCAGCACGGCCGCACCGACCAGCCCGACCAGCACGCTGCCCCGGAGCATGCGGGACGCCCCGGCCCGGGGCCCGATGCGGGTCCAGAGGTCGGCGGTGTAGGGCACCTTCTCGAAGGCGGCGAGGCCGACGACGAGGAAGAACGCGACCGAGCCGCCCGCGGCGGCGAGGGCCAACTCCCAGCCGATCGGCACGCGCCCGCGTCTCCGGAAGCTCTGGATGGCCCCGAGCAGGAGGACCAGGAGCAGGACGCAGACGCCGGCTTCTTCGACATCGCCGCCCTTGAGCAGGTGCGCGACGGCGGAGGTGAGGAGCAGCACCGCGACGATGATCGCGGCGGCGCGGTATCCCCGGAGGAGGCCCCGCAGGAGGAACAGCATCCACGCGGCCGCGACGACGGCGACGCCGTGAGAGGCGTCGAAGATGCCGACGGGCATCCACTGGGCCATGGCGTGGATGCGGTCGCGGACGCCGGGGGTGGCGGTGCTGGCCAGGAGGATGAGCGCATTGACGAAGAGCGCCCCGGCGAGCACGCGTCGGAGCCATCGTTCTGCACGGGCCGATTGCCGGACGAGCACGACATAGAGGGCGACCAGGGAGACCGACCAGGGAAGCAGATAGAACATCGCTCGGAAGAGCAGGACATGGGCCGCGGCGTCGCTGGCGGCCAGCCCGCCGATGGTCTCGAGCTTGAGCCATGCCGCGTCGGCGGCCCCGAGCCCACCGGGGACCATGCTGACCATGCCCGCACCATGTCCGAGCATCATGATGCGGGCAAGTTCGGCGGGCGTCGAGGGGAGCGAGAGCGCCCTGGAGGCGAAGACGAACGAGGCAATCCCGAGGCTCCACTCCAGGCAGGCGATCAGCCCCATCTTCGCCGCCTCGGCGTTGGGAGCCGCGAGGCTGGGACGCCACCGGCGGAGGGCCGCGTTGCAGGCGAGCACGGTGGCGGGTGCAAGCAGGGCGGCGATGGCGGCGTGGACCGCGAGCCAGAGCGGCCCCGGCGGGAGGGGGAGTATGGCGCTAAAGAAGACCCCGAACGCGCCCGCCCAGCCTCCGACATAGAGCCTGGCGATCTGGCCGGCGATCTCGGGGCTGGGCACCCCTGCGCGGCGGTAGAGGAAGAACCGGGCGGCGGGGCCGCCGATCGGGCCGAGGGTGAGGAAGTTGGTCCAGGCGAAGCAGACGGCGCCGATGACCCACCTCCGGCCGAAGGTCAGGCCCCGGAGCGCGACGGCGTCGTAGAGGCCCATGGAGATCACCGAGCCGACGGCGGCACAGGCGGCGAGGACGATGTCGGTGCGATGGGCGCGGGACATGTCGGCGCGGAGCTGGTGCATGTCCAGGCCGTGGAGTTCGTGCCAGATGAGCAGGACGGCCAGCGGCGCGACGACGAAGGGCAGGACCAGACGCGCGGAGTGGAGCAGGGCGAGGAGCGTGAGGCCGCGCCGGCCCTGGAGGGCCTGTTCGGCGACGCTCTCGGCTGGCCTCTCGCGTTCAGCCACGCGGACGCGCCCCTTCCTTGACGGCATGGAAGCGGTGGATGAGGCGGTGCACGAGGGGCGCGGCGACGATCCCGATCGTGCTCAGGAACACGATGCCCGAGAAGAGGGCGTAGGCCGAGGCGAAGAGCTTGGCCGCGTCGGTATGGAGTTGATCGACCGGGCCCATGCCGGTGAGGATCATCGCGGCGTTGAGGATCGAGTCGATCCAGCCGAGGTCGGCGATCCAGTGATAGCCCGCGACGCCGATGCCCAGCGAGCATGCGACCACCAGCCCGGCGAGGCCGACGCTCACGGCCATGCGCCCGAGGAAGGCCCGCCTCGAGATCATCTGGTCCTGACTGCGTTCGAACACGCGCCGCCTCCGCCGGCCGGTGGCTGGCCCGGCTCCGAGACCGTATTCTAGGGTCATGCCCCTGAACCGTGACCAGATCGCCAGGCGTGCCTCGCGCGAACTCCGCGACGGCTACATCGTCAACCTCGGGATTGGCATGCCGACGCTGGTGGCCAACTGGATCCCGGACGGGATGGACGTGTGGCTGCAGAGCGAGAACGGGCTGCTGGGGATCGGCCCCTTCCCGAGCGATGCGGAAGTCGACGCCGACCTGATCAACGCGGGCAAGCAGACCGTGACGGCCCGGCCCGGCGCCAGCTTCTTCAGCTCGTCGGACAGCTTCGCGATGATCCGGGGCGGCCATATCGACATGTGCATCCTGGGCGCGATGGAGGTCAGCCAGGAGGGCGACATCGCCAACTGGATGATCCCGGGGAAGATGGTCAAGGGGATGGGCGGCGCGATGGATCTGGTTGCGGGCGTCAAGAAGGTCATTGTCATGATGGAGCACTGCAACAAGAAGGGCGAGAGCAAGATCCTCAAGGAGTGCACGCTCCCGCTGACCGGTCGGCGGTGCATCGACATGGTGATCACCGACCTGTGCGTGCTCAAAATGGACCACTCGGCCCACCGGTTCACGCTCACCGAGGTGGCCCCGGGGGTGACGAGGGACGAGGTGGTCGCGAAGACAGGTGCCGAGATCACGGTGGCGGAGCGGCTGGGGACCGTCGAGGCCTGAGCACCCGCCGGGGGCATGGTGCCGGGGTGGCCGGCCCGTCGCGGGCCGGAATCGGTATGCTCGCCGCATGGGCATCCCGGCCTCGCATACTGCCTCCGAATCCTGCCATGCCCGTTTCCGTTGCAACGCGCGACGGGGTCCATAAGCGCACAGTGAACGCCACCGCCGGACGCGCGGGCCCGGACGAGACCTCCCCGCACGCGTCCCACGGGATTGATCCGGAGTGATTCCTCATGAAGTGCCTGCTTCTCGTCCCCCTCGTCCTGGCTTCCTCCGCCCTGGCTCAGTCCCTCGACGAGCTCACCCGCCCCCGCGATGCCACCTCCGCACGCGTCGCCTCGAACTCGCCCCACGACTGGTCCAACGCCGACAATCGGTGGATCAAGCCCGGCGAGACCTACACGCTGGCCGAGCTCGAGGGGCCGGGCAAGATCACGCACATCTGGTTCACCTTCCCCGAGGCGGCCGCGAGCTGGATCTCCGGCGGCGGCTCCGCGGCTCCGGACGAGATCGTGCTCCGGATGTACTGGGACGGGAGCGAGCAGCCCGCGGTCGAGACCCCGTTGGGAGACTTCTTCGCGTGCGGCTTCGGGCAGCGGGCGCCCGTCCGCTCGGTGCCGGTGCAGGTGCAGGGGGGCGACTCGTACAACTGCTTCTGGCCCATGCCGTTCTTCAGGTCGGCGCGGATCACGGTCACCAACGAGAGCGAGCGCGTGCTCGCGGCCCTCTACTACCAGATCGACTACACCAAGGAGGCCTCGCTCCCGAAGGACTCGGCCTATTTCTGCGCGCAGTACCGTCAGGAATTCCCGACCGTGATGGGGCACGACTACCTGGTGGCCGACATCGAGGCGCCCGAGGGGGGCGGGCAGTATGTCGGGACGGTGATGAGCGTCCGTTCCCGCAGCCCGCAGTGGTTCGGCGAGGGCGACGACAAGTTCTACGTGGATGGGGACACCTCACCCACGCTCTGGGGCACGGGCACCGAAGACTATTTCGAGAACGCCTGGGGCATGCAGGAGGACACGTTCCCCTACTTCGGCGTGAGCCGGTGCGACGGCTGGCTGGCCGAACTCGGCGACACGGGGACGATGTACCGCTGGCACATCGCCGACCCGATCCGGTTCCGCAAGACGCTCCGCTTCGAGATCGAGCACAAGGGCTGGATCTCGGCCGACGAGACGACCACGGGCAAGATCAACGGGCACGTCGAGCGTGAGGACGACTTCGCGACGGTGGCGTTCTGGTATCAGCGGGGGCAGCCCAAGCGGTTCGCGACCCTGCCCCCCGCCGGGGACCGCAAGCTGCCGGAGATCGACCTTGTGATCCAGGGCAGGGAGCTTCTCGCGGTCGCCGAGACCGAGGGCGGGGCGGTCTCGCTCCAGGGCGGCGCGGCGTGGACGGGCGACGGCCAGCTCTTCTTCGATGGTCAGGGCGTGGGGTCGAGCGTGGAGTTCGCGTTCACGATCCCCGAGGGCCAGCCGCGGAACCTGGTGCTGCCGCTGACGCATTCGTACGACTTCGGCATCTACCAGATCTATCTCGATGGCGAGAAGTACGGGAACCCGGTGGACTGCTACGGCAAGGACATCAAGGTGGTCCAGCAGAGGTTCGGAGAGCTGGCGACCCCCGCGGGCGAGCACAAGATCCGGCTCGAGTGCGTCGGGATCAACCCCAACTCACAGGGCTACAAGGTGGGTATCGACTGTGTGAGGCTCCGCCAGCGGCACACGCTCAAACGCGAACCGCTGGATGTGCCGCACTGATTCCGCGGGTCAGCCCCCGCTCTCGCTGGGGGCGTCGTGGGGGGCATCGGCGGGCGTGTCGGCCGGGATACGTCCCAGCGCCTTGTCGATGACCTTCTGCAGTTCGTCCGACCAATCGATGATGAACTTCTCGTCGGCGACGCCGGCCTTGTCGGCCTCGGCCTTGGCGTTGCCCAGGAACTCCTTGAGTTCCTCGGGCGTGACATCCTCGGGCTTCTTCAGCTCGATATTGACGTTGTTCGAGTGAATCGCGAACTTGCTGTTGCTGCCGAGCGGGGCCGCGATCGGCTGCGTGACATCGTCGATCTTTGTCTGCGAGATCTGGCCGTTGCGCACGCCGTGGACGAACCGGCTGAGGTCCTTCGAGCCCTCGGCCTTCTCCTCGTCGGTGAGGGTGGACTTGTCGATGTACTCGGTCTGGATACCCGCGACGATCATGGCCGGGACGATCGGGCTCTCGCCGAACTGCTTGAAGACCTCGCCGAACTGCCCGGCCGAGACCTTCCCGGCCTCGAACTCGGCCGTGAAGTTGTCGATCACGGCCATGACCTGGTTCTGCTCCTCGATGGGGAGCGAACTCTGGGCGATGCTCTTCTGCGCGATCGCGTGCAGGCCCCGCCCGGTCCAGTTCCGCCAGTTCATCGCCACGATGATGCCGCCGATGACAAGCAGCACCACCACCACGCCCAGCGCGATCAGGCAGCCGGCCACGATACCGCCCCGGCGCCGACCCCGCAGCCGCCCGATATACCCATTCCCCATCGCGATCCTCCAGGCTCTGGCGCGGGTCAGAGTGCCCACGCTCCGCCACAGTGTATCTGGGGAGGCGGGTCCCTACATTTCACCGACCGGGGGAGGACCTTGACGACCGGTCCACCCCGGCACCACCCCCTGTGAGACGCCATGACCCAGCCGCTCTTCGATGCCCATCTCGACCTGGCCTACCTCGCCGAGATCGGCAGGGACATGCACGCCGAGCTGGACGATTGCCGGGGCCGGCTGCTCCCAGCCGCCGTCACACTGCCCTCGCTCCGAGCGGGGTCGGTCCGGGGGTGCCTGGGCACGATTTTCACCGAGGCGCTCGCGCCGACGGCAGGCGCCGACACCGAGGAGGGCGCGTTCGCCTATCCGCTCGGCGATGCCGCCGCGGCGTGGCGCGCCGGGATGCGGCAGCTCAAGCTGTACCACGCCTGGCGGGATGGCGGGGTGATCCGCCTCATGCCCAAACGGGGCATGGGTGGGGTCTCGGCCGACACGGGGGAGGCGATGCTCCTGGGAATCCTCATGGAGTGTGCCGATCCGATCGAGACGCCCGACCAGCTGGGCGAATGGGCGGAGGGCGGCGTCATCGCCATCGGCATGGCGTGGTGGCGCGGGTCACGCTACGCCGGAGGCAACGGCCACGGCGCCGGGCTCTCGGCGATCGGACGCGAGCTGGCCACGCGCATGGACGACCTCGGGATCGTCCACGACCTGTCGCACCTCTCCCAGGTCGCGACCGACGAGCTGCTCGCGCACACCGATGCGGCCGTGATCGCCTCGCACTCCAACTGCCGGGCGCTCCTGGATGGTGAACGCAACAAGGACTGGCAACGGCACCTCGCCGACGCGACCATCGCCGAGATCGGCAGGCGGGGCGGCGTCGTCGGGCTCAACCTGGTCCGGAACTTCATCCGCACCGGTCTCAACCGAGAGGACCCGACCGATCGCCCCGAGATCGCCGAGGCGATCCGCCATGTCGAGCATGTCTGCGAGGTCATGGGCCACCGGCGGGGCGTCGGGCTGGGGACCGATATGGACGGCGGGATCAGGGCCACCGATCTGCCCCGCGGCATCGACACGCCACGCGACCTGGCCAAGCTGCTCGACGCCCTCGTCGCCGCGGGCTGGAGCGACGACGAGGTCCGGGGGTTCGCGTGGGAGAATTGGGCCCGTTTCTGGGGCCCGGTGGGCTGATCCGGGTGAAGAACCGGATCAGCGGGAGGCGAGCTGCGCGTCCCGCCTCGCCTCTGCGGCACAGATCGCGCACCACGTCGTCGAATCCTCGAGGCGCAGCGCGGGGCTCGCGGACGCGTCGGTGCTCTGCTGGGGCGCCGGCAGCTTCGCCAGACGCGAGAGCATGCGCTGCTCGTATTGCTTGGCGTTGAGCACGTAGCCGGGATTCCCCCGCGAATCGGAGTACTGATTCCGGAGCAGGTCGTCGATGCGCTGGATGCGGGTCGCGCTGGTCGGGTGGGTGCTGAGCCATTCCGGAGGGCTGGAGCCCTGCGACTCGCGCTCCAGGATCTGCATTACCGCGCGCTGGGCGGCCGGGTCCCAGCCGCAGGCCGACATGTACTGCATGCCCAGCGCATCGGCCTCCATCTCCTCGTCGCGTCCGTAGCTCAGCAGGACCACGTTGCCGCCAACGGACAGGGCCGGGATCGCGAGCTGGCCGTACTTGGAGAACTTCCCGCTCTGGTCGGCCGAGCCGACCGCGACGGCGCCGGCCTGCAGGCCGATATTGAACAGGTTCTGCTTCGACATCCGCTGGTTGCCGTGGCGGGCCATCACATGCCCGATCTCGTGCCCCATCACGCCCGCGAGCTCCGCCTCATTCTCGAGCTTGTCGGCCAGGCCCCGAGAGACGAACACCTTGCCGCCGGGCAACGCGAAGGCGTTGAGCACCGCCGAATCGAGCAGCGTGTAGTCCCAGGCCAGGTCGGGGACCTCGGCGTGGGCCTGCGAGAGCGCGGCCTCGGTGAGCTTCGCGCCGAGTTCATCGACGTAGCCCTGGACCTGGGCGTCGGGCGTTTCGCCGCCGTACTCGGCCGTGAATTCCGGGCCGGCCTGGGCTGCGAGAGCGATTTCCTGGTCCCACGACATCATGGTGAACGATCTCTCGCCGGTCGCCGGATTGGTGCTGCAGCCGGCCTGGGACAGACCGACCACACCCACGATCACGACGCCGAGCCGGCAGAGCATGTGCTTGATGTGCATCTGATGGATCCTCCTACAGTCTCGAAGAATAAGACACCCGCGCGGGCCCGGGGTTCACCCCCGCCAGCCGCCCCCGCCCAAAACCACATGCAACCAGGTCCAACCACAACCCAACCCTCCCAAGCCTGGACCGATCAGGACCTGACCGATCCTCATGCCCGCGAGGACAAGGCCGAGCGCGTCAGGGCCATGTTCTCCGCGATTGCCGGGTCCTACGACCTCAACAACCGGGTCCACTCTCTGTGGCAGGATCAGGCTTGGCGTCGCGCGGCCGTGCGGGATGCCGAGGTCCGGGCCGGGGACGAGGTCTTGGATTGCGCGTGCGGCACCGGCGATCTGACGCTCGCCTTTGCGAGAACCCCCGCCAAGTCGGTTCTCGGGCTCGATTTCACACCAGAAATGCTGGATTTTGCGAGGCTCAAAGCGGACCGGGCGGGAGAGAAATCCCGGGCGCACGTCCGGTATCTGCAGGGGGACGCGCAGGACCTGCCGTTCGATGATGCCTCGTTCGACGTGGTTTCCATCGCATTTGGCATACGAAACGTCCAACGCCCCGAGGCCGCGATCCGGGAGTTCTTCCGGGTCCTCAGGCCCGAAGGTCGCCTCGTGATCCTCGAGTTTGCCACACCGCGTGCCGCCCCGGTCCGGTGGTTCAACGGCTTCTACTGCGGCTGGGTGATGCCTCGGACGGCGACACTGATAAGTCGTGACAAATCAGGTGCTTACAAGTATTTGCCCCGCAGCGTCGGCACGTTCATGGAGCCTGAATCGCTCGGGGATCTGATGCGCTCGGCGGGCTTCTCCCAAATCGATCACCGCCCCATGTCCATGGGCATCTGCGTCCGCACTCGAGGACGCAAGATCGTACCCGGTGAACTTCCCAGCGGCTGAATCTGCCGACCCTTATCGGACAGCCCAGAGGCCCGGTCTGGCGGGGCTTCGGGGAGATGAAGGGTCGCTCATGCTCTGGTCGGGGACCGGTCGATCGATCGGCCAGCCCGGCGGGGTCCGGGCGGCTCGGGTGGAACCCGTTCCCTGCAATTCTGGAGGCCGACGGCTGCGCGGAGTCGTCGTCGGACACTGACACGGAAGTGGAATCCCGCACCATGAGCCAAGAACGTCTGACCGAACGGTTGTTCGAGATCCTGATCAACGGAGACCGCCCCGCGGCCCGCGCCTTCCTCACGGAGGCCAGGCGAGCGGGGTACACCTCCGCCCAGATGCTCACCGAGCTGTTCTGGCCCACCTATGAGCTTGTGGAACGCCTGCACCGGAACGACCAGCTCACCGCCCTCAGCTACCGGCTCGCCACGCGCCTGCTCCGGGTCATGGTCGACCAGGCCGCCGGCACGCTGGAAATGGCGCCCCGGAACGGCCGGTCGATCTTTGCCTGGTGTGGGCCGTCGGACGGCGACGAACTCGGCGCGCAGATGGCGGTCGATCTGCTCGAGTCGCGGGGGTACGCGGTGACGTTCTCCGGAGGCGGCATCGCCGGGGACGAGATCCTCTCCCAGGTGCAGGACACCAAACCCAGCGTGCTGCTGGCCTTCTGCTCGGCCCCCGGCGATCTGCCCCAGGTCCGGGGTTTGATCGACTCGATCCGGGAGATCGGGGCGTGCCCCTCCCTCCAGATCGCGGTGGGTGGCGGGGTGTTCAATCGGGCCGAAGGGCTGGCGGACGAGATCGGGGCCGACCTGTTCGCCCCGACACCACAAGAAATGTATGAAATGCTCGCCGAAGTTCGGGAGCCTCGCTCCGCCGCGGCCCGGCCGGCCGTCGAGCGCCGGACCAAGCGCAAGGCTGCTTAGGCCCCCAGACTGCGTAGCTTCCCAGCCGGCCACCCCCTCGGGTGGCCGGCTTTGCGTTCCAGGGTGAAGGATTTCCCCGGACCGGCAACCAGATCTACCCCCGCCTTGTATAGTGGGGCACGGGAGCTTTATGGACAGAGCCAGAGAGCGCAAACTCCTTCGTCGAGCCGCCGCGGGAGACCGTGCCGCGGCCGAGGAGTGCATCCGGGCCCATCAGGGTCAGTTGTATGCCTACATCCTGCGGCTCTGCGGCCGGCCGGACGTCGCGGAGGACATCGTTCAGGAGGCGTTCGTCCGGGTGCTGACCAATCTGGATCGCTTCGACGACCGGTATCGCTTCTCGACCTGGATCTTCACCATCGCGCGTCGGTTGTATGTCAACGCGATGCAGAAGCTCAAGCCGGTCTACGAGTCGGAGATCGTGAACGCCTGGCAGGGCGGTGGCGGCGAGCCGGGCGCGGTGATGATGCGTACCGAGATCGGGAACAACGCCAGGGACGAACTCCAGCGGGTGCTGCAGATGCTTCCGGAGGATCAGCGCGAGGTGGTGGTGTTGTTCCACCAACTCGACTGGACCATTAGCCAGATCTCCGAGCACATGGAGATGCCCGAGGGAACCGTCAAAAGCCACCTGCACCGTGGACGCAAGCGACTCCGGGCGTTGCTGGAAGCGAGCGAGCAGGGGAGCGAGCGGATCGGGGAGGTGTGGCGATGAACCGGGCTTCCAAGCCGGACAATCGCGCCGACCGTCTGATCGATGCGCTGCTCGATGGGGACCTCTCCCACAGCCAGGCCCGGGAGGCCCTCTCCAGTCTGCACGATGACCCGAGGGCCTGCCAGGAACTCGGCCGCCTTCGCTTCGCCGTTTCCAAGCTCCGCGCACCAGTCGACAGCCCGGACCTGAGCGAGAGCATTCTCAGCGGTGTCCAATCGCGACGCGGATTCCTCCAGCGGAAGGGCCGCCGCATGGTGACTGTGGGGCGGGTCGCCGTCGCGGCCGGCGTTGTCGCGGCCGTCGGACTCGGCTCGTTCGTCCAGCGGCACGCGCCGGAATGGCGGCTCGACGAGCCGCAGCCGGCCCCGGTCAGCATGATGGTCCGCTCGAGCAGCCTCTCCCCCGAGGAGCAGCCGGCGGTCGTCGATCAGGCGGTCGAAACCATCCGCGCCACGCTCGCATCTCCGGTGAGCCGCCTCTCGCTCTCTCCACGTTTCCGACCCGAGCAATCGCTCCACTTCGACACCCTGCGGACCGAGACCCCCCTGCCGGGGGCGGCCCAGTCCCCGCCGACGGCCCTCGCGCTGGGGGCTCCGGAACTGCAAACGCTCGCCTCGCTGGCCGCCTCCCGGACGGCGGCCCAGCCCTCCGATCCGGCGGCCGTGCCGAACACCACCGCGAGCCCCTTCATCGGGCGGTTCGGTCCCCTGCTCGTCATCCTCCGAGAGACGCCGACGACGGTCGAATCGGAGCGTTCGGCCGATGAGGATTGACCAGTCCAGCCCCTTCCTTCGCCGCATCGCTGCCTGGCTGATGGTGCTCTCGGTCTGCCTCGCCACCGGGGTGGTCACGGCGCGCGATCAGGGCCTCGGCGACGTCGTCGCCCGCCTGCCCGACTCGGTGGAGTTTGTCGCCGCCCTGGATGACGCGGCGACCCTTCGAGGGAGCCTCGTCGATTCGCCGCTCATGCTGGCCCTCTCGAGCATGACCCGCCCGGCCCGGATCATCGACGCGTGGTCTGCGCTCAGCGCCGACCTGCGCATGACCGGCGATGAGGCGTTCGACCTGCTGCTCGGGCAGCGAGTGGTTTTCCTCGCCAGCGGGCTTATGCCCGGTGAGGCGCAGACCTCTTGGGCCCTCCTCAGCGAACTCGACCCCGTGACCGAGCGGCGGCTGCGCGTCGATCTCGGCGCGGTGCCCCGCCGCTTGATCGCCGGGCAGGTCGTCCTCGAACTCGAGCACGGCAACTTTCTTATGGCGACCTCGAACGGGCGCCTGCGGTGCGCCGCCGATGGACGCTTCGAGCCCACACCCGATTCGACCATCCTGCTGCTGGCGCCCTCCGAGGACCGGGAGTTCTTCGAGGCGCTGCTCCCCCTGCTGCATTGCCAGCCGGCCGCGCACCCGCTCGGCGACCTTCCCGGCGGGGCGGCCGTCCGAACGCTCCCCTCCGGGGATGGCGTGCTGCTCTGGCGCATGCCCGACCCCGAACTGGCGCCCGACCGATTCATCGCGGCCTCGCTGCGCTTCGACGCCGGGGCCTGGCGGTTCCACGCGGTCGCGGGCCCGCCCAGCGGGTGGGTGCCCGAGACCGATCCCTCGACGATCACGCCCTGGTCGCCGCGCACGCTGGCGACCCTCCCCGACGCGCCGGCGTTTGCCATGATGGGCCTCCGGAGTGTGGTCCAGGAGGCCCGGCAGGTTGTGGTGCCGATGGTGACCTCACCGCTCCCTGGGGCCGACACCGTCAGCCTCGACCCGCTCCTCGGCGACCGATCACTCATCGCCGTCTGGCTCGATGAAGCTCACGACGGGGGGGGGCCGAGCGTCGAGATGCTCAGCGCCACCGAGGTGAAAGATCTCGAAACGGTCGCCTCCCGCGCCCGTGAGATCATCGAGGCCGGGACAGTTCCAAATCAGGCCAACTGGACCATCCACGAGGATGCGCCGATCGCCGGTTCGACGCCGGATATGCAGATGCTGCGCCTCACCCCGGGCCCGGGCTCTCCCGCCAGCGCTCCGGAGATCAACTGGGCCTTCGTGCCCGAGGCCGGCAAGTTGGCCGGGGGCCGCGGCTGGTGGTTGGTGCATCAGGGGGCGATCGGGGATGCTCCGCGGGCGACGGGCCTCACGGGAGGTCGGACCGGTGATTCGCACGACGGGATCGCGCCGACCCGTCGCTACCTGCACGCGGGCGTCGCCCGGCCCCACGCCCTGGTGGCGAGCCAGGGCGCCACCGACGTCGGCATGGATCTCCTCCCCGGAGGCTCGGTGGTCTCGATGCTCATGTCCCGGATCGACAAGCTCGAGTGGGCCGTCTGGGCTTCGGAGGACGGGAGGGCGCTGGAGGCGGATCTCGTGCTCTACCCACCCCTCCGCAGCTCGGCCAAGTAGACTCCCGTCGTGAGTCATCTCCTTGGCATCGATATCGGCACCTCCTCCACCAAGGCCGTCCTCTGCGACACCGCGGGCGCCATCCTCGCCACCGCTTCGAGCCCTCACGCGCTCCTCACTCCCCGCCCCGGCTGGTCGGAGCAGGAACCGGAGGGATGGTGGCGGGCGACCGTCTCCGCGGTGCGGACCGTGCTCGAACAATCGGGCCTCGACGCGGCGTCGATCCTCGGGGTGGGGCTGAGCGGGCAGATGCATGGGTCGGTGCTGCTGGGGGCGGAGGCTCTGCAGAGCGGCGGGCTCAACGCCCCCTCGCTCCGGCCCGCGCTGCTCTGGAACGACCAACGCACCGCGCCTCAGTGCGAGTGGATCGAGCGGACGGTCGGCGGCCGCGAGGCCCTCGTCCGCATGGTCGGCAACGCGGCGTTGGCCGGTTTCACGCTTCCGAAGCTGCTCTGGGTGCGTGAGCATGAGCCGGAAGTCTGGCGCCGGGTGGCGTCGTGGTGCTTGCCGAAGGATTACGTCCGGCTGCGACTGACGGGCCAACTGGCGACCGATGTCGGCGACGCGGCCGGCACACTCCTGCTCGATGTCGACCGACGCCGCTGGAGTGAAGAGGCCTGCGCGACCTTCGGCATAGACCCATCCTGTCTCGCGCCGGTCCTCGAATCCTGCGCCCCGGCCGGGCGGATCAGCGCCTGGGCCCACCAGGAGACGGGGCTCGCGGAGGGCACGATCGTCGTCTGCGGCTCGGGAGACAACCAGTGCGGCGCGGTGGGCGCGGGGGTCGTCGAGCCCGGGCTCGTCCTGGCGGCCCTCGGGACCAGCGGCGTGGTCTACGCCCACGCAGAGGCCCCGACCAGGGACCTCGGGGCTTCGGGAGCCCCCGCGGGGCGGGTCCACACGATGTGTGCTGCGGACGGCACGGCCGGCACATCGGGCCACTGGTGCCTGGCCGGCTGCACGCTCAGCGCGGCCGGCTCACTGCAGTGGCTGCACGACGCGCTCTTCCCCGACACGAGCTATGAACGACTGCTCGCCGAGGCCGGTGCCTCACCGCCCGGGGCCGCGGGCCTGATCTTCCTCCCCTACCTCACCGGCGAACGCTGCCCGCACCCGGACCCGTCGGCACGTGGCGCGTTCGTGGGCCTTACGAGCCGTCACACTCGGGGCCACCTGGTCCGGGCCGTCGTCGAAGGGGTCACGCTGACGATGCGACAGATCCTGGAGATCGTCGCCAATGTCGACGTTCGGGCGTCGCGAATCCGGCTGGGAGGAGGCGGAGCGAAGACCGCTTTCTGGAGGCAGCTCCAGGCGGACGTCTACGACGCGCCCGTCGAGCTTCCCAATACCGAAGAGGGACCGGCGTTCGGCGCGGCGCTCATGGGGGGTGTTGGCGCGGGTGTGTGGCCGGGGGTGGCCGAGGCGTGCCGCGAGACTCTCGGCGTCACGGAGCACCGGGAGCCCGAGGCCAAGCTGGCGGCGTTCTACGCGGAGTTGCTCTCCCAGTTCGGACTCGCCTACCCGGCCCTCCGCGAGCAGTTCGCCGCGCTGAGCCGGTTCGACGCGTAAAGGCCAGCCGGAGCGCGCGGCCACGCCCGCGGGATCCGCGGGCATGGCGCCTCCCAGACTCCTCCGATCCGTCAGCGTGTGCGGCGGCGAGCACCGAGGAGGAGCAGCGCGGCCGCGGGAGTCAGCGTCGCCGGCGCCGGAATGAGGCCCTGGGATCGTGTGATCTTCAGATTGTCGATCCCCCACGACTCGTCGAGGACACCCTGGAGGCCGGAGCCCACCCAGGTGATGAAGAGCTTCGGGGTGTCGGAGGGGAGTTCGAGGGTGAGCGCGATATTGCGGTAGATCGAGTCGTCCCAGTTGGCCGAATAGCCGAGCGGCGCGGGGCCGATGTCGGGGGCTCGGAAGCTCTGCGGCTTGTCCCCGTTCGAAAACGTCTCGTGGAAGAGAAGGTTGTTGTTGATGCGGACTTCGAAGAGGTCCGGGCCATAGTTCGGCCCGTCGCCGTCCCACGAATCGATGGCGTAGAAATCGAAGCTCACGGTGTAGAGATTGCTCTGCCCACCACCTCCGCCGCCCCCATCACCACCCCCGCCGCCACCCCCGCCGCCCCCGTCGCCATTCCCGCCTCCGCCGCCCCCTCCCCCACCGCCACCGAGACCCCCCCCGATCACAACACCGCCGACGCCCCCGATCTGTCCGACGTTGCCGACGCTCTTGGAGGTCTTGCCGCCGCCGGAGGGCGGGAGTGGGAGGACAAGCGTGATGCCGGCGTTGCTGTATCTCCCGTTGAAGCGGGTGAAGTTTGTGCTCTGATCGAGGACGGAGTTGCTGCTCCACTCACTCCCCAGGCTCCCCTTCTCAAAGTCGTTCTGGTAGAGGATGGTGTCGGCGTGGGCGAGGCCGGCCGCGAGAAGCAGGGTGCCGAGCGCCAGGGCGAGTCCGTCGCGAGTCATGCCGTCGCTCCCTTTCGATTCTGACAGACGGTCACGGGCGCCGGCGGGCCACAGGGGCTGGTCCGATACGCTCGCGTCGTGCCGTTCTGCGGTTGTGCTGCCGTGTGTGCCGACGGGGCGAAAGGTGCCGCGTGTCCGGCCCGAGCCCAGCCGGTGAGGGCCGGCGGCGGACGAGCCGGTTGGGGATGTAGGGGCTGGGCCGACCGGGCAAGCGTCGGGCCGGGGTGATCGGACGGCCCCGTATGGGAGATCGATCGGCCTAGGATGATGCCTTGGGCGTCGCCCGCCCCCCGCCGTTCACCACGAGCCCCCACGGAGACGCCGAGCGATTCGGCCAGAGACCGTCCCTATGACCGCAGCACAGGTCGAAATCCGCAACGTCGCCATCATCGCCCACGTCGACCATGGAAAGACCACGCTGGTCGACCACCTGCTCATGCAGTCCGGAAACTTCCGGGCCGGCGAGCTTGAGCAGCTGGCCGGGGGGCAGCACGACCTGATCCTGGACTCGAACCCGCTGGAGCGCGAGCGGGGGATCACGATCCTTTCCAAGAACTGCGCGGTGAACTACCACTCCGCCGACGGGCACGACTTCCGGATCAACATTGTGGACACCCCTGGACACGCCGACTTCGGCGGCGAGGTCGAGCGGGTGCTCCGGATGGCGGACGGGTGCCTGCTCCTGGTCGATGCCTTCGATGGGCCGATGCCGCAGACCAAGTTTGTGCTCAGCAAGGCTCTCGAGGCGGGGCTCCGCCCCGTCGTCGTGGTCAACAAGTGCGACCGGCCCGACGCCGAGCCCAAACGGGTGATCAACGAGGTGTTCGATCTGCTCGTCGATCTGGGCGCCGACGACCACGCGCTGGACTTCCCGGTGATCTATTGCTCGGGCCGGCAGGGTTGGGCCAGCGACACGATCGACGCGCCGCTGGAGGAACTCGCCAAGGGGAACCTCCGCCCGGTCTTCGAGGCGATTATCCGGCACGTGCCGGTGCCCCACGCTCGCCCCGACGCCCCGCTGCAGATGCTGGTGACCACGCTCGACTACTCGGACTATCTCGGACGCATCGCGATCGGTCGCGTGTTCTCAGGCTCGATCCGCAGCGGCCAGAACGTGGCCCTGCTCAAGCGTGAGGGCGCGAGGGTCGAAGGGCGCGTGGGACGCCTCCTGGGCTTTGAGGGCCTGAGCCGACGCGAGGTCGAGCAGGTCCGGGCCGGAGACCTCTGTGCGGTCCCCGGGCTGCCGACCGTCGAGATCGGCGACACGATCGCCGACCCCGAGAACGCCGTCGCGCTGCCCACCGTGCGCGTTGACGAGCCGACGATCTCGATGCTCTTCCGCATCAACGACTCGCCCTTCTCGGGCCAGGACGGCAAGTACGTCACGAGCCGCCAGATCCGCGATCGGCTCGACCGGGAACTCGAGCACAATGTGGCGCTGCGGGTCGAGAACGGCCAGAGCGCCGACGAGTTCGTCGTCTCCGGGCGCGGGTTGCTGCACCTGGGCATCCTGCTCGAGACAATGCGGCGCGAGGGCTTCGAGCTTTCGGTGGGCCGCCCGATCGTGATCACCCGCGAGATCGAGGGACGCGTCTGCGAGCCGCTCGAGACGCTCGTGATCGACTGCCCGACGTCCGCCGTGGGCCCGGTCATGGAGCTGGTGGGGTCCCGCAAGGGCGAACTCAAGAAGATGGAATCACGGGGCGTGGACACCTCCCACCTCGTCTTCGAGATCGCCAGCCGCTCGTTGATCGGGCTGCGCAGCCGCGTGCTCACAGCGACGCAGGGCGAGGCGATCATGCACCACCGCTTCGACCGCTACGTGCCGCTCTCGGGCGATCGGCAGCACCGGCTGCAGGGCGTGCTCATCGCCACCGAGGGCGGGCCGGTGACGGGGTACGCCGTCGTGGCGCTGCACGACCGGGGCATACTCTTCGTCGCCCCGGGCGACAAGGTGTACGCCGGCCAGATCGTGGGCGAGCACAACCGCGACAACGACCTGCAGGTGAACATCACCCGAGAGAAGCACCTCACCAACGTCCGCAACGCCAATAAAGAAGCAACCGTCACCCTCAAGGCCCCGCGCCGGGTCACGCTCGAGGCCGCCCTCGAGTACATCGAGGACGGCGAGGTGGTCGAGATCACGCCGACCTCAGTCCGGATGCGGAAGCGGATGCTCTCCGAAGCCGACCGGCGCAAGGCCGAGCGCGCGGCCCGGGACCGAGAGCGGGCGGGCTCGGCGATCTAGCGGGGGGCGGGGCCCGGGCGGATTCCCGGAGCGGATCCGGCGGGTGGCCGGGCCACCGGGGGAGATACAATCCCCCGAGGTCCACAATGAAGACCATCATCGAGCCGTTCCGCATCAAGGCGGTCGAACCGATCCGGATGACCACGCCGGAGGAACGCGAGGCCAGGCTCCGCGAGGCTGGTTTCAACCTGTTCCTGCTCCGAGCCCGCGATGTCCTCATCGACCTGCTGACCGACTCGGGCACCGGCGCGATGTCGAGCGAGCAGTGGGCCGGGATCATGCGGGGCGACGAGTCCTACGCCGGGGCGGACTCCTTCTTCCGGTTCGAGAGCCGTTTGCAGGAAATGACCGGGTTCGCCCACGTCCTGCCGACGCACCAGGGGCGCGCCAGCGAGCGGATCCTCTTCGAGCTCCTCGGCGGGCCCGACAAGGTCGTGCCCAACAACACCCACTTTGACACCACGCTCGCCAACGTCGAGCACTCCGGCGCCCGCGCCGTGAATCTGCCGATCGCCGAGGGCCGGGACCCGCGGAACCGGCACCCCTTCAAGGGCAACATGGATGTCGCCGCCCTGGAACACCTCATCGACGAGGTCGGGGCCGAGCGCATCCCGGCCGTCATGATCACGGTGACCAACAACTCCGGCGGGGGCCAGCCGGTCAGCCTCGAGAACATCCGCGACGTCCGCGCCGTCTGTGACAGGCACGGCCTGCCCCTGTTCCTGGATGCCTGCCGCTTCGCCGAGAACGCCTGGTTCATCAAGCAGCGCGAGCCGGGCCAGCAGGATCGCCCCGTCAAGGACATCGTGCGCGAGATGTTCGGGCTGGCCGACGGTGCGACGATCAGCGCGAAGAAGGACGGCCTGGTCAATATCGGCGGCGTCCTGCTCATGCGCGACGAGGACCTGTTCCGCCGCGCGTCCAGCCTGCTCATCCTCACCGAGGGCTATGTGACCTATGGCGGCCTCGCAGGGCGCGACCTCGAGGCGATGGCGCAAGGCTTCGAGGAGGTCCTCCGCGAGGACTACCTCCAGTACCGCATCCGCTCGACCGCCTATTTGGGCGAGAAGCTGCTCGCGATGGGTGTCCAGATCGTTGAGCCACCCGGGGGTCACGCCGTCTATGTCGACGCCGCCGCATTCTGCCCCCATATCCCGCCGGAGCAGTTCCCCGGTCAATCGGTCGTGTGCGGCCTCTACCGAGAGGGCGGGATCCGGGCGTGCGAGATCGGATCGGTCATGTTCGGACGCCATTCGCGTCCGGCGATGGAACTCGTGCGCCTGGCGATCCCCCGCCGGGTCTACACCCAGAGCCACATCGACTACGTGATCGAGGTCTTTGACGCATTGCGTGCCCGGCGCGGGGACCTCCGCGGGCTCCGGATCGTCGACGAACCGCCCGCCCTCCGGCACTTCACCGCCCGGTTCGCGGAGGTGTGAGGGGTCCCGAAACGCGCCAGGACTGCGCTCAAACCGGCGGAATCACCGTGCGCGACCCGACCGCCTATTGAACTTTTCCTGCGGGGCAGGTATCTATTCTCTGACGCGGGCCGATGGAAGCCCGCGGGAGCACCAAGGTGAAGTCCGGCGTGAGCGACATCTTCGACCCCGGCGCGGCCCCCGACGGGGGGCCCGGGGGGATGGTGCCCCACCCCGCAACGCCGCTCGCCAACGAGGGACTCGACGCCCGTGTGCTGGTGCTCAACCGGCTGTACGTCGCCGTCCGCGTCGTCTCGGCGCGCCGCGCGTTCGCCATGCTCTGCCGCGACATGGCCGAGATCATCCATGTCGAGAACGGTCAGTACGTCAACTACGACTTCGAGAGCTGGGCCGAGGTCTCCGAGTTCCGCCGCCAGTTCGAGCCCGACCAGTACGACTGGGTGCGCACCGTCCGCTACGAGATCGCCGTGCCGCGCATCATCCGCCTGCTCGGCTACGACCGCCTCCCGGCCCAGATCGTCAAGCTCAACCGCCGCAACCTCTTCGCCCGCGACCGCAACCAGTGCCAGTACTGCGGCCACCACCTCCCCACCAGCGAGCTCACGCTGGACCATGTCACGCCCCGGACCCAGGGCGGCGGCGACACATGGGAGAACCTCGTCTGCGCCTGCGTGCCCTGCAACGCGCGCAAAGGCGGACGGACGCCCGACCAGGCCCGGATGCAGCTCATCCGCCGACCGAGCAAGCCCAAGCGCAATCCGCTGATCACGCTGAAGCTCGGCAGCGAGAAGTACCGATCGTGGAAGGCTTTCCTCGACGAGGCGTACTGGTCGGTCGAACTGCGCTGACCCGGCCGGGTTCACGCCGACTGCACGCTCGTGGCGATCCTGTTCGCCTCCTGCGCGAGGGCGAAATCCTTCGCGGTGACGCCGCCGGCGTCGTGGGTGCTGACGGTCACCGTGACCTTGTCGTACCGGATGAGGATGTCGGGGTGGTGCTGTACGCGCTCGGCGTATTCGGCGAGCGAAGCCACAAATGACATCGAGCCCCGGAAATCCGGGAACTGGAATGTCCGTTGGATCTGGCCGCTGGTCTCGCCCCAGTCCGGCAGATTCGCCAGCTCGGCCTCGATCTGGTTCTCGGTGAGCTTCTCCGCCATGGCATCCTCCGGGGGGCGTCGGGTCGAGTGTATCATCGCGCCGACGCGGAACACAACATCGGGGAAGGCATGCCCGAGATTCGGCCGACAACGCCGCGAGAAACCACGCGACTGGCGCCCTCGCCCACCGGCGCGCTGCATCTCGGCAACGCCCGCACGTTTCTGGTGAATTGGGCCATCGCCCGCAGGAACAGCTGGAGAGTCATCCTGCGCATCGAGGACCTCGACGGCCCCCGCGTCAGGCCCGATGCCATCCGCGGCTGCATGGAGACGCTGCAGTGGCTCGGGATCGACTGGGACGAGGGCCCAATAGTCCAGTCCGAGGATCTCGCGCCCCACCTCGATGCGGTGCGCCGACTCGCCGACTCCGGGCACGCCTACCCGTGCGAACTCACGCGGACCCAGATCGAAGAGGCCGCCAGTGCTCCGCACGCCCCCGAGCCCGGAGGCCCAGGTGGTGAGTCCAGATTCCCGTCTTCGCTCCGCCCGGGCGGCCTGGGACCCCGAGCCTTTGCCGACACCGGGAGCAACTGGCGGTTCGCCACTCCGGACGTCGAGGTGTCGTTCCACGACCGGTTCGCCGGAGCCCAGCGGTTCCGCCCCGCGCAGACCATCGGCGATTTCGTCATCTGGACCCGCCGCGCCCAGCCCGCCTACCAGCTCGCCGTCGTCGTCGACGACGACCGCCAGGGCGTCACCCAGGTCGTCCGGGGCGATGACCTGCTCGATTCGGCCGCACGGCAACTGCTGCTCTACCGGGCCCTCGGCTTGGGCCCCGAGCCCACCCACACCCACCTGCCCTTGGTGGTCGGGCCCGACGGTCGGCGGCTGGCCAAGCGCCACGGCGATACCCGCCTGGACGCCTATCGGGCCGCCGGTGTCGGGAGGGAGCGGGTGGTCGGGCTCCTCGCCTCCTGGAGCGGCATCATTCCCCGCCCCGAACCCATGTCCCCCGAAGAGTTCGCCCGGGGCTTCGAACTCTCTACCATGCCCCGAGACCGGGTGACTTTCACCGAGGAGGACGATCGATGGCTTCGAGGCGTCTCTGGCTTATCGGGCTTGCCTTCACCCTCGCGGCGGGGCTGACGGGCGGGTGCAGCCAACAGCAGAGTTCCGCGGCGAGCAACGTCGAGAGCGTCAAGCTCGGCGACGAGATGTTCCACTTGGAGCTGGCACTCACGCAGGACAAGCGGTTCCAGGGCCTGAGCGGGCGCGAGCACATCGAGAAGGACGGGGGCATGCTCTTCGTCTTCCCGCGACCGAGCGTGCAGGCATTCGTGATGCGCGACTGCCCCGTCGCCATCGACATCATCTTCCTGGACCCCTCCGGACGCATCGTTGCGATGCACCAGATGAAGGTGGAGGAGCCCCGCCGGGAGGACGAGCCGAAGGCGACCAGCCCGGGGGCCGACAAGTACGAGCAGCGTCTGGTGCGGTATTCGAGCAAGTTTGCAGCCCAATTCGTGATCGAGCTGGCCGGCGGCACCCTCGACCGGCTGCACCTCACGGAGGGCGATCTGGTCAAGCTTGACACGGACGGGCTGAAGGCGCGGGCCCAGTAGGCCGATGTCCTCCTCCGGGACCGGCGCCCCCTTTGGCGCGCGGGCTGGGGAGGGGCCGTGGCCGAACTGCACGTCGTGATCGCCTTCGACCCGGACTCGGAGTCTCGCGCCGAACGGTGGTGCTGCGAGATCCCTCGCGCCTGGCCCAGGTCGGACCACCGCCCCCGATGCTCGGTCATCCCCATGCCGGCGCTCCTCGAGCAGCTCCGCGCCGGCGAAGACCCGGAGCGCGGCGGGGCCCTCCTCCTGCTCGCAGAAGCCGCCGGGCCGCGGGCGATGCTCATCCAGATCATCGACAGGCTCCTCGAGAGCCGCCAGCCCACGCTCGTGCTCACCGAGCAGCCCGAGACCCTGCGTGAGGAATTCGAGCGTGAGGGCGTCGTGGTGGAGGCGTTCGGTTGCGAGCCCGCCAGCGTCGCCCGCGCGCTGCACGCGCTGACCGCCAGACAGCCCGCGCTCGAAACGCTTTCGAGGGATCTGCGGATCGCCCGGGCCTCGCAGAGCGGCCTCAGCGGCGAGATCGGACGCCTGCACGACGAACTCGAGCTTGCCGGCGCCGTCCAGCGCCGCTTCCTGCCCCGCACCATGCCGGAGGTCTCCGGCTACGAGTTCGGGGTGTTCTTCAGGCCGGTGGGCTACGTCAGCGGCGATATCTACGACATCGCCAGGATCGATGATCGGCGAGTCGCCTTCATGCTCGCCGATGCCGTCGGACACGGTGTCCCCGCCGCGCTCCTCACGCTCGTCATCGGGCGGGCCCTCCGCCAGGTCGAGCACGACGCGGACGGCAACAGCTCGCTCGCCTCGCCCGCGGCCACCCTCGCAAGACTCAACGTCGAGATGTGCATCGAGAACGAGGCCGGCGACCGCTTCGCCACCGCCGTGTGCGGCGTGATCGACGAGGCGCGAGGTTGCGTGACCCTGTCCAGCGCGGGACACCCCGCCCCCCTCATCGTCGATCCAGCCGGCTGCGCCCATCGGGTCGTCGGCGGCGACGGCCCCCTGCTCGGAGTGTTTCCCCAGATCACCTTCACCGAAACCACCGTCGAACTCCGGCCCGGGCAGACCCTGCTCCTCTACAGCGATGGCTTCGAGACGGCCTTCCCCCCCGCCGACGCCGATCCCACCAGGGCCGCCGCGAGCGAGGACTACGTCCGCCACTTTGCCCAGGCCGTCACCGCCCAAGACGCCGGGCCGGGGCGTGTGCAGGCCGGACTCGAGCGGCTGGCGATGGACCTCGACGAGCAGGCCGGCTCGTTCCACCAACGCGACGATCTGACCGCCGTCGCGTTGTACCGGCTGCCCGAGCGGCGCTCCGATGCGGGCGTCCTCCGGGCGGTGGCGTAGCCCACTCGGACCGGGCCCCAGGGCCCCGCCGCTAGGCCGTCGCCGCCTCGGCCTTGCGGTCGCGGAGCTTGCGGTCCCACTCGATGAGCCCGTCTTTCAGACGCACGATCCGCTCGCAGCGCGCGGAGATCGAGTCATCGTGGGTGACCATCAGGATCGTCAAGCCCTCGTCGTGCAGACGTTCGAAGAGCTGGAGGATGGACTCGCCCGTGGTCGAATCCAGGTTGCCGGTTGGCTCATCGGCCATCAAGATCACCGGCTCGGTGACCAGTGCCCGCGCGATCGCGGCGCGCTGCTGCTGCCCACCGGAGAGCTCGCGGGGCCGGTGCCCGGCACGATCGGCGAGGCCCACCAGCTCCAGCGCGTGCATGGATCGCCGCCTGCGCTCCGCCGCGGGGACGCCCTGATAGAACAGGGGCACCTCGGAGTTCTCCTGGACCGTGAGCTGGGGGATGAGGTTGAACGCCTGGAAAATGAAGCCGACGGTCTGCCCCCGGAACACCGAGAGTTCCTCGTCGGACATTTTGCCCACCGGCCGCCCGGCGAGCCGGAACTCCCCACCCGTCGGCTGGTCGAGACAGCCGAGGATGTTCATGATCGTGGACTTGCCCGAACCGGAGGCGCCCATGATGGCGACATACTCCCCGCGCTTGACGGCCAGATCGATCCCGCGGAGGGCCTCGACCATCACCGAGCCGTCGGGCTTGTAGTAGACCTTGGTGACCCCACGCAGCTCGGCCACCAGACTGTCGTCGTGCATCCCATCCTCGCTCATTCGTGGGGTATACCGACCCCGGACCGACGGAGTTCCGGCCTAATCCGCCGGCCTGGGCTCCATGTGCGCGTTCAGGCCGGCGAGGTCTTCCTCCCGACCATAGACGATCAGCATGTCCCCCGCTTCCACGATGTCCCGACCCGCCGGGGCGCCGACATAGGACCCGTCCACGCGTGAAATCCCCAGGACCAGCACGCCGCGCTGGCCGAGCCCGGCCTGCGCCAGCGATCGGTGGGCCAGCGGGCTCCCGGCCCCGACGGTGAGTTCGGAGACGACATACCCGTGGACCACCCGGAGCAGCAGGTCATAGTCCGTCGGCCGGATGACCCCGGCGCGGCGGAGCGTCAGCCGGATCGTCCATTCCATGGCGGCCCGGACCGGCCCGAAGTTCATGAGCAGCACGACGAGGAGCACACCCCCGACCGAGAGCAGCAGCGGTTCCACGTTTGAGAGCACCGCCCGCCCGCCCGCCGGCGTCGCGCCGCTCCCGCCGCCGATCACCGCGATGATGAACGTGGCCAGGCCCGAGGTCAGGCCGAGGTTTCCCGCGACGATCAGGTGCTGGACGATGCGACGCCGAACCGGATGGCCGACCACCAGCTCGGCCTCGCGCGTGGTGAAGCCGACGCCGAAGAAGGCGGAGATTGCCTGGAAGTTCGACGTCTCCCGGGGCAGCCCGGTCATCATCAGCGCGATCGCCCCGATGCGGACAAGCAGGAACGAAACAGCCGCGATGATCAGGAGGGCAACGACGGAGTAGATCGTGGCGGGCGACATCGGGCGGGCCGTTCGGCGAGGCGCCTACTCCTCGGCGTCGAGCTGCAGGCCCGCGAGGGCCGTCAGCGGATCGGGCGCAAACTGGAACACCTTGTCCAGCCCCGTCACCATCATCACCGACCACACCTCGTCGGAGACCGAGCACAGCCGGAGCGAACTGCCGCCGTCGGCCAGCACCTTCCGGAGCTTCAGCAACTGCGCGAGGTTCGAACTGCTGACGTAGGTCACATTCGCGAAATTCACGACGACCGAGGGGAGCTTGCCCGGCGACGACGTGAGCCGGTCGATCAACATCGTCAGCTCCTCGCTGAGCGACGGCTCGTCGGACAGATCCGTGACGATGATGTTGTCGGACCAGTCGGTCATGCGGGCAGAGTGTATCGCGCCCAGCCAAGTCCGGCCCCGACACCCCGGCCCTGACAACCGGGCCCTGACAACCGGGCCAAGCTCTCGGCCCCGGCTCGCGAGCAGGGGCTTGAACACCCCGATCGCCCGCACCCCTCCGGCCGCCCATTCCCCTGGGCGAGCCCTAGGAGCCCGAGGGCGCCTCGGGGGGAGCGCTGTCGGCTCCGCCCTCCGCGGCCTCCGGCCCGTCCGCCGCGTCCGGCCCGTCCGGCCCGTCCTCGGGGGGCACGTCACTCTCCTCCACCCTGGCGGCGGCCACGACCTCGTCGTCTTCCCGCAGGCCGACCACCCGCACGCCCTGCGTGCCCCGCCCGATGCAGCTGATCGAACCGGCGCTCAGGCGCACGAGCTGGCCACGACGGGTAATCACCACCACGTCGTCGGCGTCGCGGACGGCAACGGCCGCCACGGAGGGACCGTTCCGAGTGGTTGTCTTGATGTCGGCCCTGCCCTTGCCGCCCCTGGACTGGCTCCGGGGCTTGCCCTCCTCGGGCTGCACCCGGTACTCGTCGACGGGCGTGCGCTTGCCGTACCCGTTCTGGGTGACGGTGAGCAGGCACAGGCCGCCCTCGATCGCCTCGGGGAGCGTCATCAGATCGCCGTCGGGGTCGGGCGTCATGGGCACTCGGATCGCGCCCACCACCCGGTTCACCTCGTCGAGGTCGATGCCCTTGACGCCGGCGGCGCTGCGTCCCATCAGGCGGGCGTCCTGCTCGTTGAACCGGATCGCCGAGCCCGCGGCCGTGACGAGGATGATGTCGTCGTTGCCCGAGGTCAGCAGCACATCCAACAGCTCGTCGCCCTCCTTGAGCGAGACCGCGATGATGCCGCTGCGGTTGACGTTGCGGTACTCCTTCAGGCTGGTCCGCTTGACGATGCCCCCGCGGCTGACGAACGTGAGGTAGTTGCTCCCCGACTCGAAGTCCTTGATGGCGAGGTACGCCCGCGTCCGCTCGCCCGCGCGCAGGTCGAGCAGGTTGATCAGCGCCCGGCCCTTGCTCGTTCGGGACAGCTCGGGCAGCTCGTACACCTTGAGCTTGAAGACGCGCCCGGTGTCCGTGAAGCAGAGCAGGTCGTCGTGGGTGCTGGCCACGAACACGTGCTCGATGAAATCGTCGTCCTTGGCGTCGCTCGCCCGGATCCCCTTGCCGCCCCGCCCCTGCGACTGGTAGGTATCCAGCGGGAGGCGCTTGGCGTAGCCGGAGTGGCTGATCGTGACGGCCATATCCTCGACCTGGATGAGCGACTCGATATCGATATCACCCTCGGCCTCCTGCACCTCGGTCAGCCGGGGCGAGGCGAAGCGCTGCTTCATCTCCTCGCAGTCGGCCTTCACGATCGCGAGCACCTTCTGCTCGTCGGCCAGGATCGCCTCGTAGCCCTCGATCTCCTGCACCAGCGCGGTGTAGTCCGAGACCAGCCGCTCGATTGCCAGCCCCACCAGCTGGATCAGCTGCATCTCGCCGATCGCCTCGGCCTGCCTGCGGGTGAGCAGCACACCCTCCGCCCCCGAGGCCACGCGCATCAGCCGGTCGGGGATCTTCGGCGCGTTCGGGTGGTCCGCGGGGATGCGGAACCGCCGCTCGGCCAGGCGGGTGATCGCCTCCTCACGCGTCCGCGAGGAGCGGATGAGACGGATCACCTCGTCGATGTCGCAGACGGCGTAGATCAAGCCCTCGATCCGGTGCGCCCGCTTCTTCGCCTCGCGGAGCAGGTACATCGTCCGGCGCCGGATCACATCGACGCGGTGGTCCACATGGCAGCGGATCATCTCCCGGAGACCGAGCGTCCGCGGCTGGCGGTTCACCAGCGCGATGTTCATGATGCTGAAGGTCTGCTGCAGCGGCGTGAACTGGTAGAGTTGGTTCTCGATCACGAGCGGGTCGGCGCTCCGCTTGAGCTCGATCACGATCCGGGTCTGCGCCTCACGACCCGACTCGTTGCGGACGTCCGAGACGTCCACAATCCGCTCCTCCTTGATCGAATCCACGATGCTCTCGACGAGCGTCCGCTGCCCGAGGCCGTAGGGGATCGCGTCGATCACGAGCTGGCGGCGCTCCCCCTCCTCCCCCTCGATATGGACGCGCCCACGCACCGTCACCCGCCCGCGCCCGCTCTCGTAGGCGTCGACGATCCCCCGCTTGCCCAGGATCAGACCCCCGGTCGGAAAGTCCGGCCCCTTCACACCGCGCCGGACGATCACGCCCTCCCCGTCCACCACGTCGCTCATCAGCTCGGCGAGCGTGATGTCCGGCTTCTCCACGAATCGGATGATCGCATCGAAGATCTCCGTGGGGTTGTGGGGCGGCAAGCTCGTCGCCATGCCCACCGCGATGCCCACACCGCCGTTGATCAGCAGATTCGGGAACTTCGCCGGGAGCACCGTCGGCTCCGTCAGGCGGTCGTCGTAGTTGGGCTGCACGTCCACCGTGCCCAGCTCGATGTCGGCCAGCATCTCCACCGCGGCGTGGGTCATCCTCGCCTCGGTATACCGCATGGCCGCCGGGGGGTCGGGGTCGATCGAGCCGAAGTTGCCCTGCGGGTCGATCAGCGGCACCCGCATTTTCCACTTCTGGGCCATGCCGACGAGCGTCGGGTAGATCACGCTCTCGCCGTGGGGGTGGTAGTCACCCGAGGTGTTGCCGCAGATCTTCGCGCACTTGAGGTGCTTGCGGTTCGGGCGCAGCTTCAGATCGTGCATGGCCGCGAGGATGCGGCGCTGGCTGGGCTTGAGCCCGTCGCGGACATCGGGCAGGGCCCGGTCCATGATCGTGCTCATCGCGTACGTGAGGTACGAGTCTTTCAGCTCGTCCTCGATCTTCAGGTCCACGACAGAGCCGCCGGCGGGGGCTGCAAGCTCCGCCTCCGGCAGTCCGTCGGGGCTGTCGTCGGGAGTTCCAAAGGTGTCCGTCATAGGCCCTTCATTCTAGGGCGGCGGCGCGTGCGGAGCGGGCTTCACATGCTCCACCGAACGCAAGAACTCGCAGGCCGTCAGCAGCGCCATCGCCGAGGCTTCCGGGGGCATCCGATGGTCCCACACCGAGGCCCGGATCCCGCCGCGGGCAAGCCCGGGATCGGGAAAGAAACGACATTCGGCCTCGCCCGGCGTCAGTTGTTCGAGGAACCGCATGGCCGCCACCAAATGCACCGCTTCACCCTGCACCTCTCCGGCGGTGGTCAGGCGCGGCTCGCCCAGCATCGTCGCCAGGAATGCGACCGGGCGGGCCGACGACCAGGTGGGCAGCGACACGCCCCCCTCGGTGAAGGCAATACCGCCCGCCAGATCGCCATCCTGCACCCCCGCGTCGGTCCCGGTGAGCTGGTGCTCCCAGACCTGCTCGCGGACCCGCCGCAGCGCCGTCCCCGCCGGCACATCGCCCTCGGGGGCTAACGCCAATTCCGCCCAGCCTGCCCAGGGCAGGAGCGACACCAGCGCGCCCGGCCGCGCCCCCCGGAGCACCGCCCGGAGCGACTCCTCGGCGAACTTACGGTCCTGGCCGGTGGAGGCGGCCCGCTCCGCCAGAGCCCAGGCGAGCAACGCCTCCGCAACCGTGCCCTTCGCCTCTGTCGGGTCTGCAGCGACATGCTCGCGCATGAGCCGCTCGCACGTGTCATAGAAGGGCCGGAGTTCATCCTCCTCGTGGCGCCCCGCACCCAGCCCCCAGAGCGCGACCCAGGCAATCGCCCCCGCAACGCCGTCGTCTTCGGTCCTGACCTCTCCCGACTCCACCGCCTGCAGATCGTTCATGATCGACCGCGCCAGCGAGGTCGCCCGTTCGCGATCCACCCGCTCGATGCCCGGGGTTTCGGCCAGCCGGAGCAACGCGACAGCCGCCAGACATTGCTGTGTCGGCGTGGCCAGCGCCGGATCCGCCACGCCACGCCACGGGTGCACCTGCCCCATCAGCCCCAGATTCAGCCCACCGCCCAGGCGGGTCGCCTCGAAGTGGTCCAGCAAACCGATCGCAAACGCACGAACACCCTGGGTGGTCACCGCGCTGGCAGGCGTCACGGTGCCGCACCGGTGGAGGAATACGGCGCTCCCACCAACCCCGACGCCGGCGACGTGCATCACGCCAAACCGGTAGAACGCGACCCCGGAATCCGCCGCGAGATCACGGACGAGTTCGATGCCCTTGCTCGGCGCTCCAAGGAGCCGCGCCGCCATGGCGGGGTACTCCACCGAGGGCGACGCCTCAGACGCCAGCAGCACCATCGGGAACGTGAAGAGCCAGGCGTCCACCCGCCGCACCGCCAAGCCGTCCGCCCCGGGCGAGAGCGCCGCATCCGGATCTTCCAATTCGGCCTCACCAAGCGGTGTGAGCGCCCCCGCCAATTCGAGGCTCACCGTGAGTCCCGCCGCCGCGGCCACGGCCTGCTCCTGGAATAACGCGTCTCGACGGGCAGGCAGCAGCACCCGCTCCGCTTCCGCCATGGCCGCCTGAGCCGCCGAGGCCAGCGCCCCCGGGCCTTCCCCGGCCTGGGTCAGTGCCTGCCCAGCGCCGACAAGGCGGCCCCGGTCGTACAGCGCAACCCGACACGCCGCGCAGCCCTCGAGACCCTCTTCCCGGCCCTCTGGGACCTGCCACGCCCGGACCCAGCCCTCCAGCCTCCCGTACGCACGCAGGGCGGCCTCGGGGTCGAGCTCCTCCCGGGCCGGCCCCGACGGCCCGGGTGAGGCCATAGGCGGGGGGGGCGGGGTCTGAGCCCGGCACTCCGGAGTCGCGAGAACCGAGGCCATCGCCAACCATGTGGCGTGCAGGCCACACGCGATGACGCCGGGCAACCACACCCCTCGCTTCCGGTAGGCTTTCTCGGACGCAGACCGGCCCTGAGGTGGCCCGGAGAGGCCTTGGGGGCATGGATCGGGGGTCTGGCACACGGCTTGATCTCTCCCTGGCGTCAGACAATCAGGAGACAGGACATGACGACGCTCATCAAGTTCACGGCCAACCATCAGCGAGTCGCGCTCCTTGCCCTGCTGAGCTTCCTGGCCATGTGCTAGAGGCCGGGTGGCTGGAGGGTCGTCGGGTTCGGCCCGGTCGAGTGTACGACGTCGACACCCAAAGAAAGACGACCCAGGTCAGGGACCTGGGTCGTCATAGGTTTTTGGGCTCAGGGGTGCGGACGCCCCCCGGGGCTAGAACTTGATCTTGTCGGTGCCCATGGCGTCGTGGCTGTCCATACCGCCGCGGTGCGGGACGGAGTCGCCGCCGTACTCGCGCTCGTCGGCCCCGCTGGTATCGCCCCACTGGGCGCGCTTGAGCGAGAGACCGATCTTGCGGTCGGTGACGTCGACGCGCAGAATCTTGACGTCGATCTCGTCGCCGGCCTTGACGACCTCCTGCGGGTTCTCGACCTTGTGGTCGGCCAGCTCGGAGATGTGGAGCAGGCCCTCGAGATCATCCTCCAGCTCGACGAAGACGCCGAAGTTGGTGATCTTGGTGACCTTGCCGCGGACGACCATGCCCGGCTTGTAGGCGTCGGGGATGGCGTGCACCCACGGATCCTCGGTGAGCTGCTTCATGCCGAGGCTGATGCGCTGCTTCTCCTGGTCGACCTCGAGGACGACACACTTGACCATGTCGCCCTTCTTGACCATCTCGTTGGGATGTGTGACCTTCTTGGTCCACGACATATCGGAGACGTGCAGGAGGCCGTCGATGCCCGGCTCGATCTCGACGAACGCGCCGTAGTTGGCCAGGTTCCGGACGGTGCCCTCGATCATCGTGCCCGTGGGGTACTTCTCGCCGACAAGCTCCCAGGGGTTGACCTCGGTCTGCTTCATGCCGAGGCTGATCTCCTGCTTGTTCTTGTCGATGTCGAGCACGACCACGTCCACCGGGTCCCCGGGATTGACCATCTCGGAGGGGTGGTTGATCCGCCGCGTCCACGACATCTCGGAGATGTGCACGAGGCCCTCGATGCCGTCCTCGAGGCGGATGAACGCGCCGTAGGACATGAGGTTGACCACCTCGCCCTTGACACGGGAGCCGACCGGGTACTTCTGCTCGATCTCCTCCCAGGGGCTCGACTCCTTCTGCTTGAGCCCCAGCGCGATCTTCTCCTTCTCGCGGTCGATGTTGAGCACCTTGACCTCGAGCTTCTGGTCGATGCGGACCAGCTCGCTCGGGTGGTTGACCCGGCCCCACGACATGTCGGTAATGTGGAGCAGGCCGTCGATCCCGCCCAGGTCCACGAACACGCCGAAGTCGGCGATGTTCTTGACCGTGCCGTTGACGACGTCGCCCTCCTTGAGGTTCTCGAGCAGACGCTTCTTGGCGGCGTCACGCTCCTCCTCGATGAGCTTGCGACGGCTGATCACGATGTTGTGACGCTCGGGATCGATCTTCAGGATCTGCGCCCGGATCTTGCGCCCGATGAAATCACCGATCTCGTGCGGCCGACGGATGTCGACCTGGCTGGCGGGCAGGAACACCTGCACGCCGATGTCCACCAGCAGACCGCCCTTGATCTTGCGGCTGACCATGCCCTCGACGACGTCGCCTTCCTTGCTCGAGTCGATGATCCGCTGCCAGTTGATCATCCGGTCGGCGCGGCGCTTGGAGAGCTGCACCAGCCCGCCGTCGCCCTCGATCGACTCCAGCAGCACGTCCAGCGTCTCGCCCACGCGCGGCTCGACACCCTCGAACTCTTCCTTCGGGATCAGGCCCTCGCTCTTGAGCCCCACCTCGATCACCACGTCGTCGCCCGCGAACCCGATCACCTTGCCCTTGATCAGCTTGCCGGGGGTGAGGTCGCCCAGGTCCTTGCCCAGCAGCGCCTCCATCGCAGCGTCCGGGCTCTGACCGGAGAACATGCCCTCGAGCAGAGCATCGGTGTCCTTGTCCGTCAGCCCCAGCGAGGCGATCAGCATCTCATCGACCATGTTGACAGTTTCCTTCCGACACCCTCCCCCTCGATCGCGCCGGTCGGTGTGGCGCACGCGGGCAAGGCATCCGCAGACGCGGGGAGAAACCCGCGTCCGGCCCCGATCCGGGGCGGTGAAATCCTCTGCGAAACCGGACCCCGCAACGCGCGGGGCAACGGACCGACCCACCAGTCGAACCCAACCCTAGCACCTTCCCGGGCCGGAGGGAAGCCCCTCCAGAACGCACCCGCGAGCCCCTCCCCCCCCGCCACGGATACCATCGGCCACTGGAGGCCCGCCATGCAGGACTGGCTCGAAGGACGTATCGCCATCATTACCGGGGCCTCGGCCGGCATCGGCGAGGCCATCGCCCGCGACTTCGTCCACCGCGGCGCCCGCGTTGTCATCAACGCCCGGCGGGAGGCCCGCCTCGCCGAAATCGCCCAGAGCCTCGGGGCCGACCGCGTCGCCACCGTCGCCGGCGACGCCTGCGAGGACGAGGTCATCGACCGGCTCTTCCGGGCCGCCTCCGACAAGTTCGAGGACGAGGCCGACCTCGTCGTCGTCAACGCCGGGAGGGGCCTCAACGGCTCGGTGACCACCTCCGACACGGGCCAGTGGGAGGAGATGATCCGCACCAACCTCCTCGCGGCCGCCAAGCTCATGCGGGCCGCCTCCCACCGCCTCCTCGCCGACATCGAGCAGTCGGGCAACTCCTGGCAGCAGCAGGCCCGGGACATCGTCGTGCTCGGCTCAACCGTCGGACGACACATCTCCCCCTTCAGCTCCATGTACGGCTCGACCAAGTTCGCGGTGAACTCCCTCGCCGAGGCCCTGCGCCGCGAACTCGGCCCCAAGGGTGTCCGCGTCAGCCTGATCGAGCCCGGCTTCGTCCGCAGCGAGTTCCAGGGCGTTGCGGGATACGCCGACGACTGGTTCGCCCAGGTCGTCGACCGCATCGGCCCCGTGCTGACGCCCGAGGACTGCGCCGAGATCATCTCCTTCATCGTGAGCCGACCGCCGCAGGTGCATCTCAGCGACGCGCTGATCCGGCCGACCAGGCAGGATTATCCGTAAGCGCGCCCCTCCGGTCCCGCTCGGGGGACGCGGAGGGGATCCGGGCGGCACGCTCCCCGCGCGGTCGGGCGAAGCCGGCGGTCAGCAGCCCGCGACCCAGTCGTTCAAGAACGCCAGCACGTCCCTTGTGTCGATCGTCCCGTTCTGATCCCAGTCGGCGCGACTGTCGCCCCCGTTCCACGCGTTCAGGAACGCGATCAGGTCACGCGTATCGATCGCGTCGTCCCCATTAAAGTTGACGGCGCAGTCGCAGGCGAGTCCAACAACGTACGCGGAGCGACTCGCCCCCACGAGAATGGTATCGCCGCTGAGGTCGATGGACCTGCCAAACTTCCCATACGTCCTGGCGTCGGGCGCTGTGAGCTTGCCCATTTGCGTCCAGACGCCGTCGACCCTCTCGAAGACGTACGCGGATCCGGAGTCTTCGGCGATGTCATCGTCGTTGGACGCCCCGACCACGACGGTGTCACCCTTGATCGAGACGGCGTCGCCGAAGTGATCGCCCCCCGCACCGTCTGCCGCGGTGAGCTTGGCCACCTGCGTCCAGACCCCGCCGACCCTCTCGAACATGTATGCCGCGCCGTAGTCGTTCCCGTGCGCACCGTCGTCATACTGCGCCCCCACGACGACGGTGTCGCCGTCGAGAGACACGGACTCGCCAAATTGATCGCTGGCGTCGCCATCGGAGGCGGTGAGTTTGACGACCTGAGTCCATGCGCCGCCGACCCTCTCGAACACGTACGCAGACCCGGATTTCGTCCCCAGGTCGTCGTCCCACCGCGCCCCGACGACGACCGAGTCGCCGCTGAGAGCGACGGAGATGCCGAATTCCTCCTGCGCCGCCCCATCCGAAGGGGTGATTTTGGCGATCTCCGACCAGACACCGCCCAACCTTTCGAACAAATAGGCGGCGCCGGAGCCGTTGTCGGTGAATGGCGCTCCCACGACGAGCCTGTCGCCGTCGAGCGAAATTGAGTAACCGAAGCCCACCGACCATGTGGCGGCGTTGAGCTTGGCCACCTGCGTCCACTCTGCCCCGATCCTCTCGAAGAAGTACACCGATCCCTTGCTGGCGTTTGATGGTGCGCCGACAAGAAGAGTGCTGCCCTCGACCGAGACCGATCTGCCGAACCAGTCCTCCTGCTCGCCGTCGGAGGCGTGGAGCGTGGCGGCCTCGGTCCATACCCCGTCGAACTTCTCAAACACATACGCCGAGCCTCTGTTTCCATCGCCTCCGAGATACGCCCCCACGACAACGGTGTCGCCGCTGAGGGAGACAGCCTCGCCGAACGTGTCCCCCGATGTGCCATCGGAGGTGGTGAGCTTCTCGGGGGTGCACTGGGCGTTCGCCAACGACGACAACGCGACCGCGAACAACGCGGCCTCCAGGCGGATCCATGATCGTGTGCTGGACATGATTCGATCCCTCCTGGGTCGGGCAGGCTCTCGACAGCATCGTCCGAGACCGCAGAGCCCGAACCCGCACCCCATGTGTGGCCCCGGCAAGACCGGGATGGCCAAGTCAATCACCGCCCGATGTTCTGCGCCCACCAATCCCCCACGCGCGATCGCGGCTCGAGGACGGATGCTCGAGTGCCCGATCGCCCCCACGCACGTCGCGTTGGCGGCAAATGTTCCCCTTGAGGCGACACCTCCTTCCCCCCCTCGCGAGCCGCGGATGCGGGCCCTCCCGCGGAGCCGGCCTTCAGCAGCCTGCGACCCAGTCATCCAAAAACGCGAGCAGGTCCCGCGTGTCGATCACGCCGTTCTGATCCCAGTCCGCGCTGGAGTCGCCGGCATTCCACGCGTTGAGGAACGCGAGCACGTCGCGAGTGTCGGCGTGGTAGTCCGCGTTGAAATCTGCAAGGCAGGGAGCCATGCCGAACACGTAGGCGGAGCCCTGGGCGTCCCGACTGTTCGGAGCACCCACCAGGGCGGCATCACCAGCCAGGGACGCCGACCACCCGAAGGAGTCCGACTCCGAATGGTCGATCGCCGTGACCTCGGCCGTGGGGACCCACACGCCGCCGACCCGCCCGAAGAAATAGGCTGCACCAGCATAGTTCTCGTGGCCCCGCGCGCCCACGATCATCGCCTCGCCACGCACCGAGACGCTCGTGCCGAATTCGTCGTAGGCCGCCCCGTCCCCCGCCAGCAGGCGCTGGGTGAACACCCACGCGCCGTCCACTCGCTCGAACACGAACGCGGCTCCGGACAGAGCGCCGAACGGGTCGTCTTTCGGCGCCCCGGCGAGGATGACGTCTCCCGAGACGCCGACCCGGGCTCCCCGACCCCTGAAGTGCGCGGTCGGCGACCACACACCCCCGACGCGCTCGAACACGTAGAACGCCGAGTCATTATCCGCCAGCGCGCCGACAACCGCCGTTTCGTCGCTCACGGCAACACAGGCGCCGAAGTGCTGGTCATTCTGGGGATCGGGGTCGGCAAAGCTCGCGACCTGCGTCCAGACCCCCGCAATCCGCTCGAAGAGGTAGACGGCCCCGCGGTCTACGCCCCCAAGGTCCTTGTCCTGAGCCCCAACCACCATGACATCGCCACTCAGGGCAACGGAGCAGCCAAAGTGGTCGTAACTCGCACCGTCCGCGGCGACGAGCTTGGCCACCTGCGTCCATCCGGTCCTCAGCGGTTCGAACACATAGACCGCGCCGGCCTGCTCCCCGAGTTCGCTCTCGTTTCTCGAGCCGACGCAGATGGTGCCCGAATCGATACCCACCGCGTATCCGAACAGGTCGTCCGCTCGACCGTCCGAAGGAACGAGCTTGGTGGTCTGAGCCCATTCGCCGCCAACCACGCCGAAGACGTACGCCGCACCGGAGTTCTGGCCCACAGGGTCCGCGTAGGGCGCACCCACCACCCCCGTATCGGAGGTGACGGCGACGGCCCACCCAAACCGATCCACTCTCACGCCATCATCCGCCGCGAGCCTCCCGATCTGGTATTGCGCCTGCGCCCCCACCGCCGCCATCAGCAAGACGCCCGTGGCAGCCGCTCGCGACACCGAAAGCCGAGCTTCCATGACAAGCCCCTCGTGCTGGCGCGGACGGGCACGGCATTCGGCGTCGACCCTTCCGCCGGTCGATCCATGCTCCGGCGCGGTACGGACGCCCGCCCTGGAGCGCCCCACTCGCACGAGTTCTCCGCGTCGGAGTCCTCGACCCAACCACCCGAAGAGCCGGCCCGCGCGGGGCCGGTTCGCAGGATCATATGGGCTGAGTCCGCCCTGCTCCACATCGCGCGGGGTGGGCGCAGGATCCCATCCGCCTCCGCAAGGGCGCGAACGCCATCGAGGCGATCCGATCAGAAAAACTGCCCTCATGGATTGCGTACACCCGACGGCCGGGCCGCGCCGGCACGCCCGGCCGCCGCCGGATCAGAAGCTGTACGGATCGTCGATCCCCCGCCGCCGCGGCAACTCCGGCTCCGCCGTCCCGATCGCCGCGCGACACGCTGCCTCCAACTCCTGGTGCAGCTTCTCGTGCTCGGGATGGGCATCCAAAAAGTCCAGCAGGTCGTCCACCCGGTAGTGCGGGTGATCGCCGGGGACAAGCCTCGCGATCGCCGCGTCCCCGAGCGCCTCGCTGGTCGATGCGAACCATTCCCGCGGGGGCAGCCGGTCGTCCCGGTCCTTGCTCATGGATTGCTCCACCCGCTCGACCGGCCACGGCGGATCAACCCGGACCCGCACCACCAGCGGCCCCACCGCGACCACCGGCCACTGGCCCGAACGCATCAAGGGCTCACGCGCGAGCACGCACACCGGCACGGCCTTCCGCGCCGCGGTCTCGCGAAGGCTCCGCCCGTCGCGCCCGATCATCGGCGGCTGCAGGAGATAGCAACCCCGCCGGAGCGGCCGGGGCACATCGCCCGGCGTCCGCACCAGCGCGACCGGGCCGGCATCCATCGCCTGCTCCCGGATCTGCCGCCGGGCCTCCTGGAGAGGGAGCACGATCCTCGCCATCCGCACGAAATCGAGCCAGGCCCGCGCCGAACGCAGGCAACGCTGCGCCAGCCGCTCGGCCTCCGCGTACGCACCCTCACCGAGCGCCACCGAGGCTCGCTCCATCAGGCCGTCGATCTCCGCAGCCGGCAGGGCCGAACGCATCAAACTCGCTCCTCCAGACCGCTCACGACGCCCGATGGGAACCCAAGTGGTCGGCGACCCGCTCGAGCACACGCTGCCACGTCCGTGCCAGTTCGTCGAGATCGTACCGGAGCAGGTCCGAAAGCCCCGACCAATCCTGCGCCCCCACGCACCGACGAACCTCTTCCAGGCACCTCGCCAGAGATTCGACCGCGCCCGGGAGTATCTCGCCAAGATCCGCCGGGAGCGTCGAGAGGTCGAGCCCGACCAGCTGCGCCCCCTGGTCCAGCGCCTGCCGCGCCGCCTGCCAAAGCCCCAGCGAAGACTCCACAAGCCCGAACGCCTCCTGCGCCCGGCCAGCCTCCACGGCGTCCGCCGCCGCGATCTGGTCGGCCCGAGCCCGATCGAGCGCGTCCCGCGCGTCGAGCAGCGTCACGCGGACAAACTCGCACGGCTCCGCGCTCGTCAGGTGCACCTCCTCGCACGAGTGCTGGCGCCTGCGCATCGTCCAGCTCGTCGGCGCCGATCGATCGGCCATCGGCGAGGATATCGATGACCACGCGCCCCATCGAGGCCGCTCGGTCCGCCGCCAGGTCAATCGCCTCCGCCAGCGTGTTCGGCGCGTCCGACAATGGGGTGTCGTCGAGGATGACTCTCATGGGCCCAGTCTCTCTGGAAGCCGCCCCGCTTGCAAGCGTCGGGCCTCCCTCAGGGTGTCGCGTCCCTCTGCGCGGCCTGCCTCGCCAAGCGCCGGTTCTGCTTGTGAATCAGCCGCAGGTTGCGGGCGTAGATCACGATCCCGGTGCTCTGGCCCAGCACGCCGACAAAATCCACGCGCCAGACAAAGTAGCTGAACAGGAACAGACCCCCGAAAAAGCTCAACCACCAGAAGATCGCGGGCACCACGCTCTGCCGCTCCTTCTCGCTCTTGACCCACTGGGCAAACATGCGCCCGAAGAAGCACCCCTGGCCCGCAAGCCCCAGCAACACCCAGCCGAAGTTGAACCAGCTCGTAATGTTGAAGAAGCCCATGAGCGTCCGCTCCCAACCGGGGCGGTCCTCCCACCGGGCCATCTCGTCCTCGATCAGCCGCTCGAACTGCCCCGTCGGCACCCAGCCAAGCTCGTCCACGCGGGGCCAACCCTTGAAGTGGTACTCGTTCCCGCCATCGGCGCTCGGCCTCTGCTCGACCGCCGCCTCTCGAGCGCCGAGCTTGAGCTCAAACCGATGGGCCTGCGGGTCAATCCGCTTGTTCCGCTCCAGCGTCGGCTGAAGCACCAGCCACACCCCCAGGAAGAGCAGCGCGACCATCGCCACGATGGGACCTGCCTTCATCGCAAGGCCTCCGCGCCACGCGGCGCCGCCCGCTCCGGCGCCGCCGCCGACACCACGCCGACCTCGACGCTCGACACCGCGCGCCGACGCTTCCGCATCCAACGCACCGCGAGGCAATCGATCAGACCCGGGATCGCCCGCTTGGTAATCCCCATCCCGTACTTGGTCTCCCCCGCGACCCGTGCCCGGTGGGACACCCGCATCTCGACCACCTTGTACCCCAGGCTCGCCGCCGTCACCGGGATGAAGCGGTGCATCCCCTTGAACTCCAGCGGCAGCGCCAGCGCGATCTCCCGCCGCATCACCCGAAGCGAACACCCGGTATCCCGGATCCGATCCCCCAGCAGCCAAAGACGGAACTTCCGACCCACCACGCTCCCCCACCGACGCACCACCGAGTCCTTCCGCGCGTGCGACCGGTCCCCCTGGACCATGTCCGCCCCCTCCCGGGCCATCAGCTCGAGCATCGCCGGCAGATCGGCAGGGTCGTTCTGCAGATCCGCATCCAGCACCGCGATCAGCCGCCCCCGCGCCGCCCGGAACCCCGCGTGGAAGGCCGCGGACTGCCCGTTCCCCGAACCCCGCGGCGTGTTGGTCATCGCCACGCACCGAAGCCACGGCCGGTCGGGCATCAGCGCCCCCACACGGGCCCGCGTGCCGTCGGTCGACCCGTCGTCCACGATAATGAACTCCCCCGCCGCCCCGGTCGCCCGCAGCGCCGCCCCAACCTGCTCGACCAGCGCCTCGACGTTCGCCTCCTCGTTGTGCGCAGGGGCCACCACCGAGAGCTCGATCGCCGGCCCTGGGGCTGCAATCACGGGATTTTCCCCGGAGGGCGTCGCGGCGTGCATCAGGGCACAACGATAGCCGCCAGCCCACCTCGTCCCGGGCCCGACGGCCCCGCAGCGGCTATGGTTGTTGAGACTTAGACTCAATAGAAAGCCCACCCGCGGGAGTCCTCGACCCATGCACCTCCGACACTCCGACCACGATCACGGCCCGGCCACGGTGGCCGTCAAGTACCTCCTGCAGGACCCCGAGGGCCTCACCGGCACCGAGAAGCGGGAGTGGAGCGTCATGGCCGCCAAGGGCGAGCACCTGCTCGAGGTCGCCGTCGAGCACGGGATCAACATCGAACACGCCTGCGGCGCCGTCTGCGCCTGCTCCACGTGCCACGTCTACATCGAGCAGGGCGCGGAAGATCTGTCCGAACCGACCGAGGCCGAGGAAGACCGCGTCGAGGAGGCGATGGGCCTGCAGCGCAACAGCCGCCTCAGCTGCCAATGCATCATCGAGGGCGACGGCCCGATCGTCGTTCGGGTCCCCGCGTGGAACCGCAACGCCGTCAAGGAAGTCCCCCACTAGGGCGCGGAGACCGGGCCGATGGCCGACACCTTCCACTGGCTCGACGTCCAGCGCATCGCCGAAGAACTCGCCGATGCCCACCCGTCCCTCGAACCCTACAGCATCGGCTTCCCCGAGCTGCGCACGCTCAGGAGGAGGCGCGCGCGGCTTCGAACCCCGGCCGGGGCATCCGGTCAATGAGCGGATCCCCGAGACCATCCAGCAGCTCTGGCTCGAAGAAACCGAGCACGCCCCCCGCGACGACGACGACTGACGACGCCCCGTGAGGCCTCACGAACCCTGGCGACCGCCCGCGTGCCCCACGCGCTGCGCCAGGATCTTGTCGACCCGCCGCCCGTCCATGTCCACCACCTCGGACCGCCACGCGCCAATCGTCAAGACGTCCCCGGTCTTGGGCAGCCTGCCGAGCCGGTGCGCCAACAGCCCGCCCAGCGTGTGGAACGAGTCCGTATCGAATTCTTCGCTCCACGTCTCCGCCGACGCCTCGAGAAAGTCCGCCAGCGAGGCGAGGCCGTCCAGCAGCAGGCTCCCATCCGCTCTCGCCACAATCGCCGGCTCGGCGTTCGGGTGGCCCTGCCCGAGGATCTCCTCCAGCAAGTCCGAGAGGCGCACCATCCCCTCGATCGTGCCATGCTCGTCGGTGATGAACGCGATCTGCGCATTCTCCTTGCGAAACAGCTCGATCGCCCGCAGCGCGTTCGCCGTGTCCGGAATGTACAGCGGCGCCCGCACCAGCGCGCGAGGCGAGGTCCCCATCTGACGCGCCAGTTCCAACGCCGAAACCACCCCCAGAAGCTCGTCCAGGCCGCTCTCGGACACCGGAAAATGCGCATCCCGGCTCTCGCGCAGCACCGCCGCGGCCTGCGCCGGCGTCGCATCGGGGGCCAGGCAGATCACGTCCCGACGCGGAATCATAAACGAACCGACGCGCCGGTCGGCGATGCTGAACACCCGCTCGATCACCTCGCGCTCTTCCCGGTCCAGCACGCCCGACGCCGCGCCGAGCCGGATCATGCTCCGGATCTCCTCCTCGCTCACGCTCTCCGCCCTCGACCCCCCCACACCGAAGGGACGGAGCACCACGTTCGTCGAGAACGAGAGGAACCGCACCGCCGGCGAGGCCAGCGCCGCGAGCAGACGCATCGGGGCGACCGCCCGCCGAGCCACCGCCTCGGGGTGCTCCATTGCAAACCGCTTCGGCGCCAGCTCCCCGAGCACCAGCGAGAAATAGGTGATCAGCACCACCACCACCCCCAGCGCCAGGGGCTGGGCGAAATGCTCGAGCGAGGGCACCGTCGCAAAGCGCGCCGCCAGCTTGTCGGCGATCGTCGCCCCGCCGAACACACCCGAAAGAATACCGATCAACGTAATGCCGAACTGCACCGTCGACAAGAACCGCACCGGGGAATCCAGGGCCTCCAGCGCCGACTGCGCCCCCTTCACCCCCGCCGCCGCCTGCTCACGCAGACGAGCCTTCCGCGACGCCACGATGCCCACCTCGGCCATGGCCAGAAGGCCGTTGATGAGCACCAGCACAAGGATGACCCCGATTTCCAGCACGGCGCGGCATGGTACACGCGCCGGAGGTTCGTGTGAGACTCCACCCCAGAATACCGAACATCATGCGATCTTGATCTCCGCCAGATTCAGGGTTGCATGGATTCGGGGTTTACCTGATAATGCGGCGGGCCTGTCCGGAATCCCGTCGGCTGCGGTTCTCGCGGCTGGCACAACGCAACGCCCGCAGGGTTCAGACGCCGAGGCGGTTTCGGCGGGAGTGTGCCTCGATGCAAAGTCGCCGGAGCTGCGGATTCACGCTGATCGAACTGCTCGTGGTTATCGCCATCATCGCGCTCCTGATCGGGATCCTCCTCCCCGCGCTGGGCGCCGCCCGCAAGACGGCCCGCCTCGCGATCTGCGGATCCAACCTCAAGCAGGTGGGAGTCGCGGTGAACTCGTACGCCGCCGACTTCCAGGACAAGATCGCCTCCTACACCTGGCGGGTCGGCAACTACTCGACCAAGTACAAGGACTTCCCCACGCCCGGCAGCGATGTCGAGGCCTGCATGCTCCAACTCACCGCGATCATCCGCGACAAGACCGGCAACGACAAGTTCCCCTTCATCCCGCAGCTGAACCGGGCGCCCCACCGCCGCTTCAGCCATGCCGTCATCGTCGACTACATGGCCGACAAGGTGCCCGAAGAAACCGCCGTCTGCCCCGAGGACCGCCAACTCCAGGAATGGCAGCGGGATCCCAGCAACCCGCCCAACCTTGGCGGCGAGCAGGGTGGCAGTGCCTACGCGGCCCAGTTCCCCTACGCCTCGACCTACCAGTTCGTTCCCGCCTCCTGGGCGCCCCGCGCCGTGCAACGCGTCGGCGGCAACACCGTCTCCCAGTTCGCCGGGGACCACGACCTCTTCGCTTTCCCCGACAAAGTCATACTCGGACGCCGCCAGCTCCGCGAGGTCGATTTCCCCTCTTCCAAGGTGCAGATGTTCGACTTCTACGACTTCCACGGCGGACCCAACCCGCAGTTCTACGCCTACCCGGATGCCAAGACGAACCTGCTCTTCTTCGATGGCTCCGCCGGGCTCAAGACCACCGGCGATGCGAACGAGGGCTGGCTCCCCAACGGCGCCCGCAAGGGCGCAGGCCCCACGGTGATGGACTACCGGCCCGACGCCTGGGAGCCCCGGGCCCGATCCGGCGACTACGACCCCAAGCTCGTGGCGTATTTCCGCTGGACCAGTGAGGACCTCCACGGCGTCGACTATGGGGGTTCGGAGATTGATTACCGCCCCTGAAACCGGGGACGTTCCGGCGGAATGCCGCCGGGGAGTATGGGGGCGGCCGAGGTCCGGCCCCGGACGATTCGCGGAGGAGAAGCATTGGAGCACACCATGAAGAACCGGTCCGGCTTTACACTCATCGAGTTGCTGGTGGTGATCGCCATCATCGCCCTGCTGATCGGGATCCTGCTCCCGGCACTCGGGCAGGCCCGGAAGTCCGCCCGCACCATGATCTGTGCGAGCCGCCTCAAGCAGGTGGGTGTCGCAGTGAACACCTACGCCGCCGACTTCCAGGACAAGATCGCGTCGTACAGCTGGAGCCGCGGCAACTGCCCGAGCGAGTACGCCGACCTGCAGGACCGCAACGGCAACCTCGACGACGTCGACGCCTGCATGAATCAGCTTGTCGACATCATCCGCCGCAAGACCGGCGACGCGAGCTTCCCCAAAATCTCGGGCCGCGCCCCGCACCGCCGCTTCAGCCACGCGGTCATCATCGATTACATGTCCGACATCATCCCCGAGGCGACCGCCGCCTGTCCCGAGGACAAGTACCTCATCCAGTGGCAGGCCGACCCCAAGAACGACTACCCGGATCCCAACAAGATGGGTCAGGGCGGCGCGGCCTACGCCAAAGCATTCCCCTACGCCTCTTCCTACCAGTTCGTGCCCGCCTCTTGGGCGCCAGACAAAACCACCCCCTCGGGCGGCAATACGGTCTACCAGTACCAGCCCGATCACGACCTCTTCTGGTTCCCCTCCAAGAACAGGCCGTGGATGGGCCGCCGGCAGATCCGCGAGGTCGATTTCCCGGCCTCCAAGGTGCAGATGTTCGACTTCTACGACCGGCACTCCACCGCGAAGACCCAGTTCTACGCCTATGCCGACGCCAAGACTAACATGCTCATGTTCGACGGCTCAGCGGGCCTGAAGACAACCGGTGACGCGAACAACAGTTGGCGTCCGAATCAGGCCGGCAAGAGCGAGGCCACCACCATCTTCACCTACCTGCAGAACGATGCCATCGGCGAGCCGCCCACTCGTTCCGGCGGCCCCTCCGACCCCAACCTCGAAACCTACTTCCGCTGGACCAGCGAGGGACTCCACGGCATCGACTACAACGGCAACCGCATCGACTACCGCAAGTAGCCGAAGACACCGTTCCCAGCCACCCGACCGGCCCGCCCTCTGGCGGGCCGGTTGTCTTCTGCGCACCCGCTACCATCCGCCCATGTCCCCGCTCACGCCCCGACCAATCCACGTGGAACGCGATCACATCGCCGCCCTGCGCACACTGCTCAACGCTTCGACCTTTGCCCTCTTGACCTCTCTCGGCGCCCAGATCGCCATCCCCCTCCCACCCGACGGCGTCCCCATGACGCTCCAGACCCTCGCCGTCCTCTGCGCCGCGCTCTGCCTCGGCCCCCGCGTCGGCACGCTCAGCATGCTCCTCTACCTCGTCGTTGGTGTGATCGGCGGCGCGGTCTTCGCCCAAGGCTCCAAGGGCCTCGCCGTGCTGCTTGGACAGACCGGCGGCTACGTGATCGGCTTCGTCTTCTGCCAGCCCGTCGTCGGAGCCATCGCCCGCCGACGAGACGGTTCGGTCCGGGGTTGGCTCGCCATCCTCTGCGCCGTCCTCGCCGGCAACGCCGTCGTCTTCGCCATCGGCGTCCCCTGGCTCGCCCTCGCCAACGGCTACTCCCTCCCCCGCGCCCTTGAGGGGGGCTTCTACCCCTTCATCCCCGGGCTCATCCTCAAGTCCGCAGCCGCCGTCATGATCGGGCGACTCGCGGCCCCGCTCGCCATGAGGCGGCCCTGGTAGCCCGACCGAGCGGCCCCGGGGAGCCCAGTCGGATCGCCCCGATCGCAAAATCCGGCGCCTCGGAATACCACCCGGCGCCCAAATGTTCCCACAGGTGGAGCACGCGCGCGGCGGGCTCACGCGAAAGCGAGTCCTCTTCGTGCCCCGGCCGTCGCATGTCCCCCGGACGGCCGGGGTCCTTTTTGGATATGAACGCGACGGCCTCGAGCCCGCGCTGAGTCAGAAGCCCATCTTCTGCTTGTACGACACCTTGCCGTCCTTAAACTTGACGAGGATGCCGGTGTTTTCATCCCCCCACAAGTAATCCTTCGTCGCCCCTTCGCCGGTCTTGGAACTCAGCAGCCCCGTCGAGTCGATCCCCACACCACCGGCCTCTTGAAGATCGCCGGCGCCCCCCATGATGTCCTCGACCTGGGTCAGGTCCATCCCATTCTGGATCGTGTCGAACGACTCCTGGTTCACCTTGTCGCCACATCCGGGCAAGAAGCACAGGCAGGCGGCCGCGATCGTGATGGCGAGCATTCGTCGAAACATGGGCACGCTCCAGGGTCAGGGACTCCGTTCGGGGTGAGCCCCCAGCCTACCACACGTCCCGGAAAGTCAAGCCCCGCGCCGCGCCGGGCCGATGTCTGGACGGAACGAGCCGCCCCGCCCCGGGGCCCGGCATGCACCGACCGATTGGAGACGAGCATGGGCGAGCACGAGTCGCAGATCACCGTCATCGGCCCCGACACCAAGATCAAGGGCGAGATGACTTTCGAGCGGACAGCCCGGATCCTCGGGAAGTTCGAGGGCAAGGTCACCACCGCCGGAGAACTCCAGGTCGGCTCCTCGGCCCAGTGCCAGGCCGCCCTCGAGGCCGGCACCGTGATCGTGGACGGAACCGTCGAGGGCGACATCCTCGCCCGCGAGCGCGTCCAGCTCAACGGCTCCGCCAGGGTCATCGGCGATGTCGTCGCCGAGAAGCTGATCGTCGCCGAGGGCGCCTCCTTCAGCGGCCACTGCCGCGTCGGCCCCGAGGCCGTCAAGCAGGCCTCCTCGCCCAAGTCCCCGGTGCATCTGCCCGAGGCCGCCCCCGAGGCCAAGCCGACGGTCGTCACCAAGCCCACCGGCCCCAAGTTCGACTGGGTCGGCCAGGGTGTGGGGGCCGAGGCCTCGAAGCCAGCCTGGAGCCCCGCCGCCCGCCCGGCCGAGGGCGCCGCCTGAGCCCGAGCCGGTTTGATCTGTTCCGACAGACCGGTCTCGAGGGCCTGTGCTCGTGTGCGCGATGATCGAGCCGATCCAGCCTCCGACGAACCCCACCCGGATGGTGCGGTGCTATCACTGCCGCCGGGAGTGCACGGTCAGCGCCCGCGCCATGAGCAGTTCCTGCCCACACTGCCACCGACAACTCGCGATCGCCGACATCATCGTGCGGGAGAAGCACTGGGGGACCCGACTCCAGACCTGCGGCAAGATCGTGATCGAACGCCGAGCCGACGCCCGTGTGAACATCGTCCAGGCTTCGCAGGGCGTCGAGGTCCACGGCTCGCTGAAGGGCCACGTCATCAGCTACGGGCCCGTCATGCTCGCCGACACCGCCAGCCTCGACGGCGACCTCGAAGCCCCGGCCGTCTATGTCGCCCCGGGCGCCAAGATCATCGGCGGCCGGTTCTCCATCGCCCCGGTCCGGCCCGATGCGCCCCAGGGCGATTGAGCCCGCAGCCCCGGTCGCCAGTACCATCGCCCCATGCTGGCGCTTTACACCGCGGCCGCCTTCCTGGGCGCGGCGCTGCTCTTCATCGTCGAACCCTTCGCCGCGCGGCAGGCGCTGCCCTCCTTCGGCGGCAGCCCCGCCGTGTGGAATACCTGCGTGCTCTTCTTCCAGGTCGGCGTGCTCGCGGGCTATCTCTACGCCCATCTCCTCACCTCACGGCTCCGGGGCAGATGGCAGGTCGCGTTGCACTCCCTGGTGCTCGCGCTCGGCGCGTTCGCACCCCTCGGGCTCGCCACCGAAGCTTCAGGCTTTGAAACCCCGGCGTGGGATCTGCTGCGCCTCCTCGCCGTGGGCTTCGGATTGCCCTTCTTCGCCGTCGCAAGCGCCGGCCCGCTGCTCCAGCGCTGGCTCGCCGAGACCGGCCACCGCCGCGCCCCAGACCCCTACTTCCTCTACGCCGCCAGCAACGCCGGCAGCTTCATCGGCCTCCTGGCCTACCCGTTCGTCGTCGAGCGGGTGTGGACGCTCGATCAGCAAGCGGCCTGGTGGCGCGGTGGCTTCGTCGCCTTCGCGTGCCTGAGCCTCGCCGCCGGCCTCCGCATCCGCAAGGCCGCGACAGCGAACTGCGCCGCCGCCCCGGTGCCGCTCGGGCGCGCGGTGTGGCGTGAGCGGGCCGCGTGGACGTTGCTCGCCTTCGTGCCCTCGAGCCTGATGCTCGGCGCGACGCAGTTCATCTCGACAGATCTCGCCGCGGCCCCTCTCCTGTGGGTCATCCCGCTCGGCCTTTATCTGCTGACCTTCGTCGCGGCCTTCGGGCGCTGGGGGGCTCGAATCACGCCCATGGCCGCGCGGGCGTGGCCCGTGCTCGTCGTCGCGATCGCGCTGGCCTTCATGCTCCGCGCCCGCTCGCCGCTCTTCGCCGTCGTCGGGCTGCACCTCGCGGTGCTGATGGCTGCGGGGTGCCTCTGCCACGGCCGGCTCCGGGCCACCAGCCCCGGCGTCTCGCGCCTGACCGAGTTCTACATCTGCGTCGCGGTGGGCGGCGCGCTCGGAGGAGCCTTCAACAGCCTGCTCGCGCCGATCCTCTTCCCCGATCTCTATGAATACCCGATCGCGATCGCGATGACCTGCGCGGCCCTGCCGATTTCGAAGGGAACGCTCGGCTGGAAACGCGTCGCGTGGCTCCTGCCCCCCGCCCTGCTCGCCTGGGTGTGGATGATCGCCCCGCGCCTCCCCTCCGAACTGCTGGGCTCACACCATCTCGCGCTCCTGGTGGGCGCGGGGCTCCCGGCCATCGTGCTCTTTCTCTCCAGCAATCGGCGCCGGGTGTTCACGGCGGCGACCCTCGGCGTGCTCGGCGGATCGATGCTCGCGGCCGGCGGTTCGCACGTCGAGTACCGAGTCCGATCATTCTTCGGCGTGCACACAGTCGAGATCGACGAATCCGGCCGATACCGAATGCTGCTGCACGGCACGACGGCCCACGGCGTCGAGGCGCTCGACCCCGACCGACGCGGCGAGCCGCTCGCCTACTACGCCAGGCCCGGCCCCGCCGGGCAGGTCTTCACGATGCTCGGCGAGCGATTCGAGCACGTCGGCCTGGTCGGCGTCGGCGCCGGTTCGCTCGGCGCCTACGGCCGCGAAGGGCAACGATTCGATTTCTTCGACATCGACCCCGCGGTGGTCCGGATCGCCCGCGACCCCCGCTGGTTCACCTTCCTGCCCGATTGCCGCGCCCACACACGGTTCGTGATCGGCGACGGGCGTCTCTCGCTCGCCAACGAGCCCGACCACACGTTCGACCTCATCGTCCTCGACGCGTTCAGCTCCGACGCCGTGCCCATCCACATGCTCACCCGCGAGGCCGTCGCGACCTACGCCGCCAAACTCCGGCCCGGCGGGCTGCTCCTGTTCCACCTCTCCAACCGAAACCTCGCCCTCGCCCCCTTCGTCGCCGCCGCGGCCGCGGAGGAGGGCCTCACCTGCCGCGAGCGGCGCGACGAGGTCACCGCCGATCAGCAGGCCAAGACGGGCCGGTTCGCCAGCGAGTGGCTGGTCGCCGGCGCGGGCCCGGAGGCGCTCGCCCCGCTCCTCCGCGACGTGCGCTGGGAGGAGCCGACGCGCGCCCGGGCCCCCTGGACCGATGCCCACGCCGACCTCGCCGCCGCCCTCGTCTGGAAGTGAGCCCCGAACCGGGGGCCGGTGCGATGGGTAGAGTCCCGGTCGACCGGGGGTGCAGTCGAAGAGGAGCGGCGATGGCGGATCTGAACCGAGCGGTTGAGGCGCATCCGGTCGAACTGGGGCCGGCGGACCACGAGGCCCTCGCGCGGATGGCCCGCCTCACGCCACGCGCCGACCCCCGCCGATTCCTCCCCGACCTGCCGCCCTCTCGGATCCCCCGGCATGTCGCCATCATCATGGATGGCAACGGACGCTGGGCGCGGGCGCGCGGCCTGCCGACGGCGGCGGGTCATCGCGCCGGCGGCGAGACCGTGCGCCGAATCGTCGAGGAGTGCGGACGCATCGGCGTCGAGGCCCTGACGCTCTACTCGTTCTCCAGCGAGAACTGGAAGCGGTCCAGGGAGGAGATCGACGCCCTGATGGAACTCTGCGTCGCCTACTGCCGGAACGAGCGGGAAGGGCTGCTCCGCGAGGGCATCCGGCTCCGCGTCATCGGTCGCATCGACGAACTCCCCGAGACCGTCCGCGATGCGCTGGCCAGTCTGGTCGAGGCCACGCGTGCCTCGGTCGGGCCGACGCTCTGCCTGGCGATCAACTACGGCTCCCGAGCCGAGATCCTCGACGCGGTACGCCGCCTCGCCGAGCGGGTCGCCAAAGGCGAACTGACACCCGGCGCCATCGACGAGGCCGCCATCACCGCCTCGCTCGACACGGCCGGCCTGCCCGAACTGGACCTGCTGATCCGCACGGCGGGCGAGATGCGGCTGTCGAACTTCCTGCTCTGGCAGGTGAGCTATGCGGAGCTCCTGGTCACCGAGGTGCTCTGGCCGGACTACTCCGAAGAGGACTTCCGGAACGCCGTCCGGGCCTATGCCGGGCGCGACCGGCGGTTTGGCGGGCGTCCGGGGACACCTTCCGCGCCTGCGGCCGGCGCTGCGCCCCGGTAAAGTGCCCGCGTGCTTCGCAAGCGTCTTATCGTGGGCGCCCTGCTCATCGCGGGCGTGGTCTTCGGGATCTGGCTCGACGAGTTCGTCGATCAGCTGATGCTCCCGCGTGGGATCGCCGAGTGGACGGGGCGTGAGACCTTTCCGCCCGGCACCGTGATGTTCGCGGTCATCGTGCCCGCGGCGTTTCTGGCGGCGCGCGAGCTGGCACAGATGCTCAAACGAAAGGGCATCGCGACCTCGAGCCGCGCGAGCTGCGTGGCGGCACTGATCGGTCTATCCGTCTCTTCGTTCGTCCCCGAATCGACCTCGGGGGTGGTGGCGGTCGCGATCGTCGCGACGACGGCCGCGGTGGTGCTGTTTGCGTCGATGGTGTTCTACTCGCGCCATCAGAGCGTCGAAGGGGTGGTCGCGGCGACGGGGGGGACACTCCTGGCGTTCGTCTACCTGGGTCTGATGTTCGGATTCCTGTTGGCGATCCGGCGGCATCATTCGGCGTGGACGGTGCTCTGGGTGCTGATGGTGACCAAGTCGTGCGACATCGGCGCCTACTTCACCGGGCGGGCCATCGGCCGGCACAAGCTCATCCCCTGGTTGAGCCCGGGGAAGACCAAGGAAGGGCTCGCCGGGGGGATCGTGATCGCGTCGCTGGCAGGGGCGGGCGGGGCATGGATATTAAACGCCTCGCATATCCAGAATTGCCCGAGTGTCCCGCTTGGGGCGCTGTGCGGGGCGCTCTTCGCGGCCGTCGGTCAGGCGGGCGATCTGATGGCCAGCATGCTGAAGCGCGACACCGGCGTGAAGGACTCCGGGTCGGTGTTGCCGGGGATGGGCGGCCTGATCGACGTGCTGGATTCGCCACTCTTGGTGTTTCCCGCGGCATATTGGCTGCTCACGCTGGGCACACACACCGTTTCATCCTGAGATAGCTCGTCGGCCCCGGCACCGTGCGTACACTGATGCTGAACGTCGTGTCTGGAGACCTCGATGGACGTAACCCAGCGCGTGCTGCGTGTGTATCAGCTTGATCGCCAATTGACGGGGTTGCAGGCCCGTCTCAAGACCGCCGAGAGGTTCTTGGCCGAGCAGAACAAGCAGTTGCAGGCACTCGATACCCGGCGACAAGCGCTGACGGTCCAGAGCAAGCAGATCGCGGCTGCGGTGGCGAACCAGGAAACCGAGATCAAGGGCATCGACGACCGGATCGAGCACATCCGCGAGCAGATGAACCAGGCCCGGACGAACAAGGACTACAAGACCTTCCTCACCGAGATCAATTCGCTCAAGGCCGACCGCTCCAAGGTGGAGGAGGAGGCCCTGGGGCGGATGGCCAAGTCCGACGAGTTCAAGGCCCAGCTTGAGGCTCTGGAGACGCAGCGGGCCGAGCGCGAGCGGATGCACGATGTCGCCGACGCCGACTGCAAGGCCCGGAAGGCGGAGATCTCGACCCGCCTGGCCGAGCTGCAGTCTGAGCGGGCGAAGGCCGTGGAGGAAGTGCCCGCGGACGTCCTCGCGCAGTACGAGCGGCTGTACGAACTCCGCGAGGAGGACGCGATGGCCCCGGTCGAGATCTCTGACCGCAAGCGTCACGAGTACAACTGCGGCGCCTGCATGATGAGCCTGCCGATGGAGGTCTCGATCTCTCTGCTCGGCGGGAAGTTGACCATGTGCTCGAACTGCCAGTGCATCCTCTTCTTGCCGGCGGAGGCCGCCGAGGCCCTCACGTCCAACAAGAAGTGATCGCCGCGCGGCTCAGGCGCCCTCGAACAGATCGTCTTTCGCTTCGGCCGGCGGCCGCCACGGCAGGCCGAGGTGCTCCGCGGCTGCTCTTGTGAGCATGCGTCCGCGGCGCGTGCGCGCCAGGAATCCGATCTGGAGGACGTAGGGCTCGACGACATCTTCGAGCGTGCCGGAGTCTTCGTTCATCGTGGCCGCGACGGTCTCGAGGCCGACGGGGCCGCCGTCGTAGACGGTGGCGATGGTGCGGAGGTAGGTGCGGTCGAGTTCGTCGAGGCCGAGCTCGTCCACGCCCTCGAGGCTGAGGGCGGTCTCGACGAGCGTGCGGCTTACGACCCCGTCGGCGCGGACCTGGGCATAGTCGCGGACGCGTCGGAGCAGACGGTTGGCGATGCGGGGCGTGCCCCGCGAGCGCGAGGCGATGGCGGCCAGGCACTCACCCCCCACCGCCTTGAGCCCCAGCACGCGGCAGGACCGCTCGAGGATGATCAGGATCTCGTCCTCCCCGTAGTAGCGGAGATGGTGGGTGATGCCGAAGCGGGAGCGGAGGGGCGAACTGAGCAGACCCGCGCGGGTGGTCGCGCCGATGAGCGTGAAGGGCTTGCACTTGATCTGCACCGTGCGGGCGTGCATGCCCGTGTCGATGGTCACATCGATCTTGAAGTCCTCCATCGCCGGGTAGATGAACTCCTCGACGGCGATGGGGAGGCGGTGGATCTCGTCGATGAAGAGCACGTCGCCGAGCTGCAGGCGGGTGAGGGCCGCGACGAGGTCGTTGCCGCGGGCGAGGGCCGGGCCGCTGGTGGTGTAGAGCTTGGTGCCCATCTCGCGGGCGATGACGTGGGCGAGGGTGGTCTTGCCGAGGCCGGGGGGGCCGTGGAGCAGGACGTGCTCCATGGGCTCGTGGGGGCGGGCGAGGTCGTTCTCGGCCGGGGCCTTGGCGCGGGCCTTGGCGGCCTCGATGGCGATCGAGAGCTTCTCGATGAGGTCGGCCTGCCCGACATACTCGTCGATCGAGTCGGGACGCAGGGTGGGCCCGGTCCACTCCTGATCGAGCGGTTGGGGCTGGGCGGAGATGAGCCGGTCCGTGGCCATGGGCTGAGTGTACGGGATCAGGGCGGGGTCATATCATGCGAATGGAGCGGGGCGCCGAATCCTGGACGGCCCGGCGCCGAAGATAGCCACGGGCGCGGCTGGACGGAGGCGATCGTGGGCGAGCCGATGCAGATCCTGATCGACGGGGCGTGCCCCCTGTGTCGGCGCGAGGGCCGGGCGCTCATGCGCCTGGATCGCGGGCGGGGACGGCTCGTGCTGGTCGACATCGCCGCGCCGGGGTTCGATCCTTCGGTCTACGGGAAGACACTGGACGAATTGAACGCGCGGATCCATGGGGTGTCCCCGGGGGGCGAGGTCTACTCGGGCATGGAGGTCTTCCGGCGGGCCTACGGGCGCGTCGGCCTCGGCTGGCTCTGGGCCCCGACGGGGTGGCCGGTGCTGCGCCCGGTGTGCGATGCGTTCTACCGGTGGTTCGCGCGGAACCGATACCGGCTGACGGGCCGGTGCGAGGACGGCACCTGCCGGCCGAAGGGCGTGTAGGCGGCGTCAGCGGACGCGGTGGACCGAGCGGACGACGATGGGCTCGACGGGGATATTGCGCATGCCGTCGGCGGTGTCCTGGTCGTATGTCTTGACGGCGGCGATGGCGTCGACAACGTCCATGCCCTCGACGACATAGCCGAACACGGCGTAGCCGGCGTTGCCGGAGACCTCGCGCCCGATATCGAGCCTGGCGTTGTCGGCGAGGTTGATGTACCACTGGCGGGTGGCGGTGTCGGGATCGGTCTCGCGGGCCATGCCGATCGAGCCTCGGGTGTTGTTCAGGCCGTTGCCCCACTCGTTCTTGATGGGGGCGTCGCCGGGGAACTCGGCGAGGTCGGGCGCGATGCCTCCGCCCTGGATGACGAAGCCGGGGACGACGCGGTGGAAGATGGTGCCGTCGTACATGCCGCGGTCCATGTAGCTCAGGAAGTTGGCGACGGAGATGGGGGCGCGCTCGGCGTCGAGTTCCAGCACGATCGGGCCCTTCGTGGTCTCGAGGGCGATGCGCGGGTGCGGCTGGGCGTGTGAAGCACTGGGCGTCGTGGCGCAGGCCGCGAGGAGCGCGGAGAGGGCGAGGGTGGCGAAGAGCGGGGCTTTCGGGCGCATGGGAGTCTCCTCGGGCGGGGCAGTGTACCGCAAGGGGGCGGTAGTATGGCGTCATGGCGAAGGGCACGATCGGGATCCTGGGCTTTGGGCACTTTGGTCGGGCGTTGGCGAGCCTGGCCGAGGGCGCGGGGCTGGCATGGCGGGCGTTCGACCCGGCGGGCGGCGTGCCGGCGGGGCGGGCGGCGGCGGACGCGGGATCGCTGGCGGATGGCGCGGAGGTGCTTGCGGCGTGTGTACCGGTCCCGGCGCTCGAGGCTTCCCTCGGGGCGGTGCGGCGGGCGCTCCGCGCTGGCTCGCTGGTGCTCGATGTGGGGAGCGTGAAGGTGTGGCCGAGCGAGGTGATGGCGCGGCTGCTCGGGCGAGAGATCCCGTGGTGCGCGACGCACCCCTTGTTCGGGCCGGTGAGCCTGGCGCGGGGGGAGCGGCCGTTGCGTGTGGTGGTGTGCCCGAACGGGCAGCACACCGGGAGCGCGGCGCGGGCGCGGGAGCTGTACGAGCGGCTGGGGTGTGAGGTCACAGAGATGGACGCTGACGCTCACGACCGGCACATGGCGGAAACGCACGCGCTGGCGTTCTTCGTCTCCAAGGCGATGCTGGAGATCGAGGCGGGGCACGGGAGCGAACTGGTGACGCCGAGCTTCCGGGCGATGGCGCAGACGGTGGAGACGGTGCGGGGCGACGCGGGGCACCTGTTCAGCCTGATCCAGCTCGGGAACCCGCACGCGCAGCAGGCGCGGCAGAGGCTGATGGAGGCGATGGGGCGCATCGACCTGGAGCTGCGGGATGCGGCGGCGAGAGGTACGGGTGTGCACGAGATCGAGCCGGGGCGGGGGTAGGGGGCGAGCGCCGGTCCGGCAGGCGCGCGGGATACCGGAGCACTCTGGGACGTCGCATTGCTTGCGGTCGTGGGGGCACCAGTCAGCCGCGTTCACGCGTGGGGTTGCTCGGGGGAGGTGGGTGGGCGGCTGACTGGTGGCACTTCTGACGGACTTCTGAATTGGTGAGCGGGGCGGGGGTTCCTGGTTTGCCGAGTCGGTCTTGCGGGCGTTGCACTTGGGCGTGAGTTCTCACTTGGACTCCGGGGACCAGCTCTTTGCTCGGGAGCCCCACCCGGAGCGTGCAGGGCGGAGATCCCCCGCCCCGTCACCGGTACGTTGTCGAGCGGGCCGCGCGCTGGCCCTCTGAGAAAGGGGGCGCGGGTCTGGTTTGTGCGCGCGAGGGCGGCGGTAGGCGGGTGCTTCCACGGCGCAAGTGGTTGCAAGATCGGGAGAAGAAAGTTTGCAGGAATCCGGAGATTCGTGATCGAGGCCGCCGGGTTTGTGCGCGCGGATGGGGATGTGTCGAGTCGGCGCGGCTCGGGGGAGATTGGGTGGTCCCTTCGCGATTCGGGGGGCCGCGAGGGTGGGGTGGGGTTTCGGCGCGTTGGCTACGGGGTGCGTCGGTACCAGGCCTCGGCGGTGTGATCGCCGGCGCGGGCCTGTTCGAAATAGTCGGGATTGTGGATGATTCGTTCCTCGAACCGCTGGCCCGGGTTGGGACGGACGAAGAGGGAGTGGGCGTCTATGAAGCGCTCACTTCCCCAGGGCAGCAGTTCCTGAACGATACAGACGAGACCCGCTTCGCGGCACGCCTCCCGGAACCTCTCCCCCGTCATATCACGCCCGCGCCAGTGCTCGTAGGCGGGGTCCATATGACCGAACTCCTCGGAGTATTCGCCGAGGTTGGAGTGGTGGATAAAGCCGAATGCGCCTGGCTTGAGTTTGCGCCCGAGCTGCAGGAGGTATTCACGCATGACTGCGAGGTCGGCATGGACGAGGGAGTTGAAGCTGAATACAAAGTCGATCGACTCATCGTCGATCATGCGCAACGATCTGCCATCGTTGGCGTAATACAGCATTCCTTTGCGGCCGAATCGCTTCCGGCAGAACTTGATGCAGTTCGGTGCGAGATCGACGAGCGTCATCTGTCTCGAGAGCGCGTCCCCCCCCGCCTTGCGAGCCGCTTTGGCGCGTGCGGGTTGCGGGCACAGGTAGTCGGTCCAGACCCCATATCCCGGTCCAAGCTCGAGCACATGACCGGTGGGAACGAAGGATCTGATCCGGGGAAGAACGGCGTGCTGCCATGCGTTCTCGACTCCGCCGTATCCCTCGCACCACTCGCTCCCTCGCGACGACCAGTCGTACGACCTCCACTGCCGGACATTCTCGAGGATCGATGGCATATGGTGCTCCGGATTGTCCCTGCCCGGCTGTTGGCCCGGGCTCCCCCGCGGGCAGTATATGCGTTTGGGGTCGAGGATGTGGAGGATCTGATCGGGGCTGCCGAGCGGGCGTTGGGGGCGTGGGCGCCGGCCGCACGGCCAGGGGTCCACGCGCTGGTCACTGGGATGTGGGTGGGCGGATCTGGTTTGTGCGCGCGGATGGGGATGTGTCGAGTCGGCGCGGCTCGGGGGAGACTGGGTGGTCCCTTCGTTCCCTTCGGGGGCTCGGCGCTGGCGGGGCGGGGAGTTCGCCTGGCGCGAGGGGCTAGAGCCGGGCGGCGAGGCGCTCGCGGACGGCGGGCCATTCGGAAGCCATGACCGAGTACATCGCGGTGCTGCGTTGGAATCCGTCGGGCATGATGATGTTGCGGCGGAGGATGCCCTCGAAGCTCGCGCCGAGCTTGAGGATGGCGGCGCGGCTGGCGGCGTTGCGTTCGTCGGTCTTCAGGCAGACGCGGATCGCGCCGAGGCTGTCGAAGGCGTGCTGGAGCAGGAGGAGCTTGGAGGCGGGGTTGACGCGGCTGCCTCGGCTTGCGGGCGCGTACCAGGTCCAGCCGATCTCGAGGCCCTTGTGGGCGGGGCGGATGTCGAGGTACGTGGTGATGCCGACGCGGGCGCCGGTGGCGGCGTCGACCACGCAGAAGGGGACGGTCTCGGCCGGGCCGAGGAGGAACTGGATGAACTCGCGCATGCCCGTTTCGGTCAGCTCACGCGGAGCGCGGGAGAAGTAGCGGAAGGTGTCGGGGCTCGCGGCCGCGGCGGCCAACTCGGCGGCATGGCGACAGGCGAGGGGCTCGAGCCGCACGGCGTCGTGCTCGAGCGTGAGGGGTTTGGCCCAGTGCTGCTTCATGGATGAGGATAGGTGGCGCTGCCGATGCGGCTGCTCTGAGGCTTGGCGCAAACAAGGGTGCCGGCTTTCCGGCCCGGGGCTTGCGTGCATGCGCACCCGGGACGCGGGGTGGACGTGCGCGCGGCGCGGGATTGCTGGGCACGCGGATCGGCGCGATCCGGAGCACCGGGCCCGATTTTGGGTCGAGCGGCTGGACCGGGTGAACTCGCCCTGGCTGAACCGGACTGGACCCGGCGAATCCCGGCGCTGGCGGCGGGGAGGCCGGCTGGTAGACTGCGGTTTCGCACCTCTTGGGGAACGAACCAATGAAGCCAATCCGGGTCCTCGTGGCGGCGTTCGTCGGCGGAATCATCGTCTTTGCGTGGGGCGCGGTGAGTCACATGATGCTGCCCATCGGAGATATGGGGATTCAGAACTTGCCGGACGAGGAGGCGTTTGCCCCGGTGATCCGCGAGCACATCAAGTCTCCCGGGTTGTACTTGTTCCCCGGGATGCCGCCGGAGGGGCGCACCGAGGCGGGGATGGCGGAATGGACCGGGCGGGTCAAGGCGGGGCCGAATGGGATTCTCATCGTGGATCCGGGGCAGGGGCCGGACCAGATCATGCCCCCCTCGATGCTGGCGATTGAATGGGGCGCGAACACGCTGGCGGCGCTGGTGGCGGCGGCCGTTCTGTCGGGGCTGCGCGGGCCGCTGGTTTGCCGGGCGGGGATCGTGGGTCTGCTCGGAGTGTTCGCGTGGCTCTCGATCGATGTCTCGTATTGGAACTGGTACAAGTTCCCGACGATGCAGACGCTCGGGGAGCTGATCGATCAGGCGGTGGGGTGGAGCCTCGCGGGGCTCGCGATGAGCGCGATCATTCCCAGGGCTGGCGCGCCGGCGGGGGCCTGAGCGCGCGGGTTGCGGTATCCTGGCGCGATGTCCACGATCGAGCAGAGCACGCCCCCTTCCGATCTCCTGAGCGATGGCCCGCCCCGGGTGCTGGGGGGGATCGACGCCGCGTGTGTCGTGATCGGGGCGATCATCGGGGTGGGGATCTTCTTCAACCCCGGCGGGGTCGTGCGCCTCACGCATACCGGGACGCTCGCGATGACGGCGTGGGCGATCGCGGGGGGCATCGCGCTGTGCGGGGCGCTGACCTTTGGGGCGCTTGGCTCGCGGTATCACGCCGCCGGGGCGCAGTACCAGATCCTGCGGGACGCGTACGGGCGGCTGCCGGCCTTCCTCTTCGTGTTCTGCAACGCGACGGCGGTGCAGGCGGGGGCGATCGGGGTGATCGCGACGGTGTGCGTGAAGAACCTGGCGGTGGCGGCGGATGCGTCGCGGGTGCCGTCGGATTGGAATATGCTGGCGATGGCGGCGGTGCTCATCGCGGGGGTGACGGCGGCGAATATCGTGGGCGTGCGCTGGGGGGCGATGATCCAGAACGTGACGGTGCTGAGCAAGGTGCTCACGCTGCTGGCGGTGACGGCGATGGGCATGTTCTGGGCGCCGGCGTCGGTGCCGGTCGGCGTGATGCCCGAGCCCGACGCGCCGATGACCGAGACCTCGATGGCGACCTTCGGCGTGATGGCGGCTCTTGTGCCCGCGTTCTTCGCGTATGGGGGTTGGCAGCACGCGTTGTGGATCGCCGGCGAGGTGCGCAACCCGGCGAGGATCCTGCCGCGGGCGATCTTTGGCGGCGTGGCGCTGGTGGTGCTGGTCTACCTCCTCGCCAACTGGGCGTATCTGCGGCTGCTGGGCGCCCCGGGCGTGGCGGGGAGCGACGCCCTGGCGGCCGACGCGGTCGCGGTGGTGCTGCCCGGGGTGGGCCGGCGGATCGTCGCGGCGGCGGTGGCGATCTCGGCGTTTGGCGTGCTCAATGCGCAGCTGCTTTCCGGGCCCCGGCTGGTGTATGGCATGGCGAGGGCGCGGCAGTTCTTCCCGCTGTTCGGGCGGCTGAGCGTGCGGTACAGGACGCCGCTGGCGGCGATCGTGTTGCTCTCGGGCATGGCGTTGGCGATCCTCGTCGCGAATACGGCCCTCGGCCACCTGCTTCCCCCCGGGCGCGAGAGCCCGATCGACCGGATGATCAACGGCGTGGTCTGCATCGACGGGATCTTTTTCGGATTGACGGGCGTGGCGTATTTCGTGCTGCGGAAGCGGCCTGGGGGCGAGGGGGCGGCGCCGATGCGGGGGGCGGGGTACCCGGTCGCGCCGATCCTGTTCGTGATGGGCGAGCTGGCGATCGTCGCGGGGTCGTTCCTCTCGCGGGAGACCAGGGTCGCGGCGCTGCTGGGGCTGGGGTGGATCGGCGTGGCGGTGGTGCTCTATTTGGTGCGGTTCCGGAATGTGGCGTAGCGGCCCTCCGCGGGTGTGGGAGGTGTGGACATGGGCACGCTTGCGGCGGGGGGCCGGCGGACGCGCGTGGGCATGGTTGCCCTGTCCTTCCTGGGAGCCCGGGCCGACGCCCAGGTGCTGTCGGAATACACGGTGCGCTTCGACCCGGCCGATTCGCCGCCGGCGCTTCGGATCACGCTGCACGCCGAGGGGCTGGCGCCGGTCGACGGCGCGTGGTCGCTGGTGCTGGACGGCTGGGGAAACTGGCCCGAGATGGAGGGTGACTACGTGCGCGTCGTCTCGGCCTCGCCGGCACTGGGCGAGCGGCGGGTGACGCTCTTCCCGGTTGAGCCCGGGCCTGATTGGGACGGCCGGCTCGACGTTTCGTTCACCGTCCCGCTGCTGCCGATCGGTACCGGGATGCAGCAGAGGTACAGCGTCCTCCCGGCGAGCGACGGGGTCTCGGCGATCGCGGCCATCGCGAACACGATCCCGTTTCTTGCGCACGGTGGAGAACCGGTCGAGGGGCGGCGAGACATTCGGATCGAGGGGCCGGAGGGTTCGGAGGTGTTCACGGGCTGGGCGGGCGGCGGGGCAGACGCGGCGGGCTCGGCGCTGCCGCCGATCGGCGAGAACGCCGTCTACGCGATCGGGAGGCCGGTGGAGGTGCTTCGGGCGGACGCCGGGGCGACGCCGATCGAGGTCTACCAGTTCTCGCCCGGGGCGGGGGCATGCGCGAGGGTGCTGGATGTGACTCGCGCGTTCGTGGAGCGGATGTCGATGGAACTCGGCCACGCGCCGCCGGAGCCGGTGCGGGTGTGCATTAGCCCGACGACGGGGGGCGGGTTCTTGACCGATCACGGGCTCGTCGTCGGATTCCCGCCCGGGACGCCGGAGTGGCAGCTCGATTCGCCCTACTTCCGGCATCTGGTGTGCCACGAGCTGTGCCACATCTGGATCGGGCGCCTGCTTCGCGAGGCCGACGCGGAGTCAACCGTCTGGTTCAAGGAGGGGTTCACGGACTACCTCTCGCTCTGGGGCGCGGCCGCGAGCGGGGTTGTCTCCCGGGAGTGGTTCGTCACGCGGCTGCTGGAGCTCGAGGCTGGAGCCCGCGAGTCGTCGCTGGGGAAGGTGGCGTTTGCCGACCCGTCGGTCGAGTGGCGCGATGGTGACGGGCCGAACGAGACGATGGCGTACAAGGGGGGCGCGGTGCTCGCGTTCGCTCTGGACGCGGAGCTGCGCCGGGCTGGCACCCCTGGCCTGCCGCAGTTGCTGCGGGAGATGCTCGAGCGCGGGGGCGGGATGTACACCACCGAGAGCATCCGGGGATTGCTCCGGGCGAGGGGGCTTGAGGTCTTCGAACGTCGCTTCGTCGGTGGGACCGAGGCGCCGGACGTGCGGCGCGCGCTGCTCTCGCTGCGGTATGCCGAGCGTGAGACGCCCGTCCGGCTCGCCTATCTCGGCCTGCGCGTGGAGCCGGGGGAGATGTTCGGCCGCGTGGGCGCGATCGACCCTGACGGGCCTGCGGCGGGTGCCGGCTTCCTCGTTGGCGATATCGTCGGGGGGTATGCGCCGGCGCGGTCCGGGCCTGTCGAGATCACGTCCGCCGTGACCACGGAGTTCCGATTTGGGCTGGCGCAGCTCGAGCCCGGCGAGGGCCCGGCCTCGGTGTGGGTGCACCGCGGCGGGGAGCCGATCGAGATTCGGGTGGAGCCACGGCTCATCGATGGCGGGCTGCGCCGGGAACTGGCGCCCACCGCGGAATCGGATCGCCTGCTGTTCCCGGCGGGGTAGCGTCAGTCGGTATTGAAGTGTCGGGCGAGTTCGCGCAGATGCTCGGCCTGCTCCGTGGAGCCGGCGGCGTCGGCGTCCCCGATCATTGCCTCGAGCGTCGCGGCGACGTACTTCTCTTCTTCGAAGTAGGAGCCGTGGAATCTGCTCGCGGTGTGGAAGTACCGTTCAAACGACTCCTCGTGGTGGGCGTCGAGCCACTGGGTGTAGAGCGGCCCGTGGGTCTGGAAGTCGGGGAACTCTTGGAACATGGCGACCATCTCGTCGTGAACTTCGGTGGAGCGTTCGGCCTGCTTGTTGGTCTGGTACCCCCAGATCGCCAGGAAGAGGATGATGAAAAGAACGGCACTCCCGATGCGTTTCGCCATGGTGGGATCCCCCTGCAATCGGTCCGGCTCCTGAGCGTTGTCGGCGGACGACTACTCGTCCACCCAGTCCACGTTTTTCGAGAGGATGCGGAGGTTCTCGGCCTGATCCTTGTATCCGGCCTGGCTGGCGTCGTGGATCATGGCTTGGAAGAGATCCCCGATGTAGAGGCCGCCGTCGAAGTGTGGGGGTAAGTAGCGCGAGCCGAGGTGGTAGTGTTGATTGAAAAGGTCGGAGTGGTGGGCGTCGAGCCACTGCATGTAGAGCGAGCCGTGCGTCTGATAGTCGGGCAGTGCGACGAAATAGCCGGCGATCTCGTCGTGCACCTCGTCGGCCCGGCTGTCGCGCTCGGAGAACTTGAAGAAGAGCACACAGCCGGCGATGACGAGACCGACCACGATTGCGGCGGCGCGAGACTGCATGGAGTTCCCCCTGGCCAATGGCCGGCAAATTGGCGAGCGTGCCGAATCCCCCGGTGTCCCCGGCGGCTGATCGCCAATCTAACGTCTGGCCCCGGGCCTGTCGAGGGCCTTGGCGGGATTTCGGCCGGGGCCCGCCAGGAGGGTCGGTTAGTTCAGGTGTGGTGGGTCGAAACCGTCACGCCCGCGCCCAGGGCTTTCTGGACCGGGCATTTCTCGGCGATGTCCTGCAGGCGGGCCCGCTGTTCCGCGGAGAGGTCGCCCTCCAGGTGCATCTCGACTTCGATCGCCTGGGGTGCGAAGCCGGAGAGCGCTGTGACCTTGGCGACAGCCTCGACCCGGCTGAGGGGCCAGCCCTTGCGGCCGGCGTAGAGACGGACGGTGATGACTTTGCAGGAGGCGAGGGAGGCCAGGAGCAACTCCATGGGCGTGGGGCCGGTGTCGTTGCCGCCGGCCTCTGGGGGCTCGTCGGCGGTCAGGGTGTGGGGACCGACACAAATCTGTGTCGCGGTCTCCCCGGCGTGCTGGCTGGCGCGGATCTCTCGGGGCATCGCGACTCCCTCGGTGCGGGGACGGTCATCCCTTCGCGAGCTGGGCCGCGGCGGCGAAGGCGGCGTCGTAGTCGGGCTCGTGCGTGAGTTCGGGGACGATCTGCCGGTAGCGGATGACGCCGGCCTTGTCGAGGACGAAGACCGCGCGGGCGAGCAGGCCGTTCTCGGCAATGCGGAGGCCGTAGCGGTCGCTGACCTGTCGCAGCTTGAAGTCGGAGAGGGTGACCACGTTCTTGATGTCGTGCGCGCCGCACCAGCGGGCCTGGGCAAAGGGCAGGTCCATGGAAACGGTGAGCACGGTGACGCCGGCGAGCCCGGAGGCCCGCTCGTTGAAGGTCCGTGTCTCACGGTCGCAGACGGCGGTATCGAGCGAGGGGACGGTGGAGAGGATGACGACCTGGCCTCGGTAGGCGGCGAGGTCTTTCTCGGACATGTCGTTGGCGACGGCGGTGAAGTTGGGCGCGGTGTCGCCGATGGCGGCGAGGGCGTCGGGATCGCCGGCGAGCGTGACGGGCGTGCCGCGGAGCGTGATGATGTCGGTCCGGGATGCGGCGGAGGGCTGGTGCGAAGCGCACCCGGCGAGGAGGAGCACCAGCGCGGCGGCGGCGGGTGGGCGTGCGATCACGGTGGATCTCCGGAGCGGGGGCGGAGGCACCCGCCTCTGGGGTTGCGGGCGCGCGGGGGCGACGACGCTAGTGGCCGGCGGGCCGCTTCATGCTGTTGACCAGCTCGGTCTGGATGTGCTCGAGCTGCTCGGTGGTGAGGCTGGGCCGGGCTTTGCGGAGCATCCCGATGAAGACCTCGGCGGAGGGCGCATCGCCGGGGTAGCCGATGTTGTCGCCCGAAGACGAGGAGTTGACGACTTCGTTGCCGTCCGCGTCGAGGATGGTGAACCAGGGGATGCCGCCGCGCTGGCTGTGGCGCATGTCGTTGAGCATGTCGCCGCCACCGGGGTAGCGGTCGGTATCGACTTTGAGATCGACGAAGTTCTCCGCGAAGATGGGGGCGATGTCATCGCGGGCCATGAAGTCTTCGAGCCTGTGGCACCAGATGCACCAGGGCGCACCGAAGTGGAGGAAGACGGGCTTGCCCTCGGCCTTGGCCTGGGCGAGGGCGTCGGCGAGCAGGCTGGAGGCGCTGGGGCACGCGGCCTGGTGGCTGGTGAGGAAGGTCATGACCTTGTCCACGCTGTGCGCCGGCGTAGAGCCCGCGGGGTTCTCGAGCGCGCCGGTCTCCTGGTTGGCGATCACCTTGCCGTCGCCGTCGAGGACGGTGAGGTAGGGGATGCCGGTGCCCTTGAGGTCGGCGCCGTACTTGGCTGCCAGGTCCATGTGCTTGTCGAACTGCCCGACATCGACATGGATCAGGTCGTACTCGTAGTTGAGTTCCTTGCCGATCTTGGGGTCGGTCCGGGTGAGTTCGGCGAGCTTGTTGCACCAGCCGCACCAGTTGGCGCCCCACTGAATGAGGACGCGGCGGTTGTTCTTCTTGGCCTTGGCGAGGGCCTCGGTGATCTGTGTGGCGCCGTCGGCCTGCTCGTCGTAGACGGGGTTGGCGGCCTGCGTCTTGGCGGCGGCGGGCTGAGCCTCGGCGGCGGGGACGATCTTGGTCGCGGGGACGGTGTTCTGGGCCTGGCACAGGGCGCTTGCGAGACCGGTGAGCAGCGCGAGGGCGGGGACGAGGTTGCGTGGCATGTGGGCGGTCCTCCTGAAGACTGGTGTTCTACGCCAACGGTAGGAGCGACGATGTTCTTCCCGTGAGTCTGGCCTGGGCGACGACAAGTCGTTCGGAGGCTCGTTCGAGTGCCTCGACGGCCTCGGCCTCGGCTCCATCGGATGCGGCCGACCAGGCTCGGTTCAGGTTTCGCTCGCCGGCCGCGAAGACGTCCATGAACCCCGCGTAGGCGCCCAAGCCCATTCGGGCGACCAGGCGGCCCCTCGCGTCGACGATGAGGGGCACGAGGTCGCGGGTGGCCACGCCGATCCGATCGGCGATGGCGAGACAGACGGCCTGCGGCCCGCCGAGGGCGGGGATGTCGGCGATCAGGGCGTTGGTGACCTGCTGGAGCGCGGCGAGCGCGGCGTCGGGGCCCAACGCATCGCCGGCGTCCTGGGCGGCCTCGGCGAGGCTCGCGGCTCGGGCGGCGCTCAGCCTCGTCAGGATGGCTCCCGCGAGCAGTCCGACGCAGGCGACAAGGAATTGGGGGAAGTGGGTCCAGCGGCTGATCTGGAAGGTCTTGACCCGGACGCGCTGCACGCCTGCGGCGCGCAGTTCGGTCACGAGTTCGGGGGTGAGCGCGGCGTCGGATCTGGCGACGGGGGCGCCGTCGGTGCGGCGACCCGCATCGGCGGCGAGCACCGCGTAGATCGGGGATTCGTCCGGCGCGACACCGATCTGCAGTTGGCCCTCGGACCCGGGGGGCGGGAGGCGCCAGACGTAGGCCGTGGTGGCGGCGATCACGCCGGCGGCGAGCGAGACCCAGATCAGGATGAACGCGATGCATCGCATGACTCGGGGGGAATCTCCGACTGCGCCGGCTAACCGAGCGCGAGGATGATGATGTTGAAGATCAGGGCGAGGATCGACTCTCCGACGATGAGACCGGCCGCGAAGGGCACCCCCCACTCCTCGGCCCAGCGGGGGCCTTTGAAAGCGCGGACGAGGATGTTGGCGATGCAGCCGAGCCCGTAGGTGGCGATGAATTTGAAGGGCAGGTACATGCTGAGGCCGACGAGGACGCCGAGGCCGGCGAAGGAACCGAGGCCGAGGAGGGCGCCGAGGCCCGCGCCGAGGCCGTAGAGGGCGTAGGGCATCTGCCCCCCCTGGACGCCCTCGATCACGGCCTGGAGCGCGAGGGCCTGGGGAGCCTGGGTGGGGGTGCCGGGGCCGAGGGGTACGCCGAAGGATTTCATATTGACGGCGACGATGAGCAGGATGGTAAACATCGTGACGATGGGCCCGATCGGCACGGTGAGCATCTCGGTGATCTGCTGGCGGATGGGACGGGCGCCGACGAGGTGGCCGGTTTTCAGGTCGCCCATCATGTCCGCGGCCAGGGTGATGGCTACGCAGAGTGCCGCGCCGATGAGCACCGCGCCCATGACGGAGCCGGACCCCGCGAGGAGCAGCACCAGCACGACGGTGAGCAGGGCCATGCCGGAGATGGGCGACCAGTCGGTCATGCCGGTGCACTGCGAGATAATGATGCCCGCGAACCAGATCCAGAGCACGCCGACCAGGGCGATGACGCCCGCTCGGACGTGGGGATTGAGCGAGGCCAGGAGGCCGCGCTTGGCGTGCATTGAGGTGAGGTAGGCGTCCTTGGCTTCGGCGTTCCAGACCTTGGCGTCGGCGGCCTCGGCGGAAGCCGCGCCGCTGGCCCAGGTGTTCTTGGCGTCCTCATCGGCGAAGGCGATCGCGTAGCCGCCGTATTGCTCGGGCTCGACGGCGCAACTGACCTCGAGCCCGGTCACGGGGCAGAGGCCCCCTTTGTTGAGCGGTTCGTTGCCGACATGGTCGGCGGCCAGGAAGAGGAGCACGCCGGCGGCGATCACGGCGATGACCAGCGGGGCGAGGCCGAGTTCCTCCCGCCCGCCGCGCCCGGTGATGCGCCCGGCGCCGGCGATGGATTTGAGCGCGGCGAGGATGGCGGGGAGCGAGGCGACCATGCCCATCATGGCCCCGCCGAGGAGGAGCCCGATGCCGAGCGGCCGGTCGAAGGCCTGCCAGGCCGCGGCGGGTGCGTCCTTGGCGGCGACGGTGGCGGGGAGCCAGCCCATGGAGTAGACCACGGGGTTGACGACGAAGTAGGCGAGGATGCCGCCGGCGAGGACGAGCAGCCCCGCGCGTCCGGTGATGAAGCCGGCGCCGAGGGCGAAGGGCGCGATGGCGAAGACGAACTGCATCTGGGCGGGCAGGCCGAGGACGCGTCCGACATCGACGGTGTCATCGTCGATCACGAGGTCGGGCTGGCCGTCCTCGTTGCGGTCGACGCGGGGATCGAGCTTGCCGGGTTCGGTGGCGTTCTTGTCGCCGTAGTCGGGCAGGCGGGCTTGGAGATCCTTGTAGCCCCAGATCGGGGTGCGGGCCCAGCCGAGCTTGGTGTCGCTGAGGTCGGACCAGACGGGGGCGGGCGCTCCCGGCGCGCCGCCAGATCCGGAGACGACATGCGAGACGGCGAGCGCGAGTTCCTCGGGGTAGGCCCCGACGGCGTCGAACGTAGGCCCGGCGAGTTGCGTGTCGAGATCTGCGATTACCGCCTTGAGTTCGGCGATATTGTCCCGCGTGCCCGCCGGCACGGGGACTTGCAGAGTTGCTTCTTGGCCTCAACGAGTTCGCCCGCGGCCTTTCGCTTCTTCTCGATCAGGACGCCTCGGGCGGCCAGGGCTTCCGGCGCGGCGCCCGCGCGGATCCAGCCCTCGATGTCGCGGGTTTGCTGGGCGCCCTGGAGCGTGAGTCGCTCGCGGAGGACGAGGCGGTCGAGAGTATCCAGGGCGGGCGGGGCGCCGGCGGGCGCGGGCGTTTCAGCGGCTGCGAGGAGTTCCTTGAGCGGGCGCTGGTGCTCTCCCCTGATCCCGTCCGCCTGCACGCGCCCGAGCCGGAGTGCGGGGAGTGTGGTGGGTGCGTAGACCGCCATCGCGGCGAGGATGCCGGCGAGGAGGACCAGGGTCTTTTTGACACCCCCACCGGGACTCTTGAGGATGGTCGCAACGCCAACTGCGGAGGGGAACCGCAACCGGTCGATTTCGATCATCTGCTTGCGGAGGGGGATGATGAAGGCCGTCCCGAGAACGCCGCCGGCGATGCAGGCGACGGTGATGAGCCAGAAGTCGGTGTCGGTCCAGGTGAGGGTCGCGCCGAGCAGGAAGAGGACGGGGACGGTGAAGATCACGCCCGAATTGGACGTATTGACCGCGCTGGCCACGGTCTGGGCGAGATTGACCTCGACGACGCTTCCGGCGTCCTTGATCACGGTCCGGAGCAGGCCCCGGAGCACGCCGTAGCCGACGACGGCGGCGATGGCCGAGCCCCCGATGGTGAAACCGATCTTCAGGCCGGCGTACGTGATCGAGGCGTTCATGACAACGCCGATCACGATGGCGAAGAGGACCGAGGCGAAGGTCACCTCCCGATACTTCCCCGCCCGGTGAGTGGACGGGCCTCGCGGGGTCGGCGCCACCAGGGATTCGGCATTCGGGTCCGCGGGCGTGGGGCTTTCGGATTCTGGGGGGCCCGCCTCGGGCCCGATGTCGTTCATGCCCACCTCGCGCGGCGCGGGGGTGTCCCATGCCTCGGCGCCATCCTAACCGATCGCCCGTGCAGGGACGGGGGAAAAGCACGGGCGGCCCGCGCAGGGCGCGGGCCGCTCGTCATCTTCTCAAATGTTGTTGCGGGCTCAGCGGTCCGCGGCGTTCACCAAGCGGCCGTGGCGGCGCTTGTTGTTGATGGCCTTGCGACCGCCCTTGGTCTTCATCCGGGCACGAAACCCGATCGAGCGCTTCCGCTTGATCCTGCTCCGGCGCTTGCAGTAATGGGTCGACATTCCACACCTCCGAACAAAGACCGTTCTGATGCCCGCTCATCTGGGAGCAGGGCCGGAAGGATAGGCGCGAAGGGGTCTGGGGCAAGCGGTCATTCGCGTGGAACAGGCTGGCACTGGGGCCTCGGACTTGATATGGTGTTGGGGAAGTGTTTTGGGCCGCGCTCGCTCGTGATCCGCGTCGAGAATATGAGTAATTCTCCTCACGGATCGTGAGCCTCCGCGTCCCCCAGTGAAGCCGCGTTTCCCGCCCTTGGCGCGGGGATCGCTTGGAGTGGCTGCGGTGGAGTCGATCGACATCGAGCGGGTAGAGCAGATTGTGGGGCACTGCTTTCAGGACAGGTGCCTGATCGAGCGGGCGTTCGTGCATTCCTCCGTGGCAGCCCACCGGGTGCAGAGCAACGAGCGTCTGGAGTTCCTCGGGGACTCGGTGCTTGGCCTGGTGGCGTGCCAGCGCATCTACGACCGGTTCCCCGACCTGCTCGAGGGGGACATGACCAAGATCAAATCGGCGGCGGTCTCGCGCAGGACCTGCGCGGATCGCCCGTTCGCTGGGGCTGCAGGAGATGTTGTGCCTCGGGAAGGGCATGCTTGGGCAGGCGACGCTGCCGCTTTCACTTTCCGCGGCGGTGCTCGAGGCGGTGATCGGGGCGGTCTATCTGGACGGCGGTTTCGAGGCCGCGGAACGGTTCCTGGTCCCGCTCCTGGATCCTGTGATTGAGGCGGCGGCCGAGAGCGGGCACCAGCACAATTTCAAGAGCGTTCTCCAGCAGTATGCCCAGCAGTTCCTGGAACGGTCGCCGGCGTATCGCACGCTGGATGAGAAGGGGCCGGACCACGCCAAGTGCTTCAAGGTGTGCGTGGAGATCGGCGAGCGTCGCTTCGACGCGGTGTGGGGTCCGAACAAGAAGCAGGCCGAGCAGCAGGCGGCCCTGACGACCCTGCTCCAACTCGGCGTCGCGATCGAGAAGGGCGACGGCGAGGTGAAGATCGAGGACGGGGCAAAGTAGCGGCGGGCGCGCCGATGTGGTCTAATGCCGGGGTCAAGGAGGACCGTCCATGGACGAATCCGGGCGTGCGGCGACCGAGGCGGGGCGCGTGGTGGAGGAAGCCTTCCTGAGCCCGAGAGTGGTCGATTCGGCCACGCTCGCGGAGTTTGCCGAGTCGCTCGGCGAACTGCTTCGGCGTGCGGCCGAGCAGCGGGAGCATCTCCGGCGGACCGTGGCCGAGGGCGAGAGCGTCGCCTCGAATTTGCGGGATGCGACCTCGCAGGCGACCGAGAAGCTCCGCCCGGCGGCCAAGCTGATGCCGGCGCTCGAGCAGAGGCTTTCGCAGGCCGAGCAGCTGATCAAGACCGCGGGCGACGCCGCGGGCACGCTGGAGCGCACGGTGTTCGACGCCGCGAAGGCCGCGTCGGGTGAGGGGCTCGCCGCGGCGCAGGCGGCGCAGCGGGCGATCGAGCAGTCGTTGGAGCGGGCGCGGGACGTGGAGGCCCGGCTCGGTCAGCTGGCCCAGCGTGCGGACATGGCGGTGGAGCTGCTGAATGCCGAGTGCAGGCAACGCCTCGAGAGCGCCGCGAGCCACGCCCAGGATGTGCTGGGCACGATGATCGCCGAGATCGACACGCGGGCCGATGGGGCCGTGGCGAGGATTACCTCGCTCATCGAAGAACGCCAGGCCGCGGCGGAGGCTGCGATGGCTGAGCCGCTCTCCTTGGGCGGATCGTCTGATGGGCCGGCAGATTCCGCGACAGTCCAAGCGCACGACATAGGACCGGAGATTGAGCGGCTCACCGAGGAATTGCGGCCGCGACTGACGACCGAGATCGCGGCCGGCGTCCGGAAAGAGATCGACGGCCTCATCGACAGCGTGCGCGAGCAGGTCGGTCAGCGTGGTCGGTATCTCGACGAACGCTCGAGGGCGTTGGACGAACGGGCCCAGCGGATCGAGGCCCGGGCGACCGAGGCCGTGGAATTGGCCACGGCGGCGGAGGCCAGGCTCGAAGCGGTGCGTCGGGAGTTGGCGTTGACGGATGAGCGTGGGCGCGAGATTGCGGGCGCCGCCGGCCAGGCGTTGAGCGCGTTCGACGACGAGCTTGCTCAGCGGATGCATGCCGTGCGGGAGATGATGGAGCAGCTCGCCAGCGTGACGGGGACGACCGCCGCATCGAATCTGCCCGGTGGAGCGGCGGCACCAGACGAAGGGCCGGCCCACGCCCCCGCGGCGACGGTCGAATCGAAGCCGGCACGCGAGCCCGGGTTTATGCGGATCGACCGGCCCCTCCACGGCGACACCTCGGCGGGCCTGCCGGGTCGATTGAAGTTCTGAAGCGCGTGGGGTGTCCTCGCGGAGGGGTGGGCGCGGTAGCATGCGGCCATGCGGACCATTCCCATCATCGTGGCTTGCTGCGCCGGAACGGTCTGGGGGCAGCTCACCTTCCTGGATGCGACCAGCGACCTGGGATTTGGCGGCCTGACCGCCCCCCACTGCTGCTTCGTCGATCTGAACAACGACGGTCGGCCGGACGCCGTGGTCGGGAGGGATCGGGTTTTCCTGAATGTCGCCGACGATGCGGCCCCCCGCAAGCTCAGGTTCGTCGAGGTAGAGCACAACGGCCTGCCCGTGTTCCGCACCGGCGACATCGCCGTGTTCGCCGATCTGGATAACGACGGGATCAAGGACTGCGTGTGGACGCGATACCTGGATGTGAACGCGGAGAAGTACGAGGCGCCGACGGAGGGGCCGCCAAAGACCGCCTGGCTGAGGGGAAACGGGGATGGCACCTTTGGGCAACCGGCGGGGACGTGGACGGTCATCGGGGCGGCGCAGGAGGCAACGACGGCGGCGGTGGCCGTCGGTGACGTGGACCGGGACGGGTGGCTCGATCTGTATCTGGGGAACTGGTATGTGAAGTACCCGGAGAGTCTGGAGGGATTCACGAATGAATTGCTCCTCCAATCGAGGGACCGCAGCGGCGAGTTCCTGCCCGAGCGGGTTGACTACACGGTGGACGAGATTCGTCACGCTTTGGACTTTGATAAGGACGACCTGCGCATTTCGGGCGTACCGGCCAGCGAGGTCTATGCCCATGCCGACTTCGAGGCGGACGATCTGGGCGGCCGCCCCACGTATGGCGTCATGTTGCCGCAGTTGCTGGGGCACCAAGAGCCGATGTGCCTCGACCTCAACTACGGGAGGCGATGGAACCGGCTGTGGCAACGGACGATCGCGCAGTACCACGCACCCGGCCGAGCGGACATCGTCACGTCAGCAATCTGGGAAGATCTTGCACCCAAGTGTGGCATCGACGGCGACGATATCCGCCATGGGCGCTACCCCGACTGGCTGAAGGAGCGGGCCAAAGCCGACCCGCGATTCCCAAGCGACGACGAGAAGCCGTTCCGCGCGAACGGCAACACCTTCGACGCGGCCGTCGGCGACATCGACAACGACGGTGACTTCGACCTGTTCCTGGCGGAGATCACACATTCCTGGGCCGGGGAGAGCAGCGACCGCTCCCGATTTCTCGTGCAGGAGCCCGATGCCGACGGGGCCCCCCACTTCGTCTCAAGGCCGGGCTTGAGTGTCGATCGCGTGCCGACCGACCCGACGGTGCAGAGCTGGAACCAGGGCGACATCTTCTGCGAGCTGGCGGACTTCGATCTCGACGGACGGCTCGATCTGCTGCTCTGCTCGAGCGACTACCCCGACAACCAGCGTCTGCGCGTCTACCGCCAGCAGGTGGACGGTTCGTTCATCGACATGACGAGCTGGGTCGGGATCGACCACATCGGGGCCTTGCAGCCTTCGCTGGCCGATATCGACGGCGATGGCGATCTCGACATCCTGGTGGGGCAGGGCTTCAACCGGCTGCGCGCGGACCAGCGGGAGGGTCGGCAGGCTCATCTCCACGCGTATGTCAACCAGGCCGCCGACAAGGGGCTCGGCCATGCGCTAGTGCTGCGGCTTGTGGGGGACGAAGGCAAGGGAGTTTCCCGCGATGCACTGGGCGCGATCGTCCGCGTGACCGCGACGATCGGGGGGCGGACTGTGACGCAGGCTCGCCAGATCATCGGGATCGGGGGGCACGAGGGCAAGCAGATGGATTTCACCGCGCACTTCGGCCTGGGGGATGCCGAACGTGCCGAGCGTGTGGAGATCGAGTGGCCGGCCCGCGACCGGATGGTGACGGTGCTCGATGGACTCGACGCCGGCGCCCACACGGTGCGGCTCACCGAGAGCGAGGTGCAGCGATGAACTGGACGCGCTCCGCCCGTATGGGCGCCATCCTGTTTGCGGCTGGGCTCGCGTGCGGGCTCGGTTCTCCGACCGCTGCCGCCGAGCCTCCCTCGGCGGTGGTGCGGGCGGCGGGCGAGCCCTACGTCGGCATCACGCTCCGCGACACCGCCGACGGGGTGGTCGTCGGTTGGGTCTACCCGGGTCCGGCCGGCGGAGACGGTTTCAATTCCTCGCTCGGCCTGCGCCGGGGCGACAATCTCGACGCGGTGTACCTGGGCGGCGCCGTGTCTCCGGACCAGCGACGACCGATCGCGAGCGCGCAGGCTTTCACCGAGTTCGTGGCCTCGCTTCATCCGGGAGAGACGCTCTCGATCGAGGCTCGCCGCTCTCCGGAGTCGGACCCCGATGCGGCCGTGCCCAAGGGGGGCCCCGGCGGCGACGTCACGATCTACTCCATCACGGTCGCGGACCGCGACAAGTGGACCGGCACGGTCGGGCGGGGTCTCGGGTCGCGCACGATCGCTGCACCGCGTGAGGGCGAGTTCGAGGCCCAGATCCTGTCGCTGGCCGGCGAAGTGGGTGTCTGCACGCCTCCGGGCGGGCTCGATGCTCTGCTTCCCTACTTCGCGCGGGTGCAGGATCAGAGCCTCGATCCCAACTCGCTGCCCTGCGTCGTGCAGGCATTCCGAAGGCCGCTCAGCGTTGATGCGGTCGAGGCGGATGTGGCGGTGCTCGCCTCTCGGGCGGCCGCCGGCTCGCACGAGCACATCGAAGCGCTCGTCGCCGCGGTTCTCGATCTCCCGGTGTATGACGGGGCGTCCCTCGACGCGGCGATGGACGGCCTGGACCTCGGGCACTTGCGTTCCGACCTCGAGGAGTTGGTCGCGTGGTCCCGATCCGATGTCTCGGTGGGTGGCGAGCACGCCGAGGACCAGATCCGAGCGATCCGGACGACCGAGGGGCGCGTCGGGCCGTACCTTGCCTTCCTGCTTCACGCAACCGACACGATGCTCGAATGGGAGCCGCTGGGGCGTGTCTACTCGGATGGCCAGCCGCTGGCTCAGCTGCCGGACGACCTTGCCGGGGCGGTCACCGGCGATGTGCTGCACATCGAGCGGTTTCCCAATGGCACCATCGGCATCGTTGGCGGCCCGGGCGCGAATCGGTACGACATGAGCCGGATCACCGACGTCTACGACGTCGGCGGGGCTGACACCTACACCTTCGCCCGCTCGCCGACATCGCCCGCGGGCGGGAACCACCACATCATCGATCTCGCCGGGAATGACACCTACGAAGGCACCACCGACTTCTCCGGACCCGGCGTCGGCATCATGGGTGTGAGCATCGTGGACGATCGCGCGGGCGACGATGTCTATCGGTCTTCGAGGTCTTTCACGATCGGCGCTGGGCTCTTCGGGATCGGTCTCGTGATCGACCGGGCCGGGGATGATCGCTACGAGAACACGGGCCCCGACTCCGGGTGGAGCATCGGGGTCGGCCTTTACGGGGCCGGGCTGGTGATCGATGCCGACGGCGACGACGCGTATCTGGGCGAGCAACTGACGCAGGGTGTCGGCGGGCCGCGAGGATTCGGCGCGATCCTGGACCGGCGGGGCGACGACAGCTACAAGGCCAACGGCCCGAACTTTGCGTCGGTCTATGGGACGCAGGGCGTGTACAAGGCGTTCTCGCAGGGATTCGGGATCGGCGTGCGGAGCTACGCCGCCGGGGGCCTGGGGGCGATCTACGACCTCGCCGGCGACGACCGCTACGAGGCCGGTGAGTTTGCGCAGGGGTGCGCCTACTCCTTCGCGATGGGCCTCATTCACGACATGGCGGGCGACGACGTCTACACCGGCAACCGCTACGGGCAGGCATCCGCGGCCCACCAGGCCGTCGGTCTGCTCATCGACGATGCGGGCGACGACCACTACTGGTCGATGACGGCCGCGAGCCAGGCGGGGGTGTGGGATCAGAGCCTCGCGGTGCTGATCGATCGGGCGGGGAATGACTCCTACGAGGCGGATGGGCTGGCGCAGGGCTCGGCGTCGATGCAGGCGATCGGCGTGCTGCTCGATCTGGGCGGGTCGGATTCTTATGCCGCGAAGGGCAGCGCCCGGCAAGGACGGGGCGGGGGCAACCGCTATCACTTCGACGCCGACGGGGTCTTGAGCTTCAGCGCGCTGATCGATCTGGGCGGTGCGGCCGACACCTACTCGGGCGATCGTGAGAACGGGGAGGTCATGGCGACGGGCGCTGCCGGCCAACCGTCGCCGGCGGACGGCGATCTCTACGGCCTGTTCGCCGACCGCTGATTGTCCGGGGCAGTTCGGGCGCCATCGGCGGTGCGCCGAAGGTGCAAACAAAGAGGCCCGCGGCTTGGCGGCCGCGGGCCTCGGTTCGTCCTGCGAAGGACGCTTGCTCCGTTGTCGGGTCCGCGCCCGGGCTCAGGCGTCGCGGACGTAGAGGCTGAGGACGCCCGCGGCGTTCTGGTAGCCCAGGAAGAAGTCGGTATCGAGGGCGGAGTCCTCGTCGGTCGAGAGACGTCGGGCGGTGTGAGAGATCTCGTACGCGCCGGCGTCGCCGGGAACGGTGGTGACCGAGTTGGCGCCCATGACGTCGAAGAGGTCCTGCGTGGGGTCGAAGTCCTGGGTGAAGCGGAGCCCCATGAGTTCGCCCGCGCGGCGGGTGGCCGCGGCTGCGAGCGACTGCGCAAATCCCTCGAGATCGTTGGCCGAGGGGGTGTATCCGAGGACGGTGAAGGCAGGGGTGTAGACGATGGCCTCGTCGGAGCGGTCGGCGTTGCCGGGGTCGACGTGCTGGCTGGCGCCGAAGGGCTGGGTGGTGGACTGGCCGGTGGGATCGAGGAAGGCGAAGAGGCCGGACTGGGAGAAGATCGCGTTGAGCGGGTCGAGATCGGAGGAGATGAAGATGGTGGAGAAGTCCTGGAACTCGAAGTCGGACGGGTCGGCCGACACCGTGACCTGGAGGCCCTTCTGATCATCGGCGGTGCCGAAGATCCCGTCGCTCCCGGCGCCGACGACGACGGAGTCGAAGACACCCTGCATGATGGAGGTGACGCGGTCGAGAATGTACTGGTCGACCTTCTGGCCGTTGGGGGCGACGCCCGTGAAGCCCAGCGAGGCGGCGACGAACGGCCCGACTGGGGTGGTCACCCCTCCGACCTCGAGCCAGTCGACGCTCCCACCGGAGGTCTCGAGGAGGATGTTCTGCTTGCGGCTGACGATGTCGCGGGAGCCGCCGGTGACCACTTCGAGGTGGTAGTCGGTGTTGGTGACGCCCTGGACGTAGACGGCGTAGCTGGCGGGCTTGCCGGGCAGATCGATGCGTCCGGGCGCCGCGAACTCGAAGTAGAAGTCGCCGTTCTCGTCGTAGCCGTAGCTCACGCCGCCGCCGTTGGCGAGCTCGCCCGGGGCGCCGCCGCCGTTGGGGCTGACGTCGGTGGGCGAGAAGACCAGGATCGCGTCGTCGGCCCCCTTGGACGAGGTGGTGTCGAAGATGGCGAACTGGACGTAATTGGCGAGGCTGATGGAGGTGGTGTTGGGGTTGCCGATCCGCGAGCCCAGATCCGATCCGAGGTCGGAGAGCTTGAGGGTGACGCGGACAACGGAGCCGATGGCGATCGGGTTGCCGCCGTTGAGGTGGAAGACGTCGATGTCGGGCTGGACCTCCGAGGGCAGGCCGCTGGCGCCGGGGAGGCCGATCGCCGCATCGACCGAGACGATGCTCTGGCCGAGGGCGTTGGTGACGCTGGTGACGTTGGAGCCGTTGGAGCCGCTGACGAGGTCGTCGGCGGTTCCGGCGACGCCGTCGTCGCCTCGGCTATAGGTGAACGTGTAGCCACCCTTGACGATCTTGGTGAGATCGTCGGCGGTGCCGAGCTTGCCGTCATTGCCGGCGAAGGCGTTGGGGGCCGGGGCGTTGACGAGGTCCTGGCCGTCGCCGGCGGTCGTCGCGGCGTTGAAGCCCGAGTCGCCGTCGTCGAAGACCATCACGCCGAAGGAGTAGTCGCCGACACCGCCCGCGACCGGGGCGACATTGGGCAGCGTGCCCTGGTTGAGGAATGCCGTGGTGTTGCCGACGTAGATGAAGTAGGTGCCGGTCTGGCGGATCAGGTAGTTGTCGCCGACGGTGAGATCGGGGTTCTCGAGGTCGCCGACATCAACGGGCAGGCTTACGGCGTAGGCGTTCGAGGCGCCGAGGATCGTGCCGTCGGGCAGGACGAGCCCACGCCCGGCGAACTTGGCGCCGCCCTGCATCGCACCGAGCCGCAGGATCTGGCCGGCCTGGAGGGTGATCTGGTAGAGGTCGACGTCGCTGGCGAAACTGAAGTAGTTGCTGTTGTTGTCGGGGTGATCGCCGATCGAGCCGTTGAGCAGGAACGACTGGTTGGCGTCGGGCAGGCCGTCGGAATTAGAGTTGTTATCGAGCACGATATTCAGATCCACCGGGCCATACATGTCGACACGGCCGGAGTCGAAGCTGTTGCCGCCGTTCACCGTGATCACGGTCTGGGCGAACTTATCGCCCGCGTCGCCCAGCACATTGTCGCTCGAGTAGTCCTCGGCGCCGACGACCTGGCCATTGCCGTTGCCGTCGAGCTCGGCCCGGGCCGCGGCCGCCCGGAGGTACGCCGACTCGATCTCGAAACGCACGACGCCGGGGCCCGGCTGGTCGGTGATCTGCGGCAGGTCCTTGCCGGTGACGTCTTGACAAACGTCACATAGATGATGGTGCCGGAATCGTCCTGGGAGAGGGTGTAGTCGACATCCTGGATCAGGCGGATCTCGACCTCGCCGGTGCCGCGGATCTCGGAGACCGAGAGCGCCCGGTTCAGGCTGGAGAAATCGACGGTCTGGTTGAACTGCAGCGTCGCGACAAACACGCCGCCCGCCCGGGCGATGCTCTGGCTGGTGATCTGGATGGGGAGCGGGTCGACCCCGACCGCCTCGATGATGAGGTTCCGGTCGTTGGTCGCCTTCTTGCCGCCCGCGGTGATCGTGCCGAGCGTACCGCTCGAGGCGATGCGGTAGGACTCGCTGGCGCGGTTGGATCCGATGATATCGCCGGCAACCGTGATCGTGCCGATCGTGGACCGCCCGCTGGCGACCCGATCGTCGCCGGTGCCGAAGAACCCGTCGGCGCCGCGGAGCACGCCCGCGGCGATGTCGGAGATCACGAAGTCGCCGCCGACCGTGACGGCGCCGAGGAAGCCGGAGGTGATCCGGTCGGCGTTGAAGCCCGCGCCCCCGACCTCCGCGTCGTCTCCGAGGTCGCCGCCGACCATGAGCGATGAGTCGTACATGTCGCCCGCCACGGTGAGCGTCGTCAGGCGGTCGCCCGCGGAGACGCGCGAGCGGGAAAGCGTTGCGGTCGTGATGGCGCCGATGTCGGTGCCGGCGCGGACGAGGCCGCCGTCGATCCCGTTGTCGGCGGCGATCGAGCCGATCGACCGCACGGCGCTGATGGCGCCCCGGAGCTTGCCGGTGATGTGGACCGAACCGATGGTGACGGCGCTCATCATGGCCTCGCCGCGGATATCGATGTCCGCGTCGCCGAATGCTCCGCTGATCAGCACCGAATCCACCTGGGCGCTGGCGAGCGTGCCACCCGCGTAGTCGCCGCTCACGAACGCCCCGATCCGGGTCCCGGCCTGGATCCGGCCGGTGCCGCTGATCCCGCCCAGGGTGAACCGCTCGACAACCTCGTCGATGACGATGTCCGAGTCGCCGGCGAGCGAGCCCTCCACCTTGATGAGCCCCATCGAGGCGCCCTCGGTGGAGACGATGTCAAAGTTGGTGAGCGTGCCCGTGCCCCCGGCGTGCACGACCAGCTCGGAGGAGCCGTTTGTGCCCTTGAGGATGACGCGGCTGGTTGCGGCGTCGAAGTACGCCTTGCCGGGGCCGGTGAGCAGGATCGTGCCCTTGCCGGCGGAGGTCGAGAACGAGAAGAGCGTCCCGTTCGTGAGCTGCGTTCCGGTGGTGCTCTGCGCGAGGTCACCGTCGGCGACGGGGCGGAAGGGGCCGCCCCAGGAGAGCTTGCCGCCGGCCTTCGAGCCCGCCAGGAGGGTATCGGAGAACACGCTCGAGCCAGCGGCCGAGCCGCCGATCGAGACCGCGCCGACGCTCGACGAACCGAGTTCGAGCAGGTCATCGGAGGTGTTGTAGATGCGGTCGGAGCCCGCGTTCATGCCGGCGGTGATCTTGCTGTTCGTGAAGTCGCCGGCGATGTTCACCTGCTCGATCGAGCCGGCCTGGGTGGTGTCGGCGCCGGTGTTGTACCCGCCGGGGAGATTGTCGGAGCCGAGCGAGCGGACTCCCGCGATGATTTGGACAAGGTCCGCATTTCCGCCGATCGAGATGTTCTTGATGAGATCGCCGGCCGCGAACACGTTCCTTCCGGCATTCTGAGGCGTCGAGTCCGAACGCGCGTCCCGGGCGATCTGGACGAGGCCGAGGGTGCGTCCGGCGTGGATCGTGGTCTCGAACATCGCACCGTCGGCGACGACGATGCTGCCGATATCGAGGCCGGCGGAGATAACTGGCCCGTCCTGGCCGGCGGTGGGCTTGACGCCGGGGGGAAGCTGGCCGCGGAACGCGTCGTAGGGCTTCGCGGCCGAATAGCCGGGGTTGATGCCGACATCGCCGAAGGTGCCGTCGGCGCTGGCGAGCACGCTGACGCTCTGGATACTCCAGTCGGAGTAGATGTTCCCGTAGAGGTTGCCGCCGTCGATGACGACGCTCTCGACGTTGCCGTCGTAGGCCGCGATGCGTCCGCCGGGCAGGAGCGAGCCGTTCGTGATGCGCACGAGCCCGATGCCATTCGTGTAGCTGACGACGCCGCCACCGAAGTCGCCCGTGATCGTGACGGAGACGATCCGCTGCCCGGCGTAGATCGAGCCCGAGCGGGCCATCGGGGACGCGGCGGTATTGACCGCCTGCCCGATGACGGCGCTGGAGAGGATGTCGCCGACGCGGACGTCGGAGTACAGGTGGCCCCCGGCGACCAGCGTGGGCAGGTTGCCGCGGACGAGGATCATGCCGCCGGCGCCCGGCTTGCCGATGTTCCGGCCGGCTTCGATGCTGCCAACGTTGCCGCTGACATCGGACTCGAGCACGAGGTCGCGGGCCGCGGAGAGGGAGCCCACGTTGCCACGCTTGGTCGTGGTGCCGAGTCGGATGCTGATGTCGCCGCTCGTGGTGCTGATGCTGCCGATCGGCCCGGTCGCGTTCACCGAGCCGGTCAGGCGCGTGTCGGCGCTGATGTCACCGATCTCGCCCTGGGGTCCGGTCACGGAGATATCGGTGTTGAAGATCTCGGTCGCGGCGGTGACCTCGTCGATATGGCCGCTGGCGCTGATCTTCGAAGTGCGGATGGCGTTGGCCTCCACGAGCGCGAGGTTGCCGGCGAGGATCTCGCTGGCGGTGATGTTGCCCGTGGCGCTGATCTCGGGGAGCGAGTTGGTCACCGAGACCCGCGTGCGGGTGAAGCTGTCGGCGGTGAGAGAGGTCTCGACGTTGCCGATGACGGTGATCTGGATGTCGGATACCTTCGTCGCCACGAAGCTGTTGAAGTTGCGTCCGACCCAGATCTCGTTGCGGTGGAATTCGAGCTCGGAGCCCTCGAGGGTCGAGTTGCGGACCTCTTCGAAAGTGAACGTGCCGGCGCGGGTGCCGGCGTTGATGATGGACGCGTCGTACGCGCCGCCCTTGATCGTGATATCCCGGACCTCGTCGGCCGTGATCTCGGCGCGGAAGATGTCGCCGTTGGTCCCGGAGATCGTGCCGATCGTGCCGCGATAGATACCGCCCTCGCCGACGACGTAGGAGGTCAGGAAGTCGTCGAGGCTCATCGCCCCGATAAAGATGTCGCGCATGTCGGCGCCGGAGAACTGGATGTTCCGGATGCCGCCGATCTCGGGCTCGCCGTTGGGATCGAGATCATTCGCGGTGTTCGCCGCGATAATCACGCCCGAGAGGAACGCCCCGGGGTGCAGCAGACCGTTGGCCACCACGTTGCGGATCTCGTCGGTGGCGAAGATGCCGCTGAGCAGGTAGGGCGCCCGCGGCGTCGCCGCGAGCCCGCGCCCGACATCAACCCGGTTGATGTCGCCGGCGTAGATTGTGCCCACGATCCCGTCGAACCGGCCCGCGGCCTGGGTCATGTCCGCGTCGGCCATGACGTTCACGATCTGGCCGCCGCCCTGGAGGATCACGTCCCCGATCGAGCCGCCGACGCTGACCGACTGCAGGCTGCCCGTGCGGACCACCATGCCGTTGAGGTAGCCGTCGAAGGGCGAGCCGATGTCGTCGAGGTACGTCCCCGTGATGGAACTGACGGGGCGCTGCCCGCCGTCCGGCGCCACGGTGAGGGCGTTGCCATCGACGCCGAGCGGTCCGCCGACGGTGCCCTGATCGCCCACGGCCAGGCCGAGGAACGGCCCGATGTGGTCGGGGCCGAAGTCGGGCGTCTGGGTCTGGCCCAGGTCGCCGGTCAGGATCGTGAGCGTGTTCAAGCCCACCACGTCGATCGCGACGATGTCGCCAAAGGGCGTGAGGTTCGAGATATGGTCGAAGAGCGTCCCGCCGGTCTGCTGGATGCGGAAGACATCCACCTCGACGGTGCCGCGGATCTCGACGGCGGAGAGCGCGTCGGCGCTGGCGATATCGATGACCCCGATCGAAATCGCCGCTTCGGCCGCCTCCCCACCCTGGCCGTTGTTGCCGCCCTGGCGTCCGACGCTGGCGACCCGCAGGGTGCGTCCGCCGGCGAGGGCCACGCCCTCGATCCGCGCGATCGCGACACCGGCGCCGTTGTCGATCGGCAGGAACTTGATGCGGGCCACGACCTCGGTCGGATCGAGCGCGCCCTCGACGGAGATCTGCACGATGCCGCCGCCGTCGTCGACAAGTTCGACCACGGAGCCGCCGAAGACCTCGAGGTAGGAGTCCGTCTTGTGGAGCAGATCGATGCGGGGAAGGTCGACGAAACGGATGTCGGAGCCGGAGCCGAGGGTGAAGTCCGACGTGCCGAGCACGCCATTGAACATGCCCCGGCCGTCCGGCTTGTCCTGATCGATGAGCAGGCCGCCGACGACGGAGCCCGGCGAGGTGTCGAGGAAGAGCGTGCCGGCGTTGATATCGCCGCCGATGCGGATCATCCCGATGCTGCCGTCGCCGCCGGCCTGGCCCGAGCGGATGTCGGCGCCGAGCGGGAAGATGTAGGCGTCGGGGTCGGGGTCCTGGTTGATGCCGACGTCGCCGCGGATATCGATCCACCCGATCCGGCCGCCCACGAGCATGGTGAGACCGTACACGTCGCCCTGCAGCCCATCGCCGGCGAGCCCACCGGCCGCGGTGCTCTGGCCGGTGTACATCTGCCCGAGGTCGCCGCCGATGAAGATGTCGCCCGCCTGGATGTCCGAGCCGGTGATGAACGCCAGCAGGTCACCCGCGATGCTGATATTGACGTCGACCAGGTCCATCGCCGGGTCGGCATCGCCGCCGTCGTTGAGGATGCCCTCGGGCCCGTTCTCCGCGGCCCCGTTCGAGACGTAGCCGGTGCCGATCCGGATCACGCCGGCGCTGCCGTTGATGACGTTGATCTGGGGCCGGTCGATCATGCTCGTCTGACCGGTCGATCCCGCGACGCGGTAGGAGCCCAGCGTTGTCGGGGTCAGACCGGCGATGGTGAGCGAGTATGCCCAGCCCGAGCCGTTCGTGCCGTCGACCTGGTTCACGCCGATATCGGTCACCACGGCGTAATAGATGCCGGGGCTCGGCGGCCGGAAACGGATCTGCTGCGAGGTCAGCGTGCCGCGGTCGATCTGCGTCGCCGCGATCGGACGCCCGTTCTGGTCCACGATCCGGACGAGGCTCACACCGACGGCCGAATCGAATTCCACGGCGACCTCGGAGGTGCCGTCGGCGACGAACGCAAAGACATCGACCGGGTCCTCGTCGGCGTTGATCGGGTCGCCGAAGCCCAGCGTGCCGCTGATCTGCACGGCCGTCCCGATCGAGCCCACGAACTCCGCGCCCAGGAGCGTGTCGTTGCGCAGCGTCGTCGAGTTGAAGATCGGGCTGCGACCACCCGGATCGATGAACAGGCCGAAGTCGCCGAACAGTGCCGAGGTCGGCAGGAGGATGCGCGAGATAATCGCGCCCTCGGGGTTGTCGGTCCCGTCGAACGCGTACGTCTTCTCCCGCTCGCTGTAGCGGAAGGGGTCGCGGGGCGGGTTCTTCTGGGCGTCGGTCAGATCGCCGACGATGGTGGTGTTCATCTGCGAGCGGCCGCCGATGGCGATCTCGCCCACAGTCCTCGCGACCGTCAGCTGGCTGTCGGTCGTGACGCGCGACACCGACACCGCGCCGTCATCGGTGATCCAGAGCCCCGCGTCGGAGCCAACGTACATCGTGCCGAGGTCGCCCTGCACATTCACAGCGCCCAGGAGCGTGCCGAAGTACAGCTCGTTCACCGAGCCGGTGAACTGCGAAGAGCCGTGCATGACACCGTGGATGTACACCGACCCCATCGAGTCGCCGTTGAGCACGAAGACACCCTGGCTCGAATCGCTGAAGCCATCGGTGATCGTGCTGCCGGTGCCCCGGGGCTGCCCGCCGGGTTGTAGGCGTTGGTGCTCGAGTTGTCGCGCACCATGTCCGTCGGGGCCCCGAACACCACGGAGCCCGGGCCGGCCGGGAGGCCGTAGACCGTGGGCTGCCCGGAATCGTCGTACTCGACGTCGTACCCGAACATCGACTGCTCGAACTCGTCGTACTGCCCGAGGAAGCTGTCGACCCGGGTGTACTGGAATGCGCCGTCGACGAAATCGATCGTCCCGCCGAACATCGTGAAGCTGGCCCGCGAATCGACGCCGCTGAGCCGGACCTGACCGATGCCGTCATTGAAGTTCGGCACCCCGTCGAGATCGAGATCGACGAGCGGGATCTCCAGCCCCTCCGGCTTGCCGAGCGCGATCGTCGACAGCATGTCGCGCCCGTAATTGTCCAGGATCTGTACCGTCGCCCCGATCGGCGCCGTAAAGCTGAAATCCGCGCCCCGGATCCGTGCGCTCACGATGTCGGCGTAGGGCGCTGTCGGGATCGTGAACGAGACGTTGTCCAGCCAGACGGTCTCGTTGCGGTGCGAGGTGATCCGCATGCTCGTGAAGATCTCGCCCGGATTGAAGACGAAGTTCCCGATGCCGTTCTGACGGTCCGCCGAGTTGCCGGACTGGTTGGCCCCGATCAGGCGGTTGCCCGTGTAGGTCGAGACCACCGTGTTCTGGAAGAGGAACTCGACGACGAAATCGTTCGGGACCAGCCCGCGCCCGTTCCCGTCATCGAGGATCTGGAAGGTCGCCACGCTCGCCGGCCGGGGGAAAACCTGGTTGTTCTGGTCGTTCCGGGTCACCGGAGCGAAGCTCCAGACCGAGCCGTCTACCGCGTTGATCCAGAGCCACGCCTCGTCGGCCTGCGGATCCGGCTGGTAGATGCGGAAGTTGTCGCCGAATCCGAAGTTGTGCGTGACGCGGATGTCCGAGTCGTTGAAGATCCGGCCGTTGAAGACCGCGCCGGCGCCCTCGCCGTTGAAATCCTCCGCGACGTCCTCGGTGGTCACGTCCGAGATGTCGGCGGGTCGGGCCAGGTAGGGGAGCGTGTAGCCGAACGATCCCGTCGCCGTCCCCAGCCCGTCGCCATCGAAATCCATGTCGGGCGTGATGGTGATCGAGAACAAAAGCTTCCGCTCTTCCAACTGCTCCATCTGGCAGTCATGCACCGACGCCAGACGGCCGGCGCGGGAGCGGAGCGAACGAACATCCGAGCGATTGCGACGAAACTTCATGGCGACTCCTGCACCCCTGTTGAAGCGTCCAAGCTCTCTGCGGTGCGACCCTACTCCTGCGTCAGGACGCACCCGACGCCCCCTCAACATGACCCCACGCGCCTGCCGACGCCGCGGATCGGTTGGTTGCGGCCGGACGAGACGGAAACCGGAGCAGCGGAATCCGCCGATCTCAGGCTCCCGACGCGGCCGGGAGCACCCTCCCGCGCAGGCCACAGCCTAGCTCACCCGCTGCGCCGACACAAGCCGCTGGTCTTCCTGGCCGGAGCCGGTCGCGACAAGCGGGGGTCGCGCCGTTTTTGTGCCCAGCCGTTCGGCAGGGCCCGCCTCGCGGCGGAGCCCAGCCCCATTCCATACGGTCCCCATCATCCCCCGGTTGCCTCTGTTTCGCAACCCCAATAACTCCCAAAAACAATGATTCTTCTACAGGATCCGTTTCGCCCTGGGGTAACTCCCGAGCACGATCAACTCCTTGCAGTGCGTCGCCGCCTCCTCCAGGGCCGCGCCCACCGCCGGATCGTCCCGGTGCCCCGCCAGATCGACGAAGAATGTGTACTCCCAGTTCGTCGTCCCGCTCGGACGCTTGTCGATGTGCGAGAGGTTGATCCCCGCCTGCTTGAACACCAGAAGCACGTCCACCAGCGCCCCCGGCTTGTCCGCCGTATTGAACATCACGCTCGTCTTGTCGTCCCCCGAACGCTTGGCCCGGTGGCGGCTGATGACCGCAAAGCGCGTGATGTTGCTCGGGTCGTCCTCGATCCTTGCGAAGAGCACCTGCAGCCCGTAGAGCTTCCCGGCCAGTTCCGAGCCAATGGCCGCAGACCCCGGCTCGGCGCCGATGCTCTCCGCCGTCCGGTTCTCTTCCACCGCGGTCTGGGCCGCCCGGCTCGAACTGGCGGCCGGGATCAGCTGGGCCTGCGGATACTGGGTCGCCAGCCACTGCCGACACTGGCTGAATACCTCCGGCTTGGAATGGATTCGCCGCACCTGCTTGGGTTCGCAATTGGCCAGCAGCGAGTGGTGCACATTGAGCTGCGCCTCGGCGTAGATCGTCACCTCGCCCCGGGTCGCCTTGAAGGCGTCCAGGGTTTCCATGATGCCCCCACCCAGCGAGTTCTCGATCGGTGCGAGCCCGTAGTCCACGTGGCCCCGACGCACCTCGGTGAAGACCCCGGCGATCTCGTGCAGATCCTCGTACGCCACGCTCGACCCGAACTGCCGAGTCGCCGCCAGGTGGGAGTACGACCCAGGCGGACCCAGGTACCCGATCCGCAGCGGCTGCTCGAGCGCGAAGCTCCCGCTCATCAACTCGCGATAGACCGCCTCGATCGTGCGGCTGGGCAGCGGCCCCCGGTTGGCCCGGATCACCCGGTCGAGGACTTCCTGCTCCCGGTGGGGCGCGTAGATCGGGATGCCCGACCCGCGCTTCTTGGCCCCCACCTTCACCACCAGCTTCGACCTCTCGTTGAGCAGCTTCACCAACTGCTGATCCAGGGTTCCGATCTGTTCTCGGAGCTTGGCCAGCGCCGCCGTGTCGTCCGGCCGCTCGCTCGCCGTGGCCGGTGCGGGTGGGGCAGGCTGGGGCTTGGACGCCCCGCTCGACGGCCCTCTGCCCGGGTTCTTCTTCCGCTTTGCCATGCGCCTAAGCCTCTCTTCCACAATGTCTTAGGAGCTGGATAGACCCCACAGGCCGGAACTCCGGCAGAGTCGGGTATCCTTATCGGTCAGGTGGGTCGCAAAATCTCGGCCGGGCGCATGCGTGCCTCGAAATCGCCGAGCCGGAGGGCCGAACTCTACTCCTGGGAGGGGGTATGACCAACGTTGTCATCGCGGTGGGACCCGACTACTGGGGGTCGGGCCTCGCGGGGGCTGAGAACGCGACACAAGTCGCTGACTTCGCTGCCCGCCACGCCCAGAGCAGCGCCGAATCGGTTGCGCAGCTTGCCCAATTGGCGCCCGCCGCGGTGGCCGCCTTGGCCCTCGGGCTTGCTCTCTGGCTGGTGGGAGACCGCCTCTTCCGACCTGCCGCATCGCTGGTCGGTGCGGTTCTGGGGGCCTTGCTTGGCCTCACCCTCGGCACGCAGTGGGAGTCCGGCCTCATTGTGGGGCTGCCCGCCCCCTACGCGTTCATCGGCCTCGGCGCCCTCATCGGTTTGGGTCTCGGTGCGCTCATGTACCGGCTCGCGGTCGGAGCCGTCGCGGGGCTGACGATTGCCGGCGTCGCCGGCGCTATCGCCGCCTGCGTGGCCCTGCAGCCTGTGCCGGGGCAGCCAATCCCGGATCGACCCGAGACGGTCGCCGAAGTCGCGGCCGCACCGACCGCCGCGCCCGCGATCCAGGCTGTCGGCTTCGGAGAGGCCTTCTCGGTCGAAGGTCTGCGTTCCGCGGCGGCGTCCATGTCCACGCTCGCGCAAGACCAGTGGGCCGCCATCCCCGGCGCTGCGCGCAGCCTCATCATGGCGGCCGGCATCCTGGGGAGCGTGCTCGGATTCGCCTTCGGTGTGATCCGCCCCCGCACGGTCGCGCCCGCGATCGCCGCCCTCGCCGGCTCGGCCCTGTGGCTTGCCGCGGCGACGGCCCTGCTCGTGCGGACGGGTGGGCGGCTGCCATCCCTGCCATCGGAGCGGCCCGGGGCCTGGCTCGCGGCGTGGCTGCTGGTCGCCCTCATCGGGTTTGCGGTGCAGCGCCGAGTGATCCGGCCCAGTGCCCTCGTGGATCGCGAGCAGGAGTAGCCCGGCGAGCCGCGTCGCTCGACGCCGGTTGAGCGCGGATCAGTGCAACCGCAGCGAAAGGGCCTCACCCGCCTCGGGCACGGGCGCGTCGGCGTGCGCACCGTGGGTCGCCGGCTCGGCCTCGTGACCGATCTCGACGCCGCGAGTCTCGGCCGCGCGCTCGCTCGCCCCCATCAGCGTGTTGCCAAGCAGCGCAAGCACGACAACCCCTGCCGCGGCGAGGAACGCCCCGACGGATCGTGAGGGCACGCCCGCGTCGCGGATCGGGGCCCCGGCCGGTGGTTCGAGCATCGCAGCCGCAACAACCCGCAGGTAGTAGTACGCCGCGATCGCGGAATTCAGTCCGAGGAACACGACCAGCGTCACCCGGCCCGAACCGAGCGCCGACGTAAAGAGGGGCACCTTGCCGAAGAATCCGAGGATGGGCGGGAAACCCAGCAGGCTGAGCATGCAGAGGACGAGCGACCAGCCGAGGAGAGGCCGAGTCCGGCAGAGCCCCCGCAGGTCGCCGATTTCCTCGACCTCGGCCGTTTCCCCACGCGAGTCGCGCTCCAGGCTGGCGATCACCGCGAAAGCGCCGGTGTTCATCACGCCGTAGCAGAGCAGATAGAACATGACGGCCGCCAGCCCGTTGCTGGCAAACGTTCCGCCGCCTGGCCCCACGAGGATACCGACCAGCATGTAGCCCGAGTGCGCGATCGAGGAGTAGGCGAGCATCCGCTTGACGCTCGACTGAAGCGTTGCCAGGACGTTGCCCACGGTCATGGTGAGGACGGCGATCGCCCAGAGCAGGCTGTCGACGACATGGGGCAGCGTGTGATCGGCCCCGCGCCAGCCGAGGGTTGAGACGAGCACCATGATCGAGATCATGCCCGCCGTCTTGGGGACGAAGGCCAGGAAGGCCGCCATCCCGCTCGAGGCCCCCTGGTAGACATCCGCGGTGTAGAAGTGCATGGGCACGGCCGCGATCTTGAAAGAGACCCCGAGGATCGCCAGCACCATGCCCGTCAGCGCGATCGGGCTGACGCCGTGTGCGGCGAAGTGGTGGCTCATCTCGACGAACTTGGTCGTTCCCGTGCCTCCATAGAGCAGGGCGAAGCCGTAGAGGAAGATCGCCGCGCCGAGCGCGCCCAAGAAGAAGTACTTGACACCGGCCTCCTGCGACCTGTTGAAGCCGTGACGCCCCCTGCCGCTGAGCACCACCATGACGTACGTCGGCAGGCTGGTGAGTTCCAGAGCAAGGAACAGCCAGATCAGATCGCCGGCCGTCGAGCAGAGCATCGCCCCCATGAGGCTGAAGAGGAAGAAAGAGTAGAACTCGGCCCGCGTCGTCCTCAGCGGATTGAAGGGCCGCCCGGCCTCGATGGCCGCCTCCTCGTCGCGGTCCACGGTCCCGGAGATCACCAGAAGCAGGAGGAGTCCGATGATTGCAATCAGCGGCTTGGCGAAGGGCATGAGTCCGGGCAGGATCGCCCAAGCCGGGGCCGCGGGGGTCGCCACGCCCACCGCCGCCGCGATCAACAGGGTCACCGCGCAGACCAGCCCGGTCTGTCGGCGGACCGCGAGGGCGGGCGAGAGGCCGATCAGCATCGTGGCGCACGCGCCGATGAAAAGGACGATCTCGGGCCAGAGGTAGGCGATCCGCTCAATCATCGCGACACCTCCGCCAGCACGGGGACGGTCTCGTCCGACGCCGCGTGCTCGACCGGCGAAACACCCCCCGAGGCCGCCTGCACCAGGCGCACGGTCTGCGAGATCGGCTCGGCGATCGAGTTCATGAGGGGCGTCGGGAACAGGCCGAGCCCGAGACACAGCGCCGCCAGGGGCAGGAGCACGCCGACCTCTCTCGCGGTCAGATCGGCGGGCAGCGCCCCTTCGGGCTCATGCGCCGCATGCCCGCTATGGCCGGCATGGGCGCCGTGGCCGCCATGGCCGCCCGGTTCCACGAGCGGGCCGAAGCACATGCGTCCGACCATGTAGAGCAGGTACATCGCCGCGATGATGACGCCGGTGGCGGCAAACGCCGCGAACCACGGGCCCAAGACGCCCCAAGTTGCGCCGGGCATCCCCGAGCCCCAGCTCTTGTCGGCCTGGAACGTGCCGAGCATGCAGAGGAACTCGCTCACGAACCCGTTGAGGCCGGGCAGGCCGACCGAGGCCATCGCGAAGAAGACCATGAACGTGGCCCAGATAGGCATCTTGGAGGCCAGGCCTCCGAGCTCTCGCATGGAGCGTGTGTGGTACCGCTCATACATGAAGCCCACCAGGAAGAACAAGGCGCCTGTCGAGAGCCCGTGGTTGATCATGTAGAGCACCGAGCCGGTCAGCCCGACGGAATTGAGTGCCACGAGCCCGAGCACGCAGAAGCCCAGGTGCGAGACGGAGGAGTAGGCGACCAGCTTCTTGACGTCGGTCTGCACCCAGCAGATCAGCCCGGCGTAGATGATCCCGATGATGCAGAGGACCGCGATCGCGGGCGCGTAGGCCACGACGGCCGCGGGCGCGAAGGGCAGCACGAACCGATAGATCGCGTAGGTACCGAGCTTGAGCAGCACGCCGGCCAGGATGACCGAGCCCGCCGTCGGGGCCTCGGTATGGGCGAGCGGGAGCCAGGTGTGGACCGGGAACAGTGGCACCTTGACCGCAAAGCCCGCGAGCATCGCCAGGAGCACGAGCCCCTGCTCGGGCCCGCTCATGCGGTGCGCCCAGTCCGTCAGGATTGCGATATCAAAGGACCATGCCCCCGAATACCGCTTCGTGAACCAGACGACATAGAGGAGGCCCGCGAGCGCGATCAGCGAGCCGGTGAAGGTGAACAAGAAGAACTTGATAGCAGCCTTCCGGCGGTTGGTCGAGCCGAACACGCTGATCAGGACGTACATCGGGATCAGCGTGAACTCGAAGCAGATATAGAACAGCACCAGGTCGCGCGCGGCGAAGACACCCGTCATCGCCGCCTGGAGCACCAGCAGCCACGCGAAAAAGGTCCTCTGGTTCTCCGTAATTGCCGTCCACGAGCCGAGCACGCAGAGGGGACCGAGCAACGCGGTCAACGCGATGAGCCACAACGCGATCGAATCCACCCCCAGGGCGAAGTTCAGCCCGAGCTTGGGCAGCCACGCCAGGGACAACCCCAACTGCCCGGGATGAGCCGAATAGTTCCAGTCGAACGCCATCAGGGCGAAGCCCGCGATGACCAGCGCCAGCAGTGTCCCCGTGAGGGCCACCAGCCTCGCGCGCGAGGCGGGGGCGCACAGGACGACCAGGGCGGTCAGGAGCGGAACCAGCATCAGCAGAGCAAGCGTCACCGGCGACCCGTCCTCTCTACAAGCTCAGCAGCACCACGGCCGCCACAAGCACCGCCACACCACCCGCCATCCCCACCGCGTACCCGTGCAACTGGCCGTTCTGCCAGGGGCGCACCCGCGAGCCGATGATCCGCGGCGTCGCGCCCGCGAGGTTCACCAAGCCATCGACGAGCAGCCGATCGATCGTGTGGAACACGTGCGACAGCACGCGCAGCGGGAGCACGATCACCGCGTTGTAGAATTCATCCACGTACCACTTGTGTTGCGCCCACTTGGGGATCGGCCCCAGAGCGGGCACCAATGCATCGGCCTTGCTCGTGGCCGCGGTGGTGCGGCCCATGTAGTGCAGATAGAACGCGGCCGCGATGCCCAGCAGCCCCACGACCGAGGAGACGTAGTACATGACCTCGTGCGGGTTCTGGCCCAGGAACATCCCGTGGGCCGCGTGCTCCCCGGCCTCGGCGCCCTCGTGGGCGGGAGCCGCCTCGAGGAACGCCGCCGCGCCCGTGTAGTTCGCGCTCGAGCCGTGCACCATGTGCCCGACCCAGCCGTGCTCGTCGGTGTTGAGGAACGCGGTTCCTGCTGCGGCGAGGCACGCCACCGCCAGCGTCGCGAGCACGAGATTGATCGCCCAACCCGGCGCGTGCGGATGGAAGTGGGCCGCCTCTTCGCGACCGTGCTCGCCATGCCCAGCATGGCCATGGTCGCCGTGCCCGTGGTCGCCGTGCCCATGGTCGCCGTGCCCGTGGTCGTCGTGGGCGTGCACCTCGTCCCCGGGCTCGAAGTACTTCGGCCCGATGAACACGCGGAAGAAGACCCGGAACGTGTAGTACGCGGTCAGGCCCGCCGTGATCAGAAGGATCCACCCGATCCACTGGTAGCCCGGCCCGAGCTGGACAAAGCTCTCCGCGATGATCTGGTCCTTGCTGAAGAAGCCGGCGCTGAACGGGAAGCCGGCGAGGTTCAGGCAACCGACCAGCATCGCGATGCCGACGATGCCCCAGCCCTTCATGAACGCGACGCCGCTGAGCTTGCGCAGGTCCAGCTGGCCGGCAAAGCCATGCATGACCGCGCGCAGCAGAGGAAGAGCGTCGCCTTGAAGAACGCATGGGTAAACACATGGAAGGCCGCTCCCGAGCTCGAGAGCACCGCCAGGCCGCAGAACATGTAGCCGAGCTGCGACACGGTCGAATAGGCCATGATCCGCTTGATGTCGAACTGGGCCATCCCGATCGTCGCGCTCAGCAGCGCCGTGATCGCCCCGATCCAGGCCACGATCGGCAGCGCGTACTCGCTGACCAGAAACAGGGGATAGGTCCGGGCGATCAGGTAGACGCCCGCCGTCACCATCGTCGCCGCGTGGATCAGCGCGCTGACCGGCGTCGGGCCCTCCATCGCGTCGGGCAGCCAGACGTACAGCGGGAACTGGGCGCTCTTGCCAAACGCCCCCACCATCAGCAGTGCAGGGATCAGCCCCACCGCCACCGGCACCTCCGCCGCGTGCCCGCTCTTCACCAGGTCCACGTAGGGCTGCACCAAGGGCCAGAGCTCGGGGTACCGAAGCGTCCCGAACTTCACGAACGTCAGGAACATCCCCATCAGCAGGCCGAAGTCACCGATGCGGTTGACGATGAACGCCTTCTTCGCCGCCGCGACCGCCGAGGGCTTCTTGTAGAAGTAGCCGATCAGGAGGTAGGAGCAGAAGCCCACGCCCTCCCAGCCGAGGAACGTCACCAGCATGTTCTCGCCCATCACGAGGCAGGCCATGCTGAAGACGAACAGGCAGAACCCGACATAGAACCGGCAGTAGCTCGTCCCCAGGTCGTGGCTCATGTACTCACTGGCGTAGAGCCCGATGAGCGAGGCGAGCCCCGTCACAAACAGCATCCACAGGCACGTCAGGCTGTCGATGTAGAACGCAAAGTCCGCGTGGAACGTCTGCCCCGGGCGCGAACCCCAGGAGAGATGGATCCACTCGAACGCCTTCGTGACGAACACCGCTCCCGGCCCCATGCCCTGGAGTTTCAGGAACATCGCAACCGTGAGCCCGAAGCTCGTCGCGATGCACCCGACGCTCAGCCAGGCCGGCAGCTTGCTCCGCACGCCGAAGATCGCGCACAGCGCCGCGAGCACCACCCCCACCATCGCCATCCCCGGGACCATCGCGACCCACCAGGGTCCGGCGACCGTCGCCGCCATCGCGTGCGCAGCCCCCGCCGCGTGGCCGCCCTGCTCGGCGACCTCGCCGCCGTGCTGAGCCACCGTCGCCGCCAGCACGCCCAGAATGTCAGTCGCACGTTCGATCACACGTAGCCCCGTTCCGCGAGGTGCCTTCTCGCCCCGACGACCCCGGTCGCCCTAGCCCTGCATCTCCCGCCACTCCTCACCGCTCAACGAGTCCTTCCGGCGGAACAGCAGCACGACCAAGGCCAGCGCCAGCGCCGCCTCGGCCGCCGCCACCGTCAGCACGAAGATCACGAACGTCTGCCCGGTCTGCTCCAGGTGGAACCGGCTGAACGCGATCAACGCCAGGCCGGCCGCCTGGAACATCAACTCCGTGCACAGGAACATCACGATCAGGTTCCGGCGGGTCAGAAAGCCCACCAGGCCGATCACGAAGAGCACGGCCGAGAGAAACAGGTAGTGGGCGAGCGTCGCCTGGCCCATGGGCTCCGGAAAGCCAGCCTGCGCCAGCGTGCTCGCCGCCATCGAAAGAGCGATCACGGGCGGACCTCCTTCTCCGAGAACACGCCCCCCGCGGCCGCGAGAGCCTGAGCCTGCCGCATCTTCGCCTCTTCCTCAAATTCGACCTGCTTGCGACTCAGGACCGTCGCACCCAGCATCGCCATCAGCAGGATCACACCAGCGATCTCGATCGATCCCGGATGATCGTTGAGCAGGTCGAACCCGATGCTCTCCACGTTCTTGATCGAAAGCTCGGCCGGGAGCGGGATCTCCCGAGATCCATCGAGGCCCGTGAGCGTCACCATGCCCCGCTCCGGGCTCACCGCCGTCACGGTCTCACTCTCGCCCAATTCACCCGAGCGGAACAGGGACTCCCGCACCCGCTCGTTCGAAATCTTGCGGGGCATCTGCGCGAGCAGCGCATCCGGGTTGGGCCGCGCCGGAGACTCCATCCCCGCGGCCCCACGGAAAAACATCGTTGTCAGCGCCGCCAGCAGCACAAACCCCGCGACGGCCGCGACCATCGGCGACCGGCTCTCGACGTCGTAGTCGGCCAGCACGTCGATGTCCTGCTCGGTGGGAGCCTGTGTCGCGAGCATAATCACGAAGAGGTAGGTAATCAGGATGGCGCCGGCATAGATGATCACGAGCGCGAAGGCCATGAACTCGGCGCTGAGCAGCAGGTAAAGCCCGCAGCTCGAGAGGATCGTCATGATAAAGAAGAGCGCCGCATAGACCGGACGCGGATGCGTGATGACCCGCAGCGCGCTCCCGGCCGCGATGAGCCCGAAGATGTAGAAATTGTAATTGGGCAGCTGGTCGGGGTGCTTGAGCCCCAGCCCGAGCAGCACCAGACCGATGCCCGCCGCCCCGACGACCGCCCCGATCGCCTGCGGGTTCACCCGCCGGCGGGGCAACGCCACGCAGAGCCCGATCCCGCCGACGGCGAGACCCAGGTAGAGCAGAAACGGATTGATCAGCTGATCCAAGACCCGCCCCGATCCACTGTGGTCGGCGCGCCTGCCCGACCCGTTGTGCGACACCCCGACGCGGGCCTCACTCGCCCACCACGGGCCGGGGCTCACAGGATAGAGCAGCCACTAGCTTGCTTCCACAAGCCCGCCCCGCGCCCTTTGCACCCACGCCACTCCAAACCCGGTGCCTCCACCGTCCCCGCATCCCGAACCTCCAGCGCGTCCCCGAGCCCCGCCCGATGTACCATCGCCCCATGGACGCCCGCGCGCCGTCTTCCAACAGACCAAAGTGGTTGCCCAACGCCCTCGTCTGGGTCCGGCTCGCCCTCGCCGCCCTCTTCGTGGCGATGCTCTCGCTCGACCCCCTCGCCGATCCCGCCCGTCTGCTCATCGCCGCGGCGATATTCATCCTCGCGGCCCTCACCGACATGCTGGACGGCCGCCTCGCCCGCGCGTGGGACGCCGTCACCCGCTTCGGGCGCGTCATGGATCCCTTCGCCGACAAGATCCTGGTCCTCGGAGCCTTCATTTGTCTGGCCGGCCCCGCCTTCGCTGTCCACAACCACCCCGAACTGCCCCGCTACCAGGCTTCCGGGGTCTACCCCTGGATGGCCATCCTGATCCTGGGCCGCGAACTCCTCGTCACCAGCCTCCGCGGCCTCGTCGAGGGGGAGGGCGGTGACTTCTCCGCCATCCCGATCGGGAAGGCCAAGATGGTCGCCCAGTCCGTCGCGATCCCCCTCATCCTGCTCCTCCTCGCCCTCGCCGACTGGGATCTCCACCAGCCCGCGCGGTGGGCCATCGACCTCACCGCGTGGGCGACCCTGCTCATCACCCTTGCCAGTGGAATCCCATACGTCCAACGCGCCTTCGCTCGGAAACAGGGAAAGCCCCAGGAGTCACCCTCCCGATGAACCGGCCCCTCGCCCCCCTCGCCTCCAACCTCGTCACCACCTTTGCCCTCGGCATGCGCCGCCCCGCCAGCGGCACCTGGGGTTCGCTCCCGCCGGTGGCGCTCGCCGCCCTCATGCTCCTCGCGGGTTGGCCCGCGGAGAGCCTCACCTTCGGGCTCGTAATGGCCGCGATCGTCGGCCTCTTCGGCGGCGCATGCGTGCGCTTCGGCGACGAGGCCGGGGCCGCCTTCGGCAAGTCCGACCCTTCCCAGGTCGTCGCCGATGAGACCGCCGGCATGGCCCTCGTCCTCGCCTTCCTCCCTGCCGGCACCACCGCCACCCCAACCCTCGCGATCTTTACCCTGCTCTTCGCCTTCGTCGCCTTCCGCGTCTTCGACATCTTCAAGCCCTACCCGGCGTACCAACTCCAGAACATGCCCGCAGGTTGGGGCATCCTCCTCGACGACATCGCGGCCGCGATCTACACGATCCTCGTGATGTACCTCGCCGCCATCGTGCTCCCGATCACCTGACCGAAGCCCGCCCGATCGCACCGCCGAGACCGCAGAGTTTCGCTGAGGCAGGACAGAGGCGGCCCACCACGGAGAACGCGGAGTTTCACGGAGTTGATCAGAGAATTGACCCCTCCGTGAAACTCCGCGTTCTCCGTGTTTCATCAAGCTTGTCCCCGCGAAACTCTGCGCCCTCAGCGGTGAAACAGGACCCGCGGGCTTCGCTCAGCGCTTCCACTCGTTGTTCGAGCGATCCTCATCCGGCAGGATCTGCTCCGGGTCCACGGTCACACGGACAACTTTCTTCCCCGCCGGGTCCCACCCCGCCGTCCACGCGTTCGTTGTGGCCCAGATCTCGACCGGCAGCCTTCGAGTCTCGACCGAACCGTCGTCGTACTCGACCTCCAGCGTCACGGGCATCACCATCTCCAGCCGGTTCTCGAGATCGGCGTACACCCACGACCCGTCGTCCTTGCTCTCCACATTGACAACCGCCTGGTCAAGCGTGGCGGTCGAGTAGAACCACCCGCGCCAGAACCACGACAGGTCCATGCCCGCCACGTCCTCGATCGTGCGGAAGAAGTCGCTCGGCTGCGGGTGCTTGAACGCCCAGCGGTCGATGTACTCGCGGAACGCCCGGTCGAACCGCTCGTGCCCGAGCACGTTCTCACGCAGTTGCCACAGCGCATCGGCCGGCTTGCCGTAGCCGAGATAGCCCAGCCGCCCCCGCCAGATGTTGTCGGGATACGACATCATGGGCTGCTGGTTGTTCTGCGACTGGTTGTTGAGGAAGTCCCCGGCCGAGCCGCGCGCGTCATCCGGCGAACTGCCGAAGAAATCACGCTTCGTGTAGATGTTCAGGAACGTGTTGAAGCCCTCGTCCATCCACGCATACCGCCGCTCGTCGCTGTTGACCAGCATCGGGAACCAGTTGTGCCCGAACTCGTGGTCGGTCACCCCATACAGCCCCTCGCGGCTGTGCCGCCCGCCGCAGAACACGATCCCCGGATACTCCATGCCCCCGACCCGGCCGTTCACGTTCACCGCCTGGGGGTACGGGTAGGCGTGCCACTGCTTCGAGTTGAACCCGATCGCGTGCCGCGCCATCTGCACGGCCTCCTTCCAGGTCTCCTGCCCCTCCTTGGGATAGACCGCTTCCACCAGCACCCGGTCGTTCGGCGCCAGGGGCGAGCCCTCGACCGTCAGCCCGGCCGCGTCCCAGATGAACGCCGCGCTCGACGCCCACGCAAACGTCCGCACGTCCCTGGCCGCGAAGTGCCACGTCAGCGGCCCCTCGCCCGCCGGCCAACTGGACGACTGCCCCACCTCCTCGGCCGTGCGCACCGTCACCGTCTCATCGCCCGCCAACGCCCTGTCCAGCCGTTCCGACTCCGCCTGCGTCAACACCTCGCCCGGGTTCTTGAGCACACCAGAGGAGACCACCACATGCGAGCGCGGCGAGGTGATCCGCACGTCGTAGTCGCCGTAGTCGGTGTAGAACTCGCCCTGGCCGAGATACCCCATCGTGTTCCAACCGTCCACATCGTCATACACCGCCACCGCCGGGAACCACTGCGCGATCTCGAAGATCGTCCCCTGATCCACGTCCTCCATCGCCATCCGGTCGGCGCCGAAGGGCGGGATGTTGAACGTCCAACCGATCTCGAACGTGTACGTCGCACCCGGCGCGATCGGCGCCGGCAGATCGAGCCGCCCCATCGCGTCGTACACGTACAGCTCAAGATCCTTCCCACCCGAGCGCACATAGTCGATGTCGAACCCGCCGTGGAACCCCTCGCGATAGCCGAACCGCGAGCCCGGCTCCTTGGTCAGGGCCCCGTTCGAGTCGGCGCGGAACAGGTTCTGCTCGAGGTGCAGCCACATGTAGTCGAGCGCGTCCGGCGAGTTATTGTGGTAGGTCACCGTCGCCGTCGCGCTCACCGAGCGTTCCGCCTCGTGCAGCACCGCGTCGATCTTGTAGTCGACGCGCTGCTCCCAGTAGTCGGGACCCGGCGCCCCCGAACCCGTCCGCGTGCGGTCCGGGTCGGGCCAATCCAGCGGCGCGAAGATGTTCGTCCCGTGGAACCCGTACGGGTCGCGGAACCCCGAGTCCGAGGTCGGACCCGCCAACGCGTCACGCGAGACCGCGGCCCGCGGGGCGCCTCCGGCCTTCGACGCCTCCTGCGGCTGACTCGCACACCCCACCAGCACCGAGGCGAGGACGACGGCGGCAACCAATTCACGCACAGCGGATACGCGCATCAGCAAAGCTCCCGGGTCAGGCCGAGAGCCTATCGCGATTGCTCCCCCAACGAAACAAGCCTCCGGGACGCACGCGTGATGAATTCGGACACAGGGCACCGATCATCCCGCGCTCGGGAGACCACCGGCCACGCCAGTCACCGCCGCTGGATGATGCACAGCCCGCTCGGATCCGCATACGCCCGAGCCTGCCCGTGGCCCTCGGGCCCGAGCAGCGTCAGCGCCGGCGGTGCACCCGGGCGCGCGAGCCACTCGTCCAACGCGCGTCGCACGCCCCCCTCGCCGCTCCGGTCGTACTTCGCCGCCATCGGGCTCGCATCATGCAAGAAGAGCAGCCCCCCGGGCTCCAGCGCCGGGTACCACAGATCAAGCTCCGCGAGCGTGTGCCTGTACTGGTGGCTCGAGTCGATGATCACCGCCCCGGGCGCCCCGCCGAGATACTCCCGCGCCGCCCCGACACACCCCGGGTCCGCCGAGTCGGACGTATGGAGCCCCACGAACGCGCCCAGCCCCGCCCGGTCGAGCCAGCCCTGCGTGTACCCGGTCATCTTCGGCCGCAGATCGATCGAGAACAGCCCCCGCTCTGCCCCCATCCGGCGCAGCGCCCATCCGATCAGGAGCGAGGAGTAGCCCGCGAAGTGCCCGAGCTGCACCAGCCGCCGGATGCCGGACCCGTGCACCATCCCCAGCACGAGCGACGCCATCGGCACCGCCATCTCGCCGGCGTGCCCGTCGCGCTCGGTCGCCGCGTACCAGTCCAGCAGCAGCGACCGCTCGTCCGGCGAGAGCACGCGATACATGTCGGGCTCGTAACCCCGCCCCTCGTTCGCGTGCCACCAATACCGCGCATGCGTCCGCCCCCGCAGCACCGCGGCCAGGCCCGCATTGTCACCGCCACAACTGTTCGTTTCCTGCTCGTGCACGGGCCAAGCGTAGCTCTCAGGCCCCGCCGAAACCGGCCGTGCAAACCGCCAATAATGCTCCGATGCCCTGCCTCGTCGCCTCCATCGCCTTCTTCTTCCCCCGCCTGGCGATCATCCTGCTCGTCATCTTCAGCGACTACATCGGCCGGGCCTGCACCACCACCCTCTGGCCCCTGCTCGGCTTCTTCTTCATGCCCTGCACCACCCTCGCCTACGCCTACGCCAAGAACGCCCACGGCTCCGTCGATGGCCTCTACCTGGCCATCCTCGTCGTGGCCGTACTCTTCGACCTCGGCGTCATGGGCAGCGGCAGCCACTCCGCCCGCCGCGCCCGCAAGGTCCGCCGCGCCCGAACCGAACGCGCACGCTAACCCGCCCCCCCCCTTTGTCCCTTTGTCCCTCTGTCCCTCTGTCCCCCACTTCGTCTCTTCGTCTCTTCGTCTCTCACTCTCTCAGTCGCCCTCGCGCTCAACTCCAGCTCCGTCATCGCGTGACGCTGCACCTGCCGGCACGCGTCGTCCATCGGGGTCGAGCCATCGGGCTCCCGATGACACTCAGGCGCAAGTTCGGCCCCTACCGCTGCTTCGCGTCGCGCCCGCGGAGCCCGTCCACGGTGTGCATGCCGTAGACCCCGATGTGGTGGAAGGTCCCCAATTCGGTCCCTTCGCCGTCGAGCACGGGTGTCATCAGGTCTGCTTCCCCCACCCCCGCCGCGCTGGGATCGACGAATGACATCAAGAGGGGTCGGCGGTCGAACCGTTCCAAGCGATAGGGCGTCCCGGGCTCGAATTCGACCAGTACAGCCTTCTGGGAGGGGAACAGCAGTTCACTCTCTCGCGTGCCCCGCCACAACCGCCGCGGACGCTCAGCACGATCGCGCCAATACTCCGGCGCGGCGAGAAACGAGCACGAATACGCGTACGACATGTTGTACCCCGCACCCGGCCGCATCATAGAACCCGGCAGCACCCGCGACTCGTAGTAGTCCTCCGCCAGAACGAACTGCCAGTAATGCCATGTCAGCCAATACCGCAATTCAAGGTAGTCATCATCCTTGACGTGCACGAGCGTGCGCTTCGCCGCCGGATCGGCAAAGCAGGGGAATGCCCCCTCCCATTCGGAGGTGTACATCGCCAGAATGGTGGCGTGCGATCGCAGATTCGAGAGTGACACCGCGTCTCTCGCGCGGTCACGCGCGCGCGACAGCGAAGGCAGGGCGAGTGCAGCCAGCAACCCGACGATGAGCACGCAAACGAGCAACTCCACAAGGCTGAACCCGCGGCGCCGAGCGTGCTTCATCACGGCTGCCTCTCCGCGGTTCGGTCGAGTCGCCAACTCGGTCGGAGCGCCAGCCCGCCGGCAACCAGCGAGACGAGCATGAGGCCGTTGCGCCACAGGACTGTGCGCACCGTCGATTGCGCCACCCAGTAGCGAGTGATGAGCCCGAGACACGCGCACTCCGGAGGGCGTGACATGGCCACTTGCAGCCCATACACGGCCGTATAGATCCCCAATAATGCAACGGATCCAGTCAGTGCCCCACGTGATTGGGCGCGGCTACTCCACCACCACGCACATAAACCAACCTCTACAAGTGGAACTGCAAGTGCGACTCCCGGCACCGCAAACGCCGGCATCACCGACCAACTCTGCAATGATGAAGCGAACTCTGGCAAATCCAAGAGCTTCATTACCCCGGCCACTCCCAGGGTCGCTATGGAACATGTCGCAAGGCTTACGCCAAGCCGACGTTGGTAGACACGCATGACTTCACTCTTGTAAGGGGCAAGCACTCACCGCACAGGCGCTGCCCGCTTCAAGGGTCGATGGGCTGGGGAATGCACGGAGCTCCGCACGGCCACTCGTCATACACGTTCCCGCCGGTGATCGTGGTCGAGTACGCGTCCTCCCAACACTGTCCGTCTTGCGAAGGCACCCCGTCCAGGGCTGTACAGTGCACAAACTGGCTGCAGTAGTCATCTTTACCCTTCTGTGGAAGCACCGCGACCTGCCTAGCGGGCGGGTTGTTTTCGAACCTCACAATGCACCTTCCTGGCGCCGGGACGGGTGGCGTGAGAGAACACGACGGGTAATGCGGGCCCGGTAGGAAGCAATTGGTGTAGGTGGTCGCAAGCGCAAGCGAACACAACGTCGGAACGCCCAGCGTCGTGACAAAGACCGATGCTTTCCTAAACTCGTGCATGCGTTACCTCCAGACATGAGGAGATGCTGATCACACTCAAGCATGACGTCGAGAGACGATCCGACGCCACAGCAACACCAACAACCCAGCGCCGAGCAAAGCCGCGAGGCCCCACCCAACGGAAAGAAGCCATCCAAATCGCTGACGATCCAATGCTCGGGGTGATGGTTCCGTACGCCACTTTTCGACCGCTCGACCATTCTCGATGCGAGTCGATTCTTCCACGCCGGGCCGATAGTCATTGACGTATTTCACCCGGAGATCGCCGCGGATCGGGTCGGGACTGTCAATTGTCGGGACCGAAATGAGCGACACGAACTCCTCGGCCCCGACGCGCTCGATCGAGTGCCTTGTCCACTTCTCGTGCACGCGTCCCTCATGGCGCCACTCGATCGTTTCTGGGACCCAGCGATCCACAACCGCTTCGAATGTCCAGCCCGTGAACAGGAAGCTGTCGGGATCATCGCCCGACAACCCCGGCACACCGTCCGGCGCGATGATCCGAATCTCTTCAACCAGCGGCTGATGCAGAGCATCGTCACTGACCGTGCCCCGAAACTCCCAGATCGCCCCGATACTGTTCTTTGCTTCCCCGACCCACTTGCCATCGGGCCATCGCTCGCATCGCAGCGGCCTGGGTCCGCTCGGAAGGTCCTGCAGGATCCCCAGGCCCCCCCGGAGCCACAAGTCTCGCTCCCGCTCGCCGGGGCCGAAGATCCCGGCGTCGCGTCCCCCCTCCGATGCTCGATCTACCACGCTGATGTTCACTGCCTGCGGGGTGAGCGACCAACCCTCCGAACCCCGCCTCGCAGAGTCTCGCCACGGGGTGGAGGGGCGATCATTCGAATCGTACGACCAGCGATAGCTATCCTCAGCGAACCAGAGCCGGTACTGTGCGTGAAAGCCGTTGCCTCTTGCAACAACCTGCCGGTCTTCTTCCAGCGACTGGGCGGCCGCCTGCCGCTGGTCCTCTGTCATCGCCGCAACTTGGGACTCGCGTGCACGGAATGCGGCGGCAATCGTCTCGGCGGGGGCCACCGCTTCGTATGTCAGCAATGTCGGCTGGGGGGCTCGCCATGCGGCCGCCCGCTGCCACTCCTCCCGGAACCACGAAATGCTGTCAGTTGCTTGGGCATGCGAAGCTGTGGGCATGACCACCAATGTCGCAATCACGAGAAGTAGCGCAGGTGTCCCCCTTGCAAGTCTCATGGAAGCGAGTATACCCCCCCCCCCCCGAGGGGTGTCAATGACCTTCTCGCGCATGCCCCCATTGCCGCGCGGAGCCCGGCGCCTTCTCACGCAACCGACCATCCAATCCACTTTCGGCGCTAGACCGCCCTATCCAACAACCTATAGCTCACCGCCTCCGTCACATGCCCCACAGTCAGCCGCTCCTCTCCCGCCAGATCCGCGATCGTCCGCGACACGCGCCGGATCTTGTCGTAGGCCCGCGCACTGAGCTTCAGTTCCGTCATCGCGTGACGCAGCACCTGCCGGCACGCGTCGTCCATCGGCGCCAGCTCGTCCAGCTCGCGACCGCTCAGCCTCGAATTCGGCGTGTGCGGCCCCTGTCGCCGGATCTGTCGCTCCCGCGCCGCTGAGGCCTGCTCGCGCATCTGCCCGCTGCTCGTCCCCTTTCCCCCCTTGCCCACGAGCTGATCGAAGGGCACCGCCCAGGCGCCTCCACGTGGATATCGATCCGGTCCAGCAGGGGCCCGGAGATCTTCGCCAGGTACTTCTCCATCGCCCGCCGCCCCACCTCGCCCGCCGGCATATCCCCCTTCGGCGTCGGGTTCATCGCCGCCACCAGCATGAAGCTCGCCGGGAACCGCAGCGTGCCCTGCGCCCGCGCGATCGTCACGACATGGTCCTCCAGCGGCTGGCGCAGGGTCTCGAGCACCATGCGCGGGAATTCCGCCAGCTCATCAAGAAACAGGACCCCTTTGTGCGCCAGCGAGATCTCGCCAGGGCGCGGGATGATCCCCCCGCCGCACACCGCCGGCGAACTCGCCGTGTGGTGCGGCGAGCGCACCGGGCGAGACGTCACCAGACCCTCCCCCGCTGGAAGCACACCGGCCGCGGAGTAGATCCGCGTGATCTCCACCGCCTCGTCGGGCGAGAGCGGCGGCAGGATCCCCGGCAGCGCCTTGGCCATCATGGTCTTGCCAGTCCCGGGAGGGCCAAGCAACAGCAGATTGTGCGACCCGCTCGCGCTGATCGTGATCGCCCGCTTCACCCCCTCCTGCCCGCGCACATCCGCAAAGTCGATCGGCGCCTCCGCCTGACGCAGCACCCCCGCCACGTCCAGCGGCGCGTGCGGCTCCATCTCCAGCTTCCCCGTCAGCAGCCCCACCAGTTCCGCCAGCGTCTCCGCCCCGTAGACATCAATCCCCCCCACCACCGCCGCCTCGCTCGCGTTCGCGGCCGGCACGATCGCCGCCCTCGCCCCCGTCGCCCGCGCCCATGCTCGCCAGCGCCAGCGCCCCTTGATCGGGCGCACCCGCCCATCACGCCAACTCCCCAGCCATCACTGCGCAGCGGTAGTCGAGCCCGCCCTCCGGCCGGTCGCGGATCACGCCGCACACCGCGAGCATCCCGGCCGCGATGGGCAAGTCGTAGACCACGCCCTCCTTCTTGAGGTCCGCCGGCGCCAGATTGATGAGCACGCGCCCGAGGGCGGGTAATACCCCGAGTTGGTCATCGCCGCCGCACGCGCTCAGGCGACTCCTTCACGGCCGCATCGGGCAGCCCGACGATCAACGGAAACTTGTCGATCGCCGTCGGGTCGTAGTCGATCTCCACCTCGCAAGGCAAGGCGTCGATCCCCTGAAGCAGACTGGACCGCACTCGGGCAAGCATGGGCTCACGATACCCGAACAAGGAGCGAGCGACAAGCAGGGCATACCTCCCTCCCGCAGTCCCCGGTGACCTGGTGCCGATGCCTTCGGGAGCGCTGCCAATGTCCGGCCCCCGCTCCCGGGCCCCGGAGCACCCGGCAATCCGGCGTAAACACCGGGTGGATGCCCGCCCCAGACCGTGATTGCCGCGCCGAAACCGCCACACGATGCGGGCCCACAGCCCGCGAAGCAGTGGACGAGAGCCCTGCCCTCGTCTATCGCGGCCAGCATGAGACTGAGGCGTTCCCTCGTCTCCCTAAAGGAGTATGGGGGAGGCTTCTCACCACCCCCACCCGTGATCTACAAGGGTGCCGCCACCCGCTCGCCAGTCAGGAACGATCGGTCGCTGGGGACTGCAGAACCCAGGAGGTCGTGCAAACCAGGGCGAGCAATACCACATTCCGCAGAATGGCGTGTAAGACTTTCATTCCTGCGAACGGTCCAAAGCAGCCGCAGTCCGTATGCGGATTACCCCGCCAAAGGACCATCAGCAGGTAGAGCGTGAGCGCCGTCAGCACGCCAGCTGTTAAGGCGAGGGCTAGCCCTTGTACCCGTGTCCAAGCGCTACACAGGAGCAGCAATCCAGACCCGAACTCCGCCGCGATGACACCTGCGGCGAGGGGAGCAACGAGCGCCGTGGGCACGACGGCGTGTGCTTCGAGCACCATGCGGAAACGGTCACCCGCCTCAACTTTCGCGAGGGCAGACCAGACGAACAACGCACCACAAAGGATGAGAGCACAGACGGCGACGCCGCGCACTCTCCTGCTATTGGCTACGGCAGTCCTCATCGCCGATGTCGAATCCAGATCGCGATGCCCACCGCGGATCCCGCCACCACTATGCCCGCGAGTGCAGCGAATCGCCACGCTTGGTTCATCCGCTTACGGCCGTATTTGATCCCCGTTGGTACGCCTCCCGCGGCGATGAGCTCGCCCGTCTCCGGGTCCACTGTCGCGAAGTTCGTAGGCTCCGGGGCGAATGCCTCGCTTGGCCACTGATCAAGGAACTCGAGCCGTACCAGCGGCATCGCCGGATGCTCTAGCACCTCACCCCCGCGCAGCATGCTCCGCCCTCCGATCTGACTGGAATAGGCGACATCAGTACCCAGGTGCGGCTCACTCCTAAAGTCCGAGTAGTTCGTCCAAAGAACTTCCTCGCCGTCTTGGCCGACGATGGCTACACGAACCAGCCGCCACACCGCGCCGACCCGCTCGAAGCCCAACCGGCGTCTGGCGACCGAATCAATGGCGACGGCACGCTCTTCCGTCTTCAGTTCGAACTGCAGCCCCTGACGCGCGTCAGCATCGCGGTAGTGGAAAGCCAGCAACCACGGCGCCCAGTTCACATGTTCCCAAACTTCACGCTCTAGCGAGGTGGCGCCGCGGAAGTGCATCAGCTTGTTGCCAGGATCCGTGGAGTACCCGATCCCGTCCGGTCCGATACCTCGCAAGCGGTCCTTGACCCCCCCAAGCACCTGGTAGTTCTGGGTGGTATCGGTCAAGATCTTGGTCTCATGGCGGAAGAACTCAGGCCACGAATACTGCACCATCTCCGCGGCGTCGTAATTCCACGATTGCTCGCTGCCCTTGTCCCTCACAGCCCCCGCCCTCTTCCACTCGACGAGAAAACTGTGGCCCTGCCGGAACTGCTCAGCCCAGTCGAGCACAAATCCACCCGGATCCTGGCTCAGCGGCTGCGCCAGTGCAGCAGAAGCAAGGGTCACCGGCCACACCGATAGAACCCAGATCAAGCTCTGAACCAGACGGATCAGCGAGATGGGTCGCAACTACTGCGGTCCTCCGCCACAGAAAACGGGCTGGAACTCGGAGATGATTGTCGTGTAGTCGATGAGCTCGTCAAAATATGTGCCGCCTTCGCACTGACCCGTTGAGGAGTTGTAGGTGCCCCCGCTGTATTGGACGCACAGGGCAAAGCGCTGCGTCTCAGTGCCACAATCCTCGTAGATCCCAACGCCGGTGTTTTCGCAGGACTCCCCTTCTGTCTCGCAATCAATGTAGAGGTCACAACTGCCAAAGTTGGGGACCGGCGCGTAATGCACAATCGGAGTGATAATGTAGGGGCAGGGAGCGCCGCCCCCCGGCCCACCCCCGCCGGCGAAGGCGCTCATCGCGCAGCCACCGGCGAGCGCCACGACGACGGCTCTCCGCAGCCCCCCCGAGAGACCTAAAAGACGGGGCGAAATCGCTGCGGGCTTGCGGATTGCGTTCATCGTCATCAATCTCCTATGCTCAATCGACGGAGGTGTCTTGTGGACCAAGCTAGCGGCACCATGGAGAATCGTCAAGGTCATCTCCACGCGTTCGCGTTCACCTTGATTGAACTTTTGGTTGTCATCGGCGTCTTGGGGATTCTGCTCGGGATTCTCCTTCCAGCCCTCGCAAGGGCCCGGACGAGCTCTCGTGAACTGGTATGCCGTATGCGGCTCCGCGAACTTGGCGGGATCGTCACTGCCTACTCCGCTGACTATCAGGGGTTGGTGCCATATGGAGTCCCGGACAGCACCGAAGTCCGCGGTGATCCCTCAAAGTGGGGCGCGTACGCGTTCCAAACATATCGGCTGTTTGCCCAGCCCTACTTCCATGAATACGCGGGACTGACTCCATGGCAAGAGGTGCTCTACTGCCCCGGCGACCCGAGAGATGTGGAGGAGTTCTCCACGGAATTCTGTGATACCTCGTACGCACCGACCAGCGCCTTCTACATCTCCCAGGACTACCTGGATCCCGGACTGCCCTCGGAGGTTTGGAGCAACAAACTCGGTGCCAAGCTGCAGCGGATCGGCAATACGACCTTCCCATCTGATAAGGTGGGTGGGTTCGAGAAGTTCATATGGCATCGCTGGAGAGGCGGGGTGGGTCCCGGTATCGATGTCTCAGATGTGCACTATCAGAAAGGAGTCTGGCCGGGTTCCGTCTGGTTTGTCGATGGCCACACCGGCTCCCTTGACGTTGATGATGCCGTACAGCCTGTGGACCGCTACCCAATCTGGGGGGGGTATCCCTACAGCCTCACGCCCTGGGGCATCGCCGGCCGGGACATCCACTAGCACGGCGCATGGGTCATCTGCCAGCGAGTCGCGACGCCGTGGCGGGTGCCGTCCGGGCGGCGGTGGCCCGCCACGGCTTAGTCCGGCCCGCGGACAAACTGCCGCAGCTGCCTGGCCTCGTATTCGGTGACCGCATGCTCCCGCCCCTCGCGCGTCCATCCCTTGTGCCGCGCAAGCTCGAAGGGGTCGCGGAGGCGGTGCTGCTTGATCAAGCAGACGGGGGTGACCTTCGACGTGTACGCCAAGAAGCTCGAGGAGGGGATCACCCCGGAGGTCGAGAAGGCGGACGTCGAGGTCATGGACCCCGTGGCCTGGGCGACCGAGTCGCACGCCCTCGCCGAGGCCGACGCCTACCGGGATGCCGACGGGAAGGAAATCAAGAGCGGCGACCGTCTGGGGCAGGAGTACATCGACCACAGCATGCCGGTCGTGGACGAGCAGCTCACGAAGGCGGGGGTGAGGCTGGCGGAGATGCTCAACGGGGTATTCGGCCTCTCATCCGTCGCTGGCGACCACATCGACTGACAGATCATCGATGATGAGAATCGGCGTCTTGGTGTACGTGCCCTTCTTCCTAAACCGAATCAGCACGCCCTTTTCGCCTTCGTCCGGATGGTACACACACGACTCATCGTTGCAATCTGTCATCGTGCTGGATGTCTTATTGAGCGTCCGCACTGGGGTGTATCCGGACTGGGGGCAGTGGTCCGGATCGAAGTCGCCCGATCGACTTCCCTTTACCTCCACGTAGGAACTCGCGGCATCGACAACCGGCGGATAGCCTTCCCATTGGATGTACTTGAACCCAATACGGACCTCCGAAACCGTGTGCCCCCCGAATCCAACCCACAGAACCGTGCCCGTCGACGTCTTGTTGGGTCGGACTTCCAGCCCATGTGGGGGCGAACACTCGCTCGAACAGATCTCGGCATCCGCACACCAGACCACCTCACAGCCATCGCCGTGACAATCGCTCGGCCCGCCTTCGTCAAAGTCCTCTCGGTAGGCGCAGCAGCCATCCGCCGCGCCTTCAGGCGGTGTCGGTCGCAAACCATCAGACGATGTCCCGGCCCTACGCGGCGATTGGCAACCGACCACAAGACCCCCAGCGACGAGAACCAACACGACGGTCGACTTCACCTTGCACCTCCGATCACTCTGAAACCGGCCAAATGATCCGCGTGGACACGCAGTAGGGGCGATCAGCCCTCCGATCAGAGCTCTGGCGGCCAGTCGCCCGCCTACGCCGTTACTGCCACAAGGACACAATTGAAAGAGATTGTGCGAGCCACTCGCGCTGATCGTGATCGCCCGCTTCACCCCCTCCTGGCCACGCACCTCCTCGAAATCGATCGGCGCCTCCGCCTGACGCAGCACCCTCGCCACGTCCAGCGGCGGGTGCGGCTCCATCTCCAGCTTCCCCGTCAGCAGCCCCACCAGTTCCGCCAGCGTCTCCACCCCGTAGACATCAATCCCCCCCACCACCGCCGCCTCGCTCGCGTTCGCGGCCGGCACGATCGCCGCCCTCGCCCCCGTCGCCCGCGCCATGCTCGCCAGCGCCAGCGCCCCCTTGATCGGGCGCACCCGCCCATCAAGCGCCAACTCCCCAGCCATCACTGCGCAGCGGTAGTCGAGCCCGCCCTCCGGCCGGTCGCGGATCACGCCGCACACCGCGAGCATCCCGGCCGCGATGGGCAAGTCGTAGACCACGCCCTCCTTCTTGAGGTCCGCCGGCGCCAGATTGATGAGCACGCGCCCCGAGGGCGGGTAATACCCCGAGTTGGTCATCGCCGAGCGCACACGCTCGAGCGACTCCTTCACGGCCGCATCGGGCAGCCCGACGATCAACGGAAACTTGTCGATCGCCGTCGGGTCGTAGTCGATCTCCACCTCGCAAGGCAAGGCGTCGATCCCCTGAAGCAGACTGGACCGCACTCGGGCAAGCATGGGCTCACGATACCCGAACAAGGAGCGAGCGACAAGCAGGGCATACCTCCCTCCCGCAGTCCCCGGTGACCTGGTGCCGATGCCTTCGGGAGCGCTGCCAATGTCCGGCCCCCGCTCCCGGGCCCCGGAGCACCCGGCAATCCGGCGTAAACACCGGGTGGATGCCCGCCCCAGACCGTGATTGCCGCGCCAAAACCGCCACACGATGCGGCCCTACCGCAATGAGGGTCCCGAGAGTCGAATCCGGGAGGGCGGGCGGCTGAGAACTCGTTCGGCCTCCCCGAGCCGTTGGTATCCCCAAATCGAGGCGAGAAAGTCGCCCATTTCAAAATTGTCTTCCGCCCCCGCGCTGATTCCACGCTCTGTTTTCGTATGTAAGCGTGAGACGGTCCAGCGCGGTGAGAGCCGTGCGTCTTCATGAGCCCCATCGGTATTTGGGGGAAGCCGGGCTCGTTCTTCGGAGCGGGCCCGGCCTCATTTTTGCGCCCGCCAGTCTCAGCCGCCGGTCATCACCCCAGCCGTCCCGTTGCTGGCCACGAGTTCCCCCTTGCCCTCCACCAGCCCGGAGAGGAGCCCCTGGGGCTCGCTGACCCGCCGAAACTCGGCATGCAAGATCGCGTCGACGTGATCGAGCGTCATGTGCCCGGCATCGGCCGCACTCTTGATCTGCTCGGCGATGTGCCGGGCCTGGTCGTCCGTGAACTTCAGCCCGAGCTGGCTGGCCCGGTGCTGGATCGCATTCCAGCCTGTGAGCCGGCTGGCGACGTTGATGTACCGCGAGAGCCCGAAGTCGTCCGGCGCGAGCACCTCGTAGGTCGAGGGGTCGTTGAGCACCGCCTTGGCATGGATCCCCGCCTTGTGCGTGAATGCGCAGAACCCCGTCACACACGCGTTGAAGGGCACGTCCACCCCCACGATCTTCGCGACGGTGTGGTCGATATCGCGCAGGAGCGGCAGCTTGTACTTCCGCTTCACGCCCTCGGGGTCGTCCACGTACATCCTCGCCACGAACGAGGCCAGCGGGGTAATCCCGTTCCTCTCGCCGATCCCCAGCACCGTCGTGTCCACGTGCGTCGCCCCCGCGTGGATCGCCGCCCAGGCGTTCGCCACGGCGCACCCCGTGTCGTTGTGCCCGTGGAACTCGATGTCGATCTTGGGCCCGACCACCCCCCGCACCGCGGCCACGATCTCCCCGATCCGCGAGGGCGTCCCGATCCCGATCGTGTCGGCGATCCCCACGCGGTGCACGCCCAGGGCCGCCACCGCCTCGTAGATCCGCAGGATGTCCGACAGCTCCGAGCGCAGGCTGTCCTCCGTCGAGAACCGCACCTCGACGCCCCCGGCCACCGCCACAGGGATCACCTCCCGCGCCAGCGCGATGATCTCGTCGATCGACTTGCCGTGGCTGAATCGCCGGAGTTCCGACGACGTGCCGATCACCACGTCCACCCCGTCTACCCCCGACGCGATCGCAAGCTCGACGTCCTTGGGATGACATCGCGTGTGGGTGAGCGTCTTCGCCCGCAGCCCGAGACCCGCGATCGTCGAGCAGTCCTCCATGCTCCGCGGGCTCGCGGCCGGGCTGGTCAGCTCCAGATACTCCACGCCGAACGCGTCCAGCAGCGTCGCGATCCGGATCTTCTGCTGCGTCGAGAAGAACGCGTTGGCAAACTGCTCGCCCTCGCGGAGTGTCGAATCGATGATGGCAAACCTGCGCATGATGGCTTTCCCTTCGGGATCAGCTTGTTGAGTTTCTTGGGTTTCAAACGGTCAACGACGCCTCGGGCCGCGAGCCGACAAGCTCGCGGACCAGCGCCGGAATCGCCTCGGTCAACACACGGACCGAGACGAGATATTCATCGAGGCCGAGCCGCTCCTCCGGCGTGTGGTCGAGTGCGCTGTCGCCCGGCCCGTACGCCGCGATCGGGCATCGCCACACCGGCGCCACCACGTTGAAGTCCGCCGTGCCCGTCTTGAGCTTCGGACGGGGCTTGAGCCCCTGCCCCCGGATCGCCCCCGAGAGCGCCCGAACGACGGCGTCGTTCCGCCCGCTCCGGCACGCCCGCTCGTGCCCCTCGAACGCGAGTGAGATCCCCGGCGGCGCCAGCATCACCAGGCGCCGCTCCAGCGCGTGAGGGTCCATCCGCTCGGGCAGCCGGAATCCCGCCGTCACCCGGGCCGCGTCGGTCAGCCCGTCCTGGCGGGAGCCCATCGACCGGATCGAGGCCTGGACCCGCTCGAACTCGGCGGCCACCCCCGAGTTCAACTGCCCCACCATGTCCACCACCGCCGACCACCAATCGAAGAGCCGGTCGGCGCTCGAACCCTCTGGACCCGCCGTATGCCGGCTCGAGAAGCTCGCCACCGCGTGCGCCAGCAGGCGCCCCTTGTACCCCAGCGTCACCCCGTCGGCCGCGCTCGGCTCGCCGATGATGCACGCGTCCGGGTGATACCGCGCCGCCAACGCGTGCGCTCCCGCCGAGTGGGGCGTCTCCTCACCCACCGCCGCGGCAACGATTACCGTCGCGCCGGGCGGCACCTCCGCCCGCGCCGCCGCCGAGAGCATCGCCGCCAGCGGGCCCTTCGCGTCCACACTCCCGCGCCCGTGCAGTTCGCCCCCCTCCACCCGGACCGGAATCTCGCCCGGCACCGTATCGATGTGCCCCAGCAGCATGATCTGCGTCGCCCGCCGGCCCGAGTCCGGCGCGGCGCCCTTCCACGCCACCCCGTTGCCGGCCTCGTCGATCGACGCGCTCAGCCCCAGATCCCGCGCCCGGCGCACGAACACCTCGACAGCCGCCCGCTCCGATCCGCTGACGCTCGGCGTCCGCACGAGGTCCACCAGGACCTCAATCGCCGCCCGATCATCGCATCCGCTCACGCCATCGCCCCTTCAAAGACCGTCCCCGCTCCGGCCCGAGCGTTCGCCACCGGCGTCGCCCCGTTCGCGCTCCCGATCACCACCCGACGCACCCCACCCAAGAGCGCCTCTTCAGCCGCCAGCACCTTGTTCTTCATCCGTCCCCCAGCCGCCGCCGCCACCGCCTCCGCCCCCACCTCGCTCGCCGAGCGGATCAGGCTCGAGGGGTCCGCCGGATCGCGCAGAACCCCCGGCACGTTTGAGAGCAGCAGCAGTTCGTCGGCCCCGAGGGCCGCGGCCGTCGCGGCGGCCGCCCGGTCCGCGTCCACGTTCACCGCCACGCCACCCTCTGCCAACGCCGGCGGCGTCAGGACCGGCATGTAGCCCAGCTCCAGCAGCGAGCCCAGCAGGGTCGCGTTCACCCCCGTCACACGCCCCGAGAGGTCGTCGCGGATCATCACCGTCCGCCCCTCCTCGACCGCCCGGATCGCCCCCTTCCGCTCCGCCCGCCAGATCGCCCCGTCGATCCCCGACAGCCCCACCGCATCCACGCCCCCCCGCTGCAGGTGCTCAACGATCTGCTTGTTCACCTTCCCGCAATACGCCATCTCAAACATCTCGAGTGTCCGTCGGTCCGTCCGCCGACTCGTGTGGCCCGACGCGCTCGTGATCGTCTGGGGCGGATGCCCCAGCGCGTGGCTCAGCGCATCCAGCTCCGCCGAGCCGCCGTGCACCAGCACCACGCTCGACCCTTCGCGCACCATGCCCGCAATCTCGGCGAGCACCGGCGCCAGCTCGATGCCCGCCCCGCCGCCGATCTTGATCACCACAGTTCGACGCATCGGTCCGTCCTCCGTGCCCCTTGTGACCTACACCGGGTATAAGCCCGGGAATCCGAGCCCCATGGTCTCCGGAAGACCAAGGGCGACATTCATGCACTGCACCGCCGAGCCCGCGGCCCCCTTCACCAGGTTGTCGATCGCGCACAACGCCACGATCCGACCGCTCCGCTCATCCAGCGCAAACCCCACATCCGCAAAGTTCGACCCGGCGACGATCTTCGGGTCCGGCAGCCGGTGCAGCCCGCTCCGCTCCGCCACCAGGCGCACGAAGGGCTCCGACCCGTACCGCCCCCTGTAGAGCTTCCAGAGCTCCTTCTGCTCGACGGCCCGCGTCGGGATGACGTGCGCCGTGCACAGCACCCCCCGCACCATCTCGATCGCCGTCACAGTCACATCCAGTGTGAAAGGGCCGTGGAACCCACCCAGCGCCTGGTGCACCTCCGCCGCGTGCCGATGCCCCGCCGGCGCATAGGTCCGCACCGCCCGCGAGCGCGCCGGGTGGTGCGAGCCCTCGCTCGGCTCCGCCCCCGCCTCCGACGAGCCCACCTTGATGTCCGCGATCACCCGCTCGATCAGCCCCGCCTCCGCCAGCGGCAAAAGCGCCAGATTCATCGCCGTCGCATTGCACCCGACGCCCGAAACCAGGCCCGCCCCCTTGAGCGCCCCGCGGCTGATCTCCGGCAGCCCATACACCGCCCGCTCCAGCAGCGCCGGCGCCGGGTGTGCCTCGCCATACCACTCCCGATACCCCGCCGCCGACCGAAGCCGGAAGTCCGCCGACAGATCCACGACGAGGGGCGCCAGCCCGCGGTACCGCTCGATCTCCTTCGCCGCCGTCCCGTGCGGCAAGCAGAGGAACAGCACGTCCACCGCAGGAATCTCGTCCGGCGAGGCAAACAGCAGATCGCACCGCCCCCGCAGGTTCGGGTGCACGCGGTGGATCGGCTGGCCGCAGAGCGACCGGCTCGTGATCGCCGCGACCTCCGCGCCCGGGTGGTCGAGGAGCAGTCGCAGCAGCTCTCCGCCCGTGTACCCGCTCCCTCCAACGATCGCGACGCGCGCCGGCATCACGCCGCCCCCGCCGGAGCCCGGCTCGTGGCGGGCGTCCCCGCCGGGATCCCCTCGCGCACCACCCGCAGGCAGTAGTCCGCGACGAGCCCCGGGATGTCCACCCCGCTCGTCTCGATGCTGTTGCGGAACTCCATCGAATGGTTCAACTCATTGACCAGCAGCCCCCGCCGCGGACACTCGAGCAGATCGATCGCGACCACATCGCCCCCGACGCTCGCCGCCGCCCGCCGGCACAGGTCCGCCATCTCCGGCCCGATCGCCAGGCCCGACGCCCGGCCGCCCCGCGCCGTGTTCGTCACCCAGTGCTGGCTCTCCCTCGTGATCGCCGCCACCGGCTCGCCGCCCACCACGAACACCCGGATGTCCCGCATCGGCTTCTCCACGTACTCCTGCACGTACAGCACGTGGTGCGGGAACGAACCCAGCGTCAGCTTGTGCTCGATCACCGCTTCCGCCGCGTCACGATCGTTCACGCGGGCCAGCAATCGCCCCCACGACCCGATCGTCGGCTTGAGCACCGCCGGATACCCCAACTCCTCGACCGCCGCCAGCGCCGACTCCTGGTCGAACGCCACCCGCACCCGGGGCGTCGGCACCCCCGCCAGCTCGAGGGCCAGCGTTGTCCGCAGCTTGTCCGAGCAGGTGTCGATCGCCGCCGACGGGTTCACGCACCGCACCCCGAACGCGTCGAGGATCCGCACCGCGTTCTGCCCCGCCGTCGCGCTCACAGAGCGATCGACCGCCAGATCGAACCCCGTCCACCGCCCCGGGCTCCCCGGCACGAACACCTGCGCCCGAAGGTCGATCACCTCCGGGTGCACCCCACGAGCCTCGAAAGACTCGAGCAGCAGCCGCTCCTCGGTCCGGATCCTCGTCGTCAGCAACGCGATGCGCATGGCAGTTCCTGTCCTGATGCCGACCCCCGCGGCCAGCGAGCGTGTCGATCCACGTCCCCAAAGCCCCGGCGATCACTCGCCCCAGTCTTCCTCGACCTCCGGCGCCAGCTCCAGGGTCAGCGGCTCGCGGCTGATCACCTCAAGCTCCGCCGAGCAATCCGTGCACCGAACCACCTCGCCCGCCATCGGTGAACGACCAAACACCACCGCGCCATCACACTCCGGACACGCGGCCGTGGCAGCAGGACTCGACATGGCACGAACTCCTTCAATCTGGGTGAAAATGCGGATGCCCAAAACGACAAGCCCCCGGGCACGCGCCCGGGGGCCTGTGATGTTGCTCTCTGCTTCTGGCTGCTAGACCAGCTCGAGCACACTCACAGCGACCGCCCGGACGCGGGGCGTCCCTTTGGCTTTGGTCGCTTTGGTGAGGTGGGTGTGGACGAGGGTCACTGGTTCAATCTCCGGTCGAACTCGATGAAGGTAGCCGCGCCCCGCGGCTTGTCAAGCCGACTCCCCTGGCATCGGCCCACATCCCGGCGTGGCTTCAACGATCCCGCCGCGAACGATCGCAACTCTCCACGCTCCCCCTCCGACCGCCCGTTCGCCCGCAACACCCCTTTGCATGCCCGCCCCCCGCCCGAACCGGCCCAACCATGCTCGCTCCCTCCCGCCGGAATGCGCGCCAGACACGAGTCCTCCCCGATACGCTGACCCCATGACATCCCCGCAGCAGAGGCCGACGCCCGCGCCGCTCGCCCCCCGTTTCGCCGCGATGCACACCCGGCCGGCCCGGTGGCTCGCCCGCCAATACACGCGCCGCCAACTCCCCGCCGCCTCGCGTGTGCTCCGCGTCTGCGGCGTGCTCTGGCAGCCCTTCTGGAAAGACGCCCCCACCGTCATCACACGCGAGCGACACACCGGCGCACGCATGAGGCTCGACCTCAGCGACTACTTCCAGCGCATTGCCCACTACCGCGGCTGCTACCACGAACTCGAAATCCTCAACACCGCCGCCGCATGCGTCCGACCCGGCGACCTCGTCCTCGACGGCGGTGCCAATATCGGCCTCCTCACGCTCTTCTTCTCCCGCCTCGTCGGGCCAAAGGGCTGCGTCGTCGCCGTCGAACCCGGCCCCCGAGCCCTCGACGGGCTCCGCTGGCACGTCGGGCACAACGCCCTGGACAATGTCCGCATCGAGCCCCTCGGCCTCAGCGATGAAGCCGCCGAACGCACCTACAAAGTCCCGGACTTCAACAATCTCGGGGCCGGCACACTCGGCCCCACCGCCAAACGGTTCCGCGGCCAGGCGAGAGACCGCCTGCAGGTCCAGACGCGCCGTGGCGACGACCTTCTCGACCCAATCGACCCGCGCCCGCTCTTCATCAAGCTCGACGTCGAGGGCTTCGAGCTCCGCGCGCTCCGCGGGCTCTCCCAAGCCATCCGGGCCAGACACCCAGCCATCCTCTGCGAGGTCAACCGCGAGACCCTCGCGCTCAACGGCGCCTCCCCCACCGAGATCGCCCACCTGCTCGCCGCCGAGGGATACCGCATGTTCGCCCTGAGGCAATTCGGGTTCCTGCGAGGCCACCGCCTCGAGTTCCCCATGATCTCCCCCGACCAGCTCGACCAGCAACGCGACGTGCTCTTCCTCCACCCCGATTCCGTGCATTGGCGCCGCGCGGCCAGCCGATTCAAAGACATCGCCGCGCTCCCCGATACCCCGCACAGGTAGCTCACGCCGTCCCCGACCACCGCCGCCACGACCTCCCAATCCCCTTCCGGCAATCGGGCCCCGTGATTCCCCGCGATCCGCGCCCCACGGGACCAGCCGCCTCTTTGGTGTCACGCGCCCGCCGCGGCCGATATCCATTCCCTATGGCGAAGCCAAAGAGAGATCCTGCGCCCAGACGTTCCGGCAAGGCCCGCAAGAACCAGCCAGCCGACCACGACGCCCTGTGGGGACGCGTCGTCTGGCTCGGACTGCTCCTCGCATGGGCCTTCCTCGCCGCCAGCCTCCTGAGCTTCACCAGGAGCGACCCGCCCAGCGACGTCGCCTGGCCGGTGAACAGCCCCGTCCACAACTGGTGCGGACCAGCCGGAGCCTACATCGCCTACAACGCCTTAGGTTCATCGGCTGGGGCGTCTGGGTCGTGCTCGCCCTCGCCGGCCTCGCCCTCGCCCAGCCCCTCTTCGCCCGCAGAATCGAGCAGCCGGTCGTCCGCACCGTCGGGATCATGATGCTCCTCGCCGCCGCCTGCGGCCTCTTCGCCCTCCTCCTCCCCGCCTCCGGGCCCCTCGGACACCTCGCCGGCGGCGAACTCGGCCTCGTCGCCTCCCACGAACTCTCCAGCCGATTCGGCGGCCTCGGGGGCGCCCTCTGGCTCCTCCTCCTCGCCGTCATCGGCCTCGTCGTCGCATTCTACCGACTCGTCTTCGCCCTCCCCGCCTGGATCTGGCACAAGTTCGCGCCGGCCGCCCAAACCGCCGCCCAGACCGCCGGCGCACTCGCCGTCACCGGCGCCGGCGCCAGCGCCGCAGCCACCGCCAAGGCCGGCGGCGGGCTGATCGGCGCCCTCGGCCGCATGGTCCGCCATGGCCGACGTGTCTCGATCAAGCTCACCGACCTCGAGGAAGACGACGTCCAGGCCGCCAAGGCCGAGGCCAACGCGATCGCCACCCGCCGGGCGGCGAAGCCCCGCCGACAGATCGAACTCGAGCCCAAGGCCCGCATCGATACCGACGCCCTCGACGCCGGATCCGTCGTCGTGCACGACGAAACCCAGGATGACGAGGCCGACGAGATCGCCCCGGCAGCCAAGCCGGCCGGCAAGGCCCCCCGCCTCGGCGCCAAGGCCATCCCCATGGCCCAGGACGAGAGCGACGACGCCGACGAGGACGACGACCTCCCCGGTGCGCCCCAGGTCTTCAGCGAGGACCAGCTCCGCGAGAAGATCGCCGCCCTCCCCGTCCGCTTCGCCGGAGCCAACCGAAAGATCGCCACAGAGGACGACCTCCGCGACCTCCAAAACGTCCAGGATCTCGCCGGCTACAAGTTCCCAGGCCTCGACCTGCTCGAAGAACCCGAGGAAAACTTCTCCGCACGACTCGAGGGCATCGTCCGCGAGCAGGCCGAGGCGCTCGAGGCCGCCCTGCAGCAGTACCGCATCGACGGCGAGGTCGTCGGCATCGAGTCCGGTCCCGTCATCACCCAATACGACGTCCGCCTCGCCCCCGGCACCAAGGTCGCCGCGCTCAACGCCGTCTCCAGCGATGTCGCCCGCGCCCTCAAGGCCTTCAATATCCGCATCGTCGCCAACCAGGCCGGACGCGACACCGTCGGCGTCGAGGTCCCCAACCCCACCAAGGAAAAGGTCCGACTCAAGGAGCTCATGAGCAACCGGGAGGCCTTCGCCAAGATGAAGCTCCCCATGTTCCTCGGCAAGGACGCCTCCGGCGAGCCCCTCATCGCCGACCTCACGCAGATGCCCCACATGCTCATCGCCGGCACCACGGGCTCGGGCAAGAGCGTCTGCATGAACGCCATCATCATGAGCTTCCTCTACACCAAGAAGCCCAACGAGCTCAAGCTCGTCCTGGTCGACCCCAAGATGGTCGAGATGAGCCAGTTCAAGGACATCCCGCACCTCATGTGCCCCGTCATCACCGAGATGGCCAAGGCCGCCGCCATCCTCGAGTGGGCCTGCAAGAAGATGGACGAACGCTACGAGCTCCTCGCCGAGGCCGGCGTCCGCGACCTGGCCGGCTACAACGCCCTCGACTGGGAAGAACTCAAGGAACGCTTCCACCCCCAGACCCCCGAGGAAGAGGCCCGAATCCCCCGCAAGCTCCCCTACATGGTCTTCGTCATCGACGAGCTCGCCGACCTCATGATGACCAACAAGGAGGTCGAGACCTCGATCATCCGCATCGCCCAGAAGGCCCGCGCCGTCGGCATCCACCTCATCCTCGCCACCCAGCGCCCCCAGGCCAACGTCGTCACCGGCCTCATCAAGAGCAACATGCCCTGCCGCGTCACATTCAAGGTCGCCAGCGGCATGGACTCCCGCATCGTCCTCGACCAGAAGGGCGGCGAACTCCTGCTCGGCCAGGGTGACATGCTCTTCCTCAGCCCACGCTCCAGCAAGCTCAACCGCGCCCAGGGAACCCTCGTCGACGACGCCGAAATCCGCAGGGTCGTCCGGTTCCTCCGCGACATCGCCAAGCCCAGCTTCGAACGGCAACTCGTCCAGCTCCGCTCCGGCGACCAGGACGAGGAACGAATCCTCGCCAGCGAGAACAACTCCTCCGCCAGCCTCGCGGCCGCGCAGGAAGACCCCATGTTCGACCGCGCCGTCGAGATCGTCCTCGAGACCCGGCGCGGCTCGGTCTCCCTCCTCCAACGCCGACTCGCCATCGGCTACACCCGCGCCAGCCGCCTCATCGACCTCATGGGCATCGCCGGCATCATCAGCGAGCACAAGGGCTCCGTCGCCCGCGACGTCCTCATCACCCCAGAGGACTGGGGCCGCATGAAGCTCCTCGCCGACGAGGAAGCCGCCCGCAACGGCCAGGCCCCCGTCTTCGGTTCCAGCGGCGGCACGCTCTTCGCCGGCGACTCCGCGCCCGCCACCGAGGAAGCCCCCTTCGACACCGACCCGACCGCCTCAGAAGAAGATTCCGAAGAGGAAGAAGAGCTCGAGGAAGACGAAGAATGGGATGAGGACGAGGAAGAGGAAGAGGAAGAAGAGGAAGAAGAAGAAGAAGAAGAAGAAGAAGAGGAAGAACTCGAAGACGCCGGGGCGGACGCAGAGGAAGAGGCAGAAGACGAGGAGGAAGAGGGAGACGACGACGAGGAATGGGAAGAGGACGAAGACGAGGACGAATCCGAGGATGACGAGGAAGAGGAGGAGGACGACGAGGAAGACGAGGAAGACGAAGAAGAGGACGAGGAAACCGACGAGGCCCCCGACTCGGCCCGCCCCGACCGTCTCTACGGCGCCGCGTGATCCCGTTCCGGGCGACGCATCCCGGCCATCCCCGCCCCCGAGCGGCGACACGGGCCCCCCAGTTCCGGGCGTGCACCGGCCGGACACGGACCGGAGCCGACGCCATCGAAGATTCTTTGGTTCCGCCGCCGGATCCGTGAACCTCCAGGCCCGACCCACGACCTCCCAGGCATGAGCCGCCCCCAGAGCACCGTGCTCGACGAACTCCTGGTGCTCCAGAGCCAAGGCGGCGACGCGGAGGCCTGGGCGACCCTCGTCGGCCGCTGGCACGGGCGACTCCTCGCCCGCGCCCTCCGGCTCCTCGGCAATCCCCACGACGCGACCGACGCCACGCAGGACGCCTGGGCCTCGATCGCCCGCGCCCTGCACCGCCTCGACGACCCCGCCCTCTTCGGGCCCTGGGCCTACCGCATCCTCACGCGACGCTGCGCCGACCTGGTCCGCCGATCCCGCCGCCAGCCGCGCTCCGTCTCAGCGCCCGAAGCGACAGCCCAGGGCGCCCGCGAGCACGAGCCGGACGAGATCGCTTCCCTGCGCGCATCGCTCGACCGGCTCCCGCCGGAGCAGCGCCTCCTCCTCGCCATGCACTACGCCGACGGGCTCGAACTCCGCGTCATCGCCGAAATACTCCGGGTCCCGGTCGGCACCGTGAAGTCCCGCTTGCACCACGCCCGCGAAGCCCTGCGGGCGCTCCTGCCAGAGAGCGCCCAACCGAAGGAGTGAAGCCATGGATGAGTTCGAACGCAAGATCGCCGAAGCCCTGCGCCGCGAGGACGCCGAACAGTTCGCGAGCCTCGGCGCCGATCAGCCCATCCACCAGATGCTGTTCGACACCTTCAGGGGCCGCCGACGCTGGATCAACGCCCTCCTGATGTTGCCCCTGCTCGCCTGCTTCGCCGGCGCCGTCTGGTGCGCCGTGTGCTTCTTCGGGACGAGCGACGTGCACGCGATGCTCGCCTGGGGCTTCGCCGGCATCCTCCTCATGATGGCCGTCGGCATGCTGAAGCTCTGGTGGTGGCTCGAGATGCAGAAAAACTCGATCGTCCGCGAGGTCAAACGCGTCGAGCTCCAGGTCGCCAGCCTCGCCGCCCGCCTCGCCGAATAGCCGCCCCCACTCCGCCTCGCCGTCTCCCCCGCCTCCCCGCCTCTTCGTCTCTCCGTCTCTCCGTCTCTCCGTCTCTTCGTCTCTCCGTCTCTTCGTCTCTCCGTCTCTCCGTCTCTTCCGCCCCCTACCCCATTCCCAAATGCCCCCTCGCCACCTCCAGCGCATGCTCCGTGTCGCTGCACAAGTTCTCCTCCCCGAACTTGTCCAGCAGCCCCGCCTGCGTCATCGCGAACAGCGGCTGGGCGTGCAATCCGGCCAGCAGCAGCCGCGTCCCCGACCTCACGCACTTCTGCCGGAACTCGTCGAGCGCGTGCATCCCCGTGGCGTCGATCGCCGGCACGTTCTTCACCCGAAGAATGAACACCCTCGGCGCCCGCTCGAACTGCGTCAGCGTGTCCTTCAGCCGGTCCGCGACCCCGAAGAAGAAGGGCCCGTTGATCTCAAACATCTCGACCCCGTGCGGGATCCGCCGGTGCCTCTGCTCCTCGGCCGCGATCCGCGCCGACTCCGCCTCGTCCCGACCGTTCGCCAGTTCCTCCCGGATCGTCCCGATCGCCGAGACCTCCGCCATCCGCTTCATGAAGAGCATCGAGGCCAGCACCATCCCCACCGCCACCGCGACCGTGAGATCGGTCAGCACCGTCAGCCCGAACGTCGTCACCAGCACGATGACGTCGCTCTTGGGCGCCCGCAGGAGCGCCCGGAAGTGCCCGATCTCCGAGATGTTCCACGCCACCAGGATCAAGACCGCCGAGAGTGACGCCAGCGGGATCAGCTTCGCCAGATCCGCCAGAAGCAGCATGAACCCCAGCAGGAACACCGCGTGCAGGAGCCCCGCGACCGGGGTCGTCCCCCCGCTCTTGATGTTGGCCACCGTCCGCGCGATCGCCCCCGTTGCCGGCACCCCGAAAAAGAGCGCCGAACCCACGTTCGCCATCCCCTGCGCCACCAGCTCGCAGTCCGACTTGTGCCTGTACCCCGTCATGCCGTCGGCAACCACCGCCGAGAGCAGCGACTCGATCGCCGCCAGGATCGCGATCGTCGTCGCCGACGGGAACAGCTCACGCACCAGCGCCCAACTCACGCCCGGCATGTGCGGCGCCGGCAGGGAGCGCGGGATCCCGCCGAACCGTGAGCCGATCGTCTCCACCGTCCCCCCGTGCGCCACGTCCCAGCCCAGCACCGAGACCACAACCGCGCTGGCCACCACCGCCACGATCGCCCCAGGCAGCCGCGGCACGAACCGCCGCAGCACGATCAGCACCGCAAGCGAACCGCCCCCCACCGCCGCCGCACGCCAATCGAAGGTGTCGATGTGCTGCGCCAGCAGCTGCAGCTTGGGCACGAACTCCGCCGGCACCGACACCGGCGCCCCGTCCGCCCCCACAAGGTGCAGGCCGAGAAAGTCCTTCAGCTGGCTCGCGACGATCGACACCGCAATGCCCGCCGTAAACCCCGTCGTCACCGGGTAGGGGATGAACTTGATGGTCGCTCCAAGCCGGAAGACGCCCATCAGGATGAGAATCACCCCCGCCATCAGCGTCGCCGTCGCCAGGCCCGCGTACCCGTGCTCCATCGCGATGCCGAACACGATCGGGATGAACGCCGCAGTCGGACCCCCGATCTGCACCCGCGAACCGCCGAACGCCGAGATCACCGCCCCCGCCACGATCGCCGTGTACAGACCCATCGCCGGCGGCGTCAGCCAGGGATGCTCGGCCGCCAGACTGCCCGCGACCGATGCCGGGATCGACGCGATCCCCAGCGCCATCGCCAGCGGGAGCGCGATCACCGCCACCGTCAGGCCGCCACCCAGATCACCAAAGAACCGCCGGACCGTGTACCCCTCCCGGAGGCACACGACGAGCTTCGGGATATACCGGGACATGGGTAGGGCTCCGTTCGAGGGCCCGAACATTACGCCCATCAAAGGAAGGAATGCAATCAGACCAAGCAGTTTCACCGGCGCCTTATCGCGATCGACAGCCCCGCCCCCCTCAGAAGGCAGCCCCGAACCAATGCGAAATCACCAGCCCGCAGGGGTCCCCACGCCACCGAAATCGCAATTCTGAACCCCCGGTGCGAAATCGGGGCCCCGGGACTCCGAAGATATAGTCCAGCCGATAACCCGGGGAAGGGTCCGGGTGCGCCCCATCCAATCCAAACCTTTCCAAAACGAAGGTAGACAAAGGAACGACAGATGAAGATGAAGACACGCGTGCTCGGAATCCTCTGTGCCGTCGGCACGCTCTCGACCGCCGCCCTGGCGATCCCGCCCGCCCTCGACCATGTTGCCTCCACCTTCCCTGTCGTCATCGGCGTCCGCGATGTTGGCCACCTCGGCGAGGCGATGAAGCACTGGACCAGTGTCTTCGGCGGAGCCGACGCACAGCAGGGGCTCATGGTCGTCGACTCCATCATGAACATGGACGGCATCAACGCCGTTGGCTCCGCGGCCATCGCCCTCAACTTCGAGGCCGGCAGCGAGCAGCCCACCCCCGTCGTCGTCATCCCCGTCAGCAATTTCAGTGACTTCGTCGAGGGCCTCCAGGGTCATGCCGGCGACGGTGTCGTCGCCATCCAGATCATGGGCGACACCGGCTACGCCAAGGACATCGGCGGCGGCTTCGCCGCCATGGGTCCCGACCTCGACGCCGTCACCGCCTTCGACGGCAAGGCCGGACGCCTCAAGTCCCACGAGACGCGCCTCGGCAAGACCGCCACCACCGCCGCCGACAAAGACGACCTCTTCGTCATCGCCGATGTCCAGACCCTCCGCCCGATGCTCGAGCAAGGCATCCAGCAGATGGAGCAGGGCATGTCCATGGCCGCCATGATGGGCGGCGAAGCCGTCCAGGCCCAGATGGAACTCATGACCAACGCCGCCAAGTCCATCGTCAACGATGGCAAGACCGCGTTCCTCGGCATGGGCTCCGACGACGCGGGCATCTGGCTCGACTTCGCCGCCCAGTTCACCGACGGCACCGAGACCTCCAAGGTCTTCGCCGACCAGGGCAACGCCGCCTCCCTCTTCAGCAACCTCCCCGCAATGGACTACATCGCGGCCTTCGCCTTCGACACCAGCAGCCCCGGCATCCGCGATATCATGACCCAGGCCGCCAAGCTCAACCAGGGCATGGGCTTCGGCTCCTCCATGACCAAGCTCGCCGGCCAGTCCGAAGGCCAAGCCCTGGTCATCGGCACGACCCCCGGCCTCTTCGCCGGCGGCCTCTTCAGCAACACACTCGCCTTCTCCGCCTCCAAGCACCCCGACGCGCTCCTCGACAGCCTCAAGCAGCTCATCACCGGCATGGACGGCCAGACCCAGCAAGGTCTCAAGTTCACCTCGAGTTTCAAGGAGAACGTCTCCACCATCGGCTCCACACCCGTCCACGCCTACGGCGTCGCCATGGAGGTGGATCCCAACGACTCCAACGCCATGATGGCGAGCATGGCCATCCAGCAGATGACCATGATCTTCGGCGGAGAGGCGGGGCCGAAGGGCTTCGTCGCCACGAATGACAAGGGCCTCTACCAGACCATGAGCCGCAACACCGAACTCATGACCCGCGCCCTGAACGGCGAGGGCGACAACATGGCCGCCAGCGCCAGCATCGCCTCCGTCGCCGACCACCTCCCCGAGCACCGCACCATGGAGGCCTACGTCAACGTCAAGGGCGTCCTCGACATGGTCGGACCCCTCATGTCCATGATGGGCGGGCCCACCCTCGACAACATCCCGGAAAACCTTCACCCCCTCGGCATGAGCCTCTCCACCGGCGCCGGTGGCATGCACAGCCGGATCTTCCTCCCCGCCGACTTCCTCGACCTCGTCGCCTCCATGAAGAGCCAGTTCGGCGGCGGCGAAGGCGACTGGGAAGACGTCGAGGACGAGCCCAAGTCCAAGCCCAGGTTCTGACCCCCCCCGCGGGCAGACCCACCATCCGATCTCGCCGCGGCCCCGGGGAACACTCCCCGGGGCCGCCCGCTTTCTACCCTCCGTCATGCCCCGCCCCTCCACAAGCTGGCGGATGAGCCCGAAGCGTTCGATCACGCTCGACCGCCCCCGCCTCCTCGCCATCCTCAACACCACCCCCGACAGCTTCTTCCCCGCCTCCAGGGCCGCCGGAGTCGACGACGGACTCGCCCGCGCCCTCGCCGCGGTGCTCGCCGGCGCCGACGCACTCGATCTCGGCGGCGAATCCACCCGACCCGGCGCCCGGCGCGTCGACGCCGCCGAGCAGATCGCCCGCGTTGTCCCGCTCGTGATCGCCATTCGTGCATCGCCGCCGCCACTCGCCGAAATCCCCATCAGCATCGACACGACGCTCGTCGAAGTGGCACGCGCCGCGCTCGACGCCGGCGCCGACGCGATCAACGACGTCTCCGCCGCGATCGAGGGCGGCGACGACATGCTCGCCCTCGCCGCCGAACGCGGCTCGGGCCTCATCCTCATGCACCGCCTTCTTCCCCCGGATCGCGACCAATTCTCTGACCGCTACGACGCGCCGCCCCGGTACGCCGATGTCGCCACCGAGGTGGCCGAACTCCTGGCCGCCCGCGCCCGGGCCGCCACACGCGCCGGGGTCCAACACGACGCGATCCTGCTCGACCCCGGCCTCGGCTTCGGCAAAACCCCCGAGCAAAACCTCGAACTGGTGCGCAGAACCCCCGAACTGCTCGCCCTCGGATACCCGCTGCTCAGCGCCGCCAGCCGCAAGAGCTTCGTCGGCCGGGTCGCCAGCCCCGACATCCCCCAGACCGATCCGGCCGATCGTCTCGCGGGCAGCCTCGCGTTCTCCGTCGAGCACCTCGCCCGCGGGCTGCGCCTCTTCAGGGTCCACGATGTCGCACCCCAGCGGCAAGCCCTCCTCGCCGCCTGGGCGATCCATGCCGGGGAGGCCCGACGCGACTAGACTCAGGCCAAGCCGATGGACCTCCCCCCGCCGGGGAGTCGAGTGTGGAAGGAGCCGCGATGGCCAGCGCGAATGTTCTGGAATTCAATACAGGCAATTTCGAGACCGAGGTCCTCGGCGCCGAACAGCCCGTGCTCGTCGACTTCTGGGCTGAGTGGTGCATGCCCTGCCGCATGCTCGCCCCCACCATCGACCAGATCGCCGCCGATTTCGCCGGCAAGGCCAAGGTCGGCAAGGTCGATACCGACGGCAACCAGGAGATCGGCGTCCAGTACGAGATCTCCGCCATCCCCACCGTCATCATCTTCAAGGGTGGGCAGCCCGTGCGCAAGTTCGTCGGGGTCACCAACAAGGCCGACCTCGCGGCCGCGCTCAACGAGGCCATGAGCGTCTGAGCCCGGCTGCCCGCGCGACGGAAGCCCCGATGTCCTACAACGACGGCAGATCGAATCGGAACGGCCTCGCGGACCGCACACTCCGCTGCGGCGTGGTCGGTGTCGGACGCATGGGCCAGCACCACGCCCGCGTCTACGCCAACGAGCCCGGCTGCGAGCTCGTCGGCGTCGTCGACGCGAGCCTCTCCCGCGCCCAGGAGATCGCCGACCGGCACGAGACCACCGCGTTCGAGAGCGAGGAAGCCCTGCTCGCCGCGGGCGTGGACGCCGTCAGCATCGCGGTCCCCACGACAGCACACTTCCACTCCGCCAGACCCTTCCTCCAGGCCGGCGTCGGCTGCCTCATCGAGAAGCCCCTCGCCGGCGACACCGACACCGCCCACAACATCAAGCAGCTCGCCGAGGCACACCACGCCGTCCTCATGGTGGGCCACATCGAGCGCTTCAACCCCGTGCTCCGCGCGATGCGCAAGGCCACCGAGGCCGGCCTCAAGGTGGTCCCCCGATTCATCGAGGTCCACCGCGTCAGCCCCATGACCTTCCGCAGCGTCGACACCAGCGTCGTCATGGACATGATGATCCACGACCTCGACGTCGTGCTCATGCTCATGGACGGCCAGGAACCCGACGAGATCCAGGCCGCCGGCGTCGCCGTCGTCACCGAGCACGAAGACATCTGCAACGCCCGCCTGACCTGGCGCCGCCCGCAGGGCAACTGTGTCGCGAATGTCACCGCCAGCCGCCTCGCCCTCAAGACCGAGCGCGTGACCCGCATCACCGGCGAGAACGCCTACATCAAAATCGACTACGGCAACAAGTCGGGCACCCTCATCCGGCGCACCGCCAACGAGATCCAGATGCGGGAGGTCCGCGAGCAACTCCGCCGCGGCGAGGACCTGACCAACCTCAAGTGGTCCGAGCTCGTCAATATCGAGCCCCTCACCATCGACGACGCCGAACCCCTCCTCATGGAACTCCGCGGCTTCATCGACGCCGTCCGTCGGGGCGAACATCCCCCGATCGACGCCGAGGCCGGCTTCGCCAACGTCCGCACAGCCGAGCGGATCGTCCGCAAGGTCCGCGAAACGATGGGGAGCCCCTCGCCGAGCGGAAACCCCTCATGAATCCCCCTCCCGCCGACCTCTTTTGTTCGCGGTGCACCCGCCCACCAGTACACTCATAGTCCCACGGGAGCCCGCGCCGAGTCGTACCGCGGCCGCGCTCCCTTCCCCCCACCCGGTACGCGTCCAAACGATCGGCAGACACATGCAGCCCGGAACCGAGAAGACCCACGAGCGTGCCGGCGAGACCGGCGAGACCGCCAAGCACCACCTCTCCCCCGAGATCGAGGCGGAGATCGAGGCGGCGATGCACGATCTGGCCGCCGAGTCCGATTCGGGGCCGAGCCACAAGCCCAAGATCCGTGGGCCCCGGGTCGTGCAGGCCGGGCGGGAGCACCGCTCAGGACGCGTGGTCAGCGTCGGCCCGAACGACATCTTCGTCGAGTTCGGGCCCAAGGAGCTCGGCGTCCTCGAGCGCATCCAGTTCGGCGACCACGAGCTGCCCACCGTCGGCGCGGAACTCGAGGTCGTGGTCAACCGCTACGAGCACGCCGAGTCGCTCTACATCTGCTCCCGCCCCGGCGCGGTGCAGAAGGCCGACTGGGAGATGCTCGAGCCCGGCCAGACGATCGACGCCAAGGTCGTCGGCGTGAATAAGGGCGGTCTCGAGCTCGAGGTCGCCGGCCACCGGGCGTTCATGCCCGCCAGCCAGGTCTCGCTCGACCGCATCCCCGACCTCTCCGTCTTTGTCGGCGAGAAGCTCACCTGCCAGGTCAGCCGGATCGACCGCGCTGGCAAGGGCAACATCGTCCTCTCACGCCGCGACATGCTCAAGTCCGAGCGGCAGGAGCAGGCCTCCAAGCTCCGCGACACGCTCGCCGAGGGCGCCGTCGTCGAGGGCACCGTCCGGAAGATCATGCCCTTCGGTGCGTTTGTCGATCTCGGCGGCGTTGACGGCCTGGTGCACCTCTCCGACCTGACGCATGACCGCATCAACATGGGCGAGAAGAACATCGCCAAGTTTGTCAAAGAGGGCGAGCGCGTCCGCGTGCAGGTCCTCAAGCTCGATTGGGAGGCCAACCGCATCTCCCTCGGCATGAAGCAGCTCGTCGACGACCCCTTCCAGAGCGTCGCGGCCGACGTGGTCGAGGGCGCCGAGCTCACCGGGCGCATCACCAAGCTCATGGAATTCGGCGCGTTCGTCGAGGTTGCCACCGGCATCGAGGGCCTCGTCCACATCTCCGAGCTCGATTGGCGACGCGTCGCCAACGTCGGTGATGTCGTCAAGCAGGACGAGATCGTCACCGTCAAGGTCCTCAAGGTCGATCCCGAGAGCCGGCGCATCAGCCTGTCCATCAAGCAGGCCAAGCCGAGGCCCGAGGCGCCCGAGGGCGGGGCCCCGGCGGCCGGCGAGGAACGCAAGCCCGTCAAGAAGCCCAAGGGCATCCAGGATCGTTCCGGCTTCAAGCGCGGCCCGGAGCGCGACACCCGTTCGGCGGAGGAGATCCTCAAGGAGACCCCCGCGATGCGCCGCCTCCGCGAGCGATTCGGCCAGCAGGGCTTCAAGGGCGGCCTCGGCTAAGACCGCCGTCCCCACGCGAAGGATTCCGACCAGAGAGGGCGCGTCAGCGCCCTCTCTGCTTTGGTGAACCGCCGGATTGGTCCGCCTACTTGCCCTTGCCGCCCGGGGTCGTCGGGTCGGGATTGTCGCAGACGGGCCATCCCGACGCGGCGATGAAACGGGCCCGAAGATCGGCGGTGATCTCGCCGGCATGCATCGCGGTCGCGCCGTAGTCGATCGCCGGGAGGAAGCGGATGCGGGCGCGGCTTGTACGCCACAGGCTCGTCCACGCCGGGTCCACCTGCGGGGTCCCCTCGATGAGCACGGGCAGGACCGGCGCGCCGGTACGGTGGACGATGAGCCCGACGCCGGGCAAGAAGGGCAGGATGGTCCGGTGCGGGCGCTCGAGCGTGCCCTCGGGGAAGATGCCGACGACGCCGCCACCGGCCACATAGCGGATCGCCTCCCGGGCGGCCGCGATCTCGCGCCCGTCTCGATCGACGCTGATGACATCGACCCATGTCCACAGCCACTCGAGTGTCGGGAGCCGCATGTCGAGGGCCATCAGCCACCGGATGAAGAACGGGCAGGCGGACTGGATCAGGATGGGGTCGACGCCTGCGGTGTGGTTGGCGACCACGATGAGGCGGGCGGGCTGGTGGGGGATGTGCTCGAGCCCCTCGACGCGGAGGCCGTGGACCACCCGGACATACACCTGGGAAAGTCGCCAGGCCAGACCGGTCTCGAAATCGCCGCGCGGTCCGGCACTGAGCCAGCGGGCGACGAACGCCCAGACCAGCCAGACCACGAGCGCAGTGATGGCCCAGAACCCGATTTCCACGGCCCATGTTAGCGTCCGCAAAGTGAGCGGCCACTGAAGTTGGGCAATCTCGCCCACGGGTTCGGGGCCTCTTAGGATGGGGGTATGAGCGACCTGTGGGCGAGCCGAAGGGAGGCGGCCCGCCGCTCCGCCGAGCCGTTGGCGGTGCGGATGCGCCCCCGCAGCCTGGACGAACTGGTCGGTCAGCAGCACATCATGGGTGAGGGCAAGCTGCTCCGGCGAATGCTCGGGGCGGGGGTTATCACAAGCCTGATCCTGCACGGCCCGCCGGGAACGGGGAAGACCACGCTGGCGCGGCTGGTGGCCAACCACACGAAACGCCATTTCGAGATCGAGAACGCCGCGAGCGTGGGGGTCAAGCGGATCCGGGAGATCGTGGATGAGGCGGCGCGGCGGCTCGAATTGGAGGGGCGGCGTTCGATCCTCTTTCTCGACGAGATCCACCGGTTCACGCGGAGCCAGCAGGACGTGCTGCTCGCCGACGTGGAGCGCGGGGTTATCACGCTGATCGGGGCCACGACGGAGAACCCGCTGTTCTCCTGCAATTCCGCGCTCGTCAGCCGCAGCACGCTTTTCCGGCTCGAGCCGCTGAGCGAGGACGAGATCGCGGAGGTGGTGCGGCGGGCGATCGCCGACCCCGAGCGGGGGTACGGCGGGCTCGACCTGAGGGTCACCGACGAGGCCCTGCGGGTGTGGGCCGTGAAGAGCGACGGGGATGCCAGGCGGGCATTGAACGCGCTGGAAGTCGCGGTGTTGTCGAGTGAGGAGACGGGGCGGCGGGGCGACGTAGCGGCGGGGCGCGCCCCGCTGGAGATCGATCGGGCCGTTGCCGAGGACTCGATCCAGCAGAAGGCGGCCGTCTACGACGGCACGGGCGACGAGCACTACGACGCCATCAGCGCGATGATCAAGAGTGTCCGGGGCAGCGACCCGGACGCGGCGATCTACTGGATCGCGCGCATGCTGGAGTCCGGCGAGGACCCGCGGTTCATCGCGAGGCGACTGGCGATCCTCGCGAGCGAGGACATCGGCAACGCCGACCCCCGTGGGATCATGGTCGCGCAGGCGGCGTGGTCGCTGGTCGAGCGGATCGGGATGCCCGAGGCGCGGATCACGCTGGCGCAGTGCGCGACCTACCTGGCGCTCGCGCCCAAGAGCAACGCGGCCTACCTGGCGATCGACGCGGCGCTGGCGGATGTTCGGGAGGGGCGCACGGTCGCGGTGCCGATGCATCTGCGCGACCCGAATAGCTCGCCGATCGGTGAGGGGGTCCGGATGCGGGATCGGGAGGGCGAGCGATACTCCTACGCCCACGACTCGGCGCATCGGGTGGATGGGCTGCCGGTCACGGGACAGGACTACCTGGGAGTCAGCCGCCGGTACTACGAGCCCGGGGAGGCGGGGGCCGAGAAGGCCATGCGGGAGCGGCTGGAACAGATTCGGTCGCTGCGGCGTGCTCTCGCGGGAGAGCGCACCAAAGGTGGGCCGGACGGGGCACCTTCGGCCGATATCAAGGCGCCGTGACTGTGACTTCCGACTCCATCGAGGAGACCAAGGCCGTCCTGCGCTCGCTCGCCCGCGATCGCGTGCGGGGGCTGACCGACCATGAACGGGCCCGGCTTTCGGGAGCCGCGTGCGGGGCGGCGATGGCTTGGACTCCGCTCGCGACCGCCGAGTGCGTGCTGGCGTACGCCCCGATGCGGTCAGAGGTGGACGTGACGCCGCTGATCGAGGTGCTCCAGCGGGGCGGCTGCCGGGTGTGCCTCCCGCGGGCGGACTGGGCTCGGGGCACGATTGAGGCGGTTCCGGTGCTCGATCTGGAGTCGGATCTGGACCTGGTCGAGCACGGGGTACGCCAACCCCGCGCCGCGTTGGCTTCGGTTCCGGTTGAATCTGTACAAGTTGTTGTGGCACCTGGGCTTGCATTTGATGACCGGGGGGGCCGGCTTGGTCGGGGTGGCGGCTTCTATGATCGATTGCTCGCCGCGTTGCCGCGTGCGGCACGGGCGATCGGGATTGCGTACGAGGCTCAGATCTTCGAACGCATCCCGATGGAGGGGCACGACCGGGCGATCGACGCCCTGGCGACCCCGGCACGGCTTCTGGAATTCGGTGCGACAGAACACGTTGGCGGCGGGGCAGCCGCCGGCTTCGATGACGGAGGAACGGGTCGATGACACTTCCCAGCCAGTCGCCCCGCGTGGCCGCCGCCGGCCGGGCGATCGTTCGGACACACCACCGGCGCGGCCTCCGGGTCCCGCGCGTTGCGATCGCGGGCCTGATCGTGGTGGTCGGGGTCTCTGCGGCCTTCCTCCTCACGCGGGGCAAGGACGGCAAGCGGCCGGACCGGCAGACGGACCGGGACACGGCGGCCGATCCGGCGATGGAGGCCCCGTTCGTGAACAACAGCGGGAAGCCGGCGGCAAAGGCGGCGTCCGGGACTGGCACGGGGAGCCTGACCGATCGGCGGACTACACCTCCGCCCAGCAGCCAGCCGGCGGACCCGGCCCCATTCACGATCTCGCAGGCGGGCGGCAATCAGGCACAAAGGCCCGCGGGCGGGGCGACGGAGACCCCCCACCTCCAATTGCCCAAGGAGCCGGCCGCGGGCTCGCTGGAGGAGAGCTTGAACCGCTCTGTGGAGCCGGCAGCGCCGCCGCCCACTCCGAGCGAGTTGTCGCGCACCTTGAGCGCCGCGGACCAGCGGTTGTCGGCCAACGACCCGGTCGCGGCCCGGTCGCTTCTGACCCGGGCGATGTCCAATCCCGGTCTGTCCGAGTCGGACCGCTCGCAGCTCCGCGCACGGATCACGGATCTGAATCAGGAGCTGCTGTTCTCGTCCAAGGTCGTGAAGGGCGACCCCATGACGGAGATCCATGTCATCGCCTCGGGCGAGCGGCTCTCGACGCTGCCGGACAAGCTCGGGCTGGCGGTGGATTGGCGCCTGTTGCAGCGGATCAACGGCCTCAGCGATCCCAACAAGATCCAGCTCGGGCAGAAGATCAAGATCGTGCGGGGTCCCTTCCACGCGGTGGTGCACAAGGGTGACTTCCGGCTGGACCTCTTCGCGGGGCCGCCGGAGGAGGAGAGCGGCTGGACCTACATCCGATCGTTCCGGGTGGGGCTGGGCGAGCCGAAGGATTCTCCGACACCGACGGGCAGCTTCGTGGTCAAGCGCAACAGCAAGCTGGTCAATCCGCACTGGGTGAACCCCAAGACGGGCGAGAAATTCGACAAGGACGACCCCAAGAACCCCATCGGGGAGCGCTGGATCGGGCTGGAGGGGATCGGCGACGACTCGGTGAAGACCGGCTACGGAATCCACGGGACGATCGACCCGGCGAGCGTGGGAGGACAGAAGTCGATGGGCTGCGTGCGGATGCTCGACGATGATGTCGAGCTGGTGTACGGGTTGCTCGTCGAGGGCATCAGCCGAGTGAAGATCGTCGATTAGTCGCGAGAAGTCGGGAGACATGCCCGGGTTCAAGCGGGCTGCACTCCTCGCGGCGGGCGGTGGCGCGAGAAGCGGTCGGACGGGTGCTCGGCGCGTCCGGGTGTGGCACGGTCACCCGATGAAGCCGGAGAGACTTCACGGGCGGGCAGGCCGCCCGCGGCAGAGGGATCCGTCGCAGAGGGATCCGCGGCACCCGTATCCGTAGCAGAGGGTTGGCTGGCCTGGGAAGTCGTGCGACCGGCGACTGTGGAGCCGGCCTCCATGCCCACATCGCATGCGGCGGGCTCGATCGAATTGCCTGGCCCCCGCTGAGTCGATTGGGCCGGCGTGTGCTCGGCCTCTTCCGGCGGGCGGGTTGCGGAGGCCTTGGCGGCCATGCGGAGGAGTTGCGCCGAGGCCTTCCGGGCGGTCTCTGTGGCGCCGGGGGTCTGGGGTTCGCCGGCGGCGATGCGTTCGAGGGCGGCGATCGCGGTGTGGGCGGAGCGGGCGAGCAGGGCGCGGGCGCGGAGTTCGGCGAGTCGCTCGAGGGCTTCGATCGCTTGGATGATCGGCGGCGACTCGGCGAGGGAGAGGAACTCGGTGAGGGGGAGCCCGAGTTGGTCTGCGGCTTCGAGGAAGTCGGCGTGGGGATCGAGGAGGGTGGAGAGGACGGCTTCGAGGGTGTCTTGGTGGGCGCGGTGGTTGTGCGTTTCCATGACGGCGAGTGTTGCACAACCCGGTTGGCGTGTGAAGCGAGGAAGCGCGCAGGTCACCGATTGAGCGCACAGGCGTGGATGTCCGGCGCAGATTGTGGCAGGGAGCGGATGCTCGCCGCGTGCGAAGATCCGATCCAAGATCGGTCGCCGGCGGCGGCCGACCCGTGCGATCGCCGCCCACGTTGCCGGTCCGGGGTCCGAGTTTCGGGGCCTCGTCAACGGAGGGCCGGAACGCACGCGGAAGCGGGGGCGACTGAGGCTCCTGGTTGGCCTCCCGTGAGCGTCTGAACGGGCCTGTCCGAGGGGACTTTCGACCCCCGCCGACCTATAATTCCGGACTCTCCTTCCGGCTTTCGCCGGCAGGTTCCCTGGTCACCCAGCCGGCGCGGATGCCGGCCGCCTCGGAGGCGGCGGGGCGTTCGGCGGAGACCGGATTGGGATCGTCAGGACGGGCGTGTTGCAGACCATGACCACAAGCGAGACCGGCAATTACGGTTCGGAACAGATCAAGGTGCTCGAGGGCCTTGAGGCGGTGCGGAAGCGGCCCGGGATGTATATCGGCGGGACCGGGATCAACGCGCTGCACCACCTGGTCTACGAGACGGTGGACAACTCGATCGACGAGGCGATGGCGGGGCACGCGACGACAGTGAGCGTCTCGATCGAGGCGGACGGCTCGTGCACGGTGATCGACGACGGGCGCGGGATCCCGGTGGACCCGATCAAGCACGACGACCCGGCGTTGAACGGCAAGTCGGCGGTCGAGGTGGTGCTGACGAAGCTGCACGCGGGGGGCAAGTTCGGGCAGGAGGGCAGCGCGTACAAGGTGTCGGGTGGGCTGCACGGGGTCGGCGTGTCGTGCGTGAACGCGCTGAGCGAGTGGCTCGAGTGCGAGGTGTGGCGCGACGGGAAGATCTACCGCATCGAGTTCGAGCGCGGTCATGTCCGCAAGCCGCTGCACGTGGTGGGTGATATCCCCGCGTCGAGCGCGCGGACGCGCGGGACGACGGTGAGCTTCAAGGCCGACGGGACCATCTTCCCGGAGACCGACTTCAACTTCCAGACGCTCTCGACGCGCCTGCGCGAGCTGGCGTACCTCAACCCGGGCGTGACCATCCGGCTCAGCGACGAGCGGGTGGGGGCGGACGGCAAGCCGAAGCTGGCGACCTTCGCGGCCTCGAACGGGCTGGTGGAGTATGTCGAGCACCTGATGCAGGGCAAGAACGCGGTCTGCTCGCCGGTGTACCTCAAGCGCGAGGAGCCCGAGAAGAGCATGATCTGCGAGGTGGCGCTGCAGTACCACGACGGGTACAACGAGTCGCTGCTGACCTTCGCCAACAACATCAACAACGTGGACGGCGGGACCCACGCGCAGGGGTTCAAGGCGGCGCTGACGCGGACCGTCAACAGCTACGCCCGCAAGGCGGGGATCATCAAGGAGAAGGACCCGGCGCCGACGGGCGAGGATCTCCGCGAGGGGATCATCGCGATCATCAGCGTGAAGCTGCCGGACCCGACCTTCAACAACCAGCCGAAGGAGAAGCTCCTCAACCCCGAGATCGAGGGCTTCGTCGCTTCGGCGGTGAGCGAGGCGCTCGAGACGTGGATGGAGGAGCACCCGGGCGAGGCCAAGCGGCTGTGCCAGAAGGGCATGATCGCGGCGCAGGCCCGCGAGGCGGCCCGCAAGGCCCGCGAGCTGACGCGCCGCAAGAGCGCGCTGGACAGCGGCTCGATGCCGCACAAGCTGCGAGACTGCAAGACGCGGGACTTCGAGCGGAGCGAGCTCTTCATCGTCGAGGGTGACTCCGCGGGTGGGAGCGCGACGCAGGGTCGCGACGTTGAGACGCAGGCGATCCTCCCGCTCAAGGGCAAGATCCTGAACGTCGAGAAGGCTCGCATCGACAAGGTGCTGGGGTTCGAGGAGATCCGCACGCTGATCGCGGCCCTGCGGTGCGGCATCGGCGAGGAGTTCGATATCTCGCGCCTGCGATACGGCAAGATCGTGATCATGACCGACGCCGACGTCGACGGCAGCCACATCCGCACGCTGCTGCTGACATTCTTCTTCCGGCAGATGGGCGAATTGATCCGGCGCGGGCGGGTGTACATCGCGCAGCCCCCGCTCTACCAGGTGATGAAGGGCAAGAAGAGCCGGTACGTGCTCAATGAGCGGCTGCTCGACGATACGCTGACCGATCTCGGGCTCGACGGCTCGGCTCTGGTTGTGCGCCGCGTCGAGGGCGAGGGCGATCGGGCGAAGGCGGTCGAGGAGCGCCGGCTCGAGGGCGCCGAGGCCAGGAAGGCCGTCAAGCTGCTGCGCCGGCTGGCGGAACTCGTCGAGATCGCCGAGCGGCGGGGCGTGCGGTTCATCGACCTGCTCGGGCAGCGGGCCGGGGACCCCGAGGGACAGGGCCGCCTGCCCACGCACCGCGTGCAGTGGCGGGCGAACGACCGCCCGGCGTGGAGCGAGGAGCAGGCGCACCGGATCCTCGACGAGTTCGATCTGCGTCTGGCCGACGACGTGCCGGCAGAGGGCGAGGAGGCCACGGCCGGAGCGCCCGTGGCCGACACCCTGGTGGACCAGGCTCCGGCTCAGGTGGAGGTCACGGCCCCGGGGCGCCTGGCGACGATCCGCGAGCTGCACGAGAACCGGGAGCTGGAGCGGGTGTTCGCCGATCTGGCGGCGCTGGGGCTCGCGATCGACGACTACGGGCTGGTGCAGGAGGAGAGCGTGACCGGCGCCAAGCTGCCGTCGCGGTTCGTCTGGGAGACCACCCGCGCCGGGACCCGTGGCGCGGCGAAGGCTGCCAGCGACGAGGAATCGCACGAGGAGGGCGAGTCGCCGGCCTCGGCCGAGGTCGCGCACGCCGAGGCACGCGTGGTCGAGGCCCCCAACCTCTCGGCGATCGTGCCCGCGCTGCGGGAGATCGGGCGCCGGGGCATGGAGATCAAGCGGTTCAAGGGGCTGGGCGAGATGGACGCCGAGCAGCTCTGGGACACGACCATGGACCCGACGCGTCGGACGATGCTCCGGGTGTCGTGGGACATGGGCCAGGAGGCGGAGTATCTCTTCAGCACGCTGATGGGCGAGCAGGTCGAACCGCGCCGCCGCTTCATCGAAGAGCACGCGCTCGAGGTTCGGAACCTGGACGTCTAGGTTCTCGGACGGGGCGGCCCTCGCCGCGGGGCGGAATCGGGCATCACCACTCTGGGGGGCTCCCGATCGCGAATTCGATACCCGCGTGGGCGTTTCCACTTGGAATCAGGATGCTATCGAGCCGATCCATGCCGACGGGGCGTGGAGGCATTTCATGGGTTCGATCCGCGGGCGCAATTCTGACCAATCCGCCAGCTCTTCTCCCGGGTCCCGCCCTAACACCATCGGGGTGACCGAACGCGATCTTGGCGAGATGATGGACCGCCTTGACGAGAAGGGGGCCGGCAGCGAGGGGAAGGTGAAGCGGACCTTCGCGAGGTGGCCCTTCCGGCATGCGTCGCTGCGGCTCACGCTCGATCATCCCGGCGGCTCGCGGGCGGAGTTCCCGGTGGCGTGCCGGAACATCAGCCGCGGCGGCGTGGGGGTGTTGCACAACGCCTACGTGCACACCGGGACGAACTGCACGGTGTCGCTGCCGCGGGCGGACGGCGTGGTGGTGGGACTGCGCGGGTCGGTGGTGCGCTGCTCGCACGTGAAGGGATTGGTGCACGAGCTGGGGATCCGATTCGAGAATTCGATCCGCCTGAACGACTACGTGCAGCTCGATCCCCTGATGGGCTGGAGCAGCTTCGAGAAGGTGGACGGGTCGACGCTCGAGGGCTCGGTGGTGGTGGTGACCGATTCGGCGCTGGATCAGCGGATCATCGGGCACTACCTGAGCGACACACGGCTGAAGCTGCGGTTCATCGAGACGGCGGAAGAGTGCGCCGCGCTCGAGCGCGGTGCGGCCGATATCGCGGTGGTGGACCTCTCGCTGAAGAACGCTCCCGAGGTCTTCCGGTCGATGCGGGATCTCTCGATCGCTTCGTCGCTCGTGGCGGTCGGTCCGAACGCGAGCACCTCCACCCGGAAGCTACTCCAGGAGGTGGAGGCGGACGGCTTCGTCTTCAAGCCGCTCTCCAGCGACCGGCTGCTGAGCGTGCTGGCCGAGTGCCTGTTCGCCGGCGACGCGGTGAAGATCGATCCGGCGTTGGCCGGCGAGAGCAGCGGCGCACTGGTGGCGAGCTGCATCGAGCAGCTCCAGGCGTCGGCGACGGATCTGCGGGACGCCATCGAGCAGGGCGACCCCATGCGGTGCTACGCGATCTGCCAGCACGTGAAGGCGATCGCCGTGCCCATCGGGCTGCGGCCGATCGCGACGCTCGCCGATCAGGCGGCCACCTCGGTGGCGCAGAGTATGAGTGTCGGTGAGTCGGCCGGGAAGCTGCACGAGATTGCCCGTGCATGCGAGCGGATCAAGATCTCGGGACGATCAAGGTAGGGGGAATCGTTGTGGAGTCACGCAGGAAGGGCAAGATCGTCGCGATCAACTCGAAGGCCGCCGGGCGGCTGAACTCGATCGGGCTCAGCCAGTCCGAGCTGGACCGGCTCCTGACCGAGCTCGATGGAGACCTCAGTTCGCCATCGCCGCGCCGGTTGTACGCGAGGTGGAAATTCAACTCACCCAGCGTGCAGATGCTGCTCAAACACTCGTCGGGGACGGAGATCCCGATCCGGGTGGCATGCCGCAATCTCTCGTGCGGGGGGGCCTCGGTGCTGCATAGCGCGTACGTGCACACCGGCTCGCTCTGCACGCTGATGCTGCCGCGGCGGGGCGGGGCGGCGATGCCCTGCACCGGGAAGGTGGTGCGGTGCACCCACCGGCAGGGCACGATCCACGAGCTCGGGATCGCGTTCGACCGGCCGATCCGCATGCGGGAGTTCTTCAGCGAGGGGACGATGCTCGACCGCTACTCGTTCGAGAACGTGGATCCCAGCAAGCTGGATGGGTGTCTGCTGGTGGTCAGCGGGTCGCCGCTGCAGCAGAAGAGTGTGGGTGCGTTGCTGGCCGATACCTCGGTGCGGATCCGGGCTGCGGCCTCGTGCGCGGCCGCTGGCCGACGAACTCGCGAGTGTCGACCTGATCCTCTGCGACTGGAAGCTGGCGGACGGCACGGCCGAGTCGCTGCTGCTGAACCTGCGGGCGATGGGGATCTCAACACCGTTTCTGGTCTCGATCCCCAACTCGTTCAAGCCCGAACAGACGGCGGAGGGCGTCGCGCCGGAGGGATTCCTTCGTCTGCCGCTCCAGGCCGACATGCTGCGCCGGGCGTTGGCCGAGTTTCTGCTGGCGCCGGTGACCGACAGCTCGGGCTCGGGGGGCGAGGAGAGCATCGAGTCGCGGCGGCGGAAGCTGCCGGAGACGCTGCGGCAGCTGCACCAGGCGTTGGAACTCCACGACGCGATCGGGTGCTATAGCCTGTGCCTCTCTCTCCGAGACGGGGCCAACTCGCTCAGCCAGGAGAAGCTGGCCAAGCTGGCGGATATCGCGGCGATGGCGCTGGGCGACTCCCTGGACCTCAAGGCCGCCAAGCCGAAGGTGATCGCCCTTCTGGCGGCCTGCGACTCGCTGGCGGGCCGGTCGGCGGCGGGCTGAGGGCGGCGGCGGGCATTCGGAAACAGGGGATTGGGCGCGCTGGTAGGCTGCGCGCATGACTGGGACCCAACGACTCGGGCGGGTGGTGTGGCTGTCACTGGGTGTGATCCTGCTCTCGGCGGCGGGGGCGGCGGCGCAGCAGGAACGGCTGATCGAGTTGGACTCGGAGGGCGCGGCGGCCCGGATGGCTGAGATGCGGGCGACCTGGAGCGGCCCGGCGGGCTGGGCGACGCGGGCGGCCTCGGTGCGGCGTCACTTGGTGGAGCGGCTGGGGCTGCCCACCCTGGACCCTGCGGGGCACAACGGGCCCGGGGCGGCGGCGCGAGGGTCGTTCGAGACGGTCGCCTCGCCGGCGCGGGCGTACGACGGCTACCTGGTGCAGAACCTCGCGTTCCGCTCGTTCGACGGCTCGCGGGTGACGGGAAACCTGTACCTGCCGGCGATCACGTCGGGGCCGGCGCCGGCGGTGCTCTGCCCGCACGGCCATTTCGGGGCGACCGGGGATGACCCGGAGGGACGGTTCCGGCGCGATATGCAGATCCGCTGCGCGACCCTGGCGCGGATGGGGGCGGTGGTGTTTGCCTATGACATGGTGGGCTGGGGCGAGAGCGACATCGCGGAGCACCACGCGGTGGAGGCGCTGCCGCTGCAGTGCTGGAACAGCGTGCGGGCGTTGGATTACCTCGGTTCGCGGGAGGATGTCGACCCGTCCCGGATCGCGATCACGGGGGCGTCGGGCGGGGGTACGCAGTCCTTTCTGCTGACGGCGCTGGACGACCGCGTTGCGGTGAGTGTGCCGTGTGTTCAGGTCTCGGCGCATTTCTTCGGGGGCTGCGAGTGCGAGACGGGGCTGCCGATCCACACCTATCCGGACCTGGTGACCAACAACGTGGAGATCGCGGCCCTCGCGGCGCCGCGTGCGATGCTGGTGATCTCGGACGGGGCGGACTGGACGAAGAACACGCCGCGCGTGGAGTTCCCCGCCATACAAGAGATCTACGAGACGTTGCACGCGGGCGACCGGGTGGAGAACGCGCACTTCGGCGAGGAGGGGCACGACTACGGCCCGACGAAGCGTCTGGCGATGTACCGATTCCTTGGGCGGACGCTGGGGCTGGACCTCGAACGCGTGCGCACGGCGGATGGTGCGGTGGACGAACGCCCGGTGACGATCGAGGGTCGGGAAGCGCTGTGCGTCTACGGCGGGGCGGTGGCCGCACCGAGCAAACGGTCGGCCTCCGAGGCGCTGGCGTCGCTGCGCGGCGGTCGGGCGGGGCTGTAGACTCCCACCCGGTGTCGAATGAGGTGCAAAGCATGCTGCGCGCTGCAGGCGCGGACCGACCCGGGCGTGCCGCGTGGGCCGCGATGGCCGCGTGGGCGGTCGCCCTGGGCGGTTGCTCGCGCGCGCGTGAGGATCCCCCTTCGGACGGTGTCGCGCGGGCTCCCGCGGCGTATGTGGGCCGGTCGGGGTGCGCGGAGTGCCACGAGCGAGAGTCGAGCCGGTGGCAGGGCTCGCACCATGACATGGCCATGGACGTGGCGACCCCGGAGACCGTGCTGGGCGACTTCGACGATGCGAGGCTGGAGCACTTCGGGGTCACGAGCCGGATGTACCGAAGCGGCGGGAGACCCATGGTCGAGACGGACGGTCCGGACGGGGCGCTGCACGAGTACGAGGTCAAGTACGTCTTCGGGGTCTTCCCGCTGCAGCAGTATCTCGTGGAGTTTCCGGGCGGCCGGCTGCAGACGCTCCCGTTGTGCTGGGACGCACGCCCGGCGGGAGAGGGCGGCCAACGGTGGTTCCACATCTACCCGGACGAGCCCATCCCGGCCGGGGATGAGCTGCACTGGACGGGGGTCAATCAGAACTGGAATCACATGTGCGCCGAGTGCCACTCGACGAACCTTCGGAAGGGCTACGACGCCACGAACTCGACATTTGCGACGACCTGGTCGGAGATTGATGTCTCGTGCGAGGCGTGCCACGGACCGGGCTCGACGCATGTCGCGTGGGCGCGGGCGGAGGCTACGGGCCGGTCCGGCCCGGGGGGAGGGTCGGAGGGGCTGGCGGTCGATCTCCGCGGCGATGGTGGAGTCTGGATCGCCGATCCGGGCTCGCCGACAGCGAGGCGTTCGACCCCGCGGGCTTCGCACGCCGAGATCGAGATGTGCGCTCGCTGCCACTCGCGGCGCGGAGCCCTGGTGGACGGCGCGGCGCCGGGCGGGCCGCTCCTTGATTCGCATCGGGTGTCGCTGCTCGACGAGGGGCTCTACTTTGCGGACGGGCAGATCGAGGACGAGGTCTATGTTTATGGATCGTTCCTCCAGAGCAGGATGTTTGGCGCGGGGGTGACCTGCACCGATTGTCACGACCCACACACGGCGCGAGTCGTCGCGTCGGGCAATGCCCTCTGCGCGAAGTGTCACCAGCCCGCGGTCTTCGACACACCCGCCCACCACCACCACGCGGGCGGACCGGGCACGGCGGGGACGAACTGCGTGGACTGCCACATGCCGGTGCGGACGTACATGCTCGTGGACGACCGGCGGGATCACAGCTTCAGGGTGCCTCGCCCGGATCTCTCCGACCGGCTTGGGACGCCGAACGCGTGTCAGGCGTGCCACGGCGACCAGTCGCCGGCGTGGGCCGCCGAGCGGGTGGCGGAGTGGTTCGGGCCGGAGCGGCGGAGCGAATGGCGTTTCGGCGAGGCGCTGCACGCCGGACGCGAGGGGCTCGCAGGGGCCGGGGCCTTGCTGGAACGGCTCATTGCCGACGGGACACAGCCGGCCATCGCGCGTGCCAGCGGGCTGGAACTGCTGCAGCCCTGGCCCGGGAGCGAGTTGGACGAGGCGGTGCGGTCCGGGGCGGCGGACGCGGAGGGGTTGGTGCGCATGGCAGCCGCGGATGCGGCCATGGGGCTCGACCCCGGCGAGCGCTTCGCGGCGATCGGCTCGCTCCTGGCGGACCCGCTGCTCGGCGTGCGTGTTGCGGCGGCGCGGTCGCTGGCCTCATCGGTCGATGGCTCGACTCCGGGGGCGGCTCGGTCGGCGTTCGAGCGGGCGGCGGCTGAGTATGTGGCTTCGGAACTGGCCAACGCCGAGCGGGCGGCGCCGCACGTGAATCTCGGGGGCTTCTATACCGACCGGGGGATGATCGCGGAGGCCGAGCAGGAATACCGGACCGCGATGCGGCTCGAACCCTGGTTCTCGCCCGCGGCCGTGAACCTGGCGGATCTCGAGCGGGCGCAGGGCCGGGACGATCGGGCGGAGACGGTGCTGCGGGAGTTCCTCAAGCGCTCGCCCCGGGATGCGGCGGCGCGGCACGCGCTCGGGCTGACCTTTGGTGCGCCTCGGGCGTCGCGCGGAAGCCCTGGCGGAGCTCCGACGGGCGGCGGAGTATGACCCGGAAGACGCCAGGTACGTCTATGTCCTGGGCGTCGCGGAGGACTCGATGGGGGAGCCGGAGCGGGCGCTCGCGACGCTGCGGGCGGCGCACGTTCGCTTCCCGCGCGATACGGAGATTCTCTCGGCGCTCGTGGATCTCTGCCGACGCTCGGGGCTCACGGAAGAGGCCTCGGGTCTGGAGGCGGATCTGGTGCGGCTGCGTGGGTGAGGCCGAGCCCGGGGCTAGCCCATCGCGGGCTCATTGAGGACGGCCCAGTACATCTGGAGGTCCTGGATCGCCCTGCGAAACTGCAGAAAGTCGACGGGCTTCACCACGTAACTGTTGACCCCGCTGGAGTAGGCGCGAACGCGGTCGGCCTCGGCCGAGGAGGTCGTCAGCACGACGACTGGGATGGTGTTCAATTCCGCGTCGGCCTTGATGGCGTTGAGCACCTCCTGGCCGTCGAGCTTCGGTAGATTCAGGTCCAGGAGGATGACATCGGGACGCTTGGCGTGTTCGTACGGCTCGGACTTCCGGAGAAACCGCAGGGCCGCCTCGCCGTCCGCGACGTGGTCGAGCGCGTTGGTGACACGGTTCTCCTGCATGGCGCGGCGGATGAGGAACGCGTGATCTTCGTCATCCTCGATGAGGAGAAATCGGACCGGTCGTGTATGTGCGTTCGCCACTTGGCGCGTCCTCCGCAAGGCTGGTCTGGGCGAAGGGGAATATTACTCGGAAGCAGGCGCCCTGGCCCGGAGTTGATTCAACCCATGCCCGTCCCCTATGCGTCTCTGCGACCCGTTTCACGATCGCGAGCCCGACACCTGTCCCTTCCGATCGGGTCTCGAGACGTTTGAAGAGACGGAACACCGACTCGTGGTATTCGGGTGGAATCCCTTGTCCGTTATCCTGCACCCAGATCTCCACCGAAGCCTCGCGAGTCGCGGAACCGATCTCGATCCGGGGGTGCTCGGCCTCCACCCCGTACCGCAGGGCGTTCTCGATCAGGTTCTGCATGACCTGTTTGACCTGTTCGTGCGGCGCGAAGACGCTCTCGGCCTCGATGGATCGAACGATTTCGACACCCGCCTCCTCGACCCGCGCGGCGAAGAGGTCGAGCACCTCGTCCACAACGGCCGCGAGCGGCACATGCTCCCGGGCATCCTCGAGCCTGCCGATCCGGCTGAGCGCGAGGAGGTCGTCGATGTTCGACCGCATCTGCTCGACCTTGGAGAGGATGCGTTTGACATAGCCGTCAAGGTCGTCGAATTGGTGCTTCGCGACGTCCTCGGCGATGCATTCGCAGTATCCGAGGATGGTGACCAACGGCGATTTGAGGTCGTGCGAGGCGGAGTAGGTGAACTGCTCGAGCTCCTTGTTCTTGCGATCGAGCTCGGCGCTCTTGGTTCGCAGCGCTTCGACGGTGTGGGCGAGTTGCTCTTCGTAGGTCTTCCGGGCGGTGACATCGGCGCGGATGGCGACATACTGTGTCGGGCGGCCGTCGGCCCCCGTGAGCGGCACGATGGTCGTATCGACCCAGTAGCGGCGCCCATCGCTTGCGCGGTTGCATATCTCCCCTCGCCACACCTGCCCTGCGCAGATTGTCTTCCACATCTCGACAAAGAACGACTTGGGGTGCTCTCCAGAATTCACGACCCGGTGCGTTTGGCCAATGAGTTGCTCTCGCCCGTACCCCGAAATCTCGCAGAACTTGTCGTTCACATAGGTGATGGTGCCCGTGTGGTCGGTGATGGCCACGATGGCGTGCTCGTCCAGGGCGTGCTTCTGGAACGAGAGCAGGCGGTTCGTCGCCGAGAGTTCTCGCTCCGCGGCCTCGCGTGCCGTCATCTCATCCTTGAGGCGCTGATTCGCCAGTTCGAGGCTGGGCAATTGGAGAATCCGAGGGACCAGCGGCACCAGCGCGAGCAGCGTGGCGCACGTCAGGCAGGCCGTGACCACGTTCCAGACGGTGGCCAGCCGGTAGGCGGGCACCCAGAACACAACCACATTCAGCAGGTGGCCGATCCCCCAGGACGCGAGCAGCGCGACAAAGAGCCACGCAACCCGAGGAACACGCGCCCGCCGCGAAAGGATGACGACCCCGAGCACGACGGAGAATGCAATGGCCGCGACAGAGATCGCCGCGTCGCTCCCGATGGAGAGCCAGCCGAGTCCTCTGGTCCACTCGCCGGACTGCCAGCGGGGAACATACCCACTTGTATCAAAGAGCCACATCGAGGGCTGGGCGCCCCCTTTCGGAGCCGGGCCCGGGGCCACCATCGCCACGCATGTTCCGATCAGCCCGGCGCCGGGTGCTCGCAAGGTGGCATCGAGCCCTACCGACGCGCACCACGCGGATGCGAGCAGGACAATCGTTGGCCCACGCACCGGTGGCTGCCTGGTGGACACATGGTCGTCCGATCGGCCCGTTCCGCCAAGGCGTCGGAACCATTGCATGCTCTTGTTGCCCCCGTCCGACAGGCTGTCACAGCTTCCATTGTGATCGCGAGCGGTTGGGCGCATCGTACCAGATCTGCTCATCGGACCGCGTGCCCGTCTGCACTTTCTATCGGCCCGTCTGGGGGCGGACACGGAACAAGTGCTTTTACCCGTACCGCCTTGATCGAATCCCGATTTGACCATCGGAGTTCGCACTCTCTATGTCTTCCTCGACGTGATCCCACAGGATTGTGGTCCATCGCCGAAGTTTCGCTCTGCTGGGCGACTTCTCGTTGGCGATCCGTACCAACCGGCGAGGGGATCCCCTCGACTGCGTAAACGAATCTCGACCCGAATCCCGGTTGCGCCGATGAAGAGGAAGCCCAGGAGCTTGAGACATGGACGTCACCAGGATTCTCCTCGCCGACGACGATCCGGAGCACCGCTCCTTGCTGACGCGCGCGCTGCATCAGGGGGATGCGCAGGTCGAGGTGCATGCCGCGTCATCCCGGGAGGAACTGCTCCACGCCGCTCACCACGGCGAATTCGCGTGTGCGGTGTTGGATTACAACATTCCTCCCCACACCGCGCCGGAGATCGTTCACTCGCTCCGCGAGATTCTTCCCGGGCTGCCGATCATCGTTGTTTCGGCGAGTGATGACCAGTCCGTGGCGATCGAGAGCTTTCGGACAACGGGGGTGATCGACTTCATGCCCAAAGAGGACGCGGTCCGGCCCGGCCTGCTCTGGGGGCGGACGCAGTGTGCCATCTCCGACGCGCGGAGGGCCCACGAGCTGCGCCGGCGGGCGGAGCGACGATTGGAGGCGATGCGGCGAGTGGCGGACACCGATGCGCTGACCGGGCTGTTCAACCGTGGGTACTTCCTCCGGTTGTCGAGGTCATCGCGGCTTCGGCCCGACCGGCGCCGCACAACCGCATGCGTGATGATCGACCTCGACCACTTCAAACGCGTCAACGATCTGCACGGGCACGAGGCGGGGGATGCGGTGCTGGTGCATGCCGCCAAGCAGATGCGGGCCGGGGCGAGGGAGAACGACGTTCTCGTGCGTTGGGGTGGAGAGGAATTCCTCGCGATCCTGCCCTCTGCCTCGCTGGTTGATGCGTGGTGCTGGGCCGAGGCGCTGCGACAGAGGTTGGCCGAGAACCTATGCGAGCACGGATCGGTTTCGGTACGGGTCACCGCGAGCTTCGGGGTGGCCGTGGTGCCGACGTCGGTGCTCGGAACCGAGTCAGCCGCGGAGGCGGACCGCGCGTTGTACCTGGCTAAGGAATTCGGGCGCAACGGCGTGTGCACCGCGGACATGGCGAGCGCGATGGACGCGGTTCGGTCGCTTCGCGCCGGGTCGGACTCGGGGGCCGCGATGCTGCACCAGCGCTGGCTCGGCGCCCTCCGCTCGGAGCTGGGAGCGGTGCAATACGACCATCTGGGGCCGCACGGCGAGGCCGTGGCAAGGATGGCCGATCTGCTGGGCCGCCGGCTGGGGCTGGGGACGGAGGATCACGCCGACCTGCACCTCGCCGGCCTGCTGCACGACATCGGGAAGGTCGGGGTCCCCGAGGAGGTCCTGGCCAAGCCCGGCCCGCTGACACTCTCTGAACGTCGCATGGTGGACGTCCACGCCTCGTTTGGCGCCCGGCTGGCCCGCGCACTCGGTGCGAACGATCGCGTGGGATCGATCATCGCGTTGCATCACGAGCGCTTTGATCGGTCGGCCTGGGCCGAGCGCGGGGCGGAGCCACGGGCGAGTGGCGTGGAACGCCTGGCGCGGATCCTGAGCGTGGCGGACGCGATCGTGACGATGCGCGTCGACCGGCCCTACGCCGGCGCGCGATCGGAGCGCCAGACGCTCGCCGAGCTTGGCCGGGAGCGCGGACGCCAGTTCTCGCCCGAGGTCGTAGACGCGGCCTGGCTTGTCGAGCTTCCCGCGCGGAATGCGGCGTGAGTGCCCGCCGGGAATCGGCGCGCAGAGATGGGGGTTTGGAGGAGGGAGTAGAGATGCACATCGAAGAGCGGGGTATGCGTTATCGACCGCGGTGGAAGCCGCGGGGGCTGGCCGCGACGTGGCACGCCGCGGGGAGCGAGTCCGGGGGCTCGGCGCGGGTGCGGGACATTTCAGAATCGGGGATCGCGCTGGTCGTCGAGCCCGGGCATGCGCCGGCGCCGGGGCGATGATCGAGATCGTCACGTCAGGGCACTCCCCGGCGGCGGGGCCGGGTGGTCCGGGTGGCGCAGAGTCCTGGCATGAGCCTCATCGTGGGGTGCCACTGGCTGCACGGGGACGGGCGTCACTCCCCCGGCCATCGACCCGTGCACGCGCGCGCCGAGCCCAGTGCAGTCCGGCCTTGATCAGAGAAGGAGTTTCAGGATGACAGCGAACACACGCGAGCAACGTCGGACCCAGCGCAGCCGCCGTTCGGAGGCCGTGCTCTGGCGCTGCCTCGGCCGGAGCACTTTCGACATGGGATGGCTGCTCGAGTCGTCTCGGGATGGCTTGGCGTTTGCTTGGCGGGGCACCTCGGCACCGCTCCCGGGGAGCCTGCTCGAGATCTGTCGGGAGGGGCCCGAGGCGAACACCAAGCCGGACCGCGTGCTGGTGCGGCGGGTCGTGGCGGCCCATGACGACCTGGTCGTGATCGGCGGAGAGCGTCTGACGGTCCGGCCGTTCCCCCCGGCGGCCGCGGCGGAGAGGGCGCAACAAACCACCGAGCATTCGCTGGCCCTCGCGCTTGCTCTGGCGGCCTAGCGGCGGGTTCGGGGGGCTGGGCTCGGAGCATCGCTACACTGCCCCGGCCGCGCAGCCGTGCCGGTTGCGCGAGTGTTCTGGACCTGCAGACCCGCATCGGAGGCTTTTATGCGCCACGCGACCCGCACGCTGCTCCCGGCCCTGGTTCCCGCACTGCTGCTCGGCTCGGCCTACAACACCGCCATGGCACAGGGTGTTGGGTACGACGACACGCCGCAACTTCCGGGGCAGAAGTGGAAGGTTCACGACCGGATGCGGCCGAACCCGCCGGTGGTGGACCCGGGCCCCGCGCGCGACCCCGCGCCGGCGCCCAGCGACGCGACGGTGCTCTTCGACGGGAAGAACCTGGACGCGTGGCAGACCGCCGATGGGGGCACCGCGGGCTGGACGCTCCTGCCCGACGGCGCGATGCAGGTGAAGCCTGGCGCCGGCGACATCATGACCAAGGAACACTTCGGGGACTGCCAGCTCCACATCGAGTGGGCCACGCCGAAGACCCCGGTGGGCGAGAGCCAGGAGCGCGGGAACTCGGGCGTCTTCTTCTTCGGACGCTACGAGGTGCAGGTGCTCGATTCGTACGACAACAAGACGTACGCGGATGGCCAGGCCGGCGCTCTGTATGGGCAGTACCCGCCGCTGGTCAATGCGTCGCGCGGGCCGGGCGAGTGGCAGACCTATGACATCGTGTTCGAGGCGCCGGTGTTTGACGGCGACAAGGTCGTGAAGCCGGCGTACGCGACGGTGATCCACAACGGCGTGGTCGTGCAGAACCATCGGGCGCTGATCGGCTCGACGCTGCACCGCGCGGTGGGGACGTACACCCCGCACGAGCCGACGGGCGAGATCAAGCTCCAGGATCACGGCAACCCGACCCGGTATCGGAACATCTGGATCCGGTCGATCGACCCGGCTTCGCAGGGCGACGGTTCGTCGGGCTCGGCGAAGGCGGGCTCATGACTCGGGATCCCGCGAGGACTTGGGCGATTTGCTCGATCGGGTGAAGGGCATGGGACGGCACCTGCCGGAATGGCAGGGGTGTCTTTGCGCGTGATTCTGGTGCACAGACGACGCTGAATTGGTGAAACCTCCACGGCTCCGAAACGAATGAGAGAGCGGAAGGGGAAACGCCATGCCTGAAAACGAATTCATCATCGAGCCCCTGCGATTGATCGAGGCCGCGGACGCGGTGGCGGAGGTGCTGCGGGAGGTCGCCGAGTCCGGCACCGGGCGCTGCCCGTATCCGCCCTCGATGCTCCAGATGCCGGATCACCCCGAGCGGCTGGACGAGTTCAGCAGCGAGGAGCTGGTGGAGGCCACGGCGTTTCTCTGCCGGCTGGGTGTGCTCGTGCACCGGGCGGGCTGAGCGCCGTAGTTCCCTTCGGGGGGTTTGCCGATCGGTGTGGTTCCGATATCCTCCCCTTGCCCGGCCGCGAATAGGCCGGGCAAGGGGTTTGTCGTATGCGCAGACGTGATGCAGCGTTGGTGGGCTTGTTGGGCTCGGCGTCTTTGGTGCTGGGCTTCGGGGGGGTCGGATCGGGGGCTCGGATGAGCGGATCCATCGCACAGATGCTGGACGATTTCCACGACGCGGCGGCGAAGGCGGACGAGGGGCGGTATTTCGGGCACTTCGCGGAGAACGCGGTGTTTCTGGGGACCGACCCGACCGAGCGATGGACGCTGCCGGAGTTTCGGGCCTGGGCGCAGCCCTTCTTCAAGCGGGATTCGGCGTGGACCTACCACGCGGTGGAGCGTCATGTCGAGGTGTCGAAGGGTGGGGACGTCGGATGGTTCGACGAGGTGGTGCGCAACGACAAGTATGGCGATCTGCGCGGGAGCGGGGTCGTGGTGCTCGACGGCTCGGAGTGGAAGATCGCGCAGTACAACCTGACGTTCATGGTGCCGAACGACGCGGCCGACTCGGTGCTGAAAGCGATGAAGGACAAGAACGCGGCGGGGCGCTGAGGCCCCGCCGCGTTCCTCTCTCTCCGACCTGGTGGCTCGCTCCAACCGCGTGCGGTTGCGGGCGAGCGAGGATGATCGCGGCTCGGGCAATCGCGGCGTGTGGGATGGAGTCGCGGCTCAGTAGCGGCGGACAACACCCTTGACGATGCCCTGAACCTGGCAGTATTTGACGCGGATGGGCTCGAAATCCGGGTTGGCGGGCTGGAGGCGGATGTGATCGGCCTCCTTGAAGAAGGTCTTGAGGGTGGTGGAACCGTCGGGGAGCAGGGCGACGACCCGGTCGCCGTTGCGGGCGACCTGCGTGCGTTCGACGAGGACGACATCGCCGGAGAGGATGCCTTCATCCTTCATGCTGTCGCCATCGACGCGGAGCGCGAAGGTGCCCTCGGAGTGCCCCTTGCTCGGCCCGAGGATGTCCTCGAGGTCGATCTCGTCCTGATCGGCGATCTTCTCGATGGGGTATCCGGCGGCGATCTTGCCGACCAGGGGGAAGCGGAGCGGTCGCGACTCGTCGGGGACGGCGATGCCCTCAGCGATCGACAAAGAGCGAGCCTTGTTCGCGTCGCGGATGAGGGCGCCCTTCTTGATGAGCGCCTCGACGTGCTCGAAGACCGTGACCTTGCTGACGCCGATCTCGTCGGCGAGCTCCTGCATCGTCGGCGAATAGCCCCTGCGGACGCGCCAGTCGCGGATGAGCTGCAGAATCCTGAGTTGCTTGGGGGTCAGATTCATGATTGAGAACCTCCACACACGTATTCGGGACCGGGCCGGCCTGACGCCCTGCCCATGGCTTGATTTCCAACCTCGCTGCGGGCTGATCTCGCTCGGGGAGTGAGAGAAGCCCATCGAGGACGTTTCGAATCCGGACGAGCGACTCGGCCTGCCCGGCCACCAGGTGTGCCGCCGCGCTGAGCAGGCCCACCTGGGCTGCGGCATAGGCCGCCCCCTGGGGCGGTCCAGAGACCGTCGGGATCCCGGTCGTCGCGTCGAGGTCCACCCGGACCAATCCGCTCCCGGAATCGCCTGTCGCTTCGGGCACCCAGGCGGCGACGAAATCGCCTCCCGGCCCCAGTCGCAGTACTTCCCGAAGGGCCGCGGAGCCCTTCACCGATCGTCGTGCCTTCCGTGGCCATCCGAACATGCCAGCGCTCCCGTCTCTGCGCGAGACGCCCGAGTCGATGCCGTCGACGCGGGGCTCCGCTCTCTTGGGCTCCGCCCATGTTCCTCGTCACGCCTCATCCTCCCCGGATGAGGGGGCTGTTCGCCGGACCGTCACTCGCCGGGCCAGTTGTTCGCCCGACGCCGTGCTCTGCAGACTTCCGAATCCGTCTGCATCCACCTGAATCCATCGGCCCGACGTCCAAACACCCGCCAAAGAAACCGACTCTTTGTTTGGTACAAGATAGCCAACCATGGACACAACGGCAAGTCGATTTCCCCAACTTTGTGGTTGATACCGGAAAAAAGCCGCACGGAGGATCTGGAACCCGCGTTTGGGGCCTGAAATCGTGGGTCAACCCCGGCGTCGTTCGAGCAGGCCCGCGCGACGGACCACCGCCCCGCGGATCTCGAGCATGGTGAGGGCGGCCCGCAATTCGCCCGGGCCCACACCCAGCCGCTCGGCCAGATCGTCCGGCGTCCGGGGGCGGTCGAGGGCCTGAACCAAACGGTGCTCCAGCGATGGGGACGGGGCGTCGGGCGCGGTGTCGGCTGCGGAGGGCTCCGCGGTCTCGGCCCAGAGGTCGCGCGGTTCGGCGCGCGCGGGGTCCGCGTAGCGGGCTTCGTGGGTGTCGTGGAAGTGGTGTCGCGCGGGAGTCTCGAGGAGATGGAGGACATCGGCGGGGCTCGTGGCGAGGGCCGCGCCGCCGCCCTTGATCAGATCGAGCGTGCCCTCGCTGGCGGGAGAGTCCACACGCCCGGGCACCGCGAGGACCTCGCGCCCGTGATCTTCGCTGGCGGCGCGGGCTGTGATGATGGCCCCCGACCCCTTCGCGGCCTCGATCACGAGCACGCCGAGCGAGAGTCCGGAGATGATTCGATTCCGGGCGGGGAAGTTCTCCGCCTGGGGGGCGGTGTCGAGCGGGAGTTCGCTGACGACAGCCCCGCGTCCGGCGGCCATCTCGTCGAAGAGGCCGGAGTTCTCCGGTGGGTAGCGGTGCGCGAGGCCGCAGCCGAGCACGGCGATGGTGCGCCCGCCCCCACGCATCGCTCCGCGGTGCGCGGCCGAATCAATGCCCCGCGCGCCGCCGGAGACGACTGTGAGGCCGCTCCCGGCGAGCACGCCGGCGAATCGTTCGGCCTGCTCGATGCCGTAGGCGGTACACGCGCGGGATCCGACGATGGCGACGGGGTAGCGGTCGGTGGTCGCCGGCTCGAGGCGGCCCAACACGTAGAGCACCGGGGGCGGATCGGGGATCTGGGCGAGCAGGACTGGATAGCCCGCATCACCGATGCCAAGGAGGTGGACTCCCAGGTGGTCGGCGCGATCGACCTCGGCGGCGGCCAGGTCGAGGCTCTCGCGGAGGCCGCGGGCGACCTTGGCGGCGGTGGCCTCGCCGATGCCGCGGATGCGCCGGAGCTCGGCGGGGCTGGCGGCGAGGGCGGCGGTTGGCGAGCCGAAGTGCTGCGTCAGGGCGGCGATGCGTCGCGGGCCGAGCGCCGGGGTGAGCGTGAGACGGAGCAGGGCGAGCGTGGTCGGTGAGATGTCCCCCATGGCGCGGCTACTCCGACCTGTCCAACGGGTGGTAGGGCGAGGGGGTCGAGCCGTCGGGCTCGGCGACCCGCACGAGCAGCTCGGCCGGCTCGCGGCTGGGGACGGTCGAGCCGAGTCGGAGTTCGGTAATGACCTGCGGGTACATGCGTCCGGGCTTGGGACGGCGGATGGTGACGTAGATGCGCTTGAGCCCGGGCGAGGCCTCGACACCGTCGAGTTGGATCCACCAGCCCGGATCGGGGGCCTGGAGGACCACCGTGTGCTCGGGGCCGGAAGAGTCGAGCGACACGGGTGGCCAATCGTGCGGAGACGAACGATCCACCGGGCCCATGCCGGGGCCGGGAGACTGGCCGCCGGCGGGCGGCTCGGCGGCACAGGCGGCGAGTCCGAGCAGGAGGATGCCCGGGAGGAGGAGAGAAGTGGGCGGGCGGCGATGGGGGCGGGTCGTTCGAGTCCTGTTCATGGCCTCATGCTAGCAGAAGCCCGGGGCCGGGAGGCGCATCAGTCGGCGACGCGCATGGCCGGCCGATCTCGGTCGAACTCTCGCCAGGCGCGGCGGAGTTCGAGCGGGCCCATGGCGCGGACGCCGAGGGCACGACGCCGCCCGCCGAGCGCGTAGAGGGTGGCCCACTGCCTCAGCAGCACCCCCCACGACCAGAAGAGCGACTTGTCGGGGTCGTAGATGTTGGTGGATTCGGCGGCCGTGCCGTTGAGTTCGATGATCGCGAGGCCCTCGCCCCGGCGGAGCCTTTCGATGGACTCGACCCGGATGTCGAAGCGGCCGAAGTCGAGCCCGTTGTCGCCTTCCGGGAGCGTGATGCCGGCCGGCGGCTCGGCGCAGAACGCGGTGGCGGCCCGATCAATCCACGCCTCGAGTTCGGGGGTGATGTGCTCGGAGGCATCGCGGAAGATCGCGCCCTGGGAGTGGTTTCCCACGCTCACGAGGCGGATGTGTTCGCCCAGCGCGGGCACTTCCAGGCGCCGATCGGCGAGGCGGGTGAGCAGGGTGTCGGCCTGGCAGCGGAAGCGTCGGTGGCGGTAGATGAGCTGCTCGATCGTGTGGCGCCCGTCGCCGACGAGGTCGGAGAAATGCTTGGTGGTGAGGGAGAACAAGCGCCCGGTGCGCCCGGGCTGGGGGTGCAGATCGCGGACCCACATCACCCCGACCTCCAGCGGTCCGGGGTGGAAGGCCTGGGCGACGACGGTGCGGTCCATGCGGGCGAGGTAGTCGAGCGCGGCCTCGTCGGAGCGGGTGATGCGGACGGCGTAGCCACGTTGGCCCGCGTCGGGCTTGAGGACCACCGGATAGTCGCGTGGCAGGCGGCCCTCGGTCATCGAGCGTTGCAGGGCCGCGAAGCGCTGCTTCGGCTCGCCGGGCTCGAGCACCGCCCACGCGAGGACCGCGGCTCCCAGCGCGTCGAGGGCGCGGAGGATGGCGTGCTTGCTCTCCCCCACCACTCCGCCGCCGGCGCCGATCACGGGATTGACGCAGGTGCAGCTCATGACCCCGCCGTGGCGCAGCCCGAGCCAGGCGAGCCAGGGCACGAGGGGGCTGTAGTAGGCCCAGCCCGGCCAGAACTCGTGGCGGAACATGCGTGTGAGCGTGGCCTTGATGCGTTGGCGGCCGGTCCAGGTCAGGGTGAAAAGCAACACTCGGACCGCGACGATGGCGGCCAGCAGGGTCACGACGAGCATCGGGAGGCCGTCGCCAAGTTTGAAGCGGAGGTAGGCCGCGAGGATGAGCGAGACCAGAAAGGCGAGGCCGGTCCACAACCCGGCGCCCAGGAGGAGCCCGAGGACGAGGCGCAGAACGAGGCCAAACGACGAGGCTCGGGTCGGTCCTCGGCACGCAACGCGGGCGGCGGCGCCGACGGCCTCGTCCCGGCGCCAAGGCTGGAGACGCGTCCGGATGAGCGGGCCGATCATTCCCCCGGCGAGTTCTGCGGACCAGGCGGTCATCGCGCCGGCGCGGGGAAACTCGGAGCCCGGGCGGGCGGCGCGGCGCCACGCCGCCAGCGCGCGCACGATCGCACCGGAGAGAGCGCGACGCCGGCGACACCGGCATCGACCCAGACCATGGCGACGAGGAGGCCGGCGAGCGCCGCGGTGACCTCGGCGTCCCATGCCGTGAGGACGGCGAGGGTCGCGAGAACGAGCCACCACGGGATCGTGCGTTGGCACCAGAGGAGCGCCTGGTTGACCCGGGCGAAGGCGGAGTCATCGGGCGGGGAGAGATCCACGACCTGCCGGAGCACGGGGACCCCGGGCTGGTCGTGCCTGGCGAAGAAGGCGAGGAGGTGCGAGGCGACCTCGTCGGCCTGGAGGAAGGGCAGGAAGTGGCTGGCGTCGAGCACGACGAGCCGACTGGGCTGGATCAACTGGTGGCTGAGCTGAGCGCCCCACTCGGGGGTCAGGAAATCGTGTCGCCCGTGCAGGATGAGGGTGGGCGCTTGGAGACGCTGCATGATGGCGCGGAGGGGCCGTTGGTCGGAGTCCCAGAAGTTGCGGATGAAGTTGTGCCGGAACTCGTGCGAGCCGAGGAGGCCGAAGTGGGGAACGGCCTCGCCGCCCAGGACGAGGCCCACGTAGCCGAGCGCGTACTTGAAGTGCTCGAAGGCGTAGGAGCCGGAACCCTCGGCTTCCTGGGCTCCGATGGCGGCCATGAGCGTGATGCTGGCGGTGCGGTCGGGGAAGAGATCGGCGAACTGGAGGGCGACGCCCCCGCCCTGGGACCAGCCCACGAGGTGGACGCGCGAGATGCCGAGTTGGTCGAGGAGCAGGCGGACTGCATACGCGTGTGACTTGAATGCATAAGAAGGGATCTGCTTGGACGATTCTCCAAACCCGGGAAGGTCCGGGGCGATCACGTCGTATCCAGCGTCTCGCAGCGGCGGCGCGAGGCGCGTGAAGTCGGCGCCTTCGCCCGGCGAGCCGTGGAGCATCACGACGACGGGGCGGTCTTGCTGGATGGCGGCGGGTTGCCAGCGGAGATAGGCAATCTGCTGCGTGCGACCGGGCAGGGCGCCTTCGGTCGTGGTGGCGGCGATTGTCGCGAGTGGTTCTTGGCCGGCGGATTCGCCGGGGGCGCGGCGTGCCTGGACGAGGTGGGAAGCGATGAGCAGCGCGAGGTAGATGGCCCACCCCACAGCCCATCGCGACCGAGATTTCAGGCGAGTCGTTCGACCTGGCGCGGGCTGGTGCATCGGGCGTGATGGTAGTAATCGGACCCATCACGTGGAATCCGGGTTGAACGAATAGCGGAGCGGTGTATGCTGGATATTGGGAAGGGCCGCGGTTCTCGCGGCTCCGGGCTGCATCTGCGGGCCTCCGGGCCCGGGACCAGGGAGTCGGTCATGACCAGACGAATCGGGTTCCGCGCGTTCACGCTGATCGAGCTTCTCGTGGTCATCGCGATCATTGCGCTGCTCATCGGCATCCTGCTCCCCGCGTTGGGCAAGGCCAGGGCGGCGGGCCAGCAGGTCGTGTGCATGTCGAACATGCGGCAGATCGGCATGGCGGCGCTCCAGTATGCGCAGGACAACAAGGATGAGATCTGGTACGACTACAACTGGAATTTCTTTGACGACAACAACAACAACAAATGGGACAAGACGGATCGCCCGGGCTACCTGTACGAGTATGTGGACATGGCCGACAAGATCGGCGAGTGTCCGACCAACAAGCGGCGGGGCGTCGGGAAGAACACCGATGGCAGCGTGTTCGGCGACACGGACCTGAACTTCGACTACTGCATGGAGACCTACACCAGCGGGTATCGCCTCGGCTACGAGGTGCACGTGGGGTACATCCCGCCCGACGCCGCAAACCCGGGCACGCAGCTCAAGGAAGCGAACTACGCCAACCTGACGTTCTTTTCGAGCGTGCCGATCTTCTGGGAGGAGAGCACCTACTGGTACAACGGGAGTGTGACCGACGGCCTGTGGGGAAACAACGATCAATTGACCACGCGTCACGACCATGGCGGCCACGTGTGGCAGGCCGACGGGACCACAATCCTGTTCAAGGCGCCGAACGACAACGATGAGCCCAAGCAGGACGTCAAGGCCGACTTCGAAGCCCTCGATGTCTACGCGGGCCTGAAGTATGACTACCAGTTCTGGTGGAAGATCTACGACACAAACGCCGCCCGCCGGCCGTACGGCTGGATCAACAGCCCCCGGTTTAAGTAGGCCGCCTCCCCACATCATCCCTGCAAACGACACGGCCCCGAGCGCTCGCCCGGGGCCGTGCTGATTGGAGCATGGCTGCGATCAGTCGGCGAGGCGGGGGGCGTCGCCGCCCTGGCCGGGGCGATTGAGCTGGATCTCGCCGTTGCGCTCTTCGAAGCCACGGATGACCTGGCCGAGGCTGATGGCGAGGCGCTTGGCGCCGGCCCAGTTCATGATGACGCGGGAGCCGACGCTGAAGAGGAGCACGGGCTCGTTGTTATTACCCTGGATGGGCAGGTTCATGCCGAAGTCGAGCACCACCTCGTCCTGGGTGGAGGACGTGCGGATGGTGTTGGCGTAGGTGTTGTGCATCTTCGACTCGTCGATGCGGAGCTGGATCTGGCGGTTCTGGTCGGGAGTGGTCATGATCGGTCTGCCTTTCGTGCTCTGAGGCTCGTGAGGGTGGTTGGTTGTGGCGTGGCCGCCCTCCGCGGCCGGGGCGGGCGAGGGGGTCGCCCACCGCCCCAGACGGTAGGTCGCCCGGGGGCTTGCTTCGAGCCACTGTCCGAGAAGCGGGGCCCGCCGGTTCCCGCTATCCGGGCTCGGGGGCGGGGTAGGCGTCGCGTGAGGCGGGCCAGCCCGCGGCGGCGAAGACCTCCCGCATGAGCGGGTCGGCCAGGTAGGCCCCAAGGATGGGCTCGGGCACGCGCCAGGCCCGCTCGCTCTTGACGCGCCCGGTGTCCTCGGCCTGCCTGGCCTTCGAGGAATGGTGGTAGTTGGACTCGCGGTAGCGGACGGCGCGAGCGATGGCGTCCTTGTCGGGCTCGAGCCCCCAGGCGGCGAAGAGGCGGGCGAAGTAGGCCGCGGGATCGCGTTTGAGATCCTCGTAGACGAGGCGGTTGGGGTCGGCGAGCCACCGTCGGGCGATCGTCGAGAAGTAGGAGAGCATGGTGCCCCCGCCGGTCGCCTCGTCCCAGCCACGGACGAAGAGGCTGTTCAGGGCGTACAGCGGGTTGCGGAGCAGCGTGGCGGCGCGGTGGTGGGGCCAGAGACGCCGGATATCTTCGGGGGCGATCGACTCGTGGGGGTGCTTGCAGATCACCAGCCCGGCGGGCTCGCCTGCGATGGTCCGGTGGCCCCGGGCGAGCGCGCCGAAGAGAACGTCGGCGCCGGCGACGACGGCGGGGGCCAGGGTGTGTCCCGCGGTCTCAAAGGCGCGCATCAGGGCCACCTGCGAGGGCGGGTAGTGGTAGGGCGCGCCGGTCCGGTCCCACGGGCCGAAGACCTCGTCGGCGACGGGGCAATCGAGGCCGGCACCGGCGGCGTAGACGGTGATCGAACTCCCGCTCCGGATCGGCGAGAAGAGCCAGAGGACAGCGGGCTGATTGGAGTGGTCTGGCAAGGGGGTGCTCGGGACGGGGCGGGGCACGGCCAAGCGTAGGCCCCGGCGCAGCTTGCCCTGCGCCCTCCGGCGGCCCACACTAGGTGCGGAAGGAGTCCGCCATGACAGACGTCGCTCGCCTTCGCCTCGGATCCGGTCTCGCCTCAGGTTCGGCCCACGGCCCGGCACGGTGGTTATCCGCCGCGGTGCTGCTGGCCGCCTCGTGTGCGACGGGATGGGGCCAACAAACGATCGAGATCCGCGAGGGGCTGCTGGCCCAGCGGTTGGGGCAAGCCGGGCGGGCGCCCTTCTTCACCGACCCTGTCGCGCTGGCGTATGCCCGGGGCGAGAGCGTGCATCCGAGCGCGGGGGACGCGCTGACGCTCGGGGACAAGAGCGTCGAGTGGGAGGCGGGCAAGGCCGACGACGACGGGGTGTTCCGTGGGCGCGCGATGGCGGGGGGCTACCTGTACGCCACGGTCGAGAGCGATCGCGATCGGGCGATGATCCTCGACGCCCGGGGCGACAGCCTGGTGTACGTCAACGACGAGTTGCGCTCGGGTGATCCCTACGGCAACGGGCTGCTCCGGGTGCCCGTGATGCTGCGCCGGGGGGACCAACTCGCTGCTCTTCCGGGGCGCGAGAGGGGAACTGCACGCGACGCTGGTCGAGCCGGAGGCCCCGATCGCGTTTGACACGGCCGATTTCACGCTCCCCGACCAGATCGAGGGCGAGAGCGGCGACCTGTGGGCGGGCGTGCCCCTGCTCAACGCCACGGGGGAGGACGAGCCGGGCCTGGTCGTGCGCGCTTCGGCGGGCGGGACCATTGTCGAGACGGGCGGGATCTCGGCCCCGAGGCTGAGTGTCTACAAGGCGGCGGTGCGCCTGCCGCGGGGCGAGGCCGACGCCGAGGGCAAGGTCGAGGTGATGCTCGAGGTGCTGCGCGACGGCATGGTGCTGCACCAGAAGGTGATCTCCGTGCGCTCGCGCAAGCCCGGCGAGAAGCATGTGCGGACGTTCGTCTCCGGGATCGACGGGAGCGTGCAGTACTACGCGGTGACCCCGATGCACGCGCCGGAGGGAGAGGCCCCGGAGCACCCGGCGCTCTTCCTGACCCTGCACGGGGCCTCGGTCGAGGCGAGCGGGCAGGCGGCGGCCTACGACTTCAAGGACTGGGGCAATATCGTCGCGCCCACCAACCGGCGCCCCTTCGGCTTCGATTGGGAGGACTGGGGGCGCACCGACGCGATCGAGGTGCTCGACGCCGCGTCGGCCCTCTTCCACGCCGACCCCGACCGGACCTACCTGACCGGGCACTCGATGGGCGGGCACGGGACGTGGCAGGTGGGCGTGCAGTTCCCCGGGCGCTTCGCGGCCATCGGGCCGAGCGCCGGCTGGATCAGCTTCTGGAGCTACGGCGGGCTGGTGGACTACGGGACCGGCACCCCGGTGCGCGAGGCATTCACGCGGGCCGCGAGCCCGAGCGACACGCTGGCGCTGAGCGACAACTACGCGGGCGAGGGGGTGTACATCCTGCACGGCGACGCCGACGACAACGTGCCGGTGGAACAGGCGCGGCAGATGCGGGCTCGCCTGGCGGAGTTCCACCGCAACTACGCGTATTTCGAGCAGCCCGGGGCGGGGCACTGGTGGGGCAACCAGTGCGTGGACTGGGCTCCGATGTTCGACTTCTTCAAGTCCAACCGACGCCCCGCAGGTCGATCACCTTCGGTTCGCGACGGCGAGCCCCGGGGTGTCCGCCGACTTCCGGTGGGCGAGCGTGCTCGAGCAGAGCGAGCCCATGAAGATCAGCAGGATCGACCTGACGCTCGACGCGCCGGGCGGAAAGATCGAGGGGACGACGGAGAACGTGGCGAGGCTGGCCCTGCGCCTGGGGGAGACGCGCCGCCCGATCACGCGGAAGAACGAGGCGGGCGAAGAGGTCGAGGCTGTCGTGCCGACGCCGGGCGAGGCGCTCACGATCGTGCTGGATGGCGAGACCCTGAGCCTCAAGCCGGCGACGCTCGACGAGCCGCTGCTGCTGACCCGCGTCGGCGGGGCGTGGCGTCTGGACCATGGGATGCACCCCGAACGCAAGGGGCCCGGCCACTCCGGGCCCTTCAAGAACGCCTTCGCGGATCGGGCGCTGCTCGTCTACGCCACGGGCGGCGACGAGGCCGAGAACGCCTGGGCGTTCGAGAAGGCGCGGTTCGACGCCGAGACCTTCAAGTATCGTGGCAACGGGGCGTTCGAGGTCGTCAGCGACGCGGTCTTCCTCGGCGCCAAGCAGGGGAGCACGCTGGCCGACGGCTCGCGCAACGTCATCCTGTACGGCAACTCGGCGACCAACCGGGCCTGGGGCGCGGTGCTCGAGGGCGGCGATGTCTCGCTCGATCGGGCGGGCGTGAGGCTCGGCAGAGAGCAGGAGGTCGGTGATTTGGGCCTGCTCGCGGTCCGGCCCCGCAAGGGCGGCGACGGGGCGCTGGTCGGGATCGTGGGCGGGACGACCGTCGCCGGCTGCCGCACGACCGACCGGATGCCCTACTTCGTCTCGGGCGTGGCGTATCCGGACTACACCGTGCTCGCGGCCGACGTCTACAGCGAGGGCATCGACGGCGTGGTGAGCGCCGGGTACTTCCGGGGCGACTGGAGTCTCGGCGGTGAATCCGCCGCGGGGGTCGAGGCCGCGGGGCGGACGACCCCGGCGGCGCCGGGTGCGCTGGAGCTGGTGGACCACATCCGGGGGACCTCGGGCGGGGCGGAGATCGTGGCGTTCGATCCGGTCCACCACAAGCTCTTCGCGACCCACGAGCGCGGGCTCGATGTCTACGAGGTGAGCGACGAGGGGCGCCTGACGGCGGCCGGGACGATCGACTGCACCGCGTTTGTGCCGGGGCTCTCGAGCGCATCGAGCGTCGCGATCGATCCCGCGGGGCGGGGATTCGGGGCCGTGACGCTCATCCCTGGGGAGAAGGACACCATCCCCGGCGTGCTCGCGCTGTTCGAGACGGAGACGGCGAAGGTGATCGCGACCTTCGCGGTCGGATTCAACCCCGACATGGTGTGCTTCTCGCCCGACGGCGGGCGCGTGCTGGTCGCCGACGAGGGCGAGCCGGGGGAGGTGGATCCGGCGGGAGCCATCAGCGTGCTCGACCTCTCAGGAGTGCGCCGACCCCGCGACGCGGCCCGGCTGGGGGCCGATCGGCTCACGACGATCGACCTCTCGCCCGAGCACCTCGGCGAGGGTGTCGGCTTCGCAGGGCTCCGGATCGCGCCGGAGCGCAAGCTCACCCCCTGGCTCGATCTCGAGCCGGAGTACATCGCCCCAGACCTGGAGGGAGCGTGGGTGACCCTGCAGGAGAACAACGGCATCGCGAGGTTCGACTTCGCCTCGGGCCTGTGGTCTCGGATCGTGCCGCTCGGGAAGCTCACGCAGGTGATCGACGCGTCGGACAGGGACGGCGGCGTGCACATCGACAAGGCGGTGGCGTGCCTGCCCATGCCCGACAGCATCGCGGCGTACAGCGTCGGGGGCCGGCAGTTCCTGGTGATGGCCAATGAGGGCGACTCGCGCGAGGGCGATGAGGTGCGCTTCGCCGAGGCGAAGCTCGACCCGGTCCTGCTCGCGACCATGCTCGCCCGGGGCGGCGACCCGCGGGCGGAGAGCGCGATGGGACGGCTGCACATCTCCGTCCGCGACGGGGACACCGACGGCGATGGGGATATCGACGTGCCGACCACGCTGGGGGCGAGGTCGTTCTCCATCCTCGACGCCGAGACGGGCGAGCGCGTGTACGACTCGGGCTCGGGGCTCGAGGTGCTCACGGCCGCCATAGCGCCCGGCCGGTTCAACAGCAACGGCGACGCGGGGACCTTCGACCAGCGTTCGGACGACCGGGGGCCGGAGCCCGAGGGCGTGGCGGTGGCGAGGCTCGGGGATCGGCAGTTCGCCTTCATCGGCCTGGAGCGCACCGGCGGGGTGGTGATGTTCGATGTCACGACGCCCGCGAGCGCGAAGTTCGTGGACTACGCGCCTCCGGGCGACTCGGCGGATGCTGGAGTCGGGCCCGAGGGGCTGGCGGTGCTCAAGATGGGCGACGCGACATTCCTGGCTGTCGCCTGCGAGGTGTCGGGGTCGATCGAAATCTACCGCGTGAACCCCGACCGGCGGTGATCAGCGCGGGCCGGCTGGACGACTCGGCCCGGCACTGGACTCAGTGCCGGGCTTCGTCAGATCCTGTGCGGCCGCGAACGGATCGAGAATGCCGGAGGAGGGACTTGAACCCACACTTCTCTTGCGAGAAGCGGATTTTGAATCCGCCGCGTCTGCCATTCCGCCACTCCGGCTTGGGGACAATGCTAGGGCCGAACTAGGCCTCGGGGGCGGGGTGGGTGGCGTCGGCATCGAGGGTGAGTTCGAGGGGCTTGTATCCGCCCCTGGACTTGAAGTAGAACCAGAGGATGATGTAGCAGGCCAGCATGAAGCCCGGGAAGTAGGCCATCTTGGCGAGGGCCCGCTGGGTGCTCCGGTTGCTGACGTCCTGGATCTCGGCGCTGACCTTGGCGCGCTCGTCCTCGGGGACGGCCTCGAGCCTGGCCGCCAGGGTCTTGTCGTTGATGGCGGGGTACTTGATGACCTCGTAGATGGTGCGGTCTTCGGTGACGGTGAGCTTCCCGGCATCGACCAGGCCCGGGACCTGCTCGACGATGTGGGAGTCGCCCTTGACGGCCTGGATCCGCTCGTGGGCCTGGAGGGCGCCGATGTAGGGGAAGCCGAGGGTGCCGACGGCGAGCATGCCGACGCCCCCGAGCGTGTTGAGCGTGAGGGCCCCTCCCCTGGGGGTCTGCTCCGAGGCGATGCCGAGCATGGTGGGCCAGAAGAAGCTCTTGCCGATAGCGTAGATCGTGGCGGCCCCGAAGATGATGAGCCCGTCGGCGGTGGAGAGCCAGACCAGTCCGAGCACGGCGAGCGTGGCACTGATCATGAGCAGCCCGAGCGGGCTGATCTTGTGGACGATCGCGCCCGCCATGAATCGGAGGACCATCATGACGAAGGCGGTGTACACGAGGACGAGGCCGGGGTGGAACTTGCCCGCGGCCATGCCCTTGAGGATGCCCTCGATCCAGCCGTCGGTGCCGAGTTCGGTGGTGGCCAGGGGCATCATGATCAGCGTGAGGAAGAAGAGCAGCGGGCTGCCGAGCGATCGGGTGTAGAAGCCGAATGCGGCGACAAAGGCGACGCCGACGCCGATGCAGAGTCCGTATCCGACGCTCCCTGTGGGCTTGAAGAAGTCCATGAGCTGGAGGGAGAGCAGGGTGCCGACGACGAGAGCCGTGAGGACGCCGAACTCCGAGAGCATCTGGCGGTAGGTGACGCCGCTGGCGACACGCTCATGAACGGGGAACTTCTCGGGCAGGAGCATGAGGAAGAAGACCAGGGCGGGCGGGGCGATGATGGCGATCTTGATCCACCACACGACGTGGGCCGCGTCGAGGCCGATGGTGAGCAGACCCGCGACCACGAGGCCGCCGGGCCACCCGGCGTGCAGGATGTTGAGCCACTGCGACTTGTTCTTGCTGAAGAGCGTGGTGACGACGGGGTTGATGTAGGCCTCGACCGTGCCGTTGGAGAGGCCGAGGATCAGGCTGCCCCAATAGAGCAACTCGTACGCGAGCTTGGGGTTGCCCTGGCCGCCGCCGGAGATGAAGTAGGCCGAGACGCCCATCACCGACCAGATGAGGTAGCCGACGAAGGAGCACACCATCGCGACCTTGTAGCCGATGCGGTCAATGAAGAAGCTGAAGAGGATGATGCTCACGGCGAAGGGCCAGATACCGATGCCGGCGAGGCGCCCGGCCTGGGCGTCGTCGAGCCCGAACTCGGTGGCCCACGCCCCGATCAGGAACATGCGCGAGATGAAGCCGAAGGCGGTCGTGATGAGGGCGATGAAGCAGCCCCAGAAGAGACGCTGCTGGTGGGCCTGGAGGGAGTTGGACATGGGTGGCCGGCTCCGGGTTCGGGTGCGGGGAGGGCTTCCGAAGCGCGGAAGCTACGGGGGAGGGGCTTGGGTGTCAATGCGGGCGACGGGGTTGAGAGGGTGAAGGCCCGGGAGGGCGAGGGGCAGAACGCGTGGCCGGGTGCACGGGTCGTGCTCGCGGGCGACGGGTGAACCGCGGTGCGGGGGAAGGAGCCGAGATGGACTGGTTCGGGTGAGAACTTGAGCCCGCCAGCTGCTGGCGTTGCCGGCAACGCGTCCGGGTGCCCTCCCGGCTCCGCCCAGCCCGGCACCCGCTGCCCCGACCAATCCTGCACTTGCCATCCTCCCCTCCCCCCTAGACTTGCCGTCCCCTGCACCGCACGCTGGTCGGCCCGTGGAGCGTCTCCCCGGGCCCGGGGCGTGCCGAGCGTCAGAAAGGTCTCTGTCATGGCGGAAGCCACCGCGAACACCGTGTCGATTTCGGATGTCGGCCCCAGCCGCAAGAAGATCACGATCGAGATCCCCGCCGAGACCGTCGCGGCCAAGCTGCGCGACTCGCTGGACACCCTCTCGGTCGAGGCCGAACTTCCCGGCTTCCGCAAGGGGCGCGTGCCGCGCCGGCTGGTGGAGCGGCGGTTCGGGGAGACGGTGAAGCGTGAGGCGAAGGGCCAGATGGTCGCGGAGGCATACTCGCGCGCGGTGGAGGAGCACAAGCTCCAAGTGCTTGGCGAGCCGAGCAGCGAGATGCTCGAGGGCCTCTCGATCGAGGAGGGCAAGCCGCTCACGGTCGAGATCGAGGTCGAGGTGCTGCCGGAGTTCGTGCTGCCCGAGCTCAAGGGTGTCAAGGTGTACAAGCCCAAGCTCGAGATCGCGGACGACGATGTGGCCAAGGAGCTCGAGCGGCTCTGCATCACCGAGGGCAACCTCGAGGAACGCGATGCCACCGAGCCCGGCGACTATCTGACCGGTGTGGCCCGGATGGAGCTGCCCGACGGCACCGAGTTCTACAACATCAACGGCGCGGTGGTGCAGGCCCCTGAGGCCGACAAGAACGGGCGCGGCATGATCCTAGGGATCATGGTCGAGGACTTCGAAAAGCAGCTCGGTCTGCCCAAGGCCGGCGACGAGATCACCATCAAGGCCAAGGGCCCGCAGAACCATGAGATCGAGCGGATCCGCGGCGCCGACCTCACCATGAGCTTCAAGGTCGAGCGGGTCGACCGGATCGTGCCCGCCGAGGCCGCCACCCTGGCCCTCGGCTACGGCTTCCCCAGCGAGGACGCGCTCAAGCAGGAGATCCGCAACCGGATCGAGGCCCGGGCCAACGTCGAGCAGCAGTCGCTCATGCGCCAGCAGGTCGCCAGCTCGCTGATCGACTCCACCGAGATGGACGTCCCCGAGAAGATGACCGAGCGCCAGACCGAGCGCAACCTCCAGCGCCGGCGACTGGAGCTGATGTATCGAGGGATCGATCCCCGTCACATCGAGGAGCAGCTCTCCGACCTCCGCAACGCCAGCCACGGCGTGGCCGTCCGCGAACTCAAGCTCTACTTCATCCTCCACCGGGCCGCCGACGAGATGAAGGTCCAGGTGACCGAGGGCGATGTCAACGCCCGCATCGCCCAGATGGCCGCCCAGCGCCGCGAGCGCCCGGAGAAGCTCCGCCAGGAACTCATCCAGACCAACCAGATCGGCGCGGTGTTCCAGCAGGTCCGCGAGCACAAGACGCTCGACGCCATCCTCGCCCAGGCGGCCGTCGAAGAGGTCAGCCGCGAGGAGTTCGAGAAGAAGTTCGCCGCCGAAGACTGAGCCGATATCGGCCCGAATCCCGCTACTCAAGCACGAGCCCCGGGGCCTGACCCCGGGGCCGTTTGCATTGTGTTCGCATTCATCGCGTGTTCGCCGCTGATCCCGAGTTTGCACAGGTCCGGCTCGGAGCCGTTCAGGCGACCTCGTCGACGCCCTCGTCCTCGAGGGTGCCCGAATCCACGAGGCCCCCGGCGTTCCCGGGCAGGGTCAGGGAGCCACACTGGCGGCAGACCACCCCATACTGGCTGGAAGGCGTGTCGCCGAGCGGGCGCCCGCACCCGTGGCAGATGGAGTGCTTGAGGCGGGAGGTCATGGAGTTCACCGCCACGGCGGCGGCGGCGAAGGCGACCCCGACAACGGGCAGGGCAGGCAAGGCGGTGAGCGAGAGCAGCCCGATCGCCGTGAACGCGATCCCGACCACGAAGGCGAAGACGCGGAGCCTGATGCGGGACATCCAGATCATCACTGTTCTCTTCGGCTGTTTTGGGGGCTCGGATCGAGCCGTCCACTCGCGGCGAGTGTAGTCGCGCGGGCGCCGGGCATCCTCCGGGACCAAGGTGCGTCCAGCCCGTCGCAGCCCTCAGCCGAGAGGCCTGTACGCGTCGATCACCTCTCGGACCCGGTCCGGATCGGGAATATCGCCGATTTCGATCTCGATCCCGTCCTGGCCCGAGCTGGAGAGACCGAGCGTCCCCACCTTCCAGATCCGCTGCCAAAAGGTCTGAACGACCTGCACATTGCGGATGTTGTCGTGCACGACCTCGCTGGTCGCCCGGCTCAACAGACCCGTCCGCATGACGGTCCGTTTGTTGGTGATCTCCAGCGCGGCGCCGAGGGTCTTGATCTTCCAGACCCCCAGGGATGCGCCCGCGATGACGGTCCCCGCAGCGCCCAGAGCAAGGGCGGCCGTCCTGAAGCCAGAGGCCGGCCCGACGAGCCCCCAGCCCGCCCCGGCGAGCCCGGCGATAATGACGAAAAGATGGGCAAGAAACAGCCCGGGACGGGCGCGGATCATCGCGGGCCGAACCTTGAGCACATGCTGCTCGGGGCCCGAATCGGGCGGCAGCCCAAGCCGGCCGGGCTTGTCACGGGCGGCGGCGGAAGTCGCGACCGGTCCTGAATCCGCCACGACCCCCACCGCGGCTGGCATCAGGTTGATATCGCCGCAGGCCCCGCAGGAGACCTTCTGACCGGCGAGGTCATCCTCGACCTCGATCCATCGCTCGCAGTTATCGCATTGTTTGCGGATCATCTTGGCTCCACTGGCGCACCATCATTGGCGAAGACGGACGGGCGGTTCCGCGTCGGCGAACCCGGGGCATTCTCGGAGAGCCTAGCTATAGTGGCCGAAGATGCGCGTCGTGCTGGTCAACTGGGCCCATATCTGGGACGGGGGCGTCCTATGGGGGCGGGGTGAACGGCTATTGCCAGGCCCTGGGCCTCGAGCTGACACGTCGGGGGCACGAGGTCGCCAGCCTATGTTCCGGGGTGACCTACACCCCGGCCCCCAACCGGGGACCCTGGGGAGATGGAACTCCGACGCCACCCCGATTGGCTGGGTATCCGGGTCTTCGAGGTGATCAACAGCCCGGTCATCGCCCCCTCGCTGCTCCAATTCGACGACCCGGACGGCGAGGCTTCGAGCCCCGCGCTCGAGGCGTTGGTCCGCCGCTTCTTTGAATGGTTCGAGCCCGACCTGGTCCACTTTCACAACATCGAGGGATTGAGCGCCGGATGCGTCCCGGCGGCCCGCGAGCCCTCCGGCTCGTGGAGCGGGGCCAAGGTGGTTTACAGCCTCCACAACTACCACACCATCTGCCCCCAGGTCTACCTGATGCAGGGGCACACCACCCCCTGCTTCGACAGCGACGGCGGCCGCCGGTGCGCCACCTGCATCGAGCGCGGCAACCCCCGGGAAGAGATGCTCGATCGCGCCAAGCGCTACGTCGAGAAGTTCCGCAAGCAGCACCCCGGGGCGGCGCCACGACCGGCGCCCCCACCGGCCCCGCCCTCGGTCGCGAGGGAGCTGCTCGGTGAGGTGAAGCGCTACATGAGCGGGCAGCCGGTGAGGCCCGCACCCGAACCGGCCCCCGAACCCGCGCCGATCGAGACGCCGGGGATGCCTGTGCCCGACGCGTCGGCCGTCCGACACGCCCGGCCCTCAACGGCGCCCGAAGAGATTCGAGGCCAGGCACGGAGCCTGACCGACAAGGAACGCCACGGCTTCGAGGCCCGCCCGCTCGACCCGGCATGGACCCCCCTGCTCAATCTGATCGAGCCCGAGCCCGAGCCGGGGTCGCTCCACGCATTCGGCCGACGGCGCCCAGTCAATGCTGGCCATGCTCGACGGCTGCGACAGCGTGCTCGCGGTCTCGGGGTTCGTGCGGGACAAGTTCCTCTCCATGGGACTCGAGCCCTCGCGCGTGCGAGCGCTCCCCATCGGCTCCCGGATCAACGAGGTGGTCGGGGCCAACCGCGAACTGGCGTTCGCGCCGGCCCCCTTCGCAGACACGCCGGACCGGCCGATCCGCCTCGTCTTCCTCGGCTACAACAACCACTACAAAGGCCTGCATGTGCTCGCCGACGCGTTGGAGCTGCTCACGCCGGACTACCTCCGTCGACTCTCGGTTACCGTGCACGCCCACCAGGGCCAGCCGATGCAGTGGCGGTTCGAGCGACTCCGCCCGCGCCTGGCGGACCTGACGTACCAATACGCCTACGACTACTCCGACATCCCCTGGATCCTGGGCGGACGAGACCTGGTCGTCGTGCCGAGCGTGTGGTGGGACAACGCGCCGCAGACCGTGTTCGAGGCATTTGGCTGCGGGGTGCCTGTGCTCGCGGCCGCGCTGGGAGGCATCCCCGACTTCGTCCGCCACAGGCACAACGGCCTGCTCTTCCGGGGGAATGACCGCTACGACCTGGCCCGACGCCTGGCCGAGGTCGTCCGCGAGCCGACGCTGCTCGACGCCATGCGGGCCAACGTCATGGCCCCGAAGGGCATCGCCGAGCACGCCGCAGAACTCGAAGCCCACTACGCCACCCTCCTCTCCCGGCAGGTGGGCCGGCCCGCCACGCCGGCCGCGAGGGTCGGCCCGTGACACACCAACACCCGACCGCCCTCCACGCCGCTCCGCGGCCGGTCGCCGTCGAGGCTCCCGTCCGCGCCCCCAACGTCGCGGCCTTGCTCGTCACGTGGAACCGCAAGGAGATGGTCGCCCAAGTGCTGGAGGACCTCTCCCGGCAGACGTTTCCGATCGACCGGCTCGACGTCGTGGTGTGCGACAACGCCAGCACCGACGGCACGGCAGAGCACCTCCGCGAGCGATTCCGCCCCGAGCGCGAAGTGGACAACCCTACCGACGCGGCGCACAAGCCGGCGTTCCGGGCGCCGGACAGCGTGGGCGGCCCGAACACCCTCGGCTTCCGCTCGCTGACGATCATCCGCAACACCGCCAACCTTGGGGGCTGCGGCGGCTTCAACACCGACCTTGCATTCGTCGAGCGGGTCCTCGACGACGCCGGCGCATCCTCGCGGCCGGACTACGTGTGGCTCGTCGACGACGACGTGCGCATGCCCGCCGAGACCTGCGAGCGGCTCGTCCGCACCGCGGAGTCAGACGAGTCGATCGGCTTGGTCGGCACCCGGACCGTCCACATCGAGCGCCCGGCCGAAACGATCGAGACCACGATCTACTTCAACCCCGAGACCGGGCTGATGGACGATCATCCCGCCCGGGGGCACCGGCTGGAGGGCTCGCACCGCGAGTGGGTCTCGCGCGTCGGCGGGCCCAAGGGTGAGCGTGAATTCGAGGGGCTGCGCGAGGTTGATGTCGTCTCCGCGTGCTCGATGCTCGCCCGGTGGTCGGGCGTCCGGAAGGTCGGATTGTGGGACTGGCGGTACTTCATTTATTGCGACGACGCCGACTGGTGCATGCGTTTCGCGAAGGCGGGCTACCGCGTGGTGCTCAACCTGGACGCGACGGTGCTGCACACGCCCTGGCACTACAAGCTGACCCCCGCCCGCCTCTACTACGCCCAACGCAACGTGGTCTGGATGATGGAAAAGGTCCTGCCGCCGGCCGAGCTGCGCCGGGTGGTCGCCCGCCGGTTGTACACCCTGATGCGTGACTCCGCGAGCGCGCTGGTGATGCGTCGCGGCTTCCACGCCGAGATCATGCGCCGCACCGTGGACGATATCTGTCTCGGGCGCGCCGGCAAACTCTCGTTCGACGGCCCCGCCGAGCAGGGGATCGGGCCGGCCGCCGAACGTGCCGGACTGCTGCGGCCCGGAGCCCGCCTCGCGTTTCTCTGCCGCGATGGCCGGTCGATCGGCTGGGCCGGGCAGGTGCGTTCGGAGATCCGGCAATTCGCGGCCGAGCGCGGGCTCACACCTCCGGACTTCACGGAGATCGTGCGGAACGACGCGCCCGGGGCGGAGGCGACCCCGGAGGGTGTCGAACGCATCGTCTACTCGCGTCGGTGGCGTCGCGCTCCGCCGGCAGCTCTCCCTGTGGAAGCGGAGGCCCGATGCGGCCGTGGTGTTCGACCAGACCAACGACTTCCCGCTCGTGTTCGGCGGATGGAGCCTGCACATCGACCCCAAGGCGCTCCACCGATGCCGGATGGAACGCGACTCGCTGGGCACGAAGGCCAAGTTCCTCTGGGCCTGGTCGCGGACCGGCCTCCGCGCCGCGGTGTACGTGCTCCGCCTCAGACCCTTCCGCTCGACGGAGAAGTACGGCGGCTTTCCGGCCGGAGAGAGGACGGCATGACCAGACGAACCCAAGCGATCGCCACGCCAACGCCCGAGGGATGGATGCGGACCGACCACCCCCTCCGCATCGCCATCCTCGGCTGGGCGAGGCTCTCGGCGCAGGCCCGGGAGGGATCGGGGTACAACCTCAATGCGTCGGAGCTTGCGACCGGGCTCTCCCTCTCGGGGCACCACGTCTTCTATCTCCGGTCGGGGATGCACTACTCCCTGCTCCGGCGTGGGCCGACCGTGCGCCGAACCGAGACGTGGCGGGGCATCGAGTGCTTCAGCCTGCTCAACTCCCGCAACCTCTCCCCCGCCTCAAGCAACTTCCTCAATGTCCGGCAGGAGGCCACGAGCCCCGCCGACACGCGGGCGGTACTCACCTGGCTGCGCGGAGTCGGCGCGGAAGTGGTGCATATCCACTCCCTGGAGGGCTACGCGCTCGACACGGTCGGAGCGATCCGCGACGCGGGGCTCCCGGTCGTGGTCACGCCGCACAACTACCACTACGCGTGCCCGCAGGTCGACCTCCTCCACAAGGAGAAGGAGTGCTGCCTCGATTATGAGGGCGGCGAGCGATGCGTGGGATGCCTCGAAGCGCCGGAACCCGGACGGGCGCGACGCCGGCGGGCGACGATGCAGGATATCGAACGCGTCGTGGGCGCCGAGCTGACCATCGCGCTCCGCCGCGCCCTGGCCCTGGCAGCGGCCCGCCTCGCGGGCAAACCGCCCGCGACCGCCCGGCGCGAGGAGGATCTGGTCGAACCAGACCCCGAGGCGGCGCGGGGCTTCCAGGCGGGAGGTTCGACACACCCAGGGACGTTCGACCACGGTCTGACCGTGCTCGAGCGTGACAAAATCGACTCCCTCGGCCGGGCGCCGGCCGACGCCAACGAGCGCTTTCTCGCGTCGCGAGACCTCCACCTGCGCGTGGTCAACCACTACGGAGCACGCCGCGAGAACGGCGTCGCCGCCCTGAATAGAGCCAACCTCGTCACCCCACCGAGCGCCTTCATGTGTCGGGCCTACGAGGCCATGGGCGTCGCCGGCGCGCGCGACTGCGCCACGTCCGGCTCGGCCAGCCCCACTTCGACCAGATCAACCGGCGGGCGCAGCGATCGCCCTACTACGACGTCCGGCCCTGGAACCCCCACACCGCCCGCCGACCGCTCCGTATCGCCTTCTGGGGGACGACACGAAATAACAAGGGCTTCGGCGTGCTGGCCAGGGCGATCGCCCGACTCACCCGCGAGGACCGCCAGCGGTGCCAGTTCCTCGTGCACGCCGGCGGCGGCGACTGGGGCTACCGGAAGATGCTCAGCCCCTATCCCGAGGTCAGCTTCCTCGGCGGATACGACACCCTCCAACTGCTCGCCGGCGGCGGGGAATACGACGTCGCGGTGCTCCCGCATATCTGGTTCGAGAACTCCCCCCTGGTCATGCTCGAGCATCTCCACGCCGGCAAGTTCATCCTCGCCTCGCGCCTCGGCGGGCCGGTCGATTGGATCTGCGAGCCCGGATCGCCGGCGAGCCAGGCGAACGGCGGGATGGGCAACGGCCTCCTGTTCCCCGGGGGAGACGAGCAGGCCCTCGCCGACCAGATCACCCGCGTCGTGCGCGGCGAGGTTGAGTTGCCAAGCCCACGCGAGGTGCACGCGGTGAGCACGCTGTGGAGCTACCCCCAGCATGTCGAGGAGGTGGAATCGATCTACCTCGAAATCCTCGGCCGTTCGGGCTCACGCCCCTCCGTCTCAACGATCGAAGCCAAACCCGACCCGCTCGCCGTGGCCGCAGGCTGATCGATACTTCACGATCCGAGCAGGCCACCGAGCTTCCGAGCGCCCCGACGCGTCGCCTTGCGGGCCCGGCGCAGGGCGTGCTCGGTGCAGTCCGCCGCGCGCTCCGCGGCCGCGGAGCGGAGGAGTTCGATGAGCGGGCCGGCCTCCGGCAGCTCCGGCCCGATGCCCGCGAGCGAATCACGCAGCATCTCCAGGTCCCTCGTCTCACCGAGCAGCGTGCACACGCGGTCGTAGCCGCCCTCGATGCGTCCGAGCGGCTTGGGATCGACGGGGACCAGCGCCCGCACCTGCTCCCGGATGTCCTTGCACCGCTTGCGCAGATCATGAACACACTCGGGGCGCGGGTGCTCTCGCGCCTTGCGGAAGCTCTTGCGGGCCCGCCCGGCCGACTTTGCCACGGCGCGAGCGATGTCCACGCGGGGCCGCTCGGCGCCCCCATCCGCCATCCGCAACCGCACGGCACACCCCGCGAGCAGGGCCCTCGCGTCGCCGGCCTGGTCGGCGAGGGCCATGGTCGAACGCTCAAGAGAGGCCGCGAGGACGGGCCGCACCCACTCCATCTCGGAACGCCCCCCCACCCCGATCGCCTCCGCGAGGCGATCGAGCGCCGCGATCTGGGCGTGCGCGTCGCGGTGCGGGGAGAGCAGGGCCGCGGCGGCTCGCAGCGCCCCCCGGGCGGCCCCAGATTCCTCCTCGCCCCAGAGCGGACGGAGAATCCGGATCAGCGCCCGCAGGGAGCGGATATGACGCCGGGCCTCGTGCACCGCACCGACCGGGTCGGCGGCGACCCGAGCAAGCTGCGCGTCCGCGCCCGCGGCGTGCTCGCCCGCGACGCGGAGGAGGCCCAGATCGAGGTCTTCACCCGGCAGCACAACGAGCCCCATGACTCTCCTCCCGGGGCAGGATCAGGCCCCGCCGGTCAGCCGTTCCACTTCTTGAGTTTGGGGCCGGTGTAGTTGGCGATCGGACGGATCAGACGGTTGTTGGCGTGCTGCTCCATGATGTGCGCGCACCAGCCGGTGATCCGCGAGGCGACAAAGATCGGCGTGTATTGCGGCACGGGGATGTCCATCACGAAGTACGTCATCCCGCACGGGAAATCGACGTTGGGGTGGATCTGCTTCTCGTCGAGCATGATCTTCTCGACCTTCTCGCCCAGCTCGAACAGGCGGACGAACTCGGGCCCCCGCCCCTCGGCGATCTTGCGCCCGAGGCCGTGCAGGATCGGGGCGCGGTGGTCACCGTTCTTGTAGACCCGGTGGCCGAAGCCCATCAGCTTGCGCTTGTCAGCAAAGGCCTTGTGCATCCAGGCCTCGATCTTCGCGGGGTCGTTGGCCGGGCCGATGTCGGCCCGGATCTCCCGGAGCATCTCCATGGCGGCCTCGTTGGCCCCGCCGTGCAGCGGGCCCTTGAGCGCGGCGATCGCGCCCGTCACCGCGCCGTGCATGTCGCTGAGCGTGGCGCTGATCACGCGGCTCGCGAAGGTGCTCGCGTTGTAGTCGTGCTCGGCATACAGAATGAGCGAGACATCGACCACGTGCGCAAACTCGGTGCTGGGCTTCTTCCCGCTCATCAGGTACAGCAGGTTCGCCGCGTGGCTGAGCTTGGCGTCGCCGCCCGTGTTGGGCGCCACCAGCTCCTTGCCGTCGATGATGGTCTGCATGTGGCCGATGATCGTCGGAATCTTCGCCGTCAGCCGCTTCGCCTTGCGCAGGTTGGCCTCGGCCGAGTTGCTCTGGCTCTCCTTGTCCATGTTCCCCAGGATCGAGACCGCCGTCCGCAGCACATCCATCGGCACCGCCGTGCCCTCGCGCAGCATGGGGCCCGCGGCGTGCAGGAAGTCCACCACCTGCGTCGGGAGCGCCCGGTTGGCGATCAGCTCGTCCTTGAAGAACTGGAGTTCCTTGGCGTCCGGCTTGTGCCCGACCAGCAGCACATGCGCGACCTCCTCAAACGTGGCATGCTGGGCCAGGTCGTGGATCTCGTAGCCGCGGTAGATCAACGCGCCCTGCTCCACCGAGCAGATCTGGGTGTCGCCGGCGATGATGCCCTCAAGGCCCTTGGTCGCGGTAGCCGTGGTCATGGCGGAACTCCTTGCAGTCCGGGGTGCTCTCGATCAACGATAGGAGCCGCCGGGGTGGGTGGTCGGCGCCCGGGCCGGAGGGGCTCGCGAGCGACGCCCGGCCCCCGCGCCAGTACAGGCTCAGCCGACGATGCCGCGCCGGCGGAGTTGGGAGAGCACAAGGTCACCCACATCCGAATCGGAGGGCACGAGCAGGTGGCCGATGCCCCGGGAGTTGCACGCCCGCTGGACGCGCTCCACGTGGGCGTCGAGCCGCTGCTTGTAGCGCCGGATCACGCCCGCCGACATCGTGACCTCGACGCCGCGCCCCGTTTCGGCATCGGTCAGGCGCAGGTCGCCCACGAGCCCGGCCCCCACGCCCCGCTCGGGCGCGATCTCCGTGGGCGCGAGCGTCTGGATCAGCGTCGCATCGACCCCCCCACCGCCGACCAGGTAGCTCAACCCGGCTTCGAGGCCATCGGGGATCAGCGCGTCGGACAGCAGGATCACGACGCCCGACCCGCTGCGAGACAGGCCGAACGCCCGCATCGCACGCTCGAAGTCTCCCCGCCCCCGCTCCACCGCGCCAGGACCGAGCCCGGCCTCGGCGTCCGCGAGGCTCTCGAGCAGGAACCTCGCCACCCGCGAGGTCTGCACCCGGCCGCGGAGCGACGCGAGCCGGCGCAACGGGTCCGCCCCGGAGTGACCGAATACCGACACACTCACCCGGTTCTGGTTGACCAGGCCGATATACGCGAGCGCCATCGCCATGCGGTGGGCAAACACGATCTTGCTCGGCTCGTCGCCCCCGCCGGCCAGCATCGAGGCCGAGCAATCCAGCAGGAGGTGCAGCCCGAGGTCCTCCTCGGCGCGGAACAGCTTCACGCTGAACCGGTCGAACCGCGCGAAGACATTCCAGTCGATCCGGCGCAGGTCGTCGCCCGGCGAGTAGTCGCGGTAGTCGTCAAACTCCACGCTCTCGCCCCGCCGCTTGCTCCGACGCTCGCCCGGCAGCCGCCCGGCGAACACCTTGCGGCTGAGCACGTCGAGCCGGTCGAGCCTCCGGGCGAGCCCCGGGCCCAGCAGCTCATCGATCGTCCGGGGCAGGTGGCGTTCGGGTCGTATCAGCATGGGCGAGGCCGGGGCGGCCGGCGGAGTAGAGTATCACGGGGGCCGGAGGCACCGATGCAACACCCACGGCCGATCACGCGGTTTCGGATCAGACACTCGAGGGGCCCGCGCTTCCGGGCCACGCCCGGCGCGGCGCTGGCGTCCGTCCTCCTCGCCCTCGCGGGCCTGGCCGCAACCCCCGCCACGGCCCAGACCTCCGAGGCCCTCCGGGCCGAGCTGCTGGACACGCGCGAGCAGCTCCGCGACGCGCAGACACTCATCGCCAACCTCCGGGAAGAGATCGCCAGGCTCACCTCGGAACTCCGGGACGCGCGGGGAAGCGATGGCGTCGAGGCCCTCGCGGATCTCCCCGCCGACCCGCTCGCCTGCCCCGCCTCCCTGGCGGCCGAACTCCGCCGACGGTACGAACGCGACCTTGCCTACCTGCCCAAGGCCAGCCCGCGGGACGGTTTCGACCGCGCCGCTCAGGACTGGTGCGAGCAGATGCACCACGAGATCCAGGGTCGGCGCGACTGGCTGGTCGCGCTCTCGGATCTCCAACCCATCCCCGGCTCTCGCGACCTCGACGCCGTGCTGCGGATCTACGACGAGGTCTCCCTCCTGCCCCTCGGCGAGCCCGAACGCGTGACCGTGCCCGCAAAGTTCGTCGCGCGCCTGCAGGCCGAGCCCTCGGCCCACCTCTGGCGACTCACCGTCGAGTTCGCGGCCGAGCCGGTCTACGACCCCGCCCGCGAAGTCCGCGGCCCCTTCGACGAGCCCCCCTTCGTCGGCCCCTTCGTCGAGAGCGGCTACCACATCGAGTGGCTTGGCCTCGCCGCCACCACCCTCATCCCCGCGCCCGACGCCCCTGACGCCCCCGCCACCCCCGAGCCCGCCCCGCTCCCCAAGCCCCCGCCCCCGGACGCGAGCGCTGACACCCCCCCCCCCCCCCCCCCCCCCCCCCCCCCCCCCCCCCCCCCCCCCCCCCCCCCCCCCCCCCCCCGCCCCCCCCCCCCCCCCGCCCCCCCCCCCCCCCCCGGCGCCCACACCGCCGGAGGCAGGCGGCGGAGCGGCATAGTGCGGGTGGTTTCGTCGGCCCATGACCAGCGACGGCGCCCCCGCTCCCCCAGGCCCACAACCCACGGGGCCCCCCCCGGGCCCGCCAAGAACCGCCAGACGGGGACGGGGACGGGGACAAGGGAGGGGGACAACAACCTCAAACGACGCCCACACGGCCCCCCCGCCCCCACGCCCCGCCCCTACCCGCCGGCGGGAGGCGGGGAGGACAAACGCGCGCGCCGCGGGGGGGGAGAGAAGAAAGAGAGAGAAAAAAAAAAGGGGGGGAGGGCAACCGCAACGGTACCCCCGGGGGGGGGGGCCTAAACCCCCCCCCGGGGGGGAGCCGGGTTTTTTACCCCCCGGGGTTCGCCCCCCGGCCCCCCAAACCTTAAGAAATTGGGGGGGGGAAGCCCCCCCCCCGCACAAATAAGACCGGGAACGGGAGGCGCCCGGGGCCGCCCCCGGGACAACCCCCGGCGCGGCGGGGGTCCTGCCCCGCGGGGGGAGGGGGGCCGGGCGGCGGCACGGGGAAAGGAAAAACCCAGCGGCCGGGGTTGGGGGCAACCCCCCCGGGGCCAGGCGGGTCCCGGATTGGGGAGGAAAGAAATTTCGGCGGGGAACTTCAAAAAAAAGGGGGGGGGGGGGAAAGAAAGGGGGGGGGGATTAAAAAAAGGGGCCACCACGGGGGCCCCCCCCGGCCCCCCCGGTCCCCCCCCTCCCCCCGGGGGGGGGGGGGGGGGGAAAAAAAACGTTGGGGCGGGGGGGGGGGGGAGAAGGAGAAGAAAAGGAAAAAGGGGGTGGCACCCAATGCCGTGAACTCCCGCGTTCTGATCGGCACGTAAAGGCCTGACGGGACAATCTTTGCGGAGCGCGCCAGCCGGCGCGGCCTCCGAGCCGATGGTTGTTGTGCTGATCAGCAACCAGAGCAAGGAGGCCACGATGTACAGAGCATCGGTTGGCGGCAGGGATGCCGCGCACACAGTCTATCGGCACGCGCTGGTCCGGGTCATGAGCCCGCTGCTGGCGCCCTTGGCGATCGGCAAGGGCTGGTCGGCGTTCTCGCTGGCGTTGGCCGCGACGCTCATGAGCTGGGACCCCGTTCACCGGCCCCTGCGGCAACGCTTGGCCCGCGCTGTCCTCGATGAGTACCACCGGAAGCGGAGCAGGGCGCCACCCGCCGGCAAGTCGGTCGTCGCCACCGTCAAACACATGCGAACCCATCACGAACACAAGCACCGCCGGATGGCGTAGCGATCAGAATCAGCGTCGAACTGGCACAGGGGTGTTGTAGAACCAGCGAAGTTGGCCCACAACGGTCGTGGGAAGAGAGTCGAATGTGAAATCCCGGATGAGTCGTTCATACCAACTCCCAAGTCCTCGCTGCGTCGCCGCGCCGGCCCGATCTGGGCCGACCGTCCCCGTGGATGCGGGAAGATTCCGCCGTAGTCACGCACATCAAGATCGCCATAAATGAATCAATCGCGGTGCGCGCCTCGCCTTCGGAGCGGATTCGGCACCGACGGAACAACGCGATGCCCGCCGAAACCGATCGGCACACGGAAGGGGCAACCTCATGGAATACCGCACATCCGCCCCAGCCCTTACCACGCTGCTGCTCGGTTGATCCGTCTGGCAATTGCCTCCACCTGAAAGGACACCAAGTCATGGCCAAGAACAAGAACGACCAGACTTCCAAGGGAGTGGCGTCCAAGGCCTCGAAGCTCCTGAGCGAACCGAAGACGACGAAGGCGGTCAAAGCCGTCGCCGCCTCGGCCCTGACCCAAACTCCGCGCAGCCACAAGAGCGGGAGCAAGAACACGACTGGGTGACTTGAGGGCGCGGCGCCCGACTGGCGGCGGGATCAACCAGCGACACCGCTGCGTCCCTCAGTACATGGCCCGATAGTCCATACGATCGCTGCTCGCAATGCTCCTCTGTTGCAGATCACAACGAAAGGATACGACCATGAGTACGCTTGGCTGGATCATATTGATCGTCGTTCTATTACTGCTGTTCGGCGGCGGCGGCGGCTACTACTACAGCCGCAGAGGACGCTGAAGCGTGTCCCGTGCAACGACCGCGTTGATTGGCGTTGTCGGGCAAGAGGCGGGAAGAGCCGGCAGGCGGCCATCAGGTTGAGCCGGTCGTCGTTCTCTTCACATCCCGATCCGCAGTCGCGTCCAGAAGATTCTCGCCTTCGCTTACTGGCTTGGCCTTACGAGCCTGTTCCTTGATGACGCCTGCCTCGCTGGACAACCCGCCTTCCGCTTTCGTCCACGCCACATCGAGGTCCCCGGTCGAGGATCGGGCAGGCGGACGCCCGACGGGCGCCGCGCCCGACGTCGGAACAAGCATACTCACGGGAACGCCCTGTGGGAACACTACTTCGCGAGCCTCATCGGGCATCGAGATGCCGTGTTTCTGGAAGGCGAGTTTCACCAGTCGAATGACTGACGAGCGTCCCTTCAGCCAGCTACTCTCGTGGCCGTTGATCCAGAAGTACACTCGCAGGTTGACGGTCGCCTTGCCCAGACTGTCGGCCAGCACGGCAGGCTCGGGGGTCGCTGGAGCACGGCGGGATGGTCGATGATGAGCACTTGGGCCGCGACCGCCTGTGCTTCGTTGATCGAATCGTCGTAGCCGATGCCGACGATAAAATCCTCGCGACGGTTGTCGTTCGCGGTGAAGTTGCGAATGTTGTTCTTGTAGACGCTGGCGTTGGGAATCTGCACAAGGTTGCCGTCGAGGGTCATGACGATGGTGGTGCGCATGTTGAGTAGCTGCACGTAGCCGGTCTCGCCGGTGACCTCGATGAGGTCGCCCGTCTCGAAGGGTCTCTGCAGGCTGAGGAAGATGCTGGCGAGGAAGTTCTCGGTGATGTCGCGGAACGCGATGCCGATGACCAGGCCGATGAGTCCCGTGCCACCGACGACGGTGAGCGCGAGTTGGGTCAGGCCGGACACTCGAAGAACGACATAAGTGCCGATGAGAAAGAGCAGGACGCCGATGCCGGTCGCGATCACGTTTCTGAGAATTCGAGCCCGCACGCGCTGACGAAGCGCCCATCGAGCGCCGCGCGTGGCGAGCCACGCCCCCTGCCGAAAGCGCAAGGATGAGCAGCGCGAACACGAGGAACGGAAGCGAGTGGACGAAATCGCGCCACAGCGCGAGCAGCCCGCGCCACGCCGGCCGCAAATCCCACGTCGATGGCCTGGGCACAGCCATCCGATTAGCCACGGCGACAACATCCTGCGTGTTGCGCGCCAGATCGCCGGCCCATTTTTTGAGTTCGTCGGATTCCGCTCGGCCGCTGAGAAAGACCACTCCCTCTTCGACGCGAACCTGCGGACCATCGAACCAGTCTGTGGCATCGAGCACGCTCTGAAGCCGCTTGCGAATATCCTCATCGCGCGAAACGGGCTTCACGTCCACCTTCGCGGCGGCTGGAGCTAGATCGGCTTCACCCGGAGCGGCGCTTGGAGTGGGAATGGGATCGACTGAGGCTTGCTCTTGCGACAAGCCCGCACCGTCAGCGGTGACTTGAGCGACGGCGGTCGAAGTCAGTACGGACCAAGTGGCAAGGACAATCGTAGCCCCGACAACCCGCTCTACGAGGTGGCATGCCGATCGCTGCACAGGACACTCTCCTTGGATTCGTCCGGTCTGCCATGACTGCGCAGCCCAGCAGCCGCACGTCCGTCAGCGGCTTTCGAGCTTGCCGAAAGTCGTGTCAAGCAGGTTTACCATCTTGTCCGCTGCGCCGCGCAGAGCCTCATCGTGGGAATCAGCGTGATTAGTCACGCTGATGGGCTGCATGCCGGCAACTCGGACCTCGATCTGACAGCGGTTGTCGTTACCGCCTTCCTTGGAGGCGCTGTTCTCATCGTTGAGGTGAACTTCAGCCCGCGTGATCCGATCAGCGGAGCGGCTGAGCGTTTCTTCGATCACTGCTTTGATTTCGCTGGACCACCCAGCGGAGCCTCGGGTCTGGCTGCCGGTGTTAACTTGAATCTGCATCGTGAGCGGTCCTTTGGCTACGGCGCGCGTGGAATCTGAGCGTCACTAACTTGTTCTCCGCATCGCGTCGGGCTTGGTTGCGTTTGCCTCGTGCGGAAACGTGGCCGAGGACGCGGCTGTCAAGCCCGGACTTCTTGATCCGGGCTTTCTTCGCGGTCGCCTTGGCGCAGCACTGCCGTCCGCCTCGCCTGGAACAACCGGCCGAGCCACCCGGGCCGGGAATTCTGAATGTCGACTGCCACTCGCTGTGTTGATCGTTTCAACTCCCGTGCATCGTAGCGCACCGAATGAGCACGGGCCGAATAAGCAGCTGGAACCTTTGAACTTTGATTCAGCCAGATCAATCTTGCTTGGCTCGGCGTGTTCTCGCCCGCCTCGGACGCCGGCGGCGCGGGCTCGGCGCCACCCGCGGGGAATCCGGGTGTCGGCTCCCCCTGCCCCAGGCTCAGGCTCCGCTTCAGGTTGCACTCGGTCAGCATCATCGCGAAGTCGAACTCGTTGCGTTGTCGCCCCCGATACCGCACCCGCCGGTGTCCGAACTGCTGCTTGAGCATCCCCAGCGGGTTCTCCACCCGAGCGCGCAGGCGCGAGACCGTCGTGTTCCAACGCTCCTGCCAGCCATAGAACTCCTCCTGCCCCCGGTTGCGCTTGGAGCAGATGGCATCGATCACCCCGCGGCGACGTAGCTCCTCACGCCGACGCCGGTCGCTGTAGACGATCACCGCCTTGTCCTCGTTCACCGGCAGGTCGTCGATGTGCCGCGAGTCGTGCTCCTTCGCCGGCGTGAAGCGGTAGTCGGTGAAGATCTTCGAGAGGTCCACGGCCACGTGACCCTTGTAGCGTGGTGGGTCTGGCCGTGCTTCTTGGTGAAGGAGGCGTCGGGGTCGCGGGTGCTCGTGCCATCCTCGCGCGTGCGGCGGGTGGCACCGACGCCGTGCCACCGACCTCTGCTCTGAGAGGTCGGTGCATCCGCCGGCCGCGAGCGGTAAACTGCCCGCGTGGCCCCCCAGCCGCCCCACCGCAAGCGCATGCAACGCCGCGAGATCCCCGGCGGCGTTCGCTTCATCACCTGCTCCTGCCAGCGGCGTCTGCCCCTGCTCCGCAACCCCGCGATATGCCTGATCTTCCTGGAGGCGATGGCCCGGGCCCGGGCCAAGTACTCGCTCGAGATCTTCGCGTGGGTGCTGATGCCCGAACACACCCACCTGCTCCTCCGCCCGCCCGAGCACGCCGACCTCGCCCCGGCGCTCAAGTCGCTCAAGCTGTCGGTCTCGATGCGCGTCTTCCCCCGCTGGCGAGAGATCGACGCCCCGCTCCTGGCCCGGATCACAGGCGAGCACGGGCGGCCGCGGTACTGGCAGAAGGGCGGCGGGTTCGATCGGAATGTGCGCGACACGCACGAGTTTCGGCACCCCAAAGACAAACAGGGCGCGGTATATTCACAGGAACCCCGTGGAGCGGGGCCCGGTCGAGCGGCCGCAGGATTGGGAGTGGTCGAGCGTGCGGTGGTGGATGGGGAGCAGAGACGGGGAGTTCCCGTGCGACCCGCCCCCGGGAGACCCCGCCATGTGGGCGGCATGGGAGGGGTTCAAGTGAGAGTCCGACGGATCAGGCACAGAAGCACCGACCTCTCGAAGCAGAGGTCGGTGGCACGAGGTCGGTGATACGAGGTCGGTGACACGAGGTCGGCGACACTCCGCCGGGTCGTAAACAATATGTGCAATAGCAGATCGACGCATACGCACAGCGATGTAATGAATAAGTTAATATATATGGGAGCGATCCGCACTCGATGGGTTGCTCTTGCACTGAAAGATGTCAGATGCGCGATAGTAACAACTGTGCTGCTGTTGCTAGTAGCGGCACTATATTTTGGCCTTTCAGTGCAAGCCGTGCGAGCAAACCCTGTGTTGTGGGGAACGCAACGAATCTACTACGATGCCGATCGTAATATGGCGTGGACAAGTGCGAGCCGATTGGGTTGGCGATTTGTGGCTGGTGCACCGGCGGCATCGCCGCTCGTCTTGGTGTCGCGGCTTCAAAGCCATCCGCTGGTGGGCCAATACTCCGATTCTCTCCCCCAGCAAGGCGTTCCAAGCCGATATGGTTGGGTCGACGCGGAGTTGAAAAGCAACGAGTGCCAGGAAGTATGGACGTTTGGAATCGTGCGGCCGTGGTTTCGGTGGGAGCAGATCGTTAGGCATGGCAATCGTCGGAGGAACGCTGCCAGTGGCAATGCCGCAGTCGCAATGCCTACGGGTTGGCCGGAGGTGCATACCCGCGTGATCGCAATTGAGTTCCTTGTCGCGGTGGGCGCGTCCGCCTTTGTCTTGAGGTCACGGCGATTGATCTTGGCAAGAGTACGTCGTCGACAGGGGACGATGTGTCGCATGTGGATACGACATGCTCGGTACGCCTGGAACAGCATGTCCGGAGTGCGGATCGTGCGATCGAAGTGCGGGACACATTGCACAGCACTGAAATGGTCAACGTGAGCGGTGCACGAACCGCATCCATCACTCCCGAAGTGTTCCATCCTTCGGCCGAGGGTTGTTTCGTGGATGCTACGATGCCCACAGGACCTCGAGCGGCGAGCGCCAAGCCGACCGTGGGCCGAGATCGCGCAGCGGCGGCACAAGAGCGAGGTCGAAGGGATCGGATGTTGAATGAGGTCATCCGCTCACGCGGCGCGGTGGTACGAGCGGAGCAGCCCGCCCAGCCGCTCGCGGCACTCGACTCGATCAACGGGCTTCGACTCAGCCTCACCATCGATGAGCCGGTTGGCGAGGCCTTGATGATTTCGATCCAGGTGGTAGTGCGCCGTGAACTGATCGACGGCGTGCCGCAGGTGGCGATCCCCGATGGGGACGATCCTGGACACGCACTCCTCCTTGATCGACCTGACGAACCGCTCGGCGTAGGCATTGAGGTTGGGGCTGTGGGGCGGGAGCATGACCGGCCCGACGCCGGCAAATCGCCGCAGCGCCGAATAGACGCCCCGCACCGGCGGTGGCCGATCATTGGGTCAGGCGCCCGTGCCCGAGCAGGAGCCCGGCCACGCCATCGACAAGGCGGGCCGGCACGGCACGGCATCACCCTCTCAGCCGGGCGCGCCGGCCGACCGACCCGCTAAACTCCCCCCATGCCCATCGACTTCCGCGAACACACGCTGTCCAATGGCCTGACCATCATCGCCGAGATCGATCCCGACGCCCACTCCGCGGCCGCGGGCTTCTTCGTCCGGACCGGGGCCCGCGACGAGGCGCCACCCCTCATGGGTGTGAGCCATTTCCTTGAGCACATGATGTTCAAGGGCACCACCGACCTCTCCGCCGAGGCGATCAACCAGGCGTTCGACGACCTGGGGGCGAGCAACAACGCCTTCACCTCCAACGAGATCACCTGCTTCTACGCCCACGTGCTGCCCGAGGCGCTCTCGCCCGCGACCGACCTGCTGGGCCGGATGATGCGCCCCGCACTCCGCGGCGAGGACTTCGACACCGAGAAGGGCGTGATCCTCGAAGAGATCGCCATGTACAAGGACAACCCCTTCTGGGTGCTCTACGAGGAGTGCGTCGACCGCTACTACGCCCCCCACCCGCTGCGGCACCGCGTGCTGGGCACGAACGAAACGATCGCCGCGCTGCAGCGGGACCAGATGATGGAGTATTTCTCCCGCCGCTATTCCGCCGACAACACCACCGTCGCCCTCGCGGGGAAGCTCGATTTCGAGGCGTGTATCGCGCAGGTCGAGGCGCTCTGCGGCCCCTGGAGCCGCACCGGCGCCACGCGGGACGCCCACCGGCCGCCGACCAACGCCGAGACCTTCGTGCTGCGCGACGAGCGCGTCACCCGTGCGTACATGCTCGGCCTGACCGATGCCCCGGAAGCCAGCGACCTCCGCCGCTACGCCGCGACGCTCGCCTCGCAGGTTCTCGGCGGGACAGACAACTCCCGCCTGCACTGGGCGCTCATCGAGACCGGCCTGGCCGACGAGGCCCAGTCGGCCTACGACGGGCACGAGGGTGTCGGCGAGTTCTTCGTCTACGCCTCGTGCGACCCGGCCAAGGCCGACGAAGTCTGGGAGGTCGTGCTCCGAGAGTGCCGGGGCCTCGCCGATTCGCTCGAGGAGGACGACCTGGCGAAGCTCCGGGCCAAGCTGGTCACGGCCGTGACCATCCGCAGCGAGCGCCCGATGGACCGCATGATGCGCCTCGGGCGCCAGTGGACCCTCCTGCACGAATACCTGCCGCTCGAGACCGAGCTGGACCGCATCGGCGCCGTGACGCTCCGCGACGTGCGCGACGCCATCGCCCTGTTCCCGCTCACTCCAAAGATCGAAGGCCGACTGCTCCCCGCCGAGGCCGAAGCGACCGCCTAGGCCGCCGCAGCCCGGGGCTGGAACACGCGGCGCGTATTGCCGCCCGCCGCCCTCCCCGCCTGCAGCGCCCTGGCGCAGGCGAGGACGAGCTTGCCCGGCTCGGTGAAGACGCCCGCGGTGTCCTCCTCGCGGGCCGCGATCCCGATGCTGGTCGTGACCCTCAGGGTCTTCCCGCTCGCGGGCACCGTCCACGTCTGGCTCGTGCGGGCGAGGTCATCCTGGAAGGCGTCTGCGAGCCCGGTCGCGGTGAGGCGGCCCATGCTCGGCAGCACCACCGCGAACGTCGTCTCGGCCACCCGGCAGACCACCCCCCCGTGCCCCTCGAACGTGCGCTTGAGCAGCGCGGTCACGCCCATCACCGCCTCGAGATCGGCCCCGTCGCCGAGGCTCTCGGTCATCCCCGCGAGATCGTCGATAACCACGTCCACCAGCCACCGGCTCGTTGCTCTCCAGCGCGAAGCGGAAGCCCTCCCGGATGGCCGACTCGAAGCCCCGAGGACCCATGACACCGGTCAGCGGGTCGAAGTCGGTCGCCGCGAACACGGATCCCTCCGGCGCATGCGACGAAACGCTCGATTCCCCCGGGGCCTCGCGGGCCAGCGCGACCACACGGTTGCTAGCGGCCGTGAGCACCGACGAGGCGTCCGTGTACGGCCCGACATCCAGCCGGAACAGCCCCGCCATCTCACGCGAGGCCTCCGCCGACGCCGAGACGATCTCTTCAACCACGTCGGACTCGAGCCGGTACCAGCCCTTGCCCCGCTCGTAGAGCGAACGCAGCGCCGGCCCGGCATCGCGGACCGTGAGCACGTCGTGCACCAGGTTGCCGAGCCCCACGCACCGGACATGGTCGGCGCACGAACCCGGCGAGGCCGAGGGTCGCTCGTGGTACTTGACGGGCATCACCAGCTCGGCCGGGAGCTTCCAACGCTGCACGAGCATCGCGCCCACATCCGGGTGCTGCAGATCGAGCTGCTGCAGCTCCTGCCGGACAAGCTCGCGGTGGTTCCCGCGAGTCGCCTCGAGCACCGCGCTGTACCGTTCACCGAGGGCACGGTGCATCGCGACCATGCCGACGTCCTGGAGCAGGCCGCCGAGGAAGACCTCGTCGCCGATATCCACGCCGGCGCGGTTCGCGATGAGCCTCGCGGCGACAGCCGTGTAGAGCCCCCGCCGCCAGTAGCCGACGTAGTCGAACGCGCCCTTGTCGGACGGATCGTCGATGGAGGCAACCAGCGAGAAGCCCAGCGCCAGGCTCTTGACCGGCGAGAGCCCCAGCATCACCAACGCCTTGTCGATCGTGCTGCAGCCCTGACGCAAGCCGTAAAAGCTGGAGTTCACCGTCTTGAGGATCTTGGCGGCCAACCCCTGATCGTTCTGGATGGTCTGCGACAGATCCTTAAGCGAGACGTTCACGTCCGCCGTGAGGTCGATGACCCGCAACGCCACCGCCGGGAGCGAGGGCAGGTTGGGGCATGCCAGGATGCTTTCCAGGATCGGGTTCATCGCGCCGGGGGGGGTTGGACCACTGCGGGGCAGATCGGGGTGCTCACCCCCACTATCGGCCGGGGGGAATCACCCCTTCGCGCCCGCACCCGAAATGCCTCCCGGGAGTCGGGCTGCGCGAGGAATGGGCTCGCTCCATGCGTAGTTTGCCCTACACCTATCTCAGTTTGAGAGCCGCCCTTCGCCAAACACGGCCGCCGCGCTCGGCACTTCATGTCCGAGAACGAACCGCAGGTAGGAGCCCAGCAGTCTCCCGACACGCTCGGTGGCCTCCGCGGACGCGGCCAATTCTCCAGAGGAATCCATGGTCCTCATCGCGAGAACCGTCTCCCACCGAACCTGCCAACCCTGGGCATCGCCGGCCGCCGATCCGGCCGCCAGCCCCCCGAGTCGGGGGAGAAAGACCGCGGGACGGCCTTCGGGCAGAGGCTCGCCGGTCCGGACGTCGCGCTCGAGCACGGGGCGGTACCCGGTCTCAACGAGCATGGCCCACTGGCCCACCCCGAGGGCACGCTCGGAATCGGTGGCGAGGATGGCCAGCGCCCGGAGCAGGTCGTCGTACAGCCCCGGATGGGGGTCTTCGTCGGTCACGCCGTGATGGAGCAGGTCGAGGAGGTAGAGGCCCACATGGAAAGCCCGGAGCGAACGTCGGGCGACGGGGTAGGCGTCAATCAGGTCCCATGCGGTGAGCGTCGCCAGCGCGCCTGAGGCGCGGGTGATGGCGACGACCTCGCCGCGGGTCAGGACCTCGATCCCACCGGAGAACGGTGCCTTCTCCCGCTTGGAGCCCTTGGCCAGGCCGCGGACGAGGCCGTGCTCACGGGTGAAGAGCGACACCGTCTGGCTGGTCTCGGACCAGTCCCAGTGCCGGATGCAGAGAGCCTCGTCGTGGATCGTGGCCACCTGCAGAGCCTAGCCGCGGGGTGGCGTCGGGTGCGGCCCCCGGGCGGTCGCGCGTCGGGGCCCCTATCGTCAGCCCATGCATTTCGACCTCGTGGACCGCGTGATCGAGGCCTCGCCCGAGCGAGCTTCGACACTCAAGCAGGTATCGCTGGCGGAGGAGTATCTGCAGGACCACTTCCCGACATTCCCGGTGCTTCCCGGGGTGATGATGCTGGAGGCCATGGTCCAAGCCGGGCGGGTGGTGGCGCGCGAGCGGGGTGTGGGCGAGCACTTGGTCCTCGGCGAGGTCCGGGCGCTCAAGTACAACCGGTTCGTCACCCCGGGCAGCGCGATCCGATCGGAAGTGACACTGGACAAGGGCGGGGAGACGCTGGAGTTTCGCGGGCGGGTGCTCCTGCTCGACCCGGGCGCGGCGGTGGGTGCTGAAGCGCCGGTCGCCGCGTCGGGGCGCTTCACGCTCCGCCCGATCCGCGCCTAAGGGCCCCTGCGAGGACCCCCGGGGTGGGCGTGGGCACCGCACCAGAGTACGATGGCGGCCCCGGGCGGCCGGCTTGCACTGGAATGAAGGAAGTCGATCACATGACCAGAGATGAGATATTCGAGAAGGTGCGTGGGGTGTTGGTCGAGGCGCTGGGGGTGGACGACGACGAGGTCGCCCCGGACGCCTCGCTGACGGCCGACCTCGGCGCCGAGTCCATCGACTTCCTCGACATCGTCTTCCAGCTCGAGCAGGCGTTCGGGTTCAAGATCCAGCAGGGAGAGCTGTTCCCCGAGAACGTCACGCAGGACCCCACGTTTGTGAAGGACGGCAAGGTGACCGCCCAGGGGCTGGCGACGCTGAAGGAGCGCCTCCCTCATATCGACTTCGCCAAGCTCGAGGCCGACCCGCGGATCACCAAGGTGGCCGAGGTGTTCACGGTCGATGCGCTGGTGAACTTCTGCCAGCGCAAGCTCGCGGCCTGACCGCCGACGGGGGCGACGCCATGCGTTGGATGTGGATCGACCGGGTGCTGGAATTGGCGCCCCGCGAGCGTCTGGTCGCGGTCAAGAACGTCTCGCTGGCCGAGGACCACCTGCACGACCACTTCGGGGCGCAGACGGACGCGGCGGGTCGGGTGGTGCGCGCGGCCCAGCCGGTGATGCCGGGGTCGCTGATCCTGGAGGGCATGGCCCAGACGGCGGGGATCCTCGTGGGCCACGCGGAGGGATTCCGCGAGAAGGTGATATTGGCCAAGGTGACCCGCGCGACGCTGGAGCGCGACGCGTTCCCGGGCATGACGCTGCGATACACGGCGCGGCTCGTGCAGCAGAGCCCGCAGGGGGCGTCGACGCAGGGCGTGGTCGAGCTGTTCGATCACGCCAAACCGGGCGAGGGCTATGTCGAGATCGGGCGGATCGACATGATGTTCAGCCACCTCGATCAGAACATGGCCGGGGCCGAATTCCCCGAGCACAACTTCGTCTTCAGCGAGTCGTTCCGAACCCTGCTGCGTTCGAGCGGGATCGCGTGCGATTTCTGATCGCTCGGAACGAGGAGCGCGGTGGGCGCGAGGCGCATGCGGTGGGCGCAGGACGTCCATGCGTCGCTGCATTGGTTGGACCTGCCCCTACCCCTGCCCCTACCCCTGCGCCCAAGCGCGATCGATTCCGCGTCCTCTGCGCATGACTCTGCGCGCTCTGCGTTCGGGCTCAGCCGCGGAGGAAGGTCTCGACCCAGTCGTCGAAGAAGAGGGCGAGCTGCGCGATCGAGAGGACGACGGGGAGGAAGTTGAGGAAGACGCCGGCGCTGACGAGCTGGCGTGCGGTGGAGAGGCGTCGGCGGCCGACAAACTCGCAGATGCCGAGGACGCCCGCGAGGACGCCGAACTTGAGCGCGATGAGTCCCCAGAGGCCGCCGGCGCGGATCGCGTGGTCGGCGACGACGTTGACCTCGATCGCGCCGATGCTGAGCATGAGGTAGGTCATGATGACGTCGAGGGCGCCGGCGAGCACGAGCCAGGTGTAGGCGACGGGGAAGAGGACGCTCTGGGCGCCAGGCCCGATCGCGACCGCGACCGACGCGGGGCCCGAGTTGCATTCGTTGATGGCGTTCACTCTGCACCTCCTCGTCCGACACGCTCAACCCTGGAGCGCTTCACGGACGAGGCGGCGAAACAGAGTGCAGGGGGCGGGAACTCCGGTCCAGAGTTCGAACTGCCTTGCTCCCTGGCCGACGAACATCTCCACACCATCGATCGTTCGCCAGCCCGCGTCCTGAGCCTCACTCAGCAACTTTGTACGGACGGGGTGATAAACGGTTTCCATCACCAGCTTATTGCCCCGGGCAAGGGCATCCGGCGGGAGGGGTGATTCGTCGGGGGCGGGGCCGCCGGTCATGCCGACGGACGTGCAGTTGATGAAGGCCTCGGCTTCGGCCCCGATCCGCGCTTCCCAATCCTCGACGCCGACGGGCCCGACGCCGGGGATCGCCTCCGAGACGTCCTGGGCGATGGCCTCGGCGCGGGGGCGCGAGCGGTTGAAGATCTCGACCGAGGCGCCGGCGCCCGCGAGGCCGAAGACGATCGCGCGGGCAACGCCCCCGGCCCCCAGCACGCCGATGCGCCGGCCGGCGAGGCCTCCGAGTTCGCCGACGAGGCATGCGAGCGCGGCCGCGGCGTCGGTGTTGGCGACGGAGGCTTGCGCGACCGACCCGTCTCCGCTCCGCTCGATGCAGAGGGTATTGGCCGTGCGTGACTGCGCCGAGGCTTCGTCGAGCGACCAGCCCTGCTCGCGCGCGAGGCGCACGAGGTTCTGCTTGTGGGGCATGGTCACACTGCAGCCGGCGAAGTCGAGGCGCGGGTGGTGGATGAGTTCGAGCATGGTGGCCTTGAAACTGGCATAGGTCGCCTCGGCGTCGGCCGCCGCCCCTTGCCCCGGCTCGTGCGACGCAATGGGGAGCGGAACGTAGACGCCGTCGTGGCCGACCTCTGAGAATCCCGCGTTGTGGACGAGCGGGCTCATGGAGTGGCCGACGGGCCAGCCGACGATGCCGTAGACCCTGGTTGCGGGCCCGATCTCGCGGAAGCGGTATGTGCCGAGCAGGTCGGTCAGGGTCGGTTGGCCGGGCGCGGTCGTCTCTTCGGGGCGGAGGCTGGCGAACGTGAGGAAGCCGCCAAACTTGGGCGCGAGCACGCGGCTGGCGAGGCCGAACTCGCCCATGCCGAGGGCGATGGTCGGCTTGGTCCGCTCGGCGAGGAGGTCGAAGAGTTCGAGGTTGTCGCGGAGGCTGCGGGCGCGGAAGGCGACCTTGTGGACCCCGGCCGCGGGCTCGGCGCCCATCGCGAGCATGCGGCGGGTGAGGTCGGCGGGTCGCCCGGCAAAGTCGTGGGTGGAGAGGATGAGTGTGGTGCGGAGGTCGCGCTGCTGCTTGGGGTGCTCGACGGCGAGGTTGACCTTTTGGCGGAGGTTGGCGGAGCGCGTGTAGGCCGCGCGTTCGACGTCGAGGTATCGGGGCGGCCGGTCGGCGGTGCCGAGTCGCTCGAAGAGGGCGATCCGGGCGGCGTCTTCGCCGTCGTAGAGGCCGCCCTCCCAGGTGGGGCGGCAGGTGAGGATGCAGGGGAGGGGGGAGCTTTCGACCAGGCGCAGGATGAGCGGCTCATCCTCCGATCCGTGGAAGAGTTCGTCGACGCGGTATTCGACGAGGTCGGCGCCATGCTCACGCGCGACCACGGCGTCGGCGTGGGCGCTCTCGACGCTCCGAACCATGATGGGCACGCAGAGGAGGGTCGCCATTGGGCGAGTCTATGGGGGGGAGAGATGAAGAGACGGAGAGACGGAGAGACGAAGTGGGTGAGGGGTGAGGGGGGGGTGCGCACCTCCCCGCCGTCGAAGACTCGGGCCACCACCTCCGCGGGGTGGAGGGGGACCGGGAACCACGCTACGTGGTGTCGATGGGAAGGATCTCTTCGAGCCAGCAATCGTTGGCGCGGGGGTTGTAGCCGAGGCGGAAGAGGAAGTGGGCCGGCTCGGCGTCCGGGCGGGTGAGGGTGTAGCGCTTGGTGGCGTGGATGCCGTCGGGTTCGGGCTCGGCGGGGGCTGAGGTGACGGACGCGCCGGGGAGGGCGTGGAGGAGGAGTTGGAGGGAGGCCTCGAGGTCGCGGGCGGCGGGCGCGGAGCCGGGCTCGTCGTGGGGGCCGCCGACCATGGCGCGGATGGCGTCGAGGACGGTGGGGTCGGTGGACTCTTGGAGGGCGGAGATGATGAGGTCGGGGGGGGTGTTTGGGGGGAAGAGACGGAGAGATGGAGAGACGAAGAGCCGGAGTGGGGAGAGGGGGATGAGGGGGTGAGGGGAGCGGGAGTCGGCGTAGGGTGGGGGGACGCGTTGGTGGGAACGAGGGTTTCGGGCGGGGTGGACGCGACTTCCGCGGGGTCGCGCCCGTAGCTCGGGGGCGGGTTGCCGTGGCTGCGGGGGCGGGGAAGAACGGACGCCTCTTCCGCGGGCTTACGCCCGCGGCTCGGGGGCGGGTTGCAATCTCTGGGGTTGCAGGACGGGACGGACGCCCCGCCCTCGGGCTCACGCCCGCGGCTCTGACGGAGGGTGGAGTCGTTGAGGGCGCGGATGATGTGGGCCGCGGCTCGGCGACGCTCGGTGAGGTTGTCGGAGGTGTTCATCACCTCGCAGAGGGAGTCGACGGTGTCTTTGACGACCTTGTGTCGCCAGGCGGCCCGGTGGAGGGTGAGGAGGTCGTTGAGGGCGTCGAGGGTGTGCTTGATGTGGGGGTCACGGATCCAGAGGGCGACGGAGGTGAGGGAGAGGTTGTGCGAGGCCGCGAGGGCGACGGGGTCGGCGCCGGTGGCGAGGGACTCGAGGAGGGAGGCCATAGGGGCGGGGAGGGGGGGAGCAGGGGCCACATTGCCAAAGGGCCCAAGCTGCAAATCGGAAGGGGGGTCCTCAGCGCTGGGCCTTGAGGGCTGGCGGGGGTTGGACGCGGTGGTGATCACGGCGGGAGCAGAATACCAAACATATGCCGTTCTTTCGAGAGTTTTGTATGGAGCTTTTACGGTTTTCTTGCCTCCTGGTGTAATTCACGACATTTTGTATCATATCTGATCTGCTTCATACGATTTTCAGATTGTTCATGATACTATTTCAATCATGACCACTTTGATTCCCCACCTCGCTGAGCGGCTTGCCCAGCGTCGACGTGCGCTGCGGATGCCCTATCCAGCGCTCGCCGAGCGGAGCGGGGTTTCAGAACCGACGGTGAAGAGGATCCTGAGCGGTGGCGCGGAGGCCGCATCGTTCGAGAAGGTCGCGGCAGTCGCGGAAGCGCTGGGGATGCCGCTGGCGTTCGAGGCGATCGATCCCGACGAGTTCCGGGAGCGGACGGCGCGGGAGAAAGCGGAGCGGATCGCGCGGCTGGTGCAGGGGACGAGCGCGCTCGAGGGGCAGGCGGTGCGCGGCGAGGAGGCCCGGCGGCTGGTGGAACGCTCGTATCACGAGCTTCTTGCTGGCTCGGGGCGGAGGTTGTGGGGAGTGTGATGGCGTTTGGTCCGCCAATCCCGGGGCAGACGCCGATCGATGACATCTCCGGGCTGCGCGACCGGGGCATCAGGACGCAGGGCGCGCTGAACGCCGCGGAGGCGGAGAACATTCGCAAGGCCGTGCTGAAGTACCTGGCCGCGAAGCCGACACGACGGGCTGCACCATTCGATCTCGCGTGGACGCGGCGTCTCCACGCCGAGATGTTTGGGGAAGTGTGGGCGTGGGCCGGCGCGTTCCGAAGGCGCGAGCTCAACATCGGCTCTGCTCCGGAGCATATAGAGACGGACATGCAGGGGCTGCTGGACGACCTCGGCGCATGGGCGGGGCACGACATGCCGCGCATCGAACAGGCGGTGCGGCTCCATCACCGGGCCGTGCAGATCCACCCCTTCCTGAACGGGAATGGACGCTGGTCGCGGATGCTGGGCAATATCTGGCTGAAGCTGCACGGGAGCGCGCTGGTCGAATGGCCGGAGACGACGATCGGGGGTGAGAGCCCGGTGCGTGCGGAGTACATCGCGGCGCTTCGGTGCGCGGACCAGGGGGACCATGGACCGCTGGTCGCGCTCCATGCGCGGTTCGTCGGTCAGGCTCCGGCGTAGTCTTGGCGGACGCGGGAATCGGGGCTCCGTGCCGCCCCTCGAACGGGAGTCCGCCGGGTGCCCGTGGGTGCTCAGGCGGGGGCCGGCGGGGTGTCGCGGACAGCTCGTGCGGATCGGGGGCGAATACCCCAGGGGGTGAGCATCCTGGAATCGCTGCGGCTGGACGTGGGGCGGGGGGGACGCCGACGGAATCGGCGTTGACGCGGCGCACCGGGGCGACACGGAGCGCGGTGCTGAAGGCGCTGGCGGCGTTGCAGTTGGAGGGGGAGGTCGAGATCGGGGCGGTGAAGCGGCAGGGACGGCTGGAGCGGGTGCGGGCAGGCTGATCGGAACCAGCCACCTCTACGAGAGGCGAGCGACGACTGAGCGGGCAAGCTCATCCATGTTCCGCAGTGGATCGACATCGGTCGGTGCGCTGGTCCCGACTCGTCATCACCGATGCTGTAGGTTCTTCGCCGATGGCGTCTGAGATGGTGATCAGCAGGTTGCCCAGCGAGCCCTGAACGTCTGCCGCATTGGATGCGCCGAGCCGGAGCATTGGGGGATACGGTCGATACACTACCGCGTGATGCCGAGCGAGGTGCCTGCGGGACGTTGTCAGAAATGCGGTTACCCGATGGACCCGGGTCGCTGTCCCGAGTGTGGCACTTTCTGCACCAGTGTGCTACCACTGTACCGAACTGCCAGGTGGATGTTCCTCGTCGCCATCGGCATCGGGGTGATCCCAATTCCCTGGGCTTACGCGACCCTTCGGCTGTCGCGGTTCCTGTACCGCCGGATGACCATCGGACTTACGCCCGGCGACTACCGCTTCAATGACGCATGGCACTCCGCATTCGGGTGGACGTTTCCCGGCTATCACCTCGTCTTGCCCGTGGTACTCCTCACGCTCGCGGCCGTGCTCGCGCACGCTGAGCGACGCAGAGGGCAACGGCGGCGAGGCGCCATCACCCTGTGCCTAATCGCACTCTCGCTCGGGGCGGTGAGTTGGATTGTCGGGCTGGTTGGGCTCGCCGCAACGATTTGGAACGTGTGAATGCACCGCACACCTTCAGTTCAGGCGAACCCTGACCTTCACAGAGCCTCAAGTCCAGGCGTTTGGTGGCACGGCCACCGCGTGCTCTTGTCCTGCCTGCGATGTCTGATCCGGCGGTGATGGGCGACCATCGGAAGGCGCGGGATCTCTCGATCAAGCGGGCGGCGGGGGTGACGGCGCTCGTGAAGGCGGGGCTGGTTCGAGTTGAGCAAACACTCTGGCTTTCAGGCCGAAGGCCTCGACCGTTCGTAGCCGGGGGTGGAGGAGGCTTCGCGACGACACCCCCGGAGAAGGCAACCATTCGTGAATGCAGCCTGAAGGGCTGCTCGTGGCGGTTGAAAGCGAGAGATACGTGGACCCCTTCGGGGTCCGAGGCCCCAGGGGCGTCGTGTTCCGGGGGTGGCGTTCGCAGAGCCTCACTTCACCCCCGGCTACGGGCGATCAGCCCTTCGGGCTGGAAGGCAGGTGCGCGTCGTGGGAGATGTAGGGCGCGTCAGAGTCGGTAGGCGGGCTTCTTCTCTTCAGGCCGAAGGCCTCGACCGGTCGTAGCCGGGGGTGGAGGAGGCTTGGCGACGACACCCCCGGAGAAGGCAACCAATGGTGAATGCAGCCTGAAGGGCTGCTCTTGGCGGTTGAAAGGGAGAGATACGTGGACCCCTTCGGGGTCCGAGGCCCCAGGGGCGTCGTGTTCCGGGGGTGGCGTTCGCAGAGCCTCACTTCACCCCCGGCTACGGGCGTGCAGCCCTTCGGGCTGGGAGGCAAGTGCGCGTCGCGGGAGACGTGGGCCGCGTCAGAGTCGGTAGGCGGGCTTCTTCTCTTCAGGCCGAAGGCCTCGACCGGTCGTAGCCGGGGGTGGAGGAGGCTTGGCGACGACACCCCCGGAGGGAGGTGTGCACCGGCCATGTTCCCGCAGCCTGGAGGGCTGCTCTTGGCAGTTGAAAGCGAGAGATACGTAGACCCCTTCGGGGTCCGGGGCCCCAGGGGCGTCGTGTTCCGGGGGTGGCGTTCGCAGAGCCTCACTTCACCCCCGGCTACTGGCGTGCAGCCCTTCGGGCCGGAAGGCGGGAATGCGCGCCGCGCTCGTTGTGCGGGGTCGACCGCGCGAACGCCCAGACTTGCGCCGAGCCTCATTTGGGGTCAGGCTCACTCTGGGATGAGGGCGAAGAGCATGGGGTGGATGTCGCGCCGGGCGGGGCAGTGGGTGTCGTAGCGGTCCCACGTGAAGCCGCGGAGGTTGGGGCGGAGGTCGATGATCTCGGCGTGGTCGGGCAGGTCGGCAGTGAGGGCCGCGAGGAGGGGGTCGGGGGTGGCGCGGAGCTGGGCGCGGACGTGCGCGGCGGTGGGCCAGGGGTGGCTCTCCTCCCAGATGCGCATGGCGTCGCGGTGGGAGCAGGCGTAGGGGTTGTGCACTTCGCCGCCGCGGTAGGCGTCAAGGAAGTGCCGGAGGAAGGTGGTGAGGTCGTCGGCGACGTGGAGGACGACGGGCGGGTCGTGGGAGGCGAACCAGACGGGGCCCCACGCCGCGGCGCCGGGGCGGATCTCGAGGACCCAGTGGTTGCCGAAGCCGTCGGCGGCGACTTCGATCCAATCGTGGAAGAGGCAGTCGTAGCCCTGGAAGTGGTACTCGGTGAAGGTGATCTCGTGGTAGTCGAGGTCGAAGCCGGAACAGAGGGCGTAGAGATCCTGCATGTCGGGCGGCATCGGGCCTTTGAAGTGTTCGCGGAAGTGGCGCTCGTTGAGGCCTTGGCCGGGCGGGACGAGCTTGATGCGGCGGGGCGTGCCCTCGTCGTCGGGGAAACTGTCGTGGAGGGCGGATTCGAGGAGGGCGCGGGGGTCATAGGGAGAAAGTAGCGGGGATTGGGGGTCGGGTGTCCCGGGGGTCGCGCTCGAGGACTCGCTTGACCCCCGGCTCCTTGCGATCAGCCCTTTGTGCTGGAAGGCAGGTGCGCGTCCCGGGATACCCGGGCCGCGCCAGAGTCGGTGGGCGGGCTTCTTCATCTTCAGGCCGAAGACCTTGATCGGTCGTAGCCGGGGTGGAGGAGGCTTGGCGACGACACCCCCGGGAGAAGGCAACCATGGTGAATGCAGCCTGAAGGGGCTGCTCGTGGCGGCCGAGAGGAGATACGCTAGACCCCTTCGGGGTCAGGGCGCGAGGGTTCGTTGTCCGGGGTCGCGCCGAAGACTCGCTTGACCCCGGCGGAACGGCCCGCGGGCTCCGGGGGTGGCGTTCGCAGAGCCTCACTTCACCCCCGGCTACTGGCGTGCAGCCCTTCGGGCTGGGAGGCAGGTGCGCGTCCCGGGATACGCGGGCCGCGCCAGAGTCGGTAGGCGGGCTTCTTCTCTTCAGGCCGAAGGCCTTGATCGGTCGTAGCCGGGGGTGGAGGAGGCTTGGCGACGACACCCCCGGAGAAGGCAACCAATGGTGAATGCAGCCTGAAGGGCTGCTCGTGGCGTTTGAAAGCGAGAGATACGTAGACCCCTTCGGGGTCAGGGCGCGCGAGGGGTTCGTTGTCCGGGGGTCGCGCTCGAAGACTCGCTTGACCCCCGGCTACGAACGTGCAGCCCTTCGGGCTGGAGGAGGGGATCGCCCGGCGCGCCCGGACTCTCCGGGGGTGGCGTTCGCAGAGCCTCACTTCACCCCCGGCTACTGGCGTGCAGCCCTTCGGGCTGGAAGGCCAGATGCGGGTTGTGCTCGGGATCCGGCGATCGCGCTCGGGGGCTCACTTGACGCCCGGCTACTGGCGGTCAGCCCTTCGGGCTGGAGAAGCACATCACGCCCACACGTAGCGCTCGTCCCATTCGATGCCGTACTTGCGGAGGAACGTGCGCATCTCGTCCTTGAAGTCGGTTTGCTTGTGGTGCTCCTTCTGGCTGGCGATGTACGCGCGGAGCGCATCGACACCGGACTCGCCGATGGAAAAGCCGAAGTAGCCGTCCTGCCAGGCGAAGGCGGTGGATGCACTGTGCTCCTTGATCCACTTCGAGGAGTCGCGCTTCACGTTGAGCATGAGGTCGGAGAGGGCGAGGGTCTTGCCGAGGCTCACCAGCATGTGCACGTGGTCGGCGGTGCCGCCCATCGCCAAGAGCGGCGAGTCCATGCGGCGGCAGATGCCGCCGGTGTAGGCGTAGAGGTCCGGCTCGATCGTCTCGGCGATCTGCGGGAGGCGGTCTTTGGTTGAGAAGGTGATGTGGAGGAGGAGTTTGGTGAGGGTGGAGGCCATGGGGGCAAGGTAGTGGAATCGGGGAGGAAGGCCTGCGGGCGAACGGTACGTGGACCCCTTCGGGGTCCGGGATTCGTGGGCTGGCCCCGTTCCGGGGGTCGCGCTCGAAGACTCGCTTGACCCCCGGCTATGAACGATCAGCCCTTCGGGCTGGAAGAGCCAAAAGGTGGGGGTCATCGCGTTCCGGGGGTCGCGCTCGAAGACTCGCTTGACCCCCGGCTACGGACGATCAGCCCTTCGGGCTGGCAGAACCGGGAGGTGGGGGTCATCGCGGTCCGGGGGGTGGCGTTCGCAAGGCCTCACTCCACCCCCGGCTATGGGCGTGCAGCCCTTCGGGCTGGAGGGGGCCAGCCTTGCGGGCCGCAAGGTGACGACTGCCCGCCCCCTATCCTCCGGGCGATGCCAGAGATCCGCTCCACGCTTCCCCCCGCCGTCCTCGAGAAGCTCGCCGAGCTGGACGAGCAGTACGCCCAGATCGAGCGGGACCTGGCCGATCCGGCGGTGATGGGCGACCACCGGCGGGTGCGGGACCTCTCGATCAAGCGGGCGGCCCTGGAGCCGACGGTGGACGGGTATCGGCGGCTGGTGGCGCTCTCGCGGGAGGCGGAAGAGCTGCGGGCGGTGGTTGACGGCGGCGAGGACGCGGAGCTTGCGGCGCTGGCGCGGGAGGAGCTGCCGCAGGTCGAGGCCCGGGCGGCGGCCCTCGCCGAAGAGGTGAAGGCGGGGCTGGTGAACGCGGACGACCGGCGGGTGGGGTCGGTGATGCTGGAGGTGCGGGCGGGGGCGGGGGGCGACGAGGCGGGGCTGTGGGCGCGGGACCTGCTCTCGATCTACGAGAAGTACGCGGCGGCGAAGCGCTGGAAGTTCGAGCCGCTGGAACTGGTGGCGGACGGGAGCATCGGCGGCGTGCGGTATGCGCTGGTGAACGTGCAGGGCGACGGGGTGTGGAGCGAGCTTTCTTTCGAGGCGGGGGTGCACTCGGTCAAGCGGGTGCCGGCGACGGAGGCCCAGGGGCGGGTGCATACCTCGACGGCAACGGTGGCGGTGCTGCCCGAGCCCGAGGAGGTGGACGTCAAGATCGACTGGGCCAACGACGTGACCGAGCACGTGACGACGAGCCAGGGGCCGGGGGGGCAGAACGTCAACAAGGTGGCGACGGCGGTGCACATGTTGCACAAGCCGACGGGCATCGAGGTGCGGATGCAGGAGACCAAGAGCCAGGTGCAGAACCGGGAGAAGGCCAAGCGCCTGCTGCTCGCCCGGGTGTATGAGCACGAGCGGGCGAAGGTGGATGCGGAACGGTCGGCGGCGCGCAAGAGCCAGATCGGGAGCGGGGAGCGGAGCGAGAAGATCCGGGTGTACCGCTACCAGGATGGGATCGTGGCCGATCAGCGCGTGGACGAGAAGTTCCAGCTGCGGGAGGTCCTGGCGGGGGATCTGGGGCCGATGTTTGCGGCCCTGATCGAGCAGGAGACGGCACGGCGGCTGGCGGAGCTTTGAGCGGGGCCAAGGGCCCGAATGCGGAGGCCGCCGGGGAAGACGCGCCGCGCGGAGTCGCAACGGGGGCACGAACTGGGCTTGTGTGGGCGGGCGCAACGGCTATGCTCGGGGTCGGAGGAATCTATGCGCCCATTCCATGCGTTCGTTCTCGGACTTGTCCCGCTGGCCTCGTTTGCGAGTGTCGGGCGGGGGCAGGTGTATGACTGTGTGATCGAGCAGAGCGCCAGCGGCCTCACGGGCTCGTTGGGGTTTGCGGCCGACACCGCGGGGACCTTGATCGGCGACTGGACGGCGGATGCCAACCCGACGGGGACTCGGACCAAGCCGGGGCTCTTCGGCGGGTTTGGGTCGAACGAGAATCTGCCGGTGAGCGTTGGGCTGGGCGTCGCGCTGGCGGGCAACCTGGACACGGCGACGGCGGGCGGGTTCACGCTGACGCTCGACATCGGGGCCGGGCTGGTGCAGATCGACGGGTTCGACGCGGATCTGCTGGCCGGGGGCGGGGCGTCGATCCCCGCGACGATCAGCATCGCGCCGGATAGTTTCCGGACCAAGCAGCCGGACTCGGCGTACATCGGCATCCCGCTGGATCTGCCGGTCGGCGAGATCTCGATCGACGCGCTGGCCCTGGCGCAGACCGCGCCGGCGATCGGGGCGCTGGTAGAGATCGAGCCGGGGCACTACAGCTTTGCGGCTGCGGGGCTGGCGGAGCTGACGGGGTCGGTGGCGGTGCTGGGCACGCCGACGGACATCCCCCCCACTCCTTTCCCGCTGGCGCTGGCCGGGGAGATCGTGGTGGTGGGCGACACGGTGACGATCACGAGCCTGCAGAGCGTGGATCAGTCCGACGTGCAGAACCCGGACCAGTCGATCCCGCAGTTTCCTCTCGACCTGCCGACGATCTTGCCGCCCGGGGATACGGCGCACCTGCTGATGGACCTGGTGCTGCAGCAGGTGTCGACGAGCCTGGTGGGCGACCTGAGCCTTGTGGCGACGGGGTCGGCGGCCGCGTGTGCCGCGGACTTTGACGGGAACGGGGCGGTAGACACCCGCGACGTGCTGGCGTTTCTGAACGCGTGGGCGGCCCGGGACGGGAGCGCGGACGCGGACGGGAATGGGGTGATCGATACGCGGGATGTGATCAGCTTCCTGAACTCGTGGAGCGGCGGCTGCTGAGCGGCGGGCGGGAATTTGGGCGGATCGTCGGGCGGGTCGTCGGGCGGGTCGTCGGGCGGATGGCGGCAATCGGGCGTCCTCCCACGCGTTGGACCGCGTGAGGAGGCCGGCATGACCCGACGAGGATTGGCCTTGGGCGCCTGTGGTGTTCTGGTGTGCGGGATTCTCGCGGCGGCCGCGGGGGCCCAGGGGGCGGCGTCTCCCGGGTCGGCGCCGGGTGAGATTGGCGGTGCGGGGGCGCAAGTCTCTCCGGCGATGGCGATCCACGACACCGGCGCGATCGTGTTTCACGACGGCCGACGCGATAAGGATTTGGCGGTACGCATCCGGTATCCCGAGGCGACGGCGGGGCGGCCCGGGCCATTCCCGCTGGTGGTCTTCAGCCACGGTGCGGGGGGCTCGTGCGACGCGTTCGCCTCGCTGAGCGAGACGCTGGCGTCGCACGGGTATGTGGTGATCCACCCAACGCACTCGGACTCGGTGAGCCTGACGCCGAAGAGCGAGCGGCGCTCGCGGGGGGCGGAGTTGCTGCGGGACCCGAAGACGATCCTGCGGGATGTGAACCTGCCGGATCGGGTCGCGGATGTGAGGTTCATCCTGGACAACCTGGACGAGATCGAGACCAGGCTCGACGAGGCGCATCTGATCGACCGGGACCGGATGGCGATGGCGGGCCACTCCGCCGGTGCGATGACGACGCAGGCGCTGGGCGGGCTGCGGTTCTATGCGGGGAGGCGGGCGCTGGGGGATGCGCTGCACGAGCCGCGGTTCAGCGCGTTCGCCGTCATTTCGGGGCAGGGGGTGAACGGGCGGGCGGTCACCGAGGATTCTTGGGCGGAGATCCGGAGCCCGTGGCTGGTGATCACCGGGAGCAAGGACGTGTCGGCGGTGAGCGATGAGACGCCGGAATCTCGCCGCGACCCCTTCGAGTATGCGCCGGCGGACGGGACCAAGTACCTGCTCTTCATCGACGGGGCGACACACTCGTCGTATCAAGGCAAGGGACCTGGTCCGCGGCTCGACGGGCGGGCGCCGGCGAACGTGGACTGGATCGGCGCGACGACCAACGCGGCGGTGCTGGAGTTCTTCGACGCGTATGTGCGGGGGGATGAGGCGGCCCGGGCGAAGCTCGACGACGCGGAGTTTGCCGACCCGGAGGGCGGCAGGCTCGAGTTCCGGCACAAGTGAGGGACGCGGGCGTTCGCCGGAGGTCAGAAGGGCGGGTCGCTCGTGCAGTGCACCGGCGAGGCGTCGTCGGGGTCGGCGAAGCCCAAGGCCGAGGCGTGGAGGAGCAGGCGGCCGGCGGGATCGGGTCGGCCGTAGAGCGAATCGCCGACGATCGGGGCGCCGAGCCCGCCTGCTTGGCGCGGGGTGGCGGCGTGGAGGCGGAGCTGGTGGGTGCGCCCGGTGCGCGGGACGAACTCGACGCGCGTGCGTCCGCCCGCCCGGTCGAGCACGCGCCAGTCGGTCTGCGAGGGCTTGCCGGTGTCGTGGCACACCATCTGGCGGGGGCGGTTGGGCCAGTCGCTGATGAGGGGGAGGTTGACCTGCCCGGCTTCTGCGTCGATGTCGCCGTCGAGCACCGCGATGTAGCGTTTCGTGACTTCGCGGCGCATGAACTGGGCGCTGAGTGCGGCGTGGGCCGCTGGCGAGAGCGCGAAGACCATGAGGCCGCTGGTCTCCATGTCGAGCCGGTGCACGGTGAGCGGGCCGGTCGCCGCGGGGAACTCTCGGGCGACGCGGGCGGTCACACAGTCGGCTCGGTCGGGCCCCCTGCCGGGGACACTGAGCAGATTTGCGGGCTTCTCGACAACGACCCAGTGATTGCCCTGGCTTATAATTCGCACAATTCTGTCCGATCCGCCGGATTTGGGGTCGATTCCGTGATTCCTCGGTCTTGCGGACGGTTCGGGCATGGCCTATTCTTTATTCTCGGATAAACAACTCCACAAAGGAGCTTTGGGATGCGTGCGTACCACTTCGCGTTGATCGGTCTCCTGGCCACTTCGGGTCACTGCCTCGCCCAGCCCGATTGGGCAGCCGCGGAAGCCCCGGTGCTTACTCAGGCGATCGAGCTGACCAGCCGGGACATGTTCGTGAAGGCCGGGGAGCAGTATTTCTCTCCCGACGGGAAGTGGATGATCTTCCAGGGTATCCCTGTGCCGGCGGCGGGCGAGAACGCGGACGCCAACTACTCGATGTACGTCGCGAAGTTCACATTCGACGCGGACGGGAACATCTCGGGGATCGAGACGCCGATCCGGGTGAGCAATCCGGGCTCGGCGAACACCTGCGGCTGGTTCCACCCGACGCACAAGGGCGAGATCATGTTCGGGTCGACGCTGGCCCCCCCGAGCACGGAGAGCGGCCCGGGCTATCAGCGCCTCGGTGGGAAGTATGCGTGGCAGTTCCCGCACGAGATGGAGGTCGTGACCCGCAAGGTCGCGGCGCTCGGCGCCGATACGGACAGCGAGTGCAAGCCGCTTTTCCGCCTGCCCGGGTATGACGCGGAGTGCTCCTACTCGCCCGACGGTCGGTACGTGCTCTACGCCCACGTGGACGACGAGAAGAGCGGCGAGCTGGGACGCCCCGACGCCGATCTCTACGTGTTCGACACCCAGACCAGCAAGCAGATCCCGCTGGTGACGGCGGCCGGGTATGACGGCGGCCCCTTCTTCAGCCCGGATATGAGCTATATCTGCTATCGCTCCGATCGCTTGGGCGACGGCAACCTGCAGCTCTTCGTGGCCGAGCTGGACTACGGCTCGGGCGGGGAGATCAAGGGGATCAAGCGCGAGGTGCAGGTCACGAATAACGAACACGTGAACTGGGCCCCCTACTTCCACCCCTCGGGGCAGTTCATGATCTATACGACCAGCGAGCTGGGCCACACCAACTACGAGGTATTCGCGATCGAGTTCAATCCCGACAAGCCCATGGACGAGCTGTGGAAGAAGCGGATTACCTTTGCCGAGGGCTTCGATGGGCTGCCCGTCTTCAGCCGCGACGGCAAGTGGATGATCTGGTGCGCCCAGCGTGGCGAGGTGGCGGCCGGCGAGGAACGCCCCTCGAGCCAGGTCTGGGCGACGAAGTTTGACGCCAAGGCGCTGCTCAAGCAGGTCTCGCACGGCTCGTCGTACTGATCCGAACGCGGTCCGAGATTACGACGGGCGATCGGCGCTCACCCCCACCTGCCCGCACTCCGGGCAGGTGTCGTTGACGGGACCGGCGTATCCGCAGCGGGGGCAGCCCTCGTCGGGGAGTGCGATGATCCAGCGCGCGATGTGCTTGGCGCCGAGGGCGAGGGCGGAGCCGACGGCGAGCATGGAGAGCCCGCGGTAGGTGGACTGCTGCTCGCCGACCTCCGTGAACACACGGAACATGTGCTCGAAGCCGCCCGGGCCGAAACCGATGGCGAAGAAGAGCTTCTTCAGGAAGAGGTAGGCGCCCGTTGCCAGCAGGCTGAGGGCAGCGGCACGGATGGCCCAGACGGCGAGGGCTCTCCAGGAATTCACAGCGACGGGGGTGATCTTTGGCATGCGGCTCCCCTTGCGGCAGAGTCCCCGGCGTCGTCCCGGGGGTCCTTCCGTACACTTGACGCGATGAGTTCCAAGCATGAAGACGCCGAGCCGGTCGTGATCGCTCAGCCCGCGAGCGAGGTGGAGGGTGCGATCCTGCGCGGGGCGCTCGAGGCGGCGGGGATCCCCGCGTGGGTTGTCGGCGGGCTCACGGCGGGCTTCCGTGCCGAGGCGCCGGGGCGGGCCAAGCTGCTGGTGCGCGCGTGCGATGCCGAGCGGGCGAGGCGGGTGCTGGAGCACGATGTCGGCGGGGATGAGGAGCACCTCGACGACGAGGATTAGGGGCGGCTACTTGTCCTTGGGCTCGGTGACCGGGGCCGGGCCGAGGGCGTCGTCGAGCACGCGGGCGATGGTCTTGCCGGACGCATCAAAGCGGGCCAGGGCATAGTCGCGGGCGGAACGCCGGGCCTGGTCGCGGGGTTCGGGATCGGCGCCCGAGTTGAGAAGCAGGAAGACCGCGTCGATCTTCCCCGCCCCGGCCGCGGCCATGAGGGCTGTGCGCCCGGCCGCGTCGACCTGGTTGACGTCGGCGCCCTGCTCGAGCATGGCGCCGATGGCCTCAAGGTCGCCTCGCTCGGCGGCATCGAGGAGGTTGGGTGTGGGGCTTGCGCCGAGGGGCTGGTCGCCGGTTTCGGGCCGCTCCGGGGGCTTGGTGGTATCGGTGGTCTGATCGATCTGCGTCACCGGCGGGTCCTGGTCCGGGCGGCGCGGGTCGACGACCGGGGGCTCGAGCTTCGGCGGCCTGTGGTCGGCGTCGGCCGGTCCGGCCGGCTTGGCGCCGCCCCGCCCGAGCACGGCGTAGAGCGCGATGGCGCAGGCGACGACGACGGCGGCGAGGATGATCGCGGAGTTGGTTTTCTGTGCGCTCATCCGGGGCCTCCCGTCGGGTCCGCACCGGGCCGCACGCGTGTACGGCCCGGGGTCGGGGATGCATCAGGATACCGCCCGCGGGCGGGTCAGTCCTCTTCCTCGTGGGGCTTGAAGGCGGCGACGACCTCCTGCTGGACGTGGGGCGGGGTCTGCTCGTCGTGGCTGTAGTCCATGACGAAGGAGCCGGCGCCGCCGGTCATGCTCTTGAGTTCGTTGGAGTAGTTCTGGACCTCGCCGAGCGGGGCGACGGCGCGGATGACACAGGTGTCTTCGCCGATGACCTCGGTATCCTGGACGCGCCCACGCTTGGTGGACATGTCGCCGGTGATATCGCCCATATAGCTGCTGGGGGCCGTGATCTCGAGCAGGACGAACGGCTCGAGGAGCACGGGACGGGCGTTGCGGATCGCGTCGATGAAGGCTCGCTTGCCGGCGGCGACGAAGGCGACCTCCTTGGAGTCGACGGGGTGGTACTTGCCGTCGTAGACCTCGACCTTGATGCTGGTCATGGGGTAGCCGGCGATGGCGCCGTCGCCGAGGACCTGGCGGACGCCCTTCTCGATCGCCGGCATGAACTGCCTGGGGATGGAGCCGCCGACGGTGGCGTTCACGAACTCGAACCCGCTCTCGTGGTCGGCGGGGAGCGGCTCGACGCGGAGCCAGACCTCGCCGAACTGTCCGGCGCCGCCGGTCTGCTTCTTGTGGCGGTGGTGCCCGTCGCCCTTGGAGGCGATCGTCTCCTTGTAGGCGACCTTCGGGGGAGAGGTCTCGACGTCGATGCCGAAGCCGTGATGGAGCTTCTCGAGCACGACGCGGAGGTGCAACTCCCCGAGCCCACGCATCACGGTCTGCTTGGTCGCCGCGACGCGATCGACCATGAAGCAGGGGTCCTCGGCCGCGAGCTTGGCGACGGCCGGGCCGAACTTCGACTCGTCCTTGTGGTTCTTGAGCTCGACGGCGAGGCCGTACATGGGCTTGGGCAGTGGCAGGGGCTTGAGGCGGAGGCCGTCGAGGTCGTGGCCCTGGTGGAGCACGCTGTTGAACTCCAGCTCGTCGATCTTGGCGATGACGCCGATCTCGCCGGGACCGAGTTCATCGACCTCGGCGTTGTCCTTGCCCTGCGGGCGCAGCACGTGCGAGATCCGGACCGGCTTCTTTTCGTCGCCCACGTTGATCTCGCTCTTGCTCTTGAGCGTGCCCTGGTGGACCTTGAAATCCCCGAGCTTGCCGACGAAGGGGTCGCTGGCGATGCTGAAGATGTGGGAGATCGTGGGCTTGGCGGGGTCGGGCGAGGCGTAGGTCTCGCCGCCGTCGGGGGAGAGGAAGGTCCTGGGGTTGCCCTCGAGCGGGCTGGGCAGAAGCGAAGCGAAGACGTGCAGCAGTTCGGGCACCCCGGCGCCGGTCTTGGCGCTGACGTAGCAGATCGGGACCAGGTGCCCCTCGCGCAGCGCCTTCTCGAAGGCCTCGTGGACGCGGTGCTTGTCGAGCGCGTCGGCGTCTCCCTTTTCGAGGTACTCGGCCATGAGGTCCTCGTCGACCTCGACGACCTGCTCCACGATCTGCCGGTGGGCCGCCTCCACGCCGGAGAACTCGGGCTTCCGCGACTTGTCGTGGGCGTCGAAGACGTTGATGACACCCTCACGCCCCGCTTCGGGCAGCCCGATCGGCACGCACACCGTGCCGAGCGTCGACCGGATCTGCTCGGTCAGCAACTCCAGGTCGGCCTGTTGCTCGTCCATCTTGTTGACCAGGATCATCCGCGGCAGGTTCCGCTCTGTGGCCACGGCCATCAGGCGGCGCGTGGTCGTCTCCAGACCGCGCCCGGCGTCCACCACGATGCACACGGTCTCGACCGCCGGGAACGCGGCGATCGCGTGGCCCAGGAAGTCGGCGAGGCCCGGCGTGTCCACGATGTTGACCAGGTGCCCCTCATGGTCCAGGTGCACGACACTGGGACGCAGCGAGTGGTGGTGCTCCTTCTCTTCGGCGGTCCAATCGCTGACTGTGTCCCCCTTCTCGACGCTCCCCATGCGGTTGATTGCCCCTGTCGCGAAAAGGAGTCGCTCGGCAAGGGTCGTCTTCCCTCCGCCGGCGACTCCCGCCAGGGCGACGTTTCGGATGTCCGCAGGATTCCGTACAGCCATCGATCCGACCTCCAGTCCCGGGGGCCTCGGCCCACGGGGTCAGGGTGCGACGGGCGCGGGCGATGCGGCGAGACAGTCCGACGGCTCGCTCCGCGCGGTGTGCCCTCGGGCCCGCTCGACGCCCGGATCGACCCCCGAGAGGACCCCCCGGACCGCGGGCCAGAGTCTCGCAGTCTACGTTCTCCATGCAAGATGCGTAAAGCGGACCTCTGAGGATTGTGTTCGGATTTGAGTTGGCACACACCACGGCCGCCCGGCGGCCCCGTTCGGCGGCAGTTGCCCGCCCCACCGGAAGCACTGGGTCGCCGCGACCGAGAGCGCGCCCCGCAGCCGCCTCGGTGCCGGGGTCTCGCGGGGTCTGGCGGGGTATGCTCGGGCGATGGCGTCGATCCGGCTCAAGCGCGCCTACGAGGCCGCGGCCCCGGACGACGGGCGCCGGGTGCTGGTCGACCGCCTCTGGCCCCGCGGGGTGACCAAGGAGCGGGCGGCCCTGGCGGAGTGGGCAAAGGACGCGGCGCCGTCCACCGAGCTGCGCAAGTGGTTTGACCACGACTCGGCGAAGTGGGACGAGTTTCAGCACCGCTACCGGCGCGAGCTGGAGGCCCGCCCCGCGGCGACGGCGGAACTGACTGATCGCGTGCGCCGGGGCGAACCGCTGACCCTGGTCTACTCGTGCCGCGACGAGTCGCGCAACCACGCCCTGGTGCTCGCGGCGTTTCTCCGGGAATGCGCCGCCCAGCAGACCGATGGGGCGCAATCTCCGGCGGCGAAGGGAGCGGGACAGCGCAGTGCCAGGCGGGGCTAACCTTCCGCACCATGCCCGACCGCCCCGTCGTCACCCGATTTGCCCCCTCCCCCACCGGCCACCTCCACATCGGCGGCGCGCGCACCGCCCTGTTCTGCTGGGCCTATGCCCGCCACTTCGGCGGCCACTTCGTCCTCCGCATCGAGGACACCGACCAGAAACGCTCCAGCGAGGAGGCGGCGAAGGGCATCCTCGAGGACCTCGCGTGGCTGGGCATCACCTGGGACGATGGACCGCGCCTGGAACACGAGGGCACGCTCATCGGGGGCGACCCGCGCGGCGTGGGGCCGTTCTACCAGGCCCAGCGCCTGGAGATCTACCAGGCGTATCTTGAGCGGCTCCTCGCGGCCGGGCGGGCCTACCCCGCGTTCGAGACGGGCGAGGAACTCGAGAGGCTCCGCGCGGAAGCCCAGGCCCGCAAAGAGACGTATCGCTACCGACAGGCCGAGGGCTACGACCACGCGCAGTCGCTGGCGGAGATGCGCCGTCGCGAGGCGGCGGGCGAGCCCTACGTCGTCCGGTTCCGCATGCCGGACACCGCGATCCACGTGATCGACTCGGTGCTGGGCGACATCCGCTTCGACGAGGAGCACACGGACGACTTCGTGCTGCGCAAGGCCGACGGTTTCCCGACGTACCACTTCGCGGTGGTGATCGACGACGAGCTGATGGGCGTGACGCACGTGCTGCGGGGCCAGGAGCACCTCAACAACACGCCGCGCCACGTCGCGCTGCAGCAGGCGCTGACGCACGAGGACGGCTCGCCCTTCCGGACGCCGGTCTACGCCCACCTGCCGCTCATCTTCAACGCCGACGGATCGAAGATGAGCAAGCGGGACAAGGACAAGGCGGTGCGCAAGGCCGTGCAGGCGTCTCCCGATGCGACGGCGCGTGCGCTGGCTCTCGCGGGCAAGGATGCGCTCGACACATGGCTCGCGGACAAGACCCGCCAACTCGGGACCGACTCGCTGTTGGCGCTCGCGGGCGACCTCCGCGTGGAGCTGCCCGAGATCGATTCCGAAGACTTTCGACGCTCGGGCTACCTGCCGGGCGCACTGTGCAACTACCTGGCGCTCCTCGGCTGGAACCCCGGCGCGAAGAACGACGACGGCACCGACCTCGAGCGTTTCGATACCGGGTTTCTCTGCGATCATTTCTCCCTCGAACGCATCGGGAAGAGCAACTCCAGATTCGACCGCGACAAGCTGCTGGCGTTCAACCAAGCGGCGCTCGGCGCGCTCACGCCCGACGCGTTCGAGCGAGAGCTGCGGACATGGTGCCGGCGTTACGATCCGGGACTGCCCGAGACGCTCGGCGATCGCTTCAAGGCCGCCGCCCGCGCGATCCAGCCTCGCGTCAAGGTCCTGTCTCAGTGCCGCGAGCCCATCGCCTTCGCCCTCATCGCCGACGACTCCGTCGTCTTCGACGAGAAGTCGGTCGCCAAGGTCCTGCACAAGGGGGAGCCGACGGGCCTCGCGGTGCTCAAGGAATTCAGGCCGATTCTCGGAGGCCTCGAATCGTTCGAGCCTGAGGCGATCGAACTGGCCGTGAAGGCGTTCTGCGAGGCACGTTCGCTCGGCATGGGCAAGCTCGCGCAGCCCGTGCGGGTCGCGCTCACCGGGGGCACGGTCAGCCCCGGCCTGGGTGAGACCATCGCCCTGGTCGGCAGGGCGGGCAGCCTCGCGAGGATCGACCGGTGCCTGCTGGTGTGCGCCGCCCGATAACGCCCGCGACCGCCTTGGAGCCCCGCGCCCGAGTCGTTACACTGGCGCCGTCGCCCCGAGGGGGGTGTCGAAGCCAATCTGTCTGTGGGGTGAAAGGAACTCAGTCATGAGCAAGTCTGTGATTGCCGCGATCCTGCTCGCGGGGACGGCCGCCGGGGCCTGGGGCGCGGATGCGACCCGCCCGGGCCACTTCAACGATGCCGGGGCCTTCGTCCCCTTCGTCCAGCGTGCGGGCGAACTGGAGTTCACCGGCTCGCTGATCGTCCGGGTCCGGCAGGACCTGAGCGCGGCCGACGACGCGGCGGCCCGCGCCATGCTGGCCGACCTGCACGCCCGACAGAACGTCAAGGTCGACTACTCCGTCGTGGACGCCCCGATCGCCCGCGCGGGCGAAGCCGTCGGCGAGGCAGAGAACGCGCTGAGCCGCTCGCTCATGGCCACCGGCCTGTTCGAGTACGCCGTGCCCAACTGGATGTGCTTCCCGCTGGAGACCCCCAACGACCCGCAGTATGGCAACCAGTGGCACCTGCCGCAGATCAATGCCCCCGCGGCCTGGGACCACACCCACGGCGACGGCAGCATGATCATCGCCTTCACCGACACCGGGGTGCTCAAGACCCACTCCGATCTCGCGGGCAAGTTCGTCAATGGATACGACGCGTACAACAACATCGCCGAGGACGATGGCGGGAGCGTGGACGACATCAATGGCCACGGCACGCACGTCGCGGGGTGCGCGGGGGCGATCGGCAACAACGCCAACGGGGTCGCGGGGGTCAACTGGAACACCCGGCTCATGATGATCCGTGTCGCGGTCAACAGCGGCGGCGGGGCGTACTACGAGGACCTGCTCGAGGGCGCGCAGTGGGCCATCGAGCACGGCGCCAAGATCGTCAGCGCGAGCTACTCCGGCGTCGATTACGAGCCGATCCAGACGATGGGCGCGTATATCCACTCGATCGGCGGCATCTATATGTACGCCGCGGGGAACGACGGGCGGAACCTGTCGAGCTTCGACTGGGACGACGTGGTGGTCGTCGGGGCGAGCACCTATGGCGACGCCCGGGCCGACTTCTCCGCCTACGGCGTCGCGATCGACGTCTTCACGCCGGGCGTGGACATCGGCTCGACGACCCGCGACGGCGGCTATGCCTGGTGGAGCGGCACCAGCATGGCCACGCCGGTGACCAACGGTGTCGCCAGCATGATCTGGACGGCGGATCCCTCGTTGACCCCCCAGGAGGTTGAGCAGATCCTGTTCACGACCTGCAAAGACCTGGGCGCACCGGGCAACGACAGCACCTACGGCTGGGGCCGGGTCGATCTCGGGGCCGCGGTGCAGGCGGCCCTTGACGGCGCGTGCCGGGCCGACTGGAACGGCGACGGCGCGGTGAACACGCAGGACGTGATCGCGTTCCTCAACGCCTGGACCAGCGGCGACCCGAGCGCCGACCTCAACGGTGACGGGAACGTCAACACGCAGGACGTGCTCGCGTTCCTGAACCTGTGGGCCACGGGCTGCTGACGGACGGCGCGACCGACGATCGCAGGACCAGAACGGGCGGCCCAGGCTGGGCCGCCCGTTTCAATTCTCGCGCAGGCTCAAATCGGCTCAGACCCCGTAGAGCGGCTTGAGCTTGCTCTCCAGGTGCCTCATCAAGGGGTCGGCCGAGAGCGGCTTGCCGGTGATCCTTTCACACAATTCACCCGCCCGGAATCGCTTGCCGTGCACGTGGATCTTGTCGCGGAGCCACGAGAGCAGCGGGGCGAACTCGCCGCGGGCCATGCCGGCCTTGAGACCCGGAATGTCGGCGTTGATCTTCTCCCAGAACTGGGCGGCGTAGAGGTTGCCGAGGGTGTAGGTGGGGAAGTAGCCGATCAGGCCGAAGCTCCAGTGCACGTCCTGGAGGCAGCCGCGCCGGTCGTCGGGCACCTTGACGCCGAGGAGCTTCTCGAATCGCTCGTTCCAGACGCCGGGGAGGTCCTTGACGGCCAGCGTGCCCGCGACCAGGGCCCGCTCGATGCCGAAGCGGAGCATCACGTGCAGGTTGTACGTGGCCTCGTCGGCCTCGACGCGGATGAAGCTGCGCTGCACGGTGTTCGTCGCGCCGTAGAGTTCGTCCACGCCGAACTTCTCGAGGCCGGAGCCCAGCGTCTTCTGCGCGTGCGGCAGGGCCCACTGCCAGAACTCGCGGCTGCGCCCGACGAAGTTCTCCCACATCCGCGACTGGCTCTCGTGGATGCCCAGAGAGATCGAATCGCCCAGCGGCTCGCCGAGGTGGTCGCCCTTGGGCAGGCCTTGCTCGTAGAGGCCGTGGCCGCACTCGTGCATGGTGCCGTAGAGAGCGTCCGTGAACTTCTCGTCGCGGTAGCGGGTGGTCAGGCGGGTGTCGCCGGTGGAGAGGCCCGAGCAGAAGGGGTGGGTCGTGACGTCGAGGCGCCCGGCCTTGGTATCGAAGCCCAGGGCCTCGATCACGAAGTTCCCGAAGGCGTGCTGGCGCTCCGCGGGGATCTTGCAGTGCAGCGGCGCATCGCTGGGGGCCTTGCCCTTCTCGAGGAGCGTCTTGACGAGCGTGCTGAGTCGGTCGCCCAGCGGCTTGAACACCGCCTCGATCTCCGCGGCCCGCGCGTCGGGCTCGTACTCGTCGAGCAGCGCGTCGTACAGCTCGCCGCCCTTGGGCACGCCATAGCACTCGGCCTTCTGACGGGTGAGGGCGAGCATCTTCTCGAGCCACGGAGCGAAGGCGGGGAAGTCGTTCTTGGCGCGGGCGTCCTTCCACGCCTCCTGCGCCTGGCTGCCCACCTTGGCCAGCTCCGCGACGAGCGAAGTCGGAAGCTTGGTGGCCTTGTCGTAGGAACGCCGCATCTCACGGATGTTGCGGGCCGTGGCGCTCGTGGGGTCGCCGGTGAGCTTCGGATCGGCCTCGCAGGCCGCGATGAGTTCTCCCACCCGCGGTGTCGTGCGCAGCTGGTGCACGAGCGTGGCGATCGCCGAGCACTGCTCGGCCCGGACTCCCGCACCGGCCGGGGGCATGTAGGTCTCTTGGTCCCAGTTGAGCAGCGCGTCGACCCCCTGGAGCACACCGATCTCGTGGGCGAGCTTCCGAAGGTCTCCGTAGGCGTCTGAGGGCATGGCGAACTCCTTTCTCTCGATCGTAGAGACGGCGAGAGGCCGGAATGCGAGGAGTTCTCCACAGGCTTTTACCGGGGAGGTTTTTCCAGGGTGTCCCCTGCGGTGAGTGAACACCCCCACCACTCTCGCCGATGAGAGAACCCCGAAGCAGGACGCAATCAGGAGGCGGCGATGTTCCGATCGGGCCAGGAGCTCTTCATCGATTTCGGCGGCCTGACGACCCAGCGCGTCCTCCACCCGGTGGTCGCCGGCGATCCGGTCGAGGACGCGACACGGATCGCCTTCGTGGACCGGGACATCGACCAGGCCCCGCCGCAGCCAGGCACCACCGTCACGATCTTCTTCCACGGTCCGAACGAGTTCATGCAGGTGCCCGGAGAGGTCGTGCACCTCGCGACCGAGGACGAGGGCTCGCCGCTCGGTGTGCGGGCGATCGGGGATCCCGCGAGCGCCGAGACGCGCAAGTGCTTCCGAGTCTCGACGGTGCTGGCGGACTACCAGGCGAATCTCGGCCGGCTCGGGCGGCGGAAGATCGCCGACGTGAGCGCGACCGGCATCGCGTTCGTGACGACGCACAAGCTCGCCCTCGGCGACGCGGTGGACGTCTCGATCGACGTCGGCGGGCGGCGCTTCGAGGGTCGGGGCTTCGTGCAGAGCGTCAAGGAAGTGCGGCAGGGGCACCGGTACGGTGTGCTGTGCACCAACTCGGGCAAGACCAATATCCAGAAGGGCCTGCAACTCCTGACGATGGAGGCGCAGCGCAGCCAGCTCCGCCGTCTCTCGGGCGCGGCCTGAGATTTCGGTCTACTTGCAGAGCGAGCGCAGCGCGTCGACCTTGTCGGTGCGCTCCCAGGTGAAGCCGGCGCTGCGGACGATCGACCCGTCCGGCTTGCGGTGCTCGACATCCTGGGCCTTGCGCCCGAAGTGACCGTGACGTGCGGTGCGGGAGTAGATCGGCTTGCGCAGACCGAGCGTCTCGATGATGCCGCGGGGGGTGAGGCTGAAGACCTCGCGGATCGCCTTGCTGATCTTGCCCGGGTCGGCCCGCTCGGTCCCGGCGCAATCGAGCCACACGCTGGTGGGTTCGGAGACGCCGATCGCGTAGCTGAGCTGGATCTCGCAGATATCGGCCAGCTCGGCGGCTACCACGTTTTTGGCGATGTAGCGGGCCATGTAGGCCGCGGAGCGGTCGACCTTGGTCGGGTCCTTGCCGCTGAAGGCCCCGCCCCCGTGGCGCCCGCGCCCGCCGTAGGTATCGACGATGATCTTGCGCCCGGTGAGGCCCGAGTCGCCGTGCGGGCCGCCGATCTCGAAGCGCCCGGTGGGGTTCACGTGGATGGTGATCGCCGGGTTCCACCAGTCCTTGAGGACGGGCTTGAAGACCTCCTGGATGACCTGCCGCTTGAGTTCGTCCTGGCGGTCGTTCCAGGACGGGTCGTGCTGGGTGCTCAGGACAATGGTGTCGACACGGACGGGCTTGTTGCCGTCGTACTCGATCGTGACCTGGCTCTTGGCGTCCGGGCGCAGACCGGGGATGATGCCGGAGCGCCGGACATGGGCCTGCTGCTCGACGAGCCGGTGGGCGAGCTGGATGGGCAGGGGCATGAACTCGGGCGTCTCGCGGCAGGCGAAGCCGAACATCATGCCCTGGTCGCCCGCGCCGTCGCGATCGACGCCCTGGGCGATATCCCTGGACTGCTTGTTGAGCGCGACGAGCACGGCGCAGCTCTCGGCGTCGAAGCGCATGTTGGCGTCGGTGTAGCCGATCTCCGCGATGGTGGACCGGACGACATCCGGGATGTCCACGTACGTGTTCGTCGTCACCTCGCCGGCGACCACCACCAGGCCCGTCGCCACCAGCGTCTCGCAGGCCACCCGCGAGAACGGATCGTCGGCCAGCATCGCGTCGAGGATGGCGTCGGAGATCTGGTCGGCCACCTTGTCGGGGTGCCCCATCGAGACGGATTCGGACGTGAACAGGTGCGTGGCGGCCATGCGTATCTCCACTCGCTCTCGCGGGGCGCGGCGGGCCCCGGCGACAGCCCCGGAGCCCTGCAGGCGACAGTCTAGGGCCCGGCCCCGCGCCCCGCCAATCCGCGGGGCGCGTATCCTCATGCCCGATGCCCACGCGCACCAAGGACCGTACCACCTCCGCCGCACAACCCTCCGGCATGACCTACGCCGCCGCGGGGATCGATCTCGTTCGCTACGACGGTTTCATCGACACGCTCGGCGGGATGCTCAAGCGGACGCACGGTCCGCGCGTGATCTCGAACCCCGGCGGCTTCGCCGGACTCTTTCGGCTTGACTACAACGAGAAGCTCTTCGCCCGCAATTACCGCGACCCGGTGCTGGTCTCCTGCGCCGACGGCGTCGGCACCAAGATCAAGATCGCCCAGGAGCTGGGCATCGTCCACACCATCGGGATCGACCTGGTCGCGATGAACGTCAACGACCTGATCGTCGAGGGCGCCGAGCCGCTCTTCTTCCTCGACTGCCTGAGCGTCCACCATGTCGAGCAGGCGGTCTGCGCCGCCATCATGCACGGTGTCGTCGAGGGCTGTCGGATCGCCGGGTGCGCGTTGCTCGGGGGCGAGACCGCGGAGATGGGCGACCTGTTCCGGCCCGGCGACTTTGATCTCACCGGCTTCGCCGTCGGTGTCGTCGATCTGCACAAGGCCATGAACCGCCGCCACCCCGAGCCCGGCGACGTGATCCTGGGCCTGGCCAGTTCCGGGGTCCACTCCAACGGCTTCACACTCGCCCGCAAGATCGTTGCGGACGCCAAGCTCGATCTCCGCAAGGCCTACCCCGAACTGGCCGAGAAGGGGCAGACTACGCCGACGCTGGGGCAGGCACTGCTCATCCCGACCCGCATCTACGCCGACCCCATCGTCCGCCTCAACGCCGCCTACCGCGTGAAGAAGGTCGTCACCGGCATGGCGCACATCACCGGCGGCGGGCTGGCCGGCAACCTCGAACGCTCCCTCTCGCCCACCGTTGACGCGGTGATCCAGACCAAATCTTGGACACCCCCGGCGATTTTCCGATTCCTGCAGGAACGGGGCGGCGTCGAAGAGGCGGAGATGCGCACGGTATTCAACATGGGCATTGGTTATTGCGTGGTCGTCAGGCCGACATTCGCTCAAGCGGTCCGCGAGCGTCTCGAACGCATGGGCGAGACGGTCTTCGAGATCGGGAAGATCACCAAGGGCAAGGGCCGCGTCATCGAGAAATGAGGCGGGAAGCCCCGTCGAGCACGATCCCGGCCGCGACCACTGCCGCGGTCTCCACGCGCATGGTGTGCGCCCCGAAACGGGAGATCCGCGCCCCCGCGTCGATTGCTTGGGCCAATTCGGTCTCGGTCCATCCGCCCTCGGGGCCGATCAGCAGCGTCACGGCTTCCGAGCCGTCGGGAGCGAAGGGCGCGCCGGAGGCATCCGCCACGACCGGGACCGGCAAACGCAGGGCGTCGCTGTAATCCACCGGCGCACCGATCGACATGAGCCAGCTCCGCCCGCACTGCTTGGCCGATTCGCCCGCGATCCGCTCGGCCCGCGACAGCTTCCCCGACCCCGGCTCGACGATCGTCCGAGCGGTGCGGAGCGGTGACCAGCTGGCCACCCCGGCCTGGCTCAGCTGATCGATCATCTCCTCGAGGCGCGGCCCCTTCGGCGCGGAGGCGAGAACGGTCAGGCGGGGCCGGATCGGGGGCTCGGACTGCACCTCGCGGATGTCGAGCGTGAGCCCCCATGCCCCCTTGCCCGACTTGAGCACCGACGCCACCTGGCCCAGGGCCCGGCCGCCCGACCCGTTGAGCACCTCGACGGCGGCCCCCACCTCGAGCCGCTTCACCCGGGCCGCGTGGTGACCCTCAGTTCCGAGAACCTCGATTCGGTCCCCTGGAGCAGGGGAGCAATCGGGCAGGAGCACGCGGTGCATCGCCATGGGGGGAGCGTACCCGGCCATACCGCGGGCAGGGCTGGGGGGCTTTGGCCACCGGGCCCGGGGCCGGTCGGCACAACCGGCTTGAGCGGCGGGGGCCAGCAGCCGATGATGCCGGGGAGGGGCCTTGAAGGGCCCCGACTCCGGCCCGCACGGACGCGGTGCGCCGCCATTTGGTCTAGGCTCGCCGGAAGAATCGTCACGGGAGGACTTCGGCGTGGACGAGCAGCAACAGCTCGACCAACTCGACCGGTCGCTGAGCGACATGACGAACCTGCTCCTCTCGGGCGAGGGCGCGGACGATTTGGACCTCGAGGGCGAGTTCGGGGCGCCCACACCCGCCGATGGGGCCCCACCCGTCCCCGATCCCACCCCGCATCTCGACGCGATGCAGGCCGGGCTCGACGCCGCCATGGAGCAGATGGCGGCCGATTCCGACCCACCCGAACCCCACGCGCCCGAGGCAGCGGCCGACGCGGCAGCCTCAGGGCTGGATGCCTCCGACCTGGACGCTGCCCTGGCTCGAGCGGCGGAGGATCTCGAACCAGCCGAAGAAGCACCGCCGCCGGTCGCGGGCGTTCACGAGGCAAACGAGCGGGAACAAGACGAAGACCCGTCGGACTCGGCAGCCCAGCCGGCCGCCGAGCCGGCCACCGAACTGGTGACCGAACCGGAGGCCGCGTCGGCAGAATCCGCGCCGACCGAAGACGCCCCTGAGGTGGACTCCGCCGAGGTGGACTCCCCTGACGCCCTGCTGGAGCGCGTCGCCGAGGATCTCGGCTCGACGGCCGCGCCGCCGGCGCCGGTTGCCGGTGCCGAAAGCCCCGAACCGGCGGCCGGGGCACCGCTCCCTGAACCCAGCGAACTCGACACGCCTCCGGGGCCGACCGCGCCCTCGGCCGAGACGACCCCATCCGACGCAGATGCGCCGGCGGACCCCGCGGCGGAGGCGGTGATGGAGTCCGTGGCTGAGGACCTCGCCGTACTCAGTGCCGTGTCGGCTGCGGTAGCGCCGGCGCCTCCCCAGGAGCCGATAGCCCGCTCCGAGTCCACCCCGGAGCCCGAACCTGCGCCTCCCTCAACCGCGCCAGCGCCTGGGCGTCCGACGGCGGCGGCGGCGGCGCAGGTCGCCGTGGCTGGGGTTCCGGGTTCAGAGCGGGGCGAGCCGACCGGCGCCAAGGCAAGTGGGGCCAAGGCAAAGTCGGCCGCCCCGGATCGCAAGGCGGTCGTTCTGGCAAAGGCCCGAAAGGCGGCGATCATCGCCGGCGAGCGGATGGCGCTTCTCTTGGCGCGGGGTATTGAGCCCATCGGGACGCGATTGGCCGAGCAGCCCAAGGTCATTCGTCAGTCGCTGGCGTGGATGGCCTTGTGGACGGCGTTCAACGCATTCTGCATCTGGTCCTACATCACGCTGTTCCGATCCAGCACCCCGAACGCGCACGGGGTCGTGGCAACGCAAATTGCTTCGGCGCCCGCGGATCCTTCTGCGTCCGATCAAAGTCCAAACTCATCGCAGGACGGCGACGCGACCTCGGACCGGTAATGCGGAGAATTCTGGCCAGTCTTGGCCATCTGGGGCCACGATTCCTCGCCGACCCCCCCGGAAGGGGCCTGTGGGCGTTTGGCATGCATCTTACAGGACAGCAGGGTGAAGCCCGCTGGCACGACCGGCGGTCCTCCAGCCATGCTCCCACGAGGCCCCGGGACGGATCCCCCACCGTTCCGGGGCTCTCTCCTTTTGGTTGCGGCACCCTTGCTGGAAGAAACGCACGGCGCGCACGGTTGGCACAATCGTGGGGGTTGGGTATACAATCGGCCCCACGCTGGCTTTGGGCTCTTTGGGGGGCCCGGAGTACAGTCGGCGTGCGACCGGAGACCTGAGCGTGACCGAGCAGGAAATTGAGGCGAAGGTGATCGAGATCGTCGCCGAGCAGATGGGCGCCGACAAGGCCAAGATCACCCGCGCGACGAACTTCGTGGAAGATCTCAACGCCGACAGCCTCGACACGGTCGAGCTGGTCATGGAGTTCGAGGACGAGTTCGACACCTCGATCCCCGACGAGCAGGCGGAGAAGATCAAGACCGTCGGTGAGGCGATCGACTTCATCTCGCAGGCCATCGGCAAGGGCTGAGCCGGCGGAGGGGTGGGCTTGCCTGACCGGGGCCGGAGCTCCGGGCCGGGCGGGTGTGCCGCGCCGCCCCAGCCTCGCGAACGGGGAATTTCGTCCATGCCTCGGATTGTCATCACCGGCCTGGGCGCCGTTACAAACCTCGGCCTCAACGCCGCCGAGACCTGGGAGTCCCTGCGCGAGGGGCGGAGCGGTATTGTGCGCGTGGAGGGCGAGGGGTTCGCCGCCTTTGAAGATCACTGGAGCGTCCGCATCGGCGGACAGATCCGGGACTGGCAGCCCACCGGCGTCCTCGACCCGCGGGAGGCCAAGCGGCTCGATCGCTGCACCCAATTGGGCGTCGCGGCCGCCGTCGAGGCCGTCGCCCACTCCGGGATCGATTTCTCCAAGGAAGACGGCGAACGCTGCGGCGTGATTGTCGGGTCCGGGATCGGGGGCATCTCGACGATCGAGGAGGGCATGCACGTCCTCCTCAAGCGGGGACCCGACCGGCTGAGCCCCTTCACGGTGCCTCGCCTCATGGTCAACGCGGTGACGGGCAACGTCTCGATCCGGTACGGCCTCCAGGGCCCTGCCTCGGCTCACGCCACGGCTTGCGCCAGCTCGGGCCACGCGATCGGCGACGCGATGCAGTACATGCACCGCGGCCTGGCCGACGTGATGGTGGTGGGTGGCGCCGAGGCGGCGGTCTCCCCGCTCTGCCTCGGCGCCTTCATGACGATGAAGGCCCTCTCCACCCGGAATGACGAACCGGAGAAGGCCAGCCGGCCGTTCGACCGGGATCGCGACGGGTTCGTGCTCTCCGAGGGCGCGGCGATGTTCGTTCTGGAGACCGAGGCACACGCGAAGGCCCGGGGCGCCACGATCCACGCCGAACTCATCGGGTTCGGCAATTCGGGTGACGCCCAGCACATCACCGCCCCCGACCCCGAGGGACGGGGCGCTTCGCGATCGATGAAATGGGCCCTCCAGGATGCCGGCCTCAACGCCTCGCAGATCGATTACGTCAACGCCCACGGCACCTCGACCCCGCTCGGCGACTCGGCCGAGGTGGCGGCGGTGCTCGCGGTCTTCGGCGATCACGCCCGCAAGTCCAAGGGCGGCAAGCTCCTGATGAGCTCCACCAAGAGCATGCACGGCCACTGCCTCGGCGCTTCGGGCGCCGTCGAGCTGGTCGCGTGCACGCACGCCGTCCGCGATGGCATCATCGCCCCCACGATTAACCTCGATCACCCCGACGAGGGCTTCGACCTGGACCTCGTGCCCCACGAGAGCCGCGAACGCCCCATCCGCTACGCCATGAACAACACGTTCGGCTTTGGCGGCCACAACGTCACGCTCATCATCGGTCGCTACGAGGCCTGAGGCCCCCTCTCGGGTCCCCCCTGGCATCCCGATTGCGTCGACTCCCGGTGGGCCGGCCTGGGGCGCAATGCGTGCGCGACCCGAACGGGCTGTTGTGCGGCCCGAGTTGTGCCGATGGAGATCAGTGGCATGCCCGCCAACATGGACGCCATCCTGAAGCTCGAGGTCCCGGTGATCGTCTGCCTGGGGGAGCGGCAATTGACGCTGCGCGAGGTGCTCGCCCTCGTGCCGGGATCGATCATCGAGATCCCCAAGCCCGCCGATGACGAGCTCGACCTCATGATCAACGACCGCCGCATCGGCGTGGGCATCGCCGTCAAAGTCGGCGAGAACTTCGGGCTGCGGATTACCGCCGTCGGACCGGCCGAGAAGATCGCCGAGGCCATCGCCCGGCGGCTCGAGGCCAAGCTCGCCAACGCCGCATAGCCGCGACATTCCGCCCAAATGCAAAGACATCCGCCCGGATCCGGGCGGATGTCGATCGATTGCGTGGTGCTGGATCCGGAGGACTTAGAGCGTCGCGCTGGTGTAGGGGAGCAGACCCATGTGGCGGGCCCGCTTGATGGCCTGGGCCACCATCTTCTGCTCACGCTGCGTCGTGCTCAGACGCTTGCGGCCGTAGATCTTGCCGTTGGGCGACATCATGCGGCGGAGGTTCTCCACGTCCTTCCAATCCACGTACTCCACACCCGTGGAGGAGACGATCGTGGCCTTGATCTTCGTACCGGGCTGCTGAAAGCGAGAGAACCTGCTCATTCGTGCCTCCGTCGTGGTCTGTGGCGGCCCGGGGAAACACCCCGGGCGACGGTTCATGGGGTGGAAAGGTTAGCTCGTCGGCGGCGTCGAGTCCATCAAGGGAGCCCTGGTGCGGCCCCGGCCACCCCACCGATCCAGAGACAGGATTCCCGGACCCCAGAGAATTACTGGGAGCACGATCGCCAGCAGGAGGGCATTCTGGCCCACGTTGCACCAGCCGACCTCCCCCGGGGGGCACAGCAGTGTGTACTTGCCGAAGCAGCCGCACTCGACATGGATCTCTGGACGCAGCAACGCCGAGGCGACGGCCGCGGCGAACATGGCCAGCATGCCGGCGATGACCAAGGCCGCGGATCTCGCCCACAGGCCCAGGATCAGGGCAACAGCGCAGACCAACTCGGTCCACGGCACGAGGAACGCGAGCGGGTCGAGGATGTGCTCCGGGAGGAGATGGAAGCCCTTGATGGACTGGCGGAAGGTGCGGACGTCGGCGAACTTGACGCTTGCGGCCCAGATGAAGAGCCCCGCGGTCACGAGCCGCAACAGCAGCAGCACGACGCCGCCGATCGTTCGGCTCGCGGTCACTGGATCTCTCCGAGGACTGGATCAGCGCCGGTCTGCACCTCGTAGCCGGCCGCCTGCCAGCCGGGATAGCCGTCGACGTCGATGTGGATCTTGGTGAAGCCCATATCTTGCAGCCTGTAGGCGACCAGTTCGCTGGCGGTGCAGAGGCCTCCCTCGCAGTACACGACGACCCGCTGGTCGGGGGTAATCCCGCCGATCGAGGGATCAACCATGTCGCCGAGCCTGCCCGCGTCCAGCGACTCGGAGGGCACCAGAAATGCGAAGGGGATGTGCCCGGCCTCGTACTCGTGCGCCGGACGGGCATCGATGAAGACCACCGTGCCCGATTGCCAGAGCTGGAAGGTATCGGCGGTGTGGATGTTGGTGTCGAGCTGCGACGCGTCGAACGCGGCGGATGGCGCGCCCGCCTGTGGGGTACCGGGGTCGTTCTGCACCGCGGGGCCGGGATCAGCGCCGGGCTCCGGGGGATCACCGGGAGTGGCCTTGGCCGGATCGGTCCGCCCCTTGGGGCTGGCGAGGCCCGCGATGGGCTGGAAACTCCAATTCACAAAGGCACCCGCCGTGCCGATCGCGACGAGTGCCAGGGAGCGGGCGATGAGATTACCGCCGGTGGGCATCACTGCTTGCCGGGTGTGGTCGCGGACGCCCCGGACTGGACGGCGGCTGTGGGCCGGAGCTGGCCGTAGTACTGGAGATAGAGCTGTTCCTCACGATCCATGTCGGTGGAGATGACAAACCGGCCGCGGAGGACTCGGGCGTCCTCGGGCATCTTGCCATCGATCACGAGCTTGTAGGCGGTGGGATTGTTGGGATCGACCGGTGCAAAGCTGTACTCGACGGCGTTGGCGTCGACGGCCTGGTGATCGATTCCGAGGACCTTGAAGGTCTTCCCGGAGAGGCTCTTGAGCGTGACCTCCTGGTGGAACTCCTGCCCGGCGGTGAGCGCGCCGAGCGAGATCCGCCTGGGGACCATGTCGATATCGCCGTTGTGCTGGGCCATCAACTCGACCATGACGGTCGGATTCTTCTCGTCGTTGGTCTTCAGGGTGAGGGTCTTGTTCCGGATGAGCCCGACCGGCTGCCCAGACTTCATCGTGACCTTCACATGGCACTGGCGGACCGCCTCGCCGTGGCCGCCTCTTCTTCGGTGAGGGTCGTGTCTTCCATCTTCCCAATCTCGACGGTGAACATGTCGGGCTCGGAGAGCTCATAGCCGGTGATCTCGAACTCCGGCTTGCGGCCGGTGATAGTGAGATCGAGCGTGGCGACCTGGTCCTTGGCGATCTCGCCGAAGTGGCCGACGCGCGGCTTGACCTGCACCTCGGGGAATACGTTTGCCTGGATCTGGAGCAGGATCACGGGCGTTTCGGCGTCATTGGTGTTGACGGTCACCTGCTGGTGCTGCTCGCCGGACTTGCCCTTGGGGTTGTAGATCACCCGGATCTCGCCGCTCTCCCCCGGCTTGAACTCCTTCTTGGAGGGCGCGGGGACGGTGCAGGAGCAACTGCCCTTGGTGCTGGTGATTCGGAGCGTCCCGACACCCTTATTGACGAACTTGAAGGTGAACTCGACCTCCTTGTCGTCGGAGACCGTGCCGAAGTTGTGCTCCATCACGTCGAAGACCATGTCGGCCGGCTCGGCGGGGTTGATGTAGGTCGGGACCATCTCGGGGGTGTCCGCGAGGTCACGCGATTGGGCCGAGGCCGCGGCGCCGACGACGAGGGGAAGAACCGCCAGAAGACCAAAACGCGCTGTGCGACCGACCATCGCAGACTCCTTGGACTGGTGCCCGATTTGAAGTTCGATTCCCAAACAGAACCCGCCGAACGGCGCAGGTGGCATTCTCTCCGTCCGACACCTCACCCCTTCATATGCCCAGTCGGGCCGCGGGATGCACTTCTTGAGTCTACGACCCCCGCGGGGTCGAGTTCCGGTGCTCGCCGGGTCGTTTCTCCACGTCGGTACTCCCTTGGCAGTGCCGGCGCTTAAACAGATATTTCAGTCCTGATATCCGATCCTGCGGGGCTCTGCCCCGCGGCCAGGAGCGCTTGAGTCTGGAGCCACGCATCGAGGGCCGCATGGACCGCCGGGGGGTCGATCGCGGAACGGACGCCGTCCTTGAGACTGCGGCAGTGCGAGCCATTGATGCCCTTGCCGAGCCAGGAGATTTTGTGCCGGAGCTTGTGTATCGCGTAGTGGTCGTCGCGGAGTTCACGCATCCGCTCGAAATACCGGCGCACCACCTCGACCTTGTCCGGCTCGGTCGGCTCTGCTTGGACGGCGCCCGTCTGCGCCGCCCACGCCAGCCGGAAGATCCAGGGCATCGCGAACGCGCCGCGGCCGATCATGACGCCGGCGCACCCGGTCTCACGCAGCATCGCGAGCGCGTCGTCGGGTGATCGTACATCGCCATTCCCAACGACCGGGATCCCCCCATCGGGGCCGCCCGTGTAGCGCCCCGTCTTCTCCCCCACTGCCTCGACCACGCGTCGGATCCCTTCGCGGCGACAGTCTCCCTTGAAGTGCTGCTCGGTGGTGCGACCGTGCACCGTGATGAGCGAGACGCCCGCGTCGATCAGGCGGCAGGCCAGAGCGCCGGCGGCGTTGCGCTCGGCGTCGGCCTCGGTCCACCCCAGGCGCATCTTGGCCGTGAGCGGCACGTGGGAGGGCATTGCCGCCCGCACCCTCGCGACGATGGCGACGGCCGTGTCGGGCAGGCACATCAGCTTCGAGCCACCGTCCTTCTTGCAGACTTTGTCGACGGGGCAGCCCATGTTGATATCGACGACCGTCGCGCCATGCTCGACGCACCAGCGGGCGCCGTCGGCGAGCACCCCCGGATCTGAGCCGTACAACTGCATGCCGACGGGGCGATCGAGGTCGTTGGTGCGGGCGAGATCGAGCGAGGCCTCCGAGCCGCAGATCAGCCCCCTGGGGCTCAACAGATCGGTGCAGGCCAGACCGACGCCCCCGAGTTCCCGCACCGTGACGCGCCAGGCGAGGTCGCACCAGCCCGCGATGGGGGCCAGCATGAGGTTGCTCGCCAGGCGGACCGGGCCGATCTGGAGGGGGACGCCGATCATCGGTAGATTGTTGGAGGGCCGCGCATCGCGGGCGGAACAATCCGGCGACGACGCGGGTTGGCCGCGGTGACCTGAGGGGACTTCTCACCACGCACGAGGGCCAACCATGTTCCGCACCGCGTTTCTCGCCGCCGCCGCCGGGCTCACGGTCTCGTGCCGGGCACAGACCTGTATCGATGGACTCTGCTTCATCGACCGGGTGCAGTCGGGCCAGATGGACGTGGGCTCGCTCCGCGGCGGGCCGACGGTGATCGACTTCGACGGGGATGGGTGGATGGATCTCTACATCGCCGGCTACCCCGGCGGGCCGCACCGCCTGTACCACAACGTCGCGGATTCCATGCTGCCGGGCGCGCGGGCGTTCGAGGACGTGACCGGCGGGAGCGGGCTGGACTCTGTCGAGGGCAACAACCGGGTCGGGCGGGGGGCGATCGTCGCCGATATCGACGGCGACGGCGATCAGGACCTCTTCGTGCTCGGGGAGCGCGCCTCCGACTCCTCCGCCGGCCTGCTCTATCGAAACGAGGGCGCCGGCTTCTTCAGCGACGCCAGCGTGGCGGCGGGCGTCCGCGTGAGCGGGCAGGCGCCGGCGTCGGCCGTGTGGACCGACTTCGACAACGACGGCGACGCCGATCTCCTCGTGGCCTACGACGGCGCGAGCACGCGGGCGTTCGACCTCTTCGTGAACGACGGCCACGGAACGTTCCAGGCTGCCAACGATCGACTGCCGAGCCTGGAGGTCCCGACGAGAAACTACTCGATGACGGTGAGCGACTACGACCTCGACGGCTGGGCCGACATCGTGACGCTCACGACGGGCATCGGGCCAAAGCTGCTGCACAATGTCCCCGACGGCTCCGGGGGGCGACACTTTGTCGATGCGGCCCAGTCGGCGGGCTACACCACGCTCGGCCCGGCACCGATGGGTAGCAGCGCCGGAGATTTCGACAACGACGGCGATTTCGATCTGGCAATCACGGACGCCTCCGTGGGCACCTATTACGAGAACCAGGACGGGAAGCTCGCCAGAGTTGTCCCCGTCAGCTCGATCTTCGGCTGGGGCGTCTCCTGGCTGGACGCGGACAATGACGGCCTGCTCGACCTCTTCCAGGCGGGCAGCTATTCGCGTGGACCCGCCCACAACAAGCTGTTCCGGAACACCGGGGAAGGATTCGAGGACCAGTCGGGGGTGCTCAACGACGCCGCGCAGGACAGCAAGAACGCCGTGCGGGTGGATTTCAATAACGACGGTCGTCCGGACCTGGTGGTCTGCAATCCCGGCGGTGAGGATCAGCGCACGAGCGTGCTGGAGAACGCCTCGAGCGCGCCGGGCGCCTGGCTGGTCGTGGATCTGGCCGGGGACGGGCGGCTGGTCAACACCGACGCGCTCGGTGCGGTCGTCCGCGTTCGGGCGGGGGGGGTCACCCGGCACCGGGAGATCGTGAGCGGGTCCTCGACCTGCTCGACCCAGGACCTCCGCGCCCATTTCGGACTGGGATCGGCCGAGGCCGCGGACTGGATCGAAGTGGTCTGGCCCCGCCGTGGCAGCCTCGCCTCGAGGACCGACCGCTTCGACGGGCCGTTCGGCACGGGGCAGTTCCTGACGCTCCGGCCCCGGTGCCTGGGCGACCACAACGCCGACGGCGAGGCCGACACGCGCGATGTGCTGGACTTTCTCAACGACTGGACGGGCGGGGATGCCCGTGCCGACCTCAACGGCGACGGCCAGACCAACACCCAGGACGTGCTGGCATTCCTGAACGAGTGGGCGTCGGGCTGCCCGTGAACCCGCGGGGAGTCTGTGGAGCCGAACGCTGCGCCCGGCCGATGGGTACAGTCCACCCGTGTACCACGCGCTCCTGACCCGCCGCTACCTGACCAGCAAGGTCATGCCGCTCCTCGCCTCGCTGGCGGTGGTGCTGTGCACGGCGATGGTGCTGATTACCTGGTCGGTCATGGGGGGCTTCCTGCGGATGCTGACGCAGTCGGGGCGGTCGCTGATCGGCGACGTGCGGATCGCATGGCCCAACGTGGGCTTCGCGCACTATGACGACTTGATCACCCGGCTCCAGAGCGACCCGGAGATCGAGGCGGCGACGCCGATTATCGAGACGTTCGGCATGCTCACCCTGCTCGAGAACCGCACCGACGGGGTGTTGATCCGGGGGGTGGACGGGCCGAGCTTCGCGAGGGTCACCAACTACGCGGAGACGCTCTGGTGGCACCCGCTCGAGAAGCCCCTCTCCAAGGACCAAGAGGGGCTCGATGTGCGGCTCGACACGCACAATCGGGACCTGTTGGCCGAGATCTACCAGGACGGTTTGCGGCTGAAGGAGACCGACCCCGCGACGGGCGGACTCGAGAGTTCGATGGTGCTGGGGATCGAGGTCGGGGGCTGGAATGTCCGCACCGACTGGGGCGGGTACTACCCCCGAGTGCAGGGCATCGCGTCGGCCGCGGGTGCGATCCAGAATCGGAACCTCTTCATGCCGCGGTCCGGGGCGCTCCCCCTGCTCGTCGTCCCGCTCGACAGCAAGGGGCGGCCGATGGAGCCGGTGACGCGGACGTTTCCCATTGCCAATGAGTTTGAGAGCGGCCTCTACGACATCGACAAGCAGACGGTGCTGGTGGATCTTCCCGCGCTGCAGCGGATGCTGCACATGAACGCGGCGAAGCGTCTCGCCGACCCGGGGGCGCAGGAGCCGACCGCCGGCTTCTTTGAGGATGAAGCGGCCCCGGCGCCGGTGGTTGAGGACCCGGCACGGGTGACCGCCGTGCTGGTCAGGCAGAAGAACCCCAACGGCGACCCCGACCGGTTCCGGGAGCACTGCCGCGGTATCTATGCCGAGTTCGCGGGCGCCCATCCGGACGTGCCATCGGCGATCTCGATCCAGATCGAGACCTGGGAAGACGCGAACCGGATGATGATCGAGGCGGTGAAGAAGGAGACGGGGCTGGTGCTCGTGATCTTCACCTTCATCTCGTTCACCGCGGTGTTCCTGGTGTTCGCGATCTTCTGGGCGATGATCAGCGAGAAGACGCGGGATATCGGCGTGCTCCGGGCCCTCGGCGCGAGTCGCGCGGGTGTGGCCTGGGTCTGGCTGCGATACGGCCTGGCGATCGGCGTGGTGGGTTCGATCTTGGGGGGGCTGCTGGCGTGGGGGATCGTGACGAACATCAACGAGATCCACGAGGGGATCCACCAATCGGGGCAGTGGCTCGGAGATTCACTCGTCGGAGCAAGGCTGAGTTCTTGGTTCGGTTGGCGGCGACCTTGGAACTGGTACATCTGGGATCCCAAGGTGTACGTGTTCAAGGAGATCCCGCACCGGATCGAGCCCTGGAAGGCGGCCTTCGTGCTCGCCGGGGGTCTGATTTCCTGCCTGGTTGGGGCGCTCTGGCCCGCCACCAGAGCGGCGCGGATGCACCCGGTGAAGGCGTTGCGGTTTGAGTAGGGCGGTGGCGGAGAGACCAAGAGACGGAGAGACGGAGAGACCAAGAGACGGAGAGACGAAGTGCTGGCGGGGATTGGGGGCCGGTTGGTCGGCCGAACGGAGTGCATGACGACGGCGACGGGACACGCGACGACAAGCAATGACAGGGCCTTGGTGGCCCCGGTGCTGCAGCGTGCGCGCGCTGCGGAAAACCTACCGCCTGGGGCGCGTCGATGTGCCGGTGCTGCACGGGGTCGACCTGGATGTCGCACGCGGCGAGTGGATCGCGATCCTCGGGGCTTCCGGCTCGGGCAAGAGCACGATGCTGCACCTGATCGGCGGTCTGGATCGGCCCGACAAGCCCCGCAACGGCAACCCGCGCGCGGAGATCGAATTCCAAGGGCGGAACACGGTCCAGTTCCGCGCCGCGGAGCTCGACCGCTACCGCTCGACTCAGGTGGGGTTCGTTTTCCAGTTCTACCACCTGCTCCCCGAGTTGAGCGTCACCGAGAACGTGCTGCTCGGGGCGATGATCCGGCTTGGCCGGCTCGGGTACCTCCGCCAGCGGGCCCCGCTCCGGAGGCGGGCACGGGAGATACTCGACGCCTTCGGGCTGGGAGACCGGCTCCGCCACCGCCCGTCCCAGCTGTCTGGAGGCGAGCGGCAGCGGGTCGCCATCGCCCGCGCCCTGATCAACGACCCCGCCATGCTCCTGGCCGACGAGCCGACCGGAAACCTCGACCGGAAGACCGGTGGCCGCATCCTCGATGTGCTCGCAAAGGTCCGGTCCGACGGGGGCCAGACCATGCTGATGGTCACCCACGACCCCGAGATCGCGGCCCGGGCCGACCGTATCGTCCATCTGATCGACGGACGCATCGCGGAGGGGCCCGGGGACCCGGCCTGAGGCTCCCCCACGGGGAATCCGCCAGCCCGGTGCCGCAGAGCCGCCGGTTGGTGCTTACTATCCGGACGATCTGGAGCCATTGTTGAACGGGATGCCGACCACCACGAATCCAGCACCAGCCCGCGTGGTCCCGGTCCGGACCGCCGAGGTCCGCGGGGCGGCCATCGACGCGAAGGTGATCGATGTGGGATCGGGCACCCCCGTGGTGTTCCTCCACGGCCTGGTCGGGCTCAACGAGCACTGGGAAGAGGTCGTCAGCCGCATCCAGGGGCAGGTTCGGTGTGTCATGGTCGAGCTGCCGCTGCTCGATCTGCCCACCGAGGTGTGCTCGATCAACGGGGTGGCCAACCTGACGCAGCGGCTCATCCGCGACTATCTGGATGCGCCGGCTGTGCTGGTGGGCAATTCCTTTGGCGGGCATGTCGCGTTGCGGGTCGCGCTGGAGCAGCCCGATATCGTCCACGGTCTGGTGCTCGCCGGCTCGAGCGGGCTGATCGAGAAGTCGATCGTGCGCGATGTGCAGATCCGGCCAAGCCGCGAGTGGCTCAACGAGAAGATCGGCGAGCTTTTCCACGACCGCGCGTTCATGCGCGAGGCAGACCTCGATCGGGCCCACCGAGAGCTGAGCCAGCGGGCCAAGGCCCGGGCGATGGTGCGCCTCTCGCGGACGGCCCGGCGCAACCATCTCGGGCGACAGATGAGCGAGATCCGCACGCCGACGCTGCTCATCTGGGGACGGCAGGACGTGGTCACACCCCCCGAGGCCGCGGAGCAGTTCCACGAGCTGATCCCCAACTCGCGGCTGGTCTGGTTCGACCAGTGCGGCCATGTGCCGATGGTGGAGAGGGCCGACGAGTTTGCCGCCGAGCTCCTGCAGTTCGTCGGCGAGCTGTCCACGACGCCGGAACGGTCGTAGCCATGGGCGGTTCGGTCGCCGAGGCCGCGAGAAGCGTCGAGCCGGGGGCGGTCCGGTGGACGGGACTCGTAGGCGCCGCGCTCGAGGCCAGGATCGCCCTCAGGGCCGCCAAGCTCGAGGACGAGGCGTTCTGGATCGCCGGGACGCGCCGGATCCAGGCCGCACAGCTGCGGCGCAACCTCCGCGCTGCGGCGTCGACCGAGATCGGGCGCGAGCGTGGGTTCGCCCGTGTGGCCGCGACAGCCGACGATACCGAGCTGCTCGCGGCATACCGGCGGGCCACGCCTGTCGCGGACTGGTACTCGTTCAAGGATCGGCTGGCTCGGATGCGCGAGGGTGGAGAGCCCGACCTGCTCTGGCCCGGTGTGGTGCGGGACTTCGCCCAGACGAGCGGCACGACGGCGGGGGATAAGTACATCCCCGTCAGCCGCGAGATGATGCGCTCGAACCTCCGGGCGAGCCTCGACATCTTCGCGCACCTCTCCCGCTTCGGGGTCTCGCTTCCGTCGCTGCTCTGTGGCAAGTGCCTCTTCATCGGTGGCTCGAGCGACGTCGAGGAGAACGAGCACGGGGTGCGGACGGGCGACCTCTCCGGTCTGGTGACCGGGCTCATCACCTGGCCGCTGAGCGAGATCTATCTGCCGGGCAGGCGGATCGCGCTGCTCAGCGACTGGACCGCCAAGATCCAGGCGATGGCGCAGGCGATCTGGGATCAGGACGTGCGTTTCGTCAGCGGCATGCCGAGCTGGGGGATCGTGCTGTTCCGCCGAGTTATCGAGGTCGCCCGCGAGCACGGGATCGAGGCGGCGACGCTCCGGGATGTCTGGCCAAACCTGCGGGTGTTCGTGCACGGCGGCGTGAAGTATGCCCCCTTCGACGCCCGGGTCCGGGCGCTCTGGTCGGGCCGGCCCGATGGCGACGACGTGCCCATGCGGTTCGAGCTCTACCCCGCGAGCGAGGGGTTCCTGGCGATGCAGGACGCGCCCGTCGGCCCCGGCGGGCAGGCCCCGCTGCGACTCATCCCCGACATCGGCAACTTCTACGAGTTCGTGCCGCTCGAGGAGGTGGATTCGGCGGCGCCGCGCGCGTTCGCGGCCGATGAAGTCGAGCCCGGTCAACGCTATGTGGTCGTCATGAGTTCCTGTGCCGGCCTGTGGAGATATGTCCTCGGCGATGTCGTGGAGTTCGAGAGCATCCCGCGTGCCGGGGTCGCGTGCGCCGGGCCGGCGCGGCTCCGGATCGTCGGTCGGCACCGCCACTTCATCAATGCCTTTGGGGAGAACCTGATCGTCGAGCACATCGAGCACGGGGTCGCGGAAGCCTCGAAGGCGACCGGTCTGGTGGTCGGGGAATTTACCGCCGCCCCCGTGTACCCCGCCGAAGGGCGCAAGGCCGGGCTGGAACTGGCGGTCGAACTGGGGCTGCCCTGGCCGGACTCCAGCCGGCTCGACGCATTCCGCGATGCCTTTGACCGCTCGGTGAAGGCGATCAATGTCGACTACACGACCAAGCGGCGCGACAACCTCGGGATGGGCCCGCCGACGATCACGCCGCTCCCCCTCGGCACGTTCCACCGCTGGCTCGATCGCAACGGCAAACTCGGGGGTCAGCACAAGTGCCCGCGCTGTGCGAATCACCGAGAGATTCTCGAGGCCGTGGAGGCCGTCGGGGCGGACCATCCGGACTGCGTCGGCCGCACTCTCCAGGCCCGATAACCGCAGGACTTTCAAACCAGAGGTCGGGCCAGCTGAAAGCCGCGGGGCGCCAAACCGAATAGTATAGTGTATACTAACTTTTCGAGGGGGTGCTCGTGGACGAGTCCATCAATCAGCCGTCGCAGGAGCCGCTCGGGCCACAGGGCGCGGGAACTGACGCCGGGCTGGCGCGCCGCGTCGAGGGCCTGGAGGAGTTGGTGACCTATCTGCGTCTCGAAGTACGAGACCTCTCCCAGCGCCTGGACGCCGCTGCGGGCACGCACGTCGTCGGTCCCTCCCCGGACTTGCGCCACACCCCTTGTCCCGAGCCCCTGCCTCGTCGAACAGCAACTCCCCTCAACGACCTCGAGGGACCGGAAGCCCGGCCCCCACGCCCGGGAGCACGTCGGCAGTCGCCGCTGGCGACCCCCGCGGCGTCCGCCGAGCCGACGCTCGAACGCCGGATCGGGGGGCAGGTCTTCGCCGTCGCGGGGTCGCTGATCGTGCTCGCGGGGCTCGCGCTGTTCGTCAAGCTGGGGGTGGAGAACGGATGGTTCCGGTTCTTCTCGCCGACACTCCGCTGCCTGGCGATCGCCGGGGCCGGGGTCGCGCTCCTCGGTGCGGGCGAGTTTCTCCGTCCGCGCGTCCGCGCGATCGCGGTGGCCGGCTGCAATGCCGCGGGCGTCGGCGCGCTCTACATCGCCGCATTCGCCGCCCATGCGGTGTTCGGTCTGATCGGCTCCGTGCCGGCGTTCGTGCTTATGACCGGGTCTGCAGCCTTGGGCTTGGCCGTCGCGCTCCGCCACGGAGCCCTCTCCACCGGCGCGCTTTCGCTGGTCGGCGCCTACCTCGTGCCGATCCTGCTCAACGATCCAAACACCGGCCCATTCGTCTTGCCGGTTTACCTGCTCGTGCTTTCCGCGGCGGCGATCACGCTGGCAGTCCGCCGGCCGAAGCCCTTCGGGTCCATGGGCATCCTGGCCTGGGTGGGCACGGGGATACTCGGCCTGGTCTGGTCGGCGTGGCAGTTTGCGCTGCAGCCGTGGGCCGTCATCTCCTTCTGGGCGATCGTGTGGGTGCTTCACCAGTCCGGCTGGCTCCTCACCGCGGCGCGCGCGGGAGTGTCGGCGGGGCCGCACACCGAGATAGAAGCCAGGGTGCCCCCGAAAGCGTTGCGGCGAGCAGCCAAGACAGTGGTGCTTTCGATCGCGACCACGACCGGCGTGATCTGGATTACCACCCTGGCTCTCAAGAGCCAGTTGCATCTGCCGCAATGGCTCGCCCCCGCCGGCGCATTTGCCGTGACGGGTGCACTCGCGTTGGTGCTCGGCGGCCACCTCCGCGTGCTCCGCGACCGGCCTCGCACGCCGATCGAGATCCTCGCGGCCTCGTATGCCGCGCAGGCCGGCGCGCTCCTTGTCGTCACCGTGGCACTGGCCCTGAGCGGGTGGGTGGAGTCAACGGCGTGGTTGGCGATGGGAGTCGGAGCGGTGCTGGCGGGCCGTTGGATCGGCGCGCGGGCCGTAGACCACTACGGCGTGGGGCTGCTCCTGATCGCTTCGACGCGAATCGGCGCCCATGACCTGCTCTTCGGACCTGCGGGCATCCCCTGGACCAGTGCCGACGCGCCGCTGGCGATCGCGCCCTGGACACTGCTCGTGGCCGGCGCGGGCGCATGCTGGGCGCTCGTGGCGGCCCTCATGTCGTGGACGGGGCGCGACGAGATCGACAGGCCCGGCGTCATCGCACCACGCCCGCTCCTCGGTATCGGCGCCACCGCCATGGCGTGGCTGGCGTTTCTTGCCATGCCCGCGCATCCCGAATCGAGGTCGGCAGCCATATGCGTCTGTTGGCTGGCCTACTCCATCGGGCTCCGAGCCGTTGACCGCCTTGCTCCGCGCCGCCATCTCGGCCACCTCGCGGCACTTACCGCCGGGCTTGCCATCTATCCCTGGATGACCGCGTTCCCCCCTGGCGACTGGCTTGCCTCACGGGTGCCGATCCTGGCAAATGCGGGCCTTTGGATCGGCCTGTTGGTCACCGGGGTGCTCGGCGCCCATGCCTGGGCTGCTCGGCGCGACCCGCGGGTGGAGGGCGTTGTCTCCGCGGGTGCGTGCCTGGGCTGGCTGACCGGCGTGGTGGCCCTGACGACCACCTCTCTCGAGGTCGCCCGTGGGGCCGCGATGCTTGCCACCGAACCGACGGCCCAGCGGGCCGTGCTCTCGATCTGGTGGGGACTCTGGGGATTGTCCCTAGTGGTTGGCGGGTTCATCGTGCGGACCACGCCCGTGCGATACGCCGGGCTTGGGCTCATCACCATCGCGGCGCTCAAGTCGGTGCTCATCGACCTGGTCGACGTGCCCCCGCTCTGGCGGGTGGTCAGCTTCGTGGGGCTCGGTGCGCTCATGTTGTTTGTCGCGGTGCTCTATGGGAGGGTGAGCGCCGCGCTGGACGGAGATTCTGAAATACCGGAGTCCGACAGGGTGTAATGAGGGGTAGGATCCGCCCAATCTTGCCGGAAAGGAGCCGCGCTGATGCAGGCCGGTGACAAGAACAAGGGGGGCTGTTGCGGCGGGTGCGGGGGCGGGAACGTGCTCAGCGCGGCCGCCGGATTGCTGGATCAGTGCGGCGTGCTGCTCGATTCGATCGACGACGCCACGTACGCGCTGGTCTCCGGTGTGATCCGAGGCGGCACGATCGGCAAGCACCTTCGGCATACGCTCGACCACTTCGCCGCGATCGTCGGGCGACTGGGCGCGGAGCCCATTGACTACGACCATCGCGAACGAGGGGTCGCGGTCGAGACTGATCGCGCGGCCGCCCGCGGCCAGATCTCCAGTCTGCAGGCTGCGCTGGCCGGCCTCGAGGGGACCGGCGGGCAGGACGTCTTGATCCGGGTCATGCTCTCCGACGATGGCCGCGAGGCGTTGCTGCGAAGCACGGTCGCGCGAGAGGTCGCCTTCGCGACACACCACGGCATCCACCATGTCGCCATGATGAAGGCCATCGCGGCTGAGATGGGGATCGAACTGCCCACCGAGATCGGCAGGGCGCCCTCCACCTTGCACTTCGAGCGCTCCGGCGCGGGCGCATCCTGAATGTGCACTGTCTCGGTCATCGCACTCGCACCAGGCGCCCTCCGACTCGTGACGAACCGGGACGAGAGCCCCGAACGCCCGAGGGCGCTGGCCCCACGCTGGCAACCCCGGGTCTGGGGTGATTGTGCGGCGGTCTGGCCAATCGACGGGCTCGCGGCCGGGACTTGGGTCGCCGCTGGTGAGCAGGGTCTTACGCTGGCCCTTCTCAATGCCAACCTCCGGGAGCCCGGGCCATCGCCTGACCCCTCACGAAGGCTCAGCCGCGGCGGGATCATCCCGCAGGTCATGGGCCAGCCGGGTGCCCCGGAGGCGTCTGAGGCGCTTCGATCACTCGAACTCACCCGCTTCGAGCCCTTCCGCCTTGTTGCGTCGGATATCTCGGGCGAGTCGCTGCGGGTGATTGAGAGCCTGTGGGACGGGCGTTCGCTGACGCGGGTCGATCTGGGGAGAGGCCCGGCATGCTTCGCGAGCAGCGGCCTGGGTGATTGGCTGGTGGAATCCCGCCTCTCCCTGTTCGAATCGATGGTCGTCGAGGCCGGCGCGACGGTGGCCGCCCAGGACGCGTTCCACGACCACCGCTGGCCGGAGCGACCCGAGGTGAGCGTCATGATGGACCGGGGGCTCGCCCGGACGGTGAGCGTGACGCGGGTCGAGGTGCGGCCCGCGGGCGTCGGGGGCCGGTTCGCCGTCTCCATGCACCACGAACCGATCGGGGCCTTGGGCGAGCCGGCCTGCCGTTCCTAGGGGCGTCGATCTTCCCGGGGGGTGGCTCGGGCTCTACAGTACCGACCCATGGACCTCTCCAAGATCGTCACCGCGCAGCTCCTGGTCAGCCTCGTGGTCATCTTCGTGGTGATCAACGTGGTGCTCATTACGGTCGCGTACTCGATCTACCTCGAGCGCAAGATCTCGGCCTACATCCAGGATCGGCTGGGCCCCAACCGCGTGGGCTTCGATTTCGGCCTGCCGTTCCTCAGCTTTCTGAAGGGGTGTCTGGGTCTGGGGCAGCCGATGGCGGACGGCCTGAAGTTTCTCCTCAAGGAGGACTACGCCCCGGCCCGCGTGGACAAGTACCTGTTCACCATCGCGCCGATGGCGAGCATCATCCCGGCGCTCATGGGCTTCGTCATCATCCCTTGGGGCGGCATGTGGATCTGTCCGGATTTCTCGCTCCCCCTGATCGGGGCGATCAAGGGCGGGCCGGTCCAGGTTGCCGGCCTGACCGCCGATGTGGGCGTGCTCTACATCCTCGCCGTCGCCTCGCTCGGCGTTTACGGTGTGACGCTCGGTGGCTGGGCCAGCAACAACAAGTTCAGCTTCCTCGGCGGGCTCCGCTGCACCGCCCAGATGATCAGCTACGAGGTGCCGCTGGGCGTCAGCCTGCTCTCGGCGCTGCTGCTGATGGGCACCGTGCTGCCTGACGGCATCATCCGCTATCAGGAGCAGCACGGCTGGCTGGTGATCGCCCAACCCATCGCGGCGTTCATCTTCTTCACGGCAATCCTGGCCGAGGCCAACCGCGCCCCCTTCGACAACGCCGAGGCCGAGCAGGAACTCGTCGGCGGCTTCCACACCGAGTACTCCTCGATGCGGTTCGCCCTCTTCTTCCTCGCCGAATACGCCCACATCGTCACCAGCAGCGCGTTCTTCACGCTGATCTTCCTCGGCGGCTACCACCTCCCGGGCCTGGGCTGGCTGAGCCCCGAGACGACCTCGATCCTCGCGGTGTTCCTGAAGTTCTTTGTCTTCTTCGGCAAGGTCGTCCTGCTCATCTGCTTCATGATGGTCATCCGCTGGTCCCTGCCCCGCCTCCGCTACGACCAGGTGATGATGATGGCCTGGCAGGCGATCATCCCGCTCGCGCTGGCGGTGCTCGTCATGACCAGCGTGATGGTCTACCTGGGGATGGGCGGGACGGTCGAGATGCTCCTGGCCAACATCGGCCTGGGCATCTTCTGCCTGGTCATCCAGCCGATACTGCCCAAGTTCGTCGCCAACCGCAAGATCCCCATGCACGGATCGCGATTCAACCCGATGCCCGGCGACCTTGTCCGCACCGGCCCCAGCGAGCCCGTCGCGCTGGAGGACCGCCCCGTCCAGGGCACAGTCCCGGTCGTCTAGGACGGGCGGGGGCGGCCTGCGTGTCGGGTTGGATCGGTGTCGTCGCCGTGTCTACTGCAGCGGCCGGATGTCGTCGGGTGGGAGTGACACGAACAGCCGCGGGAGCAGGTAGACCCGCTCGCCATAGCGGTGCAGACCGCCGCTGATCTCGAACTCCCACGATTCGCCCGCGTGTTCGGCCTGCCGCTCCATCTGTTCCACGAGCCGACAGGGGAGCAGGTAGAGCCGCTCGGGCAATCCCTCCGGTCCAGACTGGGCGGCGTCGTTGTCCATCGCGACCACCCAGCCGCCGTCGCCGCTCCGGACCATACGGCCGCGCCGGCTGAGCAGCATCTTGCCCTCGACGCGCGGCCCCTCGCCGGTGGCCTCGGCCCCCTGGGCGAAGGTCGTGTCGATGCCTCGACGCTCCTCCTGCTGGGCCTCGAGTTCATGGATCAGTTCGTCAACCCGGGTGTCGGCGCCCTCGGGCGTGGGGACGGCGGATTCACCGTGTGCCGAGTCAGGCTCGTTCGCCGGGACACCCGCGAACATGGCCGGGAGGAGAAAGTTGCGGTCCCTGTAGACGAAAACCTCGCCGGTCAGGGAGATCCAGACTCCCCGATCGTCGGAGCCCAGCAACGACGCGAGGCGCCCGTACGTCGCGCACGGCATGAGAGGCATGGCCGGGGAGGGCGTTCCCCCCTCGGCCGTGTTGGGGAGGAATGCCAGGCCCCCGGTCTTGAGCCGGACGACCTCGCCGGTCCAGGCGGAGAGAAAGGTGCCCTCGGGCCGGAGTGTCTCGCCATCGGCCCAGGCGGCGGTCCCGTCGGCCAATGGGAGGTCGGGCTGGCCCATGCGATCGTTGGGGACGACCTGCAGAGTCCCCGGCGGCCGTGTGGGGAGGATCACGCTGGACCCCGACCCCCTGGCGGACCGCCGGAGCAGGCTGTCCTCGGCACTGCGGTCGGTGAGCAAGGGGTCGTCCTTGGCACTCGGACGTGCATCCTCGGGGTCGGCCTGGGCCATCACAGGGGTGGCTTGGGCGAGCAGGGCCAAGAGCAGGAGGGTGCGGGGGTGCATGATGGTCTCGATCGGCCGGGGAAGGGCCCGGCCTTTGGCGATCCTACCCCGCCCGAGCGGGAGGGGAGGCCATTGACCCGGGGCGGCGCGCTCGATACGGTCTGGACCTGACCCCGGCCGTGTGCCCGAGTGGACCAAGGGGGCGGATTGCAAATCCGTTGGGAGAAATCCCGTCGTGGGTTCGAATCCCACCGCGGCCTTCCGGATCGGCGCCGATCACTCGGCGCCGATCTTGTTTTTGGTCCGATCGCGTCGCGGCACGGCGTCCGCTATCGTCTCGGCGTGTGGCCCTGGAAGTCGACTGTTGGGGGAAGGCCAGCGTTCTGGATCGCAGATCCGGAGCGGGCCTTGGGGCCGGCGCTCACCCGCCTGCTGCTGATCGGCCTGGCCAGCGCCGCCATCGCCGTCGAGCACGGCTTCTACGAGCACCCGCTCGAGATCTGGGTGCTCCGGCTGCTGCAGGTCCTGTTTCTCATCGGCCATGCCGCCGTCACGGCGCCGGCGGTGCTGGCCCACCCCGACCCCCCGACGCGGATCCGTGGTGTGGTGCTTTTCGGGGTGCTGGTGATGGGCGCGGCGATCACTCTCGGCGGGGCCCCGCTGGGGTGGCGGTTGGTCGAGACGGCGATCGTGCTCCGCTTTTTCGTGGAGTTGTGGGCGACCAACGTCGTGCTCTCGCACCGTCTGACGCGCCCGGAGGCGCTCTTCCCCCTGTCATTCATGCTGCTGATCGCGGTCGGCGCGCTCCTGCTCAAACTGCCGCGCGCCGTGCCCCAGGGCGACTCGATCGGGTGGGTCGACGCGCTGTTCACGAGCACCTCGGCCGTCTGCGTCACGGGGCTGGCAGTCCGCAACACCGCCCACGGGTTCACGGTGGAGGGGCAGGTCGTCATCTGCTTGCTCATCCAGCTCGGGGGGCTGGGCATCATCATGTTCGGCTCGACGCTCATGATGCTGCTCGGGCGGAACCTCAGCCTGCGCGAGAACCAGAACCTCAGCCAGATGCTCAGCGACCAGCCGGTGCACCGCCTGCTCAACTACGGCAGATTCGTGCTGGTGACGACCGTGCTGATCGAGCTCACCGGCGCGGCGCTGCTCTACGCCCGGTGGGATCCCGCCCAGCACGGCGGCCTCACGCCGCACGAGCGGATCTGGCTGAGTGTGTTCCACAGCATCAGCGCGTTCTGCAACGCCGGGTTCGACATCACCGGTTCGAGCCTCGAGGGATACCGGCATTCCTTCGCCGCCCAGGGGGTGCTGGTCCCCTTGATCGTGCTGGGCGGGCTCGGCTTCCCCGTGCTGGACAACCTGCTGCGCCTGATGCGCGCCCGGCTCCACCGGCGGCTGCACCCGCACGGTCCGCCGCTCCCCAAGGGCTGGACGATCGCCGACTCCCGCCTGAGCCTGCACAGCCGGCTGGTGCTGAGCACCACCGCCTGGCTCTACCTCTATGGCTTCTTTGTGATCGGCCTCGCGCAGTTCATGCCGTTGCTCGAGCACGCGCACGCCGGCGACCATCTCACCGCCGCGCGCATCTTCGGCACGATGGCCGACGCGAGCTTCATGTCGGTCACGGCACGAACGGCCGGGTTCAACAGCGTCCCGATGCACGAACTCGAGCCGGCCTCGATCTTCGCCCTCATGACGCTGATGCTCGTCGGCGGCTCGCCCGGCTCGACCGCCGGCGGGATGAAGACGACGACCCTGGCGGTGCTCGTGCTCTCGGTGGTCGCCACGATGCGTCAGCGGCGCGAGGCCGAGGCCTATGGACGCTCGATCGCCGACGCGCTCGTCCGCAAGGCCGGCACGCTCGGGGTCTGCTACTTCGCGCTCATCGTCGGGGCCACTGTGGCGCTCTCCCTTGTCGAGCCCTTCGACCTCGAGGAGATCGTCTTCGAGGTCATCAGCGCCGCGACGACCACCGGGCTCTCGCTGGGCATCACCCCCCTGCTCACGCCCCTGGGCAAGCTCGTGATCATCGCGGCGATGTTCCTGGGGCGCGTCGGCCCCCTCGCCCTGCTCACCGTGCTCATCTTCGGCCGCCGGGCCGAAAGACCGTACAGTTACGCCCACGAGGGAGTCGCCCTCGGCTAGCCGTCCCGGAGGACCAGCGCATGCAGACATTCGCGGTGATTGGTCTGGGGCGTTTCGGCTCGCGGCTGGCGGCCGCGCTGGCCGCGTCGGGGAACGAGGTCATCGCGATCGACCTCGACACAGCCCTGGTCGAGGACATCCGCGACCGGGTGACCATGGCCGTCGCGATGGACGCGACCGACGAGCAGGCGCTGCGTTCCCAGGGCATCGACAAGGTCGACGCGGCGATCGTGGGTATCGGCAACAGCTTCGAGGCGACGACGCTCACCACGGTGACGCTCAAGCAGATGGGCGTCCGGCACGTGATCGCCCGCGCCGGGTCCCGCACGGCCGCGCGGATCCTCTCCCGCATCGGAGCCGATGAGGTGGTCAATCCCGAGGACGAGTCGGCCGATCGCTGGGCCCACCGCCTGCTCAACCCGCAGTTCCTCAACCAGATCGAGTTCCACGAGGGCCACTCGATCGTCGAGGTGCGGGCGCCCAAGGCCTGGGTCGGGCAGACGCTGGTGGAGCTTGACCTGCGCAACCGGCACAAGATCCACGTGGTCGCCCTGCGCAGGAAGGAAGCCCACGGGGCCGAGATCGCCGAACGGATCGAGCTGCCCAGCCCCCAAGAGCCGCTGCGCGCGACCGACATCCTCGTCCTCATGGGCAAGGATGCGGACCTGGGCCGACTCCCCAAGGAGAGTTGAAGCGGGGGTCAGGCGGTCAGGTCCGTGAGGTTCTGCATGGCCCAAGAGCCGCCGGGCTTCCACCAGTAGCGCAAGACACCGCCGTCCTCGGCCCGTGCGAGCAGGTTGATGCTCTTAGTCTTGCTCACCGTGAGCCCGCTGAGTCGGCCGGTCGGGAGTTCCGAGCCGGCGATCACATCGGTGAGCGTCGAGATCGACCACCCGTTGTCCTTCGCCCACCAGTAGACGACCAGATTGCCGTTGATATCGACACCGGCGATGTTGGTCGCGCCCCAGCTGGTCACAAAGCTCGTCATGCTCGACGCCGCCAACTCGGGCCCGCCGATGATCGTGGTCAGGTCGCTGGTGACCCACGCGGCGCCGAAGCTGGGCACCCACCACGTGGCGCTCACGTGCCCCGCCGCGTCGGTGCCGACCAGGTTGATCGCCTTCCAGCTGGTCAGGTAGACGGTAAGGCCGCCGGAGAGGGCGGGCGCTCCGGTCGAATCCGAGAGATTGGACAGCCGCCAGCGCGCCATGCCGCCGGAGATCCACACCGCCTGGATATCGCCGTTGGTATCCAGGCCGACGATATTCAGGGCGTTCCAACTCGTGACGAAGCTGGTCAGCCGGCCGCTGAATTGCGGTGTCGTCTGGCCCTGATCCTCCAGATCGGTGTTGGAGAGGTTGCGGCTGGTCCAGGCGTAGCCGTTGGCGTTCTCGGTATCGGTCTGGCGGAAAAGGTGGAGGTTCCCCGAGGCATCGAGCCCGGCGATGTAGACGCGGTCCGAGCGGTTCGCGAAGACCGTGAGGTCGCCGCTGAGCAGCCCGGCGCCGTTGAGCTCATTGTTGAGATTGCGGTAGCTCCAGACGCCCGAGCCATTGCGGCGGAAGAGCAGCAGGCCGTCGGCGCTCGTGGCCGCGGCGTACGAAGCGCCGTCTTTCGCGTCGGTCCAGGTCTCGATCTGGCCGGTCAGCGCGGGGCTGCCCGTGAGCGTCTGCAGATCGACGACATCCCAGCCCCCCGAGCCGTCCTCGTGGAACGCGATGGGCTTGCCGCTCCCGTTGATCGTGGTGACCGTAATCTTGCCGTCGCCCGTGGCGCTCCCGTTGATCGCCGCGCCGACCGCCGCGATGTTGTCCGTCGGCGCGATCGCGTGGGTCAGCTCGTCGCCCGTGGCGTCGACCTTGACATTGGTGTTGGTCGTGACGGTCACGAGCTGCTGCTTGCCGAGCCCCGTGGCCGTGTCCACGAAGCTGACCACGTACTGCCCGCCCGGCACCACGATCTGGTAGTTGCCCGCCTCGTCCGTCGTGTACGAGCCCACGAAGGCGCCGCTGCTCGCATTGGTGACGTCGACCCGGACGTCGGCCCGACCCTCGCCGACCGAGTAGAAGTCGTTGCTGTTGGTGTCGTCGTAGACCACCCCGAGGATGTACGTCCGGGGCGGGCGCCCGGAGAAGCCGAACACCTCCGTGTAGTAGGTGTGATAGTCCGAGACGCCGTAGCCCGGGAAGAAGAAGCCGACGCCGATCTCGTCGTAGTGGAACGTGTTGCTGAAGGTGGACCAGAGGCTCAGCACGTTCTTGCGGTGCTCGACCGACTCGAGCCAAGCCACGTGCGTCTCGTCGATCGTGTCGTAGCCGGCGGCGATGTTCTCGCCGGCGGACCCGTCATACCCGTTCTTCTCAGCCCGCTGCTGCGCCCGGTCGCCGTCGGGATTCTGATGGTCGAAGAAGTTCCGGTCCGACATGTCCTGGCTGTGCTGCCGGGCCGCCAGCGTCAGTGCCTCCTGCAGGGCCAACGGCTCGGAAGGCTTGAGGTTGTACAACTCGTCGGTCGACAGGTCGGCCGTGAGATCCACGCCCGTGCGCAGCGCCTCGGCCTGCGGATCTGCACGGGCCCGGTTCACCAGCTCGACGAGATAGACCTCTTCGCTCGACCAGCTGAACGACAGCACGTGCCGCTGCTCCAGCAACTCGAAAGACTGCTCCTGGCGATGACGACGCATGCTGCCCGTCTCCTGACCGATCCCCCGGTTGACCCTGATTTCGCGCCCGATTCCCCGGGGGCACCGCCCCGGCCTCCATCGGCACAACCCCCGTGCCGCCCGCAGCGCCCCAAAAGGCTACGCCGGCGGCCCGCCCCTCTGTTCGTCGCCGACGCCCCAGATGATGCATCCGAGCACCATCCCGTTCAAGCCCCAACGGATTCTGTCAGGGATTTGATCGCGCCGGGGTCCCGCCGCAACACGAGCCGATGATGCCGGCGCCCGCCAGACGCCATGACTCCGCCGCTTCGAGATACCGCCTATTCGCCCCGCTCACCCCGGCCGGATGGCCGCCCGCGGCCCCAGCATTGGCGTAGGCCCCCACTGCCACGCCGCGGCCCCACACCCCCGACCCCAGGGCTCGGACGAATCCCAGCGTCGCCTCCACGGGAGCGCAGTTGACGAGCACGGCGCCCACCCCCGCCCGGGCCGCCTGCTCGGCCGCCCTGCGCGCCTCGTCCGGACTGAGCAGCGTCCCGGAGTGCCCCGGTGAGAGGGGAGAGCCAGACCTCCGCGCCGGTCGCCTCCGCAGCCTCGACCGCCGCGCCGGCCGCGAGAAGCCCCTCCCCCGGGTCCGTGAACGTCTCGCACAGCAGGATGTCGCATCCGGCGTCGGCGAGCACGCGTGCCAGGGCGAGGTGGGCCTCTCGCGTGGCGGCGGGATCGACCCGGGCTGGCGAGAGGTCGGGCCGGTAGCAATCGGCCAGGGGCGCGAGACTGCCCGCGACGCGATGTCCGCGGGGGACGGCCTCCCGGACCAATTCGACGCCTCGGCGCGCCAGACGCGCCCACTCACCGGGCTCGATTCCCGGCTGGGTCCGGAACGTGGCCGCGGTGTGCACGGTCGCGCCGGCGGCCGCGTATTCGCGGTGGATCGCCCCCAGCACCTCCGGCGCCCCGTCGATGGCGCGGGCGCTCCAGAGGGGCCCGGTGCAGTCAACGCCACGCCGGATCAATTCGGTGCCCACCGGGCCATCAAGGATGGTGATTGGAATGTTGTGCATGGACAGGGCCTTCGCCTTGGGCAGTGGGCGCCGGGGGGCCGCCGGACGGGTGCACTACCATTGTCCCCACCAGGGAGGTTCCATGCACGACTACGACGCCGAGTTCGCCACGCCCGACCAGGTGCGCGCGGCGGCCGAGGCCTTCCGGACCGACTACGCGCGGGTCAAGGCCGAGATCGCACGGGCCGTCGTCGGCCATGGCCCGGTGGTGGACGGGGTGCTGACGTGCCTGTTCACCGGGGGGCACGCCCTGCTGGAGGGCGTCCCGGGAATCGGCAAGACGCTGCTGGTGCGGACGCTGGCCCAGGCGCTGCACTTGGATTTCAGACGCGTGCAGTTCACCCCCGATCTCATGCCGGCGGACATCACAGGCACCACGGTCGTGCACGAGGCCGAGGTGGAGGGGCGGGTGCGTCGCGAGTTCCGCTTCCAGCCCGGCCCGATCTTCGCACAGATCGTGCTCGCCGACGAGATCAACCGCGCCACGCCGAAGACCCAGTCGGCCCTGCTTGAGTCGATGCAAGAGCGGAGCGTGACGGTCGGGGGCACGACCCACCCGCTCCCCTCGCCCTTCTTCGTGATGGCTACGCAGAATCCCATCGAGCAGGAGGGCACCTACCCGCTCCCGGAAGCCCAGCTCGACCGGTTCTTCTTCAAGCTCCTCGTGGGCTACTCGCCGCGCGCCGAACTCGCCGAGATCCTGGATCGCACAACCACCGGCCGGACCGTCGAGGTGGCGCAGGTGCTGGACGCGGGCGCGATCGAGCGGTATCAGCAGCTCGTCCGCAGGGTCGCGATCGCCGACCACGTCCGCGACTACGCCGTCCGCCTCGTGCTCGCGACCCATCCCAAAGACGGCCGCTACGGTGGTGGCCAATTCGCCACGCCCATGGTCAACGAGTTCGTCCGTGTCGGCGCCTCCCCCCGGGCGGCCCAGGCGCTCGAGCTGGGCGCGAAGTGCCGGGCGCTGCTGGACAACCGGGCTGCCGCGAGTGTGGAGGATGTCCGCGAGACCGCGCTGCCGGCCCTGCGGCACCGCGTGATCCTGAACTTCGAGGGCGAAGCCGAGGGCGTCACGACCGACACGATCGTGGAGAACATCACGGCGACTCTGCCCATCGAGGCGGATTGAGCGCTGCGTTCGAGGCGGGCTTCAGCCCCCGTCGCCCGGATCGACGTCCGCGGGTTCGGCATTCTCCGGCCCGGCGCCCATGCTCTCGTAGATCGCCGCGCCGAGGTCCTCGACCTTCTTCCACTCATCTTTCGGGGTGATGACGCCCTCCGCCGGGGCCTCGGTGAGCGCCTTCCAGTCCTTGAACGCGAGGAGCAGTTCGAGACCCTCGGGCGCCCCGCTGCCCGTCAGATCGGGCTTGAGCGAGACGAGCCATGGCTCGCCGGTCGCCGCGATGCGCATCTCGATCGTGCCCCCCTCGCCCTCGCCCTCCGGCAGGGCTTCGGTGGTGGTGTAGACATGGCAGGCCGACTCCCCCTCGCCTTCCAGGCCCTTGTAGACGAAATTGGTCAGCTGGCCCTCCAGCGATTTGCGGGGATCGTCGGAGAGCAGCGCGAACAGGAACTGGCTCCCAGGGATCATCTGCCATCCAGTGACCGTCTCCGGGTCGGCCCCGGCGAGCATCGATCCGAAGTTCGCCGGCGCAGCTTCCACGGTGTACACCGACAGCGACTGGATCACCGAGATCACCTGCTTGCCGTCCGAATACACCAGGGGCGGCGAGTCCTCGTCGGCCCCGTCCACACCCTCGGCGTTCCAGAACGCAAACCGATTCGGCTTCAAACCATACCCCGGGGATGACTGGCTCATGCTCCCCAGCATTGCCTGCATCATCGAGCCGCCGCCGTGCACCTCCAGGCCCACCGACAGGCTGCACCCCTGCAGGTGCGCGTAGTACTCGATCATGTGGTCGAGGGCCTTCTCGTCGGCCTGCTGCGCCAGACAGAGCCCCGCACTGGTGGCAAGAGCAACGACGAACACGCGGTGGGTCACGATAGATTCCTTGCGACAGGGGGTTGCGGCCCTTCGGGGCCCCGACCCGAAGCGTAGCCGCCACCCACCCGGGAACCGCCCGACCCCGGCGGGGGTATCGTGCCTGCGACCCATGCCCCCCGATCCCGCCATCGCCCGGCTCCGCCTCAGCCGCCGCCAAGCCACCGCGGCGATGCTCGGCTCCATGCTGGGCGGCCTCGCTGGAAGCCTCGGGGGCTGCGGCCCGGTCCGCGCCCCCCGCGTGGCCCTGGGAGGCCGCGGGAAGACCGATCTCACACCCGGGCTCTCGCGCCTCGACATCCTCCCCGGGCGGCCGATCCTGTTTCCGGTCCAGGTCGGAGGCGCCCTGCCAGGATCGTTCCGCCCGCGCCTCGCCCTCGCGGACGGGCGTGAACTCGACGCGTCTCTGGTATGGATCGGGATCCAACCGGACGAGGCGGCCGCCACGGGATGGTTACCCGCGCCCGGCCGTTGGGTCGTCACCCCGGTGCATGAAGGCGCGATCCCGGCCTCGATCGGCTCGTGGCATGTGGTCGCGGACGCACCGGCGGACGCGGGTGGACAAGCGGTCCGCCTGGGCGACAAGACCGTGCGAACAAACTGGCTGGCCACGCCCGAATCGCTCCGCCCGGGCACCGTGGCCCCGGGGGAGGTCTGGTCGCCCTGGAAGCGCCCGAGCGAGATCCCCGCTCCCGAGACCTCGTTGCTCGCCCCCGAGTGGCGTAGCCCGCTCCGGCGTTGGCGAGCGCGGCTTGTCGCCTCCTCGCTCGAAGCACCGGCGCCGATCGCGAGTATCTGGACGACCACAGGCGACCCGGCGGTGCTCGACGACCTCGCCGACCTCGTCGAGGCCCGCTGGCGCGTCGGGCTTGCGAGGATCTGGTACGCCAATGCCGCGCTGGCCGCGAGGGTGATAGCTCGCCTGACCAGGACACTGGAACTGGCGCCGGGAGTCGCGGCGCCGGTTTGGCCCGCCGACCAGAGCACGCTCGACTCCCTCCTCAGCGACCTGCTCGATCCTGGGCTCAGCGGGGCCGCGCTCTCGGCGCGAGTGGAGGCGTGGCTGCGCTCGATGCCGCGCGCCGCGGCCTGGGTCCGCGACGACGCCGGCGGGTCCGGCAGGAGCGTCCTCGCCACTCTCGGGATCGCCCTGCTCGACGACGAGCCCCTACTCGAGTGGACCACCGGCAGAGACGGCGATCGCGTCGGCGACCCTCGGCCACTCGCACCCGGCGGCTGGTCGTCGCTCGACCTGCCACTCGAGCGCGGCGAGCCCGTGACCGGTGGCCGCGCGTTCACCGCCCGCTGCGGCGACGAACCCTACCGCCTCGCCGTGCGCGGCGTGCTGTCCATCCAGCCACCCGGGGCGAGCTGCGGCCCCCTGCTGCGGGACTGGACGCTCGACGCCTGGGCCACCGGCTCGGCCGAAGCCGGCGCCCTGCCGGACGCGGGCCGATCCGGGGCGGCCATGATCTTCCGAGACGATTCGGGCGCCAGCCCGTCCGGCTGGTCGGTCTTCCTCGAGTGCGCCGGCGAGTCACCCTTCGATCATGACGAGGTCCGCGTCTGGCTCGGGGCGCGGGGCCGGAGTCTCTCCGTGCTGAGAATCTGCGGCGACGGGCGATTCCGGGATGAGGCGACGGCGAACGAAGAGACGCTTATCGGTGTCTCGCGCGGCGAGGAACGCTGGTCGGCCACGGTCCCGATCCCGCACGCGGCGATCGAGGCCGATGGCGTGGTGCGCGTCGGGCTGAGCCGTCGCGACCCCCGGGGCGTGCGCACCGGGTGGCCCCGCCGACTCATGCCCTGGGAGCAGGAGCCGTCGCGGGCCGCCGTCGATCTGCGCACCTGGAGCGGCATGTAGCCGCTCAGATGCGGACCCGCAGACCGAAAATCACCCATTCGATCACGAGCAGCAGCCCGGCGGCCATGATGCACCATGGCCAGATTTCGCGGGGCTCGCCCGACACATCACCCGGCAACCCCGCCCCCGCGCCGCCACCGGGTATCGGGAGGAGCCGGGGCGCCTCGAGCGAAGACTCGCGAGCGTCGCACAAATTGACCGGGACCGGCCTCCCACCGAGCCGCCACACGCCGACACGATCCAGCACGCCGAGGCGAGCCGCGTCGGCGACGATCTGCACGGGGTGGGTCGCACCATCGGGATCGCGCAGCACCCCGTCGTCGTGGGCGTCGAGTGTCACCGCGGCGCCGGTCGTGGCCGACCAGCCCGTCCGACCCAGTTCGCCCGAGGGCATCGACTCGACCGCCTGGGCCAGAAACACCGGGAAGCCCGCGTCGAGGGGCCATGTCGACTGGAGCAGGTCGAACCCCGCGACGACATGCGCGACGCGCTGGTGCTCGATCCGAGCGAGGACCACTCCATCCGTGGTCCGGGCAAGTTCTATGAAGGCCCCCGACGCCGCGTCGGGCGCGGGCGAGAGCAACATGGTTTGTCCGATGCGCACCGCATCGAGCGATACATCCCGCAGCAGGGGATCCGTCCGCCGCCACGACAGGACCGGCCGCACGCCCCCCACGCCGGGCGTACTCACGAGTTCCGGCAGGCTCGGCGGCGAGCCAAAGTGCAGCGAGGGCACGGGTGGAATCCCCACGCTCGGGGCGGCGTCGAATATCGCCATGTCCACGCCGCGGTAGGCGTCTGCTCCGAGCTGCGCGACCCGGTCGGCCGAGATGAGCGTCAGCGCCCCGAGATGCAGCTCGCGCAACACATCGGTGAGCAGCCACCCGGAGCCGGCGTCGTCGGACTCGGAGGGTCGGACAAGGAGCACCCTCGCCTGTCGAGGCGGCGCGATCACGACCGACACCCGGTTGTCGGCCGCGAGCACGTCCTCTCGCTCGATCGTCAGCGTAAGCAGCCCGCCACCGGGGGCCTCACACTCCATGGCGAGGGGGGTCTGCCCCGCGCCGGTCCCACCCGCGGGCGCGAGCGTGAGGCTCTGGCGCGAGACGACCACGCCATCGAGGTCGAGCGCCACGCCCAGCGTGGTTGACTCGCTCGCCGTGCTCTCGATGCGGGCAAAGACCCGGACCAGCGCCGGGCTCTGCGAGTCGCGCTGCGTCGCGATTGTGACGACGCCGAAGTTCGTGCCGACCTCGTCCGGCGCCGCACGCTCAAACCGGACCGGCGCGTCGAGCGCCGGAAGATCCTCCCCCGCCGAACCGTCGGAGCAGATCACCACCGTGGGGCGGGGCGAGGCCTCGTCCCCCGAATCCGGCAGGATCAGCGCCTGCACCAGGCGGAGCGCGTCCGCCAGTTTCCCGGGCTGATCGGTCGGGGTGATCGACTCGAGCGCCCGGAGCAATTCGCCCCGCGAACGCGTGGGGCCCGCCACGATCTCGGCCGAACCCGCAAACCCGAGAAGCGTGATCTCCCCCGCGAAGCTCCCCACTGTTGTGCGCTCGATCACAAGTCGCGCCTGCTCGCGGGCCGCGTCCAGGCGCGTGCGCCCACCCGGCATGTCGGTGGCCCGCATCGACGCCGAGCGGTCGATCAGGATGAAAACCTGCCCCGGCATATCGCCCGCCGAACGCAACGCGGGGCGAGCCAGGGCGGCGAGCAGCGCGCCGAGGATCAGCAACTGCAGGAAAAGAAGCAGCGAGGGACGGATCCACTTGAACGGGATGTTCGCCTGCAGATCTTCCGCGGCATCGGCCCACAGCATCGTGCTCCCGACTCGCACCGGGCGCCGACGGAGCTTCAGAAAGTACAGCACCAGCAACGCCGGCACCGTGATCGCCGCCGCGATGATCGCGGGGATCGGCGTGAGGAAGGTCACCCGCCCGCCCCCTCGGCGGCCGGCGGCGTCGGAGCCCTGTAGCCCCGGGCCACAATGTACGTCTCGCGCGAGACATCGCGGCAGGCCTTCGGCTTGAAGCCCTTGGCCTCACGGAACAGCCGCTGCGTCTCCCGCACGACCGCCGGGTACTCCTGACCCTCAAAGATCTTCATGGTCAGACCGCCGCCCGGGGCGAGCACACCCGGCAGCATGTCCAGCAGGCTCCGGCACAGGCGTGCGGAGACGAGATCGTCCCCGTGGCCGCTGGTATTCGGGGCCATGTCGCTGATCACCACATCGAACAAGCCGCCGCCAGGCCCGGTGAGGGCCTCGGGCGGGGTGCGCTCCAGGTCTCCCACCAGGGTGTGTACCTGCGCCGGCATCGCATGTTCCACCGCCTTGAGGTCGATCCCGACGACGCGTCCGCGCGGGCCGACGATCTCGGCCGTCACCTGCAGCCACGAACCGGGAGCGCAGCCGACGTCCAACACCCTGGCCCCGCGCGCAGCACGCGATACCGATCGTTGATCTCCAGCAGCTTATACGCCGAGCGCGCGAGATAGCCCTCGGCCTTGGCCTGCTTGAAATACCGGTCGTGGAGCTTGCGCGGAGCCACCGCGGGATGGTACCCGCCGCGGCCGGGTCAGACCCGGAACCCCTCGCGGTAGACCTTGCTGATCAGCTTCTGCGCCGCCTCGTTGTTGGTCACGCGGAGCCCGCGGGCGTCCCACTCGATCGGGCCACCCGCGCGGTAGGCCACCGAGCCGAGCAGGACCGTCTCGGTCAGCGGGCCCGCATACCCGAAGTGGCAGGTTGTCGGCGAGCCATCCTTGCACGCCTTGATCCACTCGGCATGGTGCCCGATCGAGTCGGGAATCGTCGGGGCGGGTGGGGTGAAATCGGCCACGCGATTGTCGCGCAGCAGCCTGTGATTGCCGTAGTCGCTGATCACCATGCCCGTCTCACCGATGAAGAGCTGCCCATCGCCCCACTGCAGCGGCGAGCCGTCCGCGTCCGTGAGTTTGGACAAGATTTCCGGGCGCGGGCCCCCGTCGTGCCACCACAGAGTGAAGGGCTTGCCGCCCGGCCCGGAGGCGAAGTCCCACCGGACCCTGAGCGTTCGGGGCGTGCCGTCCGCGTGCACGTCCGGCCCCCACGCCTCGATCCGGTGCGGATAGTCGATGCCGAGCGCCCAGAAAACCAGATCCCCGTAGTGGCACGCCATGTCGCCCAGCGTCCCCGTGCCATAGGCCCAGAACTTGCGCCACGACGCCGGGTGGATGCCCTCGCAGTAGGCGTGCTCCGGAGCGGCGCCGAGCCAGAGATCCCAATCGAGCGTCGCGGGCGCGGGCGTGGACTCGACGTACCGGCCATCCGACCAGCTCTTGCCGCACCACACATGCGCCTCGTGCACGTCGCCGATCGCGCCGGAGCGGATCAACTCCACCACGCGCCGGTAGTTGCCGCCCGCGTGGATCTGCGTCCCCATCTGCGTCGCCGCACCCTTCTCGCGGGCCAGGTCGGTGAGCAGCCTCGCCTCATGCACCGTGTGCGTCAGCGGCTTCTCGCAGTACACGTGCTTGCCCGCCCGCAGCGCCATCGCCGAGGCCGGCGCGTGCGTGTGGTCTGGCGTCGCCACCAGCACCGCGTCGATCCCAAGGTCCGACGAGAGCATCTCCCGGTAGTCGCGGAACGTCTTCGCGTCGGGGAACGCGCCCGACGCCCGGGCCAAGTACCCCGAGTCCACATCGCACAACGCCACGATCTGCTCGCCGGAGACCTCCTGCAGATTGTCCCAGGCGCGGTTCGCCGTCCCCACCATCGCGATCCGGAGCTTGTCGGGCTTGACCCAACGCCGGACCGTGGAGCGGGCCAGCGCCGGACCGGCCAACGCCCCGCCCGCGGCCAGCTGCAGAAAGGTACGACGACGGATCGGCGTCTTCATCGAATGACCTCCGAAAGGGGACTCACCCCGCGCCAACGCGCCCCGCCGAGAATCCGGATGTCCCCCTCCATCTCCCGGCCGAACGCCGCCACGTGTCGCCAGAGTGGATTCCGACGCGGGCGGCTTGCATGCGGACGCACATCATGTCACTCTACCGGCAAGCCGCCAGCGTGCAAAGGAGCCGGGATATGCCGAACGCGTCACACCGCCCCGACGGACAGAGCCAGGGACACAGCCGCCGCGAATTCCTGACCACCGCCGCCGCCACCGGCGCGGCCATCGGCCTGGGGGGTGTCCCGGCGTTCGCGCGAACCAGCAACAAGTCTGGCCTTGGCCCCATCGTGCTCGGCTCGGGAGACCACCAGTACGAGTGCATCCACGACTGGGGAGACCTCCCCCGCAGCATCCGCTACGGCAACACACACGGCGTGTGCGAGGACAGCCAGGGCCGCATCTACATCAAGCATACCGTCCACGCCACCAGCGATTCTCCCGACGCCATCGTCGTCTTCGACCCCGACGGCAAGTTCATCACCAGTTGGGGCGCCGAGTTCAAGGGCGGCGCCCACGGACTCCACATCAATAACGAGGGCGGGGAGGAGTTCCTCTACCTTTGCGACCCGCCCCGCGGCCTGGTCGTCAAGACCAGCCTCGACGGCAAGCACGAGGTCTTCCGCCTCGGCGTTCCCGACGTCAGCGGCCTCTACAACAATGCCGGCGAGTATCACCCCACCAACCTCGCCGTCGCCCCCAATGGCGACTTCTACGTCGGCGACGGGTACGGCAAGAGCTGGATCCACCACTACAACAGCAAGGCCGAGTACATCCGCTCGTTCGGAGGCCCCGGCAACCAGCTCGGCCAGGTCTCCTGTCCCCACGGCATCATGGTCGATCTCCGCGGCACGCAGCCCGAACTGGTCGTCGCCGACCGCTCGAACCGGCGCTTGCACCGCTTCAGCCTCGACGGGCGGGTGCTCGGCCTGGTCACCGACGAACTCCGTTCCCCTTGCCATTTCCACACGCGTGGGTCCGACATGGTCATCCCCGACCTCGAGGCCCGCGTCACGATCTTCGACGGTGACAACAAGCTCATCACCCACCTGGGAGACGGCGAGAACTACGGCCTCCGGGGCGAGCCCCGAGAGAAGTTCATCCCGGGCAAGTTCATCGCCCCGCACAGCGCGATCTTCGACCACTCGGGCAATATCTTCGTGGTCGAATGGGTCGAGGTCGGGCGGGTGACCAAACTCCGCCGCCTCACCTAGGCCCCACGGGCGAGCAATCTCGGGGTCCAACTCGTTGCCCGGATCAAACTTGCATTGATCCGCGTGGTGACATCGCCGGGGTCGTTCAAAGCCCGATAACACCGACACCCGGTAAGAACCCCTGTCACGCCTTCCTGGCGATCGTTTTCCTGGCACCACCCGGAATCCGTGGCACCTTCTCAGGGCATGGGCTGCGCGCAGCGGCCGAGGGAGTCGATATTGCCCCGCACGAAGGTCCGGGGGTATGGGAGGAGCAAATTGGAGAAGATGACATTTGCCATGGTGCTCGTCGCCGCGGCCGGGTTTGCCCGGGCGGGCGTCGTGACCAGCACCTTTGACGTCAACGCTGAGGGATGGCTCGTCGCCGACGGCGACTCGCCCAGCAACCAGTCGACGACCGCGACCCCCGTGTACAACGGCGTCGCGGGCAACTTCGGTGGCTTCGTCACGCCGCCCCTGAAGTGGTCGACGGAGGCCTTTCTGATCGCCCCGACCAAGTTCGTGGGCGACCAGTCGTCCAACATCGGCGGCTCCATCAGCGTGGACCGGCGGTTCTACGAGCCGGGCGTGATCAGCCAGCCGCTCCAGTTCGACTACCCCGTCGATCTGACCATGACCGGCGCATCCATGTCCATCGGTGTCGATCTCGCGCCGGTGCCGCTGCTGAGCTGGGATACGCAGACCGTGGACCTCACCACCGCCGCCGGCTGGTTCCATCTCGATACGGGCATCCCGGCAACCGCCGACGAGATCAACGCCGTGGTGGCCGACCTCGTGGACATCCGCGTCCGTGCGAATCTGAACGATGCCGGCGGTAACATCGGCATGGATAACTTCACGCTGGCCCCGACGCCGGGCAGCATCGCCCTTCTCGTGATTGCGGGAGCAAGCACGCTCCGCCGCCGTCGCGCTTAGCCCGACTTCCGGCACCCTCTCCCGCGCCACTGATGGCGCGGGTTCTCTGTCGAGGGAGACGGGAGCCCTTCCGGACTCGATCCGGGATGCGAGGACCAACAGGCCCCGAGCGGCACGGTGAAACCGTGCCGTTGCTCCATGCGCCGACCGACCCCCCGGCGCGCCGGCTCCCACCTACCATCCCGGCATGAGTCACGACCCCATCGCCGACAGCGTGCTCGGGCTCCTCCGCGCCCGGGACCCCCAGGCCGCGGACATCCTCGCCCACGAACAGGACCGCCAGGCCACCACGCTCGAACTCATCGCCAGCGAGAACCATGTGAGCCCCGCCGTGATGCACGCGATGGGCACGTGCTTCACAAACAAGTATGCCGAGGGCTACCCCGGCGCCCGCTACTACGGCGGGTGCGTCTTCCACGATCAGGCCGAGGAACTCGCCCGCGAACGGGCTCGTGCCCTCTTCGGGTGCAAGTACGTCAACGTCCAGCCCCATTCGGGAGCCCAGGCAAACGCCTCGGTATTCCTCGCCCTGCTCAAGCCCGGCGATACCTTCGCATCGCTGGTCCTCGCCGATGGCGGCCACCTCTCCCACGGGCTCAAGGTCAACATGTCGGGCAAGTGGTTCAATCCCGTCCACTACCCGCTGCACTACGACCAGAGCCACCCCCAATTCGAACAGATCGACTACGACGCCGCCGAGGCCATCTGCATTGAGCACAAGCCCAAGATGATCATGTGCGGCTACTCGGCCTACCCGCGCGTCATCGACTTCGCCCGCTTCCGCGAGATCGCCGATACCTGCGGCGCCATCCTCATGGCCGACATCGCACACATCGCCGGCCTCGTCGCCGCGGGCGAACACCCCTCGCCCTTCCCCCACTGCGACGTCGTCACCACCACGACGCACAAAACGCTCCGCGGTCCCCGCGGCGGGCTGATCATGACCGACCGCGAGGAGATCGCCAAGGCCATCGACCGCGCCGTCTTCCCCGGCATGCAAGGCGGGCCGCTCATGCACGTCGTCTTTGCCAAGGCCGTCGCCTTCGGTGAGGCCCTCAGCCCCGAGTTCAAGACCTATCAGCAGCAGGTCGTCAAGAACGCCCGCGCCCTCGCGGACGCACTCGCCAAGCGGGGCTACCGCATCACCAGCGGCGGCACCGACAACCACCTGATGCTCGTCGATCTCCGCACACGTGATGCCGACCTCACGGGCGCCGACGCCGAACACTGGCTCGAACGCGCCGGCATCATCACCAACAAGAACGGAGTCCCCCAGGATCCACGCCCGCCCAAGGTCACCAGCGGGCTGCGGCTGGGAGCCCCCGCCGTCACCACCCGGGGACTGAAGGAAGCCGACATGGAGACGGTCGCCGACTTTATCGACCGCGTACTCGCCAGCAAGGGCGACGACGGCGTGTGCGCCCAGGTCCGCGCCGACGTGAAGGCCACCTGCGAACGCTTCCGGCTCCCGTAGGCGCCGCTCGACCGCAACGAGGTAAGACTGTGGCCCGCCCATTGCGGACCGGCGCGCCGGCACGCGGCCAGTGCGCGGGCTACTCGGCCTCATCCAGCCGGCTCTTGGCGCCCGGCCGCCGCGAGGGCGAGCTGCGCGTCGAGTCGACGATGTAGATCACCTTGGCCTCGGTCTCGCCGAGGTTGTACGCGCTGTGCACCACGTCCGCGGCATACGTGACCGCGTCCCCCTCGTTGAGGTCGATGCTCTCCGACCCCACCTCCATGCGCACCCGCCCGGAGATGATCACCGCCGTCTCGAAGGTGCCGTGGTGGTGCGGCGGGAAGCCCCCGCACTCGGCCCCGGGCGGGTAGGTGTACTGGATGATCTCGAGCCCCCGCCGGATGAGCGCCGAGGAGAGCAGCCGCCGCTCCATCCCGTTCTCAGGGTCCACCAGCACCCGCTGCTGATCCCGGCGCTCGGGTACAAATCGGGGGGTCTCCTCTAGATCGATCAGCTCCGAGATCGGGCAGTCCAGCCCCGCGGCGATCTGGCCCAGCAGGCGAATGGTCGGGTTCTTCTTGCCCGCCTCCACATCGCAGATCATCGCCTTGCTCACGCCGGACCTGTCGGCCAGCTCGGTCTGGGTGATCCCCAGGTACTGACGCCTGGCCCGGATCTGGTCGCCGATCTCCATCGCCGTTCGCCTCCGTGAACGGGACGGTTCTTCCGCGTCCTCGATCACAAAAATCTTCTATCGCGAATATTGCTTCTCTATAATCGTTCGATATACTATAGCGAATTGCAATGTGAATGCAAACCCCCTGGGGCAGTCATTCCGGAAGGATAATCGCCATGATGAACAATACCGCGATTCTGGGCACCCCGAAGACCCATCACGAGCTCGCGTTCGGTTCTTGGAAGGTTTCTCTCGATCGTTCGCCGAAGCGAACGGCTGCCTCGCTCGATTTTGGAGTCGGGGCGCGGTGGGCTCTCTTCGGCGCAGTGACGGGGATGCTGCTGATCGCCGCCGCCAACGTCTGGGCGCTGGGGCTGTAGCCAGGCCCACTAATTCGCCTGCCCCGAGGCGCCGCCGCCCGACCGGATCGTTCCCGGGTCGGCGGCGGCGCTTCGTTTGATCGGCTGGTGGCTCACCGGCTCCAGGCGAGCGTCAGGTCTTGCGCGAGCCGGGCGGAGGCTTGGGCCGCGAGCATCTCGAGGACACCGTTGACCTCATCGCTGTCGGCGCGGTCGTCGACCTCGACGGCGGCGGGCGCGACGGCGAGGATCTCGCCGCTCTCCAGTTCCACCGCGCGCATGGTGTAGCGGACGATGGTGTACCCCCGCTCGCGCTCGAGCCGCCCAGATCCGAACACGGCCACATCGGCGAGGGCCGTCTGACGGATCAGTTCGATGAGTTCGGCCTCGCGGAAGACGAATCGCGGGTTCTCGGCGAGTGCCCGCTCGCGGAGCGTCACCGTGTCCACCACGCGCAGGCCGAGCCCGCCCGGGCCCAGCGCGTCCACCATGAGATCTTCGAATCGCTGCGTGCTCAGCAGGCCCTGCTCGCACTCGCTGGGCGTATAGCTCGGCGTCACGACACCGCCCCACCAGCCCGGGGCATGATCGACGCGGTTCGAGATGTTGTCGGCGATCGTGATGAAGACATTGCTCCCGCCTCGGTCGGCGGTGGCGTTGACGCTGCCGGGGCCCGACGTCCCGTCGCGTCCCCATTCCTGGGCAAACCAGGGTTGCTGGAGTTCCCAGGGGGAGAGGCTCCGACCGATGAGCATGGCGACGCGGGGCTGGCCGGCATGGTCGTAGGACTCGGCGAGCGCCTGGCGGTCGACGGTCTCGCGGGACGCCCCGAGCATGCGGAAGCCCTGGAATCCTTCCATCTTGGCCGGCCCATCGACGGCGCGGACCACCACCGAGCCGCCGGCCATGTCGAGGCTGTCGAGTTCGAGTTGGCCGCCGAGGCGGGCCGAATCCATGAGATCGCCGGTCAGGTCGAATGCGCTGCCGGTGTAGCGGACGCGCAGCTCGGCGATCGAGGTGTCGCGTGCCTGCTGCCGCTGGAGGACCCGCACACTCTCCACACCCGGCACGCGCTCGATCTCGGAGACCAGGCCCCTCAGGCCATCGAAGTCGGCTCCGAGAATGCGGACGGTGTAGGGCATGGCGGGCCACTGCTTCGGAGCGACGGGTACGGCCCGTTCGGGACGGGCGGCCTCGGGCGCCGGGGCCTCCCGGTCCCACGACCCGGTCGGCTGGGGCTCGGGGGACGCGACGCGTCGCTCGTAGCCATCCATGAAGTCGTTGACGAGCAGGCGGGCATACCGCTTGATGCTCCTCGCGTCATCACCTTCCTGCCAGTCGAAGGCGACGGTGGAGAGCGTGCGCCCCCGAGGGACATCGATCGCCTCGAAGGTCACACGATACTTGGCGCCGTGCGAGTTGACGGGCTGGAGTCTGGCGACCATCACCAGCGGCGCGTCCACGGCGGTCGAGAGCAGATCGACCGCGTCCCGCTCGCGGGACTGGAGCAACAGCGCGGCGTCGCGACGATCGATCTCGCTGAGGGCGTCGAGGTTGGCGATCTCGACGTTCCGGCCCTCCAGGAGCGTCCGCTCGATCTCGCTCTTGAGGACGAACGAATCCCCCTGGGCATCGATCGAATTCAGGGTCGCCCCGACTCCCCGCCCGGCACGCTCGGCCGTCGCCAGCCCGGCGAGCACCAGGATCGTCGGCTCGCCCCCCTGCTGATAGAGATCGTTCCAACGCTGGGAGTCAAAGCTGTATTCATCCTGCTGCCGCACCGGCGCGGCGTCGGGCTTCCGGTAGACCTGCGCCGAGGCCGAGCCCGCCGCGCATCCGGCCACCACGACCAACGCCAGCACCAGACCCAAATCCAGACCCAAACCCTGGCCCAAGTCCAGACCGTGCACTCGCCGCCCATTCATCGCCAGCTCCTTTCCCGCCCCCACCCCACACTCCGCCACTTCGTCTCTTCGTCTCTGCGTCTCTTCGTCTCTGCCCCCAACCCCTCACCCCGCCGGACGAACCGTCAGCCTCCAGTCCTTCGCGGTGGTGGAGAGCGCGTTGCTCTCGAGGAATACCTGCTGCCTCGCGGGGATGACGACGTACTTCCATCCGCTCTCCCCGACCGGCCTGCCCGCCTCGTCGAGCCACTCGTACTGGTACTGCACGCGCGTCGTGCCGTCCTGGGTCGAGCGGCAGGGGGTGACGACCGAGAGCGGCGAACTGCCCGAGCCGGGAGTCACCGTCGGCTCGGTGAACGCGACGAACTCGAACAGGCTCGGCGCCACGCTTACCTTGGGATAAGGCTGGGCCGGGTCGAGACGGCCCCCGAAGGGCGCCGCCGTCGTGTCGCACCCGCCGAGCCCGCCGAGCAGGGCGCCGGCCGTGATGATGCCCGCGACCATGCCGCCGATGTGATTCCGATAGCTCATCTCGTCGTCTCCTGCGGGCCGAGCCCGCCTGTGGTTTCGATGGTGCCCGCGAGCAAGGCCTTCGCCAGTTCGCCCTCGGGGCGGTATGCACCATGCTCGCGCGCGAACAGGCGTGTAAAGCCGGTCGTGCCGGGCAGCGGCGTATAGAGCGAGTGACCACCCTCGAAGATGTGGCCGGTCACCATGCACGTCGTCCATGGGGAAGAGTTTGATCCCCTCTTGGCGGTAGAGTTCCTTGAGCGAGCCCATCGTGTCGCCGATGCCCCCCACGCGCAACCCGGCCCGCTCATAGTCCTGCACAACCTGGGGCGTGGGATAGCGGGCATCCCGGCCGCCAAGCACCCAAGGCAGCGTCGGCGTCTCGAGCGGCCCTGAGACATCGTTGCCGTACAAGATCTCCGGTGCATCCGCCCACGACACGTTCTCGACGGGCAGGCGCACATACCGGAACACGTGCTCGCCGGGCGCGCGAGGCCAGCCCGTGCAGCGTCATCCGCCCGCCGGGGTGCCCGTCGATCGCGACCCGGACCGGGCCCTGCCAGCCGTCGAGGTCGAACGCCGCGACGTACACACGCTGCGGGAGCAGCTCGTTGTGCCTCGTATCCGCCTGGGAATTGGCCTGCGCGATGGCGCCGAGCGCGAGAAGCCCCACGCCGGCCGCCAATCGGGCGACATCGTCATCCCCGCGCGTGCCGCCGGTCGAGGCGAGGACGGCGCCGCCGAGCATCATGGCCTGCCCGAGCCCCTGCTTGAACCGACGGATGCTCTCGAGGCTCTGCCACCGCTCGTCTCGCGACATGGCGTTCACGTCGCAGGCGAGCGGATAGCCCCAGCCCCTGCCGCCGGCCTCGACCCTCGCCTCCGCGTCGTCGGACTGCGTGCGAGGGAAATAGGCCACTCCCACACCCCCGTCGCCGACAGCCTCACGCCGGGGGCCAAGACCGTAGTCAATCACCAGGATGGTGTCGTATGCGCCGTCGAGTAGCGTCCGCGTGAGCGGGCCCAACTCCGGGCGTGAGGCCGCGGCCTTGGCCAACGACTCCTCGGCCTCCTCGCGGCGCTGCATCTCGAGCGCCGCCACCCCGTGGATGAGGTACCCGAGGGCGAATGTGGACTCGACGGAGGTGTAGCGGATGTCGTCGCCCGAGGTCGCGCTGTAATCCCGCAGATGGAACAGGGCGTTTTCCGCCGAGGCGCGGGCATTGCCCCAATCGCCGCGCGAGGCGTCGGCCTCGGCGATCGCCATGTACGCCATCGCCTGCTCGAACGGCTCGCCCTTCCATATCCGAGTGCCCTGCTCATTCACGAAGATCGACTCGGTCGTCCGATCGGCGTTGAGCCCCTGAGTCCGCAGGGTGTCGAAGACCACCTCAAAGTCGGACTCGGCCGCGTCCGGGAGGCCGTCGGCGAGGGCCAGCATCCCTTTCTTCGTCGCGTCGAGGAGGTCGGTGAGCTTGCCGGTCGGCGGTGTCTGGGTATACAGCACCTCGCGGGCCCGGCCGAACTCGGCACGGGAGACGAGCCCGAGGACCCTCGCATCGGCCTGGTAGTGCGACGAGCAGGCGCCGAGCATCAGACCCGTCCCGACCAACGCCAGCATGGAGCGCGCCCTAATCAACGAGGCTCCCCTGTGCCTCCCGCGCCAACTCCGCTGTGCCCTGCCAGAGCACTTCGCGGCCCTGGAGATCCTCGAGCACGAACGTGAGGAGGTAGTAGTCCTTGCGGATATCGGCGTCGCGCCCGCCGGCCAGCGAGCCGGCGCGCGTACCCGAAGCGATCTGCGCCTCGAGCAGATTCGTCGGCTCGTGCTCCGGGGAGAGGTCGGGGAACTCCATGCCGCCCCGCTCGAGCAGGGCCACCTTCTCGGGCGGCAGTTGGACGACGACACGCTTGGAACGCAGCAGCGCCTGCATCCCCGGATCCGAGATCACCCGCGACGCCAACGACCACTGCTCCGCGATGGGTATGCGGTCGCTCGAGAGATTCTCCACCCGCCGGAGCACCAGCCTCGCCTCCGGCGATGCGTCGTCGCGCTCCTGCAGGAACCGGCTGTCGGCGAGCTGCTGCCGCATGGAAAGCACCGCCTGCGTCAGGTCCGAATCGGCGAGGCGGGTGGACCGCTGAGGCCGGGTCGCCGCGCACCCGGCGAGCACCCCGGCCAGGCAAGCCGCCAGCGCCGAGTTGAGCACGAAGCCACGCATCCCCAGGCTCCTCGACAGGCTACTGCCGCTGCTGCGCCAGATCGAACGGCTCGTTGAACACGATGGTGCGAGACTGGAGGTTCACGAGGTTGAACTCAAAGTAGTATCGCCGGGTGTCGCCCCGGTCGGACTCGAAGAACCCGCCGCGGAGCACATACGTCAGGCTGGGGTCGTACCGATCGGTCTGGCCGCCGGAAACATCGCGCTGGAGCGGATCGGTGTCCCCGCCCCGCACTCGCTTGGCCTCCGCATCCATCTGTGCGACGCTTTCCACGAACCGCACGTTGGCGTTCACGATGTCGCTCGAGAGCAGACGACCCCGGAGGCGCCGCTGGATCAACTCGAAGTCGGAACGCGGCGTGTTCGTCTCGTTCTCGATCGAGCCCAGCTCGACGACGACACGCGTCGGAGCCCCGGAGATCTCGGGGATCTGCCCGATCCGGCGCGCCAGCGCCTCGGCGACCTGGTCGCTGTACTCCCACATCGCCGGCATGCTCGCCGCCGTCGAGGCCTCGTCCGCGCGCGTGCTCGCGTAGGGGTTGATCCGCCCTCCCGACTGCCCCACGCTCTCGTTCCGCGTGCAGCCCCCGAGGGCGCCGAGTCCGAGGCCCACGCCGAGGGCCGCCAATGCCGTGATCCGCAGTGCCCGACGCATCGTCCACACTCCTTCCGGGTTCGTGCCTCGACGGATAAACGCCGGTCAACCCCGCTTAGTTCCATGACCACTAACTTCGGGATCGAACCGGAGCGGTTTCACACCAGATTTCCCCTGATCCTATCCGTTCAGTCTCCGAACTGGCGCGCGTCAGCGACGGTGATCGACTATGCGATGGCGTGCGACCTCCGGACGGAGATCCGGGGCGGACACGGGTCGACCAACTGATGGGAAAGGATGCGAGCCGGCGCGACCAGAGCTCCTGGGGTCAGCTGTGGAAGATCGCGAACCCGGGGTCCTTGTTCATCGTGGCGGCCAGCTCGAGGGCCTCCTCGCGACAGCCGCAGCGCCGCATCGTGGCCCACCCGTGGGTGCTGAGCTGCCGCCAGACATACCAATCGCCGTTCTGATCGGTATCAGCGCGAAACAGGAGTTTTGGCTCTGTAATTGGCGCGAATGCGCTCGGATTCTGAGTCTTGTCCTGCATAGCGCGTCTCCTTGCGATCGGTCCACACCCCTCGCCCCAAGGGCCGGGCGCCCTCAGTTGCTTATACCAGATTTCGGCCCGTTCAGACCCCGGAGTCAAGTGCATTCGGTCTGAAACTCGCAATTTGTTCGTATATAAATAAGACTTATAAGTCCTTTTTGTGCGGCATCCGGGCGGTTTGGACGCGCCCACGCCTGGCCCGGCCCGCCGCTATCTTGGCCGGGCCCATCGGGGCATTGGGGCGCAAGGGAGGCTTCGCATGGGTTGTTCGATGGGCACCGCGGTCGCCGTTCTGGTTCTTGCCTCAGGGTCGGCGTGGGGGACGTCCGGCCCCGTCAAGCCGGCGGCCTCGCCGGTCGAGACGATCCAGATCGGGAAGAGCGCCGCGGGACGGGCGATCAGCGCGTGGCGTCTGGGCAGCCCGGAGCCCGATGCGCTCGGTCGCGGGCCCGACGAGCGTCCCGCCCTGCTGATCGTCGCCGGTCTCGATGGGCGGCACGACTTTGGATCGCGCGTCGCGCTCAGCCTCATCGATCGCCTGATCAGCGACCACGCCGACCTGCTCGCGACGAGCACGATCTATATCGTGCCCGACCTCAACCCCGACAACGACGCGCTCTTCGATCGGGCGGGCGCGCCCAAGGCCGACTTCGGTCGGGCGCCGCGCACCGCCGACGCCGACGGCGACGGACGGTTCGACGAGGATCCTGCCGAGGATCTGAACGGCGACGGCATGATCACGATGATGCGCGTCAAGGACCCCTCGCCCGACTCGGGGCTGCGTGCGACGCTCGTGCTCGACCCCGACGACCCGCGGCGCCTCCGCGCGCCCGATGCCGCCAAGGGTGAGATCCCCCACTACGCGCTGCTGATCGAGGGGATCGACAATGACGGTGACGGCAAGTACAACGAGGACGGTTTCGCGGGCGCCGGGGGGGGCGGCGTTGACCTCGACCGCAATTTCTCCAGCCTCTGGCCGGAGCACGCCGACGGCGCGGGGCGCTACCCATTCTCCGAGCCCGAGACGCGGGCGCTCGTCGAGTGGCTGATGACGCGCGACAACATTCTCTGCGCCCTGGCCTACACGCCCGCCGACAACATCCTGAACACACCCGACACCGGCAAGTACGCCCAGGACGGCCGAGAGCCTTCCGGGATCGAGGACGGGGACAAGGCGGTCTACGCCAAGGTGCAGGAGGTCTTCAAGAAGGCCACCGAAGAGACCGGCGGCTCCCAAGGGATCGTGGGCCGGGTCATTCACGCAGTGGGCCTACGCCCAGTTCGGTGTCTGGAGCTTTGCCACGCCCGCCTGGGTTCGGCCGGATCAGGTCAAGGCAGGTGAGGGCGAGCCAGGTGCCGACGGGGCGGCGGTTCGTCCCGAGGCTGAGCCACACGAGGGTGGCGCCGACCCGGGCGCCGAGCGGAAAGCGCTGCAGCAGCGCGGCGTGCCCGGGTTTGTCATCGACTTCATCCTCGCGACGCCCGAACAGAGGGCCGCAACAATGGAAGCCTTCGGAAACCTCTCCCCGCAGGAGCAGGCCGACCGGATGGCCGCCGTGCAGGCGCTCCCCGAGGATGTCCAACTGCGCATGCGCGCTCTGATCTCGGGCCAACCCGATCCAGGTCCGGGCGCCGGCGGCTCTCCGGCGCAAGGCTCGCCATCCGACGCCTCGTCCGGCGCCGGCGCTGCAGGTGGCGGCCCCCCGGGCGGCGGACGCCGCGGCGGCAGGGGCGGACGGGGGGGCCCCGAGGCCGGCCCCGCAGCGGCCCAGACCAAGGCGCCCGATGAGGACGAGGCGCAGTGGATCAAGTACAGCGACGACCACCTGGAGGGCCGCGGGTTTGTCGCCTGGACGACCTTCGAGCACCCGCAGCTGGGGACCGTAGAGATCGGCGGCCTGGCGCCGGGCATCCGCCACGAGCCGCCGGAGAGCGAGTGGCTGCGGATCGCCGATGAGCAGAGCGCGTTTGTCGCCGACCTTGTCGGCCTGTTCCCCAAGTTCGACGTGGGCGTGGAGCACATCGAGCGGGTGGCCCCGGGCGTGTGGCGGTTGCGGGTGCGTGGCGCCAACTCCGGAGAACTCCCGACGCGCAGCGCGATCGGGGTGAAGGCCAGGCGCATCCCACCCATCGTGGTCGCCCTGGATCTCGATCCGCAGGCGATCCTCTCTGGCCAAGCCGTCGTGCGGTGGGATTCCATCGCCGGCCACGGCGACTACACCGACGCCGAATGGCTCTTCCAGGCCCCCGACGGCGCCGAAGTGAAGATCGAGGTCAGGTCGAGTGTGTTCGGGAACCGGACTTTGACCACGACGCTGAAGGAGGCCGAGTGATGCAGCACCCCAACCTCACGACCATCGCGGCCGCGATCGCCCTCGCGCTCGCGGGCCAGGCCCTGGGCCAGGAGCACATCCCCGGCAAGGTTGACATCTCGTTTAACCGCTACAACACCTACGAGGAGCTCGTCAGCTCGATGCAGGCCATCGCGGCCGCGTATCCCGAGATCGTCTCCCTGCAGCGGATCGGCTTCAGCGGGCTCGGCCGTCCGATGTACGTGGCGACGGTCAACGCGCCGAAGACGGGCCCGGACACCTCGAAGCCGGCGATGTGGATCGACGGCAATGTCCACGGCAACGAGATCCAGGCGGGCGAGGTGGTGCTCTATTCGCTCTGGTACCTCACCAAGGCCTACGGCCAGAACGAGGACCTGACCGAGCTGCTCGATCACTACTCGTTCTACTTTCTCGTGAGCCAGAACCCCGACGGGCGGGACTACTGGTTCGAGCACGCCAACGACCCCAACAGCTCACGCTCCAACCAGCGTCCGATCGACGACGACCGCGACGGCCTGATCGATGAGGACCCCGACGACGATCTCGACGGCGACGGGTCGATCACGATGATGTGGATCGCCGACCCCGACGGGCGCTGGAAGCGGGACGAGGTGGACCCCGGATCTTCACGCGTGTCCGCGACGACGAGAAGGGGCAATGGACACTGCTCGGCCAGGAGGGGCTCGACAACGACGGCGACGGGCGCATCAATGAAGACGGCCCGGGCGGTGACGACATGAACCGCAACTGGCCCAGCGATTGGAAGCCCAACTATGTGCAGTACGGCGCGGGCGAGTTCCCGCTGTCCAACCCGGAGACCAGGGGCATCGCCGATTTCATCCTGGCCCACCCCAACATCGCGTCGGGGCAGAGCTACCACAACGCCGGCGGCATGATCCTGCGGGGCCCGGGCGTCGACTACCAGGAGAGCGCGTATCCCCGCGAAGACGTCGCGGTCTACGACGCGATCGCGAACACGGGCGAGGACCTCCTGCCCTACTACAAGTCGATGGTCACCTACAAGGATCTCTACTCGGTCCACGGCGGCTTCACCGACTGGCTGAGCGAGGGGCTCGGCGTCTACGCCTTCACCAACGAGCTCTGGAACAGCGGGAAGTACTTCCAGCGCGACATCACCAGCCCGGACGATGAGCGCATGTGGCTCTTCCGCGACCGGCTCCAGTTCGGCCAGGTGTTCAAGGACTACACCGAGTACGACCACCCCCAGTACGGCAAGGTGCTTATCGGCGGGCTCAACAAGTGGTCCAGCCGCACAACCCCGACGTTCATGCTCGAGGAAGAGTGTCACCGCAACTTTGCGTTCACGATGTTTCACGCCGACCAGATGCCGCGGCTCGAATGGGGCCCCACCGAGATCGAACGCGTCGGCGACGCCGATCTCTGGATGGTGACCGTCGAGATCAAGAACTCGAGGCTCATGCCCACTCGCGCCGGAATCCAGGCCCGCGAGAACATCGGTTCGGCCGACATCCTCTCCTGCGAGCCCGGCCAAGGGGCGAGGGTCGCCATGTCCGGCTCCATCCGCCAGCGTCGCGACACCTCCCTCGATGAGGAACGCCACGAGCCGGGCCGGGTGCAGGTCCCGCGCGGCGTCCCGGGGAAGGGCAGCCTGCTGCACCGGTTCTACGTGGAAGGTCCGAAGGGCGCGACGCTGAAGCTCAGCTATCACTCCGAGCGCGCCGCCGACATCGAGACGACGCTCACGCTCGCGCCGCGGGCCCGCGAGTAGCCGCCGGGCGGCGAGGCGTCAGGATGCCGGTGGCAAAGGCGTCCGAGGGAGCCAGAGCACGAACTCGGCGCCGGGCTCGACCGACCGCGCCAGCCGCAACTCGCCGCCGAGCGATCGGGCAACGCCGCGCGCCAAGGCCAGGCCCAGGCCGAGCCCCGAGGTGCCATCGCCGCCATGCTCGCGCGCCCGCACGAAGGGGCTGAAGATCCGCCGCCGTTCGCGCCGGGGCACGCCGGCCCCGAAATCTCGCACCCGGAACTCCACACCGCCGCCCGCTTCGCGCACCCTGATGGTCACGCGAAGGTCCTCACCCGATGCGCCGTACTTGCATGCGTTGTCGACGAGATTGACGAGGATGCGTCCGACCGACTGGGCATCGCCTCCGACAACAAGCTCGTCGGCCCCTCGCGAGTCGGAGTCGAACGTCATCCCCGCCTGCTCGGCCCGCTCCCGGAGCGACGGGAGGACGCCCTCGAGGATGTCGCCGACCCGCTCGCCCCGCACCGCCTCGCGCCTCGCGCCACCCATCCGGGCGTACACCAGCACGTTCTCGACGATCCCCGCCAGACGCTCCGATTCCCGCCGAAGGGTCGCGAAGTACTCGCCGCGCCGCGACTCCTCCTTGACCATCCCGTCGTCGAGCATCTGGGAATACAGGCAGAACGTCGTCAGCGGTGTCCGAAGCTCGTGCGTCACGGCCGAGACGAACCGGCCCCGCCGCTCGGAGAGCGCCAGGGACGCCCGCAGCACGGCCGCGATCGCGATGATCGCTGCCACCACCGCCAGCCAGGCCACGAGCATCACCGTCCGCGTCGGCGTCAGGCCGGACATCTCGGCCATGCGCATCGATCCCGGCAGTAATGCCGCCGGCACCCCGGCGAGCAGGCGGCCGGCGTCGATCGTGCCCGGCCCGGCCGACGTGGGGCGCACGCCGGCTGCCCCCTCCTCCGGCAGCGGCTGCAGGGCCGCGTCCGGCAGCAAGTCGTGCACGCTCGCCAGCAGTTCGGCCCGCAATGAGGGCCAATCCACCCAGAAGCCCTGCAGAGTCTCCTCGCTCCCCACGCGCACCACGCGGATAAAGAGGAGTTCCGGCTCGCCGCCCCCCGGTGGCCGGAGCCAGGTCGAGACAAACGGCCATGTCTGCACCGTCCGCTGGCCGCTCGGCGCGGGCGGGTCCGGAGCGGCCTCGAGCGTCACCTCCTCGCGCCCCGGGTCGGGCCTCGAGCCCTCGGCCATGACCCGGTCTGCGCCCGACGCGGCCCCGGCCGCCTGCTTCGCTGCGGCCGTACGCCGGTCGGGCTTGGCGCGGCTCGATTCCACCGCATCGTTGATGTTCCTGGCGCTGTCCACCGCCTGCTGCCGGGCCTGAAAGTCGTAGCTCGCACGCCCCTTCTCCTCGCCCGCCGACTCATCCTTCAGCGCGAGCAAGTCCGCCGTAGGCGGCATCGTCGGCTCGGCCTGCGCGAGCAACTGCAGTTCGCGGCTGCGCTGCGCGAGCATCGTGTCGACGCCCCGATTGACGGCGCCGAACTGCACCCCAACCGGTTCCGGGGCGCCGCGCAGGAGCGTGGTCAGGTCGAGCAGCTTCCGCTCCGCCTCGAGGATTTCCGAGAGCGGGAGCGACTCCTGGCCCACGCGGTCGCGCATGTCCTGATCCGGCACCTCCGGCGAGGTGAGCCAGCCGTCGCGCGTGCCCTCGAAGTGCAGCCGGATGAACTTGCCCGCACCGGTCAAGAGGGGCGAGGGCTCGAGCGATTCGCCGGGCTCCATCGGCTCCCACATGCGGGAATATGCCCGCTCGGCCGGGTAGAACGCCCGGTACTGGAAGTAGGGCCGCGCCGCCTCACCCGCGATCAGGGGGCTGAGGAGGCCGTCCATCCGCCACAACGCCAGACGCACCGCCTCCTGCCGCTTGGCCGAGGCCTGGGCGTCCCGCTCCCGCCGCTCGAGGCTGAGCACCTGCCACGTGACCCAGCCCAGACCGTCGACCACCAGCAGGGCGCACACCGCGAAGGTCATCCATGTCAGCCTGCGGGCCGTCCTCATGGCCCATCCTCATCGGTCGGCGCGCCCCCAGCATGTACCCCTTCCCCCGCACCGTCACCACGACCGTCGGGTTGGTCGGATCGTCCCCGAGCTGCTCGCGGAGGCGGGCGATGGCCATATCCACCGTACGTGTCTGCATGCCCCGCGGATCGACCCCCCACACCCGCTGGAGCAGCTCGTCCCGAGAGATCGCCCGCCCGCGGTTCGAGGCCAGATACTCCAGCACCTCCGCCTCGCGCTGCGCCAGCACCACCTTCCGGCCATCGGCGAGTGTCGCCTCCCGGCGCTCGAAGTCGATGGTCCGGCCATCGACCGACAGACGCTGCAGCGGCTTGGGACGCTCCGCGGAACGGCGCAGCACCGCCTCGACCCGGGCCAGCAGCTCCCCGGCGTTGAACGGCTTGACGATGTAGTCGTCGGCCCCCAGCCGCAACCCCCGCACCCGGTCCTCGGCCTCGCCCTTGGCCGTCAGGAAGATCACCGGCAACCCCGGACGCACCCGACGCAGCTCCTCCATCACGCTCAGGCCGTCGCGCCGCGGCATGTAGATATCCAGCAGGACCATGTCAATCTCGGCGGAGGAGGCCACCTCGAAGCCCTGCCGCCCGTCGGCCGCCTCGAGCACGGTGTAGCCGGCGAACTCCAGCGCGTCGCGCACGCCGCGCCGGATCGCCGAATCGTCCTCCACCACGAGCACGCGAGCAAGCGCCATGCGATTCCCCGATTCCGGGCCGGACGCCCGGCACATCCTACCGCTTCACCAGTTGTAGTGGACGGTGTAGGTCACCACCGCCTCGCCGTCCGGGGCGATCGTCACCGGGAAGTGGACCGTCCGGGAGTCCTGCTTCTCGAAGCCCTGGCTCTTCTTGGTGATGTTCCAGTTGGCCCAGCGGTACAGGCTCTCCCGGACGATCACGTTCACCGGCTCGGCCTTGTGGTTGCGCACCTTGATCTCGATCGTCTCGTCGAGCCAGTCCTTCTCGAGGTCCACACGGAAGTCCACCTGCCTCCGCTCGCCCACCACGTCGAACGCCTCGCCCATGTTGATCAGCACCGTCTCGTCCTTGGGGGTGTGGTCGATCACGTCCTCGCCGATGAACTCCATCGAGCCGTCGTCGGCATCGACCTGGTTCACGCGGATCCGACCCTTCGGCATCGGCATCCCGAGCCCGTGCTCCTTCGAGTTCTTGAACTTGAGGTAGACGTCGACCTCCTTGCTCATGGGGATGCCCAGGTCCCGATCGAGCGCCGGACTGGGCCACCAGCCCCCGTAGGGCCACGCGAGCCCGGAGTAGACCAGCACCTTCTCCGCGGGCACGCCCTTCGCCGCCTCGAACAGCTCGATCTGCTTGGTCGAGTTGTCGGGGAGCGTCGTCGGCCGACCCAGCGTGTAGAGGTGGTACTCGAAGAACGACTTCTCCTGGAAGCCCGCTTCCTCGGCCACCGCTCCGCCGCGCGCCATCGAAAGCATCTCACGCCCGCCCCCATAGACCTGCGGCCGCGGCGCCCGGTGCACATCACCGGCCACCAGCTTGAGCCTCGCGTCGTCGTAGGTCGCCCCGGACTGGTTCACGATGCTCACCCAGGCGCCGACATCGAGCAGCCCCGAATTGGCGTTCTCGCCCGGCGAGAAGACCAGGTTGTAGTCGGCCCACCACGTGATGCCGGTCGTCTGGTAGGTCACCCGCGCGTCCTGCTCACCGCCCTGCGCGCTCGACACATCCCACACGAGCGTCGGGCGCGTGATCAGCCCGGAGGGCAACGCCGGGAAGTGGATCGAGCTGTACCCATTCAGCGTCACCAGCGTGCCGTCGTCCTGCTGCAGGATCACGCCCCCCGCCGCCGAGAGCAGTTTGCCGGTCACCGTCTTCACGCCGCCACCGGCAACCTGATCGATGCTGATGGTCTGGTCAAGGAACCGCTCCAGCAGCTTCTGATTGCTCACGAGGTCAAACTGGTAGTTCTGCTCGAGCACCCGCGTGCCCGCCGGGCTCGTCAACGACTCGAACGCGACAGTCGTCGGATCGATATACGCCGCCACATCGGTGAACCGCACGACCGACCGACCCGGCACCAGCTGCACCCGCCGCTCCTGCTTCACCACCGCGTAGCCCGGCAGCGGCTGGTTCTGATACGGGTTGTAGAAGGGCGAGGGCGGCGTCGGCCGGTACATCTCCGGTGGGATCCCGCCGGGCTCGGCCGACGAGTAGATCGTCAGGGCGGTCTGGTCGGCCACCACGGGCGTCGCCAGGCCGGCCAACGCGAGCATCGCTGCAAGAGTCCTCTTCATCATCGGTCTCCATTCATGGCTCTCGATCATGACATCATCCATCGCTGAAAGCCCCCATCACTCGTATCGGATCCCCACCCGGGCGGCCTGCACGCGCAGCGCCTCCAGCACCCGCGTGTCGAACGCGTCCCGGCTCTCGCCGCCGAGGCGCGACATCTCCAGCTTCAGGTATTCGTCCCGCCGCGCGGCCAGCTCGCCGATCTTCGCCTGCAGGGCCTCGCGCTCCGAGGCCTTCTTCGAAATCAGCGCACGCTGTTCGTCCTGCGAGAGCCCCGCGAGCTCCGGCGGGAGTTCATCTCCCTTGATCTCCTCGAGCTTGACGGTGCCGTCGGCGAGGTCCTTGACCAGCTCCTGCCGCCCCGTGAGCGTGGCGCCCCCCGCGCCCCCGCCCAGATACGCCGCCCGGCCCGCCGCCGCCGGCGCCTCCGCGGCCTCGGCCAGCTTCAACGCCCGCTCCCGACGAGACTCCAGCTCGGCCTGGTCCTGCCTGCTCCCGTAGGCGAGCAGCGTCCCCGACAGGCGCGTCGCGAGTTCCCCCAGTTCCTTGTCGTAGGGCGTGGCCACCGCGACCATCCCGCCCGACTGCTCGATCGCGAGGTACTCACCCTCCCCGAGCCTCGCCACCTCCTGCCAGACCCGCATCGCCTCGGCATCCCCGCCGCACTGGATCGCGTTGACCGTGATCCCGCGCCTCGCCGCCTCCTCGCACGACGCCTGGTACCGCACGTCCTGCTCATAGTCCATGTGGGGCGGGGCGTCGCCCACCAGGTAGATCAGGCGCAGCGTCATCGCCCCGCTCTTGTCGTCCCGGGGCGTCCACGCCATGCCCGTCACCGCCTCGTGCAACGCCTGGTTCACACTCTCCGGCCCGTCGCCCCCGCCGTCGGCGGCGTACTCCATGAGGTCGGAATAGAGCTGGTCGAGGTCCTCGGTCAGCGCGGTGGCTTTCGTGATGTAGGCATCTCCCCGGTCGCGGTAGCCCACGAGGCCCATCCGGATCGTCGGGCGGGGCCGCGCCGTGGCGATCTGGTTCGCGATCGCCCAGATCTTCGACTTGGCCCCCTCGATCAGCCCCGACATCGAGCCCGTCGTATCCAGCACGAACACCACCTCGATCGTCGCCTCACCCGGGGCCGTCGCGCCCCGACCCAGCATGTCTGTGACCGCGAGCGGCTGGTCGATGCTCTCCTGCGCCCTCACCACCCCCGCACCCAGGCCGAGGACCAGACCCGCCGCCACCACCAGGCTCGACACTCGATGGGAACCGATCATCGCGAAGCTCCTTCCTTCTCGTCCCTTCGGCGCGTTCCAACCGCGCCCCGCGTGCGCACGCCGCACGCGCCCGTCCATCGCGCCGGCCGCAAACCGGCCGGCGCCGCTCCCTCGCCGCACTGCTCAGGACGACTGGCGGACCAGGGTCCGCTTGCCGTCGAGCATCAGGTACACATCACCCTCCACCGCCAGCACGCCCTGGCGGTTCTCCTTCGCGAGCCGGTCCACCAGCGTGAAGTACTCGTCGCTCGCGAACTCGATCGTCCGCTCCGGCTCGCTCTCGGCCTGGTCGAGCAGCCCCGCCTCGACCCACCGCTGCCCGCGCCGGTAATACGCCTGATCGGCCGACTGACGCACGCTCGAGAACGTCGTCTCGTCCACCGCGGCCTCCTTGGCAGCGCCGCCGCCGACGGCGTACAGGAGCCGGTTGTCCAGGTTGAGCTTGTCGGACCGCTGCTGGGCCTGCGAGTTGGCCTCCTGCGAGACCGCGCCGCTCCCGGCGCGCCCGCCGCCCAAACGCGTCCCGGCCTCGCGCTCCATCCGCGCCCGGAGTTCCGGCATCGGCAGGCCCGCGCTCGGCTGCCGACCGCCGCTCTCCCCGCCGAAGAACTCGTTCTGCTCGGCCGCGAGAAACGCCGTGTACTCGGTCAGAATGCCAAACTCCGTCGAGAGGCGGATGACCTCGTCAACCAGCTCCTTGTTGGGCTCGGCCCCGTCGGCGCCCGACTGGCGGATCTCATCGATCAGCGTCCCGATCTTCCGCGTCGCCCAGATCCGCGGCACGTAGCTGTGCTGCACGCTCGCCTGGGCCAGGTCGAAGGTCGCCTCAAAGGTGACCTCCTTGCCCGCGCTATCCCGCCCCCGGAGCGTGAACCGAAGCGGCTCGCCCGACACATACTGCCCGAACACCGACACCTGCTCGCCCTCGAAGACGTCCGAGAGCGACCCCGGCAGCACCTCGCGCACCGGCTGCACCGCCAGCGGGCTCGGGTCTTTCAGGGCGTAGCTCAGCACCGGCTCGGCCAGCACCGGCCCCTGCAGACGCCGGAACACCTGCCCCACCTTCACCTCGATGTCCTCATTCGGGAGCACATAGGTCGGCACGCCCCGTGCCCCGTTCGCCAGCCCCGAGAGCAGCGGCGAGTTCACGTCCAGCCCCACGCCGAACGCGAAAATCCGCCGCCCGAACGCGTTGGCCTTCCTCGCCCCCTCGCGGATCTCCCGCTCGTCGCGCACGCCCACCGTGGGCAGCCCGTCGGTCAGGAAGAGCACCACGGGGAACATCCCCTCCGCCGGCTTGGGCGAGAGGGCCTGCACCAGCGCGTCGTTGATATTGGTCCCACCCACCGCCTTGAGGTCTTGCAGATACGCCCGGGCCGCGCCCGCGCTCTTCGAGTCCTTCACCACCGGCGCCGCCGCGAAGCTCGCGATCGTGTCGGAATAGTCGATGATGTTGAACATCTCACCGTCGTCCAGCGCGTCGAGGATCTGCAGCGCCGCGTTCCGCGCCTGCTCGAGCTTCTCCCCACGCATCGAGCCCGAGCGGTCGATCACCACCGTGACCTCCCGCTTGAACTTCCGCCGATCGTCGTCCGCGGGCACCCCGAGCAGCAGCATGAAATAGCCGCCCTTGCCTCCGCCGATCTTCGGATCGGGGTAGGCAAGCAGCGAGGCCGAGAGCCCGTCCGAAGCCGCCGTGACGTACGACAGCCGGAACGCCCCCGGCGCCGAGGCCGAGGCCTCCGGCACCCGCACGCGCACCACGCCGTCATCGCGCCGCTCGGTCGTCAGATCGTGGCTGGGCGAATACACCGCGCCGATCGACTTCGCCGACTTGATCCGCGCCTCGAACGACCACTTCACACCCGACCGCTCGAGCGACTCCGAGCGCGGGAACACGTAGTCCACCCGCGGGCCATCCGCCGGCAGCACCTGCTCATAGATCAACTCCATCCGCTGCGTGCCGTTGGCCGGCACGGGGAACACGCTCGATCGGATCAGATTCAGCCCCGCGAACTCCACCAGCCCCGGGTCCCGCGTCCTGCGCACGATCGACTCGTAGATCCGCCGCGCCTCCTCGCGCGTCAGGACCCTCGCGATCCCCTCGTCCGGCAGGCCTTCCAGCCTGAACTGACGCACCGTGGCGCCCTCCGGCACCGGCATCAGGAGCTGCGCCTCCTGCGGACGCCCGTCGGGGTTCCGGAGCACGATCCCGACCGTCGTCGTCGCGACCTGTTCACGGATGCCGACATCCACCGAGACCGAATCGATCGTGACCGGCGTCTCGCGGATCGGCGGGAGCACCACCCGGTGCTGAGGAATGACGATGTTCCCCCCGTCGTCGGTCAACTGGGCAAACGCGCCCGGGGCCGCCAGGCCCAGGACGAACGCCACAAGTACGCGTGCTGTTCGGGAGATGTGCATCGTCGGGCTCCTCGTGCGGGGGGCGCGCCGGACTCGTCGCGCCCACACAAGAGATACCGACGATCCGCGGCCCCGAGCGCAACCGGCTCGTAACGACCCCGGGGCTCGCGGCGTGGCAGGTCTCATGCTAAGCTGCCCTTCCCTCCCCGCCGGGTGAGGGGGATGAGCCCGTTTGTCAACTCGCGTCGGGGGAGGAGTCTGTTGCATGGGCCAACCCAGCGGCTTCGGTGCCACTTCCCTCGACCGGGCCGCGGCACGCCTCTCCGCGGGAGATCCTGCCGGTGCCATCGAGCGGTGTCGTCAGATCTTGCGCCGGACGCCCGACGACCCCCCGGCCCTCCGGCTGCTCGCGCAGGCCCAGCTTGTCGGCGGTGAGATCGAGGGCGCCCGGCACAGCCTGCGACGCCTCATCGCCCTCGAACCAACCGAGACCGCCCACGCCCGCCAGCTCGCGATGACGCTGCGGCAGGAGGCCCGTCTGCCAGAGGCCCACGAGGTCCTCGACGCCGCGATCTCGAAGGCGCCGGACGATTGCGCACTCCGGGCTTCAAAGGCCGAACTCTGCTTCCTCCAGGGCGAGTACGCCGCCGCGGCGGAGGTCCTCGGGCCCTGCCTCGGGCTCGGCGCTCTCCATCCCGCCGCCGCACAGGCCTTCGCCCGGCTCGCGCCACGTCTGGACCCTCGTGAACTCGCCATCGGTGTCCTGCGGTCAACGATCGCCGCGAGCAGTGATCCACGGACCCGCTCCCGCCTGCTCTTCGAGACCGGGCGCCTGCTCGATGCGCTCGGACGCTACGACCCCGCCTTCGCCGCCTACGACGAGGCCAACCGCCTCAAGCCCGCGCAACTCGACGAACAGGCCTACGCCGACGCGACCCACGAGATGCTGCAGAGCTGGACCCGCGAGTCGGCATCCACCCCGCTCGAACCGGACCAGGGCGCCGAAGGCATCGTCTTCATCGTCGGCATGCCCCGGTCCGGAACGAGCCTGATCGAGCAGATGCTCGCGAGCCACCCCCAGATCCGCGGCGGCGGCGAGCGAACGGATATCGACGCGATCGTCCACCAGTTCACGGGCCCCGGCGCCCGCGGCATCAACCTCGTCCGCATGCCGCAACAGGTCTCCTCGCAGCAGACGCGTCGGCTCGCCCACGACTACGCCCAGACCGTTGCCAAAGCCCGCGCCGAGGCCTCGATCCTCACCGACAAGGCGCCCTTCAACTTCATGCACCTCGGGCTGATCCAGAAGATCTGCCCCCGGGCGAAGGTGATCCACTGCGAACGTGAGCCGCTGGACACCTGCCTCTCGATCTTCTTCAACAACCTCGTCGGCTTCCACTCGCCGCCGCCGGATCTCCGCCGCATCGGCGAGCGCTACCGCCTCTACGAACAGGTCATGGCGCATTGGGCCCGGACGCTGTCTCTTCCAATGCTCTCACTCCGATATGAGGAGGTCGTGGAGCAGCCAGAGGCCCAGGCCAGGCGGCTCATCGACTTTGTGGGCGTCCCCTGGGACGACGCGGTGCTGCGCTTCCACGAGAACCGGCGCGTCGTACTCACACCGAGTGCCGATCAGGTGCGGCGCCCGATCTACGACTCCAGCCGCGGCCGATGGAGGCACTACGAACGGCACCTCGCCCCCCTCCGCGCCGGACTGGCCGGCGTGAGCGAGGATCGCGCCGACCACGAGTGAGCGGAGCGCGGGCCCACTACAGCGACACCAACCCGTGAGTGTTCGGGCCGATGGCTGTCTGGGCCCGAAGGCGTTCCGACCGAAGCATGCCCGGGTCCAAGCCCGTTCGAACCAAAAACAAGGCCGCCCGCAACAAGCGGGCGGCCTTTGGGTCAGGAATTGCTCAGCGAAGAGCGGTCGCGATTAGCGACGGCGACGGGTGGCCGCGAGGCCGCCGAGGCCGAGCAGGGCCAGCGCGCCGGGGGCCGGAATCGCCCGGATCTCCATGCCGCTGGTGCCGGCGAAGCCGTTGTAGGCGCCGGAAGAGGTCCAGTTGCTGAAGCCGTAGCCAGCGTTGCCGCGGCCGCCGTCACGCATGTGAACGTCGCTGCCGTTGGAAGAGGCGGAAACGATCTGGTAGTACCAGTCGCCACCGCTGCTGAGGTCCACGGGCTGGATCATGATGAAGTAGTTGGTGTTGGCCGCGAGCGGGATGTTGACGTTCGCGGTGAGGCGACGGCCGGCGAGACCGAAGAGGGTGTCACTGAAGTTGGCAGCGCCGGTGACCGCGGCGGTCTGGCTGGCGATGAGGGCGCCGGGGGTGCCGCCGTTGTTCTGCAGGATGTCGACCTGCAGGCCGTTGGCGGGGGTGCCGCCGAAGAAGGTGACGTAGTCGCCGGTGACCTGGGTGATCACGTTGTCGCCGGTGGTGCTGAAGTCGTCGCAGAGCATGAGGTCATAGACCGCACCGAACGCGCCGAGGCCCGAGTAGGCGTTGCCGTTGCCGTTGGCATAGGCCTGGTTGTCGGTGAAGCTCAGGCTGCTGTAGATCACGTTGCCGGAGCGCTGGCTGCCGCCGAACTCAGTGCCCTGACCGATGCTGCCGCCGTAGACGGAAGCATTCGCGGGATTGCCGCCCGCAACAGCGGTGCCGGCAGCGAGAACCAAAGCCAAAATCGAAGCAGTCTTCATCTTGAGTCTCCCTCTGGAAATGATGGAACAGCGTGTCCTATGACGAACCGTCGCATTCAACCGAGCGGAGAACGCCCCCACTCGCATATCGAATCACTTGTTGAGTACAACCGTTATCCCCACGGTCTCTCTCAATCTCTCCTGCCAGCTCTCCACCGGCATGCGTCATGTTACCAGTGCGAGGCCGCGATGCAATCCCCTTTTTGTGCAGATGCAAGAGAATATTTGAAACCTTTTCTCCGCACGAAAATGTCCGCTAACTGAGGCCGCGTTTTTGGGACCCAATACCGATCATCCCCCCGCCGAAGCGGCCCCGGAGCCCACGCCGGTCGATCCAAATCCCCCAGATCCACGCGCCGTCTCCGCAAGATCTTGCGAAACCACCAGGATCAGGGCCCGCGAGACGGGCGCGACGACCAACTGCGCCACCCGATCGCCATGAGAAACCCGGACCGGGGCCGGTCCCAGATTGATCAACGCTACAAAAAGCTCCCCCCGGTAGTCCGCGTCGATCGTCCCCGGAGCGTTCACCACCGTCAGCCCATGGCGCACCGCCAATCCCGAGCGAGGCCGGACCTGCCCCTCAAACCCCTCCGGTAACGCGAGCGCCAGGCCGGTCGGCACCTTGACGATCTGCCCCGGCGCGATCTCGATCGCCGACGCCGCGATCTCGCCACGCGGCAGACACGCCGCCAGATCCATGCCGGCAGCGTGCTCGGTCTGATACGCAGGCGCCGCCGCGCGCGTGTCCAGGAGCTTGATTTGCAGCGAGGGATGAGCCGCAGGATGTGCGCCGGTGTGCATGCCGGAACGCTAGCACAGGCGCCCGCGATCTGCTCTACCGGTCGGGCGCACCGACCAGCGCGAGCTGCTCGGCCAACTCCGCATCCTCGACGCCGAGCCGGTCGCGCACCCTGCGCATGCTGCGGTCGATGGTCTCGATCATGCGCCGAGTCGACTGGATCGCGTTGTCGATCGAGCTGGCGCCGGTCACCTGTTTGAGCGGGTCCGTCTGACGCAGCTCCGCGAGCCGACGCTCCGAGACCGCCTTCGCCTCGATCAGCCCGTGCAGGAGCGACTCGGCCTGCCGCCGCGCCACCGCCGTACGAGAAAAGATGGAAACCGTCGCTGAACCCGTGATCATCCGTGGTTCCTCGTCATTCGCCCGGCAGGCTCTTTGGGAATCCCCGCCCCCGGCCAAACGTCTCCGATCCAACGCATTCTCCCGCCGCCCGCCCCACAGTCAAGCCGATACCAAACATTGTCCTATCGGACCTTCCTAGCCCACCCGCCGCAAGCCGGCCGGCTCCATCTCCGGCAGGCACGCTCGGAGCGCCGCAAGCACCTCTCGCGCCTCATGAAGCCGCCGAGCCTCGTCCAGACACCCGATCAGTTCCGACATCTCCGGGAGCGGATCGGCCGCCGACTCGAGCGCCCGGATCCCCGGGTGCCGCGTCGGCCGGAGCCGCTCGGCCCGGTAGGTCAGCTCCTCGTCGAGCTTCTCCCCAGGCCGGATCCCCGTGAAGAGGATCTCCACGCGCTCGGCCCGTCCCGCCTCCTCCCCGGGCGCCCCGCACTCGAAGCCGTGCAGCCGCACGAAGCGCTCCGCCAGATCCAGGATCCGGATCGGCGCCCCCATGTCGAGGACGAAGAGCGGCGCGTCGGCCCGCAGCCCGCTGGGCCCCTCGGTGCTCAACGCCGCCGCCTGCGCCACCAGCGTCGCGGCCTCGGGGATCGTCATGAAGAACCGCGTCATCCGCGGATCGGTCACCGTGATCGGGCCCCCGTCGGCCAGCTGCGCCGCCCAGATCGGCAGCACGCTGCACGCCGAGCCGAGCACGTTCCCAAACCGCACCACCGAGAAGGTCGTCCCGCCTCGACGCCCGCCCTCGCGCTCCCGCCCGTGCAGCCAGCGCACATACAGCTCCGCGACCCGCTTGGTCGCCCCCATCACGCTCGTGGGATGCACCGCCTTGTCGGTCGAGATGAGCACGAACCGGCCGCAGCCGCACGCCGCGGCCGCGTCCGCAACGCTCTTGGTCCCAAACACGTTGTTCGTCACCGCATGGGCCGGGTGATCCTCCATCAGGGGGACATGCTTGTGGGCCGCGGCGTGAAACACCACATCGGGACGCAGCTCGCCCAGCAGCCGCCTCGTCGCCGGCGCATCGACGACATCGTGGAGCACCGCCCGCCGCACCGCCCCGGTCGCGCCCAACTGCCGATCGACCTCGAACAGCGCGTTCTCCGATCGCTCCATCAGGATCAAGAGTTCCGGCTCAAATCCGGCCGCGATCCGGGCCAGTTCGCTCCCGATCGACCCGCCCGCCCCCGTGATCAGCACGCGCTTCCCGCGCAGCACCCGCCCCACCGCCGCGCGATCGAGCCGGTGCGGCTCCCGCCCGATCAATTGGGCCGGGTCGATCGCCCCCCGCACGGGGCGCCACCAGCCGGACGTGGGCCCGCTCGGGGCCATCACCTCCCGCAGCGGCGGGATGAATCGCTCCTCGACCCCCTGCTCCGCCAGACGGCGCGAGACATCGGCGATCACCGCCGGCATCGTCGCCGGCAGGCTCACAACCGCCGCCCGCACCCGCAGCCGGTCTCGGACCCGCCCGAGATCCTCGAGCGTTCCCAGCACGGCCAGCCCGTGGCCGGGAGTCGAATCCGTGGCGATCGCACCCACGCCAGAAGCCAGCCGCTCACCGACAACCAGGCACCCGACCGGCTCGGGGCTCACCGCCGCGGCCCGGCACTGCTGCGCCAGGGAAGTCAGTGTCTCGACGGTCCCGATCAGCACCGTCGTCGAGCCACCCAGCGGCTTGAACTCGGCGTCGTGCGTGGCGATCGGGCGGTCGGGATTGGGCATGGGGCAAGCCTCCGCGGGGGCAAGCCGCCCCGGCGCAGGTGTTATCGGCACAAACCCGCCCGCGCTGAGCGACAATTCCGCCAAGCAGGGTCGCCCGGCCCGTGGTCTACTGTCCGCCATGATTTGTCGCATCTCGGGCACCCTCGCGTCCGTCGAGGCCAATATCGCGACCGTGGAACTCCCCGCGCTGGGGCTGGCGCGGCAGGTCCTCCTGCCCACCTACCTCGCCGACCGCCTCGCCGAGCAGGTCGGACGCCCGATCACGCTCCACACCCTCGAATACCTCGAGTCGCACGGCCAGGGCACCAGCTTCATCCCCGACTGATCGGGTTTGCCCAGCCCGAAGACCGCCGCTTCTTCGAGATCTTCACCAGTGTCAAAGGCTTGGGAAATCGTAAGACCTTGCGGGCCATGGCCTTACCGCCGAGCCAGATCGCCGCGATGGTCGCCGCCCGCGATGTGAAGGGGCTCCAGAAACTCCCCGAAATCGGCAAGCGCCTGGCCGAGACCATGATCGCCGAACTCACCGGCAAGCTCGATGCGTTCGTCGATCCCGGAATTCTCGTCGAACCCAAAGCAGGCTCCGCCCTCGCGGCCCGACCCGAAGCCGCCGGGCCGGCGGCCGAGGCGACCGAGGTCCTCCTGGCCCTGGGCCAGACGCTCGCCGAGGCCGAGCGCGTCATCGAGCGAGCCCTGCGCGAGGCCGGCGAGACGCGCCTCACAAGCGAACAGATCGTCGCCCGGGTCTTCGGTCAGGAACCGTGAAGCCCTACCGACCCAGGGAGAACAGCCCGGCGCCCCCGGCGATAAAGATGCCCAGCCACACCAAGCCCTTGATGAGGTAGAACAGGAATGCCGCGGCCCCGATCCGCTTGAGCCAGCGCCCGCCGCGGACCGAGTTCACCGGACATTCCGCCGGAGGGCTCGCGGCATCGACAGGGAGATTGGAGTTCCGGCGCGCCATCTGGTCAGACATCATTCCACCTCGCGGGCCGGAAATCAGGTCGCCGAAGATCCAAAGCGACCACCGGTCCCGGTTGATGTGGTTCGGATCGTTGGCCCGGACCCCGCAGCGAACCTTCCGAGCCCGGCCCAAAACCAGTACCCGAGAGTCCTGAAAGAGCGCGAACGAGCAAAACCCCCCACCACCGTTGCGGCCACCAGCCCGGCGAACCGACACAGATCCACACCATGCGCTACGCGATGATCATGGCCGGCGGGACAGGAACCAGGCTCTGGCCCATGAGCCGGAAGGCCCTCCCCAAGCAACTCATCCCCTTCGTCTTTCGCGAGAACAGCCCGACACCCTGCTCCCTCCTCGAACTCGCGGCCGCGCGGCTCGAAGGGCTGGTGCCGCCAGAGCGTCGCACGATCTGCACGGGCGAGCGTTATCGGACCGAGATCGAGCGCGCCCTCCCCGAGTTCCGGGGCGACCGCATCCTCGGCGAACCAGAGGGCCGCGACACGATCAACGCCGTCGGCTTCGGGGCCGCGGTGTTCGGAGCGAGCGATCCCGACGCCCTCTTCGCCGTCCTCACCGCCGACCACATCATCGAGCCCGACTCGGTCTTCCGTGAAGCGATGGACCTGGGCTTCCGGCTCGTCGAGGCCGACCCCTCGCGACTGGTCACCTTCGCGATCAAGCCCACCTTCCCCGCCACCGGCTATGGCTACGTGCAGCGCGGCGAGGCTGTCGCCGGGTTCGACGCCCGCGCATTCCGCGTCCGCGAGTTCAAGGAGAAGCCGGACCTGGCGACCGCGACCCGGTATGTCGAGAGCGGTGAGTATGGATGGAACGCCGGCATGTTTGTCTTCCATGCCGCGACGTTCATGCTGCTCGAGCAGTACCACCCGATCAACGCGGCCGGCCTGCGGCGCATCGCCTCTGTGTGGGACGGGCCGGAGCGGGCCCGGGTGCTCACCGAGGTCTACCCGACGCTCCCCAAGACCAGCGTCGACTACGGCATCATGGAACCCGCCTCGCGCGATGATTCGGTCACCATCTGCGGCGTCGACATGGACCTCAGCTGGCTCGACGTCGGGAGCTGGCCCCGCCTACGCCGAGACCATCGCCCCCGACGGCGAGGGGAACCGGGTCCGAGGCGCCGGCGACGCCGTGCTCCTCGACAGCACCGACAATCTCGTCATCACCGGCGGCATGCCCGGCCACACCGTCGCGATGGTCGGCTGCGAGGGCCTCATCGTCATCCACACCGACGACGCGACGCTCATCATGCCGGCGGAGAAAGCCCAGGACGTGAAAAAGGTCCATGAGCAGGTGCGAGACGACCTCAAGTAGTTGTGGTGCGGGCTTGCAGCCTGCACGACCCATGAGTGCTCCGCCGGCCCCTGTGTGAGAACCAACATCCGTGCAGGCTGGGAGCCTGCACCACAATGGTCCACGCCGATACACTCCGTGCCGTGCGCTACCTTTGCATCGATCTCGGCGACAAACGCACCGGCCTCGCCGTCGGCGACAACATGCTCCGCCTGGCCTCACCCGTCGAGGTGCTCGAGATCCCGCGAGACCGCGATCGGGGCCGCGCGCTCATGGCCGCCCTCGCCCACGCCATCGACGAGCATCTCGGCCCCAACGACCAACTCGTCATCGGCCTGCCCCTCAATATGGACGGGACCGAGGGCCCCCGGGCAAAGCTCGTCCGCGAGTTCGGCCTCGCCCTCGCCGACCTGGCCCGACGCCGGCTCCACTTCCACGACGAACGCCTCAGCTCCGTCCAGGCCGACTGGGACATGGGACAGACCGGCATGACCCACAAGCAGAAAAAGCAGAAACGCGACGCCCTCGCCGCCGCGGCCATCCTGCGCGACTTCCTCAACTCGCAATCCTCACCCTCCGAGTCGCCCCCCGCCTGACACCCACCGGCCAGGCGATGCGGAACCCGCCCGCCCCGCCGGGGGTCCAACAATCCAACATCCCGGATGGCTCGGACGGACCCCATGGAAGGAGCCCGACATGCTCGCCCTGCTCATCGCCACCCTCCAACTCGCGGCCGCCGCCGCGGGCCTCTGGCTCCTACCCACCCCGGAGGCCTCGGCCCAGCCCGAACTGCCCCCCGCCAGCCCGCGCGTGCAGCCCGACCCCGTCGAGCCGCCGACACCCCTCCCCATCGAGAACACCGACGAACTGCTGACCGCCCTCGAGCACGCCGGCGACAACATCCATGAGCTGAGCGCCGACGTCCGCTACGTGAAGGAGTTCTCGATCCAGGGCGACACGCAGATCCGCGAGGGACGCCTCGCCTTCGAGAGCAAGCCCGACGAGTCCGAGGGCGGCCCGCCCGCCCGCCGCTTCGCGCTCGACTTCAACAAGCTCATCGTCGGCGGGCGCGTGGAGGACTCCGACACCCGATTCCGCGAGCAGTACATCTTCGACGGCGAGTGGCTCGCCGAGATCCACCCGATCGACAAGGAGTTCGTCCGCCGTCAGGTCGTGCCCCCCGGCGAGCGGTGGGACCCGCTCAAGATCGGCGAGGGACCCTTCCCCATCCCGATCCAGCAGAAGCGCGACGAGATCCTCTCCCGCTTCGACGCCGCGCTCGTCGACAGCCAGGAAGCCGTGGACGACCGCCCGCTCGTCGGCATCGCCGGCAAGTGCTACCAACTCAAGCTCACCCCACGCGCCGACGCAGGCGACAGCGATCTGAAGGAGATCCGCATCTGGTACGAGAAGGACACACTCCTGCCCCGCATCGCCCGCACAGTGAACAACGCCGGCGACGTCTCCCTCGTCCTGCTCAAGAACCTCAAGCTCAACGGTGATGCCGATATCGGCGAGGCAGAGCTCTCCACCCAGCCCCCCGCCGATCTCGCCGGTTGGAACTACACGCAGCAAGACTACCGGGCCGACCAATGAAGCCAACGCTCCACGCTTTCGCCGGCGCGCTGGCTGTCGCCCTTGTCGCGAACATCACGCGATCCCAGCCGGACAGGCCCGACGGCCCCGAGCAGCCCGTGCGCTTCGCCCAGCCCGACGAGGGCGCCAAGCCGATGGGCCCGCCCGCCACGGCCCAGAGCGTGGAGCGGCTGCTCGCGGGCAGCCTGCTCAGCGACGACGAGAAGCGCCTCGCCCGCATCCGCTACGGGCTCTGGAGCGACGACGACCTCACCACCCCGCCGAACGCGCGCAAGCAGTGCTCGTCCAAGGCGCGATCGACGACCCCGCGCTCGAGAACCCGCAGGCCAACAAGCTCGACCGCGCCGAGGCCCTCGCCCTCCGGGGCCGGCTCGACGAAGCCCTCGCGCTCCTCGCCGGCGAGGGTTCGCTCCGCGCGATCCGCATCCGCGCCGAAGCCCTCGAACGCCTGGGACGCTTCGACGAGGCCGACGCCGCCCTCGACCCCCTCGTCGCCCACATGGCCGCGAAAGAGATCACCTCAGGCGACGACCTCGCCGAGGGTGTCCGCGCCCTCATGGTCCGCTCCCGCCTCCGCGGCCCCGGGCGCGCGGGTGAAGCCGACGCCGACTTTCGCACGCTGATGGAGATGCTCGGGCGCGCCAAGAACGAACTCGACCGCCTCTCCTGGTACGCCCGTCTCGTCGAAGCCGAGGTGCTCATCGAGAAGGACAACCCCGCCGATGGCCAGGCCGCGCTCACCGAGGTGCTCGCCCTCAACCCGCGCTGCTCGCGTGCCTGGCGGCTCCTCGGCGACCTCGCCGTCTCCGGATTCGACTTCGACCAGGCGGAGAACATCGCGCTGCGGCTGGAGGAACTCGCCCCCGGCTCGCCCGACGCCGCCGTCATCCGCGCCCGTGGCGCGATCCGACGCAAAGACCCGGCCCTCGCCGACTCCATCCTCGACGCCGCGCTCGCCCGCTTCCCCCAGCACCGCGAGTTGCTCGCCGAGCAGGCCGCCAGCGCCGCCGTGCGCTTCGACGAATCCCGCACCTCCGCGCTCCTCACCGCGTTCGATGCCCTCAACGCCGGCGAACGCCCCCCCACACAGGACGACCACGGCTCTCCGGAGGCGATCCTCGCCGTCGGCGCCGCGCTCTCGGAGGCCCGCCAGTACGCCCCCGCCGCGGCCCTGCTCGAGCGTGCCGCCATGCGGCAGCCCATGCTCAGCACCCCGTGGATCGAGCTGGGCCTCCTCGAGATGCAGGCCGGGCGCGATATCCGCGCCAAGGACGCCCTCTCCAAGGCCCTCGCCCTCGACCCCTTCAATGTCCGCGCCGCCAACAGCCTGAAGCTTGTCGACGAACTCAACAGCTTCGACGAGATCGAGAGCGACCACTTCGTCGTCCGCTACAAGCCCGGCATCGACGAGGTGCTCGCCCGGCAGATGCCCGCCGTGCTCGAGCAGATCTACCACGATGTCTGCGGCCCCTCGATGTTCGACCACGAACCCGAGGGCAAGACCACGATCGAACTCATGCCCGACCACGCCGCCTTCGCCGTACGCATCAGCGGCATGCCCCAGATCCACACCATGGCCGCCGCCACCGGGCCGGTCATCGCGATGGAGACGCCCCGCGACGGCCCCGGCCACCGCGCCGGACCCTACGACTGGGCCCGCACCGTCCGCCACGAGTTCATCCACACCGTCACGCTCTCACGCACGCACAACCGCATCCCCCACTGGTTCACGGAGGCCGCGGCCGTCTGGGGCGAGGGCGGCCCGCGCCCGCCCGATTGGTGGGGCCTGCTCACCCAGGCCTATCTCAACGACACGCTGTTCGATATGGACACTATCAGCCTGCGCTTCGTCCGACCCATCAAGCCCAACGACCGCACACAGGCCTACGCCCAGGGCAACTGGATGTACGAGTACATGGTCGGACGCTTCGGCCTCCGGGCCCCGCTCGACCTCATGGACCTCTACGCCCAGGGCAAGAGCGAGCGCGAAGCGATGCAGCAAGTGCTCAAGCTCACCCCCGAGCAGTTCTTCGACGATTTCAAGGGCTGGGCCAAAGGCGACCTCCTCCGCGCCGGGATGCTCCCGCCCGAGGGCGAGCCCCCGATCGATCAGCTCATCGACGACCCCCACACCCTGAGCAGCGCGATGCTCGACGACCTGCTCGTCGAGCACCCCAACCACCCCGATCTGCTCCAGATCGCCGTGCAGATCGCACTCAAGGAAACCGGCGGCAACCCAACCCCCGCGATGATCCCGCTCATCGAACGCTTCGTCGCCGCCCGCCCCGTCGACCCCATGCCCCGACGCCTTCTCGCGAGGCTCGCCCTCGCCGGCGCCATGGACGACGCCCCGCAGAAGGTCATAGAAAACCTCGAGTTCCTCGACGAACGCGAGCTGCGCAGCCCCGCATTCGCCCTCGCCCTCGCCGAGCGCTACGCCCTCGCCGGCGACCTCGACCACGCCTGGGCCAAGGCCACCCGCGCCACCCTCATCGCCCCCTTCGACGCCTCCACGCGGGAACAGGCTGGGCGCATCGCACTCCTCAGGGGCGACCTCGACGCCGCCGAATCGCAGCTCGTCGCCCTCACCCTCATCGAGCCCGACCGCGACCTCCACAAACGCCGACTGGAGGCGCTGCGAGCCAAGCGGGCAGAGACGCGCGCGAACGGCGCGGGATGAAGGGAGAGGGACAAAGGGACGAAGGGACAAAGGGACAAAGGGAAAGACGCGCCAAGCCCAGAAGCGCACCGACCTCAAGCCCCCTCCCCCCCCTCCCCGTCTCTCCGTCTCCTCCCTCCCTCTTCGTCTCTCCGTCTCTCCCCCCTCTCCTCTGTCCCTCTGTCCCTCTGTCCCTCTGTCCCTCTGTCCCTTTGTCCCTCTGTCCCTCTGTCCCTCTGTCCCTCTGTCCCTTCCTCCCCCCCTACACTCCCCCACAATGCCCCAAAAAACACCCAAGAACACCCGTCCCGGGGGACCCGGCGCGGGAGACGAGGCCGACGGCCGCGTCAGACTCCAGCGGTTTCTGGCCGATGCCGGTGTCGCCTCGCGCCGCGCCAGCGAACTGCTGATCGAAGAGGGACGCGTCAAGATCAACGGCAAGACCGTGGTCGAGATCCCCGCATTCGTCACACCCGGCGAGGACCGCGTGCAGGTCGATGGCGTGGTCATCGAGGGCGCCGAGCGTCACATCTATGTCATGCTCAACAAGCCCGGGCGCACCCTCTCGACGGTTGAAGACGAGCCCGGCGCCGCACGCCGCACCGTCCTCGACCTCGTCAGCCACCCCTCGAAGGCACGCCTCTACCCCGTGGGCCGCCTCGACTACGACACCCGCGGCCTCGTGCTCCTCACCAACGACGGCGAGCTGGCCAACAAGCTCACGCACCCCCGCTTCGGCGTCGAGAAGACCTACCACGCCGTCGTCAAGGGCATGCTCGAAGACGAGGCACTCGCCAAGCTCGAGAAGGGCATCTACATCGCCGAGCGGCGCGAGGGACGCACCGTCGGCGCCGTCCGCGCCGCACACGTCGGCCTCAAGGTCATCAAACGCGACCGCGAACGCACCGTCCTTGAACTCACACTCAGGGAGGGCCGCAACCGCCAGGTCCGGCGCATGCTCGCGGCTGTCGGCTGCCCGGTCAAAAGCTCGAACGCGTCGCCATGGGCCCCCTCAAGCTCAAGGGCCTCGCCGTCGGTGAATGGCGCGAATTGACCAAAATCGAGCTCCAGAGCCTCCGCCGCGCCGTCGAGGGCCGCCAGGCCAGGCCCCAGGCCGCCAGCGCAAGCCCTGCGCCCGCGCGCTCCCGTACCGGGTCGGGCCGAACCCCGCGGCCCGGCGCGCCGAAGAACCAGAAGCCCGGAGCCCCGCGATCCGGGAACACCCCCGCGGCCCCGCGGTCGCGAGGGTCCAAGCCCGCGGGGCCGGCCGCGCGGGGAGCCGGTTCAAGGGGCAGAACACTGGGACCCGCCGGCCCGAGAACGCCCGGCTCCAGAGGCCCCGGCGGGCGCGGGCCCGCCCGAGGGGGATCGAGCGGCTCAGGACGCGGGCGCCCGCGAGGAAGACCAGGTTGAAGCCGATCGCCAAGTCCATCGAGTCCGCCGCCACCAGCTTCGCCGAGCGGCGCAAGTCCGGCTTGGGGTCGATGCTGCGCAGCGCGCTCCGCGTCGTCTCAAACAGCCAGATCGCCCGGATGGCCGCCGCGCTCTCCTACCGCACCGTCTTCGGGCTCATCCCCGTTCTCGCGATCGGCGTCGCGGTCCTGGGCGGATTCGCCACGCCGACTCAGGTCAAGGACACGATCGAGAACGTCCTCGACTTCACGGGCCTCAAGGAAATCGCCGTCAGCAGCCCGAGCGCCGCCCAATCGGGGAAGGAGCAGGCCGGCTCCACACCGATCGTTGGCCCATTCGACTTTGAGGACGGGCCGCGCGCGGGCCAACACGAGCCCACGAACCCGGCGAAGCTCGAGTTCTGGATCAACAACCTGGTGACCAAGGTGCGAGAGGTCTCCTTCCTCGCGATCGGCATCACCGGCTCCATCATGCTGATCTACGCCGCGATGTCCTTCATGGTCGAGATCGAACGATCAGCCAACCACATCTACCGCGCGCCAACCGGCCGATCGTGGGTCAGACGGATCACCCAATACTGGACCACCCTCACGCTCGGCTCGCTCTTCCTGATCGGAACGTTCTACGTCAGCACCTGGGTCTCCGACGGGCTGAAGGACTTCCTGGCCACGCCCCAGGCCCAGAAGCAGGCGCAAGCGATCAACCCGGACGCCGGCGATCCCGCGGCCGCCACGTCCGATGTCGCAAAGGCCGGGCAGAATCAGGCCGCCGGCGCCGCACCCACCCCCGGAGAAAGCGCCGCAGCGCAGGCTCAGCCCGGCCGCGGCGTCGACGAAGCGAGCAAGCAGGCCGCCAGCGAGAAGGCCAAGGTCAATATCTTCGCCCTGGTCGCCGCCAAAGCGGTGAGCGCCGTCACGGGCTTCCTGCTCCTGCTCTTCCTCTATATGACGATCCCCAACGCCCGCGTCTCCGTGCAATGTGCCGCTGTCGGCGCCGCCTTCGCCGCGGTCCTCTGGGAAGCCGGCAAGGCCGCCTTCGTCGGCGTCATCGCCTTCTCGTCCTACCAGCGCCTCTACGGCGTCCTCGCCCTCATCCCCCTCTTCCTCCTCTGGGTCTACATCACCTGGATCATCATCCTCTTCGGCCTCCAGCTCAGCTATGTCTTGCAATACTTCCGCGCCTTCTCGGTCACCGAAGAGGAAGCCCACGGGCCGATCCTCATCGACCCCCTCGCTCTGGTTCGCGTCGCCTCGATCGTCGCGCGGCGCTTCGCCTCCGGCGGCACCGCCTCCGTCGCCCATGTCGCAAGCACCGTCGGGCTCGACGAACGCACCAGCCTCCTCATGCTCGAGCGGCTGACCGATGCGGGGCTCGTCCACCGCGTGCCCGAGGGGGACGAGACCGAGACCTTCGCCCTCGCCCGGCCCGCCGAGCAGATCCAGGCCGTGGACCTGCTCCGTCTCGCCAGCCAGATGACCGACCAGACCCGCCAGACCGGGACCGATCGACTCGAGACACTCCGACGCGCCCAGTACGAGGCCGCGGCGGGGCTCACCCTCGCCGGACTCCTTCCCGCGGCCTCCGAGCCCGATTCCGACGCGCCCGGCGAGGAATCCACCGACATCCATACAAAACCCGATCCAATCCCCGCAACCTGATTGGCCCGAAGACCGAGATCGTGCTAGGCTTCCGCCCTTTTCGGTCGATGGCGCACCACCGGCCCGGCCACCGGCCCCGCCCGCCGCCCGAAGAGGGACCACGGAGGGAGCCCGCACCCAGTCCAGCGGGCCATGGGGAGAAGGAGCGCAAATGGACGTCTCCAGAGTCAAGGAATTCTCTGTCTACCTCGCCGATCGTCCCGGCGAACTCGCCGGCGTTCTCGAAGCCCTCGCGGCCGCCGGAGCGACCGTCACGGCCCTTTCCGTCGTGGAATGGCAGAACCAGCGAGGCCTCGTCCGCCTCCTCGCCGAGCCCGAAGACGTCGTCCGACGCGTCTGCGAGGGCGTCGCCGAGACCGGGGCCGGGCCCGTCAGCGAGAGCGACGTGCTCGCCATCAGCCTGGGCGACAACCCCGGGATCGTCCGCACCATCGCCGTCCGGCTCGCCGACGCCAAGGTCAACGTCCGCTACGCCTACGAGGGACCCGCCCACAACGGCACCCCCGCTCGGTGCATCCTCCGGGTTGACGAAGCCGAGAGGGCCGAGGCCCTGATCCGCGAAATGGTCTGAGAGCATCCGGCCCGGATCGAGCGCCGAACCCGCTCTACGATTGCGCGAAGGCCCCGGCCCGCACCAGACGCCGGAGCAAGGAGTCCCCATGGGCATCGAGACCGCGCTGCCGACCGACATGTTCCTGACCACGCAGCTCCAGCGCGTGATCAACTGGGCCCGGCGCAGCTCCCTCTGGCCGATGCCATTCGCCACCGCCTGCTGCGGCATCGAGCTGATGGCCACCGCCTGTTCCCGTTACGACCTCGCCCGATTCGGCGCCGAGGTCATGCGCTTCAGCCCGCGCCAGTCCGATCTGCTCATTGTCGCCGGACGCATCGGCGTCAAGATGCTCCCCGTCCTCCAACGCATGTACGAGCAGATGACCGAGCCCAAGTGGGTCATCTCCATGGGCGCCTGCGCCTCAACCGGCGGCGTCTTCGATACCTACGCCTGTGTCCAGGGCTGCGACCAGTTCATCCCCGTCGATGTCTACGTCCCCGGCTGCCCGCCGCGCCCCGAGATGCTCATCGAGGCCGTCATGACCATCCAGCGGATCATCGACGAGGAACGCATCCCGCCCAAGGGCCCCGACGGCAAACGCATGCCCCTCGGCGTCGCCGTCCAACCAAACTACACGCCGCGCCCGCAGCCGGTGGGCCTGACGGTCGGCTCCTAGGCCTCGCGCCGGGATCCCTGCATCCGATTCCAACCGATCCGACGACCGGGCGCGTACGCTGATCCCATGGACATGGGAATCACCAACCGCGTCGCCGTCGTCGCCGCATCCAGCAAGGGCCTCGGACGCGCCGTCGCCCACGGCCTCGCCGCCGAGGGCTGCCGTGTCGTCGTCAGCGCCCGCACCGAGGCCGATGTCCGCAAGGCCGCGGCCGAGATCGCGGGCGCGACCGGCGCCGAAGTCGAGGGCATCGTCGCCGATGTCTCAAGCCCCGAGGGTTGCGAGCGCCTCATCGCCGGCGCCGTCGCCCGCTTCGGCGCCCTCGACATCCTCGTCACCAACACCGGCGGCCCGCCCGCCGGGCGCTTCGACGCCCTCGACGAAGCCAAGTGGACCAGCGGCTTCGAGTCCACGCTCATGAACGTCGTCCGCCTCATCCGCGGCGCCCTGCCCCACATGCGCAAGGCCGGGTGGGGACGCATCGTCAACATCACCAGCCTCTCGGCCCGCCAGCCCATCGACGGCCTGCTGCTCAGCAACGCCTACCGCGCCGCCGTCCACGGCATGGCCAAGACCCTCAGCCGCGAGTTCGCCCCCGACGGCGTCCTCATCAACAACGTCTGCCCCGGCATGCACGCCACCGACAGGCTCTCCCACCTCGCCGAGATCCGCGGACGCGAGGCCGGCATCTCCGCCGAAGCAGCCCTCGCACGCATGGCCGACAACATCCCGCTCAAGCGCCTCGGCCGCCCCGAAGAGCTCGCCGCCGCGGCCGTCTTCCTGTGCTCCGAGCGCGCCAGCTTCATCACCGGCCAGACCATCATCGTCGATGGCGGCGCCAGCACCTTCCTGACCTGATCTGCCCGCACCGCCGAGGGCGCGGAGTGTCGCTGAGTCAACACCGATTCCCACTCTGCGAAACTCAGCGCCCTCAGCGGTGAGAGCGCCGCGTCCGGGTTCACCGCGGGATGCGGTTCAGCGTGTACCACGCCTCCGTCGACCACATCGCCTCGCCATCCGCCGAGCGCGGATCGATCCGGAAGTGCACGACATACCCCGGCTTCAGCCCAGGAACGACCAGACGCACCGACCGGCCATCGGCCGCCGGCGTTGCCGACGCGACCCCGAGATCGGTCGTGTCCACGTTCGGCCCGCCGTAGTTCGGTGTCGGGTCATACCTCCACTCGGTGAGCGAGTAGTTCGCGGGGTTCGCCAGCCACGCCGCTTCAACCGGCCGAGTCAACCGGATCACAAACCCGTCCGGTGTCGCGCTGATCGAGTGATACTCGAAGGCCGAGCCGCCCGTCGGGCGCAACCGCTGCAGCCCCGTCCGCGTGCCCCGCCAACTCCAGTTGCCGCTCGAGCCCGTGCCCCCGATGTAGAGGCACCCATCCGGCCCCTCGATCAACCGGTTCACGCCGCTCTCGAACCCCTGGGTGAAGCGGAACGCCACGCCCTGCCACTCGCCGTCCACCTTCTCGAGAAAGATCCGCCGGATCCCGCCCATCGTCAGCTCGCCCAGGTACATCTGCCCGGCGAACTCGCCGCCCCTGATCATGATCGGCATCGTCGGCGAGTTGCAGCACGCGTTCTGCGGGAGCCACACCGCCGGCGGCGAGAAGCCGTGCTCCTCGTTCAGGCTCGGGTAGCCGCCCAGCGGATAGCGGTCCGACCGCTGCCGGCCGTTCGAGTGGCCGTAGAACCGCCCCGGCCGGATGTTGATGAGCTTGCTGGAGGGCAGCCACGCGCCCTGATTGTCGGAGACGAAGATCTCCCCCTCCGGCCCCTCGCCGATCCCGTTCGGAGTCCGCAGCCCGCCCGCCAGATACTCGAACTCCCGCGTCTCCAGGTTCACCCGCCAGCAGGTCCCGCGGTGCTCGGGGTTCGGCCCGTTCATCGCCACCACGTCCCCGATCACATGGTCGGCCTTCATCGTGTTGTCGAAATAGATGCTCGTCGAGAGCGTGCCGTAGAGATACCCGTCCTTGGGCAGCATCCCGAACGCGAAGTGGTGGTAGTTGTCCGACACCCATCCCTTCGCGAAGACCTCGCGTCGGTCGAACTTGCCGTCCCCGTCGCTGTCCCAGATCTTGGTGATGTCCGGCTTGTGCGCGATGTAGATCGCCCCATCCACGACCGCCAATCCCGTCGGGTCGTAGAACCCGCCCGCGATCCGCTCCGGCTGCACGGTGCCCGGATTGCCGCCGATCACGTTGCGCAGCACCCACACCGTCCCGTTCGGCTCGCCCTTGAGCACCCCGTCGTTCACCGGCTCGAACGAGGTGAGCACCAGCCGCCCGTCGGGCAGGAACGCCATCCCCCCCACCATCGGCTCGAAGCCCGCGGGGCGCAGGTCCTCCACCGCCCAGCCCGGGTGCACACCCTCCAGCGGCATCCCGTCGCCCGGCCTCGCATGCTCCATCCCGTCGAGCACCTGCTTGTGCCCCGGGCTCGTCATCCGCTCCGGCACGCGATCGACGAAGAGCACCGCCGCCGGAACCGTGGCAAGCGCCGCCGCACCCGGCGGCTTCCACAACAACCGCAGCTCCGCACCCCCCTCATTCTCGAAGTAATCGATCCGGTACGCGTGCGGCCCGGCCGCGAGCGAAACGGTCCCGTCTTTCCCGCTCGGCGCGTGCACGCCGTCATGGTCCACCACCATGTCGCCATCGATCGTCAGCCGCGCCCCATCGTCGCACACCAGCCGGAAGATGTACTCCCCCGCCGCCTCGCACACGACCGTCCCATCGAGGACCGCGACGAAGTGGTCGGCCGGCCCGCCAAACGCCGCCTCGTCGGCAAGCTCGATCGTGTCGATCCGCCGGTCCAGGTTCGGCTTCTGGTGCTCGGCCAGAGGGAAGAGCCGCTCCATCGGACGCCCGATGTCGTATACCCGCAGGTTCACCCCCGGCTCCTGCGCCGAAGCCTGGCCCCGCGCCTGCCCCGCACCCCAACAGCAAGCCACCAAGCAGACCGCAACACCTGACCGCATGACACGCTCCATGGCCCCACCCCGATCGCCCCGACGAACCCACGTCTCGCAACCGACACGACGACGCCACTCTACCAAACCCTCCCCCGCCGCGGCCCTACGATCAGCATGCAACTCCAACCCGCCAGGAGCCCCGCCATGACGCGTCAAGTCCGCCCGCTCCCGCTCGGCCTCCTCCTCGCAACCCTGCTCTCCGGCGGCCTCACCCTGCCTGGCTGCCAGGCCACCAGCCATTCCCGAGCGAGCACCAAAACGCAAGCCTCCGCCAGCACCGCCGGGATGGTCTATGGCGATTGGAAACTCGATCGCATCGCCGGCAAGCCCCTCACCGATCCCGCGGCTGCGCACCCGCCCACCCTCACCGCCTACGACGAAGGCCGCGCCGGAGGCTTCGCCGGCGTCAACCGCTGGGCCGCCCCGCTCGACGCCAAGGGGCTCGCCTCGGGCAAGTTCACCCTTGGCCCGGCCGCCACCACTATGATGGCCGGCACCCCCGAGGCCATGGAACTCGAGCGTCGCTTCCTCGACGCGCTGGAGAAAGCCCGCCGCTACGACCCCCAGGCCCTCGGCGACGGCTTCCTGACGCTCCAGAACGACCAGGGCGCCGAGCTGCTCCGGTTTGTCCACGGCTCGTAGCCCGGCGCCCTCAGGAGGCCCGACGCCGGATGTCGTCCGGGCGCCTCGCCGTCGAGACCGCCGTGTCGTAGCTGATCTCCCCGCGCTCGTAGAGGTCCAGCAGGGCGTTGTCCATCGTCACCATCCCGAACCGCCTCCCCGCCTGCAGCTCGCTGTAGATCATGTGCGTCTGATTCTCGCGGATGTGGTTCCGCACCGCCTGCGTCGCCACCAGCACCTCGCAGCACACCGCCTGCCCCTTGGTGGCGGCCCGCGGCAGCAATTGCTGCGCGATCACCCCCTGCAGCGAGTTGGCGAGCATGAAGCGGATCTCCCCCTGGTGCCCCTCGGGGAACGCCGACACCACCCGCTGCACAACATCCACCGCACCCGGCGTGTGCAGGGTCGCGATCACCAGATGCCCCGTCTCCGCCGCCATCAACGCGGTGTAAATCGTCTCCCGGTCACGCATCTCCCCGATCGCGACCACATCGGGATCCTGCCGCAGCACATGCCGCAGCGCGGAGGTGTAGTCCCGCACGTCGCTGAGCACCTCCTGCTGCACCACGATCGACCGCTTGAACGAGTGGACGAACTCCACCGGGTCCTCGATCGTGATGATCTTGCAGGCATGCTCCGCGTTGATCAGGTCCAGCATGTAATGCAGCGTCGTGGTCTTGCCGACCCCCGTCGGGCCGGTGAGAATGACGAGCCCGTTCGGGAGCCGCGCGAGGTCGTCCACGACCGAGGGCAGGCCCAGGTCCTCCCGCGTCCGCAGCGTGCTCTCGCTCATCCGGATCGCCAGTTCCTCCATGCCGTTCCGACGATACACGGTCAGACGCACCCTCCCCGTATCCGGATACACCACCGAGCAGCAGAGCTGCCACTCCCGATCGAGCCGCTCCCGCTGCTCGGCGGTCAGACACTCGGCGAGCATCGCCGTCACCTGATCCTGAGTGATCGGACGCCCGCGCGTGGCGATGATCTCGCCGCCGACGCGGAACACCGGCGGCATGCCGATCAAGACGTGCACATCGCTGGCCAGATGCTCGCGGGCCGCCGAGAGGATGGTGTGGAGTTTCATCGCCGAAAGAGCCCTCCAAGCCGCCGACCCAAGCGGGCCGACCGACCCTTCGATTGCAGATCCGTCATCGCCCGCCGAGCCTCGGTCGGCTCACCAGGCAGGTCGAGAGAGCGCCCGTAGCTCGCCTCCGCTTCTTTCAACCATCCGAGTGCCTCCTGGCACCTCCCGAGCACGAGCCACGCGTAGTGATGGCCCGGCTCCAGCCGCACCGCGGCCTGGGCGAACTCGTGCGCCGGGGCCGCACGGTCGTAGTGCAGGTAGGCCCGCGCGATGACCACCCGGTCGAACCAATCGGACTGCGCCTCGGCGATCGATTTGTCGAAGCATGTCCGCGCCCGCTCCCCCCGGCGGTCCAGCAGCACCTCCCCCCGCGATTGCCACCGCATGGCCGAGCTGCCCGCGCTGCGGATCGATTCGTCGCTCGCGGCCATCGCCGCCGCCCGGTCCCCCTGCCGCACGCACGCCCGAGCCTTGGCCGCCAGCAACTCGCCGTTGCTCTTGAAGAGCTCAAGCGCCTTGTCGCTCCACAGCCGCGCCTCGTCGTACTCGCCAAGCTCGACCAGCATCTGCACCTGCCCGACCCAAGCCTGGATGAGGGACCGGTTGCCCTGCAGCGCCCGTGTATACAGCTGTAACGCGCCCTCGAACTTCCCCGATCGATACGCCTCCACCGCGAGCAGCATGTCGTGCTCGGGGGTGCGCACCGGCGTCCCCGTCCGCGCGGTCTCTCCCGAGACGACGTGGGTCCGCGCCTTCTCGGTCATCTCCAGCCTGGTAAACCGGCTCGCCATGAAACCTCCCGCGACCGCTGCCCCGAGGCAGCGTCCACACTAAAGCCGCCCCGCACGGGGCCAGGGCGCGGCACGCGCGAATACCCGGCCCAGCACATGCCCGGCGGAGACCCGCGAGGTGTCCCGGATCGTCCTCGCCCTCAGCGCCTCGCCGTGCCCGTCAAGCCACTGCAGATTCGTCGGAAAGATCAGGTACTCCCCCTCGCCGACGACCACATCAAGATTCGGCAACCCCCGCAGCCCGTGAAGGGGCAGGTCATCGTCCGGTGTCGCCACGCCGTTCACAAGCAAGAGACCATCCGTGTACATCACGTGATCTCCGGCGACGCCCACAATCCGGTCGATCCCCACCCCTTCGTGGATCACGACCTCGCCCGTGTTCCTCGGCTCGATCTGATAGACGACCAGATCACCCCGAGCGAACTCCCCCGGTCGTGTCCAGGTCGAGGTGTACAGCAACGCGTCGCCATCGCGGCACACCGCGTTGTCCAGCACGCCACGCACCAGCACCACGTGCGCGGCGTGTGTCGCCGCGACCCGAACGGGGTAATACAGGCCAAAGATCAGCGCCGCATACATCGCCATGCCGACCACGATCCTCCGCTGCCACGCCATCCGCTGCAGCACCGGCGAGATCAGGAGTGAGAACGACAGGCTGTGCACGCTGATCGAGGCGAACGCCAGCATCCAGGACCGGGCGGTGCCGAGCATCGAGGCCGCCCCAACCAGCAGGCCGACCCAGACCGCCAGCAGCGTGAAGCCCACCGCGCGGCGCCCGACGCGGACATGGCCCAGCCCCGGCGCCACCGTCCAACGCACCGCGCGCCAATCCACCTCGCCCATCCACGGCCGTATCAGCGATCGCCCATACCCCCGGATCCCCTGCCCGAGCCGCCGACGCGACCGTGCGGCACGCTGCCGAGTCCGTCCCATCGCCCCCCGCGCCGCGCGCGGCGGGACCACCGCCACGCCCGCGAGCTGCAGGCTCGACTGGCACCGCACACACCTGGGTGAGCCGGGGGCATTCTGGAATGTGCAGTTCGGGCACTCCATCGCGTCACTCGATCAAGGCCGGCCGCCGCCCCACCGGGCCGGGGCGCTACCGCTTCACCCTTCCTTTGGCCTGCTCCACGAACCGCACCTGCCCCGGCGAGCCGTAATACTCCCCCGTCAGCTCCCGCGACTCCTCCTTGCCGATGATCTCCTTGAGCATGTCGGCCAGCGCCAGACATTCGCCCCCCGAGGCCCCGCTCACCTTCAGCTTTACCTTCCCGTCCTTGCCGATCTGGATGTCAAACTGTGGGTTGGTCATTGCGCCGCTCCTTCGCGTGTTCCCCGTCGCACGAATCGGATGATGTTCCTCGTCGCCCGCGCCCTACTGCCCCAGACGCACCCGGAGCTGGATCGACTGATCCCCCTCCACGCTCTCCTCCGCGATGCTGTATCCCCGCTGCTTCAGCTCCGAGACCAGCTTGTGGTAGGTGAACTGCTGCACGATCCGCCCCGCGACCTCCTCACCGATCCGTCGGAGCTGCGCGTCGGTGTACCCCTCACCCGTGGCGCACACCGTGCACTTGCCCCGACCGTCCACCCCGAACTCGATCGACACCCCGTCCCGCGTGAAGCGGATCTTCTCTCCGCGGGCCAGCGTCTCGCTCACCACCTCGCTGTTGGGCACATCCGTCTCCACCCGCCGCCGCCCGGTCGGGCCGGGCAGGCGCTCCTCGGCCCCCACGGCCGCGAATCCCATCGCCCCGGCCGCCCCCAGCACCGCCGCGCTGATCGCGGGCCACGAACCCACCACGATCGGTGTCAGCACGCACACACTGCTCATCACGAACCCCTTTCCCCGCGTCGGTCCGCGGCCGCCCTACACCTCGATCTTCCGGCGCGGCGCCACCGACGCCATCGTCGCGGCGCTCGATGCCGGCCTCGCCCGCCCCTCCGCCCACCCCCGGAGCCCCGAGATCCCCTCGCTCATGGTCCGCGAGAGCGGCACCGTCTCGGCGATGCTCGCCACCAGGTCGCCCGATTCAACCTCGCGCCCCAGGTAGAACGCGTCGTACAGCGCACTGATCACGGCTTGCTCGATCTCCGCCCCGCTGAACCCATCCGCCGCCGCCGCGAGCCCCTCTAGATCGAACGCCGCCGGATCGCGGTCGCGCTTGGCGATGTGGATCCGGAAGATCTCCCGCCGGTCTGCCGGGTCGGGCAGATCCACGAAGAAGATCTCGTCGAGCCGCCCCTTGCGCAGCAGTTCGGGCGGCAACTGCGTGATGTCGTTCGCCGTCGCCAGCACGAACACCGGCTTGCTCTTCTCGCTCAGCCAGGTCAGGAACGTGCTCATCACCCGCGCCGAGGTGCCCCCGTCCGAGCCCGCCGAGCCCGAGGTCCCCGCGAAGGCCTTGTCGATCTCGTCCACCCACAGCACCGCCGGCGCGATGCTCTCCGCCACCGCGATCGCCCGGCGCACGTTCTCCTCCGACGAGCCCACCAGGCTCGAGAACACCCGCCCGACATCGAACCGCAGCAGCGGCATATTCCACTCGCGGCTGACTGCCTTGGCGCACAGGCTCTTCCCACACCCCTGGACGCCCACCAGCAGCACGCCCTTCGGGGCCGGCAGCCCGTACTGCCTCGCCCCCTCCGTGAACGCCTGCGAGCGCCGCCGGAGCCACTCCTTGAGCTGCGCGAGCCCGCCCACATCGCCCAGCGCCGTGTTGGGCTCGTAATACTCCAGCAGCCCGCTCTTGCGCACGATCTGCTGCTTCTCGGCGAAAACGGTCGAGACGTCGTCCGCCGAGAGCCGCCCATCGTTGACCAGCGTCTTGGCGAAGACGTTCTCCGCCTCCTGCAGCGTCAGCCCGCTCGCCGCCCGGATCAGCGCCTCGCGGTCGGCCTCCCCCAGATTGATCTCCACGCTCGAATGCTCCGCCACCTCGGCGCAGATATGCCGCAGCAGCCCGTCGACCTCGCGCGCGTCGGGCAGCGGGTAGTCCAGCACCGTCACGTCCTTCTCGAGTTCCGGAGCCAGTTCGAGCATCGGCGAGCAGATCACGACCGTCTTGTAGCTGTCGCTCAGCGCCCGCGCCGCTTCGCGAAGTTTCCGGATCGTTGCGATGTTGCACTGCACGGGACGCAGGAAGGCGTGGAAGTCGTTGAGCAGGTAGATCGCCGGCTCCTTGTGCTCCATCACCTGATCCAGGGCCTCGATCGGGTCGGACAGCCCCTTCGGACGCCCCGCCGGCGCCGCCCCCGCCCGCCGCATCCCGCTTGTCACCGACCACACATAGAGCTGCTTGCCCCGGGCCTCGGCGATCTGCCGCAGGTGCCGCTCCACCCGCGGCTCCTCCCAGCTCACGATGTAGATCACCGGGTATCTCGCCCGGATCAGCACGCCAAGCTCCTCCCCAAGGGGCGAGACCGACTCCTCGATCTCCGCCGGAGCCGCCGCCATCGCGGTCTCGTGCTTCACCACCCCGTTCTCCAACGCCCGTACGCCCGCGCCGCCGCTCGCACCGCTCATCACGCCTCCTCTGCTCGATACGACGACGCCAGCGCCGCCCGCGCCCGCAGCGTCTCGTCCCCCGGATTCACCGCCGCCGCAACCTCGAGCAACCCGGGCGGAATATCCGCGAAGTACAGCCGACCGTCCGGGCCGATCCGAATGGTGACGACGAGCCCACGCCCCGCCTCGTCGCTCCCGTCGGCCCTGTGATCCATCCCCTTCATCTACGCAGACCTCCTCAGCCCCAGTTCCGACACAATCCGCTCCGCCTCGCGCGTCTCGGTCTCGGTCAGGCACCGATCGATCCCGGGCGTCGAACGCGCCCGCCACGCCGGCAGATAGCCCGTCATGAGGGTGAACGAGGCCGCGGGCAGATTGGCCGCGAGCCACTCCGCCGCCGGGCGCAGACAGCACTCGATGTGCCCCGGCATGACCAGATGCCGCACGAGCACCTCCGCCCGCTCGCCCGCGAGGCGCAGATTCCGCGTCACCACCTCCCAGTACCGATCGATCCCCGCGAGCGATGCGCCGCACCCGCCCGGGCCAAACTTCAGATCGGCGATGTACAGGCCGACGACGCCGTCGAGCATCTCGATGACTTCCGGCGTCATGTACATATTGCTGTTGAGCGCAAGCGGCAGGGGTTGCTCCGCCGCCGCCGCGATCTCGAGGATCGTGTGCAGGTGCATGCTCGGCTCGCCGCCCAGCAGGTTGATCGTCCTCGCCCCACGGCCCACCACCCGCGCAAAGTCGTGCGCCGCCTCGGCCGGCGCCACCTCGACGCCCCCCCGCGGCGCGAAGCACCCCGGCGCCTGCACGCAGAACCGGCACCGGAAGTTGCACCCGCCGAAATACACCATGTAGCTCGGCAGCAGTTCCAGCTCTTCCGCGTAGCTGATGTGTCGCTTGAAGCAGAATGTCCGATCGTCGAGGCCGCAGGGCGGGGGAGACCCCGCTCGGGCATCGCCGCGCACCGCCCCCCTCGCCGTGCGATCCACGCCACAGCGCAGCTCGCAGAGCTCGCAATGCCGCAGCATCGCCCGCGCGCGCTCGATGCGCAACGCCAATTGGCTTTGAGTCAGCGCGACGAACATGTCCTCCCGATCGGGAAGAGTGCAAGAACCGTCCCTGTTACGGGCGGCTCCCCAAGCGGGTTGCACAATCCCCGGCGTCGCCGGAGAATCTAAGGACGCCGGGGCGGCCCCTCCGACCCGCCGCCTCCCCGCGCCCGGGGCAACAGGCCGAGGGGCACCGCCACGAATCGGGGCCGATACAGACCCGCATCGCGGAACACCCGACCGAGGTCCGGCGAATTGACCACCGTGCTCACGAGCAGTGTTCCCGGCTCCGAGAGCCGGGCGTGTCCCTTCGCGGCGTAGGTCAGCAGGCGCGGGTCCTCGCCCACGCCCGACACCTCGTACAGCGCCCGCGGGTCGGACCATGGGCCCTCGGGCGCCGGGCTTGCCCGCGCCAGCACGTGCCGACCGAGCATCGGCTCGCTCTGGATCAGCACCAACTCATCTTCGCCCTCCCGGCGCACCGGCTCGATCGTGAACTCGTCCACGAGCCCATCGGCGATCGGCGCCGCCTGGCCTGCGTCCGCGCCCCAGGCCGCCCCATCCCAGAACCGCCACGCGCCCGGCGCATCGAGTTCCCCCTCCGAGCACCGCGCCACCAGCAGCCGATTGTCCCCGGGCCCGCCCGATCGCAGCCCGTAGACATACAGCGTCCGCGGGCCCACCGCGCCCCCCGAAGGCCAGGCCACCACCGCGAGCCCCCAGTTCTCGCCCTCCTGGGCCGGCTCGCCAAACTTCGCCGTCTCGCTGACCAGCGGGTTCACGCGCTGCTCGACGCGCCACGTGTCCGGCGCATCTCCCGGATTCTTGACCGACAGAATCGCTCCGCCGAGCCGGCGGAAATCCCACATGCCCTCCGGATTCCCGGCCGGTCCGATCGCGGTCGCGAAGAGCACGAATCGATCACGCCCCTCGTCCCCGCGCACGACAAGCCCATCCCCCATCAGCCAAAGCCACGCGCCCTCGCCGAACAGGTCGGCCTCGGGCCGGATCCACTCTACTTCGGGTTCAACCAGTCCCGGATCCGGCACCGCGAAGTGCACCGCTTCCGGCGCCTCGCCCTGGCGTGGGGTCTTGTGCCACGCGATCGCCCCCCGCACCATCTTCGACTCGCCCCCCACCCGCGACCCGTTCCGCACTGGCCCCACGATCGAATCTCCGAACAGCCACAGGGTGCGCCCATCCCCCAGGTCGATCGAGTGCCCGATGTCGCCGCCGTTCCAGCCGCCGTCGCGCGTGAACACCTCGTTCCAGACCCCGTCCTCGAGGACCCCCGGTGGGTCGGTCGGCTGGGCGTGTATCGATGGCGAACTCGCCAACGCTGCCGCGATACCCAGACCGATGAATGGCGCCATGCGTGCAGCCTATACCCGCCCCTGCATCACAAGCCAGGCCAGTATCCCGAAGATCCCGGCGAGCAGCGCCACGACGAGGGGCATGAGCCCGGCACGGCCCGGCTTGGCGAATGGGTCCCTGGGCACGAACGCCTCGCGCTCCGGGTCGACGAGTCGGAGCGCGGTCTGCGGGGTAGACGCCACGGTCGGCGGACCGGCCTTGCCGAAGAACGCCGGCGCATGTTCGAGAAGTTGGCGGGCCTCCTCGGGCAAGTCGTGGAACTCGTCGAAGGTCTGCTCTGCGCCGTCGGGGCCGGCGACGCGGTAGACCGTGCGCTGGCCCAGCGCATCGTGGACGCTCTCGCGCCGCACGCTCCAGGTCGCCTTTGAGGCCTGGGTGAGCGTTTCGGTCGAGAGCCGGACCGGCGACGCGCCCTTGGTCCGGAAGAGACTCGTCCGCTCTGAGGCGGGCATGGTCCCGAACGAGATGTTGAAGTTCAGCCCGCGCTTCGCTCGCGCCGGGCGCGGCGAACCCCCAAGTGGTGTGTTGCCCATCCTCGGCCCTCCGTGCAGTGTCCCGGGCCCCTATCGGCTGCGCGGGCGGAGCCCGCCAATCTGGGTGCGTCCCTGGTCTCCAACGCGGCCCATTCACGGGGATTCTCGGTCGTCCCCTCCGGCATCAGCCGCCCCAATCGTCCGCCGGTCGGCCACCAGCGAGGCCACGATGCCAAGCCCGAGAATCCCGCCGATGATCGCGAGGGACGCGATCGGGTCGATCTCGTAGTAGTGGCTCAGCACCATTTTGACCCCGACGAACGCCAGCAGGAATGCGAGGCTCACGTTGAGGTAGCGGAACTTGTGCACGATGGCGGCGAGGGCAAAGTAGAGCGACCTCAGCCCCAGGATCGCGAACACGTTGGACGTGAACACGATGAACGGGTCCTTCGTCACCGCGAAGATCGCGGGGATCGAGTCGAGGGCGAATACCGCGTCCGCGGTCTCCACCATGAGGAGCACCAGGAACAGGGGCGTGGCGTGCAGGCGCCCCCCGATCCGCAGGAAGAAGCGCTGCCCCTCGTATTCGGGGTGGATGGGGAATAGCTTGCGCCCCAGTCGCACCACGCGGCTGCCCTCGATATCCACATTCTCCGTGTCGAGCGCGAGCATCTTGACGGCGGAGTAGAAGAGGATGGCACCGAAGAGATAGACCGACCAATCGAAGTGCGCGATCAACGCCGCTCCGCCCGCGATCATTCCGCCACGCATCAGGATCACGCCGATGATGCCCCAGAACAGCACCCGGTGCTGGAACTGGGGCGGCACCCTGAAATAGGCGAAGATCGTCGCGATGACGAAGATGTTGTCGAGGCTCAGCGACTGCTCGACGAGGTAGCCCGTGACATACTGCACCAGGGCTTCTCGCCCGGTGGTCACGTGTATCTCCGAGATGCCGAGCCCGTACCAGTGGTTGTCGTAGGCCAGGAATACGGCCCCGCCGAAGAGCAGGGCCAGCGTCACCCAGAACCCCGTCCACATCATCGCCTCGCCGGCGCGGATCACGTGTGCCTTGCGGTTGAGGACGCCCAGGTCGAGCGCGAGGAGGGCCAGGAGCAGTGCGATGAAGACCACGATCGGCACGAGCGGGAAGGTGCTCGGGGCCGCGGAGGCCGGGGGGGGTTGGGTGAGTGTCCCGAGCAGTGCGGTGATGGCCAGCATCAGGCGCTTGCCCCTTCTGGTGGACGCGCCACCGCCGGCAGGCCCGATGTTGGTCTCGCCGATGCGGCTGCTGCCGCTCGCAACGACCGGGCGGGACCGGAGCCCCGCCGTCTTGACGGCCGCCGCGCCCGCTTCAGCGGGTGGCTACTCCCCAACAGGAAAGTCTCCGACTCTAGCACGACCTCTCGTTCTCCTTCGGCTTCCGAGGCTTCCGGCCTCTGGGTATACGTTCATTGTACGGATGCGCGGCGCTGCCCGCGGCATCGCCATGTCCAAGGAGCGTCCAACCGCGGTCTGCATCCACGGGGGTGTGGCCAGTTCGTGAGCGCGCGGGGTGCGCGGGCTCAGCAGCTGTCGGTCCGGCGATTCAGGCAGAGCGGTACGTCCTGGGTGTTGATGGCGCCGTTGATGTCGGCGCTGAGTCGGCGCTGGTGTCGTGCGCGGTCCGGCGTTGAGGAAGGCAAGGACGTCCACGGTATTGACGGGGCGGTCGGTGTTCGAATCGGTTTGGTACTCGGGGCCGGCGGACAGCAGGCCGGTGGTGGAGCCGTGCCCGCATTCGAGGGTTGGTGCGGGCCGAGTGATCTCGGTGGAGGCGCCGATGCACTGGATGACGCCGTGGCCCCGTGAGATGATGTCGATGGGGGCATCGAACTCGAGGACACCGTCGCCGCGGGAATTGCCGAGGCTGACGATGGCCATGGGTGGGTTGGTCACGGATCTGGAGCAGGTGAGAATCTGGGTGAGGCCGTCGGCCCAGGCGGGCTGGCCGGCTTGGCCAAAGGACCAATCCACCCAGGAAACCTGCTCGGCGGCACCGACGGATGCGGCCGCCATGACGAGGCCCGAGGCGATCGCGCAGCGATATCCGCGGGAGCGTGCGGGCTTGAGCATCGGATGGTGCTCCGGGGGCTTGGCTCTCTGCCCCTCTCCGGGCGAGATCCAATGGACGGGGAGCATTGCGGCGAGTGGCGGGGAATCGAGCCAACCGATTGGGGGGAAGGGCGGGCTGTCCGAGATTTCACACTGCGGGCTTTGGGGGTGTGCAACCGTTGCCTCGTCGGGGTGGGGCGTGTTGGAGCCGGGGCGTTTGGCCGAGCGGGGGAAAGATCTCCTCCGACTCGACGCGGGCGTCGGATCGCCTCCTTCGCGGGACGGGGAGGGATCTACGGCCGCGAGTTTGTGGAGGGAGTTGGCGGCCTTGCGGGCGGGGTCGGGGCGGGCATCGCCGGTGATGTAGCGGGCGGCGAGTTCGGTGAGTACGAAGGTGGCGTCGGAGAGCGCGGCGCGGGCGATGGCGGTGGCGCGGCGGGCGCTGGCGGCCTCGACGCGCTCGAGGCGGGCGAGGAAGTCGGGAGACTCGGTGGTGTCGAGGAGTTGGTTGAGTGTGAGGGCGTGGCGGGCGGCGAGGCCGGGGAGGGGGAGAGCGGCGGAGAGGTAGTCGAGGAGGAGGGCGTCGAGGGAGGGGGGAGGGGGATGCGCGGGTGATGGGGTGAGAGGGTGAGGGGGTGGGTCGGGCGCGGCACGCGGGAGCGGCGCGTGTTCGGGGGTGTCGTGGGCGATGTCGTGGGCGATGTCGTGGGGGGTGTCGTGGAAGGTGAAGGCGTCGGTGTGGGGCGCGCAGCAGGTGGTCATGGGCTTGTCCTCCACCCATATCGTGACGCGCAGGGGCGGGAAGCTCAAGGGTGGAGGGCGGGAGGTCGCGCATTGAGCGCACAGGGGTGGGTGTTGGGTGCAGATTCTGGCCGGGGGAGGGGTGTGCGCGCTGTGGCGGGCTGGCTCAGCGGGATATTCGCGCCCATGGTGGGCCCACCCTGACGTTCGGCGGGCCTCAGGTCGGGCGTCTATCCGTTGCGGGCAACATGCGACGGGCCGATCGGGCACCGGCGGAGCACCGACCCCCCTGAGCGGATGGCGTCGGCACGGGTCGGTGGCACTCGAGGCTGTGCACTCCGCCGCATCGGGGTGTACTCGAGAGTGTTGCGCCGCGCGCACTTGCTCGGCCGCGCCCGCGGGCGGGGTTGCCGCGGGGGCTGGTCGGTGGTGCTCCGCGGGCACGAAGCCCCTGGCGGGTGGGGCCGACACGGCGGCGCCTGGGCGCGGGGAGGCATGTACGCTTCTTGGCGGACGGCTGGCCTCACGAGAGACTTGCACCTGTGGTCGGTTTATCGTGCCCTTCGCCGGGTCCGGCTTCCGTGCGAAGTGGCCCCGTTCGGACTCTCTCCCCTTTGTGGACGAGAGGGGCTGGATGCCCGGTCGGCCGAGTCGGGTTCCTGTGTACCGGGCGCGTTCGGGTAAGGTGTTGCATCGCCATTGGTCGCGCCGGGAGGGTCCGGGCGAGCGGACGAGATGAACCAGGAGGGCCCATGACTTTCCGCAACGTCTTCATCGCCGTGGTCATCGCGGCGGCGCTGATCATCGGGGCGTTCGTGGTCAACCAGAGCAGGCCGGCGGTGCAGACCGCGCAGCCCGGTGCGCAGTTCGTCAAGGCGACGGGCAAGTGCGCCGAGTGCCACCTGCAGGAGACCGGCGCGATCGTGCATGAGTACGAACTCTCGAAGCATGCGGCGGTCGGGGTGACGTGCCTTGACTGCCACGCGCCCGCGCAGGAGCAGACGAGCGAGGATCACCGGGGATTTGTCATCAGCAAGGCCGTGACCGCGGCGAACTGCCGCGGATGCCACGCGACGGAGTATGAGCAGTACGCCCGCTCGCGGCACGCGGCCCCGGCGTGGGCGGCGGTTGCGGGAACGGCCGATTTCACGCCGGAGCAGATTGCGCAGGGCGAGGGCTTTCACGCCGGCGCGGTGAACCGCGAGCCCAATGGATTGGCCCGGCTGGAAGGCTCCGCGGCGATCACGTCGGGATGTGCGAGCTGCCACTCGGTCGGAAAGCCCAACGCGGATGGTTCGATCGGCTCTTGCACCGCGTGCCACTCTCGGCACGCGGCTTCGGTCGAGATCGCGCGGACGCCCTCGACCTGCGGGTCGTGCCACATGGGGCCCGACCACTCGCAGGTGGAGATCTACACGGAGAGCAAGCACGGGGTGATGTTCGCCGCCCAGCGCAGCAAGCTGAACCTGGGCGCCGACCCCAAGACGCTGTCGACGCGCGACATGTTTGTTCCGACGTGCGCGACGTGCCACATGAGCGGGCTCGATGGGCAGCGGGTGACGCACGATACGACCGAGCGGCTCAGCTATTGGCTGTTTGCCGAGGTGTCGGACCGACGCCCGGGGGCCGGGATGGCGCAGGAGCAGATGAAGGAGACGTGCACCAAGTGCCACACCAGGCCGGATATCGACCGGTTCTACACCGAGGCCGAGGCGGTGCTGGAGAAGACCAACGAGCGCGTGAAGGAGGCGCAGGCGATCATGAAATCGCTGCGGGACGACGGGCTGCTCACGCCGGAACCGTTCGACGAGCCGATCGAGAGCGTCTATTTCGATCTCTGGCACTACTACGGCAGGACCTCGAAGCACGGGGCATTCATGGGGGGGGCCGACTTCGTGCAGTGGCACGGCAACTATGAACTCGTGAAGCAGACGGCCGAACTGAAGGACATGGCGGCCGAGATCCGGGCCCGGCATGCGGGGGCGGGGGCGGGCTCTGTGGGGAGTGGGTTGGACGCGGGCGGCGGCGCCCCGGCCGGGGGCTGACATGCGATGGCGTGATTGGATTCGGCAGCCCCGCTCGTGGATCGAGCTGTTCTGCCTCGTCAATCTGGCGTTCCTGGTGGTCGACATCCTGCTCGCCCACGCCGTGAACCGGTTCGCGCAGGGGGCGGAGTGGATCCCGCTCTGGTGCTCGGCTGTCGGGGCGGCGATGCTCGCGCTGGGTCTTGTCCTCGACCGGGCCGGGAAGCGCGCGGCGTGGCTCTGGCTCGGGGCCTTGGTCGGGGCGGCGGCGGTCGTGGTGGGCGTCGCGGGGTTGGTGTTCCATCTCCAGAGCCGGTTCTTCGAGGAGCGCACGCTCCAGAGCCTTGTCTACGCCGCGCCGTTCGCGGCGCCGCTCGCGTACACCGGGATCGGGCTGCTGCTCGTGATGAATCGCATGGTGCCCGCGTCGGAGGGGGCGGCCGGAGCGATTGAGTGGGCACGGTGGGTGCTGCTGCTCGCGGCCGGTGGGTTCGTGGGCAACTTTGCGCTCTCGCTGACCGATCACGCGCAGAACGGGTTCTTCCGGTGGACCGAGTGGGCGCCGGTGGTCTCGAGCGCGCTGGCCATCGGGTTTGTGGCCGTGCCGGTCTTCTGCCGCGTCTCGGGCCGGTTCCTGGCGATGTGCGCGGCTGTGCTCGTGCTCCAGGTGCTGGTCGGCACGATCGGGTTTGTGCTCCACGGCATGGCCGACCTGGGCGGCGTCAACCACTCGCTCTACGACAACTTCGTCTACGGGGCTCCGGTGTTCGCGCCGCTGCTGCTGCCGAATCTGGCGCTGCTGGGGTTGATCGGGGTGTGGCGGCTCGGCGTGCTGGCGGGTGGGTCGATCGAGGGGGCTACCCGGGGGCTGGCCGATCCACACTGATGGGCGCCGGGCCCGGGCGGGCTCTGTGAGGCCTCAGCAGCCGGCGGCCCACAAGCCCAGGAACTGGATCACATCGCGCGTGTCGAGCGTGCCGTCGGCGTTGGTGTCGGCGTCGGCTTGGCCCGCGGCCCAGGCGCTGAGGAAGGCCAGGACGTCGATGGTGTTGGTCTCGCCGTCGTCGTTGAAGTCGGCGCGGCAGCCCTGGTGGAGGTGGGCGAGCCAGCCGATGGTGGTGCGGTCGTTGACGTCGGCGTGGTAGGCGTTGCCGGCGATCCAGGCGCCGTCCGGCGAGACGGCGAAGGCCTGGACGAGGACCCACTCGCCGAGGTCGACGCCGTAGTCTTCGGCGAGCACGCGGTTGAGGTCGCGCTCGCCGTGCTGGGCGTCCCACATGAAGGCGCGGGCCCGGGCGGTGGGGTCGGTGCTGAGGGCCGAGCCCACGACGATGGAGCCGTCGCCGTTCACGCCCCAGGCCGAGGTCGTGACGGCCGAGAAGCCGGGGAAGCCGGTGAACCGGCTCGTGCCTGACGCCTCGGTCCAGCGGAAGCCCCACTGCGTGTAGCCCCCGTGGCCGTCGGAGATCTCGACATCGCCGATGACTGTGGAGCCGTCGCGCGAGATCGGCCCGGCGTGGCTTGATGTCTGGCCGGAGAGCTTGTCGAGGCTCTGCAGCTGCGGGTCACCGACGCGCCAACGCCAGGCGAGCGAGGTGCCGGAGGAGGGGCCCGTGCCGCTCATGAACGCGCCATCGGCGGAGATGCCGAAGCCGGTGTAGCTCTTCTCTCCGACGGATTCCTGGGTGGTGGCGCGGAACTCGGTCTTGCTCCCGAAGAGGTAGCCCGCCATGCCGGCGATCGTGGATCCGTCGGCGGTGATCGAATAGCCGAAGCTGTCGGCGCCCTGGTCGTATTGCGGTGGCAGGGGGACCTCGGCAAGACCGGTCGCGCTCGTCCAGCGGAAGGCGCGGCTGTGCTGGCCGGTCCAGCCCGCGCCGGTGATGATGGAGCCATCGTCGGACACCGCGTAGGCCTGGCTCTGGATGTTGCCGCCGTCGAAATCGCCCAGGAGCGTGAACCCGTCCTGCGCGGTCCACATGACGGCTTCGGATTCGTAGTCGCCCACGCCCACCACGCCGACGAGGACTGCGCCATCGGGCGTGAGGCTGTAGGGGACGAAGTAGCGCAGCGTGGGGCTGTCGGGCGGGGTGATGCGCTGCAGGGAAGCCCACTGGGCCGAGGCGCTGGCGGCCGCAAGGAGGAGGGGGGCTGCGGCGGCGAAGATGGGGGCTTTGGCGGGACGGCGGCGCGGGCTCGGCATGGGGATCTCCGGATGAGGTGGCGCCGGTCGGGGCGTGGGGCGTTCGCGGTGGAACGCCGACCTGCCCGCCGCGGGATCGGGTGGATCGGGGCGGGCGCCGGCTCAAGAAGAGTTTCGGAGGTGCGAAGCGGAGGGTTGCGGGTTGGGCGCGGATTGGGCGCGTTGATCGGAATTCGACAATTGATCGGATCGCGTCGCCGCGGGTCGCGGCTTTGAACGCCTCTTGCGCCGGGGCCGTTTGGCCCGAGCGTTACTCGATGGGCTTGAATCCCAGCATCGCCCGCGCCGAGTTGATCTGTCCGAAGTGGTAGCAGTCGTGCGGCAGGAAGTACACCAGCACGTCGTGCGCTGGATCGGACTCGCCCAGGAGCGCGGCGATCCGGCGCTGGGTCGCCTCGAAGCGGGCGCGGGCGGCGGCCCAGGCGCCCTCGGAGATGTCGGTGATCTCCGGCCAGTTGAGCGCGGCGAGGTCGTCGTTGGAGGGCGGCCGACCGGTCTCGATGCGCCGGATGTGGCGCTCGCGCCAGTAGACCATGTGGAGGACCTGCTGCCAGATCGAGTGGGTGTGCGGTCCGGGCGACCACGCTGCCTGCTCGGGGGTGAGGCCGTCGAGGCTCTTGGACCAGGCGGCGGCCCAGAGGCCCTCGGTCCAGGCTTGGTCGAACCAGGTGGCGAGGTGGGCGCGGGCGGCGGGGTGGAGGGTGTCGGGCATCGGGATTTCCTGATGAGGTGATACTCGTCCGTTACGGGTCCGGGCGACGATCGGATTCGGCCGCCAGGCGCGCGAGCCGAGCTTCCGCGGCTGCTCGGACTGCGCTTTCGACGCGGGTTGTGGCGAGGCGACTGCGCAGGAGGTCGGGGTCGGCGAGCTGGTGGCGCAGCATAACGGAAACGAATGCCGCATCCGCTTCTCCACCCGCGATGAGCTTGCTGACGGCGAGGTCGTGCGCGTCGAGGCGCAGGCCCGTCGCGCCGTTGGTGTCGGGGCCACGGACCGGGATCAGGCGGTCCTTCCACCCGTCTGGCAAGTTGGCGGTCTCCTCGGCGACGCCGTGGGCGTAGTAGCCGAAGGTCTGGTGGAATGCCGACCCCTCGCCGATCGTGCCATCGATCAGGTTCGCATCGTCACGCGATCTCAGCGAGTACAGATCGGCCTCGATGGAATCGAGCAGGTCGGGCGGCGCATCTGGGAATGGGCCAAGGATCGACTGAGAGCCGATGACGATGAACTCATCGGCGCCGGTGATGGCCGCGGACGCTCGCAGGATGTGCTCAAGCTGCTGACGATTCATTGCGGATCCGTTGCTTCAGCTCCCAGACTTCGGCCGGCGAGAGAATGCCGACGAACGGGGAATTATGGCGGAGTCGGCGGCTCTGATCCGTCGGAGCGGTCAGCAGTTCGCAGAGTGCGGGAACAGGGAGCGCAAGCAGTTCCCGCCACTCCTGGTAGTTGCGGAGGAGGCGGGGAGCATCGCGGTTCAGGGTTGACCAATGCTCCAAGTTGGTGCGGGCAAGCTCGATCCACTCGGGATGGTCGGGGAGCCCGGCCGCGATGCGGCGGGCGATCTCGAGGCTCACTTTGTCCTGGTATTCGTGGCCCATCGGGGGTGAGTATATGGGAGCCGGGGCCCGAACGGCACATGCGGAGGTATGCTGGCACGCTATGGACAGCGGGACCTGGAAGGAGCGGAATCGGGAGCGGGCGGCGGACCTGCCGGGCCTCCTAGAGCAGTTGCTCGGCCTGCACGCGGAGGCGGCCGGGCTGGAGTGGATCACGCTTCCGTGGCTCGGGCGCCCAACCGCGGTGCAGTACGCCTTCCGAGGAATGGCGTGCCGCCACTGGGACATCGAGAGCACTCTTCAGCACGTCGCGGGGCTGAGGACACACGATGCGGGACCACTCGCCAGAGAGAGGGAACTCATCGAGAGCTTCCGGCGGAGGTCGTGGCGCTCTTTGCGGGATTTGGAACGCAACTACTTGGGAATCTCCGCTGCGGACGTCGCGCGAGATGATCCGTCCGAACGGCCGCTCAGCTGGAATGGCGAGTCGATCTGGAGCGTTCTGGCGATCGCGAGGCACTATGGAGTGCCCACCCGGCTCGTGGATTGGACACACAGCGTCCTGATTGCCGCGTTCTTTGCGGCGATAACGAATCCGCAGTGCGACGGCGCGGTCTGGTGGTTTGATCAGACGCGGTTCGAGCTTGCGGTTCACGAGCACTGGGATGACTGGTGTGTGCCACTCCGAACGGATGGGTCGGGACAGCGAGCGATGGAGCAGCGAGCGTTCGATGACAAGGCAACAAAGTGGATCTCCAAGATTCACCACGGCATCCCGTTCCACCGCATGGAGGTCCAGGGCGGCTTCTTCACGGCTTGTGGGCGGCTCGAAATGCGCCAGGACAAAGCGATTGACCAGCTTCAAACGCCCGATCGGAATGGAATTCCGAGAGGCAGGGTGATCATTCCGCGGGCTCTTAAGAAGCGGCTGCTCGACGAGCTGGAGCGGCAGGGGCTCCGCGCGACTTCGCTCGACTACCCGGGCGCGGACTGCGCCGGCTGGCAACTCGCTCGGCGCAGCCCCGACCTGGGAGAGGAGAATCGCTGCACGCACGCTGTCGTGCCGTAGGTTGCGGCGCGAAGAAGTTTCGCCCTTTCAGGGCGGTCGGGCATTGTCGCGCCTAGTTCCCAGGGCGTTGCCCTGGGCTTGGGCTATGTCACGCCGTTGGCGTTGAGACCTGCCCCGCGCGGATCGGGGGCCCGCTCACGGCGGTGCGTGCGGAGAGTATCGGAACACGGCCTGAACGCAGCGGACCGACATGACACGGCCTAGCGGAGGGCTTCTTCCTGCAGGTGCTTGGCTGTGTCTGGGTCCACATAGTCTGAGTGGCACGAGGGCTTGTGTTCGTCGTGCTCGGTTTCGCCGGTGGTGAGCATGACCTTTTTGGTCTTGCTCGCGAGCTTGTGGATCTCCTCCGGCGTCAGGTACCCCCGCTTCTCGAGGATGGCTTTCTGCTCGACGGTGAGAGCGGCGGACTTGAGGACACCGCCGGCCTTGCCGTCTTTGCCGACGCGTTCGAAGCCTTCGGCTTTGCCCGAGGCGAACTCCTGGATCTCCTTGGAGATGCGGACGCTGCACCAATCGTGGCCGCACATGGCGCAGAAGTCGGTGTCGACGTCGAGGTCCTCGTCGTGGTAGGCGCGGGCGGTGTCGGTGTCGAAGGCGAGGTCGAAGTGCTTCTCCCAGTTGAGTGCGGCGCGGGCGCGGGTGAGGTCGTCGTCCCAGTCGCGGGAGTTGGGGATGCCGAGGGCGACATCCGCGGCGTGGGCGGCGATCTTGTAGGCAATGCAGCCTTCCTTGACGTCGCCGCGCTTGGGCAGGCCGAGGTGCTCCTTGGGCGTGACGTAGCAGAGCATGCTGGCGCCGTGGTAGGCGATGAGGGTGGCGCCGATGCAGCTGGTGATGTGGTCGTAGCCGGGGAAGACGTCGGTGACGAGCGGGCCGAGGACGTAGAAGGGGGCGCCGTGGCAGAGGCGCCGCTCGAGCTTGGCGTTGAACTCGATCTGGTCGAGGGGCACGTGGCCGGGGCCCTCGATCATGACCTGGACGCCCTTGCGCCAGCCCCGCTCGGTGAGTTCGCCGAGGGTCTCGAGCTCGGCGAGCTGGGCGTCGTCGGTGGCGTCGGCGAGGCCGCCGGGGCGGAGGCCATCGCCGATCGAGAAGGTGACATCGTGCTCCCGGAGGATGTCGCAGATGTCCTCCCAGAGGGTGTACATGGGGTTCTCGGCCTCGTAGCCCTCCGAGGAGTGCATGATCATCCACTTGGCCAGGAGCGAGCCGCCGCGGCTGACGATGCCGATGAGGCGGTCTTTCACGAACTTGAGGTGGGCGTGGCGCACGCCGGCGTGGATCGTCATGTAGTCGACGCCCTGCTCGGCCTGGTGGCGGATCGAGTCGAGGATGAGTTCGGGGGTGAGGTCTTCGATCTTGCGGCCGATGATCATGGAGTAGATGGGGACGACACCGATGGGTGCGGTCGAGTGCTCGATGAATGCGGCGCGGCAGGCGTCGATATCGCCGCCGGTCGAGAGGTCCATGATCGTGTCGGCGCCCCAGCGGATGGCCCAGTTGAGCTTCTCGAGCTCGGCGTCGGTGCCGCTGGAGACGGGGGAAGCGCCCATGTTGGCGTTGATCTTGGTCTTGCTTGCGCGCCCGATCGCCATGGGGTCGAGGCGGTGCTTGAGGTGGTTGCGGTTGGCGGGGATGACCATGCGCCCGGCGGCGACCTCGTCGCGGACCTGCTCGGGGCTGAGGTGGCCCTCGCGCTCGGCGACGCGGCGCATCTCGGGGGTGATGATGCCGAGGCGGGCGGACTCGAGCTGGGTGATGGGGGTAAAGCCGGGTGGCGTTGTGACGCGCCGGGTGACACCGGTTGCGTCGGTGAAGACGTGAGCCTCGGCGGCGCAAGGGGAGGAGGCGCAGGGGGCGGCGTCGGTGTCGGCGAGGGTCTCGACTGTCCAGTCGTCGGGGAGGAAGTCCCAGGCGGTGTAGGGGCTGGGTGGGGGCATCCCGGGGGAGTCGGGGGAGCTGTAGGCGAGCGGGCCGCCGAGATTGGGGGCGTTGGCGAAGGAGCCGGGGGTGGTGGCGGGTCCGGAGCCGGGGTTTCGGGCGCCGCGGGTGGGGGCCGCGAAGCGCTCGGTGGGGCGCTGGGCGCTGGGGTTGGCGGCGAGCGAGTAGACCTTGTGACCGCTGGTACGTGTGGTATCGGAATGCATCGCAATCCCTCCGCCGGTGCGAACCGGTTCAGGTTCAACGGGTGCGTCTCAGCGGGCTCGTGTGGTCGAGAGACTCCCCGACTGGGGAACGGCCGCGCCCCGTGCGAACGGGTCACTGTAGACGGGTGGGGCGGGAGGGGGCCAGCCGGCGGGCCCCTTGGGGGGAAGTCGGGGGTGAGGCGGCGGCGAGACCGCGCTATCCTGACGCTTCGTGAGCGACGCCACCGAGACGACAGCCTCTCCGACGGGACCGAAGCGATCGGCTTCGGCCCTGATCTTCCTGATCGTGTTCCTCGACCTGCTGGGCGTGGGGCTGATCGTGCCGCTGACGCCCTTTGTGGTGGAGAAGTTCAGCACGACGGGCATGGCCGTGGCGATGCTCACGCTGTGCTACTCCGCGGCGCAGTTCCTGGCGACACCGGTTCTCGGGGTGCTGTCGGATCGATTCGGGCGGCGGCCCGTGCTGCTCGCGAGCCTGTTCGGGTCGGCGGTGGGCTACGTGATCTTCGCGACGGCGGGGGCTCTGCCGATCCTGTACCTGAGCCGCATCCTCGACGGGGCGACGGGCGGGAACATCTCCACGGCTCAGGCCTACATCGCGGACGTGACGCCTCGGAAGGATCGGGCGAAGGCGTACGGGCTGGTGGGTGCGGCGTTCGGGCTGGGGTTCACGCTCGGGCCGGCGTTCAGCTCGTTCCTTTCGGTGCTCGGGTTGATGGCGCCGGTCTGGGCGGCGGCCGGGCTTGCGTTGGTCACGACCTGCCTGGCGGCGTTCTTTCTGCCCGAGACGCTCCCGCCGGAGAAGCGGCGGGTGCGGCCGATCAGCGCGGGCGATCTGAACCCGGCGGCGGTGCTGATCCGGACGGTGCGGATCCCGGCGGTGGCGGCGATGCTGGCGGCGATTTTCGCGGCTTCGTTCGCGCACGCGGAGATGCGGACGAGCCTGGGCGTGATGCTGCAGGACAAGTTCACGTTTGACGAGGGCCAGGTGGGCCGCGTGTTCACGTTCATCGGCTTCGTGGCGGTGTTGGTGCAGGGCGGGCTGGTGCGGCGGGTCTCGCCGAAGATCGGGGACCGTCGTGCGGTGCTGATCGGGATGCCCCTGGCGATCGCCGGCTACGCGCTGGTGCCGGTGCCGTCGGCGCCGCACTGGGGCCAGTTGCTGTGCGCGCTGGGGCTGATGGGTTTGGGCGCGGGGCTCTCGACGCCCTCGCTGACGGGGATTCTCTCGAGGGCGGCACCCGCGGGGGAAGAGGGCCAGGTGATGGGGGCGTCGCAGGCGGCGAGCGCGTTGGCGCTGGTCTTTGGGCCGCTGGCGGCGGGGCCGCTGTACGACCACATGGGGTGGAGCTGGCCCTTCTGGAGCGCGGCGGGGATGATCGGGGTTGCGCTCTTGATCGTGCTATTTAAGAAGGTGGGCCACGAGGGGGGCGGTCCCGAGCCCCTGTTGGCGGTGGAGGCCGAGGCGCTCTAGCGCCGAGGCACGCTCCTACGCATCTGGCCGCACCGGCCGGACCTCGACGATCAGGGTGTCGTCCGTGGGCGCGCCGGCGCGGTGCCGATCGACGGCTTCTGCGAGGGCTTTGACGAACGACCCGTTCGGGCCGGGGCCAGCGGCGATGAGGGCCCGGAGCCCGGCGAGGCCGAGTTCGCGGCCGTTCGAGTCGGCGGCCTCGATCGCGCCGTCGGTATAGGTGAGGATCACATCGCCGGCTCCGAGTGCGGTGCGCTCGGTCTGGCAGGAAAACAGCGTGGGATCGATCACGCCGAGCATGGGCGCCCCGCTCTCGAGCGTGCGGACCTCGCCGTCGGCGGCGCGCAGGTACGCCGGCGGGTGGCCGGCGCCGGCCCATTCGACGCGGGGCGTCGGGCTGTGGTCATCGGCCGGGGCGATGCGGATCGCGAAGGCGGTCGCGAACATGCCCTGCGGGGCCAGGGCGGCGCAGGTGAAGGCGTTCAGTGCGTTGATCACCGTGTCGGGCGCGGCGACGGAATCGGCGCGGTTGAGGCGCTCGAGCTCGGCATGGAGCCGGTTGACGGCGAGCGCGGCCGCGATGCCGTGGCCGGTGACATCGATGAGCACAACGAGGAGTGGGCCGGAGGGCGCGGAGGGGGGGAAGGCGAGGGGTCGGACGAAGAGAAAGTCGCCGCCGATCTCTCGCATGGGCTCGTAGTGATAGTCGAGCCGGACGGGGCCCCGGGTGATCGGCGGCGGGAAGAGGGCCTCGTGGACGCGTCGGGCGTCGGAGAGTTCGCGGGTGACCTCGGCGTAGCGGCGCTGGATGGCCCGGGCTCTGAAGCGTTCGTTGAAGCTGCGGTAGCGCCACCAGCCCCAGGCGAATCCGGGCAGCGCGGCGGCGGGGGTGAGGGCGAGGAGCAGGCCCTTCTGCTCGGGCGAGCCCGCGGAGATGAGGATGATCCACGCGGCGAACGCGGCGAGGACGGGCAGGATGGGCGTCAGCCCCTCGCGCGGCGAGAGCGCGACGAGGAGCGAGGAGAGGGAGTGGAGGAAGAGGAGGGTGACGAGGGAGGCCAGCGCCTGGGCGAGGTCGTCGTCGGCGGTGTGGAGGGCGATGGAGTCCGCGCTCCAGGACGCGTGGCGGAGGAGGGCGATGAGCACGGCGCCTCCGAATCCGGCGCAGAAGATCACCCACTGGAAGGCGCGGACGATCTCGGCACGGGAGCGTGGGCGGCGGGCGAAATAGACGAGGGCTCGCCCGAAGGTGAGGGTGAAGATGATATTGAAAACGATGTCCGCGCTGGAGGTGTCGGGCGAATCTGGGAAGGCGCCGGGGATCGTGAGATCGATCAGCGTGACGCCCCAGCCGAAGGCGCACAGCGCCAGGACGAGGATGCAATACCAGAGGGCCCGCCGGCGGAGGACCCGGGCGCGATCGGCGTCGTACTGCGCGAGGAACTCGGCCGGGATGGGCTGGGCGCGGGGCATGGCGGGGCGGGGGTCGTCCGGGCGTGGCGGGATGGTAGCTGGGGATCGGCCGAGCGAACGAGGGCGCCCGGTCACCCCTCGGTGAGGGACACCTCAACGATCAGGGTGTCGTCGGCGGCGCTCCCGGCACGGTGACGCTCGACTGCGCCCAGCAGGGTCTGGGCGAGCGTGCGCCCGGGGTCGGGGCCGGCGCCGAGGAGTGCTCCGAGGCCATCGATGCCGAGTTCTCTGCGCTCCTGGTCTCTCGCCTCGATGGCGCCGTCCGTGTAGACGATGATGTGGTCGCCGGCCTCGAGGGGCTGGCGGCTGAGCTGGCAGGCGAAGAGATCGGCCTCGATCACACCGAGCATGGGCGCCAGGCTGTCGAGCCGACCCACGCCGGGTGTGCGGGCACTCCGGAGCAGGGCGGGGGGATGGCCGGCGCCGGCCCACTCGACCGTTCCGGGCGCGCCCGGGGCGTCTGGGCCGGTGACACGGAGCACGAGCGCGGTCGCGAACATGGCCTGGGGTGCGAGGTTGACGCACGCAAAGTCGTTCAGGGCCGCGATCAGATCGTGGGGCGCTGGGGGGCTGCCGGCCGCGGTCAGACGCTCGAGCTCGGCATAGAGCCGGTTGACGGCGATGGCGGCGGCGATGCCGTGTCCTGTGACGTCGATGAGGACGACGAGGACGGGGCCGGCGGGGGCCGAAGGGAGGGAAGGAGAGGGGGCGGACGAACAGGAAATCTCCGCCGATCGAGCGCATGGGCTCGTAGGCGTAGAGCACGCGGACGGGTCCCCGGATGAGCGGCGGGGGGAAGAGGGCCTCGTGCACGCGTCGGGCGTCGGAGAGTTCGCGGGTGACCTCGGCATATCGCTTGGAGATGGCGCGGGCGTGGAACCGCTCGGTGAAGCTGCGGTAGCGCCACCAGCTCCAGGCAAAGCCGGGGAGCCCGGCGAGGGGGGACGCGAGGATGAGCGTGACCCGCTGCGCCGTCGAGCCGGCGCTCACGAAGACGACCCAGGCGGCGAACGCGGCGAGGATGGGGACGAAGGGGACGAGCCCCTCGCGTGGCGAGAGCGCGACGAAGACCGAGGCGAGGAAGTGCAGGACGAAGACCGTGGCGAGCGTGGCGAGAGCCTGGGCGCGATCGGTCTCCGGGGCGTGGTCGAGGGTCGCGCCGGGGATCCAGGAGGCGTTCATCAACAAGGGTGTCACGGCGACGGCGGTCAGGCCGGCGACGGCGACGACCCATTGGAACGTCCGAACGATCTCGGGGCGGGAGCGGGGGCGGCGGGCGAAATACACGAGCGCGCCGGTGAAGAGGATGGTGTAGAGGACGTCGGTCAGAATGTCGGCGCTGCCGACCGTGTCGCCGCCGGTGAAGGCGGTGCCGTCGATGATCTCGTACAGGGTCTCGGCCCAGCTGAAGGCGACGAGCGCGAGGATGGTGATGCTGTACCAGACAGCGCGGCGGCGCAGGCGGCGGGCGCGCTCGGCGTCGTATTGGGAGAGGAACTCCGGGGGGATGGGCTGGTCGGGTTGCATGCGCTTGCGGGCCGGATTGGGCAGATGGTATAGGGCGATCGGGTGCGGCACGGCCCCGGCTCGGTCCCGGCGGGGGTGGGTTCGGGGCGGCGGCGATGGGTTGCTCGGCCGTCCTCGCGGGCGGGGAGGGGGACGTTGGGGGCGGAGGGCTTCGGCCTCGAGGGGGGGGTGGACTCCTGGGGTTGTATATGCAACAATCGGGCATGGGCAGACGCGGATCTGGCGAACGATTTCCGGCGGCGTGCGAGATGGCGGGGGCGTGCTTGGCCGTGCGGGCGCGTCTGGTGTCGCGGTGGCTGACGGCGATCTATGAGCACGCGGGGGAGGAGATCGATTTGACGGTGCCGCAGGGGAACATCCTCGCGGCGGTTGGCTCGATGGGCGAATGCACGCCGCTGCGCCTGGGCGAGGTGCTGAGTCTGGAGCGGTCGACGGTGAGCCGGAACATCGTGCCTCTGGTGGAGCGGGGCCTGTTCGGGGACGAGTCGAACGAGGCGGGGCGGGTGCGAAGGGGCTGGCTGACGCCGGCGGGAGAGCGGATGCTGGAGCGTTTGCTGCCTGCGTGGCGGAACGCACAGCGGGAGGCCGCGGATCTGCTGGGGGCGGATGGTGTGGCGGCGTTGCATCAGTTGAGCGAGCTGTTTTGGGGGCGTGGCGGCGCGGGGGAGCCGGAACGGGCGCGGGCTTTGGGGCGGGGTTCGGGGGGCCGCCGGGCGGGAACGCGTTCCACGGGTTGAGCGAATCGAGCGGGAGCACCGGCGGATCCGGGGCTGGCGGCACGCCGCACTTGTTGTATATACATCTCTAGGAGCGGGTGATGAGCGAGGCACACGAACCGACGCGGCGGCGGGCGCTGACCACCCTCACCATCTCTGCCGGGGCGCCGGCGATGTCGGCGGCGGAGCTGCGCGCGTTGTGTCTGGAGGCGGGGGCGGATGATGTGGGATTCGTGGAGATCGAACGGGGGGCTCTCGCGCCGGACCTGGCGGACATCGTGGCGGTGCTCCCGCGGACTCGGACGGTGATCGGGCTGGTGCGGCGGATGGGCGTCGAGAACGTGCGCTCGCCGATGCGGAGCGTGGCGAACGCGGAGTTTCATGCGGCGACGCACGATGTGCAGGACGTCGAGCGAGAGATCGTGCGGCGGCTGGAGCGGGCGGGGGTACGGGCGGCGTATGCGCCGCCGGGGTTCCCGATGGAGGCGGCACGATTCGGGGCTGAGAAAGTGTGGGTGGTGAGCCACAAGGTGGTTGCCGAGCAGGCGGGGCTCGGGAGCATGGGGATCCACCGGAATGTGATCCACCCCCGGTTTGGCAACTTCATACTGCTCGGGACGGTGTTCGCGGAGGTCACGCTCGACCGGTATGACGCGCCGCTGGCGGAGAGCCCGTGCCTGGGGTGCAAGCTGTGCGTGGCCGCCTGCCCGGTGGGGGCGATCAAGAGCGACGGGACTTTCTCTTGGGCGGTCTGCGCGACCCACAACTACAGGGAGTTCCTGGGCGGCTTCATCGACTGGGTGGACGAGTTGACCGACGCGGCCGGGGCTCTTGGGTATCACCGGCGGTTCGAGGATCATGAGACGGTGTCGATGTGGCAGAGCTTGTCGTTCGGACCGAACTACAAGGCGGCCTACTGCCTGTCGGTGTGCCCGGCGGGGGACGACGTGATCGGGCCGTTCCTTGCCGACAAGAAGGAACACCTCGAGCGGGTGGTCCGCCCCCTTCAGGAGAAGGAAGAGACGGTCTACGTGGTTGCGGGCGGGGATGCCGAGGCGCATGTGCGGAAGCGGTTTCCGCGGAAACGGGTGAAGGTCGTCGGTTCGGGCATGCGGCCACGGTCGGCGCGGGCGTTTGTGGAGGCGTTGCCTTGGCTCTTCTCCACGCACGGGGCGGGGGACCTGCGGGCGAAGTATTTGTTCCGGTTCGGGGGGGCGGAGACGTTTACGGCGTCGGTCACGATCGGGGATGGAGGCATCGGGGTGAACTTTGCTCCGGGGGATCGGGCGGATGTGACGATCGAGGCGGACGCGGCGTCTTGGGTGTCGTTCGTGCGGGGGGAGGCGGGGCTGGTGGGGCTCTTGCTTCGGCGGCGGGTGCGGGTGCGGGGGGACTTGCGACTGATGAGGCGGTTTAAGCGCTGCTTTCCGACCTGATGGGTTTACATGGGCCTTCTGCTCCATTCGGGGCCGGAGCACCACGCGAGCAGCGACCACGGGTTCCCTGCGGCGAACCTCGCCTCGGCGGGTTCAGTGCACGCGGTTCGGCGTCGCTCACGCTGCGTTGGCTTTGCGCTGGACGAGGCGCGCGCCGAGGAGGGTGACGGGCACGAGGGGGATGAGGAAGGCGAGTTGGAACCAGAGCGGGTAGCTCGACCAGGCCGCGGCCTGGACGCCGATGCCGGTGAGGAAGAGGAGGACCGCGGTGATCGTGACGGGTCGGTGGGCACGGGCGATGGCGCGACACACGGCGCCGGCGGCGAGGGAGCAGAGGAGGCTGAGGGCGAGGAAGGCGAGCAGGGGTCTGGGTTCGACGTAGGGTCCGCCTTCGGGGAAGGCGGCCGGGAAGGCGACGAATATGCCGGCGCCGCCGCCGAGCCAGAGGATGGTCCAGAGGGCGTATCCGGTGATGACGGCGAGTGTGGCGCGCAGCATGGGTCGGCTCCTGGGGAGTTTTCGGGGTGCGTGGAGACTTCTGCGATGCGGCACGGCCGGGATGGCCGTGGCAAGGGATGGCTGCTACACGGGCCAGTGCTCGCTCAGGCACTTCTTGGGGGTGAATGGGGCCATGAGCTTGAAGATGGTGAAGAGGACGCGGGTGCCGAAGCTGGGGCGTCCGGTCTCGATGACGTTCTTCAGGGTGCTCGCGATCATGACGCCGCCCTGGAGCATCTGCTTGGCGGTCTTGGTGCCGACGGGCAGGTCGGTGATGGTGAGGGTGAACTGCGTGGAGTCGCCTCTGGGCTCGAGTTCGTAGGTGACCTTGCACGCGGGGTCGTTGAAGTTGGTGAACTTGAAGGTGTGGGAGAAGCGGCGTGGGGGATCGAACTCGAGGATCTCCCCTACGACTCCTGTGACCTTGCCGTCGGGCGAGCGCATGGCGAGGCGCGAGCCGGGGGCGAGGGTATTGACGTGCATGCGGCTGTTGAAGAATGCGGGGATGGGGGCGTCGGTGCGGGTGATCTCGCGCCAGACGGCGTCGATCGGGCCCTTGATGAGGACGCGGAACTTGGCGATGGTCTCGCCCTGCTTCTCGACCTGGACTGGGCTAGGCACGCTTTGACTCCTTCGCGGCCGCGGCATGTTCGACGCGGGCCTGGATATCGACGATTCGACCGGCCCAGAACGAGCTGTACTGGTCCGTCCACCGGTCGTAGATCTGCTGGATGGGGATGGGGTTGAAGAAGAGGCGGCGTTCGCGCCCCTGCTTCTCGCTGAGGACAAGTTCGGCGGCCTCGAGCGTGGCGAGGTGCTTCATCACGGCGATGCGGCTGATGTCGAAGTGGGAGGCAACAGCTTTCACGGTCATGCCAGGGTGTGCGGCGAGGAGGTCGAGGATCTGTCGCCGGGCGGCGTGGGCGAGGGCCGCGAAGAGGGCGTCGGTGGCTGGGTCTGGGAGGGGGAGCGACATTGGTAACGCATAGGTTACCTATGTCGGCGTGCGTGTCAAGGGGTTGGGTGCATCAGTGCTGAAGCGCCGAAGTTCTCGGAGCATGGCGCCGCGGGGGCTGGATGTCGGGGAGTTTGGGCTGTGCGGGGTTGACGGCACTTTCACCCCCGTTCGGGGTCTCTGGGAGCGAGCGGGCTGGGGCCCCGGGCTGCGGCCGGAGCACGGGACAGGGCCGCGTTCGGGGGCGGGCGAGGTTGTCGGGGGACGGTGAGTGGCTCGCTGACGGTTCGCCGGCCAGCCACCCGTCAGCGGCACAAGGACGCGGATCCAAACCAGCGGATGCATGGAAACTCGTGCAAGCAGCCAGGTATGAGGGACCGAGCAGCGAGTGGTGCAGGCCGGCCGCCCCCCCATACAAGGCGGGAGATCAGATCGCTTCGTAGGCGGCGGCGCGGTGGACTCTGCGGCCGACCTCGCTGGCGTAGCGGCGGCCGAGGGTGTCGCGGTGCTGGGCGGCCCATTCGGTGAGATTGGTGTGACCCGCGGCGGGGGCATCGGAATCGAGGAGGCCGCGCATGAGGCCCTCGATCTCTTCGCGGGTGATGATGACGTCGCGGACGAAGGGGTTGACGCAGCGCCCGACGAGGTAGCCGAGGCCGGGGGGGACGGGGAAGGTGGGGCGCTTGACGCCGATGATGGCGGCGATGGCGCGGACGAGGCCGCGGAACTCGAAGCCCTCGGGACCGACGGCGTCCGCGTGGGTGTAGCCGGCGCGGTGGGCGTGGTCGATGCAGAGGCGTGCCATGTCGTCGACGTGGAGGGGGCGGAGGCGGTAGCGCCCGTCGCCGAAGAGGCCGAAGACGGGCAGGTGGCGGAGGACCCAGGCGATGTTGTTGACGAGGATGTCGCCGCGCCCGAAGAGGACTCCGGGGCGGATGATGGCGTGGGGGACACCGGACTGCTCGAGGGCGGCCTCGAGTTCGTGCTTGCCTCGGTAGTAGCCGAGGTCGTCGGCGGCGCGGGCGTGGAGGATGGAGACGTGGACGATGCGCTTGACGCCGGCGCGGCGGGCGGCGTCGAAGAGGGCCTTGGTGCCGGCGACGGCGCGGTCGAAGGTGAAGAGGGCGTGGTTGAAGCGGACCCAGTAGGTGTTGTAGAGGACATCCGCGCCCTCGAGGGAGCGGGCGAGGGTGTCGGCGCTGTCGAGGGCGAGGGGGTGGATCTCGAGCTTGTCGCCGAAGGGGTTGGGGCGGTTGGGAGAGTTGGTGAGGGTGCGGACGCGGGCCCCCTGCGCGAGGAGCTGCTCGGTGATGGACCGGCCCGTGTAGCCGAGGGCACCGGTGACAACGTGGAGCGGGGTGGCGGCCATCGGCCGAGTGTATCGTGCGGCGGGGTGCGGCCCGTATTCGGTCGGGGTGCGACCCGGGTGTGGCGGGGCGGTAGGAGGGGTCATGCTGGAACGCGAGCAATTGATCGGGGCGCTGCGGACGGGGCTGGAAGGGGAGGCGTGCGTCCGGGCGGCGTGGCTGGGCGGGTCGGACGCGACGGGGCGGGCGGACGCGGTGTCGGATGTGGACTTGATGGCGATTGCTGCACCCGGGCAGACGGAAGAGGCGATCGCCGCGATCGATAGGGCGATGGGGCGGGCGGCTGGGGTGCGGCTGCGGTACCGGCTGCCGGCGCCGACCTGGCATGGGTTTGCGCAGGGATTCGTGCAGTTTGAGGATGCGCCGCAGTGGCTCATGCTCGATTGGGTGGTGATGGAACAGGGGCAGAAGCACCCTTGGCTCGAGGTCGAGCGGCACGGGAGGGCGGTGGTGCTCTTCGACAAGGATGGGGAGGTGGGCGAGGCGCACGTGGACCGGGCGGCGATTGGGGCCACCGTTCGCAAGAAGGTGGAGGAGATCCGGGTGAAGTACCCGATGTTCCGGCACTTGGCGGCGAAGATGGCGGCGAGGGGGCATGCGCCGGACGCGGCGTACTTCTATCAGGCGATCACGCTGCGGCTGGTGGTGGACCTGCTGCGGGCGGTGCACTGCCCGGAGCGGCACGATTACGGGTTCCGGTACTTGGGTGACGACCTGCCGGCGGAGGCGTATGCGGCGGTGTGCAGGCTGTGCTATCCGCCGGGGCCGGGCGAGATCGCCGGGCTGCAGGCAGAGGCGGACAGGTTGTTTGCGGCGACCCTGGCGGCGTGGGATGCGCGGGAGGGGATCGGGTAGGCTGGGAGCAACCTTCAGGAGTCGAGAGCGATGGGCAGGGCACTGGTGTTGGCGTGGGCGGCGGGGCTGGCGTGGGTCGGCAACACTGCGGCCGGGAACTGCTCAGGTGGGGCGGATGGGCCGGGGCTGCTCGTAGTGGCGCCGGCGGGGCTGGCGGCGTCGCTGGGGGAGTTTGTTGCGTTCAAGGGAGCGCGGCTCCCGACGTCACTGGTCACGCTGGAGGATGCGCTCGCGGCGGGCGAGGGGGCGGACGATCCAGAGCGGCTGAAGCGGTACCTGTTTGAGCGGTGGCGCGAGGGCGGGATCCGGTACGTGCTGCTGGTGGGCGATGCGGATGTGATGCCGGTGCGGTACATGGTGCTGGATCGGAACACGGAGGCGGCGTTCAACTATGCCTTCTACCCGAGCGACCTGTACTACGCCGACGTGGCGAAGCCCGACGGCTCGTTCGAGAGCTGGAACGCGCAGTACGTTGGGTTCCACGCGGCGTACTTCGGTGAGGTGCGGGGGGAGCATTTCAAGAGCGACCCGATCAACTACGACCGGGTGGACTACAGGCCGGAGCTGGCGCTGGGGCGGTGGCCGGTGAGCACGCCAGAAGGCGTCGCGCTGGTGGCGGGCAAGACGATGCGGTACGAGCGCGGAGTCGAGCAGGCGGGGAAGCACGCCGCGGTCGATGGCGCCGACGGGGGCACGGCCTGGCCGGCGCGGGCGGGGCTGGCGATGGTGGGCGGCTGGGTCGATGCTCGGGGGGAGTTTGAGCAACTGCGGAGGACGCTCGAGGGCCGCTTCGCGGTGGAGCGGCGGTACTACGACGGGAAGTCGTACGGAGTCGCGGAGCCGAGCGCGGCGGAGATCGTGGGATTGCTCAACTCGGGCGTGGGGCTGCTCATCCACGCGGGCCACGGGAGCGACAACACGTGGCACGAGTGCATCGGGACTGCCAACCTGCCGGAGATGCACAACGCGGACCACCTGGCGGTGATGATCTCGGCGGGATGCTCGACGGCACGGTTCGCGACGCTCCCGCCGTACGAGCCCTACGAGGATGTGGACGGGAAGGAGCACGCGGGATCGGACCACGGGGAGGTGTTTAGCGAGCCGCCGCCGGCGCCGGCGTGCTATGCGCGGGGGGCGCACAACATGACGGGGCTCGGGGAGCAGCTCGTGGTGGGGAGCGAGAACGGGGCGGTGGCGTATATCGGGTGCAACACGGGGAGCCAGCCGTGCGCGATGACGCTGGTCGAGGGGTTTGTGGATGGGGCTGCCGGGCTGGGTTCGGCGGGGCTGGGTTCCGAGGGAGCGTCGGTCCGGCTCGGCGATTGCTGGGCGCACGCCGAGTCGTATTACTTCGACCACGCGGGGCTGGCCACGATCGTGCCGGATGACGGGTGGTACCCGGCCAGCATCTTCTTCCAGGGGATGAAGTACATGCTGTTCGGGGATCCGTCGATCCCGGTGGGGTCGGTCGGTGCGGGCGGTCCCTGAGGCGTTTAAAGCGGGGAGGGGGCGCGGGCGTTGCCGGGCTCGATGGCGGCGCGTTGTCGTCTTCTTCGTTGGTGGGGGCTGCGCCGCGCCTTCGCGTGCTGGCTTTGCGGGGCTTTGATCAGTTGGCGGGCTTGTAGCGTCGGACGGTCTGGAGCGCGCCGACTGCGTCGAAGATGGCGGTGTGCTCGGAGCCGTCACCCTGGCGGGTGACGACCTTGAGACGGCCGGGGCCGTTGGCCGGCGGGAGGCGTTCGACGCTGACGAGGGTCTGGCCCTCGTGGAGGCCGGCATCGGCGGCGCCGGTGGAGGGACGGAGGCCGGTGACCTTGCCCGCGGCGCGGCTGGCGCCGAGGTCGAAGCCATCGTCGCCGAAGCGCATGAGGCCGGAGGAGAGCGTGAGGGCGCCGTCGGCGAGGGTTTCGGGGATGGGCACATCCTGACCCTCCTCGACACAGGCGCGGATGGTGGCGGCCAGGTCGTTGCCGGCGCGGGAGGCGATCATGGTGAAGAGGTCGTCGGGTGTGGGTGCGGGCTGGCCGGCGGCCGCACGGGCGTAGAGCTCGCGCATGAGGCTGTCGAGGCTCTCGGCGCCGTCGGTCTGATGGCGGATCGCCTCGTCGATGGTGAGGGCGATGAGGTCGCCGCGGCGGTAGGGCATGTCGGCGACGTCGCGGTCGTTCCAGAAGTCGGCGGCGATGCGGCTGTTTGGGACGGCCCGCATGGGGTTGCGGTCGTAGCCGCCGAGGGATTCGTTGAGATTGGCCAGTGCCTGCTCGTCGGTCCAGATTCCGGCGGAACGGAGCAGCTTGCGGGCGTAGTACTCGGTGAAGCCCTCGCTGAACCAGTAGGCGGAGCCCTGCGGGGCTTCGAGTCGGATCTTGCCGCCGTTCCAGTTGTGGAAGTACTCGTGCGCGAGGAGGTGCTCGATGCGTGCGGCCTGGTCGGAGCCTTGCGTGAGGTCGAGGCCGGTGTTGCAGTAGAGCGCGAAGCAGTGCAAGAGGCCCGTGCCGCCGAAGTAGAAGCCGTGCTCGCCGGCGCGGGCGCCGTTGGGGGTGAGCGCGACGAGGAACCAGGGGTCGGTGTGGTCGGCGAAGAAGTCGCGGTCGGCGCTGACGACCTGCAGGACCATGTCGAGGAATCGGTCGTCGGTGAAGCCCCAGTCGGCGTCGATCAGGGCCAGGCCGACGGTGTTGCCCTTCAGCTCGCGCGAAACCAGACGCACGATGGAGGGGTCGCCGGCGATGAAGAAGGAGTTGCGGAACTCGTCGATGGGCAGGGTGATCTCTCGCGTGTCGGCGCCGGGCCCCAGCGAGCTGGCCAGGGTCCAGCCGTCGAAGCCGGTCCACGAGACGTGGAACTCGGCCTGGCGCGGGTCTTCCTGCGGGAGCACGAGGGCGTGGTTGCCGATCGCGTGGAAGAGGCCGTCGCGGACGAGCGGGCGGTAGTCGTTGTGGCCAGGCTCGAGGAGCGGGCGTGGTTCGGGACGGAGCTGGTAGGTGATCGTGAGTCCTGCGCCGGGGGGGTGCTTGATGATCCAGCCGTGGTCGTCGCCGGGTGCGATGTCGCACGGGGCGCCGGCGTCGTCGGTCACGAGGAGGTCGTGGATTTCTTCGGGTGAGCTCTTGATGCCGCCCCATTCACCCGCGGTGCCGACGAGCGTGGAGCCGTCGTCATCGCCTGTGAGGCGGATGGAGATGCCGATGGCAGAAGAGCTGGGCGCGCCGGCGTTGGGCGGGATCCTGGTGAATCCCACGTCGATGCGGGGCGTCTGCGCAAGCGCGGCACAGGCCGCGATAAACGGGGCAAGAAGGGCGGCGAGCCTGGATGGGCGGATGGTCAATGGCACTCTCCGTGATGGGCCGGACGTCGTTTGTCGGCGGAGACCAAGATGCGCGCCGTGTGCTCGCCTGTCACGGCTGGCTGTCCGGCTGCTCGGGCGATATGGGGTGGGATGGGACGGCTTTGGCCGGCAGAATAGTGCTTCGCCGGGGGGGACCTGGGGGTGTACGATGGGCCGGCCGCCCGGGAGGCGGCGGGGATCGATGGCGCTGGATTGGGAGGTGGCGATGTCGGTGGGCGGGGAAGAGACCATCCACGCGCTTCGGGCGGCGCTCAAGGTGTCGCCGGAGAACGTGCCGTTGCGGGTGCACCTGGCGGAGACGCTGCTGGGCTTTGGTCGGGCCGACGAAGCGGAGCGGGAGTTTCGGCAGGCGATCGCGATGGCGCCCGGCGACGTGGGGTGCAAGCTGGGGCTGGCGCGGGCGTACCTGGCGCAGGACCGGGCGTCGCACGCGATCGTGGTGCTCGAAGAAGTCGTGAAGCAGAACGCGACCGGGCAGTCGCGGGTGCTGCTCGCGAGGGCGTTGGCGAGGGCCGGGGAGATCGACCGGGCTCGCACGCAGTATCGGATGGGTGTCGATCTCGACTCGGAGGCGGCGGATTCCGTGCTGGCGGAGGAACTCGGGGCGCTGCCGGCGCACCGGCCCTCGCTGGAGGAGGACGACGACGACGAGGAGTGGAGGGCGGAGCCGGAGGGGGACCCGTCGGCAGCGGTCGAGCGGCCGCAGACCTCGTTTGAGGATGTGGGCGGCATGGATCGGGTGAAGGACGAGATCCGGATGAAGATCATCCACCCGCTCGAGCACCCGGAGCTGTACCGGGCGTACGGCAAGGAGATCGGCGGTGGGATCCTGCTGTATGGACCTCCGGGGTGTGGGAAGACACACCTGGCGCGGGCGACGGCGGGGCAGGTGGAGGCGAGGTTCCTTTCGGTGGGGATCTCCGACGTGCTCAACATGTGGATGGGGGAGAGCGAGCGGAACCTGCACGAGTTGTTCGAGCAGGCGCGGGGGCACAAGCCGTGCGTGCTGTTCTTTGACGAGGTGGATGCATTGGGCGCCAGCCGCGGCGATATGCGGCACAGCGCGGCGCGGCACTTGGTGAATCAGTTCCTGAGCGAGCTGGACGGGATTGACTCGCGGAACGACGGGGTTCTGGTGCTGGCGGCGACGAACGCGCCGTGGCATATCGACCCGGCGTTTCGGCGGCCGGGTCGGTTTGACCGGATCATCTTTGTCCCGCCGCCGGACGAGCCGGCGCGGGCGGCGATCCTGAAGATCCTGCTCAAGGGGCGGCCGACGTCGGACGTGGACGCGGAGGCGGTGGCCAAGAAGACTGAAGGCTTCAGCGGGGCGGACCTCAAGAGCCTCGTGGATATCGCGGTGGAGGAGCGCCTTCGCGAGGCGATCAGGACGGGCACGCCCGAGCCGGTCCGGACCAAGGATCTCGCCAAGGCGGCCAGGGAGGTCAAGCCCTCGACGCGCGAGTGGTTCTCGACGGCCAAGAACCATGCGCTCTACGCGAATCAGGCCGGGCTCTACGACGACGTGCTGGAGTTTCTCAAGAAGAAATGACGACGTTCGACCGGAACATGTCGCACGCCCAGCTGCTGCTGCAGCAGCAGCGTTTCGACCTTGCCAAGGGTCCGCTGCGCCAGGCGCTGGGTGAGGACCCTGACAACGCGCTGGCGTGCGCGTGGCTGGCCTGGTGTCATCTGCGGGAGGACGACTACGGGCCTGCGACGGAGCTTGCGGAGCGGGCGGTGTCGCTCGATCCCGAGGAAGCCTTCTTGCACTTTGTGCTGGGGAGCGTGTACTTCGATCGCGACATGCCCAAGGAGGCGATGCGCGAGGCGCAGGAGGCGCTTCGGCTCGATCCATCCAACGCCGACCACTGGCGTCTGCTCTCGGGGCTTCATGCCGGGGCCAAACGCTGGACGGAGTCACTCGGTGCGGCCGAGCGCGGGCTCGCGCTCGACGGCGAGCACGCGGGCTGCGCCCACATGCGGGTGATGGCGCTGCGGGGCCTGGGGCGCAAGGCCGAGGCGATGGAGGCCAGCCGCGGGACGCTGGAGCGCGACCCCGACAGCCCGGTGGCGCACGCGAACGCGGGGTGGACGTGCCTGCACCGTGGGGAGATCCGACAGGCCAAGACGCACTTCCGGGAGGCGCTCCGGCTCGACCCGGGGCTCGACTGGGCCCGCGCGGGCATGGTGGAGGCGATCAAGGCGACCAACCCGATCTACCGCGTGTTCCTCAGGTACATGCTCTGGATGGCGACCAAGAGCGGCAAGGTGCAGTGGGCGGTCATCATCGTGGGCTGGCTGGGGTACCAGGTCGCACGGACGGCGCTGGCCAGCAATCCGCAGTTCAAGCCCTTCCTGCTGCCCCTCATCGTCACATACGTCGCCTTCGTGCTGCTGACGTGGTTTGCCACGCCGCTCTTCAACCTGATGCTGCTGGTGCATCCGTTCGGGCGGCATGCGATCAGGGCCGACCAGCGGCTGTGGGCGAGCCTCTTCGGGCTGACGCTGCTCATCAGTGCCGCGGGCTGGATCGGCTATGCGGTGACCGGGCTCGATCTGCTGTTCCTGATCGGCGGAGGGGTGATGCTCCTGGTCGCCCCGGTCGCGTCTGTCGGCCTGTGCAGGGTCGGCAAGCCCCGGCTCATCATGCTCGCCTACTTATTCGGCCTGGTTGCGTTCTTCGCGGCGCTGCTCGCGGGTGCGGTTCTGGGGTGGCAGGGCGCCGCCGACCTTGTGCAGGCATACGTCATCGGATGCCTCATCTCGATGCTGCTGACCAATATCGTCAACTCGGCCCCCGCCGCGGCCAAGGCCTAGGCCCCCGCTCCCTACCCGCGCAGCTTGGCGACCTGTGCGGCGATCTTCTCGCGCACCCCCTGATCCATCATCCCGACGTGCCGCATCACCTCGCGCCCCTGGGCATCGAGCACGACGAAGGTGGGCAGGGCGTGGACGCCGAACGAGTCGGCGATGGCCTCACCCCTGGCGATGATGGGGTAGGTGTATTCGTGCTCCTGGATGTAGCTCTCGGGGTCGGGCACGTTGTCGTCGGCGTGCACTCCGACCACGAGCACGCCGGGGTCGGCGGCGAACTGCTCGTGGAGGATCTGGACATTGGGCGAGCTGGCCCGGCAGGGGCCGCACCAGGTGGCCCAGAAGTCGGCGACGACGACCTTGCCCCGCCACTGTTCCGCGACATCGGCCGGCAGCACGGCCGGGGAGCCGGATGTGGCGGTGTCGCCGGAGCCGGCGCAGCCGCCGAGGGGGAGGGACGGGAGCACGGCGAGCAGCAGCAGCCCGAGGGCTCGATCGGTGATTCTCATGGTCATGCCTTCCAGAACAGGTGTCGTGGGCGGATTATGCCTGATAATGGAGGGGTCGGTGCTCGGGATTTGATCGGAGTTGCCGGTTTCGCGGAAGCCCCGGGAAGCCTCGGCACGAATCTCTGGTATATGAGAGGGTATTGGTGCGCGCCAGGAGGGCCGGTCGGGCCATGACGGAGCAACAGGGAAGATCGGGCGGGATGACCCCGGCGACAGCATTCGTCGGCGGGCTGCGGCGTCGGGTCCGGGCGGTGCTGGTCGCGAGCGCCTGGCTCCGGGCGGCGGCGCTCCTGCTCGCGTGCCTGTTCGCTCTCGGGGCGATCGACTACTTGTTCCGGCTCCCCCGGGGCGTCCGGGTGTTGCATCTGGGGCTGCTCGCGTTCGTGGGCTTCGAGCTTTGGCGCCGTCTGATCCGGCCGGCCTCGGGCCTGCGGCCGTCGCTGGCCGACGTGGCACTCCGGATCGAGCGGGTCCGCCCCGAGGCGCGCGGCCGCCTGGCTTCGGGGGTGGATCTCGCGCAGGGGCCCGAGCCCTCGGCGCTTTCGGCCGATCTGGTGCGTCGGGCGAGCGCCAGCGCCGACGAGATCGCGCGTTCGCTGCGCGGGAGCAAACTCGTGCGCACGCGGGACCTCGCGAGGGCCGGGCTTCTGCTCGCTGCGGTCGTGGTCGTCGCGGGTGGGGCGGGGCTGGCCCGGCCGGAGTTGGCTCGCGTGGGCCTCGCGCGGACGATCTGGCCCTTCGCCCGCATCGATTGGCCGAAGCGGACCATGGTGCGCGACGCGACGCTCGCGGGGGTCCACCCGATCGGCGAGGCCCTGCCGCTGCGTGCGCTCCTGACCAAATCGCGCCTGCCCATGGGTAAGACCGACGTCCGGGCGGCCTATCGCGTGCTCGCCGATGGTGTGGATCCGCGGATCATCCGGGTGATGCTCACCTCGCAGAACCGGCTGGCGGGCGAGGCGGCCGCCCGCGGCGAGTTGTTCGAACGACTCGTGGAACCGGATGTGGGCGAGGCGGTCTCCGGCGAGATCGAGTACTGGTTCGAGACCGAGGACGACCGGACCGACCCGGTCCGGCTGCGGCTCGCGGCCCGGCCGAGCGTCGCGTCGATCTCGGCGCGGGTGGATCCGCCCGCCTATGCGGCCGGGCTCGGGGGCGCGTTCCTGCGGGGGGACGTGGAGAGGATCGTGCCGGATTCGCAGGGCGTGGCCACACTGAACCCGGTGCTGGCTGGCTCGACGATCAGGGTGACGCTCCGGCTTGCGTCGCCGGCTTCGCTCGCGGGCGGCGCGCTCCCCGCGGGCTGGACTCAGCCCGACGCGGCCACGCTGGTATTTGAGCGTCGAGCGGAGGAGCGTGAGCGCGCCGAGGTGTCGCTCGTCAGTGAGGGCGGGCTGGAGAGCGTGGAGCCGCTCGTGCTCGCGTTCGAGGTCTTGCAGGACGCCCCGGCCGCGGTCACAGTGGTGGAGCCGGCGTACGACGAGTCGGTGCTCCCCACGGCCGCGATGCGGATCGCGGCAGAGGGTCGCGACGACTTCGGCGTGCGTTGGCTCTCGATCGAGCGGCAGTTGGCGCGGCGGGCGGCCGGCAGTGAGGGCGCGGCGCCGGAGCCTCTGGGCGAACCGGTGCGGATGACGCTCGTGGAGTTCGACACGCCGCAGGCGCAGGGGCGGGCCGAGTCGCCGATCGATCTGGCGACGATCGGCGCCCGTGCGGGCGACGAGGTATGGATCACGGCGAGGGGACGCGATGTGTTCGCCGCGCCCGAGGACGGCGGGCCCGATGCCCGCGTGGCGACATCGGCCCTGCGTCGGCTGCGGGTCATCGACGAGGCGACGTTCGCGGCGCAGATCCGCGGCGAACTCACAGGGGTGCGCAAGGCGGCGATCGAGATTGATACGGAGCAACGCCGTGTCCGCGAAGCGGGGGCCGAGTCGGATGCGCCGGACCGGCAGGCGGCGCTGACCCAGCGGCTCCAGTCGCAAGACGAGGCGATCGGGCGTCTGCTGGAACGCGCGGTCCGCAACGGGCTGGCGGACGAGACGCTGACCGGGATGCTCGATGACGCCTCGAGATCGCTGACGGAAGCCACGAGGGATTCGGACGAGGCGGCCCAGGCCCTCGATGCCGAGAGGGCTGATGAGGCCGTCGCGGCCCAGGACGCCGTGCGGGAAGAGCTCGAGAGCCTGATCGCCATGCTCGACCAGGGGCAGGACAATTGGGTGGCGCGGCGGACGGTCGAGAGCCTGCTGGCCGAGCAGCGGTCGCTCATCGCCGACACGGCGTCGCTCGGCCAGCGCACGACCGGTCAGGCCCTGGAGCAGCTGTCTCCGGAGGATCTGAGCGAACTGGAGCGGATCGCCGCCCGGCAGCGTGACGCCGCCGAGCGGGCGCGGCAGGCTCTGGACACACTGACCGACCGGTCTGAGCAACTCAGGAAGATCGACCCGGGGCAGGCCGAGGCGATGTCCCGGGCCGCCAAGCGGGGCCGTCAGGACCGCGTCACCGACGAGATGCGGCAGGCCGCGGCGCAGGTGGGCGAGAACCAGACCCGGGCCGCCGCCCAGGGCCAGCAGGCCGCGGCGGAAGCGCTGGAGCAGATGCTCGAGGACATGGATTCCGCGGCTGCCTCTCGGGACGTGGCGCTGCGCCGGGTCCTGGCCAGCGTGATGGACTCGCTCGAGGGGCTGATCGGCGAGCAGGAGCGACAGATCACGGCACTCGCCGCGACTCCGGACGGGGCCGATCTGCCGGCGCTGGGGCCGGGGATGGTGGCACTGGCGACGAACACGCTCGGCCTCATCGACGAGATCGGGCCGCAGCGGGACCTGGCCAGCGTGGTGGCGATCGTCGGGCTTGCCTCGGAAGCGCAGGAGCGGGCCGTGGGCTCGTTGCGGGACGCCAGCGCGGAGAGCGCGGGCGTGGCCGAGGACCAGAGCCTGTCGAAGCTCCGGGAGGCGAAGGCCGAAGCCGAGCGGCTCAACGAGGACGCCGCCGGCCGGGAGAGCGCCCGGCAGCGCTCGGAGTTGCGCAAGGCGTATCGGGATTTGCTCGAGCAGCAGGTTGCCATCGCCGACGAGACCGCGCCCCTGCTCGGGGCCGAGCTCGACCGTCGCGGCCGGGCGACTGTCCGCGCGCTGGGCCAGCGGGAGCAGGGCGTGCGGGAATCGCTCACCGAGCTCCGCCGCTCCACCAAGGCGCTCGAGGAAGCCGCGGTGTTCGAGCTTGCGCACGACCGGCTCGACGCCGCGGCCGGCGCTGCGACGGATCGACTGCTCGCGGGCGAGGCCACCGAGGATGTCGGGCGCCGACAGGCCACGATCGTGCGGGTGCTCCGGTCGCTCATCGAGGCGATGGCCGAGCAGAAGCAGGACCCCCGATTCCGCGACCAGCAGGCCGGGGCGGGGGGCGGTGGTGGCGGGGGCAGCGGCGGACAGACGCCTCCGATCATCCCGGACCTTGCGGAGCTGAAGCTGCTGCGTGCCATGCAGGCCGAGGCGATGGAGTGGACGAGAAACACCGACGAGGCCGCGTCGCGTCCCGACGAGGCGGAGCTGACCGAGCTGGCCGGTCTGCAACGGGAACTGGCGTCGCGAGGGGCCGCGTTGGTCGAGAAGCTCACGAAGCCGAAGGAAGCCCCAAGCCCGGGAGGAGCACCGCAATGAATCGGTTCTCTATCGCGTGCCTGCTGTCCCTCGCGCTCGGCGCGGCCTGCGCCTCGGCCCAGCAGCAGGACCCGCCGGAGAAGGGCGACCCGCTCCCCAGCCTTGACGAGCTGTTGGGCACCGGGGGCACGGACACGGAGAAGGCCGCGGAGGGTGTCCTCCCCGAGGATGCGCCGGGCGACGACCTGGACACGCTGCTGTCGGGAAAGGAGATCGTCGACGAGTTCAAGTCGGCGGTGGACCTGATGGAGCGGTCGGCCCGGCGGATCAGCGCCTCCAAGGACACCGGGATCGCCACCCAGCGCATGCAGGAGGACGTGCTGCAGAAGCTCGATAAGCTCATCGCCGATGCTGAGAAGCGCGCGCAGCAGGGGGGCAACTCCTCGAGTTCCAGCGCGAACAACCAACAGCCCCAGCAGTCGCAGCAGCCCAACCAGCAATCGAGCCCGCAGGCGGGCAAGGGCGACAACCACGGCGAGGCAACGCCGCCCGGGTTGCAGACCGGAGCCCTTCGCCCTGAAGAGGCGTCCGACCTTGCGGCTTGGGGCGCGCTGCCGGCCAGACTGCGCGACGCCCTGATCCAGGGATCCAGCGACCGCTTCAGCGCGACCTATCGCAAGCTGACGGAGGCCTACTACAAGAGGCTCGCCGAGGAGCCCAAGCCATGAATGCACGGCGTCCCGCGATGATCGCGATAGCGTTCGCGGCCCTGGTGTGGCACGGGCCGGGGGCGATCGCCCAGGAGGCGCAGCCCTCCGACCCCTCGGCGGCCAACAACCCGCTCCAGGACGAGATCACCCCCGAGCTTGACGAAGCGGTGAAGCGGGGACTGGCCCGCCTCGCGGCGGTGCAGAATGAAGACGGCTCTTTCGGGGGCGGGCGGTACTCGAAGAACGTCGCGATCACCGCCCTGGCCGGGCTGGCCTTCATGGCTGATGGGAACCTCCCCGGCCGTGGGGAATATGCGCCGGTGGTCGAGAAAGGCTTGGCGTACATCCTCGCGAACTCGACGGAGAACGGGCTGATCGCCGCGGACGCCGCGAACGGTCCGATGTACGGCCACGGTTTCGCGACCCTCTTTCTGGGCGAGGTCTACGGGATGACGGCCAGGGGTGGGGACACGGCCCAGGCGGACCGGGTGTATGAAGCGTTGTCTCGGGCGTGCCGGCTGATCGAGCGGACACAGAACGATCAGGGCGGCTGGCGGTACAACCCGGTGCCCTACGACGCGGACGTGTCGGTCACCATCTGCCAGATCATGGCGTTGCGTTCCGCCCGGAACGCCGGGCTTGAGATCGACAAGAAGGTCATCGACCGGGCGGTCGAGTACGTCAGACAGTGCCAGAACCCCGACGGGGGGTTCAAGTATCAGCTCGAGAGCGGGACGAGCGCATGGCCCCGCTCGGCGGCCGGGGTCGCGAGCCTCTACTACGCGGGCATCTACGAGGACAACGCGATCGACAAGGGGCTCGCGTACCTGCTCGACACGGCGACGCCGGGCAAGGAGGCCAACGCCGCCCACTACTTCTACGGGCACTACTACGCGACGCAGACCATGTACCTCGCGGGCGGGGCGTATTGGCAGGATTGGTGGCCGGCCATCCGAGGGCAGCTCATCGCATCCCAGCTCGATGACGGCTCGTGGGCGGACACATCGATCGGCGACGCCTACGGCACCGCCATGAGCCTGATCATCCTGCAGATGCCCAAACGCTACTTGCCGATTTTTCAGAAATGAAGCGACACCCGTCCATCTGTTCCATCGCGTTCGCCGGGATCGGCCTGGCGTGGTGCTCGGCGCCGAACGCTGTGGCCCAGGGCGACTGGGAGCTGGTGGATCGCGAACTCCACCGGGAGCGGGTGGAATTGACGCAGTGCCGCGACGGGCTGGTGTGGTTCATCGATGCCGATGGGCGAACGCGCACCGAGAAGGTCGCCTCTCTGGTGGCGATCGTCCACACGGAGCCACCGCCCGACCGGCCGGCCCGCGAACTGCCCTGGATCCGACAGCAGACCGAGCTCTTCGGGCCGGTCCGCGGGACTGAGCCTCCGACGGAGCCTGCCTTCGACTCGTGGCTCGAACTCACCGACGGCCAGCATTGGAGCGGGTCTCTCATCGCGGGACGCGGAGAATCGCTGACCTGGTCGCTGCGCGGTGTGCTGGAATTGCCCGTCCCGCTGGAGCGTGTGCACGCCATGGCGCTCAGGGCTCCGGGGGGCGAGCCGATGACCTGGGTCGACGACCAGATCGTGCTCATCAACGGTGATGCGCTGACGGGCTTTCTCGCCGCGCTCGGCGACCCGACCCGCGTGGAAGGTGCAGAGGGCGTGACGGAGGTGCCTCTCGAGCGCGTGGCGGCGATCGCCCTGGCCAATCCGCCGACCGAGCCCAGGGGCATGATGGTCTGGACCGATGCCGACGTGCTCGCCGTGGCGGCAGTGGAGGTGCGCGTGACGGGCCGGGTCGGTCTCCACCTTGGTTCCGAGTCTCCCGAGGCGAGCCTCGAACTCCCGACCTCCGACCTTCGCGCGGTGTTACTTGATCCTGGGAGCGTCTCGCCTCTGGGCTCGATCACGCCCGAGCGGGCCGAGAGTTCCGGAGCGATTCCGGGCGGAGTGGAGCCCCGGGCCGCGGCCTGGGACCTGCCGCTCGGGGCGGCAACGATCGGGCTCCGCGGGCCGGTGGTGGTTTCGTGGAGTCTCCCGCGGCCGGGCGTGCGTTTTGCTGCGAAGGCGGTCCTGCCACCCGCGATGTGGGCCTGGGGCGATTGCGACGTTGTCGTCAGGGCCGCGGGCACCGAGCTGTTCCGGGAGCGGTTGAACGGCTCACGCCCCGAGGTTGTCATCAATGTCCCGCTGGGTGGATCGCTTGAGCTGGAGATCGAGGTCGACCCGGGCGAGAGCGGCGCGGTCCAAGACCATATCGAGCTCGAGGCGCCGATGATCTCGTGGCGTTGACTGGCTGCTCATCGCACCTTGATCGAGGCGAGGCCGAGCACCAGCAGGATGACAGAAACGATCCAGAGGCGGGACACGACCTGCTGTTCGGTCCAGCCGCCGAGGTGCAGGTGGTGGTGGTATGGGGCGCAGCGGAACACGCGCTTCCCGCCGGTGGCACGGAAGTAGGCGACCTGGATGATGACCGAGCCGATCTCGGCAAGGAACACCCCGCTCATGAGGAGGACGACGAACTCCTGGCGTACGGCGACGGCGATGTAGCCGATGATGCCGCCGAGGCAGAGCGAGCCGGTGTCTCCCATGAAAACCTGAGCGGGTGAACAGTTGAACCAGAGGAAGCCGAGGCAGGCGCCGGCGGTGGCGCCGGCGAGGACGGCGAGTTCACCGGCGCCGGCGATCGAGGGCACAAGGAGTGTCTGCGCCCAGCCCTGCTTGTTGCTGGCGATCAGGGTGAGGACGACCAGACCGAGCGTGACGACGGCACTGACGCCAGCGGCCAGTCCATCCATGCCGTCGGTGATGTTGACCGCGTTGCTCATGCCCGCGACCATCAAGACAGAGAAGAGTATGTAAACGCCCAATGGGAGGACGAGAACGCCGGGTCCGAGCTGGTCGGTGAGCGATGAGGCGTAGGTCTTCTGGAAGGGCAGATTGAGCACGTGTGCCACGTCGACGGGGCGTCGCTGATTCCTGCTCGGTAGCCGAAGTAGCCCACGATGGCCCCGATCCCGATCTGGAAGACCAGCTTCTCCCACGCGTAGAGCCCCTGTCGCGACCCGCCTCGGCGGGCCGCGGTCATCTTCAGCCAATCGTCGGCGGCCCCCACCCCGGCCATCCAGATCAGCACGATTAATCCGAGCTGCACCCAGCGTTCGGAGAGATCACCGAGGAGGAACGTCGAGCAGAAGATTGCGCCGGCGATCAGCACGCCGCCCATCGTGGGCGTGTTGGCCTTGCTCGTCGATACTCGGCGCAGGGCCTCCGCATCGGTCAGCCCGGAGTCGCCGATCTTGAGGCGGGTCAGCAGCGCGATCACCCGCCGGCCGCAGAGCAGGACGATCAGGAAGCTCAGGCCGGCGGCCGCGAGGGCGCGGAACTCGATCTGGTCGAGCAGGCCAAAGTGGTGGTCGTAGAACCACGAGCGGAGCCTTTCGAAGATCAGGTACAGCATCTGGCGCGGGGCTCCGGTCAGGTCGTCGAGTTGATGCGGGAGCGCAGGGCTTCGAGCACCCGCTCGAGCCGCATGCCGCGGGAGCCCTTGAGGAGGACGGTATCGCCGCGTTGGAGGAGCGCGGCGGCCTGGCCCGCGCCGCCCGCGGCGAGGTCGCCGACGGCGACGGCCTCGATTCCGGCGTCGGCGATCGTCTCGCGGGCAAGGGCGGAGAGGGGGCCGACCAGCACGGCGAGATCGGCGAGTCGCTCGCCGGCGATCACGCGCCCGACCTCGCGGTGGGCGTCGGCGGCCATGTTGCCAAGCTCGAGCATGTCGCCCAGCACCGCGACCCGCCTCGAGCCCCGGGGGGCGAGGCCTGCGAGGGTGCGGAGCGCAGCCAGCATCGAGTCCGGATTGGCGTTGTAGGCGTCGTTGATGATCTCGATCTCGCCGACGCGCTGGCGGGTGAGCCGCATCTCTGCCGGCTCGAACGCCGCCAGGGCCGCCCGGATGGCGTCGTCATCGACGCCCATGCGTCGGGCGACGGCGATCGCGGCGGCGGCGTTCACCGCATTGTGCGCGCCGAGCACGGGAACCTCGAACGACGCCCTCCCGTTGAGCGCGAACGCGATGCCGGTCGCGGTGGCGCCGACGGCGCCCAGGCGGAGGTCCGCGTCGTCGCTGACGCCGAAGGTGATGGTGCGTTCGAAGCGGTCTCGCCAGGGGCGGAGCGCGGGCGCGTCGGCGTTGAGCACCACGACGCCCCCCGGCGCGAGATGTGAAGCGATCGATGCCTTCTCCGCGGCGATGCCCTCGACGGATCCGAATGCCTCCACGTGGGCGCGCCCGACCGTGGTGATCACCGCGATATCGGGCTGGATCATCGCCGAGAGGGGCTCGATCTCGCCGGGGGCATTCATGCCGACCTCACACACGACATAGTGCTCGCCCGGCCGGGCGCCGAGGATCGTGAGCGGGACGCCCAGGTCGTTGTTGTAGCTCTTGGGCGAGCAGCGGCCGCGGAGGCGGGCCGCGAGACATGCGTGGATCATCCGCGTGGTCGTCGTCTTGCCGTTCGAGCCGGTGACCGCGATGAATCGTGTGGAGCCGAGTGCCCTGCGGTATGCGGCCGCGATGCGCCCCAGGGCCGTGCGGGCGTCGGCGACGCGGAGCACACCGAGTCCATCGGGGAAGTCGCCTGAGGCGTCGGGGCGATCGATGACTGCGGCGGCGGCGCCGGAATCCCGGGCCTCGCGCAGGAATCGGTGCCCGTCGGTCCGATCGCCCCGCAGGGCGAAGAACAGGCACCCCGGCTCGATCGCCCGCGAGTCGATGGCGGCGCCCCCCTTGAGCGCGCCGACGGGCGGGGCCACCAGCCAGGATCCCCCGGCAGCGGCACGGAGCGTCTCATCGGTCCAGAATCCGCTGGCGACGGCGCCGCTCACGTCCTGCTCCCTTCACCCAAGGCGGGCACGACGTCGCGGCGGCGTTCCGCGAGGGCTTCCGCGGCGACCACGTGGTCGTCGAAGTCGATGCGGCGGGTACCGCCCGCACCGTCGGGCAGGATCTGTTCGCGTTCGTGCCCCTTGCCGGCGAGGAGGATGACGTCGCCCGCGCGGGCGTGCAGCACGGCGTGGCGGATCGCGGCTGCGCGGTCGGCAAGACGGGTGATCTCCGGCCAGCGGTCACGGGGGATCCCGGCGTAGACCTCGTCGATGATCGACTCGGGGTTCTCCGTGCGGGGATTGTCGCTGGTCACGATGACGCGATCGGCCAGTGCCGAGGCCGCGGCGCCCATGCGGGGCCGCTTGGTGCGGTCCTTGTCGCCGCCGCAGCCGAAGACAGCCCAGAGGCTTGCGGCGGCGCCCGTGGCGAGGCGGGCGGCCCGGAGGGCGTTGGCCAGGGCGTCGTCTGTGTGGGCGAAATCAACGAGCACGGTCACATCGTCGGCGTCGGACTGGACCGGCTCGAGGCGTCCGTTCGGGGCCCGCAGGGAGGGCGCGAGCGCGCCGAGCAGATCTGGGGCGAGCCCGAACGCGCCGGTACACACGGCGAAGGCCTGGAGCAGGTTCATGGCGTTGTGGAGCCCGATCAGCGAACAACTCGTGCGGACCAGACCCCATGGGCCGGAAAGCTCGACGCGCATCCCCGCGGCGGTGACGCCGTGGATCTCGACGCGGGCGCCCGGCGCGCCGGTGCGCGGGGAGCCAGCCGAGCACCAGAGCACGGGCGCCTGGCACGAGCGGACCATGCGCTCGCTCCAGGGGTCGTCGGCATTGACGATCGCGATGGCGTCGGGCCCGAGCTGCTCGAATAGGCGGGCTTTGGCGTCGGCGTAGCGATCCATATCGCCGTGGTAGTCCAGATGGTCGCCGGTCAGGTTCGTGAAGACCGCGGCCCGAAACTGCAGACCGGCCGCGCGGCGCTGGTCGAGGGAGTGGCTCGAGACTTCCATAGCCGCGGCGCGGCAGCCGTTGTCGAGCATGCGGGCCAAGAGTGCGCTGATGCGCTCGGCGGGGGGCGTGGTGAAATCGGAGGGCCGGGGCCCCGAACCGTCGTCGATCTCGACCGTCCCGATGAGGCCACAGGGCATGCCGGCGAGCCTCGCCCATTGCGAAACGAGGGTCGCGATGGTGGTCTTGCCGTTGGTGCCCGTGATTCCGGCGAGTCGGAGCGTCGCGGAGGGAGCCCCGGCCAGGCGTTCGCTCAGCACGGCCCCGACCAGGCCCGGGTCTGGGGTCAGGAGGAGCGGGGTGTCCGCGGGGAGCACCTCGGTCGGGCGATCGGTCACGATGGCGATGGCGCCGGCGGCGAGGGCGTCGGGAATGAAGCGCCGTCCGTCGGCCTTGAGGCCGGGCCGGGCGACGAAGATCCAGCCCGGGCCAACGCGGCGTGAATCCTCCGTGACGCCGACAACGATCGCGCCAGGGTCGATCCGACCGACGGCGCGCACGCCAACCTGCTGCAGAATTCCACCGAGTTGCATGCCCACCTGACCCAAGCCTCGCCTTTCCGAACCAGGGGACTCTATCGACAGAAGCCGCCCCGCGCGCCCACTCCCAGGATCAGGCACTCCGCGCCGGCAGAATCAACATGGCGTCGCCGAAGCTGTAGAACCGGTATCCCCGATCAAGAGCCGCGGCGTAGAGGCTCTTCAGCCTCGCCACCCCGGGCGGGGTGCCGTCGGCGAGGGGCGGCTCGTCGGGCTCTTGCAGTCGGGCGGCCACGAGAGCCATGAGGGTGGATCGGGGAAGGTGGAAGTTCGTCAGCAGTCCGTCGACCCAACGGAACGCGTGGCCCGGCGTGACGAGCAGCCGGGTGGAGAGGTGCCCCGGGGGGGTCGCTCGCTCCTCCGCCCGCGGCGCATAGCTCTCGAGCGTCCGTGCCGAGGTGGTCCCGATGGCGAACACTCGACCACCGGCCGCGCGCGTTGCCTCGACCTCCCCCACTGCTCGCTCATTCATGGAGCACCATTCCGCGTGCATCGGGTGCTGTTCCACCAGATCGGTCTCGACGGGCTTAAAGGTTCCGGCGCCGACGTGCAGGACCACTTCGGTCCGGGCGACACCGGCTGCGCAGAGCCGTGCGAGCAGCGCGGGCGTGAAGTGCAGGCCGGCCGTCGGCGCCGCAACGGAGCCGGCCTGTTCGGCCCCGGCGTAGACGGTCTGGTACTGGTCCCGGTCGATGGCGTCGTCGCCGGCATCGTGTCCGGCCTTTCGGGCGGCGAGGATGTAGGGGGGCAAGGGGGTCAGCCCAACCGCTTCGAGCACTTCCAGGGCGCTGGGTGGGCCATCGGCCGACGGGAGGTCGGCGAGGAGCCGGACCAGCCAGGCTCCGGGTGCATGTGGGGCCAGTGCGACCAATTCCAGGCTGAATGCGGAGGGCTTCCCGGCGCGGGTGAGGCGGATCCGGGCCCCCGGGCGATGGCGACGGGCCTTGATCATGGCGATCCAGTGGCCGGGTGAGGCTTCGGGAGCATCGTGCAAATAGAGCCCTTCGGCGTGGCCACCGGTGTCCTCTCGGACTCCGAGGAACCTCGCGGGCAACACCCTCGAGGTATTCACGACCATTCGATCCCCAGCACCGAGGAGTTCGGGCAGGTCCCGGATGTGGCGGTGCTCGGGCGTCCAGCCGGCCTCCTGCCGGACGACCAGTAGCCGTGCGGCGTCCCGCGGCTCGACCGGGTGGGTCGCGATCCGTCCGGGCGGCAATTCGTAGTCGAGGGCGTCGGTTCGGAGCACGGTGCGTCCTGGGAACACTCGGGCGTGGCGTGGGTGCGACGGGCCGGCGCAGCCGATCCCGCCCTGGGGCGGATTTGGCCCGCGGGCCCCGAGTTTATGGGTCTTGGATGCGCCGGCACGGGATTCACCCCTGGTTCCGTCGTTGACTCGGATTGAACCCCAAATTGAAGTCTTCCGGCCGCCGGCCCATCCCGGGGCGGTTGCGCCGGCGCGGTGCCCCGAGGCGTCTGGGCTCGGGCCTCACAGACTTGGGGCCCGACCGATTGTGAACGACCTGTTCGAGCCTGTGGCGGGGAGCGTCCCGTTTTCAACGTACCTTGAGATCGGGAATGCTCGGGCGAGGCTGGTACATCGGCAGGTCGGCGAGGCACTGCGCACACTTGGACGAGCGGCTGAAGAAGGGGGTTCGCGGGAGGGGCTCGGCTGCGGGAACGTGCGAGTTTCCTCTCCCGCAGTGTCCGGGCCGGGCCCGGCGCCTGCGGGCGCGGTGCGGCCGTCGGAGCATCCCCTGGTCTACGCGCAGGCGCGGAGGCGTTGGCCCATCGGGGGGCTGATCGACCTGGTGATCTGAGCTGGCGCGGTTAGCGGGCCGGGGCGGGCGGGAGGACCCGGGTCGGCGCGAAGGCCACGATCAAGCGCGCCGGTGGCGGCGAAGACCGAGACGACGGCGGCGGGGAACCACCAGCCGACGGCGGCGAGGGGGCTATCGCCGTTGACCAGCCTTGGCGCGCTGCCCTCGGGCATCAGGAGGTCGGCGATCTGGAATTCCCAAGAGCGTGAGTCGAGCTCGGGGAGGCCCGCCTTGTGCTCGGCGTCTTCCTCTCGGCGGGCCTCGAGTTGCTGGAGATCTCGAGAACTCGGATAGGCGAAGCGTTCGTGGCTGAAGCCGCCGCCGGGCTGGAACTCGTGGAAGTCGAAGATCCAGTCCTTGCGCCAGACGCTGCCCCAGGTGTCGGGGTTGACGCCGGGGCGGAGCGCGCGGGTGACGACCACGAGGCGATCGGCCTCCGCCCCCGAGGCCATGTCGTGCATGAGGTTGTCCCAGGAGCGTCCGGTGAGGGGGGCGAACCGGACGATTTTGAACCAATCGTCGTTGCGGTTCAGGATGGGCAGGCTCCCGGTGTGGGGCTTGGGCGGGATGGCCACTGGGAAGGTGAGGGTGTCGTCGCCATAGGTGACGGTGAGGGCGCCGGGGTCTCCGGGGGCGGCGGAGGGGACCGACTCGACGCGGACCTCGCGGCCGGCGTAGCTGAACTCGGGCTCTTCGAGCGTGAGAAACGCGTAGACCACGCGGCCGTGCTCACGGTTGAACCGGACGATCCGCGCGGCGACCATGGCGCAGCACACCGCGACGAGGACGGTGGCGACGATCGCGGTGAGGAGCGGGATTGGCTTTGGGCGTTGCATCCACCGGCTCCGTGGGCCCGGGGGCCCTTGGTTAGTGCTCGGATCCGTGGGTACCGGCGGCCGGAGCCTCCGGGGCGTGGGTGTCGAGCGCGCCGCTCAGGCCGCGGCGTGGGACGGAGTGGTTCGCGTCGGAGAGGGCGTGGTCGTGCTTGGGGTGGACGTGGTTGGCCTCGGCCCAGCGCTCCCAGTACTCGTCCTCGGTGATGTGCTGCTCCTCGATGTACTGCTTCTTGAGGTTCTCGGTGAGGGAGGCGTTGTTGAAGGCATCGACCTCCATGGAGAGCTTCTCGCCCTCGACGGTGATGTTGCCGCTGGTCGCGGGCATGTTGACGCCGGTTCCGCCCGGGTGGATGGCGGGTTGTTTCCAGGCGTAGAGGTGTCCCCGGTTGTCGAGTTCCATGCCGGTGAGACCGAGGAAGAGGGCGAAGGCGAATATGCAGAAGAGGAAGATGATGGTGTAGAGGGGGTTCTCGTATTTGAGAGCCATGAAGAAGGCTATGACGAGGAGCGCCTTGACGGTCGCGATGCTCATGGCGACGGCGATATTGACCCAGTGGGGCAGTTGCCAGCCCATCTCGAAGACGGCATATCGCTCGACCTCGGCGGCGACGACCGTGAGGGCGGTGCAGAAGAGGAGCGCCCCGAGGACCATCAGGAGTGTTCTGGTGGGGGTGATGTGGTGGCCGTGGTGCTCGCCGAGGTCGGAGAAGTGGTGCGGGTCGTTGGGATCGAACCCGGCGGCGTGGCCTTGAGCGTTGTGGTTCATGTGGTGGTTCCTTGTCGCGCGGGCCGGTTCAGTCGATGAGGTAGAGGAGGGGGAAGAGGAAGATCCAGATCAGGTCAACGAGGTGCCAGTAGAGGCCGGCGTTCTCGAGCATGGTGTAGTGGGTGGGCCCGTAGGCCTTGTAGCGGATGGAGCGGTAGAGGCACCAGGAGAGGAGCGAGGCGCCGATGAGGACGTGGAGCGCGTGGATGCCCGTGGCGCCGTAGTAGACGCTCCACCAGGTGGGCTCCTGGGGGTGGGCGGCGAAGGGGTTGGTGTAGAGCAGGCCGGGGCGGATGCCGCTGGTCCACTTGGGGATGTACTCGAAGTAGAACTTGATGAAGAAGAAGAGCAGGGCGCAGATGATCGTGATCACGAGGTTGATCCGCAGCCACTTCTGATTGTCGGTCTGGGCGCAGCGGATGCTCATCGCGACGGTGAAGCTCGACAGGAGCAGGACGACGGTGTTGGTGCCGCCGTAGATGACCTTGAGGTGGTGCGAGCCCGCGGCGAAGGCCTCGGGGTAGAGCATTCGGAACATCGCGTAGGCGCAGAAGAGGCCGGCGAAGAGCAGGACTTCGGTGGCGAGGAAGAGCCAGAAGCCGAGCTTGCAGGCGTCGAATTCGTCCTCGGCGTTGCGGAAGTGGGAGGCGGCGAGGTACCGCTTCCATCCGGGCTCGGAGGACCGGACCTTCGCCGGGGTGTGATGGCTGTCGATGGTGGTCATGTCGTCGTCCGTGTACGAGGAACGGTCAGTGGGCTCTGGCGCCGGCGGCGAGCGGCTCGGGCAGGGGGAAATCGGCGGGGTCGCAGTGCGGCGGGTAGACGTCTTCGTAGTCGTACGGGCCGTGCTTGACGATCGGCTCGTGGTGGAAGTTGTGCTCGATCGGGGGGCTCTCGGTGTACCACTCGAGGGTGAGGCCGCCCCACGGGTTTGGCGGGGCCTTGGGGCCGCTGATGAGCGAGGTGAGGAATGTGATCACGTGGACGAGCATGCCGGAGGCGAGGATGAACGCGCCGACGGTGGAGATCTGGTGGAGGGTCTGGAACTCGTCGACATAGCTGGCGTAGCGGCGGGGCATGCCCTGGGTGCCGAGGAAGAACTGGGTAAAGAAGGTGACGTTGAACCCGATGAAGACGAGAGCGCAGCCGAGCAGGCCGCCCCACTCGTTGTACATCTTGCCGGTGATCTTGGGCCACCAGTGGTGGAGGCCGCCGATGAAGGCGATGATCGTGCCGCCCATCATGACGTAGTGGAAGTGGGCCACCACGAAGTAGGAATCGTGGAGGTGCATATCGGTGGCGAGGGTGGCGAGGGGCAGGCCGGTGAGCCCACCGATCGAGAAGAGGAAGAGGAAGGCCAGTGCGTACATCATCGGGGTGTTCCACGCGATCGAACCCTTGTAGAGCGTGGCGATCCAGTTGAAGACCTTGACGGCCGTGGGGATGGCGACGAGGAACGTCAGGGCGCTGAAGATCGAGGCGGCCAGCTCGCCCATCGAGGCGAACATGTGGTGGCCCCACACGAGGAACGCGACGGCGGCGATGCCGAGCGAGGCGAAGGCGATGGCCCGGTAGCCGAAGATCGGCTTGCGGGAGTGGACCGCGATGAGCTCGGAGACGATCGCCATGCCGGGCAGGATCATCACGTAGACGACGGGGTGGGAGTAGAACCAGAAGAAGTGCTGGAAGAGCACGGGGTCGCCGCCCATGGCGGGGTCGAAGATGCCGACGTGGAAGACCCGCTCGAAGATGAGCAGGAGCAGCGTGATGCCGATCACCGGGGTCGCGAGGACCTGGATGATGCTGGTGGCGTACATGCCCCAGATGAACAGGGGCATATCGAACCAGCCCATGCCGGGGCAGCGGAGCTTGTGGACGGTGACGATGAAGTTCAGACCCGTGAGGATGGAGCTGAATCCGAGGATGAAGGCGGCCGTCGTCATGAGGACCACGGCGCCGTAGGCGTTGTTGGCGTGGGACGAGCTGTAGGGCGTGTAGAAGGTCCAGCCGGTGTCGACGCCACCCTGGAGGAGGGCGAGGATCGCGAAGATCGCGCCGGTGCAATAGATGTACCAGCTGAGGAGGTTGAGACGGGGGAAGGCGACGTCCTTGGCCCCAACCATGATCGGGATGAGGAAATTACCGAGCGTGGCGGGGACGCCGGGGACGATGACGAGGAAGACCATGACCGCGCCATGGAGGGTGAAGACGCGGTTGTAGATCTGGTAGCCGGCGGCGACGCTCTTGGCCGAGTGGAAGAGCTGGCCGGTCGCGGTGCCGTCGGCGAGGATGCGGGTGGGGGCCCAGAGCTCGGTGCGGACGGCCAGAGCGGCGAGGCCGCCGATCAGGAACATCGTCAGCACCGCGCCGAGGTACATCACCCCGAGCTTCTTGTGGTCGACGGTGGTGGCCCAGTGGATGATGGTCGCGAAGACACCCCCGGGCGGGGGGGTGAGGTACGACCCCTCGTCGTGGTGGCCCCCGTGGCCGATATCGTGCGGTGTGTCGATGGTGGTCATGGTCTTCTCGCTCTCGGGCGGGACGCCCGCTGGGACTGGCGGCGCCTTACTGCTTGGGTGCGGCGTCGGGCTGGGCGGGGGCCTTGTCGCTCAGGGACTTGATGTACTCGACGATCCAGCCGATCTGCTCCTCGGTGAAGGTGCCGGCGAAGCTGGACATGGGGCTCGGGGAGGGGAAGCCGGCGTGGATCTTGGCGTTGGGGTTGAGGATCGACTCGCGGATGTAATTGTCCCAGGCCTCGGGGTTGTCGGCGGGGATAGTGCTCCCGTCGGCGAGCTTGACCTCGTTGCCCCACGCGTTCTTCCAGGTGGGGCCGATGCCGGGGCTGCCCGTGATCGTGTGGCAGGCGAAGCAGCCACCCTTGCTGTTGACCATGATGAAGCCGCGCTCTGCGGGGGTTCCGGAGACCTGCCAGCTCGAGACTTTGGCGGCGTACTCCTCGGGGGTGACGGCCCGGATGAGCCCGGCCATCTCGGAGTGCTTATCGCCGCAATACTCGGCGCAGAAGATCCAGTGATCACCCGGCTCCTCGGCCTGGATCCAGTAGCTCGTGTAGCGGTTGGGCATGACGTCGAACTTGAAGCGGAAGTCGGGGATCCAGAAGCTGTGCAGCACATCGTTGCTGGTCATGCGGAACTGGATGGGCCGACCGACCGGGATGTAGAGGATCGGCGCGGCTTCGTTCCCGCCGATCGCCGCCTTCTCCGGCGGGCTCGCGCCGTTGGGATAGGTGAACGTCCACTCCCACTTCTGGCCAACGACATTGATGACCTCGGAATCGGTGGGGGCGATGAGCTTGGCGATGTAGGACTCGAAGCCCCGGTAGAACATGTAGCCGAGGAAGACGGAGGGCAGGATCGTCCACGCCAGCTCGAGCGGGGTGTTGTGGTGGGGGCTGCGCTGCGCGGGCACGCCGGGGCGACGCCTGTACTTGACGACCCAGAAGAGCATCAGGGCCATCAGGAAGACGAACCAGATGACGTCGAACCCGAAGATCCACATCATCAGGCTGTCGGTGTCGCGGGCCAGCGCCGAGGCGCCGTGCTCGCGGAACACCGCCCTGGTGAGCGGGTCGGCGGCCTGGCCGAGGGTGAGGATGGAGAGGCTGGGCATGTTCATGTCGTCGATCCCGCCGCGGTGTGTTCACGCTCTGCCGCGCCCTGGCTCCGCGCCTCCGTGGAGGCCCGTGTCCGGGCTCGGCCCCTGTTGATCTTCTCTCGGACCAGCATCACGCCGACCATGCTCCCGACGGCGAGGATCGAGACGATCCCGCCGAGCTGCACGACCCGCATGGCCACCATCGAGTACTTGCCCGTGCTGGGGTCGTACCGGAAACAGAACAGACGGATCTGGTCGCCGATCGACTCGGAGATCTTGCCATCGGTCGCCTCGAGGAGCGCCATCCGGAATGTCGCCGGGTCGTAGTCGAGGCCGTAGACATAGCGGGCGATCTTGCCCTCGGGCGTGAGGACGAAGATGCAGACCGGGTGGCTGAACTCGCCTCCGGCGATGGGTCGGTAGTTCCAGCCGAGGGCCGCGGCGAGGACGTGGGTCTCGTCGCCGGGGGCTGTGAGGAATCCCCAGCCCTCGCGGATCTGGGCGCCGCTCCGGGCGTATTGGCCGAGCAGTCGCTCCTTCACGGAGGCCGCGAGGGGCGGCTCTTCGGTGGGGTCGATGCTGGCGAAGACGACGCGGTAGTCGTCGCCGATGTTGAAATCGATCTTGCTGAAGGCCTCGGTGAGCTTGCCCATCACGATGTTGCAGACGATGGGGCAGTCGTAGTACACCAGGGCCATGATGACGGGCTTGCCATCCCTGAAGTAGTCGCCGAGCTGGACGGGCTTGCCCTCGGAGTTGATGAATTGCAGGTCGAGTGGGATCTGCTCGCCGGGCCGCTCCACGACCTCGACGCCCTTGGTCTGCTCGGGCGCCTGGTTGACCGCCCCGCCCGAGCCGATGGGCTGCATGCCCGGCTGGGCGCAGGCCGCCCCGGCCAAGACGCATGCGGCGCCGAGGGCGGCGAGGCAGGGATGGGACCGGCGGCGGCTCACTTCGTGTTCTTCTCCGCGTACTTCTCGATGACCATCTCCATGGCCCGGTCGATGGGCAGTTTGACCTTGCCCTCGGCCGTCCAACCGTACCCCTGCTGGGAAGCCAGCGAGGACTGCTTGTAGGCCCGGGCCGGGTCGGCCACGGTAAGCCCTTCCCGCTCGCGCTCGCCGCGGACCTGATTGACGTGCCCGATGGTGTAGATGCCGGTGAGGACGGCGATGATGACGGTGCCGACCGACAGGACGACAAAGGTGATCAGGAGGGGCGCAATTCGGGCGTGGGCCCCGTGCTCGGCTCGCGGGAGCCCCTCGGCGGGCACATGCTGGTGCCATTCGTCGAGGTGGTTTGGGGCCGCGGGGGACTCATGCGGCTGTTCGTGATGCGCGGTCATACCTGCTCCGTGTCTTCGTGATCCCGCGTCTGTCGGATGTTTCCGGTCGCAGTCAGATTCGGGCCGGATTTCTACACATAGTTCACGTGCTTGAGGGCCTCGGGGAGCTTGGGGTCTTTCAGGGCCAGCAGGGGTCCGGAACCGACTCTGGCGACATAGAGCCCGAAGAAGATGCCGAAGACGCCCAGGACGGCGGCGATATCGACCCACCAGGTGGCGGGGGTCGGGGCGTGGCCGCCCTGGTGGAGGACGGGGCGGACGATCCAGACGTAGTCCATGATGTGCATGAAGAGCATCCAGGCGGCGCCGAGGGCGACGAGGCCGGTGCGGCGCTTGACGGCGCGGGGCATGAGGAACATGAAGGGGATGATGAAGTGGCCGACGGCGAGGAAGATCCCGGTGCCCTTCCACTGGCCCGTCGTGCGTTCGAGCATCCAGAAGGTCTCTTCGGGGATATTGGAGTACCAGATCAGGAAGTACTGGCTGAAGGCGATATAGGCCCAGAAGCAGGTGAATGCGAAGAGGAGCTTGCCGAGGTCGTGGAAGTGTTCCTCGGTCACGATGCCGTTCATCCGTCCGACGAAGCGGAGGCCGGCGAAGGTGAGGACGATGACGGCCATGCATCCGACGGCGCCGCCGGCGAAGAGGTAGACACCCCACATGGTGCTGAAGAACTCGGGCTCGAGGCTCATGAAGTAGTCGAAACCGGCAAAGGCCATGGTGAGGGCGGTGAGCGGCAGGCCCCACGCACTCATGAACTTGGCGCGGTTGGAGAGGAAACGGTCGCCGGTGCGGTCCTGCTCGGTGCTGAAGGCGCGGAGGCGGATGGAGAGGAAGGTCCAGAGCACGGCGTAGAAGGCCAGTCGGAGCGTGAAGAAAACGAGATTGAAGAAGGGGGCCTTGGCTTGGAGGATCGGATCGGTGTCGATCGCGCCCGGTTCGAGCCACGACCAGAGTGTGCCTTTGGTCACAAACATGTCGAGCAGGAGCAGCGGCACGAGCATCGCCAGGGCGACGGGGGCGAGGCTGGCGAGGTTCTCGAACTGGCGGCGCGTCGTGGCGACCCAGCCGGCGTTGACGAGGTGGAAGCACATCACGAGGATGAGCGCGCCCAGGGAGATCGCGAGCACTGCGCCGACGGCCACGAGGTAGGAGGCCATGGCGTGCTTCGCGTCGATGGCGAACCCGCCGACCAGGGTGACGACGAGGCCCGCGGCCCCCAGGCCGAGCAGGGCGCGGGAGAGCGTGGCGGTGGTCGCCGCGGGGGCGGAGACGTTCTCCTCGCTCATGCGCGGATCATGGGCGATGCGGGCAAGGATCTTCTGGTACCGCTCGGCGGTCATCTGGGTCATTGCTTGCCCTCCGTGGGGGCGGGTGTGGGCGCTGGGGGCGCGGCCGGGGGTGGCGCGGGGGGCTGGCCGAGGCCAGCGCGCTCGGGCTCGGGCACGTCTTGGATTGTGCCGAGGTGTGAGGTCTGCAGGGCGCGGATGTAGGCGACGACGGCCCAGGCGTCGTGGGGATCGAGGGCATGGCCGTAGGAAGGCATGGTGCGGACGCCCTTGCGGGCGACGGTGAAGATGTAGCCGTCCTGGCCCCGCTCACCGCCGGGGAGGTACATGGGGTTGTGGAATGTGGGCACCGGGATCGACCACCTGCGTCCGACGGGGGAGCCGGTGCCTTCGGGGTGCTCGTTGCCGGGCGGGTTGGCGCCCTCGCCGTTCACGCCGTGGCAGGTGGCGCAGTAGATGTTGAATCGCTCCTGACCACGCCGGAGGACTTGCATGTTGACGGGGATGGGGATGCTCGTCACGAACTCGCCGAGCTCGTCGGTGCCCTCGTAGATCTCCGGGCTCTCCTTGAGGAAGTCGGCCCGCTTGGTCATGAAGGGCTCGGCCCACGCAGCGTCGGAGATGACGGTGCTGACGCCGAAGGGGACGGTGTTGGCCACCGGCTGGCGCATGGTCCGCCCGTCGGCGTAGAAGGGCGTCTCGCTCTGGGGCTTCCAGCGCGGCTGATCGTCCATGTCCGGGAAGAACTGGCGCGGGGGCTTGTCGGAGCGGTCGCCGCGGCAGCCGGCGAGGGGCATGGCGGCCCCGGCGGCGGCGCAGGCGAGGAGTGCCCGCAGGATGGTGGCGTTGCGAGCGGTCATGCGTCCTCCACCAGTTCGACGGCCGACGCCCCGATATCCCGGAGGAATCGGCTGGTCTGCTCGGGATTGAAGCTCGGGTCGTTCGCCTGGACGACGACGAAGAACTTGTCGTCGGTGACGGCGAGGAAACGGTCCTTGCGCATCAGCGGGTGGTTCCAGCGGGGCAGACCGTTGAGCGCCAGCATGATGAAGAGCGAGGCGAACGCGCTGAAGAGCACGCCCAGCTCGAAGATGATCATGGTGAAGGGCTCCCAGGCGCCGAAGGGCTTGCCCTGGACCACGAGGGGGTAGTCGATGGCGCTGATCCACCACTGCATGCCGACGGCCGTCGCGACACCGGTGAAGGTTCCGCCGAGGACGAGGAAGGGCAGGATGGTGCGCTTGAAGCCCATGGCGCCCTCGATCCCGTGGATCGGGAATGGGGCGTGGAGGTCCCAGCGGCGGAAGCCCGCGTCGCGCATCTTCTCGGCGGCGTGGAAGGCTCCGGCGGTGTCGTCGAACTGGGCCATGACGCCCCAGACGGGCTCGCCGCGTTCGGTGACGAACCTCGCCTTGGGGGGGCGGATGAAGGGCAGGTAATCGCTGACGGGCATGCTCTAGTGACCTCCCGTGAAATCGCCGCCGTGGCCGATGGTCGGGTCGTGACCGTGCCCGGTCCCGTGCGGGTCACCCTGGGGCATGATGGCCTTGATCTCGGCCATGGGGAAGACGGGCAGGAAGCGGAGGAAGAGCAGGAAGAGGGTCAGGAAGATCCCGCACGAGCCGACGAATGTGAGGATGTCGACGGGCGTGGGGAAGAACATCTGCCACTCGCCGGGCAGGAAGGCGCGGTGGAGCGAGGTGACGATGATCACGAAGCGCTCGAACCACATGCCGATGGTGACGAGCAGGGCGACGACCCAGATGGAGCGTGGGTCGGTCCTCAGCCGCCGGAACCAGAAGAGCTGCGGGCTGATGACGTTGCAGGAGATCATGGTCCAGTAGGCCCACCAATAGGGCCCGGTGGCGCGGTTCTTGAAGGCGTAGAGCTCGTACTGGTTGCCGCCGTACCAGGCGATGAAGAACTCCATCGAGTAGGCGAAGCCGACCATGGTGCCGGTGACCAGGAGGATCTTGGCCATGTTCTCGAGGTGGCGGAGCGTGAGCAGGTCCTTCATGTTCGCGAAGAGCTCACGGGCCGGGATCAGGAGCAGGAGCACCATGGCGAAGCCGCCGAAGATGGCGCCGGCGACGAAGTAGGGCGGGAAGATCGTCGTGTGCCAGCCGGGGAGGACGCTGGTGGCGAAGTCGAAGGACACGATCGAGTGCACGCTGAGCACCAGCGGGGTGGAGATGCCCGCGAGGATGAGGTAGGCGACCTCGTAGCGGTGCCAGTGGCGGCTGGAACCGTTCCAGCCGACGGCGAAGAGTCCGTAGAGGAATGCCCGGGCGCGGTCGGCGCTGAACGGGGCCTTGAGCAGGCGGATGCCGGTGATCGGGCACCGGATGCAGATCTTCGCGGCCCCGCTGCCGGCCCGCAGGCGCCGGTCCGCGCGGTCGCGGAGGGTCGCGAAGTCGGGGATCATGCCCATGTACCAGAAGAGGAGCGAGACGGTGGCGTAGGTGCTGACGGCGAAGACGTCCCAGAGCAGGGGTGAGCGGAAGTTGGGCCAGATGTAGTTGTAGTTGGGGATCGGGAAGACGAACCAGATGAACCAGATACGCCCGACGTGGATGCCGGGGAAGATGCCGGCACAGATCACCGCGAAGATCGTCATCGCCTCGGCCGAGCGGTTGACCGCCGTGCGCCACTTCTGCTTGAAGAGGCAGAGGATGGCGGAGATCAGCGTCCCGGCGTGGCCGATACCGATCCAGAAGACGAAGTTGGTGATGTCCCAGGCCCAGCCGACCTGATTGTTCAGGCCCCAGACACCGACGCCGGTGATGATCAGGTAGGTGATCATCAGGACGCCCACGGTGGCCACGGTTGCGGTGAAGGCGAACATGGGCAGCCACCAGCGTCCGGGCGCGTTCTCGGCGTAGCCGCAGACGATCTCGGTGACATCGTGGAGCGAGCGGTCGCTGAGGACCAGCGGCGATCGGATCGCCGGGTCCTCGTTGAGCGTGCCGTCGCTGCCGAGGCCGGGGCCGATGGGCTCGGCCCGCCTCCCGCCGGTCAGGCGCTCCGCGGTGACCTGGTCGGGGTGAAGGCTTGTCATGCGTGCACTCCGGTGCCAAGAACGTTGAGACTCAGGGCGTAGCCATCATCCTCGTGCCGTCGGCGGGGGTCGACGCGGAAGGCGTGCTCCCCGCCCTGCTCAGGGGCCGGCTCGCCGTCGCCGTGCCCGGGTCCGTGCTCTTCGGTCCCGTGCCCGCCGTGGGCCTTGATGTGGTCCTCGGGGGCCTGGATGGCGGGGTTGGGATTGCTGATCCGCATGAGGTGGCTCGTGCGGGGGCGGGTGTTGAGGTAGCCCAGGAGCAGGTAGGAGCGTTGGCTCGATCGGGTCTTGTTGACGGCGCTCTCCGCGTCGCGGATGTTGCCGAAGACGATCGACTCGGTGGGGCACGCCTGCTGGCAGGCCGACTGGAAGTAGCCGTCGGGGATGGTCGACAGCCCCTGCACCTTCGCCGACTCGCGCGAGGCGTTGATGCGCTGGATGCAGTAGGTGCACTTCTCCATCACGCCGCGGGGGCGGACCGTGACGTTGGGGTTCTGCTTCATCTTCTGGATCTCGTCCAGCTTGGCGCGGAGGCGGGGCGGGATCAGGTTCTGGTTGAAGGTGGAGCCTTGGCCGCCGTTGTCGGTCGCCTTGCGGATCGCCTCGGGCACGTACTTGGGGTCGAGCCCGCCGTTGAACTTGGCCTGTCCCCAGTCGAAGAAGTTGAACCGCCGGGCCTTGTAGGGGCAGTTGTTCATGCAGTACCGCGTGCCGATGCAGCGGTTGTAGGCCATGACGTTCAGGCCCTCGCGGTCGTGGACCGTGGCGGTGACGGGGCAGACCGTCTCGCACGGAGCGTTCTCGCACTGGGTGCAGCCGACGGGTTGATTGAGCAGACGCTCGGGCGATTCGAGGTCGCCGACGAAATACCGGTCGATGCGGATCCACTGCATCTCACGGCCCTTGGCGACTTCCTTCTTGCCCACGACCGGGATGTTGTTCTCGCTCTGACAGGCGATCGTGCAGGCGCCGCAACCGGTGCAACTGGCCAGGTCGATCGTCATGCCCCACTGGGGGCCCTCGGCGTAGGCGGGCGGGTTGCCCTTGGCGTCGAGGTTGGCCGCGTCGGGGTTGCCCCGGGCACGGTTCATCGGGTTCTCGTAGATCGAGATGTTGGCCGGGGTGTGCATCAACTCGCCGAGCTGTTCGGCGACCGAGAGGTCCGACGGGTTGCCGGTGGTGCTGAAGGGATCGGCCACAACGCCGCCGCCGGGGCCGGCCTCGGCCTTGGCGGCGTGGGTCTCCCACGCGGGGCGGTCGAGCCAGCGGACCAGCGCGGTCCGGCCTTCGAGCGACCAGTGGTCCTGCGTGCTGGAGATCGGGTAGTCGTCACCGGTGCGTTCGAGCTTGGCGCCGCCGACAAACGCCCCATGGTCGGAGGCGCGGAGGGCGTAGGTGTTGAAGCCGACGCCGTTGCCGACCAGGCCGCAGGTCTCACGTCCGTAGCCGAGCGTGACGATCGCCACACCGTCGGCCGTGCCGGGACAGATCCAGACCGGCAGCTTCATCGACCGCCCTGCGACGCTCAGCGTGGCGACGCGGGCGTGCGGGAAGCGTCGGTCGGAGTAGTTGTCGGGAGTCACGCCGAGGGCCTTGGCCGTGGCGGGGCTCACGACGACCGGGTTGTCCCAGACGACCTTGGTGATCGGCTGGGGCATCTCCTGCAGCCAGGCGTTGTTGGCGTGGGCGCCGTCCCCCACCGGTCCGGTGGTGAAGACGACCTCGAGGCTGCTCTCGCGGGGGGCGGGGAGCAGGGCGGCGGCGGCGAGCGCCTTGGCGACTTCGGCGTTGCGGACGGCCGGTGTCGCGGGCTCGGTGGCCGAGCCGACGACGACGCCGTCGCGGAGGGCCTTACGCCAGATGTTCTCGAAATCGAAGTCGCCTGTGCGGATCCCCATCACGCGGGCCCACGCCTCTCGGACCAGCTTGTAGCCGTCGGGTGCGTCGTCGCCGGAGAGGAAGGCGAGCAACTCGATCTCGTTCATCGCGGGCTCATAGAGCGGCGCGATCATGGGCTGGGTCGGCGCGACGGTGCCGTCGGCGCCCGCCGTGTCGCTCCAGGACTCGAGCCAGTGGGCGGCGTTGAGCTGCCAGATCGAGGCCGCGGCCGTCTCGGTCGCGCCGACGGTGAGGCAGATCCTCGCGCCGACCTTGGCGTATGCCGAGGCGAAGTCGAGGTCGGCGGGGGCGTCGTAGACGGGGTTCACGTCGAGGCAGACCATCGTGCGGATCGAGCCGGCGTTCATATCGCCGACCAGGGAACGGAGGCCGCTGACCGCTCCGGCGGCGAGATCGCCGGCCTGCTCTACGTAGCGGACGGTGGTGCCCGCGTTGCCGAGCGCGGCGTTGAGGGCGTGGACGAGGGCGTGGATCGCGGCGGGCTGCGAGGCGCCGGCGGCAAGGAGTGAGCGGCCCAGGTTGTCCGGTGCGAGCAGGTCGTCGGCGAGGTGCTCGACAAAGGAGCCCTTCTCGACGACGGGCAGGGCGTCGAACGCGGCGGCGCCCGGGATCGTCATCGCTTCAACGGCGGCGCGGAGGCCGGCGTCGCCACGCCGTGCCAGCACGGCCTTGGCCAGTGCGACGGCCATCGCGCCCACCTGGGAGGGGGCGAGCCGCACGCGGTGGTCTGCGAGCGAGCCGAAGGGGGTGGGCATCGGCTCGAACGCGTAGATCCGGGACATCCGGTCCGAGGATTTCCATACCCGGCGCCCGGCCCCGATGCCCCGCGCGTTCGCCACGGCGCCGGCCTCACCCTCGGTGAAGTCGCGATCGAAGGAGACGACCACGTTGGCGCGCGTGAAGTCGAAGAGCTCACGCATGGGCTTGCCGAAGGCGATGCGGGCGCCCTCGTTGAACGCATCGCTCCCGGACGGCGAGTACGAGACCCAGCGGGCGCTTGGGAACTTCTTCTGGATCGCGGCCTTCGCGGCGTCCCAACTGGGCGACGAACGGGGGCGCACGACGAATGCCAGGCCGGAACCGCCGTTGTCCTCATAGTGCTTGAAGTGGTCGCGGGCCCAGGCCTTGAAGTCGTCCCAGGTCGCCTGCGGCTGCGCGCCGAGCACCGGGTTCACGAACAGGGGGCCATGGAGCCGGTCGGGGTCGTAGATCGAGAGCACGCTGGCGATCGCCTGCGCGCTGCAGCGCCCGCGGTTGTTTGGGTGAAGGGGATTTCCCTCAATCTTGGTCGGGCGACCCTCGTGGGTCTCGACGACAAGGCCCTCTGCCCCGCCGCGGGGGAGCGGCATACTGGTCGCGTAGAAGAGGGGCTTGCCCGGGATGATTTCCTCGGGGACGTTCTGGGAGTAGGGCAGGATCTTGTGGTCGGGCCTGCGGCAGCCGGGGATCGTGGCGGCACCGGCGAGGGCGAGCCCCGCGCCCATGAGCTTGACGAAGTCGCGTCGGGAGGAGCTGACGAGCTCGGAAGCGCCGGCGGGGAACTCCCGTTCGACGAGTTCGCGGAACTCTCGTGTCTGCGCATACTCGTCGACGCTGCGCCAGTAGGACCGACCCACCGGCTGCCCGACGCGTGCTTCCACGTCGATCGGGTGCGTCTTACGGGTCGATGGACACTGATTGTGTGTCATGCTCGGTCTCGCCTGCTCTCGATCAAGATGCCGGCCTCGGGGCCGTGGGATTCCGCCCGACGTTCGCTACTGGTGGCACGCGCCGCACTGTTGGGGTGGGGTGTTCCAGAGCCGCCCCAGAAGCTCCTGCGTGTTCACCGTGCCCTCGCCCTTGGCCCGCGCGGTGAGTTCGCCCTGCACCCACAGCAGATCGGTGACCTTGTCCTTGGGCACGATGGCGGTCTCGGGATGGCGGTGGCAATCCAGGCAGAAGCCCATGCCGAGCCCCTTGGCCTCATAGACCTGGGGCATGCTCACGATCTGTCCGTGGCAGGAGTAACAGCTCACGCCGGCGCTGAGGTGCACGTCGTGGGGAAAGTTCCGGACATAGTCGGGGAGCTTGTGGACCCTTCGCCATTCGATGGGCTTGTCCCCGTCGTAGGCATCGCGGATGAACTGCACCTTCTGATCGGTGGCGAGGGAGATGCTCCCATTCACCCGCTGCGGGGCGTGGCATCCGTAACAGGTGGCCACGTTGGGGATGTTGGCCTCGGGCGATTGCTCGATCTTGGTGTGGCAGTAGCGGCAATCCATCCCGAGCTTGCCGGCATGGATCTGATGGTTGAAGCCGCTCCCCGGCTGGATCGGGCTGTAGCCGACCTTGAAAAAGTCGGGCGTCGCCCAGTACCAGGTACCGACCACCACGGTCAGCAGGCCACCCACGGACGCCATCGCGCCCAGCGTGGGCAACGCGTTCATCCACTTCGGGAAGATCACCGACACGCTGCGCTCCTTCCCACCGGCTCCGTCCGTGACCAGCGGGAAGGACACCCGCAGCCGCCCCGGCGCCTACCCGGCTCTACACCACACGATCGTCGCAGGGCAGAAATGTCCGCACGCTGCTGCTCGTCTGTCAAGTCAGCGGCCCCACTCGCTTGCAATTGAGACTCGCTCGCAGCAACTTTGCGAGCACTTGCGAACACTTTGTATCGAACTCCACCTACAATCAACACCACTATGATGAGCCAAGCAAACTCCAAACATGTCCAGTTTGCCCGCTCCGTGATCCCGAATAAAGTCCTGACTCTTGGCGTCGCCTCGACTGTCGGGCTTTGGGTCCTCTGGTTCGCCCTCCACCTCCCGGGGCTTCACTTGGGCGCGCCGGTAGTCGGCCCGGTCGTGCTCATCGGATGGGCCGCCATCGCTGCCCTCCTCTCGGCACGCCTCAAGCCTTCCGCGATCGAAGGGACGCTCGCGGGCCTGCTCACGGCGTTGCTCAGCCTGCTGGCCTTGGGATCGATTTTGGTGGAACAGCCAGATCCCCTCGCGTTCGCGGAGGGGCAGGCCCGCTTCGACCGGCTGCCGCTGATCATCCTCGGGTTTCTCCTGGTGGGTGCCGCCGTCGGGCGCCTGGCCTCGCTTGCTTTCTGGCCGCCGATCGTCCGAGCCCGACATCCGTGTTGGGCCCGACCCGTGGCCGTGCCGCCTCGCGATCGCCGTGGCGGCAGCGTATGTCCCGCTCGTGCTCCTGGGTGGCGCGGTGACGAGCACGGAGAGCGGGATGGCGGTCCGGGGCTGGCCGGACACATTCGGCGCCAACATGTTCCTCTACCCGATCTCGCTGATGTCGCAGCCCCGGGTGTACCTCGAGCACTCGCACCGGCTGTTCGGCACGCTCGCCGGAATGGCCACGATTCTGTTCTGGCTCATGACGCTGGTTTCGCACGAGACCCGGCGCCGATTCGGGGTCTGGACGACGATTCTGTTCCTGGCCGTGTGCCTTCAAGGCTATCTCGGGGGGGAGCGGGTCGTGCAGAACAACCCCTACCTGGGCGCTGCGCACGGGGCATTCGGGCAGATCGTGATCGCGTATGCCGCGCTGTTGGCGCTGTGGATGTCGCCCTCGTACATGGGGGTGCCTCCGATCTCGGCCCCGAAGTCGGCCCGGCTGCGTCGGTTCGCCTCGATCGCTCTGGCCGCCTCACTGCTGCAGCTGCTTTTGGGCGCGATGTACCGGCACCTGCCGGGGCGACAACCCCGGCGCCTCGCACGTGGTGATGACACACGCGGCTTTCTCGTTTGTCGTCATCACGCTGGCGATCATCGCCGGGGCGATGCTGATCCGGTTCGGCAAGGACCACCGCGACGACCTGCCCCGCGGCCTTTCCGGGCGCCTGCGTCGAAACGGCGTGGCGATCCACGCCGTGATCGCGATCCAGTTCGCGCTCGGGTGGTTCGCCCTCCTCGCGGTGGCCACGGGCAAATCGAGGGGGCCGGTGCCCACGGCCGATCAGCTCGGCAGCGCCCCGGCCGTGCCCCTCGGCGAGGCCCTCGTGACGACAGCCCACCAGCTCAACGGGGCCCTGTACCTCGTGCTCATCGTGCTGGCTTGGGGCTGGGCACGACGGATGCACCGGGCCGCCCGGCCCGGCTAGGCCCGCAAGCGCAGCCCCGATATCTCCAACCATCCAGAAGGTTCCGCTTCAGAAGCAGACCCCGCCGAGAGATACTGGGGCCGTGGTCTGAGGCAATCGCGGCGCGTCTGCGTCGTTCCGCGGGGCGAGCACCCCCGATTGACCGGCGGGGGTCGGGAGGTCCGAGCATGTCGGCGGAAACCCATTCGAGCACGATGACGCCGATCCGCGCCGAATCGTTCGGCTACGCCGAGGCCCGGCACCTGCTCTGGCGGGCCGGGTTTGGGGGCACCCCCGACCAGATCCAGACCCTGGTCTCCTGGGGCCCGGAACGGGCGGTGGACTACCTGATCGACCCGGGGAACGTGGGCGCCGAACCGACCGACCCGCGCCGCTTTGACCACACGATCATGGGCCCACCCGACCCGGAGACCCAGACGCGATACCGCCGGGCGCGGCAGACGGGCAACGAGGAGGAGATCGCCCGCCTGCGCCTGGAGCGGCAGCGACGCGAGGCCGCGGACCGCAAGCAGGTCCGGGAGATGCAGCAATGGTGGTTGACGCGTCTGATCGAATCGCCGCGTCCGCTGGAAGAGAAGATGACGCTCTTCTGGCACGGGCACTTCGCGACGAGCTATCGGACGATCGAGGACAGCTACCACATGTTCCTGCAGAACGAGCTGTTCCGCTCGCACGCGGTGGGGAGCTACGCGACGCTGATGTACCAGATCATTCGCGACCCGGCGATGCTGGCCTACCTGGACAACAACGACAGCCGCAAGAACAAGCCCAACGAGAATCTGGCGCGTGAGATCATGGAGCTGTTCAGTCTGGGCGTCGGCAACTACGGCGAGCGGGATATCAAGGAGGGTGCGAGGGCGCTGACCGGCTACACGTTTGAGGACGACAAGTTCAGCTTCCAGCAGGGCAACCACGACACCGGGGCCAAGACGATCCTCGGGCGCAGCGGCAACATGGACGGCGACGATTTCGTGGCGGCGATCCTCGACCAGCCGGCATGCTCGTACACCATGGCGCGGAAGCTGTACCGTTTTTTCGCGGCCGATCTGCCCGAGGGGTCGCGGCTCGATCCGGCAACGGCCGATGTGCTGCGAGACTTGTCGGCCCTGATGCGCCGCTCGAAGTACGAGATTGCGCCGGTGCTCCGACGCCTGTTCCTCAGCGAGCATTTCTATTCCGACGGGGTGGTGAACCAGCGGATCAAGAGCCCGGTGGAGCTTGTGGTGGGCGCGGTGCGGTCGCTGCTGACCCCGGCCCGCGACCTCAACGTGCTGCTCGATGCGACCTCTCTGATGGGGCAGAACATCTTCTTCCCTCCGAGCGTCGCGGGGTGGGATGGCGAGCGGAGCTGGATCAATACCTCGACGATGTTCATCAGGCAGAACATCCTGGCGTATCTGCTGACGGGGCGGACGCCCCGGGCTACGACGCGCTCGCCGACGAGCAGCGGTACGACGCGACACCGGTGCTCTCGCAGCTCGAGGGGGCGGACGCCGCGGCGGCGAAGGACCCGGCGAGGGTGATCGATTACCTGCTCCGCTTCACGCTGGGTCAGGCGCCGGAGCACGCCCGCGCCACGCTGGATGCGTTTGTCACCGCCAACGGCGGCGAGGTGACGGGCGACATGATCACCGGGCTGCTGCTGTTGATCACGGCAATGCCGGAGTACCAGTTGACATGAGAACCGACGCACCGGCCGCACGGCCATGAAGCAAGGTGCCGAGATGAAGCCCGAGGTTGAGAGCATTGATCACGACCCCGTCCCCGACCTCGCCGGTTGGCCATCTGGCCATCCGGCCCTTTGAGAAGGCCCAGCCATGAGCCACCGTGAACCCGCCGCCTACACCCGCCGCCACTTCCTCTCGACCGGGCTGACGCTGGCCTCGGCGAGCGTGGCGCTCCCCGCGTTCCTGCAGCGTTCGGCGTTCGGGCTGCCGATGGCGTTGCCGGGGATGGGCTCGATCCCGGGCGTCGATGAGGACCGGATCCTGCTCGTCGTGCAGCTCTCGGGCGGCAACGACGGGCTGAACACGGTGGTGCCCTTCGGCTTCGACCAGTACTACCGGGCCCGTCCCGCGATCAACATCCCGCAGGGGCAGGCGCTCCGGCTCGACCAGAAGTCGAACCAGGGCGTGGGCCTGCACCCCGGGCTGGCCAAGTTCAAGGACCTCCACGACCGGGGCATGCTCGGTCATCCAGGGTGTCGGCTATCCGAACCCCAACCGCTCGCACTTCAAGAGCATGGACATCTGGCAGACCGCCGATACCACCGGCACCGGGGACGGCTGATGGAAGTACTTCGACGCCGAATGCTGCGGCTACGGCAAAGGCGAGAGCGGCACGCCGGAGGCCGACAAGCCCGCCGAGAGCCAGGGCCAGCCGGGGATCGCGATCGGCGCCGAGGCGCCGCTGGCGATGCAGGGTCGCAAGGTCAAGCCCATCAGCTTCGAAACCCCCGACCTCTTCCGGTGGACGGGGCAGGATGTACACGAGGCGCTCGCCAAGCCCTACGAGGAGATCACCGAGCACGGCGTGCGCGAGGGCGTCGATCCCGACTCGGCCGCCGGATTCCTGATGCGCACCGCGCTGGACGCCCAGGTCTCGAGCGACCTCATCCGGAAGGCCGTGCGTCAGCAGCCGCTGGCGCAGTACCCCGGCTCGCCGCTGGCCCGCGACCTGGCCATGGTCGCGAGCATGATCCGGGCCGGTCTCAAGACCCGTGTGTACTACGTCTCGCTCGGCGGATTCGACACGCACTCGGGTGAGGGCGGTCCGAACGGGCGGCACTCCCAGCTCCTGCAGACCTTGGCCGAGGCGCTGCACGCCTTCTACGCCGACCTCAAGGCCGGGGAGAACGACAAGCGCGTGCTCACTCATGGTGTTCAGCGAATTCGGCCGGCGCGTGGGGCAGAACGCCTCGGGCGGCACCGACCACGGCACCGCGGCCCCGATGTTCCTGGTCGGCCCGATGGTCCGCCAGGGCCTGATCGGTGAGCACCCCTCGATGACCGACCTCGACGACGGCGACCTCAAGTACAAGATCGACTTCCGGAGCGTGTACGCGGGGATCCTGGAGGACTGGCTGAGCGCCGACAGCCGGGCGAGCCTGGGCGGGGAGTACCGCAAACTCCCAATCCTGGCCTAAGGATCGGCGAGCCTCGCTCGGGCTCAGCGTTCCTTGACCCGCTTGAGCCGCACCTTGAAGTCCTTCGGTAACACTCGCTCCGACCACGGCGCGAGGTCCTGCGGGCCGTAGCCATGCTTGAGCAAACGCACGACCTTCCCGCACTCCGGGCAGCGCACCCGCATCCGTGACCGGTCCTCCGGTCGCGTCGCATCGTCGGTGATGGGCAGACCAATCAGCGAGTGCCCGCACCGCGGGCAGGTGGCGCCGGCGACGATCTTGCGGAGCGTGGCGATCGTAAGACTGTGGCGTGCGATGGCCGCGCCCATAGCCCCGGCGCCCCAGCCGCACGCGAGAACAACGATCCCGAGGAGGATGCGAACGGAGACCGGCTTGAGGGCGGGGTCGCGCATGAGGGGGCTCTGCACGATGACGTCCGCCACCGCGCCGGCCCAGACCAGCACCCCAGCGCTCGCGGCCGCGGGGATGATCCACCGCCGGGGCGGCTGGCGCCGCCATCGGCGCTCGACGAGTTCCCGGCACTCGGCGTCGCTCAGGCCGTCGAGCTCCGGATAGGCCCTCCAGGGCTTGCCGAACAGGGGAATCATGCTCTCAGGCTATCCGAACAGCCGCCATGCACGGTTTCCGGCGTGAGCGGGCTCACGACTCGTCGCTTCGAAGCTAGATCATGAACGTTCTCCTGCATTTCCCGAGTTGGTACCATGCATCGCTTCGATGGGGGGCCCCGCTCGACATGTTCTCGCAGCGAACGACAACCGCACTGCTCAACGGCCTTCGCGACCCCGCGAACGCTTCGGCGTGGGAGGAACTGGACGGCCGGTGCCGCCCGATCATGATTGGTGTAGCCCGGCGGATGGGGCTCACGCAGTCGGAGGCCGAGGACGCCGTGCAGGCGGCCATGGTGAACTTCTTTGAGGCCTACCGCGCGGACAAGTACGACCGCGCACGGGGCAGGCTCAGCGGTTTCATCCTCACGATCCTCCGGTCCCGGGCGCTCGACCTCCGCCGCCAGGTGCATGGACGGCACGAGGTGCACGCGTCGGCGGACTCGGTCGACCAGATGAGCGATGCGGACCTGGAGCGGCTGTGGCTCGATGAGCGGCAGGGTCAGATCCTGCGGCAGGCGATGGAGGAACTCCAGGCTTCGGGGGCTGATGAGCGGATGCTCGCGGCCTTTGAGTTGTATGGCCTGCGGGGCGTGGACATCTCGGAGGTGACCACCCGGCTTGGCATGTCGCGCGAGGAGGTCTACAACGCCAAGTACCGGATCACTCGGCGCCTTCAGCCCATCGTGGCCCGGCTCGACGAGCTGTATGAGGACATCTGACCCTGCCGGGTTGAAGGGTCCCGTGGCAGCATTCATTTTGCCCGGTGGTGCGAGATCCGAACCCCGGCGGCGGATGGAGGGCGGAACACCCTGGCCCTGGGGCGATTGGTCTCCCCGTGTTGTCCAGACGGATGCCGTATGTCCGGATCAGGAGAAGCCCAGCATGCGACGCCCCACTCCAACCCTGCTGGCCGGCCTTTGGGTAGTGGCCCTCGCCGGCTGCGGCGGCACGACAGGGCCCGCTTCCGCGCCCAATCCCGCGGAGGCTACCGCCTCGCAGGGGAACGCCGCCGCCGCGTACCGGGCGGTTGCCGATCAACTCGGCGCGCCTCTGCTGGAGGCACTCAAGGGCGATGGGACGGACGTCTCGGCACTTGCCAAACACGCATCCGACCTCGACCGCCTTGTGGAGGCGACGCGCTCGCCCGCCTGCGACTTCGGCATCGACACCTCGGCCGGTCTCGGCACCGAACTCCCCCACTTGCCCATGCTGCGTGGGCTGGCCCGGGCCCTCAAGGCCGACGCATCGAGACTCCTGGCCGCGGGAGACGCCGATGGTGCAGCCCGGCGGGTGGCCGCCCTGCTGCGCATGGCCGCCCAGACCTCGCGTCAGGGGCACTTCACGATCGAGTTGCTCACCGCGGCGTCGGTTGCCCGGCTAGGGACAGACTTTGTCAACTCGAACCCAGGGATCACGCACGCGGCGTGGAAGACGGACATCCAGAACGCGCTCGTCGAGGTGGAGCGGGGCGGGACGCTGGACTCGTGGTCCGTGCTGCAGCGCGAGGCGGAGCTTTCGTCGCGGTGGATCCGTGAGGGCTCAGTGCCCGACATGCGGGAGCAGGGCGGGCACAATTGGCCCGGGATGAGCCGGAGCGAACGCGAGGCCGCGGCCGCGCAGCTCGATAGCCTCATGCGATGCCGCGTCGGCCTGGGGGGCGCCGGATGCGGCGGCGCAGCTTGCTGCCATCGCCTCGCGGGCGGCCCGCCAGCCGGCCCAGGATCTCTATCCCCAGGTCGGGCGAGTCCGAACGACGATCGACGAACTCAATACATCGCTGGCGGCCGCGAGGGCTGCCCTGGAGAATTAGGCTGGGGCCGATCGCCCCGGGGGCCCTCACCCCGCAAGCCCGCCGGAGGTCATGATGCCCCGAGTTTCGTCACCCGACATCCTGCCCCTGCCTTTGCCTCTCCCGCAGCGTCCCGCGCACCAACAAACTCCCTGCCGCCTGATGCTCGGATGGGCGCAAGGACCACCACGCATGACCCGCACCGGGAAAGCAGCTTCCTCGAGGGAGCGAGCGCGGGGGAGGCTGCCCCAGCATTGAAGCGCTGGAGGCGCTCCTCCGGGAGCACGCCGCGCAGCCTGCGGAGGCTCTCACCACGCACTTGAGGAGTTGCTCGCGGTGTAGGGAACTGCTCGAAGAGATGCGTTCGGCCAACCGGTTCCTCGAACGCTTCAATTCTGGTGAGCGGCCGGCCTCCAACCAGCCCGAGCGGACACAAGACGGGCCGGGCCAGCGCATCGTCCGCGTCCACGGGTACGAGATCGAGAAGCTCATCGCCTTCGGCGGGCAGGGAACGGTGTACAAGGCCCGACAGAAGGCCACGGGACGCAATGTGGCGATCAAGGTGCCGATCGGTGACACGCAGCGCCGGCCGTCGACCCGCTACCGTTTCCAGCGGGAAATCGAGCTGACCGCCCGGCTCGATCACCCCGGGATTGTGCGCGTTTTCGGCGATTGCGAGCTCGATGACGGGCGCATCGGGTGCGTGATGGAGTTTGTCGAAGGCGAGCCGTTCGACCGCTGGGCGGCCAAGCAGCGTGTGAACGGGAGGGCCGGCACCCGCCGGATCATCGAGGTCATGAGCCTCGTCGTCGACGCCCTCGCTTATGCGCACCAGCGGGCGGTGATGCACCGTGACCTCAAGCCAAGCAACGTAATCGTGACCGCGGAGGATCTGCCCCGCGTGCTGGACTTCGGCCTCGCCAAGGCGCTGGACGAGAGCCGCAAGTCGTTCGCCACGCTGACCGCGCGTTCATCGGCACGCTGGTGTACGCCGCGCCGGAGCAGATCAGCGACGGGCATGACGCGAGCGATCTGCGGACCGATGTCTACGCTCTCGGCCTTCTGCTGTTCCAGGCTCTGACCGGCCGCCTGCCCTTTGCCACGGATGCCCCGACCACGGAGATTCTCAGGCACATCCGCGAAACCCCGCCCCCGCGCCCGTCCTCGCTCGGCCCCGACATCGGGCCGAGCTCGACGCGATCCTGCTCAAGACACTCGCGAAGGAACAGGATCGGCGGTACGCCTCGGCTACAGAGTTTCGTGACGATCTCCTGGCTTGGCTGGAGGGGCGGGCCGTCAGGGCCAAGTTCGACAGCAGGTGGTATGTATTCCAGAAGACCGTGCGCCGGCACCGATGGCGAGCCTCGGGCGCTGCGCTCGGCCTGCTGGCTGTGGTCACGATGGCGGTGCTGGGGCTTGTGGCTCGGGAGCAGGCCGCGAGGGCCCGGCTGTCGGAGGCAGTCCGCGACGCCCGAACGCTTGAGTCGCACCGCGTGCAGATGTCGGAGGCCCGTTCGATCGCCCGTGACAACCTGATGCTGGGCGAGCGGACGGCGTGGGATGTGCTCCTGGATCCCGAGCCGATCCTCGTCGCCGGGCATCGAGGGTGTTAGCGCCACCTGGACCGCTCCCGACCAGCCCGGCGTACTGGGCGCTTTGGGAGATCTACGCCCGGACCCCCGTCGTCGCGTCGTTACCCGAAGAGTCGGACATGGGCGCGATGTTCGCGGGAACGACGGATCGAATCATCAGTTCTCTAGGCAATCGCATTACATGGTGGGACTGGCGCCGCGGAGTTGCGGCGCGCCGGCTTGATCTCCCGACGGGGACGAGGTTGGTGGCCTTGGCTTATCTGAGCAGCCCGGAGCGGTTCCGCGCCGTCGACACGGCGCGCCGGCTCCTGCTCATCGATGGCCAACGGGGCACCACCACGGCGCTCGCCGACGACCGGCTGGTCGCGACGTTTGCCTGCACGACGAGCCGGCTCGCCGTCCACACGTATCTCCCTGGGGAGCCGAGAGCGCTCGAACTTTGGGACACGACCGTTGAGCCGCCCCGCTTGATTGCATCTCACCGGCTCCAGACTCCGAACGCCGCCTGTCGGGGGTTGTACTTTGACGGCTCTGGCCGTTTCGTCGCGATCATCGACGAGGCGGGTGAGATGTTGATCTTTGAGGCCGAAACCGGACGGATCCTCCTCCACCGCGGAACAAACGAGCAGCCCCTGGTCACCTGGGTCACCACCCGCGGCCGGCCGGGAGAGTTCTTCGCCTGGGGGACTGAGGAGTTCCTTACGATTCAAATCTCGCCGGACTCCGAGGTCGTTCAGCGCGAATTCGCCAGCAAATCCGGAGTCTTCGACCCGCTCAAGCGATTGGTGTATGGGCCGATGGGTCAGAGATACCTGATCCTCACCGACCGCGACCAGATTGATATCGGGAGCACCCAGCAGCCCGTGACCGAGGGCTCGCTGATCCCGACAATCTCCGCTGCAAGCGCAGCCCTTTCCCGGACGATCGTTACGCGGTTGTTGCGCCAGTCGAATCAGGCCGCCGCGAGATCCTGGACCTGGAGCCGGCAACGATTCGCCGACTCCCCTTCGCGGCCGAGCGAGGACCCAATGGCTTCGCCACGGTCTTTGATCTCGAATTCAGCCCGGATGGCGAGTCCCTCTTCGCGGGAGCCATGGATGGTTCGGTGCGAGAATTCGGCACGACGAACGATCGATGGAGGACGCTCGATCCGAAGGCGTCCGATGGCGGGGTCGCTGTGCTTGCGGTGTCGGGAGACGAGATCCTCGTCGGCGGGCACGACGTGGCTCGCCGGGGGACGGAACTCCGGGCCTTCGGTCCCGCTGGGGAATCGCGAGTGCTCGCGAAGGGTGAGCGTCGGTTCTGTGGTCTGGTCGCTGAGCCCGGCGTCGCCGCATGGGCCCTGACGGGGGGAGGTCAGCTGCTGCGGATCGAGCTACCGACCGGACAGCCCGTCCGCGAGGTCCAGCTCGGGAGCACCGGCCCGGTCGCGGTCTTCCGAACGCTCACGCGCATGCATGGTGGAGGGCCGCTCGCCGCCGCCTCACAGGGGGGCGGGATCCTTCTTCTCGATCCCGAGACCCTCGAGCCTCTCGGCCCGGCGGTCCCCGCCAGGGGCATCCGGCGCCTTGCCGCGAGTCCCACTGATCCGAGCTTGTTGGCCTCCTGCGGGGACGACGGCATGATTCGCCTGTGGCGCTTGACACGGACCACGCCGCCTTCTCTGGAACTCGTCCGCACGTTCGGCGCCCACGCCGGGCCAGCGTACTGCGTGGCCTTCCACCCCGATGGCCGACTCTTGGTCTCCGGGGGCGGCGCGCCCGAAGCCAAAGACATCCGTATTTGGGACACCCAAACCGGGCAAGAACTCGCGGCCCTGGACCTTTTCGAGATCGGCGTTTTTGACGTGGCATTCAGCCCCGATGGCCGGTGGCTCGCCGCCGGTGGTGAGGTCCGGCTCGAACACGCTGAGGAGGGTGGTCAGCTATTCCTCATCGATCTGAAGGCGCCCGACGAGTGCATCGCGGGCAATCTCGAGTACGAGATCGGGCGCTTTGTGCGCGACCACGGCCATCAGCCGAGCCAGGCCGCGGCGCTGCGGGCTTGGGCCGAGCGGGTGCGCGAGCGCAGCCGCTCGTAGAGCCCCACCCGCCGGGCTTTGCCGCAACTTCTTTGCGGAATTGATTGCGAGATTGCCCCTCCAGATCAGGAGTTCCGGTAGCGGTCCACGCTCGAGTGTCGAGCCGGGCCGGGTCACACACTTCACCTCAGGAGGTGCATCATGTGCTTATGGACGTCACGATCCTTCCACGGCGCTCGGAGCCGGCCTGCTCGCGTTGCTTGGCGGAGCACCGTCGGCATCGGCCCAGTCGGCGTGCGACGCAAAGGTCTTCTTCTTCAGCGAGTACGGCGACAACGACATCGACTACGACAATACTCCGGGCAGCGTGGACCTCGCGTCGTCGTACGTCTTCCCGTCATGCCTGGGGTCCGGCACCCAGGACACCGACAACTTCAACTCCCCGGCAAACAGCAAGTACTTCTACACCCTCATGGGCTACGACGCGTTCAACCCCAACGACGTGAGCTACGCGGTGTTCCGCTTTGATGTTCTGTTCCAGCAGCGCGATGCTTACCTGAACGACTCGATCGCGTTCCTCGATGACAACACGTGCACGGGCGTGGGGTATCAATACGTGATTCCGTTGCAAAGTCGCCTCGTCCAACTCGGCCAGCTCCGGCAGCAGTGGGTCTCGATCAACATCGACCTCAAGAGCGGCAAGGTCTACGCCTCCGAGATCGACGACTTCGGCATCCCGATCGGCGGCAACAACTACGGAGAGATCGACACGCTCCCCGCGGGGACTCCGGCGACGATTCGCTCCGCAGCACCCGATGGGGATCTCGATGGCTACTTCCAGGACGACCTGCGCGTCAGCTACGTCTCCTTGATGGGGCTTGCGGGGGTCCCCTCCACGACCAGGTACTACTGCCCATGCAGCTTCCCCAACATCCTTAACGGTCACTATGACTCCGGGACTGAAGCGAGCCTGTGCAGTTCCGACGATCAGTACTACCAGGTCACGAGCGTGAAGAGCGCGAAGAACCGTCAGACGGTCGAGTGGTACACCGATATCTGTGGCATCCCGACCTCTGGCTCGTTCTGCGACTTCGCGGTTGAGATTGAGGGCAACTGCGGCATCAAGAGCTACAAAATCAACGTGTTCCTGCTCAACAAGAACGGCAGCTATGACCTGGTCGGAGTAGCGCAGTTCAACAAAGGCCCGGACACTTTCACGTCCTTCTCCATCTCGAACCCGAGCCAGTACATCACGCCCTCGGGCACGGTTCGGGCCAAGGTTAAGATGGAGCGGAACACCTTTGTGAACTTCCACGTGGCCACGGACGTTCTGCGGATCAAGACGAAGACGACACCGTAATAGTCGTCCAAGAGGCTTACACACCGCCGTAACGACCCCGGCGAGCAGGCGCTCGCCGGGGTTTGTGTTCGATCACGAGGCGTTCCCCCTTTACCCACGCCGGAGCTTCTCGACCAGATTCTTCGCACCCCGGTGTGAGATCTCCGCGCTCACTCCGGATTCAAGGCGCCGGAGCCGCTCGAGCGTCGAGCTATTCCCCGGCGGAGTTACAGCTCTCAGGAGGCGCCACATGTCTCGCAATACGATCACGCTCGCCCTGCTCGCCCTCGCCGGGTCGACCGCCCCGGGCCTCGCACAAATCGTCAACGGCAGCTTCGAGACCGGTCTGGCCTATCCCACCGGTCCCAACATCTTCGCGGCTGGAACGCCCTCGCCGTGGGTCGCCACAACGTTCACGCCTGATCTCTACGACAACACCGGTGTCGATGGCTGGGGGATCGGGGGAATCCCCGCGTACGACAGTATGTTCAAAGGCATGGCCGCCTGCCAGGGCGACCGCTTCATCGGCTTCGCGGCGTCCGTCGCCTTCGGTGGGCTCAATGAGTCATTCGCGCAGACCACGGCGCCGCTGAACGCTGGCCGGACGTACACGGTCTCGGCGTGCATGGCCGTCGATGACCTCGGAAAGGCAATCCCCTACGGCGGGCCCTTCTCCGGGCGGGGCGAGGTGGGTATTTACCTGAACAGCAGCCTGATCGGGACCTTCTCGCAGAACACCGCGTCGCTGACTTGGGAGGGTCGCTCGATCTCATTTGTTGCCCCGAGTTCCGGCCCCGCCACGCTTGAGTTCGTCGCCCAACTCGACCCCAATAACTCGAATGCCAGCTACATCGGTCTCGACGACATCCAGATGGTGCCCGCCCCCGCCGCAACTTCCCTCCTGGGGCTGGCGGGACTCGCCGCCGCCCGCCGCCGCCGACACACCTGACTCCCGACGACGCACCGCTCGCGCACCCTCCGGCACGCCGCCCTCACCCGGGCGGCGTGTTGTTGCGCGACCGGACGCACGACCGCGCAATCCGCGCGAGCGCCCCGACTCGGCAAACTCCCGGCATGCGCCGTCACGCCCGGTTCGGGCCCCGAACGGCCCAGCAGCACTCCGACTCGATCGGGACTACCGAGTGGCCCTGCGACAGATCTCAACATTCTCACTGCAGCCCGTGAGTCCGGCCCGGATCCTCCGCTCCAAGAGGTGCCGGACCGCGCTCGATCGTCGAGCGAACCCGGATCACCACGAACAACGCTCGGGAGGTGTTTGATGTCTCGCAACGTCTCCAGGCTCGCAGTGCTCGTCCTCGCCGGCGCGGCCGCACCGGGCCTCGCACAGATCTTGAATGGCAGCTTCGAAACCGGCTTGGCATATTCCGGTGGCCCGAACATCTTCTTGGCCGGCACGCCCTCGCCATGGGCCGCGACCAACCTCACCCCCGACCTCTACGACAACACCGGGACCGACGGCTGGAACATCGGCGGCATCCCCGCCTACGACAACATGTTCAAGGGCATGGTCGCCTGCCAGGGCGACCGGTTCATCGGCTTCGCGGCCTCCCCCGCGTTCGGCGGGTTCAACGAATCGTTCGCCCAGACCACGGCGCCCCTGAACTCCGGTCAGGCCTACACGCTCTCGGCCTGCATGGCCGTCGACGATCTGGGCAAGGCGATCCCCTACGGCGGGCCCTACTCGGGGCGCGGCGAGGTGGATGTGCTGCTGAACGGGAACCTCATCGGCACGTTCTCGCAGAACACCGCCTCCCTCACCTGGGAAAGCCGATCGATCACCTTCATCGCGCCCAACTCCCTTCCCGCCACCTTCGAGTTCGTCGCGCAGCTTGACCCGAACACGACGCACGCCAGCTACATGGCCCTCGACGACATCCATCTCCTTCCCGCCCCCGGCGCGTGCAGCCTGTTCGGCCTGACCGGCCTCGCGGCCGCCCGCCGGCGCCGACGCTGAGCCCGGGCAGAAACCCTTGCCCCACACGCACACGCACACGCACACGCACACGCACACGCAGCGGAGTCTCGCTCCCACCACGGCGAGATTGCCTCAACCGGATTGGAGTGGTGGTGGAATGCCGCACGGCACAGTGCCGGACGGTCGACGCACCGCCCACCCGGGGGCCCCCCCGCTCAAGGGCAGAAGGAGATTCCCGTGACTTTCCGTCGCAATCGCCTCAGTGTCCTCCCGCTCGTCCTGCTCGCGTTCGGTTCCGCGGCTCGTGCCGAGCTCGTCCAGTTCCGCAGCGGCCAGACCGGCGGCATACCCGGCACCCCCGGCTCGCTCGACGACATCGTCCGAATCAACCCGTGGGGCAATCCGGGCGGAGCGCCCGTCCTCGGAACCGCGTTCACAGCCGCAGACTTCGCCGCCACCAGCACCGGCCCCGCGGCCATGGTCGTGCAGCCGGTCTCGCCGTGGATGGGGGGCGTCACCGCGCCGCTGAGCGATCCGCTCGCGCGGTGGATCAACTGGACGGCGGACTCCTCCGGCTACGGCACGGCGGGCTCGGTGCTCTACGCGGTGCCCTTCTGGATCAACACGGTGGGGATCACGAACGCCGTGCTCACCTTTGAGGGCGGCGCCGACGACATGCTCGGCGACTGGTTCTACGGCGGACCGAACCCCGACGGGCTCTACATCAACGGGGTAGCGGCCGGGTACCAGTACGTCGGCTTCAATTTCGGATCCCCCACCACCCACACCCAGAACATCACCGGCATGGTGAACACCGGGCAGAACTACCTCTACTACTACCAGCGCGACGCGGGATTTGGCGTGAGCGGCATCATCTTCAGCGGCAAGATCCACGTGACGCCGACACCCGGAGCGCTGTCCGCCCTCGGCCTAGCGGGCCTCGTTGCCACCCGGCGTCGCCGCCACTAGGCCGCGGCGACTTCGCCCCGCCCCGGCGCCGCGTCCCAACGCGCTCTGATCCGGGCCCCACCACCCCACCCAAGCCGCCCCGGCCGATCGCGCCGGGCCAAGCCGAGCACCGCCCCGACCGGACTTCCTCCCGGCCGGGGCGTTGGCGTTGTGGCGCCGCGACCCGGGGAGGCCCCGAGATTCCTTCGGCTCACGTGCGAGATCTTCCCTCGGGGTGCGGAACGAGATTGACGCGCCCCATCGAGGGCACGACCACCCTCGAGAACATCGGCACGCGGGAGGTCTCCCAAGTGCCGCGGAATGCACCTTTCCTTGCATGCAAGGAAGAAAGGACTCTCGCATGAATCGCCGGCCCACCAGCACACCCCCCTGCATCAACGTCCGCCTCTCGGTCGATTCACGACGCCGGACCGCGCTGGGCGGCGTCGTCGCGATCGCTGTGGTCGCCGCCTCGGCGCACGCCGCAAATCTCCTGGTCGATCCCGGATTCGAGCTGAACCCGCTGAACAACTACTCCACCGTGCTGAACAATTTCTCCGGCTACAAGGGCGACTGGGGCGTCGAAAACTCCACCATCACCGGAGCGGTCGGAAGCGTCACCCCCGCGGGCGGCGTCCAGATGCTCAGCATGTTCGACGATGGGCTGAGCATCACCCAAGCGTGGCAGGTCACGGATGTGAGCGGGATTCCCGCGATCGCCGGAGGGAGTGCCACCTTCAGCCTGAGCGCCATGTTCACCGCCGAGAATGCGCCCGCCGCCCGCGCCAGCATCTTCATGCAGTTCTTTTCCGGTGCAGGATTGGGCTTCGAGATCCCAAGTTCCCAACTCAGCATGTCCCTGAATCTGAACAACAGCCCCGGGATTTGGGAGCCGATCACCGTTTCTGGCGCTATCCCCGCCTCCACCACCTGGATGGTCTCCCAGGTGGGCTATTGGAACGCGACCATGGGTGGCCAGCCCGGCTACGTCGACGCGGTCAGCTTCACGATCATCCCCGCTCCGGCCCCGTGCGCGTTGCTCGGCGCCGTCGGCCTCCTCGGCGTCAGGCGCCGCCGAGCCATCGCCGCCTGAACGTGCATGACGCCCGTCCACCTGAGCCGCAACCACACACCTTGCTCGCCCCGGCCGGAGCCCGCCTCCGGCCGGGGCCGCACGCGTCACCCCTGCCCCGGTCATCTCCATCGCTCTGGTTGCTTGTCCGCTGGGCCCTTCTGGAGATTCGTTGATCCGAGAGCGCGAGATGCACCGCCGGACTGCGGAGTGACTCGAGGAACGACGGCGTCAGGCCGCACACTTCCAGTAGAACCTCATTATGGTCGCTCACGACCGGAAAGCAGGAATGCCATGAACTCCGCCACTCGAAGCTCCACTCTGGCAATCACCGCCGCAGGGATTGCGGCGCTCGCATCACACGCCGCGGCTGACACCTGGAATGTCAACATGACGGTCGACAATCAGTTCGACGCCTACTCCGGCACCGCCTCCGCGGCGATCACGCTTCAGGGATCTGGCAACAGCTGGTCCACCGTCTACCCCTTCACGGTGACCGGCATGACCTCGGCCGACTACTTCTATGTCGCGACCGCCTCGGACCACAACGGTGCGCAGGGCTTCCTCGGCGACTTCACCAACACCACCACCAACCAATCCTTCAACACCGGAAGCCCAGTCTGGGGGGTGTTCCCCGTCGGGGCCTACCTCCAGCAGATCGACTCCTCCTGGCCGAGCACGTGGCCCTCGCTCCTCATGCCCACTCAGAGCCAGGTGAATCAGGCCCTCGCGTTCGCCGCGGCGAACCCCTCGGTCTGGATCACGCCCGCGACATACTCCAACTGGGACAACCGCGTGTCGGGCAATATCACAACTTGGGGGCACAGAGCGGGGATCGATGCCTCGTCACAGTGGATCTGGAACAACGTCACCGGGGGCAACCCCTTCACTCCGGGCTTCAACCACGACGAGTTCCTGATCTTCCGCGTGCCCGGCGTTCCCGCGCCGGGATCGTTCGCGCTGCTCGGCTTCGGCGGGCTCGCCATCTGCAGGCGGCGTCGCGCGTGAAGCGCCCAGTCCTACGACACCCCTCCACGTGATCCGCTAGCTACGCCCGAGCGCGGGCGAACTCTCGTGACGGCCTTTCGCAGCGTCTCTCTCCTCCCCCGCGGCCCGCCGACCCGGCGACCCGCGGGCTTACGCATCGCCCGAACTGTCTCTCTCCTCCCTCGCTCGCGGGACGCCCAAAGGCGACACGCGGGCTTCACCCCGGACCCACCCGAATCCGGCTCGTCACCCGGTGCCAAGGAGCTGCCCATGACCAGCGGCCTCTTCTCGAACACCATGCCTCGAGTCGCCACCGGCTGCCTCCCCTCGCTGCCCGGTTCCGCGGCCGGCGCCGTTCTCGAGGACTGGCGGGCCGTGTCCGCCGTCGAGTCCAACGACCCCAACTTCGGGCGGAGCACAACCACGAACGACGCCAGCGGATTCGGTGGCCAGCCCGTGTCGTTCTCTTTCCATGTGTCGCGGGGCGGCGGCCGCTCAGACAGCCTGATCGCTTTCGACGATAAGGGCGTGCATTCCTCCAGGAGCCACATGCTGGCCCAGGGACACGACGATGTCGTGCCAGGGACGGACTTCATTCTCGAATTCCAGGTCGATCAGGACTCGACCTATGCCATCGGCGGCGCATACGAGGCCGTCGGGACCCCACGCAGATCCGGGATCGCCGATCTCTGGGGTCGGCACACCAGCCAGCGGCCGTTCAGACAGCAGATCGACCGCTTGATCACCAGAGGTCGGCTCCCGTCGTGGTCGTGGTCCCACACCCTCGCCGGCAGCACGTCGGGCATTCTCGAGGCCGGGAAGAAGTACCGCCCCCGCCTGGACATGTTCCTCAGACAGCGCAGCGGCAGCGCGGTCTCCCCCGTCGAAGGCTCGTGCAACCTCGCCATCGCACCCATCCCGGCTCCCGCAGCGCCCGCGGCCTCCGGCGTGGGCGTTCCGGCCTTGCCGCACCAACGCCGTTGAATCGCACGGCCCACGCGCCCGACCCCTTCTCAGAATCCAGCAAGGAGACCCCCCATGTGCACCGTCCCCCGAGCTCGCTTCGGCTCAGCGGCGATCGTCGCCGCCTCGCTCATGCCCCTCCCGGCCCTCGCCGGTCCCTGGGCCTTTACACGCATCGCCAATTCGGCCACACCCGTGCCGTCCGGTTCGGGCACGTTTAACGCGCTGTTCCAACCGTCCGTGAGCGCGGGACGCGTCGCCTTCCGTGGCTTCAGCGCCGGCCACAACGGCACCGCCACGGATTGGCAAGGGGTCTACACCAATCTGCCCGGCTCGCTCAGTGCCGTTGTCAGCGGCTCCTCATTTTCGGGCTACACGGTGCCGTTCGATCCCTCCATCGACGGCGCGACCGTTGCGTTCCACCAAGCCCAACCGGCAAACCAAGCCGTCTCGACCTGGAGTTCTGGCGTGACCACCCTGGTCGCGGACAAGTTCACGAACGCTCCGCCCGGCGGATCCGGGCCGTTCGACGGGCTGAGCCGCCCCTCGGTCCACGCCGGCAAGGTCGCCTTCGAGGGGTTTGCCAGCCCGCCGACCCTCTCGGGGCTGTTCACCAATGCGACGGGTGCGCTCTCCAACACCATCCGCGACGGAGTCACGCCCATCCCAGGTGGTTCGGGCGCCTTTACCGGAGCGGGCGACCCAGATTTCGACGGCTCGCAATTCGCCTTCATCGGCTTTGGGAACAGCGGCCAGCAGGGGGTCTATCTCACCACCCCTGCGGGCTCGGTCGCCGTCGTCGCGGACAAGACGACGCTAGTGCCCGGTGGGACGGGAGTCTTCTCGTTCCTCTCATCGCTTCCCTCCTTCGACGGCGCCGATGTCGCCTTCCAGGCGTTCGGTACCGGGGGCGAGAAGGGGGTCTATCGCACCGCCGGCGGCCTGCTCGCGGCCGTGGCGGATCAAACGACGCCGATCCCGGGCGGCGTCGGCGCTTTCACAGGCTTCGCCAACGAGCCCGCGATCGACGGCGCGTACGTTGCCTTCATCGGGTCCGGAAGCGGAGGGCAGAACGGCATCTTCCTCGACACGAACGGCGGGAGCCTGCAGGAGGTGATCACCGCGGGCGCACTGCTGGACGGCAAGATTGTCCAGAGTCTCGACATCGGACGCGAGGCCATCGACGCTCAGACGCTTGGGTTCTGGGCGCGCTTCACCGACGGCACCGAGGGCGTGTACGTCACGACCATCCCCACGCCCAGCGCGCTCGCGCTGCTGAGTCTCGGCGCGGCGGCGGGCTTGCGCCGGCGCCGGCGGGCGTAGGTCTCCGCCGCGCGGGCACCACCGCAATTCGGAGCCACCCCCGGCCGCCCACTGCCATCGCCGCCCCGGCGCACTGACCCGCGCCGGGGCGGTTGCGTCTGTTCCGGGCATTCTCCAGGCCCCTGAGATTCTGCGTCACGCCATTGCGAGATCCAACGATTCGCCACGGAGTGCCTTGTGGAAAGCGTGTCTCTCTCCTCTCTCGCTCGCGGCCCAGCCCACTCAGCGGTCCGCGGGTTTGCCGAAGGCCAGGTGCTTGTCTCTCTCTCCTCTCTCGCTCGCGAGACGCCAAACGGCGCCACGCGGGCTTCAAGCCGGATCCGCGCGGAACCGGAGACCGAACGACGCTTCAACGGCCCCAACGGCTACCGGGCCGCAACGCAAGCAAGAAAGGATGTCGATATGAACCGCATCGCCCCCATAGTCTCGCTGGTCCTGGCCGCTGGCGTCGCCGCCGCCAATCCGGTCAACGGCGACTACTTCGATCTGCCCCAGTGCGACAACCACGGGAATCAGACGGCGATCGAGGAGCTTGGGACGCGTTTCCTGTTCCCTCAGAATGAGCTGATCGAGGGGGTTTCGAACCTCACGCAGCTCAGCGCGTGCCCCATGTCGGACGACCCCAACATCCCCAACGCCCTCGTCACGATCCGGAACCTCACCGGCAAGAGCTGGACCGACCTGTTCTACGTCGCGGATCCGCAGACCACGCTCAGCAACATGGACGGCATGGCCGAGAGTTCGCTGGCCATCGGCGGATTCACGCCGTCCTTCCGGATCGACTCGATCGGGATGAACCAGAACCTCGTGTTCGAATCCATCAGCGCCGACGGCATCTTCCAGCCCAACGAGCAGTGGGGATTCATCATCCAGGACTACACGAACGGATTGGGGCGCGGCGCCCACGAGATGGACGCGTTGGACTTCGCCTTCGGCACCTTCGGCGGCCCCGACTCCTCCGGGAGCATCGTGCAGTTCAACGTGCCCGCACCCGGCTCGGCCGCACTGCTCGGCCTGGGCGCCCTCGCGATCGTCCGCCGCCGGCGCTCCTGAACACCGGCCCACCCTCTCGCCGCGGGAGCCCCCCGCGCCATCGCCTTCGTGAGCAGCGAGCGAGAGGAGTTCGACACGGGGCGAGAGCCCCGGGCCGGGCTTGGCAGACTATCCCCCTCCCCACTCGCCCGCGGCCCCGCACACCAGGCGGCCCGCGGGGTTCCAAGTCGCCCACCGACTCCGCCCCACCACTCCCGCACCACAATCTCCGGAGCACTCCATGACCACGCGCAACGCGTCCAGCCTGTTCGCCCTCGCCGGTTCCGTGCTGCTCGCCGCCGCAGCGAACGCCCAGCCCACCATGCTCATCAGCCAGGGTTCGACCCTGTACCGCTACCAGGCCGGCACAGTCAGCACGTACCAGGTCTCCGACGGGATCAGCGGCATGACCAACGTGCCCAACGGCATGACTGTCGGCACGATGAACGGCGGCGCCACCAACGGCGATGTGATCGCCGTAGGAGGAACGAACGTGTACCGCGTCGACAACCCGCTCGGCACGCCCAGCCTCACGCAGATCGGCGTCCGCGGCGGGCCCAACGCCTCCCCCGTCTTCGTCGGCAACAAGCTCTACGGTTGCGCGGGCGTTCTCCCGCAGGGCTCGATCGTTGTCGAGTGGGACCCGACCACCTTCACCGAGATCAACCGCTGGGACACCGGCGTCTTCGGCGGGCCCGGCGGGATGGTCGCCGTCCCGGGCACCACCGACGAGTTCTACTATGCCGAATTTAACTACGACGAGATCTTCCACTACAAGCTCGGCGACACCTTCTCGACACCCATCTGCTCCACCCCAAACAACGACTATGTCGGGCTCGAGATGATCGGCGGACGAATCTACGCGTCTTACGCCCTGCCGCTCACCGGCGAATTCGTTCTCGGCGAGCAGCAACTCAACGGCACGTTCAACCAGATCGCACTCCTCGACACCTACAAGACCGGCATCACCGGCCTGACCGCCATCATTCCGGCGCCCGGGGGGGCGCTCCTGCTCGGGGCCGGTGGGCTCCTGGCCGCGCGCCGACGCCGAAACTGAGCGCCCAGCACCAATGCCCGCCCGCGAGGGTGCGCTCCCGGCCCCGACCTCCTCGGGTCGGGGCTTGTGTCTCGCCAGAGCGATGGGATGCATGCAGCGGGTCACCGGACCACGTTCGAGAATCCTGCCCCCGGGGCTGTGTGATCGGCCGGCCCGTGGCGGATCACGGGTGGAGGTGCCCGCCGATCGGCGACGGGCTGGGTCGCAGATGTAGGCTGTGAACCGATACCCCGCCGGCACGAAACTCGACCTCCCTACCCCGAGACCCCAGACGGAGACCACCATGACTCGCCTATTCCTCACACTAATCACAACGCTCATGTGCCTGACCCCGTTCCCCGCCGGCCTTGGGCGCGCGGCAGCCCAGGATGCTGGGGACACGACTCTGAATGGTGACCTCGACCTTGGATTCGAGGCCGGCAAGGCCGGCGAGACCCCGCCGCTCTGGTCCGTCCCCACCGCCGGCTGGGCCGCCGTGTTGACCGACACCAGGGCAGCCGAGGGCAAGATGTCGTTGATGCTCGTCAAGCGAGAAGACTCGGACGCGCCGTTCGGCAACGTCATGCTTGGTGTCGACGCGGCGCCCTATCGCGGCTGCCATGTCAGGCTCAGCGCACGGATCCACGCCGAGGGCGAGCAGCCGGGACAGGCGATGATGTGGCTCCGCGCCGATCTCGACGACGGCACGATGGGGGCCTTCGACAACATGCACGACCGGCCGATTCGGACCGACGCCCCCGGCACCGACACGTGGTCCGACGCCGTCATCGAGCTCGATATCGAGCGGAATGCAAGGTACCTGTCCTTCGGGTTTCTCTCGATCGGGGGCGCGACGGTGTTCGTCGACTCGGCGCGCCTCCAAGTCGCAGACGACCCTGCCAATCGGGCGCCGCCGCAGGCGCCGACCGACCCGCGCCCCCTCTCGGGCCGCGGCCTCAAAAACCTCGAAGCCGCCGCCCGGCTCCTCGCCGACATCCACTTCTTCCATGCCAGCGACCAGGCCGTGGCCGTCATGGCCTGGGACCATCTCGCGGTGCGGCTGATGGAAGAGGCCGAGCCCGCGACCGACGCCGCCGATCTCGCCCGACGGCTGGGAGACTTCTTCGCGCCCATCGCGCCGACACTCGAGGTCTGGGCCGGCGGACCCGATGCGGCGCCGCCTCTCCCCAAGGCCCCCGAGGGCGCCGACCGCCTGACCTACTGGCGTCACGACGGAATCGGCAATCTGTCGGGCAGCATCAGCCAGAATGTCTACTCCAGCACCGTCGAGCACGATCGAAAGCGAGCGACCCTTCCGTGGGGCGCCCGGGAGTTCGATGCGCAGACTCTGGCCAGCGCCTCCATCGTCAGGCCTCTCGGCGGCGGCGTGACATGCCGAATCCCCGTGAAGGTCTTCGCCGACGACGGCGGAACCCTGCCGCACACGCCGGTGGAGACTGAATGGACCTCGCGGCGCGACAAGCCAATCCTCACCCCCGACAACCGCTCGACCCGGCTGGCCGGCATCGCCACCTGCTGGGGGGTCATGCAGAACTTCTACCCCTATTTCGACGTGGTCGATACCGACTGGGACGCCGCGCTCGCGGCCGGGCTCTCCGCGGCGGCGGAGGACTCCGGGCGCCTCGCCTACCTCCACACCCTGCAGGAACTCATCTCAAAGCTCCACGACGGCCACGGCCATGTGTTCAACAGGGCCATCCAGCCCCAGTCGATGCTCCCGCTCGGCTTTACCTGGGCCGGCGACGACCTCGTCGTCATCGGAACGGATCCCTCAGTCGGTGACCATGTCATCGTGGGCGACACGGTCCTCAAGATCGAGGGCCGGTCCGTCGCATCGTGGTGCGACGAGGTCTCCACCCGGATCTCCGCGGCGACCGACGGCTGGCGCCGCCACCGGCTGCTCGGCGCGCTCGCGACGGAGATCCCGGGGAGCGAGCCTGTGCGATTGCACCTGCGCCACATCAACGGCGCCGAGTTTGACGCGACCCTTGACCGGATCGCCCCCACCCAGATCGTCGACGCCACCGATCGCCGCCCCGCCGATGGGACCGAACTCGCCCCGGGGATCGTCTACTTCAACATGGACGGCGCGGACGCTGACGCGTTCAACGCCGCGATGCCGGCGCTCCAGGCGGCCAAGGGCATCGTGTTTGACATGCGGGGATATCCTGGCGAGGCCGGCGTCGATCTCATGTCCCACCTCTCGCACGATGTCGTCCAGAGCGCCCGCTGGAACATCCCGATCGTCACCATGCCCGACCGTGAGGGGTGGGAGTGGAACGAGAGCGGCCGCTGGCAACTCCAGCCCGCCGAGCCGTTCCTTGACGCCCGGATCGCCTTCCTCACCGACGGGCGCGCCATCTCCTACGCCGAGTCCATCATGGGGATCGTCGAGGCCTACAAGATGGGCGAGATCGTCGGCTCGACCACCGCCGGCACCAACGGCAACGTCAACCCCTTCGATCTCCCCGGCGGGTACACCGTCTACTGGACCGGCATGAAGGTCCTCAAGCACGACGGCTCGCAGCACCACGGCGTCGGGATCGCCCCGACCGTCCCTGTCGAACCCACAGCCGCGGGCATCGCTGCGGGGCGCGACGAAGTGCTGGACAAGGCGGTCGAGGTATTGCAGGCCAAGCTCGCGTCTGGTGTGAACGAGTAAGGACCGCCGCATCACGACGCCAGGACCTGGGCCCGAGCCCTTATCCCCCGCCTGGGCTCTCACGCTCGATTCCCTCGAACCGCAGGTCATCGATCCAGACCGTCGCGTCACCGAAGGCCATGATCCCGATGTTGATCGACTCAGCATCGTCGTCGATGCGCCCAGCAATCTCGTGGCGACTCCAATCTCTCGACACGATGGGCCGGTCCCACATATTGTCGAACCAAAACGGATCGGGACGCCCGGGGCGATCGACACTGAGCCACAGCTGAGCTCGATCGTCCCCAATCGAGGACTTGACTTCCACTCGAACCACGGCGAAGAACCGTAGCTTCTTTCTACGGTACGGTGTTGTATCGAACGCCTGCGTCATGTGGCGGAGTGTCCGTGGAGCGCCGCGACACCGCCCCCGGGCCCACCCGGGGCAACCCGGCGTGTCGTCCCAGCTGACCTCGCGCGTGGCCCGTGACAGCGCGCCGCGCACCGCCGAATCCGTACCAGCCCGCACGGGGCCAACCGAACCGGCAGATCTTCTTCCGGTTCGCGTGCGAGATCCCCACGCGGGACCCGGATTGTCCATGGTGGGCAACACGCACGCCCGGCGGCCCGCACGCCGCCGCACCGGAGTCCAACACCATGCAGACCAGCTCGCTCGCCCTCGCCACTTTCCTCGCCATGATCCCAGCCCACCTCGCGCGGGCCGACGACCTGTCCCCACCGCCCTGGCGCGGCACCCCCGACTCCACGTTCCAACATTGGGGGTTCAACAGCCCGGGCGGCGGCCCACCCGACTCCGGGCTCAACAACCCCTTCGGCACCCCGCTCTTCACCCCCAACCCCAACGCCCAGTGGGACCCCGTCGACGCGAGCGGGCAACGCACCGGCGTCTACCTCATCAACTTCAACTGGGACCTGTCCTTCGAGATCCCCAATCACGGGGGCCCGGGCATGCAGAAGGAACTCTGGCTCCAGTTCACCTACTCCACCTCCGATGGCATCGGCCCGGCCTCGTCCGTGCTCGATCCCTTCGGCAGCGCGTTCACGCTCCAGAGCATCACCGCGACCAGCCTCGGCGGCGGGCTCTATCACGAGCTGCACATCTACACCTTCCACGACTGCCCGCAGTCCGAGCTAGTCTCGCTCCGCCCCGGATCATTCGCCTCGCCATCGTGGGTCGATCAGGTCGTGATCGACACGCGCTGCATTGTCCCCACGCCCGGCCCACTCGCCGCACTCGGCGTTGGCGCCCTCATGCTCTCGCGTCGCCGTCGCTGACACCCTCCCCTCGCACCACCCCAAGGACAACGCCCATGCACCCCCGCACGCTCCCCCTGCTCGCCCTCGCAGCACTCGCCACCAGCGCCGCCGCCCAGCCGTACTGGACACTCGACGACAACGGCAACCACAACGGCATCATCAACACCGCCGCCGGGGAGGTCGCCATCCTCACGGTCTGGAGCACCTGCACCTCGCCGGCCCTCGGCTTCGCCGAATCGCTCTACAGCATCGCCGGCGATACCAACTGGCAGAACAACGGCACGATCACGTCCTACGACAACCTGCTCGACACCATCACCAACGACGGCACGCTCGGCGCGGGCAATACCGTGACGGCCATCGACTCCTTCCAGCTCCCGCCCTTCTTCAACCCCAGCTTCGACATCAGCAACCCGATCGTGCTATACCAGCTCGTGTGGACCCCCACCCTCGGCGGCAACTATGCCGTCTCCGTCACCAGCACCCACACCACCCACGACTGGTACTCTGATTCTTTCGGCACCACTTTCTCGTGCGCGCCGCCCTACAGCCCCACGATCACCTTCCAGGTCGTCCCCGCACCGGGCGCATGCGCCGCCCTCGGGCTCTCGGCGCTCCTGGGCACGCGCCGCCGCCGGCCCTGAGCCTCAGCGATCGCTCCCCTCACGTCCCAAACTCCCGCGGCACCACCCAAGCGCACAATCTCCGCCCCGGGGCGGAGCACCGCTCCCTGCGGGGCGATCACCCCGCCCCGAATCCCCGCACCGCGAACTCGTACCGCAGGGGCACCTCCCCCACCGCCTGCTCCTGGCTGATCCGCGGCAGGCGCCGCTCCCCCACCGGCTCCGCCGACTCGTCCACCTCGGGCAGCCCCTCCGGCCCAAGCACAAAGCGAAAGGCCAGGGCGTCGTTCTCGCCCGCCCGGGGTGGCGGGAGGCGAATCTCCCAGGCGCCGTCCTCCCGCTGCGTGAGCGTCAGAGCGTCGGCGAGGCGCCATCCCTCGTGGTTGGTCAGCAGGAGGAGCGGGCGATCGGGCCCAGCCCGGCCGCTCCCGTCGTGGACGACCAACACCGCCCCGCGGGCGGTCTGGTCGGCTGGGATGCCGAGGTCGCCGGAACCGCCGAACAGGCGCTCTCCCAGGGCGTTCGCCCCCCCCGTCCGCCCCGCACCAGCGCCGACCGGCTCGGCGACCATCGAGGGTCCGTGCTCCATCGCGGCCGTCATCGCGTAGACCAGCACCGCCAACGTCACCACGGGCGCAGCAACGAAGGCCAGCATGAAGACCCGGTGACCCAACCGCCTTTCAACCATGGGTTTGCTCACGGAACAGTACCCGCGCCGGGCCACGCCTGATACGCTCCCGGCGTGCCCGAGCTCACGGACGAGCCCATCCCGAATCCGCTGGAACCCAAGTCCTCGCCCTCGGCGGCGACGCCGGACGATCCACATGCCCAGCCCATCGCGGCGGCGGTGCGGACCGTCAGCGGTCTCACCCTGGTATCTCGCTTCGCCGGGATGGCTCGGGACTTGGTGCACGCTCGCCTGATGGGCGACTCGGCGATCGGTTCGGCGTTTATGGCGGCCTGGGCCATACCCAACCTGTTCCGCCGACTCTTCGGGGAGGGAGCACTCTCGGCGGCCTTCATCCCCGAGTATGCGCAGTTGAGCAAGAACGACCCTGAGACGGCGGACCGCTTCGCGACGCTCACGATCGCCCTGCTCACTCTCGTCACCGGCGGGCTGCTGATCCTCGGTGAGGTGCTCCTGTTGGTGTTGCTCGTGGTGAGCGGGGGGCGGGACCCCGAGCGGGATCTCTCGCTCCGGCTGATCATGCTCATGCTGCCCTTCATGCCACTGGTGTGTGCGGCCGCGATCCTGGGGGGCATGCTCCAGACCCACGGGCGATTCGGGCCGCCGGCGGCGGCGCCGATCATCCTCAACACGTTTGTCGTCGCCGCAGCGCTGCCCTTCTTCCTGCGGGCGGATCCCGACCGAATCGTGGCGGCGTACTGGATCGGCGGCGCCGCCGTCGCCTCCGGCGCGGCGCAGGTGGCCTGGTCGCTGTGGGCGCTACGCCGACATGCGCACTGGAGGCGCGGCTTCGCGCAGGCCCGGGGCCCGGCGAGGAGGCTTCTCCGCCGTTTCGGCCCGGTCGTCCTTGGGATGGGCACGATCCAGCTCAACTCGTTCTTCGACACGGTGATCGCGATGTGGCCGGTCTGGTTCGGGCCAACGGTGCTCGGCTTCGCCTACCCACTCGACGAGAGATCAAACTCCATCCTCTCCTTCACACAGCGTCTCTACCAGTTCCCCCTGGGTGTCTTCGGGATCGCGGTGGCCACCGCCATCTTCCCGCTGCTCTCGCGGCACGCCGACGAGCCCCACCACTTCATCGCAACGCTCCGGCGCGGGCTGCGGCTGAGCTTCTTCATCGCCCTGCCCGCGACGGCGGGCCTGATGATCGTGCGCGATGACCTGACCTTCGTGATGTACGGCGGCGGGGCGCGGGCTTTCACGAGCGAGGGCACGGCCAGGGCCGCCGCGGTGCTTCTCGGCTATGCGCCGGGCGTGTGGGCGTACTCGCTGAACCACGTCGCCACCAGGGCGTTTTACGCCCGGGGTGACACGCGGACACCGATGTACATCGCGATCGCCATGGTCGCCGTCAATCTGTCGCTAAACTGCACGCTCATCTGGTTTCTCGGCGAGGCCGGCCTCGCGTGGTCGACGAGCATCGCCGCCATGCTGCAGTTCGTGCTCCTGACCCGGGCGGCGAGGCGCCTAACACAGGAGTCCGCGCTGGATAGCGCGACGCTCGCCGGACTGTTCAAGACCGTGCTGGCAACGTTCGCCATGGCCGTGCTCGTCGTGCTTGCCCGCCACATCCTGCCCTATGCGCCGACGTGGGCGGGGGCGTTCGAGCGGCTCGCCGCGGCGTTCTTTACCGGCACGCTCGGCTTCGCGGCCTGCGCGATGTTGCTCCGGCAGCACGAGCTGCGGTGGCTCACCAGCCGGTCGGTGAAGGGGTAGGCGCCGGGCGTGACCGGGCCGTCGCGGGCCGTTACAATCGGCCCGACCCCCAAAACGGAGACGCCACCATGTCCGATCTTCGCCGCACGCTGACCAAGTCCGCCCTCTGCGCCCTCGCCGCCGCCGCCATCGCCGCGGCGCTGGCTGGCTGCAACACCGTCAAGGGCGTGGGCAAGGACGTCGAGGGCGCGGGGAAGGCGATCCAGGGCGAATGAGTATCGCCCTCGCCGGACGCCCCATCGTGATCACCGGTGCGGGAACCGGCATCGGCCGCGCGACCGCCGTCGCGTGCGCCGCCGCCGGCATGCCCGTCGCGCTCGCCGGTCGTCGCGAGGCCCCGCTCCGCGAGGTCGAATCGGCGATCGCCGGCGCCGGGGGCCGCGCGATCGTCGTGCCGACAGACGTCGCCGACGAGGCCCAATGCCGCGTCCTCGTGGAGCGGACCGCTCAGGCCTTTGGGTCGGTCTACGCGGCGTTCGCGAACGCCGGGTACGGCCTGCGGGGCTGTGTGCACGAATTGAGTGATCGCGCGATCCGCGACCTTATCGAAACCAACTTCTGGGGCTCCCTCTATCTGCTCCGCCCCGCTCTCGCGCACATGCTCGACCGGGGCGAGGGACACCTGCTCATGTGCTCGAGTTGCCTGAGCAAAATCGGCACCCCCTTCACCGCGCCCTACTCAGCCAGCAAGGCGATGCAGGACCATTTCGGACGGGCGATGCGGCACGAACTCGCCCCCACCGGGGTTCATGTCTCGACCATCCACCCCATCGGCACCCGCACGGAGTTCATCGCCGCCGCAAACCGGGCTTCCGGCGGCTCGGGCAGCAGCCTTCCCCCGCCCCGGGCGTTCACCCAATCCCCAGAGCGCGTCGCTCGCGCCGTCGTCGCGTGCCTGCGAAAGCCGCACGGGGAGGTGTGGACGAGCCACACCATCCGGCTTGCGTTCGCTGCTGCGACCGCCTTCCCAGGGCTGACAGACTGGGCCCTGGCCAGGGTCATTCGGCGTCGGGACCGCAGTAGCGCCGCGGCACCCCCGGATGGCGGAAGCTGATGACTGCCTTGCAGATCTGATTCCCCTGCATCGCCCGGAGGCGCCGCTGCCGCGGAGCCCAGTGTTTTCACTGATTCCGAGCCGAGACCCGGCCCGGGTGGCCGCCATCGGGCCCCGTGCAATACGGGTCCCTCCAGCGCGTTACGCTTCGACCGCGCACGATGGTGAACCATCCCAGATGAAGGATCAACGCCCATGTTGCAGAAGACACGGAATGCCCTCGGCCTCGCCCTGCTCGCCACAATTGCCGCCTCGGCCGTCGCTCAACCCGGCGGCGATGGGGGCGGTCGCCCGGGCGGATTCACTCCCCCGACCCCGGAGCAGTTCGTCGAGCGGATGATGCAGAACGACGCCAACGGCGATGGCAAGCTCGCCAGGGACGAGCTGCCCGGGCGGTTCGCTGACCGAATGTTCGAGACCGGCGACGCCAACAAGGACGGCTTCCTGGACAAAGCCGAGCTGACCGAGATCGCCAAGACCATGGGGCAGGGCGGCTTCGGCGGGCGCGGCGGCGATCGGCAGGGCGGCCCGGGCGCGGGTGGGCCGGGTGCTGGCGGCGCGGGCGGCCCCCAGGCCGGCGGGGCTCCGGCAAGCTTCGATGCCCACATGAAGTCCGCGGGCAGGGCCATGCGTCAGCTGCGTCGCTCGGGCTTTGACGATGCCAGCCGCCAGAGTGATCTCGTGCTCATCCAGACCATCCAGGATTCGCTCGTGGGAGCCAAGGCCCGGATCGCCGAGGTCGAGATGGCCCCTCAGGCAAAGAAGCAGTATGGCGACGACAAGGTCAAGTACGAGTCGGACTTCCGCCTGAATCTGATCCAGGCGATCATGGAATCACTGGCCCTGGAGTCGGCCGTGGTCGAGGGTGATACCGCCGGCGCCAAGGAGAGCCTCGAGCACCTGCTCCAGGTGCAGAAGGAAGGCCACGATGCCTTCCAGAAGCCCGAGGACGAGAACGAGCGTCCCGCCGCACCCGGCGAGAGTCTCCCGGCGCCCCGCCGCGTCCGTCCGGGCGACACCCAGAAGTCCGGCGGCTGATCGCCGAGCCTGAATCCACACATCCGACGAGCCCGGGCGCCGCGCCCGGGCTCGTTTGCTATCCGGCCGGCGCGCCACGCCGGAGCCAGATGAGCGCGGCCGCCATCGTGGCGCCAACCGCGTTCGAGACCAGATCCCACCCAGTATTCTCGTACCCGCCCACGTTGGTGTTCGGAAGCGTCATCACCGCGGTGAACTCGACGACCTCGTTGAGGGCCCCGAATCCGACGCCCATGAGCGCGCAGGCGAGGGCGAAGCCGATCCCGATCCGCGCGGGGGCGGTCGCGGCCCGCAGTGCGACGGCGCTGGCGAGGGTCGCGGAGAAGAAGCCGAACGCGTGGGTCACCTGGTCGTACCGCGGGAGGTTCGGCCAGGGCCGGAGGGAGTAGAGCACGGGTTGGGCGTCCGCGCCCGGCGCCAGGACCTGGGGGACGGGCACCGTACCCCCGGCCAGGTGGAGCAATCCCCAGACCGCGAGCAGCCAGAGCACAGAATTGGGGAAGTGGACGCGCCGATGCACGGCGTAGACCATGGCGATGAGCAGCAGCATCACGACGAGATAGAATATGAACTCGCGATTGCCCTGCGAGAGAGCCATGCCGCCGAACACCACGATGTAGGCCGCCACGAAGCCCGCCACGGCCCGCGGGAACGTCGGATGATTGCGCATGCTCGCAATGTATCTGGAACCGGCCCGGACCGCGTCGGGCGGCTCAACCGGCAAGGTGCGGGAGCGCGTTGTGGCAGAGCGGGCACGCGGTTGACCCGTCGCGAGCCCGCTCGACGCGCTCGGCCGCGAAACTGCCATGGCAGTTGGGACATTCACGGGCCCGGGCGGCCGGCTCACCGCAAGCGGGGCAGGGCACGGGGGCGTCCTCGTTGGTCGCACGGAGCCGGGCAATCTCGGCGAGCGTGGACGTGAACACGCGTCCGCACTGCGGGTCGTCGCAGATCATGCGGATCCCATCCGGAAAGTCGGCGGTGCCCCGAGACCCCAGCACCGCACGGGTCGCGAAGAACCCGGCCGCACCCAGGACGAGCACGACCAAAGCGAAGGTCGCGGCCCGCTTTGGGTTCACGGCCAGTCTTCCTGGTGAGGCTCGAAGTCGTTGTTCCAGCGCCGGCGTGCCGCCGGGGTTGCCTCGACGAGGGACCGCTGTGTTTCGCGGACGACATGCCCATCGCCCCAGAGCGTGTTGGCGCCGCCGCCGTGGCGCGGGCTGGGCCACTCGCCGTCGGTCGTGTCGGCCGGGTCGATGGCTGAATCCCAGTTGCCATCGGTCTTGCTGTCGGCGATCGCGATCATATCGGCGGGGCTGACGACTCTGGCCTCACGCACCTCGCCGTAGACGGGATGCTCGGCCCAGCCACCCAGACCCAAGTGGGGGTCGGTGAACTCACGCACACCCCAGTCGTTGTATCCGTAGCTGAAGATGCCCTTCTGCGCGCTCCTCGGCACCTCGCCCTGGGCATAGCCGAACTTCTCGAAGTTCCGGTTGTTGAATCCCCACTGCGGTTCCCATTGGGCTTCCTTGATGTTGACCGGGCACCAGAAGGGCTCGTTCATGCCCCCGAGGTACTCCCGCACCCTGGGGGCCCAAACCAGCCGATAGTTCGGGTTTCCCTGGTACGTGTGGTGCGCGGGGAAGAACCCGGTATCGTGCACATATCCGGTCAGGCCCAGGCCCATCTGGCGAAGGTTCGAGCCGCAGGTCACAGTCCGGGCGGCGTCTCGGGCCTTGCCCAGCGCGGGGAGCAGGATGGCGATCAGGAGCGCGATGATCGCGACGACCACCAGGAGTTCGATCAGCGTGAAGGCCCGACCCAGGCTTCGGCTCATCCCGGCAGGATACCGCGCGGGGGGCATCGATACAACGCCCCGGCCGCTCCGATCAAGCGCGCGCCTTCGGCGGCGTGTACGCGCCCGCCTCCGAACGCATCGAGATCGCGAGGCGGTTCCAGGCGTTGATGGTGGCAACGGCGAAGGTCAGGTCGACGATCTCTTTCTCGCTGAAGAACTCCCGCACGCGACCGAAGACCTCGTCGGGCACGTGACCTTCCGTGACCAGGGTCACGGCCTCCACCCACTCGAGCATCGCCCGCTCCCGGTCGGTGTAATACGGCGACTCACGCCATGCGTCGAGCCCGTACAGGCGCTGCTCGCTCTCACCGATCGCCCGCAGATCCTTCCAGTGCATATCGATGCAGTAGGCGCAGCCGTTGATCTGTGAGGCCCGGAGCTTGAGCAGGTGGAGCAACCCGGCCTCCACCGAACAGTCCTTGAGGTAGGCCTCCAGCCCGAGCATCGCCTTGAACGCCCCCGGCGCCACATGGCCGTACGAGATCCGCTGATTCATGCCGTGACTCCTGCTGTGCCCGTCCCCCGACAGGCCTCCACAGCGTAGTCCGAGGGCCTCGCGCCCCATCCAGCGCGCGAGGACGGAACCGCACAATGGGTGATACCCCGTGGCCCTCGGGCCGGCGGTGTCCACGCCGGACGCTTAGATATTGAATAGGAAGTGGCACACATCGGCGTCGTGCATGACGTACTCCTTCCCCTCCGTGCGCATCCGCCCGTGGTCCCGGATCGCCTTCTCCGACCCGAATTCCTCGAGATCGTGGACCGAGTAGACCTCGACGCGGATAAAGCCGCGCTCGAAGTCGGTATGGATCACGCCCGCGGCCTGCGGGGCCTTGCACCCCACGGGGATCGTCCAGGCGCGGATCTCCTTGGGACCGGCGGTGTAATAACTCTGGAGGTCGAGCAGGTGGTACGCGGCCCGGGCGAGCTTGTCGAGCGCGGGCTCCTTGAACCCCAGCGCCTCGAGCATCTCCTGCCGCTCGGCGCCCTCGAGCTCCGAGAGTTCGGCCTCGATCTTTGCGCAGACCGGCACGGCCTCCATGCCCTCACTCTCGGCGTGGGCACGCACGCGGCTGGCGAGCGGCCCCTCCCCGAGCGGGTCGCCCTCGTCGACGTTCATCACGTAGAGCACCCTCTTGGCAGTGATGAGGCCGAGCGACTTGAACGCGCGTTGGAGGTCCTTGCCCTCGATCTGGAGCATTCGCGCGGGCTGCCCCTCATTGAGCAGCGGGAAGAGCTGCTTCAAGAGCTCGGCCCGGAGCACCGCCTCGGGGTCCTTGCTCTTGGCGGCCCGCTCGGCCTTGGGAAGGGCCCCCTCGACGGTCTGCAGGTCGGCGAGGATCAGTTCCGTCTCAATCGTTCCGATATCCCGCATCGGGTCGACCGAGCCCTCGACGTGGAGCACCTCCTCCGCCCCGGGGGTCTGCTCGAAGCAGCGGACCACATGGAGGATCGCGTCGACTTCTCGGATATGCGAGAGGAACTTGTTGCCGAGGCCCTCGCCCTGGCTGGCGCCCCGCACGATGCCGGCGATATCCACCAGCCGCAGGGCGGCGGGGATGATCTTCTGCGTCTCGATATGGCCGTTGATGGCCGCGAGGCGAGGGTCCGGTATCGGCACGACGCCGACGTTCGGCTCGATCGTGGCGAATGGGTAGTTGGCCGCCAACGCTCCAGCCGCCGTCAGCGCGTTGAAGAGCGTCGACTTTCCAACGTTCGGCAGCCCGACAATACCGGCTTCCATGCAGCACTTCCTCGCGGTCGGCGTTCGGTTATCCGTGCCTGGTCGTACGACGACCCCGCTTATCGGGGTCAGTCTCACCAAGGGGTCACGATCGTAGGGCGTAAAGACGTGCGGATCGTGCGGCTTCGGTGGTTCTCCGCGCCCGCCGTGGCATGGTTCCGCCCGAGCCCATGCCCCAATCCAAAGACACAAGAGAAGAACCCACCCGGCCCGGACTCGGGAGCGAGGACCCCACCCTGGCGCCCCGCCCGGGCGAGGCCCCGCGGCACGAACCCGAGCCAGCCCGGCGCGGCCCCGACCGGCTCGGGGACTACCGGATCCTGGGGGTCCTGGGAGAGGGGGGGATGGGGAAGGTCTACCTCGCCGAGCAGGCAAGCCCCAAACGCACCGTCGCCCTCAAGGTGATCCGACCCGGCTGGGCCACCCCCGCCCTCCTCCGACGCTTCGAGCACGAGGCCGACGTCCTCGGTCGCCTCCAACACCCCGGCATCGCCCAGGTCTACGAGGCCGGAGTCCACGAGGACCAGGGCGAGCGCGTGCCATTCTTCGCGATGGAATGCGTGCGCGGCCGGTCGCTCGTGGAATACGCGGAGGCCGAGGGGCTCGATATCCCCGCTCGCCTCGAGCTCTTCGCCCGCGTCTGCGACGCCGTCCAGCACGCCCACACCAAGGGCGTCATCCACCGCGACCTCAAGCCCGGCAACATCCTCGTGGTCGAAGACGGCTCACCGAAAGTCCTCGATTTCGGTGTCGCGCGAGTGACGGATGCCGACATGCACTCGGCCACCCTCTGCACCGTCGCCGGCGAGTTGGTCGGCACGGTGCCCTACATGAGCCCCGAGCAGATCGCCGGCGACGCCGCCGAGCTCGACACCCGGTCCGACGTGTACACCCTCGGCGTGGTGCTCTACGAACTGCTGACAGGCAAGCTGCCCCACGACGTCCGCCATTCCACGATCGCCCAGGCCGCGAGGCTGATCGGCGAGCAGGAACCGGCCCGCCTCTCCAGCGTGAACCGCATCTTCCGGGGGGACATCGAGACGATTGTGGGCAAGTCCCTCGAGAAGGACCGGGAACGGCGGTACCAGTCGGCGTGCGATCTGGCGGAGGACATCCGCCGGTTCCTGCGAGACGAGCCGATCGCCGCGCGGCCGCCGAGCACGAGCTACCAACTCCGGAAGTTCGCCCAGCGCAACAAGCCGGTGGTCGCCGGCGCTCTCGCGGTCGTGATCACGCTCGTCCTGGGCGTTCTCGCGACGAGCTGGCAGGCGGTGGCCGCCACGCACGAGAGCGAGCGGGCCCTGAACGCCGAGACCCGGGCCGAACGGGGCCGTCTGGCCGCCGAACGTGAGGCCGCGAACTCGAAGGCCGTCATGCAGATCCTGGTTGGGATGCTCGAGTCGGCCGACCCCGAGGAGTCGGAGGGACGTGAACTGACGGTTCGTGAGGCGCTGGACGCGACAGCCGCGAGCATCGCCGACCTGGCGAGGGATAACCAGGTCGTCGAGGCGACGGTCCGGAACACCCTGGGCACCGTCTATCAGAACCTCGGCGAGTATGGCACCTCGGAGGCGATGCTCCGCGAGTCGGTCCGCCTCTTCACGCAGTCCGACGGGCCCGAGGCCGCCACGACACTCACCGCGCGGCGGAACCTCGGCGCGATCATGATCGACAAGGGGGAGTTGGACGCGGGCGAGGCCGAAGTCCGGGCAACGATGGCCCTGTGCGAGACGGCGCTGGGTCCCGACGCCTCCGAGACCATCGGGGCCAAGGGCGATCTGGCACGCATCGCCGAGGAACGAGGGCAGATGGAGGAGGCCGAGCGGCTGCTCCGCGAAGCGATCGACTCCGCCCGGGCTGCGCTCGGCAACGACGACCCACTCACACTGACGCTCGTCAACAACCTGGCAACCAACCTCAAGACCCAGGGCAAGTTCGCGGAGGCCGAGCCGATGGCGCGGCAGAGTCTGGAGGCCAGAGCCCGGGTGTTCGGCGAGAAACACCCCCAGACGCTCTACTCGATGAACAACCTCGCGACCACACTCGTCCGGATGGGAAAAACCGGCGAGGCCGAGGAACTCCTCAAGCGGTGCTACCAGCTCCGGGGTGAGGTGCTCGGCCCGGAGCACCCCGCGACGATGACCGCGGCCCAGAACCTGGCGAATATCTATGTCACCAGCGGTCGCCTCGACGAGGCCGAGCCGCTCATGCGCGAGTCCCTCCGCGTTTGGGAGCGCGACCTGGGCCCAAACCACAGCAAGACTCTCGTGGCCATGAATGGCCTGGCGTACCTCCTCGAAGACCGCGGCCGGCTCGACGAGGCCGAAGCACTCTACCGCCGCGTCGTGGACCTGACCGCCCAGAGCGTCGGTCGCAGCCACCCCGAGGCCTTCGGCCCGCTCAACAACCTTGCCATGCTCCTCAAGACCGAGCAGAAATACGACGAGGCCCTGCCGCTCTTCGAGGAGCTTTGTTCGAGCGCAGAAGCCGCCCTGCCGACCGATCACTATTTCCTCGGCATCTTCCGGGGCAACACTGGCGAATGCCTGACGCTGATGGGGGAATATGCACGGGCCGAGCCGCTCCTGCTCGACGCCGAGCGCATCCTCCGCGCCGCGCTCGGAGATACCCACCCGCGGACGACGAAGGCCGTCGCGCGTCTGGTCACCCTGTATGAAGATTGGGGACGACGCGACAAGGCGGATACCTGGCGCCAGGCCCAGCGCTGAACCAACCAGAGATCAACCGACCGAACGCCTCAACCGGCGGGCGGCTGATCGATCCGCACGCCCACAAACTTCCGCTTGCGGATCTCCTCGGTGCCGAGCTGCCCGCAGGCGGCCATCGTGTCCCGGCCCTTCGTCCGCCGGCGCTTCGCGTAGACACCCCGCTCGCGGACCCAGCCCAGGAACCGATCGACGTGCGCCTCGTCCGGCGCGGGCCACGGCGAGTCACGCCTGGGGTTGTAGGGAATCAGGTTGAGCATCCCCTTGTGCGTCCCATCATCGCTCCCAGAGACCGTGAAGGGTCTCAGATACTCCGCCAGTTCCGCGGCCTGCTCTTCCCGATCATTGACCCCCGGGATGAGCACGTAGCCGAAACAGAGCTTCTTGTGGGTGCCGACGTGCGGGATGGCGGCGATCGCGTCGCGGAGTTCCGCCATGGGTGTGGCCCGGTTGATCGGCATGATCTGCGAGCGGACGCGGTCGTTGGGCGCGTTGATGCTGATGGCGATTCCCAGCTTGTGCCAGCCCGGCGCCCGCATCTGCTCGCAGAGACGGCGGAGCCCGTCGATCTTGCCGACAGTGCTCACCATGATGTTGGCCATGGGGATCGAGGGCCCGTTGTGGTCGGTGAGCACCGCGATCGCGTCGATCACCGCCTCGACATTGTCCATCGGCTCGCCCATGCCCATGAACACGACGTTCTTGACCGTCGCCCCGCGTTCATGCGTCGCGGCCCACCATTGCCCGACGATCTCCGACGCCGTCAGCGATCGCACCAGCCCCATCTGGGCGGTCTCGCAGAATCCGCACCCCATCGCACAACCGACCTGGCTCGACACACAGAGTGTGTGGCTCTTCACTCCGCGCCGCCCGATCATCGGGATCAGCACGCTCTCGATGTCAAAGTGGGGAATGTCGCGTGATGCCCCCGGCCCCGGCGCCGACACCCCCGGCAGCCTCTGCACGAACTTCCGGATCACCCCCTCGCCCGTCTCCTCCTCGAGTTCCCGAACGATCGGCGCGTGGACGACCGGCACGACGCCCCGTCGCCCAAATACGACCTCCCGCGCCCCCTCCCGGAACACCGACTGGTAGGCCCTCCGCGCCGCGTCGGCACCGACCCCGGATTCGCCCGCAGCGCGCACGAAGGCCCCGCTCGTCATCCCCAAGGGATCGATCGCCCCCGACTCGTTGCGTGTCTCCTGCGTGGTCACGGTCCAAGCCTAGCAACGTGGCCCCCGCCCCCTCCCATTTGGCGCTCGGGCCCTTTGGCCATTTCCCACCCCCCGCCGCTACGATCCGGCTCCCACCGTTCGTCCGAGGAGCCGCCATGAGTTGGATCACCGTCAAAGAGGCTTTCAAGACCGCCCCCGGCCCCGCCGTCACCATCAAGGGCTGGGTCCGCACCCGGCGCGATTCCAAGGCCGACGGGGCCTCTCCTTCCTGGCCATCTCCGACGGCACCTGCTTCGACGCCATCCAGGTCGTCGCCCGGGCCCAGGGCGATGGAGCCCTGCCCAACTACGAGAGCGAGATCGCCAAGCTCACCACGGCATGCGCGGTCGAGGTCGAAGGCACGCTCGTGGCCAGCCAGGGCAAGGGGCAGGCGGTCGAAGTGCAGGCCACCGCGGTGCGCGTCGTCGGCTGGGTCGACGACCCCGACACCTACCCGGTGCCCCAGAAGCGCCACACCTTCGAGTACCTCCGCGAGCAGGCCCACCTCCGCGTCCGCACCAACACCTTCGGCGCCGTCGCCCGGGTCCGCCACACCCTCGCCGTCGCCATCCACCGCTTCTTCGACGAGCGCGAGTTCTACTACGTCCACACACCCATCATCACCGCCAGCGACTGCGAGGGCGCGGGACAGATGTTCCGCGTCAGCACCCTCGACATGATGAACCTGCCCCTCCGCGGCCCCGGCGCGCCCGAGGCCGAGGGCGATGAAGGCTTCGCCAACGCCGGCTCCGCCCCCTTCGCCACGCCCTCCACGACGGCGATCGCCCACGCCGATACCGGGATCGACTTCGCCCAGGACTTCTTCGGCAAGGAGGCCCACCTCACCGTCAGCGGCCAGCTCAACGTCGAGACCTACTGCCAGGCCCTCAGCCGCGTGTACACGTTTGGTCCGACCTTCCGCGCCGAAAACTCCAACACCAGCCGCCACCTCGCCGAGTTCTGGATGATCGAGCCCGAGATCGCCTTTGCCGACCTCGCCGCCGACGCCACGCTGGCCGAGGAGTTCATCAAGTACCTGATCGACGACGTGCTCACGCGCCGCCCCGACGACATGCAGTTCTTTGACGAGCGCATCGAGAAGGGGCTGCTCGATCGGCTCAAGCTCGTGCTCGAGAAGCCCTTCCGGCGCCTGCCCTACACCGAGGGCGTCAAGATCCTCAAGGAGGCCGAGGGCAAGGGCGTCAAGTTCGAGTTCCCCGTCGAATGGGGCAAGGACCTCCAGTCCGAGCACGAACGCTACCTCACCGAGCAGCACTTCAAGCAGCCCGTCGTCCTCATGAACTACCCCAAGCAGATCAAGGCGTTCTATATGCGCGTCAACGACCCCGGGACCGACGGGGCTCCCGGCGACACCGTGGCCGCGATGGACGTGCTCGTCCCCGGGATCGGCGAGATCATCGGCGGCAGCCAGCGCGAGGAGCGCCTCGACGTCCTCGACGCCCGCATCGACGAGATGGGCCTCCACAAGCCCGACTACTGGTGGTACCGCGATCTCCGCAAATACGGCACCTGCCCCCACGCCGGCTTCGGCCTTGGCTTCGAACGGCGCAGATCCCCGGCTCGCTCTGGTGCTGCCGCCTCGACCGCCCGCGGCCTATGCCGCCTCGCGCTCCGGATCGGCCGCGAGGCCCCCGGCGACCACCACCCGGTCTCGTCCCGCACGCTTGGCTTCATACATGGCCTGATCGGCCATCTCCACCAGAGCCTCGGCGGTGTGCCCCTGGGCAGGGTTGCCGATCGCCATGCCCACGCTGACGGTCACCGAGACCTCGCCACCCCGCGTCCGGACAGGCGTGTCGGAGACCTGCCCCCGGACCCGCTCGGCAATCTGGGACGCCTGCGGCCCGGTCTGGGCCCCGCTCAGACAGACGACGAATTCCTCGCCCCCGTACCGCCCGACGGAATCCTGGTCGCGCACGGCCCGTGTCAGCCGGGCGGCAACCTCGCGGAGCACCTCGTCGCCGGCGGCGTGGCCGAGCGTGTCATTGATCTGCTTGAAGCGGTCGATATCGACCATGAGCACGGCGACGCTCTCCTCGCGCTGGCGGAGCAACGCGCGGAGGAGCAGCCGCTCGATACCCTCCCGGTTCCAGACAAATGTCAGCCCGTCGAGCATCGCCCGGCGCTGGGCCTCGGCCAGCTCGTGGACCAGTTCGGCCTGCACCCCGTCGGAGAGCGAGGCAGCGATCTCGCGCTCGACAATCGCTCCCAAATCGCACAGGGTCTCCAACTCACCCCGGCGCAGCCGACGGGGCAGACGGTCGAGCACGCAGATCGTCCCCAGGCAGTGGCGGTCCGGCGACCAGATCGGGCAGCCGGCGTAGAACCGCACGTAGGGCTCGCCGACCACCAGCGGATTGTCGTGAAACCTCGGGTCGCGCCGCGCATCTTCCACCACCAGCAGGTCGCCCGAAACCACGGCGTACGAGCAGAACGAGATGTCCCGCGCCGTCGATCGCGCCGGGCAGCCCTGGGCCGACTTGAACCACTGGCGATCCGTATCGACAAGCGAGATCAGTGCCATGGGCATCCCGAGCACCCGCTGGGCCAGGCGCGTCAGCCGGTCGAACCGCTCTTCCCGGGGCGTCTCCAGGATCTGCAGCGACCTCAGCGAGGCCAGACGTTCCAACTCGTCGCGAGGGATCGGTGCGGAAACCATCGGATCGCTCCCCTCCGGCGGGCGGCACCGCCACGCCTCTATCGGGCCCGTGCACCGGGCTCTGAACCGCTCCACACGAATCGCCCCGGCGAACCCCGCCCCGGCGCGGCCCGCCCCGCAACGCCGCCCCGACGCCGGTCCGAAAAACAGAAGCCGGCGGGAAACCCGACAGGACGCGGCCTCCCCTTGAGGTGCGCCCATAAACTCCGACACGCCATGCCGAGACTCGCCCTCTACGCCGGCTCCTTCGACCCCCCGACGAACGGCCACGTCTGGATGATCGAGCGCGGTGCCGCCCTCTTCGACCGCCTCGTCGTCGCCATCGGCATCAACCCCGCCAAGAGTGCTGCCTACTCCACCGAGCAACGTCTCGACTGGCTCCGCACCATCACCGGCCGCCTGCCCAATGTCGAGGTCGCCAGCTTCGGCAACCTCTTCCTCGCCGCCTACGCGGGCCAGATCCAGGCCACCCACGTGCTCCGGGGCATCCGTTCCGAAGCCGACTTCGGCTACGAGCAGGTCATGCGCCACATCAACGCCGACCTGAATCCCCACTTCGACTCGGTGTTCCTCATGCCCCCGAGAGAGATCTCGGAAGTCAGTTCCAGCCTGGTACGCTCCGTCATCGGGCCCGAGGGCTGGCACGAGGTCGTCCGACGCTATGTCCCCGGGCCGATCTATGACGACCTTGTCCGACTCCACGCCTGACCGCTTCGAGGCGCTCTGCGCCCGCCTCGCTCCCAGTGGGGTGCAGGCTGCAAGCCTGCGCGCCCTCTCCCACACGCTCGATGCGCTCTACAACCATCCACCCCGCGCCTACCACTCCCTCGCCCACATCGCCGCCTGCCTCCAGTTGCTCGACGACCACCGCCACCTCGCCGACGAGCCCGATCTCGTCGAGTTCGCCCTCTTTCTGCACGACAGCGTGTATGACCCCGGCGCGCCCGACAATGAATCCCGCAGCGCCGACATCGCGGAGAGCCTGCTCGTGGTCCTACGGGCCGACGAGGCCCCCGCGGCCACGGTCCGGCGCCTGATCATGGCGACGCGGCATACCGGCGAGCCTCTCGTCGGCGATGAGGCCCTCCTCGCCGACATCGATACCGCCATCCTGGGCGCTCTCCCGCCGGCCTACGACGCCTATGCGGGAGCAATCCGAGCCGAGTACGGGTTCGTCGCCGATCCGCAATACCGTACCGGCCGCACGGCCTTTCTCCGCGCGCTCCTCGACCGCCCGCACATCTTCCATGCGCCGACTTTCATCCGGCGATTCGAGCAGGCGGCCCGCGCGAACCTCGCCCGCGAGTTGGGCGCGCTCGGCGCCTGAGCCAGGCCGTTCAGAGTGCCAATTCCCACGTCTCGCTCGCGGTGGCAGCGCCGAAATCCTCTCCGATCTCACCGCCAACCCGAATGAACCCCATGGCGATATACAGCCCACGCGCGGCCGCCAGGGCCGAATTGGTCCAAAGCACGACTTTCTCGTACCCCGCCCCCCTCGCAAAGTCGATGCAGGCCTGGACCAACGCCCGGCCCACCCCCCTCCCTCGGGCCCGGGGCTCCACCAACAACACCCGAAGCTTCGCCACGCGATCTTCCAGACCCACCAGCATGACCGACCCCACCGGCTCGCCCTCGATCTCGGCGATCCAACACCGCTCCCGCGCGGCATCGTGGCCCCGGGTGAAGTCGGCCATGATCCGGGCGACCAGCCCCTCAAACCTCTCGTCCCAACCTTGCTCAGCCGCGTACACGACGCCGTGCCGCCAGACGATCCAGCCGAAGTCCCCCACTCCCGCCTCCCGAAGCACCACCCCGCCCTGAGATGCCGTCGGATACGTCATGCCCGCGAGTCTACTTCCCACCCCAAGTCCAAATAACCCCATCACCCCAGATCTTGCCCCATCCCTACGCCCCCTCCGCCCCTTCCGCCCCTCAGGCCCTGAGTCCCTCTGTCCCTTGCCCCTCTGTCCCTTTGTCCCTTTGTCCCTTTGTCCCTCTGTCCCTTCTGTCCCTCTGTCCCTCTGTCCCTCGCCCCCTCGCTCTTCCCACCCTTCAGCGCGCCTAGCATCACGCACAAGCCGGTGGCCTCAGCCCGACCACACCCGTGCGTCGGATCACCCTGGGAATCTGCTGGCGACGTCCTCTCCGCAACGCTGCGTGATGACGTTCCACCCCAGTACGGCCGCCCCCGTCCCCCAAGCCAAACTTCAGGCAGGGCACAGGAAACGCCCGAAACAACATCGCCCCCGATGCCGCTGCGCATCGGCGGTGTACGGAGTCAGACGATCTTGCCTCAGAACCCTTCCCGCAACCAGTCCCGCAACAGCTTCTCCAACAACCGCAAGCCCGGCGGGCCCAAGCCCCGAAACGCCGGGAACCGGCCGCCCCATCGCGAGCCCCACACCAACACCACCCGCCACGACAGCGGCTCTCAGGAACTCTCGAACTCCATGACCCCATCGACGACCTCCGCCCCGGCGGGTGCCCCGACCCCCTTCTCCTCGCTCCCCCTCTCCCCACAGCTCCTCCGCGCTATCCGCGACGAGGGCTACGACACCCCCACGCCCATCCAGGCTCAGGCCATCCCCCCCGCGCTCAACGGGCGTGACATCCTCGGATGCGCACAGACCGGCACGGGGAAGACCGCCGCGTTCGCCCTGCCAATCCTCCACAAGCTCCACACCGAGGGTGTGGCGGACGATCGCGGCCGGCACCTGCCCAGGGCCCTGATCCTGAGCCCGACCCGTGAACTGGCCGGGCAGATCGCCGACAGCTTCGCTGCCTATGGACGACACACCCGGCTCCGCCACACCACGATCTACGGCGGTGTGAGCCAGTATCACCAGGAGAAGGCCCTCCACCGCGGCGTGGACATCCTCGTCGCCACGCCCGGACGACTGATCGACCTGCTCGATCAGGGCATCGTCGACCTCTCCGAGGTGAGCATCTTCGTGCTCGACGAGGCGGACCGCATGCTCGATATGGGCTTTATCCAGCCCATCCGACGCATCGCGTCCGAACTCTCGGAGGAACGCCAGACGCTCCTCTTCTCCGCCACCATGCCACGCGAGATCGTCTCACTCGCCGACTCGCTGCTCAGCAATCCCGTCCGAGTCACCGTCACTCCAGTGGCCTCGGCCGCCCCGCTCATCGAGCAGTCCGTCTATATGGTTGGGCGCCACCAGAAGCAGGCCCTCCTCCACCACCTGATCGGCGAGCACGGAATCGAGCGGACGCTCGTCTTCACCCGGACCAAGCACGGCGCCGACAAGGTCGCCCGACGACTCAACCGCGCCGGCATCCTCGCCGAGGCCATCCACGGCAACAAGTCACAGAACCAGCGCCAGCGCGCCCTCGACGGATTCCGCAAGGGCAAGTCCCGCGTGCTCGTCGCCACCGATGTCGCCGCCCGCGGCCTCGACATCGACGACGTCAGCCATGTCTTCAACTTCGATATCCCCAACGAGCCCGAAGCCTATATCCATCGCATCGGACGCACGGGGCGTGCCGGCGCCAGCGGTGCCGCCATCGCCTTCTGCGACCACGAGGAACGCTCACTCCTCCGCGATATCGAGCGTCTGACCGGCAAGCGGATCGACGCCATCAGCGAACTGCCCGAGCTCCCGAATCTGGCGGCCGCCGAGGCGAAGGCCGACGCGATCGAAGACGCCGAACGCCCGATCCATCGCGGCGCCCGCCCCCAGGGCAGCCCCCGCTCGCCGAAGGCGAACGCCGGCCCCCGGCAGGGCCCAAAGCCCGGCCCCCGATCTCGGCGGACGCCGAACGGCCGCCCCCAGTCGCCCAACACCCGCTCCGAGTCGGGCGCCAGTTCTGAGACCCAGCAAGGCTCGGGGCCGAACGCCTCCAAGCCCCGCAACTTCGCCGGCCCGAACGCCCGAAGGGGCCAGCGTCCCGCGGGGAATGGCCAGGGCTCGGCCCACCAGGGTCGCGGCGCGGCGCCCCGACGCACCCCCCGCGGCTGATTCTGCTGCGCGAAAGACCTCGGCACACGGACCTCGACGGGATTCCCCGCCGGCTTCCAATCCACGCGCCGATATGCTCCGGTCATGCATTCCAGATCCATCCTCGGTGTCCTGCTCGCCCTATCCCCCGCGCTCGTCGGGGCGGCCCCCGTCGACGACCAGGCGATCGACGCGCTGATCGAACGCATGGAGCACGCGGTCCTGGCGGCCGACGCGGACGCCTATCTCGCCTGCGTCGACCAAGCCGAGGCCGAGTGGGCGAAGGAGCAGACCAACTGGGCCGCGGACCTCGCGGGGCATGCGCCGGAGGATTTCGACATCGCCCTCCAAGGCGATCTGTCGAGCCCCGATGGCACGGATGGCTGGGTCGTCGGCGACATCCGCATGTCCTGGCAAATCCCTGGCAGTCCGCGGCGGTCGGTGACATTCCCCGCCTCGTTTATGAAGCGAGGAGAGAGCTGGCTCTACGCCGGCGAGGCGTGGCAGCGCGTGCAGTCGAGCGACGGCGAGAATGTCGTGCTGTATCTCGACGACAGTCTCCACGATGTTGCCGAGAAGGTGATTGGCATGATGCCGGAGATCCGGGAGCACGTCGACGAGGGCTTCGAAACCCATCTGGACCACCCCCAGGTCATCAAGCTCTACGCCGACATGCGCCACCTGCAGCAGTCCATCTACCTCAGCTATGAAGACTCGCTCGGCGGCTGGAACGAGCCCGGCGAGGCCATCAAAGTCCTCGCCGATGCCGACACGGGGGCCCGGACGCTCCGGGTGCTCCTCAGCCACGAATATGGCCACGTCGCCACCTTCACATTCGGGCCGGGAGTGAGTGACAACTTCCCGTGGTGGGTCGCCGAGGGCGTTGCCGAACTCGCGGCCGAGAAGTACGCCGGCCCCCGGGCGACGGCGGGGGAGGACGAGATGGTCCGCGCCTGGGCCGCCACGGGCGGGCTGGCCGACTGGGCCGACATGGCCGATTTCCGCCAGACACCGCTCCGCCTTCAGCCGAACGTCTATGTCCAGGGCCACCACTTCGTCGGTTGGCTCTCCGAGCGGTTCGGGAGAGCGGCCCGGAACACCTGGCTCCGGGCTCTGGCGGATGGCCAGGGCCTCGACGAGGCCACCAGGACCGCGTTCGGCGACTCGTTCGAGGACCTCGACCACGCCTGGCGTGCATCTTTGCAGCCGGAACCCCGGCCGACCGATAACCACTAAACGCCGAACAGGCGGCCGGGCCGGCCCGTCAAGCCCCCCCGGGGGGAGCGTCCAGGGTGGTGAGAAGGTCGGCAAGCCGGTCGGAGAATGCCCCGCGGGCCATCACCCGGTCCGCGCCCGCCCGCCGAGCCGCGTCCATCGCCTCGATCGCCACGTGGGGCCCGAAGGCGAGCACCGGGAGGTTGGCCCGAGCCTTGACCAGTTCGATCAGCCTCGGACCCAGGTCCCCGGTCTCGAGGTCGACGATCAAGGCACGAACGGGCGAATCCGCCAGGCGAGCCAGCAACATCTCCTCGCTTCTCACCGGGCGTGCGGCCACTCCGATGGCCTCGGCCGTCGCCTTGATTCTCGTCGCCCATAGAAGATCGGAGGCTGCGTAGAGTATCATCCCTTCCCTCGTTTCGCGTTTCGCACGCAACGATACGCGCAGCCCCGAGGGGAGCCGGGTCGGGTGGTTCTTTCGAGAGGAAAGCCATGAGCACTACTGTTGTTCCGAACGCCCAGAAGTCGAGCATCACCATGGACCCCGTGTTCGACGAACTCGGCTTCCCGAAGGACCCCAACAACCTCTATCTGCAGACCGTGGCGACCATGCTCCACGCCGCAGAAGTGCTGGATCTCCGGCACCGCGTCAAGATCATCCTTGCCCAGCCCAAGAACGAGATCATGGTGCACTTCCCGGTCCGGATGGACGATGGGCACCATAAGCTCTTCAAGGGCTACCGCGTCCAGCACAACAACGCGCTCGGACCGTACAAGGGCGGGCTCCGATTCCACGAGACCGTCCACCTGGACGACGTCAAGAGCCTGGCCCTCCTCATGACCATGAAGTGCTCGCTTGTCCGCGTGCCCTTCGGCGGCGGCAAGGGCGGCGTCAAGGTCAATCCCCGCGAGCATTCCGCCGCCGAGATGGAGCGGATCACCCGGCGTTTCTGCTCCGCGATCATGAACATGATCGGGCCGGAGCACGACATCCCCGCGCCCGATGTGGGGACCAACGCCCAGCACATGGCCTGGTTCGCGGACACCTACATCATGTCCAACGAGAGCAAGGAAGCCAATGCGGGTATCCGCGTGGTGACCGGCAAGCCCGTCGAATTCGGCGGCTCTCTCGGGCGCGAAAAGGCGACGGGCCAGGGCGTCGTCGACACCCTCGTGGAACTGCTCCCCGAGGTCGGCATCAAGGTCAACGGCATGCGTGTGAGTATCCTCGGCTACGGCAACGTGGGCTCGTGGGCCGGCCGGATTCTCTACGACATGGGCGCCAAGATCGTCGCCGTCGCGGACCATACCGGCGCGATCCACAACGAGAACGGTCTCGACGCCCACGCCCTCGCTGAGCACTGCGCCGCGAAGGGTGGCGTCAAGGGATTTGCCGCCGACGCCATCAGCAACGACGAGTTCTACCGCACCAAGGTCGATGTGCTGATCCCCGCGGCGCTCGAGCAGATGATCACCGACCGCGAGGCCAAGATGATCGACGCCAAGGTGGTCGTCGAGGGCGCCAACGCCCCGACCACCCCCGCCGGCGACCGCATCTTCAACGAGCGTGGGATCGAGGTCATCCCCGCGATCCTCGCCAACGCGGGCGGCGTCACCGTTTCCTACTTCGAGTGGGTCCAGAATAAGACCAGCACGTATTGGGATATCGAGCAGGTCGATAGGGAGCTCAACCGCCACATGGTGATGGCCGCACGGCGCACCGTGCTCGCCCGGCAGCGGTACAAGGTCGACCTTCGCACCGCCGCCTACATCGGAGCGCTCGACCACATCGGCAAGGCCTACGCGGTCCGCGGCATCTTCCCGTAAGCCGAAACATCTCCGCCAACGCTTTCCCAGATTCCCAGAGCGCCCGGGCCAACGGCCCGGGCGCCTTTGTTTGGGGCCCTCATCGGGCAGGGTATTCGGAAGGCCCAGTGAGAATCTCCGGGTAAAACCATCCAAGCCAGTGGCCCGCCTCCAAACGCGTGGCATGGTTGGAGTGAACGAGCAGGCCCGGGCAATCTCTGGGCGCTGAGAACACATTCAAAGATCGGTGGGGAGGAGGCTGTGTCATGCGCAAGGCCGCTGCTATCGCTGTGCTCACGCTTGGAGGCTTGACGGGTCTGGCTTCGGCCGACGTCGTGAACGTGGACGCCAAGAGCGTGATCTTCGACGCCGGGCATGAGAGTGGGACCCTCGACGGCACCCTGCCCCCGATGATCGAGATCCCCGTCGGTGCCGACTACCTCTACCTCCCCGAGGTCACCGGGCTGGTCCGGGCCCACCCCGCGCTGCAGTGGGCCGGGCCGGACGGCAATTCCACCACGCTGAACGATTCCGATATCAACTCCTACCAGAGCATCTCCGGCCTGGTGCACCCGCGGACGCTCCCGCTCCTCGGTGTGTTCCTCGGCGATGGCCTGCCCGAGGGGCCGGCGCCCTCCCGTCTCGACTTCTACTCGATCGGGAGCGATTTCTCGTCGCTCTCGCCGGTGAGCGGTCAGTCCTTCTTCATCGGTGACGGCTGGACCGATGGGGAGGTCAACCAGCACTTCATGATCCCGGCGGGCGCGACGCGCCTCTATCTCGGTCTCGCCGATGCGAGCTATTTCACCGGCGAACCCGGGGCGTACATCGACAATCAGGGATCCTTTACGGCAGACGTGCGGTTCCACGTGATCCCCGCACCCGGCTCGGCGGCGCTCATCGGCCTCGGCGGCCTCATGACCCTCCGGCGCCGCCGCTGATCGAAGCCGCGTACACGACCATCCGCGATCCCACCCCCTTGGCCGCGCGACACCGCAGGGTGTCGCGCGGCCGGCCTTTCCGCACATCCAATCAGCGCAGCACCTGCCCAAGAACCGGGGCGATCGCCTCGGCGTAGAGCGTCATCCCCAGATCGTTGGGGTGGGACCCGTCGGTCATCGCCTCTGCCCCGGCCTCGCCGAGCAGCACACCCCCCTCGACATACGACAGACCGGGAGTCCCACGCTCGAGCAGCTCGCGGTACGCCGCCCGGAGGGCCGCGTGATTCTGCTCGTTGCGCTCGCGCGAGGCCCGCTTCAACCAGCCGTATCCGTAGCTGCGATCCTCCACGAGCACAACGGGCGTTTCCGGACGCGCCCTGCGGAGAATCGTGACGAACGGCGCCGTCCGCTCCGCGATCAACTCGGGGCTCATGTTCGGAGCGCAGTCGATCACATACGCCGCGGCGTCGATCTCAGCGAGCAGGTCGGCGAGGGCAGGTTCCATCCGTCCGTTGCCGGAGAAACCCAGATTGATCGCGGGCCGATCAATCCGTCGCGAGACGATCGAGGGCCACGCCATCCCGGGCCGTGATGCGCAAGCGCCGTGCAGGATTGACGTGCCGTAGAACACGACCGACCGTTCGGTTCGCGGGGCGATCGGCCCGAACGTCGCGTCATCGGGCAGCCCGATCTCGAGTGATTCGACCCCGTTGTAGAGCGGCAGGTAGACTCGCCACCGCCGACGCCCCGCGTCGATCCCGCTGACGAGGACGCCCTCGTTCTCCTGCGCTTCCGGCCGAAAGACAGCGCCCCACCTCCAGCGGTCGCCATCCAGGCCGTAGAGGTCGAGCCCGCTCACCCCTGTCGCCGCCATGTGGGACATGGCCAGCGACTTCGCATGCAGCGCATACCGCACACGGATCTCCGTGGCATCGGTCTCGAACTCGACCGACATCCCCGAGGCGTGCCGGCTCAAGTTCCATACCGGGTCGGGCACCACCCCCTTGGCCCGCGCGGGCAGGCGGTCGAAGTACCGTTCGGTGTGGGACCAGCCCCGGCCCTCCACCCCCCACTCCCGCACATCACGCCAGCGGGGCTCAGCCGCCGCGCGCCGACGCACGACACTCGCGGACGCCGCCCCCGTGGCGATCGCGCCCGCGGCCGCTCCTGAGGCGGCAAGAAATGATCGGCGATTCAGCATGGCACCCTCCCCTCGTGGCATCGCGCCACACGGCGATGGTACCGGCGATACGCGACAGGCACCGCGCAGCCGCCGGCTCTACACTTCGCGGATGTTCGGCTCCCACCTCTCCATCTCCGACGGGCTGGCCCACGCCGCACGCGAGGCCGACTCGCTCGGATTCGAAACCGTCCAGATCTTCACCAAGAACCAACGGCAGTGGAAGGTCAAACCGCTCGAGGAGACCGTCGCGGACGAGTGGACCGCGGCGATCGACGAACTCGGCTGGAATGGCCGCACGGTCAGCCACGCCTCCTACCTGATCAATCTCGCGAGCCCCGACGACGAGCTCTGGAACAAGTCGATCGATCTCATGACCGAGGAGATCGAGCGGTGCGAACGGTTGAGAATCCCGTTCCTGGTCCACCACCCCGGGGCGTACACCACCGCCGACGCGGAGTCCGGGCTTGGGAGGATCGCCGAGGCCTATAAGGAACTCTTCCGACGCACCAGGGGCTACGAGAATGTCGCCTGCCTCGAGGACACGGTGGGCTCCGGCTCCAACCTCGGGCGGACCTTCGACGAGCTGGCCCGCCTCCGCGCCCTGATCCTCGAAGCCACCGGGCTCCCCGATCGCGTCGGGTTCTGCTTCGACACCTGCCACGCCCACGCCGGCGGCTACGACATGGCCAGCCGCGGGGGAGCCGAGGCGGTGCTCGCCGAGTTCGATCGCCTTTGCGGTCTCGAGCACCTCCGCGTCATACACCTCAACGACTCGATCGGAGAGGCCGGCAGCCGCAAGGACCGCCACGCCCACATCGGCGAGGGCACCATCGGGACGGGGACGACCGCCGCCGCCCTGGCCCAGAGCGGATTCGCCGCCGTGGTGAACCACCCCGCCCTGAAAACCGTACCGAAGATCCTTGAAACGCCGAAGGAGTCCACATCGGCCGACACGCCGATGGACGTGATCAACCTGCGCCGACTCCGCCGGCTCATGGGCGCCGCAGCCGGGCGCAGGGGACCTGAGAGAGCATGATGATGAGCAAGAGCCGAATCGCGACGATGACCTGCACGGCGGCATTGGTCCTCGCCAGCCAGGGATTGGTCGGCTGCAAAGCGATGCGTCAGCGTCGCGAGGCCGCCCGGGCCGAGGCCGCGTCGGGGCGGGCCGATGTCCGGGCCGAGGAGGCCGTCGAGCTGGGCTCGCGCCTCAAGGACCAAGGCCTGGCCGACCAGGCTCTCCGCGAATTCGAGCGCGCCATCGAGTTCAACCCCACGATGACCACGGCATATATGGGAGCCGGCGACATCTACCGCGAGCGTGGGGACTATGGGGCCGCGGAGCAGCACTACGCCGAGGCCGTCAAAACGGCCCCGGCCGATTTCGACCCCAACTACTGGCACGGCTACGCACTGCAGATGCTCAACCGGGTGACCGAGGCCGTCCGGGCCTACCTCCGAGCCCTTTCAATCCGCCCGGACGACTTCAACGCCAACCTCAACCTCGCCACCGCATACCTGCAACTCGGTGAGAATGCCCAGGCCGTGATCTACGCCGAACGCGCCGTCCGCCTCAACCCCGACGACGGGCCCGCCCGCGTCAACCTCGGCGCCGCATACGCCAACGCCGGACGACACGCCGAAGCGATCAGCCAGTACGAGGCCGCGGCCGAGCTCATGCCGCTCACGACCGAGCTGCTCCTGAACCTCGCCGAGAGCCAGGGCAAGGTCGGCAAGTTCGCCGAGATGGCCGGCACCATCCGGGAAGTCATCCGCCAGAACCCGTCCGCTCTCGCCTACGAGCGGCTGGGATCCGCGCTCTTCCGCATGGGCAGCTATGACGAGGCACTCGAGGCCTTCCGCTCATCGACCAAGACCGACACCGGCCACTTCCCGGCGTGGAACGGCGTAGGAGTCTGCCTGCTCAACAAGTACCTCTGGTCGCAAAAGAGCGACCTCGTCGCCCTCGACGAGGCCCGCAACGCGCTCCGCCGCAGCCTCCAGATCAATCGCGACCAACCCCGGATCGCCGAACTCCTGACCCGCTACTAATCGCGGGGCGAGAGCCCGGACGCCTCGTGCTCGAAGCAACGCCGGATCGTGTGGTACGCCGCGGCCAACTCCGATGCCGGGCGCCCCGCCCGCGCCAATGCCGCCAGCTGCGTCGCCTGCTGCTCGATCAGGCCGAGCAACACACCCCACGCCGCCTCCGCGCCCGGAGATGCGGCCGCGGGCGCGTCGCCGAGCACCTCCGCCAGATCGATCGACTCGGCAAACTGCACCCCGCCCTCATGGATCGACGCGGAGACGTGGCGGCACCAACGGAGCTCTCCGCCATGGCGACGACGCCCCTGGATCGCGTCGGCAGCGCGACCTGGCAGCGCGTCTTCGGGTGGATGAATCCGCCGAAGAGCAGCGAGATACCGCCGGTCGAGATGTTGCGGGGAGCCGCCTCGAAGGCCACCATCCGATCCTCCCCGCGGCACACCATGGTGAGGGGCGCCCTGGTCCGGAACGAGGCACGCTCGTGCTGCCGCTTCGCCGCCGCGTCGATCAGCGCCTCGGCCGCGTCGAGGTGGTCCATCACAGCCTGAAGCTGCGCCGCCTTCACGCGGATCGCGACCTTCGCTTCGTTGAGCATCGCCCACCCCTCCCCGTCCAGACCGATTCCAGAGGCGTGGCCCCCCGGAGGTACCCCGGGATCGCATCGACCTGCGCGTCGCCGGACTCAAATCCGGGTCGGGTGAAACCCCCGAGCCGGATCCGCAAACGCCCGAACGGAGCACCCCGGCGACTACTATGGGGCATGCCGAATCCGGAGCTTTTGGAGGTGTTCGCCACGCCCGCCGAACAGGCCTTTGTCATCGAGCACACATCCACTGAATTCACATCTCTTTGTCCGAAGACGGGCCACCCGGATTTCGGCGATGTCATCCTCCGCTATCAGCCCGCCTCCGCCAGCCGCGGCGGCGTGTGCGTGGAACTCAAGAGCCTCAAGCTCTACTACCAGAGTTTCCGGGACGAGGGCATCTTCTACGAGGCGGTGACCAACCAGATCCGCGACGATCTCAGCACGCTGCTCAAGCCGGAGTGGCTCCAGATCGAGACGCACTGGCGTGGGCGCGGTGGGATCCGATCGATCATCCGCGCCGACGCGGGTGATGTCCCGGCGCACTACCGCGGGCGTTGACCCCCGGGGACAAACCATCCCGCGGCACGTTCAGGCCCCCTACCATGGCCTTTGCCCCCCACGGGCTGGAAAGGCCGGGTCATGCCGACAATCTTCGACACAAGCCGCCGCTACATCAAGGACCTCGGTCCCAACGAACGAGTCGAGGGCATCTTCACGATCAACAACGCCCAACTGGGCAAGACGCGCCAGGACAAGCCCTATCTCCGCTGCCTCATCAGCGACAAGACCGGTGAGGTCTCCGGGCGCATGTGGTCCATCGAAGAGGCCCTATTCCGAAAGCTCCCCACCGAGGGGTTCGTCTGGCTCGAAGGGGAGACACAGCCCTACCAGGGAGAACTCCAGCTCATCATCCACTCCATCGAGCGGACCGAGCCCTCGGCCGAGCAGATGCGGGACCTGCTGCCCACCACCACAGGCGACATCGAGGCGATGTTCGCGGAGGTCGCCACGATCCTCGGTTCTCTGAGGCATCCCGGCGTCCGGGCGCTCGGTGAGACGTACCTCGAGGACGAGGCGCTGATGACCGCATTCCGGGCCGCCCCGGCCGCCAAGAGCATGCATCACGCCTACCTGGGCGGGCTGCTCGAGCACACGCTCAACCTCCTCCGCCTCGCCCGGGCGGTCTGCCCGCTCTACCCGAAGCTGAACCAGGACCTGGTCCTCATGGGGTTGTTCCTGCACGATCTGGGCAAGACCCGGGAGCTGGCGTACGACCGCGCATTCGGGTACACGGAGCGGGGGGAGCTGATCGGCCACATCGTCGAGGGGGCGATCATGCTCCACGACAAGTCACAGCAGATGATGGCGACCAAGGGCCTCCGGCTCCCGCCGGGCGCGCTCACGGTGCTGCAGCACATCGTGCTCTCCCACCACGGCGTGCCCGAATATGGGGCCCCCAAGGTGCCCATGACCCCCGAGGCCTTGCTCGTCTCGATGCTCGACAACATCGACGCCAAGATGGCGATGGCGATCACCGCGGCCCGGCCCGACGAGGCGAAGGCCTACGACCTCGGCGGCAACTTCACCGAGCGGCTGTGGGCCCTGGATACCAAGCTCTATCGTCCCGACCCCCTGGGTCAGTAGGTGCGCCGCTGTTAGAATAGAGGGCCGCCGCGGCGGCTCCGAGGCGACACAGCGATGTCTGAAGAGCAAAGCGCCGTCCACGTCAACTTCGCCAAACCGATGCCGCTGTTCCCGCTGGACACCGCCACGCTGCTCCCCCAGCAGATCCTCCCCCTCCACATCTTCGAGGACCGCTACCGCCAGATGGTGGGCAGGGCCCTCGACGGCGCGGGACAGATCGCGATGGCCGTCTTCCGCGGGCCGCGGTGGAGGCAGGAATACCACGGGCGTCCGCCCCTCCGGCCGGCGGTGTGCGTGGGGCAAATCATGGAGCACGAGCAACTCCCGGGGGGGCGGTACAACATCGTGCTCCAGGGTGTCTGCCGCGCTCGCGTCGTGCAGGAAATCCCGGCGGTCGAGGGGGTGCTCTTCCGCAGCGCCGTGCTCCAACCCTTCGGGATTGCCGACGTCGACGAAGAGAGCCTCGAAGAGGTCCGTGACTGGCTCGACGCCGCCCTCTCCGAGGGGCCGCTCCACCGCATGGTGGCCGCAGAGGCGGTGCTGAACTGCCTCCGCGGCGGGGAGATCCCCACGAGCACCGTAATCGACGTGGTCTCATTCATGATGACGGCCGGCGGCGAGTTCCGCTACCGCCTGCTGGCCGAGGCCGACGCCCTGCGGCGGGCCGAGATGGTCCGGGCCGACCTCGAGCACCTCGAGGGCATCATCCGCCGCGCCGAGCACCAACGCCCCGAGGACTGGCCCAAAGGCTGCAGCTGGAACTAGCCGGCGCTCGGCGGTCGGGATCAATAGCCCTGGGCGTTGTGCGTCTTGCCGTGACACTTGAGGCTGCACTCGCCCCGGAATCGCCCGAGATCGCGGAACTCCAGCTTGCCCGTGTTGGGGTCGGGGTAGACGATCGCGGTGTCGAAGTTGATCAGGTGGGCGTTGTTGGTGCTGTTGCCCTGGCCCGATGCCACACCGTGTGAGGTATGACACGCCGAGCAGGGCGTGCGCTCGTCGACGATGTGCTTCTTGTGCGTCGGGAACGAGCCGTTGTCGAGCAGATCGGTTCGGTCGTGGCACTTGTAGCACAGGGCGTAGGTCTGCGCGCTCTCCGTGGTCTGGTCCGCCGTGTCGTAGCGGGCCAGCAGGAGGGGCGCGCGTCCCGAGCCGTGCGTGCCGTCCGGGCCCACGCCGCCGGCCTTCGAGCCGCTGTCCGACGAATGACAGTCGGAGCACGCGACCATGCTCCCCGTTGTCCATCCGGGGCGCAGGCTGGGCACGTCCGAGTTCTGGCCCGGCGCCTCGACCGGGTGATAGGAAACCGCGCCGGGGCTGAAGAGCAGCCGCAGATTGTTGTCGGGGACCAGTCGCAGCACCGTCGGGGCCGAGGCCTGCGCATCGGCATGGCACTTAAAAGCACACCTCGAACTCGTAGGACGCGAGCGGCACCGACGAGCCCGACGCGTTCACCCCATCGATCGATCCGAAGTTGGGATGGACCGTCGGCGCCGTGGCCGAGCCGGAGTGCATGCTGTGCGGCTCGTGGCAGCTCGTGCACGAGGAGTGCCGATACTGCGGATCCGGGGGATCGACCGGGCTGCCGGTCTCGTGGATCGAGGCCTTGCCCAGGTCCGAGGCGATGTCCGCCGCCCCGGTATGCGAGCCGTCGTGGCACCGCAGGCACGTCTCGGTGGCGTTCAGGCCGCGGAGCAGGTAGGGCCCGCTCGGCGCCGTGTGCGGCTGGTGGCAGGCGTTGCAGTCCTGATGCTCGGTGATCGTGGTTGTGCCCACCTGATGGCAGGCCATGCACAACTCCGAGTTGTTGTTGTGCATGACCAGGAACATCCCCCGCGAATCGTCGTGCGCGTCGTGACAGGTCGTGCACTGCAGCTCGCCGTTGGCGTCCAGGCGGAGCGCCTCGGGCAGCAGCGCCGGGTCCTTCAGGTGCGGGTCCTTGGCCGCCAACGAGGAATCGAAGCGGAACGAGATGGGGTGGTCGTCAGAGAGATCCGTGCCGAGGTTGGACGCGCCCGCCGGCATCACGGTGACGCCCCCGGCCATCGGGATCGGCGTCGTTCGGGAGAGGACCGCTCCCAATGCGATGGTCCCGTCGTGGCACGAGAGGCACATCTTGGAGGCCCCCGTCGGCTGGCCGGGATCGGCGTCGAGCGCGCGACTCGTGTAGATCCGATACCCATCCACAGGCGTGGAGCGGTTCCAGAGCGGGCGGATCGGGGCCGAGTTGTGCGGGGTGTGGCAGAAGATGCACACCTCCGATTCGGAGACGGCGCGCACGGGACCCGGGCCGCCCACCGACAGGTTGTGCGGGCTGTCCACCACCGAGCCCTGCTGGGCCGATGCCGCCGCGACGAACGCGAGGAGGGCCAGGGCGGCGGCTCGGCATCGAGTGGTCATGGCTGGGGCTCCTCCGGCTGCAGGATCTCGAACACCTGGACCCTGCGATTGTATGAATCGGCTACCCAGATCCTCTGCTTCGAGTCAATCGTCAGACCGACCGGAAGCCAGAACTCCCCGGGCCCGTGGCCCTCCTGCCCGAGGGCCATCAGCAGGTCGCCCGCGGCGTCGAATATCTGGATGGCCTCGAAGTTGGCGTCGACGACCAGCAGGCGCCCACCGGCATCCACACCGAGTCCCTTGGGCTGCGAGAAGTACCCGGGCATATCGCCCTTGGCCCCGATCTGGCGGAGCGGTGTGCCGTCGGGCGCGAAGACCTGCACGCGGAAGTTCAGCGAGTCACTGACGTACAGCCGCCGCTCCCCGTCGAGGGCGACGAACGTCGGGAAGTTGAACTCCCCGAGCCCGGCGCCCCGCGAACCGATGGTGCGCAGGACGACATCGTCCCGCGAAAGCACCACGACCTGATGGGCCGCGGCGTCGGCAACGTAGATGTCGCCCGTCGTCGGATCGACCGCGAGCCCGACCGGCCGGCCCAGCAGCTTGTCCCCGAGCGTGCCGAGGTACTTTCCCTCGGCGGTGAACACATGGATGACGCCGCCCGCCGAGTCTGTCACGAGCAGGCGCCCGGTGGTGTAGGCGATCGCGGTGGGCTGGAAGCTCCCGCCGCGAGTCTCGGGCGGAGCCCAGGACGAGTAGCGCCTCCGGCCGATGTCGTAGACGTGCACGGCGTGCGCCTCGCGATCGGCCACAAAGACGCGATCGGCGCCGTCGGTGGCGACACCCATGGGGCTGATGAGGACCCCCTTGGGCCGTCCCGGGCCAAAGATGGCGCGCCCGAACTGCTGGAGCCCCGATCGCTGCGCATGCAGGTCGTCGGCGCTCCGCAGCTGACCAAGGTAGCGCACGCGGGCGGCGTCCGGAGGCGGGGGCCAGGCCACGGAATCCGTGGCCGGCTCGAAGAGCATGCCGGGGGGGCTGCTGCACGCGCCCAGCCCGAGGGCCGCGGCGAGTGCGAGGGCGCGCAGGGCCGCGGGGATGTGTCGGCCGGCTCCGGGGCGTGTCCTGTGCATGCGAGACTCCCCCGCGTGTGGCGCGGCTAGAAGGTCCTTCGGAGGCCGACGCTGATTGTCTGGCTGGTAGTGCTGCTGACCCCAGAGTCGAGCACCGAGTTGCGCAGACCGCCTGTAATGCTCGTCTTCCCCTTGCGGAGCACCAGGTTGAGCTCTTGCTCGAAGCCCGTGATGTCCTGGGCCAGCCGCGAGCTTTCGTCCCGGTACTCGACCCGCGCGTTGAGGTCGAGATCCTCGCCCAGACGGCCGTACACGCGGAGCGTGGCCCGGTCGAGCGTCAGTTGCTCGCCCGTGTTGCTGTAATCGGTGATCTCGCGGGTGAGGTTTCCCGTCAGGGCCCAGCTGTAGCTCATGCGCAGGTCGTAGCGGGCCTCGAGCCTCGTGCTGTCGTACGGGAAGATATTGCTGTCGTGGTTCTGCCGTTCGGCATTGAACGTGAAGTTGCCGATCCGGTAGTCCACGCCGTACTTGAGGTCGTGCAGTTCCTCGAGCACGAACCGGGTCGGGTCCACCGCATCCACCGACTGATCGAGCCACTGGTACACCACGTAGGGGCTGAGCCCGTTCAGCGGTCCCTCCTCGAAGGTGTAGCGTGCGCTGATGCTGGCGTTCGGGGTGTCGAACGTCGCGGCCGGCTCCGGGCCGACTGTGTAGTCGACCAGCACGACCTCGCCGTCGGCGATCGCGCCTCCGACGATGCGGCGGATCTCGATGTGGTCCGGGAAGTAGTCGACGACGTAATCGATCCCCTCGACATAGATCCGGAAACCCGCGGAGTCGGTCACGAACGCCGAGTTCGCGACCACGTTGCGCCGCGCGATTACGGACGGCCGGGGATCCTCCAGCGTCACCCGATCGTCAGAGATCAGGAAGGGCTGGCCCCGCTCCCCGTCTTCCTGCCGGGTAAAGCCCACGCCGATCGTTGCGTCCAGGCGGCCGTAGGGCACGCGCTTGGTGTACTGCAGGTCGCCGCTCACGTCGTACAGCTGCGTCGAGGCGTCGCCGTCGACCTCGAGCGTCGAAGCCCCCAGCGAGCCTGTCGCAACCAGGCTGTCGAACAGCTTGTACCTCGCCAGGAACCGCGCGCTCAGGTAGCGCTGCTCCTGGCCGTGCCGCTGGGAATCCTCCGCCGAGACGTCGTAACGCGTGTCGAAGTCGTCGGTGTGCTGGAGCCGGAGCGTCTCGTCGAGCCGGACTCGGCGCAGGTCCGCTAACCCCGACTCGTCGTAGAGCCGCAGGCTCGACCGCAGGTGGCTCCGCGCGTCCCTCCCGAAATCGATCTCATGCACGAAGAGAGCGTCGTGGCGCGTGAAGCTGTTCTGGTAGGAGCTGCTCTGGCGCTCATCGACCAGGTCCAGGGTGTACTCGGCGCTGAGACGCTGGGTGTCGCCCATGTTGACGTCGGTGCGGATGTTGAACGTATCCTGCACAGAATCGTAGTCGATGGTCCCCAGCTGGTCGGTCTGGTTCGATTCCCTGTGGAAGTAGTGGATGTATGTGGGCGCCACCTCAGACCGGTACCGCAGGATCGCCCCGTGCTCGGTGTTGACGCTGTCGATCGTCCCGCCGAACTGGCGGTCGAGCTGCACCTGCTCGCGCCGGGAATAGACCGTCAGCGGCGCGGGACCCTCCTGGAGGATCAGCCCGCTGACGTCGTAGAGCGTCCGCTGGTTGGTGTCGTCCAGGGACGCGCCCTGGGTGTCGCTGTTGAGGTTGGTGTTCTCCAGACCCAGCCGGACAGTCCCGGTGACGTCGAGCAGGTTCCGGTGCCCGATATAGGCCTCGCCGCCGACCTCGATCTCACCCAGGATGTACCGCTCCGTATCGGTCAGTGTCGGCTGGCCCTCGGTCTCGCGCCGGAATGACCGGTAGCGCGCCTCGGTGTTCACCGCCGCCGTCAGCGAGGCCAGCTCGAACCCCTTCCAGGTCTCGCGCCGGCCCAGGATGATGGGCTCGCCATCGGCCGGCTGTCCCTGCGCCCATGCCGGTGCGCCCAGCGGCACGGCGCCCGCGATCCCGGCGAGAACGAAAAGCCGACATCCCGGGAACGTCGCTGGTCTCACGGGGCCGACTCCCCCCCGGGTCCCAGCAGCGCCGCCGCGCCGCCGCCCCCATGCTTGAGGAAATACCGGGCCGTCCCGCCGTGGCCGGCGTGGCACTCCACACAGCTCGTCTGGTCGGAGGGCGCGTGCTCGGGAACCTTCTCCGTCCCGAGCATCGAAGGCTCGTGGCAGGCCGTGCAGACCTCCCTCGCCGGACCCTTCAGCAACGCGGCATACGCCGACTCGTGCGGCGTGTGGCACCACAGACACGCCGCGGCCGCGACGGGCCCGTGCACGCGGGGCTGCTCCTCCGGCACGCCCTCATGGCACTTCAGACAGATGCTCGAGTCCTGACGGGTGAGGTTGAACCGCCTGCCGTGGCAGTCCTCGCACTTGTCCTCGGCGAACGGCTTGTGGATCGTGTAGGTCGGGCTGTCGCGCATCTGCTTGAGCTGGTCCGCCTTGGAGAGCGCCGGGGCATTGGGGTCGGGCACCCCGTCGAAGAAAAAACTCAGGACGTCGTAGTGCTTCTCGACCGAGCAACCAGCCCAGGGGATCAACGCGGCGCAGGCCGCGCCGATCGCGAGGGTCAGCGCCCCGCCGAAGCCGCGTACGGTTGGTCGCGTCCCTGGCCTCACCGTGCAATCGCTCCCGGCGCTAGTTCTTCGGCTGGGGATCGGGCTGCCCGTTCGGTGGGGACTGGTCGTCCCCGGTGGGCTCCGGCTGGTCAGGCGAGATCTGGAGGCGTCTGGCCTCCGAATTGCCCTCGGTGCCCGTCGGCAGGATCTCGGCCGACGCGCTCAGATCGGCGATCGACCAGCCGGGACGGCGATCACCCATCGCGTAGACCGACACCAGGAAGGGCGGGAACTGGTTCGTCACGACCACCACACGCTTGGGCGCGAATCCGGGGTGGACACGGTCGGCGAAGTACTGCGCGCCGTCCTCGCTCACACAGATCCCGACCGGCAGGTTCATCGCGCCGGGGAACTCGCCGGCCGATCCGAAGTGCATCAGCAGGCGGAACTGACTGTCGAACATCTGCACATTCTGGAACGCCGCGTCGATGACGTAGACGATCCCGTCGCGGTCGACCGCGATCTGCTTGGGCCTCGCGAACGACCCGGCGAAATCACCCATCGCACCCACCGCCCCGATGAACTCGCCCTCGGGCGAGAACTTCTGCAGGCGACAGCGCATCATGTCCACGACGTAGACGTTGCCATCCGCGTCGCAGTCGATCCCCAGCGGCACGCGGAACTGGCCGTCCTCGTCACCCGGACCGCCGATGGTCCCGACCTGATTGCCGGTCTGCCGGTCCAGGATCTCGACGTTCTGCGCATCGAGGTTGCAGACGTAAAGCCGGTCGCCGTGCGTCACAACCCCCACAGGCTTGAAGCCGTCGTGCCCGAACACGCGGCTGAACCGCTCGTTGGAGTCGAAGACCAGCACGGCGTTCCGCTCGTTGTCGGCCACATAAATCTGACCGTCGTCGGCCACGGTCACATCCACCGGGTTCGCGAGGCTGTTGAAGCCCGTGATCCCGAGGATCCGCATCTGCTTCTTCTGCAGGTCCATCACGACAACACCGTTGCGGCGGATGTCGCAGATGTAGATCCGTCCGGAATGCATGTCGACGCCGTACGGCTTGTTGATCGCCGACTCGTTGACCTCGTCCTCGCCGAAGACCAGCTTGCTCAATGCGCTGGCCGTCTCGCCCGTCAGGTCGTCCGCCGTGTTCAGCGAGCGCAGGAACTGGATGTGCGGATCGTCCGGCGGCATCGGCCAGAACGCGTACTGGCCCGAGACTCTCGGCTTGGACGCCGAGGCGCCCCCACCGCCGCTGCAGCCGGCGAGGAGACCGAAGAGAGGAACGGCGGCGAGCAGGAACCTGCCCGCGCGACGCCACGATCTGTCAAGGCCGGTGCGGTCCATCGTGAGCCCTCGCAGGAACATCGGCCCGATTCTAGGAAAGAACGAGTTCCCCTGGGGCAAGCAGCCCCGCAAACAAACACGCGTCGGAGGCACCGAGCCACCGACGCGCGACGCAACCTTCTGGTTCCGGAGCCGGGCGCTAGCCCGGCCGGGCGACTCGGAGCGTGGACGCGCGGCCGGTCGCCGCAGAAAGAAGAGCCCGTCCAGGCCCAGCCCGTCGAAGCGGGCGGGCCTGGACGGAAATCCGGTGACTTACTTGATGTGGCAGGTGAGGCAGAGGGCCGAGGCGCTGTTGTCGAGGGTGAGCAGGTCGTCGTGGCCGTACCGGTTGTGCACGTTGTGGCAGGTCGCACAGCTCACCACGTTGATGACGTTCCCCGTGTCCTTGCTGGTCCAGGTCTTCAGGCGGACCGAGCTCGGGAAGGTGGACTTGTCGCGGAACGCGGTGTCCCAGTAGCTGGGCTTGTCCTCGGGGATACTCGGCGTCGCTGCCCACGGGGTGGTCGTTGGTCAGGTCCGTGCCCAGGTTCTTCTTGCCGCCGATGAAGCTGGAACCGTTGTTGCCGCCGAAGCTGTCCAGGGCGACCGTGCCGTCGTGGCAGGAGAGGCACAGGCGGCTGGTGGTATCGAAGTCCAGCTCCGCAGTGCCGCTGCCCTCATGCATGTCGTACGTCGCCGTCGTCAGCGTGTGGTTCCACAGCCGAGGCATGCCCGTGATGGCGTTGTGCGGGGTGTGGCAGGGCTTGCAGATCTCGCCGTCCGACCAAGCCATCGAGCTGAAGTCGTGGGCCGAGCCGACGATCTGACCAAACGAGGGAAGTGCCAGGCCCGCTATCGCCAGTGCGCCGAGCTTCACGAGATGGTGCCGTTGCATGTTCGGTCTCCTTCACTGCAAATCTGTCGCGGGGTTCTATTGCGGCGGCTTACCCGGTCGCCCTCTCGCCCGCTGCCTATATCTGCCATTCATGTCTGCAATTGCCGTACCAGCACCCTCAATGGTCCTGAATAGCCCTCCACGGCCTCCAATCGCCGATTTCGGGCAATTGACACTATCTGGATGTCTTATTCTTGAGAATCCCGCCCCCACCCTGGTTCTCGGAATGAGAAGGCTCCCCATGGCGAGCACTCGTTATCAGACTTTGCCCGCCCGCAGCACTGCCCCGACAGCGACGTCCGTGGCCCTGCAGCGACAGCTATGAGCCCCAATCGCGGTGAATGTGTCGTATTTGCGACAACAATGGCGACGTCGGATGCAATCCCACCCGGATCCATCGCGCCAAACCGCATTCTCAAGTTCGGGAAGCTTCAAAAACACGCGTCGGCGGCCCCGAGCCGCCGACGCGCGACGCAACCTACGTGCAGCGGGGTCCTGCCCGGGACCCGGCGCCCCGCGGCCGATGACCTCGGGGAGCGTCCCGCGGCGGGCCCACCGACTGGCTCACTTGATATGGCAGGTGAGGCAGAGGGCCGAGGCGCTGTTGTCGAGGGTGAGCAGGTCGTCGTGACCGTACCGGTTGTGCACGTTGTGGCAGGTCGCACAGCTGACGACATCGATGACGTTGCCCGTGTCCTTGCTGGTCCAGGTCTTCAGGCGGACCGAACTCGGGAAGGTGGACTTGTCGCGGAAGCGGGTACTCCAGCTGCCGCCACCGCTCTCCGGGGGATACTCGGCGTCGCTGCCCACGGGGTGGTCGTTGGTCAGATCCGTGCCGAGCTTCTGCTTGCCGCCGATGAAGCTGGAACCGTTGTTGCCGCCGAAGCTGTCCAGGGCGACCGTGCCGTCGTGGCAGGAGAGGCACAGGCGGCTGGTGGTATCGAAGTCCAGCTCCGCAGTGCCGCTGCCCTCATGCATGTCGTACGTCGCCGTCGTCAGCGTGTGGTTCCACAGCCGAGGCATGCCCGTGATGGCGTTGTGCGGGGTGTGGCAGGGCTTGCAGATCTCGCCGTCCGACCAAGCCATCGAGCTGAAGTCGTGGGCCGAGCCGACGATCTGACCAAACGAGGGAAGTGCGAACCCGACGAGAGCCAAAGCGCCGATCTTCACAGAGTTCGAGCGAAGCACGCGTATTCTCCTTCAACGTTCCTGGGGCGGGGGCGGCTCAACCGGCCGTCCAGTCCGCGTTCTTAACAGCCATACATATCCTCAATTGGCGTGCCAACAGATATATGGAGGAGAAACGCCCTTTGACTCGAAACCGCGGTTTCGGACCCACGAAGCCCAGCCAGTCGTCTCAAGAGTGGGATTGCCGCATCCTCGGAGTTTCCCGAAGCGGAAAACCCGGTTGACGGAGTCCAGCCCGATCCTACCGATTAAAATGCGATCATCGTGAAGGGCGGGCTTGGTGCGTGGAGGGACGGTTGCCGGACCTTCTCGTGATCAAGAGGATATTGAAGTCCATATTACCAAAAATGAGAATGCCACATTGCGGACGGTCTGTCAGGGGGTAGTCTGGCCGCAGCACTGGGAACGAAGGCCTTCCAGGGTGTGGGCCGCAAAGTCAGATCCCGGCATCCACTTTGCACCGTCCCGCAGGGACGGCGCAGGAGGTCCCCCGTGAGCACCGCATACAGGAAGCTGGCGATCGGAGGCCGCGATGGCGGTGGCGATCGTGTACCTGGGCTTCGCGGGGATTCGGTCTGGGTGGGTGTACTACGTGGGAGTGGACGAGTACGCCGTGGATGCGGCGGCCCACCACGCGCGATCCAGGGTGTTCGGGATTGTGGGCGACGGGGCCGAATCGCATCCGGCGGAGTTGACGGCCCGGTTCACGCTGATGGGGACCGGGGCGACGCTCCCGGTGGAATACCACGGCGCAATCCCGGACATGTTCGCGGCCGGGCGCCAGGTCGTGATCGAAGGCCGCATGGATGAACGGGGGGTGTTCGTCGCCGATGTGCTGATGACCAAGTGCGCGAGCAAGTACGCGCCCCGGGAGGCGGGGTCGTCGGGATGACGCCGAGCTTGGGAGATGTCGCCCTGCTTGGGGGCGCTGCGGCCTCGGCCTGGGGCGTCATGTCTTCGGCCACGGCCGCGGTGCGGGGGGTTGGGCTCCGGCACGCCCGGGCGGCGGTGCTGTTGCAGCCGGTGATGGTCGGGCTGGCATTCTTCCTACTCGCCTCGGCGATGCTGCGGAGCGACTTCCGCTTCGCCTACGTCGCCGAGCATTCGGAGCGGTCGCTCCCGGTGGCTCTCAAGTTCGCGGCCGTCTGGGCGGGGCAGGAGGGCAGTCTGCTGCTCTGGGCCTTCGTGCTGTCTGTGGTGGGAGCCCTTGCGGCGTGGAGTCGGCGAGGGATCGACCGACCCGGGGAGGCTGTGACGCTGGGCTCGTTCTCGGTCGTCAACGGCTTCTTCGCGGGCCTGCTGTTCCTGGCGGCCAATCCATTCCTGCCCGGCAGGTTTGGCGCGCCGCTGGACGGCTATGGCCTGAACCCCATGCTCCAGCACTGGGCGATGGTGCTGCATCCACCCATGCTCTTCACTGGCTATGCGTGCTCGATTGTGCCGTTCGCCGTCGCGATGGGGGCCATCGTCGGCGGACGGGGCAGCGAGGGCTGGTCCGTCGAGGCACGGCGCTGGGCGTTGGCATCGTGGCTGTTCCTGACGATCGGGATTTCGCTGGGTGCCTGGTGGGCGTATGTCGAGCTTGGGTGGGGCGGCTATTGGGCTTGGGACCCGGTCGAGAATGCTTCGCTCCTGCCGTGGCTCGCGGGGACGGCGCTGGTGCACACGATCATGGTGGACAGCCAGCGGGGCGGGTTCCGGCATTGGGTCGCGGGGCTGGCGGTGGCGACATTTGGGCTGTGTGTGCTGGCGACCTACATGACGCGCAGCGGGGTGGTGGAGTCGATCCACGCCTTTGCGGCGTCGTCGGTGGGGTCCGCATTCCTTGTGCTTCTGGCGGCGGTGGTGCTTGGGGGCGTGACGACTCTGATCGCCGGGCGCCGGTCGCTGCGCCGCGGCGGCGGGCTCGAGCGGGTGGTCAGCCGCGACGGTGCGGTGCTCGTCGCCAATGTGCTGCTCCTGTCGATGACGGGGGTCACGCTGATCGGGACGATCTTCCCCTTGATCAGCGGGCTGTTCATGGCTCGCGCGGTGGGTGTGGGATCGGCGTACTACGAGCGGGTGTTCGGTCCGCTCGCGCTGGGATTACTTTCGATCATGGCTCTGGCCCCGCTGTTGGGCTATGGGAGCGCGGGGCTCGGGCGGGGCGCCATACGGCTGGCACTCGGGTCCGCATGCGTCGTGATCGCGGCACTGGCGGCGGGCGTGCACAACGTGGCGGTGTTGGCGTGTGTCGCGATCGCCTCGCTCACGGTGCTGGTCGGCGGCGCCTCGCTGCTCCGGGTGGTGCGAACATCAGGGACCGGTCTGCTCGAGACGATCCTCGCGAATCACCGGCGCATCGGCGGGCAGGTCGTGCATACGGGCCTCGTGCTCGTGCTCGTCGGGGTGGCTGGATCCAGCCTGTATGCCCGCAAGCAGAGCTTCACGCTCGAGGCGGGCGAGACCGCCGAGTTCGCGGGCTACTCCGTGAAGCTCGAACGCCTCGGCGATCTGCGCGGGAGCAACTACAGCGCGGTCGAGGCGGTGGTGACCCTGACCGATCGGCGCGGGGGAGTGGTCGAATTGCGCCCGCAGCAACGCTTCTACGACAAGACCGAGTCGGCCGCGGCCGAGGTCGATATCAGGGCCGGACTCGGGCAGGATCTCTACGTCGGTTTGCTCGGCTGGACCGCCGGCGGATCCAGCGCCGCCGTGCAGGTGCTGATCAATCCCGTCGTGACATGGATCTGGATCGGCGCCGCGATGATGGCTGGGGGTGGGGTATTGTGCCTGGTTCCGCGCGTGCTGCCCAGCGTTCGGGCGCAGGAGGCGGCGGAGCCCGCTGTGCAGGGAGCGGATCTCCCCGTGGCATCGGGCCGGGCGGCGTTCCCATGAGGGCTCGTGCGGAGAGGATGGACAGACCGATGCGGATGGCGATAGCGGTCACGGCGGCGTGGGTGGGCAGTTGGGCGGGTCTGTGCGCTGCCCAGGGGCAGCCGGACGACATCCCGGCGGCGCGGGTGTCCTCGCCCGAGGACGACGCGATGCGTCGCTTGCTGATGGATGGCGCGAGGGGAAGCCTGGCGATCCAGGTCGTGCAGGGGACCAAGGGCGGCGCCCCGGTGAATTCCGGCGAGGTGCAGGTCGACCTGTATCACGACACGGACCATCCGATCTGGGAATTCAGCACGGGGCTGGAGCGGGGCGGCGTCGCGATGGTGGGCGATCTGCCGGTGGCGATCGCCGTGCGGGCTCTGGTGCGGATGGAGTATGGCGGGGTGACCTACCTCGAGGTCGGGCCGCCGATGGGGCCGGACGCGCCGGACGGCGTGGTCAAGGTGCTTGTCTATGAAACGACGCCGGACGAGCCAGCCTGGAAGGTGGCGATGCGCCACCTCACGGTCACCCGAACCGGGACCGGCACCCAGGTCGACGAGACACTGGTGGTCGAGAATCCGACCGACCGGACCTGGCAGGGGGCCGAGCCGGACGCCCGCGGCCAGCGGACATGCGTGCGGGTCCGTCTGCCCGAGGGCGCGCAGGACGTCACGCTGGTCCAGGGCTTCCACGGCTGGTGCTGCACGGAGTTCGAGGAGGGGCAGCTCGCCGTGGGCATGCCGATGATGCCCGGCCAGACCACCTTTGCGTACAGCTACTTGTTGCCTGAGACACGCGATCAGCTCAGCGTGCGGTTCCGGTCTCCGGTGCCGACCGACCACGTCGTGGTCTTCGTGCCGGACGACGGCTCGGAGGCGCAGGCCTCGGGGCTCGATCTGGCGGGGCGGGACACCGTTCAGGGTGCGAGGATGCGGATCTTCCAGGGCGCCTCGCTCGGCCCGGACAGCGAGGCGGGCGTCGTTCTCACCACGGCGCTGCGGTCACCGTCGCCCGTGGGTGATTCCTCGCGGCGCGGGGCGGGCCGAACGCTGATGATTGCCGGCGCGCGGTCCTGGCGCTGGGCATCGGGGTGTTTGTGTTCTTGAAGACCAGGCGGGGCTAGGGCGGGATCGGAGCGCGAGTTGACGACGGCGTATGCCGAGGGCGTGATCGGGGCGTTGGACGAGGCGCGATCGCCGATCGTGCGTGCGGTCGGGCTCTCGAAGTGGCTCGGGGGACGGCCCGTGCTGCGCGGCGTCGATCTGACGGTCGGGACATCCCAGTGCGTCGCCCTGCTGGGGGCGAATGGCGCGGGCAAGAGTACGCTGCTCCGGATTCTCTCGACCCTGACACGCCCGACTGCCGGAAGGCTTGAACTTTTCGGGCTCGATGCCACGCGGGCCGGGGCATTGCTCCGCGCCCGCATCGGCGTGATCGGGCACCAGCTCATGCTCTACCGCGAGCTGACGGTCCGGGAGAATCTCGAACTCTTCGGACGCCTGTACGGGCTCGGGCACGTGGGGGCGCGGGTGGGTGAGGTGCTGGGATTGGTGGGTCTTGAATCCCGCGCAGAGGATCGGGTGCGGGAACTCAGTCGCGGGCTCGCGCAGAGGGTGTCGATCGGGCGGGCGCTGATGCACCGGCCCGAATTGCTCCTGGCCGACGAGCCATTCACAGGGCTCGATACGGAATCGGCGGAGCGTCTTGAATCCATCGTGCGCGGACACCGGGCCGGTGGGGGTTCGGTGGTCTTAGCCACGCACGACGCCGCCCAGGCGGCGCGGCTCGCTGACCGCGTGGCGGTGCTCCGGGGCGGCCGCATCGCGCTGCACGAGCCGGCAGGTGGGCACGACCCCGACGCGCTCGCCGCATGCTCGCGGAGTCTCGCATGAGCGGCGCCCGCGCCATCGCCGCGCTCGCGTCGAAGGATCTGCGGATCGAGACCCGCAGCCGCGAGATGGTGACGCTCGTCGCGATGCTGGGTGTGCTGGTGGTGGTCGTGCTGGCTCTCGGCCTGGGGCCGGAGGCGGCAGGGCCCCGAGCGGCCGCGATTCTTTGGGTTGCCTACCTCTTTTCGGGCGTGATCTGCTTCGAGAAGACGATGCAGGTCGAGCGGCAGGACGACGCGTTGGCGGCCCTGCTGCTCGCGCCGGTCGACCGGGGGCAGATCTACCTTGCCAAGCTGCTCGCTAATCTCGTCCTCATGACTGGCACCGGGCTGGTCATCACGGTAGCCGGCGTGCTTTTCTTCCGATTTGACCTGGCGGCCTGGGGTTTCGCCGGCGTGATGGCCCTCGGGCTGATCGGCTTCGCGGCGGTCGGCACGCTGTTCTCGGCGTGCAGCAGTTCGTCCCGTCTCGGCGGCGGCGTGCTGCCGCTCCTGGTCTTTCCCCTATGTCTGCCCCTGATCCTCGCCTCCACGCAGATGGTGCTCGCGATGCACGAACCGGAGCGGACGGTCTCGGGCGGCTACGGTGTGCTTGTAGCATTCGATATTGTGTTCCTGGCGGCCGGTTGGCTCGCGTTCGAGTTCCTGCTCGAGCCGTAAGGAGGGAGCTGGCGTGACGACAGCTCGGCGGCTCTTCTGGCCAGCGTACTGGGCGACGACGTGGCTCCTCGTTGCGGTGGGGGTGCTTCTCGTGGCGTTCTACGCGCCGCCCGAGGCGCAGATGGGGGATGTTCAGAAGATCTTTACCTCCATCTTCCGGTCGCCACGACGACTTTCCTGGCGTGCTTCTTCGTGTTCGCGGCGAGTGTCGCGTACATCTGGCAGCGCGAGGAGAAGTGGGATTGGCTGGCGCACGCGGCGGCGGAAGTCGCGGTGCTGTTCAGCATGGTGGTGCTGCTCACCGGCATGATTTGGGCGAGGAAGGCCTGGGGCATGTGGTGGACTTGGAGTCCGCGGCTGACCTTCAGCCTGGTCCTGTGGCTGCTGTACCTGGCATACCTCGTCGTGCGCCCGACGATCGAATCGGCGGAGCGGCGGGCGATGGTCTGCGCGGTGTACGGCATCATCGCGTTCCTGGATGTGCCGCTGGTCTATTTCTCGACCAAGCTGATGCTGGACATGCACCCGTCGAGCGTGGATCTGGCGCCGGCGATGCAGGTCACGATGTCGTTCTGGTTCGCCCCGGTGCTGATGCTGTGCGCCGGCCTGATCCGCGTCCGGTACCTCATTGCGCGGGCGGGGCTCGAGGCGGTCGACGCGGACGCCTCTGCATCTCGTCGGGCGGTCGGGACCTCGGGGGGGGGAGCATGACCGGCGCCGGCTTTGCGATCCTGGCGTATTCGGTTGGTCTCGGGCTCTTCGCCGGGTACTCCGTGAGGCTGTGGTGGATGATCCGGCGGGCGAGCCGGATCGAGGGGCGCGGAGACGCCCGGCGCCGCTGAGCCGCCGACGGGGCGCTCTCCGGGCGCGAAGGCGGGATGCCCGCACCACAAGGGGGGTCGGCATACCCTCTGGGGCCATTCCCCCGACCTCTGTGCGGACGAGGCCCCATGCTGCTCACGGCTCGCGACATCTCGAAGGTTCTGGGTCTGCGCACGCTCTTCGAGGGGGTGTCGCTCACGATCGACGATGGGGCGCGCCTGGGGCTCATCGGGCCGAACGGGGCGGGCAAGAGCACGCTGCTGAAGATCCTCGCGGGGCAGCTGGAGCCGGATGCCGGCTCGATCACGGCGCAGAAGGGGATGCGGGCGGTGTACGTGCCGCAGCAGGACCGCTTCGAGGAGGGACTCACGGCCCGCGGGGCGGTGATCGCGAGCGCCTTCGCGTGCATGGGCGAGGTGGGTGTCACGCACGACCACCACGAGGCGGAGACCCTCGCGGAGATGATCCTGCCGCGCGTGGGGTTCGAGGGGGCGCTGGCCGAGACAGAAGCGGGCGCGCTCTCGGGCGGGTGGCGGAAGCGGCTGTCGATCGCCTGCGCCCTGGCGAGCGCCGGGGGTGAGCCGGACCTGGTGCTGCTCGACGAGCCGACGAACCACCTGGACCTCGACGGGATCGCGTGGCTGGAAGAATTCGTGCGCCGGGCGCCGGGCATGCCGGCCTCGAGCGCGGCTGTGTTTGTGACGCATGATCGTCTGTTCCTCGAGCGGATCGCGACTCGGGTGGCCGAGCTGAGCCCGGCGTACCCGCAGGGCATCCTCGCGGTCGATGGGAACTACTCGGAGTTCCTCCGGCGGAAGGAAGAGTTCCTGGCGGCGCAGGCCCGGGCCGAGCAGGCGATGGCTGGGATCGTGCGGCAGGACCTGGCGTGGCTCGGGCGCGGAGCGCAGGCGAGGCGGACCAAGGCGAAGGGCCGCATCGAGGCGAGCTATGCGAGGATGGACGAACTGGCGGATTTGAAGAATCGCAACGCGTCGGCGACGACGACGGGCGCCCGCGTCGATTTCGACGCCACGGGGCGGCGGACGCGGAAGCTGGTGGTCGCCAAGGGGATCGGCAAGTCGTACGGCGGTCGGAGCCTGTTCTCGGGGGTCGACCTCACGCTGGGGGTGGGCGATTGCCTGGGGCTGCTGGGCTCGAACGGGAGCGGCAAGACGACACTCATCCGCCTGCTCACCGGCGAACTCGAGCCGGACGCGGGGCTGGTGGATTTCGCCGAGCCCAAGCCCGGGGTGGCGGTGTTCAGCCAGCACCGCGAAGACTTCGAGCCGACGACGCTGCTGCGGGACGCGCTGTGCCCCGTGAGCGACCAGGTGCGGTTCCGCGGGCAGGCGATGCACATTGTCAGTTGGTCGCGCCGGTTCCTGTTCCGGGACGAGCAACTGGAGCAGCCGATCAAGTCGCTGAGCGGCGGGGAGCTCGCGAGGATCCACATCGCGAGGCTCATGCTCGCCCCGGCGGACGTGCTCGTGCTCGACGAGCCGACGAACGACCTCGACATCCCGACGCTCGAGACGCTGGAGGAGGCGCTCGAGAGCTTCCCGGGCGCGATCATCCTGGTGACGCACGACCGGGCGATGCTGGACCGGCTGGCGACGAGCGTGCTCGCGCTCGATGGGCTGGGCGGCCACGCGCTCCACGCGTCGCTCGAGCAGGCGGTGGCCTGGCGGCGGAGGCAGGAGGCCGCGGCGAGACCCGTGCCCGAGGCCAAGGCGGCGAACGCCCCGACCCCGGAGACGCCCGCGAAGGCCCGCAAGAAGCTGAGCTACAACGAGCAGCGGGAGTACGACACGATCGAAGCGAGGATCGCCGAGGCGGAGGCCAGGGTCGCGGCCGCGGAGAAGAAGATGGGGGATCCGCGGGTCATGTCAGACCACGAGGCGATGGCGCGAGCGTGCGAGGAAGTGACCCAGGCGCACGATGCGGTGGCGGGGCTCTATGCGCGGTGGGAAGAGTTGGAGCGCCGGTAGGACGTGTCGCGTCGGGCTCGGCTTGACGGGCCGGCACGGCTCCTCGCGCCGCGCGATCAGCGGACGCGGCCCCAGGTCAGCTCGAAGCGGGCGAGGTACTTGCGCAGCCGGTCGGCGTCGTTGGTTGAGGCCCGGCGGAGGCGGCTGGCGGCGAAGAGGGTGCGCCCGGCCTCCGAGAGCGAGCGAGAGCGCCGACAGACCCCCACCACTGCCTCAAGCTGGGCGCGGTCGAAGAGGTCGAGATCGGCGAGCTGATCGGGCGTCAGGATGTCGGCCAGTTCGGTGCTCGCTTCCGTTTCGCGCTGCCCACCCGCGGACCAGGCGGCCCGCAGCCGCGCGACCTCCTCGGCGACGACCTCCTCGGTGATGCGCCCGCCGGGAGCGAGCGTGGCCATGCGGGTGAGGGCGGCGTTGAGATCCCGGAAGTTGCCGGACCAGGCGGCGTCGGGCGAGGTGGCAAACCGGAGGAAGGCGGCGCGGGCCTCGCGGCTGAAGCGGGCGAGCTGGTTGCGGCGCTGGGCGAACGCCTCGAGTTCAAAGTCGAGGTTGGGCTCGATGTCTTCGGGGCGGTCGCGGAGGGCGGGCAGTTCGAAGGTCCAGAGGTTGATGCGCGCGAGGAGGTCCTCCCGGAAGGCGCCCTCGCGGACGCGCTGCGCGAGGTCGCGGTTGGTGCCGGCGACGAGCTGGAAGTCGCTGGTCAGCTCGGTGTCGGCCCCGAGGGGCAGGAAGCGCTTGTGCTCGAGGGCGCGGAGGAGCATGGCCTGCTCGTCGGGCCCGAGTTCGCCGATTTCGTCGAGGAAGAGGAGGCCGTTGTGGGCGGCGCGGAGGAGGCCGGCGCGGTCGGCCGCGGCCCCGGTGAAGGCGCCCTTACGGTGGCCGAAAAGCGCGGACATCGCGCCGTCGCCGCGGAGTGTGGCGCAGTTGACCTCGACAAGGGAGCCGGAGACGAGGCGCCGCTGGCGGCGGAGTTCGAAGATGCGCCCGGCCAGGCGGGTCTTGCCGGCGCCGGTTGGACCGGTGATGAGCATGGGGTCGGTGGTGCGGAGGGCGACGTGCTCGATGCGCTCGATCAGGCGGTTGAACGCGGGGTTGCGGGTGGGGATGCCGGACTTGAGGCTGGCGACGGCGTCTTCGTGCTCGCGCTCGAAGCGGGCGGCGATTCGGTCGTACTTGGAGAGGTCGAGATCGATGATGTGGAGCGTGCCCGGGCCGTCGGCGGCGCGCCGAGGCGGGGCCGTCTGGACGAGGCGGGCCGGGAAGTAACGGGCCTCGGTGAGCAGGAAGCTGCAGATCTGGGCGACGTGGGTGCCGGTGGTGATGTGGACGAGGTAGTCCTCGGCGTCGGGGTCGAAGGGGTAGGTCGCCGCGAAGGCGTGGAGGGCGGCGTAGACCTCGTCGAAGTCCCAAGGGTCGGAGAGTTCGAGGAGGTGGGGGACGACGCGGGTCTCGGGGCTGACCGACGCGATGTCCGCGGCGACGGTCTCGGCGAGGGCGGTGGCGCGGCGCCCGTGGAGGAGTTCGAGGCGGGCCACGAGGAAGTGCTCGTGCTGGCAGAGGCTGACGGTGGGGCGCCAGCGTTCCCAGCGACGGGGGCCTTTGCCCGTGTCGAGGGTGGTGCCGAGAAGGCCGAGGACGACGGTGGGCTTGGGCGGGGGTGTGGTCATCGGGAGCCGCGCTGGTTTCAGTCTTATCCATATGGATAATACACGATCCCTTGTGATCGTATTCTATCGGTGCAATCTGGACGGCGGCACGCTTCCCTCCGATCCGAATCGACATAAAAGCTTGGTATTCAAGATCTTACAGAGACTCAGTGGGCATCGGATCCCGCCGAGGACGCGTGGCACGGGGCGTGCTTCGCCGTTGGGTCAAGCCAACAAGGAGGCCCCGCATGAGCGAGCAAACGATCCAGGCGAGTACCCCCTTCATCCCGACCGGCGAGGCGACGGCGATGCTGCCCCTGCCCGGCGGGCGGCGGCCGGTGACCGTGATCGGCACGGAGGCGATCCGGGCGACGTTTGACGATGGGTGCCTGCGGCAGACCATCAACTCGGCGATGGCACCCGGGGTGTCGCGCGTGGTGCTCAACCCCGATGCGCATGTGGGATATGGGGCGCCTATCGGGTGCGTGATGTCGAGCCCGAGCCACATCTACCCGGGGCCGGTGGGGGTCGATATCAAGTGTTCGATGAGCCTGCTGGCGCTGGACCTGCCGGAGGAGGCGGTGGCGGACCGTGCGACGCGCCGGGCGCTGATCAGCGCGATCTGCGAGCGCACGCCCACGGGGGCGGGGCGCGGGCAGCGGAACGTGACGAAGTCGCGGCTCGTGACCGTGGACATCGGCGAGCGGGTGGTGACGGAGGGGGCCTCCCGCGGCGTGTGCGAGGCGCTGGGGATCCCGCCGGAGTGGGCGGAGCGGTGCGAGGACAGCGCGCACGCCGGGCACGACGGCTCGGCCGACGCGCTGCGCTCCCGTCTTGACCTCCTGCGCCCCGCGGGGAGGATCTCCGACCGCTTCGCGGGGAAGATCCGTCAGCTCGGGAGCTACGGGGGCGGCAACCACTTCGGCGAGTGTGAGGTGGTCAGCGTCGGGGACAACGAGCGGGCGCGGGCGGTGGCGGCGGCGTTCGGGCTGCGCGACCGGGGCGTGGCGTTCCTCTCGCACTGCGGCTCGCGCGGGCTCGGGCACGACCTGGCGAGCGGGCAGTTCAGGGCGATGCAGCAGCACTTCGAGACATGGGGGATCCCGCTCCCCGGGAACGACCGGCACATGGTGCATGCGCCTCTCGGGACGCCGGAAGCGGACGCCTACCTCGACGACATGGCGCTGGGGGCCAACTTCGCGACCGTGAACCACCTGCTGATCAACGCCCTCGTGCTCGAGGCGTTTCAGGAGGTGCTCCCCGGGGTGACGGGTCGGCTCGTGTACTTCATCAGTCACAACATCGCGCGGCGGGAGATCGTGGACGGGCGCATGGAGTGGGTCCACCGAAAGGGAGCGACGCGCGCCTTCCCCGCGGGGCACCCCGGGCTCCGGGGCACCGTGTTCGAGGATGTCGGGCACCCGATCCTGCTCCCGGGCAACCCGCAGGCGGGCTCGGCGGTGATGGTGGCGGAGGCCGGGGCCAGCGCGTCGTGCTACAGCGTGAACCACGGGGCGGGACGGCGGCTGGGTCGCAAGGCCGCGGCGAGAGAGCTGGACCAACGCGCGATCGACCAGTCGTTCGTGGACCGCGACATCCTGACGAACTGCCGCCGGTACCCGATCGATGAGGCGCCGGACGCGTACAAGGATTTCGAAGAGGTGCTGCGCTCGGTCAAGGTCGCCGGCCTGGCGAGCGAGGTGGCGCGGCTGCACGCGCGGTTCGTGATCAAGGATGGCGACAAGGCGGACGACTAGGGCGTGGGCGCGGGGGCGGGGCGGGGAGGAAGCGGCGTGGGTCGAGGGCCGGGAGAGCGCGAAGACGGGGGGTGGGTGCATTGCCTTCAGCTTCCGCTCCGCTTGCTCCGCTCACCCCCGCCCCTTCACGCTTGACCTTGAGCGCACCGTTGAGGAGCATGCGTGTGGGCAGCGGTACGTGGATCGAGATCGATGGGTCGTTCGGCGAGGGTGGCGGGCAGATCCTGCGGAGCGCGCTGGCGCTCTCGATGGTGACGCGGCGCCAGGTCCGGGTGGAGCGGATCCGCGCCGGGCGGAGCCGACCCGGCCTGCTGCGGCAGCACCTGACGGCGGTGCGGGCGGCGGCGGAGGTGTGCGGCGGGCGGGTGGAGGGGGATGTGCTCGGCTCGACAGAACTGCGGTTCTGGCCCGGGCGTGTGCGTCCGGGGGCGTATTCGTTCTCGATCGGGACGGCGGGGAGCACGACCCTGGTGCTGCAGACTGTGCTGCCGGCCCTGTTGTGCGCTGACGGGGCCTCGGAGATTTCGATCGAGGGCGGCACCCACAACCCCGGCGCCCCGAGCGTGACGTTTCTGGAGGAGGCGTTCCTGCCGCTGCTGGCGAGGATGGGCGTGCGGGTGGATGTGACGATGACACGGCACGGGTTCTACCCGGCGGGAGGCGGGCGGATCGTGGCGAGGATCGAGCCGGCGACCAGCCTGCGCCCGATCGCGTTGCTCGAGCGTGGCGAGATCGTGGAACGATCGGCTGTCGCGTCGGTCGCGGGGCTCCCGGGATCGATCGCAAAGCGCGAATTGGCGGCGGTGGCGGAGTTGCTGGGCTGGGGAGCGGAGTCGATGCGCATCGAGCAGCTCGATGAGCGCGTCGGGCCGGGGAATGTGCTGAGCGTCATCGTGCGGAGCCAAGGCCTGACGGAGGTCTTCACGGGCTTCGGCGAGCGGGGGCTCTCGGCGGAGGCCGTCGCGAAGCGGACGGCGCGGGAGGTGCGGGACTATCTGGCATCGGGGGCCCCCGTCTGGGAACACCTCGCGGACCAGCTGATCCTGCCGATGGCGCTGTCGGGTGGCGGGGCATTCCGAACCGGGCCGCTCTCGAGCCACGCGTCGACGAACATCGCGGTCGTCGAGCGTCTGCTCGGCGTGCGGTTCGCCGTGCATGCCGAAGCCGGCGGCTCGACGCTGATCGAGGTGTGCGGCTGAGCGTGCGGCAAGGCGCGGGAGCCCGTTCCCGGGCGTCCGCGCGGATCGAGCGGGCCTCAGGGGCAGGGCTGCGTCCAGGCGTTCAGGAAGGTAATGACGTCGCGGCTGTCGATGGAGCCGTCGTGGTTGGCGTCGGAGCGGGGATCGAGGGCGACCCAGGCATTGAGGAACGCGATGAAGTCGCGGGTGTCGACCGTCGAGTCGCCATTGAAGTCGCCGGGGCATGGAGAGAGATCGGCCCAGAAGCCGCCGGCCACGGAGAGGGTCGCGCCCGGGAGTGTGCCGGCGTCGGGCTGGCCGAGGGTGGCGGCGATCGAGAGGGTCGCGCCGGCGCCGGGAGCGACGCCGCTGTCGATCGTCCACCAGGAGATCTCGAGCGACTGGGCCTGGGCGCCGGCGGCGGCGAGGACCGTGAGGAGACATGGGAGGGCGGAGCGGGGCATGGGAAGTTCCTTTCGTTCAGGGGGCGGGGCCGCCCGCGGGTGGTCGGGCGGCCGCGGGCTCTCAGTTGTGGTGGATATCGAACTGCATGAACAGGCCGTAGTGGTCGGAGAGGTCGCGGATGCACCAGCCGTTGTCGCAGAGATCCGGCTTGCCGGCGGGGATCTGGAACTCGCGGCGTTCGAGCGCGGTGGGGACGATGTCGACGGATCCATCGAGGCTGGGGGCGTAAAGGATGTAATCGAGCCGCGTGTCGCCCGAGCCGCTGAAGTACTGTTTCAGCTCGTTGGTGCTGCAGGAAGTGCAGGCAAAGCTGTCGGGCGAGCAACGGAAGTTGGGGCCCCCGTCGTGGAGCGATGGGATGACCATGGCGGACCGCATATTGACGTAGTGCTCGGCGGTCTCGCCGGGTACGTTGAAATCGCCCATGACGATGACGACGTGGCCGGGATTCACCGCACGGAAACCCTGGACCGCTCCGGCGAGCTGGAGCAGCTGCTGGAACCGGGTGTCCTCGTTGTCGGTCCCGGAGCCCGCCTGGGTGTGGGTGTTGAAGATGGTGATGGGAAACCCGTCCTTGATGATCGTGGCGCGGATGAACCCCTTGGAGGCGAAGGCGTCCTCGCCCCGCTCGTCCGTGTAGAAGTACTGCTGGGGGATGGCGAGCGTGGACCGGCCGAAGAGCGCCAGACCGGAGTGGAGCACGTCGAGCGGATCGTCGTGGTCGGAGCCGTAGAAGCCGCTCACGAAGCCGGAGTCCTTGACCATCGTGTTCCAGAAGTCGCCATCCCAGAGTTCCTGCAGGCCGAGGACATCGATCGGCTCAGCACCCGTCACTTTAGCGATGTAGGAGGCCCGCTCGGCGTCCTTGAAGGTCTCTGCGCCGAGCAGCAGATCGCCGAAGAGGTGGGTGTTGTAGGTGACGACGCTGAACGTCGTGCGCTGCGCGCCCGTGATGCCCAGGGTTGCTGGCCCGGTGGTCCCCATCAGGATCGCGGGGTCGGAGAAGACTCCGGTGTCGTGATAGACGCCAGGGCCGATCTGGATGGTGCCGTTGTTGGGCGCGGCGCAGAGGGCGGCGGGGAGCAGGCTGAATGGACGCTGGGCGGCGCCGTCGGGGTCGAAGAAGCCGGCCTTGGTCATCGACGTCTGGCCCGAGGCCACGCCGGCGAGGGTCACTGTCACCAGAACGCTGATTGCGGCGATCCGGGTTCGTGGGTGGGAATGCATCGTGTTGCCTCCTTGTGGGTGTGGGGTTGGTTCGTGGCCGACCGGTCTACTGCAGGCCGACGAGCACCAGCACAAGCCCCTGGCCATGGTCGAGGCTCGACATCGCCTTGCCGATCACGGCGCCCTGGGAGCGGTTGTGGTCCAGGACCTTCATCGCGTGGCCCGGCGTGGCGGAGGTGGTCAGGAGGTCGCCCGCCGTGATAGGACCGGAGGCATCGGCGTCGCACCAGCACCACACCCGCCCCATCGTGGCGACGGGCAGATCGCCGTCGGCGATGGTGCCGGACTGCGTGAGCGTGAGGCCGGGGTTGATGCCGTTGGCGCCGCTGACGATACCCGCGACGGTGCGGTCGTATTCGCCGCTGGCGACGCGCAGGGAGCCGACCCGACCGGGGTCGATCGCGACCACCATGCCCGGCACGGGGACGACCTCGCCGGCGGGGGCGATGGTGTAGGGCTCGGCGATGTCGCTCCCGCCGTTGATCTGGAGCACCTTGCACTTGACCCAGCCGCCCGCGGTGAGGTCGCCGCCGAGGTTGATGTGCTTGGTGAAGGTCGCCGTGCCGTCCTTGTCGACCTTGATGCCGCGGGTCGCCAGGCTGTAGGGTGCGCCGGTGATCTTCTGGCGGGGGAGGGTCTCCGACCCGGTGCCGCCGTCGGCGTAGCGCACGCTGACACCGAGCCACCGCGCGTTGCCGTCGGCGAACGCGGCGTCCGACTGCGGGTCGAACTCGAGGGTGAAGAGCCCGTCGACGGCGTTGACCAGGGAGACCTGCCTCGCGCCGATCTTGTTTCCGTTCGCGGCACTGTCCCAGAGCTGCAGTTCGATCTCGACCTGCCCGGTGATCGCCTGGCCGTTGTGCTTGACCTGCCCCTGGTAGGTAAAGCTGGAGGGCCAGAGGGTCTGAGCCTGGGCCGCGGAGGCTCCGAGGAGCAGACCGGCGACGAGGGGGAGGAGGGTGGTGCGCTTCATGGTGTGATCTCCGTCGGTGAGGTGGGGGTTCGGGGTGGGCGGCCGACACCGGCTCGTCCGGACAGCAGTCCGGAATCCGGCTCCTCCGCCCGACACGCTCGGAGGAAAAATGTGACGCGGTGGCCGGGCGCCGCATCGGTAGACTTCCCCGGGTCGGAGCGGAGCATCCATGGTCGAGGATGGGGAGATGGCGGGTTCGGCAGGGCTCGGGTCGCCTCGGCGCGATGTCACGCTGGCGCTTCAGGCCGCGGCCTCGGGCGATGCGGCGGCCGCGGCGGCCCTGCTCCCGATGGTCTACGAAGAGTTGCACCGGCTCGCCCAGGCCAGGCTGAGGCGAACCCCCCCGGGGAACACCCTCCAGACAACAGCCCTGATCCACGAGGCGTACTTGCGGTTGGTGGGCGAGGGCGACCCCGGCTGGAGCGGGCGGCATCACTTCTTCGGGGCCGCGGCGAGGGCGATGCGGGACATCCTGGTGGACCAGGCGCGTCGGAAGTCGGCGGCAAAGCACGGGGGGCAGATGCGTCGTGTGGATCTGGACGAGTCGGACATCGTGCTCGACGAGGCGCCCGAACGCTTGCTGGCCCTCGACGAGGCACTCCGAAAGCTCGAGGGTGAGGACGCGAGGCTGGGGGAGATTGTGATGCTGCGCTACTTCGCCGGGCTGACGCAGGCCGAGACGGCGGCGGCCCTGGGGGTGTCGGAACGGACGATCGAACGGGACTGGCGGTACATCCGGGCGTGGCTCCGGCGCGAGCTGGGCCCGGGGGACGGTGCGGATGGCTGAAGGGCGCCGGGTGGTGCGCGAGATCTTTGACGCGGCGGCGGAGCTTCCGGCGGCGGAGCGCGCGGCGTTCGTGGCGGCCAGGTGCGCCGGCGATGCTTCGCTGCAGGCGGAGGTCGAATCGCTGCTCGGATGCCTTGTCGATGAGGATGGGTTCCTTGAAGGGACGCCCTTCACGACCTCCCCCAGCCTGGCGGCGCGGATGGGGCTGCGCGTACCGGAACGCTTCGGGCACTACCGGGTCATCCGCCTGGTCGGCGAGGGAGGGATGGGCGCGGTCTACGAGGCGGAGCAGGAGAATCCCCGCCGGCGGGTCGCCCTCAAAATCGTGTATCCCGCCTTTGCTTCCGGGCAGTTGCTGCGTCGTTTCGAGCATGAGGCGCACGTGCTCGGGCAGCTCAAGCACCCGGGGATCGGGCAGATCTACGAGGCCGGCTGGGAGGACACGCCGTATGGGCGACAGCCCTATTTCGCTATGGAATTCGTCCGGGGCGTTCCGCTGACCGAGCACGCGGAGCGTGCCGGGCTCACGGTGCGGGAGCGCCTGGAACTGATGGCCCGGGTGTGCGATGCAATCGAGCATGCGCACCAGAAGGGCGTGATCCACCGGGACATCAAGCCCGCCAATATCCTCGTGGAGGCGGCCGAGGGGCCCGGCGAGGGCAAGGCCGGTCGGCCCAAGATCCTGGACTTTGGCATCGCGAGGATGACCGACTCGGATATGCGGTACGTGACTCTGCAGACGCATGTGGGGCAGTTGCTCGGCACGGTACCCTACATGAGCCCGGAGCAGGTCTCGGGCGACGCAACCACGATCGATGCCCGCTCCGATGTCTACGCGTTGGGCGTGGTGCTGTATGAATTGCTGGCCCGCCAGCTCCCGTACGAGGTCGGCAACCGTCCGCTCCCCGAGATCGCGAGGATCATCCGGGAGGAGGAGCCGCGGACGCTCGCCGGGATCGACTCTTCCCTGGCGGGCGACATTTCGACAATCGTGGGCAAGGCATTGCAGAAGGAGCGCGATCGGCGGTACCAGTCCGCCGCGGAGTTGGCCGCGGACATTCGGCGGCACCTGAGCGACAAGCCGATCTCGGCGCGGCCCCCGACGACGATGTACCAGTTTCGGAAGTTTGCTCGACGCAACCGGGCGCTGGTGGCGGGCGTGGTGGCGGCGTTCATCACCCTGATGGTGGCGGTCGTCGTGGTCGCCTCGTTCGCGGTGCGGGAGGCGCACCTGCGTCGGGTGGCGGACGAGGGCGCGGCCGCCGCCCGTCGCCTGGCATACCGCACGAGCCTCGCGGCGGCGGCGGCAGCCCTGGACAAACGACAACGGCCCACCCTCCGCCAGCGCCTGGACGAGGCGCCGGAAGAGTTGCGTGGGTGGGAGTGGCGGTATCTCGACCGGCTGTATGACCAGAGCGTGGCGACCGTGCGGCTCGACGGCGACACCACGCTGGTGGGATTCAACTCCTCCGGCAATGGGGTGCTAACGGTCTCGGGCGAGGGGGTTCTTCAGGCCTGGGACACTGCGGACGGCCGAGAGGTCGGGCATGCTCCGGCGATCGGCGGGGGTCCCTGGGCGAGCGCGGTCTCGCCGGACCGACAACAGCTCGTCCTCGCGGAGCGGTCCGGGCGAGCGACAGCGGTGGACACTTCGAGTCTGCGGACGCAGTGGAGCATCGGGGGGCTGGGCAGCCCGCCCGGCTGCGTGTTCAGCCCGGATGGGCGGCGGATCGCGATGGCACTCGCCGATCAACGCTCGATCGGGCTGTTCGACGCGGAGACCGGGGCGCAGGTGGCGGGCCTCCCGATCGGCATCGTGCCCCCGCTCCCGCTGGCCTTTGGGCCGCGGGGCGAATCGCTCTTCGTGCTGGATGAGCCTCGCTCGGTCGAATTGGACCTCGCGCGCGGGACGCGACGCGTCTGGCCGAGAGCGGACCTGCTCGCCGTCACGCCGGACGGGCGGCAGGTGTACACCCAGTGGGGCGAGCACATCGTCGTGTACGACGCCGTGTCCATCGGCGAGCTGCGGACCGTCCGGGGAGAAACCGGGCCGATCTCCGCGTGGGCGATACCCGATCGGGGCCACCTGATGGCCGTGGGCGAGAGCACCGGCTGGATCGGCTTCCACGACATCCTGAGCGGGGAGTCGGTCGGTGAGGTTTGTGCGCACGATGGGCCTGTGCAGATGATCTGCTACTCGGCCGACGGTGGGCGCATGGCGTCGATCGACGCTGCCGGCACGCTGCGTTTGTGGGACGGGGCCGATGGGCCGACGCCCATGCGGATCGCGTTGGGCAACGACAACATGAACGGCGTCGCGTTCGATCGTGAGGGCTCGGTCGTTGCAACGATCGGCTGGGGAAGCGTCAAGCTCTGGGATGCCCGCACCGGCGCGGAGCGTTGGCTCCGCGTCGTAACCCACCCGTCGGAGCAGGGCGGCGCCGTCGCGGTGAGACCGGACGGGGGCATGGTCGCGGCCGCGGTGCGCACACCGGGACTGTGGGTGTTCGAAGCGTCGAGCGGAGAGCACCGGTCGCTCCAGGCCGAGCGGGCCGAACTGATCGACCTGCTGGCGTGGACGTCCCGGGGCGCAGAGCTGGCCCTGGTGCGCGGGGTCGGAGTCGAGGTGATTGACTCCACCGACGGCGCACTACGCGGACGGTTCCGCCTGGACGGCGACACGCGGATCAGCTGCATCGCCGCGGGTCCGGGGGGCGAATCCCTCGCGATCGGGCGTGACGATGGGTCGCTCTGGCTGTGGACGATCGGTGCGGATCACGCGGCGCAGGTCCTGGCCGCGACGGGGGTCGCGGCGACTGCGGTCACGTTCAGCCCGGACGGGCATCGGCTCGCGGCCGGGGGCGCCGACGGCACGGTCGTCATCTGGCCCGTCGATTCGCCCGGCGCGGGCGCGTCGAGCCGCCTGCTGTCACCTGTGCGGTCGATGCAATTCCATCCCGACGGCGAGAGGTTGCTCGTCGCGGCCGCGGACGGGCACATGCATGTGCTGCGGGCGTCGGACAGCGAAGACCTGCTTGTGCTCGATTCTGGAACGGACGCGATCGTCGGCGCCGGGTTCACGGGCCATGGTGAGGGTGTGCTCGCCTGCGGCCCTCGGATCGGGCTTGCCATTTTCGATCCGCGCCCGGATGCCGCGATCCGCGAGCAGCGCAGGCTCGTGCGCGAGGCCCATTGGTGGGTGGATCGGGCATTCGAGGCCGAGCGTGTCGTCTCTCACACGGTCGATCGACTCCGATCTGAGCCGGGAATCCCCGAGAACCTGCGTGGCCTCTGCGTGCAGCTCGCCGTCGCACGGGGCGACCAGTCCAATTGGCTCAACTCGCTCGCATGGGGGCTCGTGCAGTACCCCAACCAGGCGGAGAAGTCGTACGCCGACGGGCTGCGGATGGCCGAGGCCGCCGTTGGCGTGATGCCCGACCACACGAAATACCTCAACACCTTGGGCGTCGCGCAGTACCGTATGGGGCTCGTGCGGGAGGCGGCGGAGACCTTTGAGCGGTGTGCGGAGCTGCACCGGGAGGCGGGATTCGAGGCCAGCCCATACGACACGGTATTCCTCGCCATGTGCTACGAGGTCGAGGGCCGACACGGGGACGCGTTGCGCATGCTTGAGACGACCCGAGCGTTGGCGGCCCAGCTGCCAGATGCCGGCGCCGCGGACATGACCGCCATGCTCCGCGAGGCGGAACTCCGGCTCGGGCTCGCCGGCGCGAAGGGATGACCGGATCTCCTACGACGCTCCAACGGGCAAGGCCCTGAGCGAGGGGGCCAGTGGCGGTGGTTGCGCGACCCGGCTGCTGATCGTCACGCTCGCTCCGGACGCGGCGGACTCGAGGATCGCATGCATGGTCTCCAGCACGTGGAGAGCGAGTTCACCGCTCGCAAGCGGGGGGCGCCCCTCCGCGACCGCGGCGGCGAGGTCGATAACGCCCAGCCCGCGAGAGTTCTCCGCGTGACCCTCGTCGAGAGGAACCTCCCGCGCCTCCTTCTCGTCACGGACGCGGAGCTTGATGGGGCCGCCGAACCCGTTGGGGTCGGGGGCGGTGATGGTGCCCTCACCGCCGAAAATCTCCATGCAGGGCAGCGAGTGGGTCCAGACATCGAAGCTCATGATGAGCGTGGCGATCGGGCCACTCACGAATTCGATCGAGGCGCAGACATGCGTCGGTGTCTCGACGCGGATCATGCCGCCCTTCTTGGGCTCGCTGGTGATCTCACGCTCGGGGGTGGTCACGCGGGCGAACGATGCAACGCGCCGGACCGGGCCGAAGAGCGTCATCATGGCGGTCAGGTAATAGGGTCCCATGTCGAAGAGCGGGCCGGCGCCACGCTTGTAGAAGAACTCCGGATCGGGGTGCCACCGCTCGGGACCGGAGTACATCATGCAGCCGACGGCGCCGACGGGCGTGCCGATCGTGCCCTCGTCGATCAGGCGGCGGACGGTCTGGTAGCCGGCGCCGAGGACGGTGTCCGGAGCGCAGCCGACAAGACGCCCGCGGCGCTTGGCCGTCTCGACGAGGCGCCGGGCGTCGGCGATGTCGATGGCGAGCGGCTTTTCGTTGTAGACATGCTTCCCGGCCTCGGCGGCCGCGAGGCCGACGGCGGCGTGGGCGGCCGGGGGCGTGAGATTGAGAACAAGCTCGACCTCGGGGTGGGCGATCAGTGCGTCGACCGTCAGGGCGGCGGGGATCCCGTGCTGCGCGGCCTTCGCGCGGGCCCGGTCGTGGTCGAGATCTGCACACGCCACGACCGTGTAGCCGCCCAGCCGGCGGGCGTTGGTGATGTAGATATCACTGATATTGCCGCAGCCGACAAGGCCGACGCGGAGGGGGGTGGGCGTCACTGGGTTCACTCCTTGGTGGTCGCGTCGAGGGCCCGGCGGACGAAGGCGATGGAGGCCCGGCAGGCTTCCAGCGGATCCTGGTCGGGCGACTCGTCCTGCTCGATGATAAGCGAATCGACACCGAGCGCGGCAGCGGCCGGGACAAGGCCGGCATAGCCGACCGCGCCGGCGCCGACCGGGCAGAAGCTGCGCTCCGTGCGGTTGCGGAAGTCCTTGATGTGCACGAGCGGGCAGCGGGTTCGATGGGCGAGGAGGAACGCGCCGGGGTCTTCGCCGGCATACCAGAGCCAACCCAAGTCGGGCTCGAGGAAGAGCGAAGGCTCGGCGAGGATCTGGTCGAGCATGCGGGAACCATCTGCCCGGCGCAGGAGCTCGAAATCATGGTTGTGATAGCCGAGCGAGACGCCCGCCCCGGCGAGCACGGCGCCCGCGCACCGGAGCCGCCCGAGCAGAGCGGTAGTCTCGTCACGGGTGCGGGCGTTGGTCCAGGGCATGACGACGCGGGTGTAGCCGAGAGACCGGGCGTCCTCGACCACCGCCTGGGGGCGCGCGGCGAGGTCCTCGTCGGAAGCATGGGCGCTCACGGCGACGAGCCCGAGAGCATCGAGCCAGGATCGGACCTCGCCCGCGGCATGACCGTTCAGACCGGCAAGTTCAACGCCGCCGAAGCCGAGCTCACGGACGGCCCCGAGCGTCCCCCGGAAATCCCGGGCGCAGTGGTCGCGGAGCGTGTAGAGCTGGATGGCGAGAATGGGGGGCATGTCGAGGGCTCTCGCGCTGGCTTGGTGTCGGCTCAGGTGGCGTAGGCGAAGATGTTGAGGTAGAGCAGGACATCGATGGTATTGACGGTTCCATCGCCGTTGAAATCGGCGAGGGGGTCGCCGGAGGCGTAGGCGGCGAGAAGCACAAGCACATCGATGGTGTTGACGACGCCGTCGCCGGAGAGGTCTGCGGGGTGTTGGCCGATACGGGCGACGAGCGCGTCGAAGTCGGCATCGGTGATCGCGCGATCGCGGTCGAGGTCGGCGTAGGCGTCGAAATCCGCATCGGCCTCGGTGCGCCCGAGGAGCTGGAAGCAGCGGACGCCGTCGGTGCGGGTCAAGGCGCCGTCGTGGTTCAGGTCGCCGGGGTCGGTGGCGGGGGTGGCGATCACGCGGAATCGGGCGTCGATACGGGTGCCGGCGGGGATGGTGGCCGGGGCGTCGAGCCACTCGAGCCAGACGTTGAGGGAGTCGTCGTTGGGGTTGATGGTGTCGGCGAGGTAGGCCTGGACGCCGAGCGAGCCGACGGGGGCGGAGACGGACTCGACGACGATCTGCATGCTGGGGCTGCCGGCGTTCCAGCTCGCGGAGGTGTCCTTGAGGAGCGCAAAGGAGCCGCCGGCGGCGACGGGGCGCGGCGCGGCGAACAGGTAGCGCGGGCGCGGGGCGTCGGCCACCTCGATGGTGCGGGCGCGGCCCTGCGGGTCGATGATCTGGAGATACCGGGCGTCGTACTCGCCGGCCTGCGCGTTGGCGAGCATGCTGAAGCGGCTGGCCCTGGGGGCGGAAGGATGGGCCCGTGATCACGGAGGTGCCGAACGCGGAGGAGGAGCCGTCGGCGCGTTGGACGAGGGGCCGGATGTAGCCGTTGGCGATGATATCGGCGCCCGAGAGCGGGTACGACCCGGTGCCGGGGACTCGGTCGTAGAAGTCGATGATGGCATAGACGTCGGACCCGCCGGTGCCGGGGTCGTCCACGCGGGCGCCGTTGAGGTAGAGCGGGATCGAGGGCTCGAGGACGCCGCCGTTGGGGATGGCCAGCAGCGCGACCTCCCCGTCGTCAAAGAACTTGTAGTTCTGGGCCTGGACACGAACGGCGACGCCCGCCGTCGCGATCGCGACGGCGGGCGGACCAAGACTGTTCAGGATGCCTCGAACTCGCGGCATTACGGGCAGGGCTGTGTCCAGGTGTTGAGATAGGTGATGAAATCCTGGGTGTTGACGATACCGTCGCCGTTGAAGTCGGCCTTGGCGTCCTTGGCGACCCAGAGGTTCAGGAAGACGATGAAGTCCTGCGTATTGATCTGATCGTCGCAGTTCATGTCGGCGAGGCACTGGGTGAAGGAGATGTCGTCGAAGAAGATTGTGCCGGTGGAATTGTCGGCTCCGAAGCGGATCGGGAGCACGCTGACCGTGACGGGGAAGGGGGGCCAAGTGTCGGGCATCTCGCTGCACCCGACCGTGATGCTGATCTCACGCCACTCGCCGCCGGTGTCGCCATTCACCGTGAGGTTCTCGAAGGGCAGGTACACGGAGCTGTTCTCGCGGCGAAACTCAAGCTTGATCCCGGCGTTGGCGCCGACGAGTGGCTGGTCGGCCGGGATGGCGTACCACGCGGTGACCTTGCAGGGCCCGCCCCGCCAGACGTACGTGG
>JADJMV010000005.1 GCA_016709445.1 Phycisphaerales bacterium
CCTCCCGCGTGCCGATGTTCTCGAGATGGTCGTGCCCTCGATGGGGCCGTCAATCTCGTTCCGCACCCGAGGAAGATCTCGCACGTGAGCCGAAGGAATCTCAGGGCCTCCCCGGGTCGCGGCTACAGCCAACGCCCCGGCCGGGGAATCCGGTCGGGGCGGTGCTCAGCAACCCGGCGATCGGCCGGGGCGGCTTAGGTGGGATGGTGGGGCCCGGATCAGAGCGCGTTGGGACGCGGCGCCGGGGCGGGGCGAAGTCGCCGCGAAGCCTGAAGTGGCAGCGACGCCGGGTAGCAACGAGGCCCGCTAGGCCGAGGGCGGACCAGCGGCTCCGGGTGTCGGCGTCACGTGGATCTTGCCGCTGAAGATGATGCCCTCGCCAAATCCCGCGTCGCGGTAGTAGTAAGTAGTTCTGCCCGGTGTTCACCATGCCGGTGATGTTCTGGGTGTGGGTGGTGGGGATCCGGGGAAATTGAAGCCGACGTACTGGTACCCGGCCGCGCGCCCCGTTGATGTAGAGCCCGTCAGGGGTTCGGTCCGCCGTGAGACCCAGTCGCCGAGCATGTCGTCGACGCCGCCCTCAAGTGAGCACGGCGTTCGTGATCCCCCACCGTGTTGATCCAGAAGGGCACCGCGTAGAGCACCGAGCCCGCCGTGCCGTAGCCGGAGGAGTCCGCCGTCCAGTTGATCCACCGCGCGGCGAATCGCTCCAACAGCGGTGACGCCCCATCCACGGCGAGACCGGCTGCACGACCATGGCCCGCCGGGGCCGGTGCTGGTGGCGGCAGAAGTCTGCGGCTGTGAACGCGGTTCCGAGGACGGGCGCTCCGCCCGGATTGCCCCACAGGTTATTCGGACGATGTCGTCGAGCGAGCCGGGGTGCCGAATCTGCCGCCGGTCTAGCCGCTGCGGAACTGGACGAGCTCGGCACGAGCCGCGGAACCGAACGCAGGCAGGACGAGCGGGAGGACACTGAGGCGATGCGACGGAAAGTCACGGGAATCTCCTTCTGCCCTTGAGCGGGGGGGGCCCCGGGTGGGCGGTGCGTCGACCGTCCGGCACTGTGCGTGCGGCATTCCACCACCACTCCAATCCGGTTGAGGCAATCTCGCCGTGGTGGGAGCGAGACTCCGCTGCGTGTGCGTGTGCGTGTGCGTGTGCGTGTGCGTGTGCGTGTGCGTGTGGGGCAAGGGTTTCTGCCCGGGCTCAGCGTCGGCGCCCGGCGGGCGGCCGCCAGGCCAGTCAGGCCGGGCAGGCTGCACGCGCGGGGGCAGGAAGGAGATGGATGTCGTCGAGGGCCATGTAGCTGGCGTGCGTCGTGTTCGGGTCAAGCTGCGCGACGAACTCGAAAGGTGGCGGGAAGGGGTTGGGCGCGATGAAGGTGATCGATCGGCTTTCCCAGGTGAGGCGGTGTTCTGCGAGAACGTGCCGATGAGGTTCCCGTTCAGCACGCATCCACCTCGCCGCGCTTCCACGAATAGGGCCCGCCGTGGGGATCCTTGCCCAGATCGTCGACGGCCATGCAGGCCGAGAGCGTGTAGGCCTGACCGGGTTCAGGGGCGCCCGTGGTCTGGGCGAGACGATTCGTTGAACCCGCCGAACGCGGGGAGGCCGCGAAGCCGATGAACCGGTCGCCCTGGCAGGCGACCATGCCCTTGAACATGTTGTCGTAGGCCGGAATGCCGCCGATGTTCCAGCCGTCGGCCCCGGTGTTGTCGTAGAGGTCGGGGTGAGGTTGGTCGCGGCCATGGCGAGGCGTGCCGGCCAAGATGTTCGGGCCACCGGAATATGCCAAGCCGGTTTCAAGCTGCCATTCAAGATCTGTTCGAGGCCCGGTGCGGCCACGCCAGCGAAGGACGAGCACTACGAGCCTGGAGACGTTGCGAGACATCAAACACCTCCCGAGCGTTGTTTGTGGTGATCCGGGTTCGCTCGACGATCGAGCGGTCCGGCACCTCTTGGAGCGGAGGATCGGGCCGGACTCACGGTGGGGAGAAATGTTCTGGGTCGGCGGGGGGGTCAAAGTTCAGACGCACGACGCGGACACCACCACGCGACGACATTCGCTGGACACGCCGCCCGGATGCGGGCGACGTTCCGGACGTGCGAGGCGTGGAGCAGGCTGGCGGCGGTCAGGCCCTACGGCGACGGCGGGCAGCGGCCAGCCCCGTCAGGCCGAGCAGGGAGATAGAAGTCGGGGCAGGCACCGAGATGGAGTCGAGGGCGATGTAGCTCGAGGCAGAGTTGGTCGGATCAAGCTGGGCGACAAACTCGAGCGTTGCCGGCCCAGAAGCTTGCGCCCGTGAAGAGGATCGATCGGCTTTCCCATTGCTTGGAGAGGGTGTTCTGCGTGAATGTGCCGATCAGGCTGCTGTTCAGATAGACGTTGACCTCGCCGCGCCCCGAGTAAGGCCCGCCAAACGGGATCGCGTTGCCCGAGTCATCCGCGGCGATGCACGCGGAGAGCGTGTATTGCTGGCCGGCGACCAGGGGCGCCGTCGTCTGCTCGAACGCCTCATTGAGGCCGCCGAACGATGTCGTGGCAGCGAAGCCGATGAAGCGATTGCCCTGACAGGCGACCATTCCCTTGAACATGTTGTCGTAGACGGGTATGCCACCGATGTCCCAGCCGTCCGCTCCGCTGTTATCGTACATGTCTGGCGTGTAGCTGGTGGCGACCCAAGGTGACGGGGTGCCCGCGGTGTAGACGTCGGGGCCCAGCGGATACACCAAGCCGGTTTCGAAGCTCCCATTGTAGATCTGAGCAAATCCCGGCGCGGCCGCGCCGACAATGGCGAGCAGAGGCAGTGCGGCGAACTGACGAGACATGGTGAATCTCCTTTGGGTTGACATTCGTGTCCGGCCCGTCTCGACACTCGAGCGTGGTCCGGCTCAACAACTCCGACGCAAGGGACGAGATCTCGCAGCGATCACAGGCGAAATCCCGTGAGCACCGCCCGCGAACAACACGCCGCCCGGGTCGGGGCGGCATGCCGAGAGACAAAGAGGGAGGAGATGGTGCTTTCGGTCAGAGTCGGCGCCTCCTTCCGGTGACGAGCCCGCCGAGCCCGAGGAGGGCGAGTGAGCCGGGCGCCGGGATGCTGAGGCTCCACCCGGTGGTCTGGCCGAGCGGGTTGGAGCCCCAGCCGACGAGCACGGAGCCATCGGCTGAGACGCCGGTGACGGCGCCGAGCTGCCAGCCGCCGAGCCCGGAGACGCCGAGGCTGTCGAGGTAGCCCATGAGGTCGTGCTCGATGTAGGTCGAGCCGTCGAGCGCCCAGAACGCGGCCGTCTCGGGGCCACCGGGCAGGGTGATCGAGCCGCCGACAATGCGGGCATCCTCGGAGAGGGCGTAGACGGCCGAGTCGTGGTCGTCGAGGATGTTGATCTGGCCGTCGCCGTTGATGTCGCCGCCGTCGAAGATCCAGGTCTGGCCGGAGGTGATGGCGTAGAGGCCCCCCTTGGAGTTGGAGCGGGTGGTGTTGATACTCCCGTAGCAGAAGTTGCCGTTGTCGGTCATCCCGGTGAAGAGGACTGCCTGGGCCTCGGCACCGAAAGCAGCCGGCTCGATGGTGAGGATGTCGCCGTCGGTCCAGATGGCCCCCTTGGCGTGGGTGAGGTGCTCGCCGTCACCCTGGGCCATGGGGATGTCGGAGGTGCCGCCGCAGGCAAGGCGTCCGTCGAGGGAGACACCCCAGGTCTCGGAGGCGCGGGTGCCAGGGAGCGTGGGCCGGAGCACGCATCCGCCGGGGTTCCAGGCGGCCGCGAATCGGGACTCGCCGTTGCCGTCGAGGTTGTCGAAGAGGGTGCCTCCGATGATGGATCCGTCGGCGTTGGCGGCGTGGGCTGCCGAGTCGGCGCCGAAGGAGTTGGAGAGGTCGGTGACGACGCCGGGATAGCCGCCGGTGGTGTCCCAGACCGCCGCCTTGCCGCCGGGGTCTTCCTGATGACTATATCAATACCTGGGAATGGTCTGGGCCCGTCCGGGCCTTCCGGCGGGGCTGGGTCGGAACTGGTAGCTAACGACATCCTGATACTCGCCATCGTCGCCGACGGGCTGGGGCATCTCGGAGTAGGTGCCATCGAGCCAGAGTCCGGCGCTCTGGTAGACTTGGACCCCCCTCTCGTTAATCGCCCTGTACGGGATGACAATGTCGCCGCCCGAGCCGACGATACCGATGGGCCGCATCTCGATGGCGTCGGGGGGAGTTCGAGGCCGGTGAAAGTTGGGCTGAACTGGGCCATCGCGGGGGCGGCGGCGCGAGCGCGGCGAGAACAAAGAGCGGTTGCGTTGCGAGTCATGCGGGATCTCCTGAATACCAGATCGCCGTTGGTCATCGCAGACCGACTCTCGGTCCACAGTTCACGAGGACTCCGCGACAACCAGATGGATCTCACAGCGCACGTGCGGAATTGGCTTGCTTCCTTGCATGAGTCTGTTCATGCGCAAGAACACGCCGCCCGGGTCAAGCGCGGCGTGTCGAGAGACCATGAGAGAGGAGATGGTGTGTTTGCTCAGTGGGCGCCTTCTTCCGGCGATGAAGCCTCCGAGCGCGAGCAGCGCGGCGCTCCCGGGAGCGGGGATCGTCGCCGCCCAGGGCTCGGCCTTCCCGGCCGGGTTGTAGCCCCAGCCGGAGAGTACGGCCCCGTCGGCCGAGACTCCGGTCACCTCGCTCAGGTGCCAGCCGTCAAGACCCGACGCACCGAGATCTCTCAGGTAGGTTCCCAGGTCGTGCGCGGCGTAGGCCGATCCGTCGAGGCTCAGAGGGTCGCGGTCTCCTCGCCACCGAGGGGTGATCGAGCCGCCGACGACCGAGCCGTCGCCGGAGAGGGCGTAGGCGGCCGAGCTATGCCAGTCGCGGATGTCGATCTGGCCGTCACCGTTGATGTCCCCGCCGTCGAGGCGGGTGTACTCGCCCGAACCGATCGAGTAGAGCCCGCCCTTGGCGAGCGCGTAGGTGGTGTCGACGCTGACCAGCGCGACGCGGCCGTCGGCCGAGAGCGCGGTGAGTGCAAGCGAGATTGCGTCCGGCCCGGCGACCGAACTCTCTACGACGGTGAAGCCGTCGTTCGTCCAGATGATGCCCTTGGATTTCAGCGCCGGCTTCGTCTTGGGCTGGTCGGAGGGCGTGCCGTTTTTCGCCGATTGCACCCAGCGCGATGTCGCCGGCAAGCGAGGTATCCCAGACTTCGGAGGAACGCGTGCCCTCCGGGACGGGCAGCAGTTCGGCCTGGCCCCCATCGCCACTGGGCAGCGTGACGCGAGACGCCGAAGCCGTCGAGGTCGCCGTAGAGCGCGCCGCCGGTGACCCGGCCGTCACTGCTGACACTGGTCGCCCAGCCCTGGGCACCGAACGGGTTGGTCAGCTCGATCGCGACACCCACGCCGCCACCAGAGCGATCCCACAGGACGGGCTCGATGCGCCCAAGGCGCCGCTTGTACACCGCGCCGTACGAGTCCTCCGGGCCAGCGAGACCGAGCACGCCAACATCGGTATCGTCCGGCCCCATGGGGATCTCGTAGACCGCGTCGGTCAGCCAGTCCCAGACGCCGCCGACGCGATCGCCGGCGTTAGCCTCCCCCTCGAACGCGATCCCGTGGGATGCAGTGTTGGAGCGGCCCTCGTTGTAGTTCTTCTCCGCGACGTTCATGCGGGTGAACCCTGCGCAGAAGCAGCGCAGTGGAACCGGCGAGCGCGAGCAGAGGGACGATGGTTGCATTGCGAGTCATGGGGCGCTCCTGAGTGCTGAGTGACATTCGTCATCGTGGACCGACTCTCGGTCCACGGTTCACGGGGACTCCGCAATCGCACTACGGATCTCACAGCGCACTTGCGGAATAGGTTGCTTTCTTGCGTGACCCTGCTCCAGCGCAACAACACGCCGCCCGAGGTGGGCGGCGTGTCGGAGCGCGGGGAGAGGAGACCCGTTCCTTCCAGTTTAGGTCCGTCGGCGTTGCGCCGCGACGAGGCCACCGAGCCCCAGCAAGGCTAACGATCCGGAAGCGGGGACGTACGACACGGTAAAGTCCAGCCCGGTCGAATCGCCATAGAAGTTCCCGTTGGAGCCGAAGCCGACTGCCGCGTCGATCGTGTCGAGCGGATTGAGCCACATCACAAAGGTTCCGCTCGACTCGGTGTTGTGGTAGCCCGTGATGTTGCTGGACCACACGCTGGCGTTGTTTACCAGGAGATGGACGTCGGTGAGGTTCCTGTGACATAGTCCTGACCAATGAAGTCGGCACTGAACGTATAGGTCGCGGCGACGGGGGCGGTGAAGCGGGCGATCGAGTATTCGCCGAACTCGCCGGGATGCAGCACGAGCTGCCCCGGATCGACATCGACGGAGTTTCCATAGAAGATCGTCGAGCTGGTGGGATTGTGGAATGCCCCCGGGAGGATGGGGCCCGACGCCGTTGCCCAATAGTCGAGACCATAAGTACTCCCGTTGGACGACTCGAGAATGAACGGGGAGCTGCCCAGGTTGGGGTATTCCGATCCGAACGACCAGACCCCGTTGGGGTTGCTGGAGGCCGAGAAGTCGCTCGCGGCGTTCTTGACAATCGCCGCCGATACCGGCGGGCCGAGGGTAGCCAACCCCGCAGCGCCGGCAAGGAGCGCTCGGGTGAGATGCCGGGGGGCGGGGTGCGAGTGGAGGCGGGCTGCGGCGGATGGGACGGACTGGCTCATCTTGCATTCCTTGGTTCGGGCGACGGCGCGGCGTCGGGAGGCGGTCAGCCGTCGCGACACTCGCGACGTCTTCCCGCCGGTACTCCTCGGTTGGCGGTCGTGTCTTGCAGGTCGGGAGAAGAAAAACTGACCAGTATCGCCGCGGGAGGGTGGAGCCCCGTTGCCTTCACCGCGTCTGCGACGCCGCTTCGCGCACCCGCTCGGCCCAAGCCCGCAGCGCCGCGGCCTGGCTCGGCTGATGGCCGTGGTCGCGCACAAAGCGCCCGATCTCGTATTCGAGATTGCCCGCGATGCACTCGTCGGGCGCCTTCAGATCGATGAGGAATGGCTGACCACCCTCCTCAGGGTGTTCGAGCCGGACCTCACCACCGGCCGCGAGCCACCGGCCATCGGGGCTAAAATGCCACGTCAAAACGCCGATCTCGAAAAGGTCCAGGGCCGCGAGTTCTTGCCCGGTTTGGGTGTCCCAAATACGGATGTCTTTGGCTTCAGGGCGCGCCCCCGGAGACCAAGAGTCGGCCATCGGGGTGGAAGGCCACGCAGTACGCTGGCCCGGCGTGGGCGCTGAACGTGCGGACGAGTTCCAGAGAAGGCGGCGGTCCGTGTCAAGCGCCACAGGCGAATCATGCCGTCGTCCCCGCAGGAGGCCAACAAGCTCGGATCAGTCGGACTCGCGGCAAGGCGCCGGATGCCCCTGGCGGGGACCGCCGGGCCGAGAGGCTCGAGGGTCTCGGGATCGAGAAGAAGGATCCCGCCCCTGTGAGGCGGCGGCGAGCGGCCTCCACCATGCATGCGCGTGAGCGTTCGGAAGACCGCGACCGGGCCGGTGCTCCCGAGCTGGACCTCGCGGACGGGCTGTCCGGTCGGTAGCTCGATCCGCAGCAGCTGACCTCCCCCCGTCAGGGCCCATGCGGCGACGCCGGGCTCAGCGACCAGACCACAAAATCGACGCTCAGCCTTCGCGAGCACTCGCGATTCCCCAGCGGGACCGAAGGCCCGGAGTTCCGTCCCCGGCGAGCCACGTCGTGCCCGCCGACGAGGATCTCACCTCCCGACACCGCAAGCACAGCGACCCCGCCATCGGACGCCTTCGGATCGAGCGTCCTCCATCGATCGTTCGTCGTGCCGAATTCTCGCACCGAACCATCCATGCCCCCCCCGCGAAGAGGTGGGACTCGCCATCCGGGCTGAATTCGAGATCAAAGACCGTGGCGAAGCCATTGGGTCCTCGCTCGGCCGCGAAGGGGAGTCGGCGAATCGTTGCCGGCTCCAGGTCCAGGATCTCGCGGCGGCCTGATTCGACTGGCGCAACAACCGCGTAACGATCGTCCGGGGAAAGGGCTGCCGCTTGCAGCGGAGATTGTCGGGATCAGCGAGCCCTCGGTCACGGGCCGCTGGGTGCTCCCGATACCAATCTGGTCGCGGTCGGTGAGGATCAGGTATCTCTGACCCATCGGCCCAAACACCAATCGCTTGAGCGGGTCGAGGACTCCGGACTTGCTGGCGAATTCGCGCTGAACGACCTCGGAGTCTGGCGAGATTTGAATCGAAAAGAACTCCTCGGTCCCCCAGGCGAAGAACTCTCCCGGCCGGCCACGGGTAGTGACCCAGGTGACCAGCGGCTGCTCGTTTGTTCCGCGGTGGAGGAGGATCCGTCCGGTTTCGGCCTCAAGGATCAACATTTCACCCGCCTCGTCGATGATCGCGACGAAACGCCCGGAGCCGTCAAAGTACAACCCCCGACAGGCGGCGTTCGGAGTCTGGAGTCGGTGGGATGCAATCAACCGGGGCGGCTCAACGGTCGTGTCCCAAAGTTCGAGCGCTCTCGGCTCCCCAGGGAGATACGTGTGGACGGCGAGCCGGCTCGTCGTGCAGGCAAACGTCGCGACCAGCCGGTCGTCGGCGAGCGCCGTGGTGGTGCCCCGTTGGCCATCGATGAGCAGGAGCCGGCGCGCGTGTCGACGCGCGGAACCGCTCCGGCTGCTCAGATAAGCCAAGGCCACCAACCTCGTCCCCGTCGGGAGATCAAGCCGGCGCGCCGCAACTCCGCGCGCCAGTCCCACCATGTAATGCGATTGCCTAGAGAACTGATGATTCGATCCGTCGTTCCCGCGAACATCGCGCCCATGTCCGACTCTTCGGGTAACGACGCGACGACGGGGGTCCGGGCGTAGATCTCCCAAAGCGCCCAGTACGCCGGGCTGGTCGGGAGCGGTCCGGTGGCGCCAACACCCTCGATGCCCGGCGCGACGAGGATCGGCTCGGGATCCAGGAGCACATCCCACGCCGTCCGCTCGCCCAGCATCAGGTTGTCACGGGCGATCGAACGGGCCTCCGACATCTGCACGCGGTGCGACTCAAGCGTTCGGGCGTCGCGGACTGCCTCCGACAGCCGGGCCCTCGCGGCCTGCTCCCGAGCCACAAGCCCCAGCACCGCCATCGTGACCACAGCCAGCAGGCCGAGCCCGCCCGAGGCTCGCCATCGGTGCCGGCGCTCGGTCTTCTGGAATACATACCACCTGCTGTCGAACTTGGCCCTGACGGCCCGCCCCTCCAGCCAAGCCAGGAGATCGTCACGAAACTCAGTAGCCGAGGCGTACCGCCGATCCTGTTCCTTCGCGAGTGTCTTGAGCAGGATCGCGTCGAGCTCGGCGCCGATGTCGGGGCCGAGCGAGGACGGGCGCGGGGGCGGGGTTTCGCGGATGTGCCTGAGAATCTCCGTGGTCGGGGCATCCGTGGCAAAGGGCAGGCGGCCGGTCAGAGCCTGGAACAGCAGAAGGCCGAGAGCGTAGACATCGGTCCGCAGATCGCTCGCGTCATGCCCGTCGCTGATCTGCTCCGGCGCGGCGTACACCAGCGTGCCGATGAACGCGCCGGTCAGCGTGGCGAACGACTTGCGGCTCTCGTCCAGCGCCTTGGCGAGGCCGAAGTCCAGCACGCGGGGCAGATCCTCCGCGGTCACGATCACGTTGCTTGGCTTGAGGTCACGGTGCATCACCGCCCGCTGGTGCATAAGCGAGGCGTCGACGACGAGGCTCATGACCTCGATGATCCGGCGGGTGCCAGCCTCCCATTCACACGCTGCTTAGCCGCCCAGCGGTCGAACGGCTCGCCTTCGACAAACTCCATCACGCACCCGATGCGCCCGTCATCGAGCTCGCAATCGCCGAATACGCGCATCGATCCCGGGGTGATCGAGCCGGGCGGTCAGCTCGATTTCCGCTGAAACGGTAGCGGGTCGACGGCCGGCGCTGCGTGTCACCGATCGGCACCTTGATCGCCACATTGCGTCCCGTGGCCTTCTGTCGGGCCTTGTACACCGTTCCCTGCCCGCCGAAGGCGACGAGCTTCTCGATCTCGTACCCGTGGACGCGGACGATGCCTGGCCCGGCCCGTCTTGTGTCCGCTCGGGCTGGTTGGAGGCCGGCCGCTCACCAGGAATTGAAGCGTTCAAGGAACCGGTTGGCCGAACGCATCTCTTCGAGCAGTTCCCCTACACCGCGAGCAACTCCTCAAGTGCGTGGTGAGAGCCTCCGCAGGCTGCGCGGCGTGCTCCCGGAGGAGCGCCTCCAGCGCTTCAATGCTGGGGCAGCCTCCCCCGCGCTCGCTCCCCGAGGAAGCTGCTTTCCCGGTGCGGGTCATGCGTGGTGGTCCTTGCGCCATCCGAGCATCCGGCCGCAGGGAGTTCGATGGTGCGCCGGACGCTGCGGGAGCGGCAAAGGCAGGGGCAGGATGTCGGGTGACGAAACTCGGGGCATCATGACCTCCGGCGGGCTTGCGGGGTGAAGGCCCCCGGGCGATCGGCCCCAGCCTACTTCTCCAGGGCAGCCCTCGCGGCCGCCAGCGATGTATTGAGTTCGTCGATCGTCGTTCGGACCCGCCCGACCTGGGGATAGAGATCCTGGGCGGGCTGGCGGGCCGCCCGCGAGGCGATGGCAGTAAGCTGTGCCGCCGCATCCGGCGCTCCCCAGGCCGAGGCGGCATCGCGCATGAGGCTATCGAGCTGCGCGGCCGCGGCCTCGCGTTCGCTCCGGCTCATCCCGGGCCAATTGTGCCCGCCCTGCTCCCGCATGTCGGGCACTGAGCCCTCACGGATCCACCGCGACGAAAGCTCCGCCTCGCCGCTGCAGCACGGACCACGAGTCCAGCGTCCCGCCCCGCTCCACCTCGACGAGCGCATTCTGATGTCCGTCTTCCACGCCGCGTGCGTGACCCCTGGGTTCGAGTTGACAAAGTCAGTCCCCAGCCGGGCCCACCGACGCCGCGGTGAGCAACTCGATCGTGAAGTGCCCCTGACGCGAGGTCTGGGCGGCCATGGCGCAGGGCGGCCACCCGCCGGGCTGCACCATCGGCGTCTCCCGCGGCCAGGAGTCTCGATGCGTCGGCCTTGAGGGCCCGGGCCAGCCCACGCAGCATGGGCAAGTGGGGGAGTTCGGTGCCGAGACCGGCCGAGGTGTCGATGCCGAAGTCGCAGGCGCGCGAGTGCGTCGCCTCCACGAGGCGGTCGAGGTCGGATGCGTGTTTGGCAAGTGCCGAGACGTCCGCCCCATCGCCCTTGAGTGCCTCCAGCAGAGGGCGCCGAGTTGATCGGCAACCGCCCGGTACGCGGCGGCGGCGTTCCCCTGCGAGGCGGTAGCCTCCGCGGGATTGGGGCGCGGAAGCGGGCCCTGTCGTGCCGCCGCAGCCGGCGAGGGCCACTATCCTAAGGCCGGCCAGCAGGGTTGGAGTGGGGCGTCGCATGCTGGGCTTCTCCTGATCCGGACATACGGCATCCGTCTGGACAACACGGGGAGACCAATCGCCCCAGGGCCGGGGTGTTCCGCCCTCCATCCGCCGCCGGGGTTCGGATCTCGCACCACCGGGCAAATGAATGCTGCCACGGGACCCTTCAACCCGGCAGGGTCAGATGTCCTCATACAGCTCGTCGAGCCGGGCCACGATGGGCTGAAGGGCGCGAGTGATCCGGTACTTGGCGTTGTAGACCTCTCTCGCGACATGCCAAGCCGGGTGGTCACCTCCGAGATGTCCACGCCCCGCAGGCCCACAACTCAAAGGCCGCGAGCATCCGCTCATCAGCCCCGAAGCCTGGAGTTCCTCCATCGCCTGCCGCAGGATCTGACCCTGCCGCTCATCGAGCCACAGCCGCTCCAGGTCCGCATCGCTCATCTGATCGACCGAGTCCGCCGACGCGTGCACCTCGTGCCGTCCATGCACCTGACGGCGGAGGTCGAGCGCCCGGGACCGGAGGATCGTGAGGATGAAACCGCTGAGCCTGCCCCCGTAGCGGTCGTACCTGCGTCGCGCGGTAGGCCTCAAAGAAGTTCACCATGGCCGCCTGCACGGCGTCCTCGGCCTCCGACTGCGTGAGCCCCATCCGCCGGGCTACACCAATCATGATCAGGCGGCACCGGCCGTCCAGTTCCTCCCACGCCGAAGCGTTCGCGGGGGTCGCGAAGGCCGTTGAGCAGTGCGGTTGTCGTTCGCTGCGAGAACATGTCGAGCGGGGCCCCCATCGAAGCGATGCATGGTACCAACTCGGGAAATGCAGGAGAACGTTCATGATCTAGCTTCGAAGCGACGAGTCGTGAGCCGCTCACGCCGGAAAACCGTGCATGGCGGCTGTTCGGATAGCCTGGGAGCATGATTCCCCTGTTCGGCAAGCCCTGAGGGCCTACCCGGAGCTCGACGGCCTGAGCGACGTCGAGTGCCAGGAACTCGTCGAGCGCCGATGGCGGCGCCAGCCGCCCCGGCGGTGGATCATCATCCCGCGGCCGCGAGCCAGAGGTGGTGCTGGTCTGGGCGCGGTGGCGGACGTCATCGTGCAGAGCCCTCATGCGCGACCCCGCCTCAAGCCGGTCTCCGTTCGCATCTTCCTCGGAATCCCGTTGTTCTCGCGTGCGGCTAGGGCGCCCGGGGCTATGGGCGCGGCCATCGCACGCCACAGTCTTACGATCGCCACGCCCCGCAAGATCGTCGCCGCGCCACCTGCCCGCGGTGCGGGCACTCGCTGATTGGTCTGCCCATCACCGACGATGCGACGCGACCGGAGGACCGGTCACGGATGCGGAGTGCGGCCTGCGGTGCGGCAAGGTCGTGCGTTTGCTCAAGCATGGCTACGGCCCGCAGGACCTCGCGCCGTGGTCGGAGCGAGTGTTACCGAAGGACTTCAAGGTGCGGCTCAAGCGGGTCAAGGAACGCTGAGCCCGAGGGAGACTCGCCGACTCCTAGGCCAGGATTGGGAGTTTGCGGTACTCCCGCCCAGGATCGCCCGGCTGTCGGGCGCCCAGCCAGTCCTCAGGATCCCCGCGTACACGCTCCGGAAGTCGATCTTGTACTTCAGATCCCCGTCGTCGAGGTCGGTCATCGAGGGGTGCTCGCCGATCAGACCCCGGCGGACCATCGGGCCGACCAGGAACATCGGGGCCGCGGTGCCGTGGTCGGTGCCGCCCGAGGCGTTCTGACCGACGCGCCGCCCGAACTCGCTGAACACCATCGTGAGCACGCGCTTGTCGTTCTCGCCGGCCTTGAGGTCGGCGTAGAAGGCGTGCAGCTCGGCCAACCCGGTCTGCAGGAGCTGGGAGTGCCGCCCGTTCGGACCGCCCTCCGCCCGAGTGCGTGTCGAATCCGCCGAGCGAGACGTAGTACACGCGGTCTTGAGACCGGCCCGGATCATGCTCGCGACCATGGCCAGGTCGCGGGCCAGCGGCGACCGGGGTACGCGCCAGCGGCTGCTGACGCACGGCCTTCCGGATGAGGTCGCTCGAGACCTGGGCGTCCAGCGCGGTGCGCATCAGGAATCCGGCGGCCGAGTCGGGATCGACGCCCTCGCGCACGCCGTGCTCGGTGATCTCCTCGTAGGGCTTGGCGAGGCACTCGTGTACATCCTGCCCCGTCCACCGGAAGAGGTCGGGGTTTCAAAGCTGATGGGCTTGACCTTGCGACCCTGCATCGCCAGCGGCGCCTCGGCGCCGATCGCGATCCCCGGCTGGCCCTGGCTCTCGGCGGGCTTGTCGGCCTCCGGCGTGCCGCTCTCGCCTTTGCCGTAGCCGCAGCATTCGGCGTCGAAGTACTTCCCGATCCAGCCGTCCCCGGTGCCGGTGGTATCGGCGGTCTGCCAGATGTCCATGCTCTTGAAGTGCGAGCGGTTGGGGTTCGGATAGCCGACACCCTGGATGACCGAGAGCATGCCCCGGTCGTGGAGGTCCTTGAACTTGGCCAGCCCGGGGTGCAGGCCCACGCCCTGGTTCGACTTCTGGTCGAGCCGGAGCGCCTGCCCCTGCGGGATGTTGATCGCGGGACGGGCCCGGTAGTACTGGTCGAAGCCGAAGGGCACGACCGTGTTCAGCCCGTCGTTGCCGCCCGAGAGCTGCGACGAGCAGGATCCGGTCCTCATCGACGCCCGGGATCGAGCCCATCCCCGGCAACGCCATCGGCAGCCCGAACGCCGAACGCTGCAGGAACGCGGGGAGCGCCATGCTCGCCGAGGCCAGCTCGCAGCCCGGTCGAGAGGAAGTGGCGGCGGGTGTAGGCGGCGGGTTCACGGTGGCTCATGGGTGGGCCTTCTCAAGGGGGCCGGATGGCCAGATGGCCAACCGGCGAGGTCGGGGACGGGGTCGTGATCAATGCTCTCAACCTCGGGCTTCATCTCGGCACCTTGCTTCATGGCCGTGCGGCCCCTTGCGTCGGTTCTCGTGTCAACTGGTACTCCGGCATTGCCGTGATCAACAGCAGCAGCCCGATGATCATGTCGCCCGTCACCTCGCCACCGTTGGCGGTGACAAACGCATCCAGCGTGGCGCGGGCGTGCTCCGGCGCCTGACCCAGCGTGAAGCGGAGCAGGTAATCGATCACCCTCGCCGGGTCCTTCGCCGCCGCGGCGTCCGCCCCTCGAGCTTGCGAGAGCACCGGTGTCGCGTCGTACCGCTGCTCGTCGGCGAGCGCGTCGTAGCCCCGGGGCGTCCGCCCCGTCAGCAGATACGCCAGGATGTTCTGCCTGATGAACATCGTCAGTAATGATCCAGCTCCGCTCGCCATCCCACCCGCGACGCTCGGAGGAAGAAGATGTTCTGCCCCATCAGAGAGGCCGCATCGAGCAGCACGTTGAGGTCGCGGGCCGGAGTCAGCAGCGACGATCGCGCCTACACAAGCTCCACCGGGCTCTTGATCCGCTGGTTCACCGCACCCCGTCGGAATAGAAATGCTCGCTGAGGAACAGGCGTCGGAGCACCGCGCGATCTCGTATTTCGAGCGCGCATCAGGGCCGACAAGTCTCGCAGCACATCGGCCGTTGCCGGATCGAGCCGACGCCCTCGGGCAGATCGGCCGCGAAAAACGGTACAGCTTCCGGGCGCATGGTGTACGAGCATGCCGGCTGGTCGAGGATCGCCGCCACGAAATCGCTCGCCGTCCATGTTGCCGCGCTGCCGAGGATCGTCTTGGCTCCGGTGTCGTGGTTGCCCTGCTGGAAGCTGAACTTGTCGTCCTCAAACGTAGCCGGTCGCCGCCTCGCACCCTCCTTGATATCCCGCTCGCCGTGCATTGCCGACGCCCAGACTGAACAGCTCCATGATCTCACGCGCCCAGATTCTCGTTGGGCTTGTTCTTGCGGCTGTCGTTGTTGTCCAGGTAGGCCGGCATCGCCGGGTCGCGAATGATCTGGTACATCAGCGTCGCGTAGCTCCCCACCGCGCGTGCGAGCGGAACAGCTCGTTCTGCAGGAACATGGTAGCTGTCCTCGATCGTCCGATAGCTCGTCGCGAAGTGCCCGTGCCAGAAGAGCGTCATCCTCTTCCAGCGGACGCGGCGATTCGATCAGACGCGTCAACCACCATTGCTGCATCTCCCGGACCTGCTTGCGGTCCGCGGCCTCGCGTCGCTGCCGCCCAGCGCAGGCGGGCGATCTCCTCCTCGTTGCCGTCTGCTGCGCCTGGCGGTATCGCGTCTGGGTCTCCGGGTCGGGTGGGCCCATGATCGTCTGGTCAAAGCGGCGCGGGTCGGTCGGTTCGCGCCCACGTTCCCGGGTCGATCAGGTAGTCCACCGCCCGTTCCGGGCCCCAGGAGACCAGGGTCTGGATCTGGTCGGGGTGCCCCAAACCCTGGCCCGCCAGAGCAGGTGCCGGGCCCCGGCGTAGCCGAACGATTCAGCGGATCGGCGTCATCGTGCTCGAATGGTTTCCGCCGACATGCTCGGACCTCCCGGACCCCGCCGGTCAATCAGGGGTGCTCGCCCCGCGGAACGACGCAGACGCGCGCGATTGCCTCAGACCACGGCCCCAGTATCTCTCGGCGGGGTCTGCTTCTGAAGCGGAACCTTCTGGATGGTTGGAGATATCAAGGCTGCGCTGCCGGGCCTAGCCGGGCCGGGCGGCCCGGTGCATCCGTGCCCAGCCCCAAGCCAGCACGATGAGCACGAGGTACAGGGCCCCGTTGAGCTGGTGGGCTGTCGTCGAGGGCCTCGCCGAGGGCACGGGCCGGGGGCAGCTGCCGAGCTGATCGGCCGTAGGCACCGGCCCTCGATTTGCCCGTGGCCACCGCGAGGAGGGCGAACCACCTGAGCGCGAACTGGATCGCGATCACGGCGTGGATCGCCACGCCGTTTCGACGCAGGCGCCCGGAAGGCCGCGGGGCAGGTCGTCGCGGTGGTCCTTGCCGAACCGGATCAGCATCGCCCCGGCGATGATCGCCAGCGTGATGACGACAACGAGAAAGCCGCGTGTGTCATCACCACGTGCGAGGCGCCGGGGTTGTCGCCCCGGCGCAGGTGCCGGTACATCGCGCCCAAAAGCAGCTGCAGCAGTGAGGCGGCCAGAGCGATCGAGGCGAACCGACGCAGCCGGGCCGACTTCGGGGCCGAGATCGGAGGCACCCCCATGTACGATGGCGCCCTCCCCGGCGCCAACGGCGGGCATACGCGATCACGATCTGCCCGAATGCCCCGCGCAGCGCCCAGGTAGGGGTTGTTCTGCACGACGCGCTCCCCCCCGAGATAGCCTTGAAGGCACACGGCCAGGAACAGAATCGTCGTCCAGACCCCGAATCGGCGCCGGGTCTCGTGCGAAACCAGCGTCATGAGCCAGAACAGAATCGTGGCCATTCCGGCGAGCGTGCCGAACAGCCGGTGCGAGTGCTCGAGGTACACCCGGGGCTGCGACATCAGCGAGATCGGGTAGAGGAACATGTTGGCGCCGAATGTGTCCGGCCAGCCCCGGACCGCCATCCCGCTCTCCGTGCTCGTCACCGCGCCACCCAGGAGCACGAGCGGGACATACGCTGCCGCCACGGCGATCGCGAGGCGGCACGGCCACGGGTCGGGCCCAACACGGATGTCGGGCTCGGACGATCGGCGGCCAGAAGCAAGCGAGGCCAGAGCGCCGACGGCGGCACCCACCAGGAGAAACCCGAGGATGATCAGCGCAGCGGCCGGTCGAAGCGGGGCCTGCCCCTCCGCGAACGCGGAGGGATCTGGCTGTTCCACCAAAATCGATCCCAAGGCCAGCAGGCTGAGCAACGCCGTGAGCAGGCCCGCGAGCGTCCCTTCGATCGCGGAAGGCTTGAGGCGTGCCGAGAGGAGGGCAGCGATGGCGGCCCATCCGATGAGCACGACCGGGCCGGGACTACCGCGCCCAAGTGAAGCCCGGGAGGTGGAGGGCGAACCAGAGGACCCAAAGCCCGACAGTCGAGGCGGACCCCAAGAGTCAGGACTTTATTCGGGATCACGGGAGCGGGCAAACTGGACATGTTTGGAGTTTGCTTGGCTCATCATAGTGGTGTTGATTGTAGGTGGAGTTCGATACAGCAGTTCGCAAGTGCTCGCAAAGTTGCTGCGAGCGAGTCTCAATGTAAGCGAGTGGGGCCGCTGACTTGGCAGACGAGCAGCAGCGTGCGGACATTTCTGCCCTGCGACGATCGTGTGGTGTAGAGCCGGGTAGGCGCCGGGGCGGCTGGGTGTCCGCCCGCTGGTCACGGACGGAGCCGGTGGGAAGGAGCGCAGCGTGTCGGTGATCTTCCCGGAAGTGGATGAACGCGTTGCCCGCTGAGCGCGATGGCGTCCGTGGGTGGCCCGCTGACCGTGGTGGTCGGTACCTGGTACTGGGCGACGCCCGACTTTTTCAAGGTCGGCTACAGCCCGAT
>JADJMV010000006.1 GCA_016709445.1 Phycisphaerales bacterium
GCTGTCTCATCCCCGCTCGCCCGACGCCTCGCCGATGCCGATCGCGTCCGCCGCGAGCACATCCGCAAGCTCCACCTCACCCCCGCCCCCCTCGATTCCAGCTGACCCCGCCGCGCCCACCAGCCCGACGACTCCATCAACCTAGCGACCGGCCAACCGCCCCACCCCGCGGCCCGTCGCCACTCCTCTCTGCCTCGGCCCCCCCCCCCCCAGCTTCAGCCCTTCCTCCCTTCCCCCCAAACCCCGCACTACCATCCCACCACGGAGCCCGCCGCGCATGGAACGCCTCCTGCACCATCTCGCCGAGTGGAAGCCCTTCAGGGCCATCGTCGTCGGCGATTTCATGGTCGACGAGATGGTCTATGGAGACGCCGAGCGCCTCAGCGCCGACGCCCCGGTGCCCGTGCTCCATGTCCGCAAGGTCGAGCGCAACCCCGGGGGGGCCGCAAACCTCGTCCGCGCCCTCGCCGCCCTCAACGGCTCGGTCGCGGCCGTGGGGGTGCTCGGCGCCGACGAGGCGGGCGCCTTCCTGCGCGCGTCGCTGGCCGCCGACGGCGTCGACGACGCCGGCCTGCTCGAGGATGCCTCCGGGCGCCCGACCACCGTCAAACGCAACCTCATCGGCCTCGCCCAGCAGCGGCACCCGCAGAAAATGTTCCGCGTCGACTACGAGTCCCGCGACCCGGTGCCGGCCGAACTCGGCGAACGCCTGATCGGGGCCGTCCGCGCGGCCCTGCCCGGCGCGGATGTTCTCTGTATCGAGGACTACGCCAAGGGCGTTTGCACCCCGGACCTCTGCGCCCGGATCATCGCCGAAGCGAAGGCCGCCGGCGTTCCCGTGTTCGTCGATCCGGCCAAGCTCGCCGACTACTCGCGCTACCGCGACTGCAGCGCGATCACGCCCAACCGCAACGAGGCCGAGCACGCGACCGGTCTGGCCACCCGCCCCGAGGGCGAGGCCGGCCACAACGTGGAACTCGCCCGCGCGCTCCAGGCATCCCTGGGCTGCGAAGCGGTCGTGCTCACCCTCGACCGCCACGGCGCACTCCTGCTGGAACGCGACCGCGAGCCCGTGGCCGCCCCGACCATCGCTCGCCAGGTCTACGACGTGACGGGCGCGGGAGACGTCTTCCTCGCCGGCCTGGCCGCCGGGCGCGCCAACGGGCTCTCCTGGCCCGACGCGACCCAACTCGCCAATGTGGCCGCGGGCCTCGAGGTCGAGGTCTTCGGCGCCCAGCCCATCCCCATCGAGCGGGTCCACCAGCAGGTGCTCGCGGAGGCCTCCGGCCGCTCCGGTAAGCTGCGTTCGCTGAGCCAGTTGCTCGTCGAAGCCAAGGCCTGGCGCCGAGACGGCAAACGCATCGTCTTCACCAAGGGGTGCTTCGACGTGCTCCATTCCGGCCACGTCTCCCTGCTCGAGCGCGCCGCCGGCGCGGGCGACGTGCTGGTCGTCGGCATCAATACCGACGGAACAGTCCGAGCCCTCAAAGGCGACGGGCGCCCGGTGAACAGCGAGGCGGAGCGCGCCCGAGTGCTCGGCGCCCTCGGTTGTGTCGATCGCGTCATCCTGTTCGCCGAGCCCACGCCGGCGGAGCTGATCGAGTCGCTCGCGCCGGATGTCCTTGTCAAAGGCGATGAGTACCCGATCGAGAAGATCCCCGGTGCGCGCTGCGTCATCGAGCGTGGCGGCCAAGTGCTGCGGATCCCGATGATCGAAGGCAAGAGCACGACCGCAACAGTCAATCGGATACGTTCATCCCAAAGCGGCGCCTGATCGCACAGATCTGTGGAATCTGCACATCCTGCCGCAGTTTGGGGGCCATCGTATTGACAGCTTCCGCACTTTCGACGAATCTGTCGACCCTGGGGCGTACGTCGAGAGGGAAAACCCTCGCTGCACGCGACGAACGCGGTGAGGGTGGTCGACGGCGGGGGACAGGGTCGCTCCCCGTGGCTGCCAGTGAGCGGATCTCTGGATCCGCGCGAGGAGCGGTTGGCTGACAGGCCCACCGGCGACCTCCCTCACCGCGTCCGCCTACCGCCAATCGATCACGAGCTTGCCGAACTGCTCACCCTGCTCGAGGCGCTCGTACGCCGCCGCGCATTCGGCGGGCGGGTAGACGCCGTCGACCACCGGGCGCAGCATCCCGGCTCGGTACAGACTGGTCACCTCTCGGAACTCATCGTTGCTCCCCATCGTCGAACCGTAGAGGCGGAGTTGATTCCAGAAAATCCGTGCGAGATCGGTGGTCGCGTCCGGCCCCGTCGTGCACCCCGGCGTGACATAGGCGCCCCCCCGCGCCATGCTCTTGATGCACGCGAGATGCGTCGCCTTGCCGACCGAGTCCACCGCCATGTCCACGCCGCGCTTCGAAGTCCACGCCCGGACCTCGCGAGACCAGTCCTGGCCGGTGTCCAATATCGCCTCGTCCGCGCCAAGCTCCCTGGCGCGATCCAGCTTGCGCTGGTGGCGGCTGGTCACGATCACGGGACAACCAAGATGCTTGGCGATCGCCAGTGCGCTCGTCGCCACCCCACCCCCGATGCCCGTGATCAGCACCGCCTGCCCGGGGCGGAGCGAGGCCTTGGTCACCATCATCGAATAGGCCGTCAGAGCGCACAGGCCGAATGCTGCGGCCTCGATCGGATCGCACCCCTCGACGCTCGCGAGATTCGCCACCGGCGCCGCGAACCGCTCCGCGTGCGCGCCCAAGTGGTGTTCCCCGATCAGCTCGTACTGGGGCGCCAGCATCGTGTTCGGCGGCTCTCCCGGGCGGGGCGTCCCATCCACTCGCATCGCGGCGTTGTAGATCACCTGCCTGCCGACCCAGGCGGGATCGACCCCAGCGCCGATCGATTCCACCACGCCGCACGCGTCGCACCCCGAGACCCTGGGGTAGGCCAATTCCAGGCCCGGAACGCCCCGTCCCACCCAAAGGTCCATGTGGTTGAACGCCGAGCAGAGCGTGCGGACGACGACCCAGCCGGGCCCGGGAGGAGGCGGGGCCGGCCAATCACTCCGGAGCGAGACGTTCGGTGCGACGGGCCGGGCCTGCTTGGCAACAACGATCGCTTGCATGCCGCAAGGGTAGCGGTCGGCACGCCGCCCCGCATGCTCAAGCGAGGGTGTCTGGGGCGGGAAGGCCCGCGACCGGGGGCGAGTCGAACGAGCTGTTCGTCATCCCGTTGAACTGTCGGAGCAGTCGGTCCTCGAGCTTCACATCGCGCAGAGACTGCGAAAGCTCCTTCATCACGAAGACCACGCCGGTGGCCATCGCCACCAGCCCAACGGCGAAGGCCAGGAAGGCGCCCGACCAGAACGCGTGCGTCACCAGCGAGAGCCCGATCGCCGCGGAACTGGCGAGCATCGCGAGCACACCGGCGAGCAGGCACTGCAGCGCGGCCCTGAGGAGCGACGCGCGCTGCAGCACACGCGAGGAGTGCGCCTCCAACGCCTCGAGCCGCAGGCAGTCCAGCGAGGCGCCGGTCGGGCCCGGCGAGGCGATCGCCCGCATGAGCAGCACCCGCTCGTTCGCAAAGGCCCGAGACCGCGCGACCAGGGTCGCGAGACGATTGAAGAGTCCGAGGCAGAGCAGGCCCGCGGCCGAGATCATGACCACCGGCGTGGCGAGCTGGCCGATCACGATCGCGTTGTCCGGCGGCGCACCGCCCACGCCGAGCACCGCCCATGCGGAAACCAGCGACTCCATGCTTACCACTGCTGCCTCCCGCCGCGCGGTGGACGCGCAGGCTCCGCATTCCTCTCGCCGCCTAGGCCGGCCGCTCCCACAGCGTTCGCCACTGACCCTTCGCCCTCGGATGGCTGTGGCCGTCCCACACCTCTCCCCAGCGTTGGCGGAGACCGGCCGCCGTCAACAGGTCCGAGGCCCGGGATTCGCTCATCGGGTGGGGGTGGAGTTCGTCCGCCTGATCCATGACGTCCACGAGCAGCCAAAGCAGCCCACCCGGGCGCAGCAGCCGCCCCATCTCGCGGGCGACCCTCGCGGGGTCCTGCACGTGGTCCAGGCAGTTGTCGGTGATCACGAGATCCGTCCCGCCGGCGGGCAGCGGGATTGCCTCGCCCGGTGCAGCGAGGTATGTCACCCGCGAGGCTTCCGGCGTGATCAGGCCCTCGGCGAGGTAGCCCTCGGCCAGCGGATCCACGACAAGGGCCGTCGCAAAGCCCGCGGCCGCGACGCAGGGCCAGGGCCCGCCACCGATTTCGACGGCCCGCTGCCCCGCCAGCCAGTCGGCCATGTCGCCCACGAGTGGCCCGCCCACCTCGAGGCCCTCGGCTTTGCCCAGGCACCTCGCGAGTTCGTACAGGCGAATGCGCTGCCACCGGCGAAATGTCTCGGCCATCCCGTCGGGGAACTCCCCGTGGCGGTTCTCGGCGGCCCCGATCCAGTACAGCAGCTCTTGGCGCATGCGCCGGGTCGCCTCCGGGTCGGAGGACCCGTCGGGTCGGTAGGCGCCGCCCGCGCGGCCGCCACGCCAGACCGTGCCAAGCCGCGGACCGTCGAGCGAAGCCAGTACCCGGTCGAGTTTGTGCTCGATCGGGGCGGTCCCGGGCCGGAGCATCTTCCGGACCAGGCGGTGCATCCCGTCGCGCAGTGTCGACCCAGTCATCCCGGGGGGCTCCTTTCGGGGCGAGTCTATCCCGGGCCGCCGGCCCGCACCCGTCGGGTGCGGGGCTCGTATACTCCCCATTCGACGCCGACCCCGGTCGCCAGCGGAGCCTGGACGAGGCCGTCGGCACACGGAGGTGACCGAAACCGTGCAGATGCAGGATCCAGCCGAGGCCGGGGGTGTCGCTCGCCCGAGGTCCGGCTTCGAGCGTGAGGTTGTCCAGCTCAAGCGTCGGCTCGTGCGTGAGGCGACTCTCGCGATCGCGATGCTCCAGGAGGCGTTGGAAGCACTCTGGAAGCTTGACCGGACCATGGCCGCGGACCTCAAGGCCAGAGACAACGCGATCGACGATGAAGAGGTCGCGATCGAACAGGCCTGCTTCGAGCTCTTGGCATTGCAGCAGCCGGTCGCGAGGGATTTCCGGATCATCGCCTTCATCCTGCGGGTGAATTCCGATCTGGAGCGGGTCGCCGATCATGCGTGCTCGATCGCCAAGGTCGGGGCCAAGATCGAGGGTGATCAGCCGCCGCGGTGGCCGGTCTCCTTGCTCGAGTTGGGTGAGCGGGTGCCCTACATGTGCCAGCGTCTGCTCCGGGCCGTCCTCGACGAGGACGCGGAGGCGGCACGCCAGATCGTCGCCGAGGACGAGACGATCGACGCCCTGCACAAGCAGCTTTTCAAAGAGACCATCGAGTACATGCGTCGGGAGCCGGCGAGCGAGGCCAACGGCCTGCATATCGCCCGGCTCGGGCGCGAACTCGAGCGCGTCGGCGACCTGATGGCGAACATCGCCGAGGACGTGGTGTACCTGGTGACGGGGTCGATTGTCCGCCACGAGAAGCATGCCGCCAAGCGCAACGGCGCTTCGGCCCCTCCGCAGGCGTGACCGCCCCGAACGCCGGGATCCCACCTGTGCGTCGGTGTTTGGTCCAGAGCGCTTGCATCACCCGCGCCGATCCCGACAATAGTCGTCATGATGGGGACCGTGCTTCTTGTCGGCATCCTCGCGGCCGGCGTCGTTGGTCTGGGCCTTGCATGGTTCGGCCTGCGGGGCCGGCGCGTGGACGATCACCCCATCTGCCGCCGGTGCCGGTTCGACCTCGTGGGGGTCTACCCCGGGGTGGCGGTCTGCCCCGAATGCGGGCGGGCTCTGGCGGGGCCTGGGGCGGTTCGCCGCGGCGCCCGGCGACGGCGCAAGGCTCTGCTCTGGATCGCGATGCCGTTCCTGCTGCTCACGCTCGGCGGCGGCGGCTTCCTCGGGTATACGGGCGCGACGGGGTACAACTGGTACGGCGCGGCGCCTGACTGGCTGCTCGAGTCGCTCGCGACATCCGCGGACCGATCGGTGCGCGCCAAAGCGGTGGGGGAGTTGGCGGTGCGGGTCTCTGGGGGCGTCCTCGCGAACGATCGCGGGGTCAGGCTGGTCGAGCAGGCTCTCCGGGCGCAGGCGGATGAGTCCACCCCGTGGATCCCGGCCTGGGGCGACCTGATGGACGCGGCGATCGGCGCCGGACTCGTGGGCGATGACCAATTCAGCGCGTACCTCGCCCGGAGTTGCAAGTTCACGCTGCAGGTGCGGGAGCGGGTTCGGGCGGGCGACGAGGTGGCGATCCAGGTTGAACTGAGCCCGGACCGGGTGGGCAGCGCGACCCCGCTCGCGATCGCATTCGAGGCCGGGACCCTGATCCTCGACGGGCAGGCCCTCGCCGGAACGGGGCACACGGGCAGCTCGCGGTGCTACCTGGGCGGGATGGGGGGCACATGCAGCCGGACGCTCTACCACGCGTTCGATCCGGCGCTGGGGAAGCACGCGCTGTCGATCGATGTGGACGCGACGATCTCGAGCTCGAGCCCCTCGACAATGATGACGGGTGCGGCGACGGGGCCGAGCGCCCGGGTCAGGACGCGGGTGGAGGCGCCGCTCGAGATCGTTGGACCGAATGAGCAGATCGTGCGTCTGGCGCCCGATCCGACCCTGGCCCCCGCAATCCTCAAAGGCCTCGAAGCGGAGCAGTTCCGAGTCGAGTCCTCGGGCGCCGGCGTGACCATGCTGAGTGGCACGGTCTACGGGCGCAGACTCCCGGCGGACTGCGCCTTCGAGGTGCTGGTCCGAGTGGACGGGCGGGAGTACCCGTGGGCATTCGCGGAGTTCCCGGCGGGAGGGGATTTCGGCGTCGGTTCATCGGCCCAGATCCCCGTCGAATTGGGCGACACGATCGACCTGGTATTCAGGGCGTCGGAGCAGGCGTTGCTCCGCAACAGCCGCCGCGACTCGGCGTGGGGCGGAGAGGTGGTGCTGGAGGGGGTGAAGGTCACCCATCCGGCGGCCGACGAGGTGGATGCCGGCGCCCCGGATGAGGACAAGCCGTGAGCAGGCGAGGCACAAGGCGCGACTGGATGGGGGTGGAGCCTTGAACGGCGTGCCGATCGTGCCTGTCTTCCTGATCGGCGGCATTGGGCTGCTCGTTGTTGGTCTCCGCGGCCGACGCCTCAACGACCATCCAATCTGCCGGGCGTGCGGTTTCGACCCGCTGGGCGTGTATCCCGAGATCGCCGTGTGCCCTGAGTGCGGGCGAGCATTGGTGGGGGAGTTGGCGCCCGCGCGGGGCCGCGTGCAGCGATCTCCCAGAATGCTCTTGGCAGGTGGGGTGCTGCTCCTGTCCGCAGGGTTGTTCGCTGCTCCGGCGTTCCTCTCTGGCAAGAGTGCGGCGAGTTTCGCCAAGCTGAAGCCCCGCGCCGTCCTGCTGTGGGACATCCGACAGGGGTCGGCCCCCGTTGCGGGCGCGGCCCTGGACGAAATCCAGCGCCGGGCAGGATCGGCCGCTGATCCCGCGGAGACATCCGCCGCGGTGACCGCCATCGTTGACCGTCAGGAGCGGCGGGACTTGGCATGGGACTCGCGACTCGGCGAGTATGTCGAGCAGGGTGCGGCTGCGGGTCGCGTCCCGATGGAGCAAGTAGAGCGATACTTCGAACATGTGACGGATTGGTCGGTGAAGGGGCCGAGTCGACTCCACGATGGGGATCCGCTGGACCTGGAGGTCTGGGCCACGGCTGACGTGAGGGCGGGGATGACGGGTCGGTTCGGGGTCGTGGCCGCGATCGCGGCGGCGTCACTCGACGGGGACGAGCAGGAGATCGAGGAGCGGGACCTGGGCGCTTCGGTCAATCCTGCATTTCAGGCGTGGCAGTTTGCCGCGGGTCAGTTGCAGCCGACCCGAACACTTGCATCGATGTCGCGGGGCAGGCGGCTTCTCGCGATCCGCGGGCAAGCGGGGCCGCACGTGCTGAGGACGATGTGGAACTTCGAACTGATTGATCTCACGACGGACACGCTCGTCGATACGTGGGTGGTTCCACTGGACATGCCGCTCACGATTCTCCCGGCGGGCCAGCCGCTGACTCCCCTCTACCACGGCACCGCGGAGGAGGCGGCGGCGGTGCGTTCGAGCATCTCGGTCCGGGTCGCCGAGGTCTCCGAGGGCGTGCCGGGAGGCGATTTCAGTGTGCGTCTGGTGTGCACGGTTGAACGGCCACCGTTCGATCTGGCGTTCCGGCCGGTGCTGCTGCAGCACGGAGTGCCTGTGGCGACGATCGATGAACCCGACAGCACGGGAGGCGTGAGACGGGGGTGGGAGCGTGGCGACCTGTCGTTCTGGATGTTCATTTCGCGGGACGCCGGCCTCGAGCCTGGGGAGGTCGTGTCGGTGCGGCTCGAGCCGGACCCCGTGGGCGCGGCAAAGGACATCAACAACTTCGAGGGTCCGATCTGGGGCGATCCGGTGATGCTCGAGGACGTGCGTCTCGAGCCGAGGTAGGGAGGATCGAGAGCACAGGCACGGATTGGAGAAAGAGGATTGGAAAAACAACAACCCCCGGACCTTGCGGACCGGGGGTTGAAGATTGCAGACAGTTGGGGCCATCGTTGCCCGCACGTTGCCGTGCGGATATCCGCCGAAGCGGACGAGAATGCGCTCACAGCCCGGTGCAGATCGCTCTGCTTGACCGACGGTTGTGTCGGTCGTTCCGGGTCTAAGGAAATCCCTTAGAAAGGAGGTGATCCAGCCGCAGGTTCTCCTACGGCTACCTTGTTACGACTTCGTCCCAGTCACCGAGCTTGCCGTAGGCACCCCTGAAACGAGGTGACTTCGGGCACTCCCGGCTCCCATGACGTGACGGGCGGTGTGTACAAGGCTCAGGAACACATTCACCGGAGCGTAGCTGATCTCCGATTACTAGCGATTCCGACTTCATGCAGGCGAGTTGCAGCCTGCAATCCGAACTGGGGCGCGTTTTTTGCGATTTGCTCCGCCTCGCGGCCTCGCGTCGCTCTGTACACGCCATTGTAGCACGTTTGCATCCCTGGACGTAAGGGCCATGAGGACTTGACGTCATCCCCACCTTCCTCCGGTTTGACACCGGCAGTCTCGCTAGAGTCCCCGCCATTACGCGCTGGCAACTAGCGACAGGGGTTGCGCTCGTTAAGGGACTTAACCCGACACTTCACAGCACGAGCTGACGACAGCCATGCAACACCTGTGTACGTTCCACCCGAAGGCGTGGCCTATCTTTCGAAAGGTTAATCCGTACATGTCAAACCCAGGTAAGGTTCTTCGCGTTGCCTCGAATTAAGCAACATGCTCCGCCGCTTGTGTGAGCCCCCGTCAATTCCTTTGAGTTTTAGCCTTGCGACCGTACTCCCCAGGCGGTGCACTTATCGATTTTTCTTCGACCGGAAGAGCGTGAGAGCCCCTCCGATCTAGTGCACATCGTTTACGGCGTGGACTACCAGGGTATCTAATCCTGTTTGCTCCCCACGCTTTCGTGCCTGAGCGTCAGGACAGGCCCAGCAGACTGCCTTCGCCATTGGCGTTCCTGTCGATATCTAAGCATTTCACCGCTCCACCGACAGTTCCGTCTGCCCCTACCTGCCTCAAGATCGGGAGTTCGCCCTGCAGTTCCCCGGTTGAGCCGGGGGCTTTCACAAGACGCTTTCCGATCCGCCTGCGCACCCTTTAAGCCCAGTGATTCCGATTAACGCTTGGGCCCCCTGTATTACCGCGGCTGCTGGCACGAGGTTAGCCGGCCCTTCCTCTGGTCCCGGTCATTGTTCCTAGGACCTGACAGTGGTTTACACGCCGAAGGCGCTTCATCCCACACGCGGCATTGCTCCGTCAGGCTTTCGCCCATTGCGGAAGATTCGTCGCTGCAGCCTCCCGTAGGAGTCCGGACAGTGTCTCAGTTCCGATGCGGCGGGTCATGCTCTCACACCCGCTACCCGTCTTCGGCTTGGTGAGCCATTACCTCACCAACTACCTGATAGGACGATCGCCGCTCCCGAGGCGATAAATCTTTCCTCCGTAGAGCACATGGGGTATTACCGCCAGTTTCCCGACGCTATCCCCCACCTTGGGGTACGTTCGATCGTATTCCTCGCCCTTTCGCCACTCGCACCCCGAAGGGTTTGCGTTCGACTTGCATGCTTTAACCATGCCGCCAGCGTTCAATCTGAGCCAGGATCAAACTCTTCGATTGAAAGCCATTAACCCGACGGGCGAACCCGCCGGATGTCTTCAAGCTCGAAGTTCGACCTTGGAAACCCCGCCCCCGGAGGGACGAGGCGGTCTAGCGCCGATGTGCCGAAGCCCATCGACGCCGTCGGTTTGGCCAACCGACATAAAGCTGACACTCAACATTCATCGGCCGACCGGGCAAGCCCGGCCGACCAAGGGCTGTTCACGAGAATGCCAGACCGCGGAGCGCTGTGACGCCCGCGGGGAGATATTCAGACGATGCATGGCCCTCTCCAAGGCCCCGGCGTGAACCGGCAGCATCGCCTCGCATTCTCGCGATGGATCCCAACTGCCCACTTTTCAAAGAGTTTTCAGGCCGTTCCGCATCACGCGACACCGGACCTGTTTCACCAATCCGCCGGGCGAAGTGGCAAGGGACATCGTAACCCTCGACCCCGATGCGTCAAGATCAGACGCCAGCAAATTTCGCTTCCTGCCATGATTCAGTGTCGGGGGGTCACCCCCGCGACTGCCACCCACACCGACTGGGGACGGACCCCGGCCCCCTCGGCACCCCCTTGCAAGGGCCCTCGCGGCCGCGGCGAGTGTCGCCCCGGTGGTCCGAACGTCATCGACCAGGACCACGACGCGGCCGTCCACCTGGCCCAAGGCCCCCCGCCCGGGCTCGGAACGATCCCGCCACATTGCGTCGCCGCGCTTCGCCGCTCAACCCCTGTTGCGGCGGGCGGTGGGCCCGGCGCAGCAGGGAGCCCGAACGGCATCCGATCGATCGGGAGGCCGCCCGGGCCATCAGCCCGGTGTGATCGATCCCCCGCGCGAGTCGGCGCCGCAGGCTGGTGGGAACGGGGCACACCAACACGGCTTCGGGGGCAACGCCCTCGATGCGGAGGGCGTCGGCAACGGCGTCGCCGAGGTCGCGCCCGAGTTCCAGGCATACCCGTTTCCAGGCCGTGTACTTGCCCGCCAGCACCGCGTCCCGCAGCGGCCCCTCGTATGGGCCGAGGCGGACCGCTCGGCTCCAGGGGAGGCGACGCTCCCGGCATGCGGAGCACCCCGCGGCGTCGGCCTCAAAGGCTCCAACGGAGGTCCCGCAGCGGGGGCAGTAGAGGGCGGCGCCGTCCGGCAGCCAACCCGCCTCCTCTGCCGCCGAGGCCCAGGATCGGGAGCCCACCCCGATCCACTCTTCCTCGATCACACGCCACAGTCTCGCTGGCACACCCGCGCGGCGTTGCGGTGGGGCGGGTGGTGCGGGCGGCGGGATCTCGTCGGCCGATCCCGGTCTGGAGGTTCCGGCCGGCTCGAAGGGCAGTGGTGGCCAGCGGAAACGCTCCGCGGTCGGAGGCGGGGGGGCCGGGTTGGCGGCGGCAGCGGGGTCGGTCGCCATGCTCGACCTCGAGAGGGCTCAGTGTTCGGCGAAACGCTCCCGGACCACGTCGGCCCTGGCCCGGCGGCGCTCGTCCTGGCCCATCTCGCGGCCGCAGGTGCGTTGGAGGTGCGCCGGCTGGATGAGGAGCATGAGGGTCTGGACATCGCCGAGCGCGGCGTGCCCGAGGAGCTCGAGGCAGATTCCGAGCCGCACGACACTGAGGAGCTTCATCGCCTCTTCGGTGCGGAGAAGCCGCGCGTGCTGCAGGACGCCGAAGGCACGGTGCACGGTGTCCTCGACCTGCCATCGGCGTTTGCTCAAGAGCGACTGGCGGGCCTGGCGTTCGTACTCGATGACCTCGGGGATAATGCGTCCGTCGAGCTCCTCGAGGAGGAGCAATTCGGACTTGCCGAGTGTCGTCTGGTTGGAGAGCTGATAGAAGTCTCCGGAGGCCTCGGACCCCTCGCCGTAGAAGCCCCGGACGGCAAGTGACATATCGCTCGCGGCGCGGCGCACCCGCTCGATCTCGCCGGACATGCGGAGCCCGGGCAGGTGCAGCATCACGCTGAAGCGGACGCCGGTGCCGACGTTGGTGGGGCAGGCTGTCAGGTAGCCGAGCCTCGGGCTGAAGGCGAGATCGATATGCGACTCGAGGCGGTCGTCGATCGCGTCCGCGTCGCGCCAGGCCTCGCGGAGGGCCATGCCGCTGCGGATGCACTGCAGCCTGATGTGGTCTTCCTCGTTGATCATGACCGAGGCCCGCTCGCCCGGCAGGCCGAAGCACACGGCGCGGGGCCACTCCGTGGCGCCGGACTTGGGCGCCGGTTTGCCCTTGGCCAGTTGGTTGCTGATCAGGTGCCGCTCCAGGAGCAATGCTCGCTCGATCTCGCTCGCGTCGTGCAGATCGATCCAGACCTCGCTCTTGTCGAGTGCGGCCCGCTCGATCGCCGGGCGGGCGGCTTCGAGCACGAGGCGGAGATCGCCGCGCCCGGCCTTGCTCACGAAGGGCAGCCCCGCGAGGTTCCGGGCAAGTCGAACGCGGGAGGAGAGCACAACGTCGGTCGCGGAGCCCTCGGCCCGGAGCCATTCCGTTCCCGATTCGAACATGCGGGGGGGGAGTCCCGCGGGCTCTCTCGGCGGCGGCGTGGTCACTCCGCGCCCCCTTCGGGGTTCGACGCGCCGGTCTGGAGCCGGCGGAGGCGGTCTCGGACCTCGGCGGCCCGCTCGTAGGCCTCGTTCTTCACGGCTCGCTCGAGGTCGTCCCGCAGTCTTCGTATCTCCTCGGCCCGCGCCTCGGCGGCGGCGATAGCGGCCGCGCGGGCGCGGAGATCGTCCGCGTCGCCCTCGCCGCGGAGCATCCGGGCCGGGACCTTGCCGACGTGGTGCGTTGCGCCCTGGTGCGCGCGGTCGAGGATCGGCGTGAGCTGTTGCTCGAATGCACGGTAGCACTCGGCGCACCCGAGCCTGCCTGTCTGCTTGAATTCCGCGAACGTCGTCCCGCACCCCGGGCACGCGTCGGTCGCGGCGGACTGCCTGGCGGCGGTCTGCGCGGCGCCGGCCTGCGCGATCTTCACGAGGAACTCGGTGACGGGGGTCGGCCCGGTGGAGACGATGCCGAGGGAATGGGCACAGGCCTCGCAGAGGTGGCGTTCGACGGGGACTCCGCCCGAGACGATTAACTCGTGGACGGTCGCCTCGTTTTCGCACTGCTCGCACTTCACGCAGCACCAGTCTATGTTCCCGGAGCGCGCACGCCAATCCGGTCCCTCACGAGGAGGGCGTCGTCGATCGACGGGGTGGGGAATCTCAGCCCTGCTTCTGGTCGCGGGTGTAGCCGTACTTCCGCTTGAGCGGCTTGACGACCAGACCCATGCGGATGGCCTTGGCGGAGACCGTGATGCGCTTGGCACGCGTCACGCCTCCCTCCTCGACCACGGCGGTCAACGTCTGCAGGTTGGGCTTGAAGGTGCGCCGGGTGATCCCGGTCGGCTTGAGGCCGAAGCCGCCCTTCTTGATCGCCTGACCGCGCCAAGTCCGGCTCTTGCCGAAGGTTGTCTTCTTGCCGGTGAAATAGCACTCGTTGGCCATGGCTCGGTCCTCGTCCTCGTTGATGGGCCCGAAGTCTAGGCCCCACGCCCGGCGGGGCAAGGCGGCCGCCCGACGGGCGGGCTCCGCGCGGGGCTGGCCACAATTTTGCGAACAAAATCCAATCAGTGCGTCCGCGACCGGGGGGGCGCGGCGAGGGGGGCGGGCCGACGGGGGCTCGGTGTGTCGGCGGCGTCGGCGGGGTGTCGAGCTGGCGGAGACGCGCCGGCCTTGACGCGCGAGCCCTGCGCCAGTTTGCGATCGGCGGTTGTCCGCGGTAGCAACGGGGCGGCCTGGGCCGGCGGGCTTCCAGAACAACCTCTGGCTAGCGGCTGAGCTTCTCCCGCTCGAGCATCAGTTCCAGGGTCTGGACGACAAAGCTGATCTCGCGGTCCGACATCCTGGTGAAGAAGGGGAGTGCGATCGTTCGCTGGCTGACGCTCTCGGCGATCGGGAACGCCCCGTCGCGATACCCGAACATTTCGCGGTAGAAGGGCTGCAGATGGATGCATGGGAAGTAGTCGGCCGCACCGACATCGTGGCGGCGCAGGCTCGCGATGATTCGGTCCCGCTCGTCGCGTCCCCATCCTGTCGTCAGGCGGACGACGAAGACGAACCAGCTCACCTCGCTCTGGGAGTCGACCGTGGGGAGCACGAGTTCCTGCCGATGGAGCAGGTGGGTGAGGTAGGTGCGGGCGACGCGCTGGCGAGCGGCTACGAGCTCGTCGAGGCGTTGCATCTGCGCGACGCCGAGGGCGGCGGAGAGTTCATCGAGGCGGGCGTTGTAGCCCAGGCGCTCGTGCTGCAGCCAGACGCCGAGCGCCCCGGCACCGCTCTTGGGGATCGGTCGGCCCTGGTTGCGGAGCGAGCGGCAGGTATCGGCGAGTCGAGGATCGTCGGTGACGATCATGCCGCCCTCGCCGGTGGTGATCTGTTTGTTGGGGTAGAAGCCGAAAACCCCGGCCCTGCCGAAGTGGCCGCAGGGACGCCCCTTGTGCCGCGTGCCGAGGGCCTCGCAGCAGTCCTCGATGAGGGGGATCTCGTGGCGTGCGGCGATGGAGGCGTAGGTGTCCATGTGCGTGGGGTTGCCGAAGGCCTCCACGGCGAGGATGGCCTTGGTACGGGGCCCGATGGCCTGCTCGACCTTGGCGGGGTCCATGTTCAGGCTGGTCGGGCAGATATCCACGAACTTGGGGGTCGCCCCGACCATGAGGATCGCGTTGGAGGAGGCGACGAAGGAGAATGGGGTGGTGACGACTTCGTCGCCCGGACCGACGCCGAGGGCTCTGAGCACCAGGTGCAGGCCGTCGGTCCCCGAGTTGACGGCGACGCCCTGTGAGCAGCCGGCTCTTTCTGCCACCAGGCGTTCAAACTCGGCGACCATGGGGCCCTGGCTCAGGCGTCCGGACCGGAGGGCGCGGAGGACATACTCCTCCTCGTGCACGGTGATATCGGGTCGGCTCAGCGGTATCTCTTCGTGCATGGTGGAGTCCTTATCGGCGCGAATGGGCGTCGAGGTGCTCCCCAAGCCTATCTTCCGGCCGCTTCGAGCACGCGGGCGCGGACGCCGGAGGCCAGGTCCGCGAGCGTGACGCCTGCGAGATCGGGCCCGACCTCGACGCCCTCGCCCCGGTCGATCTGCCCGGAGATCCGCCGGTAGGCCGTGATGATGGTCGAGTGGTTGGGCCGGTGGAGCGCCCGGGCGATATCGGGGAAACTCAGGGTGGTCAGTTCGCGAGCGAGCCGGGAGATGAGCCCGCGAGCGAGGACGACGCGGCGGTGACGGCCGGCGCCGAGGAGGTCGGTGGGTTCGAGGCGGAGCGAGCGGCATACCTCGCCCACGATCCCATCGATTCGGACCGGGCAACGGTGGGCGGCACGTCCCTTCTTGGCGGAACCGTCGGAGAGGCCGAGGGAGCGGCGCACCGCGCCGGCATCGATCCCGCGCTCGCCGGTGGCGCACACGTCCGGCGCGAGGCGGGCGACGGCCTCGATCTGCGTGAGCAGCCCCTCGATCTCGCGGGCGCTGCCCGCCTGGGCGGCCCGCACGGCGAGTGCATCGAGGCCGTCGGGGGTGAGCGTGAGCCCTCGCCGGGCCGCGAAGGCGGCGACGAGCCGTCGCCGGAGCTCCTCGTCGGGATCGGCGACGTGGATCACGGCACCGGACATGCACCGGGAGACCAGGTGCTGGCTGAGCTGCTCGATCCGCCGGGGGTGCTCGTCTGAGGCGAGGACGATGCGGGCCTGCTGGAGCCCGATCGCGTCGAGGGTGTGCAGCAGTTCGACCTGCGTCGACTGCTTGCCGCGCAGGAAATGGACGTCGTCGAGGCAGAGCAGGCGGACCGAGCGCCATGCGCGGCGGAAGCGGTCCGTGGTGTTGGAGCGGATGGCGGAGATGTATTCGTTGGTGAACGCCTCGGCCGTCACGCAGCGCGTCTTGACGCCGGGATGGACGCGGGCAAACCTGGCCGCGATGCCCTGGAGGAGGTGCGTTTTGCCCAGCCCCGAGCCGCCGTGGATGAAGAGGGGGCTGAACGCCTCGTCGTCGATGCCCTCGGCGACGCGCACGGCGGCGGTGTATGCGAGCCGGTTGGAGTCTCCGACGATGAATTCCTCGAGTTGGTGCGTGGGGCGGGGCTGGGGGCGCTGGGTGCTTCGGCTCGGGTCCTTCGGTGGCGCCGCCGGCGCGGGGGGGTCTCGCCCCTCGGGGGTGCTCTCGTCGGCGGGGGTGGGGTGAGGGCGCTTTCGCATCGCCGAGTCGACGCGGACGCGGACCTCGAGCGGCTGATCGGATCCCGCACCCGCGGCGGCGCGTCGGAGCGTGGGCGCGAGCCGGCGGTTCATGACCTCGGCCATAAACGGGGTGGCGACGCGGACCTCGATGCGCTGATCATCGACGGAGAGCCCCGCACCATCGGCGAAGTACCGGGCGAATCGGTGCTCACCCAGCTCATCACGCAGGCGCTGGCAGAGCGCTGTGGCCGAGCGGGTCCTTGCTTCGGCCGGGGCGTGTCGGCGGGCGTCTCCGACGCCACGACCGGCTACCGACTTCCTTGTCTCGCGGATCTCCATCGCGCGCCTCTCGAACTCTGGGCCCCCGTGCGCACCGCGACCGCCCGGGCGCCACCACCCGCGAAGCCGCATCACGCTTCGTGCCGAGACTCAAGCCACCAACGAGCGAGTCCGTTCCCCAGTCCGCTGGCGGGTGCACGGGTCATCTCCCGGAGCCCCGTGGGAGCCGGCTTCCCGGGAAGAATCCGGGGCCGTCTCCGCCGCCATCGACTGCTCGCCGTTCCCTGGCAGAGCGGGGCAAAGGTATCGAATCGCGGGACCGCCGACAACGCCCGCGGACTCGACTTCCTGAACTCCGTGGCACACGGCGAGTGATCACAACGGTTTGTGAAGAGAAGAAAAACTTGCGGGCGATCGGGCGGCTTCTCCGGGGCGGATGTGGATACTCGCTGGATAATCCCGCAACGCTCAACGTGCGTCGGACTTGCGCGCGACGAGCTCCTCCACGAGCGCGACAAACGCGGCCCGGCGTCCGACCACACGGAACCCAAGCGACTCGTACACGCGCCGCGCCGGTGTATTCCTCGAATCGACCGCGCATCGCACCTCCCGCTCGAGCGCCGCGGTGGCGGCGATCGCTTGGCGGAGTAGCCTGCGGCCGAGCCCGAGGCCCCGCACAGCCGGGGAAAGCCCGATATAGACGAGTTCCACGCACGCCTGCGATCCGCATCGATTCAGCAGCACACACCCCTCGGCAACCCCGGCGCGCTCCACGAGCCACCAGAGCGAAGCGTCGAACTCGCCCACGGCGCGGTGCGCCTCGAGGATGTCCGTCATCGAACGAAGCCCGGCGAGCTCGGGACAGTCCAGCGTGCTCGCGTAGCTGGCCTCCAACGCGTCGGCGAGCGCTTTGTCGTCCTCGCCCGGCCGGTATCGGCGCACACCGATCTCGGGCGGCCAGACCTCACCGGAGGGTGGCTCGACGGGCCCCGTGTCGAACTCGCTCACGCTGCGGTGTTCCCCGATGGACATCGGGCGGCTCAGGTAGAGCAATTCGGCGATCTGTCTGAGGCCCGCGCTGGTGTAGGCGTCGGCGGCCCAGGTTTCCGCGGGCTCCGCGAGGGCTTGGGCGAGATGGACACCCGTGCCGTGGCGGGCGATGCACCGTTCGAGGGCCCCCAGCACTGTGAGCCGACGCTCTTCCCGTTGTTCCTCGGGGGGGCCAAAGCCCGGACGCGGGCCCGGCTGGGAAAGGAAGAGCATGACGGTGCGGCCGGCGCCGACCACCGGCAAGCACACCTGACGCACCCTCCGGCCCTGCGGCGCGTCCAGACTGACCGTTGCCGAGAGCAATTCCAGGTCGATTCCCATCGCGGGGGCGGTCTGGACGAATCTTGAGACCGCCTCGGGCAAGGCAGGGGAGCCTGCACCCAGCAGCCTCGCCACGGCCTCGCGGAGCAGTGGCCCCGTCACCGGCTGGGCCCGGGGTGTCGACGTCATGGCGCAATCTCCCGGCTTCCCGGGGCGGGCGGGAGAACCGCGTCGTTGACGGGCACGGACATGCCACTAGACTACGCCGAAGTCCTAATCGCCGGAACCCCCGCGGGAGCCCCCTGATGCCGACCACCCGTCGAGCCCTGTTGACCCGACTCACTGCCACGGTGCTCGCCATCGGCGCCGCGTTCCCTCTGCTCGCCGCGGCGCCCGAGCCCGACCCGGTGCCGAAACGCTGGCAATTGAGCGTGACGCCGGGCGAATTGCGGGTGACATTCGCCCAGAACGCGGACGGCGGGGGGGCATACGTGTATTTCACGTATTCCGTGACCAACAACACGGGCAAGGACCTGGAGTTCGTCCCCTCGTTCGAGATGGCCAACGACACTGGCGACGCGATGGCCTCAGGGGTCGGTGTTCCGCCGGCGGTGACGCAGCACATCCTCGAATCGCTCGAGAGCCCCTTCCTCCAGAACCAGGTGGACATTCTCGGACCGATTCAGCAGGGGCCGGAGAACGCCAAGCACGGCCTGGTCGTCTGGCCGCTCCGCGACTTTGTGGCGGACGAATTTCGGATCTTCGGAGCCGGTTTCAGTGGCGAGACGGAGGCCCTCCAGCTGAAGGATCCTCGGACCGGTGAGAACGTTCGGCTGGTGTTCCGGAAGACGCTGATGATGCGCTTTGCCACCCCGGGAGAGATCCGGGTGGATCAGCTTGGGGATCGGCCCTTTGACGTGTTGGAGCAGCGCTGGATCATGCGGTAGGGGCCGCCTATCGTCTGAGCCCGATGCATGGACCGGGCGGAGGGCTTGCTCTCCCGGTGGAGGTTGTTTGCTATGGCACATAAGAAAGCCGGCGGTTCGACGAAGAACGGCCGCGACTCCAATCCGCAGTACCTCGGTGTGAAGCTCTACGGCGGCGAAGTTGCGACGCCGGGAGCGATCATCATCCGCCAGCGTGGCACACCTTTCCTGCCCGGCTTCAACGTTCGTCGGGGCTCCGACGACACGCTGTTCGCCGTCGCGACGGGGAAGGTCGTCTTCCAGAATCGGAAGGTGCACGTCGACCCCTTCGAGGTCGACGCGCCCCGTCCGCAGTGGCTCCGCGAGTATCGGGCCCAGCACGCCAACTGAACGGACCGACGGGGATTTGCACGCTGACGCCGGGCCTGCCCGGCGTCTTTCATTGGTGGTATGCATCGAGTTCGGGGAGCAGGCGGGCCTCGAACTCGTCGAGTTGGTCCACCAACTGCCTGACGCCGGTCGCGGTCGCCCCCGAGCGTGCGAAGCAGACCAGGAATCCGCCACCGAGCATGAAGCTGGGCGTGGTGCCCCCGGGCTCGAGCCGAGGCTTTTGGGACGCCGGCGCAGCCCGAGGAGCCACTCCTGCATCTCCGGGGCGAGCACCAGGAGCGCGAAGGTCTCGTCCTCGCACCGAACTTCGCAGCGCCGATCGAAGTCGCTGTTCTCGAGGCGCAGCCCACCGCCGCCGAACAGCCGGGCGATCCGGTGGCCGAGATGCCGGGGCGTGATCTCAAGGCGAGGCCATGCGGCGGGGCAGGGCCTCGCGGCCGCCAGGTGGCGGATGCGTGTGCCCCCATGGCCCGTATGCACGATGTAGCTGTGCGCCATCACGATGGTCCGCACAGCGTGGGTCGGGTCTGACGCGATCCACTCGATGCCCTTCGCGCCGGCGTTGAACGATCTGACCATTTGGAACGGAGCGAAGGACTCGACGCGGTCGCGGATCTCGCCGGAAGGGACGTACTCGAGCCCGATCTCGCGGCACACATCGGCGAGCGCCTGACGGGTGCGCCGGGTGCGCCGGCGGATGACCCGGCCGATCGCGAACGCGATGAGCACGACGGAGAGGCCCACGGTGGCCGCTACCACCGGGGAGGGCACCGATGGCATCGAGGTCATGAGCATCGCGGCGCCGAAGCTGGCCGCGCCGCCGGTGACCAGAACCGCCGTCGCGAGCGTGTTCTCTGTCGGTTGCCCGGCCATCAGATGTCGTCCGGGTCTGTCGCCTCATGGATCGCCTTGAGTCGCCGGAGCAACTGTCGGGCGACAGGGAGGGGCAACTGGGTGGCCCCGTCCGAGAGCGCCGAGGGCGGATCCGGGTGGCACTCCATGAAGATGGCCGCGACGCCGGAGGCCACGGCTGCTCGGGCGAGCAGTGGCGCCCGGTCGGGTCGGCCGGCGGTCTGCTCACCGGCGCCCGGCAACTGCGTTGAGTGTGTCGCGTCGAAGCAGACGGGCGGCGGTCCATCTTCGACCTCGAGTTCCATGAGGTCGCCGAGGCCGAGGAAGTCGTTGACGAGTCGGTGGTAGCCGAAGAACGTGCCGCGTTCGGTGAGCATCACGTTCTGGCACCCGGCCTCGGCGAGCTTGTTCACCGGCCCGCGCATCTCGCGAGGCGAGAGGAACTGGCCCTTCTTGACGTTCACTCCGCGCCCGTGCCGTGCGGCGGCCTCCCCGGCCGCGAGGAGCAGGTCGGTCTGCCGGCAAAGAAACGCGGGGATCTGGAGCAGGTCGACCACCCGGGCAGCGGGTTCGCACTGCTCTGGATGGTGGACATCGGTCGTCGTTGGGACGCCGAGCCGTTCCCCAACGGCGCCCAGGGCCTCAAGGCCGGCCTCGAGGCCGGGGCCCCGCGCCGAACCGAAGCTGGTGCGGTTGGCCTTGTCGAAGCTGGCCTTGAAGATGTAGGGCAGGCCGAGTTCCAGGCAGGTGTCCCGGACGGTTTCGCCGACTCGCAGGGCCAGATCCATGCTCTCGAGCACGCAGGGCCCGGCGATGATCGCCAGCGTCCCCGGCCTCCCGACCTCAACCCCGCCGGCGTAGCACGTCCTCGTCATGCCGGAAGGGTACCCGCCCTCAACACACCGGTGCTCCCGGGTGGCGGAGCGGGTGAGCGGCCGCGGGGTGGGTCGCCCCGCTCGGTGTCGGTCCGTCCAAACTGGCCGGCGGTTCCTACCCTTGGACGGTTCGGGCGGGTAGCTCAGTTGGCTAGAGCATTCGCTTTACACGCGAGAGGTCCCGGGTTCGAGTCCCGGCCCGCCTATTGCAAGTCGATCGGTGTCGTTGGTGGCCGCTTTGTCGGGCAAAGGTGGGGGTAGCGGGGCCTTGAACGCTCTCGACGTGGTCTACGGCATCGTCGCGGCCGCAACCGCTCCCTGGTGGATGCGGAAGGCGCGCTCCGGCTGGGCGGAGCGATTTGCTCGTGTGGTCCCGGCTCTGCCGCCCAAACAGCCTGGTCGGCCCCGAGTGCTGGTGCATGCCGTCAGCGTCGGCGAGGTGAACGCGCTCCGGGAGTTGGTGCCGATGCTCGCGCCGGAGGCCGAGGTGGTGGTTTCGGCCTCAACCGACACGGGTCTTGCCCGCGGCCGTGAGGTCTTCGCCGGCGTGTGCCCCGTCGTGCGGTACCCCCTTGATGGCTCGGGCGCGGTCCGGCGATTCCTCGATGCCGTGGAGCCGGACGTGGTTGGCCTTGTGGAGCTTGAGCTGTGGCCCAATTTCATCTCGGCCTGCCAGGAGCGGCGGATCCCCGTCGCGGTGATCAATGGGCGACTCAGTGAGCGCTCCTTTCGGGGCTACCGGCGGATCTCGCGTTGGATCTCCCCGAGCTTCGCCGGCCTCTCCTTGGCCGCGGTCCAGAACGAGGCTTACGCCGGACGGTTTGCCGCTATGGGGGTGCCCGCTGAGCGGGTGGTGCTGACGGGCTCGATGAAGTTCGACGCGGCGAGGATCGCGGACCATGTCGAGGGGGCGGCCGAGCTTGCGGCCGAGCTCGGCATCGATCGCGCCCGCCCGCTGATCGTGGCGGGCTCCACCGGACCGGGCGAGGAAGCGCTCCTTCGCCGGGCGTGCGATGCAGCGTTCGGGGCGGGGGCGGTTCAGCTGCTCTGCGCACCGCGGAAGCCGGAGCGGTTTGACGAGGCCGCGGGCGCACTGCCGGGGTGCATCCGTCGCACCGCCCGTGCGCCCGGGTCCGGGGCGAATCTGTTCCTGCTCGACACGATCGGCGAGCTGCGTCGGGCGTACGCGCTGGCGGACGTCGTGGTGGTGGGGCGGTCGTTCTTCGACCTGCACGGCTCGGACCCGATCGAGCCGGTGGCGTTGGGCAAAGCGGCCGTGATCGGGCCTGCTGTGTCCGATTTTGCAGAGATCGTCGCGTCGCTCGAGCGGGCTGGCGGCTTGTGTCGGGCTGGGAAGGACGACCTTGGTCCCGTGCTCAGGGACCTGATGAACGACCCGGCGCGCCGGGCCGACCTCGCGTCGCGCGGGCGTGACTGCATCCGGCAATTGCAAGGCGCCAGTGCCCGCCACGCCGAGTTCCTGCTCTGGCTTGGGGAGGCAGGCGTGGGCTCGTGGGACCGGCCCGAGGGGCTCCACCGGGGGAACCGGGCCGGGCTGGCGCGCTACGATCCCCGTCCGCGAGGGCGTAGCTCAGTTGGTAGAGCAGCGGACTTTTAATCCGCGGGTCCTGGGTTCGAGTCCCAGCGCCCTCATTCGCGCACTTTCCGGGGGCACCAGGGAGGGCTCGCCGCCGCATGTTAGTTGTACACGCGACGTGGTCTGATGGCTCGCTCGTCCTCTGGGCCGAGCATTCGCGCTCGATCTCCGCACCTTCGGAGAGTGTCGGGCCGACGCACCATTCCTTCGCCGCGGGGCCGGAAGAGTTGACCGGCCTGGTCCCAGGTCACGCCGGGCGCTGCGACCTGCGGCTCCGCCTGCCCCACGCCGCCGGACGCCCGTGCCCCAGCCCCACCCTCATGCTGCACGCGCCGGCCCTCCACGGCGCCGTGCCCTCGGGCGCCCCGACGCTCGAGGAAGTGTCGGTCGCCGGCGTCGTCGTGGCTCCGGCCGACATGGAGTCCCTCCTGGACGGCCTGCTCGACGCGGCGGCCGGTTCGCCCGCGTTGGCGACCGGCGCCTCCATCCGCTTCTTTGCGACGCTCGCACGCATGGCGAGGTCGCTGGTGTGCCAGCAGCGGGTTGTGCCGATGGTGCTCCAGGTGGGCGGGAGTGCGGCCGAGGGGGTTTGGCGTCCGTGGCTCGGGGATGAGCCGGCGACCAGCCGCGTGGTGGCGCTGGCCCGGTCGATGCCCACGATCGCGAGGGCGGGGCTGGGGTCCTGCGATCACGATGCGTGGGCGGTGACCGATGCGGCGCTCGGAGAGGTGACCGACGCGCTGTGCCGTCGGGCCCTGGTCGCCGATGACATGGGCGACGCGATCTCGACCAGTCGCGCCGAGGACGACCCCCAGGTCGCGTGGCTGGCCGGGCTGCTCGACGAGACGCCCGAGATTGAAGCGCAGGACCGGTTCGGCCCCGAACTGGTCCGACGTGTGCGCACGTGGATTGCCGGGCTGGATGACCGGGGGCTGTCGGCGGCGTGGAAGCTCCGGCTGCGGCTTGAGGAGCCCGTCGATCTCGACCTGATCGACGAGGCCCAGGGCGTTCCGGAAGGGCTGGCCTGGCAGCTGCAGTTCGAGCTCCAGGCGGTGGACGACGAGTCGCTGATCGTGGAGGCCGCCGACGTCTGGCTGCTCCCCACCGATTCAATCTCCCTCGGCGGTCGGCGGCTCGAGAACCCGCGGGAGCTGCTTCTCGCCGAGTTGGGTCGTGCTTCGAAGATTTATAAGCAGGTCGAGCGCGCCCTCAAGGAGGTGCAGCCGACCTCGCTGGAGCTCGATACGTCGCAGGCGTACCAGTTCCTTCGCGAAGTTCGGCCCCTGCTGATCGAGCAGGGCTTCTCGGTGGAGGCGCCGGTCTGGTGGGATCAGCCGACCATGCGGCTGGGGGCGCGCCTGCGCATCGACAGCGGCGAGGGCATGCCCGAGGACGCGGGTCCCCACGCCACCGATGCCCAGCCCGCCCGACTCGGGCTCGAGGCCCTTGTTCGGTTCGCCTGGGACATCTCGGTGGGCGATCACGTGCTCAGCCAGTCCGAGTTCGAGTCGCTCGCGGCCGCCAAGGCACCGCTGGTTCGGCTCGGTGGACGCTGGGTCGAACTGCGGCCGGAGGATCTCCAGGCGGCGCTGCGTCTGGTCCGCCAGGCTGGGCAGGGCGATACAACGCTGGGCGACGCGCTGCGGATGGCGTACGCCGCCGAGAGCCGGCAGCACGCGCTGCGGGTCACGGGGATCGAGGTTTCCGGATGGCTCTCGCCGCTGTTCGACGAGGCTGGGGTCGCTGAGCGATTGGAGACGGTTGAATCTCCGACCGAGTTCAAGGGCTCGCTTCGCCCCTACCAGATTCGGGGCGTCTCCTGGTTGGCGTTCCTGGAGCGGTTCGGCTTCGGGGCGTGCCTCGCCGACGACATGGGCCTGGGCAAGACGGTGCAGTTGCTCGCGCTGCTGCTGCATGAGCGAGAGGTTGGGATCGAGGCGCGGGCCGAATCGGCGGGGCTTGGCCCCACGCTGCTCGTCGTGCCGATGTCGGTCGTGGGCAACTGGGTTCGCGAGGCGGGGCGCTTTGCGCCGAGTCTGCGTGTGATGGTGCACCACGGCGTCGAGCGGGCGGCGGGGGAGCAGCTGCTGTCGGAGGTCGCCGAGTGCGATCTGTTCGTGACGACCTACGCTCTCGCGAACCGGGACAAGGAGCAACTCGAGCGGGTGCACTGGCGGCGCATCGTGCTCGACGAGGCTCAGTACGTGAAAAACCCCCAGGCCAAGCAGAGCCAGGCTGTTCGCTCGTTTCTCGCCCCCCGCCGGATCGCGCTGACCGGCACGCCGGTCGAGAACCGGCTCGCCGAGCTGTGGTCCATCATGGATTTCCTCAACCCCGGCTACCTGGGCCCGGCGGCGACCTTCCGCCGGCGGTTCAGCGTGCCGATCGAGCGGTACCACGACGAGCAGAAGGCCGAGCAGTTGCGGGCGCTGGTGCGCCCGTTCGTGCTCCGGCGCCACAAGGCCGATCCCTCGATCATGGTGGAGCTGCCCGAGAAGCTGGAGACCAAGGAGTTCTGTCTGCTCACGCGCGAGCAGGCCTCGCTGTACGAATCCTGCGTCGGCCGGATGCTCAAGGAGGTCGATGCCGCCGAGGGCATGCACCGTCGGGGCCTGGTGCTCAGCTCGCTCATCAAGCTCAAGCAGATCTGCAACCACCCCGCGCAGGCTCTCAAGGATTTCGATCCGGATACCGGCGTGCCCCCGGATCCCTCGCGCTCGGGCAAGTGCCTGCGCATCATGGAGATGCTCGACGAGATCCTCGCTTCCGACGAGAAGGCGCTGATCTTTACGCAGTATCGGCAGATGGGGCACCTGCTGAGCCTGATGCTCCGTCACGAGTTCGACCGCGAGGTGCTGTTCCTCCACGGCGGCACGGCCCAGGGCCACCGCGTGAACATGATCGACGATTTCCAGGGTATGGGGATGGCCCGCCCGATCATGATCCTCTCGCTGAAGGCGGGCGGCGTCGGCCTGAATCTCACCGCCGCGTCGCACGTCTTCCACTTTGACCGTTGGTGGAACCCCGCCGTGGAGAATCAGGCCACCGACCGGGCCTACCGCATCGGGCAGGACAAGACCGTCCAGGTCCACAAGTTTGTCGTTCGGGGCACACTGGAGGAACGCATCGACGAGATGATCGAGAGCAAGACGCAGCTGGCCCAGTCGATCGTCGGGGCGGGGGAGCGGTGGCTCACCGAGCTCTCGACCGATGACCTGCGATCGATTCTCACGCTCCGCGCCGACGCCGTGGAAGAGGATTGATCACACCCTTGGTCCAGCCCCAAACGGCCGGCGGACTCGTCGGCCCGGCTGCACACCGGATCGGATGAAAGCATGTTCGAGCACGTCCCCTCACGCAGACCCCGCCCCGGCATGACGCTGCACCCCCGCAAGGTGCGTGGGGGGATCCGCGTGCCCTGGGCCGGCACCCGCGAGCCGGATCACGCGCTGTCGCGGCAGTTCCTGGACATCGCCAGGCAGAACTCCTCGCCCGAAGACTTCGCCGAGGGCCTCGAGTATGCCCGCAAGGGCCAGGCCGTCAGCGTCGAGTTCAGCACGACCGCCGTCACCGCTTCGGTCCAGGGGCGCTCGGATCGTCCCTACTCCACCTCCGTCCGCTTCCGCGCCATCTCGCAAGAGGTCTGGGACACCGCCGTCCGCGCCATGGCCGGACAAGCCATCTACACCGCCCGACTGCTCGCCGGCGAGGTCCCCGAGCAGCTCGATAGCCTCTTCGCCGCCTCGGGGGCCGGCCTGGTCCCGGCGGCGAGCGATGTCCAGGTCGCCTGCACCTGCGGCCATACCGCGGGGTGGTGCAAGCATGTCTGCACCGTCTGGGCCATCACCACGTCCCGCATCCAGGACAGGGCGTTCGCGCTCTTCGAGCTGCGGGGACGCAGCGGCGACCACCTGCTCGACGCGGTCCGCAGCAGCACGGGCCAGGGTGAGCTCGCGGCGGTCTCGACCCCGGTGTACGAGGCGCACGTCCCTGGCGCCCCCTCGGCGCGAGGCAAGCCGCTCGAGGAGTGTCTCGACGCATTCTGGGATGCCGGGCCCGAGTTGGAGGGCATTCCGACCCCGATCGGGCCGCCCGCCGTCACCCACCCCCTCCTCCGACGCCTCGGTCCGAGCCCCTTCAAGGAATGGCGGTTCCCGCTCCTCGGGCTCCTTGCGACCTGCTATGACGTGATCGGCGCGGCGAATCTGGACCGGGAGGAAGAGGAAATGCCCGCCGCCGAGACCTCCGGCGGGCCCGCCGTGGAGCCGGACGGGGGCCTTTGACTCGGAGGCCTCGGGGCCAGATACTTCCGCGTCAGTTGTCGGAGCCGATCGCGACGGACGCCCGGGATACTCCGGGAGGAGGCGCGGTCAGGGGTCCTGCCTTGGAGTGCTCATGCCGAGCATCCGCGGCCTGCAGGGTCCAGCTCTGGATCGGGCCTTCGCCCGGTCACCAGCCGCGGCCGTCGTCCTTCTGTCGGTGGGAACGCCCCACCGGGACCTCGGACCGCGAGATTTCGTGGTCCCGCGTCCGGCCCCAGTCCGTGACGCCCAAGAAGGAGACGCGCGGCACGAACCGCCACGCGAGCCGGATGATCGACTGCCCGGTGGTGTAATGGCAGCACAGCAGGTTTTGGTCCTGTTAGTCCAGGTTCGAATCCTGGCCGGGTAGTGTTTGTTCGACTTGGTGCCGCCCTCGAGGCGATGACCCTTCCCCCAAGCCCATCCCGGACGCTCCCTCCCGCGGCGGTCATCATGGCCGCGGGGAAGGGCACGCGCATGCAGTCCGATCTGCCGAAGGTCGTGCACGAGGTCGCGGATCGCCCGATGGTGTGCCACGTGGTGGACGCCTGTCTTCGGGCGGGCTGCGACCGGGTGATCATCATCGTCGGCTATGAACAGGCGCGGGTGCGGACGGCCTTGGGGGGCTTTGGGGGCAGGCTGGCCTTTGCCGTTCAGGGTGAGCAGCTCGGCACAGGGCACGCGGTGAGCTGCGCCGAGGCGGCGCTCGAGGGGTTGGACCCCGCGACTCCTGTGCTGGTCCTCGCGGGCGATGGGCCGCTCATCCGCGCCGAGACGCTGGCCGAACTCCTCGCCCGGCATGCCTCGACGGGCGCCTCGGCGACGCTCGCGACGAGCGTGATCGCGGACCCGGCCGGATACGGCCGGATCGTGCGGGACGAGTCCGGCCGATTTGCCGCGATCGTGGAGCAGAAGAACGCCACGCCCGAGCAGTCTGCGATCCGCGAGGTCAACCCGAGCTACTACTGCTTCCGCCTGGGGAGCCTCCGGGAGGGGCTGCGGCGCGTGCAGCGCGACGCGACGAGCGGCGAGTACTACCTCACGGACGTGCCGACGATCCTGATGACGATGGGGGAACGGGTCGAGGTGATCGACGCCGTGCCACCCGAGGACGTGCTCAGCATCAACACGCCGGAGCAGCTCGCCGAGGTTGATCGCATCCTGCGCGATCGGCTCGCGGGCGTGGTGAGGGGCGCGCAATGACGATGGATGGCAACAACGAGCTCAGGGTCTTCGCCGGACGCAACAGCCGCGGGCTCGCCGAGCGTGTCTGCGGACATCTCAAGAGGCCCATCGGCGAGGCCCGCACGGTGGTCTTCCCGGACGGCGAGCTGCTGGTGCGGCTGGAGGAGGACGTGCGGGGCGCGACTGCTTCGTCGTGATCTCGACGTGCTCGCCGGTCAACGACAACCTGGTCGAGCTGCTGATCTTCATCGACTGTCTGAAGCGGGCCAGCGCCCGGCGCGTGACCATTGTGACGCCCTACTTCGGGTACGGTCGTCAGGACCGCAAGGACAAGGGGCGCGTGCCGATCACGGCGAAGCTGGTCGCGAACCTCATCACGGCGGCCAAGGCCGATCGGGTGCTCGCGATCGACCTGCACGCCGCCCAGATCCAGGGGTTCTTTGACCTTCCGGTCGACCACCTCTCGGCGACGCCGGTCTTTTTCGACTACTTCCATTCGATCCGCGACCGTCTTGGCGATCTGTGCCTGGTGAGCCCGGACGTTGGGAACGTCAAGGTCGCCGAGGGGTTTGCCAACCTGCTGGGGGCGATCTGGCCATTATCAACAAGCGGCGCGTCTCCGGCACCGAGGTCGTCACGGAGCACATCATCGGCTCGGTGAAGGGCAAGACCGTGCTGATGTTCGACGACATGATCTCCACCGGCGGCACGATCAGCGAGGCGGCCAAGCTGGTGATCGAGCACGGGGCGACCGACGTGATCGCGGCCGCGACGCACGGCGTGCTCTGCGGGCCGGCGGTGCAGAAAATCGCCGCCAGCCCGATCTCGAGCCTGGTGGTGACGGACACCATCCCCGTGGACCACGACCGGCTCGCGCCGCTGGGCGAGAAGCTCAGGGTCCTTTCGGTGGGCGGGCTGCTCGGCGAGGCGATCCACCGCATCCATAACAACCTGTCGCTCAGCGCCCTGTTCGAGCGAACGGCGGGAACCAAGCGATAAGCCCGCCCCGGTCCGGGGCGGGCAAGAAACCCAGAACGAAGCCAGGAATCACGCACGCACGACTCTTTGAGGAACCACGCCATGCATGAGAACGCACCAGTCCTGAGCGCGAAACTTCGCGACCGTGTCGGATCGAGGTACAGCCAGCGCATCCGGAAGGCCGGCGGGCTGCCGGCCGTCGTCTATGGGCACGGCAAGGAGCCCGTGGCCATCTCCGTCGATGCCCGCGACGCGCTGCTCCACGTCCACAAGGGCGAGAAGGTCTACCAGATCCAGCTCGAGGGCGAGTCTGCGGCCCAGGTCGTCCTGCTCAAGGACCTCCAGTTCGATCACCTGGGCACCAACGTCGTCCACGCGGACTTCGCCCGCGTCGATCTGGACGAGCGCGTCCACGTGCGTGTGCCGATCCACCTCATCGGCGAGGCCATCGGGCTCAAGACGGCCGGCGCGGTGCTCATGCACCCCAACAACGAGATCGAGATCGAGTGCCGCGTGGCGGACATGCCCGAGGGCATCGAGGTCGATGTCGCCGGCCTGGAGGCCGGCAAGATCATCCACGCCTCCGACCTCCAGCTGCCGCTGGCCGACATGAAGCTCGTCACCGAGGCCGGGGCGATCATCGCGCAGATCATCATCCACACCCACCTCGAGGAGGCCGAGGCCGCCGCCGTGGCCGGGCAGTCCCAGCCCGAGGTGATCTCCGAGCGCAAGAAGGACGAGGCCGGAGCCTGACCCACATGAAGCTGATCGTCGGCCTCGGCAATCCCGGCAGCCAATACGCCAAGACCCGGCACAACGCCGGGTTCATGGTGGTCGATCGCCTCGTCGATCGGCACGCACGCGGGACCGTTGTCAAGGCACGCTTCAGCGCCGACTGCGTCGAGGCCTCCATCGCCTCGCAGAAGTGTCTCCTCGTCAAGCCGGTGACCTACATGAACCTCTCGGGCCAGTCGGTGCTCCAGGCCCTGCAGTTCTACAAGGTGCCCGTCGCCGATGTGCTCGTGCTCACCGACGACTTGGCCATCCCTGTCGGCTCGATCCGGCTCCGTGCCGGCGGAGGGCCCGGCGGGCACAACGGGCTGGCCGACATCGAGCGCCGACTCGGCACCGGCGAGTATCCGCGCTGCCGCATCGGGATCGGGCCCAAGCCGCCGATGTTCGATCAGGCGGCCTTCGTCCTCTCCCGGTTTGCCGAGGAAGAACTCGTCCCGCTCCGCTCGTCGGTCGAGGCCGCCGCGGACGCCACGGAGGCGTTTGTCGCCTCGGGCCTCACGACCGCCATGAACCGCTTCAACGCGAAGCTCAAACCAGAGTTGAAAGACCCCGAATCCAAGGACCCCCAGCCCGGGCAGGGCGGGGCCCAGAACTGAACCCCGGCCGGCGCCGAACGCCGGTCCAACGAAAGGCCGATCCCATGTCCGAGACCAAAGCCCTGTACGAGTCCATGTTCCTGATCAGCCAGGCCGAGGCCGCCGACCTCGGCAGCATCGTCTCCCATATCGAGGAGATCCTCCGGCGCGGCCACACCGAGATCGTCGGGATCCGCAAGTGGGACGAGCGCCGGCTTGCCTACGAGATCGACAAGCAGCGGCGCGGGTTCTACCTGCTATGCTACTTCCGGGCCCCGGCCGAGTCGCTCGCCCACATCGAGCGTGACTGCAACCTCTCCGAGCGGATCCTCCGAGTCATGATCCTCCGCGCCGACCACATCGGCGAGGCGGAACTGGCCGGGGTTGACGATCGGACCGGCCTGGCCACCGAGGCCAAGCTCCGCGCCGCCCGGGCGGCCGAGGTCCGGCCCACCTCAGAGCCGGCCGCCGAGCAGCCCGCGGCCGCGGAGTGATCGACGCCCCGGTCTGGGAGATGCTATCCTTCCATGAACCGAACGAACGCGGCCCCTTCGTCGGGGGCTTGGCGACTATGCACCGGAGGAACTCATGGCTGGGAATTTCAACAAGGTCCTGCTGATGGGCAACCTCACTCGCGACGTCGAGCTGAGATACACCCAGAACAACACGGCGATCGGGAAGTTCGGCCTGGCCGTCAACCGCCGTTTCTCCGTCGGTGAAGGGGCCTCCAGAGAGCAGCGCGAGGAGGTCACCTTCGTCGACTGCGAGGCGTGGGGCCGGGCCGCCGAGGTGATCAGCCAATACCTCCACAAGGGCAACCCCATTTTCATCGAGGGTCGGCTCAAGCTTGATCAATGGGAGGACAAGAACGGCGGGGGCAAGCGGTCCCGCCTGCTCGTGGTGGTCGAGAACTTCCAGTTCATCGGCGCCAAGGACGAGGGCGGTGGCGGTGGTGGGGCCCCCGCGGGCGGGCGCCGCACGGGCGGCGCTCCGGCCTCACGAGGGGCCGCCCAGTCCTATGACGAACTCCCCCCGGACGACGACATCCCGTTCTGACGGCCGGTGGGCGGGCCTAGACTCGACCCCTCGCGGCGGCGTCGCCGCGGGGCGCCCGTTGGGGCCGACTCGAGACTCGGGCGGCTCCTCAACTTCCCACCCTCGCTCGGGGGTGGCCAAGGACAGCGAAAGGAACGATCATGGCGACCAAGAATCTGCAACTGCTCCTCACCGAAAGCGTCGACAACCTCGGCATCGTCGGTGATGTCGTGACGGTGCGGGCGGGATATGCCCGCAACTTCCTCCTGCCCCGGGGCCTCGCGACCGAGCCGTCCGAGGGCAAGCTGGCGGCCCTGGCCGATAAGCGAGCCAAGGCCGAGGCCGCCCTTGAGGCTCTTACCGCTGAGCGTCGCAAGATGATCGGCAAGATGGAGGGCCTCGAGATCACCATCGAGCGGTCCTGCAATGACCTGGGCCACCTCTACGGCTCGGTGACGCAGCAGGATGTCTCGGCGGCGCTCGCCAAGGCGGGCTACACGGTCAAGCCTCGCGAGGTCCGTCTGCCGTTCACGATCAAGCGCGTCGACAGCTTTGATGTGCTCGTGAAGCTCGCTTCGGACATGGAGGCCAGCATCAAGCTCCACGTCAAGGCCGACCGTCACATCGACGAGGACGAGCGGGACGAGATGGAGTTCGACAACGAGGGCAACCTGATCGAACGCTCCCGGCGCGGGAACAAGGGCAGGTCCGAGGCCAAGCCCGCCGAGTCCGAGCCGGCGGCCGAGGCTCAGGACGCCTGAGCCGCGGATCGGCCGAGCCGGATCGCCGCCCCCTCCGCAAGCCAGCCCTCAAAGCAGAGCGACCCCCGAGGAGCACTCGGGGGTCGCTTTCGTTTGCGGGGCCATCGGCGGCGTTACTTCTGCTTCTTGTCCAGCTTCAGCGGGTTGCCCATCTCGAAAACCACCTTGTTGCCGATGTTGAAGCTCTTGATCTGTGAGTTGAAGCTGCACAGGAAGAGGAGGGTGAGCTTCTGATCGCTTCGGCTGCTGCTCAGCACCACGTCCTTGTCGGCCAACTCCGACAGCCCACGGATGGGCTGCCCCGGGGTGTAGCGGATATAGACCTTGTCGCGGTCCTGGTAGATCCAGCCGACGGCGTCGTAGGCGATCCCGTTGGTGTCGATGAGCTGGGGCGGCACGATCCGCTCCGCGGCGGCCATCGCCTGCCCGAGCAGGCTGCCGGGGCGCTCGCCGCTCACGTCCACCTGCACCATCACCACGCCGTCGTCGACCTGGAACTTGTCGATCATCAGCTTGCGGTCGATCGCACGCACGCCAAGAGCCTTGGGATCCCACTTCTCGTCGCCCTCGAGGATGTGGTTGCCCTCGCCGATGCGCAGCCCCTTCTCGGTGCCCTTCTGGATCGTCAGGCGGCCGAGGGTGTTGGTGGGGCTGAGCCCCTTGTCGCGAGCCTCGTCCTCGGGGCTCTGGGGCCGCCCGGTGTTGGGGCCCTGGGCCTGGGATCCACCCTGCGGGGTCTTGCCGTAGTCCTTCGGGATCGGGGTCGAGCCTTCGATCAGGCTGCCATCTTCGATCGCGCGGTCGCGTTCCGCGACGGTGTAGGTGACCTCGTCGGGCACCGGCCTCAACACCTGCCGGATGTTCTTCAGGTAGATCGCGATGGGCTGGTAGCTTTTGGGGACGGCGAATTCAAACGCCATGGGCCGGACGGCTGCTCCGGCGGAGGCCAGGCTGAAGTTGGGTGATTCGTAGAGGAAGCGGGCGAGCGAGGTCTCTGCGCCCTGCGGGTTGGCAACGGCCGCGATGGGGTGGAGGTCCAGACGCTTGCCGGTGGCGGCGTCCTCGGCGATCATCCAGACCTGACCGGCGGAGATCGCGACAAAGCTCGAGCTGGGCTCGCGTAGGGAGGGCTTGATATCGAGCACCACGCCCTCGATGTAGGCGTTGGGGCCGACCGACTCGCCGTCCAGGAACTTCACGGCCTGTGGGGTGTTGGCCCAGCGGTCCTGGTAGAGGTTCTCGCCATCGGCGGCGTCCACGCGGTAGCGGGCCAGCACGCCGTAGTCGGCGGGGCGGGCGGTGTTGCGTCCCAGCCCGCTGTCGGTCATGCGCATGACCTCGGCCGCGTGCCACGGCTCGGGCCGCCACCTGGCGAGGGGATTGGCGCTGGCGAATGCGGCCTCGCTCGTCATGGCGTAGAGCTTGCCGACGATCTGGTCGGCGGGGATGAGCAGTTTGCCGCTTCGGACGAGCGATCCGCCCTCGACCTTGATCGGCTGGTAGCCGAAGTCGGTGTTTTTGAACCGCATGGTGCCGATCGCGATCACGAGGATCCCGGCGGTGATCAGCCCGGAGATCGCGCCGCACACGCCCGCACCCACGACGTCGGCCGCGGGCACGGCGATGGCGTTGGCCGGCGCGAGCTTGTCGGTCGCGACGCGCAGGACGGCCAGGGACGCGCCGAAGGGCACGACCAGTCCGATGGCCCACGCGCTGTACTCGATAAAGTCGAAGAACCCGCGGGTCGGCGCCTTGTTCAGGATGAGGTACGACAGCGGCTCCCAGAAGGCGAAGGCGATCGCGCCGGCAACGATCACGCACGCCATATGGAGCAGCGACGAGAAGAACTTCTTCAGCACGCCCGTATAGGCCATCGCCAGCACGACCACGATCACCAGAATGTTCATCATGGCTTCGTCTCCTGTCCCCTGTGCTCAGGCGCCCGCCGGGGCGGCCTGCTTGGCGGTCTCGGTCGCGGTCACCCGCATGATCTCTTCGATGCTCGTGATCCCCTCGACGGCCTTGAGCAGGGCCGCCTGCTGGAGGGTCGGCAGCCCCTGCTTGCGGAACTCGGCGCGGAGTGCGGCGAGGTTGCCGCTCTTGATGAGTTCCCGCTCGGCGGGGCCGATGGGGAACACCTCGAAGATGCCCACCTGGCCGATGTAGCCCCCGCCGGCGCAGATCGGGCAGGTTTCGGGCTTGTTCTTGATCAGCACCTGCCCGCCCTTCTTGAAGAGCTGCGGCACCTTGTCGGCGGGCAGGCCCAGCTTCTTGAGCATGTCGGGCGAGGGTGTGTATCCGACGCGGCAGTTGTTGCACAGCTTGCGGACCAGGCGCCCGGCGACGACGCCGTGCAGGCAGTCCCCCGCGGTCGCCAGATCGCCGACGGCCTTGCACCACGTCTGGATCGCCGAGAGCCCCCCCGAAGAGCGGAGGAGAACGTACTGCCGGGTCCGCTCCTGGTCGGCGCGGGCGATCTCCTTGGCGGTGGGGGAGTCGGGCAGTTCGGCGATGCCTACGACATCGGGATCACGACGCAGGATGGAACGCACGAGCGTCGAGTGCTCGGCGCCCTCTTTGGTCGGATCGAAGGTGTTCTGTCGGACGCCCTCGACCTGGTCCTGGGGGTCGAGCTCGATGGTCTGGACATTCTGGGTGTACGCGTCGTGCTGTCTGACCATCGCGTAGAGCAGCGTCGTCCCCCCGGCGTCGGCCGGGGCGGCGATGAGCACGACGCCGACCGCGTCCTCCACGATCCGCTTGACGGCCGCCACCTGGGGATCGAGGAATCCCATCGCGTCGAACTTGCGGCGCACCGCCAGATCCGGGTCGATCAGCAGCGTCATGAGCATGCCGGACTGGCCGCCGGCCGTCGTCAGCTTCAGTTTGTGCTTGGTCTCACCGTGCACGATCTTGAGTTGGCCGACCTGCTTGCGGCGGCGATCGGCGACGTCGAGCTTGGCGGCGGCCTTCCAGAAATCGATGAGCTTGACGGCCTCGGCGGCGGGCAGCGTGGTGTCGGCGACGGGGACGCCGTCGACCAGGAACGAGACGCCATAGCCGCTTTCCTTGCCGGTCGGCCGGACCACGACCTCGGAGGCGCGGGCGGCCTTGCCCCGGAGCAGGAGCCCTCGGCGGCGACGCGCAGGGCGAATTCGGCGGTTTCCTTCGGGGGCACGTCGGTGATGGCACCATCGTCGGCGCGGATCTGCAGCTCGGCCTGCCCGGCCTGCTTGGCGGCATGCTTGTTCGCCCGAGCCTCGGCGACCTGTGACATATCGAGCAGCTTGACCTTGTGGTCCTCGGGGACGCGTTCGTCCTTGTTTGCGATGACGGGATAGGCCGCGACGCTGATCCCGAGGATGGCCAGCTCTGCGCCGAGGCCGGCGATCAGGCCCAGGAATCCGTGCACGGGGATCAGCACGCCCACAAGGAACGCGATGAGGCCGATGAAGAGGTGGAACGAGTTCCACTTCTGCGGCTCCAGGTGGAATCGCGTGGCGTGCTTGTCGTAGTTCGAGGAGATCAGCCACGCCCACGCGGTGAGGGGCAGCAGAAAGAGCACCGGCTTCCACGGCGAAACCAGCACGAACGCATCCTGAGCCAATGTCAGCGGCATGCTCGCCCCCAGCGTTTGTTCCATGGCAGGCATCAACGGCAATTCATCCCGTCTCGTGCGCCCGCGCGGCGGTCCTCGCCGGGCGGGGGGTGATCGTCATGCCGGGCCTCAGCCCAGCTTCTTCAGCCTCATCATGAGCTCGTCCACGTTCGGGGAGGCGTCGATCGCCGTCCGCATGTGGATGTATTCCTTCTCGACCAGCTCGACCAGGGACAGGTTGAAGTCCTTCATGCCCGACTGGATGGCCTCGATCGAGTTGATGTACTCGCGCAGCTCGCCCTCGCGCCCCTCGAGGATGTGCTTCTGCACGACCGTGTTGTTGACCAGGATCTCGATCGCCGGGATGCGGTGGATGTTCTCGTGCAGCGTCGGCAGCAGCTTCTGGTAGACGAACGCCCGCATCTGGTAGGCGAGGATCTTCCGCACGCCCTCGACCTCGTCCTGCTCGAAGAGGCCGTAGATGCGGCTGAAGGTCTGGGTGGTCGAGCTGGCGTGGATCGTCCCGTAGACGAGGTGCCCGGTCTCGGCGGCCATGAGCGCGGCCTCGAACGTCTCGTTGTCGCGCATCTCGCCGACGAGCACGATGTCGGGGTTCTCACGGACGAGGGCGCGGAGGGCGATCTTGAAGTCGAGGCAGTCGATGCCGATCTCACGCTGGTTGATGGTCGCCTTCGCGTCGTTGAAGATGTACTCGATCGGGTCCTCGATCGTCACGATGTGCACGGGCTTGCGCTCGTTCACGTACTGCAGCATCGAGGCGATCGTGGTCGACTTGCCCGATCCCGTCACGCCGCAGAGCAGCACGATGCCCTGGGGCTGCATCGCGATGTCCGCCATGATCGGCGGCAGGTACAGGCCCTCGAAGGGGAGGATGTTGCTCGTGATGCGCCGGGCCGCGATCGAGAGCTTCCCGCGGGCCATGAACAGATTCACGCGGTAGCGGGTGTTGTCGTCGAAGTCGTAGGCGAAGTCCGCCGAGCCGAACTTGTGGAGGTCCTCGAGCTGCTCGGGGCTCATGATGGCGCGGGCGATCTGCCAGAACTCGTCCTCGGTGACCGCGGGTGTGTCGAGGGGCTTGAGCGCCCCGCGCAGCCGGATCTTCGGCGGCTGGCCCGTCTTCATGATCAGGTCGGACGCGGAGAACTTGATCGTCGCCTGGAGGAACTTGCCCCACCGCGTCTCGAACGGGTCGCTCTTCTTCTTCGATGGGAGCACCACGTGTCCGACATGGCCCGCGTCGGTATGCACTTCCGTATCGACCGTCATCTGTCGTCCACTCCTGCTCCGGCGACCTTGGGGACCGAGCCGCCCCGACGCTGGCGCCCAGCGGGCCGGGGCGGAAAGCCTAGCAACTCCGGGGCCTTCGTGACGAGCGCGCAACAAGCGCCGCCGCCGCGCGGCCCCGATCCCACCCATTCGCAGGGCGCGGTCCCGGGTTCCCCGGAGCCTCCGCGGGCGGGACCCCCAAAACGAACCGGGGCCCCGGTGATATCCGGGGCCCCGAGGGGTGCATGTCTCGGCGGTCAGTCGACCGCCACGGCGGGCCGGGGCTCGGCGCCGTTCTCGGGGCCTTCGGCGCCCTCTTCCTCGGCGGGGCGGTTGCCCAAGAAGCTCGCCTCCAGCGTCAGGCGGATCTTCTCCATCGCCTTGTTCTGGATCTGGCGCACGCGCTCCTTGGTCACCCCGATGATCTGCCCGACCTGCTCGAGCGTCATCGGCTTTTCCTCGCCGCTCTCAAGCCCGAAGCGGTGCTCGATCACCGTCCGCTCGACCTCGGTCAGGTCGGCCCGGTTCTCGGTCACGATCCGTTTGACCTCTTCCGCGGCGTCCTTTTCAAAGCCCTCCCGCTTGGCCTCCACGTAGTTCGACTTCTCCAGCTTGGGGTCGAAATCGGTGGGGAACCGCTGGCGGTACTTGCTGAGCTTCATGCCCTGACGGCTGAAGGCCTTCAGGATCGCCCGGCAGGCGTACGTCGAGAACTTGTACCCACGCCCCGCGTCGAACTTGTCGACCGCGCGGAGCAGGGCCATGTTGCCCTCGCTGACCAGGTCGGCGAAGTCCACCTCGCTCATGCGGGTGCGTTTGGCCATGGCCAGCACCAGGGCGAGGTTGGTCTCGGCGATCTGCTCACGGATCTTCTCGGCCCGGCGGTGCCAGCTCAGGATCTGCTCGGCGTGCTCGGGCGTCGGCTGACGCGAGGCGCCCGACCAGACCTCCTGCTGGATCTTCCACACCCGGTAGCGGGCGTAGTTGAACTGGTGGAACAGCACCCGCTCCTCGGCGCCCGTGAGGATCACCTGCTGGGAGCTCTTGACAGTCCGGCTGCTCCGAGAACTCGAGAGGTCGTCCATCACCGGGTGGTACCAGGTGGTGTCCGGCTTCTGGATGTCCGGGGCCTTGTCGTAGATCATCTCGTCGGCGTTCTTCTCGTAGAACACCGGGCTGTCGATGAAATCCTGCTCCTCGCTGAGCAGGTGCTTGAGCAGACGCTCGTCCTCGGCGCTCAGCCGCTTGGTTGTGGCGGAACGGCCCTCGGGCGCGGTCGACGCCGCCAACCCGACGCGGTGGCGGCGACGCACCTGCTCGAGCGGTGTCAGCTTGCGGTTCTGCCTGGTCTGGTTCATCCGATTCTTCCTTGCCTGCCTCGGCCTATCTTCCCAACGCCCCGCACGATTCCCCGTCCTGACGCCGGCCGCGCCGTGGGGCTGTCCATGCAGCCCGAGCCCGCGGCCTCCCATAGCGTACCGCGCCGGCTTCCCTCTTACGCATTCCGATCAGGCCGGGTTTCAGTTTCTCGAAGACTGAGAGAAAGCCCTGAACGCCGCGTCCGTGCCCCGCAGCGAACCCCACACATCGTCCTCACGCCGGGGTCCGAAAACCCCACGAGAAGCTCCGCTTCAGGCGAGACCGAGAATCTGGACGCCATCCTGCCGTCCGGTCCCGGGCCAACCAGCTTACCTAGAATCGACGAGGACGCAAGCCCAAGCAGTCGTTTTCTATCGTTTGAATTTGTATGGTATTTGATCGGCATCTTGCAAGGAGGTCCCGATGGCTTTCACACTGCCCCAACTTCCCTATCCCACCAACGCGCTCGAGCCCCACATCGATGCACGGACGATGGAGATCCATCACTCCAAGCATCACCAGGGCTATGTCAACAACGCCAACGCCGCGCTCGAGGGCACCGAGTGGGCCAACAAGCCCGCCGAGGAAATCCTCGCCAAGCTCGACACCCTGCCCGAGGGCATCCGGACGGCCGTCCGCAACAACCTGGGCGGCCACGTGAATCACTCCCTCTTCTGGCAGGTCCTGGCCCCCGCCGGTAAGGGGGGCGGAGGCCAGCCCTCCGGCGCGCTCGCCGACGCCATCAACCAGGCGTTCGGGTCCTTCGACTCCTTCAAGGAGCAGTTCGCGAAGGCCGCCGCCACGAGGTTTGGTAGCGGCTGGGCGTGGCTTGGTTTCGACGAGAAGGGGAAACTGCACGTTGCAAGCACCCCGAACCAGGATGCGCCCGCGATGATCGGACATAAGCCCCTCCTGGGCTTGGATGTCTGGGAGCACGCGTATTACCTGAACTACCAGAATCGCCGTCCCGACTACATCGCGGCGTTCTGGAATGTGGTGAACTGGGGCAAGGTGGCGGAGTTGTTCGAGAAGGCTCGGCACTAGGTCGGTCGCCAGCCCGGATCGCTCGCCGTCCCTGTCGGATCCCGCCGCCCTGGGTCGGGCGCCGGCGGTGCGATCGGGCGGTCATTGCGGAGTCACATATGCCATTTGATCCTGAACGTTCGCTGGCGGAGGTCCGGCACGAGTTCGGCGAGCACGGTGGCGTGAACATGTCGATCGAAGCCTCGACCACCTTCACGGTGCTCGATGCCGAGTTGATGCCCGAGATCTTCCAGGGCCATCGCGGCCCCGAGGGCGGGTGCTACCTCTATGGGCGGCACTTCAACCCGACGGTGTACGTGCTGGGCCGATACCTCGCCGCCCTGGAAGGGACGGGCGCCGCCTACTGCACCGCGAGCGGCATGAGCGCGATCTCCAGCACCATCATGCAGATGTGTTCACCCGGCGACCACGTGATCGCCTCGGACACGATCTACGGCGGCACTTTCGCCCTGCTCGGGGAGTTCCTGCCGGCAAAGGCCGGGATCAGCGTGACGTTTGTCGATATCTCGGACCACGAGGCGGTGGCCCTGGCATTCCGGGACCGGACGCGCCTGGTGTTCTGCGAGTCGATCGCGAACCCGACCCTCGCGGTCGCGGACATCCCGGCCCTGGCCGGCCTCGCCCATGGCCACGGGGCCCGGCTCGTGGTGGACAACACGTTCGCCCCGCTCGTCCTCTCGCCCGCGCAGCTCGGCGCCGATGTGGTGGTCCACAGCCTGACCAAGTTCATCGGCGGGGCCTCGGACATCATCGCCGGGGCGGTGTGCGCCTCCCAGGAGTTCATCATCGAGCTGATGGACCTCCACACGGGTGCTCTCATGCTCCTCGGGCCCACGATGGACCCGAAAGTTGCCCACGAGTTGGCGCTGCGCCTGCCGCACCTCGGCATGCGCATGCGGGAGCATTCGCGCCGGGCGCAGGCCTTTGCCGAGCGGATGGCCGAGCTGGGGCTCGCCGTCACCTACCCCGGTCTGCCCAGCCACCCCCAGTACGGGGTGCTCAAGCGGATCGGCAACGAGGGATTCGGCGCCGGCGGGTTGCTGACGCTCGACACGGGCTCCAAGGAACGGGCGTTCGAACTCATGGAAGGGCTGCAGAACGACCACCGATTCGGCTATCTCGCGGTCAGTCTCGGCTATTTCGACACCCTCATGTCCTGCTCGGCCAGCTCGACCTCGAGCGAACTCTCCGACGAAGCGCTCCGCCAGGCGGGGATCCAGCCCGGGCTCGTGCGCTTCAGCATCGGCTACACCGGCACGCTGGAGCAACGCTGGGCCCAGTTCGAGGACACACTGCGTAGAGTCGGAGTGTTATGACCGATCCGCGCTTCCACAACCCGCCGCTCAAGCGGCACCCCTCGCTCCAGCCACTCTCCAGAGAGCACTACAACGGGCTGACGCTTGCACGCCAACTGCGTGAGGCGGCCCTCGGCGACGAAGCGGTAAGGCGGCGGGCCGCGGAACAGCTCGCCGGGGCTTGGGCCGAGGAACTCGAGGCGCACTTCGCCGACGAGGAGTTCCTGGTCGGGCCTCTAGTGGATCCGAGCGATCGGGCCCGGCTGGTGGAGGAGCACCGCTCCCTCGAGCGGCACGCCCGGATGGCCATGGAGAACCCCGAGGCGCCCTCTGGGGAGTGGCTGCAGCAGACCGGAGCGATGCTCGAACGGCACATCCGCTGGGAAGAGCGGGAGCTGTTCCCGGCTGCGGAGCGGGCCGGCGGCGAGGCCCTCGATGGGATGGCAGCGGAGGTGGAGCGCATCCATCGCGATCGTCCGGGCTCCCGGCGCCGGCAGGAGCAGTAGTGAGCCGTTGGCGGTCGATCCGAATCCGGACCCACCACCCCGTTCGAACAAACCGGTGCCGAGCAAGTGCGGCGGGGAGGTTTGCCATGCGAGCGCGTGTGAGACAGGATCGAGGCGGCCAGGGCCGCGAGCGGCGTCCGGCGGTGCGGTGGCTCGGGACGGCGGTGGCGATGTTCGCGGGGCTCGTCGGGTGCGGGCCGCGGGTCCAGAGTGCCGCGTCTTCGGGCGCCGGGCCTGATGTTCTGGCGCGGACGGTCAACGGGATCGACGGCGGGGCGCAGGATCTCAGTCTCTACCGGGGCCGCGTGGTGCTTATTGTCAATGTCGCCAGCCGGTGTGGTTACACGCCGCAATACGAGTCGCTGGAGTCGCTCTACACCTCTCGGGAGGGGCGGGGCCTGGTGATCCTCGGCTTCCCCAGCAACGACTTTCTCGGCCAGGAGCCGGGCACCAACGAAGAGATCGCGGCATTCTGCTCCACAAAGTATCACGTGACGTTTCCGATGTTCGAGAAGGTGCATGTGAAGGGCTCGGACGCCGCCCCGCTCTTCCGGGAGCTGGCGTCCGTTGCCGGCGAGCCGGGCTGGAACTTCAACAAGTATCTGATCGATCGCGAGGGGCATGTCGTCGCCCGCTTCGCGTCCGGTGTCCGCCCCGACGACCCGGGCTTGCTCGCGAGGATCGACGCGCTGCTCGGCCCCACGGGTGGCTGAGTGCGACCCGAAGCAACTCGAATGGCATGCCTGAGCGGTGGGGGGGGTCTGGACGCCCTGACTCCAGAGCGATGTCGGGCCGATCACCCTCCGCCGAGCAGGTCGGCGATGATGTCGAGGCCCTGTTCGAGCTTGTTGCGAGGCGTGGCAAAGCTCAGCCGGAAATGGGTGTCGCGATCGCTGAACACGCCCCCGGGAATCATCAGCACATTCCGCTCGACCGCGCGTTCCACGAATTGCGTTCCCGTGAGCTTGAGCCGGTCCGGCACGCGAACGAAGGCGTAGAAGGCGCCGGAGGGGTGGGCGACATCGGTCAGACCTCCGAGGCGATCGACGACGAGGTCGCGCCGCGCCTGGTAGTCCCGGATCATCGGACTCATGTCGACATCCAGCGCGGCAATGCAGCCCCACTGGGCCATGGAGGGCGGACACACGTAGGTGTACTGCTGGAACTTGGCCATCTCGGCGATCAACGCCCGGGGTCCGGCGGCGTATCCCATGCGCCATCCCGTCACGCCGTAGGTCTTGCCGAAGCCCCGGACGAGGAGCACATCCTCGCTTGCCCCCGCGAAGCGTGCCGGGCTCGCGGCCTTGCGCCCGACCGGCTCGCCGGCCGAGCGGTCGGTCAGCCCGTCTTCGAAGGTAAAGGCGTCATAGATCTCGTCGGAGATCAGCAGCACGCCGCGCCGGCGGCAGAGTTCCAGCAGATCGCGGCATTCCTCGCGGGTGGCGACCACGCCGGTCGGGTTCCCCGGCGAGCAGGCGAGCACCGCCTTGGTGCGGCTGGTCAGGAGCGGCTCGACCCGCTCGGCGGTCAGGCGGAAGTCGGGGTAGGTGTCGCAGCGAACGGCCCTGCCCCCGCAGATGTTCGCCAGATAGGGATAGAGCACGAAGTATGGGTCGGGGATGACGAATTCATCCCCGGGGCCGATGATCGCCAGCATGGCCAGCAGCAGCGCACCCGATGTGCCGCTCGTGACCAGCAGCGTGGGGTCGCCCCCGCCACCGAATCGCCAGCCCAGGTCGTGCGAGAGCTCCCGCTCGATGCGGGCGCGGAGCTCGGCGACGCCCTGCGTCAGCGTGTATCCGTTGCGGTCGCCCTCGATCGCCTCGACGGCCGCCCTCTTGATCGCGTCGGGTACTTGGAAGTCGGGCTGGCCGATCGAGAGATTGATCGGATCCGTGAGATGGGCGGCCAACTCGAAGACGCGACGGATCCCGGATACCTGAATCCCGCGGGGCCGATCGCAAAGCAGGGCGTCGATGTTCATGGCAAAACGATACCGCTCCACCGGCGGACCCGGCGGAGCGGCGGATTCGAGCGTGCGATTCTCGGGCGATCAGCGGCTGATGGTCTTGCGGAGGCCCAGGGCGCCCTCCTTGCGGACATCGATCTTCTTGTCCGCCACCATTTTCGAGACGCGCTCGGCGCGGGTGAGCACGGAGCGCTTGCCCGCGAGATTGCCCTTGGTCTTCAGCGAACGATCGAGGCTCATGGCGACAATCTCCAGATCTGCCGACCCCGCGGGGTCAGTACAACTTCCAGTATGCGTCGGCGAAATCCCAGATGCCGCCGGCCTTCTTCCAAGCCGCCCCAGCCGCCCGGACTTGCTCCAGGTATTGCCGGGCTTCCTGGCTACCCGTCTCGCCGCTGGGGACTCCCTTCGCGGCGATCAGAGAATACAGGGGACCATCCTTGCGCTTCAGAGTGCCCGGATCAACCTCCGCGAAGGCTTCGATCCCCCTCGTGGCCAGAGCCGAGATTGCTGAGTGGACCGCGGACTCATCCAGCTTGGCGGCCAGGTGGAGGTAGTTGTTCTTCTTCTGTCGGGGATCCCTGTCGGTCGATCCGGCCGCGGTGATGAACTTGCCGCCGCCCCCGGTGCGGGGCGGTTTGCTCGCGTTCGTATTTTGACCGGTCGTTGGCTTCGGATCTGCCCCCTCGGGCCGGTCGTTGCCCAGTCCCACTTCCTTTGGGGAGTCACCCAGGACCGAGGCGAGCATGGCCTGGTCGGTCTTCGCCCGTTCCTGGCCGCGGTAGTAGCCGAGGGTCCATGCCCCCAGGAACCCCGCGAGGCAGACCGCCAGCGCGACGCCGGCGAAGACGAGTGGCATGTGCACGACGCCGCCGACGACCCGGACGGGTGCTTCCGGGGCGCCGGATGGTTCCGGGGCCGCGGTCCGGTCGGTGGCTTTGGGCGCGGGTTCCGTCCGTGTTTCCGCGGGCTCGGGGAGGCGGTGCTCGACAGCGCGGGCGCGCCCGGTCTGGAGCAGGTCGAACAGGGGAGTTGTGGCGCGGCGCCCGGGCATGACGGCATTCTACGGCGGCGGGGCTCCGGGCGGTTCGGCCACCCATCTATACTCCACCCGCTATGGCGATCCGCGACGAAGACATCATCGAAATCTCGGTCCCCCCGATGAACCGCATGGAGCGCGCGTACGTGCAGGAGGTCCTCCGGGGCTTCGGCACGACGATGTTCCGTCATTTCTTCTCGTCCTTCGGTCAGGGCAAGACGAGCCGATCCATGCAGTATCCGGAGGTGCGTCGCGAGCACCTGTCGGTCGAGGAGGGCGGCCTGCATGCCCCCAACTTCCGCGGCGTGCACCGGCTGAACCGGGACGAGGCCGGGCGGGTGAAGTGCGTCGCCTGCATGATGTGCCCGACGATCTGTCCTGCGAACTGCATCCACATCGAGGCGGCCGAGCCCTGGGACGATCGCGAGAAGTATCCGGCGAAGTTCGAGATCGACGAGCTGCGCTGCATTTTCTGCGGCATGTGCGAGGAGGCGTGCCCCGTGGACGCCATCGAACTCACGCCCGAATACGACCTTGTCGGCCTCTCCCGCCAGGAGATGGTCTTCGACAAGGAGAAGCTGCTCTCGATCTACGACATCACGATCGATAAGAAGCCGATGTAGCCCCGGCCAGGCCCGGCCTCCGCGCCAAGCATGGGGGTTCGTCTCCCGCCCGAGAGCTCGAATCGGGCGGGCGGCGGTTGATCTTGGAGCATTCGGCCCCACCACCCTGAGCGACAATTCCGGGCTCCGTCCGGGTGAATTCGCGGATTCCCACCCGGTTTGGTGGCACTGCAGAATACTTGTGGTCTCTTCTTGGGAGAGCCCGGGTTGCGCCCGGGCCATGCCCGATGGCGTTCCTCCCAAAGAGAGTGAGATCATGCTCCGAATTCCCCTCATCGTTGTCGCTGGTCTTGCCGCCGCGGCCCAGGCCGGGATCTTCAGCTTTGCCTCGGATAACGATCAGGCCAGCTTCACCTTCGCTGGGTTTGGCGGGGCAGTGACCGACGCGGCCGACGCCTCCGATCCCTTCACGCTCCTCATCGATGACGACAATGGGGCGAACAACCCGCTGAGTTACTCGGTGGAGTTCCAGGCCGACCTGCAGATCTCGTATATCCAGAGTGTGCCGCTGGGCGGCGGGCTCTTCATGCACGCCTACGGCCTCTCCGGGGATTTCGGTTTCTACGACCTGAACTCCGGCGCTCCGATCCTGACCGCGACGGTCTCGGACGGTGGATTTACCGCCCTCGGTCTCGCGAACTCCTGGCTCAGCAGCGCGTCGGCGATTGGCGCCGACAGTGCATTGAGCGACGTGACCTACACCTGGCACCTCGCGAGCAACGCGGCGTACGGGCTGTACACCGGCGACAGCGTCGGCCCCGCGGACGACGCGGGCTTCACACTGACCTTCCTGCAGCACGACGCCGGCAGTGGGGTGGGGCTCGATAGCGCGATGCTCCCCGGAGCGAAGTGGGTCTCGGAAGGGTCGTATTCGGGCTCGGCAACCTTCGTGCCCGCCCCGGTATCCCTGGCGGCGTTCCTCGGGCTCGGGGCGATCGCCTCCCGTCGGCGGCGTTAAGTCGAAGACCCCCCAGAACCCCCCATTTCACAGATTCTCACCATCCGTCCTGCTCGGCGGATGGTTTTTCTTGGAATCGGTGGTTTCGGCCTGGCCATGTGGTCTCTTTCGGGGGTGCCCACGCCGCGCGAGCGGTGTGTCCGGCACGGATCCATGACACCGGAGAGCGAGAGATCATGCTTCGAATCACCCTGACCGTTGTCGCCGGGCTGGCTGCAGCCGCCAACGCCGGCATTTTCAGTTTCGCATCGGACTCCAGCGACCAGAGTTGGACCTGGACGGGCGAGTTCCACGGCGGCCACTTCGCCCTCGAGGACGCGACCGACCCGAGCGACACCACCAAGCTCCTGATCGATGATGGGAATGGCGGCCTCGACCCGCTGGTATTTGACGTCGATTTCAACGCCCACATGGACCTGCACTACCTCTCCAGCACGCCGCTCGGGGGGGGCAAGTTCCTGCACACCTACCACATCGAAGAGGGGACGGCTGGCTGGTACACGCCGTTCGGCCCGGTCCTCGAGATGACCACCGCCGAGTCGATCGTCACGATTGTCGGCAATGAATTCAGTTGGGACTCGTCGGGCTCGCTGTTCGGCAGTTCCGCCTGGGCCGACGTGGAATATACGAGCTATATCAACGAGCCGGCGTACGGCATGTTCGAGGGTGTCAACGTCGGCCCCGCCGACTTCTCGTTCTCGATCAGCGCGCTGAATACCAGCGGCGTGATCCCCTACGATTTCAGCAGCCTCGGGGCCGCCTTGGACCCCAACACGATGACGCCGATCGACACCATCTACGCCGAGGGGTCGTTCTCGGGCTCTGCCCAGTTCGTTCCCGCGCCGGGTGTGGCGACGGTCTTCGCCGGGGTTGCGATACTGGGCCTCCGCCGCCGGCGATAGGCCCGCCTCAATCCTGATCAGGTGCGCGACGCCGGCTTCTGGGAGGCCGGCGTTGTGCCATGAGCATGCCGCGAGCGTCGGGCGCCCCGCCTCCTCGGCTGGCCACGCCCCAGGCGGAGCGACGGACCCCACAGAGGGCGATCGCGATCGCATCGGCGACGTCCGGCGGCTGTGGCGGCTCAGCGAGACCGAAGGCTGCCTGAACCGCCGCCTGCATCTGCGCCTTCGTCGCGTGGCCATGCCCGGTCAGCGACTTCTTGACCTCGTTCGGCCGCAGTTCCACCAACTCCAGCCCGGCCTGCCGGATCGCCAGCAAGAGCACGCCGCGGGCATGTCCCATCACAATGGCCGTCGCGGGGTGCTTGTAGTGGGCGAAGAGCGACTCGACCGCGACAAGCTCCGGGGCGCAGACGCTTCAGCGCCTCGCGAAAATCGCGGTCAAGCTCGACCAGGCGTGCGGAGACGCTCGCTGCGGTGCGGCCGGATGGAGCATCGTCACGGGCATCCTCGACCGAAGCGGGCTGGTGCACCGACATGGTGAGTCGGAACACCCCCGCCTCCACGATCGCGGGGGTGTCGAGAAGTGCGTGGGGGCTCCCCTCCAGGCAGGCATAGCCCGTGAGGCGCAGACCAGGATCGACACCGAGCACCCGCATCAGTGGGAGTCTATCGGGCTCCGGCGCAACCACGGTCCGGCCGGATCGGGCCGGGCGTCAAGCTCCGGCAGAATCGGCCGGGCGTGGCATTACCTGGCGGGCGCCTCCGATGTCGACTCCGCCTTGATCTCGCGGGGGAGCATGTCGGGGGCGCAGGCGAGGTTGTACGCCACGATCGCGGCGTTGGTGGCCGATTGACGGAGGTAATTCGGGATCGCCAGATCGACACGGTCGTGCTGCGTGTGCCATCCGAAGCCGTACTCGGCCCGCCCGACCTCGTCCCAGAAATACCCCGGGACACCGATCGCGTTGAAGCTCGCGTGGTCGGAGCCGCCCCCCTGGGGCATCTTCTCCCCGATCTGCACGTTGACGTTGAGGTACTTGCCGTCGACCTCATCCCAGACCCGGCCATTGATCGGCGCTGTCGCCGCCGCGAGATAGTCCCGCTGGGAGGCGATGCCATGCATGCCGCCCTCGGAATTGGTGCCGCCATCGTCGACGAGGCAGCAGACGATTTTCGCCCGCTCCTCCTCGCTCAGGCTGTCCACGTAGCCCTTCGATCCCAGGAGGCCCTGCTCCTCGCCGGTCCAGAGGATGAACCGGATCGTGCGCTTCGGCTTCGCGCCGGAGGCCGCGAGAATCCGGGCCGCCTCGAGCGTGACGCTCGATCCGGTGCCGTTGTCCGTGGCGCCCTGGGAGCCGGGGCCGTTCCAGCTGTCGAGGTGGGCCGAGACGATGACGACCTCGTCGGGCTTCTCCGTGCCTCGGATCTCGGCGATCGTGTCGTAGACGGGGATGGGTCCCGGGGTGAGCTGGTTGTCCATGTTGAATTCCAGCTCGATGTCACCGCCGTCGGCGAGCTTGGAATTGATGTAGTCGTAGTCGGGCTCGCTGACGATGACCTCGAGGTCTTTGGCGAGCGTCTCGGGTGTCAGCTCACGCCAGCCGCTGATCGAGCTGGTCCAGACCCGCTCGTCCTTGCTGCTGGAGACGTAGCCGGCGGGGTTGCACGCCATGACCTGCTCGAGCATGGAGGGCCCGGTCGGCTCCGGGGCCGGCCGACTCAGCTCGATCTCGAACGTCATGCTTGGGTCATCGACGCGTGTGGAGGTTCCTGCCAGTCCCCCGCCGGTCGAGTGGAACTCGTACCGCGAGCGGCCGCGGGGAGTCTCGTATTCGAACTTCAGCGTCTCCCCTTCGATCGAAGCGTTCTCGATATCCCCGGGCTTGGACTCGCCGAAGGCCATCGTGCCGGTGATGGTGCCGTCGGAGTGCTTGTCGACCGCCAGGCGGCACGGATACCCGTCGCGTCCCTGGATTTTCAGGGAGCCGTTCCAGGGGCCTGCGATCGGGTCATCGGGGATGACGACGGGCGGCGGCGGCGGCTTGCCGATGTCGTCGCGAATCTCCTGGCGGGCGCTATAGCGGGCGTTTGCCGAGCCCGTGACTCCTCGGATGCCGGATCGACCTGACATGTCGGTCGGGATGACGACCCAGGCGCCGGGCAGCTTGTCCTTAACGGCGTCAAACTCGGCCTGATCGGCCGGCATGCGGACCGCTTTGCCCCGGACCGCCCCGGGTGTTCCGGGCGCCCACGCGAGCGTGGTCAGTGCCTTGACGTCGTGCTCGTCGCGTCCCAGGAAGATCTTGCCCCATGAAGGCCCACGGTCGAATCGCATCCCGATGGTGCCCCACTGGAACAAGCTCGACTTGAGCCCCCAGCTCTCGAACTGGTCCCGCGCCCACTTGTTGGCGGTCTCTGCGTTCGCCGAACCCGTGAGACGTGGGCCGATCCCTTCCGTGAGGTGGCGGAGGGTGTCCATTACCTGCGAGTGTGCGGTCCCTTCCTCGAAGATCTTTGCGATGATCCGGGGATCACCCATCGAGATCGCCGGGACCGGCACCATCTCGCCATCGACGACCGCGTAGCTCTCCACCTCGTTGCCATCTTGGTCGTGGGCGGGGGGCAGTCCCGCGAGGGTGGCCGAGGCCGCACTCGGCGGGGGTTCGATGGCCGCGTTGGAGGCCCACGATGCCGTCGAGATCGCCACGCCGGCCAGAACCAGCAGGTGCAGGGGTCGAATCGCTCGCATGAACAAGCCTCCTGTTGCCGGGGTCTGTATCCCCGTGGCAACAGCATACCGCAGTGGCTCCCCCGGCAGGTCCAACGACGCCGAGGCCTGGCGGTGGCTGCGCTAGTTCAGCGGCAGGCTCTTAGCCTTCCAGAGGTCGTAGAGCCGGCTGAGCGAGATCGGCTCCCAGAGCTGGGTGCCCGGGAGTTCGGCCCGGACGAGCTTGCCCCGTGGGTCAAACAGGCTCGTCTGTCCCGGCGAGCCCTCGGCCGGGCGCGAGGTGTACTTCCACGCTCCGGGCCGGGCCGGGTCCTGCTCGAGGTTGTCCTCGCGGAGCGTCACGCGGTCGACGGCCTGGTTGAACGCATAGAACCGGTACGCCCCGGGGCTCGACTTGTGCAGCAGCAGGTAGGGCATCAGGTAGACCTCCGCCCTGCTGATGTAGCCCACACCCTCGATCGCGGGGTGGATGGAGTCGGTGGGCCGGCCCCCGCTCACCCGCGAGATCGCCAGATCGCCCCGGTCCCTCGCCCCGGTTTCGATGGTGGTTGTCGCCGCGTCCTTCTTGGCCTTTGCGGGGCGGACGGACTGCCGGATGGACCAAGCCTCCTGACTGCGGTCCGGGGTCACGAAGAAGGCCGCGGCGAGATCGATCACCGAATCCGAGTCGAGGATCCGGACCTCCTGGAAAACCAGGTATCCCTTCCGGCGGTCGTCCGGCCCACTCTGTCCCCGCTCGGCACCGGCCTTGAGTTCGGCCCGCGTTCCCAGGGCGTAGCGCGTCCGCCGGTAGCCGTACTCGACAGCGTCCTTGTCGTCCCCGCTGGGGCGGGCTGGTACAGACGTTCATACCGCCATTCGGAGCCCAATTCCGCGATGACGTCTTCGTAATCCTTTGGGGTGAGCGATTGCATGAAGGCGACGCCCGCGTCCACGCCGAGCGCCCGATGGGCGTCGGCGAGCGAGGGATCGGCGATGACGACCGAGCTCACCATGAGCTCGAAAAAGGGCTTGACCTGTTCGAGCGCGGGCGCGGTCGTCTGGAGTTCCAGCATCGCCACCATGTTGGAGGTGGGCATGAACAGGGCGTAGCCGTAAGCGGAGTCGTCGTCGCTCAGGTTGGCGATTGTGAGGTAGAACACCTCCGCCGGCCAGCCGTCGATTGTGCTGGCCCGCCGCGAGAGGAGGCGGCCGCGGGCGTTCTTCGCGTCATAGGTGGCCTTGGAGGGGGTGTTTGGATCAATATCGAGCGTTGCGACGGCGTTGAGGTGCTGGCGGATGATCGAGTCGGCGATCTCGGGCAGGGTCTGGGCCTTGGTGAGGATGGTTTCCGAGACGTTGACCAGGGCGGTTTGCCCCGGGAGCTTGACGGTCGTGACCCCTCGCCCGGCGATGTCGTAGGACGAGGCGGTCGCCCCCACCGGCAGTGTGACGGTCAGCCCGGCCACGGGCCGGGAGATGTGCTCGGTGGAGAGTTCGGCCTTCGGCGGGGCCGCGGGTTGGGCCCAGGCGGCGACAGTGGACACCGCGGTTGCGGTCAGGAGGGCCAGAATCGCGATGGGGCGTATCGAGTTTGGCATATGATCGTACTCTCGGGCTGATGATGCGGGGCGCGGAGCCTTCGGAAGTGATCGTCGCGTTGGGGCTGTGCGGCTTTGGGAAGGGTGGAGGTTCGTCGCCAGTCGGAGGGGACGGGCAAATCGCTGGCGTCGGGAGATTGACTACGCGGGGGAGCGTTGTAGGCTTCTTGGCTCATCCCCGATCGGGGGTGGGTGTGCGCGGGCGGAGCCCGCGTGGGTGGAGGTGCGGTGCCAGGAATGGTGCTGACCCGGCCGCGGGGCCGGGAAGAGGAGTCGTCGGCACGCTCGTCGCGTGCCGGCAGTGGTCGGACCCGCGACTGATGTTGGCGAGAGCCTGTGCCGAGGTGATGGATGACTGGCGGTCGGATTCGAATCAGGATGGAGGCGTACGACCACCTGGCGCTCGACGCGTCGGCCCGGGAGATCGTTGACCACGCCAAGCGCACCAACGCGAAGGTCGCCGGCCCTGTGCCGCTCCCGACCCGCATCGAGCGCTACACCGTGCTGCGCTCGCCCTTCATCGACAAGAAGAGCCGCGAGCAGTTCGAGATCCGTACGCACAAGCGCATCATCGACATCATCGAGCCCAACGCCCGCACGGTCGAGGCGCTGAATCGGCTTGTGGTGCCCGCGGGTGTTTTCGTGAGGATTAAGGCCTGACTTTCCGGGGTCGTTCGCCAGAGGCGGGCGGCCCCTTGTGTTTGGAGGGTGTCTCCGGAGCGGGACACCGCGAGAAAGCTAAGAAGACTTCCTCTGTCGCGGCCCGATCGGCCCGGCACGAAGCAAGAAAGAGCGAGCGATGGGCGTCACGCTGCTGGGCAAGAAAATCGGAATGACACGCGTCTTCAGCGAGGACGGGAAGCAGAGCGTTCCCGTCACCGTGCTGCAGATGTCGCCCTGTGTCGTGACCCAGATCCGCACCCCCGAGACCGACGGCTATTCCGCCGTCCAGGTGGGCTGGGGCGAGATCAAGCCGCGCAACGCGTCCATCCCGATGATCGGGCACGACGCCAAGGCCGGGTCGGCCCCGCGCCGCGTGCACGTCGAGTTTCGCTGCGACGATGGCGTGGCCTCGGGCTACGAGCTCGGCCAGGAGGTCGGCCTCGCCGCTCTGGAGGGCGTTCAGTTTGTGGACGCGATCGGGACGAGCAAGGGCAAGGGCTTCCAGGGCACGATGAAGCGGCACGGCTTCAAGGGACAGCAGGCCACGCACGGCGTTGAGCGGAAGCACCGCTCCCCGGGCTCGATCGGCGCCCACGCCACCAACCGCGGCCACTGCGGCAAGCTCAAGAAGGGCAAGCGCATGGCCGGCCAGATGGGGGCCGAGCGGGTGACCGTCCGCAGCCTGCCCATCGTGAAGATCGATACCGAGAACAACCTGCTCCTGGTCAAGGGCCCCGTGCCCGGGGCCAACGGGGGCACGATCGAGATCAGGCCTGCGATCCGGCTGAACCGGAGCAAGGGCAAGGCCAAGTCCGCCTGACGCGGGCGAGGCAGGTGATTCGACCCGAGGGGCGGCAGCGGCCCCCCACGGGGTCCGGGAGGTCGGGAATCCCTCGGGGAGGACCGAAACCGCCGGACGACAACAGGAGTGTGGACCACCCGCGGCACGGTGCCGCGGGGGACAAGAGGCAGCCGAGTCGATTCCGCGTTCTCCCACGCGTGACAGCGGGCCCCGAGCAGGGGCGACGGGGAGCGGGCGGATAGGCGAAGCGTTCCGGGGCGACGAGCCCGCGGAATTGAGAGGCGTCGGACGGAGCAAGACAGATGGATGTCCCCGTCTACAATATTGCTGGCGACAAGGTCGCGAGCATTACAATCGACGAGCAGTCCCTTGGCGGGACCGTGAACCCAGCGCTGATCAAGCAGGCGTACGTGATGTATCACGCCAACCTGCGGCAGGGCTCGGCGCGGACCAAGAACCGCCATGAGGTCGAGGGCTCGACGAAGAAGATGTACAAGCAGAAGGGCACCGGCAACGCCCGCCACGGCAACAAGAAGCCCCCGCACTTCCGCGGCGGTGGGCACTCGTTCGCCAAGCGGCGCACCCGTGAGGACTACCACCTCACGATGCCGAAGAAGATGCGCCGCAAGGCGAATCGGAACGCCCTGCTCGCCAAGCTCGTGGACAACGAGGTCAAGGTCGTTGACAGCCTGGCCTTCAACGAGCCCAAGACCAAGTTGTTTTCGGAGTTCCTCAAGGCGATGGGGATCGACCACAAGGCCCTGCTCGCCCTCTCCAAGGACCGCGAGATCTCCAAGAACGCGTGGCTGAGCGCCCGCAACGTCGACGGTGTCGACGTGTGCTGTGCCGATCAGCTCACCGCGTTCGACATGCTCAACCACCGATACCTGGTCATCGGCCGGGCGGAGCTGGAGGCATGGCTCGCCGGGCCGAGTTCGCAGATCGGCAAGTCCGCCAAGGTCGAGCCCCTCGGGCGCGCCAAGGCCGCGGAGGAGGTCGCCTGATGGACGCCACATACGTCGTCAAAAGGCCCATGCTCACCGAGAAGAGCACGTTCGCCATGAACGAGGAGGGCCGGTACACGTTCCTCGTCGACCGCACGGCGAGCAAGGACGAGATCCGACGCGCGGTCGAGACGCTCTACGGCGTCAAGGTCGTCGGCGTGACCACCCAGGTGCGCAAGGGCAAGGAGCGTCGGCTCAAGTACGGGTGGGTCACCGAGAAGCTGAGTAAGAAGGCGGTCGTCAAGCTGGCTGAAGGCCAGACGATCGAGTTGTTCTGAGTCGTTGGTCCGTCAGGGCCGTGTGAGTTCGCGAGGGCTGAGCAATGCCGATCCGGATCTACAAACCAACCAGCGCTGGCAGGCGGAACGCCTCGGTGAACCAGCACGCCGAGGTGACCAAGTCCAAGCCGGAGAAGTCCCTCCTGCGCCCGCTCAACAAGAAGGGCGGACGGAACAACGAGGGCAAGATCACGGTGCGTGGCCGGGGCGGCGGCGTCAAGCGGATGTACCGCGTCATCGACTTCAAGCGTCGTGACCGCGAGGGCATCCAGGGCAAGGTCGTCGCGATCGAGTACGACCCCAACCGCACCTGCCATATCGCGCTGATCGAGTACACCGACGGCGCCAAGCGGTATATCCCGGCTCCCCAGGGCCTCAAGGTCGGATCGGTCATCGAGTGCTCCCGCGAGCACCCCGTCGAGCCCGATGCCGGCAACATGATGCAGCTGCGGTTCATCCCCACGGGCCTGGATCTCCACTGCATCGAGCTCCAGCCCGGGCGCGGCGCCCAGATGTGTCGTTCCGCGGGGGTCTCTGCGAAGCTCTCCAACAAGGAGGGCAGGTACGCGACGCTCGTGCTGCCCAGCGGCGAAACCCGCCGCGTGCTCCTCGAGTGCTTGGCCACGATCGGCACGGTCGGCAACGCCGACCACCAGAACCGCCGTCTCGGTAAGGCGGGCATCTCCCGCCTCCTGGGAAGGCGCCCCATCACGCGTGGCGTCGCCAAGAGCCACCACTCTCACCCCCTCGGTGGCGGTGAGGGCCGGAGCAAGAGCGGCCGTCCCCCCTGCGGGCCGGCGGGCACCCCCTCCAAGGGCGGCCCGACGCGGGACCGCAAGAAGGCGAGCTCGAAGCTCATCATCCGTCGTCGGTACAGCAAGCGGTACGGTCAGTTGAAGTAAGACATCCGCGGCGTCAGACCGACGCCGTGGCCAGCGGAGCGAGGCGCAAAGCATGGGTCGCAGTCTGAAAAAAGGTCCGTTCGTCGACGAGAAGCTCTTCCGCAAGGTGGAGAAGCAGGCCTCGGCCGGCAAGCGGGAGCCCATCAAGACCTGGGCTCGCCGGTGCACGATCGTGCCCGAGTTTGTCGGCTACACGTTCAAGGTCCACAACGGTCGGGCGTTCCTCGACGTGTACGTCACGGAGGACATGGTCGGGCACAAGCTCGGCGAGTTCTCCATCACGCGGACCTTCCGCGGTCACACCAACAAGAAGGAAGGCATCAAGTCCGGTGCGTAAGCACCGACTTGCGAGGGCTGAGCCGTGAGAATCCGTGCTGACAAATTGAAGCGATTGAGCGAGCAGACGGGCATCGGCGCCGAGGAGCTTGCCTCCGCCGTCGAACGCACCGGCCTGACCGGCGTTCGCGCCATCTCCGCCGTCAAGAACTGGATGGCCGGGCGCGACCACCCCCGCTGCAAGGCCCGCGACATCGCCGCCCTGGCCCAGGCCCTGGGCTGCGAGGTCCGCGATCTGGCCAAGTTCACCAGCGAGGTCAACTTCCACCGGGGGAGCGACCGCAAGGCCCGTCTCATCGTGGACCTGGTCCGCGGCCGCTCCGCCGACGAGGCCCTCACCATCCTGACCTTCGCCCCTCAGCGGGCGGCGGTGAACGTCAAGAAGGCCCTCGCCGCCGCCGTCGCCGACGCCGAGCTCGCCGACGCCGACGTGGGTGAGCTCATCGTCTCCGAGGTCGCCGTGGATACCGCCACGCCGATCAAGCGGTTCCAGCCCAAAGACCGTGGCCGGGCCCACCCCATCCTCAAGCGGCAGTCGCACATCACGGTCAGCGTGCAGGAGCGTGACTAAATGGGACAAAAGACCCACCCATTCGGCCTCAGGCTTGGCATCACCGAGGCGCACCGCTCCCGCTGGTACGCCCCGAAGGCCCTCTACGGCGAGCTCCTCGTCGAGGACGAGCGCATCCGCAAGTACCTCGACAAGCGGCTCAACCGCACGCCACCCTCGGCCGCGGTGTCTGATATCCACATCGAGCGCACCCGCGAGGAGCTCAAGATCATCATCCGCACGGCCCGGCCGGGCCTGGTGATCGGCCCCAAGGGCGCCGAGGTCGAGCGGATTACGCAGGAGCTGACCTACATGACCGGGCGCAAGGTCGCGATCTCGATCGTCGAGATCAAGCAGCCCGACATGGACGCCCAGCTTGTCGCCGAGAGTGTGGCCGAGCAGCTCAACAAGCGTGCCGCGTTCCGTCGCGTCGTCAAGATGCGGGCCGACTCGGTCATGCAGGCCGGCGCCAAGGGCGTCAAGATCCAGATCTCCGGGCGCCTGGGCGGGGCCGAGATGAGCCGCACGCTCGATGTCCGGCTCGGGTCGCTCCCGCTCTCGACGCTGCAGGCCAACATCAACTACGGCTTCGCCGAGGCGATCACGACCTACGGCGTGATCGGGGCGAAGGTGTGGATCTACAAGGGGATGTACGGCGAGGAGCCGCAGCGCGAGGAGGAGCCCGAGTCGCGTGCGGCCGGCGCCCGGCCCCGCGCCCGAGGGCGTCGATAGAAGAGCGTGTCGTGCGTGCGCCCGCCCGGGCGCGTTGACGGATCGAAGGAAGGTTGAAGCATGCCTCCATACAAGATTCCCAAGCGAGTGAAGTACCGCAAGGAGTTCCGTCGCGTCCGCGACCGCGACGCGACCAAGGGCAACTACGTCGCCTTCGGCGACTACGGGCTCCAGGCCGTCGAGGGCTGCTGGCTCAAGTCCAACGTCATCGAGGCGGGACGCATCGCGGCGCAGCACTACCTCAAGCGTGAGGGCAAGCTGTTCATCCGCGTGTTCCCCGACAAGCCCATCTCCAAGAAGCCCCTTGAGACCCGAATGGGTTCGGGCAAGGCCGACGTGGACTACTGGGCGGCGAGGGTTCGGTCCGGGACGGTGCTCTTCGAGATCGCCGGCGTCACCGAGGACGTCGCGAAGATGGCGCTCTCCCGGGTGGCGATGAAGATGCCGGTGCGTTGCCGGTTCGTTGGTCGGCGTGTTTCGGTGTGAGGGAAGCGGCGATGACCAGCGAAGAACTCAAGAAGATGCGGGACGAAGAGATCGGGATCGAGCTCAAGAGGCTGCGCGAGAAGCTGTTCACACTCCGCAGCCAGGCCGTGACCGAGAAGATCGAAGATATCTCCCAGTTCAAGAAGATCCGGCGTGACGTGGCCCGCCTGCTGACCGAGCAGCGCGCCCGCGAGATGGCCGGGGCTTGAGCCGGGGCGGCGAGGAAGGACAGGCGGTGACCGAATGAGCGAAGCTCAGACAGCAAAGTCGGATCAGGCGACGACCCGCCCCCGCCGTATCGGCGTGGTCGAGTCCGACGCGCGGACCAACACCCGCAGGGTGGCCGTGCGGTTTAAGTCCAAGCACCCCAAGTACGGCAAGTACGTCCGCCAACGGACCATCCTGCAGGTGCACGACGCGGCGAACGACTCCCACATCGGGGACATCGTCGAGGTCGAGGAGTGCCGTCCCATGTCCAGGTCCAAGACCTGGCAGCTCGTCCGGGTCGTCCGGCGTGCGGCGGGCGAGGGCTGATCCGTCGGGTGCGGAACGTGGTCGACACACAACGTGATGTGAAGAGGCTGGTGCCCAGATGATTCAGCAAGAAACCAGGTGCGAGGTTGCCGACAACTCCGGGGCGAAGATCGCCTACGTGATCCGCGTCTACGGCGGCTCCACACGCAGCGGCGGCTTCACCCGGCGGACCGCCGGTGTCGGTGACCGCGTGCTCGTCAGCGTCAAGAAGGCGCTCCCGGGCGCCGACGTCAAGCCCGGCGACAAGTCCAAGGCCGTCGTGGTCCGGACGGCCAAGCAGTACCGCCGGCGGGACGGCTCGTACGTCAAGTTCGACCACAGCGCGGTCGTCCTCATCGGCGACGACGGGAACCCCAAGGGCACCCGCATCTTCGGGCCCGTCGCCCGAGAGCTCCGCGACCGCAACTATATGAAGATCGTTTCCCTCGCCTCGGAGGTGGTGTGACATGCCGAAGCACGTGCGTAAGGGCGATCAGGTCATCGTGACCCAGGGCGCCGACAAGGGCAAGGTCGGGGAGGTGCTCCGCGTCATCCCCAAGGAAGACCGCGTCGTTGTCCGCGGCGTCGGGGTCCGCACCCGCCACCTCAAGCCCTCCCAGCGCAACCCGCAGGGCGGCGTGATCACGCGGGAGACCCCGGTCCACATCAGCAACGTCAGCCCCGTCGTCGACGGCAAGCCGACCAGAGTTCGATTCGAGGTCCGCAAGGACGGCAGCAAGGTCCGCGTTGCGGCACGGGGCGGCAAAGAGCTCGGCGTCGTCCGCGGAGCCCGCAGGTAACGACGACACGGCGGAGTGAGCAGCATCCGGCCCCGGCGATATTCCGGGCCCAGCAGCCTGAAAGGGCGGGTTCAAGCGATGGCGAAGGACACCAAGAAAAAGGGCGGCGGCAAGAAGGCCGAGGTGGCGGCGGACGCCCCCCTCGCCGGCGCATCGCGCCTCCGTGTGAAGTACGAGCAGGAGGTCCGGGGTGTGGTTGCCGAGAAGTTCGGCATCAAGAACCCCATGGCCCAGCCCAAGCTCGAGAAGATCACGATTAACGTCAACATGGGCCGCCACCTCGACGGCGCCAAGCTGCCTCCCAACGTGAAGCAGACCGTCATCGAGACCCTGACGACGATCGCCGGTCAGAAGCCGGTGATCATCCGGGCCAAGAAGTCGGTCTCCAACTTCAAGGTCCGCGAGGGCTACGAGACCGCCGCGCTCGTCACCATCCGCCGCGACAGGATGTGGCACTTCCTCGACCGCCTCGTCAACCTGGTCACCCCCCGTATCAAGGACTTCCGGGGCCTCTCCCGCAAGGGCTTCGATCGGCAGGGCAACTACTCGATGGGGCTCAGCGAGCAGGGCGTGTTCCCCGAGATCAACATGGCCGAGGTGCAGTTCACGCACGGGATGAACGTGAACCTCTCCTTCGCCAATTCCAATCCCGAGTTGAGCACCTTCGTGCTCGAGCAGCTCGGCATGCCGTTCACCAAGGTCGGAGAGAACTGAGCGCGGCCCAACCCCGCGCCCCGCGATCGACGCGGGCAGACAGACGCAAAAGGTTCAAGGTATGACAACCAAGGCCCAGGTCGCCAAATCCAACCGGACCCCCAAATTCTCCACCCGCAAGGTGCGTCGGTGCGAACTCACCGGCCGCGCGCGGGCGGTTTACCGCAAGTTCCGTATCAGCCGCATCATGCTCAGGAAGCTCGCCCTGGAGGGCAAGATCCCCGGAATGCGGAAGGCGAGCTGGTGATCCCGAGTTTTCGCAAGGCAGTCAACCACGCAGTAGGCGGTGACAAACGATGGCGCTGAGTGATCCAATCGCGGACATGCTGACCCGGATTCGTAACGCGGTGCGCAACCGCGCGAAGACCGTGAACGTCCTCAACAGCAAGGTCAACCGGGGCATCGCCTCGGTCCTGCAGACCGAGGGCTACATCTCGAGCTTCGACACCGTCGAGGATGGCCACCAGGGCCTCATCCGGGTGCAGCTCAAGTACGGGCCTACGGGCGAGCCGGTCATCAACCGTCTCACCCGGCAGAGCAAGCCCGGCTGCCGCAGGTATACGAAGGTCGACGACCTGCCCCGCCCCGTTCAGGGTCTCGGCATCGCCGTTGTCTCGACCAGCATGGGTGTGCTGAGCGACCGCAAATGCCGCACCGAGCGTGTCGGCGGCGAGCTGCTCTGCACGGTGGAATAGGAACGTCTCAAGGACTGGAATCCCCGCCCCGGGCAGCCCCCGCGGCCGGACGATGAGGACAGCCATGTCGAGGATCGGAAAGAAGCCCGTCAGCATCCCGGGCAACGTCAAGGTCGCCGTCGCCGGCGGCTCGCTCAAGGTCGACGGCCCCAAGGGCTCGCTCGCCATCAACCTGCGCCCCGAGGTCAAGGTGGAGTGGAACGAGGGCGCCCGCGAGGTCCACTGCTCCATCGACCAGGCCGATATGGAGAACCGCGCCGCCCGGGCCTACTGGGGCATGACGCGGGCCCTCATCCAGAACATGGTCGACGGCGTCACCAAGGGCTACGAAAAGACCATGGAAGTCGTCGGCGTCGGTTGGGGCGCCCAGTTGGTCGGCAAGCAACTCAAGCTCCAGCTCGGGTACGCCAGCCCCGTCATGATGGATATCCCCGCCGGGATTACCGTCGGCGTCGAGAAGCAGATCGTCAAGATCAGCGGGGCCGACAAGCAGGCCGTCGGACAGTTCGCCGCCGCCATGCGGGCAAAGCGCAAGCCCGAGCCCTACAACGGCAAGGGCGTCAAGTACCAGGAAGAAACCATCCGCCGCAAGCAGGGCAAGCAGTTCGGCGCCTAAGCACCACCGGCACCGCCGTTCGAGGAAAGTCGATATGGACAGCCAGAAAGTCAAGCAGGTCCGCCGCACCCGGCGTCGAGCGGGCATCCGCAAGCGCGTCATCGGCACCCCCGAGCGCCCGCGCCTCTGCGTGTACAAGTCGCTCAACCACGTCTACGCGCAGATCGTCGACGATCTCGCGGGGCGGACCATCACCTCCGCCTCCACGCGGGACAAGGCGTTCGGCGCCTCCAGCGGGACCGGAAACACCGCCGCCGCCGAGGCCATCGGTTCTCTCATCGCCCAGAAGGCCAAGGCCGCGGGCATTTCCAGCGTCGCCTTCGATCGGGGCGGCTTCCGTTTCCACGGCCGCGTGAAGGCCCTCGCCGACGCCGCCCGCAAGGGCGGGCTGGAGTTCTAAAGTCCCGGAGTCACCCGCCCCGCAAGGGGCATCGAGGCGTTGATCCATGTCGCAGATGATCGAAGAGCAGGGTTCGGGGTTCGAGACGCAGACGCTCGGGATCTTCCGGACGTCCGCGACCGTGAAGGGCGGCCGTCGCTTTAGCTTCGGCGCGCTCGTGGTCTGCGGCGATGGCAAGGGCCGCGTCGGCTACGGCCACGGCAAGTCCAAGGAAGTCCCCTCAGCCGTCGAGAAGGCCGAAAAGGCCGCACGCCGGGCCCTCGTCCGCGTGCCGCGCGTCGGCTCCACCATCCCCCACGAGGTCGAGGGTCGGTTCGGCGCCAGCCGCGTCCGCCTCATCCCCGCCTCCCCGGGAACCGGTGTCATCGCCGGCGGCACCGTGCGGGCTGTTCTCGAGTCCGCGGGCGTCACCGATTGTCTCACCAAGTGCTACGGCTCGACCAACCGGATCAATACCATCCGCGCCGTCTTTGATGGACTCACCCGCCTCCGCGGGCGCGAGGCCGTCGAGCAGGTCCGGGGCATGGAACTCGGAGTGACCCTGATCGAGAGCAAGATCGAGAAGGGCTCCAGGTTCATGCCCAAGGCCGCGACCGGCGAGAAGATGCGGGGCCCCGTCAATACCGTCGGTCAGGATCAGCGTCGCGGCGGACGCGGCGGACGCGGCGGTGGTGGGGGCCGGGGCGGTCGGGGTGGCTATGGTGGCGGCCAAGGTGGTGGGCACGGCGGTGGCGGCCAGGGCGGAGGCCAGGCGCCGGCGAGCGCCCCCGCGACCGGCGGCGAGCCCGCGGGCCAGTGATTCCAGCCGGTCCCAGGAGGGCCGGTCGGCGAACAGAGCAATCAGCGCGGCCCCCGGGGCTGTTGGAGTGTTGAGCGATGATGATTCATGATGTCACGGCCCTTGTCGGCAAGTACAAGGATCGCAAGCGCATCGGTCGAGGCCAGGGCAGTGGCCAGGGCAAGCAGTCCGGCCGTGGCCACAAGGGCGCCGGCAGCCGGCAGGGCTACTCCCGTCGCATCGCCTTCGAGGGCGGCCAGATGCCCTACTTCCGGCGCATGCCGAAGTTTGGCTTCACGAACGCCCAGTTCAAGACCCGCTTCTTCATCGTCAACCTCGGCGACATCGTCGCCCACGACGATTTCTCCAAGGGCGGAGCCGTCAACGCCGAGACCCTCCAGAAGGCCGGCCTGCTCCGCGACAGCAGCCGCGACCTGAAGATCCTCGGCGACCTGGGAGAGGCTCAGCAGCTCAAGGTCAAGCTGACCGTCTCCGCCGCTCGCGTCACGGCCTCGGCCCGCAAGCACATCGAGGCCGCCGGGGGCTCCGTCACCGAGACCGGCACCCGCCGCGACCGCGTCCGGGGCATCGACCGCAACGCCGAGGACAAGTCGCCCAAGAATCTCACCAAGAAGCTCCGCCGCAGCGCGGGCAAGAAGAAGGCCTCCTCCGAAGCTTGATGACCATCCCCGCCGCGCGCCCATGGGGCGGAGGGCCAAGGAGCATTCGCCGGGGCGGGGAGGCCCGCCCTGCGGGCAAGACTCGAGATGATCAAGACCCTCCTCCACGTGTTCCAGGTCCGTGAACTCCGCAGCAAGCTCCTGTTCACACTGGGCATGCTGATCGTGTACCGCATCGGATTCTGGATCCCCCTCCCCGGTGTCAACCAGGAAGAGATGGTCCGCTTCTTCCAGCAGGCAGCGCAGACCAACAGCGCCGCCGGCCGCGCCGCCCAGTACGTCGCGATCTTCTCCGGTGGATCCTTCAGCCGATCCACCATCTTCGGCCTGGGCATCATGCCCTACATCACTGCCTCGATCATCTTCCAGCTCGTCGGGTCGGTTTCTCCGACGCTCAAGAAGCTCCAGGAAGAGGGCCCGAGCGGCCGCGCCAAGGTTCAAGAGTGGACGCGCTACGCCACCGTCGCCCTCTGTATCGTCCAGGCGGTTGGCTGGCTCGGCTATATGAAGGGCGCCGGCCTGGTCCTCCCCCAATACGGCAATAACCCCGTGTGGTGGATGACCGCGCTCACCGCGCTCACCGCCGGCACGATCTTCCTGATGTGGCTCGGTGAGCAGATCGACCGTTTCGGCATCGGCAACGGCGTCTCCCTCATCATCACCGCCGGCATCCTCACCGGTATGCCCCGCGCCCTCGTCCACGTCTGGAGCACCTACGACCCCAGCGGTACACAGGGACTCAACGCCATCGGCGTCCTCATGCTCGCCGGAGGCTTCGTCTTCGTCGTCGGCGGCGCGGTCCTGCTCACCGTTGCCCAGCGACGCATCCCCATCCAGCAGGCCAAGCACACCCGCGGCCGCCGGGTCTACGGCGGCCAGCGCAGCTACCTGCCCCTCCGCATTAACCACTCGGGCGTCATGCCAATCATCTTCGCCAGCTCCCTCATGATCTTCCCCTCGGTCATCTTCGAGGCCATCGCCTCCGCCGCCAAGGCCCCCGGCAACGACGGATGGTGGGTCACCGCGCTCACCCGCCTCGGCGAGTGGTTCCAGATCGGCCAGTTCCCCTACGTCCTGCTCTACGTCCTCATGGTCTACTTCTTCTCCTACTTCTGGGTCACCGTCCAATTCAATCCCGAGGACATGGCCAAGCAGCTCCGCGACCACGGCTCCTTCATCCCCGGCCTCCGCCCCGGCCCCCGGACCGCCGAGTATCTCGAGGCCGTCATCGGACGCATCACCTACGTCGGCGCCGCATTCCTATCCGTGATCGCCGTCCTCCCCATGGTCGTCAACAAGAGCCTCAACATCGACTATTCGGTCACCCAATTCCTCGGCGGCACGGGCCTGCTCATCGTCGTCAGCGTGACCCTCGACTTCCTCCAACGCATCGAGGCGAACCTCATGATGCGCAACTATGCCGGGTTCCTCGGCGGGGAAGAGGCCAAGACCTCCACCGCACGCGTCCGCGGCCCGCGCGGCTGACGCCGGCCCGACGCCCACGTGACGCAGCCCCACCGATTCGTCCCGATCCGATCACCGCGAGATATCGCGGGAATCGACCGCGCCGCTCGCCTCGCCTGGCTCGCCGCCAGACAGGGCGTCCGAGCCGCGTCCCCGGGGCAGACCACCGCCGAACTCGCCGAGGAAGTCCGCGATGTCATCCTTCGGGGCGGGGGCACTCCGGCGTTCGAGGGGTATCGCCCCGCAGGCGCCGAGACGCCCTTCCCCGGCGTCGCGTGCCTCTCCGTCGGCGAGCAGGCCGTCCACGCACCGCCCGGCCCGCGCCGCCTCGCCCCCGGAGACGTGCTGACGATCGATGTGGGAGTCATCCTCGACGGCTGGTTCGGCGACGTCGCCGAATCGGTGACGATCCCCGGCGATCGCGGTGGGGGGGCCGAACTCGTCGCCGCCAGCCGAAGGGTCGTCGCCGCCGGCATCCGCGCCTGCCGGCCCGGCGCCTGGTGGAGTTCCGTCGCCAGAACGATCCGCGCCGCAGCCGCCGAGCGAGAACTCGCGGTGCTGGCCGGCTACACCGGTCACGGCGTCGGTCGCGCCCTGCACGAGCCGCCGCGTGCCGACTGCCAGTTGCGCGCGGGCGCAGCGGGCGACTTTCCCTTGCTGCCGGGGATGGTGCTCACCGTCGAGCCCATTCTGGTCGCGCCGGGTGTCGGGATCGAACGGGACGCCGACGGCTGGACGGTGCGTACCGCCGACGGGTCGCCGGCCTGCCATGTCGAACGCACCGTCGCTGTCACCCGTCGCGGACCCCGAATTCTCGGCCTCCCGGGCACGGATTCGGGATTTCGGAGGGTCTATAGTCACCGCTCCGGTGGAGCCTGAGGTGTTGGAAAGGCCCGGCCTCGCGGCCGGGGAGTGCATGGGAAAGCAAGACGACAAGTTCACGTTCGAGGCGACGGTGGTGGAAGCACTTCCCAACGCCATGTTCAAGGTCAAGCTGGCCAACGAGCAGCAGACCGAAATCCGGGCCTACGTCTCGGGGAAGATGCGGATGAACTACATCCGGATCCTCCCGGGCGACCGGGTGACCGTGGAGCTGAGCTCCTACGATCTGACGAAAGCTCGGATTACCTACCGCCATTAGAGGGCCGGTTGGTATCTGGATGGTCCGGCTGCAGGGAATCTGCATGTTCGGTACCCCGGCGGGGGATGACTTCTCCGGCTCAGCGGTCTAGCATCCGGGCCCGCGCCGCCGCAGGCTCGGGCGAGTTGTGGCCCTCTGGAATGGGGCGAGTGATGAAGGTCAAGGCAAGCGTCAAACGGATCTGCAACCAGTGTCAGATCATCCGCCGCCGCGGTAAGGTGCGGGTGATTTGCAAGGCCGATCCGAAGCACAAGCAGGTCCAGGGCTGACCCTGGCCCGAGCAAGGAAGGGGCATCGGCGTGCCACGTATCGCGGGCATCGACGTTCCAGATAAGAAGAAGATTCTGTACGCGCTCCAGTACGTGCACGGGATCGGTCCGAAGTTCGCGGCCGCCATCCTGGCCGAGGCGCAGATCAACCCGGACGTTCGCGCGTCCGAGGTCTCTGATCAGCAGCTCGCGCAGGTCAACGCGATCATCGACGCAGGCTACCTGGTCGAGGGCGCGCTCCGCCGCCAGGTCGGCCAGAATATCCAGCGGCTCAAGGACATCCGCAGCTACCGCGGAGATCGTCACCGTCGCGGCCTGCCGACCCGTGGGCAGCGCACCCGCTGCAACGCCCGCACCCGCAAGGGCCGCAAGAAGACCGTGGCGGGCAAGAAGGGTGTGAAGGGTCACTGATCCCGCTCGCGGCGTCAGAGCCGCGCGAGAGATCGCCGCGTTCGTGGGCATCGATTCCGGATTGGTGGTGGTGAGGCAAGCATGGCGAAGAAGGTCAAGAAAGTCCGCAAGAACGTCACGCGTGGCATCGTCCACGTGAAGGCCACGCAGAACAACACCATCGTCACCGTGACCGACATGGCCGGCGAGACGCTGGCGTGGGACTCGGCTGGCACGATCGGCTTCAAGGGCGCCCGCAAGGCGACGCCCTTCGCCGCCACCCGTGCGGGCGAGCAGGTGGGCCACAAGGTCCGCAAGATCGGCATGGCCGAGGTCGAGGTCCGCATCAAGGGCACCGGCGCCGGACGCGAGTCCGCCGTCACCGGCGTTGCGAGCACCGGCATCCGTGTCACAGCCATCGAGGACCGCACCCCGGTCCCCCACAACGGCTGCCGCCCCCGCAAGCGCCGCCGCGTCTGACGCAGTTTCTCGGGGCAGCGCCGCTCCCGGGCGGCGCGATCCTTCCCACGCCCCTCGCATCCGGGACACCCGGCCACGCCCAGAAGAGGCACGATCCACCGACGGGGTCGCGATTCTCGAGAGGCGGGGTCGAAACGCACCAGGGCGACCGTCGGGAATGAGGTGATGCAATGCGCATCCGTTGGCGTGGTCTGGAACTCCCCAGTCGCGTGGTCAAGGACGCCCGTTTCACGGGTGACACCTACGGCCGTTTCTCCGTTGAACCCTTCGAGCGGGGCTTCGGCACCACCGTGGGCAACGGTCTCCGTAGGGTCCTGCTCAGCGCCCTCGAGGGCGCCGCGGTCACCCGCGTCAAGATCAAGGGCGCCGACCACGAGTTCACCACCGTCCCCGGCGTCTTGGAAGATGTCACCGACATCATCCTGAACGTCAAGGGCCTGGTCGTGAAGCTCGAGTCCGAGGAAGACAAGACGATGCGCCTCGCGGTCCGAGGCCCCGGCGAGATCACGGCCGACATGATCGAGGCCGACTCTTCCATCACGATCATCAACAAGCACCTCGTCATCGCCACCCTCACCGACGAGATCGACTTCGAGATGGAGTTCACCGTCGGCAAGGGCCGCGGCTACGTCCCCGCCAGCGAGCAGTACGAGGCCGAGGACGAGCAGGAGATCGGCATCATCCACGTCGATGCCATCTACTCCCCTGTCCAGCGCGTCCGCTACAGCGTCGAGGACACCCGCGTCGGCCAGCGCACGAACTTCGACAAGCTCACCCTCGAGATCTGGACCAACGGCACCGTGACCCCCGAGATGGCGCTCGTCGAGGCCGGCAAGATCCTCCGCAAGCACCTGAACCCGTTCGTGCAGTACGCGGAGCTCGGCCAGGAGCGCGTCAGCGAGGAGGCCGCCGCGGCCGCCAGCGTCGACGAGGAGCTCATCCGCAAGCTCAACATGCCCATGGGCGAGCTTGAGCTCTCCGTCCGGGCCAGCAACTGCCTTGAATCCGCACGCATCGAGGTGGTTGCCCAGCTTGTCACCCAGACCGAGGGCGACCTGCTCAAGCTCCGCTCCTTCGGGCGGACCAGCCTCCGCGAGGTCAAGCGGAAGCTGCTCGATATCGGCCTCGATCTGGGCATGCAGCTCCCCGAGGGCTACCAGATCCCGGCCTCCGCTGGGGCCTGATCGCCCAAGCACCCGACCCGCCCCCCGGGGGGGTCGGGTCTATAGTTGTCGCCCGGCCCAGAGGCCGAGCGAGGTTTCGAGGAGATCGTCATGCGCCACCGCAAGGCCGGCTTCAAACTCAACCGCACGACCGCCCACCGCCAGGCGATGCTGCGCAATATGGCCGCTTCTGTCTTCGAGCACGGTCAGATCGTGACCACCATCCCGAAGGCCAAGGCCCTCCAGCCGCTCGTCGAGAAGATCATCACCAAGGCCAAGCGCGGCGATCTGCACGCCCGCCGCCAGGTGATCGCGATCCTCGGGCGCGACCGCGTCGGCTTCGCCTGGATGTACCTGCCCAAGAACGCCTCAGACGCCGAGCGCGAGCAGGTCACCAAGCTCCGCGAACGCGCCGAGGGCTACTTCGACGTGCCCGACTCCAGCGAGGTCGAGCGCAACCGCTACGGCGAACTCCGCAAGGCGCCCAAGATCGTCAAGCACATCTTCGAGAACGTCGCGCCCCGCTTCGCCGATCGCGCCGGCGGCTACACCCGAATCGTCAAGCTCGGCTACCGCCGGCTCGGCGACGCCACCCCGCTCTGCGTCCTCCAACTCGTCGGCAACGAAGAGGGCCCCGAGATCGGTGGCAAACCCAGCGGGCGCCGTCGCCAGGCCGACAAGCGGGCCGCCTACGCCGCCAAGGTCCGCAAGGCCGCCGCGGCTGAGTCCTGAGGCCACATTGACCAGTTCCAGCACAACCTCCCGCCCGGGGCCCCTGCCCCGGGCGGTTGTCGCTTTGGCGCTCCTGGGCGCGGTCGTCGCGTGGTGGTTCCTCGTGCGCCGCCCGACCACTCCCGGGGAGGCGGCGCCGAGCGGTCCACACCCCGGACTCACGGCGGCCGATCCCGATGCGCCTGTCCAGCCGCCATCGCCCGTACGGACCGTCGCGCTGCAGTTCCTCGTGGCGACGGTGCCGAGCGGCGCCGGGCGACGCCCCGACGTCGCACGCCTCCTCCAATCGATCGACGCGGCCCCGGGCGCCCAGGCCGGCGCCGAGCCATTCAACGCCTGGCTCGGCCAGATCCAGTCGCTCGCCGGGGCGGGTGTGATCACAATCGAATCTCGTCCGACGCTTGTGGTGCGCAGCGGGCAGACCGCGACGATCGGCGTGAGTTCCCAGACCGCCGCGGGCTCGGAGAGCCTCTCCATCACGGCGACTCCCGAACTGGGTGAATCCGACGCCGTGGCACTCGACATCCGGTGCCGGGCGGGTCGGGCCGAGAACGCCGTCGAACGCTGGACCCAGGATTCGTCGTTCCCACTCGGCCCCCACACGGACCTCGCGCGCCAGACGGTGGTCCTGCCCGGAGGCGGTGCGGCGCTTCTGGGCGCGGTCCGAACACCTCTGGGGCGCGAGGGCACCCTGATCGTGATGGTGACCCCGGAAGCCCTGGCATCCACGCCCGGCCCGTCGCCGCAGGTCGCAGACTGAACCCACCGGCCGCGGGTATGTTGCGCTGATGGTGCTCAGGCGGCTCTTCCCCCTCGCCGGACTGCTCGCACTCTCGGGGTGTGTTGCGGATCACGCGGCGCATGGCCCCGAGGTCTACCGGGCAAGCCCGCTCCCCACGGCCCTTCCGCACGCCGATTCCGCGGTGATGGTGCGCGCGTGGTGGTTCGAGTGCACCGACCAGGACGATCCCGACGCCCGGGTGCTCCTCGCCGCCTCTCAACCAGGACTCGCGCGAAGCTGGATTCCCTCCCGACGCGGTGACTTCCGCCGCGGCTCTGAAGGCGCTGGAGTCTCGCGGCAAGGGGCGTCTACTCGGCCATCCTGAAATCACCACGCGATGTGGCGAGCGGGCCAGCGTCGCGCTGGTCTCTCCAGAACCGGCGGGAGGCGAGGACGATCCGTGGGCCCACCTGCGCGCCGGTTCCGTGCGAGGCTTCGCCCTGTCGGTCGACCCCAGCCTCGAACCCGACAGCCGGCTCGGCCTCGAGATGGATTTCCTGTACCGCCCCAAGACCAAGGCGGAGGACACGCGTCACGACGAGACGATCGCCCGGTGCCAGCAGCGTCTCACCTTGCCCGACGGCGCCTGCGCCGTGCTCGGCGGCCAGCGCCTCGTGGACGAGCCTGCCCCGGGAGCCCCGCGCCCGCTCTCCACACTGCTGCTGGTGGTGCAGGCCACCACGGTCGACTGACCCGGGACCCCACGCCGCTCGGGACTATCCCTGCGCGTCGAGCACGATCCGGTACCGCGCCTTGCCGGCGTGAAGGTGTTCCAGCGCCTCGTTGACCTTCTTCATCGGGAAGATCTCCGTCGTGGGCTTGATCCCATGCCGCCCGCAGAAATCCAGCATCCTCGCGATCGTCGCCGGGCTGCCCACCGGCGAGCCCGAGATCGACTTCTGCGCCATGATCAGCCCGAACGCCGAGACCGGGATCGGTTCGAGCACCGCGCCCACCACATGCATCCGGCCCCGCGGCCCCAGCGCCCCGAGGTAGGCGTCCCAGTCGAGCGGGACGTTCACCGTCGAGATGATGAAGTCCAGCGAGCCCGCCAGCGGCGCGAGCGCCTTCGAGTCGCGGCTGTTGACCACATGGTGCGCCCCCATCGACCTCGCCTCGTCCGCCTTGGAGTCCGACGAGGTGAACGCCGTCACCTCGCAGCCCCACTTGCTGAGGAACTGCAGCGCCAGGTGACCAAGCCCCCCGATGCCGATCACGCCCACCCGGTCCGTCGGACGCACCCCGAACTGCACGATGGGGTTGAAGACCGTGATCCCGCCGCAGAAGAGCGGGCCAGCGGTCATCGGGTCCACCCCGGCCGGGATCGGGATCGCGTGGGCCGCCTGGCAACGCACCCGGTCGGCGAAGCCACCGTGCCGCCCGACGATCACCCCCTCGCCGGTCGGGCACAGGTTGTGGTCGCCCGACATGCACTGTCGGCAGTGCAGGCAAGCCCGGCTGTACCAGCCCACCCCCACGGTCTGGCCCACCTTCAGGTGCCGGACCTCCGGCCCGACCTGCTCGACCACGCCGACGATCTCGTGCCCCGGCACGAACGGGTACTTCGTCATGCCCCACTCGTTGTCCCGCATGGAGAGGTCTGAGTGGCAGATCCCGCACGACCGGACCCGGATCTCCACCTCGTCCGAGCCGAGCGGACCGGGATCGAATTCGAAGGGCTTGAGGGGCTGACCGGCGGCCTCGGCGGCGTAGGCGTGGAACATCGGTGGACTCCCTTTCTTCCAGAGTGGTGGGGGCCCGGCCCCCGCGACCGACGATTCGAGCCCCGTACCATACGCGGATGCAGGAGCAGCTCAACCAGATCGAACAGTCCGGCCTCGCCGAGCTTGCCGGCGCCGCCGACCACGCGGCGCTGGACGCCTGGAAGGGCGCCTACCTCGGACCCAAGGGCCGCCTCAAGGCCGCGATGGCCGGGCTCAAGGACGTCCCCAAAGAGGACAAGCCCGCCGTCGGCCAGCGGCTGAACCAGATCAAGGTCGCATTGGAATCGGCCTTCGAGGCGAGGAAGTCGACGCTCGGCGACGCCACCTCCGACACCGCCCCCCGCCTCGACCTCACCGAGCCCGGCCTCCTCGAGAGCCACGCCCTCGGGCGCCGCCACATCATCATGCGCGTCCGCGAGGAACTCGTCGAGGTCTTCGCCCGCATGGGCTTCGACGTCGCCCAGGGCCCCGAGCTGGAGGACGACGAGCACAACTTCGTGAAGCTCAATATCCCCCCCGCCCACCCGGCGCGCGAGCCCATCGATAACTTCTACGTCGACCAGCCCGGCCAAGTCAGCACCCCCCGCATGCTCCGGAGCCAGACCTCGACGGTCCAGATCCGCGTCATGGAGGACGCCGTCGCCAAGGGGTGGGGGCCCCCCCTCAAGGTCGTCAGCCCGGGCCGCGTCTATCGCCCCGACACCGTGGACGCCACGCACTCGTTCATGTTCCACCAGATCGAGGGGCTCTACATCGACCGCGGCGTCACCATGGCCGACCTCAAGACCACCCTCTTCCAGTTCGCCCGCGCCTATTTCGGAAGGGACGCCGAGATCCGCCTCCGCCCCAGCTTCTTCCCCTTCACCGAACCGAGCGCCGAGTTCGACATGAAGATCGCCCTCCGCCCCGACCAGCCCGCCAAGTGGGTCGAGCTCGGCGGCTGCGGCATGGTCGACCCCGCCGTGCTCGAGGTCTGCGGCCTCGACCCCGAGGTGTGGACCGGCTTCGCGTTCGGCTTCGGCATCGAACGCATCGCCATGGGCCGCTACGGCATCCCCGATATCCGCATGCTCTTCGAGAACGACGTCCGCTTCCTCGAGCAGCTCTAACCGGCCCCCCGGCAGGAGCCCCGCCGACGTTCCACAACGAGAAAGGCCCCCACCCGTAGACGGATGGGGGCCTCGCGATATGCAACCAGTTCGCCCGATCAGGCCGTTGGTGCGGGAGCCTGCCCGCCCGGCTTCGAGCTGACCTTGGCCTGCTTCTCCTTCGCCGGTCCGCCCGCCTTGAGCGAACGCACGCGGACGATGCAGGCCGCCAGGAACAACAACTCGATCACGGCCCAGATCCCGACCCACTTCTCTCCGCCGGCGCCGAAGCCGTACGAGTGGAGCCCCGTCGCCATGACGTAGTTGACGCCGTAGAACGTCCACACGATCGCCACGAATCCGAGCACCGCCGCCACCGCAAGCCCGAAGTCCTTGATCCACCCGCTATACCGGGCGTGCAGCATGATGAAGTAGACCACGATGCTGATCAGCGCCCAGGTCTCCTTCGGGTCCCAGCCCCAGAACCGGCCCCAAGACTCGGCCGCCCAGACGCCGCCCAGGATCGTGCCCGCTGTCAGGAGCACCAGCCCGACCTGCATCAGCCGGTACGTCTGCACGATCAGCCGCGCGTGCGGGTCCGCGCCCTCCGCGCGATCACATCCCGGATCAGGTACGCGTGCCCCAGGATCGCCGCCAGCAGGAACGCGCCGTACGACGCCACGATCGTCATCACGTGGATGATCAGCCAGTAGTTGCTCCGCAGCACCGCCGGGATCGAGTTCGTCTGGTCCGTCAGCGGCACGAGCTGCGCGAAGAGCAGCGCCACAAGGCTCGCACACAGCCCGGCCACCAGATACCAGCCCTTCCGGTTGATCGCCTGCCCGATCAGCCCGCACGCCGTCGTCACGATGCCCATCCAAAGAATGGCCTCGTACGTGTTCGAAACGGGCGGCCGGTGCAGGATGGTGACCCGCAGCCCCAACCCCAGGGCCTGCTCGGCCACGGCCCACGCCACCGCGACGGCCGCGAGGTAGCCGAACACCTTCATACGCAGCACCCAGCGGGCCAAGATCAGGAGCAACGCCAGGATCGTCGCGATCGCCGCCATCAGCCAGGGCTTGTGGTGGTTGTAGAAATACTCCAGCCGGATATCGCGGGCCGCCGACGCGGGCAGCGGCGCGTGCGCATCGATCGTCGCCCTCAGCTTTTGCACCGCCCCGAGGACGTCGCCCTTGGCCAGGTACGCGGCCTTGAACTCGTCGAACGCCTTCTGCACGTCCTCGTAGCCCGCCGTCCCGACCTTGGTCCCGACCGAGGCGAACTCCGGCGAGTCGGTCCGCGGGATGATCGCAAACTGCTTGCCCTGCACGAACATCGCCACGGCCATCGCCGCGGACTGGGCCGCCGCCGCGTGCCGCTCGACCTGCGTCTGCTTGGTGTCCGAGTTCTCGGCCTTGCGCTGGCCGAATCCGTCCACGATCTCGTGCAGGGTCGCGTTCCGCATCAGCTCGATGGGCTTGAAGAACTCCATGCCCTCCCCGAAGCCCAACGCCCTCTTCAGAGGCTTGTCCTCGACCGCGATCAGGGGCGACTCGCGGAATATCTCATCGGGCCGGGCGATGAGGTCGGCGAGCAACTCGACGGCGGGCCGGCCGCGGAAACCCTCGGGCCCCCGGCTGTCGGACCAGCTCGCACGGCCGGTCAGCTCCACGGCGACGCGCCGGGCGTAGGTGTCGATCGGCATCGCGCGCCCGCCGTCCTGGATAGCGATCGCCCCGAAGGCTTCCTGCCAGGTCTCCGGCGACTTCTCCTGGGCGCGGGCTGCCGACGACACCAACAGGACCATCGTCGCGGCTGCCATGGCAAACAGGGTTCTCAGACGCATGATCGGCTCCTCACTCCTTGGTGGGCGTGAACGGCACAGGGATATCGGGGTGGCCCCAACTCAGGGAACGGCTGTAGAACGTCAGGATGATGCCCAGGACCAGCGTCGAGCACGCCACGTACATGAGCACGAGGCCGGGGTCGCGCGTCACCTGCAGCACCGTCACGTCATCTCCCACGAACCCGGACTGGTACACCTTCCACCCGCCCTGGGTGTACGGATGATTCATGTGGATGTTGAAGTCGAACTGTGGCTTCTCGGCCGTCGTCACCTTTACATCCGACTCGAACGCCATCGCCATCTCCGAGCCCGGATAGTCCGACTTTCGGAAATCGACCAGCTGGATCGTGAAGGGCAGCGGGTGAGTGACCGGCCCGTACTGCAGGAACATCGTCTTCCCGCCCACATCGACTGGTGTCGGCTGGTTCCACAGCAGCGTCGCCGCCTCGCCCCCCGACACCGGAGTGACGACCAGCGCGGGCCGGTTGCTGTCTTCCTCTGGCGCTTCGACAATCTTCTGGTTCGCCTGAGCCCGCTCAAAGTCGTGCAGGATGGCGATATGGTTGTTGTCGGCGATCAGGATCCACGGCCAGTCGCCCGTGTGCTCGTACGCCTGCGGTTCCTCGCCCGGCTTGGCATATAGGGCATGGACTTTGCCGTCGGCGTCGCGCATCACCGCCAGCGTCGGGTCCGTAAACGACTCGCCGCGGTAGGTCAGCGAGAAGGGGGAGACGGTCGTGCCCTCCACCTGCTGCCGGAACGGCGATTCGCGGAATCGTTCGAACGCAATGTGCCGCTCGACCGACCCGTCCGGACCCGTGACCATGACCCGGATCGCCGGGTTCGCCGGGCCGCTGTCCCGCTCGGTCAGTCCACCCGCACCGATCGTCGCCCGCTCGAAGCGATCGATGCTCGTCACCGTCCAACCGCTCTCTCCGATCGGAGTCCCCGCCGCCGGCAGGCCGATCGGGTTGCTGTCCTTGTCCAACAGCGTGGCCTCGGCCACGGTCTGCGGCGGGGTCCAAGTCTGCCCGGTCGGAACGACCCGGACCGCGAAGGCGCCGAGGCTCGGGGCCGCCGAATCCGGGGGAATCTCGCCCACCCAGTCTCCCTCGGTGGCCCCCGGCTCGGTCGAGATCTCCACCGCGTGCAGCGGCGTCGGCGCATCGTTCGTGATATTGGTCACCGACTTTGAATTGCCCCAGCGGGCATCGATCCGGAACGCGGCGCCGCCCACCTCGAACCGGTCACGCTTGTCCAGTGTGGTGCTGGTGACCGGCGTGAATCCCTGACCCTGGTCCCCGTGCGTCATCGACGCGACTTCACGCTTGTCCAGCTGCATGTAGCTCGAGGTCTCGCCCTCCTGCAGGACGATCCGGCCCTCGACCTTCGTGAACATGGTGTAGAACCCGACGAAGATCAGCGTAATCAGGCTGGCGTGCACGATGATGAAGCCCACGTGCTTGCGGCGCCAGGGATAGCGAACTACGACAGACACCACCAGCGATGCGCACACAAGCAGCATCAGACCGATGAACCACAACGATCCGTAGACGGTGTGGAACGCCGCCTCCCTGCCCACGGTCGAATCAATCCACGTGCCCCAAATCAGCCCCGCGGCGACCAGCGTCAGCACCGGCACCGCGAACTTCACGCTCCCGATGAACCGGACCATCCCGCCGAGTGAAAGCCCATTCCGTCCTGGCTGGCCGTTGCTCAAGGCAAGTCTCCGCTGGAGCCGGGCAGACTGGCGATCCAGTCCGCGAGAGCACACATTTGTAGATAATAGGTCTCTATATCCAGATTGAGAAGTGTCGCCCCGAAGAGTTCCGCGTCATCCGCCGAGACGACCGGCCCGTAGTTCACACTCGCGAGGTAATAGCTCACCACCACTGGCCACAATTCACGCCGCGCCTCCAGGGCGGGGTGCAGCCAGAGCCGGTAGCCGTCGCTCGGACGCTCTCCGACGGGCTCCGGAAATCCAGGTTCACCCGGGCGCAGACGCTCGGTCCCGAACCTGATTTCGACGGGAAACCTGACAACCGACCGGTCTGTGAGCAGCCGCAGGAGCCCCTCGGCGTCGATCGCCGGGCCGTAACGCTCGAGGCCCCGAAGCGCCGTCGCGGCGACATGGTCCCGGAGGGCCATCTTCCCGTCCTGTTCCGTCAGCCGCTGCTCCATCCCGCTGGTCCTTGGGCCCACCGATCAGGATGGTAGGTGCCGCCCCGACGCATGGCCCCCCGCGCGGGGCCGCCGACCGATAAGCACCCCCAATTCCTCCGGGATTCGTCGGTCAAGCCCGTCTGGTCATCCGCCCGCAACCGCCCCCCCCGGTGGGCCGATCTACCACTCGGAGATCTACCCACGGGGTGGATCCGGGAGGCGTCCTTGCACCTTCGCACCAAGATCACCGCGGCGTTTGCCGTCCTCTTCGCCGCGTTCCTCGCGGCCGACTACACCATCGAACGCCGGGTCACCTACCAGAATTTCGAGCTGATCGAGGCCCAGACCGCCCGCCGGAACCTCGACCGCTGGGTTCAGGCCACGGAGCGGGAGATCGCCCACCTCTCCGAATTCGCCGGCGATTGGACCGACTGGGACGATGCCTTCGAATTCGCTTCCACAGGCGACCCGGCCTTTGTCGAGGCCAACCTCTCGTCCGACAATTGGTTCGAGAGCTACAACATCCCGGTCCTCCTTTTCGTCGACCGCGAGGGCCGCACGATCTGGGAGCGAGTCCGCGCCGCGGAGACCGGCGCTCCCGTCCAACTGGCCCGGCTCCGAGCGGCCCTCGCCGAAGGCAGCCGACCGCTCTTGGCCGACGACAACCGGCCGATGATCCGGGGCATCCTCCCGACCTCCGAAGGCCTGCTCCTCGTCGTCTCCCGCGCGATCTTTCGCACCGATGGCTCCGGCCCGGCTGCCGGCTTCGCCATCTTCGGTCGCTTTTTCGACGACGAACTCGCCCGGACCATCGGACGCCAGACGCTCGCCAGGGGGGCGGTCCAGAAGATGGGCGAAGTGGACCCCGCCGACGCCACGCTCCTCCCCGCAATCCGACGGGCGGCGCACGAGCCGGTGCTGCGCCGCCACGGCGGCATGCTGGCGGCCTACACCACGATGGATGATGTCTTCGGAGAGCCATCGATCGTCGTCCGGAGCGATACGCCCACGGTCGTCACCGCCCAGGGCCGCCTGGCCCTATGGATCTCGGTGATCACGCTCGGCGCGACAGGGCTCGCCGCCCTCCTCGCGCAGATCGCTCTCATCCAGAGGCTCGTCGTCCGCCCGCTCGCCGGGCTCGTCGAGCATGCCACGAACGTCGGCGCTACCGGCGACCTTTCGAAGAGGCTCAGCCGGACCGGCCGCGACGAGATCGGCGAGATGGCGAGGGCGTTCGACCGCATGGTTGTGAGCCTCGCCGAGTCGCGTGCGGCGCTGGTGGCCCGGTCGCGGGCGACCGGTCAGGCGGAGATCGCCAGCAGCGTCGCCCACAACCTCGGCAACGTGCTCAATAGCGCCGCCGTTTCCGTGGACGCCATCCAGAGGCGTCTGGCCTCGGTCCGTGTCGAGGGCCCCGCCCGGGTCGCCGGGCTCCTCCGCGACCACGGCCCAGACCTCCCCGAGTACCTCGCCTCCGAGGGGCGCCAGCTCCCCGACTACCTCGACGCGGTCTCCGCGCAGTTCGAGGCCGACCGTGCGGCCCTTCTCGAAGAGTCGGTGCGGGTGCAGGAGCAGATCCGCCACATGGACGAGATCCTCGGCGCCCAGCGCCGCATCGCCAAGCGGGGCTCCTACACCGAATCAACCTCGGCGCGGGACATCGTCGAACGTGCCCTCGCGATCGTGCAACCCTCCTGCCGACGCCACGGCATCCAGATCGAGTCCGCACTCGAGTCCCTCCCCCCGCTCCAGACTGATCCAGTCCAGGTCGGGCAGATCCTCGTCAACCTGTTGACCAACGCCAAGGATGCGGTCCTGGCCGCCGGGCGCGAGCGCCGTCTCCGCGTGGCCGTGCGGCGAGAGGACGACGCCGTGCGCATCGAGGTCGCCGACTCGGGCTGCGGGTTCGATCCCGATGCGACCGAGGAGCTGTTCCGCGCCGGCTTCACCAGCAAGCCGCATGGCGAGGGGCTCGGGCTCCACTACTGCGCGCTCAGCGCCCGGCAACTCGGCGGCTCACTGGAGGCCCGCAGCGACGGTCCAGGCGCCGGCGCGGTCTTCACGCTCACGCTGCCCCTGCGTCCGGGGCCATGGAAGGAGGCGGCGTGATCCAGCCCCGCACCCACAACCGCATCCTGCTGGTCGACGACACGCCCGAAATCCACGGCGACTTCCAGCGCATCCTCGGGCCTCAGGCACGCGCCGATGCCGCGATCGATGCCCTCGAGCAGGCCCTCTTCGGGGAGGCGCCCGCCCCCGCCCCACCCGCGCAGACCTTCCGTATCGAGAGCGCACTCCAGGGCGCCGAGGCGGTCGACATGGTCCGCATCGCCGCCGACTCCGACGACCCCTTCACCCTCGCCTTCGTCGACATGCGCATGCCGCCCGGGATGGACGGGCTCGAGACCATCGAGCAGCTCTGGGGCGCGGACCCCGAGGTCCAGATCGTCGTCTGCACCGCGTACTCTGACCATCCTTGGGCGGAGATCGTCGCGAGGCTCGGGCGCAGCGACCGCCTCCTCCTGCTCAAGAAGCCCTTCGACCATTCCGAGGTCTGGCAGCTCGCCCTGGCCCTCACGCAGAAGTGGAACCTCGCCCGCCAGGCCGCCCTGAAGCTCGACGAGCTGCGCTCCATCGCGGATCGGGCCAACAAGGATCTTCTCGAGCAGATCAAACGCCGCGCCGAGGTCGAGGAACGACTCCGCTTCCTCGCCTACCACGACCCGGTGACCGGCCTGCCCAACCGGCGCTTCCTCCACGAACGCATCGAGCACTGCATCCGGATGGGCCAGCGCTCGCCCGAATTCAAGTACGCCCTGCTCTACCTCGATCTCGACAACTTCAAGCTCATCAACGACACTATGGGCCACGACCGGGGCGACAAGCTCCTGCAGGACGCCGCCAACCGCATCCGGAGCTGCCTGCGCGCGCTCGACGGCGTCGCCCGGGTCGAGGAGGACACCGCGGCCCGCGTTGGGGGAGACGAGTTCATCATTCTGCTCGAGGGGCTCCGAGATTACTCCGACAGCGCCCGCGTCGCTGAGCGATGCCTCCAGGTGCTCGCCGAGCCCTTCCTGATCGAGGGGCGTGAGCTGGTTGTCCGCGGGAGCATTGGCGTGACGTCCAGCGAGCGAGGCTACGACCGCGCTGAAGACGTCCTCCGAGATGCCGACCCCGCGATGTACCGGGCCAAGGGGCTCGGCAAGGGGCAGTTCGTCCACTTCGACCCGGCAATGCACGAGGAGGCCCGGCGACGCCTCGAGATCGAGGGTCTGCTCCGCGCGGCGATCGAGCAGCAGAACATGTCGATCGCCTACCAGCCGATCGTCGACGTCAAGACCGGTGATCTGGTCGGGTTCGAGGCCCTCCTCCGGTGCCACATCCCCGGCCTGCCGGGCGACACCATGCAGCTCGTCCAGGTCGCGGAAGAGACCGGCCTCATCGTGCCCATGGGGCGCTGGGTCTTCGCCCGCGCCTGCTCTGACTTTGCCTCCTGGCGGACACGCTACCCACACGCGGGCGCACTCCGCCTCAACGTCAATGTCTCACGCCGCGAGCTGGTCTCCGAGGATCTGCTCCCGCACGTGACCGAAGTCCTCCATCGTCACGGCGTGCCCCCCGGGCTCGTCAGCGTCGAGGTCACCGAGAGCGGCGTCCTCACCGACCTCGCCGAGCCGATCAAACGCCTGCATGCCCTCCGAGAGCTTGGTCTCCAGCTCCACATGGATGACTTCGGCACCGGCTACTCCTCTCTCGCTTGCCTTCACTCTTTCCCGCTCAGCGCGGTGAAGATCGACCGCCAATTCACCGCGACCATGACCCACGATTCCCGCTATATCGCGGTCGTCAACGCCATCGTCACGCTCTGCCACGCCCTCAACATGCGGGTCACGGTCGAGGGCATCGAGACCGCCGAGCAGCTCGAGCTGGTGGATTCGCTCGGCTGCGACTCGGCGCAGGGATACCTCTTCGCCAGGCCCATGAGCCCCGAGGCGGTCGACCAGCTCCTTGGCCGGGGCGAGGCCGGCATGCGCCTGGCCGCCTGACGCCGGCTACAGGTCCTTCTCGCCGGCGCGCTTCAGCAGGAACCAGCCCAGCACCGGCGCGAGCACCAGCACGTACCCGGCGACGGGCCACAACGCGACCGTCCAGGAGACCGAGCCCGGGGCCGTCGGCCCTGCGCCAGGCGCGTGCGCTGGTGTCGCGCCCGGGCCGCCGGCCAGCGGTTCATCAGGGGCCGCGCCCTTGGCGGGGTCCGCCAGCGTAGAGAGATAGGCCACCACATCACGCACCTGCGAAGGCTTGAGCAGCAGCGTCATCTGCGGCATCGCAGAGACCGTGCCGAAGCCGGGCGCGACCACGGCGTTGGGCTCGACCACCGATTGCACCAGGCGCGAGCGCGGCGACCGCGACGCCACCGTCGTCAGCTCGGGCCCGGCGGTCCCGCCGGTCCCCGAGATCGTGTGGCACCGGATGCACTGCGCCGACTCCTGATGCTCGAAGATGTCCCGACCCCGCGACGCCTCGCCGCCCGACAGGAGCAGCGCGGTCTGGAACCCCGCCGGGCGCTGCGGCTCTCGCGCGGCCACCGTCTCCGCGGCCCTCCGGGCGGCGCTCCCCGCGGGGGCCCTCTCGGCGGCCTCGAACGTCTCGAGCGCGAGCTCCCCCGGGATGCCGCCGGTCACGAGCTTCGAAGCCAGATCCGCGATCGCTTGGCGGGCCTTGTCGTCGTCGATCGCCCCCAGCGCCGTCACGGCGTGCTGCCGCTCGATGGTGGTGGGGGCCTCAAGAGCAGCCGTCAGATCGGCGACCGCCTCGGTGGGAGCGAACCCGACCAGCAGTTCGCGGGCCCGGATGCGGAGTTCCGGGGTTGTTGCGTCGGGCGCCGCCCCGAGCACCGCGGCGCAAGCCTTGTCCAGAGTCTCCGGGGCCCTCTGGGCGACCTGCTCGAGGAGCACCAGGCGGTACCCACCATCCTTGGCGGGGTCCACGAGCTGCGCGAGCGCCTTACCCGCATCCAGTTGGAGCGAGTACTTCGTCTCGAGCGCGTCGGCGAGGCTCAGGATCTCGTTGTCGCCGCTCGCCGAGTCGCGGATTGCCGGCAGTCTCGCCAGCACCCCGCGGCGCGCCGTCTCGAGGCTCCGCCCCGGAAGGGCGACCCAGTCGCCCCAGACACCCTCCCGCTTGAGCGGCTGGTCCCAGTCCGAGAGGCGCAGCAGCGCGAGCAGGCGCCACTCCTTCGGGATGGTGCCATCGGCCGCGAGCCCCGCGAGCCGGTCGGCGCTCTCCGCGTCTCCCAGCAGCACATTCGCTTCGATCGCGCGGCGCATGAAGGGTTCGATCCGCAACGCCGCGTCGACCGTGCCGCCGATCCGCCGCGCCAACGCCGGCATGCCGGAGGCCAGGTGCAGGTCATACACCGCCCGCGCCGCCTCGATCGCGACGCGCGGGTCGGGGTCCGCCAGGAACCCCACCACGCCGATCTGCTCGAGCCGGCGCAGGGCGATCACGACGCCCAGCCGGGCCGACGGACCGCGGCCGGCGCAGGCCGCGATCATCGCGTCCGGCTCGGCGATCTGTGCGAGCGCATACGCGATCGCGCTGCGCAGGTAGACGTCATTGTCGTCGTTGACCTCCAGCGCGTCGAGCAACGGGCCGACCGCCTCCGCGGAGTCGAGCTTGCCCAGCGCGATCGCCCCTTCGGCTCGCACCGCCAGCGACGGATCCTTCAACGCCTCCAGGAATCGGGCCGCCGAGCCCCGGCGCAGATCGCCGAGCGTCCGGATCACCTGGATGCGGAGTTGCACCTCGGGCGACGAGAGCAGGTCGGCGAGCCCGTCGGCGGCGCCGGCGGCCGACCGAGCGATCTGGCCGATCGCCCAGATCGCGTGTACCCGCTGGAGCAGCGGGGCGGCGTCGCTGTGGGCGATTTTCTGCAGATCGGGGGCGCCGTCCGGGCCGCGGGAAGCCAGCTCGTATTGCGCCGCGAGACGCACCCGCTGGTCGCGGTGGCCCAGCATCGATTCGAGCTCTCCCGCCCCGCGCCCCTTGAACCCGGCGGCGAGGATCGAGCGGACCTCTTCGATCGCCTCGGCCCCGGCGGGGTCTTCGTGCACGGTCTTGTCGGTGATCGTGAACACGTTGCCCTTGTCGTTCGGCCCCCAGCCCTCGCCCCAGTCGGAGAGGTACAGCCGGCTGTCGGGACCCCACGCGATATCCGTGACGGTCGTCCCCCGGTAGTACTCGCGCTGATCGGTGAGGCGGAAGCCCGCGCCGCTGGGCGCGGCGCGGAACTGATGGACCGTCGAGCCCGAACCGTAGAAATCCACCAGCAGGAAGGTGTCGTCACTGGCGTGCGACTCGCCCGTGCCGGGGTAGTAGGCGATGCCCGAAGGCCCCGCGCCCAAATGCTCGATCGGCGGGAGCGACCACGCCGGACGGGAGGGATCGTGCGGGTCGGTGAGCAACTCCCAGATGTGCTCGCGGTTCCAGGGCCCGCGGGAAGGCAGGGACTGCACGTTCTGCCTCCAGCCCGAGTCGCCCCCCTCCATCACATAGACCACCCGCGCCGCGTCGCCCGAGTCGCAGTTGTTGTCGCCGGTGAACAGGTTGCCGAACTCGTCGAACGCCAGCTCCTGGGGGTTGCGGAGTCCGACGTGGAAGAGCTCGAGCCCCGAGCCGTCCGGCCAGCACCGGAAGACCCCGCCGCGGTCCGGCCCGTAGTAGTGGACGCCCTCCTTGCTGGTGACGTTGAATCCCCGATCCCCCATCGAGAAGTGGATGCGCCCGTCGGGCCCGTTGACCAGTCCGTGCAGGTCGTGACCGTAGAAGCACCACCGGACCCCGTAGCCGTACGAGAGGCTCTCGCGCGAGTCCGAGACGCCGTCACCGTCCTTGTCCTCGAGCATCCAGACGTTCGGGATGCAGGTGTAGTACACCCGCCCGTCCCGCCAGAGCACACCGGCCCCGATCCCGTCCACCGCGTCGTTGAACCCGCCGGCGAACACGCTCGAAGCGTCCGCGACGCCGTCGCCGTTCGTGTCACGGACGAGTCGCACCCGGTCCTCTGTCCTCGTGAAGTAGTCAGCCGGGAACGCCCCCTGGGCGATCCACTTGTTGATCAGGGCCCGCCGGTCCTCGACCGTCCGGAGTTGCAGGTCCTCTTCGACCCCGTTGAGCTTCGTGAGGCTGCGCGTGTCTGTGACCGCCTCGCCCGCCCGGTCCGACTCGGCGACGTAGACGTTGCCTTGCCAGTCGATCGTGAACGAGACCGGGTCCCGGAGAAGCTTGGGCCCGGCCCAGGGCTTGATCTCGCGAACCTCCCCATCCTGAAGCAATTGCTGTGCACCCGCCGGGGCGCCCGCAAGCAGGCCGGCGAAGACCATTGGGACGAGAGCTGGACGGGCAAGTATGGGCCGGGTGCGCCGCATCGGGGCCTCCTTCGTGCGTGAGCCGGGGGCGGAGGCGGCAGTCTATACGTGGCCCGACCCGGCGCGCCGTCCGCCCCGAGCAAGAGGCCGAAAACGAAACCGGCCGCGCCGGGGAGCACCTGACGCGGCCGGACGAAGCCAGGTTCAGGCCCCCGCGGCTCAGCAGCGGGCGGTCCAGAGGTTGAGGAAGCAGAGCACGTCTCGCGAATCCACCACGCCGTTCTTGTCGCAGTCGGCGCTCTTGAGCTTGGCCGACCAGGCGTTGAGGAAGGCGATCACGTCGCGGGTGTCGACGGCGCAGTCGCCGTTGAAGTCACCGGGGCAGAGCGCGTAGGTGATGGGCGTCGCGTCGTAGCCGGTGTTGTCCGAGGTATCCGCGTCGCCGGTGACCGTGACGATCACTCCGATGTAGTAGGGCTTGGCGGGCAGGCAGGGGAGCGTGAAGTTGTGGGCGCCGAAGTTCAGCGTGCCGCCCGCCGCGATGCTGGAGTAGTTGCGGGTGCCGAGGAAGGTGTCCAGCGTGCTGATGAACGTGTTATCCGAGGCGTAGAAGTCCGCGTGGAAGTTGCCTGTGGGGAGGTTGCCGTTGTTCTTGTACTGGCCGGTCACGGAGATCACGTCGCCGGGGTTGTAGGTGCCGTTGCCCACGTCGACGCTGACGACCGCGAGGTCGGGCGCCTGGACGTTGAGCTGGACGGCCCGGGTGTAGGCGCCCTGACCGTTGAAGCAGTCGTCGAAGACGACATTGGCGTTGTAGGTGCCGAGCCCCAGCCCGTTCGCGTTGCTGTTCACGCTGAGCGTCACCGAATTGCTCGTCCAGATCTGGCCGTAGGTCCGGTTCGCCGTCAGCCACGAGGGCACGCCGGTCACCTGGAACGCCGTGCCGACATCGTTGGCGGCGCTACTGAGCGAGTACGCCTGCGAAGAGGGAGAGAAGGGACCGCCGGGGGGGCCGTTGATCACCCAGGTGGTGCTCGGCGTCACGCTCGAGATGGTGCCCTGCGAAAACACGCTTGTCGCGCCGACGTGGGTGCCCCAGCTCGAGGGCTTCCCGTACTCGGCATAGAGCCACACCTTCGAGGGGCGGCCGGCGACCGAGAAATTCGCCGAGTAGTCGCCCCAGTCCATCTGGCCGCCGAAGTAGTCGCCCCAGCGGAAGCCGCCGTAGCTGCCGGTGCCGTCCTTGATCTGGCTGGAAGAATTCGAAAAGGTGCCGTGGTTCATGTCCACGAACCGGATCTCCGGCTCGCCACCCGATGCGGCCTGCGTGCGGGTGAACACCCAGAAGTTCGAGCCCGAGTAGTCGGCCGCCGAAGACGGGAACCAGTAGTCCCAGCCGGTGCTGAAGAACAGCGTGTCAAGCTCGGCGGCCTCGGTGACCGCGTCGAACTTGTACAGGCGGCACGCCGCGTCGGAGCCATTGGACGTGGTCAGGCCCGTGAACAGCTCGATGCCGTTGGAGCCGTAGGTGTCGGTGGTCGCCACCGCCGTCATGAGTCGGCAGTCGATGGTGTCCAGGGAGTCGCCGGAGGGCTGGACCGCGTCGGGCGGCACGGTGTAGTCGGCGACGGCCGTGTCGCTCTTGGTGAGCGTGTTGGCTCCGAAGGCGTCGCGAATCTTCCAGAACGTGATGCGGTTGCCGCCACCGCTGCGAGAGTTCACGTACATCGCGTCGATGTTCGAGGACTCCGACCAACTCGCCTGCATTTTGACCGCGCGCGGTCCGAAGGTGGTCGAGCCATCGCCGTTGGTCAGGCCGTACCAATACAGCCAGTGCGCCGACGCGGCGGCGTAGATGTCGGCCTTGTTGAAGACGAACAGCCGCGCCCACCGGAACCCGCCGGCGAACCGGAACATATTGCCCGCCGCGCTGAGCTGGGTATTGCTGTAGCCCAGATCGGCGTAGTCGAGCCAGCTCGCGTCGCCCGTCCCGGCGTCCTGGACCACGTTGAAGCGGTACCACCAGACACCAGCCGTGGTGACGCCGAAGGGATTGCCGTCGCCCGTGACGATCAGGACGATCTCGCTCTTCTGCGTGGATTCGTTCTTGAGGTGGTACATCATGACCCAGCGGCCGCCCCACGGGTCAAAGATGACCTTGGGGTCGAACATGAACTCGTTGATGCCGGTGTAGTCGTTGATGTCCGAGTAGAACACCTGCGTCCCGCAGGTGTCGTACACGGCGAAGTCGTCGTTCGTGGCCGCGACCTCGTACTCGTACCCGCGTGCCAGGTCCGGGTCGGGCGGGGTGAGTCCGTTGGGTCCGGGGCCCTCGAAGTTCTTCATGAGAGGCTGCGAGGTGATCACGTCGCCACCCTGGTCGGGCGGGCCGGGGATCTCGGCCGGCCCCGTCGGCACATAGATATCTCCGTAAGGGCGCATCGGGCGCCCCGCCTCACGCTCCGGCTGGGGGAGCGTGCCGGTGGGGAAGACGCCCGTGGACGGGATGAAGGTCGGCGTCACCGGGAGGCCCTGCTCGCGGATCGCCCCGCTCTCGGGGTCCGCATACTGGCCGGGCACATAGGCGATCATGCGCTGGACCGGGGCCTGCACCTGATCGCGTGGCGGCGGTGTGCCCGCGGCCGTCTGTGCGCTGGCGCCCGTGGCGTTCAGCGCCACGCACACCGCCGCACCGAGCACACGCCCGAAACCCGATGCTGTCCATGACTTTCTCATCGCTCGACTCCCTCCTCGGAGGTATTGGCGGCGCTTCGACGCCGCCGCTGTGAAGACCTTCACCCTGGAGCCACCCTCCTCGGGGCGGGCCAGGACACAACCAATGTGATCAGAGACACATTGCGCAGAACTCAGGCCGGGGAAGACACCCCGCACCTCTCCGTGACCGGATATCTGAAACCACCCACGTCATCACCAACGCTCCGTTGTGATGACGGTCAATGTACGCAATTGTCCGAACTCAAGCAATCCCGGGGGCGCGGCATACTGCGGAAAAACGAGCTTAAGTCATTATTTAGCAGGAATTTAGATACAGAATGACTGGGAGGCAAATCGCGCCGTCGACTGCCGTTTCGAGGCCGCGGAGGACTGCTCACCCCGCGCTGATCGCGCGGAGGAGCTCCTCGAGCAGGCCGCCGACCGAGTCACCTACCAGCGGTAATCCCGGGGTATCCCCGCGGATGAATTGATCGCCGACCGCCCGCTCGAGCCACGCCGACAGATGCCCGTAGTAGCCGGCGACGTCGAGAAGGCCGCAGGGCTTCACGCGTCCGTGGAGACGGAGCTGCGACCACGTGGCCATCTCGAACAACTCGTCGAGAGTGCCCAGCCCGCCGGGCAAGACCAGGAAGGCGTCGGAGAGCTCGGCCATGCGTGCCTTGCGCTCGAGCATGGTGCCGACCTGGATCATCTGCTGGACACCGGGGTGCGCGGCCTCTTTCTCGACCATCCACGAGGGGATGACACCGATCACCTGGCCGCCGGCGCTGAGGGCGCCGTCCGCGACCGCACCCATCATGCCCTTGCCCCCGCCGCCATAGACGAGGGTGATCTCACGCGCCGCGAGGGCCGCACCGACCTCGCGGGCGGCATCGACATACTCAGGGAGATTTCCGGGACCCGAGCCGCAGAACACGCCGATTGCCCGCAGGCTCACTCGGTGGTCTTCGGGCTTGCTCGCGTTGCGCCCCATGGCGGGGACCTTCCCTTCGTTGGCGTGCGCTCTGGATCAGAAATCCTGGAATCCGCCCCGGACCTCGTATGCGAAGTCGTGGATGGCTTGGATGTCGGACGCGGACTTGGACACGAGGTTGTTGAAGCGGGCAATGATCGGCTCGGGGCTGTCGGAGGCGAGTCTCCCGAGCAGCCTGAACTTGTGGGCGAGGAGGTCGGGGAAATCGGCCGTCGTGTTCCGCGCATGCCCGGCGGGGTACATGACCAGGCCTGAATCGAGCCGAGCGCCCTTGTCGTCCGTGATGACGACGCTGGTGGGGATGCCGTCGGGGTAGCGCCGGTCGTACTCGTCGCCGCCGTGCTTGAAGTCGATCTTGGCCATGAGCGAGCGCGTGAGCGGGTGGAAGACCGCCGTCTTGTTGTAGTCGAGGGGCCCGAGCATCAGGCCCTTCCAGTCGGTGGGTTCGCCCGCCGCCCGGTTCTCGAGGGCCTTGCGCAGGAGCGTCGCGATGATGTAGGCCATCGAGTGGTCGGCGCTCTGGCGGGTCTTGGGGTCTTTCTTCGCCGGGTCGCCGATGATGCCGAAGGCGGGCTCGTAGGCGACGATGTCGATGTGGCCGATCTTCGCCCCGTCGGGCGCGTCCAGCACGTGGGGGTGCTTGGCGAGCAGGTCCACGACCGCCTGAACGGCGCCGGCGGACTGGTGCTCGTACAGCGCCAGCTTGATGTGCATGCCCATGATCGTGAAGTCCGACCCGGCGCGGGAGAGGACCAGCTCGAAGGGCGAGGCGTCCCTCTTGGCCGGGTTGGTCTTCCCCGCGAGATTGCCCTGCTTGTCGAGCAGCCCGAAGAACTGGCCCGGCCCCTCGAAGGCCCGGAAGATCGCCTCGGGGTTGCGGAAGATGTCGCGGGGGCCCATGAATCCCGCCATGCTGCGCTTAAGGCTCAGGATTGCCGCCTCGGTGCTGATCGCGGCGCTGGCGCCCTTCGAATCCGACAGTTGCTTGCCCGCACGGATCGCTCGGAACGGGATGTAGTGCGCGACGGTCATGCCGATCGCGCTCTCGATCTGCTCGGCGGTCGCGCCCACCATCGCGCCGAACACCGCCGCGGAGGCAATCGCGCCGTGGACGACGTGGTCAATCTTGTAGGTCTTGAGGCTGAATACCTCGGCGAGCCGGCCGCGGATCTCGTCGTGCAGCACCATGGCCTTGAGGGCCGTGGCGCCGTCGGCGCCCAGCATCTGGGCGCCCGCGATGGCGACCGAATAGAAGTCGTTATGACCGAACTCGCCCGCGGTGTGGCCCCGGTCGGGGTTGAACCCGAAGTTGGTACCGTTGCTGTCCCACTCCCGGACGGCGGCACAATTGGCCACGATCGCCTTCTCGCTCTTGACGCGGCGGGGCGAGCCGAAGACCGTCGCACCGTGGTGCTTGCACCGCCCCAGCGGCTTACCGAGCGGTCCCTCGGGCACCGCGTATTCGAATGCCTCGTTGCGCAGGACAGTGGGGGCGTTGCAGCCCATCGCCAGGGCGCTGATGCCCGTCAGGCACGCGTCGGTGTAGAACTGGTTGGTCCGATCGAGGACGGCCCGGTCGGGCTCCCCGGCGGCGCCCGGGCCGCCCCACAGGAACTCGATCGCGTACTTCGCCAACCCCAGGGCCTGGTTGCTCTCGGCAGGGAGGGTGACGTGCAGCGCATCGGGCATCGGATCTTCTCCTCTGGATTGAGGCGGGCGGGCGATGAAGGCGCCCCGGAATCCCGGGACGGCGTGGTCGCAAGCCTACGCCCCGACCCCTTTGCGCGCCCGGGAAGCGGGATTGCGCGCCGAAAGGCAGCCTCTCCGCGTCCTTCCGGGAACGGGCAGGTGCTTTCCATGGTATCGACAGGTGGAGCGCGGCCACGCGACTCCCAGGGCCCCGGCGATGATCGCCGCGGCCATCCGACACCCGGACCGAGGAGGTCGGCCATGCTGAATGCGCACTGCAATGCTCACCCCGTTCGAATCGTGCGATCCGATCTCGGCCAGGTGATCGAACTGGAAGCGGCGTTGACCGCAGCGATGCTGGAGCAGGCGCCGGACGGTCCCGGGCCGTGTCCGCGGACGCTGCACCGGGAGTTGGATGCGCTCTCGATCACCGCGGCGGTGTTGATCGTCGGGTGCGTGGGAGCGATCCTGATCGTGCGCCCGCCTTCCTCCACGCTGCTCGCGGTCGCCGCCATCAGCCTCGCGTACGCGTGCAGCTCGCCCGTGCTGGTGGCGGCACTGCTCCGGCATCGGGACGAGACCGACGCGCACGGGTGGGCCCACGAACAGGTGGAGGCGATGCGGGGCAACGTCAGCCGTTGAGCGCACCGCTGTAGAAGTAGCTGCCGAGCCCGACAGTAAAGACCAGGCACCCGTACAGCGCATGCTCGACGGAGGCGGCGAGTAGGGATCGCGAGCGCGAGTAGGTGGACGCGAACATGACGCCCCCGATCAGGGTCATCGGGATCGCGATCGGGTTGCCGAAGACGATGTGGACGAAGGCGAACATGACCGCGCTGGCGGCCACCATGCCCCAGCCCCGTCCGAAAAGAGGCTGGTAGCGGCGGAAGAAGAAGGCGCGGAAGATCACCTCCTGTGGATAGACGCTCAGGATCGGGTATCCGATCATGATCTGGAGCCACAGGCTCCGGTTCTCGCGCGGCAGCCCGAAGGCCCGATCGGGGAGCAGCACAAGCACGCCGACCACGATCGCGCCCCCGAGCACGGCAAATCGGGCGAGCATGGGGAGGATCTCCCGCCGCAGCGCATGCGCGTTCCACAGACGCCGGCGCTCGAAGCCCCGGTCGCGGAGGAGGGCAATCAGGCAGATCAATCCCCAGAGCCACAACGCCGGGAACAACGCCCAGGGCGGGGGGTGGAACGCGTAGTACGCCGCCGGGCCGACCACGAACGCAGCGACGCACTCCAGGCCCAGCACAAACCGGCCCTTGGGGCGGGGCGACAGATTCTTCTCGTGGCGATCGTCACTCAAGGACGTCCTCCCTGATGACGCGGGGCGCGGGCGGGGGGACACGGGGCCAAGGGCTGCCGCACTCGGGGCAGGCGGCGGGGCCGACGTCGGAGCCCGCGACGGCCCAGTGAGGCAGGGCGGAGGGCAGGCCGGAGAGGTCGTAGCCGCAGTCGGGGCAGAGTGCTTTGCGGAGCGCATCTCCAGGGAGCGGCCGCCCGGCCCTTCGGGTGGCGAGCAGCAAGGCCGCGACGGTGCCGGCGAGCCCGAGCGATCCGACGAGCGCGACGGGCCAACTCGTCCTCCAACCGACGCCGATCAGGAGGACCGCGGCGATCGAGCCACCGATGACCATGAGCCTCTCGAGGTCGTGCAGCGCGAGCGTGCGCCGGCGCTGCGGCATCTCGGGGTCTGGAGTGCCGAGCCGCTCGGACCAATACGCGACGCGCACGGCATGCTCCCTGGCCAGCTTCGAGGCTTCGTAGCCGTCGGTGGCCGGGGCCAACTCCTCTCGCCTTGCGAGGAGGGCTTCGTAGGGCGCGGTCCGCTCGGGCAGCGGCTCGTAGAGCACGCTCCACTCGGACCGCAAGCGCTCCCATGCTGGCTGACGCGCGCTCATGAGCGTGGCTAGACGGCGAGCGAACCCTCGCTATAGGTGACGCAGGCGCCGCCGATGTGGACGCGGTCGCCGTCAAGACGGCAGAACAGCTCTCCCGCGCGCTTCGAGATCTGATGGGAGACGAGCGTGTGCTTCTTCAGTCGATTGGCCCAATACGGAATAAGCGTGCAGTGGGCCGAGCCGGTGACGGGGTCCTCATCGACGCCCTTGGCCGGCGCGAAGAAGCGGCAGACGAAGTCGTGGCCGACGGCGGGAGCGGTCGCGATCAGGCCGAAGGGGGCGACGCGGGCAAGGCGGTCCATGTCGGGCTGGAGGGCGAGGATGTCTTTCTTGGACTGGTAGACGCACATGACGTCGCGGGCGCGGTACGCCTCGCTGGGCCGGATGCCGAGGGCCCTGACGAGTTCATCGGTAATCTCGGCGGGCTCGCCGGGCCGGCTGGGGAAGTCGAGGACGAGGCGGTCGCCCTCGCGGTTGACCCGCAGCACGCCGCTGGCGCTCTCGAAGCGGATCTGGTCTGCATGATGCTTGAGGTGGTGGATGAGGACGTGGGCCGTCGCCAGCGTGGCGTGGCCGCAGAGATCCACCTCGCAGGTGGGTGTGAACCAACGGATCCGGAACTCGCCCTCGGTGTCGATTTCGGGGGCGAAGAAGGCGGTCTCGGAGACGTTGTTCTCGGCGGCGATCGCCTGCATCGCATGCTCGCTGATCCACTCTTGCAGCGGGACGACGCAGGCGGGGTTGCCCGAGAAGAGCCGGTTGGTAAAGGCGTCGACGTGGAAGATGCGCATGGCGGCCTCCGGATGGACGGGTCTGTTCGGGGCAGTGTAGGGAAGGCCTGGGTGGCACAGGCAACGCCCTTCTCCGCGAGCGCGGTGCCGCCGGCATTCGACGCCGTTGCCCTTACGGTTCACGACGGGGATCGGGAGGCGGGGCGTCCGGGCAGCCAGGAGCGGCTCAGTGCGACCGCATTGCCCGTGGTACCCAGGGCGGAGTTGGATCCGGCCAACCGCCGCCGCGGTGCGCAGCCCCCGGCCCCGGCGTTGCGATCGGCGAGGGAATCGCGCGGAACGATCCCGCCGTGATGGTCCCAATCCGCGGGCCGGTGCTCCGAGGTCCACGCGTGGGGCGAGGCGAGGAAGTTGCGAGTGCCCAGCAACCCGCCTCGCGTCAGGTCGTCATCGCGCGCATCAGTGATGAGCCCGTGGGTCTCACCTCTGCCGCCCGCGAGCGCGAGCGGTCCTTCGCTGAGGACGGGCACACACACTGGCCGTCGCTGTTGAGGCCCCACACCTCCGCGGATTCGTGCAACCTCACGGCCACGCCGCGCAGCCACTCCCGGTACCGGTTTGGAGGGAGTTTGCGCGGCTTATGTCGCAGGTCGCCCGCGCGGGCGGGTCAGGACGAATAGGGCGGCGGCAGCGGCGATGCTGGCACTGGAGGGGCTCGGGATGGTGCGAGAGGCGGTGCGGACCTGCATGTCGTCCTGCATGAGATGCTCGCCCCAGGGGGCATTTGAGGCGAGGACGATGGCGGCGATGGGCGTGTCGGACTGCCAGCCGTTCCAGCGCCACTGCGCGATCGCGCCAGGCCCGGGATCGGGCGCGGTGATGATGTCGGAACCGAGGAGCGCGCGGGAGGCGTCGTAGAAGCTGGCGACGCCATCGGCGATTCCGGACGCGACGGAGAAATAGCCTCCGAAGGCGGAGATCGGCTGCGTGAACTCGTAGCGCACCGGCCCGCCGATGCCGCCGGCGAACGAGCCGCCGGAGTGGGGGAGCACCTCGCCGGTGAGGCTCCAGGAACCGGTGATGTTCACGATCGGGGCCTCGATGGTGGCGAGACCCCCGAAGACGGCGCCCGGTGTAAAGAGGTTTGTATCGGCCATCGACTCAAAGCCCTCGGAGGCATCGCCGTAGAAGACCCCGAGGCGCGCGATGTCGGCACTCGCGCCGGCGGTGGCCACGCACAGCACGAGAAGGCTCAGGCAGCCGGTGTGTTGACGCATGTTCGACCCCTCCCCGCGGGAGCACTCGCGCCCGCAGGGAGAAGCGTGCGATTCGGGGCCGAACGGGGCAAGTCGGAATCGCCGTCGGAAGGTCGATTGAGGTATGAAACGGGCTTGGCCGGGTCCGATAGTGGGGGCTCAAGAGGAGGGGCGGGTGGCCGGGTGCGAGGTGTTGGGCGCCCAGAACGTCCCACCCGGGCGGTTCGGGACAAGGTCGCGTCGGTGCGACGACGGGGGCCCACCGAGGCGCAGCATCGGGGGCTCGTGGGAAGGCCGAATGTCGCCGCCGCCGTGCTGGGTCTTGCGTTCCGCCCTTGCGGCGTTCTGCGCGCAAGATTCCTGCACCCGTGGCGACAAGCTTCCGCCCCACCGCGCGTTGGCGGTGGGGCCTGGAATGACGGGGGGCCTCAGCTCGGCGGGGTCCAAGTGCTCTTGACGTGGAGTTCCTTCATCTGCGCGTCGCTGACCATGCCCGGCGCCCCGCTCATGAGGTCGGCGCCGGTCTGCGTCTTGGGGAAGGCGATGACGTCGCGGATGTTGTCGGTGCCGCAGAGGTGCATCACGATGCGGTCGAGCCCGAAGGCGATGCCGCCGTGCGGGGGCGCCCCGAAGCGCAGGGCGTCGAGGAGGAAGCTGAACTTTTCCTGGGCGTCTTCCGGGGTGATGCCGAGGAGGGTGAAGACGCGTTCCTGCACTTCCTTGCGGTGGATACGGATCGAGCCGCCGCCGATCTCAGAGCCGTTCACGATGATGTCGTAGCCGGCGCTGACGATCCCCTCGATTGTGTCGCGGTCGTCGGCTTTGGCGGCCAAGAACGCCTCGACCTGGTCGGGGTTGGGGGCCGTGAAGGGGTGGTGGGTGGCGTAGAAGCGGGCGTCCTCCTCGTGGTACTCGAACATCGGGAAGTCCACGACCCAGAGAAAGTTCCACTTGCCCTCGGGGATGAGCTTGAGGTCGCGAGCGATCTTCAGCCGCAGCTCGCCCATGGCCTTGCAACACGTGCCGTAGGCATCGGCCCCGAACAGGACGGTGTCGCCGGGCTGGAGGCCGAGGCGCTGGACGAGTTCTGCCTTGATCGGCTCGACGAACTTGGCGATGCCCGTCTCGAACCCGTTGGGGGTGTACTTGACGACGGGGACGCCTCCGGCGCCGAACTGCTTGACGAACTCGGTGTAGCCGTCGGTGAGCTTCCGGGTGAGCTTGTCGGCGCCGCCGGGGACGCGGATGCACCGGACGACGCCCCGGCGTTTGGCCAGGGCGTCGGTGAAGACCCCGAAGCCGGTCTTGGGGGCCAGGTCGGAGATGTCGACGATCTCCAGGCCGAAGCGGGTATCGGGCCGGTCGATGCCGTACTTGTCCATCGCCTCCTGATAGGTCATGCGGGCGAGGGGCGGCACGTCGACGCCGAGGATCTCTTTCCAGAGCGTGCGGGCGAAGCCCTCCATGATCTGCATCACGTTGTCGCGGTCGACGAAGGACATCTCGCAGTCGATCTGCGTGAACTCGGCCTGCCGGTCGGCGCGGGGGTCCTCGTCGCGGAAGCACCGGCAGATCTGCAGGTAACGCTCGCACCCGGCGACCATGAGGATCTGCTTGAAGAGCTGGGGGCTCTGCGGCAGCGCGTACCACTGCCCCGGCTGCAGGCGGCTGGGGACGACGAAGTCGCGGGCGCCCTCGGGCGTGCTCTTGCAGAGGATCGGGGTCTCGATCTCGAGGAACCCCTCCGCGTCGAAGTAGTCGCGGGCGATCTTGGTGACCCGGTGGCGCGTCTTGAGGATCTTCTGCATCTTCGAGCGGCGGAGGTCGAGGTAGCGGTAGCGGAGGCGCAGCTCCTCGCCGGGCAGGTTGTCCTCGTCGCTCGGGATGAAGGGGAGCGCATCGGGCTTGTTCAGGACCTCGATCTGCGTGACCACGACCTCGATCTTGCCGGTGGCGAGCTTGGCGTTGGGCCCGCCCGCGCGCACCCGCACCGTCCCCGTCGCGCGGATGACGTCCTCGTTGCGGATCTTGTCGGCGGCGTCCAGCACGTCCTGGCTCGAGTCCTCGGTGTCGAAGACGAGCTGCGTGAGCCCCTGGCGGTCGCGGAGGTCGACGAAGATCAGCCCCGTGCCGTGGTCGCGGTAGGAGTTGACCCAACCGGCGAGGCTGACGGTCTTGCCGACGTGCTCTTCACGGAGCTCGCCGCAGTTGTGCGTGCGCTGGAACATGCCGAACATTCTCCGGAGATAGGCGTGCGGGGCGGGAGTATAGGGTGGCCGCCCCGGACCGCTGCGTCCTGTATCGCGGGCTGCCATGCCGACTCGCCACCGTCCGGAACCCTATCCGAGGCCAGCGTTCAGGCGGCGAGGTTCCGCCCGACCTCGGACGCCCCGAGCATCATGATCTCGCTCACGGCGGCGAGGGCGTCGGCCCAGGCCTGGTCGACCGCGGGCGTCCATTCGGGCCCGGCGACCTTCCGCATGGCCCTGAGCATCGTGTCTCGGACGATGGGATAGTGCTCGGGTCGGGCGCCGTACGCCAAATGTCGGGCTCCCAGTTCCCGGAGCGGGATCTCCAGCACCCGGACATTCTCGACGTACTTGGCGACCAGGGCGAGCGCGGTGACGAGGTTGTTGCGCTGTTGGACCATGTCGTCCGAGAACATGGGGCGGAGCCCCGGATGCTCGGCAAAGAGCATCCCGTAGAACTCATGTACAAAGTCCGGAAGCCGGCTGAGAACCGTCTGCAGGCTCTCTTTCACGTCGGGCTGCGGACGCTCTCGGAACTCGTTCATGGGTCCACCCTGTGCGGCCGGTTTCTTCTCACGGACCGCCTTCCGGAGCATCGGCGTTTTGCCAAAGGGACTCCATCGCGTGCCCGGTGTCGAGCGCATGTGGGATTCCGATGCCCATGAACTAGGGGATTCTCCGCGACTGTTTCCTCCAAGCGGGTTATCCTGAGTCCGGGTTGGCTCGGCCGCACCGTAGAGGAGAGTCACGATGTTTCGAGGTGTTCCGCTCGCGCTCGTCGCCCTGGTGACGGGGGTTGGATCGGCCCGCATCGCTGCCGCGCCCTCGCACGCGGAATCCGGGCCACGACGGCAGGTCGTCATCACGCTGCGTCGGCAGGCCGAACGCCCGCCCCGAGCCGCACTGGAGGCCTTGACCAAGCCGATGCGGAGGAGCGAGGTGATCGGCTCGCTCCGCGCGGCCGCCGACTCAGGCCAGCGAGGTCTGCTCGAGGAGTTGGAGACCGCGCAGGCCTCCGGCGAGGCCTCGGGCATCCACGCGTACTGGATACACAGTTTCGTCGTGGCGACCGTTACGCCAGAGCTGGAAGGGAGAATCGCCGAGCGTCCGGACGTCGCTTCCGTACGACCCGTGCGCATGATCGGGCCGGAGGTGTTCGTCGATGCCCCGGCGCTCGCCTCTCGCCCCGGCGGACCCGACGCGTCGGGCGATCGAGTGCGGCGTGGCCGCGATGCGGGCCCCGGACGTGTGGGCGCAGCACGGGATCACCGGCAACGGGGTGGTCGTTGCGCTGATCGACTCGGGCGTCTGCACGACCCATCCCGACATCGCCCGGCATATCTGGAGCAATCCCGGCGAGATCGACGGCAACGGCATCGACGACGACGGCAACGGCTACGTGGATGACATCCACGGCTGGAACTTCCGCGACGACTCGCCCAACATCGAGGACGACCACTTCCACGGCTCCCACACCGCCGGCACCATCGCCGGCGACGGCACGTCCGGCACCCAGTGCGGCATGGCGCCGGGCGCGATCATCATGCCGCTGAAGTACTGGGACGATACCTCCGCGGAGTGGATGATCTGGGCGTCGATGCAGTACGCCCTCGACAACGGGGCCGACATGGTCTCCGCCAGTCTCGGCTGGAGCTACGTCTACGACCCCGACCGGGCTATGTGGCGGGCGGTCTGCGAGAGCATGTTCGACGCGGGCCTCATCTGCGTCTTCGCGGCCGGCAACGAGGGCTGGCGGCCGCCCTACGACGCGATCCGCTGTCCCGGCGACGTCCCGGACATGATCACGGTCGGAGCGACGGACTGCTTTATGTCGGTCCTCCAGATCTCCAGCCGCGGCCCCGTGACTTGGCAAGATGTGGATCCCTACAACGACTGGCCGTACCCGCCGGGAAAGATCAAGCCGACCGTCGTTGCTCCGGGGTCGAACACGATTTCCCACAACCTTTGCTCGGGGTACTGGCCACAGACCGGCACCTCAATGTCGACCCCGCACGTCGCGGGGGCGGTGGCGCTGATGCTGGAGGCGGATCCGGGGCTCGACCAGTTCGCCGCGGCTTCGATCCTGGGGCGGACGGCGATCGATCTCGGGTCTGTCGGGCCGGACGTTGCCTCGGGGGCGGGGTTCGTGGATGCGTTGGCGGCGGTGGAGATGACGCTCGCCATGGCCTGTCGTGCCGACGCGAACGGGGACGGCGTGGTGGACACACGGGATGTGCTGGCGTTTCTGTTCTGGTTTGCGTCCGCGGACCCTCGGGCGGATGCGAACGCCGATGGTTCGGTCGATACCCGGGATGTCCTGGCGTTTCTGAATTTGTGGCAGGTGGGCTGTCCGTGAGCGGGTGGTGGCCGCGGGAGGCCCAGTGGCGGGACACCGCTGGCCATATTTGGCCGCTGCTGGGGTATTGGCGGCCCTGATTTGCCGGTTTCGGACTTCCGCGTGGGCCCGGGTTTTGCTACGCTGGGCGGCACGCGGCAGTCCTCGCTCCCGGTCCGTCCCCGGTGGGGTGGAACTGCCGGCTCACACCGGAGGTGAACATGCTGAAGAATGTGCTAACTGCAGCTGGGGCTGCCCTCGCCCTCTGCTCCGCCGCGGCCTTTGCCGGCCCCGGGGCCAGCAAGCTCCACGACGATCTGCCCGGCGTTCTGTCCGAGGCGCAGCCCGGCGAGCTGATCCCCGTCATCATCGTGATGTCGGAGCAGACCGAGGCTTTCGACCTGGTCGCGCTGCGTGCGATGGACAAGGCCTCCCGTCGTCAGTTCGTGCTCAACGCCCTCCAGGCGACGGCGAACAACACGCAGGGCGGCGTGCTCTCGCTGCTCTCGCAGGCCCAGGATGCGGGCAAGGCCGACCAGATCAGCCCGCTCTGGATCTCGAACGTGGTCTCGGCGCGCGTGACCTCGGATGTTGCGATGCGTCTGGCCAAGCGGGCCGATGTCGCGTATCTGAGCTACGACCGTCCGATCGGTGAGGAAGTCTTCCCGGTGCTCCCGGCGGTGGGCCAGACCGATCCGGGCGGCGGCGTGATCACCGCGGTCGAGTGCGGCACGGCGCTCATGCACGCCCCGACTGCCTGGAGCAACGGGATCACCGGCGCCGGCGTCGTGGTCGGCATGATCGACACGGGTGTCTGCATCACCCACCCCGACATCGCGGGGCAGATCTGGACGAACCCGGGCGAGATCGCCAACAACGGGATCGACGACGACGCGAACGGCTTCGTTGACGACATCCACGGCTGGAGCTTCGACGGCGGCGGCAGCAACAACAACATCTCCGATAGCCAGGGCCATGGCTCGCACACCGCCGGCACGGTCGCGGGCGACGGTACGCAGGGCACGCAGTCGGGTATGGCGCCCGATGCCCAGATCCAGGTCATCAAGTTCTGGAACAGCTTCTCCGGCCAGGCGGCCGCGTGGAACTGCATGCAGTACGGCGTCGCCAACGGCGCGGACGTCGAATCCAACTCGTACGGCTGGCCCCACTCGCAGAATCCCGACCGGACCACCTGGCGTTCGGTGACCGAGAACGTCATGGCCTCCGGTGTCGTGCTCGTCTTCGCGGCCGGCAACGAGGGCGCCTGCTGCGGTATCGACAGCGTCCGCACGCCCGGTGACGTGCCCGACATGATCACGGTCGGCGCGACGGACTGCAATATGAACATCACCAGCTACTCCAGCCGCGGGCCGGTGAGCTGGACCGGCGTCAATCCCTACAACGATTGGCCCTACCCCCCCGGCAAGATCAAGCCCTCGATCTCCGCCCCCGGCGACAACACCACGAGCCACAACCTGTGCAGCGGGTACGTGCAGTTCTCCGGCACCTCGATGGCGACCCCCCACGTCGCTGGCGCCGTGGCGCTCATGCTGCAGGCAAACCCCAATCTCGACCACTGGGACTGCCTGCAGATCCTCCGTGATACCTCGATCGATCGCGGTACCGCGGGCGACGACAACACCTATGGCATGGGCTTCGTCGACGCCTGGGCCGCTGTCCAGGCCGCGATGGACATGGCCTGCCAGGCCGACTTCAACGGCGACGGCTCGGTGAACACGCTCGACGTGCTGGCGTTCCTCAACGCCTGGAACGCGGGCTCCTCCGAGGCCGACTTCAACGGCGATGGCACCGTCAACACCCTGGACGTCAGCGCGTTCCTGAACGCCTGGGTCCCCGGCTGCTGATCGAGGCTTCGAGCCCCCTCGGCTCTCACGGGAGCCCCGCCCCTCGGCGGGGCTCCTATTTTTTTGCCTCCGTCGCCGCGGCCGCAGGCTTGCCCGTCGGCACGCGGCACGATGTCCGCGGCTATTCGGATGTTGCAGATGCTGTGCATCGCCGTGGGCGTGCCCCTCGTGCGGGCATAGATGGCGCCCGCGGGCTCGGGGAGGACCGACCAGTTCACCCCATTCCGGTCCCACCGGCGCCGGCCGATCGCGCGATGCTGGTGGGAGCCGCTCGATCATCTGCGGAGTCATCGCGATCGAGGCTCCGGACGCGTGGGCGGCGGCTTTGTGGACGACGTGCCCGGCTGGAACGTCGGCCCCACTCGGCGGATCTCCACCACTGGTCTGGACACGGGTCTCACCTGACGCGCACATCGCCTGGAGCCGGCACCGGCGGCACGGCATGTGGAGTTGCGCCCGACGCGAGGGTGATGACGCTCGTCATACGCAACGACGTCCGGTGTGAGTCGCAGCCAGACAATACCTATGGCGAGGGCTCGCAGAACGCTTGGGCGCCGTTCAGGCGGCCGCGGGCGTGTGCCGCGTCGAGTTCCGCAGCGATGGCTCGGTCAACACGCTGGACGTTCTGGCGTTCGTCATCGCCTGGACGCAGGGGGGTCGACCGGCCCGGCCCCTGGGGACCTACCTGGGGCCCGCGCCGAGGGCGTCGTCCAGCATCCCGACCAGTTCGTCGCGGCTGAACGTGTACGGCTGGCCGTCGTTGAGCTCGACGAGCCGGGCGAGCACGGACTGGATGGTGATCTGCGCCTCGTCCGGGCTCGGCACCACCATGTAGCGACGCTTGGGGTGCTCATCAGTCAGCGCCCGGAGGAAGGTCTGCGCGACCTCATCGGGCTCCTTGTACTGGGCGCGGTCGACCGGCATCTTGAGCAGTCCGGTGAGGCGATCTTTGTAGAGTGACCCCTCCGCCGTGTAGCCGCGATCGAGCATCCGCTGGCGCATGTTTGACATGATCTCCGACCTGTAGTTGCCCGGCTCGAGGACGCTAACCCGGACGCCGAAGGGGACCAACTCCGTGGCGAGCGCGTCGGTGAACGCCTCCACCGCGTGCTTGCTCATCGTGTACGGGCCCCCGAAGCCCCACACCACGAACCCGGAAATCGAGCCAGTAGTCAGCACCTGCCCCTTGCTCTCGATCAGGAGCGGCGCGAATGCCTTGGTCACCCGGTAGGGGCCAAACACGTTCACGTCGAATTGAAACTCGAGGTCCTCCTCGCGCAGCTCGATCAGCGGGGCGATCACCGCGACGCCCGCGTTGTTGATCAGCCCATACAGCCCCCGCCCGCCGGCCCTGACCGTCTCGACCGCCGCCGCGATCTCGTCGGGGCTGGTCACATCCAGGCGGACCGCCTGCACGTTCTCGATGGCATTCAGCTCGGCAAGGTCCGCCTCGCTCCGGGCGCCGGCATAGACGAAGAACCCCTCCGACGCCAGCAGCTCCGCGGTGCATCGGCCGATCCCCGAGCTTGCCCCCGTGACCAGCACGGCCCTCTGCGGTCCCCCCTCGGCCTGCAGCGCCCGCGCGGGAGTCGAGAAGAGCCCGGCCGAGACACCCAGCACGGCGATGATGCAAGTCCTCACGGTCAGCATGGAATCCTCCTGGTGGTGATGGAGCCGACCATCCTAACCACTCTCCGCCGCGGCCCCGCCGAACGCGCGCCCGCGCCCCGCCGCCAGCAAAAACGCCCCGCCGAACCCGGCGGGGCGTCAAGGATCTCCCGTTCGAACCCGCGGGCGCTACATCTCCACAACCATCGCGACACTGTTCCCGCCGCCGAGGCACAGCCCGGCCAGCCCCCGCTTGGCCCCGATCCGCTGCATCTGGTTGAGGAGCGTGACCAGCACCCGTGCGCCGCTGGCGCCGATGGGGTGCCCCAGAGCCACGCCGCCGCCGGCGATATTCACCTTGCTCTCGGGAATCTCGAGGGCCTTGATGTTGCAGAGCACCTGGGCGGCGAAGGCCTCGTTGATCTCGAAGAGGTCGATCTCATCGACGCCAATTCCCGCCTTCTCGCAGGCGGCACGCACGCCCGCGATGGGGGCCTCGAAGATGTCCTTGGGGTCCACCCCGCTCGTCGCATAGCTCACGATGCGGGCCAGGGGCCTGAGCCCGAGGTCCTTGGCTTTCGACTCGCTCATGACGCACACGGCGGCGGCCCCGTCGGAGATCTGGCTGGCGTTGCCGGCGGTGACGGTGCCGGCCTTGCCGAACGCCGGACGCAGCTTGGCGAGTCCTTCCGCCGTCGAGTCCGCCCGGATGCCCTCGTCCGCCGAGACGCCCCCCTCGGGGCCGGGGGTCTTGCGATTGCCCACCTGCTCTCCGGTGAGCGCGACGATCTCCTTCTTGAACCATCCCTCGCTGGTCGCCTTCGCGGCCCGCTGGTGGCTCTGCGCGGCGAAGCGGTCCTGCTCCTCCCGGCTCACACCATGCTTCTCGGCGATCCAGTCCGCGGCGCACCCCATGGCCCAGCCCTCGAACGCGCAGGTGAGTCCGTCGAACTGCATGTGGTCTCTGAGCGAGGTGTCCCCAAACTTGACACCCTCGCGGATCGAGGCGAAGTGGGGGGCCATCGTCATGTTCTCGATGCCGCCGGCGATGACGCACTGGTTGTCGCCGGCCTTGATGCTCTGTGCCGCCAACATCGCCGCCTCGAGGCCGGAGCCGCAGACCTTGTTGATCGTCTTTGCGCTCAGCGTGCTCGGCAGCCCGGCCTTGAGGCCCACCTGGCGGGCCGGGTTCTGCCCGAGCCCCGCCTGCAGCACACAACCCATGACGCACTCGTCCACGGCGTCCTGAATCGTCGGGTGCTCGGCAAAGATCGCCGACAGCACATACGACCCGAGCTGCGGCGAAGGTGTCTTGCTCAGGCCGCCGAAAAATCTCCCGATCGGGGTCCGCTTCGCCGCGACGATGACAGGCTGGTTCGACATGAGCTTGCTCCCGGTAGACGCCCGACAAGGCGCGTGCCAAAGCCCAGTTTAGGCTGGCCCGCCCGCCCTCAAGCTGGACTCGTCCTCGCGGGACCATAGAGTGCCCCATGACCCCTCCGGTGGCACCCGATATCGCGGGACCCGTCCAGGACCCGTCGCCCGTGCTCGAGAGCCTGCGACTCGGCGATCTTCCCGATCTGCTCACGGTCTGCGCCCTGCTCGCGGGGGCCGCCCTCCTGGCGATCATCGTCCACGCGGTCATCTTCGCCATCGCGGCCAAGGCCGCGGACCGGACACCCATCAAGGGCGACGAGATCATCGTCCGCAAACTCCGCGGCCCGGCCCGTGTGATCTTCGCGGTGCTGGCCGTGCAGTTCACGATGCCGGGCACGAGCATGCCCGATGCGCTGCGCGAGCTGCTCCGCCACGGGCTCTCCCTCGTGCTCATCCTCGCGGTCACCTGGCTGGTGATCCAGTCCATACGGGCCGGCGCTCAGCTCGTGATGGCGCAGTACAACATCGATGCCGAGGACAACCTGCAGGCCCGGCGGGTGCACACCCAGCTCCGGGTGCTCGCCCGGATCCTCGGTGTCATCGCCGGCATCCTCGGTGTGGGCGTCGCGCTCACCACCTTCCCCGCGGTGCGTCAGGTCGGCGCCTCGATTCTCGCCTCGGCCGGGATCGCCGGGGTGGTGCTGGGGCTGGCGGCCCAGAAGGTGCTTGCCAACTTCCTGGCCGGGCTCCAGATCGCCTTCACCGAGCCGATCCACCTCGACGACGTGGTCGTGATCGATGGCGAGTGGGGGAGGGTCGAGGAGATCACCACCACCTACGTCGTCCTCAAGATCTGGGACGAGCGGCGACTCATCATCCCCTTTACCCGCATCATCGACCAGAGCTTCACCAACTGGACGCGGACCAAGAGCCAGATCCTCGGCACCGTCTTTCTCCACGCCGACTACACCGTCCCCGTCGCACCCCTGCGCGCCGAACTGCAGCGCATCGTCGAGGCCTCGCCCCACTGGGACAAGAGGGTCTGCGGCTTGGTCGTGACCGACGCCCGGCCGGACACGCTCGAGCTCCGCGCCCTCGTCAGCGCCGCGAACGGCTCGAAGGCCTGGGACCTCCGCTGCGAGGTCCGGGAGAAGCTCATCACGTTTCTCCAGCGCGAGCATCCGGAATGCCTGCCCCGCACGAGGGTCGTGCTCACCGATCCCGCCGGTCGGGAGAGCAGCGGGGGGGGCTCCTCCAACGCGGGCGCGGCTAAGGGCTCGGCACGAGAATGACCGAGCCGTTCTCCTCGTCCCGCTCGCCGACCGCGCACGCCACGATCACGGACGCCACCTGCTCGGGGCAGAGCGTCGCGGTTGCCGGCAACAAATCCTCGCTGAAGATCGCCCGGAGCATCGGCGTCTCGACGGCCCCCGGCGCCACCGCGAACGCCAGCACGCCGCACTCCCGTCCCTCGTTGGCGCACCCCTTGGTCAAGAGGTTCACCGCGGCCTTCGACGCCGCGTAGTTGGTGAGGCCCGGGAAGGGGTCCACCGTCGCGATCGACGAGACATTGACGATCCGGGCGATCGAGCCGCCGGCCGCATGCTGGGCGGCGAGGGTCGGCCAGGCCTCGGCGATCAGCCGGGCGGGGCCGATGGCGTTCACCCGGTAGAGCCGCTCGAGCTCCGCCCACCCGTGGCTCGCCAAGGGCAGGCTCGGCGCCATTCCCGCGTTGTTCACGATCACGTCGATGCGTCCGCGCGCCCGCAGCGCGCCCTCCACGATCCGGCCCGGGGAATCCGGCTCGCCCATGTCGGCCGCGACGATCGTCGCCGTCGTCGAGGCGGCCCGGGCGGCTGCCTCCAGCGTAGCCTGCCCCCGCCCGACGAGCACGAGGTCAAACCCCCGCGACGCCAGCATCCCCGCCGCGGCGCGCCCGATCCCGCTGCCCGCCCCCGTCACGATCGCGACCGGTCTGTGCTCACCCATGGCCCAGCATAGGAGCCGCGCCGACGCGTACACTCCGCCCATGGCCGCCGCCCGCTGGGTCATCGCGATCGCACTCGCCCTCATCCTCGGCCTGCCGATGGCGATGAGCCGTCTGGCCCGCCAAACGCACGCGGCCCCGGGGGGGGACGTCCCGACGCTGATCATCGTCACGCCCCATGTGCCGCAGATCCGTGAGGAGTTCGCCCTCGGCTTCGACGCCTGGCGCCGGCGTCACTACGGCGAGGGGGCGCACCTCGACGTCCGCACCATCGGCGGCACCAGCGAGATCATCCGCGCCCTCCAGGCCCGCTACAACTCGGCGCTCGCCGAGGGCAAGTACTCGGTCGACGACTCGGGCCAGGTGCTCATGCAGCCCGGAGCCGTCGATGTCGACCTCATGTTCGGTGGCGGCACCTACGACCACGGGCGCCTCAAGACCGGCGTCACCATCAGCGTCGAGAGGGACGGGAAGACGGCGGACCTGGTGGTCCCGATGTCCGCGCCCGCCGGCTTCGATCAGGCGCGGCTCGACGCGTGGTTTGGCCCCAACGCCATCGGCGCAGGCAAGCTCTACGACCCAGAGCAGTACTGGATCGGCACCGCGCTCTCGGGCTTCGGCATCGTCTACAACCGCGACCTGACCCGCCGGTTGCTCGGACGCGACGACCTGACCAGCTTCGAGGACCTCACCGATCCGCGCCTGGCGGGGTGGGTTGCCCTCGCCGATCCCCGTCAGTCCGGCTCCATTACCACCACCATCGACTCGATCCTCTCCGACTACGGCTGGGAGCGGGGCTGGCGGACGCTCCGGGCCATCGGCGCCAATGCCCGCTCCTTCACCAACTCCTCAAGCAAGCCGCCCATCGACGTCTCGCAGGGCGAGGCCGCGGCCGGACTCGCGATCGATTTCTACGGGCGCACCCAGTCGCAGATTGTCATGCGCCCGGGCGAGACACCCGAAACGGCCCGCGTCGGCTACATCGACCCGCCCGGTGAGGTCTCGATCGATGCCGACCCCATCTCGCTCCTTCGCGGCGGGCCCCACCCGGAGCTGGCGCGCCAGTTCATCGAGTTCTGCCTCTCGGACGAGGGCCAGGCGCTCTGGAATCTCCACGCCCGCTCCACACCCGCCGGCGCCGACAACCCGCGCACCACCGAGGGAGTGGAACTGGGCCCGGAGCGTTTCGAGCTGCGGCGCATGCCCGTTCGTCGAGATTTCTACGAGCGGTTCGGCGGCGCCCTGATCGACAAGGTCAACCCGTACGACGCCGCATCGAGCGTCCCCCCCGCCGGCTGGCGTTCGGCCATCGGCATCATGATGGGCGCCTTCGCCGTCGACACGCTCGACGATTGCTCGAGGGCCTGGCGGGACCTCCGCGACGCCCGCGCCCGGGGCGTCAGCCCCGACCTGATCGCGCGGGCAGAGGAGACCTTCTTCGCGTTCCCCCAGGGCGAGCAGGTCGAGCGGCTCTGGCTCCACCTCTTCGGCCCCGGCGCGCCCACGCTCCCCGACGACGCCAAGCTGCCCTTCACGTCCGAGAACTATCGGGCGATCCGCAACACATGGAAGGACCCCGCCATCGAATCGCGCCTCGCCATCGTGTACGCCCAAGCGTTCGCCGAGAACTATGGGCATGTCTCCGACCTCCTCACCGACGCTCCGTCCGCAACCACCGCTCAACGCTGAAAGGCCCATGACTACGGCCGCGCCCGCCGATCTCCCCGTCCGCTCCGAACGTCCCTCGCTCACGAAGGTGCTCGCCACCCTCGGCCCGGCGAGTGATTCGCCGGAGACAATCACCAAGCTGGTGCAGGCGGGCGTGAGCCTGTTCCGGCTGAACTTCTCCCATGGCTCGCTCGAAGACCATGCGCGGCGTCTGGACGCGGTCCGCATGGTCGCCCGCACGCTCCGACGCCCGCTCGCAGTCCTCGGCGACCTCCAGGGCCCCAAGATCCGCGTCGGGCTCATGCCCAAGGGGGGCCTCGATATCTCCACCGGCTCCACCGTTGCCCTGCGCCTCGGCGTGCCCGAGGGCTTCGTGGAGACCGACGGCGCCGGTGAGCCCCGTGTCGTGCTGCCCTTTGAGTATGAGCCGCTCGCCCGCGAGGTCCTGCCCGGTCACCGGGTGCTGATCAACGACGGGTCCATCCGAATGCTCGCCGTCGAGCGCGATCCCGATCGCGGCGAGCTTGTCTGCCGTGTCACGTCCGGCGGGCTGGTCACCACCCGCAAGGGGATCAACCTCCCCGACTCCGACCTCTCCGCCCCGGCGATCACCGAGCGCGACTGGGAGTGCGTGGAGTGGGCCGTCGCCCATGGCGTCGATCTGCTCGCGCTGTCCTTCGTCAGGCAGGCCGCGGAGGTGCTTGAGCTGAAGCAGCGCCTCGCCGGCATGTGCCCCATCAGCCCCGACGAGAAGGACGACGAGCTGGGCTCGACGATCCCCGTCGTGGCCAAGATCGAGAAGCCCCAGGCACTCGAGGCGATCGACGAGATCGTGCAGGCGGCCGACGCGATCATGGTCGCCCGCGGCGACCTCGGCGTCGAGATGGATATCGCCCGTGTGCCCATCGCGCAGAAGGCGATCATCAAGTCGTGCTCGCGGTTCGGCAAGCCGTGCATCGTCGCCACGCAGATGCTCGAGTCGATGATCGAGAGCCCGATGCCGACCCGTGCCGAGGCCACCGACGTCGCCAACGCCGTGCTCGACGGCGCCGGCTGCCTCATGCTCAGCGCCGAGACCGCGACGGGCAAGCACCCCGTCCTCGTGGTCGACACCATGCGCAGGATCGCGCTGGCTGCCGAGGACCACCTCGCCTCACTGCCCGCGAGCCCAAGCGCCCCGCAGCAGCTCCAGCAGGAGCGCTACCGGACGGCCGCCCTCGCCCACGGCGCATGGCACATCGCCAACGACGTCGGAGCCGAGTTGATCGTCTGCTGGTCGCAGGCCGGCGGCGGAGCCCGCTACCTCTCCCAGAATGACTTCCGCGTCCCCATCATCGCCTACACCTCGAGCATCAAGGCGGCCCGACGCATGGCCCTGCTCCGGGGCGTGACCGCCATCCGCGCCGAGCCGCCCCCCTCGGGACGCCTGTCCGATTGGAACGAGATGGTCGACCGCGACCTCGTGACCCGCGGCTGGGCCGAGCACGGCACCCCGATCGTCCTCGTCGCCGGCAAGCCCCTGGGCAAGTCCAAGGTGACCACCTCCGTCGCCGTCCACTACGTGGGCTACTACACCGGCTTCCGCACCCACGACGTCTAGCGCCCCCCTACGATCCGCCATGCGGATCACCGTCAATGCCGAACCCCGCGACGTCCCCGACCATCTGACGCTCGAGGCCCTCATCCGCGATCTCGAACTCCACAAGGCGCCCTGCGCCGCCGAGGTCAACCGCACCCTGATCCCCAAGAAGCGGCACCCCGAGCACGAACTCCGCGAGGGCGACACCGTCGAGCTCGTCACCCTCGTCGGCGGCGGCTGACCGCTCCGGGCTCCCCTACCCTTGCGCATGACCACGACCCACACCGCCGAGCCCGGGCTCGCCCCGTTCTCGATCGCCGGCCGCACGTTCAGCTCCCGCCTCTTCGTCGGCACCGGCAAGTACCGCGACTACGCCACGATGCAGACCGCCCTGGATGCCGCCGGGTGCGACGTGGTCACGGTCGCCGTCCGGCGCGAGCGGCTCTACAACGAGCGCGGCGAGTCGCTCCTCGACGCTCTCGACACGTCGCGCTACACGATCCTCCCCAACACCGCCGGCTGCTTCAGCGCCGACGACGCCGTCCGCGTCGCCCGCCTCGGGCGCGAACTTCTCGACCAGCTCGGCAACCCCGGCGCCTCGTGGGTCAAGCTCGAGGTCCTCGGCGACAAGAAGACCCTGCTCCCCGATCCCGTCGGCACGCTCGAAGCCACCCGCGAACTCGTCGCCGACGGCTTCCAGGTGCTCTGCTACTCCAGCGACGACCCCATCTCCGCGGCCCGCATCAAGGACGCCGGCGCCGCCAGCGTCATGCCCGCCGGATCGCCCATCGGCTCCGGCCAGGGCGTCCTCAACCGCAGCAACATCGTGCTCTGCCTCGAAGCGCTCAAGCGAGGCGATCCCGCCTACCCCGTCATCGTCGATGCGGGCGTGGGGGCCGCCAGCGACGTCTCGATCGCGATGGAACTCGGCGCCGACGGCGTCCTGCTCAACACCGCCATCGCCCATGCCAAGGACGCCGTCATGATGGCCCACGCCATGCGCAAGGCCTGCGAAGCCGGGCGCCAAAGCTACCTCGCCGGGCGCATCGAGAAAAAGCTCTACGCCACCGCCTCCAGCCCGTTCGAAGGGGCGATCAGCTACATCCCGGGCGAATAGCGATACCGTTCCGAGGGGACAGACGGCAGAACGCGACATCACGAAGGAGGATCAAGGGCTCGGGGGCGGATGCCGGAGCGGGGGTGACGAACGCACGCCATCGCGTCCGACGCCGCTCCGTGCGGCCCTTTCGCGTTTCCGCCGGTCGCGGCCGTGCCGCTCAGACGTCGCAGTCCGTCGCCCGCGCCAGCAGGGCCGCGGTCATCCGACAGCCCTCGCCGACGAGTGCGCGGTACGCCACCAACCCCACCAGCATCAGCCCGATCGCGGCCGCGGTGTGCCAGGCTCGGAACGACTGCGTCGCCTGGTACGCGTTCGCCGCGTCAAACGCGACGAGATCCCAGAGTGTGTGCAGCATCATCGCCGCGAGCAGGCAGGCGACGATCGTGCCGGGCGCCCGCCTCGATCGCAGCACGAGCAGCCCGATCCCAAAGCCCCCGATCCCGCCGAACACCAGGTGTCCCGCTAGCCGGATCGGCTCCTGCATCGGGAGCAGCATCGTTGGCCCCCCATCTCGGAGCACCGCGACCGATTCCTCCAACGCCGCCCCCAGCCCCGCGAACGATCCATACACCAGCCCGTCGATCGGCTCGTCAAAGATCCGCCGCGCCGTGAGCGCGATCAGCAGCACCACGCCGAACTTCGAGAGTTCCTCGGTGAGCCCGGCCATGGCCGAGATCTGCAGGTCCGACACGCGAGTCCCCGAGGCGTCGCCCGCGAGGATCGCCGCCACCTGCACCCGCCCGGCAAGGTACATCCCGGCGGCGCCGAGCCCCACCGTGAGCAGCAGCATCGAGGGCGGCTCCTTGCGATACAGGTCGTAGCGAACAACGATCCAGGCAATGACCGCCGCGCACGCCGCCAACGCCCCGTAGAGCAGCAACGCCGAGAGCAGCAAATCCCCGCCCCCCTTTCTCCGCGGGCCGGCCGGCCCTAGCGCCCGATCACCCGCCGCGCCGCGTCTTCCATGTCGGGCGTCTTCATCCCCGCGGCCTTGCCCGCCGCGATCGCCTCTTCTGTCGGCATGCCCTTCTCCAGCGCCAGATACGCCGCCCACAGACCGCCGACCCGGTTCGACGAACCGCAATGCAGCAGGATCGGCCCCTTCGTCTCCCGTGTCGCCTGGATGAACTTCTTGACGTCCATCGAGTTGAAGCTGGCCGGCGAGACCGGGATGTGCACGTATTGCATCCCCAGCGCCTCCACCTTCGCCCGCTCTTCGAAGCCCGGCTTGTCGCCGCCCTCGTGGGTGCGCATATCGATCACCATCGCGCCCCCATCGCCCCCGAACTGTTCCAGCGACGCCTCGGTCGGCTGCCCGGCAAAGGTGAACTGCCCAGAGCGCGTCACGTTCTTCACGCCCTCCCATCCGCTGATCGGCTCCGCCATCGTCACGACCTCCGCCCGCTTGGACCCCGCACATCCCCCCCAGCCGCACGCCACGGTGGCGCGACCAACCCCAACGCCAGACCCCCCAGAATCGCTTGCCGCATCGCAAACCTCCACGCCCCCCGCACCCTCGGGGCATCATGCCGCGCTTCCGCCGTCCACGCAAGCCACCGACGCTCCCGGCGCCCGCGCCGGCCCCGCGGTCCCCCGGGCCCGCGGAGGGCATAGCATCACCCCGGGGGTTGAAGGAGCGCGGAGAAGTTGGACATCGTCAATCAGCCACCTCAGGTCGCTATCCACTCGCCGAGCAACCCGAGATTTGGCTCGACCGCGATCACTCGGGGTATTAGGGTCGAGGCGCATCCGGTCCGGATGGAGGACCAGTCCGACCCCACCAGCCGAAAGTACGTCTTCGGCTACCGGATCGTCATCACCAACCAGAGCGATCAGGCGATCCAGGTGATGGGTCGCCGCTGGCTCATCATCGATTCGGCCGGCCGCGAACGCGAGGTGCGGGGCGAGGGCGTCGTCGGCCAGCAGCCGGTGCTCCAGCCCGGTGAACACTTCGAGTATTCCAGCTTCTGCCCGCTGCCCACCCCCTGGGGCACCATGGAGGGCAGCTACCTCATCCACGGCGAGAGCGGCTCCTTCGCCGCCACGATCGGCCGTTTCTACCTCGTCTGGAACCAAGACGACCAGCCCTGACCGGGAATGCCCATGACCGCACGGCTCGCACCGTTCACCTCGGCGCTGCTCCTCCTCGCCGCCGGCTGTGCCTCGCCCCGCCCCGCGTCAGAGCCAGAAACCAAATCCGCCGCGGACACCTCGCACGCCGCCGCCGACCTCGCCCGGCCCGGCCAGGAACTCGCCCGGCGTGGCGACGAGATCGTCGTCTGCGGCCGGCTCTTCCACACCGGCGTGCCCGTCGTGCTCTGGACCGACCCCGGCGGCTACGACGCCTACCGCACAGAACGCCGCTTCGCCAAGTGGGACGAGGCCGCCTGGGCCCCCGGCGCCGGCCCCGAGACGCCCACCCGATACGGCGTCCGCGCCGCCGGCCTCAGCGACGACGAACTCCAACGCGTCCGAGGCGGCGGCTGGTCGCTCGACGAACTCCGCCAACACGTCGACCAGTTCGTCATCCACTACGACGCCGCGGGAACCAGCCGCCAGTGCTTCAAGATCCTGCAAGATGTTCGGGGCCTCTCCGTCCACTTCATGATCGATCTCGACGGCACGATCTACCAGACGCTCGACGTCAAGGAGCGCGCCTGGCACGCCACCATCGCCAACGACCGCTCCGTGGGCGTCGAGATCGCCAATATCGGCGCCTACCCCCCCGACAAGACCGAGACGCTGCGCCAGTGGTACACGCGCGATCCCTTGGGCACGCGCGTCACGCTTCCCGGCTGGCTCGGTGACGGCGGTATCCGCACCCCGGAGTTCATCGCCCGCCCCGCCCGCGTCGAGCCCGTCGAAGGCGAAATCCAGGGCCAGCGTCTGGTGCAGTACGACCTGACCGATGCGCAGTACAACGCCCTGATCCACCTGACGGCCGCGCTGTGCACCGTGCTGCCGGAGATCAGGTGCGACTGCCCGCGCGACACCGCGGGCAACCCCATCCGCCGCGTCCTGACCGAGCAAGAGTTCGCGGGCTACCACGGCTTGCTCGGCCACTACCACATCCAGGCCAACAAGACCGACCCGGGCCCGGCGTTCGATTGGGACCGGGTGCTCGTTGGCGCCCGCAACCTCTTACGGGCGTCCGACCATTCGACGCCCCTGGTGCCCGCGGCCGGACGAATTGCCGAGCCCAGGCCGTCTCGCCCGTGAAGCCCCGGGACGTGAGCAGGCCCCACCCGCTCGCCGATTGCTCGCGCGGCGTCCGTGACACACGTGATGGACGCCATCGAGCGAGCCGAACGCGAGGCCGCCGCCGCCCATCCGGGACCGGGGGGTCTATCCCGCCGATCGGGGTGCTGCCTCGCGGCGCGCCACCGCGAACGAACCATCCTCGCCGACGAGCCATTCCACGATCTCAAGGCCAGACTCAGCCACATCAATGAGGAGAAATGAGTTCCGTTCGCCCCGCACCCGACTCGACGCGCTCGTACCGCTATGCACATGCAACACGCCATCGATCAAGCGCCACCCGGTCCGGTGCAAGTGCCCCGAGAGCACCGCCCCGATGCCGCTCTCGGCCATCATCGAGAGCATCGCGGCGCCCCGTCCGAGCCGGCGGAATCCGTGCCGGGGCTCGAACAACACCGGCGGGTGGTGGACCACGAGCGCCCCGAACGCTCCCGGCGAGCGCGTCTGGAACCAGGCCCGCGCGTCCGCAATCGCCCGGGGGGAAACCCGGCCGTGGGCCCAATTCCAGTGCGGCCCCCAAGGCCGGGCCGAGTTCAATCCGAGCACCGCGATTTCGTTGTCCGCGAACCGGTCCCGGGAGACCCGACCGATCGTGCGCCGGTAACGGCAGAACGGGCGGACGAACCGGGCGAACGGGTTTGCGCGGGGTATGTCATGATTCCCCGGCACCGCCAACAGAGGGCCGCGGAGCCGACGCAGAAACGTCTCGGCCTCCCGAAACTCGTCCCAACTCCCACGCTGTGTGAAATCCCCCGCGATCACCGTCAGGTCGGGGGCGGCCGCGCCCAACGCCGCCTCGAGCGCCCGCAGGCAGTCGGGCGCCGCCGCCCCGAAATGCAGGTCCGAGATGAGGGCCAGTCTACGCATCGGTTCCGTCGGCCCTCACTTCCTCCGCAGGCGGTACGAGCACGCGCAAGGCCGACGGACGGACCGCGAAGCGCAGAGGGGCCGCCATCCGCACCGGCTCCCCATCGATCGACACGAGCAGATTCCTTCGCCGCGTCGACAACATGACCTCACGCGTCGAGCGCCGTTCGACCCGTTCATCCAATCCCCACAACCCCGACCCCAACTCGCCGAGGAGTTGCAGGAGACCCGAGCGACCGATGTGGGTGGCCCAATAGAGCCCCAGCTCCCCCTCCTGCAACGACTCGCGTGCGAGCGCCGATATCGCAGAAGCCCGCAGCCTGTTCGCCGACACCGCGACCATAAATGTCAGAATGTCCACCGCCTCACCCTCGAACTCGATCCGGGCCCGCATCGCCCGCTCGCGCAGAATCATCTTGCTCATGTCCCGCATCAGGTCGAGCATCCCGCCCGGGCTTGCTCGCGATTCCTCCCGCACCCGCCCCATACGGGGAACGATCCCGACCGCCGCCGAGTGCAGGAACACTTGCCCGTTGACCTCACCAACGTCGACTTCGATGCACGTCGCGGCCGCGAGAGACTCCGCCGCCGCCTCCGCGTCGAGCGGCACCCCGAGATCCTTCGCGACGAGATTCATCGTCCCGAGTGGCAGGACCGCCAGGGTGATCCCGAGTTCCACCGCCCGCGCCGCGGCGCTCCGCAGCGTGCCGTCGCCCCCGCCCACGACCAGCAGCTCCACCGAGCCCGCGGATATCCCGCCGAGCGCTTCGCCTAGGGCGTCGGGTTCGACGATCCGAGTCTCCGCGACGAGGCCCCGCGCCCGCACGGCCCTGGAGACGCATTCCCCCAAGGGCTCCAGCGAGCCCGCGCTCCCCGCGCGACGATTGAGAATGACGACGGCGCGACCCAACGAGGTTCCTTTGCTCAATCGCGAGCCTCCCGAGCGCCCCTATCCACGGCCGCTCCCGGGATCGTATCCCCCCCTTCCCGCAGCGCCGCCGCGATCCGGCGGCCATCGCGCCCGACCAGATCGGGCCAGAGCCCGCGGTCCCGCGCCCGAGCGCGGCGTACGCCCCAAGCGCATTCACCGCATGCCTTCCTACGCAGGTGCCCCTCGTCGTCCTCCGCATCGAGCCCAGCAGCGCGGTCGCGCGGAACCGAGGCATCTCTCGCGCCAAACCTCCCTGCGCGGGCCCGTTGGCATGCGCTGTGTCCCGGGCGAGGGCCGGACAGGCCCCGGCTCCCTGTTCCCACCCTGGAGCTTTCGCACGGTCGATGGGGAGGTTGTGCTCCATTCCGGCCTCCCCGCTCTCGAAATGTTGGGGGCTTCGCCGAACCCGTCACACTGACTTCATGCGTGCCATTGAGCGAGCCGAACGCGACGAGACGCAAGGCGATCTGGGTTCCGCCCGCCGCGGCCTGATGTCCCCTTTCGATTGGTCGGGCTATGACCCAAAGACGTGCGCCAAGATCGCGATCCCAGCGTGCCGATGCGCGATCCCTGCGAGCCCGGGCCTTGGGGGCTTATTTCCGACCACCCGAGCCACCGCTTCTCCCAAGTGGTGATCGATCAGTGTGCCGCCTCGTGCGACAATGCCGCCCGCGTGGTGCTCGCTCGACTGCCGAGAGCCTTCAAGAGCACGATCGCCGAGCGCGTTCCACCCGCCGTTCAGGCCAGGCTCGACCTGATCGGCGTCCGTGAACTCGTCGAGCGCCAGACTCCATCGGATGTTCGAGGTCGGATCATGCGAGGCGACCGCGTGGCGCTCCTCGGCGGCGGCCGGTCGCCCTCGGCACCGCGATGCTCCTCGGGCACCCGCACCTCGCGTCGATCATGCCCGCCATCCTCCCTGGCACGGTCTTCGCCGTCGCCGCCGGTGCAATCGCGGTCGGCGACGGCGAGTGGATCGATTCCTGGCGCGGAGAGCTCCCAGTCCGGGAGCAAGTGCGACTCGGAGCCTTCCCACCCCAGCGCCGCACGTGTGATGCTCCGCGGCTTCGCGCTCAATCCCTACACCGCGAGGCCTAGCCCACTCTGCGCCTCCCGGCCCCGCTCTGCCTGAGCCCTACGGAGAAGTCGAACGGCGTGCGCGCGGGGATCTGCGCGAGTGTGGAGCCGCTCGGGTCGTCGGTGGTCTGCGCGTCGTTCTCGATCGGGTCGATCATGTCTCTGCCCATGCCGGGCGCGCTGAGCATGTCGGGCTCCCCAGCGCAACCCCCTTGTCTCGACTTCCCCTCTGCCTCTCCCTCTGCGAAACTCTGCGTCCTCTGCGGTGAGACTGCCTTCCCTCCGCGCTCCCCGCGTGCTCCGCGGTGAGACCGACTCGGCAATCCGGCCGTGACGACCACTCCCCTCCTGTGACCCCGCCTTCCGCAGCGATCTCGGCGACCTCGGCGGTGAAAACTCCTCTTCCCGGCTATTCTCCACCCATGCCCAACCGCCTCAACCCCTTCGCCAAACTCCCCAACGGCCGCGCCGTCTGGGCCTGGGGCATGTACGACCTCGCCAACCAGTCCTTCCAACTCCTGATCAACACGCTCCTCTTCAGCCTCTTCGTCCAGCAGGTCGTGGTGGGGGACCCGGCCAAGGGACGCACCACCTGGAGCATCATGGTCGCCTCGAGCATGCTGCTCGTGGTCATCCTCTCGCCTCTGCTCGGCGCCCTCGCCGACCATAAGGCTTGGAAGCGGGAGATGCTGCTCGTCACCGGCGTCGTCTGCTCCATCCTCACCGCCTGCCTCGCCCTCATCCAGCCGGGACAGATCGGCCTGGCCTTCGCCCTCTATCTCGTCGCCGCGCTCGCCTGCGGCCTCGGCGAGAACTTTCTCGGCTCCTTCCTCCCCGAGATCTCGACACCCAAGAATGTCGGCTACGTCTCCGCACTCGGCTGGACCATGAGCTACGCCGGCGCGCTCCTGCTCCTCGGCATCACCGCCCTCTACGCCTTCGTCTTCCACCGCGCCGACGCTGCCCAGGCCCGCCCCATGTTCGTCTTCTCCGGCCTCTGGTTCGCCGCCGGCATCCTCCCCGCCTTCCTCTTCCTTCGCGAGCGCGCCACCCCCCAGCCCGGCGCCGCCCACACCGTCATGGGCCAGGCCTTCAAGCGCCTCGCCACCAGCGCCCGCGAGGCGGCCCGCTACCGCCACCTCGCCCGCTTCTTCCTCGCGTTCTTCGTCTACAGCCTCGGCGTCTCCACGGTCATCTACTTCCTCGGTCTCATCTCCGATGACCTCGGCAACACCCTCGGCCAGACCATCCTCTTCGCCCTGGAGATCGCGCTCACCGCCGGACTCGCCTCGGCCCTCGTCGCCCGCTTCCAGGACCGACTCGGCCACAAGCGCACCGTCATGGTCTTCCTCCTCACCTGGGTCGTCGCCACCGCGGGCCTCGCGGGCGTCAGAGCGCTCATGCCCGACGTGGGCGACCCCGGCCCCGTGCTCCGCGCCGCCTTCTGGGTCGTCGCCGCCCTCATCGGCGTCGGCCTCGGCGGCATCGGCACCGCCAGCCGCGCTGTGGTGGGGGCCTTCAGCCCCGCCGACAAGGCCGGCGAGTTCTTCGGCGTCTGGGGCGCCGTCTACAAGTTCGCCACCATCCTCGGAGTCCTCGCCTTCGGCAAGATCCGCAACGCGATCGGCCTGCCCGTCTCGCTCCTGGTCCTCGCCGCCTTCTTCGCCGCCGGGCTCCTGCTCCTCCTCCGGGTCAACGAGGCCGAGGGCATCGCCGCCGCAGGACATCCCCCCGAGGGAGCCCCGCCCGCCCCGGCCGACCCCGCCGGCCCCTCCAACCCCCGCCCCGCGTAGAGTCCCCCAATATGACCACCACCGACGCCCGACAGGACGCCCCCGCGCCCCGGCTCTCAGACGTTCCCAGCCCCGAGGGCCGCTTCGGCCAGTTCGGCGGCGCCTACGTCCCCGAGACCCTCGTCGCCGCCCTCCGCCAGCTCGAGGACACCTACGAGCGTGTCCGGCGAGACGAACGCTTCTGGGACGAGTTGCGCGACCTCATGAAGCACTACGTCGGCCGCCCAACCCCCATGTACCTCGCCAAGCGGCTCACCGCCAACGTCCGCACCCGCCGCGCACGGCCACGGCGCGACCATCTGGCTCAAGCGCGAGGACCTCGCCCACACCGGGGCGCACAAGATCAACAACACCCTGGGCCAGGGCCTGCTCACCAAGCGAATGGGCAAGCGCCGCATCATCGCCGAGACCGGCGCCGGCCAGCACGGCGTCGCCAGCGCCACCGCCGCCGCCCACTTCGGCCTCGAGTGCGATGTCTACATGGGCGCCGAGGACGTCCGCCGACAGCGCCTCAACGTCATCCGCATGCGCATGCTCGGCGCCACCGTCATCGAGGTCAACACTGGCTCACGCACCCTCAAGGACGCCACCAACGAAGCCATGCGCGACTGGATGGACTCCGTCGAGCACACCCACTACATCCTCGGATCGGTCGTCGGCCCGCACCCATTCCCCATGATCGTCCGCGACTTCCAGACCATCATCGGCCAGGAGGCCAAGGCCCAGTCCCTCCGCCTCATGGGCAAGCTCCCCGACGCCATCGTCGCCTGCGTCGGCGGCGGCTCCAACGCCGCCGGCATCTTCTACCCCTTCATCGAGGACACCCCCGTCCGCCTGATCGGAGTCGAGGCCGGCGGCACATCCAACGAGCCCGGCAAGCACGCCGCGCCCCTCGCCTTCGGCCAGCCCGGGGTCCTCCACGGATCGCTCAGCTATGTCCTCCAGGACCAGTTCGGGCAGACCGCCGACGTCCACTCCTGCTCCGCCGGCCTCGACTACCCCGGCGTCGGCCCCGAACACTCGTTCTGGAAGGACTCCGGCCGCGTCAAGTACACGCACTGCACCGACGACCAGGCCCTCGACGCCTTCCTCCACCTCGCCCGCTCCGAGGGCATCATCCCCGCCCTCGAGTCCGCCCACGCCGTCAGCGAGGGCATCCGCCTCGCGATCGAGATGCGCGAGGATGAGAACGTCGTCATCAACTGCTCCGGCCGCGGCGACAAGGACGTCGAAGAAGCCGCCCGCCTCCTCGGCCTCCGCGCCAAGGTCTGATCGGGCGCCGCTGGTGAACCTCCACCTGGAGAGGTTCACGGGCGAGAACGGGTACGCACTCCCGACCGCACGCCACCAGCCATCCGCCCACGCCTCGCCCCGTCGGGACGACGATGCGGCGCAGCGCCCCCAGAGCTCGAACGGGGTGAAGCCCGAACGCCGTGGGAGTCTCCGCTCGCGCAACCGCCGCGGACGCGGCGAAGGAGCCGCCGGCAGCAGGCCCTTCGACAGCACCGAAACTCACACCGCCCCCCGCCGCAGAGGTTCGCCAGCACGATCGAGGTGCACCGCGATACCCGCCGCTATTCGGCGCCCGTCGTCTCCGCCGCCTCGCCCGGCTCCGACGACTTCCGCCGCTTCCCCGGCTTGACGATCCGCCCCAGCCACCGCGCCACCTCGAAGATCGCCTGCACCCGCAGCTTCAGCCGCAGCCGCCGCAGCGACGGGTCGTCCGGCTCCAGGCGCCGCGCCTGCGTCGCCCAATACCGCGCCCGCGTCCACTGTCCCTGCTCGAGGTACGCCATCGCCAGGTTGTGCATCGGCGCGATGTACCGCGCCTGAAGCCGCAGCGCCGCCCTCGCGCTCTCCATCCCCTGCGCCCGCTCGCCGCGGAGGAAATGGCACACGCTCAGCGAGTGGTGCGCCTTGGCATCGTTCGGACGCCGCGCGATCAGCCGCTTGAACACCCGCGCCGCCTCCGCCGGCAGCCCCGCGTCCAGCAAGAGCTGGCCCAGCTCGTCCATCTCCTCGGCCGCGAACCGAGCCGGGCGCTCGCTCTGCTCCCGCAATTCCGCGAGCAGCAGCAGCCTCGCCCGGTCGTGCGCCTCATCGCCACGCACCGCCAGCAGCTGATCGACCAGCCGGCACCGCGCCCCCGGATACGCCGGATCCAGGCGCACCACCAGGTCGTACTGCCGCAACGCACCCGCCCGGTCCCCCAGCTTCTCGGCCAGCCGACCCAGGTTGAAGTGCGCGTCCGCGTTGTCGGGCTCGAGCTCGAGCACGCGCCGGAACTTCTCCGACGCCTCCCCGTCCCGGCCCATCTCCATCAGCAGCTCGCCCAGGTCCAGCAGCGTGTCCACGCTCCCCGGATCTCGCCGAAGCTCACGCAGGTAGAGCTGCCGCGCCCGCTCGTGCCGCCCCGTCCGGGCATACGCCTCCGCCAGCCGGGCCTCGACCCGGGGCAGCTCGGGATCGAGCCGGGCCGCCTCCCGCAGGCACCACACCGCCTTGTCGTGCAGGCCCCGGGCCAGCAGCGACTCCGCCATGGCCGCGTAGATCTCCCCATTCTCCGGGTCGATCTGCTGGGCCAAGTAAAACGTCACCTCCGCCTGTTCGTGCCGGGCGAGGCGAGTGAGCGCATCGATCTTGTGGGCCAGGGCATCCACCCGTGACCCATCGAGTTCCGTCGCCTTCTCCAGCCAAGGCAGCGACCCTTCCGGGTCTCCGGCCCGCAGCGCGTTATAGCCCACGAGCACCGCCGTCTGGGCGTCCCCCGGGCCGAGTTCAAACGCCTTCTTGTACGAGTCCGAGGCCTCGCGGAACCTGCCCGCCGCCTCGAGGGTCAGAGCGAGATTGAAATGCCACTCAGGCTGAAAGGGGTTGCGAGCGAGGGCCTGCCGGAGTTCCTTCTCGGCCTCGTCCCAACGACCGGCCTCGTAGAGCTCGTGGGCTCGTTCGATGTGATCCTCGGCATCGAACCACTCGTTCATGATCACTCGCTGGAAAGGTGCTCCTTCGAACCGATGATGCTAGACAATGGGAGATATCGGTTCCATGCCCGTCCCAATGACTAGGATTTCCCGTACACCACGCCCTCTCCACCCCCCGCTGATGCCCCACCAAGCACACAGCACCCCGCCCGGCCTCCACGCGCTCGTCCGGAGCCTTCCGGTTCTTGCCGCCATCGTCTGCACCACCCTCGCCGCCGAGTTGCCGGCGCAGACCCTCCCCGGCCCCCCCATCCAGCGGCTCACCGACCCGGCCGCCACCCCCGAAGCCGCCCTCGCTGTCGCAGGCGAGCTCCTGGCCGAACCCCCCGGCGTCGTCGCCGCCGCCGAATTGCTCGCGACCGACCACACCAGCCCCGGCGTGCGGGCCCTCCTGCTGGCCGTCGCGCAGATGGCCGCACCGCCCAACGCCCTGCTCCCCGGCGCGATCGCCGTCGCCCGCGACGCGCAGTCCCCCCTCCGGGCCGAGGCCGCCTCCGCCCTCGGCGCTTTCCGGAGCCGGGAGGCCGCCGCCGCCCTCGTGGAGTTGATCTCCGAAGACCACATCGGCACCCTCCGCGACGAGGCCTTCCGCGCCCTCGCTCGCCTCTCCTGCCGCGACGATCTCGGCCAGGACGGCGACGCCTGGCGCGACTGGCTCAAACGCGTGGTCACCCTCGGCGACCGGCAGTGGGAGCAGGAACTCCTCGCCCGCAACGCCGACCGAGTGCTGCGCCTGACCAACGACGTCCGCACCTCGCACGACCGCCTGGTCGAGGCGTGGCGGCAGATCCATCTGCTCACGCCGCTCGAAGGCCGCTCCGCGCTCCTTGTCAGCCTCCTGAACAACCCCGTCCCCGAGCTCCGTGACCTCGGCTTCGACCTGGTCAACCGCGAAGTTGGTGAGAGCCGTGTCCTCCAGCCCATCGTCGGGGAGGCCGCCATCGCGCTGCTCAAGCACGAGAGCCCGACCGTCCGCGCTCAGGCAGCCCTGCTGCTCAACCGCCTCGCGCCCCCGGAAGCCGAAGCCCCAGTCCTCGCCGCCCTCGACCGCGAGGCCGACCCCCGCGCCGCCGACGCCCTCCTCCTCGCCGCCACCCGCTGGCCCTCCAGCCGCGCACTCCCGCCGGTCCTCCGCTGGCTCGCCGGCCCCGCCGCCGTCCGCACCCGCGCCGTCGCCACCGCCTGGTCGCTCCTCCGGAATGGCTTCGTCGAGCAGGATTCCGACCGTGAAGCGGTGCTCGCCGCCGTCCGACTCATCCCCGCCAACGAACTCACGCCCTCCGCCTCCCGCATCCTCGCCACCCTCGGCGGGCCCGACGATCTCGAACGCCTCAGAGGGCTCCTCGGTTCCGCCGACCCGGCCCTCAAGGCCGCGGCCGCCGAAGCGCTCGGCCTCCGCGCCGACCAGGTCGACGCCCTCCTCACCGCCGCCACCACAGACGCCTCGCTCTTCGAGGCCACCGCCCGCGCCGTCCGGACCCACATGCACGACGCCCGCGGCTACGCCGCCCTCTCGGCCCTTCCCACCCCCTCGCTCCAAGACCGTGAGCGCGTCCTCGCCGACTACGTCTCCAGCCTCCCCACACCCGAGCTCGTCCGCCTCGCCCGCCTCACCTCCACTGCCACCGAGGCCGCCCGTCTGCTCAAGCCGCTGATGGCCGCCGACCGACAGGCAGGCCCAGTCGAGGACCTCGCCGAGGGGCTCTCGCGCCTCGCCCGCGCGCAACTCCAGCTTGGCAACCCCAGCGATGCCCTCGACGCGCTCAGCCTGATCCCCAGCCCCCAGACCACCCTCGACCCCGCCGGGCTCGAAGACACCCGCGTCACCGCACTGCTCTGGCTCAACCGCATCGACGCCGCCAAGGCCGCGCAGGGCTCCCCCGACGCCTGGCTCGACGGCCTCGAGCACGCCATCACCGAGCCGCACGCGCCGGCCATCGTCGACGAGATCGAGAGACGATTCGAGACCGAACTCTCCCCGGAGCAGGAGTCCCGGTTCGATGTGCTCCGGCAGCGCCTCGCGCAGGCGATCAACGACAGTGGGGGGGCCGAGGGGGGCTGACGGGCCGCGCTACCGCGACCAAGCCTTCAGGCGCCCAAGGACCGTGCGAACCCGCGAGGGCTCCGGATCGGGCCGGTTGCTCGGCAGCTTCGCGATCGCCTCTTCAGCGCTCTGGAATCCGCCGCCGGGATTCAACCCCTCGTCGAGCCACTCCTCGAAATCGCGGGGCAGCCGCTTGGCCAGCCTCCCCGCCGGGATCCGCGGCTCCTCGGCCGGCAAGCCCGTCAGCAAGCGGTACGCGATCTCGACGATCGAGCGCACCTCGTCGCGCTTGATCTCCGCGTTGCCCGGCTCCAGCCCCGCGTGCCCGCGCGGCACACCGTACATCTCGATCAACACGCTCCCATGCCGATCGACCAGAAGCTCGTCCAAGGCCAGTGGCCCGTGCACGACACCCACGCTGTGGGCGTGGGCCGACGCCTCGAGCACCTGCTGCACCGCGCGCTCGGCCTCGAACGGCGGGAGCACATCCCCCTTGGCCCGTACCACGTCCTCCAGCGTCACGATGCTGTCGTGATTGCCCGTATACAGCGTCACCGCCCACGGCTCGTCGCCCACCTCGAACGAGCACATCTCGATCGAGAGGATGTGCGGATGGTGCAGCCCCGAGAGCATCTGCATCGCCCGGGTATGCCGACGCCGCTCGACCCTGTCCTGGCAGGTCGCGAACCGGTAAACGCAGTGGCTGCTCTGGTCCCGCTCGCGGAGCGCAAGCCAGCGGCTGGCGAGCCCCGAGGCGCTCAACTCGCGTACGAGCCGGAAGGGGCCGAAGCGCACACGCTCTGTCTGATGACTCATCCGAGCATGTCCTCAAGCCCGGTCCGCCCGAGTCCATCGGTGGAACGCCGGACCGCAGCAAACCCTCTGACGCCCCAGGGGCAGCTTTCCTTGCTCCCCTGCGAGGCTCCGAGGCAGGCCCACAGGATAGGGCCAACGCCCCGCCTTGTCACCCTGTGCCGATATCCAAACATCAAACAAACGAATTCTCGCCCGCGAAACCATCGGCCCCGCCCGGGCTTCTAGAATGCATCGGCTCCCAGGCTGGGATCCAATCAGACGAATCAGGAACAGGGAGGACCCCGTGACCACCGCCCACTCGACCCCCAAGCCCATCCCGGCCCCCGCCGGCTCCACCGACCCCCTCCAGCTCATCGACGTCGACCACGTCCGCCTCTATGTCGGCAACGCCAAGCAGGCCGCCTATTTCTACGCCCACACCTTCGGCTTCCACATCTCCCAGCTCGCCGACCTCACCACCGGCTCCCGCGACGAGGCCGACTACCTGCTCACCCAGGGCAACATCCGCCTCATGCTCACCACCTCCCTCACCAAGGGCCACCCCGCCGCCGAAGAGATCAAGCTCTACGGCGACGGTGTCAAGGACGTCGCCTTCACCGTCCACGACGCCGTCAAGGCCTACGAGCAGGCGATCAGGAACGGCGGCAAGTCCGCCAAGGAGCCCCGCGTCATCGAGGACGAGCGCGGCGCCGTCACCGTCGCCAGCATCCACACCTACGGACGCTGCATCCACACCTTCGTCAGCCGCACCGGCCACTACGCCCTCCCCAACGTCAAGAAGGGCGCCGAGTTCATGCCCGTCTTCAAGAAGATCGACAGCCCCGTCAACGCCCACAACGCCGCCCACCCCTGCGGCCTCAAGTACGTCGACCACCTCGTCGGCAACGTCGAGGAAGGGAAGATGAACTACTGGGTCCAGTGGTACGAGGACGTCATGGGCTTCAAGATGTTCAAGCACTTCGACGACAAGGACATCTCCACCGAATACTCCGCCCTCATGTCCAAGGTCATGTCCAGCGGCAACAACCTCATCAAGATGCCCATCAACGAGCCCGCGGCCGGCAAGAAAAAGAGCCAGATCCAGGAATACCTCGACTGGCACGACAACACCCCCGGCGTCCAGCACCTCGCCCTCCGCACCGACGACGAACTCCACAGCGTCGCCGAACTCCGCCGCCGCGGCGTCGACTTCCTCAGCCTCCCCGACACCTATTACGACGTCGTCTGGGACCGCGTCGAGAAGACCCTCCGCGAGCACGGCCACGACACCGTCAAGGAAGACCACAAGCGCATCAAAGACCTCGGCATCCTCGTCGACGCCGACGACGAAGGCTACCTCCTCCAGCTCTTCACCAAACCCCTCCAGGACCGCCCCACCCTCTTCTTCGAAATCATCTGCCGCCGCGGCTCCCAGTCCTTCGGCAAGGGCAACTTCAAGGCCCTCTTCGAAGCCCTGGAGCTCGAGCAGGAGCGGCGGGGGCAACCTGAGCTTCCGTCGAACGATCTCGGTAGACTGCACGAGATGAATCAGGCTCTCGGCTTGACCGTCACACAGACCACGCCCACGGCCCCGCCGGAATGGATAACAGCCATCCCCCCGGCGTCTGGGTGGCCGGCACGATCCCGATCTGGCTGCTCTTCGCCTGGATGGTCGGCAGGCAGGCGCAGAGCAAGCACCAAGGCTTCTGGAAGTACTTCATCGCGTCGCTCTTCTTCAGCCCGTTTGCTCTCTCCCTCGCGCTCCGCCTGATGCGCGTCCCCGAAACTCCGAACCGGTGAGCCTCTCACCTCCCCGTCGGGTGGCCCGAGTCACCAAACCCCACCGCCCGTGGCACCAGTCAGACTCGGCTCTGAGAGCCTGACTGGTGCCGCCCGTCCCGCGACCCCCCGCACGCTCCGCCGGATGCCACACCCGCCGCCCCCCGCGGGCATGATCACCCCGAGCGTGATCTCCGACAAACCGTGAACGCCCACCCAATCACCACCGCACCCCGGAGGGGTGCTCTTCAACACGGACACGATCAGCCGCAGTCCCAGTGCCCGAGCAGCCTGCCGCAAACGACGCACTCAAACACATCCGCGCTCGGCCCGTTCGCCTCACCAAGATCCTCGATGAGTTCGGCCCGCTCCCCACTTGTCCCGGGCGCAGCCCGAACGAGCCGATCGCCCCAGTGCCTCCGCCCCGACCCAGACCACCTCACAACGCATCCAACTCCGGCGCCTCCAGCCTCGCCCCCAGCGCGGCCTCCCGCAGCGCCGACTCCACCGACACCGACCCATCCAACCGCACGTAGAACGGCCCGCGCTCCGCCGCACTCGCCTCGCCACCTTCAACGCGCACCACCAACAGCCCGCCCACCCCCGCGCACTCCCGACCCAGGTGCCGCAGCGCATGCCAGAACCGCCGGCTCGATGGCCACGATTCGATCATCTCAAGGAGCACTCGCCCCGTCCCATGCCGCGAGCACGCCCCCAGCACCGCCGCCATCATCTCCTGCAGGCAGACGTCCTCGCGCATCGGCGCGTTCCCGATCGCGGCATGCACCACCACAACGCGGCCCCCGGCGCTCGCGATCTCCACGGCGTGCGGCGCGACAGTGAACACCGGGCCGAGCGGCTCTTGCGATACCTCCCGCGCCGCCTCCAAATCCCGCGCCACCCGCTCGCGGTACCGTCTCCGCCGCTGTCGATCCTTCCGCCATTCCGATCGTGCCGCGCGAATGCGCCGCAGCCCCAGCACCGCCAGCGGAGCCCCAGCCAACACCACCAACACCGGCGCCAACCACACGGCGTGATCAATCATCCACTCGATCACTCGCCCCCCCCTTCGCCACAATCATCACCCTCTCACCCTCTCACCCTCTCACCCTCTCACCCTCTCACCCTCTCACCCTCTCACCCTCTCACCCTCTCACCCCCAAAACCCACGCCGTCCACGGCGCCACCGTCGTCTCACTCACCCACGCCCTCCCGTCCCCCTCCTCCCCCAGCGGTCGGCACACCTCGATCACCTCAAGCCCCGCCCGCGCATACGTCTCCCGATAGCTCTCCTCCGTCCACAACACATCCTCCACCGGGCGCCGGTCCTCGACATCCAGCATCACCACCCGCACGATGTCCCCGCTCTTGGCCGACCGATTCTCCGGGAAATCCTTCGTCGAGAACGACGCCCACTCGTGGACATAGATCTCCGGAGACGACACCAGATTCACGATCCGCCCGTTCGCGCGCAAGACGCCCGCGAGCCCGCGCAGCAGCCGCACCTTCCTCTCCATCGTCGGCACGTTGTCAAACGGGAACGCGCAGAAGACCAGATCGAACTCTCGGTTCTTGAGCGCCCCGAAGTCCCCATCCCCAACCAGCAGATACTCCCCCTCCGGGTCCCGCGCTCTCGCGCGTGACAGCATCTCCGCCGAGATATCGATACCGACACTCTCGAACCCCAGCCCCTTCAGGAACCGTGTCGAACGCCCCGACCCGCACCCGAAGTCCAGCGCCATCCTCCCCGCCACATGCATGGCAAAGAGCGCGGGCAGATCCCGGAACGCGAGGGAGTACGTCCCCGGAAACTCGAGCCCGGCATACGACTCCGCCCGGGCCTGGTCCTCATACGTGTTGAAGAACTCGTCCGCCATCTATCCCTCCCCGCCCCCCGCGCGCACAGATCGTACCTTCGCCCGACAATCTGCACCCAACCGCCGCTTCTGTGCGCTATGGCGAGGCCCTCCACCCCTTCCCGCTTCCCGCCGCGAGCCTCCCCGCTCACAATGGGGTCAGACCGCCAGTCACCAAGGGGGAGCACGACATGGACCTCACCAACCGCATCGCCGCCCTTCAATCACCAGAGCCCGACGCGCCGGCAGGGGTCACCGAGCCCGTCGCGCAGGCCGGGGCCTCCCCGCCCGACAAACCCATCCCCGCGCCCCCAAACGCCCCCCGCGTCGAGACCATCCTCGCCGATCCCGCCCACCTCGACAGCATCCTCCGCGATTATCTCGACGGCCAGATGCAACTCCACCACCTCGCCGCCTGCCACAACCTCCCCATCCCCACCCTGCTCGCCCTCCTCGACGCCGAGCGCGTGATCGCCCTCCTCGACGACCTCACCCGCCACGCCCAACTCCAGGCCCACCGCCTCGCCGCCCTCGCGCGACCCGCCGCCATCGAGAAGCTCAGCTCCATCATCCAGGGCGATCCGCTCTGCTCCCAACTCCTCCCGCCAACCATCGAGGCCCGAACCCGTGAAACCATCCGCAAGTCCGCGGCCCACATCGAGCGCATCTCCAAACCCAAGCCCGCCTCCCGGCCCACCCCCGAGCCCCCGTGCCCCCCCGAGCCCGCTTCCCAGCCCGCCCCCCAGACCGATCGCCCCAACGCCGAGCGCCCAACAGATCCCGCGCCAATCTCGCCGGCAACCGACGACAAGAGCCTGATCAATCTCGACGCAGCTCCGCTGCCAGACATGCCGCGCAATCTTGTGCGGAGACTGCGCACCGATCCTGCCCTCCCGCCTCACGCGGTATGCTCCGCCCCGACCGACCCCGCCCCGACCGATCCCGCGTCGACACACACGCCGCCACGGACCCCCGCGGCCCGGAGGACCCCCAATGGGCAAGGAAGGCTGCCTGTCCAAGGCCGCAATCGAAGCAATCGCCTTCGGAGAGCAGCCCCAGCCCTCGGTCCAACACCACATCGAGGGCTGCGCCGCCTGCCGAGCCGCGCTCGAAGAAGTCCGCGAAATCAACCAGTTCCTTGCACGCTTCGCGCCCCATCGCGGTGAGCCGACCGGCGGCCAATATCCCGAAGAGTCCCCCGCACCCGCCTCCCCCGGCTCGGTCCAGGGATACGAGGGCCTCGAAGAGATCCACCGCGGCGGCCAGGGCGTCGTCTACCGCGCGATCCAGCAGGAGACCCGCCGCACCGTCGCGATCAAAATGCTCCTCAGCGGCGCCGACGCCTCCCCGAGGCAGCGCGAGCGGTTCGAACGGGAGATGCGGATGGCCGCGGGCCTCCGACACCCCAACATCGTCACCGTCTATGGCGGCGGGCGTCTCTCCGGCGGCCGCTTCGCCTACGCCATGGAGTACATCGATGGACTCCGCCTCGACCGCTGGTCCCACACCCTCGATCAGGCGACCACGCGCGACGCCCGCCGGCGAGCGCTCAGGACCAGACTCGCCGCCTTCATCAAGGTCTGCGATGCCGTCCTCTGTGCCCACCAGCACGCGATCGTGCACCGCGATCTCAAGCCCGCGAACATCCTCGTCGACCCAGAAGGCGAGCCGCATGTGCTCGACTTCGGTATCGCCAGCACCCTGGACCCCGAGAGTGGCGACACCCGCCTCACCCACACCGGCGAGTTCGCCGGCACCTTCGCCTACGCCTCGCCGGAGCAGGTCTCCGGAGATCCCCGGCGTGTCGGCACGCCCACCGACATCTACTCGCTCGGCGTCATCCTCTACCAACTCGTCAGCGGGCGGATGCCATACCCCGTCGACGGGCCCATCTCCCAGGTCATCCGCAACATCGAAATCGCCCAGCCCGGCCCCCTCACCGGCCAGACCGTGCCGCCCGGCCAGCCCTACGTCGATGGCGAAGTGGAGACCATTGCCGCGAAGGCCCTCGCCAAAGACCCGGCCCGCCGCTACCCGACTGTCGCCGCCCTCCGGGACGACATCGCCCGCTACCTCGCGGGCGAACCCATCGATGCCAAACGCGACAGCACCTGGTACGTCCTCCGCAAGACGGTCTCCCGACATCGCCTCGCCGTGGCCGCCGCCTTCGCCGTGTTCCTCATGATCTCCACCTTCGGCATCGTCATGGCCCGGCAGGCCCGCCGCATCGCCGCCGAACGAGACATCGCCACCGCCGAGAGCGACCGCGCCAGGTCGGTCACCGACTTCGTTGTCGGCTCGCTGATCTCTCAGGATCCCAACCAGTCGGGCACGCACGGCATGACGGTCGCCGACGCGATGACACAGGCCATCGAAGGGCTCCGACGCGGCGACCTCGGCGCCCAGCCCGAGACCCGCGCCGTCCTCCTACGCACCATCGCCGAGATTCTCAACGGCAACGGGAGAAGCGACGAGGCCGAGCCCCCGGCGCGCGAGGCGCTCCAGACCGAGGAGAGCCTCCACGCCGGGGCCCACCCCCACGTCGCCGCGAGCCTCGACAACCTCGCGTTCGTGATCGATTCCCTCGGCCGACCCGCAGAGGCCGAACCGCTCTACGAACGAGCCCTCCAGATTCGGCGAGCCCTCCACCACGGCGACGACCAGGATGTCGCCGCCGCGATCAACAGCCTCGCGGGGGTCCGCGACCAGCTCGGGGACCCCGGCGCCGCTGAGAAGCTCTACGTCGAGGCGCTCGAGATGAATCGCCGCCTCTTCAAGGGCGATCACCCGTTCGTCGCCAGCGCGATCAACAACCTCGCCTACATCCGTCAGGAACTCGGCAAGTCGGAAGATGCCGAGAATCTCTTCCGTGAATCTCTCGACATGACACGCCGGATCTACCCGGGCGATCATCCCGAGGTGGCCGAGAGCCTCAACAACGAGGCCAACGCCCTGGAGCAGCTCGACCGCGAGTCCGACGCCGAGCCACTGCTCCAGCAAGCCCTGGACATGAACCGACGCATGTTCAAGGGCGACCACCCCGCCATCGCCGACAGCCTGAACAACCTCGCGCACTGCCAGTTCCTGCTCGGCAGTCAGCAGGAGTCCGAAGGGCTCTTCGTCGCCGCCCTCGAGATGGACCGCAGGCTCTACGCCGGTGACCACCCCAGCATCGCCGATGCACTCAACAACCTCGCCTACGTCCGAGACGCGCTCGGGCGAGCCGAGGAGGCCGAGCCCCAGTTCGTGGACGCCATCGCGATGTACCGGCGGCTCTTCGATGACGAGCATCCCGACGTGGCGAGGTGCATGGCCAACCACGCCCGCTGCCTCGCCGACCTCGGCAGGATGGACGAGGCGCTCCGCGAGGCCCGCCAAGCCTCGGAGATCACTCGCCGCACCCTCCCGGAGGGCCACCCCGTGCGTGAGAAGTGCCTCGAGGTCCTCGAGGAACTCGAAACCGATGCGGGGCCCTGAGGAATCCCCCCCGACCCGCGAAATCAAGGCGGACCGCCCCGCCGCCAGGGGGAAGCTTGACCGCGTCCGACCGACCCAAAGCCGCCGGCCCCGCTGAAGGCCCATCCCGGCCCAGCCGATACCGGACTAGGGGAATCCACCCCGATGGACCAACCGGGAGCCCGATCTTGGCGGCGACGCCCCACCTCGTCCTCGAACTTGCCGGCCGGCTCTACCTGCTCAGCACCCGGCAGATCATCCGGATGCTCCGCTTCGACATCGACTCGATCATCAGACTCCCGGGCTGTGCGGGTTCGTACGTTGGAGTGCTCCCCGACCGCGAGGGCATGCTCCCCGCGATCGATGGGCGGCTCTCGATGGGTCTGCGATCATTCGACGACCAGCTCACCGACCTCCGCGCCCTCCTCGCGGCACGAGAGGCCGATCACGTCGGCTGGCTCAACGAGCTCCGCCGCTGCTGCACCACCGGCGACGAATTCGCCAAGGCGACCGACCCGCACAAGTGCGCGTTCGGCAAGTGGTACGACGGCCTGAGGCAGAACGAGAGTTCGATGCGTGAGATCACCTGCGGCGACCCCGAAATCTCCTACATCATCGATCGGTTCGACGTGCCGCACCGCGCCATCCACGCGATCGCCGCCCAGGCGCTGACCCATGCCCGCGCCGGCGAACTGCAAGAAGCGCAGGCCGTGATCGACCGCGCCTGGGAGACCGACCTCGCCGCCATGAAGCGGCTCTTCGCGAGCCTCCTCGAGGGCGTCGAGCGCCGCCGCCGGCAGATCGCCGTCATCCTGCACGGCAACGGGCCGACTTCCGCGCTGATCGTCGATGCCGTACGGAACGTCCAGAGCATCGAACTCGACCGCCTCGAACCCAACCCCGCCGGTCAGGGCGCCCAGCCCCTCTGCGCCCAGGTCTACCCCGACGACAAAACCGGCGACGTCATCCCGCTCATCCAAGCCGACGCCCTCCTCGCCCGCGACCCCCGCGCCGCCGCCTGACCCGCCCGCGTACCCTCCACCCGTGCCCGCCCCCGCCCTCGTCATCCTCGACTGCGACGGTGTCCTCGTGGACAGCGAACGCATCACCACCTCCCTCCTCGCCGAGGTCGCGGCCGAGGCGGGCTGGCCCATGACCGACGCCCAGTCCATCACCCACTTCAAGGGCCGTGACCTCCACGAGGTCCAACGCCTCATCGAGACACGAGTGGGACATGTCCTCGGCGATGGCTTCATACCCGACTACCGTCTGCGCATGGCCCGCCGCTTCGCCGAGCGCGGTGTGCCCGCCGTCGCCGGCGCCCGCGAACTGCTCGACTGGCTCGACGCCCGCGCCATCCCCCACGCCGTCGCCAGCAACGCCCCCCACGAGAAGATGCGCCTCACCCTCGGACGCATCGGCGTCGGCCCGGGACAGGCGGACGGCTGGTTCGGACGCTTCGAGGGGCGACGCTTCAGCGCCTACGACATCCAGCGATGGAAGCCCGACCCCGGCCTCTTCCTCCACGCCGCCGCCGCCATGCAAGAGGCCCCCGAGGCATGCGTCGTGGTCGAAGATTCTCCCAGCGGTGTCCTCGCCGGCATCGCCGCAGGGATGCGCGTCGTCGCCCTCGCCGACCTCACGCCACCGGCCGACCTCGCTGCCGCCGGGGCCACCGCCATCCGCGCCTCCATGCCCGAAGTCCTCCGCGTCCTGCAGGAGTGGACCTCCGAGCCGGCCGCCGGCCTGCTACCTTGATCCCATGCCAACGACCAACACCAGCGCGAAGACCAAGTCCAGTAGCAAACCCGCCGCCAAGTCCGACGGTCCCCCATCCGCCGAGCCGGCAAAGGCCTATCGCACGCCGACGGGCGTCGAGCGCGAGATCGCCTGGGCCGATGGGGCTCGCAAGACCCGCGTCCGGGTCAACGCCGATTGGCTCCTCGTCCGCGAGAACGGCGTGCCCGCCGCCGAGGTCTTCTTCACGAGCTACCAGGCCACGGGCCCAGCCGCGAAACGACCGGTCACGTTCCTTTTCAATGGCGGGCCCGGTGCGGCGTCCGCGTTCCTCCACATCGGCACCGCCGGCCCGAAGCGGCTGGCCTTCTCGCCAGACGGGCGCACGCTCCCGCCGCCGGCCAAGCTGGTGGACAACGCCGAGGCCTGGCTCAAGTTCACCGACCTGGTCTTCGTCGATCCCGTCGGCACGGGGCTCAGTCGCACCGTCGCCGAGAGCAAGCTCGAGCAGCAGGGTGTCGACGCCGAGGACGAGAAGGCCGCCAAGTACCGCAAGGACTTGCCCGACGCCAAGAAGCCCTTCTACGGCATCAAGCGGGATATCGACGTGCTCGCCGAGTTCGTCACGCAGTGGCTCAGCCGCTTCAACCGGTGGGAGAGCCCGGTCTCCATCGCGGGCGAGAGCTACGGCGGATTCCGGGTCGGCAAGCTCATCCGCGCCCTGCCCGAGCGGGGCGTGGGGCTCCACGGCGCGGTGATGGTCTCGCCGGCGATCGACTTCCTGTGCCTCGGCGGCAACGACTACGACATCTGGCCGTGGATCAACTCCCTGCCCACGATGGCGCTCGCCGCCGCCTACCACAAGCGGTCGCGCGGCCGATTCGCCGGGCTCAAGGCCGACGCGGTGCGGCAGGCAGCGGAAGACTTCGCCGAGCGGGCCCTTGCCACGTTGCTCGTCCGTGGCGACCGCACGCCCCCCGCCGAGCGGAACTCGGTCATCAAGAGCTTTGCCGATCTCACCGGCCTGCCCGTGGACCTCGCCGAGCGCTACGGCGGGCGCGTGCCGATCGAAGTGTTCGCGAGGGAATTGCTCCGCGACCAGGGCCAGATCTGCGGCCTCTACGACGCGGCGGTCACCGGCCCGAACGTCTTCCCCGATCGCGAGGGGATGCCGAACCCCGACCCCACGCTCTCCGGCATCATGGCGGCCTACACCGCCGGGATCAACACGCTGCTCCGTGGCGAGCTGGGACTGGCCACCGACCGTGAGTACCTGCTCCTCGGCTGGGAGGTGAACGAGTGGTGGCAGGACGACCGCAAGGCGCACTACTACCACTATCAGCTCGATTGCGCCGACGATATGCGTTACGGCCTGGCGACCAACCCGGCGCTGCGTCTGCTCATCTGCCACGGGTGGTACGACCTGGTGACCGCCTACTTCTCGAGCGAGCGGTCGGTCTCGATGCTCCGTTTGCCCGAGGCGCTCCGCAGGCAGGTCTCGCTCAAGAACTACGACGGGGGACACATGTTCTACGCCTGGGAGAAGTCGCGCAAGAGTCTCGCCAAGGACGCCGGCGCCATCGTCGGCGTGTGATGCGGCCGGATCGAAAAAACGAAGCCGGGCCCCGCGAGAGCGGGGCCCGGCGATTCTGATTCAGGATGCTGAACAACTACCGGCGGCGACGTCCACCAGCCAGCAGCCCAAGCCCCAGCAGCGCGACCGAGGAGGGCGCGGGGGTGAGGGTGAACTCATCGAACCACACGTCCTCCGGGTTCGGCCCGGCGCCCTCGCCGAGGCGGACCCAGATGTTGTTCCCCGCGGCGCCGTCGCCAGCGCTCGGCGTGTAGGAGACACCCGGGAGCGACTCCCACGAGCCGCCCACGTCGTAGGAGGCACTCGCCAGCATGACGAAGCCGCCGGTGCCGTCGTCGTAGCCGATCTCGTAGACCATGGTGCCGATGTCGTTCCCGCCGCCCTGGCCCCAGCCCGAGAAGGTGTATTCCTGGCCGTCCTGGAAGACCATGTCCGTGACCTGCCCGACCGACTCGGCGTTGTTCACGGAGTAGTAGCCAAAGTTCGCGCCGAGCGAGCCGTCGTTGGGCTTGGAGAACGAGGCGTGGTCGGCCCAACCGCCGTTGGGGCCCCAGAAGTCGATCGCCCCGAAGATCGGAGAGCTGTTGCTCTCGATCCCCCCGTTGACCAGGCCCGCTTGGCTCGCGCCAGCCGCGGCGCCGAGGGTCAGGATCATCGCCATAAACTGCTTCTTCATCATCATGTCTCCTCGAGAGCGATCGCGCGTGCGCAGCCACGATCTCATCTCGAACCTAGCACACGACGGCGCGTGGAACAGGATTCTGCGAGATCTGGCCGGGAATCGTGCATATTTGTGGCATCGTCCCGGCACTACCACTAGGTCGAAGGATCGGTCATGTTGCCTGGATTCACACGCAATGACACCCCGCGCCGGCGCGGCATTCAGAGCGAGACGTGCGGGGCCTGTCGGATGGCGTCGATGCACATCTGGATGTGGGCTTGGGGCTCGACGCCAAGTTCGGAGATGCCGCCCGCGATGTCGTCGCGGTTGACGGCGGCCGCGAAGGAGGGCTGTTTGAGCTTCTTGATCACGCTCTTGGGCTCGAGTGTGGCAAGGCCGTCGGGGCGGACCTTGGCGCAGGCCACGATGAAGCCGGCCAACTCGTCAACGGCGAAGAGCGTCTTGGCCATGTCGGTCTCTCGCGCGACACCCGTCTTCTCGAGGTAGTGCCCCAGGATGGCGTCGCGGATCTCGGGCTCGACGCCGAGTTCGCGCAGGTGCTCGCCTCCGGTAAGCGGGTGGTCGTGGGGGTGCTTCTCGTAGTCGAAGTCGTGGAGCAGCCCGGTGCCCCGCCAGCGTTCGATCTCGACGGGAGGGGCGCCCGGGTGACGCCGCAGCGCAGCGGCCGCCATGCATGCGCCGACGGCTTCCATGTGGACCCGCAGGGCAGGGCTCTCTACCCACCGGTGCATCAGCTCACGAGCCTGATCGATGTTCATGATCCCGAGTTTATCACCCAAGGGGGGCAACCCGGAGGGCTCCGGCCTGTAGACTGGGGCGTGCCTCAGCCGTGGCCGAAGGACCGCGTGTGGTTCGAGGCGTTCTCCCGATTTACAGAGGGCGGGTTCGGCCCGCCCGTGGAGCGCGGGCGGTTCGGCCTGTTCGGTCGGGGACCTGCGAGGGAACGAGCGCCGCCGGGCGTCGAACGAGCCGATCGCATGGAACCGTGTCGAGATCCGGCTGCGCGATCCCGGCGCGCCCTCGGTTCGCATCACGTTCTGCCACGGCCGCGCGGGCGCGTCCGAGGTCGAGCGGGCGTTGGGGGCGGCGATCGCGTCCCGCTGACGCGGGGATCAGCAGGCCCAGCCGCCATCGATGACGTGGACGGTGCCGGTGGTGTAGGCGGATTCGTCGCTCGCCAGGTAGACAACGAGGGCGGCGATCTCCTCGGGTGTGCCGATGCGTCCCATGGGTTGTCGGGCGATGAAGGCGGCGCGGGCCTGCTCGGGGTCGCCCGTGGCGGCGATGCGGTCGTCGAGTGAGGGGCTCTGCACGGTGCCGGGGCAGACGGCGTTGCAGCGGATGCCGCGGGAGACGAAGTCGGCGGCCACGGCCTTGGTGAGGCCGATGACGGCGGCCTTGGTGGCGCAGTAGACGTAGCGGTTGGGGACGCCCTTGACGCTGGAGGCGACCGACGACATGTTGACGATGCTGCCGCGCCCGGCCTCGAGCATGGCGGGGAGGAAGGCCCTGATCATGCGGTGCATGCCGCGGACGTTGAGGTCGAAGGAGAAGTCCCAGGCGCGGTCGTCGCAGTCGAGGATCGTGCCGTTGTGGACGTAGCCGGCGCAGTTGAACAGGATGTCCAGGGCCCCGAGGCGGTTGGCGGCCCCCTGCACCGACTCGTTGCTGCGGACATCGAGGGTGAAGGTGTTGAGGGAGGGGCACTCCTTGCCGAGGGCCAGCAGGGACTCGCCGTTGATGTCGGTGGCGTAGACCTCGGCGCCTTCGTCGGCGAATGCGAGGGCGGTGGCCCGCCCGATGCCCTGCCCCGCGGCCGTGACGATCGCCCGCTTGCCGGCAAGCCTTCCTTCGCTGCGGATCTTCATGCTCTACCCCTCTCGTGTGGTGGTGAGGCGTTTGCGCCATTCGGGGCCGTGGGGGAACCGGTAGGCCCCGAGGCTGGCGGGCTTCATGGTGATGCTGTATCCCGGCGCGGTGGGGGGCATGTAGCGACCGGCCCGGATCACGCAGGGGGTCTCGAAGTGCTCGTGGAGGTGGTCGACCCACTCGGTGATGCGCCCGTCCATCGTGCCGCTGATGGCGACGTAGTCGATCATCGAGAGGTGCTGAACATACTCGCAGAGGCCGACGCCGCCTGCGTGCGGGCAGACGGGGACGCCGAACTTGGCGGCCATGAGCATGACGGCGAGGACCTCGTTGACGCCGCCGAGGCGGCAGGAGTCGATCTGGCAGAAGCGTATGGCGCCGGCCTGCATGAGCTGCTTGAAGATGACACGGTTCTGGCAGGCCTCGCCGGTGGCGACCCCGATGGGGGCGACGGCTTCGGCGATGGCGGCGTGGCCGAGGACATCGTCGGGGCTGGTGGGCTCCTCGATCCAGAGGGGCCTGAAGGGGGCGAGCCTGGCCATCCACTCGATGGCCTGCGGCACGTCCCACTTCTGGTTGGCATCGACCATGAGGGATCGGTCGGGGCCGATCTCTTCGCGGACGATGCGGAGTCGGCGGATGTCGTCGTCGAGGTCCTGGCCGACCTTCAGCTTGAAGTGGGTCCAGCCGGCGGCGATCCCGTCGCGGCAGAGTCGGCGGATCTTCTCGTCGGGGTAGCCGAGCCAGCCGGCGCTGGTGGTGTAGGCGGGGTAGCCGCGCTCGAGGAGTGTCGCGATGCGCTCTTGGCGCGTGGGCTCGAGGTCGCGGAGCATGGCGAGGGCTTGGTGCGGGGTGACGGCGTCGGTGATGTAGCGGAAGTCGATGCACGAGACGATCTGCTCGGGCGACATCTCGGCGACGAGGCGCCAGAGGGGCTTGGCTTCGGCTTTCGCGTAGAGATCCCAGACGGCGTTGACGAGGGCGCCGGTGGCGAGGTGGATCGCGCCCTTCTCGGGGCCGATCCAGCGGAGCTGGGTGTCGCTGGTGGCGCGGCGCCAGTAGCCGGCGAAGTCGGCGGTGATCTCTTCGAGCGTGCGTCCGACGGTGGTGGGGAGGAGGGCGCGGGCGGCGGCGGCGACGACCTCGTTGCCGCGCCCGATGGTGAAGGTGAGGCCGTGGCCCTCGAGCGCGCGGGTGGGGGGGCCGTCGGTCTTCAGGGTGATGTAGACCGCCGAGTAGTCGGGGTCGGGGTGCATGGCGTCGGAGCCGTCGGACTCCTCGCTGGTGGGGAAGCGCACGTCGATGATGTCGGCGTCGGTGATTCTCATGGTTCGATTCCGTACACCCGCGCGGCCGTGCCGCCGAGGATCCGGGCTTGCTCGGTGTCGCTCAGTTCGCTGATGAGGTCAAGAGTGGCGCTCCACCAGCGGCCGTATCCGCCGGCGAGGTTGACGACGGGCCAATCGGAACCCCAGAGGAGGCGCTCGGGTCCGAAGCAAGCGAGCAGGTGGTCGGCGTAGGGGCGGAGGGTATCGGCGCTCCAACGCTCGTCGGCCTCGGTGGCGAGGCCGGAGAGCTTGCAGCAGGTGTTCGGGAGTTCGGAAAGGGCGCGGAGGCGAGAGGCCCAGCGGTCGAAGCCGCGATCGGAGGGGCGGCCGCGGCCGATGGCGGGCTTGGCTCCGTGGTCGATGATGATGCGGAGGTTGGTGCGCGAGCGGGCGAGGGTGATGAGGCTGTCGAGGTGGGGGGGCTTGACGAGGGCGTCGAAGACGAGGGCGAGTTGCTCGACGGCGTCGAAGGCGGGGGCGAGGTCGGGGCGGAGCATCCAGTTGGGGTCGGGGATGTCCTGGATCATGGGGCGCAGGGCGCGGAGCTTGGCGTGTTGGGCGAGGTCGGCGAGGGTTGCAGGCGCGTCGGGATCTTCAAAGTCGATCCAGCCGACGACGGCGGCGATCCACTCGTGCGTCTGGGCGAGCGAGAGCAGGAAGCGGGTCTCCTCGATCGAGTCGGCGGCCTGGACGGCGATGGTGCGGTCGATGGAAGCGACGTCGAGGTACTCCTCGAGGTCGGGCGGCAGGTAGTCATGGTAGAGCACGCCGAGCGCGGGGGAGAGCCAGCGGTAGTCGCCGCGATCGAGTCGCCAGAAGTGCTGGTGGCTGTCGATGCGCGGGATCATGGCGAGGGCTCGCCGGTGGGTGCGACGCGCGGGATGGGCGTGCCGCCGGCGGCGTCGGACTGATAGCAAGCCTCGACGAGGGCCATGGTCTTGAGGCTGTTGTCGACGTCGGTCAGGAGCGCCTTGTCGTCGCCGGCGATGCAGCGTTGGAGGTTGCACATGGGGCCCTCGAAGGCGTGGGGGAACCAGTTCCCGCGGAGGGGGATCTGGCGCCAGTCGTGGTCATCCATCGCGATCCACAGCTCGTCGGGCTCGCCGTGGGGGTAGTTGAGGTTGACGCCGAGCTTGGCGACGGCGGCGCCGCGCGTGCCCTCGATGCGCAGCTCGGAGGCGGCGAAGCGCGGGCCCCAGCGGTGGTGGTGGTTGATGCTCAGGCAGCAACGGACGTCATCGCCGTAGTCGAGAACGATGCTGGAGCGAGAGCTTGCCAGGTCGGGGCACTCGGGGTGCTTGACGGTGCGGGCGAGCGCAGAGCGGGGCTCGCCGAGGAGCATGCGGACGGTGTCGAGGTAGTGGATGGAGTGTTGGAGGATCTCCATGCGGGGGAGCTTGGTGAGGAAGGGCCACAGATGCCAGGGCATGTGGCAGTTGACGCGGACCTCGCACTCGACGATCCGGCCGAGCAGACCGCGCCCGACCGCATCGCGCAGGGCGAGCATCATGGGGCTGAAGCGGAGCTGGAAGTTGACGGCGGCGGTGAGGCGTTTGACGCGGCAGAGGCGGGCGATGCGGTCGGCGTCGGCGAGGTCGGTCCCGAGGGGTTTCTGGATCAGGACGGCGGCCCCGTCGGGGAGTTGGGCGAGGGTGTCGAAGACGAACTCGGGGGGGATGGCGATGTCGAAGACGGCGCCGTCGCGGCAGGCGGCATCGGGGAGGGTTGCAAGCACGCTCGGGATCTTCCATCGGTCGGCGGTGTCACGGGCGCGGGCGGCATCGGTATCGAAGACACCTTCAACTTGGAGGCCGCAGGCGCGGTAGGCGGGGAGGTGGGAGTCGTTGACGATACCGCCCGCGCCGATGAGGATGATGGGGCTGGGAATTCGCGGGCGGGGCCAGGATTGGGTGAGGGTGGTGAGCGCGTCTTCCATGATCTGCGGCACCGCGTGATCCTCCGCGTGCGATTCGGCGTCGCCCGCATCGTGTCGGGCGAGTGCCTGGGTGGAGCATACGCGAGACGGTGGCGGGATGGGCTCGTGGCCCTCGCCCGAAGATTCGCTCAGGGCAGGGCACCGGCAGACACTCGGGCTTGCGCTCGGGGCTCGTCAAGGCGGCGATCGGTTGGATCGAGGGGCACGCTGCGACACGTCCTCCGACTCGCACTGGCGTGCCGAGTCGCTCCCTCCGCGGGGCGGAGGGGGATCCGGAGGGGGCGTGCATTCGCGCCTTAGCCGAGGGGGATGCCGGTGGCCTTGGCGATCTCCTGGAGGTCTTTGACGACGGGCGCGACGACGGGGGCGCCTTGCGTGGCGCGGATCGCTTCCTGCTCGCGTTCGGGGTCGCCGGGGAGGAGCGGGCCATCGGTGCCGGGGGCGGGGCGCGTCGTGCGGAAGGTGCGGATGTAGTCGTCGATCTGGCGCTTGAACTCGTCGGGGTCGATGAAGGCGTCGATGCGCATGGCGCCCAGGAAGTGGCCGATGCCCTTGCCGACGGCGCGTTTGGGGATCTCCTGGCGGAGGGCGAAGGGCGGGGCAAAGGGGCCCCAGTTGGCGCCGCTCAGGACGCAGCAGAGGACATCGACCATGACGGCGAGGCAGTAGCCCTTGTGCCCGCCGCGTTCGCGCTCGGAGCCGAGGGGGAGGATGGCGCCGCCCGCGACCATGTCGAGGGGGTCGGTGGAGGGGTTGCCGTCCTTATCGATGACCCAGCCGGCGGGGACGGGCTCGCCCTTGCGGATGGCGATCTCGACCTTGCCGTAGGCGGCCGAGCAGGTGGCCATGTCGATGACGATGGGTGGCTCTTCCTTGCCGGGGAAGGCGATCGAGATGGGGTTGGTGCCGAGCATGCGTTCGGCGCCCCAGAGGGGGCGACGAGCTTGGTGGAGTTGGTCATGCTCCAGCCGATCTGGTCGCGCTTGAGGGCTTCCATGACGTAGTAGCCGGCGGCGCCGTAGTGGTTGGTGTTGGAGACGCTGACCCAGCCGGTGCCGGCCTCGGCTGCTTTCTGCATGGCGAGGCGGTTGGCCCTGGGGCCGACGACGAGGCCGAGGCCGTTGCCGCCGTCGATGGTGGCGGTGCTGGGGCTCTCGCGGAGGATGGTGAGCTTGGCGACGGGGTTGATCCGCCCGAGGGTGAGCATGTCGTAGTAGGTGCGGAGTCGGGCGACGCCGTGGGAGTCGATGCCGCGGAGGTCGGCGAAGGCGAGGACGTCGGCGGCCTCGGCGGCGTCCTCCTCGGGGACGCCGAGGTGGGTGAAGACGCGGCGGGCGAAGGCCTTGAGGGCCTCGATGGGGAAGTTCGTGTAGGAAACGTCGGTCATGGCGGCGCCTCTGCGGTGCTATTGGCCCAGCATAGCTGCGACGGTCTCGCCGATGGCGAGGGCGCCGGTGGCGGCGGGGGAGGGGGCGTTGCAGACATGGATGGTGTGTGCGGCGCGGACGATGAGGAAGTCGTCCACGAGTGCGCCGTCGGGGGCAAGGGCCTGGGCGCGGACGCCGGAGGGGGCGGGGGTGAGGTCGCGCTCGCGGATGTCGGGGATGAGGCGCTGGAGGGCGTGGGTGAAGGCGGCTTTGCTGAGCGAGCGGTGGATCTCGCCGAGGCCCATGCGCCAGTGGCGGGCGATGAGCCTCCAGAACGCGGGGTATCCGAGCGTCTCGGCGAGGTCGTCGGGCTCGATGTCGGCCCAGGTGTAGCCCTCGCGGGCGAGGGCGAGCACGGCGTTGGGGCCGCACTCGACGCCCCCGGCGATCATGCGCGTGAAGTGCACGCCCAGGAAGGGGAAGGCGGGGTCGGGGACGGGGTAGATGAGGTTGCGGCAGAGGTGGTGGGCCTCGGGCGCAAGCTCGTAGTACTCGCCGCGGAAGGGGATGATCTGTGCGGGCGGGGTGGCGCCGGCGAGTGCGGTGACGCGGTCGGAGTGGAGGCCGGCGCAGTTGATGAGGGTGGTGGCGTGGTATTCGCCGGCGGTGGTGGCAAGGGTGACGCCGTCGGGGCGGGTTTCGATGGCGACGACGCGGGCGCTGGTCTGGACGCGGCCTCCGGCGCGTTCGATCTCGGCGACGAGGGCACGGCAGACGCCGGGGTAGTCGACGATGCCGGACTCGGGGACGTGGAGGGCGGCGATGCCGGCGGCGTGGGGTTCGAGGTTGCGGAGGCGATCGGGGCCGATGCGTTCGCAGGCGACGCCGTTGGCGCGGCCGCGGTCTTGGATGCGGGCGAGGGCGGGCAGCTCGTCGTCCCGGGTGGCGACGATGACCTTGCCGCAGGTCTCGAAGGGGACGTCGTGCTCGCGGCAGAAGGTCTCGAGCATGGCCTTGCCGCGGCGGCAGTTGGAGGCCTTGAGGGAGCCGGGCTTGTAGTAGATACCGGAGTGGATGACGCCGGAGTTCCGCCCGGTCTGGTGGGCGGCGACGGCGGGCTCTTTGTCGAGCACGGTGACGCGGAGGGCGGGGAAGCGGCGCTGGGCCTGGTAGGCGGTGGCGAGGCCGACGATGCCGGCGCCGATGATGACGAGGGGGCCGCGGGACATGAGGATTGGAGCGTAGGCGGGGGCGGGTTCGGCGCGGAGAAGGCAAGGAACTCAACACAGAGGCGCCGAGGCACAGAGAAGTGGGCATCGGGAGGGTGCGGCGTCTGGTTTGGTGCGGCGCGTGGGGTGGGCCGCACTGGTCAACCTCCAAGGGCGGAGGTTGACCAGTGGCAGAGGCGGGATCAGGTGCCGCCGCCGCCGGCCTTGATGCGGTGGACCAGGGTCGCTGACTTGACCTCTACGCCCTTGAGGATGGACTCGAGGGCGTCGCGGTTGGGGGCGAAGCCCCGGGCGGTCTGGAGGTCGATCCATTCCTTCTCGACGAGGTCGGCGAGTGCCTGGGTGAAGTTCTGCATGCCGTCGGCTTTGGAGCCGCTGATGATGGCGGGGAGGTCGGCGTCCTCGCAGTCGCGGATCTTCTCGCGGACGACGGGGGAGTTGAGGAGGACCTCGCAGGCGGGGACGACCTTGACCTCGAAACCCTCGACGGCGGGGATGAGCTTCTGGGCAGACGGCGCGGAGGGTGTTGGCGAGTGAGGAGCGGATGAAGTCGCGTTCACTGGGGGGGAAGAACTCGAGCATGCGGTTGAGGCTCTGCATGGTGTCGGAGGTGTGGAGGGTTGCGAAGACGAGGTGGCCGGTCTCGGCGGCCTGGATGCCGGCCAGCACGGTCTCGGCGTCGCGCATCTCGCCGATGAAGATCACGTCGGGGTCCTGTCGGACGGCGAAGCGGAGCGCGGTCTTGAAGCTGTCGACGTCGATGCCGACCTCGCGCTGGGAGATGACGGCCATCTTGGGCGCGAAGCGGTATTCGATGGGGTCTTCGACCGTGATGATGTTGACGTCTTCGGTGTTGTTGAGCTGCTCGATCATGGCGGCGAGGGTGGAGCTTTTGCCGCAGCCGGTGACGCCGCAGATGAGGACGAGGCCGTCGGGGCTCTCGGAGACGATTTTGCTGTACACGGGGGGGAGGTGGAGTTCGGCGTAGCTGGGGATCTCGGCCTTGACGCGCCGGACGGCGGCGTGGATGTGGTTGCCGGACCGGAAGAGATCGATTCGGAAGCGGTCCCCATCGGGGAGGTGCCAGGCGAGGTCGAGGTTGCCGCCGTTCTCGAATCGTTCCTTCTGGACTGGTGTGAGGATGGGGTCGAAGAGGTGGTCGCACTCTTCTTCGGTGAGCGGGGGTGAGTCGATGCGCTTGAGCCGGCCGCCGATGCGGTAGATGGGCGGGAGGCCGACCTTGATGTGGAGGTCGGACGCGTCGAGGCGCTTGATGGCGCCGAGCAGGCGCTGGATCGTGAGGCTTCCGGTGATCATGACGCCCCTTTCCGAAGGGGGGGATGCTTGCATGGTACCGACGCGGCGGCGCTGGCCCAAGTGTGGAATCTGGTGATGCAAGGTCGGTGCTCGTGGAGATTCCAGCGGCGCGGGGCTAAAGTAGACTTGTTTCTCTCGAATTCGTCGTCTGCGGGGCTTCCTGCGGGGCCGCGCGGGGGCGCGCGGCGTTCCTGCGCGAAGTGGCTTGCTCTGCGCCCGGGCGGCGTGGCGAGGACGCGCGAGAAAGCGGGTGCATCATGCGGGGCGTGTTGCGGTCGGTCGAGGTGTCGGAGCGGTCGGTTTCGGCGCCGGCGCGGGGCGTGGACATTCTCCGCGATCGGATGAAGAACAAGGGGACGGCGTTCCCGCTCGACGAGCGCGAACGGATGGGTCTTCGGGGCTTGCTTCCGCCGACGCCGCTGAGTCTGAGCGAGCAGGTGGCGTTGGAGTTGGAGCACCTTTCCTCGAAGCGCGACGACTTGGAGAAGTTCATCGGCCTCGAGGCGCTGCGCGACCGGAACATGACGCTGTATTACCGGCTGCTGATCGACCACCTGACGGAGTTGATGCCGATCGTGTACACGCCGGTGGTGGGGCTGGCGTGTCAGCGGTATAGCCACATCATCCGTCAGCCCAACGGGCTGTGGATCACGCCGGATGACATCGACTGCATCCCGGATCTGCTGCACAACGCGCCGAATCCGCATGTGCGGCTGATTGTGGTGACGGACAACGAGCGGATCCTGGGGCTGGGCGATCAGGGCTCGGGGGGGATGGGGATCCCGGTCGGCAAGCTCGCGCTGTACACGGCCGGGGCGGGGATCCACCCGTCGGTGTGCCTGCCGATCAGCCTGGACGTGGGGACGGACAATCCGGACTTGCTGGGAGACCCTTACTACACGGGTTGGCGCCACCGGCGTTTGCGGGGCGAGCCGTACGACAGGTTCATCGAGGCGTTCGTGGATGCGGTGGCGGGGGTGTTCCCGCGGGCGCTGCTGCAGTGGGAGGACTTCAGCAAGAACAACGCGTTCCGGCTGCTGGACCGGTACCGGCTGCGATTGACGAGCTTCAACGACGACATCCAGGGGACCTCGGGTGTGGCGGTGGGGGGGATCCTCGCGGCGATGCGTCACCTGGGTCGGCGGCTGTCGGAACAGCGGGTCGTTTTCCACGGTGCGGGCGCGGCGGGGGTGGGGATCGGACGCCTGCTGCGGACGGCGATGCGCGAGGAGGGGGCGGGCGAGGGGCAGATTGCGCGGGCGCTGGTGTTTCTGGATCGGAATGGGCTGGTGCACCAGGGCAAGCCGGTCGACGACGCGCACAAACGCGAGTTTGCGATGAGCGTGGAGGACATGCGGGCGTATGGGTTCGACGAGGGGAGCCGGATCGAACTGGTGGAGGTGATCTCGAGGGTCAGGCCGACGATCATGATCGGCACGACGGCGACGGCGGGCGCCTTTACCGAGGAGGCGATCCGAGAGATGGCCAGGCACGCGGACCGGCCCATCATCCTGCCGTTCTCCAATCCGACGTCGAAGAGCGAGTGCTCGCCGGCGGAGGCGGTCGAGTGGACGGAGGGGCGGGCGATCATCGCCACGGGGAGCCCGTTCGCGCCGGTCGAGTACAACGGTCGGCGGATCACGATCGGGCAGGGGAACAACGTTTTCATCTTCCCGGGGCTGGGGCTCGGCGTGATTCTGGCCGAGGCGCACCAGGTGACGGACTCGATGTTTCTGTCGGCGGCGCGGACGCTGGCGTCGTGCGTGCGGGAAGAAGAGTTGGAGGCGGGGTCGCTCTATCCGGCGCCGCGACGGCTGCGCGAGGTTTCGCGCGAGATCGCCTGCGCGGTGATGCAGGAGGCCCGGCGGCTAAACCTGGGCAAGCGGATAAGGGACGAGGAGATTCGGGCGCTGGTGGACGAGACGATGTGGGAGCCGCGGTACTAGCGAGCGCGGAGCGCGTTAGTTCGCGGCGATCGCGAGCAGGGCGGGGATGTCGGCGAGGTCGACGTTGCCGCCGCTGATGATGATGCCGATGCGGGAACCGGCGAGTTGCTCCGGGCGCTCGCGGGCGGTGCGGATCGCGCCGGCGGCGGCGAGGGCGCCGGTGGGCTCGACGACGACGCGGAGCCGCTCCATGAGCAGGGCCATGGCGGCGGCGAGTTCGCGCTCGGAGACGGTGCACATCTCGTCGGCGTATTTCGCGACGATGGCGAAGGTGTAGCGCCCGAGGTAGGGGGTTCGAGCGCCGTCGGCGATGGTGGGTGGGTTCCGGACAGTTTGGAGGGTCCCGGCGCGGAAGCTGCGGGTGGCGTCGTCGGCGAGTTCGGGCTCGACGCCGATGACGCGGGTGCGGGGGCTGAGGCCCTTGGCGGCGACGGCGCAGCCGGAGAGGAGGCCGCCGCCGCCGCAGCAGACGAAGAGGTGGTCGAGGGGGCCGGACTCCTCAAGGAGTTCGAGCGCGGTGGTGCCTTGGCCGGCGATGACGTGGGGATGGTCGTAGGGGGGGATGACGGTGAGGCCGCGGTCTTTGGCGATGGCGCCGCCGAGTTCTTCGCGGACGGTGGTCGCGGGGTCGTAGACGACCACGTCGCTGGGTCCGGGTGCGTCGGCGAGGTAGGCTCGGGTGGCGCGGAGCTTGACGTCGGGGGCGTTGGCGGGCATGACGATGACGGCGGGGATGCGGAGGAGCGCGGCGGCGAGGGCGACGGCCTGGGCGTGGTTGCCGCTGGAGTAGGTGAGGACGCCCTTGGCCCGGGCCTCCGGGGTGAGTTGGGCGAGGGCGTTGAATGCGCCGCGGAACTTGAAGGCGCCGACGCGCTGGAGGTTCTCGCACTTGACGAAGCAGGTTGCGCCGACGGCGTGGTCGATGGCGCGGCTGGTGAGGACGGGTGTCCGTTTGGCGACGCCATCGAGGCGTTTGGCGGCGGCGCGGATGTCGGCGAGTGTGACGGCGTCGGCGAGCGAGGTGTCGGGTCTGGCGCCCTCGGCGTAAGTCATGGGGTGAGGGTAGGGGGATGTGGCGTCGGGCGCGGGGGGAGACCATGAACAACAACCCCCGCCCGGCGTACCGGGCGGGGGCGTCGAATTCGGACTCCGAAGAAAGAGTCGATCTTCGAACAGGGCCGCACCAACGGCGAACCCGTCGGCTGCCGCTTAGCGGCGCAGCCCTCTTGTACAGTCACACATCGTCACTGGACCACCTCCTTCCGAAAGAGCCATCCCGGGCAGTCGCGGCCTGCACCAGCCGCCGCCGGGCTCCTTCCCCCGGGCCGTCGCCCGGGGCTCATCGCCCGGGGACTCGCATCCCCGGTCGTCCCACCGCTCGGCCTCGGATCGGGTCGGGTTCTCCGGCTCGACCTGCGGGGCTCTGCTTTGGGATACTGGATTGTCGTCAATCTGTACGCGTGGGCAAGAGAATTGTTGCGGTTCGGGCGTGCCGCGGGACGGCCTGGGCAAGGTGGGCAAGCCGTCTGGGGCTGAGGTTGGCGGTTGGTCAGGTCTCGAGGTGATCGAAGGCGCCCTTGACGGCCTGGGCGTCGACGTATTTCTGGAACTCGGCCATCTTGTAGCTGATGAAGCAGAAGGCGTGGTGGAGGGTGACCCACTCGAGGTCGGAGGGGTCCTCGTCGAGGTCCTTGCGGAGTCGGTTGAGTTCGGCGAGCAGGGTCTCGGCTTTCATGCGCTTGTCTCCCGGATCGGCTTCCGCCGGATGCTATGCGCCGGGCGCGGGGAGCATCGAGCGGGCGCCGCGCGCGAGGGCGTAGAGCGCGACCTCTGCGACGACGATGCTGGGTCCGCTGGGCCAGTCGAGCTCGAAGCTGAGGACGATGCCGGCGACGACTCCGGCGATGCCGGCGGCCAGCGAGATCGCGACCACGCGTGAGTATCTGGTGCTGCAGGCCAGGGCGGTGGCGCCGGGGAGGACCAGCAGCGCGGTGGCGAGGACGACGCCGGCGAGGCGCATGGTGATGACAATGGCGAGGGCGAGGAGGAGGAGGAGAGCGGTGCGTTCGAGGGCGGCGCTGACGCCGCAGGAGATCGCGCCGACCTCGTCGAAGGCCCAGAAGAGCATGGATCGGCGGCGCCACCAGAGCGTGAACGTGACGATGACCGCGATGATGGCGGCGAGGGCGACGTCGGCGGTGTTGACGCCGAGCATGGAGCCGAAGAGCACGCTCTCGACCCCTATGGGGGGCCGGCTGCCGGAGGTTCGGGCGGCCTGGGCGGCGTGTTGGATGAGTATGAAGCCGAGGGCCATCGCGGCGACGAGGACGATGCCGATCGCGGTGTCGGCGGAGACGCCGCGGCGGTCGGTGAGCGCGGCGATGCCGAGGGCGGCGCAGGCGCAGGCGATGGCGACGACGGCGAGGATGGTCCAGTCGCCCGGGCCCCGGGCGCCGAGGCCGAGGGCGAGGGCGATGCCGACGCCGCCGAAGGCTGCGTGGCTGACGCCCTGGCCGATGAAGGACATGCGTCGGAGGACGACGAGCGGGCTGAGGGCGGCGCAGAGCGTGGCGACGAGGAGTCCGACGAGGACGGGGGGCCAGAAGACCGCGGCGTTGGGCCCGAAGAGATAGTCAATCGTGTGCACGCGTGCCCCCTTCGGATTGGTCGGCCGTCCTGGGGGCGTGCGCGTGGTCGTGCGGGTGGGTGTGGTCGGGGTGGTGGGCCGGGTCGCGGCACTCTGTGGCGCGGTGGGCGTCGATGTGGACATCCCCGAAGATGCCCTCGACCTCGTGGCGGAAGACCTCGGCGAGGACGGCGGGGGTGAGGCCTTCCGGGGAGACGTGGGCGTGGAGGGAGCGGTGGAGGCAGGCGACGCGGTCGCAGCCGGCGGCGACGGTGCGGAGGTCGTGGGTGACGACGACGACGGTGATGCCCAGCTCGGCCTGGACGTGGCTGAGCATCTCGGCGAAGCGTTGCTGGCCGGTGACATCGATGCCGATGGTTGGCTCGTCGAGGATCAGGATGCGGGGCTGGGCGGCGAGGGCGCGGGCGATCATGGTGCGTTGGAACTGGCCGCCGGAGATGCGTCCGATGGGGCTGGCGGCGAACTCTTCGCAGCCTGTGAGGTGGAGGGCGCGTTCGACGGCGGCGCGGCCCTCGGGCGAGGGGCGTTTCCAGGGGGCCAGTCGCGCTGTGGCGGGCATGGCGACGACCTGGCGGACGCTGAGGGGGAAGGCGAGTTCGGCGCGGGAGCGCTGGGGGAGGTAGCCGATCCATCTCTGGGCGCGGGCTTGGGCGGGGAGCTCGCCGAACACGCGGACCGAGCCGGAGGTTGGTGCGATGAGGCCGAGGGCGATGCGGACGAGGGTGGTCTTGCCCGCGCCGTTGGGGCCGAGGATGCCGAGGCGTTCGCCGGGCTCGACGCGGAAGGTGATGTCGCGGATGGCGGGGTTGGCCGCCTGTTCGTAGGTGTAGCACACCCGGTCGAATTCGAGCGCGGCGGTGGCCGCGGGGGCGAGGGGTTGGGTGGCGGCGTCGGTCATCCTGGCGGCGGCTCCGGGGCCGGCGCGGTGGGTGCGCCGAGGGCGGTGGTGATGGCGTCGAGGTTGGCGAGCATGGTGGTGGCCCAGTCGCCTGCGCCGATGGGGTCGAGCGAGCCGATGGGCACGCCGAGCTGTCCGGCGACGCGTCGGGCGATGGAGCCCTCGAGCTGGGGCTCGGTGAAGACGGCACGGACGTGCTCTGTCTTCGCCAGGATGAGCAGGTCGGCGACGTGCTTGGCGGAGGGCTCGAGGCTCTCGGTGTCTTGGATGATGCCGCAGACGCGGAGGCCGTAGCGCTCGGCGAGTCGCGACCAGGCCCCGTGCTGGGTGATGATCGTGGCGCCCGCGTAAGGGGCGAGGCGTTCGCGGTAGGCGGCGTCGACGGCCCGGACCCTCTCGAGCAGTGCGGTCTCGCGGGCGGAGGCGTCGTCGCTGGGGGAGGAGTCGGCGTCCTGGATGCGGGCGGCGAGGGCGGGGATGAACTGTTCCACGAGCACGGGGTCGAGCCAGAGGTGGGGATCAAGGCCACCGTGGTCGTGCTCGTGGTGGTCGGGTGTGGCGTCTTCGCTCGGTATTGGGGCGAATCCGAGCGCATCGGCCATGCTGAGCGTGCGCGCGGCGCGGAGCGCATCGCGCGGGAGCGAGGCCTCGACGCCGAGACCGACGATGACGATGAGGTCGGCGCGGGCAAGGTCGTTGAGATCGCTGGGCTTGGGCTCGAAGGTGTGCGGCGACTCGCCCGGCGGGATGATCGAGGTGATCTGGGCGCCGGGCGGGGCGAGTTGGCGCGCGAGGCTCTCCAGCGGCGGGATGCTGGCGACGACGCGCATCGGGCCGGGCTGGCGCGACGAGGAGTCGCCCTGGCGGGAGCAGGCGGGGAGGAGGAGGGCGAGCAGGAGGGGCAGGATGGGGGCCTTGCGGCGTCGGGCGGATGGCATCGACGGCTCCGAGAGCTTGGGTGAGCTTATTGCGAACGCATTCTCACAGTCAACGCGGGCGGGGCCGGTTGGGTTCGGTCGGTGCGTCTGCGGGCGGGCGGTTTGTGCGCGGCCGGGGGCGGTGGTGGGCGTCCGGGCGGGGGTTGGGGTCGGGTCGGGGGTCGGCCCGAGGTTGCTGGCCGCGGGGGAGTGGGCGGGTATACTCTCAGCCCGTCCGGGCCTGCGCCGGGCGGCTTTGGGGCGGTAGCTCAGTTGGTAGAGCGCATCGTTCGCAATGATGAGGTCGTGGGTTCGACTCCCATCCGCTCCACTTTTCCCAAGTACTGATGCTGCAAGGTGTTGGAGAATCCGCCCCATGGGGGAGGTTCGGGCTTGGAGTGCGTCGCCACCGGTTGGGGTTGCGATCGGGCTGTTGGTTTGACTTGGGGGAGTTGCGTGCGTGACCCGGATATCGGGGCCGGCCCGGGGTCGTCGCGTGGGCCGCGATGGGATGCTTGAGCAGAGGCAGGGCGCCCACGAGGCACAGAGCGAGGCGATCCTGAACACGGCAAGGCCCAAGCGACCAGCGTGGGCTCCGGATTCATCTTCTGGACGAGGAAGCGACCGGCTCCCCACATCGCGTTGAGCGTGGTATGGATCACGACACCCGGCCAGACGCACCCAGTGCGGCGGGCGATCGCGGCGAGTCAGGTTCCCATCACGGATGCGAACACGACGATTGGTGGGTCGATGAGCGCCGACGAAAACAGGGCAGAGCTCGCGGTGATCGCGAGCGCTGGGGGCCGGGCGGCCGCGCTCGGCGTTCATTTACGTCGACAGCATCAGGACAACGGGCATCGCGATGGTGGCGGCCATCGTCAGGAGGAGGAGGCCGAAGGCGCCCCAGACGCGTGGGGACGCGGGCGGATCTTGCGGATGGCGGTTGCCTCCGGATCGGGGTCTGGGTGACTGGCTGGGTCGGTGAGGGTCCTGTGATTCCCGCTTGACGGGGCTCGGAGTGGCGAGGGCCGGCCCAGCCGGTTCCGGCCTTTCTCGATCTGTTGCTGCGGGCCAGGACTTGCGGGCGCGCGAAAGCGATTTGCGGTGTGCGATCGGGCGCGGCGTTGTGGCGTGCTCGAGAGCCGCTGGACCCAGCCGGAGTCCGACGGGATTCGCAGCGCACGCGGATCGGGGCCTGGAGAGCAGCCAACCGGACCTCGGCCGGCTGCGTGACTTCGAAGCGGCGCGTGTGTCGCGGGGGGAGGCTCACCTCGCGCCAACGCTGGTGGACAGTCCAAGGCGAGCGCTGATCCGGATTCGAGATCGGGCGCGAACAGTGCGTCGTCTCGGCGGATGCGTCGGATGGACACTTGAATCGTCCCAGCGCGCAGCAGGGTTGGGCGATCGCTCTCGCGGCGGTGTGCGTCGGCGCGTGAAGAACGATCCGAGGAATTGCTTGTTTCTACTTCGCATTGGGCTAGAATGACCGTTGGCGGAGTCTGAGTGTCGTACGAATCGACTCCTACGTTGGATGACCAGATGAAGGGCATCCCGGGCGACCGGGGGGCCCGTTAGCGGGTAAACCGACCGGTTGCGCACCATTTCGGTGCGAGTCCGAGTCGGTTTTTTTGCGTGGGCATTTGGCCCTGGGTCCAGGCGCAGAGTGGTATCTCGTTTCGGGTTTCGGCACTGCGGCGCGGGCCGTTCGACGGGCCGATGGGGCCTCCGAACCGTGGTGATTGGGCCTGAATTTGCCGAAGGCGGCATGGAGGTTTCGAAGTGAGCCGGAAGCCGTTGAGCCGCGATTCGGATGGACAGGCGGAAAGATCGATTCCGGCGGTGGTGACTCACGAGGCGATTGCCACGCGCGCGTATTCCATCTATCTCCGGAACGATTGTCCGCAGGGTCGGTCCCAGGAGCATTGGCTGCAGGCCGAGTCTGAATTGCGTGCGAGGGCCGAGGCAGCCGCGGAGTCGGCGCACAAATCCAAGGGCGGCAGAGCGGGCCAGAGCGGGGAACGCATCAACGGAGTGTCTCCAGGGGCGGGCTCCGGGCTGGCGGGGGTTGCGCATGATGCGGCCCTGATTGCGCTCGCCACACAGTCGGAGAAGTCTCCTGGCGGCGATTCCCCCGCTGTCGGAGGGTCTCGTCGTGCGCCTCGCGGGCGTGGCTCGCCATCCTCTGGGCACGATCACGAAGCGACAGCGCCATGCTGAACGCGATCATTCTTCTGGGGGGGGTCGGGAGAAGACCGGGCAGCGCCGGTTACGGCATCGCAGAGTGTTCGAAAGGAACGCGCAGATGGGCTTGATACTTCTCATCCTGGTGGCCCTTCTGCTTGCGGGTTCGCTGCCCCGCTGGCGCCACAGCAAGGGCTGGGGCTACTACCCGAGTGGGGGGCTGGGGCTCGTCCTGCTGATTCTGCTTGTGCTGCTGCTGCTTGGGTATTTGCCCCGCGGTTTCTGATCGGCGGCGGGCCAACGGACAAATCGGCGCGCTGGGATGGTTTCGGGCGCGAGGTCGAGCGGTGATTCCTCTCTTCAGGTGGGCTCCATGGCACGATGGCACACTCCCTTCAGGCCCAGCCAGGTGGTGTTTGGGTGTCTGCAGAGCGCACCGACCGTTCACAGCTACGTGCAGATTGCGGCGATCGTTTCGAATCGGACTGGGAGGCCGATCAGCCCGGTGAGCGTGCGACGAACGTGCCGCGCCGCGGAGGCGAAGCTGCTCCGCGGGGCGATGGCCGATCCTGTGCTTGGTCGCTGGCTGTGTGCCGGCGTCTCCGGTCGTTCTTGACCGTTCTGCGCGGCAGAAGCTCGCTGTTGTTGGAGTACCGCTGGATTCAGACCACGAGTAGAGGACCGAACTCCACTCTGCTCGACTCCGGAAAGCATGCCTCGGCGGGTCGGTCCGTGCGAGGTCTGAAAGGGAACACGATGAAACGCGGATTGAGCAGGGTGTGTATGGTCGTCGCTCTTGTGTGCGCGGGCTGCGCGACGGCGCCCAAGACGGAGGAGGGTAAGGCGGACATTCGCGGCGAGGCGGCCACGGCGCTCAGCAAGGCCCAGGCGAGTGATTCGAGCCTCTCCTCACTCCTCGGCGGCGCGGCGGGCTATGCCGTCTTCCCTTCTGTCGGCAAGGGCGCGGTTGGTATCGGCGGGGCCTACGGCAAGGGCGTCCTGTACGAGGGCGGCGCTTTCGCGGGCTACTGCGACCTCACGCAGGCATCGATCGGCTTCCAGCTTGGGGGGCAGTCGTACACGGAGATCGTTGCCTTCGAATCCGCTCCCGCGGTCGCGACCTTCAAGGAGGGAAACCTGCGCTTCGACGCGCAGGCGACGGCCGTTGCCCTCAAGTCCGGGGCGGGCGCCAACGCGAAGTTCACCAACGGCGTCGCGGTGTTCACGATGGACGAGGCGGGGCTGATGTTCGAGGCCTCGATCGGCGGGCAGAAGTTCAGCTACCAGGCCCGGTAGGCGTGGGCACAGCCCGGCCCGCGGGCTGCGAGTTCCTCACCAATCTCGGACAAGGAGACCTTCCATGCTTCGATGGGCACTCGCCTTTCTGGTCTTTGCGTTGATCGCTGGAGTCCTGGGCTTCACCGGCATCGCCGGGGAGTCCATGTCTATCGCGAGGATCCTGTTCTTCATCTTCCTCGTTCTGTTCATCATCGGGCTGGTGTACTCCATGGTCACGGGCAGGTCTCCGGCCTCGAAGTGAGTCGTCGTCGGGCTCACGGTGCGGGCGGGATTCACGATCGTCTTCATCGGCATCGGGGGCCCGCAGGAAGAGAGCCTCCGGCCGTGCCGAAAGGTCCAGAACGCGCGCCGCGACCTTGTCGCCTCGGTGCGGGCGACGCGGAACGCCGGGATCCAGCCTTTGGCCGGGTTCATCATCGGGTTTGACAACGACGGGAAGGACATCTTCGAGCGCCAGCGACGCTTCATCCACGATGCGGGTGTTGTGCCGGCCATGCTCGGTTGGCTGAGGGCGCTCCCCGGTACGCGCCTCTTCACGCGACCGACTGGCGAGGCCGCATCATTGGGCGGAGCACGGGCAACACCGCGGGTGCGTCCCTGAACTCCATGGCGACACTCGACGCGGAGACCCTGACTTCGGGGTGCCGACGCCTGCTCCAGGAGCTGTACGCGCCGAGGGCGTACGACCAGCGGGTGTTCCGGTTCCTCGGCGAGTACCGGCCTGCGCGACCGTGTACGAGGCTCCAGTTTGCGGACGGGCGAGCGTTTCTTGGCGCGCTCTGGGTGATCGGAGTGACCAAGCCGGGCCGGCGGGAGCTTTAGAAGTTCCTGGTCCGATCGTGGTGGCATCATCGCCGCGCGTTTGCGGAGGCGGTTGAGCGGGCGATCCGGGGTACCGCTTCGGGCCCGTCGCGGCCGGTCTTTCGGCTCGCGGTGGCCTTTGGTCTCGGTGCTGCGTGGGGGTGCTCGGGCGAGGCGTTGGGGCGAGGTGTTGGGGCGAGGTGTTGGAACGGGCCGGGCCGCGATATCCCACTCCGGGCCACCCGCCTGGCTCAGAGTGGGGGAGGGTTTGGGATGGGGCTTGGGTCCGGGCCCGCGGGCGGGTAGACTCGGGGCGAGGGGGGCCGCCGCGTGGATCCGACTGAGCGAGCACCGGATGGGGGAGAGATCGAGACGCCGGTCTGCATGCGGTGCTTCAACCCGGTCTCGCCGTACGCGCATGTCTGCGGCTACTGCGGGCACAGTGCGGGGCAGTTCACGCCGTATCTGCCGTTCGAGAGCATTCGGTTCTATGGCGAGTGCCTGGGGACGGTGTGGGAGCGGGTCTGGTATGGGCGGGGTAAGTCGGCGGCGCACCGCGTCTTCTGCGCTGCGCTGATCGCGGTCTCTGTCCCGTGGCTGTTTCTTGCATCGCCGCTGGTGCTGTGGCACCGGGTGAAGAAGCGGCGGGCGGGGGCGGCGGAGTAGGCGCGTTCGGACGGTGGAGATTGCAATTGCCAGCAGCTTCGCTGTTCGCATGCGGTGGTTGCGCCTCCCTTTGATCACACGGCCGCGATGCGAGCGTGATGGTTGGTTTCTGGCGAAGCCTCGGCCTTTGTCAAGGCCACTCGCGGCCGGCGTGGAGCGTCAGATTCTCTTGTCACGGCCGCGGGGGAATCGATCCCAGCGGCGCCTGCCGCACCCACAACAGGGCCTCCTGCTGACCGGTCAGGTTGTTGAAGCCGTACCCCGCGACATAGGTGAACTTTGCGGCGCGGCAGATGCTCTGGGCGTAGGACTGCGTGAATTCCGGTGGCAGCGCGGCGTGGAGGTCGATCCAGGAGTCGGCGGTGCCGGTCCAGAGGCTCGCGTGGCTTACGCCGTCAATCGTCACGACGCCGACCTGCTGCCCCCGGTGAACCGCGACGGCGTAGGACGAGTCGGCGCCGGGCGGATGGAGGCTGATCCACGAGGCGGCCGATCCGGTCCAGAGGCTCGCGAGCGTGAGGCCGCCCGTGCCGACGAAGCCGACCTGCTGCCCCGCGTCCACGCCGTAGATGTTGGACTGCGTCCAACCGGCCGGGTGCAGGTCGATCCAGGACTCGGCCGATCCGGTCCAGAGACTCGCCCGGGCCACACCCGCGATGGTGACGACGCCGACCTGCTGCCCACCGCTCACGGCATTTGCCGAGGAGTGTGTATCGCCGGGCGGGCTGAGATCGACCCACGAGGCCGCAGACCCGTTCCAGAGGCTGGCGTGGTAGACGCCCCCGATAATGGACCAACCGACTTGGGTCTCGGCGTCGATTCCGCTAGCCGAGGCCTGTGTGGCCCCGGCTGGGGTGAGGTCGAGCCATGACGTGGCTGCGCCACTCCAGAGGCTTGCGCGGAGTGTTCCTCCCACGCGTGCTCGTCCGGCCTGCCGGTGTCCGGACATGGCCAGGGCGTCGGAGGTGGTGGCGCCGGCGGGGTTGAGGTCGATCCACGACTCGGCGGAGCCGGCCCAGAGGCTCGCATGGTTGGCGCCGGCGACGCGAGCGGATCCGGCCTGCCAGACACCGCTTGCGCGGGCGGCGTTCGATGTGGTCGCTCCGGGTGGGTGCAGATCGATCGCGGTCCATTGGGCGAGCGCGGTGGATGCGAGCGAGACGATGACGGTGCAAGCCAGCGCGGACGAGCGTTGAGCGAGAGGTTCCATGGGAGTTTCCCCTACGACGCGGTTGCCGGTGGGGTAGGCCGGCCTCCGGGGTGTCACAGGAATCCGAGCGACTGCGCCAGCATACCTACGGGCTCCGAGGCCCTCGGGTATCGTCGGCTGTTTTGGGGTTTTGTGTGGCATGTTTGCGGGGTCGATCCGCTGCGACCGGGCAAGCCATGGGGCGAGCGGGATGTGCGCACGAGCCTCGGCGAGTCATGCTGCTCCCGTCGGTTCGGATGGCGGAGGCGTTCGGGCGTCTCCGCACGGGGCGTCGCGCGTGGTGGGTGAGTTCCTGGTCCGGGACCGGGTGATTCCACAGCGGGTTGTGCTCTCGGGGGGCTGGTGCAATGATGCGGGGACCACGGCGTCCTGACTGATCCGCACTCTTTCTATTGCGCGAGGCATCCCATGGCATCGGAGAGCATGAGTCGTCGGTCGTTCATCCAGACTTCGGCGGCTGCAGGGGCGGCCGCGGGGGTGGCGATGTGGGGGGCGCCGAGCTTTGGTGCTCGTCTTCGGGACACGAAGCTGCGGGTGCTCTCGATCGGGGTGATCGGGACGATCGGGGAGGCGGACCGGCACAACGTTGCGGCGCACCCGGACGCGGAGATCGTGGGCCTGTGCGACATCGACGCGGAGTTCCTGGCCAAGGCGGGGGGGGAGCACCCCGACGCGTTCCGGTGCGAGGACTACCGCGAGGCGTTCGCGAAGTACGGCGACAAGTTCGACGCGGTGATCGTCTCGACGCCGGACCACTCGCACTGCGCGATCATGACGACGGCGCTCGCGCACGACAAGCATGTGTACGGGCAGAAGCCGCTGGTGCACGAGCTTGAGGAGCTTGAGACGCTGGGCCGGGCGGTGAAGGCCAAGCCGAATCTGGTCACGCAGACGGGGGCGCAGCGGATCGCCCACCCGGCACGGCGGGCGGCGGTGGACATCCTGAGGGGCGGGGGGCTCGGCAAGGTGATCGAGGCGCACGTGGTGTTCGGGAATGGGCGCTGGCGGGCGGGTTCTACTTCGCCGACGGTGTGCTGGGCGATCCGATCGACCCGCCCGCGGGCTTCAACTACGACCTGTGGCTCAACGGGGCGCAGTTCGAGCCGTGCCGGCCGAACATGGTGCAGCGGCAGTGGCGCAGCTGGTGGAAGTATGGCGGCGGGCAGATCTCTGACTGGGTGGTGCATCTGACTGACGTCCTGATGTATGCCTATCCCGAGCTGCAGAGCCCGACGATGGTGTGCTCGAGGACGCCCTCGAGCGATCTCTCGAACTTCCATGCCGATCGGGTGATCTCGACGCTGACGTACCAGGTGAGCGGGGAGAGGTTTGCCAACTCGACCTGCAATCTCTACTTCTACGACACCAATCTCAAGCCGGACCGGGCGCAGCTGGGGATCGGCGAGGGGGATTGGCCCAGCGGGATCGTGACGATTGTGGTCTGCGAGGGGGGCACGCTGGTGCTCGCGCCCGAGGGGCCGCTGGAGATCTGGCGGGAGGGCCAGAAGACCGACGGCCTGGCGTGGCCCGGGCTGCCGGCGTATGAGGAGTTCAACCACTGGCACGCGTGGGTGGACCGGGCGCTGGGGAAGGACAATCCCAACTTGTGGTGCCCGTTCAGCGCGGGGCTGCGGTGCACCGAGCCGGGGCTGCTGGCGGTCAAGGCGGCGAAATACCGCGGGCAGGTGCTGATGTGGGACCGCAGCAAGCTCGTGTTCCCCAATCATGCCGAGGCGAGCAAGACGATCGTGCGGCGTGAGTACCGCAAGGGGTTCGAGCCGGTGCGGTTGTAGCTCGTCCGGCGCGGGCCGGACCTCCGGTCAGCAGCCGGCCGCCCAGGCGGTGAGGAACTCGAGGAAGTCGAGGGTGTTGACTGCGCCGTCGCCGTTGAGGTCGGCGGAGGGGTCTTGCGCGGTCCAGGAGTTCAGGTACGCGAGGAAGTCGAGCGTGTTGACTGTACCGTCGGTGTTCCAGTCGGGCAGACAGGCTCCGACGACGTTTGCGTGGAGTGTGACGGGGAGGCTGGGCGCGTCGGGATCGTTGGAGACGAGCAGGAGGGTTGCCTCAAACTCGCCGGGGGTCGAGGTGTCGAGGGTGACGGTGTGCTCGTTGAGCTGGCCCCCGGCATCGTCGGCGAAGGGGCCGGCGTCGGTAGCGAAGGGGGCGGGGGCGTCGAGGGCGTAGAGGAGTTCGCCGATGCCGGCGGGGCCCCAGAGTGCGACATCGCCGGCGTTGCCCGCGTGGAGCACGAGCGACGCCTCGTCGCCGACGTTGATGGTGCCGAAATCGAGGAGGGTGTCGGCGGTCGCCTTGGCGGGGACGCGCAGGTCGAGGAAGACCGGCAGGTGTCCGGCGCCGGCGCAGACGGTCTTGAGCGCTTCGGCGATCGCGGCGCCGACCATGGTGTTGCCATCGGTGGTGAGGGTGAGGTTGAACGAGGTGCCGTCGTTGCCCCAGGAGCGGTAGGAGTGGTTGGCGTCGTCCCACGCCTCGGTCGAGTAGGGGATGGCGGGGTTGCCGATGTAGTCGACGCCTTCGCCATCGGCGAGCGTGTAGGCGATGAGCACCTGGTCGTGGCGGTCGTCCATGCCGCCGGCGCCGACGGGGTCCTGGGTGTGGACGAAGCGGAACGATCCGTTGTTATTCCAGGCTCCGGGGGTGCTGATCGGGTCGAGCAGGCGGCCGGTGTTGTCGCTCTGGAGACCTGTGAGTTCGATGTAGGAAGCCTGCTGGGAGCTCTGGGTGTTGAAGTCGCCGCCGAGGATGAAGTGGCGGGGGGGTGAGAGGGCTGCCGCGTCGGCGCGGATCTCCTGGCATTCGAGGAGGCGGCGCTGCTGGTCGTCGCTGGCGGAGCCGGCTTTCATGTGCGAGGAGTAGAAGGAGATGAGGCCCTCGTCGGACGAGTAGCCGATGAGGCGGGCGTCGTAGCGGTCGAGATCTCGCGGGTGGTTGGGGGCGGCGCCGCCGTGGGCGACGACGACGGCGCCGAGAAACTCGACCTTGGACGTGCGATAGACGAAGCCATTGTCCGAGTCGGGCCCGTCGATGAAGGGGCCGGAGGCCCAGTCGCCGGGGGATCCGGGCGCGGTGTTGAGGATCGTGACGATCTGCTGCAGGGCGGCGGCGCTGGTCATCTCCTGGAGCATGATGACGTCCGGCGCCATCGAGCGCCCCTCAAACTGGCCGTAGACCGCTGTCTGGATGGCCGCGTTGCGACCCCCGGCGTAGAGGGAGATGTTCCAGGTCGCGACGCGGAGTCCGTCCGCGGCGGCGATGGGGGCGGCGAGTGCGGCGAGGAGGACAGCGATCCGGTGGCGGCGCGGTTTCATGGGGCTGAGTGTAGAGGTCGGGCGCGGGCTGCGGTCTGTCCTGGCCGGTGCAGCAGGCGTGTTGGGGACGGGTTTGTCCTGCGGGGTGGCGTCGCGGCGCCGGGCTCGCGGTTATCGGGGCCAGTCGGCGGCGGCGTCGGACCCCCGAGAAACAACGAGGGCCACCGGGCGCACTCGCCCGGTGGCCCCCAAACACCCCGCCGACGATGCCGCGCGCCCTGCTCACATGGCTGGACCACCCGTGCTGGATCGCAGGGGCGCGTGCCTGACCGACATCGAGGGCCGGGTGGGGTCAGTCCCACCTCACGCCGGGTCTGGACCCAATCAACGCCGGGCGAGGGCTGCTCCGGCGGGTCGTCCGTTCCGCATCTCTGACGCGAGCGAGGTGGGGGGCAGCCCCGGATCTCCGGGGCCGCCCCTTCGCCTCACTCTCTCCGGAAGCCGATGTCCGCGCGGGGTCCGCGCGGCGCGATTGGCTTCCTCCTCGGAAGTCGCTGCCGCATCGTTCGAGTTCATTCCCCGGTCCGGTCGGGCATCGGCGGGATGCACGGCGCAGCGGCAACTCATGCTCGTATCTCCGATCTGAGATACGGTACGAACTGGTTCTGAACGTGCGATGAATTGCGGCTAAGGAGTCGCTTATGTCCCGGACTCGCCGTTCGGCGGCTCGAGGGGGAGCACGACGACGACTTCGCAGCCACCGGCGGGCCGGTTCGCCAGCCGGATCGTTCCCCCGTGCAGATCGACGACGCGCTTGGCGATCGCGAGCCCAAGGCCGTGGCCGTAGGTGTGCATGGCCGGCGGGCGTGCGGTCACGAAGCGATCAAAGACGCGGGAGATGAGTTCCTCGGGGACCCCAGGCCCTGTATCCGTGACGGCGATTTCTGCCCGCGAGTCTTTGGTCTGGAATACGACGTGCACGGGGCCGCCCTCGGGCGAGTGGTCGATGGCGTTGCGCACGAGATTTTCGAGCATGACACGGAGGAGATCGGCGTGGCCGGCGAGGAGCGGGTCGAGCGCATCGGGCAGGATGGGGATGAGTCGCACGCCGCGCGGACGCGCGTGGGCGAGGCAGTGGGCGACGGCGTCGGTCACGACCTCGTTGAGCGAGACCTGGGCCGCGGGGGTGGCGACCGGGCCTTCGGCGCACCGCGCGAGCATGAGCAGCGCGTCGGCGGTTCCGGTGAGTGTCCCGACGACGGACTGCACGGCGGTATCGAGTTGGCGGCAGATATCCGATGTGCGCGATGCGGCGGCCATCATTCGCGCTTCGGCGGCGAGGGCGGTGAGGGGGGCCTTGAGCTCGTGGGAGACATCGGCGACGAACTGCTCTCGGGAGCGCATGGCGTGCTCGAGGCCGTCGAGCATGGAATTGAGGCTCGCGGCCAGTTGGCGCAGCTCGCCCTCGCCGCCGGCGTGGGCGATCCTCCTCTGGGGGTCCCCGGCGGTGATGCCCTGGGCCTGTCGCATGATCGAGACGATGCCGCGCTGCACCCGCTGTGCGAGCACCCACGCGGCGATGCCGCTGAGCACCAGCCCCAGGGCGACGGTGAGCAGCAGGACCCGGCGGAGCGACCGGATGCTGGTGGTCACCGGCTCGAGGTCGCGGGCGACCTGGAGCACGAAGGCCTCCTCACCGTCGATATCGTTGCGGACGGTGAGCAGGCGCATGGCGCCCCCCCGGCCGAGCAGGGCATCGACCGCCGGCCCGCGCCAGGTGGTGAGGGCGGGAGCTTCCTCGCGGGTCGGCTCTGCTGCGGGCTCGGGCAGGGTCGATTCGCCGAGATTTGACGAGTGTTCGAGGATGGCGCCGTCGGGGCGTCGGAGTTGCCAGTAGACGCCGGTGAGGGCCAGGCCGCTGGTCGGCGAGGCGCGCTGGGCGAGCGAGAGCTGGCCGGTCCGCAGGAATGCGGTCTCGACGGCGTCCATCGCGCTCGAGGCCCGGAGCACGAGTCGCTCGTCGAAATCCCGCCGGACCTCGCCCTCACGCACGATCAGGACGAGGGCGCAGAGGACGACCTGGATGAGGCCGAACGCGGCCAGCACGGCGAGCGCAAGACGGGACGCGATGCCTTTGGGGTACCACATGGCGCGCCGCTGGGATCAGCCGGCGGGGGGCTCCTTGGTCAGCATGTACCCGACACCGGGGACCGTGTGGATCATTCGTGGCGCGCCCAGCTTCCGGCGGAGCGCACTGACGAAGACCTCGATCACGTTGCTGTCGGGGTCGAAGTTCAGGTCCCAGACGTGCTGGCCGATCGATGCTCGTGTCAGCACGCGCTCGGTGTTCCGCACGAAGTACTCGAGCAGGGCGAACTCTTTCGGGGTCAACCGGACCGCGCGACCTGCGCGCGCGGCTCGGTGCTTGAGCAGATCGAGTTCCAGATCCTCGAAGGCCAGGAGTGCGCCTTCGACGCCGCGCGGGCGGCGTGTGACGGCTCGCAGGCGGGCGCACAACTCGTCGAGGTTGGCGGGCTTGACCACGAAGTCATCGGCGCCCGCGTCGAGCCCCTGGACCTTGTCGGCGGGCTCTCCGAGGCCCGTCAGCATGACGATCGGCGTCCCGACCCCGCCCCGGCGCAGGCGGCGGCACAACTCGAACCCATCGCCATCGGGCAGACGCACATCGAGAATGATCGCGTCGTGTGGGTTGTGGGTCGCGAGCCACTCGCCCCGCTCGACCGTGGGGGCGGTCTCGACGTTGTGCCCGCGCCCCTCGAGGCCGGACTGCATCTCTCGCGAGACCGACGGATCGTCTTCGACCAGGAGCACCCGCATGAGAGATCGACGCTCCTCTGCGGCGCCCACCCATTCGGTCGACGAACACCCACTCCGCGGCCGCACCATCAGGGTACACCGTCGGCCAGGTCCCGCCAACACTCTCGGGCTCCTGGGGCTCGGGACCGACGGGGCGGCGTCGGGGATTCACGCGGCTGCAGAACGCCGACGCCGGCTGTGGTTCCGGGCGCCCTGGCGCCTGGGGGTTGACGGGGACGGCTTGTTCTCCAAGCCGGCACTGCTATTCTTTCTTCGGATGACAACGACGGCCATTGCCAACTAATCGCCGCCTCGCGCCCGACAGGCCGCCCCGGCGCGGCACATCTCGGGCTCCGCTGGTCCCGTCTCGGAACCGGCGTTGCGGCTGCGGCGAGATACTTCGCCCCCCTCCGAGCCCTACTCGCTCCGGCGGCCCCGCCGCCAACTGGAATCCCAATGTCCCGAAAGTCCCGCCCCGAGCGCGACGGTTTCACGTGCATGCGCTGCCGTCGCGAAGTCTCTGATCAGTCCTTTGGCACCCGCCACCGCAACCACTGTCCATACTGCTTGTGGTCCCGCCACCTCGACGACGAGCCGGGAGATCGGCGCAGCCCGTGTCGCTCCCCCATGGAGCCGATCGGCATCGAGGTCCGGGCCGACGGCGAGTGGGCGATCATCCATCGATGCGCGGGCTGCGGCACGCTGCGCACCAACCGGCTTGCGGGCGACGATCACGAGCTGGCCCTGCTCGGCCTCGCGCTGCGGCCGCTCGCGCGACCCGCCTTCCCGCTCGATCTGCTCGGTCCCGGCGCGGGGGGAGGGGGTTGGTGAGGCTCCATCAAATGTCATAAAATTATCCGCAATAAGAAACCTCGGGCTCCATCGCGGCCTCCAACGAGAGGAAAGGGAAACTCCATGAGAACCCATGCCGCCGCGTTCGTGCCATTGCTCGCCCTGTTCGCCCTGCCGGGCTGTGGGACGACCACTTCCTCGGGGCGTGCCTCCCAAGGGTGCCAAATGGCGAGGGCCCTCGACGCCTCGCCGTCGGGGGCGGTGACGGAGGGGACGCGGGCGTCGCTGCTCGCAGCCTTGGCGGACGAGCGTCGGGCGGGTGCGCTGTATCAGGCGGTCATCGACCGCTACGGGCGCATCATGCCCTTCGCGAATATCGTGCATTCGGAGCGCATGCACGCCAACCACGTCGAGCAACTGATGGCGGCGCGGGGCATCGAGATCCCGGTCGACACGACGGTCATCCCGGTGGAGGAGATTCCCGGGACGGTCGCGGAGGCGTACCGCGCCGGCGTAGAGGCGGAACTCGAGAACATCGAACTCTACGACCGCCTGATCACCGGGGTAGACGACGAGGCCGTGCGGGAGGCCTTCCGCCAGCTCCGGTCAATGTCGGAGCAACGCCATCTCGTCGCGTTCCGGCGTTTCGCCGGCACGTGATTCATTGGGCAGGTGCGCGGCTGAGGCGGAAGACCACCGGCTCGCCGAGCTTGCCGGCGCGGTCGTAGGCACGCCACTCCTCTCGGATGGTTCCGTCGTCGAGCAGCGCGAGGGTCATATCGCCCATGAAGTGTTCGTCGCGGCTGCGCAGGTTCGTCACGCTGTCGAAGACGAAGTGGTATTGGGTTCCTTCGGAGGTGTGCTCGGGCCGTGAGGCGACCATTCGGGGCTGGTTGCCCGAGGCGCAGTAGTGGGTGATGACCAGCCTCGGGCCGTCCATGTGGTACACGTTGGTCATCTCATGGGGCTGACCTGGGAACATGATTTCTCGGACGGCCGACCCGGCGCTCGTGACGGCGAAGGTGGTGGTGCCGTCTTCATCGGGCGATTGCCAGTCGCCCGCGAGGCTGGCGATCTGCCCGAGCATCTCCGCGTCGTGGGCGGAGTTCGATGTGGCCGCGACGCGGGCCTGCTGGCTCTGGCAGCCGCCGAGCAGGGCGGCGGCGATGAGCATCGCGGCGAGTTGGGCATTCCGGGGCATGGGGCTCTCCTGGGGTTCGATCCGGTGAGCATATCGCCCGGGCGCCCATGATCCAAGTGGGTGCGGCGGTCCGGCGTGGGGATCGACCGCGGTGGCCTGCGGCCGGGGATATGGTGCAGCATGCTGCTGCCCATCAACGACCCGGTAAGCACGTTGACTCACGGGGTGGGGGCACTGGTCTTCGCGGCATTGGGTGTCGATCTGATGCTCCACGGCCGGGGCAGCCGCGGCAGGCTGGTCGCCCTCGGCACCTTCATCGGATCGGCCGTGCTGCTGCTCTCGGCAAGCGCGGCGTTCCATGCCGCCCCGAGCGGCACGGCGGCCCGAACGGTGCTCCAGCGGGTCGACCACGCCGCGATCTTCGTGCTGATCGCGGGCACATTTACCCCCATTCATGCGATCCGGTTCCGGGGGCTCGCTCGCTGGGGTGCGATTGCGGGGATCTGGGTCTTTGCGGCCGCCGGGATTGCACTCAAGACGGTGTTCTTCCGCAGCGTGCCCGAATGGCTCGGTGTGGGGTTGTATCTGGTGATGGGTTGGATGGGCTTGGGGGCGATGATCGCCACTTGGCGTATCTGGGGCCGTCGCGCCGCGACGCTCATGGTCGCCGCCGGGCTGGCCTACACGGCCGGGGCGGTCGTCGAGTTGCTCGCATGGCCCACACTGGTGCCTGGCGTGGTGGGGCCACACGAGGTGTTCCACGTGTTCGTGCTGCTGGGTCTTGGTCTGTTCTGGTTGGACATCCGCGGGATTGCGGGGGCGTCGCGCCGGGGATCGCTCGTGCTCGCGGCGGGCCGTTCATCGCGAGTCGAGCCGGCGCGTCCGGCAGCGGGGGACGTTGAGCGCGGAGGGGTTGAGGTCAAGCGCCTCCCGGGCGGCCCGGGGACTCTCGGTGCATCATCGCGTGTTGCAGCCGGCGGCGCCGTTGCCGGGGTGAACGGCGCGGTGCGGGATGCACCCTCCGGGAGTGCCGATGGTCGTTGAGTCTTGCGAAGACCGGACGGCCGGTGCGCAGACTTTGGTTGCGGCCGCCGTTGGACGCGAAGTGTTCTTGCGGCGAGGGCGGCGTGGCGGGGACTTCGGGTTCGGGGCATCGGTGCGCCGCGGGCAGCATCGGGCCGCCCGCCCGGAGGCACTTGAGAGCGCTTGGCTGCTCCGCGCCCGCGCCCGTGCGGGTGTCGAATTCCAAGAATCTGGTTCGGGTCATCTTCCTTGGGGAACGGGTTGGGGATGATCGGGATGAGGATTCCGAGTCGGCGTCGAACGCGGGCTCCCTGGGCTTGATCGCCGAGGGGGTGCGGCGTGCGTCCGGGGGAATACGCCGCGCGAGGCGACGCGCCGGTCTGAGCGTCCTTTCGGCGGAATCTGCCCGTGCGGGTGATGCACCAGGAACTTACGACTGATGCCTGGGCGCCCGGCGGGAAAGGACGATTTGAACACTGGGATATCCGTTGCAAGGTTGCCGGTTGGTGTGCATCGGTGGGACAACCCAGGTGTCGTTCGTCCACAGTACGGCGGAGCAGCGGGAGCGACCTGCCAGTTTGTCCCGGTCGACGTGGAGAGAGACTTCGTACCCGGCGTTGATTTCGCCCCGGCGGTTAGGCTAGGGTTGTCGCTGGTTCGGTGCGTGTGGCACCGTTCCGAGATCGTGGTGGGCAGTGGCGGGTGTTATGGAGGAGTGGTCCGAGCGGCGCCGCTGCCAACGCAGAGGGAGATCATCACATGGCATTGCGTCGAATTGGTTTGCCGCTGGTTGCGGCGGTTGTGGTCGGCTCGCTTGCCAACTTGGCGGGCGCGCAGGTCGTCGTGGACCGGAACACGGACACCCTCCACAAGTGGAGCGGCGTCGAGACCGGCGTGAGGCTTCCCACAGGTCCGGCGGAGGAACTGGGCATCAGTTCCTTCCACGGCACCCGGTACACCGAGGCGGATTCGGCGCTGCTCCAGTCGCGTGAGGCGCCCGCGGGCGGCTTCCCGATCACGCAGCCGAGCGTCGGCGGGGGATCCGGTCAGACCGATGGCGGGAGCGGCGGGGGGACGCGGTCGGCGGACCAGCCGATCAATTGCAGCGGGAGCGGTTGGTACAGCAACAACAACAGCAGCATCGTCCCCTATCTCGTGTTCGATGACTTCGTCGCGGACGGCAGCACCGTCGGCACGGTGCACTTCTCGGGCGGTGTCTACGACACGGGCACGGGTCAGACCGGGAGCCTGGGCGCGATCAGCTCGATCAGCATGGAAATCTCGACGATCGGGAGCGGCGACACGTGCGGCTGGGTGTACAGCAGCCTCGTCGGGATCGATTCGTTTTCGGTCGCCGAGTTGAATCCGCAGTTCGTGTGCAGCGTGAGCGGGATCTACAACGCCTACGAGTTCACGGCCAACCTGCATGCTCCGATCGGCGTCAACGCCGGTCAGAACTACCTGATCACGATCTACGCGACCCTCGCGAACCCCGACGGTTCGCAGGTCTATGTCTGGTCGGACTCGCTGACCTCGCACAACAACCCGGCGACCTCCTGGACGCTCGATGGTCATCAGTATGTGCGTTGCAGCCCCGATATGGCGTTCAACGCCGGCCAGGGCGGATCCTCCTGCCAGCCGAATGACTGCCAGACGACCTGCTGGTACAGCAACTACTACAGCGCCTACAACCCCTACATCTGTCTCGATGACTTCGTCGCGCCTGCGAACGGCGACATGCGCCGCCTCGGCGCCGTCGGCGGCGTCTACGACGCGGCGACCGGGACCGGTACCAACTTCAGCAACATCTCGGGTCTGTACGTCGAGCTCTACGACGCGGTCGCGGATGGCGCCTATCCCTGCGGCAACTTCGCTGGCAGCTTCTACGGCGCCTTCATCGCGCCCCTCGCCGACACCAATCCGCGCTACGACTGCACCGACATCTTCGGCATCAGCCACTACCGGTTCACCATCGAACTGCCGGCGGGTTTCAACCTCGTCGCCGGTCATCGGTACTTGGTCGGCGTCTACGGCATCCCCGTTGACACCAACAGCTCGAAGCTCTTCTGCTGGGGTGGCACCGACGCGGTGTACGGCTACACCTCTTGGTCCTACAACCTCGGCAGCGGCGTCGAGGAAATCTGCCACGATGTGGACCAGGCCTTCTGCGTCAATCCGAAGAAGCCCTGCTACGCCGACTTCAACAACGACGGGTTCGTCGACACCCGTGACGTGCTCGCGTTCCTGAACGCCTGGACGCACGGCGACCTCCATGCCGACATGGACTACAACATCACGCTCGATACGCGTGACGTGCTCGCCTTCCTGAACATCTGGACGAGGGGCTGCTAGGCCCCCGGCTGTTGTAGAGTCTCCGCACGATTTGCGGCCCCGGGCATCTCTGCCCGGGGCCGTTTCCTTGCGCCGGCGGACGGGCGCGACGGCGCGGGCCGCAGCGCCTCGACAATGCTCCCCCCGACGACTTCGGTCGAGGCCGAGCCGCCGCAGTCGGGGGTGAGTTGGCCGCCGGCCACGACCGCGTCGATGGCCGCTTCGAGCGCGATCGCTTCCTCCCGGAGCCCGAGACCTTCCCCGAGCAGCAGGGCCGCTGAACCGACCGCACCGATCGGGTTGGCGACGTTGCGCCCCGCCAGCGACGGTGCGGACCCGTGGATCGGTTCGAAGAGCGAGGGGCGCGAGTAACCAATGCAGGCGGAGCCGAGCAGCCCCAGCGAGCCCACGAGCACGGCGGCCTCGTCGGAGATGATGTCGCCGAACATGTTCTCGGTGAGTATGACGTCGAACGCCGTTGGGCGGGTCACCACCTGCATCGCGGCCGAATCGATGAGGTGGTGCTCGAGACTGATATCGCCGTACTCCGCGGCGTGGAGCTGCGTCACCGTCTCCCGCCACAGGCGGGAGGTTTCGAGCAGATTGGCCTTGTCGAGGCTTGCGACCCGGCGGGAGCGGGCGCGGGCGAGATCGAGGGCGATCCTGGCCACGCGCTCGATCTCGGAACGGGTGTAGCGGCACTGGTCCGACGCCCAGTCGCGTCCGCGCTCACGGGCGCCGAAGTAGATCCCTCCGGTCAGCTCGCGGACGATCACGAGGTCGACGCCGGCGACGACATCCTGCCGGAGCGGGCTCCGTGCCCCGAGGCCCGGGCGGAGGCGGACCGGTCGGAGGTTGGCGAACAGGCCGAGTTCGCGCCGCAGGCCGAGGAGTCCCTGTTCCGGGCGGAGGTGGGGCGGCGCGCCGTCCCACTGCGGCCCCCCCACAGCGCCGAGCAGGACGGCGTCGGCCCGCCGGCACAGGGCGAGCGTGTCGGGGGGGAGGGGGCAACCCACCGTGTCGATGGCCTCGCCGCCGATGGCGGCGTGCTCGAATGTCAGATCGTGGCCGAAGCGTTTCGCGACGGCGCGGAGAACGCGGACGGCTTCGCGGGTGACCTCAGGGCCGATGCCGTCACCGGGGAGCATGGCGATGTGGGCGCGCATGTTGGTGGCCTTTCGGGGTTGCTCAGGGATTGTGGACAGGTGTGGAACAGCCCGCCTTCATGGCCTCCCGTCGCTCGGAAGCGAGGATGCGAGGCAACTGGGCGACGAGGTAGCCGAGGTGGTCGACGCCATCGAGCAGGCAACGCCGGGTAAAGGGATCAATCGTGAAGCGGAACGGGGCGAACAGAGCGTGGCCCCCCGACGGCCAGACTTCGCGCCGGCTCAGATCGATCTCCGCCTCGGCGAAGGGGGCGTCCAGCATGGCGTGGACATGCTCCGGGGCGGCGACGATCGGGAGGATCCCGTTCCGAGAGGCGTTGGCGCGGAAGATGTCGGCGATCTCCGTCGAGATGATTGCTCGGACGCCGAGGTCCGCGAGCGCCCAAGCGGCGTGCTCGCGCGAGGAGCCGCAGCCGAAGTTGTGACCCGCGACGATGATCGCCGCCCCGGGGGCCCGCGGATCGTTGAGCGGGCAGCCCGGCCGCTCGACCCCCTCGCGCATCCGGCGCCAGTCGGCGAAGGCATGGCGCCCGAGCCCGTCGCTCGTGGTGGTCGTCAGAAACCTCGCGGGGATGATCCGGTCGGTATCGATGTGGGCTTCTGGCAGGGCAAGGATGCGGGATCGGAGGGTGGTGAACGGTTGCATGGCGGGGTGCTCGCGACTGGGGTTGGCGCCGGCCGACTAGCGATGCCGGCGGAGTTGCGGCGCGGCGGAAACGAACTCGCGCGGGTCTGTGACGCGTCCGGTGACGGCGCAGGCCGCGGCGGTCAGCGGGCTGGCGAGGAGCGTCCGGGCGCCCGCGCCCTGCCTGCCCTCGAAATTGCGGTTGGAGGTGCTGACGACGTACTGGCCCGGGGGGGCGGTGTCGCCGTTCATGGCGATGCACATCGAGCATCCCGGCTCGCGCCATTCGCACCCGGCCTCGAGGAAGGTGCGGGCGAGCCCCTCGGCCTCCGCCTGCCGCTTGACGGTCCCGGAACCGGGAACGATGAGCACACGCACGCCATCGCACACTCTCCGCCGGTGCAAGATCGATGCGGCGGCCCGGAGGTCTTCGATACGGCTGTTGGTGCAACTGCCGATGAAGACTGTGTGGATCGGGAGCCCGGCCGGCGTGCGACCGGTCTCGAGCGCCATGTAGTCGAGGGCGCGGCGGCGGGTCGGATCGTCTCCCGCCGCGGGGATAGGGGCTCCGATGGGGCCCGCCATCGCGGGGCTCGTCCCCCAGGTGATCATGGGCTCGACCGCGTCGGCGTGGATTGTGGCGCGGCGGTCGAACTCCGCGTCCGGATCGGTCGCGAGTGCCCTCCAGGATTCGAGGGCCGCGTCGAAGGCGTCGCCGGCGGGGGCCATGGGCCGTCCCCGGAGATACTCGGCGGTCGTCTCGTCCGGCGCGACCATGCCGGCGGGCGCCGGCCTCGATCGAGAGGTTGCAGAGTGTCATGCGGCCCTCGATCGTGAGGTCCTGCACGGCCGCGCCGCGGTACTCGATCACGCAGCCGGTCGCGCCGTCGGCGCCGATCTGCGCGATCAACGCGAGGGCGAGGTCCTTGGCCGTCACGGCCGGGCCGGGTCGGCCCTCGAAGCGGACCGCCATCGTGCGCGAGCGGCGTTGCAGCAGGCACTGCGTCGCGAGGACCTGCGCGACCTCGGAGGTGCCGATGCCGAACGCCAGAGCACCCAGCGCCCCGTGGGTGCTCGTATGGCTGTCCCCGCACACGATCGTCAGGCCCGGCTGGGTCGCGCCTGGAGTTCGGGGCCGATCACATGGACGATCCCGCGCCGGTCAGATTCCATGCCGAGCAGGCGGATCCGGTGCTCGCGGCAACGCCGCGTCAGCGTCTCGATCTGCGCCGCGGCTCCTGCCGGGAACTGGGGCAGTGCGCCGGGCGGGAGCGTGGGGGTGGAGTGGTCGAGTGTGGCGAGCGTCCGATCGGGCCGGCGCACGGGGAGCCCCCGACGCTCGAGTTCGGCGAACGCCTGGGGTGAGGTGACCTCGTGGACGAGGTGCAGGTCGATCGCGAGGATGGCGGGGGCCTCCTCGGACTCGGGGACCACCTCGTGGGCCGCCCAGATCTTCTCGTACAGCGTGCGAGGTTGCATGGGAATTGCCCTTCCTAGTCGCGGAGGGTGATGGTGGGGCGGTCGGCGTCGATCGCCCGCGGGGCCCGCCGCACCAGAGAGAGGTTGTCGGCGCGGCGCTGCACGCGGTTGATGATGTCGAGCGTGGCCAGGGCCGCGGCTTCGACGATGTCGGTGCTCAGGCCCCGGCCGCGGAACACGATGCCGTCGTGGCGGACATCGATGATCGCCTCGCCCTGCGCATCCTCGCCGGTGGAGACGCTGCGGACCTGGAAGCCGACGAGCCTGAGCTGGAGCGAGGCGGCGCGGGTGAGGGCGCGGAAGGCGGCATGGACAGGTCCGTCGCCCGCGGCCGCCTCGGTCACGGTGCGTTCGGTCTCGATGTGGACGAGGCGGACGGTGGCGGTGGCGTCCGCGCCCCCGCTCGTGACGCGCAGGCTCTCCATGCGCCACGGGCCTGACGCGAGCGGGTCCTGGCTGAGCAGGATGGCCTCGAGGTCCTCATCGAAGACGGACTTCTTGCGGTCGGCCAGACGCTTCACCGCCGCGGTCACGGCGTCGAGCTCGGGCTCGGTCAGGGTGTAGCCGAGCTGGCGGGCCCGGTCGCGGACGGCGTGGCGGCCGCTGTGCTTGCCGAGCACCAGCGTGCCACGGTCGACGCCGACATCGCGAGGGTTCATGATCTCGTAGGTGGCGGCGCACGCGAGCACCCCGTGCTGATGGATCCCGGCCTCGTGGGCGAAGGCGTTCTCCCCGACGATCGCCTTCGTCCTCGCCACGGGGCTGCGGGTAATCGTGGCGACGGCCCGGCTTGTGGGCGCAAGGCGCGGGGTGTTGATCGAGGTCTGGACGCCAAACCGATCGCGACGCGTGCGGAGCGCCATCACGACCTCCTCGAGCGCGGCGTTGCCGGCCCGCTCGCCGATGCCGTTAATGGTGCACTCGATCTGACGTGCCCCGCCCTCGACGGCGGCCAGCGAGTTGGCCACGGCGAGCCCAAGGTCGTCGTGGCAGTGGGCACTCAGCGTGATGGCGGCCGGCAGCGCGGCTCGGAAGCTGGCGAACAGCGACCGGTACTCGGCGGGCGTGGCGTATCCGACGGTGTCGGGCAGGTTGATGGTGGTCGCCCCCGCCTCGACGGCGCTGGCGACGACTTCGGCGAGGAATTCGGGCTCGGTGCGCGAGGCGTCCTCCGGGGAGAACTCGACGTCGTCGCACACTGTGCGTGCCAGGGCGACGGCGGTGCGGGTCCGCTCGAGGATCTCGGGGCGGGAGAGGCGGAGCTTGTGCTCCCGATGCAGGGCGCTCGTGGCGAGGAAGACGTGGAGGCGTGGGCGGGCCGCGTGGCGGATTGCCTCCCACGCCCGGTCGATGTCGTCGTCGGCGGCTCGCGCCAGGGCGCAGACGCGGGCCCTCTCGGTCTGCGCCGCCACGGCCCGGACCGACTCGAAGTCACCCTCCGAAGCGATCGGGAAGCCCGCCTCGATGATGTCCACGCCGAGTTCCTCGAGCATCCGGGCGATGCGGAGCTTCTCCGGAAGCGTCATGCTGCAGCCGGGCGATTGCTCGCCGTCGCGCAGCGTCGTATCGAAGATCAGGATGTGGTCGCGGGATTCCGTGGGCATGGTCAACTCCTTGGACGGCGCCAAAACGACAAAGGCCCGCTCCCTTCTGGGTGCGGGCCTCGAGAGGCTTGAGGTTTGACTCGGTTTACATCGTGAGCGGCCCGCACCCGCCCCGATCGAGTCGGGTAAGGAGGAGCCCAAGAAGCTGGCTGGCGAGCGCGGCGGGGTTCAAGAAGGGCGCAGCGACCGCGGGCAGGGTGCTCGCGGTGGGCGTGGCAGGATTGGCCGGGGTCGCGCCGAACATCAGGGTCAAGCGTAGCGGCGGTCGATCACCGGTCAAGTCACCCGCCCGCACCCCGGCCCCCCCGGAGGGGGGGGGGGCGGCGTCAGCGGCGCCGGATCATCAGGGCGGTCAGGTCGTCGCTCTGGGGCTCCCCGGCGGCGTGCGCCAGCACCGCCTGATAGAGCGCCTGGATGAACGCCTCACCGTCGAGGTGCTGGTGCTCGCGGATGAACGCCTCGAGCCGCCCAAGGCCGAACTGCTCGCCCTCGGGTCCGGCCCACTCGAAGAACCCGTCGGTCACGACGAAGAGCATGTCGCCGGGCGCGAAGTCCACCTCGCGCGCGGGTCGGAAGTCCATGTCGCTCACCAGGCCGAGAGGCATGACGTCGGCGTTCCAGCGATCGATCTCGCCGGTGGCGGCGCGATAGAAGTAGAGCGGCCCGTGGCCGGCCGAAATCATGGTGACCCGCGCGAGGTCGCTGTCGAGCACGCCGACGACGGTCGTGATGAAGCGGTTGTCGGGGATGTCGTCGCAGAGCAGATTGTTTACGTGCCGGAGCGCGTCGGCGAGGTGGGCGGAGCCCAAGCTCGTGGACGCCCGCATATACGCCCGGTAGACCGCAACGATCAGGGCCGGCCCGATGCCATGGCCGGTCACGTCGGCGAGCGTGAATGCGATGCGGTGGTCGGGCAGCGCGATCCAGTCGTAGAAATCGCCGCCGGTCTGATCCGCGGGCTGGTTCCAGCCGGCGATCTCGAACCCGGCGGCCGCGGGCGCGGAGCGAGGGAGCAGGCCCCTCTGGATGTCGCGGGCGAGATCGAGGTCCCGCTCGACCTTCTGGAGTTGCATCCGGGCTCGGATGCCCTCGCGCATGAGTTCCTGCGCTTTCACGAGTCTGCGGATCTCCTTGACGCGTGAGACGACGGATTCGCCGGCGTCCAGGTCTCCGCGCGCGATCCTCTCGCTCTGCGCCACGAGTGCCTCGATCGGCGAGCTGAAACGCCGGGCGACCCACGCCGCGCGGAATAGGGCCGCGACCAGCACCACGGCGATGATCCCGAGGATGGTCAAGCGCAGCCGGGCGAGGTTACCGAGCAGATCGGCCTCGGGCAGAAGGACGGCGACCCGCAGGCTGTCGTCGGCCGTGAGTGGGTAGGGCCGCGTGCAGGCCCACCAGGCCTCGCCGCCGGAGCGGAACCGGAACGGGCGGGAGTCGGGGTGGCCGGCGCGCGCGGCTATGGCGTCGTCGAGCAGCGTGAGACCGAGCGCCTCGGGGGGCTGGAGGTAGGCGGTGTCCGCGGCCGCGGGCGCGTCGAAGGCGGAGAGCCCCGGCAATCCGATGAGACGCCCGTCGCTCGTCAGGACCGCGGCCATGCCGCGTCCGCCGACGCGCAGGGCGCGAGTGAACTCGGAGATGTCCTTCAGGCGCACGTCCATCCCGAGGACATGGACCAGCCCGTCTGGGCGTGGGTAGAGCATCGAGGCGGTAATCCCCGGCTCGTGCGAGGTAAAGAAGATATAGGGTGCGGTCCAATGGATCGTCCCGGGCGTGGAGTGAACCGCGTCCTGGAACCAGGGTCGCTCGCGAGGGTCGTAGGCCAGGTCCTCCGTCCGCTCGGATGGGGTCACTCCATCGGTCCACTCCAACCACCGGACCTGGGAAGAGTCGTCCGCGGCCGTGCAGCGATTCCGCCAGCCGGTCGGCGCGCGAAGCAGCATGTGCTCGTGGCCGCCGGAGTCTGCAATGAGCACGGACGAAATCTGTGGTGTCGCGCGGATGATTGGGGCGAAGAGCGCGTTGCGCTTGTCGCGGAGGGCTCGTCCCGCTGCCGCGGCGTCGAGCGAACCGAGCTCCTGGGGATCAAGGTCGAAACCTCCGGCGGCCGCCTGGCTCGCGGCGACCTCGAGCTGGTCCTGGGCCGCGGCGAAGAAGGTATCGAGTCGCGCGGAGATCGTGGAGAGCGACTGGCCGGTGAGGGACTCGGAGAGTGCGCGGACCGTCTGCCGGGCCCCCACGAACGTGGCGGCAAAGACGGCGAGGCCGAGCAGGAGAACGAGTGCGGCCAGGTCCCGAAGGAGGCTCGTCCGGATGGAGATGGGGCGAGGCATGTCGAGCGAGGGTAGCGGGGCTGGTTCAGCCGGGCCGGAGCGATCGGCTCGACGCTGGCCGGCCGGCTCTGTTCGCCGGGGTGCCGCCGTTCCGCCCGGAGTATCGCGTGCTACCGCTTGCCGTGCTCGCGAATGCTGGGCGCTTCGGCGAGCGTGATGACCACGATCTCTTCCCCGGTCCGAGTGCTGATGTCGTGGTGGAGGCTGATCGGCTGGGCGCCGGTGATCTCATGCACCAGCGCCTCGAGGGCCGGGCGCGCCGTCTCGATCAGTTGGGCGCACCGCTTTGAGCAGGTCGCGCCCCTTCTCGGGCGGGAGCGTCCTGACCAACTGCTGTTCGGCGGCGGTGAGCACACCGAGCAATCGAACGAACACTGTGTCCGCAAAGAGGCGGGCGCGAACATCCGCGGGGCCGCGGCCCATGTATTCCTGCTGGAAGCGGGCAACACCCTCCCCAATCGCGGCCTCGATCTCGCCGACCGTCTTCGACGGCGATTCCGCTCGGGATGGCTTGATCGGGGTAGGGGTCATGCTTTGGCTCGAATCGCCCACAACTGAAGTTGCATTATTCTGCCGTGAACAGGGGGGATTCGCCGACATTATACCCGTGAACAGACCGCCTATACGCACTTGACCGGAGGACGGTGGGTCGATAGAGTGCAATAGGTACGAATATCCCTAGGTTCGTCGGAAGACCTGGTGAAGGGCAGCCCGCAAGCGGCGGGAGGCCAGTCAACGAGTAGAGCCGGCACGGTCGAACACGAAAGTGTTCGTTTGTGCCGGCTCTTGTGTTTTTGGCTTCAAACTGGCGGTAACAACCGCCGGAGAGCGAGCCGCGATCTCTATGCCTCTTCCGACCATGCCCAAACTAATCGCCAAGGCGGCCATGCAGTTCCTGAAGGAGAGCACGGGCCATACTCCGTCGTCGGTCGCTGTGGTGCTGAGCGGCGACACGCTTGTGGTGACACTGCACGACGCGCTGACACCGGCCGAGCGAGACCTCGCCAAGACTCCCGAGGGCGCCGCGCAGATTCAGGCCTATCACCGACAGCTGTTCGCGACCTCGTCGGCGGGATTTCAGGAGGCGATCAAGCAGATCACGGGGGTCGCCGTGCGGGAGTCCGCGGCGGAGGTTGAGTTGGCCACGGGCGCCGTCGTTCACGCATTCAAGACGGGCACGATGGTGCAGGTGTTCCTGCTCGACGATCTGATCGCCGATGACCTTTGGGAGGTTCGAAACGGCGCGCGCTAGCCCCGTGCACCCCGCGCCTGTCTGGCCGGGAGATTCGGATTGTGGCGGACGGCGTCGGGGTCGGGCGGAAGCGGAGGGGCATTTCGCATGGACGAGCTTCTCAACGGGCTCAACCCCAAGGGCGACGCGAGGCTTCTCAGGGCCTTGGGCGTGCTGACGGAGCGCTGCGGCCGCGCGGAGTGGGGGCCGATCCGCCCCCCGCCCCCGGCCCCCGACGACCCGGTCGTGTTCGTGCCACGACGTCCCGATCGCCCGGTATTCGCGGGAGACCGCGACCGAGCGCATCGCTGACGGAGGGGCAGGGCGCCGGAGCATTGTGGGAGATGCCCTGGCGCCTGTTTCTGGAGGGGGGAGAGAGACGAGGGCTGGGTTGAGGGGCCGGGGAGGGCCCCTCACCCGGCCTTCTCTTTGGACCCGACAGCCGCCCGGCTTGCCGGGTCGCGAATCTCAGGTCCGACGCGATCGGACGCTCACACCAGCAGCGATTGGCCGGTCATCTCGCTGGGCTTCTCGAGACCGATCATGTCGAGGGCGGTGGGGAGGATGTCGGCCAGACGCCCGCCCGAACGCAGCCTGCGACCTTTGAATGGTTCGCCAACCACGATGAGCGGAACGTCGTACGTCGTGTGGGCGGTGTGGGGCATACCGGTCGCGGGGTCCTTCATCTGCTCGGCATTGCCGTGGTCGGCGGTGACGATGAGGCAACCGCCGCGATTGAGTGTGGCGTCCACCACCGCGCCGACGCACTGGTCCACGACCTCGCAGGCCCTGATCGCCGCCGAGAGGTTGCCAGTGTGCCCGACCATGTCCCCATTGGCAAAGTTCACGACGATGACCGACTCGCAGTCGTCGGCCTCCAGGCGGCGTAGGACGGCGTCGCGAACCCCGGCCGCCGACATCTCGGGCTGGAGGTCGTACGTGGCGACCTTTGGGGACTGGATGATCTCACGGTGTTCGCCCTCGAAGGGCTCGTCGCGGTAGTCGTTGTAGAAGAACGTGACGTGGGGGAACTTCTCGGTCTCAGCACAGCGGAACTGCGTGAGGCCGAGGGCACTGAGGTACTCCCCGGAGATATTGGCCATCTTCGGCGCTTTCGGAAACGCGACCCGGGCGTGCTCGGCGAGCTGCTCGGAATAGGCGGTCATGAGCACGTAGTCGACGTCGGGCTTCCGGCCCCGATCGAATCCGCGCCGGCCGGAATCGGGGCTCGGCTTGACCTCGGCCCACTCCTTGTCGGGGAGGACGAATGCCGCGGAGATCTGCCGGGGCCGGTCGCCGCGGTAGTTGTAGAAGATCACCGTGTCACCGTCGGCGATGCGCCGCTGCTCCGCGTCCGCGGCATCGCCCCCGATCAGGCACGGCGGCACGAACTCGTCGCCTTTCATAGTCTCGGTGGTGGGGTGGTCGTAGTAGTGCTGGATCGCGTCGGTCACCGTCGAATAGCGGGGGAGCTCGGCCTCCTTTGCGCCGCGCCCTGTCAGGCACGCCCAGGCACGCTGGGTGCGCTCCCAGCGGCTATCCCGGTCCATGGCCCAATACCGCCCGATGACCGAGGCGATGACGGGCCGGAAGCCCGGCGAGGCCGACTTGTGGAGGTGGCTCTCAACCTGCCGCGCAAACTCGATCCCGGAGAAGGGACCCGTGTCACGCCCGTCGGTGAAGAGGTGCAGATACACACGCTCGGCCGACAGCTTCTTGCACAGATCCAGCAGGGCGTACAGGTGCTCCAGCAGGCCATGGACGCCCGCGTCGGAGCAGATGCCGAGCAGGTGGACCGCCCTGCGCTTGTCCCGGGCACGGGTGATCGACTCGACCAGCGGGCCGTTGTCGGACAGTTCGCCCTGCCGGCAGGCTTTCGTGATCCGCACGGACTCCTGGTCCACGATGCGCCCCGCGCCGATGTTCTGGTGCCCCACCTCGGAGTTGCCCATGGTCCCCTCGGGCAGACCGACATCGAACCCACTCGTGTGGATGAGCGTGTTCGGGTACTCCCGCATCAGCCGATCGGCCACCGGCTTCTTGGCAAGCTTGATGGCGTTGAAGGCGTCGTGCTCGGGGTGGGGGTTCTGGCCCCAGCCGTCGCGGATCACGACGACGACGGGTGTGTGCTTCGGTGTCGCGCGCATGGGCAAGGGTATGCCCATCCTCGGGGCGCGCGGCCGAGCCGCGGCAACGGGGCACTATTCGGGCGACTTCTGGACCCGGACCTCGATCCCTTCCGGGAAGTGGAGGTCGCGCTGCGGGAACGGGATCCCGATGCCCGCCTCGTCGAGCCCCTTCTTGGCGTCCCGCACGAGGCGCTGGTGGACATCCCAGAAGACCGGGCCCTCGGCCCACACGCGGAGTTTCCAATTCACGCTGTTGTCGCCGAGATCCGACAGGAAGACCTGCGGCGCCGGCTCCGTCCGGGCCCCCTCGACCGAACCGACAACGCGCTCGAGCACCGCCCGCGTCGCGTCAACATCCGCGTCGTACACCGTGCCGACCGGCACCTCGACGCGGCGGATCTTGTGGTGCGTCACGTTCTCGATCGTGTCGCCGAAGATCTTCCCGTTGGGCACGATGATCCGACGTTTGTCGAATGTATCGAAGGTCGTCGTGAAAAGCTCGATCTCATCCACCACGCCGAGCACACCGGCCGCGTTCACCACATCGCCGACCCGGAACGGGCGGAAGATCAGCAGCATGACACCCGCGGCGACGTTGCTCAGCGTGCCGGAGAGGGCCATGCCGATCGCGAAGCCCACCGCGGCGAGCACGGCCGCGAAGCTCGTCGCCTGGATGCCAAACGTCTGCAGGATGGTGATCCCGCCGAGGATCAGGATCGCCCAGCGGGCGAGATTGCCGAAGAAGCGGGCCAGGGTGACCTCGACTCTCGCCCGGCTCGCCGTTCCGGTGACCAGCCTGCGTGCCCACCTGGCGACGAGAAACATCGCGACGATGAGCAGGATCGCCTTGGTGATCGGCCAACCGAAGGTGTTCCATGGCACGAGGAAATCGTCGGCGTTCAGCACGCCGTCGCGCCACACGCCGAGCACGCTCTGTGCGCTGGCCGAGATCTGATCGGCGGCGCCGGAGAGGGCTTCCGGGGTCTGGGTTTGGTCCTGCCAGCTCACAATCGTCCTCCTCGGTCGCGCCGGGCTCTCCGTCCTAGAACGACCAGCCCAGGGTCGCGAAATAGTTCACGTCGTTCCGCTTCTTCTCGGGGCCTGGGTTGCTGTCGTAGCGGTCCTCAATGCCCAGCTTGAGAAACAGATTGACCTCGGGGTCGACGTCGATCGTCCAGGCGACGTTCCCCACAAGTCGGTACGGGCCGAAGTCATCGATCGCGGGGTAGGCGTCCGCCGACGCGGTCAGGGTCTGCCGCTCGGTCAGCTTGTGCTCCAGATCGAAGCCCAGATCAGCCTCCGGCGTCCAGGCGTTGTCCGAGCCGCCGATCTCCTTCGTGGCCACCACCCCCGCTCGCAAAAGCAGCTTGGTGGTGTCGTTCTCGATCGCCTCGTACCCGACCCCCGGTCCGATCGAAACCCGCATATCCCAGTCCTGGAATTCGTCGTACTCAAAGCTCCCCCCCACATAGACCCTCCAGGGGCTGTCGTCGGGAAACTTCCAGTCGTGCCGGCCCTTGGCCTCGAAGCGGTTCTCGGTCTGCGTCGAGTCGTCCTTGGCGTAGGAGTACGTCAGGGTGAGTTGATCCGCAGAAGCATCCGATTCTCGAGAGGCGGACGCTCCCGCTCGCAGATTGAACCGGTCGTTGTTCCCCGAGGCGCCGGTGAGCCCGAACTCGATGGTCCCCTTCCAGCCCGAAAGGATCCACCGGTCCGCGTTGGGGATCGGTTCCTCCGTGGTCGTCTCCGCACCTGCCTCCTCCGGCTGGGTGAGGGCCGCCGGGCGCGCGTCGAGCGTCGTGGGACTCTCGCCGGCCAACACCGGAACGGGCAGGGCCAAGGCTGCGAACAAAACACAGATATTGGGGTGGTTCTTCATGACGATTCGAGCATAGACGCCGAGCTTGGCGGTTTCCGGTCGTCGGGAGCAGAGGATCAGGCGCGGCGACGCTGGCGGCCGACGCACGCGTATCCGAGTTTTTGACTTGACTCGGCCTGCGCGCCGATAGACTCCGCGGATCGCATGCCTGGATGAGGTGCGCTGCGCTATGAACGAACTCAATCGACGGGATCTGATCCGGGCCGCCGCGGGCCTGGGCGGGATGTTGTTGCTCGGGGGCTGCCAGTCGGCCGCGCGCCGGCCGCGCGTCGCCGCCTCGACCACCCCGACGCCCAACCCGGCCGACTGGGAGTTCCACCCGGTCGCGCCGAAGTGGATCTCCGGAGGCGGGGGTGATGCAGTCGCCACCGTGCCGGGAGTGATCCCGCGGGCGAACTGGACCAAAGCCAGGCCCAATCTGCCCGATACCAACCCGATGAACGGCGTCAGCCGGATCACGGTGCATCACGACGGCATGACCGCCTTTACCAGCACCTCTCAGGCCGCGGCCTCGCAGCGGCTCGAGTCGATCCGCCGCGCCCACGTCAACGCGAACGGCTGGGCCGACATCGGCTACCACTACGTCGTCGATCCCGCTGGCCGTGTCTGGGAAGCCCGACCCATCAGCCTCCAGGGCGCCCACGTCAAGGACAATAACGAGCATAACCTCGGCATCATGATGCTCGGGAACTACGACGAGCAGGCCCCGACGACGGCCGCCACCAAGTCGCTCGACGACTTCGTCGCGGCGATGATGCGCAAGTACCGGGTGTCCGTCTCGCGCGTCTACACGCACCAGGAGATCCGGCCCACGGCCTGCCCGGGCACGAGCCTGCAGCGGTTCATGCTGTCCGCACGATCGCGCGGCGGGGCACTCGCGCGGGCCTAGACGCCACGGCGACTGCCGGCAGGCCGGGCGTGTCGCCGTCTTATTCGGCCGGGGACGCCTCCGGCGAGCCGGCGCCGAAAATGGCACTGCCCACACGCACGATATTGGCGCCTTCCTCGATGGCAACCTCGAAGTCGCCGCTCATCCCCATCGAGAGGATGTTGAACCGGCGGTCGCCAATACCGCTGCGCCGGATTTCGTCGAAGAGTTCGCGGCACCGTCCGAATGCGGGGCGGGCGTCCTCGGGATTCTCGCTATCCGCCGCCATCGTCATGAGCCCGCGGACTCGGACATTGATCATCGTGTCGATCTGCTCGGCCAGGGGCCTTGCCGCGGCGATGGGGCAACCGCTCTTCTGCGGCTCGAACGAGCAATTGACCTGCACCAGCACCTCTACAGGCTGCTCAGATCGCAGCGCCAACTGCTGGATCTCCTCGGCCAGACGCAGCGAGTCCACCGTGTGCACCAGCCGGCAGAACTCGGCCACCTTCCTCGCCTTGTTCCGCTGCAGGTGGCCGATCATGTGCCACCGCACCGAGTCGGGCACCAGACCACCCGCGCCGATGAGCACGCCCCTCGCCGCCGCCTCGCGGACGGCCCGGTCCTGCTGCCCCTTCGGGTGGGTCCGCAGGCGCTGCAGGAACTCCTCAACCATCGAGGCGTGCTGCACGAGCTGTTGGACCCGGTTCTCCCCGAAATCGCGGTGGCCCAACTCAAGCAGCGCCCGGATCTGTTCGGGCTCGGCGTTCTTCGTGACCGCCACGAGGATGACATCCTCGGGCTCGCGCCCGCTGCGCCGGGCGGCCGCCGCCACTCGCTCGCAGACACCGTGGTAACGCTCGGCCAGTGCCTCGGTCATCAGTGTCCCGCTTCCCTGCATGGACCCGGCTCCTCTCCCTGCTGCTTCCGTTCGGTGCTCCACCCCTAGCATACCCGAACCCGGCGGCCCGGGCTGCGCCGGTGCCCGGACGCTCCCGCCGCCAACCCGGGAAGGAACCTCGCATGCCCACCGAACTCACCCCCCGTACCTCGCCGATCAAGGTGGGGGAGGCGGCGCCGGATTTCACCCTCAAGGACCAGAATCGGGCCGATTGGACGCTCTCGGAGGCCGTGAAGCGCGGCCCTGTGGTGCTCTGCTTCTATCCGATGGACTTCTCGCCCGTTTGCTCCACTGAAATGCAGTGCATCACCTCGGACTTCGCCAAATGGGAAGCCAAGGGGGCGCAGGTGGTCGGCGTGTCATGCGACAGCTTCTTCGTCCACAAGGCATGGGCCGACGCGCTCGGGCTGAAGCAGACGCTCCTGGCCGACATGCACCGCGCGGTGTGCAAGGCGTACGGCTTCTACTGGTCCGACCTCAATATCGCCACGCGGGGTACCGTCATCCTGGAGCGCGACGCCGCCGGCGAGGCCCGTGTCAAGTGGGTGCAGGCGCGGGAAATCCCGCAGGCCATGAATCCCGAAGAGTTGCTCCAGGCCTTGAGCTAAGCCACACCCTCGGTCTACAACTCCGGATCGTCACCAAAGCTCGTGTAGACACTCCGGGCCGCGGCCATGAGCGGGTGATCGAGCGGGACCAGCCTCTGGCGTCCGGCGGCCTCGGTGATGTCCACATCGGTCAGTTCGCCCTGCTGCACCACGACGAGCCGATTCCGCGCGCCCTGTCGGAGCAAGTGCATCGCGTGGTCGCCAAACTGGGTCGCCAGCACGCGATCGACCGCGCAGGGCGTTCCCCCCCGCTGGATATGGCCCAGCACCACATACCGCGACTCCACCCCCGTGCGGCCCTCGATCTCGCTGCTGAGCCACCGGCCGATGCCGCCGAGCCGGATCGGGTCCGGGCTGTTTTCCACCACCCGATCCACGATCTGCGAGCCGCCAAGTGGCTTGGCCCCCTCGGACGCCACCACGATCGAGAACCGTTTCCCCCGCTTGGACCGCAGACGCACCACGTGCGCGATCTCGTCGAGAATAAAGGGAACCTCGGGAATCAGGATGACGTCCGCGCCCGACGCGATCCCGGAGTGCAGCGCAATCCAGCCCGCGTTACGACCCATCACCTCGACGATCATCACCCGGTGGTGGCTCGCCGCCGTGGTCCGCACCCGGTCGATCGCCTCTGTCGCGGTCTCGACGGCGGTCGAGAACCCGAAGGTCACGTCCGAGCCCCAGAGGTCGTTGTCGATCGTCTTCGGGACCCCGATGCAGTTGATCCCCCGGTCCGCGAAGGGCTTGGCGCAGCTCATCGTCCCGTCGCCGCCGATCACGACCAACGCCTCGATACCGTGCCGGCGCAGGTTCTGCATACACCGCTCGGTCAGATCCTCGTAGATCCACGAGCCGTCCTCGCGCTGACCGACCGGATGCCTGAGAGGGTTGGCCTTGTTCGACGATCCGAGGATCGTTCCCCCCTGGGTGAGGATCCCCGAGACATCATCGGCCGTCAGCACCTTGGCGCGATCCTCGATCAGCCCCAAAAACCCGTCCTCGAACCCTACGACCGCGATGTCGTGAAAGACCGCTTCCTTCACGACGGCTCGGAGCACGGCGTTCAGACCCGGGCAGTCGCCGCCGCCGGTCAGGATGCCAATTCGGGTGGGATGGGTAGTCATTGCTCATGGTATCGTCCGCGCCATGAGGCCTGATGAAGCAGGCCCCAACCGGACGATGCAATAACCTCGTTCGACACGCGTTGTGCAGGGAGAATTCGCCGCGCAGAGGGTGCGCCAGGAGCCGACCGATGACCGGAAGAACCGTGGGAGTGCTCGCCGTCTGCGGTATCGCCGCCGTGGCCGGCGGGGGAATCTGGGTACTGCGCGGCGCTGCCGCCCCGAGCCCGGCGCTGCCCGAGCCCGTCGTTGTGGCAGTCGAGCCCGCCCCGGCCGTGGAGACTCCCGCCCCCCGCGTGCGACCGACCCCGCCGCCGCGTGCCGAGCCGGTCGTGGAATCGGCCCCCGTGGAACCACGCGCGCCGGCCGCGATCAACCCGCCCCCCGCAGATGACGCCGCCCGGGACCAGGCGCGCAAGGAGGCGTGGGAGAAAATGCGGGCCGAGGCCGTCAAGCGATTCGACAAGGACGGCGACGGAAAGCTCGACGACGAGGAGCGCGCCGCCATGCGTGCCGAATTCGAGAAGCGGGGCGGCGAGGTGCGTCAGTTGATGGTCCGGCGGTTCGATGCCGACGGCGACGGCCAGCTCAACGAGCAGGAGATGGACGTCGCCCGCAAGGAGATCCGCGAGGTCCGCCAGCAGATCCGGGACCGGATCGTCCCCGAGTACGACCTCGACGGCGATGGCGAACTCAGCGACAGCGAACGCGAGGCCGCGCGTCCCGCATTCGAGGCCGAGTTCTCGCGGCTCCGGGTGATCGCCCTCCTCGACAAGGACAGCTCGCGGAGCATCGAGCCCGCCGAACTCGCCGCCGCCATCATCGCGATCTCCGACGGGGATTCCGGCTACGACCTCAACCAGGATGGTGTCGTGGATTATCGGGACGCGAGCTACGCCTCCGAGATCGCACAGACGAACTGAGTTCTGCCGAACTTGCCCGCAATCGCCCCCGAATCACGGCGTTTGGCCTCGTGTGAGTGGGACCAAGAGAGCTTCGGAAAGGAGCAACGCTGTGGGAAACCGAACCAAGATCGTGTGTGTGATCGCGTTGGCAGGATTGGCCGGGTCGGCCTGGGCGCAGTCCGAGCGTCCCCGCCGCCAGCGGGATCAGGTGCGAGACGTCGAGCCACCGCGGGACGGCGTCCGGCGTGAGCAGGGCGGGCGTCAGCAGAGCTTCGTCATCGAACTCGACGACGGGGACGAGGCGATGCCCGAGAGCGGCGACCGCGCCCGCGAGCGGCGCCGCGATCAGGTAGAACTGTGGATCGAGGCCCAGCCGGGACAGGGCCCGCAGGACGGGCCCATGGTCCGGACCTGGCGAGGCACGCTCCAGGGCCGGGCCGCCGGGCCCGGATTCGGACCGGGCTTCGGACCGGGCCAGGGTCAGGGACTCGGCCGCGGGAACGGTCCCGAAGGCGGCCCGGATGGCCGCCCGATGACCCGACCCAGACTCGGTGGTCCGGACGACGGTCCTCCCCAGGGCCAGCGCGGACGCCTCAGCGGTCCGGCTCGGGGCGGGCGGGGCCTCGGTGGCGGCGGCTTCGGACCCGGCCAGGGGCAGGGTCAAGGCCAGTTGCCGGGCCAGCGTCCGGGAAAACGCCAGGGAATTCACTCCGGACAGGGCTTCGGACCGGGCGGCGCTATCCAGGGGCAGCAGTTCGGGCCTCGGGAGCGGGAGGAAGCGCTTGAAGCCTGGCGGGGGCTCCCCCAGGAGGCTCGGGAACGCATCATCGTCCACGTGATGCAGAGGATGCACGACGGTGGCATCGGCCCGCGGGCCGAGCCGAACCGCCCGGGTCGAGACGGCATGCCCGCCGGACGCTCGAACCAGGGCGGCGACCGGGCCCACGGCGGCCGCCAGATGGCGCCGGGACGGGAATCGCCCGACGCAGGTCCTTCGCGCGGCGACCAAATCCGTCAACGGATCGAGGAACTCCGGGAGCGTCAGAGTCGTCAATCCGAGGACGGCGCCCCCCCGGCGAAGCGTCCGCGACAGGGACGGGGCGGCGGCGGACGGGTGTGACGCCCGACCGTTGAGGCCCAAGCGGCCGACGGAATCCATGCTCCAAGACGGGGCACGCCCGAACCTGTGAGGGGGACGGGCGTGCCCCGAACCCTTTTTGCGGGTCGGCCCGGAAGCGTCCAGCCGAACGCGGCACGGTTCCGGGCGGTACATTGCCCAAGTGAGCATGGAGGACTCCACCAAACCACGCGGCGATCGTGCCCGACTTCCCGAACAGGACGCGTCGCTCTATCTCCACCCGCAGACGCTGGCGCGACTGAAGACCTTCGAGCTGCGGGCCAAGATGATCGTCGAGGGGGTCATGAGCGGGCAGCACCGCTCGCCCTACCAGGGGTTTAGCGTCGAGTTTGCCCAGCACAGGCCGTACGTCGCCGGCGACGACATCCGCCACCTCGACTGGAAGGTGTACGCCAGGTCCGACAAGCTCCACCTCAAGCAGTACCAGCAGGAGACCAACCTCGATCTGCTGGTGCTTGTCGATGCCTCCGGGTCGATGGATTTCGGCAGCCGCACCTTTGCCGAGGCCTCCGGGGTCGGGCGGACGACGAGCCTCGACGGGCGCCCCTACTGGAGCAAGTTCGACCACGCGACCGCGCTGGCGGCCGCACTCTCCTACATCACGCTGCGCCAGGGTGATCGCGCGGGCCTGGTCGTGTTCGCCGATGAAATCCGGGCGATGGTGGGCCGCACCGGCTCCATGGGCGCTTGGCGGCAGGTCGTGGGGGCGCTCTCCACCCACCCCGTCGATCGGGCGACCAATTTCGCGAGGGTCGTCGATCAGGTCCTCGCCAAAGTCAACAACCGCTGCCTGATCGCGGTGATCAGCGACTTTTTCGAGGATGTGACGCATCTCCGGGCCGCCATGGCCCGCGTCAAGCATAAGGGGCACGATCTGATCGCCTTCCAGGTCCTCGATGAGCGAGAGCGGCGGTTCGACTTTCGTGACTCCGCGGCCTTCGAAGGGCTCGAGGGAGAGGGCGTACTCCGCGTCGATCCGCGATCCGTCCGGCAGGCGTATATCCAGGCGATCGAGGCCCACATCGAGGCGGTCCAGAAGTTGACCCGTGGATTCGGGTTCGACTACCAGCTTGTGAGCACGCACGACTGGCTCGGCCCGCCCCTCGCGGCCTTCGTGGCTCGGCGGAATGCGCAGATCAAGCGGACCAAGCATGGCTAGGGGGGCTCGGGACACCCGCTGATGAGGCGTTCCAGAGACGAATAGACCAAGATACGAAGTTTGGGGAGTTGCGCCGTGATGGTTCGGGTGAGGACTGATTGAGCATTCTGCATCCCATGCTGCTTGGTGTTGGGCTGGCCTGCATCGCGATCCCCATCGCGGTGCACCTGCTCATGCGCCGGCGACGCAAGCCCGTGCGGTGGGCCGCCATGCGATTCCTTTTCGAGGCCTACCGCCGGCAGCGGACCAGGGTGCGGTTGGAGCAGATCCTCCTCTTAGCCGCGCGATGCCTGCTGGTCGCGTGCATCGCCGGCGCGGTGTCGCGGCCCATGTTCGGCAGAGGCCGCGACGGGGGCGGAGGCCCTCGAGATGTCTACCTGCTCCTCGACAACGGGATCGCCTCGGGCCTGCGCGACGCCGACGGGCGGACGGACCTCGAGCACGCGGTAGACCACGCGCTGACCCGACTGGGCAAGCTCGAGTCCGCTCGGGGTGACCGGGTTGCGCTGATTTCGCTCGCCGGACCGGCCAGCGCCGTCGTCCTGCCACCGACCTCCGACCTCGGGCTCGTGGAGCGCAAGCTCCGCGAACTCCAGCCGGCCGACTCCGGGACAGATCTGGCGGGAGGCCTCGCGCTCGCAAGCGCCGAACGCCGCGAAGAGGGCGCCGAGGGACGAGAGATCGTTGAGATCTGTTCCGCCTTCCGTGAGGGCAGTGTCGGCCGCGCCGCCGGACTGCCCCCGGTCGGCGCCTGGCGGCAGCTCACCGCGTCACCCCCTACCAGCGAAGCCGCGGCGAACATCGGCATCGTCTCGTGCGAGCTGCTCCGCCCCCTGGTCCTTACGGGCAAGGGCGAGGGGGCAAACTCGCAGCTCCGTGTTCGATTGTTTCGATCCGGGAGCAACGCCGATGCGCCCGAGATCACCACCGTCCGCGTGTTCGCCGAGGCGGCGAGCCAGTCCGCCCCGGCCGGCGACTCAACCGTGAAATGGGAACCGGGCCAGACCGAAGCCCGCGCCACGATCGACGTCGACCCGTCCAGCCTGCTGCTCGGCCAGGCCGGCGTGATTCGGGCGGAGATCGACCGCGACGCCAACGAGTTCGACAACCGCGCCTGGGCAGCCGTCTCTGTCCGGGACCACCTGCGCGTTGCGATCGTGGGCACCCGCCGGTTCGGCCCCCGCCCACGCATCAACGAATTCGGTCCGAGCGACTGGCTCGAACTGGCGATCTCGCCGGCCGAGGCGCCCGCGGGCGGGCAGATCGCCGTCGAGACGCTCGAGGCGTCTCGGCTGAACTCCTCGGACCTCGCGGGCTACGACGTCGTGATCGTGGCCGAACCCGAGCGGGTACGGGACGAAGGCTGGAGCGCCGTCGGGACCTTTGCCGGTCGGGGCGGAACGGTCGTGCTGTTTGCCGCCAAGACCGATGGCGCCCAGCTCTGGGTGCAGCCTGCCGAGTCGGCGCTCGGTCTCGACTGGGTTGTTGATCGCGAGGCGACCGTCACGGCGCAATCCGATCGCACCCTCACCGCGCCCGAGGCAGGGGCGTTGGATCTCTTCTGGTACCTGCGAGGGGAACTCGCCGATCTGGCGGCGACGGTGAGCGTCGAGCGCACGCTCGGCGTGTCCGGCGACGGCGGGATCGTGCTGGCCACGGGCGATGCCCGCCCCGTTCTTCTGATCCGGCAGGGCCGGGGCGAACGCGGCGGCGTGGTCGCGATGTTCACGGTCGCCCTCGACCTCGCCTGGACCGACCTGCCCGCCCGCCCCCTCATGGTGCCCCTCCTCCAGGAGTTGATCAGGGGCAGCGCGGGGCGTTTCGGGGCGACAGGAGCCATCGTCGCGGGAGCCAGGGCAAGAGGCCCGATCGGCGCCATCGAACTTCAGGGGCTTGCTGAAGGGGCCCCCGTGCTCAGCGCTGAAGCCGCCACGGGAACCACGCGAGAGCCGGTCCGTCACGCCGGAGCCTACCAGGCCATCGACGCGACCGGCGGATCCCTGGGCGTTGTGACCGTCCTCCCCGACGCACCGGCAGCTGCGGCTGGCGTCGTGCCTGCCGACCGCGTCGCGGCATGGCTCGGCGCGTCGACGTCGGGCTCGTTTGCCTGGGATGAGGCCCGACCGGGCGATGGCGGCGAATCAAGGGTGCGTTCGACCGAGGCCGGACCCGGTCTCGCCCTGCTCATGGGTGCGCTCGCGCTTGCGTGCGTGGAACTCGCCCTCGGCCGGCTTTTCAGCCACGCCGCCTCCGGGCGCGCCCCGGCCGCGGAGGGCGCGGCATGACCCAGCTCTTCGCGAAGCTCTTCGGTCTCGACGGCCTCCGCCCCGGCGAGGACGGCGTCCGCCTCGGCTTCTCCCACGCGCTCCCCGCTTGGATCTGGGCACCCATTGTCGTCGCAGCGGTCCTCCTCGCCATCTGGAGCTATTGGCGCCTCGAGGGCCGGCGCAGCGGGCGCGTGGTCCTTGCCGCGTGCCGGGCGTTGCTCCTCGTGCTTCTCGCCGTCCTCGCGGCCGGCCCCCGGCTGGTGCGAGAGAACGAGCGGACCGAGCGCGACTGGGTCGCCGTGCTCCTCGACCGCTCGGGCTCCATGGCGATCCCCGACGGCGGTGCCAACCGCACCCGCGAAGCCCAGCTTGAGGCGGCCGCCAGCTCGCCCGCCTGGGCCAAGATCGCCGAGTCCCACGAACTCCTCTGGTTGGGCTTCGACGCCGACGCGTACGAACTCCCCCGCACCGCCGCACTAGGTGAAGCAGCCGGCGCCCGCACCCGTCTGGGTGCTTCTCTTTCTGGCGCAATCGCCAAGCTGTCGGGACGACCCATCTCGGGCGTCGTGGTCGTTTCCGACGGCCGCACGAGCGATCCCCCCGAAGGGCCGGCGCTCCGTGAACTGACCTCGCAGAAGGTCCCGGTGTTCACGGTCCCGCTCGGCAGCGAACAAGCGCTGCTGGATCTTGCGCTGCAATCGGTCGATGCGCCAAGCTCGGCGTTCGTGGGTGATTTCATTCCAGTGACGGCCCGGGTGGTCGCCCGGGGCGGCGAGGCGGGCGCCGCGCCCGCCGCGCGCGTCACGCTCACCGATCCCGTGACCGGTGAGACGATCGACTCTCGGGAACTCCCGCCCGACGCCTGGCACGATGGCGTCGCCGAGGTCCACCTGGCCGCACGCCCGGAGGAGGCCGGCGCCGCCCGGTGGTCCGTCCGGGTCGAGTCGGCGGGGGGCGATGTGCTCCCAGGAAACAACGAACGGGGCGTCGAGGTCGAGCTGGTCGACAGGCCGCTCCGTGTCGCCTATTTCGACGGCTATCCGCGATGGGAATACCGGTTTGTCAAGGACCTGCTGGTGCGGGAGAAATCCGTCAAGTCGAGCGTCATGCTGCTCGCGACCGACCGCCGCTACATCCAGGAGGGCAATGTCGGCCTCGCCCATGTGCCGCGCTCCAGCGGTGAATGGTCGGAGTTTGATGTCATCGTGCTCGGCGACGTGCGCCCCGACGCCTTCACGCCCGAGCAGCTCGAGCAGATCCGCGAGGTCGTCACCGAGCGGGGCACCGGCCTCCTCTGGATCGCCGGCCCCGGTTCGACCCCATGGCTCTGGGCCTCCACGCCCCTCCGTGACCTCCTCCCCTTCTCGCCGACACTGAGCGACAGCCCCGGCGCCCCCCGTGCCTACGCCGCAGCCGCCACGCCGATCACCCTCCGACCCGAGCCCGCCGCCGCCCGCCTCGGCGTGCTGGAGATGGGGGATGGCGCAGGCGCGGGCTGGCCCGCCCGGCTGAGCGATCCCTCCACCGGCTGGTCGGTGCTGCGATGGTCGATCGCCCTCGACCGTGCGGCCATCAAGCCCACGGCCGAAATCCTCGCCGATGGTGTTCCAATCTCCGGCGCCGGCGATCCCTCGCCCACGGTGGTCACGATGCGGTTCGGCGCAGGGCGCGTGGTCTTCGTCGGGAGCGACGAACTCTGGCGATGGCGCACACAGGCGGCGGCGGGCGCTCCCGAACGGTTCTACCTCCCGCTGGTGCGGCTCGCCGGACGCGGCAGTCTGGCCCGCGCCGGCCGACCCGTCGTGCTCGAAGCGGCGCCGGCGACAGTCGGTGTCGAGACGCCCGTCCGCATCAGCGCAACTCTGCTCGACCAGTCCCTCGTCGACGCCGCGCCGCCCTCAGTCGGCGTGAGGATTACGCGCAAGGCCTCGGGAGGATCGACCGACGAGGAGGCGACCTCGATCAGACTCGGCTCCGAGGGCTCCGGCGGCAGTGCCGCGTCCTTCGCCTCAAGCTGGGTCGCGCCGGGCCCCGGCGAGTATGTTGTCGAGGCGACAGATCCGCTCTTGGCATCCAGCGGCGCCAAGGCCGAGTTCCGGGTGCTCTCACCCGACGACGAGATGCGGACGCCAGAGGCCGACCACGCCCTCCTCGCGGAGCTTGCCCAACGCACCGGCGGCGCGGTCGTGCCGCCCGACCGCCTCGACGAACTGGACGGCCTCCTCCCCAATCGCTCCATCGTCATCGCCGGCGAGCCCGACGTCGAGACGCTCTGGGACAAGCCGATCGTTCTCGCCGTGCTCGTGCTCCTTCTCACCGGCGAGTGGGTGGGCCGTCGCCTCCTCAAGCTCGTCTGACCCGACCACCAGAGCCGCGTGCGTGAGCCCGCGAGATGAGGGTCGGCACGCCCCCCGCCCCTGTCCGATCAGAGCCGCGTGCGTGAGCACGCGGATGGGGCGTCTATCATGCCCCCCGCCCCAAGCTCGTGGGCACACGGACCCAGCGCAAACTCGCCGTCCTGGTCCGATGACCTCCCACCTCTGTGCGCACCCACCGCGTGCTCACGCACGCGGCTCTGATGGGACTACCATCCATCGGCGTGGCAAAGCGGCCGCGGGAGGGGGTGACCCCGACTGAGGAAAGTCCGAGCACGACAGGACACGGTGGTGGGTAACGCCCACCCGCCCCTTGGTCCGGGGCGAGGGAAAGTGCCACAGAAAGCAAACCGCCGATGGCCCGGGGCAACCGGGGAACAGGCAAGGGTGAAACGGTGGGGTAAGAGCGCACCGCCCGGCTGGTGACAGCCGGGGCACGGTAAACCCCACCGCGTGCAAGCCCAAGCAGCTCCCAGGCCTGTCCGGTCAATGGGGGCGGGTAGGGTGCTCGGGGCCTTGAGCCCCGGACCGCGTCGGCAACGGCGCGGCGAGAGAAATGGCCGCTCGGGTCGGCAGGCCTCCGCGTGAGCCCCCGTCAAAGGGCGCGGAGGAACCACCGGCGACGACAGAACTCGGCTTACCAGCCACGCCGGACCACTGTGACGCGGGCCCCCGGGAGACCGGGGGCCCGCGGCCATTTGACTCGCGGCTTCCCCATGAGACGTATTTGACCTATACGACTTAGTCTAGTAGACTAATGTTATGGAGATCATCAACACCCACGAAGCCAAGACCCACCTCTCCCGGTTGCTCGACCGGGCCGCGAAGGGGGAGGAGTTCATCATCGCCAAGGCCGGCAAGCCGGTTGCGCGGCTGATCGGCTACCGGGAGGAGGCCGCGGCGCGGACCGGGGGCCAATGGAAGGGGCTCGTCCGGATCGGCCCCGACTTCGACGCCCCGCTGCCGCCGGACATCGCCGAGGCGTTCGGGATGGCGTCGTGATGGCGGGTTATCTGCTCGACACGCACGTGCTGCTTTGGTGGCTGGCCGAACCGGAGCGGCTGTCGGCAGAGGCGACGCGGGTGATCGCCGACGGAGCCAACACGCTCTATTTCAGCGCAGCCGGCGCGTGGGAGATGGCGATCAAGAAGACACTCGGGCGGCTCGACTATCCCGGCAATCTGCCGGAGGTATTGGCCGAGAACCGCATCGACCCGCTGCCGATCACGCCCGCCCACGCGCTCGCCGTGGCCGACCTGCCCCTGCACCACCGCGACCCGTTCGATCGCATCCAGGTCGCGCAGGCGCGCCTGGAGGGGCTGGCGATCATCACGCGCGACGCGGAATTTGACGCTTACGGCGTGAAACTCGTCCAGGGCTGACGGACCGCCGGCAATGTCAGAAGTCGGACTACCACCCGCGCGGAACGGCCGCTTCGCGAAGAGACGAATGCCCATGGGACTCTATGGGATAAGGTCCCTGACCAAGACGGACGTCCACCACATTCCCAGCATCAACTCCAGGAGATTAGCCAAAAGGAGTGCGCCCGCGGCCACTCGATGCCCGCGGCGGGCTGGTCGCGCCGAGCGGGTGTCCGCCAAGAGCACGTGGATCGAGGCGACATTCAGGACCAAGCCGCCAGGCGGAAAAACGGCGTAGAGCGGCGCCGCGCCCAGCGTGAGCCACAATGCGTACCGAAGTCTGTTCATACTCGCGCGCGCCCACGCGATGAGTTCCTTGGTCGTGGGCCATATCGGTGTGCCGCATTCAGGACAGACCGCCTCGACGCGCATGCCGGTGAGGTCGTACCCACACCTGCGGCAGCGCGGTACGGGCGATCCTTCGCGATGGCGATCGGCGGTATCCCTGCACATCACTTGCTCCCTGCCACGCACACAACAAAGCTGTCCTCCACATCCCCGTCACCCGTCACCGGCAGCGCGTACGCATTCCCCTCCTCGTCCGTCGCGTCAGGCGTCCTGTCGTAGACCTCGGTCGCCGCGAACCCCGCCTCGGCCATCGCGTCCCGCAGTTCGGGCACGCTCCACAGGCGCCAGCGGTAGACGAACGCCTCCGGCAGCCGCTGCTCGACCCGCCGCCCGCGGCGCACCTCGAAGTGGAGCACGTCGGTGACCATCCCCGTCAGCGGGTTGGCCTCGCGCTGCTCCCAGGTGTAGCGGGCGGTGCGTCCGTCGGGCAGCTCGTGGTCGCGTTCCACCTCGCCCGTGAGGAAGGCCGACTCACCGCCGTAGGTCTCGCAGGCGAACACGCCGGCGGGGGCGAGGCGGGCGAGGCGGCGGAGATAGGCGACCAGCTCGCGCGCGTGCAGGTAGCCGATGGAGAAGTTGCCGACGAAGAGGATGTCGCAGGCGGGCTCCACCGGGGCCGCGGCCCGGACATCGCCGACGATGCGGGTGATGCGGGGGTGGGGGGGTCGGCGGTGGAGGGTGGCCCCGTCGAGATCGATCGCGACGGCGCGGGCGTCGGGCGAGGATTCGGCCCACAGAGACGAGAGCGCGCCCGTCCCGGCGAAATCCTCACCCAACACACGGGGCGAGCCGCCGTGGATCGCTCGGAGTGTGGGGAGCATCTGCGCGGGCGACTGGACGCACAGCTCGTAGAGGTCGTGCTTGTCGAGTTCGGGTCGCAAGTGTTTCACCGCCGAGTTCGCCGAGACCGCCGAGGAAGACACCTGCGCCGGCACGGATCGCCCCCACGCCCTCATTCCGGGCCTACTCCGCTCCTCCCTCGGCGCTCTCAGCGTCCTCGGCGGTGGACTTCTTCTTCGCGCTGACGGTCAGTCGCGCCGGGTGCCCCCACCACGAGTTGTCGCCGCCCGGCTCCGGCAGGTGCGCCTCAATCCGCCGGACGACCTCCGCCATGCCGCTGCCCGCGGGGGCCCACGCTTCCTCGACATCGGGGAAGTCGTGCTTGCAGTTCTCGCACTTCTTGGCCGAGTCGAAGCGGATCGGGCACCAGAACGTCTCGACGTTGCGGAGCATCTCGCCGCCGAGGGCCCAGATGCCGGTCATCCAGTCGCAGTAGAGGCACCAGATCAGGTCGTGGCCGACGAGCCCCTCGAACTTGTGGCGGCTCACGTTGACCCACTCGGCGGGCTTGTACTTCGGCAGGCGGACCAGCCACGTCAGCGGCGGATAGACGATGTACTCGGCCACCCGGATGACCCAGAACACCGGCACCGCCAGGGCTGTCCACCACACCGCGGCGTGATTGCGCGCCGGCCCCACGGCCCGGTTGAGCGTGTGGACGATCCGCGGCCCCTTGAGGTGCTTGCGATTGCCCAATTCGTGAAGCACCGTCCACACCATCACCGCCAGCACCTGCCCGACCACGGCCGCGAGAAACCCGAGCAGGGCCGCCAGCCCGCGGCTCTCAACGCCCCCGAAGACCCGGGGCCCCGCGATCGCGCCCGCGATCATCGGCCCGGCCGTGAAGTACGTGATCGCGAGGTCCAACCCCGGCGCCCTGCAGAGCCAGAGCGAGACCGCCCTCCCCGCCGGGCCCAGGCGCGGTACGAGATGCACGACGGCCGCGCCGGCGAGCACGGCGGCCAGGGTGATGAGGGCGATCTGGGAGGAATAGCATGGCCGCGAGTTTACGCTCGCGCGGGCCGCAACGAAAGCCGGCCCGGGATGAACCGGGCCGGCGTCGGAAAGTCCCGATGTGCGAGGGAGACTACTCCTCCGCGCCGATCTGCATGCCGTAGAACGACCGGTAGACGAAGAAGGCAGAGATGAGGAAGAAGACGCCGGTGAGGACGCCGGTCAGGAGGGTGTGCACCTTGTCGCCGGAGGCGTTGACCACCTTGAGGCTCATGGCCAGCTCGACGGCGAGGAGGCCGAAGAGGGTGGTGAACTTGATGACCGGGTTCATCGCGACCGAGGAGGTGTCCTTGAAGGGGTCGCCGACGGTATCGCCCACGACGGTCGCGTCGTGCAGCGGGGTGCCCTTGGCCTTCAGCTCCGTCTCGACGATCTTCTTGGCGTTGTCCCAGGCGCCGCCGGCATTGGCCATGAAGATGGCCTGGAAGAGGCCGAAGAGCGCGATGGAGATGAGGTAGCCGATGAAGAAGAACGGCTCGAAGAAGGCGAACGCGAGCGTCGCGAAGAAGACGCCCAGGAAGATGTTGAACATGCCCTTCTGGGCGTACTCGGTGCAGATCGTCACGACCTTCTTGCTGTCCTCGACGCTCGCCTTGGTCGCGTCCTTCAGGTTGATATTGGCCTTGATGAACTCGACCGCGCGGTAGGCGCCGGTGGAGACGGCCTGGGTGGACGCGCCGGTGAACCAGTAGATCGTGGTGCCGCCGGCGATGAGCCCGAGCAGGAAGGGCGGGTGCAGCAGCGAGAGATTGGCGACCTCCGATGCCTGGAGCCCGTGGGTGAGGGCGACGATGATCGCGAAGATCATCGTGGTGGCGCCCACGACGGCGGTGCCGATCAGCACGGGCTTGGCCGTCGCCTTGAACGTGTTGCCCGCCCCGTCGTTCTCCTCCAGGAAGTCCTTGCCCTTCTCGAAGTCGGGCGAGAATCCAAAGTCCTTCTTGATCTCCTCGGCGATGCCGGGGATCGTCTCGATCGTCGAGAGTTCGTACACCGATTGGGCGTTGTCGGTCACGGGGCCGTACGAGTCGACGGCGATCGTCACCGGTCCCATGCCCAGGAATCCGAACGCGACCAGCCCGAAGGCGAACACCGCGGGCGCGAGCATCAGGGCATGCTCACCGGTGGGGAAACCGTTGCTCACGTAGTAGCCGATGCCCATGAGCACCAGGATGGCCATGCCCAGCCAGTAGGCCGAGAAGTTGCCCGCCACGAACCCGGCGAGGATGTTCAGCGAGGCGCCGCCCTGCTTGCTGGCCGTGACCACCTCGCGGACGTGGCGGCTCTCGGTCGACGTGAAGACCTTGACCAGTTCGGGGATGATCGCGCCGGCCAGCGTGCCGCACGTGATGATCGAGGCGAGCTTCCACCACATGCTGGTGTCCCCCGCCAGATCGGGGATCAGCAGCTTGCTGGCGATGTAGGTCAGCACCACAGAGACGATCGAGGTCAGCCAGACCAGCATGGTCAGGGGGGCCTCGAAGTTCATCTTGTCGGCCGCGGCGTACTTGGCCTTCGCCATCGCCTCGTTGATGAAGTAGGACATCGCGCTGGCGACGACCATGATGACGCGCATCGCAAAGATCCAGACGAGCAGCTGCACCTGCACGTACGGGTCGTGCACGGCGAGGAGGATGAACGAGATCAGCGCGACTCCCGTCACGCCGTAGGTCTCGAATCCATCGGCGGACGGGCCCACCGAGTCGCCCGCGTTGTCGCCCACGCAGTCGGCGATCACGCCGGGGTTGCGGGCGTCGTCCTCCTTGATCTTGAAGACGATCTTCATGAGGTCCGACCCGATGTCGGCGATCTTCGTGAAGATGCCGCCCGCGATACGCAGCGCCGCCGCGCCCAGCGACTCGCCGATCGCAAACCCGATGAAACACGGGCCCGCGTAGTCGCGGGGGATGAACAGCAGGATGATCAGCATCAGGAGAAGCTCGACGCTGATGAGCGCCATGCCGATCGACATGCCCGCCTTCAGCGGGATCGCGTAGCACGGGTAGGGCTTGCCGCGCAGGCTGGCGAAGGCCGCGCGGCTGTTGGCGAAGGTGTTCACGCGGATCCCGAACCACGCCACGCCGTACGAGCCCGCCATTCCGATCAGGCTGAAAGCCATGATGATGGCCACCTTGAGCAGCGGGAATCCGTGGCCGATCGCGCCGCTCACAGGGTCGACCGTCTCGACGAGCTTGCCGAAGTAGATCGCCACGATGATGCCGATGAAGACCCAGAGCATCATCAGGAACTTGCCCTGCTGCACGAGATACGCCTTGCACGTCGCGTAGATCAGCTCCGAGATGTCCAGCATCGACTTGTGGACGGGCATGTTCTTCAACTGGACGTGATCGTGAAGCCGAACGCCAGCCCCAGCGCTCACCACCAGCCCGCCGAGCAGCAGCGTGTGCCCGTCGATGCCGCCGAGGAACTTCGCCGAACCCAGATCCGGCAGGACGAGGCTCGCCTCGCCGCCGCGATGCACCTGCACCGCCGCCGGGTCGCCGCCGCCCGGCGTCGCCCCCTGCGCGAATACCGCCGCGGGGGCAGCCAGAAGGGTCAGAGCCGCAACCACGCCCAGCAGTCGGGCATGGACGCGGCAGCGGCTGAGAAGAAGACGGAACGTCTCGAGGGCCTTGGCTTTGGCCGGCGAGTGCTGGTGACCGGTGTGCACGTTTCGCTTCCTATGCAATTCGGGGATTCGACGCGAAAAGGGCCGCCCACAGACAGCCCGTTCCAGGGAAGTGCAGATTGTGGGGCATTCTCCCGGGGCCGTCAAGCCGCCGGGGTCCTCCGGCCACGAGACCGCGACGCGATCATCGGCCCCCGACGGGGGCATCGGTACGAAACTTGCGCCCCACCGACTTACGAGCCGCGCGACGGCGACGCTCGGAGGGCTTCTCGTAGTATTCCTTGCGGCGGATGTCCTGGTCAGGCCTTCCTTCTCGCAGAGCTTCTGAGCCGCTTCATCATGCCTTCAACGTGCTCGCCGCCCCTCGCCTTGATCCGATCGCCATGCAAACTCGCCGCCGCGCGCGCGGCTGGGATGAGTACCTTCTCCTCGGAGCCCCCCGGGGTTTCTCATCGGCCCTCCCAGGGTCCCAAGTAAAGGTCCACCATCGCCGGGGATCAAGTCCGAATCGGTTTGGGCGAGGATAGGGTCGTGCTGATTGTCGACGCCTACAACGTGCTCCACCTGCCCGAGGCGGCCGCAAGAGACCTCGATGTCGCCGCCCTGTGCCGCTCCATCGGCGCCAGCCGGTATGCCGGGGGCCGAGTGGTCGTCATCTGCGACGGGGCCCCTGGATCTGGCCCCGAGGCCCGCGAGCGTGCGAGCGGAGCGGGGATCGACGTGGTCTTTGTCGGGGCCGGGCGGTCCGCCGATGACGATCGAGGCCCGCCTCCATCGACATGGCGGAGCCGGGGTCACCGTCATCAGCGACGACCGACGCCTGCGGCGGGCTGCCGGCCGGGCCTGCGCGCACGCTGGCCAGCGGGGCGTTTCTGGCCCAGATCCTGCTCGACCAGGCCTGTCGCCCCACCCGCCAGAGGCCCGCATTTACTAAGGATCTGCCCTCGACCGCTACTCGATCGCCCACTGGTTGTCGGAGTTCGGGTTGCCCGCCTCGACGTGCTCGCCCCGCGTCCGAACGCGCCCAACGGCGGGCCCCGGCGAGCGAGGCCTAGCCCCGCGGCCGAGACGCAGCAAAGAGCTGGTCAGGCTTCCCTGCCCGAGCCTCCCCCTGCCACGATTACGCCCAGGGAGACCTCCAGCCGAACGGAAGAGGCCGCCGAGGGGCTGGCGCGTCTTGAGGCCCTCCGCGAGGATCCGATCATCCGCGACGCCCTGAGGCGGGCGCGCCTGAGTCTCGAAGACCTGGACATGCAGCGATGGCTGGATGGACCGCCGGCCGGGGCCCGGCGGAGTGACTAACGCTCGGCGATCGGGATATAGGGGCGTCGTGGGGCCCGATGTACGCGGCCTTCGGACGGAACAGCCGGTTATCGCGGAGCTGTTCGAGGACGTGGTTGCTCCAGCCCGCGATGCGGAAAAGCCGCGAACATCGGCGTGAACAGATCGAGCTTGAGCCCGATGCAGTGGTAGGTCGTGGCGGAGTAGAAGTCGACGTTGGGGTAGATGCCCTTCGACGCGACCTCGCGCTCCATGATCTTCTCGATGGCATTGCCTTCGCGTAGAGATCGCTGTTGCCGGTATCCTCGGCCAGCTTCTTCGCGAGCTTCTGGAGGTCGGTCGCCCGCGGGTCTTTGGCCTTGTAGACGCGGTGGCCGAACCCCCATGATCTTCTCGTGCCGCTCGATCTTGCCCATGACGTAGGGCTCCGACGGCTTCCAGATTCGGGATCTCGTTGAGCATGTGCATCACGCCCTCGTTGGCGCCGCCATGGAGCGGGCCGCGGAGGCTGCCCACGCGCCCGTGAGGGCCGAATACACGTCGGAAAGCGTCGAGATGATGACGCGGGCCGTGAAGGTGGAATTGTTGAGCCCGTGATCGGCGTGGAGGATCATGCAGATGTCGAAGGCGCGAGCCATGGTGGGGGTCGGCGCCTCGCCATTGAGCATGTAGAGAAAGTTCTGGGCGAAGGTGAGGCTGGTGTCGGGCTTGACGAACGGCAGGCCGCGACGGTGACGGTCGAAGCAGGCGACCAGCGCGGGAGCCATCCCCAGGATTCGGATCGACTTGGCGCGGGCCGCGTCCACGTCGTTGGCGTTCGGCGTGGTGTCGTAGAGCGTTGCTGCGCAGGGCGGCGGTGAATTCCTTGAGTTCGTCGGCCCGCGGGAGCCTGAGGTTCCACAGCAGGAACACCACCCTCCTCAAAGGTCGAGTTCGAGGACAGTTCGCCGATGGGGATGCCCACATACTCGAGCACACCCTTCTGGCCGTCGATGTGGGACATCTGCGTCTCGGCCGCGACGATGCCCTCCAGCCCCTTCGCGAACGTGGCGGTTGTCATCCTCAAAGCCCTTCTCGGCAATCTATCGGTCGCGTCGACTCCCACGGGTGCGGGGAAAAGAGTATAGGTTGGGAGCCGCGCCGAGCCACGCGGGACGGCCCCTCCCGAGTGGGTACCATCCGGCGTGTTCCTGCCCCTCGGGACAGACCGGTACAGCCGCCGACCCACCGTGGTCACCTACGCCCTGATCGCCGCCAATCTGGCGGTCTTTGGCCTGCTGCGTGTCGTCGCGCAGCAGCACGCCGCCGAGGCCGGGCGGTGGGAGGCTCTGGCCACGCTGGTGCCCGGACGCTCGGCGTGGTGGACCTACCTGACCTACGCATTTCTCCACGCCGGCTTCGCCCACATCGCGTTCAACATGCTGGCTCTCTGGGTCTTCGGGCCCGATGTCGAAGACCGGCTCGGCCGGATCGGCTTCCTGGGGCTCTACCTTGCCGGGGCCGTCGGCGCGGGCGCGCACGCCGCGTTCGACCGGCACGGCGTCGTCGGCGCCTCGGCGCCATCGCCGCCGTGACAGGCGCATTCCTCGTCTTCTTCCCCTATGTCCACGTCCGAACCCTGGTGTTTTCTTTATCATCGGCGTGTCTCACATCACCGCCTGGTGGTTCATCCTCTTCGCCGTGGCCGCGGACCTCCTCGGGCTCGCGCGGGGCGGCGGCGACGTGGCCCACCTCGCCCATGTCGGGGGCTACGGCCTGGGGATGGGGGTCGCCGCGATCCTGCTCGCCACGCGGGTCGTCCCCAGAGAGCCCTACGACCTGTTCACCATCGGGCGGCAGGCCGCGCGACGACGGGCGTTCAAGGCGGCTCAGGCGACATCGACCTCCCGACGGGCCGTGGAGCGGCGCGGAACAGAGGCCCCCGTCAAGGCGCCCGAAGGGCCCGCCGCGGAGGCCCGGCTCCGAGCCCAGGAGCGGCTTGCCGCCGGGGATACGCCCGCAGCCGCGTCGGCGTATCTGGCCATGCGAAGCCTGCCCGGCGGCGCTCAGCTCCCCCCGCTCGGACGCAGCCAGCCCTACGAGATCGCCAACCAACTCTTCAAGTCCGGCGACTACGCCAACGCCGTCGATGCGTACCAACAGTTCCTCGCGGCCTACGAGACCGACGCCGAAGCGCCGCGCGTCATGCTCATGCTCGGGCTCATCAACACCCGCTTCCTCAACGACCCCACGGAGGCGAAGCGAATCCTGACGCGGGCCTGAGATCGGCTCGCCAGCGAGGAAGACACCACGCTCGCGAGGGAACTCCTCGACGAGATCGGCTGAAGGAGGCGGGCGAGCGATGCGGACCGACCGGACCCGGATCAAAGTGTGGGATCACCAGCCACGAGGCGGCCGAGGCCGCCGTCGAGGCCGGGGCCGACGCGATCGGCCTGGTCTTCGTGAAGGACTCTCCACGATGGATCGAGCCGGCCTTCGCCGACGAGATCGCCGCCCAACTCCCGGCGTTTGTCTCGACCGTGGGCGTCTACCGCGACGAGCCGCTCCGCACGTTTCTCGAGATTGTCGAGGAGTGTCCCACGCGATGGGTCCAGCTCCACGGACTGGAAGACGAGCAACTCGTCCGCAACTGCGGCTGCGTGATCAAGGGCATCAGGTTCGATCCTGACACCATCGCCGACGAGCTGCTCCGGTGGAGCGAGATCGAGGAGGTGGATGCGATTCTCGTCGATGGCTCCGCCGGAGGCGAAGGGGTCGCCTTCGACTGGGCCAGCCTCACCGAGCCCATGGCAGAGGCGACCAAGCCCATTCTTCTGGCCGGCGGCCTCACGCCGGACAATGTCGGCGACGCCATCCGAGCGTGCCGGCCCTTTGCGGTGGATGTCTCGAGCGGGTGGAATCGGGCGCCCGGTGTGAAAGACCCGGCGAAGGTCAGGGGCGTTCTGCCAGGCAGTCCGTCAGGCGGACGCCTGGCGTAACCGGCGGCGACCCGGTCCGCGGCCGCCGCAGTATCGAGCAGATCGACCTGCACCACCATCGACGCCAGGGCGACGTACTGCGCGTCGCGGGCCGCGAAAACCGACTCGATCTCGGTCAGGTGCCGGAGCCCGGTGAGCGAGGGGCGATCGTCCCCCGGCGACGGCTTCCAGCCGGCGGCGAGAGTCTCCGGCTGGGCTCTCAGGATACACCAGCACATCTCCGTCCTGCGCGACGCGCGCGGCAAGTCAGCAGCCCGGGCGCCGTCCAGGCGCCGCCCCCAACGCGAGGATCTTTGGGCGGGGCCTGGAGCGCCGCGCGGAGACACTCCGCTTCGGCGGCCCGAAAGGCCCGCTCGCCCCGCGACCGCCACACGTCGGAGACCGACCCGCCGCCGAAGGATTCGAGGACGCGGGCGTCGAGATCCACAGAGGGGATGCCGAGCCGCTCGGAGAGCACCCGGGCGATCGTGGACTTGCCGCTGCCGCGCAATCCCATGAGGATGAGGTTGGGGAGCGAACGATTCACGCGTGGGCTCTCACCCGCCGACCCCGAGCGGGGCGACGGAGACCTGGGGTTCCGCGACGGTCCCGCGGATCCGGTACGTGATGAGGCGGTCGGTCACCGACCCGAGCAGGTCGCCGACGCCGCCGAGCATCGACTGGAGCTTCTCCATGGGGCCGGCATTCACGGAGAGATTCAGCGTGCCATCAAAGGCGATATCCCCGTCGCGCGCGGGCGGCGAGGAACTCGGTGGTCACCTGCGATGAAGTGACGATGACCCCGCGGGCCCGAGCGTGAATTCGGCATCGGCCTTGTGGTTGAGTTTCTTGGACAACATCCCGGCGCTCATCACGTGCATCACCTGAGCGAGCTGGCTGGAGCCCGGGAAGCACCATCAGCCTGCCGTCGCGCACATGCGCATCGCCCTTGCCGTCGAGCGACGCGAGAGGATCTGAGAGGTCGGACGTCGCCGAGCCGCCGCCGGAAAGCGTGCCCGCCAGCTTCGGGGCTCGTCGGCCAGCGCCCAGTGCGCAGCAGCCTCTGCAGATCCAGGTCCTCGAGCGTCCAGAAATGTGGGCCGGCCGCGTGGACACCGTCGTCTCGACGTCGCCCTGGGCCGTGACCGCCGCCCAACATTTCGGCACGCAGGCTCGTCAGCGTCAAGATCCCCGAGCCGAGCGTGGCCTCGGCGGCGAGCCGGTCGAGTGGGATCTGGTAATCCCCGGAAGCGAAGTGTGTGCCGATTCGAGCGAGACCGTGGCCTGCAGCGAGCCGGCCAGAGGGTCGGTGAGTCTCAGCCGTCCCGACGCGGCCAGGTCGAACCGGCCCCGTGCCTCGTATGCAGCGACGAGCGTCTGGATCTCGGGGGGCAGGATCGACCTCGAGTCCGGGCCGAGATCGCTACTGAGGTCCAGGTGCTCGATCTTGGCCTCGGAGTGAGTCGAGACTGAAGGCCCCCTTGAGCTGGAGGCGAGCCAGGGGCCGCCGCCGAGTCGATGTCGAGCGTACCAGCCCTCCTCGCCGGCCGCCGGCGAGGCGATGATCGTCGTCGTCAGTCCGCGCACCACCATCGGGGGCGACCCGTCGGCCTGGTCGTAGGCCAGCGAGCCATCGTTCACCTGGATGCGCCGCAGGCGGAGGACATTGGAGAGCCTGAAACTGGGCTCGACCTCCTCGTCGCGTCCCGGGGCGGCCTTAGCGATCAGGCTCGGTCCGCGGAAGCCCGATGCCCCATCAGCGCCCGTCTCCCCGGATGAGATGGACGACGGGCCGATCCAGGTCGATCCGCTCGATCACGAGGGGCTGCCCCAGCCTGGGCACCTCCGCCAGTTCCACCGTCATGCCGTCGAGTTCGAGCACGCGCGTGCCGTCCGGTGCCGTCAGGTCACGCCCTTGAGGTGGACGGTGCCGGGGCCTCGTAGTCAAGGCTCTCGAAGGCGATCTGTGGGACGAGGTAGCTGTTGGCGATACCGACGATCTGGGGAGCCGATCCAGCTCTCCAGCCGGTGGGCGACACCGCCCAGGCCCCTGTGCCGGGCCCCAGCGTCCGCAGCGCGATCACACCGACAACGCCGACGACCAGCAAAGCGATCGCGAGACCGACCACGAGAGGCTTCATGGCGCGGGCTGCGATTCGATTCGCCATCGGGTACTCCCGGGCGCGTGGTTCCGTCAGGGTCAGGCCCGGGACTGATACGAGCCGTCGGTGGTCGAGATCCGGATCTTCTCACCCGTCGTAATGAACGGCGGAACCTTGGTCTTCAGCCCGGTCTCGCACACCGCCTCTTTGAGCTGGTTCGTCGCCGTCGCGCCCTTGATGCCGGGGGGCGGTATCGGTCACCTCCAGCTCGACGGAGGCCGGCAGCTCACGCTGATCGGGTTGCCCTCAAAGCAGAGCACCACGATCTGGAGTTGGGGACTAGGTACAGCATCGCGTTGCCCAGCACGTCCTCGTGGATCACGAGCTGGTCGTACGTCTCCGAATCCATAAAGGTCGCGCCCGTGCTGTCGGCGTAGAGGAACTCCATCTCCCGCCGGTCGAGGTCGATCTCCTCGAGCTCATCGGTCGAGGCGAAGCGCCGGTCGATCAGTTTGCTATCGACCACGTCGCGGAGCTTGGCCTGGACGAAGGCGCGGAGGTTGCCCGGCGTCCGGTGCTCGTAGCCCACGACGACATACAGCTTGCCGTCAATCCGGACACCGTTGCCGATACGGAGATCGTTCGCCTTCATTCCTGGCTCCTGCCGCCTGCGGGGAGAGTGCTCCCGGGCGGGTACACTGCTTCGGGGGGCGATGGTAGCCCGCGAGGAGGCGGGCTGTCCCCGGGGGAGTGGGATTGGAGGCCTCTGATGCGCAGCCTGGACCGCCGCTCGTTCCTTACCCTCACCGCCGGGGCCCTCGCCGGGACGGCCCTGCCCCTCCGATCCGCCCTTCTGCGCCCCCACAGGCGGGGTTTCCGACACCTTCTTCACCTGGCACGAGGTCCGAGAGGGCGTCCACGCGGCTGTTGATCTCTCAATGGGTGGCAATGTCCTCCTCGTGACCTCCGGCGACCAGGCCCTGCTCGTCGACACCAAATTCCCCGCCTTTGCCGCGGCCTTGCGAGGGAAGGGGCCGGCTTCGGGGCCCCCGTCCTCACCGTCCTAAAGACCCACCACCACGGCGACCACACCGGCGGGAACGGCGTGCTCCACCCCAGCCGCAAGCTCGTCTCCCACGCCAAGGCGGCCGAGCGGATCGCCGGTCAGCTCGCCCAGTACGCCGGAGCAGCCAAGGGCGGACCGAAGCAGGTCGACACCAGCCGGCCCGGGGCCGACGTGGTGCTCGCCGAGGCCCAGGCCGCGGCCGAGGCCGCGCCGGCCTGGACCGCCGACCTGTTCGTCCCCGACGTGAAGATCGACTCATGGCCCCACGAGATGAAAGTGGGGGAGATCCGCGTGGTGCTTTACCACTTCGGCCCCGGACACACCGACAACGACGTCGTCGTCCACCTGCCCGACCTCAACGTCGTCCACACCGGCGACGTGTGCTTCCACGGGCTGCACCCCTTCTTCGATACCCGGCGGCGCGACCTGCAAGGGCTGGCGGTCGTCGGTCGCCAAGACCATCGACCTCTGCGACGGCCTCACCGTCGTTATCCCCGGCCACGGCGAAATCACCGACCGCGATGGCCTCGAAGAGCAGGGCACCTACCTCGACCGGATCTGGGACCACGTCTCCGACGAGATCCGAGCGGGAAAGACCAAGGACGAGATCAAAGCCATGCACTGGGACTTCATGGACGGCCTCGGCTTCGAGCAGATCAGGGAGCGGGCAATCGAGGCCGTCTACGACGAAGTCAGCCGCGCCGGCTAGCCCTCCCCACGCCCTCCCCCGCACCCCGAAGGTGCTCAATCAGCCGTGGGTGGAGGCCGGACACACGGACCACCAACACCCTCCCCGCACCCCAAAGGAGTGCACCCCCATAGCTGGGGTGTGCCTGAGTCCGACACCCGCGGCACCCCCACACCCTCCCGCACCCCGAAGGAGTGCACTCCTCTAAGCGGTGGGACCCGCGGCCGACACCCCCGGACCCACCCCCCCCGCCCCCCCCGCACTGAAAGGGTGCCAGTCTCCACGCGCAGAACCGCCATGCCGCCCCACGCCGCCGCTCCCATGCACCCTTATCCGATCACCTCGCCCGCCTCGCCCCGCCTCGCACGTCGCAGCTCGAATGCGGCGGCGGTTCCCCTCGAACACCTTCGCCATGTCGGCCAGATCGTCGCGGGAAACCGGCAGCCGATGGTCCGCCGCCTCTCGGCGACCGCTCCGCCCCGCGGCAGGAATACGCCCGCCCACTTCTGGCCGCTCCTGTCCCGGCAGAGCGTCGAGGTTTCCACCGCCACCGCGCCCATGCTGGCGTACGCCCGCTCCTCGTCCCAGGCGATCTGGTTCACATATCTGGTGCCGACCTCAGGTAGTAGGGCCCAGATCGATGGTGCCTCGGATGTCGAACCCGCCGAGCATCTCTCGGGCGCGGTGGTGACGCGGCGATACTCCTCCAGGAGGCGTCGGCATGGCGAGGTCGCAGCCGCCGCCCAGGCGGAGCCGCCGCGAACAAAGAACTGCGTGGTGATCTTGGCCTTGTACCCATCGAGCAGTTCGACCGGCGCGGCTTCGTCGCCGATCCAGGGCCGCCAAGAACGCGATTCTCCGGAGAGAGCTTGTAGAGGTCGTGCAGCAGGCCCACAGGGGCTCCACGTCCACTCGTCGAGCGTGGCGGCGACGCTCTTCCAGAAGTCTCGGTTCAGGGGTAGGCCTCGGCATCGGAGGATCGTACCGGGAGCGGCGGCCTCGTGCTCGACATGCTGCCACCGGGGCAGTGGGGACGCGCGGCAGGCGTCAGGGCAGGGCTACGTCTCTGGCCCAGACTGTGGCCAACGACCCCGCGAAGCACGGCACCAGCGTGCCCAACCAGATCGCGCCACCAGGAAGGCGGGCGACCGCTCCTCGTCCCCAACCAACGGAACATAGTCGCCCAACATCTGGTGATGGACGGCCGCTTCAAACGGGTGTCGGCGCGAGCCCCCTGCTGCGCCGGCCGCGAGTCGATCCAGGCTGGACGACCTGGCGGCGCGGGGTGGACCAGCTCGAGGACGAGCAGCGGAAGGAGGGCGTGTCGCGGCACGACGCTGGCCTCGCGCATCACGCGGCTGGAGCACGCCCGGGCGGGACCCGCGGCCCGTGCCGGCTCTGCCGGGGCTGCGGGACCGTGGCCCTCGTGGACGAGGCCGCGGGCGAGCGGGGTGGGGACGCCGCCGGCTGCGAGTCGTGCGGCAAGGTGTCCAAGGTCATCGTGCTGGAGGGGGACGGCCGTGCCGCGGACGCTGGCTAGCCGCGTCGCCCGCCTGAGGGCCGCAGGCCCCGCGTCTGCCCGGTGTGCGGCGGCGGGTGCTACAACGAGAATCTGCCGTATGTCGTGTACTCCGGACACCGACGGGGCAACCTGGCTGCCTGACTTCGGCCAACCTGTTGAGGTGGACGGAAACGCGACCATCGAGGCAACGACGGTGACTGCCTCTTGGGGCACTCCAGGGGATACGCCGTATGCCGTCGATCGGCGCTGGTGCCACCCCGCGATGGCGGTGGATCCCAACAACGGGGATGTCTATGTGGCGTTCTACGCGCGGTCGCAGCCGGGATCGACCAACACCGACATCCACATTGTGCGCGAGTCAAGATGGCGCGTCCTTCGCGGTCCTCGCGGAGGATCACTTCGTGCTCACGGATCTCAAACTCCTGGGCCCCGGTGCTGGTGACAAACCACGGCCCAGACCAGATCATGCCGTCGATGGCGATCGACGGGTGCGGGGCGATCAATCTCGTCTTCTACGACAACCGCAACGACCCATACCTTGATGTCGACGTTGACAATCTCGATGTCGATTCGGGCGGCAACCCCATCTTTCACGAGGTGGATGTCTACTACGCGCGGATCACCGGGTTCGACACCGCCTCTCCCAATGTCTACACCAAGCGGCTCACCACCGCCCCGTTTCCCTGATGCAGGCCCCCTCCCAGCAACTGGGGGACTATCACCACATGGTGACGGCGGGCCCGGACAAAGAAGACGCTGTTTCGCGTACATCGCCCGGGAGTGGGACGGCAACGCGTGGAGCGAGCGGAACTGCTATGCCCACCGTATCAAGATCAACCGGTGCCTGAGCGATCTAAACCTCTCGGGCGGGGCGGACGGCGGTGACGTGGATCTGTTCGCTGACGCGCTCGCCAACAACGATCCTCTGGCCGATGTCAACGCCGACGCAGCGATTGATGGCACCGACATCGAACTGTTCATCGACTCGTATGTGGACAACGGCGGCGAGTAGCCCGTCGTGGCCGACGGGAGACGCCGAGCAGGCCACCGGCGCCCGCGACACTGGCCGGGCCGGGGGCGGGGATCGTGCCGGTCCAGACGATCGCGCGGGCGGTGCCGGGCCGTCGGGGATCGCTGCGCCAGCGGCGTAGATGGTCTCGCCGACCACGAGAGAGGGAGTAAATCTCCGAGGACTTCCAGTTGCCAGGGATCGCGTCGTGGAGGGAGATAAAGTCATTGGGGTTGTCGCTGAACCAGATCGCGGCTTGGGCCCACTGACCTGAGTAGCGCACACTGCCGCCGTGCAGATCGCCGGTGGTAGCGTAGAGGTGGGCGTTCATCACGCCGTCGGGTGTCATGTTGATCGCCGACTCGGGAGTGCCCCGCCAAAGCACCGCGATTTGCTGCGTGCCGACCAGCGCGTCGCCGACCTGGACGCCGGCGGCGCCTGTCGTTGATGGTGGAGGTCTTGGCCCCGAAGGGATTCAGATCGGTCGCGCTCTCGGCAGAGCCCGACCAGAGCACGGCGTGGATCGCGTAGCCGAGGTCAGGAACTGGGCCTCGCCGCCTTGCCAGCGTCCATCGGTGGCATAGCCTCGCGACCAACGGGCACCGGGCGGGTGGAGATCTGTGAGAGTCCGGTCGGTGAGGTTCCACACCACCGCGTGGGCGTTTCCGCTCCCATTCGGCGAGGCCAGGCCCACGACTTGATCCCCAGCTACATCCTCGGCGATAGAACTGCGATACCCGCTCGGATGCAGATCAACAAATGAGCCGGCCGATCCATACCAAAGCGCCGCGTGCTGGGCGACATTGCCGCGAGCACCTGGCCAACCTGCCGTCCGCCTTGCATCGCGTACACATCGCCCCGATCCCAGTTTCCAGCCGGAGGAGGTTGACCAAGCTGTCGGGCGATCCGAACCAGAGAGTCGGAAACCCAAAGTCCTGGCTGCCCGCAGGGTCGACGAAGCCGCCCTGCATTCCGCCATCGACGGCATAGGCGAACGACTCGTACGCCCCCTCCGGATGCAGCACGGTCGCCTGCCATCGGATCTGCGCTTGGGCGGCCCCAGCCAAGCAGCAGACCGACCCCAATGTCCAGAGAACGGCGTGCCTCATGGATGGCCCTCCGGGCGCGGTTGATCCCCGTGTGAAGCATAACGGATGGACGGTCCGCCCCCCAGGAAAAAAGTGCTCGGAACGATTCTTGGACCGGATTGCTGGGGGCAGGTCAAACGACGACGAGGGGCCGCCGATCTCGTGGAGGCCGGCCCACCCGCGCTGTAGTTCCGTACCTCGATCGAACCCCCAAGCAGGCTGATGGCAAACCGTTCGGATGACTTCGGCGGGTGGCATCACTTCCGCGCGTCCCCGACCTCGGGTGCCACTGCTCGCCGCCCCTCTCGCCTCTCCTGCGCCTCTGTCTCTCCGCGGCGCAGCAGTGCTCTGCGGCCCGCGTCACCGCGCGGGGAGATGGGGGAGGAGCGGGAGACATCGAACGCCGCGACTGATGGAACCCGACGGCGCCGGGCACTACGGATGACGTCCTGATTCTCGCGCACTCTGACAAAGGGCTTCCCCCGCTGGAAGGTGGTGTCTGAACCACATCCGACAGACAGGAGAGCCCGATGCAGACCGTCGCCGCGAGCGCGCCCGGGACAAGGGCGCCGGGGAGGGAAGCCCGGGGCAGGGGCAGTGTGGTCGACAGACCCGGACGCGCCCATTCGGCATCCCAGTCGGCCGCAAAAAAACCGAACATTGAGCTTGACAGGCCCGGAGAACCGTATAAAATACGTACGAAATGACGCCCGACTGCGGCCCCATCCCGACACTCTCCCCCGCCGACGAGGCCCTCCTCCTCTCGATCATCGGCCCCCTCGGGGGCGGAGAGCCCCAACAGCCAGCCGAGCCCGACCGCCCCCTCCCCGACCCGCCCGACCCCATCACCCAAGCCCGCTTCCTCGCTCGCCCCGACGTCCAGCCCCTCTTCCGCGCCCTCAAGGACCTCCGCGAGTTCCGCGCCGAGATCCAGCGCGACGACCGCTTCGGCCAGACCGCCGACCTCCTCCTCGAGATAGCCCGCAAGACCGACGACCTCGTCGAGAAACGCCGCGCCGCCACCACCCTCGTCCGCCTCCTCCTCGGCGTCCGCCCGCGAGCCTCCCGATCGCCCTGTGCCACGGGCGGCTTGCCCGCCCGTGCGGGAACTACCGAGATCGGAACGCCGGCCGACCACCAGCCCGCGGCCCAGGCGCCAACCCACCTCGGCCACCCGCCGCCGGAATCGACGCCCCCCACGCCCCCCATCCCTTCCGCGGCCCCAATCGCCGCGGCCTCAATCGCCGCGGCCTCAATCGCCAAGGCCAGCGCCAGCCTCCCGCACGACAGCGGCCCGCCCCACCCCGGGCCAGGTCCCACGCCGCGACGGCCGGCGCCGCCTCAGCAGCCCGACCACGCGCACCCCCGCACCGCTGCAAGAGCGACCCAACCTTCAAGTCCGCACGATCAGCCCGCAAGCGCCACGTCGCGCGCGGCATCCCCCCGTCGCTCCCCCGCGGCCGCCCGCCTCGATCGCGCGATGAACGTCCACCCCTCGCGCCCCCGCGCCCTCGCCCTCGCCGCCGGCGCTGCACACCTCGACACAAGTTGACGATCCGCGCGCACAGGCGCTCGCGCCTCCACTCCGTGCAACTCCGTGCACTCCGTGGTGAACTGAATCTTCGAGCGCTACGAACGCTCCGAAGCGCTGATCGTCAGCGCCGCGCCCGCGCTCTCCTTGCGCTGCACATGGAGCTTCCGCAGCCGATGCTCCGACCAATCGCCCACCGCAAGGTCCGGGCTCTCGGCCCCATCGTGGACGCAGGATGTCGTACGTGTTGTTCCGCTGCGCCGGCGTGAACCCCGCATCGCGGATGAGCCGGCACAGCACCGCCTCGTCCATGCAGTAGGTCGTCCCCGCCGCCGACACCACGTTCTCCTCCATCATCACGCTGCCCATGTCGTTGGCCCCGAACGCCAGACCGGTCTGGCCGATGTGCGGGCCCATCGTCACCCAGCTCGCCCCGATCGAGTAGACATTGTCGAGAAACAGGCGGCTGACCGCCTGGGTCCGCAGATAGTCCACCGCCCCCGCCATGCGGAGCCGCCGCCCAAACTCGGGATGGGCCCTGGCGTCGCCATCGCCGGTGAGGTTTGCCACCACATCCCCGGGAAACTCGCCCGAGTCGCCCTCCTGCGTCCCCCAGTCCTTGACCCGTCCGAGGGGCGTGTTGTCGCGCTGGAACGGCCACGAGATGAAGGCCTTGTAATGGCCGAAGGGTCGGTCCCGCTCGACGCCGTCCGGCGTGCGCCCGAGCGCCCTGTCCTGCCACTCCCGCACGCACCGCATGTGGTGGATCCGGTCGGCGTGGCCCTCGATGTGGCCGAACATCATCGAGGCGCTGGTGAACATGCCCAGCGAGTGGGCCGCGTACATCGTCGTGAGCCAGGCCTCCTGGTCGCACTTGCCCAAGCCGATCTTGCGCCGGACCGGGCCGGCGAAGATCTCGCCCCCGCCGCCGGGGAGCGAGTCCATTCCGGCGGCCTTGAGCTTGGTAAGCACCCACCGGGCCTTGTCGAAGAGCGTGTCGCCTGGGGGCCCGAAGAAGTTGACGAACTCGATCATCTCCGGCGGGCTGAAGGCGTGGACGTGGACCTTGGGGAAGCGGGACTTGATGGCCGCGAGCAGGTCGAGATACCAGTCGAGAGGCAGGTCGGGGTTCATGCCGCCCTGCATGAGGATCTGGGTGCCGCCGATCGCGACCAGCTCGGCGATCTTCTCGAGCAGCTCGTCGTACCCGAGCGTGTAGGCGTCGTGGTCGGTGGCATCGCGCCGGAACGCGCAGAATGTGCAGCGGGCGGTGCACACATTGGTGTAGTTGATGTTGCGGTCGATGACGTACGTGCGGAGCGACTCGCCATGGATCGCCCGGCAGCGCGCATCGGCCCATCGCCCCAACTCGGCCGTCGGCATCTCGCGGAAGATCTGCAGCGCCTGCTCCGGGGTCAGCCGCGCCTCGCCGGCCGCCACGGCGCCGAGCAGCCCGGCGTCGAGCCCGGAGAGTGCGGGATGGAGGGCGGGTGAACGGTCGTTGGCGTGCATGGTCCCATCCCTGGCTGCGGGCCGGCCCGATCCCGGGCTTTCAAAGCTTCCTGAAACCTCTTGGTAGGGTATGGGCGATGCCGAAGTGTGTCCATCCCTCCGCGACGGGTGGCTAGGTGGCGGCATGGTCGGACCCCCGGGGGACCCGTTGGCCGGGCACGCGGGCCCTTCCGGCAACTTGCGAGACCGAGCGAGGCAGGGCCAGAAAGGCCGCACGCCCGCGGGTCAACGGGCGTGAAGCGGAGGAGAGAGAGACAATCGCGTGCGCGGTCCCAAGGTGGGGCTGCTCACGTGGTTCAGCGGTGTCGCGGTGGTCTGCTCACGCGCGGCGGCAGCATTTCCCCGGTTCGTCAGGGCCTGGGGTGGAATTTGGCGTGCACGCTCTTCAGGCGAGACTTGTCCACATGGGTGTAGATCTGGGTGGTGCCGATGTCGGCGTGCCCCAGGAGTTCCTGGACGACGCGGAGGTCGGCGCCCCCGGTCAGCAGGTGTGTGGCGAAGCTATGCCGGAGTACGTGCGGGTGCACGTTGGCGAGACCGGCGGTCGCGGCGTGCTTCTTGACGAGTTGCCATACGCGGACGCGCTCGATGGGCCGCCCGGTGCGCGTCAGAAAGACCCTTCCAGCGTCGCGGCTGTCGGCTCGAAGCAGCTTGGGCCGGCACTCGGCGAGGTAGGCGTCCAGGGCGGCGCGGGCGGGGCTCCCCATGGGTACGAGGCGTTGCTTGTCGCCTTTCCCGGTGACACGAACCACGCCGAGTGTGGTAAGCACCTCGTCCAGCCGGAGCGCTCCGACCTCGCTCGCGCGCAGGCCGCTGGCGTACATAAGTTCGAGGATGGCCCGGTCGCGGAGCCACAGGGGCGGGCCCGCCGGGTCGGCGTCAGCCTCGGGTGCCGGGGCGTCGAGGAGCTGCTTGACCTGGCGCGGGGAGAGCACGTTGGGGATCTTCTTCCAGCGCGTGGGCTGGTCGAGAAACTCGGCGGGGTTCTTGGGTGTGCGGCCCGTCGCTGTCAGCCATCGGAAAAGGACTTTCATGGTGGCGAGATGGCGTGCGACGGAGGAGGCGGCCAGCCCCCTCGTGCTCAGACGGGCCACATGGGCCGCGAGCATCCGGTGGTCGATCTCCCCGGGGCTGCGGACCCCCTGTTCCGCAAGGTGGGAGAGCAGTTCCCTGATATCACGCCCATAGGCATCGAGGGTGTTGGCGCTCATCCCGCACTCGACGCGGAGGTAGGCGTCGAAGATGGCGGCGATTTTCGCCAACTCGGCCGGGAGCTGGTCGGGTTGGGGTGGGGGGGAGCGTGGGCACACCAGGACTAGATCGGCCCATGGGAGGGGTTGGGGGGCAAAAAGACGACCCCGGTCCTGGGGGGACCGGGGCCGCGATCAGGCTGGGGTTGAGCCTCTCGGGTCAGCGTCCTTGCTTAGCCGAGCAGCTGCAGGGCGGCCTGCGGCTGGCTGTTGGCGATCGACAGCACCTGCGTCGACGCCTGGGAGAGGATCTGCGACCGGGTGAGGGCCGCGGTTTCGGTCGCGAAGTCGGCGTCGCGGATGACGCTCTCGGCCGCCGCGGTGTTCTCGACGGCGATGCCGAGGGCGCGGATGGTCGAGCCGATGACGTTGGTCTGGAAGGCGCCGAGTCGGCCGCGGAGGCTGGAGACCTGGCTGATGGCCTCTCCGACGATCTTCTGGGCCTGCACGCCGTCGTCATCGACGAGGTTGTAGGACTTGCCGCTGGCGAGGTCGTCGAGGAAGCCCAGGCTGCTGTTGCCGAGCTTGCGGACGGCGACGTCGCCGATGCCGATGGAGACCTTGCCGCCGATGTCGACGCTGGGGGCGAGCTGGAAGTCGGCTCCGCCGCCGGTGATGCTGAAGGCGGAGATGGAACCGAGCGTCTGGCTGGCGCTGGTGGTCAGGGACATCTCGACGTCGAGGAAGTCCGTGTTGATGTTGATGTCCTTGCCCTTGGCGGTGGCGGCGATGCCGTTGATGATGGCGCCGACGTTCTGCCCGGCGTCCTTGATGCCGTTGAGGGCCGCGGTGGCGTCGAAGTCGACGCTGGAGCTGCTGTCGATGGTCCCCGCGTCGTTCGAGGTCATGTTGTAGAAGCCGATGGTCGTGCTGGAGCCCTGGACACCCGCGTCGTTGGTGACCTTGACGCTGGCGAACTCGGCCGAGCCGAACTCGTTGGAGTAGAGGGCGATGCCGGTGCCGCCGCTGGCGACCGAGGCGACCAGACCGGTGGTGTCCGTGAAGGTGTTGATGGCGGTGACCATCGCGTCGAGCGACGTGCCGGAGGCGAACTGCAGCTCGCGGCTGCCGGCCGAGCCGGTGATCTCGACGGTGAAGTTGCCGGAGTTGGCGCCGTTGAGGTCCAGCGAGGTGCCGCCGAACGACATGAACAGCACGCCCTGCTGGGCCGACTGGGTGATCAGGACGTCAACATCCTGGGTCGCCGTGTTGAACTTGGCGCCGTTGACCTTGAAGTCCGTGACCGAGGAGCTGATCGAGCTGACCTGGTAGTCGAAGTTGCCGTTGAGCAGCTTCATACCCTGGAAGCTCGTGGAGCCCGAGATGCGGTCGATCGTCTGGAGGATCGAATCGATCTGGAGCTGGTTCGCTTCCTTCTCGGCCTGCGAGATGCCGCCGGAGCTGGCGCTGGTGGTGACCAGACCCTGCAGCTCGGTGAGCAGGCTGGAGACCTCCTGCAGACCACCTTCGGCGGTATTGACGACCTGGTCGGCGCGGGTGGCGTTGGAGATCGCCGCGTTCGTCGACTTGATCTCTGCCCGCAGGTTCTCCGAGGCGATGAGCCCGGCGGGATCATCCTTGCCGCGGTTAATCCGCAGACCCGTGCTCAGCCGCTCAAGGGAGCGATTGAGCGCGTAGTTGTTCTGGCCCAAGACCCGCTGGGCCACCATGGACTGGACGTTCGTGTTAATGCGAGACATTGAATCCTCCGTGCCTGATCTCGAGGCCGCGGCGGTGCCGGTGCCTCCCAACCCCAGTTGCCGACGCCGCGCGTCCTGCCCGTCGTCGCATCAGTGGCGTTCGCCACATGCCTCCCGGGTCCGTCCGGGAACTCGTGCCGGGCCTGTCGGCTCAGCTCGGTCGCTGGCATCGACGCTCTCTGGGGGTGGGTTGAGCCTCATCAGTTCCGACACGTAGGAAATCTGCGGGACATGGGCCGGATCTTCTTGCGCCCACCTACAAAGAAACCCCGGCCTTGTGGCCGGGGTTCGGGTGAAAGCCCTTGGATTTGTGGGTTATCCGACCTAGCCGAGGAGCTGGAGGACCTGCTGCGACTGCTGGTTGGCGAGCTGGAGGATGGAAGTTCCAGAGCTGGCGAGGATCTGGGCGCGGGTCAGCTGGCTGGTCTCATACGCGAAGTCGGCATCGCGGATACGCGAGTTGCTCGCGCTGAGGTTCTCGTAGGCGGCCTGCATGGACCGGATATTGGTCTCGAGGCTGTTTCGCTCGATGGCGCCGAGGCGGCCCCGGAGGAGCGTGACCTGATCGATGGCGGCCTGGACCACGTCGTTCGAGAGCGTGAAGTCGCCCCGGTCCACGCTGTTCTCGATGCTGTTGTCGCCGCCGGACTTGATGGAGCTGAGGAAGTGGAGCGTGCCGGAGTCGAGCACCCCGCCGAGGTTGGAGGCCGCGACGGAGGAGATTCCGACGCTGAGCTGCTGCTGGGCGGTGATCTCGGGCCCGACCTGGAAGAGCGCACCACCGCCGGTGATGTAGAAGGTGCTGTTGGTCGCGGTGGGGTCGATGGCGAAGTCCTCGTTGAGCAGGAGCTGGACGCTGAGCGTCTGGGAGTTGACGCTGACGTTCAGGCCGTCACCGGTGGCGAGGTTGCCGTTGACGAGCGCGGAGACGTTCCGGCCTCGGTCTCGGTCGGCGCCGGTGACGCTGCTCCAGGGGAAGCCGCCGGTGATATCGGGGATCTCGCTCTCGTCGGGGAACTTGTAGAGCTGCCAGGCGTTGCCGGTGGGGGGAGCGTCGAGGCGTCGGACGGAGACGAAGGAAGCGGATCCGTAGTCTGCGGACTTGAAGACGAGCCCCGAGTTGACGTCCCCGTTGATGAGCGAGGCCTCGACCCCGGTGATGCTGGTCAGCTTGTTGATGCCGGTGACCACCTCGTCGAGGGGGGTGCCGGACTGGAAGGTGAGGGTCTCGACGCCTCGCGGCCCGGTGACCTCGATGGTGGTGGTGGAGAGGATGACGCCGGGCCGGGTGGGGTCGGCGTTGCCGTTGTAGTAGAGGGCGCCGACCTGGGCCGAGGCGAGGACGTTGACCTCGACGGCGAGGCTGTCGACGTTGATGAGGCTCGCGGTATTGACGCGTGCCTGCGAGATCTCGGTGGTGTCCACGCCCGAGAGGGTGTAGTCGAGCGAGCCGTTGAGCAGCTTGAGGCCGCCGAACGTGGCGGTGTTGCTGATCCGGGTGATCGAATCGATGGCCGAGTCGATCTGGAGCTGGTTGGCGGCGCGTTCCTCCTTGGAGTTGGCGCCGGTGCTGGCCGACTCAACGATCAGGGAGCGGATGGAGGTGAGCAGGTCGTTGACCTCGGCGAGGGAGCCCTCGGTCGTCGCGATGACGGACGAGGCGCGCTCGACGTTTTTGACGGCCTGCTCGACGCCGTTCAGGTCGGAGCGGATGCGTTCCGAGATGATGAGACCGGCGGGGTCATCGGCGCCTCGGTTGATGCGCAGCCCCGTCGAGAGCCTCTCCAGGCGGAGCTGGAGTTCCTTGTTGTTCTTCGTGAGGTTTGACTGCGCGATAAGGCTTGGGATATTGGAGTTGATCCTCGACATGGCAATCCTCCGTGACTGGGGCCGAGGGGTTCGGGACCTCTTAACGGCCGCGCCGGGCGTTCAGCCCGTGCGCTTCGTGGGTTCCTTCTTGGTTCGGACTGTGGCCTGCGGAATCGGCTGGGTGCGGACCGGCCTGGCCAGCTGCGCGGCCCTGGATCGGGCCGCGGCCCGTTCCGGTCCGGGCTGGATGGTCTGGCTGATCATCTGGATATCCCCGTTGAGACGCGCCGCCTCTTCGTTCTCGCGTCGGATGGCCTCGTAGACCTCCTTGCGATGGACGGCGATGCTCGTCGGAGCGGTGATTCCCAGGCGCACCTTGTCGCCGCGGATGTCAACGACCGTGATCTCGATCTCGTCTCCGATCATGATCGTTTCATCCCGCTGACGTGAGAGCACCAGCATGGGTTGGCTCCTCGTAACGCAGGGTCTCCGCACGCCGACGGGCGGCGGAGCCTCGGTGAACGACGCGGCCGAACGAACGCCGCGGCGGGAAGTTGGTCCGTGTGGTCGGCGCGCGCCGGGCTTGCCGGCGAGGCCGCACGAACACTGTGCTTGAACGAATGGATCAGGCCGTGGCGGCCTGAGTGGACGGCGTGACCTTGAGCAGGGGGTGGCGTGTCGTCCACTTCTTCTCGGCGAGCACCATCTGCTCTCCGGCGCGGGTGAGCGTGTTGATCACCAGCGGACCCTGCAGGTTGCCCGTGAGGGTCTGGTCCACCTTGTTCACGATCACGAACACCTGGGCGTCGGCCAGGTCACGCAGCTCGAGCGAGGTCATCTGCTCGGGCCGGATCTGGACGGCGTATTCGGTGACGAACAGCGAAGGGTCCGTCACGACGAACGCCAGATCGGGATCCTCCACCGATTGCAGCCAGAAGAAGCACGCGTCCTCTCCGGGCTCCAATAGGCAGAACCGTCGGTGCTGCGGAAACCCCAGCAGCCCCTTCGGGAAGGTGATCACGCGGTCCTCCGCGATCTCGATCACCCCGAAACGAGTGGTCCGCACTTCCATGTGTGCGCTCCGGTTCACTCGGCCTCTTCCGTGTTATGGTCGCCGGCGATCCGCGCCGGCGGACTTCCTGTCCTCGACCGGGCCCGCGGCCGATACGGGCCCTTCATTCTTCGATCCAAGCCCGGGCACCAGACTTCCGTCCGATCCCGGCGATCCCGTCTCCTACGCGAGGAAATTCAGCAGGGAGAGGCTCGAGGCGATGGCGGCGGTCTGCATCCCCGCCTGCAGCTGCGTCTGCAGGAGCGCAAGATTTGACGCCGCCTGCGCAAAGTCCGTGTCCTGAAGCTGGCTGAGCAGTGACTGATCCAGCACCTTGCGATCCTCCTGAGCCGCCGTTTCCTTGTTCACGCGGTCGGCGTATCCGCCCACAAGCGCCCTGGTCTCCGCCAGCGTGTCGACCGCGCTGCTGATCTTCTCCCCCGCAAGACCTATGCCAGACGTGTCGTCGTTCTCCAGGGCTGCCCGCAGGTCGAGCAGCCAGGAGAAGATGTTGTCCGGACGCACCTTCGCCCGGTCCTGTCCCTGCAGCGTCGAGCCGTCCGTGCTCAGGCTGCCGCCGAGCAGGCCGAGATCGGAGGCGGCCTGCGAGTTGTTCCTCGCGTTGATCTGCAGGTTGCCCGTCATGCCCGGGGCCGTCGAGTCCTGCTCGAGGACGATGCCGTTGACGTCGTCCGCCAGACTCGCGCGGAAGAGGTTCTGGGAGTATCCCTGGTCGCCGAGTTGGATGGCGGCCTGGAAGTTGATCGCATCGATGACGTCGCCGACGGTGGCGGTATCGGCCGGCGTGAGATTCACGTCGATGGTCGCGCCGTTGCCGAGTGTGATGGTGAAGTCGACGTCGAGGGTGGGGTCGGGGTCGCCCGACTCGGGGTTGAGGGAGCCCGAGACGATCCGGACGCCCCGTCCGTCGTTGAACTCGGCGAGGAGCGTATTGGTATCCAGCGATCGGATTCCCAAGGCCGAGGCGGTGCCGGCGTTCCCGGCGACCTCCTCGATGGCGAGGGCTCCGGCGCCGGTGGTGGCCACTTCGCTGTGGACGTTGATCCCCGTCCCCTCTTGATTGATCTCGACCCGGACGCCCAGGCCGGAGGACTCGATCTTGTTCTTCACGTCCTGGAGCGTTTCGGCCTGGCTGAGATCGACGATCCGGTTGAGGCCGTGGTTGCGGAGCCGGATCTGACCGAGTGAGGTCCCGCCGAGCCCTTGCAGATCGGCGACGGGGGTTGTCCACGTCAGCCGGGGGGCCAGGTCGAGCCCGGCGCCGCTGGTGGCGGAGAACGAAAGGCCGTCGTCGTCGGCGAGCCCCAGGTCGCGGGCGGTGGTGCCGGTGCCCTCGTCGTCGAAGAAGAGTCTTGGATTCGTCCCGCCGGCGTTGTCCACGTCGATCGTGAGGGTGGAGCCCTGGAAGCTCACGCCGCCCAGGCCCAGCACGGTCACGCCGTTCTCGGTCTCGTAGGCCTTGATGGCCTGGGTGATCCGGGCGGTCACGTCGCGGATGGTGCTCGCGCCGGAGAGATCGATGTTCTGGGTCGCCCCGCCATTGAAGGCGAACGTGATGACGCCGGGATTGACGCCGGCGCCCCGAGCCCCGTCGAGTTCGGCCAGCCGTGTGTCGGCCGAGACCTGCGGATCGAGGTCCACCCCCCCGACGACTCGGGAGGAGGTTGAGCCGAGCAGGGTGTCGCCGCCGAGGGTGATGGGGATCCGCCCGCCGATGTCGAGGTCGGTCGCGAGACCGGGGCCTTGGCCGGTGTAGCGGTAGCCGTCGAGGAAGGACTGGAGCGGCGGGTTGGCGGGGTCGCTCCCGCCGAAGATGTGGCCGACACGAGATTCGCGGTTGGCGATCTGGTACAGGCCCTGGATGATCGATTCGACGACGACGGCCTCGCTCTTGCGCTCCCCGGTGCTCGTCCCGGTATTGAGCTGCTGGGAGGCGATCGACTGGGCCTGGAGGAGCAGGTCGCCCGCCTCGCTCAGGGCCTGGTCGATGGTGGAGAGCGAGCTGCTGGCGAACTCGAGATTCGAGGAGATCTGGCCCCCGCGGCTGAGCCGGCTCTGCACGGCGGCGATTGCCACGGCCTTCACGGCGTCGTCGCTGGGCTTGGAGATCGCCTTGCCCGTCGCGATCTGGTTCGACGTCCGGAACATCGCGATGTTGGTGCGGGTGATATTGGCCAGGGAGAACTGCGACCTGAGGAGGTCGGGTACACGGCCGAGATTGGACGGGATGCTGCTCACGGGCGCTCCTCTAGATCGTGGCCAGCAGGGTGTCGAGCAGGTCCTTGGCGATGGTGATCACGCGGGCCGAGCCCTCGTACTGCTTCTGGTAGTTGATGAGGTTGATGGATTCCTCGTCGATGCTCACGCCGCTGGCGGCGGAGCGTTGGGCCTCGAGGCTCTGGCGGACGATCTGGGTCGAGTCGAGGCGGTCGGTGGCGTACTGGGTGTCGACGCCGATCTGCTGCACCCGCTCGCCCCAGTGCTCCTGGATTGTGGATCCCCCCAGCGAGTCCAGGCCGGTGGTCTGGAGGTCGGCGATCGCCAGGGCCGTGCCGTTGGCAACGAAGGCTCCGTTCTCCATCCGCCCGGTGGCGAGCCGGGAAGGATCGGAGAGCAGGTCGGCGCGGACGCCGATGTTGGCCGCGGTGGTGCCGGAGAAATAGGCGTTCACGCCGAGCACCGCCAGGGCGCCGGAGGTGTCGTCTGAGAAGGAGAACTCGTAGCCGGCGTCCGCATCGATCTTGAGCTGGCCAGCGGCGGTGAACGAGGCGGTCAGGTTGTCCATGCCATCGAGGGCGGCCCGGATGTCTTCGGCCGAGGTATCGTCGTCGAACCCCGACTCGCCGGCGTTCGTGATCCCGTCGAGGTCGACGTTGACGCGGACTGTCTTCACCAGCCCGCTGGACTGCTGCTTGACGTTCACGTAGAACCCGCCGTTCTCGGGGCTGAAGGGCAGCGAGGAGAGCGTGCCGTTGAGCGAGGAGTTCAGAGGCCTGGTGCGGTCCTCGGACGGGATCCCCAGCAGTCCCGTCGAGGTGGTCATGCCCCTCGAGCCTTGCCCGGTCGAGTGGAGCTTGTTGACCTGGTAGATGAGCTGCGCAGCGATCTCGTCCAGCGAGTCGAGGGTGTCCTCCACGCCGATATCCCGGCTGGTCAGGAGGCCGCCGATATTGCCACCCGAGAGGTTCAGCGGCTGGCCGTTCGTGGCCAGGGTGACCACTGAGGTCAGGCGCGACCCGTCGGAATCCTGGCGGATGTCGAGGCCGAGGTTGCGGGCGCCGAGAACCACGGGCGTGCCAGCGACCATCACGTCGTACTGGCCGCCGGACTGCTCCACAACGCTGACGTCGACGAGCTCGCTCAGGCTGGTCACGAGCATGTCGCGGGTGTCGCGCAGCTCGTTGGCGTTGGGTCTGCCCCGCTCGATGCGGGCGATGCTCTTGTTCAGTTCGGCGATCTGATCGAGCAGGCCGTTCGCCTGGGTGACCAGGCCTCCGAGCTGGCTCTGGATCTGGTCTCGCACTCCGACCACGTCCTTGCGGATCCGGTGCATGAACTCGGACAAGCGCTGGCCCTGCTGGACGACGACGGTGCTCGATTGCTCGAGGTTGGCCGCCTCCGACCAGGTGCTGAAGAAGCCCGCAAGCTCGCTGGAGAAGTCGTTTCCCGTGAGTTCCTGGAGGGACGATTCCAGCGAGCTGAGCGAGTCCAGTTCGGCCGAGGCCGCGGCCTCGTCGGACTGGCTCGTCCACAGGCGCGACTGCAGCGCCGAGGAGACCTGGCGGCGGATGTCGGAGATGCTGACGCCGCGCCCGATGGTGCCCGCGGCGCCGAGGCTCTGTCCGCGGCTGGGGGCGAGCGACATGATCTGACGCGAGTACCCGGGAGTGGAAGCGTTGGCGATGTTGTTGGCCGAGACCTGGACGCCAGCCTGGCTGGCGCTCAGCCCGCTTCTCCCGATCAACATGGCGGCGGTCAGGCTCATGGCGTCCTCAGCTGGTCATATCGATGCCGGTGACAACGGCGGCGCCACGCTCTACACGCCCACCCGGGCCGTAGGTGCCCGCGTGGCTGAGTCCTCGCTGCACCTGCTGCATCACCCCGCGGACGTGCCGGAGCATGGCCTCGGTGGCGACGCGCAGGCGCTTCTGCTCGGACTGCGCCTGGAGCACCAGCTCGCGGAGGGAGCCGGCGAGGTCCAGGGAACGCGAGCGCTGGGGTTCGGTGAGGTGGAGCGCGAGCTCTGAGAGCGTCGCCTCCGGCCGGTCGGGCGCCATGGCGGCGACGAGCTGCCGGCGTTCGGTGTCGAGTTCGGCGACTCTCGATGTCGCGGCGGCGATCTCGTCGCGGGTCGTGGCGATGGCCATGGGGTTCGCCCGGCGCATCGCCTCACGGTGGGCGCCGGTCGCGCGGAGCAGCCACTCGTGGGCGGTCACGAGGTCGTGGAGCAGCCCCTCGAGCGATCGGGGCGCCGGGCGGGCCTGGTTGTCGTCAGACTTCCCTGTCTGTGTCCGCATCGCCGAGTCCTCCGGCCGCGTGGTTGGCTACACCCGGATCTGGGTGGGGTGGCTGGTCGCTCCGGCACTCCGCAGATCGCGTGCCAGGCGGTCGACGAGCGGGAATCGCGCTGCGCGGGTGAACTCCCGCGCAAATCTCGCGTCGAGCATGGACTGAAACTGCTTCTCGCCGTTGGTGGGGGCGAACGGCGGGGCCGCTCTGTTGGTCTCGCGGACCTGCTTGAGGATGGGCTCGACGAGCACCATCGAGACAAACTCCTCGGCTGCCTTGCGTGCCTCGTCGGCCTTCGGCCCGCGCTCCTGCTGGGCCCTGGCCGTATCGAGCAGGTGGCGGAATTCGGCCTCGCGGCGCGGCGCAACCTCCGCCGCGGGGCCGGGGATCGAGGTGCGGAGCAGTCCGGGCTGGAGGGGTGCGGTTTCCATGCTCACTCGACGATCAGCTTGGCGTGGAGGCAGCCCTGCTTGTGGATCTGCTGGATGATCGAGATCTGGTCCTTGGTCGGGATATTGAGCTGGTCGAAGGCCTTGAGCAGGTCGTCGAGCTTGGTCATCCCGGGCTCGTCGGACTCGGTCGTCACCCCGAGCCAGTTCGTGGTGGTCACCAATGGGTCGGCCGCCGTGGGCACCGGGCGCGGCTCGGTCTTCCGGATCGAGATCCCGTCCATGGCGACGGCGACCGGGCTGACGCGGACATCGCCGGTGAAGGTGATCGCTCCCGTCCGGACGTTGCAGATCACCTGCGGCGGCAGCCTCAGGAGCGCCTCGGAGACCTGGGTGGACATCACCTCGCCGATGAAGGCCGCCTTGTCCCCCATCTCGGCCTCGGGGATGTCCACCATGATCGTGCGGTCGTCGGCGGCCTTGGCGATGCGCATGCCCGCGGCGGCCGGGGTATTGAAGTAGTTGTCGTTGATCGCGGTGGCGACCTGGGCGGCGGCGGCGAACCCGCGGTAGTGGGGTTCGAGCACCAGGTCGAAGTGCGTATCCGGGGACGGCATCTGGAGTTCTTTGATGATCTGGGCGCCCGCCGCGACCCTGGCGGTCGTGGGGTGCGCCGGGTCGAGCATCATGATGGGGCCCGACGCCATCGCGTAGACCGGGGAGGCGGGGAGGGGGCCCGTGAGCGCGGCGATGAACAATTCGCCGCCCTCCAGGCTGGAAGCGGTGCCCAGTGTGGCGACGGTGATGTCGAGCGAGTCGTTGAGCTTGGCGCCGCCGGCGGGGATCTCGCAGGTCACCATCACCAGCGCCACGCTCTTGGTCTTCTCGAGTTCCTTGAGGTCGGGCATTGGGTTGCCGTTCTTCTGCAGCACGGCCGCGAGGGGGCGAACCATCGCCATTTCCTTGCCCGAGTCCCCCGTGCCGCTGAGGCCCATGACCAGGCCGAGCCCCTGGAGCTTGAAGCGGCTGTCGGATGCCATGCGGGAGATGTTCTGGACGGTCATGGTCTGGGCGGACGCGACCGACGCGCATGGGCCGATGAGGGTGCAGAGGGCGAGCAGTGGGGCGAGCAGCGGGTGGGGGGCGGGGCGGTGTCGCATGGCGGATCCTCCGCGGCGTCAGAAGTTGAAAATGGTCTCGAGGATTCGGGGGATCAACCCCTTCTTGGCGGTGGCATCGACCTCGCCCTCGGTCGTCTGCACGACGTTCAGATTGGCGAGCTGCGATGAGGTGACCGTGTTGCTGTCGGTCACGTCCGCCTGGCGGCACGTGCCGGAGAGCACGATCAGCTTGGATTCACGCCCGGAGGTCACGCTCTTCTTGGCCTCGAGCACGAGCGTGCCGTTGGGCTTGACATCGATGACCACGGCGGTAATCCGGGCGACGAATCGGTCGGACCGCTTGGCCTGTCCCTCGCCCTTGAATTTCTGCTTGCTGTTCAGGTCCAGCGTCGAGAGCCCGGTTCGGTCGCCCTCCTGCAGGCGCAGTTCGAGCAGCTGCATGAGATCGGGGAACTGATTGATCGCGGCGGAGAGGTCGTAGTCCTTTTTGGTGTCGAGGGTCTGCTTGCTCTCGGCCGAGCTCGATTCGTCGATGAGGATGGTCACCTGGTCATGGACCGCGAACTTGCGGGGTGGCGGCACATCGACGAAGAGCATGCTGACCTCCCGAAGCGGGGCCGCGGGATCGGCGTCGCCGATGTCATTCACCGGAACGGCCACCGGCTGGGTGTAGAAGCTCTGGGCGTGGGCTGCGCCGGCAAGCGCGAGAAGTGCGCCCCAGGCGGCGAGGCGGGGCAAGTTTGGCCGGATCATCGATCGCCCTCCGACTGCGTCGGCGCCCTACTGCGCCGTCGCGGAGTCGGACGCAACCAGCGTGCCGGGCTCCGAGGGGCCGACAACGGCCTCCCCGCGTTCCACCACGGTGGCACGGAACCGCTGCCTGGAGTCGCTCACGGCGGCAAACTCGATGGATTGGCCCCCGGCCCCATCTTCGGTCGCCACGGCGATGCGTCGCATCACCATGTTATTGAGCAGCACTTTGACGTAGACCCGGTCGCCCTTGTGGACGACGATTGGCGGCTCGATCATCTGGCCGGTCAGCAGGTCGCCGGGACCGATCCGGCGGCGCGCGACGGAGCCGATCGCCGCGCCCGGGCCGACGGCCGGGTCGCCGGGCCGGAGCCAGCGTTCGTCGACGCTCACATCTTCCGGTGTCAGGGTCGAACCCCGCTCGACCGTCCGCCCGGCGGTGGCCACCTGCCGCCGGACGAGCACGCCGACCCGGACCGTGCGTCGGAGCGAGCGTCCGTTGGCCTCGTGGAGCACCACGGCGAACGGCATCCGCTCCGAGGAGCCCACCGCGGCAATCTCGACGGTCCGCCCGGTCAGCGAGGTGTCGAGCGTCTGGGCGTCCGCCGCCTCGAATTCGAGCCGCAGGTCTGACGCCGGAGCGCGGAGGAGGCGGACAAGCTCGTTGGCGATGGCGCCCCGGACGGTTGTGAGCGAGACGAGCGACTCGGCCCCAGCAGGACCGGAGGGTTTCGTGAGGGCGGTGTCGCGGGCGGGCGCCGCCGCGGGGGCAACGATCTGCACGTCGCACCGGGAGCCGCTCATAGCGATCATGCCCGCGGGCAGCCCGAGTTCCTGCTTCAGGCGTGCCCGGACCGACTCGAGTTCGATCTCGATCCAGCCACGGGCATCGCGGGGTTGGGCCGCGGGGTCCTCGGCGATGACCACCCTGGCGAGGCTCTCGGCGTCGGGCCCCGAGACCGTGGCGATATCGGCGACGACCAGCGGCGCTCCTGGCGAGATCCGGGCGGTGCGGCGGAGGGCCAGCGTGTTCTGGGCCGATGCCGCTCCCGCGACCCCGAACAGGATGAGCGCCCCAAGAAGCCTCCGTGCGTTCATGGCGCCGACCTCCCGTCAGTGGCCTATCTGCGGAGCTGCGCGACGGCCCGCAGGGTGTCGTCGGCGGCCCGGATGGAATTGCTGTTCATCTCGAAAGCCCGCTGCGTACGGATCATCTCGATGAGCTCTTTCGTGGGATCCACGTTCGAGTTCTCGAGCCTCCCCTGGTTCAGCGAGCCCCGATTCTCCTCGCCGGGGTTGCCGAGGATCTCCGGGCCGCTCGCCGCTGTCTCGACGAAGAGGTTCTCGCCGACCTGCTTGAGCCCGGTCGGGTTGACGAATGTGGCGATCTGGATCTGCCCGACCTCGGTGGGCTCGGCCTGGCCCGATTCGACGCCTGCACCCGTCCGTCGGGGGTGATGGAGACGCTGATCGTGCCCTCCGGAATGGTGATCGTGGGCTCGAGCCGCCGGCCCTGGTCGTTGGCGAGCACGATCTCGCCGTCGGAATTGAGCGTGAAATTGCCGGCGCGGGTGTAGGCGACGCCCTGGGGGCCGAGCGAATCTTCAACCTGCACCTTGAAGAATCCGAGCCCGTCGATCATGACGTCGTAGGGGCGGTCGGTCGTCAGCGGGGAGCCCTGTTCGAAGGTCACCTGGGTGCCCGAGACCTTCACGCCCAGACCGACGTACAGACCGGTGGGGCGCTGGTCGCCGTTGGCGTTCTCCACGCCCGGCTGCCCCCGCTCGACGTACATCAGGTCCTGGAAGTTGGCCCGGCTGGCCTTGAAGCCCGCGGTATTCACGTTCGCCAGGTTGTTGGCGATCACGTCCAGCTGCGTGTTGAGCGCTGTAAGCCCCGAGGCGGCGGATTGCAGGGCGAGTACGGCCATGGGCCCTCTTCCTCTCTTAAGTCACCTTGGCGAAGCGGTTGATCGCCTGGTCGAGCATCCGGTCGTGGTAGCCGATCATGCTCAGGTTGCTCTGGACATCTCTCGAGGCCTGCTCGATCTGCATCAGGGTGGTGATCTCGTTCACAGCCGCCTCCTCGACGGCCCCCTGATCGATCAGCCCGGTCGCCGGGCGGCGATTGGCCATCTGGCTGGCGTTCGCGATGAACTGGCCGTCGGTCCCCTTGCGGAGCTCATCGCGGTTGGTGACCTCCACGAACTGAAGTTTGGCGATCTCCACCCCGCCCTGCCGGATCGTGCCGTCCGCGCCGATCTCGGGGTCGGCCCGTCGGGGATGACGACGGGCCGCCCATCGTCGCCCACGACCGGCATCCCCGCGACCACGGAGACCAGCGCGCCCCGAGGGGTCGCGGGTAAAGCGACCGTCGCGGGTCAGGCGGAGCCGATCGAGCGAGCGGTCGCTCTCATTGAGCAGCGCGAAGAACCCTTCCCCCCGGATCGCCAGGTCGTAGGGGTTGCCGGTGTTGCGGATAGTGCCCTGCTGGAACTGCGGCTTGGTGCGCTCCGACATGACGCCCGCGCCCAATCGCTCGAGCATCGAGTTGGACGGGAGATACCCCAGGTCGTCCTCGACCCTGGCGGGATCGCGCTGCCGGGTGATGGCGAAGTCGGGTTTGAATCCCACGGTGTTCATGTTGGAGAGGTTGCCGGTGTAGAGGTCCTGCCGGTAGGTCGCGTTCAGGGCGCCGGAGGTTGCAATGTACAGGCCGTAGTTCATGCCGCTCCCGGGACCGCCCGCGCGAGGGGGTCCGGCAGCCGCAACACAAGCCCCGTGCCAAAGCACAAGCGGGCGGCACGCCAGCCCCGCGGGCGCGAGCCGCGCATGAATCGCGCCCTGCGCAGGTTCCGCCCGCGCACGCGATCGCTTCGGCCCGGTGTCTCTAGATGCTGCGGTTAGCCCATCCGCCCGCACCCACCGCCGGGCCGGCCGCAGGCGCAACCCCCCGTGTGGACGTGGCTTCCGGAGGAAGCCCCGGCGCTCGGGGCCGCCCCGTGGGTCGCGAAGACGGAGAACTTGCGTTTGAAGGATCGGCCCTTGCCCTCGGGGTCGTGGAGGGGCTTGTCGGCATCGGCCATTGGGCGCTGGACTTCGATGACGGTCCCGTCCTGCTCGCACTCGTACTCGTACAGGGGCATGGCGTGGTCTCCCACCGGGGACGCCCGATCGGCGGTCCGGCTACATGCGGTAGGTGGTTGGGGCCAGTGTTCCCTCGACGCGGGTCTTCCACTTGTCGTAGCCGGCCCGGCCCATCAGGCCGAACGTCGCCTGCTTGCCGGTCTCGACGGCGGGCTGGTCGTACGCGTCGATATTCAGCATGAGGCCGGCGTAGGCGGTGACGACCTCCCAGAGCATGATGAACTCGCCGACGTGGTGCTCGTCGAGCTTCGGGAAGTTGATGCTGAAGTTGGGGCGTTGGCTGTCAACGAGGGCGTACTCGGTGGCCCGCTTCTCGGCGTTCAGCAGCAGGGCCATGCTCTTGCCCTCGAGGTACCCGAGTGCCTCGATCCCGAGCCCCTCCGGGATGGTGAGGTCATGCCCGCCGAAGTCGTCGACCTGGATGAAGCCGAAGACCTTGTCGTTGGGCCCCTCGCGGTAGAGCTGCACCTGGGAGTGTTGGTCGGTGGTGCCGAGCGCCTTGATGGGCGTGAACCCGGCGAACACGGTGTCGCCGGTGAGGCTGACACGCTTGCCCAGACTCTCGGCCCAGAGCTGCCGGAACCAGTCCGCGAGCAGATACAGCGCGTTGCAATAGGGCATGAGGACGTGGTTGCTCTTGCCCTTGCGTGTGCCGAGTTCCACGAGGAGCGTCGCGAGCATCGCCGCCGGATTCTGCGCCAGGTCCGGGTTCGAGCAGCGTCGGTCCATCGCGTCGGCGCCGTCGAGGAGCGCGTCCAGGTCGATCCCCGCCATCGCCGCCGAGAAGAGCCCCACGGGGCTGAGCACGCTGAAACGCCCGCCGACGCCCTCGGGTACGGGCAGCGTCGCGTAGCCGTCCGCATCGCAGATCTGCCTCATCGTGCCCTTGGCCGGATCGGTGATCGCGACGATGTGGTCCTTGAACTTCGCTCCCATGGCCGCCTTGAGCAGCGCCCGCACAGTCATGAACTGCGAGGCGGTCTCGGCCGTCTCGCCACTCTTGCTCACGACGTTGAACAGCGTCCGCTCCAGCCCGCCGCCGGCGGCGCTCCGGCAAAAGTCCAGCACCGAGCCAAAGTAGGCCGGGTCGACGTTGTCTACGACGAACACCCGGGGGACCGCTCTCTCCTTTGCACCTCGTCCGTTAGCGCCGGCCTCCCAGAGGTTGTGCGTCCCCGGGCGCAGCGCCGACTGCAACGCGATGTTGCCGAGCGCCGAGCCCCCGATCCCGAGCACCACGAGGTTGTCGAACCGCCCACGGCACCGCCCGACCACCTGTCGCACCGCGGCGAGGTGCTCGGCCCGCATCGGCCCGCGGGCCAGCTCGCGCCACCGCTCCCAGCCCGTGCCGCGGGACGACGCCAGCCGCTCGGTAAGGTGAGAGGCCGCCTGCGCCAGCTCGGACCCCGCACCGATCCGTGCCGGATCGAGCCCGTGGTCACCGACGCGTTCGGACAGACAGTTTGCGTAGTCGAGTGTGAGCATGCCCTGAGCGTAGCGACCCCCTGGGCGGCGGGTGGCGGCCGCACGGGTGCTCAGGCCCCGTTAGCCCGGCGGTTGCGCCCCGAGGGCCCTCGCGGCGAGCACGGTGCGGAGCCGCTCGATCAGGCGCAGGCTCCCCTCCGGCCGTGGCGGCGCCCCCGCCCCGGCGGATCGGAGCCTCGACCACGCGCGGTGGCGCCGGGCCTTTCGGAGCAGCGAGGACGCTCCATCGGGCGGGATCGCTCCCGGCCCGGAAGCGCCCGGCGCCGCCAGCGGTCGTTCGCTCGCCTGGCCATAGGTCTGGAGTCTGACGATCAGCCACACGCCCCGCCGCACCACGGCCTCCAGCGCGGCCTCGGTCAGTCCGAGCTCGATGTCGCCTTGTTGGTGGAGCAGGGCGTGTCGGAAGAGTTCGCGGCCGCCCAATGCCAGGCCGGCCGCGCCGCCGAGCACCATGCCCACGCCCAGCGTCGCCCCCCCGGTCCCGACGTCGATGAGCCCGCCCTTGACGCCACCCGCCAGGATGCCGCCCGCGACCGTGGCGATGGCGGATCCGACGGTGAGCGTGGCGTCTGCGGGGTCGAGCAACGCCGCCTCGCGTGCAGACCTGGAGTCGAGTTCGGCTTCGATGGCCGCGAGGCGATCTGGCGAGACGCCGTGCAGCTCGGCCAAGCGGTCTCGCAGCCGTCTCCAGCCCTCACCGAGGTCTCGCGCGAGTTCCGCCTCGCCCTCGGACCGCGTCGGGCGCGGCGTCACCACGCGATGGGATGCGAGGTCCACGAGCAGGGTCGCGAGTTCCTCGGCCATCGCCGCGACCCGCCGCCGCTGGCTGGATGCGCGGCGGTCGACGATGGACTGGAGCGCCACGCCCCATCGCTGCCCGAGCAGTTCGCGGAGCTTTCCGAAGAGGCGCGACGCGTCGGCCTCGCTGGCTGCCCACGCGTCGAACCTGGCGACGGCGTGGAGGCCGTTCCTGCGGAGGGCGGCGTCCCATTCGTCGCTTCGCGCGCGGTCGTCGCCCGTGCAGTTGAGCACGGCGACGATCGGCCGGCCACACCGGCGCAGCAGCTCGTGCTCTTCCCAATACTTGTTCCGCGGGGGCTCCCTCGCATCAAACACGAGGAGCCCGGCCTCGCAGTCTTTCAGCGTGCGGAGCGGCCGAAGATCGTGCTCGATCGCCGGCGGTCCGGCCGCGAGCAGGGCGTCGAGCGCCGCGCGCCGGAGAGCGACTGCTCCTGCTCGACGCGTCGGAGGTGTTCGAGCGCGAGCGCGGCATTCTCGAGACCCGGAGTATCCCAGAAGACGGCGACCTCTTCTCCATCGAGGGCGAGCGCGTAGCGGCGGCTCTGGCGCGTTGTGCCCGGAGCGTCGGCGACCTCGCCCAGCGATGCGTCTCGCAGCAGCGTCCGGAGCACCGAGGTCTTCCCGGTGTTCGTATGACCGATGACGGCCAACCGGATCGGCTCGCGGCTCATGCCGGCGCCCCCCCGGATTCGGGCAGGAGCCCGAGGCGGATTCGGACGTGCGCCGTCAAACGCGGGGCCTCGCGCGGTGTGGCGATCTCTGGCGCACCATCGAGCACAAAGTCGATCGATCTGGCGACCTGCTCGTCCCCCATGCCCTGCAGCCCGAGCACGAGTGCGTGCAGCACCGCGGCACGGACCCCGTCGACCGCTGCTCCCTCTCCCTGTGGTGGTTCGCGACGCGCCGCCGCGAAACCCCGCCCCCCGAGTTCGCCGAGAGCCGCCCCGACTGCGGCGTAGAGGGGCCACGCACCCGCGGCCCACCCGATCGGCCCGCCGGCCAGCGCGACCGCAGAAAGCGTCCCCGTTGTGACGAGCGTCGCGGCTGCGGAGGCCCATCCGACATGGCGCGGCATCCAGCCGGGAAGGAGCTTCCCGAAGCTCTTCGCGCTCTCCGCGAGTACCGCCTTCGCCTCGCCCAGTCCCTCGATCGAGCGGGCCGACTCGACCGCCCGGCGCCAGCGCGGCGTCGCGTCGAACCGATTCTCGATGTGACGCAGCAGCGCAGCGAGGGAGGCATCGGAGAAATCGTCTGCCCCGGCCCATCGGTCGATGTCGTCCAGTGCGGCGCGGACTGCGCCCGGCGCGGAACTCGGAGCCACGGCACGGTCGCCGGCCAGAACCGCGAGGCGTGCGGCCGTCACGGCCGTCGAGTGGAGGAGGTCCGCCTCGATCACGCGCGCCGCCGGGATTCCCGCCGCAACCGCCATTTCTCGCCAAAGCCCCGTCCGGTGCGCGATCCGCTCGGCGTCCCGATCCGAGCGATCGGTCGCGAGTGCGCGGCTGAGCGTCAGCACGGCGCCCATCCCGTCGCCGATCCGCGCGACAAGCTCGACGACGAAGTCCCGCTCGGCCGCCGCGGGGGTCTCGCCCCGGGAGAAGCACACGATGAGCGCCGCCGGCTGGGTGGGCGAGTCGTCGAGGTGCTCGAGCACGCGGCGTCGATCCGCGGCCCCATCGACGATGCCCAGATCTACGCACCCCTCGAGGCCCGCCGGGGGCCAGGAGATCTCCCGATCGATCTCGTATCCGAGCACCGCGGCCGGCCCGCGCGGTCGGTGGTCCGGGGCGCCTGGCGCGCGAGTCGCGATGGGGTCGGGGGCCGGAGCCATCGGTTCGCCGGCGTCCGCCGCGAGGCGCCGGTCCCGCGCCATCGCCCGTTCGGCGTACGACTCGCTCACCGGGAGCGGCCCGGCCCGGGTGGCGTGCCGGAGCGCGGTCCCGACGCAGGCCAGCGCGATCAGACGCGGGCACGCGCCCCAGACGACGAGCGAGCCGACCAACATCCACGCCCAGCGCGATGGTTCCGCCAGATCGTCGGCAGGCCGATCGGCACCGGCACGGGCCGCCACAATCTCGGCGCGTGTCGGGGTCGGCAGCCCCAGCGCGCGGGGTCCGGAGGCCACCGCGTCGACGAGGGCGACAACCTGGGAGTCGGTGAGCAGGGTCGACTTCCAGAAAAACCGGTACTGCTCTCGGAACCCCGCGGCGACGACCAACGCCGCGATCGAGCCGACGATGAAGCTCAGGCCGGCGGTGTGTCCCAGTGCACTGGCCAGCCAGAGGCCCCGCCGCCCACCGAGCGCGACCGAAACCGCCGCCATCCCTGTCGGCCGAGGCCGACCATGCGCCCCGAGCCGGATGAGCCCAGAGGCCACGGCCCTCGCCGCGCCGGCCCAGGGGTGGGCCAGGCCCGCCCGCGCCAACAGCGGCAAGATGAGCGCCGCGAGCAGGAACACCGTGTGGACACCCAGCGTGATCTGCAAGAACCAGAGCGGGTTGAGCTGCGTCCCCTCCGGGCGGGTGGGGTCGCCGCCGCCGGCGAGCCCGGCCCACGCCGCCGAGAGCCCCGCAAGCAGGCCGAGGCCGGCCGCCCCGAACCAGAGCAGCCCGAAGGAGCCCAACACCTTGCGCAGCGTCGGCTCCAACCGGAGACGCTGGTCCAACCGCTGGGCCCGCTCCAGCAGGCTGGAGGGGGGGCCCAGCGTCGCTGCTTCCTCGGGAGGACTCAGCCACGAGGACCCGTCCTGTTCGACATCGGCCACGGCCCGGATCAGGGCGAGGTCGAGGAGGCCGAGTTTGGGTGGGGTGGGGTCGTGGGGGCCATCCGGAGCATTGTTGGCGGCCGGGCTTGGGGGATTGAGCGCACGCGGTTCAGACCGGATCCATCGGACCGGTTACGCTTGGGCCATGATTCACCCCTGGCACGACGTCACCCCTGCCGTGGAGGGCAAAGACCTCCCCGGCGTCTTCAAGGCGATCATCGAGATCCCCAAGGGCTCGAGCAACAAGTACGAACTCGACAAGGGCTCGGGCATGCTCAAGCTCGACCGGGTGCTCTCCTCCGCCGTCCATTACCCGGCCAACTACGGCTTCATACCCCAGACGCTCGCCGAGGACCACGACCCCCTCGACGTCCTGGTCTACTGCACCGAGACGATCCCCCCCATGACGCTCTGCGAGGCCCGGGCGGTCGGTCTCATGACCATGCTCGATCAGGGCGATCCCGACCACAAGATCATCGCCGTGCTCTGCCAGGACCCGATCTACAGCGAGTTCCAACTGGCCAGCAACTTCCCCAAGCACATCTTCAGGATGCTCAAGCGGTTCTTCGAGGATTACAAGCAGCTCGAGGGCAAGGGCGTCGAGGTCGACGACATCATGCCCGCCGAGACCGCCCACGCCGTCATCGAGGATGCGCTCCAGCGGTACGCGAAGGCCCGTCGCACAGGCGGCGCCAGGGGGCTCATCCTGTGAGGCATGCCGCCGGCCAGCCGGGAGCCTTCCCGGAGATCGAACGCACGCTGATCGCCCGCGAGGCGATCGCCGCACGGGTCCACGAGATGGCGGCCAAGCTCTGCAACGACCTCCGGGACGAGATGGCCCGGACCGGTCCAGGGCGGATCGTGATTGTGCCCATCATGTCCGGCGCGATGATCCTCGCCTCGGACCTGCTCCGTGAGATGCCGCTCAAGCTCAGCCTCGGCCTCGTGGCCGTCAGCAGCTACCCCGGCACGAGCCTCGCGAGCAAGGGCGCCGTGATCCAGAGCGAACTCCCGACCGATCTCGCCGGCACCCACGTCGTCGTGGTCGACGACATCCTCGACTCCGGGCAGACGCTCGAGCTTGTGCGTCGCATCATCGCAGAGCAGCGACCCGCCAGCCTCAGGGCCTGTGTCCTGCTCCGAAAGCGTGTCTCCCGCACGGCGACCACACCCGACGAGCGGCTGGCCGAGTACATCGGGTTCGATATCCCGGACGAATTCGTCGTCGGCTATGGCCTGGACTACAACGGGTACTACCGCAATTACCCCGAGATCGCCACCCTGAAGCGGGAAGCCCTGTGATCGACGCCCCCGCCAAGTCGGCGGGGGATATCCCCCGCGAGCTTCGCCCGTGGGTCGATGCCGACGACCCGCCCCGATTCACAACGCGGCCGAGCGTATGGGCCATCCTGCTCGAGTCGCTTGGTGGCCTCCTGCTCCTCGGGCTGTTCGCGACCCTGATCGCCATCGTGCTCGCCGCGATGGGCCGTCTTGGGGTGTTGGGCCCCAAACTTCTCGGGGGCGTCTTGTTGGCCGCGGCGCTCCGGCTTCTGTGGCAGTCGGTCGTCGTCAGCGCACGACGCTACGCGTTGACGAGGAGGTACGTGCTGCGGGTTTTCGGCGTGTTTGCGAGGAGTGCCGCGACGGTCCCGGTCGCGAGGGTGCAGCACGTGGTGTTGCACAGGACGCTCCTGGAGCGGTTGACAGGCACCGGCACCCTTGGCTTTGCTACCGCGGGAACCGGGGGGATCGAGATCGCCTGGGTGACGATCGACCGCCCGCTCGCCCGTCTGGAAGAGGTGCGCCGCATGATCGAGACCTGCAGGCTGCAGCGCCCCGAGCCCGTCGTCATCGGGCTGGCGGGAGGGGTCGGGTCGGGAAAGAGCGAGGTCGCCCGCGCCTTTGCCGAGCTTGGCTGCCCGGTCGCCGATTCCGACAAGGCCGCACGCGAGGCGCTCGACCGGCCCGACGTCCGCGCCAAGCTTGTCGAGTGGTGGGGGGGCGAGGTGCTCGACCGCGACGGCCGGATCGACCGCAAGCGTGTGGCCGCGATCGTGTTCGCGGATGCCGATCAGAGGCTGCGATTGGAGGGGCTGGTCCACCCGATCGTTCGGCAGGGACGGGCGGAACTCCGCGACCAGGCCCGGCAGGCCGGGGCCCCAGCGGTGATCGTGGATGCACCCCTGCTGTTCGAGGCCGGTCTCGACGCTGAGTGCGATGCCGTGATCTTCGTCGACGCTCCGCTTGCCTTGCGTCAGGATCATGTTAGGATATCTCGGGGTTGGGATCAGGCCGAGCTCGTTCGGCGAGAAAAAGTCCAACTCCCCCTTGATGAGAAGCGTAAACGGTCAGATCATGAGATAGTAAACGACGCCGACCCCGCCCGACTACGGGCGGAGGTAAGGCGGATCCTCGATCAGATCCTGGCATGTCGAAGAGGGAACGGTCCGGAACCGCTCGGGCCGATCGCCGGTTGACGGGCATCGTGTGATTGCCGACGGCTTTCCCCCTCCATGGCCGGAATGAAGGGCCTGTCTCCCGTTCCAACACGTTCGGTGGTCGCGGGCAATCGGCGGCTTCACGCCACCCGGATCCACCGGCTCCAACCGCTGCTCTTCCGTCGCAAAGCAGCTTCCACGAGACACCCTCCCCGCACGCACTCGCTCCACGCGCATCGTCCCGAAGGAATCACCACAACATGGCAAAGACAAGCAACGTCGTTGAAGACGGGGCGAAGACCAAGACCCGTAAGCGGGCGACCAAGGCCGACGAGGCCGCAGCGGCGACCCCGAAGGCGACGCCGAAAGAGCCCGCCCCGTCGAAGCCCGCGCCCGCCGCGGCTAAGCCTGCCGCCCCCGCGGAGCGCCCCGCACCGCCCGAGGCGCCCAAGCAGGCCGAGAGTCGTGCCCCCGACGCCCGGCCGTCCGAGCCTCGGCAGCCCGACCGGCAGCCCGAAGCGCGGCCGGCAGACAGTCGGCAATCCGAGTCTCACGGCGGGGGCGACCAGCCCCGGCCCATGGGAGATCGCCCGCAGGGCGGTCAGGGCCAGATGGGCGACATGGGTGGCAACGGCATGGGAGGCGGGAAGCGCCGCAAGCGGAAGAAGCGCAAGGGCGGGGGCATGGGCTCGGGGGGCGGCGGGGGAAGTTTCGGTGGTGGCGGGAGTTTCGGAGGCGGCGGCTTCGGCGGCGGTGGGGGCGGTGGAAGGTCGTCCTACCCCGACCACATCCTGCCCAGCGATGAGGAACTCGAACGCGAGGCCGCGGAACTCGAACGCATCGCCAAGAACGCCGACCCCGAGGCGCTCAAGGACCACATCACGATCGGCCAGTTGCAGCGGATGGAACTCCCGGAGATCTTCCAGGTTGCGGGCCGCGAGGGCATCGACGAGCCGCACTCGATCCCCAAGCAGGACCTGATCTTCAAGATCCTCAAGGCGCGAGCCACGCGTCTGGGCCTGATGTTCGGCGAGGGGACTCTCGAGATCATGCCCGACGGGTTCGGTTTCCTCCGCTCGCCGGAGCAGAGCTACCTTCCCGGCCCGGACGACATCTACGTCTCGCCCAGCCAGATCCGCCGATTCGGTCTGCGCCGTGGCATGATCGTCCGCGGGGCGATCCGTCCGCCCAAGGAGAGCGAGCGGTATTTCGCGCTGCTCCGGGTGGACGAGGTCAACCAGCGCCCGCCGGGCAAGATCCACGAACTCGTCAACTTCGAGGACTTGACACCCCTCCACCCCGAGGAGCGGTTCATCCTTGAGACCACGCCCGAGGAGATCGAGATGCGCGTGGTCGACATGGTCGCGCCGCTCGGCAAGGGCCAGCGCGCGCTCATCGTCGCCCCGCCCCGCACGGGCAAGACGGTATTGCTGCAGAAGATGACCCGGGCGATCACCAAGAACTACCCGGAGGTGAAGATCATCGTGCTGCTCGTCGACGAGCGGCCCGAAGAGGTCACCGATTTCAAGCGGAACACCGAGAAGAGCGTCGAGGTCGTGGCCTCGACCTTCGACGAGCAGTCCGGGCGCCACGTCGCCGTCGCCGAGATGGTCATCGAGAAGGCCCGACGCCTGGTCGAGTTCGGCGAGGATGTGGTCATCCTCCTCGACTCGATCACCCGCCTGGCCCGCGCCTACAACGCCGAGATGCCCCACTCGGGCAAGATCATGACCGGCGGACTCGACTCCAACGCCCTCCAGCGACCGAAGAAGTTCTTCGGCGCCGCCCGCGCGATCGAGGGCGGTGGTTCGCTCACCATCATCGGCACCGCTCTGGTCGACACCGGATCCAAGATGGACGAGGTCATCTTCGAGGAGTTCAAGGGCACCGGCAACTCCGAGCTCCACCTCGACCGAAAGCTCGTCGAGAAACGCATCTACCCCGCCATCGATGTCGCCGGCTCGGGCACACGGCGCGAGGAGCTCCTCATGGATCCCAAGGAGCTCGAACTCGTCTACCGCCTCCGCAAGGTCCTCTCCGATATGAACGTCGTCGAGGCCATGGAACTGCTCAAGAGCCGCCTCAAGAAGGTCAAGACCAACGCCGAGTTCCTCATGACCATGGCTCTCGGATGAACATCCATCCCGCCGGCCCGGTACACTCACCGCTGGCCGCGTGGGCCGGTTCGTCTGAGGGGCGTCAAGGTGCGCGTGACCCGGCAGCTCAGCCTCACCCTTCTGGCCCTTGCGGCGACCCTCTGGTCGCTCGTCATGGTGGTTGGCGGGGCGTGGCTCTGCTTTGAGGGCGCGGGCCGATGGACGCTGTTCCCGCCCCTCGCCGGGCGGATCGGGGGGCTGTTTGCCATTGCCTCGGGTCAATTCCTTTTCATGTACCTCGTGGCGGACCGATGGTTCCCCCGTGCCAGCCGGGCGATCACCTGGCCGCTCGAACTCGTCGCGAGCCTCGTCCTCGTCGCCGGCGTGGCCTGGGCCGCGTACGAGCTCGTCAGGGTGATCTTTGTGACAGGGGCCGCTTGACCATGCGTCGTTCCATCTCCCGATTCGGTCCCGCAAGCCGGGTGCTCGTGCTCGCCGCCGCCTCCCTCGCCGCCGCGCCCCCGCCCACTGGGGCGCAGACCGCCGACCCGCAGGAGTACGCCGCCCGAGCCGTGGCCCGCGTCGGCCTCCTCGACCTCCGGACTCGCCCGAACCCGACGCCCGATGACTACCTGATCGCCAGGACCCTGATCGAGACGGCCGCCGACCTCGAGCCAACGGACGAGGCGTTCGTCCGCGGCGCCATCCAGGCGGCGTGGGCCGCGGGCGAAACCGATCGGGTCGACAGCCTCACCCAACGCCTCATCAAGCTCGACCCGACGGACACCGTCTGCCAGCTCCGCCTCGTTTCGTCGCGAATCCGTTCGCTCCAGACCGCCGAGGAGCGTTTGGCGGCGTACGACCGCGTGATCGGCCCGGGGGGCGCCGCCCTCGACGCCTCCGTCCGCAGCCGCCTCGCGCTCGACGCGGCGCTGCTCTGTCGCGAGCGGGCCGACTCCGCCGGCTTTACCAGCCGCTTGACGCAGGCGATGCAGCTCGATTCGACGAACAAGGAAGCCGCGGCGATGGCGTGGTCCTATTTCGGGCCGTTCGCCAAGTCTCCCGCCGATCGGCTCGAACTGCTCATCAACCTTTTGATGGCGGACCCGAGCGACCCGAGCCTGTACCGCCAAATGGCGACGGAACTGGCCCTTGGCGGCGAATTCGTCCAGGCCCGCCGGTTTCATCAGCTCGCGATGGGGCTCATGCTCGGCGCCGATCCTCGCCAGACAGACAGGCTGATGACCGAGGCCTCGGTCATCCGCTGGCAGGTCGAAGGCCCGAAGGTCGTCATCGATTCTCTGAACAAGGAACTGGCCAAGCAACGAGGCGAGGCAGCCAGCAAGATCCTGCAATACGAGCAGGCCAAAATGCCGACCGACACCCTGCCCAAGCCCGAGACCATCATGCTCGCGCCGGTCTATAACCAGATGCGTCTGGTCGCCGCCATCATGGCCGACGACCGCGACACCATCGGCGCGACGCTGCGGGACATGACGAGCATGTTCGGTGAAGCGATCGCCAGGGCGAGCAAGCTCGACCAGCTCTCGACCCAGGAGGAAAAGCAGCAGCGCATGCTCGAACTCTGGGGCGAACTCTCCCAGCAGCTCATCGCCATCGCCTGGGCCGACGCGCAGTCCGACTCGCTCAAGCAGTTCTCCGAGAACGCCGCCAAGACCTTCGGGCCCGATTCCGCCATGGCCAAGCTCCTGGGCGCTTGGGCCGAACTCCGCCTCGGCGACGCCGCCAAGGCCGAGACGCTCTTCCGCCAGATCGCCGCCGACTCCCCGCTCAACCAGGTCGGCCTCGGCATCACCCTCGAGAAGCTCGGCCGCAAGGACGAGGCGGTGGAGATCTATCGGCGCCTCGCGAAGGGGCTCCCCATGTCGCTCTCCGGCGTATGGGCCCGCTACCACTGCCGCGAGCTCACCGGCGAAGACCCCATGCAGACCCCCGAACGCGCCGCCCTCGCCGCCCTGGCGCAGCAGGTCCCCGCGTGGATCGACCGCATGGCCATGGATCCTCGCAGTTTCATGACGCTCCAGGCGTCGCTCACCGACAACACGATCTCCGCGACCGAGCGCCCCGGCCTGAAGATCCGCCTCACGAACATCTCTCCCCGCCCGCTCGGCGTGGGGGGGGACCGCACGCTCAATAGCCGCCTGCTCTTCAACCCGCGGCTGCAGACCGGGACCGGGCAGGACTTCATCCGCACGACGCCGGAGGTGCTCGAACTCGACCGCCGGCTCCGCCTCATGCCCAACGAATCCATCGATGTGGTGATCTGGCCCGACCCGGGCCTGACCGGCTGGTTGGCCGAAGTCGGGGCGGCGGAAACCGTTCGGGAGCGGTGGCGGGTCCTCCAGGGGTATGTCCTCGATCAGAATGGCGTGCCCTACCCCGGCCCGCTCTGCCTGGAAACCGAGACCGATCGCCTCGTCCGCGAGCCGCTCCCGCTTGGCAAGGCTTCCGGCCAGCAACTCGCCGACGCCCTCGACGCCGCCGGCTCGGACGATCTCCCCGGTGTCATCGCAGCCATCCGGGCCCGCCTGCTGGCGCCCGTTCGGGGCGATCCGGCGCTCACCCTCGACGAGGTCAACCGGATCGCGGTGGTGGCGGCCGACCGATACACGGCGCTCCCCCTCGGCTCGCGCGCCGCGATGCTCGCGGTGCTGCCGCCGGCCGCATTCGCCGCGGGGATGGAGCCCTTCGACGCCCAGGCGCGGGCAGAGACCGATCCGACGCTCCTCCCGCTGGTCTTGGTGACGCGCGTCGTCAAGTCCGACGACGCGCTGATCGACCAGGCCGCGCAGTCCGAGCACGACGATCTCCGGGCCTTCGCCCGCGCGCTCCGCGAACGTCTGCTCGACCCGCGGCCGACGTTCTCCCGCCTGAATCCCAACTTCCTTCGCGCGACCGCCGATTTCGATCTTGGGTCGGGTTGAAGGCGTGCCGGTCGAAGCCGAACAAGCCGGTCCCCGACGCTGGGTACGCTCCCCGGTCGCGATCCGGCGTTGGATCGGGGCTGTGGCCGGAGTGCTCCTCTTGGCGGCCGCCATCCGGGCGGTCTGGTCGCAGCGTCCCGTGCTCGACCACGCCATGGAGGCTCTCCGCGACGCCCCGGCGTGGCTCGTCGCGGCCGCGTTCATCCTGCCGCTCGTCAGTTGGCTGGCGACCTCCGCGACCTTCTGGCTGCTCTCCAACCGCTACGCCCGAGTCCCGGCCCGCGACATGACCCTGCTGATCGGGGCCGCCTGGCTGCTCAACCACCTGCCGCTCCGCCCGGGCATGTTCGGGCGCATCGCCTACCACAAGAAGTACCACCACATGGCCGTCCGGGACGCTCTCCGCGTCATGGTCGCCGCCATGATCCTGAGCATCGTGTCGCTCGCCTTCCTCCTGGGGATCGCCGCCGCCGTCTCGCGGCTGGGCAGTCCCGAGGCCCAGGCCGCCCTGCTCGCCGCGCCCACACTCGTCGCGGGGCTGACCGCCGTTGTCGCCCGCGCACTCGGACGCTCCTGGTGGCGTGAGGCCGCGGCCTTGTGTGCCCGCAGCATCGACATGCTCTCCTGGGTGGCCCGCTACGCCATCGTCTTCATGCTCGTGGGGCGGCCGCTCTCGACCGAGCATGTAGTGGCGATTGCTGCGGTGTGCCAGGTTGCAATGGTCGTGCCCGTGACGGGCAACGGGATCGGGCTCCGCGAGTGGGCCGTGGGGCTGACGCTGTTCGCGGTTTCCTCCGCCGGATCGCGGGAAGAGGCCGCCACCATCGGACTCGCCGCCGACCTCGTCAACCGCGCCGCCGAGACGATCCTGGCCCTCCCCATCGGGCTGGCGTGCTCCTGGATCCTGGCCAGGGGAGTGCGTCGGGCGGGTCGGAGCCTCCAATCGCCGGATCTGGTGCGACCAGAAGCCTGATCCGACCGATGTTCTCTCTCGTACATACGTTGGGGAGGCCGCGGCCCCGATCCACGTCCGCGGCGTGACGAGCCTGCTCGCGATGATCAACAAGATCGAACAAGACCACCAACGCTTCCGGCAGATCGTGCGCGGCAAGATCCGGCGCGACCTCAAGAAATTCCTCTCTCGGGGGGAGATCATGGGCAAGGAGGGCGGGCGTTACGTCTCGATCCCTCTGCACGATATCGACATCCCGAACTTCCGCTACGGCGACAACTCCACCGGCGTCGGCATGGGCGAGGGCGAGGAGGGCCAAGGGGCCGGCAAGCCCGGCGGTGCCGGCGAGAACGCCGGCGGCGAGCAGGAGGGCCGCCACGTCACCGAGGTCGATGTCTCCCTCGAGGAACTCGCCGATATCCTCGCCGAAGAGCTCCAGCTCCCGCGCATCAAACCGCGGGGTGAGCACCGCATCACCACCGTCCGTGACAAGTACTCGGGGATCCGCCCCATCGGCCCGGCCTCGCTCCGACACTTCAAGCGGAGTTACAAGGAGGCTCTCAAACGCCAGGTCGCCATGGGCGACTATGACCCCGACGACCCGGTGATCATCCCGATCAAGGAGGACCTGCGCTACCGCTCGTGGACTCAGGTCAAGAAGCCCCAGAGCAACGCCGTGATCGTCTACATGATGGACGTCTCCGGTTCCATGGGCGCGGAGCAGAAGGAGCTTGTCCGGCTCCAGGCTTTCTGGATCGACACCTGGCTCCGCCGCAACTATGAAGGGGTCGAGAGCCGGTACATCGTTCACGATGTCCGCGCCGCCGAGGTCGACCGCCAGACCTTCTTCACCCTTCGCGAGGACGGCGGCACCCGCATCAGCTCCGCCTACCAGTGCTGCCGCGAGCTGCTTGAAGCCAGCTACGACCCGAGCGACTGGAACGTCTATCTGTTCCATTTCTCCGACGGCGACAACTCCTCCGAGTCGGACAACCGGCTGTGCTGCACGATCATCGACGAGCACCTGCTCGGGCGCTGCAACCTCTTCGGCTATGTTCAGGTCGCCTCCGCGTATGGGAGCGGCAACTTCCTCAGCGTCCTCCGCGAGGCCTTCCCCGATGGCCGCCGGGACGAGGAGGGAGAGAAGCTGATCCTCTCCAAGGTCAACGGCCGCGACGACATCCTGGAATCGCTGCGGACGCTATTCAAGGCGGGAAGGTAGAGACGGGGGGCAGGGACGAAGAGACGAAGAGGCGAAGAGACGAAGAGACAAAGAGACAAGAGAGACAGAGAGTCAGGGAGACGAAGCGGGACAGAGGGGGAATGGTGATCGGCCGGGCCCTGATCGCAGCTTGAGTCGGCCGCACTTCGTCTCTCTGTCTCTTCGTCTCTTCGTCTCTCTCTCTGTCTAGCCCCTCACCACCCGCCATACCACCCCGGCGAGCAGCGTCAGCATCGGGAGCCCCGCCACCAGCCCCCACCGGATCAGCCGCAGTCTGCCGGCGTCGATGGGGCCGACCAGCGGCGTCGCCCTCGCACCCGCGGACTGCGCGATCAGCTCGTCCTGCCCGGCCAGCCACAACACGCCCGCCTCGAAGAGCTCCGAATTCCCCGGTGCCGCCAGCGCCACACGCCCGTCCGTGCTCTGGTAGTTGAACGCCACCGGATCCGCAAACCACGAGTTCGAACCCACGATCAGGATCCGGCCCATCCGAGAGTCTGGCGGCGCGTCGGCCCGCTCTGCGGCCAGTGCCACGGTCCACGGCCCGTCCCGGCCGTCGATCCCATCGTCGTACTTCGGCGGTTCCGCCATGTTCCCGCGCTGCGCCCGCGGCGTCTGCCAGAGCCCGAGCCACTGCTTCTCCGCCCACGTCGGCCCATCATTCGGCGCGATCAACAGCGGCGTGGCGCGGAGGGCGCTCGGCCCGCCTGTCACCTCGATCGGTGTCGCCCAGGGCAGCACCGTCGGCAGGTTCCGGATCGCCGTCAGCACCGGCTGCTCGCCGCGCTCGGGAAGCAGATGCAGATCTGTCTCCAACTCGCGGCCGTTCAGGCCCGCAAGGCCCCGCAAAAGCGGGGCGTCCGTCCGGATCCTGATGCCCAGCGCCGCCAGCGGCGATACGACTGGATCATCCTCGCCATACGCCGGGAGCACCGACGGATTGACGTCAAGCAACAGCCCGTCGCGGTGCTCCAGAATCCTCGCCACAGCCCGGCCCAGGGCCTGTGCCCGCTCTGGTCCCGCCAGATCGCCCTCGGCCCGGGCCGAGGCCGAAGAGTCCGGGCTGAGCGTCACATAGACCACCGGCCGCACACCATCGGGGTCGATCGCATGCAAGTCCGGAGGCCCCTCGTCGCGTCCGGCGATCCACTCTGTCAGATCGATCCCTCGCTGCGAGAGCCGCTCCCGGATACCCGCAAAGAAGCCCGCGTTCTCGAGCACGCTCGACCGCTCTCCGTGCGTGAGCACCACGATCGGACGCGCCGGGTCGAGCACCGTGGAGATCCCCGCGGCGAACAGCTCCTCCGCCGCGGCCCGAACGTCGCCGACCATCAGCGTCCCATCCGGCGCGGCGATCCGCGGCTCGTAGAGCGCCCGGATGTCGATCCCCGCGATCCCCGTCCCGACCGGCCCGATGACCAGACCGACCTCTGACGATGCCAGCGCGCCGGCGATCCGCAGGATGTCCAGCCGGGGCAGCCTCGCGAGCCCGTCCTCCGCCCGGGCCAGCCGGTCGCGCAGCGCGCCAGCGTCCCGGTCGAGCGATTCGCACGCCGGACGCACCTGCGCCGTGGTCAGCTTCGATCCAGCGAGCGCCTGAAGCTCCGACCGGAGCGACTCGAGTTCGCCGGCGCGCTGCGTGAGCGCGGAGCGAAGCTGTGATTCCGCGTCAGCCAGCGGTGGCACGAGGGCCGGGTCGTCGAGCACGCCCGCGCCTCTGCGTCCGGCCTCCGCCAACTGCCGGGATCCCACCCTCGCCAGCGCCGCCCATTGCTCGAGCCCCTCTCGGGCCGCCACCGTCGAGGCGTCGCTCCCCCGGAGCAGATCCCGCAGCGCCAGCAGGCGCGGGGAGAGTTGCATCTCCATCGCCTGCGCCACCGTTGAGGCCTCGTCCGCCGCGCCGCGTATCGCCGTACCGTGCGCATCCAGCCCGGCGCGGTCCCGCTCCACCAGCCTCGCGGCCAGGGCCGAGTAGGTCTCCTGGCCCGCCGCCGACCCCACATCGATCTCCGTGACCCGCACCCGCCCCGCATGGGCGAAGAGGTCCAGCACGTCCCGGACCGACTGACGAGCCCACCGGTCGACCCGGGCCGCGTCCACCGCGACCACCAGTTCGACCTCTCCCACCCCGGAGGCCCGCTCCAGCACGCCCAGCGTCCGCGGCGCGAGCCGCTGCTCGCCCGTCGTCGTCACATCGAAGCGCGCGTGAAACCGATCGCCCACAGCCGTGAGCAGCCCCGCGGCCCCGAGCGCCAACGCCAGCAGGATCGCCGCCATCCCCGCCCCGACCAGCCTGCGGCGCGCCGAACTCATCTCCACCTCCGCGACTCGAGCGCCGCATGGGCCGCAAACAGGCACCACCCCGTCGCCACCAGGAAGAACACGATGTGCGACGTATCGATGATCCCGCGCGCAAAGTCGGTCGCCCGGTTCCGGATCGAGACCGCCGCCACGACCGGCTCCACCCATGCGGGCACCGTCCCCGGCGAGAGCGAGGAGAGCATCAGCAGGCCCAGGATCGGGAACAGCGTCGCGAGGTAGGCCAGGGTCTGACTGCTGGTCATCGCGCTGATCGCCGTGCCGATCGCCAGATAGAGCGAACCCTGCAGCACCAGACTCACATACCCCGCCAAGACCGGACCGGGGTCCGGCTTGGGATCCGAGATCGACCAGAGCACCACCGGATAGACCAGCGTCGGGGCGATCACGCACAGCAGGAAGAGCCAGCCGCCGAGATACTTCCCAACGACGACCCCCGCCTCCGAAACCGGAGACGTCAGCAGCGGCTCGGCCGTGCCCGTGCGGTGTTCTTCCGAGAGCAGACGCATCGAGATCGCCGGCGCGACCGGCATCAGCAGCCACGCCGAGACCGCGAAGAAATCCCGGAGGCTCGCCGGCTGGCCCGGCGCGATCGTGAGCACGAAGACCGACGCCGTCAGCAGGAGGAAGAGCGCCATCACCACCCAACCCACCGGGAGTCGGAACATCGAGGCAAACTCTCGCCTGGCGATCGCGATCGGGCCCATCATGCCGGCACCGCCGTCGTACCAGGGCGATCGGCGTCCGCAAGGCCCAGGAAGACCTGCTCGAGCGTCGCCTCTTCCCGGCGCAGCTCCCGAAGCGGCAGCCGCAGATACGCCGCGTGTCGGGACATCATGGGGCGCGGGTCCGCAGAGCCCTCCCCCGCGACAACCACAATCCGGCTCCACCCGCCGCCCTCCAGCGGCTCCGCACGCACGGCCCGGACCCCCGGCAACGCCCGGATGTTGGCCAGGTATTCGTCCCCCGGCCCCTCGACCTCGGCCACGAACCGGGCCTCCCCGCCCCCCCTGAGCAGGCTCGAGAGCGTCCCGTCAGCCCGGATCATCCCTCCGGCAATCACGATGATCCGGGTCGCCAGCCGCTCCACCTCGGGCAGCACGTGCGAACTCACAATCATCGTCCGGCTCTCCCCCAACTCCCGGACCAGCGACCGGGTCTCTCGGATCTGGGAGGGGTCCAGCCCATTCGACGGCTCGTCGAGCACCAGCACCGGAGGGTTGTGCAGCAGGGCCGAGGCGAGCCCCACCCGCTGGCGATATCCCTTGGAGAGGTGCCCGATCCGCCGCCGGGCCATATCTTCGATGCGGCACCGGGCCATCGCCTCCGCACCCGCCCGGCGCCGTTCGGCTCGCGCCAGCCCATAGAGGCGTCCCCGATAATCGAGGTAGGACGAGACCGACATCTCGGGGTAAAGCGGGGCCGATTCGGGCAGATACCCGATCCGCCGCCGTGCCTCCGACGAATCGGAGACGGCATCATGCCCGTCGATCTGGACGGAACCCGCGTCGGGGGTCAGAAACCCGGTCAGGATTCGGATAGTCGTGCTCTTCCCGGCCCCGTTCGGGCCCAGCAGCCCCACGATCTCGCCCCGTTCCACGGCGAAACTCACGCCCCCGAGGGCGTGGATCCGACCGTATGACTTTCGGATTTCTCGGACGAGAATCATGGATGAACCACAGTACAAAGGTGCCCGGGGCCGATGTCAAACCGGTGCAAGGTAAGCCCCAGCCGTCGCCGGGACGCCCCGGACTCCGCGGCTAGAGTATCGGTTGGAGAGCCGCCGCGATCGGCGGGAGCGATGTCACTACCCAAGCCGAAACTGCTTATCATCGGCGGTCCGGGCGTTCCGGCTGAAGAGCTCAGCCGCTACCTCGGCCAGCGCTTTGACATCGTCGTCGGCCCCCCGGGCTCAGCCGCCTCCCACCTCCGTGAGGAGGACATCCAGGCGGTGGTCGCCGAATCCTGCGAACTCCAGGAGATGGCGGCCCACCCCGCCACCCTGCTCCTGAACGCCATCGGCGAGGGGGTATGCCTCGTCGGACTCGACGGCTCGGAGGTCTGGTCCAACGAACGTTTCCGCTCCCTCCCCGAGACCACGCGAGCCCGGGTCCGGGTCTGTATCGAGGAGGCCGCCGGCGCCCTCTTCCCCCGGGGAGAGACCCTCGCCACGCCCGGCCCCACCTGCAAATTCGAGCTCAGCGATCCCCGAGACCAACTCGCCCACGAGGTCTTCATCGTGGCCGCCGGGGAGCCCAAGATCGCCCCCCGTCTCGCCGTCGTCGTCCGCGATGTCTCCAAGGAGCGGCGGTTCGCTGTCCGCATGTCGGCCATCGACCGGGCCGGCGCCGAGCTCGTCGGTTTCGAGGCCGAATCCGTCCGAACGCACAACTCCGCCGAGCGACTCAAGGCCCTGGAGACCCGCATCGTCCGGATCGCCCACGAGCTGCTCCACTTCGACCACTTCCTGATCCGACTCATCGAGAAACGCACCGGACGACTCGAGCCGGTCATCGCCGCCGGCCTGCCCCAGGAAGCCCTCGATCTCGAGCTGTTCGCCGAAGAAGAGGGCAACGGTCTCAGCGGCCATGTGGCCGCGACAGGGCGCAGCGTCGTCTGCGCCGATGCCGATACCGACCCGCGGTTCATGCCCGGGCTCGGCAACGCCAAGAGTTCGCTGACCGTCCCCCTCCGCCTCCACGACAAGATCATCGGCGTCATGAACGTCGAGAGCCAGCAGGCCGCCAACTTCACCGACGAGGACCGCCAGTTCTGCGAGATCTTCGCCAGGTATATCGCCATCAGCCTCCACATGCTCGACCTGCTCGTCGTCGAGCGCAGCACGACCAATCTCTCCGTCAGCGGCCGCGTCGAGGGCGAACTCAAGGAGTGCCTCGAGGACATCCTCAGCGAGGCCGACTGGCTCACCGGCGCCGGCGCCCGCGATCCCGAGACCGCCCGCCACATCGCCCGCATCAAGGCCGACGTCGAGAGCATCCGCGCCCGCGTCCGCAACATGGCCGCAGGCCCCCAGACCCTCCTCGGCGTCGAGCGGGCCCTCGCCGACCGGACCGAGGATCCGGTGCTCAAGGGCCGGCGCGTGCTCGTCGCCGACGACGAGTCCAAGATCCGCCGGATCATCCGCGACGTGCTGCGCTCCCGGGGCTGCACCGTGGAGATCTGCGAGAGTGGCGGCGAGGCCATCGACCGCCTCGGCGCCCCGGAAGCCACCTTCGATGTCGTCATCTCCGACATCAAGATGCCCGACCGCAACGGCTACGAGGTCTTCAGCGCCGCCCGCAAGGCGATCCCCAGCGTGCCCGTGATCCTCATGACCGGGTTCGGCTACGACCCGCACCACTCGATCGTCCGCGCCAGCCAAGAGGGCCTCCAGAGCGTGCTCTTCAAGCCCTTCCAGATCGAGCGGCTCATCGACGAGGTCCGCAAGGCCCTGACGCCGAAATAGCCCGCCCCGGCCAAGTCAGCCTTTCCGCCGCGCGACCACCGTCCGTGGCAAGCCCTCGAAATCCTTCAGCACCGTCACCGACTCCAGCAGGCCGCTCGCCTCCGCCAGCGCCCTCGCCTCCGCCGCGCGGCTGGCCGCCACCTCGATGAGGATCAGCCCCCCCGGGCGAAGAAACTTCGGCCCCTCCGCCAGGAGCGGCCGCACCAGGTCGAGCCCGTCGCGCCCGCCCCGCAGCGCGATCTCCGGCTCAAACGCCTTGACGTTCGCCTGCACGCCCACAGCCGGGTCAGCGCTCTCCCACTCGTCGTCCGGGATGTACGGCGGGTTGCTCACCAGGTAGTGCACCGTGCCCCGCCCCTTCGTGGCTGCGTGCCCCTCCAGAGGCCGGAGCAGGTCGCCCTCCAGCAAATCCACACGCTCCGCCACGTGGTGCCGCTCGGCGTTGGCCCGCGCCACGTCCAGCGCATCCCCGGAGACATCCGTCGCCACGACGTGCGCCGCGGGCATGTGCTTGGCCAGCGACACCGCGATGCACCCCGAGCCCGTGCACACGTCCGCGATGACCACGCCCTCGCCAAACCCCCCGCCGGGCTCGCCTCCAAAGCCCGGGGTCGCCCGCGCGTACTGCAGCACATGTTCGACGATGGTCCCGGTCGCCGGGCGAGGGATCAGCACCCGCTTGTCCACGCGGAACGGCAGGCTGAAAAACCAGGCCTCGCCCACCAGATACTGCACCGGCTCGTCCTGGAGCGCCCGCGCCGTCAGATCCCGGAGTTGCTGCCGCTCCAGCGGCGAGGCCGGCCGCTCCGGGTCCATGTAGAGCTTCAGCCGCTCGCACCCCAGCACGTGCGACACCAGCATCTCCGCGCAGAGCTGGGGCGAGTCGATCCCCGCCTTGGCAAACGCTTCCTTCATCCACGCCAGCAGCTTCCGCGTGGTCCAGGTCTGTCCCCCCTGCGCCGGCGTCGTCGTCATGCCCCAAGTCTAACCGGCCCCCGCGAGCCCCGATCGCCGGCGCGCGGGTCCAGGCTCCTCCCCCCGGCCCCCGCAACACCCGCCCCGCGCACGCATCCGCCCAGAATCTGCTCCCGACATCCATGCCTGTGCGCTCAATCGGTGACCTACACGCTTCTCCCCTTCCCTCCGCCGCCCTCCCCCGCCACACTCGCCCCCATGGACGACCTGCTGAACGCCTTCCTTGACCCCGCCATCAGCCTGCTCGATGTTGCCCGGCTCGCCGACGTCCAGCCCTCGGCCCTCCTCGCCTGGGCCGAATCGCCCGAGACCCGCCGAGAGCTTTACGCCATCGTCCGCCTCGCGGCTCTCCGTCAGGTCGTCATCGCCTCCGAACTCGCCCCGAAAGCTCTCCGCACGCTCGAATCCATTCTCGAACAGCCCAACGAGACGATGGCCGCACGCGAAACGAGCCGCAAGTCCGCGGCCCAGATCCTGCGCCTCGCCGGAGCCGCCCCCCCGCCTACACCGGAACCTCCTGCCTCGCCCCATCCGGTCTCTGAGCCTCCCACCCATACCCCAGTCTCGCCAGAGCCTCCCCCGCCTCCTCCCGCAGCCACCGACAGAATTCCGGCGTCGCAAACCGCCGCCAGTCCCCGACCTCACCCCTGCGGAAGAAACTCTGCCGATCCTCCCTCCCAAAGCCCGCCGCCGTCCGCCCCTCGACACTCGGCGCCCTCGCCAAGCCGTGATCAACACCCAGGAACGCGTACATCCGGCGACACTGCCCCGCCAAGTCCGCGTGCAGATCCTCGTAGCGCTGGTTCAGAAGCGTTGCCGAATCGACCGTTGCTCCCTGCTTCAGATCCGCCAGGATCCGCCAAGCCCAGAAACGGGCCGTCTCCCGCACCCACGCCTCGTCCCCGAGCAGCCCCGGCCGCTCCCGACCCATCACCCCAGGATCCTCGCGAAAGGCGGCCTGGTGCCGCACGAACGACGCTCGCAGCCGCTCCGGGAAGTGGTGCGCCTCCCCGACGCGCAGATGGTGGAACGTGTAGCTCACCACCACGTCGCGACCGTCTCGATAGACATAGATCGTCTTCGCCCCGCGTACAAGCTCTCGCAGCGGCCGCGGGGACCGATCGCCCACGAGGCGCACCCCTGGGCGCCCGTGCGCCAGCGTCGCCAGGCTCTCACGCACGAGCCGCTCGACCCCCTCCCTCGCCAGGGTCCGCACCGCCTCGCGGCTGCCCACCTGCCACGGATACTTCGTGAACTCGTCCAGCGCCGCGAAAAAGTGCTGAAAGTGGAACTCGCCCTCGCACCGAATCGCCGGGTGCAGGTTCAGCAGGTTGCCCACCCAGTTGGTGCCCGATTTGCCAAACCCGCACAAGAAGAAGGGCTCGGGCGCCGCCGGGCGATTCGTCTCTGACTCGGCCATGCGGCGGGAGCATACCGGATCCGCGGCGGAGCCCGACAGATCGGGCCCCGCGACGTCCTGACCGGCCTTAGGACCTCCGGGCTCCAGCTTGGGAGTCATGTCGGGAGTGGCTATGCGTCAGCGCTGTGGATGCGCACGGGCGGGACGGTGCAACGCGCACAGGGAAGACACGATTCCAGGTACCCGAGCTTGCGCGGGGCTCGTAGAACCCTCAGCACCCCGCCGTCCACAGGTTCAGGAACGCCAGCACATCGAGCGTGTTCACCGCGCCGTCACCATTGATATCCGCCGACGAATCGCCCGTGACCCACGCGTTCAGGAAGGCCAGCACGTCGAGCGTGTTGACCGCACCGTCGCCATTAAAATCGGCCTGGCAGGCCGGCGGGACGGCGTAGAACACCCGGATGCACACGTCGCCGCTGAACCCGATGGCGAGGTCGGTCCAACCGTCGCCGTTGATGTCGCCGAAGGCGATGCAGTTGGCGACCTCGCTGGCGTCGAAGGTCCACGAGGGCGGCACGTCGAGCTGGCCGCTGCGGTTGAGGTAAATATGCGTCCGCCCGTCGGAGAAGTTGGTCTCGCAGTAGTCCGGGTCCCCGTCGTGGTCGACGTCGGCGAACGCCACATCCTGCTGCCCATAGAACGGCGCGTTCGACTCCCAGACCAGCGAGAGCGTCCCAGCGTCGTTGCCATACAGCCGGCTGGGCTCGTCGTGGCCGATGGCGAAGTCGGGCCAGCCGTTTCCGTCCACGTCGGCGAACGCCACACCCTTGTCGGTCCCGTCGTCGCCGGTCGTCCACGCCGGCACGGTTTCGAGGGTGCCCGTGCCGTCGTTGCGGTAGATCCCTGTCTCGAAGTTCACCCACTTGGCGACGCCCAGATCGGGCCACCCGTCGCCGTCGTAGTCGGCGCTGTCGAGGCCGTTCTGGATGGAGGCCTCGTCGCTCTGCCAGTCGATGGCGCTGTCGAGCGTGCCGTTGTCGTTCCGCCACATGTACATGGGGCGGTAGGGGTCGGGGCTGAGGGCCTGGTTGGTGGTGAAGACGTCGAGGTCGCCGTCCTTATCGATGTCGACGAGCAGGCCGCTGGTGGCCCAGCCGCTCTTGGGCGGGTTGGCGAACCAGCCGGCGGTGGTGGAGGGGCCGGAGGCCGAACCGAAGTAGATGCGGGGCTTGGCATAGCCGGATCCGCCGGAGACCATGAAGACGTCGGGGTAGCCGTCCTTGTTGACGTCGCCGATCTGGACGTCGCCGGTGTGGGTCTGGTCGCTGGAGATCCAGGAGGGCGTGGCCTCGAGGTGGTCGCCCAGGTTGTAGAAGATCATGTCGTGCCAGTCGTCGTAGGGCGGGAAGCTGTCCGAGTGGTAGCACCCGGCGATGAGGTCGGGCCTGCCGTCGTTGTTGACATCGGCGATCTTCAGTCCCCCGACCTGCCGGCGGAGGTTCGCCTGCCAGTCCGCGCTCAAGCCGTAAGGCACCTCGTCGGATCGCGTCCCTGTGTCATCGGTCAGAGAGGGTCGCACGAACGCGTGGACATGCCCGTCGGCCGACACCTCGATGTGGGGCCGGCCGTCCGCCGGCTGCCCGGCCGCCACGCCGGCGATGGATGCCAATGCCGCGACGGAAACGCTCCGGATGGTGCTGCCCATGGTTGATCTCCCGTTCTCAGGCTCCCTCCCGATACTAGCGGCTGGCTGCCGGACCCCCAACCCGAAACCGCCCAGGACCTCCGAGGACCCGAGAATGGGGCAGTGCTTCCGGGTACCGATCTTCCCCTCGCGGCTTCCGCCGCGACACGGGCGATCAGAGACTCTGGATCGAATGCCGATACTCCACCCCGCGCTCCCGGTGCGCGCTCAGCACCCGCTCGACGACCGCGGCGTCCGGCCCGATCAATTCGGGCGGATTCACGCCCGGCTGTCGGAACTGCCCGCTCGCGATGAGCCTCGCCATGATCGTGCAGGGGAACGCCGTCGTCCGCGACATGCTCGTGGCCTGCGTGGACTTGTCGTAGAACTCGAGCAGGTCCCAGGCGTGCCGCTCGCGCCGGCCGCCTTTCTCGCCCTCGACCACGATCCGCATCACCGTGAGGTCCTCCTCGCCGGGGCCGTAGCTCCACTTGGGGAACATCAGGGTGCTGATCACGTCGAGCGGGCGCACGCGCACCGGGCCGCCCGGGCCGGGCACCTCGATCGCCTCCTGGCCGAAGAGCCCCGTCTCGCGGAACACCCGCATGAGCTCGATGTGCCCGGGGTACCGGAGTGTCTTCTCCTTCATGAAGGGCACCTTCATGGTGTACGCCAGCGAGCGGAGGCCATCGGTGTTGAAGGCCTCGAGTGTGCCGACGCCCTCGAAGTCGAGCAGTTCCGGTTCAGAGAGCGCCGGGCGCGTCACGATCTCGCCATGCTCAACGATCCGCGAGGGCCTGGTGTACTCCTCGATCACGTCCGAGGGCGAGAAGCCCGCCTTGTATTCGAAGGGCCACCGCCGCTCGCGGGGCAGGCCCCCGACATAGATCTCGATCGAGTCTGCCCGGTCGAGCGAGGCCACCGAGCGGGCCGCGAGCATGTTGCTCATCCCCGGCGCGACGCCGCAGTCGACCACGGCCGTGACGCCGTGCTGTTTGGCCAGCCCGTCGAGGTCGATCGCGTCCTCCGGCATGAAGCTGATGTCGCAGTAGTCCTTGCCGCTCTCGATCACCGCCCGCAGCGTCTGGAACCCGATCCCGCTGGCCAACGCGCCCAGCACGATGTCGAACGGCGCGATCGTCCGCTTCAGCGTCGCGAGGTCCGCGAGGTCGGCCCGGACCGTGCCGAGCTTCCCGCCCGCCTGCGCCCGCGCCCGCTCGAGCGCCTCGGGCCGACTGTCGGCGATCGAGACGCTGAAGGCGGGATCCCCCGCGAGGTCGGCCGCCATGACGCCGCCCACCAGACCCGCCCCCAGCACAATCGCCCTCGGCATACAACCACCTCCACATCGCAAACGTCACATCGCAAGGGTCGGATGAGCTGGGGCAAGCTCGGCTGGAGCGCACGATCAGAGCGTCCCAACGTCTTCGCTGCGATCAGCGATTCTCTATTCCGCCCGGTAGACCAACTCGCCGTAGCTGTACGTCTCGAGCACTTTGGTGTCCGCGATTTCCCTCGCGTCGCAGGTCATCACATCGCGGTCGATGACGATGAAGTCGGCGAGCTTGTTGGCCTCGAGCGATCCGACCCGTTCGTCCCAGAAAGCCGCGTACGCCGCCTCGATGGTGTACGCCCGCAGCGCCTCCTCGCGCGTCACCCGCTGCTCGGGGTGGAACCCTCCAGCGGGCTCGCCGTCGAGGTTCTCCCGCGTCACGGCGGCGTAGATCCCCAGAAAGGGATTCTCGCTCTCGACCGGGAAGTCCGACCCGAACGCCAGGTGCGCCCCGCTCTTCAGAAGCGAAGCCCAGGCGTAGGCCCCTCTGGCCCGCTCCTCTCCGACCCGGGCATCGACCCAGCGCATGTCGCTGGTGCAGTGCGTCGGCTGCATCGAGGCGATGACGCCCATGGCCGCGAAGCGGGGAACGTCGTCGAACGACAGGAGCTGCGCGTGCTCGACGCGGAGGCGGGCATCGGCGCTGGTGAACCACTGGTACCTCCGCGGCGTGGCGTCCGCGGGGGTGACCGGCTGCCAGTCGTTGATCGCCCGCGCATAGGCGTTGAGCACCTCGCGGTTCGCGCGGTCGCCGATGGCGTGCGTGCAGACCGTGTAGTTGTGCGCCAGCCCGTCGCGGACCAGCGCCTCGATCTCCGCGGGCTGGCTGACCTGCAGGCCCGTGTAGGGTTGGCCCTCGGGCCCGGTCGGCCGGTCGGCATAGGGCGCCATGAGCCAGGCGCCGCGGGAACCCATCGCCCCGTCCATGTACGCCTTGGCGCTGACCACGGTCAGCTTGAACCCGTCGTAGGGAGGGTGTTCCGCGAAGTAGGCCGGAGCCTCCTTGGCGTGGACCATGCCGTAGACCCGGATCTTGAGTGCGCCCGAGGCCTCCAGACGCAGGTAGGTATCGACCTCGTCGGGAGAGAGCCCCGCGTCGTGCACGCCCGTGAGCCCGGCCGCGAGGCACATCTTCTGCGCCTGCAGGATGCACTCTTCGGCGGTCCCCGTGAGGCCCTCCGGGATGACCGCCGAGATCACGCTCTCGGCGTTGTCCACGAACAAGCCGGTCGGCAGACGGTTCTGATCGCGCACGATCTCGCCGCCCGCTGGGCTCGTCATTGCGCTGCTGACGCCCGCGAGCTGCATCGCCTTTTCGTTCGCCAGCCCGGCGTGGCCATCGACGCGGCTGAGCCAGACCGGGTTGTCGGGGATTGCCTTGGAGAGCGCGCCGTGGTGGGGCAGGCGCTTGTCGGCCCACGATTCGTTGTCCCACCCGCGGCCGATGATCCAGGTGCCCGCCGGCACGTGCGAGGCGCGGTCACGAACGATGTTGACCATGTCCTCGTACGAGGCGGCGGCTCGGAGGTCGAGCACGCCGAGGCCGATCGCGCCGAGGCTGATCATGTGGCCGTGCGCGTCGATCAGCCCGGGAAGGATGGTCTTGCCTCCCATATCGATCTTCCGGACCACCCGGATGCCCTGCTGCCGCATCGAATCCTGGACGCCCCGGTTGGAGCCGATGGCGAGGATCAGCCCGTCCTCGACGAGCATGGTGTCGACCCGGGGCTGGGCCGGGTCCATGGTGTAGATGTTGGCGTTGAAATAGAGGTTCGGCTGCGCACGGGCCGGGAGGGCCAGCAGGGCGATGAGGGCGAGCGCTGCCACGGCGAGGCGTCGGGTGGTCATCATGGGCGTAGGGTATCGCGCCCGGCGTCAGCGGTGGGGGCCCGCCGGGTCCTGCCGGTAGAACGCCGCGAGCTGGTCGTACAGCGCGGGGTGCTGCGCCCGCAGGGCCCCCGGCCGCTCGAAAAAGACCTCGGTCGTGACGGCGAAAAACTCGGCGGGGTTCGTCGCGCCATAGGGGTCGAGCACGCCGTGGTGGGCGAACTGCAGCTCGTGCACGAGCCGCGCATATTCGGCCCCGAGCACCCGGGCCCAAGCGGCGTAGCCAGCCCGGTCGGCCAGCGGCGGGGCGCCGTCCACGGGCCCGTTCTCCGCGTCGAGGGCATGGGCAAACTCGTGGAGCACCACGTTGTGCCCGTCGCATGTCGGTCGCGCCGGCCAGGACATGGTCCCACGCGAGGACCACCGGCCCCCCGCCCAACGGGCTGGAAACTCCGCGGGCCATCTCCCCCAGACGCACATCGTCGGTCTCGGTCACCACGCCGCCAGGGCCGACCCTGCGGCCGCGAGCCCGGTACGCGCTGGGGTAGACGAGGATGGTCGAGACCGTGGGGTAGTAGTCCGTCTCGCGGTGGAGCAGGAGCAGGCAGGCCTGGGCGGCGATAAGCACGCGGATCTCATCGGTGATCTCCAGGCCCGCGCAGCCCTCGAACCGCTTCTCAGCGAGGAAGATCAGCATATGGCGGCGCAGCTCGTCTCGATCGGCCGGGGCGAGACTCGCCCATGCGCTGAAACGGCGGGCAAGCAGGTCGTCCCACCCCGCCGGGAACCCGCGACGGACCGCCCGCTCTCGCCGCCAGCGTCGAAACATCATGCCGGGAGCGTAGGAAGGCAGCGCCGAGGATTGACCCTGCGGCGCATCCGATGTAGCTTCCAGGCGCGAGGAAGAGCGAGAGGAATGCGCCGAATGTGGACCGTTGGTCGGGGAGCGTGGCGGGTGGGAACGGCTTGGCTCGCCGGCGCGGGCTGGGCCGCCGCTCTGGGCGCGATGACGCTGGGGCAGCCGGAATCCTCGCCGCCCGGGCCGGACCCGCTGGCGGCCCGACTCGAGCAGCGCCTCGCGACCGACATCGTGCCGCTCATGGAGCAGTACTGCTACCGGTGCCACGGCGCGGCGAAGAGCAAGGGCGATATCCGGTTCGAGGGCGTGGCGTCGATGCCGGACATCATGGCGATGGCCGACGACTGGGAGACCGCCCGGGACCGTCTGACCACCCACGAGATGCCGCCGGAAGAGGAAGAGACGCAGCCGACCGAACACGAGCGCCTGACGATCATCCAGTGGATCGATGACGCGCTCGCCTACTACCCGCCCGACGCGCCGGTCGACCCGGGCTGGTTCACGATCCACCGGCTCAACAAGCCCGAGTACCGCAACACGCTGCGCGACCTGCTGGGGATCGATCCGTCGCGGGTCGACCTGGCCGCCGAGTTGCCCGCCGACGACACCGGCTACGGATTTGACAACATCGCCGACGTGCTCAGCATGTCGCCGATGCAGATGGAGCTCTACCTGGACGCCGCGGAACGGGCCGTCGAGCTCGGGCTGGGCCCGATCGTCGGGGTACACCCCGAGCCGGTCCCGCTGCGGCCCCTCGTCGCGCCGCGGAACGGCCAGCCCCTGGCCGGGGGCGGGCACATGCTCTACGCCAACGGGGATGTGGTCGCCCGCGTCGATGCGCCGGCCGCGGCCGACTACGAGATCGTCGTGACCGCGTGGGGCACGCCGGGGGGCGAAGAGGAGCCTCGCCTCAGCGTGCGGGTCGATGGGCGCGAGGTGCAGGCGTTCGCCGTCGAGGCTCGGCGCGATGCACCCGCGGAATACCGCGTCCCCGTGCGGCTCGCGATGGGGAATCACAAGATCGTTGGTGCGTTCACCAACGACTTCTACATCGAGAATGTCGCGGATCGGAACCTGGCGATCGAGGACATCTCGCTCGCCGGACCGCTCACGAGCACAGGGATCGAGAGGCCCGAGGCCTACAGCCGCGTCTTCTTCGTCCCCGAGGGCAGGGGCGAGGAGGGCTCGCGGCTCGCGGCCCGCCGGATCATCGGCCGCTTCGCCGCGGGGGCGTTCCGCCGCCCGGTCAAGGACGAGGAGTTCCGCCGGCTGATGCTGCTGTATGAATCGGCCCGCAAGGCCGGGGACAGCTACGAGGAGGCGGTGCGCCTGGTGCTCTCCGGCGTGCTGGTCTCGCCGAGCTTTCTGTACCGCTCGCTCGACAACCGGCACGGCGACGAACCCGGCACGGTGTACGACCTCAACGACTACGAGCTGGCCAGCCGCTTGAGCTACTTCCTGTGGAGCAGCATGCCCGATGAGGAGTTGGAGGACCTGGCCGGCAAGGGCAGGCTCCGGGACCCGGCGGTGCTGCGCGAGCAGGCGCGGCGGATGCTGGCCGACCCGAAGGCCGATGCCTTCATCACCAATTTCGCGGGCCAGTGGCTGCTGCTCCGCAATCTGGACCGGCTCGATATCGACCGGACCAAGTTCCCCGAGTACTCGAGCGAGCTTCGGGCGGACATGATCACCGAGGCGACGATGTTCTTCGGAGACATCGTGCGAGGCGACCGGAGCATCCTCGAACTCATCGATGGCCACGAGACATTCGTGAACGACCGGCTGGCGAGGCTCTACGGGCTTGATGGGGTGAAGGGGAGCGAGTTCCGGCGCGTGGCACTCGATCCCGGCTCGCACCGGGGCGGCGTGCTCACGATGGGGGCGGTGCTCACCGTGACCAGCAACCCGGGTCGGACCAGCCCTGTGAAGCGGGGGCTCTACGTCCTCGACGAACTTCTCGGTTCGCCGCCGCCGCCGCCACCGGCGGATATCCCGAGGCTGGAACAGTCCGCGGCCGCCGTTGGGGAGGATGCGACGCTCCGGGAGAAGCTCGCGGTTCACCTGACCAACCCCAACTGTGCCGTGTGCCACCGCCGGATGGACCCGATCGGCCTGGCGATGGAGAACTACGACGCGATCGGTCGGTGGCGCGACACCCAGGACGGGCGTGCGATCGACGTCTCGGGCGAGCTGCCCGGGGGCGTCGCGTTCAATGGTCCGGAAGAACTGAAGCGGATTCTGCTGGCACGCGAGGGCGATTTCGTCGAGAATCTCTCTCGGAAGGTCCTGACATACGCGCTGGGGCGAGGGCTCGAGCCCTTCGACCGCCCCACGGTGCGGGAAGTCACCGGTGAGGTCCGCGCGCGAGGGGATCGGTTTGGGGCGCTGGTCGAGGCGGTGGTGGCGAGCGAGGCGTTCCGATCGTGTCGTGGCAGGGAGGTGGGGCCGTGAGCGGAGCCAGAGCGACTGATACCGGGGTGTCGCGCCGGGCCGTGCTGCGCGGCGTGGGGGTCTCGTTGGCGTTGCCCTGGCTGGAGTCGCTCGGGGGCTTCTCGTCGGGGTTGGCGTCGGTCGCGAGGGGCGCGGGGACCGGCGCGGTCTTCCCGCTCCGGATGGCCTGCATCTTCACGCCCAACGGCGTGCACCACCCGGCCTGGCAGGTCGGTGGGCCGGACGGGGCGCTCTCGCCGACGCTCGAGCCGCTGGAGTCGGTGCGGCAATACGTCAACATCATGTCGGGCCTGACGCTCGACCGCGCGAGGTCGAACGGCGACGGCCCCGGTGACCACGCCCGCTCGGCGGCCTCCTTCCTCACGGGCTGCCAGGCGCGGAAGACGTCGGGCAACGACATCCACCTGGGAGTGAGCGTGGACCAATTCGCTGCGCAGCAGATCGGGGCCCGGACCCGCCTGCCCTCTCTCGAGATCGGGTGCGAGTACAGCCAGCCGGCCGGGAGCTGCGATTCGGGCTACTCCTGCGCGTACACGTCCAACGTGTCGTGGCGGGATGAAGACACGCCGGTGCCCAAGATGGTCGATCCCGCGGCCGTCTATGAGCGGATGTTCGGCGATCTCCGCTCCACGGCGGCGCAGCGGGACCGCCTCCGCCGGCGCGCGAGCGTGCTGGACTTTGTGCTCGATGATTCGGAGCGGCTGGAGCGGAGGCTGGGGCAGGCCGACCGCCGCAAGCTCGACGAGTTCCAGACCTCGGTCCGGGAGATCGAGCACCGGATCTCGCTGGCGATGGCTGAGACCGGGGAGGCGGCGGCGCCGGAGGAGCCCGCGCCCGCGGGTATCCCGCGCAGGATCGGCGAACACATCGATCTGATGTACGACATGCTGCTCCTGGCCTTCCGGATGGACGCGACGCGGGTGAGCACGTTCATGGTGGCGACGGGCGGGAGCAACCGGACGATCCCCGAGATCGGCGTCACCAGCGGCCACCACGAGCTGAGCCACCACCAGAACAACGAAGAGATGATCGAGAAGATCCGGCGCATCGACCGGTTCTACATCGAGCGGTTCGCGAGGTTTCTCGGTCGCATGGCGGCCACGGAAGAGGGCGAGGGCTCGCTGCTCGACCACAGCATGATCCTGCACGGGAGCGGGATCTGCGACGGCAACATCCACAACCACGAGAACCTGCCGATCCTGCTGGCGGGGCGGGCCAACGGCACGATCGACCCCGGACGCGTGATCGACTACCCGACGGAAACCCCGCTCTGCAGCCTGTACCTGGCGATGCTGCGCCGCATGGGTTGCGACGTGGCCAGCTTTGGCGATGCGGACCAGGAGTTGGGCCGGCTGAGCGTGTGAGCGCTCGACCCAGTCTGTCGGAATGGCCCCACCCGGATTCGAACCGGGGACCGAGCGATTATGAGTCGCCTGCTCTAACCGCTGAGCTATAGGGCCGGGATGGGCGCGCGAGATCGGACCTCGGACGGCGTGCGGTCGATCCGCCGCGGGATGCATCCTACCGGGCCGTTGCGGCTGCGATGCGGCGGAAGAGGACTTCGGCGTCACCAATCCATCATGTTTCGGAGGTAAAGCTCCCGTATCACTCCTCGTCGGTGCGCCTCGGGCAGAGCGGCTCGGGGGTTTTGACGGGGCGCGCGGGCGGGTGGCGGTCTCGGCGGTGGGCGGACGGGTGCCCGTCCCGACCGGGGGAGGCCGGCCGCCAGGGAAGCGCCCCGTGAGCGAACTGCACTTTCCACCGCGAGCAGCCCCAATCCCGTCGGCGGTCGGCGGCCTCGGCCCAAGCATCCCCGTGCTCGCCGATCGAGCCCACCCGAAGGGGGTGAGGCATCGCTCCCTTCGGGCGGGCGGCGGGTTTGGTGCGGCAATCACTTGGTGTGGGCTTGGGGTCGCGCTGATCGCGTTGGTCACGGGCATTCACGCGGCTGGTTCGGGGCGAACGGCGGACTTTGGATGCTTCCTCTACGGGGCCAGGGCCGCGGCGACTGGGGGAGATCTTCAGGCGCCGGGAGGGGGCTATATCTACCCGCCGTTGTTGGCGGTGCTGCTGCGGCCGCTGACCTGGCTCGCGCCGAGCACGGCTGCTCTGGTGTGGAACTCGCTGATGTGGGGGCTTCTGGCTGGCGCGAGTGTGGGGGCGTCGCGTCTGGCGTTGGAACAGGTCGGTCGGGTTTCGTCGCGTTGGGCGGAGGCTGGTGTGGTTGCGGGTCTGGCGTGGCTCGTGCTGGGAGACAAGCTGATCCTGGAGCTGCGCGACGGGAACTGCGACGCGGTGATCGTGGTGTGCTGGTTGGTCGCGTTGGCCTCCGTGCGTCGTCGGCCGTGGCTGGTCGGGCTGGCGATAGGGCTTGCGTTCAACATCAAGTACACGGCGGCGGTGCTGGTGGTGTACATGCTGGCGCGTCGTTGGTGGCGGGAGGCGGGCTGGGCGGCGGTGTGGGGCGCGGTGTTTGCTGTATTTCCCGCGCTGGCGATGGGTTGGCGGGCGACGGGCACCGCCTGGGCCGGGGCATTGGGCGGGCTTGCGCGGCTGTTCGGGGTGGCTTCTCCGGGCGCGGCGGCGGAGATTCATCCGGTGACTTGGGACTTGAGCGTCTCGATCACGAGCGCCTTGGCGAAGGCGGCGGCGCGGCTGGGCTGGGCTCCGAGCGCCGGGGAGGTGTTGGCGCTGGTGTTGGCGCTCGTGGTAGGCGTGGGGACGCTGGTGTGGCTGGCGCGTCGGGGGGTTGCGCCGTTCTGGCGCCGCGGGTGGAAGCTCGGGGTGGCGCCGCCCGGCGAGGGGGTGTGCACGGCGGTGGAGTGGTGGGGGATGCTGGCGGGGCTGCTGGTGTTCAGCCCGCAGACGCCGATCCGTCACCTGAACATGGCATTGCCGCTCGTGTGTCTGGCGGGCGCGATGGTGTACCGGCTGGTTCCCATGCGACGCGGTTGGCTGCCGACCGTGGCGTTGCTCGTATTCGCGGGGACGCTCTGGCTGCCGCCGGGCGGGGAATGGAGCCACGCGATTCTCCAGGTCTGGCGCGACGCGGCGGCGCCGAGCCTTGGCCTCGTGCTCCTACTCTTCTCGGTGGTTTGGGGTCTGGCGTGGCTCGGGCGGGGGGGACGCCCGGGCGGCGTGAGCGGGTCCGGCGGCGGGGTCTCGGAGGATGGGGCGTGCGGCTGCTGGTTGTCGAAGACTCTGCCCGACTGCTCGCCTCGCTGTGCGACGGCCTTCGTCGGAGCGGGCACACGGTCGATGGGGTCGGCGACGGACGCCAGGGCCTGATCCATGCGCAGACCACCACGTATGACCTGGTGGTGTTGGACCTCATGCTGCCGGAGCTGGACGGATTGACGGTGCTGCGGACGATGCGGGAGCGGGGGATCGACACGCACGTGCTCATTCTCAGCGCTCGCGATCGGGTGGAGCAGCGCGTGGAGGGGCTCCGTGCGGGCGCCGATGACTACCTCGTCAAGCCCTTTGCGTTCGACGAATTGCTGGCACGCGTCGAGTCGCTGGGTCGGCGAGCGCACGGGCGGAAGTCGAGCCAGATCTCGCTCGGGCGCGTGCGGTTGGATCTGACGCGGCGCGAGCTGTCGGTTGACGGCGAGGTGGTCGAACTCACGCCACGGGAATATGCCCTGGTCGAGTGTCTTGCGCTGGAGGCGGGCCGGCCTCTCTCCAGGGATGAGATCGAGGAGCATGTCTACGACAGCTCCAGCGCCGTGTGGAGCAACGCGGTGGATTCGGCGGTGGCGTCGGTGCGCCGGAAGCTGTCGGGGCGGGGATTGGAGGGGCTGATCCTGACGCGGCGTGGTCTGGGGTATGAGATCACTGCAGAAGGCGGGGCGGGATGACCTCAATCCGAGCGAGGCTGCTCGTCCCGCTCCTCGTCGGGCCGCTCATCGTGCTGGCACTGGGCGGGGTGGGCGTGTACTGGGTGGCGAGCTCGCGGCTGTCTGAGCAGCTCGATGCAGCGCTCTCGGCGCATGTTCGCACGCTCGCGGGGCTCGTGACGATCGAGGGCGGGAGGGTCGTGTGCGAATTCTCCGAGCAGGGGGAGCACTCCCGGCCGGGGGTTCCGTACGTGGTGCTCGATCCGTCGGGAGGCGTGGTGGCGGAGTCGCCCCAACTGCGGGGGTTTGCGTGGCGGCCGCGGCCGGGCCCGGCGGGTGCGGTTGCAATCGAGACCGTGACGCTGCCCAGTGGGGCGGCGGCTCGGGCGGCCGGGGTGCTCTTTGCCCCCGCGAGGGAGGACGAGACTTCGGAGCGATTGAGCGAGCCGCCGCCGGGGACGGGGGCGTATGCGGTGATCGTGGCGGAGTCGCTGGATGGTGTCCGGCACGCGGAGGCGGCCCTGGCCGGGGCGTTGACCTTGGTGGGTCTCCTGACGATGGCGACGCTGGCGGCGACGGTCTGGCTGGGCGTGCGCGTGGGGCTGGCGCCCCTGCGGCAACTTGGCATGGCGATCCGGGGGATCGCGGTGGATAATTCCGGTCCGGCGTCGGGGCGCGAGCGGGCGACGGCCCCGCGCGAGCTGGCCCCGGTGTACGACGAACTGGATCACATGGTGGGGCGGGTCGAGGGGGCGATTGCGCGGGAGCGGCGGTTCACCGATGCCGCTTCGCATGAGCTTCGCACGCCACTGGCGGAACTGCGGACGGTTCTGGATGTCGCCGCGCGCTGGCCGGATCCGGAGCGGCTGCTCGCGGCGGTGTTGGAGGCCCGGGGTATCGGCATTGAAATGGAGCGGCTGGTTGAGGCACTCCTGCTGCACCACGCCCCGAGCGGCGAGGGCGTGGGCGTGTCCGTCGGGCCGGTCGCCCTGGCGGAGATCGAGCGGCTCGGGGGTGAGGCGGCTTCGCGCGGGGTGCATGTCGAGGCGACGACCGAGAGCCAGGGCGTCTGGCGGGTCGCCCCGGCGGCGGCGCAAGTGATCATCCGGAACCTGATCGGGAACGCGGTGGAGTACTCGCCTCGGGGTGGGCACGTGCGGGTGTTCGTGCGGGCGGAGGGCGAGGGGGGCGCCGGCCTGGTCGTGGAGAACGGACCGGTCGCGTTGGAGCAGGGCGAGTTGCCGCGGCTGTTTGAGCCATTTTGGCGGCGTGATGCCGCGCGTGCGGACCGGTCCCACCATGGTCTGGGGTTGTCCATCGTTCGGCACGTGACCTCGATCGCGGGGTTGTGTTGCGAGGCCGAGTTGGTTGAGGGGGCCACGCTCCGCATGACCGTCCGTCCGTCGCCATCGGCGGCGGATCGGGATGGGGCGGCTGGCTCCGGATCGAAGCTCTAGTAAAAACACTTGCGACGGTGGGAGGAAGTGGCAATCTCAGGGTTTTCCTTCCCCGGATTGCTGGCGATCTGCAGGACTCGCGGCACGTTTGGGGCACCGGGGCCGCCGAGCATGGTGGCCGCGCCGCCACTGGCGGAGAAGGGAGGCCTCGATGGGGTGCATGTTGACGAGGGGATCTTGCGGGGTCGCGTGGTCGGTGGTGGTGGGGGCCTTGGCGGCTGCGGGATCGGCGCAGGCGTTGAACTTCCAGGTGGACTTTGACGGCTCGATCAACGGGGACCAGATCAGCGCGTCGGGCTCGGGGTCGCTCGACCGGTCGGGCACCGGGCAGAACTTTGCGGAGATCGGGTTCGACAACTTGCCGAGCGAGTTCTCGCCGTTCGCGGTGGACGTGATGCTGACCAACGTCTGTCCGAACGGGTTTCGGGCGGACGGCTCGAGCGACAATCTCTGGGACTTGGCGCACGGTTCGTACTCGATCGAGCGCACGTTCCAGTGGCTGGGGGTGCCGGGCAGCCTGGTGACTGCGACGGCGGAGGTCACGTTTGACGACGAGCTGCAGACTCTGCATTCCTCGATGCACTTCTCGGGCAACTACCACGGCCCGACCGACCTGGTGGCGATCGACGATTACTCCGTGCTCTGGCTCCCCAGTTCGGCGGAAGGGGAGATCTTCGAGGCGGGCACCGCGATCGCGCGGCGCGCCAACGGTGAGCAGCTCATCGTGCAGTTTGCGACGAGGTATTTCGGTCTCGACAGCAGCCTCGGGCAGACGCAGGTCGGCATCGGAGATATCGACGCCTCGTTCGACGGCCAGACGCTCACCATCGGTTGGGACGGGTATTTCGAGGTCCCGGCGCCGGGGGCTCTGGCGCTGTTTGGTGTCGGGATTCTCGGGGTGCGGCGTCGCCGGGCTTAGTGCATCGCCTCGCGGATGCGGTGGACGAGCGGGTGGTCTTCGCCGTAGATGGTGGCGCCGAGCTGGGCGGCGTTCTCGAGTTCTGCGGCGGCGCCGGATTCGTCGCCGGTGGCTCGCAGCCACATCGCGTGCGTGAGCTTGATGCCGGGCAGGTAGATCCGGTGCTCGGGGAAGAGCGATTCGGTCTGGAGGGCCTGCGTGATGGCGCGCCCGGCGCCTGCGGTGTCGCCGGAGTCGAGGAGGGCCCGGCCGAGGATGGACTGGGCCCAGAGGCGGTCCGGGTCGTTCGGGAGGCCGAGGGAGTCGTACTGCTGGAGCGCGGGCCCGACCTGCGCGAGGGCTTCGGCGGGTCTGCCCAGGTCGAGCAGCACATCGGCGTAATAGACCCGGGCGAAGATCGCGCGGAAGGCGGGGCCGGGGGCGCGCTGCTCGAGCGTGAGGATGCTCGTGAAGAGCGCGATGGATTCTTCGGCGCGGCCGGCCCTACCGAGCGCCCACGCGAGGAGGCGGGCGCGGACTCGGTCGGCGTCGGGTGCGGCGGAGACTCGGCCCTGGGCGCCGCTGTCGAGGAGCTGGATGGCGTCGTCGTATTTCCCCCGGAGCACGAGCACCATGCCGAGCTGGCGGTCGAATCGGGCCTTCACGGTCGCGAGTGATTCGGGGAGTTCCGCGATCCGTGGGGCGGCGGTGCGGAGGACTTGCTCGGCGCGGTCGAGTTTGCCCTTGCTCACGAGGACGCTGCACCCCTCGATGGTGGCGGCGATGGTGATGGGGTCGCGGGTGTCGGCGACTCCCTCGATCTGCCGGGTGGCGAGCCCGAAGTACCTTTCGGCGTCGTCGAAGTGGTATCCGGCGGCAAACCAGCGGGCGAGCCAGAGGGCCGCGGCGCGGGTCTCGGTGGCGTCGGGGCCCTCGGCGACGGCGCCGAGGTCGTAGGCGCGGCGGGCGGTCTTCATGGAGCCGTCGTAGTCGCCGGCCTTGCTCTGAGCCTCGGCGAGCGGGAGGAGGAGTCGGAGCGTGTCGGGGTCGCTCTCGCCGGCGGCGCGCGAGCGGATGGCGACGGCCTGGGCGAGCTCTCGCGAGGCCTCGTCGAACTGGCCGCCACGGAGCTGGGCGAGCCCAATGAGTTCGCGGATGACGGCTTCGAGGCGGGGCTGTCCGGTGAAGGTCTCGTCGATCAGGCCTTCGGCGCTTCGGAGGGCCTGGCCGAGGGTGAGCTCGGGTTGGTCGTTCCAGACCGCGACGGTGGAGGAGTCGTCGGCGGCGCCGGCGAGGGCTCGGGTGAAGAAGTCGAGGGTGAAGCCGAGTCTGGCGGACTGATCGCGTGCGCGGGACCATGCATAGATCGTTCCGCCGAGTCCGAGGACGAGGAGGGTGAGGATCAGGGATCCGGCGGCGACCTGGGCGCGGTTTCGCCGGATGAACTTCTTGGCGAGGTACGCGGCGGAGGGGGGGCCGGCCCGGACGGGCTCGAGGGCCAGGTGTCGCGCCAGGTCGTCTTCGAGCGCGCTGGCGCTCTCGTACCTGCGCGCGCGGTCCTTCTCGAGGCACTTCATAACGATCCAGTCCAGGTCGCCCCGGAGCAGACGTTCGAGGCGCTTGGGGTCGGCGGCGCGGTCGGCGGCGATCCGCTCGCGGGCGGGTCCGAGGGCGAGGAATCGGGCGGAGGGCCTGGGGGGCTCCTCGTCGACGATCATGCGTTGCATGTCGGCGAGGCTCATGGTGCCGAGGCGCTCCTGGTCGAAGGGCGTGGCGCCGGCGAGCACTTCGTAGAAGAGCGCGCCGAGCGAATAGATATCGGTGCGGGTGTCGACGTCGATTGCGCCGACGCCGGTTTGCTCGGGGCTCATGTAGATGGGCGTGCCGAGCATCTGGTGGGCCTGGGTGTAGACGGTCTCTTCGGCGAGGGGTGCGTGGATGGCCTTGGCGATGCCGAAATCGATGACCTTGGGCACGGGCTCGCCGTCCTGGAGGGTGACGAGGACATTGCTCGGCTTGAGGTCGCGGTGGATGATGCCCTTCTGGTGCGCGTGCTGGACCGCGGTACAGACGGCGCGGAGGAGTTCGACTCTCCTGGGGATGGCGAGTCGGGCGGCGTCGCAGAAGGCGGTGATGGGCTGGCCCCGGACCAGTTCCATCGCGAAGAACGGCCGGCCGGAGGGGGTCTGGCCGGCGTCGAGGACCTTGGCGATGTTGGGGTGCTCCATCATGGCCAGGGCCTGCCGCTCGGCCTCGAAGCGCGCGACCACGCGTTGGGTGTCCATCCCGCGTTTGAGGATCTTGAGGGCCACGCGGCGCCGCACGGGCTCGGACTGTTCGGCGACGAAAACCGAGCCGAACCCGCCCTCGCCGATGCGTTCGAGGAGCTTGTAGCGGCCGATGACGGCGCCCGCCCGGTCCTCATCCTCGAACACGCGCGTGGCCGCGCCGCCGGCGGGGCGCGCGCCCGGGGAGGAATCGAGCGTGGGTGCGTCGGAGGTGCCGGTGCGGATGCGCTCGAGGAATGTGAGCCGCTCGCTCTCGGAGAGCTGGTCCACCGCGGCGGTCAGCCACTCCAATTTCGGCGTGCGGGGTTCGTCCATGGTGGCGCCGCGGCGGGTTGCTCCGGTTGTCCGCCGCCGACGGGCCTGATGGCGGGGACGCCGGATCTTACCACGGCGGCGCAGCAAAGCACGCGTCGGGCGGCCCGACGCGTGCTCGTGGTGATCCCGGGGTGTGCGCCGCCTTGCGTTTCGGTCACTTGATGATGAGCATTTCCTGGTACTTGGGGAGCGGCCAGTGGTCGTCGGCGACGTGCTGCTCGAGCTCGTCGACGACCTCGCGGACGGCCTCCATCGCGGGGCGGACCTTGTCGCGGATCTGGATGGCGTGCTTCTCGGGGGATCCGTGGCCGGCGTGGAGAGCCGCTTCGAGGGCGACGACCCGGGCCTGGGTGTTGCGGACGAGGCCGATGACCTTCTCCACCTCGCTGCGGAGCTCGGGATTCTCGATGTCCATGGACTCGCTGGCGGCCAGCGCGTCGACGAGTTCGGTCTGGTGCCGCCACGCCGCGGGCAGGATGCGGGTGCGGGCGAGGGAGACCATGGTCTCGCCCTCGATCATGAGCTGCTTGCAGTACTTCTCGAAGAAGATGGTGGAGCGGCTGTCGAGTTCGGGCTTGGTGAGCACCTTGTGCTTCTTGAAGAGCTCGACGTGCTTCTTGGAGCTGATCGCGGCGAAGGCGGAGACGCTGTCTTTGAGGTTGGGGAGGCCTCGCTGCTCGGCTTCGGTGTGCCAGGCCTGGTCGTATCCATCGCCGTTGAAAATGACGCGGCGGTGGTCGATGACGATTGTCTGGAGCACGTCGCGGACGGCCTGCTCGCGCTTGGCGGGCGTGGGGTTCTTGCCCATGGCCTTCTCGAGGCGGGCGCCGATCTCGTCGAGTGCTTCGGCGACGATCGTGTTGAGCACCGTGGTGGGCCAGCTCACGGCGGCGCTGGAGCCGACGGCGCGGAACTCGAACTTGTTGCCGGTGAAGGCGAAGGGCGAGGTGCGGTTGCGGTCGCCGGTGTGGCGGGGGATCTGGGGGAGGCTTCGTGCGCCGAGGTCGAGCTTGCCGCCCTTCATCGTCTTCTTGGGCTGGCCGGACTCGAGCTGCTCGATGATGTCCATGAGCATGTCGCCGAGGAAGATGGAGATGATGGCGGGCGGGGCCTCGTTGGCGCCGAGGCGGTGGTCGTTGCCGGCGGCCGCGACGCTGGCGCGGAGGAGCTCGGCGTAGGTATCGACGGCCCAGATGACCGCGCAGAGGAATACAAGGAACTGCATGTTTGTGTGGGTCTCCTCGCGGGGATCGAGGAGGTTGACGCCGGTGTTGGTCGAGAGCGACCAGTTGAGGTGCTTCCCGGATCCGTTGATGCCGGCGAAGGGCTTTTCGTGGAGGATGGCGCGGAGGCCGTAGCGGGGACCGACGCGTCGGAGGGTTTCCATGACGATCATCTGGTGATCGCAGGCGAGGTTGGCGGTCTCGAAGTAGGGGGCGATCTCGAACTGCCCGGGGGCGACCTCGTTGTGACGGGTCTTGACGGGCACACCGAGGCGGTAGAGCTCACGCTCGCACTCGGCCATAAAGGCCAGAGCGCGGGGCGGGATGGCGCCGAAGTAGTGGTCTTCGAGCTGCTGCCCCTTGGGGGGCAGGGCGCCGAGGAGCGTGCGGTCGCACATCACCAGATCGGGGCGGTCGTAGTAGAGCTCGCGGTCGATCAGGAAGTACTCCTGCTCGGCGCCGACGGTGGCGTAGACGCGGCTGACGCCCTCGTCGGTCCCGAAGAGCTTGAGCACGCGGAGTGCCGAGGCGGAGACCGCGTCCATGGAACGGAGCAGCGGGGTCTTCTTGTCGAGCGCCTCGCCATTCCAGGAGACGAAGGCGGTGGGGATGCAGAGGGTGACATGGTTCGGGCCGTGGATGAGGAAGACCGGGCTGGTGGGGTCCCACGCGGTGTAGCCCCGGGCCTCGAAGGTGGCGCGGAGGCCGCCGGAGGGGAAGCTGGAGGCGTCGGGCTCGCCCTGGACGAGCATGCCGCCGGTGAACTCGCTGATGACGCCGCCGTGCCCGTCGGGCGTGAGGAAGCTGTCGTGCTTCTCGGCGGTGGAGCCGGTGAGGGGCTGGAACCAGTGGGTGTAGTGGGTTGCGCCCTGCTCGACGGCCCACTCCTTCATGGAGGAGGCGACGACGTCGGCAACCTCGTGGGGGAGGGGGTCACCGCACTGGATGGTCTGCATGAGACGCCGGAAGACTTCTTTGGGGAGTCGTTGCTGCATCAGCCGCTCGCTGAAGACGTCGCAGGCGAACTCGTCCTGCACGTGCTTGGAGCGGGGTGTCGCCCCGTTCGATTGCACGGGGGCGTTCATCCAGGACTCCGAGCTCTGGTGGACCGTCCCGACTCCGTTCATCAGCCGATGCATCGTTGGGATTCCTCCTGGTTGTTCCGGCTGTATATATGCACGGCGCGGGACGCCGCTCCGCGTCCCCTCTCCCGCCGCGTACCCGCGCATTGTGGCGACCTGGGCCGGATCGGCAAGCCGACACGCCCCGGCGCGGCACAAATACGGGCATTTTCTGCGGCGTCAGCCCGCGGAGGGCGGCGGCGCGGTGGCGGGGGTGATGCTCCGCGCGGCTTCCACGAGTTCGCGAACAAAGGCGGCACCGGCGCGGACCGGTTCCTGGCCCTGCTCCCGGGCGAGATCCATGCGGCGGACGAGCGCGCTGCCGACGATGGCGGCGTCGGCGTGGGCGACGACGGCACGGATGTGGTCGGCCGAGGAGATGCCGAAGCCGCAGGCGATGGGCAGGTCGGTCACGCGGCGGAGCGCGGCGACGCGTCGCTCGACGTTGGGCGCCTCGCCCCGCTCGCCGGTGATGCCGGTGCGGGCGAGGAGGTACACGAACCCGCTGCAGGCCTCGGCGATGGCTTGGGCCCGCTCGGGCGGGGTCGTCGGGGCGATGAGCAGGGTGCCGGTCAGTCCCTCGTCCCGGGCGGCGGCGAGGAGGGCGGCGGACTCTTCGAGCGGGGCGTCGGGGTAGATGACCCCGTCGAATCCGGCGGCTGCGGCCCGCTTGGCGAAGCCCTGGGGCCCGCCGCAGCGGAACACCAGTGAGACACTCACCATCGCCACGAGGCCGATCGAGAGATGGGGCCGGACGGCCTCCACCTGGCGGAAGACGCTCTCGGGGGTGACGCCGGCGAGGAGCGCGTCGTGCATGGCGGAGGCGATGACCGGGCCATCGGCGATGGGGTCTGAGAAGGGGATGCCGATCTCCACGATGGCGGCTCCCTCGTCCTGGAGCGCGCGGAGCAGGTCGGGGGTGGAGTCGGGGGCGGGGTGGCCGGCGCAGACGAAGGGCATCAGGAGGCGTTCGCCTCTCGCCCGCGCCTGCTCAAACGTGGCCACAATCCGGTTCATGACGAGCGGAGGGTATCGCGGGGGCTGCGCACTGGCCAGCAATTCTGGGTTTGGTCCCGTTCCTCACCCGCGTCGCGAGGGGACCGAGGGGCAATTTCGGATTGTGTCTGGAGTTTGACTTTCGGGCTCGCAACCTGGGGTTTCTCGGCGTTTGCGATTGCTCCTGCTGCGCGTGGGGGTTGTGGGCCGTGGTTTCTCAGATTCGTGGGCGATTCGGGACGTGGGTCATTGACCGGGGGGTCGCGCTCCCCTAAATTGAAATCCATCACATTTTCGGATTTCGTTTGGATCGTGTTCAATACGACCGTCAAGTTGGGGCGCAGCGGGCCGACGGCCATCCCCGTGCGGAGCGGGGGGCGTCCGAGTTCGGCGCGTCCTCATTGCCTGAGGAGAAGCTCAATGTCGCAATGGAATCGCAGGGGGCTGCTGTCCGCCGCGGCGGCGGCGGCGTTTGCGGGTGTGGCGTTCGGAGGCGTGGAGCAGGGTGTCCGTTCGCCGACGGGTCTTGGGTCGTCGGACTGGCGTCTCATGCGGAATGTGCTGATCGAGCGTTGCGAGCAGACGGGCGCGGAGTTGGCGTACGACCCATTCTCGGTGCTGGTGAAGTTCCGTGATGGTGTGCGTGTGGACGCGGCGGGGACGGCGGGCCTGGTGGGTGGCCGCGTGATCCGCTCGTTCGAGATCGTGCCCGGCCTGTACCAGTTCACGGTGGGCGGGATGACGGCGGAGCAGGCGTTGAGCACGCTGAACGGCGCGGCGCTGTCGGGGCTGATCGAGTACGCGGAGCCGGACTACATCGTGCACGCGACGGGGATCCCGAACGACTCGGGCTTCGGAAGCCTGTGGGGGATGCACAACACGGGCCAGACGGTGAACGGCGACCCGGGGATCGCGGACGCGGACATCGACGCGCCGGAGGCGTGGGACGTGTTCACGGGCTCGCAGAGCTTCAAGATCGGCGTGATCGATACGGGGATCCGGTACACGCACCCGGATCTGTCGGCGAACGTGTGGACGAACCCCGGTGAGGTGGCGGGGAACGGGATCGACGACGACGGGAACGGGTACAAGGACGACATCCACGGGTACGACTTCTACAACAATGACGGCGACCCGATGGACGACAACGGCCACGGGACGCACACGTCGGGGACGATCGGCGCCCGCGGGAATAACGGGATCGGCGTGGCGGGTGTGAACTGGCAGTGCAGCCTGGTCGGTCTGAAGTTCCTCTCGAGCGGCGGTTCGGGGGCGACTTCGGACGCGATCTCGGCGGTGAACTACTGCCGGACGATGGGGATCAAGGTCTCGAATAACTCGTGGGGCGGGGGGAGCTTCTCGAGCTCGCTGCAGTCGGCGATCGAGAACGCCAAGAGCATCGGGCACATCTTCGTGTGCGCGGCGGGGAATTCCGGTACCAACAACGACTCGAGCCCCTTCTACCCGGCGAACAACAACAACACCAATCTGATCTCGGTGCTGGCGACGACGAACAACGACGCCAAGGCGTCGTTCTCGAACTACGGGCAGACGACGGTGGACATCGGGGCCCCGGGCCAGACCATCTATTCGACGTACGGCGGGAGTTACGCGTACCTCGACGGGACGTCGATGGCGTCTCCGCATGTGGCGGGCGTGGTGGCGTTGGTCTACGCGAAGAACCCCGGGTGGACCTGGAGCCAGGTGGCCACGCAGGTGCTGAGCACGGCGCGTCCCGTGGGCTCGCTGTCGACTCGTTGCGTGACGGGGGGCATCGTGAATGCTCGCGACGCGATCGGCGGGACGCCGAATACGCCGCCGGTCATCACGATCAACTCGCCGACTTATGGGGCGACGTTCACGCAGGGTGACGTCGTGACGTTTAGCACGACGACGCTGGACGCGGAGGACGGGAACATCTCGAGCCAGGTGACGTGGACGGACAACCTGAACGGGCTGATCGGAGTGGGGAACTTCTCGACGTCGAGCCTGAGCGTCGGGACGCACTACATCGACGTGGAGGTCACCGACTCGGGCGGTCTCACGGACTACGTGTTCCTGACGATCGGCATCAACGCGGCGTCGGTGCCGAATCAGCCGACGGCGGTGAGCACGCTGGAGGGCGCGCCCGGTGTCCTCACGTTCACCTGGATCGACAACTCCAACAACGAGACGAAGTTCAACGTGCAGCGTCAGGAGAAGGTCGGGACCTGGAAGAACACGACCACGGTTGCGAATCCCCCGGCCAACTCGACCTCCTATACCGAGAGCGTGTCCCCGGGCGGATGGCGGTACCGCGTGCGGGCGCAGGGGAGCAGCGGGTACTCGGCCTGGACGCCGTTCAAGATGGCCAAGCCGGCGACCGCGAACGGCATGACCGCGAGTGCGAGCGGCTCGACGGCCAACTTCTCCTGGTCGGACAATTCGGGGATCGAGTACCAGTACACGCTGCAACGCCAGCAGAAGGTGGGCAATGCCTGGACGAACACGACGACCATCGGCACCGCGCCTGCGGACAGCACATCGTCGTCGGACACGCCCGGAACGGGCACCTGGCGCTACCGGGTGCAGGCCAACAGCCTCGGGCTGAGCAGCAACTGGTCGGCGTGGTCGAAGGCGGTCACGATCCCGTGACCCCGGTTTGATGGATGCTCGACACTCGGCGGGCCGCCTCGGGGCGTCCCGCCGGCTTTTTGGGGGCAGCGGGGCGTCGGTCAGCCGACGACATCGCGGAGATCGTCGAGCCCCTCCGTGAGGATCCGGGGGCCGTCCTCGGTGACGAGGATGTCGTGCTCGTAGTGGACCGCGAGCGAGCCATCGGCGGTCGAGATCGGCCACTTGAGCACCGGGTCGGTCTTGGTGCGGCTGGTGCCGATGGCGATCATGGGTTCGACGGCAACGAGGGTGCCGACGGCGCAGCGTTGGTGACCTTCGGGCCAACTCATGGGCCAGACCGGCACGACATTGGAAACGAAGGGCTTGCCGTGGAGTGTCCGCCCGATGCCGTGGCCGCCGAGGCCTTCCACGAGGTGGAGCCCACAATCGCCCTCGACGTAGCCCTGGACCGTGCGTGCCCAGTCGATCCATTGATTGGAGGGCCGGATCGCTTGGACGCCCCGCCGGATGGACTCCTTGCCAACGTCCATCAACCGACGCACCTCGGGGCCGGGCTCACCGAGGCTGTAGGTCCAGGCGGCGTCGCCGATCCAACCCTTTCGCCAGACGCCGATGTCGACCTTGAGCAGGTCGCCCTCGATCAGGGGGCGGGTGAAGGAGGCGACGGTGCCGTGCACGATGCAGTCGTTCACGCTGAGGCAGGCGTGGCAGGGGAAAGCAGGTGTGCGGGGGACCTTGTATCCGAGGAAACAGGAGCGGCAGGAGAGGTCGGCGAGCGTTTTGGCGACGAAGGCATCGATCTCCGCGAGGGTGAGTCCGACTCGCAGGAAGTCGGCGACACGCCGGTGGGTCTCCACCACCGCCTGGGCGGCGTCGTAGGCAGCGGCGGCGTCGGCCGGGCGGATTCCTTCGGCGGAGCGCGGCATGGCCGGGATGGTAGGCGACGAGGGCCGGGCTCACCCGGTAGGCTCACGCCTGTGCGCGTGCTGATGCTTGCCAACATGAGTTCGGGGAGGGGATCCGCGCCCCGGATGGCCGCGGGGCTGCGGCGAGAGTTGCTGCTGTGGGGCCACCGGGTTGCATTACGCGACGTGGGGGCCGCGGGGCGAGCGGCGCCGGCGCGACCCATGCATGAGCAGATTGGCGACTCCGACGTGGTGCTCTCTATCGGCGGCGATGGCACGATCCACCACGCCCTTTGCGATCTGGTGCGAACGCAGCGTCCGGTGTACCACGTGCCCGGCGGCAACGAGAACCTGTTCGCCCGGGAGTTTGGCATGACCTCGGAGCCCGCGGCGGTTCTGGGGGCGTTGGACCGGGGCCAGGTCCGGGCGGTCGACTTGGGCGCCTCGGCCACGGGCTACTTCGCGATCATGGCTTCGATCGGCCCGGATGCGGGGGTGATTCATCGCCTGCACGCCGTACGTGGCCGAGCGACGGGACACGCGATGTATCTGGGGCCGACGCTGGCCGAGTGCGTGCAGCCACATCTGCCGCTGCTCACGGTGCGGATCGATGGGGTCCCGGTGGTCGAGCGTCGGCACGGGATGGTCGTGATCGCCAACTGCGCTCAGTATGCCGCGAGGCTCGACCCGGCGCGGGGGGCCGACATGTTCGACGGCCTGCTGGACGTGGTCTTTCTCCCGGCGAGGAGCACGGTGCGGGCGCTGCTGTGGGCCGCGCGATGTTGCGTGGGCGAGCACTTGGGCGACATCGGTGTTGTGCGAGGGCGCGGGCCGAGGTGGTGATCGAGTCGGGGGAGCGTGCGCCGTGGCAGGCGGACGGGGAGGCCTCCGGGTGGATCACGCCGGGCGAGGCGCTGGTGTTGCGGGCCCGGCCTCGGGTGCTCCGGGTGCTGGCGCCGTAAGGGGCGGGGCGGCTCTTCGCGCGACACGTGCGGCCGGGCTCAGGGGATCGCGCGGCCGGCGCAGATGGTCATGTCCACGGGGTTTCCGCCGAACTCGAGCGCCAGCGAGCGTTCATCGGTATGGCGGAGGAGCACGAGGTCGGCGCGGAGGCCGGGGGCGAGCCGTCCCCGGTCGGCGAGGCCGAGCAGGGCGGCGGGCATGGCGGTGGCGCAGGCGATCGATTCCGACGGGGAGAGGCCGCAGGCGCGCGTCGCGAGGGCGATGGCCATGGGCATGGACTGGCATGGCGCGCTGCCGGGATTGCAGTTGGTCGCGATGGCGAGTCTGCCTCCGGCATCGAGGAAGGCCCGGCCGTTGGCGTAGCGTCCGTCGGTATGAAATCCAGCGCAGGGCAGCGCGACGCCGAAGGTCTCGGAGGCGGCGAGCGTGCAGAGATCTTCGGTGGTCGAGGCCTCGAGGTGGTCGATTGAGCGATAGCCTCGGCGGACCCCCTCGGGGACCAGGCCGAGAGCGTGGAACTGATCGGCGTGGACTCGGACGGGGTGACCGCTGCGCCGGGCTCGGTCGAAAAGCTCGAGGCACTCGTCGCGGGTCCACGCCCCATCCTCGCAATAGGCGTCGATGGCGATGCCGGGGAATTCGGCGGTGATCGCGGGCAGGGTCTCGTCGATCGTCCGGCGGACGAACGCGTTGCGGGATTGGGGGGTCTGGGCGTCCGGATCGATCGCGTGGCCGATGCAGGCGGTCAACGTGATCGTGCCGGGCCAGGAGGAGGCCGCATCGCGGATGGCGCGGAGCATCTTCAGCTCGGCGTCGGTGGAGAGCCCGTAGCCGCTCTTGATCTCGACGCTGGTCGTGCCCTCCCGGAGCAGCCAGCCGAGGCGCGCGAGCAGTTGGTCGCGGAGTTCGGACTGCGTGGCAGCTCGGACGGCCCGGACCGTCGCGAGGATGCCGCCGCCTGCCCGTAGAATCTCCAGATAGGTCGCGCCGCGGAGTTTGGCCTCCCACTCGCCGAGGCGGTTCCCGGCCCAGCAGAGATGGGTGTGGCAATCGACGAACCCGGGCATCAGGACGCGGCCTCGGGCGTCGATCCGGGCATCTGTGTCGAGGCCATCCGGCGGACCATTCTCGCCGAGCGCGGCGATGGTTTGACCCTCGACCAAGAGCCAGCCCCTCTCGATGATGCCGAGGTCGCCGGTGAGCCGGCCGCGCCGGTTCGCGGGGTCGCCGGGCAGCGTGATCAGCCTGGCGTTCTCGAAGAGCAGGCTCACCCGGAGCGCTCCGTGAAGCCGCGGAGAAAGGCGAGGAAGAGGTGGGCGGCGAGGCGGGCGGTTCGCCCGGAATCGTCGTGGGGTGGGCTCAGTTCCATGATGTCGAAACAGCGGACACGCTCGCTGGCGCCCGCGAGGAAGGCGGCCTCCTCGGCCTGACGCGGCGTCCAGCCGCAGGGGTTCATCGCGGAGACCCCGGGGGCGAAGGCCATGTCGATCACGTCGAGGTCGAGGCTGACGAACAGGTCGTGGTGGGGGGCCTCGAGGCGGGCGGAGAGGTGGGTCTCGTCGCCGATCGCGCCGCCGTTGGAGGTGAACCAGGCGCGATGCTCGGCGCTGTTGACAAGCGGGGAGAAGCCGAAGTTGTCGAGGCCTGAGAGTCCGCATTGCTCGATCAGGGCACGGAAGGCCATCCCGCTCCCGGGTTCGGGGCGGACGTCGAGGTGCGGGTCGAAGTAGACGCCCTGGAGCGGCTTGGTGCGGCTGGCGAGCGCACGCACGAAGGGGAAGGTGAGGTCGTGTCCGCCGCCGATGGCGACGGGGAGCAGGCCAAGATCGAGGAGGGATTCGGTCGCGCTGGTGACGCGCCGGTGGGTTTCGGCGAGGTTGGTGGTGTCGGGCCTGATGTCGCCGGCGTCGAAGACGCGGGGCCAGGGCCGGCCCTCGGGGGATTCGACGCCGTAGCGGGCGAGCGCCTCTCGGAAGGCTCGGGGGCCCTCGGCGGCGCCGGGCCGCCCCCGGTTGAGCGTGACGCCGGTATCGTCGGGCAGGCCGAGGAGCGCGACGGCGCAGCCCTCGGGGGCGTCCGTGGCGATCGTGCTTGAGAAGCGGCCGGCGGCGCGGTCGGGCCAGGGGGCCGGAAGGGTGTGTGGGATAGGCAGGGGCATCGGGAGAGCCTACCGCGCACGGGGCGGTGAGAGGGTGTGGGTCCCTCTGCGGGGTGATGTATCAGATGCCGCAGAGATTCACGCGGATGCCGAGACCGTGCGCCATCGCGGCCTTGGCGGCCATCGCTCGGTCCGCGCTGGCCGCGTCGGGGGCGTAGACCACCTGGATGTGGTTGGACTGGTGCTTGGCCATCAGTTGATCGCGACTGACACCGTGGAGCACGGCGTTCATGATTGGCCATTGTCTCGTCGTCGATTCCCACCGGCGGCGCATCTCGGACTCCGGCAGGGCGAGGGCCGTGCCGCGACCGAGGTCCATGCAGAGCGCGCCGGGCGCCGGGCCGCCCTTTGCTCCACCTGCGCGGCCATCGACATAGACCCGGCTCCACACGATCTCGCCCGGCCTGCTCATGCCGCAGATCCCCGAGCCACCGGGTGCGAAGTACATCGCGGGCTGGCGGTAGCCGATCGCGTCGGCGTAACCCTTCGCGAAGTGGCTCGGCGGCACGGCGCCGGAGATCTCGAAGACCCAGATCTGGCCGTCCCACTCGCCATGGGGCGTGTAGGGCGTGGTCCCGCTGCGGTCGGTGTCAGACCAGCGGACGTCGTGGAGCGTGTTGTCCGGCGTCATGCCCATGGCCCGCCACACACGGTCGGTGACGAGGGCGTCGAGGCCGGCGCACTCGTCGACCTCGTTGAAGTGGGGGAGGGGGCGGCCGTCGAAGATGATCTTCCCGGCGTTGGGCCCCTCGGTCGCCTTGACGGGCGGGCGCTCCGAGCAATTGAGCAGGCCCTCGACGAGGTCGCTGGCCACACACGTTTCGGTGAGGCCGAGCTGGTACTGGATGCCGATCGCGTCGCAGCCGTACTTGTCAGCGAGTCGCAGGGCCGCGATGTACATCTTGCACTGTTCGAGCACGTGCTCCTCGCGGAGTTGCTCAGGGCCGGGGCCGAGGTCAAACTTCATGCCGCGGGCGAGAATCCAGTCGTAGGCCGCCCGGGCCTCGGCTTCGGGCACGCGTTGCATGCGGGCGAAGAGCGTGGATTGGCTCAGCCGCTCCTTGAAGGCTCCCGCTGGGTGGAGCAGGTGGTCGGGGATGATGGCGTTGAACATGCCCATGCAGCCCTCATCGAAGACACCCATGATGAAGGGGCGTCGCTCCACGGCGGCCGCGAGGTCGATCCCGAGGTTGCGCTCGGCGGCCCCGATCGAATTGACATCAAACCGGCGGACGTGGGAGAGGTCGTGCTCGATGCGTCCGGTCTCGCACCACTGCCCGAGCTTGGCGCGGAAGGCGGGGTCGGCGAAGTCCTCGCCCCAGAGCAGGCTGTGCTCGCGCCCCGCCTTGGTCAGCGAGCCGCGGAGGTTGAGTGCGCCGACGAGTCCGGGCCACTGGCCGGACCAGTTGGCGATGATGAGGATCGGGCCGCGGTGTCGGACGAGCCCGGGCACCACGTGCATTGAGTATTGCCAGACGCTCTCGACGACGACGAGCGGGGCGTCGGGATGGATGTTCTCGAAGACCTCGCGACCGTGGGCCTGGCTGAAGACGAAGCCGTGGGGTTCGGCGTCGGACCATCGCTCGGGCGAGCCGCGCACGACGGACCAGCCAAGACTCTCGAGCGCGGTGATTGCCTCGTGCTCGACGCGCTGCTGCGTTGGCCAGCAGAGGCTGTTGGCGCTCAGGCGTGAGTCGCCCGAGGCGATCAAGACGGCGGTCTTGGCCGGGAGGGCGTCGGGGAGTTGGAGCTTCGGGTGGGCGTACGTCGTCATGCGTGGAGCGTACGTCGACCCCCTCCGATGTCGCCGTTTGGGGTCTCTGAGCGATGGGGTGCCTGCGGGGGCCCGTCTGTTCGGTTCTTGATCGGAAAATCCTGGCGGTCTATTGCGGTCGGTGGTGCGGGTCGGTATCCTGGGCTGTTCGGCGTCCGCGGATCCGCGGGTGCCGGTTGGGTCTGTGGGCCTCGTCCCGGTCAGGCGGGTGCGGGGCTCTGAGGACAACCTTTTCGTTCGGTCACGGGGACGGCCGTCAGGAGAACTGGCTCATGATGAGTCCACGCTACCGCGCCATCACCCGCGCGAATATCGAGCAGACCGCATTCTGGGGCCGCCTGGACCCCGAGGTGCGGGAGGCGATCCGGATTGTCTCTCTCGTGCTGCCTTTCCGCACCAATGAGTACGTCTGCGATGCGTTGATCGATTGGTCGAATGTCCCAAACGATCCGGTCTTCCAGCTGACGTTCCCGCAGCGGGGCATGCTGGAGGATGATCACTACGAGCAACTCCGCTCGTTGATGGGGGAGGACGCGTCGGATGCGCTCGGGCAGGCGGTTGATCGCATCCGCTACGAGTTGAACCCCCACCCGGCAGGGCAGCTGACGCACAACCGGGCCGTGGTCGACGGGCACGTGCTGGACGGGATCCAGCACAAGTACCGCGAGACCGCGTTGTTCTTTCCCTCGCACGGGCAGACCTGCCACGCCTACTGCACCTTCTGCTTCCGCTGGGCTCAGTTCGTCGGGATCGAGGACCTGAAGTTCGCGAGCAAAGAGGTTGAAGATCTCTGCGGCTACCTCCGGCGCCATCCCCAGATTACCGATGTGCTCCTCACCGGCGGCGACCCGATGGTGATGAAGGCGGCGATCTTGGAGCGGTATATCACGCCTTTGCTCAAGATCGAGAGCGTCCGGTCGATCCGGATCGGCACCAAGAGCGTGGCCTACTGGCCCCAGCGGTACGTCACGGATCCGGACGCCGATGATCTCCTGGAATTGTTCGAGCGTGTGGTCGTTTCCGGCCGGCAACTCGCGCTGATGGGCCACTACTCCCACCCCGTGGAGTTCTCGACCGACGTGGCCCAGGACGCCGTCCGGCGGCTCCGCTCGGCGGGCGTGAACATCCGGATGCAGAGCCCGGTGATCCGGCACGTCAACGACAACAGCAGCGCCTGGGTCGATCTGTGGACGAAGGGCGTGCAGCTCGGGTGCATTCCCTACTACATGTTCGTCGAGCGCGATACCGGCGCGAAACGGTATTTCGAGATGCCCCTCGTTCGATGCTGGAACATCTTCCGGAACGCATACCAGCGTGTCTCCGGCCTTTCCCGAACCGTGCGCGGCCCGTCGATGTCGTGCTTCCCCGGGAAGTGCCACATCCTCGGGGTGACCGAGGTCGGTGGGCAGAGGGCGTTCTGTCTCGAGTTCCTCCAGGCTCGGGAGCCCGATCTCGTCCGGCGGCCCTTCTTCGCGAGGTATGACCCCAAGGCCTCTTGGTTCAACCAGCTCGAGCCGCTCGGGCCGAGCGATGCGCCCTTCTTCGCGACGGGCGACGACGCTCCGGCGTACACACCGCTCACGGTCCGCTCGAACTGACCCGCCGGGATCGGGTGTCGACCGGCGCGGGCTGCGCCGGTGATACCATGCGCCGCGGTTGCCCCGCATCTGGCCCCCCGCAACCCGATCGGAGGCGTCATGCCGTTGATTCGTCTCACCGTGCTCGTGCCGTCGATGCTCCTGATTGTGGTGCTCGGTCGAGCGGCCCATGCCCAGGAAGCTTCGGGGATCCGGGCCGTGCCGTTTTCGGCGGTGGGGGTGCGGGATGGGTTCTGGTCTCCGCGACTCGAGACCAACCGGGAAGTGACGGTCTGGTACGACTTCGATCAGTGCGAGCGTACCGGGCGCATCCGCAATTTCGCCGTCGCGGGGGGCCTCGAGGAGGGCCGGTTCGAGGATCGCCTACAACGACTCGGATGTCTACAAGGTGATCGAGGGTGCGGCGTATTCGCTCGCGACCGCCCCGGACGCCAAGCTCGACGCCTACCTCGACGGGCTGATCGCCAAGATCGCGGCCGCCCAGGAGCCGGATGGCTACCTCTACACCGAACGCACTATCCAGGGTGATACGCTCACCGATGAGCGGGCCGGCCCGACGCGCTGGTCGCACCTGGCGCACAGCCACGAGCTGTACAACGTGGGACACCTCTATGAGGCGGCGGTGGCGCACTACCAGGCGACCGGCAAGCGATCGCTGCTCGATGTGGCCATCAAGAACGCCGACCTGCTCGGCCGCGTGTTCGGGCCCGGCGAGGGGCAGATCAGGGCGGTGCCGGGGCACGAGGAGGTCGAGATCGGGCTGGTCAAGCTCTCTGGGGTGACGGGAGAGCGGAAGTACCTGGATCTGGCGAGGTTCTTCATCGACATGCGGGGCCGGTCGGATCTCCGCGAGACGTACGGCGACTATGCCCAGGATCACATCCCCGTGGTCGAGCAGAACGAGCCGGTGGGCCACGCGGTCCGGGCGGGGTACCTCTACGCGGGTATGGCCGATGTCGCGGCACGGACGGGAGCGCCGGGCTACGCCGAGCGCTAAATCGGATCTGGGAACGGCTCGTCGGGCGCCGGATGTACCTCACCGGGGGCATCGGCGCCCAGCGGAACACCGAGGGCTTCGGGGAGGACTATGACCTGCCCAATGCGGACGCCTACAACGAGACGTGCGCCGCCGTGGCGAGCATGCTGTGGAACCACCGCATGTTTCTGCTCGAGGGCGATTCGAAGTACATGGACATCTTCGAGCGGACGCTCTACAACGGCTTCCTCTCGGGCGTCTCGCTCTCGGGCGACCGGTTCTTCTATCCCAACCCGCTTTCATGCGACGGCGTGACGCCGTTCAATCAGGGCAGTCTGCAGCGGGCGCCCTGGTTCGGGACCTCGTGCTGCCCGGTGAACGTGGTCCGCATGCTGCCCTCGGTGCCGGGGTACGTCTACGCGACGCGGGGCAACGACATCTACGTGAATCTCTACATCGCCGGTGTGGGCGAGATCCAGACTGGTGCGGGTGCCGTGCGGCTGACGCAGGAGACGCGGTATCCGTGGGATGGGAAGGTCCGCGTGACCGTCGAGCCGGAGCACGCGGGGCGGTTCGCCCTGCGCTGCCGGATTCCCGGCTGGGCACGGGGCGAGCCGGTGCCGAGCGATCTCTACGAGTATTCCGGGGACGCCGAGATCCAGGACTGGACCGTGCGTGTGAACGGCGAGCAGCTCGGCGTCCAGAGCGAGCGGGGATACGCGGTCATCGATCGCGAGTGGAAGGCCGGCGACGCCGTGACGCTCGACCTGCCTATGCGGACGAACTTCGTGCGGGCCAACCCGCGGGTGGGCGCCGACCGGAATCGCGTGGCGATCGAGCGGGGCCCGCTGGTCTACTGCTTCGAGGGCGTGGACAACCGGGCGCTCGAGGGGCTTGTCATCGAGCCGGGCTCGCCGGGCCAGTGGAGTTTCGATCCGGCCTTGCTCGGTGGCGTCGGCGTGATCGATCTGGTCGGCGAGCATGTGCGTCGGCTCGAAGATGGGACGACCGACCGGGAGCCGACCGAGGCCCGCGCGATTCCCTACTACGCGTGGGCCCAGCGTGAGGTGGGCCCGATGGAGGTCTGGGTGGCTGCGAGCGCTGACGCGGTTCCGGTGCGTCCCGTGCCGACCGCTGCCTCGTGTGCTGCGGCCAGCGCATCGCATTGCTGGGCCAACGACTCGGTCCGCGCGATCAACGACCTCAGGGAGCCGGTGTCGTCCTCGGACGAGACGATCCCGCGTTTGACTTGGTGGGATCACCGCGGCACGGCGGAGTGGGTACAGCTCGACCTTGCCGGAGTATGTGAGGTGTCGGGCGTCGGGGTGTATTGGTTTGACGACACCGGGCACGGGCAGTGCCGGGTGCCGGCGTCGTGGCGTGTTCTCTGCCGGGTGGCGAACGAGTGGCGCCGGGTGGAGACGGGCGAGCTTGCGGTTCAGAAGGACGCGTACTGCCACGCGGGATTTGGAGCGGTTCGGACCGATGCGGTCCGGGTCGAGGTAAGGCTGCAGGACGGCTTTTCTGGGGGTGTCCTGGAGGTGAAGCTGGATTCGGCGGCGCCGTGATGGGGCGACAATCCGTGGGGGTTGTCCGGTCCCGGGCCGGCTGCTGAGGCTGGCAGGGGTGCCGACGCCGGACGGTCGTTCACTTCGCCTCGTGCCAGTTCTCGCTGATCGCGGCGTCGGCGACGAGTGGGACGTCGAGGGTCATCGCCTGCTGCATGCGCTCGACGACGAGGTCGCGGACGCGGTCGCCGAGGGGCTTGGGGGCCTCGAAGACCAGTTCGTCGTGGATCTGGAGCAGCATCCGCACGCCGTCGATCTCCGGGGGCTTGCCGCCGCGCAGATGGGCCGCGTGGGGGCTCAGCCGGCGGTGGAGGTCGACCATGGCGATCTTGATGAGGTCGGCGGCGGAGCCCTGCACGACGCTGTTGATGGCGGTGCGCTCGGCCAGCGCCCGGCGGGTCGGGTCGCGGGCCTCGATCTCGGGGATGGGGCGGCGGCGCTTCATCATGGTCTCGACGTAGCCGAGCCGCTTGGCCTGGGCGATGCACTCCTCGAGGAAGGTGGTGATCCCCGCGAAGCGCCGCTTGTAGCCGTCGATGATCTCCCCGGCCTCGGAATTGGCGATGCCCAGGCGGCGGGCGAGGCCGAAGGCCGTGATGCCGTAGACGATCCCGAAGTTGACCATCTTGGCCCCGCCGCGCTGCTCGCGGGTGACCTGGTCGATGGGGATGCCGTGGATCTGCGCGGCCACGGCGGCGTGGATGTCCTGGCCCTCCAGGAAGGCCTGGATCAGCGCGGGGTCGCGGGAGAGATGGGCGAGCAGGCGCAGCTCGATCTGGGAGTAGTCGGCGGTGACGAGCACGTGGCCGGGCTCGGCGATGAATGCCTTGCGGATGTCGCGTCCGATCTCGGTGCGGATGGGGATGTTCTGGAGGTTGGGGTCGCTCGAGCTCAGCCGTCCCGTGACGGCGACGGTCTGGTTGAAGCTGGCGTGGATGCGCCCGGTTGAGGGCTCGATCTCCTCGCGGAGGTTCACCAGGTAGGTGTTGACGAGCTTGGTGAGCTGGCGGTATTCGAGGATGAGGCGTGGGATCGGTGTCTCGACGCTCGCGTCCTGCTCGAGCTTCTCGAGCACCTCGGCGTCGGTCGAGGGGCCGGTCTTGCCGCGTTTGATCACGCGCAGGCCGAGGCCCGGCTCGGCGGCGTCGGTCTTGTTGAAGAGCGCCGAGGCGAGCTGCCTGGGCGAGTCGGGATCGAACTCGCGCCCGATCGCGCCCATCGCGTGGTCGGCGATCTCGGTCCGCAACTCGGCGATGCGCTTCTCCAGGCGCCCCCGCTGGTGCTCCAGCTCCTTGGGGTCCACGCGGATCCCGTTCCACTCGAGCTCGGCGAGCACGTCGACGACCGGCATCTCCAGCTCGTAGAACAAGGGGTCGAGCTTCATCGCCCGCAACTGGGGCAGCATCTTCCTCGCCAATTGGAGTGTCACATCCGCATCCTCGGCGGCGTACTCGGTCGCGCGGTCGAGCGGGGCCGTGTCGAAGGTGCGTTGGTTCTTGCCCGATCCGATCAGCTCGGTGATCGAGATGTTGTGCCGGTTGAGCAGGGCGAGGGCCAGGGCGTCCATCGAGTGGCTGGACCGCGAGGCGTCGATCAGGAAGCTCGCGATCATCGAGTCGCCCCCGCCCTCGGCCAGGTGCCCGCGCAGCTCTACGCCCGCCCGGCGGAGCACGAGCATGTCGTACTTGAGGTTGTGCCCGAGCTTGGGGACCGAGGCGTCTTCGAGCAGGGGGCGCAGCGCGGCGAGTACAGTGGGCTCGTCGAGGTGCGACTCCGGCTCCGGTGAGCGGACGGGGACGTACCAGCCGGTGCCGGGCCTGGTCGAAAGCGAGAGGCCGCAGAGGTCGGCCCGCATGGGGCGGAGCGAGGTCGTCTCCGTGTCGATCGCGAAAGCCCTTGCGCCGCGGAGCTCGGCAACGAGCTCGTCGAGTTCGGTCCGTGTCCGGACGCAGCGGTAGTCGCCCTCGGCGCGAGTCACCTCGGAGGCGGACTCGTCGAGGTGGCCGAAGAGGCCGCCTGAATCGTTCGGTATCGACTGCCGCGGCCGCGTTTCTTTCGCCTCGCCCGGCGTCGGCATGTGCTCGACACCCCGGACCTCTTCGCCCATGAGCAGTCGCAGCTCGTCTTGATAGCGGTTGAAGCCGAGTTCCTTGAGGATCGGGGCCAGCTCCCCGAGCCGGAAGACCGACGTCGCGGCCTGCGAGAGGTCAAGCTCGGCCGGGGCGTCGTGGCGGAGGGCGACGAGCTTTCGGGACAGCTCCAGCACGCCCGCCTCGGCCGCCGCCTTGATGCTCTCCCGCCGCTTGCCCTTGATCTTCCATTCCTTCGCCGGCCTGTCCTCCATCACCTCGGCGACGACCGCCTCGATCGAGCCGAACTCGGCGACGAGCTGGGCCGCGGTCTTGGGCCCGATCCCCGGCACGCCCGGTACATTGTCGACGGTGTCGCCCATGAGGGCGAGCATGTCGATCACCTGGCGGGGTTCCAGCCCGGTATCGGCCTTCAGGCTCGCGGCCGTGATCAGCTCGTCGGTGTGGATGTCGTACATCTCCGTCGGCGGCTCGCCCTCGCCGAGGAGCTGCTTGAGGTCCTTGTCCTTGCTGATGATCCGCACGCGGACGTCGGGGTGCTTGGCGCTGTAGGTGCTGGCGAGCGTGGCGATCACGTCGTCGGCCTCGAAGCCCTCGGCCCCGATGACGGGGACGCCGATCGCCCTCAGGAGCGAGAGCGCACGCTCGACCTGGGGCATCAGGTCTTCGGGCGGCTCGTCGCGGGTGGCCTTGTACTCGGGGTAGAGCTGCGAGCGGAAGGTGCCGTGGTCGCCGCCGACATCGATCACGCAGGCGACGTAGTCCGGCGGGCCCTCCATCTTGCCCTCGCCCCTGAGCAGCTTGAGCAGCATGCCCACGAAGCCGAAGGTCATGTTGGTCGGCTCCTTGGTGACCGGGCTGGTCATGGGCGTGCGGATGGCGTGGTAGGCCCGGAAGAACTGGGCGTAGCCATCGATGAGGTAGAGGGTCTTCATCGCCCCCATGGTAGTGGAGGCTGGACCCGCGGGCCCGGCATCTGGTCAGCCGGCGGAATGAGTCGAGCCCCCGAAGACTCTGCGAGAAGCTTCGGCGAAGCTCATGAACACCAAGAGGATGGCGGAAATCGAGAGGGGCATCGAGAGCGCGAGGTCGTACCAGCGCAGACCTGCGCGGAGCGTGGCGACCCGGGGCCTCGCGGGGTCGTACCTGACTTGGACGGGGCTCCCCACCGGGTGGTCCCCCGTGACGCGCGCCGCCGAATCGACGAAGGGGACCTGCACTCTGGCCAGGTGGTAGGTCGAGCCGGTAAAGCTGGTATCACCAACCCTGTATTCATACTCGATCCGGTAGCGTCGGCTCAGTCGAAGTCCCGGGGGCCTGTAGGCCTCCGACGCGGTCATCGTCCCCGGCGCCGACGGCCAGGAGGCAGACGCCGCCTGATCGAGCACACCGATCCAAACGACGGGCAGCAGCCATAAGGTCAAGCAGAGAGCAACGACAGCCGTCGTGACGACCTTCCCCGTCGGCATCGCCCGAAGTCGGTCCCAATGGAGCAGCGTCATGACTCGGTCGTCGATTCTTTGTGCAGCGCCGTGAGCCTCGCCAGATACGCATCACTCGGCTCGACATCCCGCCTCGCCATCACCGTTCTTGCAACGTCCAGGAACTTCCCGAGCCGGTAGCTCCGCGAGCCCTCGTCGGTCACCCAGGCGAACCGCCCCACGCACCCATGGATCGCCGCGCTCGCGGCCCACATCGCGCCCGTGTGCACCACTGCGCCCGTCATGATCCGCGTCCCGATCGCCGTCCGCACGTGGTCGCCGATCATCGCGCCCAGGAACGTCTCCCCCGTCCGCTCCCGCGGCCCGTCGCACGTCGCCTTCGCCACCACCTCGCTGTAGGTGTTCAGAAGATTCGAATTGGTCGTCCCCGCCCCGAGGTTGCTCCACTCACCCACCCAGCTGTCCCCGAGGAAGCCCTCGTGGGCTTTGTTGGCGTAGCCCTGGAAAACTACTCCGGCGACCTCGCCGCCGACCTTGCACTGCGGCCCGACGGCGGTCCCGCTGCGGATCGCCGCGTGTTCGAGCACCGTGCTCCGCGGGCCGATGGCGGCGGGCCCGACGATCACTGCCCCCGGGCGGATGACCGCCTCGCCGCCGATCCAGACCGGCCCGCTCTCCACGTCGATCGTGACGCCGGGGTACACCGTGGCATCCGGGTCGAGCAAGACGTCGGCCGGGTTTCCGATGATCAGGACACCTGCGGGGGTCGGCGCGGGTTCACGAGAGTTGCGGATCAGCTCCAGATCGAACCGCAACGCCTGATCGCGGACGCTGCGGAAGTGCCAGGGCCGACTCATCAGGACCGGGCCCTCGAGCGTCTCGGTCGGTCGGGCGGGCGTCTCGCCGACCAGCACCCGGATGGCGTCGACGAGGTTCAGCAGCCCCCCGACCACCGCTCCCTCGACCGGGTCGAGGTACACCACGCCCGGTCTGGGCTTGCGGATCTGTTCCGGCGGGATCGGGCATCGCCCGTTGATCACCAGCACCTCGCCGGACTGGATGGGGATCCGGTTGATCGGGACGTCGTGGTTCTCGGCCGCAAGCCCGGCAACTGCCTCGGGCACATACAGCGCCGCGGCCCGACTGCCCAGGCTCAACCGGTGCCGCTCCAGCGTGGTCATGGCGCCCGTGCGCACGTCAAAGACCGGACGCAGGTCCGTCAACGGGGCGAGCTGCCCACGGCCATCGTCAAAGACAACGGTCGGAACCATCCCGACCACTATACCCTCTCCCGCCCGCGGGACCGCGCCCAAAGCTCTGGAGACGATCCGTGCCCCAACGCCCCATCGCCGCCGTCATCTTCGACCTGGACGGCACCCTCGCCAACTCCGAACTCGCCCACGAGGAGGCTCTCCGGGCGGCCGCGGCCTCCAGGGGGATGACGCTGAGTGCCGAGAACTTCCAGCACCGGTTTGTCGGCCTGGGAGAGTCTGCCTGCTTCCGGATTCTCGCGCAGGAGCAGGGGATCGATCTGACCCCGGCGCTTCTTGAGGAATTGCTCGCGACGAAGCTCGACCATTTCCTGGCGCTGGCGGGCCGGGGTGCAGTGACCCCATGGCCGGGCGCGGTGGAACTGGTCGCCGCCGCATCGGCGGCGGGCCGGGTTGCGCTGTGCACCGGTTCGGGGCGGGTCTCGGTGGCGGCGATCCTGCGCGCGATCGGGCTGGCGGACGCGTTCGGCGTGGTGGTGACCTCCGACGACGTTGCACGCACGAAGCCGGACCCGGAGGGGTATCGGCTCGCGGCGGCACGTCTTGGCGTCGACCCGGGGGCGAGCATCGCGATCGAAGACTCCCCGACTGGCGTCCGGGCAGCGCGGGCGGCTGGCCTGCAGGTCTTCGCGGTGGAGCACTCGTTTCCGGCCTCGTCGCTGGGCGAAGCGCACCGCATATTCCGCACGCTGGCCGAGATCGGGCCGGAACTCGTGCAAACCCGTTGAGTCAGCGTCGCTGTGCGAACCGGTGCGGGACGTGCTGGAATCCGAAGGCGGGTAGCGCGAGGATGAGCAACAGCGAGAGGGGGATCGCGACCACGCCAGTGTAGAGGCTGGAGCCAAGCCTCGCGGCGAGTTGGCCGGCCGGCGACCATGCGGCGGGGTCGTGGAGGAGGAGACTGCGGATCGTGAGCAATGCGGTCGCCAGGATCTGCCAGGTGGCGAAGCCGATGAGCGAGAGGAACGCGATCGAGAGTGGGTTGCGCCGGAACATCAGCCCGCGCAGGGCGAGCACGAGTTGGCACATGAGCAGGGCGCCCAGCGCGTTCGGCCCGAGAAGCGTGATCGGCTGGGCATCCGGCCTCGCCATCGGGCTGGAGAGATCCATCATGACCCCGAGCAGCAGACATCCCCACTGGGCGGCTCGCGCCGGCGCGGAGCAGGCGAGGAAGACCGCGTAGACCGCGACGAAACTCGGCACGACCTCGCGCGGGCCGAACTGCAGCGACCCCTTGAGCCCCTGCTCGAGGCCGAGCATCAACCATGCGCCGATCGCGAAGACGATCCAGCTCATGGGGCGCCCCCCGCGGACTCGCCCTCGCCCGAGCTGACCCGGACGATGACCTCGGTGACGCGTTCGAGCGCGACACCCGGCCGGACCACGATGACGGGGCGGAGGGGCGAATCAGGGGCCGGCTGGACCGACTCCACGGTCCCCAGCACAAGCATCTGGGCGCTGGCGGGCCACTCCGCGTCGAACAGCCGGACGACCTGGCCGGGCTGGATCACGCTGTTGGAGGCTTGCTCGCCGGAGTCGTAGGCGACATCGCCGGTGAGCGTGCCGTCTCCGGCCGGCGAGAGTGCGCATTCGAGCCCCTGCCCGTCGGCGATCATCACCTTGCCCCGGACCCGGCCGGAGTTCTTGGCGGTGGTGGGGAGAATCCAGCTCGTCCTCGCCCCGGCGGACTTGACCCTGCCGAAGAGCTGCACACCCTCGACGGCGACGACGTCGTTCTGGTTGACCCCCTGCGCGCGCCCAGCCCGGATCTCGAGCAAGGCGCCGGCCGGGTCGCTGGTTCCACCGATGACGGGCGCGTAGAGCAGGCGGGTGCTGACCGAGGGGTTCAGTGAGACCATCAGCTGCATCTGCTCCATCTGCCGGAGCAGGTCGTCCTTGCGTTCGCGCATCTGCTCGTAGAGCGTCTTGTAGTGCTCGACCTCGAGGCGGAGCTGCGCGATCACCGCCGGGTCGTCCGCCCCGGGACGCGCCGGGCTGAGCACCCCGCCGACCATGCGCATGGGCTGCGCCACCGGCGCCACCAGCATGTTCTGGAGTTCACCAAACCAGCGGGCGGGTGCGAGCACCCTCGCCGGCATGAAGGAGACGATCAGTAGCAACGCGACTGCCGCGGGCAGCCACCGGTCGTGGGAGGCGGGCTGGTGCGCTCGTCGCGACATCGTGGGTCAGTCGAAGCGATCGTGCGTGGGTCGTAGCGTCCGGTATCCAGTGCGAGTTTCGTCCGTCAGGAGAGCCCCCCGGGCCCCGTTCACAGCTCCATGTTGGTCTCGAGCGTGTCCTTCCACTCGTCGATGTTCTCGAGAAAGAGCGCCGTGCCGCGGGCCACACAGGTGAGGGGATCATCCGCGAGCACGCAGCGCAGCCCGGTCGCCTTCTCCACCACGATCGGGAGGCCGCGGAGAAGACTCCCGCCGCCGGCCATCGTGATCCCGTTCTCGACGAGATCGGCCGCCAGCTCGGGCTCGGCCTTCTCGAGCGTCCGCGTGACGGCCTCGATGATCGAGTTGACGGGCTCCTGCAGGGCTTCGCGGATCTCCTCGCTGGAGACCACGGTCTTCCGGGGCAGTCCGGAGATCATGTCCCGGCCGCGGACCTCCATACTCGCCTCTTCGCCCGCCGCGGCCGCGGAGCCGATCTCGATCTTGATCCGCTCGGCGGTCTGCTCGCCGATCATGAGGTTGTAGGTGCGCTTCATGTGGTTGATGATGGCCTCGTCCATGTCGTCTCCCGCGACGCGGACGCTTTCGCAGACGGCGATATCGGCCAGGGACATGATCGCGACCTCGGTGGTGCCGCCGCCGATGTCGACGATCATGCTCGCCGTCGCTTCGGCGAAGGGCAGGCCGGCGCCGATGGCCGCCGCGACGGGCTCCTCGATCAGATAGGTCTTCCTGGCTCCCGCCCGCTCGGAGGAGTTGAACACCGCCTGCTTCTCGACCGCCGTGATGCCCGAGGGGATCGAGATCACGACGCGGGGCCGGAAGAGCCGGTTCTTGCCGTTGACCTTTCGGATGAAGTAGCCGAGCATCGCCTCGGTGATCTCGAAGTCGCTGATCACGCCGTCCTTGAGCGGCCGGATCGCGGTGATCGAGCCCGGCGTCTTGCCGAGCATCTCCTTGGCGACCCAGCCGACGGCCTCGCCGTTCTTGAGCACCTGGTTTGTGCCCTTTCGTACGGCGACCACGCTGGGCTCGTTGAGGACGATCCCCTGCCCACGGACGGCAACAAGGGTGTTGCAGGTTCCAAGGTCGATGCCCATGTCCACGCTGAACAGGCCAAGCAGGCGATTGAGGTCCACGGGGTGCGGTCTCTCGGGTGAGGGCGGGCCTCATGCCCGCATGCCCCGGGAGCGTGCGCGCACCCACGAGGCGTCAGAATCCGTTCCGGCGTCCCCCCGAGCCCGCCGCGCAGCGGCCCGGGACGCCTACAGAGGTTATCGTCCCCGCCCAGCTTCCGCCAGTCACCCAGGCTCCCACAGGGTCGGACGGCAAAAAGAAACACGCCCCGACCGTTCCCGGTCGGGGCGCGTCCGCGGTCGGGTTCAAGGCCGCGGAGGGGAAGGGTTTAGTCCTTGGAGGCGGTGGGCCGACCGGCCGAGGGCAGGCTGCGAGTCTCCCCGTCGGGTCGGATCTCGATCACCGCCGGCTCAAACTGCACGCCGTGCGGATCCAGCCCCTTCTGGGCGTCCAGATATTCCTGTCCGACCCGGGTCTGGAGGTTCAGTTCGGTCTCGGCGGCGGTCCGGTAGGTGTCCGCGATCGAGGTATTCGCGAGGGTATTGATCTTGGACTCCTGCTCGGCCAGGGTCTGTGCGATGCGGCCCTGGACGTGGTCGAGGTTGGCGGCCTGATACGGGTCCTGGCGGTCGAAGACCTCCTGCCGCTGCTGGAGCATCTCGATCATCCGATCGTTCCGGGCAATGGCATCGACCTGGCGGTCGAGCTGCCAGAGCTGGTTCTGGAACTGGGACCGCTCGCTCTCGAGTTGAGCCAGCAGCTGGGTAAGGCGCTGCTGCTGCGCCTGAAGCAGGCTCATGTCCCGGTCGATGTCGGAGGACCTCGAGGCATAGGCGCTGCGGAGCTGGCTGATCTGATTCGCCTTCGAATACGCCTGATCCATGCTCAGGGACTCCTCCCCGAACCGCACCTTGACCACGGCATACGTCCCGTCGGTGCGGGCCGCGTCCGCCTTGGCGAGCAGGCTCTTGATTTGCCCGAGATCGGCATCCGCCAACTCGACCACGCGGCCACTGACGGTGCGTTCGCGCTGGAGTTGGTCGACCTGGGAGGTCGTCTCCGCCAATTCCCCGCGAACCTCGGCGATACGGGCGGGGTACTTGGATTCGAGGTCCCGGAGCTGCTGACGCAGCGCGACGGGGTCGCTGATGTTGCTGTCGATCGAGGAGTTGATGTTCGCCCTGGCCTGATTGAGGAACGCGTGCGCCCGCTGGGGGCCCATGACCGCCAGAGCCGTTCCGGCAGCCAGCGTCCCGGCCACGCCAACCCAAATCACCGGCTTGATGATGCCCATATCCAACCTCCTGTCCGAGACGGTCCCGGCTCTTCGCCCGCCCGGGCCGACACCGGCCCGGGGAGCGAGGCGTTTGTGTGTCCGACAGGGAGGTCATTGGGAGAGACCCCGGCCCGCTTTCACACCTCGGACCAAGCACAAACGAGATCGCCGCCCAACTCCGCGTCACGATTCCCGGACCTTGGGCCGGGGCTGCATCTGTGATATCCTTCCCGGGGAGTCCCCCGGCCGCGAAAGGCCATCTCGGCTCCCCCGAATGTGTTTGTGGGAAGGGTCGGTCCGCCGGAGTTCGCCGGGCGACGCCCCCCGTGTAGGGAGGAGCCCCGTGCTCAGTTCGATGACCACGTCATTCGTCGCCCGCCTGCGAGCCAACGACCAGGCCGCGTGGTTTGAACTCTGGGAGACCTTCGGTCCGGTGGTTCGCGCGCAGCTCACCAAGTGGGGCAATGGTCGGATCGGCGCCGAAACCGTCCGGGACTTGTCTCAAGAGACGATGGCCGCCCTGTCCAACTCGATCGATCGCTACGACCCCTCCCGCGGGGCCCGGTTCAGCACCTGGCTGCTGGCGATCGCCAAGCATGTGCTGGGCGACGAGATGGATCGACGCATGGCCGCGAAGCGTGGGAGCGGCAAGAAGACCGCCACGTTGGAGGACGCGTGGATGGCGGGTTCCCGCGAGGCCCGCGTGGACGACGCGTACGAGGCTGCCGTGTTCCGGGCCAAGGTGGAGGCCGCCATCCGGAAGGTTGAGAGGGAGTGTGAGTTCACCGATTTCGAGATTTTCCGGATGCGGGTTCTCGATGGGAAGAGCGGCAAGGACGTGGCCGACGCCGTCGGCGTCAGCGAGCCGACGGTGAGCCGCCGGCTGGCCAAGGTCCGCGAGATCCTCCGGGCTCGAGTTGCCGAGACGGTGGCGATCTTCAGCTTCACCGAGGAGGAACTCCACGAGGGGGAGCGAAACGGCCTGGTCCAGAGCCCCAACAAGGCCGACGACGTGCTCTTCGACGAGGCCGTCGCCGAGATCTTCCACCGCCAGTTGGAACTGCGGGCGGCCGAGGAGGCCGGCGGAAGGCGCTGACCGGGGTTTGGGAAGGAGCGAGGGATGCCGATCCTCTTCGGGATAATCGCGGCGGTGTTCGGGCTGGCCCTGGTGGCCATCGTCCTGACTGTCGTGCTGGTGCCCATCTTCCGCGGGATCGGCTGGCTCGTGTCGCACGTGTTTGCCTTCGTCGGTGGAGAGATCAGGGACGCCCTGCGCCTGGTGGGCGCCGCGATCACCGCGGTGATCTTCAGCCTCCTTGTCGTCGCCAACATCCTGATCTTCCGCTGGTCCGCGTCGGCCCACTTCGGCCGGGCATTCTCCGCGGAGATCGGGGCCGGCGCCGCGAGCGTCTACCGGATTCTGGTGGGCCACCCCGCACGTCTGCTGGGCCTGAACACGCTGGTTGAGGGCCTCGAGCGCCGCGTCCCGGACGCGGTGGCCGCCGCGCCGACCGCCGATCGGCCGAGCCGCCGCACCGGTCAGTTCGAGAACTACCGCATCATCGGCTCTCTCCCCGGGGGCGGCTCGGGCGGGAAGCTGTACATCGCCGAGCCGGATGACCTCAAGCTCGCCTCCTTCGCCCGCAACGGTCAGCGCGACGTCGAGCAGGTCGTCATCAAGTCATTCAGCTTGCAGGACGGGTCGAGCCTGCCGCAGATCGTCCGTGAGAGCCGGGCTCTCGACGCCGCCAAGAAGCTCGGCCTCGTCCTCGACCACGAGCTGAGCCCGGAGCGATTCTTCTACGTCATGCGGTATGTGCCCGGCGAGTCGCTGGGGCTGGTGACCCAGCACCTCCACGCCGCCAGCCCCGACGGCGGCCTCTCGAACGCCAACCTCGGCCGGTCGCTCGGCTACATCGAGAAGCTCCTCGGCACACTCAGCCGCTATCACCGCGGCGGGCTGTGGCACAAGGACGTCAAGCCCGACAACATCATCATCCATGGCGACGACGCCCATCTCGTCGATTTCGGGCTCATCACCCCGCTCCGGTCGGCGATGACCCTCACCACCCACGGCACCGAGTACTTCCGCGATCCCGAGATGGTCCGCATGGCCCTCAAGGGCGTGAAGGTCCACGAGGTGGACGGCGCCAAGTTCGATATCTACGCCGCCGGCGCCGTGCTGTACTCGGTCGTCGAGAACCAGTTTCCGGCCCACGGCGGCCTGAGCCAGATCTCCAAGCGCTGCCCGGATGCCGTGCGGTGGATCATCCGCCGCTCCATGACCGAGTATGCCAAGCGGTATCCCAACGCCGACGCGATGCTCGCCGACCTGGAGTTTGTGCGCCGCGCCGCCGATCCCTTCGCCATCAAGCCCGCCGAGCTTCCGAGCGTCGCCGGTGGCGCGAGCCTCGGCTGCCGGGGCCGAGCCGGCGCACGCCGAGGAATTCACGTTTGTCCCGCCCCGGGACGAGGCCGCCCGGGCCGCCCCTGCCCGGGCCGTGGCCGCCGGCCCCGTCTTCGCGTCGTTCGCGGGCGTCCCCGGGGCCGCGCAGGCCGCCGCCGTGGGAGTGGGCCGTGATCGCCCCAAGCTCCGCGTCGCGAACTGGTGGTCCGGCCGCTACGAACTCGCCGAGGCGCTCCCGGCCAGCGCCGCCGCCCTGGTGTCGCCTTTGAAGGCCCGCCCGCCTCTCGCCGGCGGCGCGCGACGTCCCGCATCGGAACAGCTCCGCTCCGCCCGCGCCCGGGCGGAAGCCCGCCGCGCCCGTGCCCAGGCCAGGCTCGCCGGCCACCGGCACGGCCTGCGGGAGGGTCGGCGTCACGCCTCGGGTGTCAACGCAGGCGTCGCCGCGAGCGTGTTCGTGTTCCTGGTCTTCTGTCTCGCCATCGGTGGTCTGGCGTTGAGCCTGACCGCCCGTCGTGGCGCCCAGGTTGGCGCAACCTTGGTGGATGGCGGGGATGATCGAGCCCTCCCGGTTGGGGCCATTCCCACGAATGTCGCCGGGGGCATCTCGGTCGCGAACGATTCCCGTCAGGTCGCCGATCCGCCGACTCCCGTGCTGCCGGCGCTCTCGGGCCGGGTGCTCGTCGTCAGCGATCTGCTGCCGCCCTACGACAACCAGACCGGCTCGATGCTCAAGACCTGGCTCTCGGTGATGCAGAGTTCCGGCATGCACGTCGTGGGCACGCTCGAAGGGCTGAACCTCGACGACGCCGAACTCGACCGAGCCTCCGATCTGAGCGCTCGGGCCCGCGCCGTTGTCGGACAGATCCCGCTGGATTCTGAAGACGCCCGCACGAAGTTGACGGCGTGGCTTGGCGAGTCGGATGCCGCGGACCTGCTGATCTGGATCCAGGCGAGCAAGACCAGCGGCGCCGGACCGGAGCCGCATGTCTTTGGCTCACCCTCGCTCGTGAGCGATTCTCCGGCCGACTCCATCGCCTCGATCCAGCGAATGCTGCTCTCGCCCGGCTAATCCACGGGGTCGTTCGAGATCCTCGCCAACATCGCCAGCGTGGCCGCAGCCCGACCCGAGTCGATCGACGCCGATGCCAGAGCCAACCCTTCGGCCCAGTCCGGCGCGGCGCCGGCCACCACGAGCGCCGCGGCCGCATTGAGGACCACGATATCTCGCCGCGCGCCCGATTCGCCCGCGAGGACGGTTCGGATGATCTCTGCGGCGTCCTCGACACTCGAGGCCTGCAGTTCTCCCAGCGAGGCGCGTCGGAGTCCCAGATCCATGGCGTCGAGTGACTCCATCGCCACGACGCCTGGCGCACCCGACTTCCCGGGAACGACTCGGGCGAGGCGCACTGGCGCCGTCGTGGTCAGCTCGTCGAGGCCGTCCGCCCCGTGGGCCACGACGGCGGATTCCGAGCCCAGCCTCGCGAGGGCCTCGGCCAGCAGCCCGACCAGTGGCTCGGCGTACACCCCGATCAGCTGCCGCCGCGCGCCCGCCGGATTCGTAAGCGGTCCAAGGAGATTGAAAATCGTCGGGAACCCCAGCGAACGCCGCGGCCCGATGGCGTGCTGCATGGCCGGGTGGTGGTGGATCGCGAAGCAGAAGCACACGCCGGCCTCCGCGAGGCAGCGCGACTGTGCGGCAGGCGACGCATCCACGCGCACGCCCAGGGCCGCCAGCACCTCCGCAGAGCCCCGCCCGGTGCGGGATCGGTTCCCGTGCTTGGCCACCAGCACCCGTGCTCCACCGGGAGCATGGGATGCGGCCGCGACGATTGCCGAAGCCGTCGAGACGTTAAAGGTCTTCGGCGCCCCGCCGGTTCCGCAGGTGTCGATCAGCGCATCGTTCTCGGTCCCCCGCGGCCGGAGTACCGGGGTCACATGCCGGCGCATGACCCGCGCCGCCCCGACCACTTCGTCCACGGTGGGACCGCGTCGCTGCAACAGCGCGAGGACCGCGGCGATCTGGGGGCCGTCAAGTCCACCAGAGAGCAGTGTCTCGAAGAGCGCCTCGCTCTCCGGCTCGCTCAGCGTTCCACCCGAGACCAGCCGGTCCAATGCGTCACGGATCTCCATGGCCGGAGGGTACCCAGCACGCCGGCTCCCTGCACCAAGCGGGAGTCAGCAGCCGGCGTTCCACTCGTTGAGGAAGCACAGGACATCGAGGGTGTTGATCACCCCATCGCCATTGCAGTCCGCTTCGGCGTCGGAGGCGGTCCAGTGGTTCAGGAAGCACAGCACGTCGAGGGTATTCACCGCGCCGTCGCCATTGCAGTCCGCGGGGCAACTCACCACGCTGATTCGGACCTCGTGGAGGATGAACCCGGCGGCATCGACCGGTCCATCCGTGACCCCAAAGTAGAAGCTCTGGTACCCGAACGAGTATGTGCCGACCGCCTCGAGGATGTCGAGGGAATGGAGCCGCACGCCGCTGTAGGTCACCTGCCCCACGGCGCCGAATGGGCCGAAGGCCCCCTGCTGGTCCAGATCCAGCGATGTCGGGAAATCCGTTCCGTAGGACAGGAAGAATCCGTCCACGGCCGGGTCATTGTCGCGGATGACAAAGTACGGCGTCGCCGGCTGGGGCTGCCCCATCGGGACCATCGCCGCGCCGGCGCTGAGCGTGAACGAAGAATCGTCGATGACGTAGCCTCGCGTCGGGTAGTTCTCGCTGTTCAGGTAGATGTTCGAATCAACGTCGAATGAGAGGAGCACAGGGTCGCCGGCGGCCATCTGACCCAGGACGCCGCTGTGAATCTGGTTGAACTCCACGACGCCCGTCATCTCGACCCGGACCGTCTCCGCCAGTGCCGGAGCGGCGAGCGTCGTTCCAGCAACCGCCGCGATCAATGCGAGAGCCTTCATGCTCCGACCTCCTGAATTCCAATGCGCACACTGCCGGCCCACCGGGACTGGTCGTGTAGCCCAGTGTACTCGGGCGGGCAGGGTGCGGTGTACTTTCCCTGGAGAAATTTGTCGGTATAGGTATTCGCACCTTCCTCATCCCGAACCGCAGCACCAGCAGGGGGCGCCACCAGTACAGTATTGACAAGGTATGAATTCCCAAAGCCCCAACACGGTCCGATTCGCCCGACGCGTTCGGGATCGACGCCTCCTGGCTCTTCTGATGCACCGGGCCGGCATTGGACTGGCCGCTGGGGCCGGACTGGGGTGGATCGGAGTGCTGCTCTCCCGCCTGGGATGGGTGGGCTGGGATTGGCCGGTCATGCTGGCTGCCTCTGGCGTGGCCGGGGTCTTCGGGGCCTGGGTCACTCTGGTGGGCTCGGACTGGTCGGTCAAGTCGGCGGCCCACCGAGCGGATGAGGCGTTGGGACTTCAGGACCGCTTGGGCACCGCCCTGAGCTTTGGGGCCAGGCCGGGAACTCCGACGGCTGCGGAGTCCATCGCGATCGACGATGCCGAGCGCCTGGCGCCCGGCCTGCTCGCTCGACGCGTCATGCCGATGCGACCCGGCGCCGGCTGGACTGCAGCGGCGTTCCTCATTGGCTGTGCGATGGCGACCGGTCTCTGGGTGCCGGTGCGGCACAGCGGGCAGGTTCGTGTCGCGCAGCACGACGCCGGGCGGCCCGAGCGTGAGGAGGCGGCCGACCTCATCGCGCAGTCCTCACAAACCATCCGCGCGGCGGCCGAATCCTCCCTGCGTGATGTCGCGACGGGCGACGAACTGCAACGTCTTGAGGACTTTCAGCGGGAATTGCTGGACGGGGAGCGGGATCCGGCGGAGGCCCTCGCCGAGAGCGCGCAGAGCCTCGGGAGTATCGCGGAGAAGGCCGAGCGGGCGGCGGCGCAGGCGGCGCAGGCGGATGGCGCGCTGCGCGAGCAGATCCGGAAGAGCCTGACGGGGCGCGGCGCAGGGGACGGCTCCGATAGTGCTCCGGGAGGCCCGCTCGAGGATGCACTTTCGCGGGGTGACCTCGCGGCGGCGCGAGACGCCGCGGATGATCTTCTCCAGCACGCCCGGGAACTCCCGGCGGACCAGCGGGAACGACTGGCTGCCGAACTCGAGCGGCTCGCGGACCGGCTCGACCCGGCGGAAGCCTCGGCGGGCGGTCGGTCGGAGGCGGCCGAGCCTGAGAAGGCGCCTGCATCCCCGCTTGACCAAGCCCTGGCTGATCGTGGAGTCGAGAACTCGGAGAGTCTGCGCGAGCAGACCGATCCGGCGGCGGTCCGGCAATCGCTCGAGGAACAAGGCGTGTCCCCGCAGGCGGCCGAGCCGCTGGCCGAGAAACTCACGGAGGATGCCCGGCGGCGCGAGTCAGAGCAGGCCGCCCGCGAGGACCGGCAGTCGTTGTCCGACGCGGCACGCCGCGCGGCGGACGAACTTCGGGAGCCAGCGCCGCCTGAGGCACCTCAAGATGATCCGGCCGAGCCCGAACAAGATCGGCCGCGGGCGGATGGCACGCAGGCGGCGCGGCAGGAGGGCGCGGGCGACGACGGCGAGCGTGCGGGGGCCGCACAACGCGAGAAGCAGGGGGACGGGGAGCGCTCAGCGGATCGACCGGGGGCGGATGGGCAGCGTCAGACGGACGGGTCCGACGCGAAGCCCGCGCCAACACCGGGGTCGACGCCGCGTTCCTCGAGCGAGGCTCCGAAGGACTCTGGGCAGCCCTCGGGGGGTGATGCCGGGCCGGATCCGGCAGATGGGGCGGGCCAGAGGTCGAGCCAAGGGGCGGGGGATCAGCCCGGCGACCAACCGGGCGGAGAGCCAAAGCACGAACCGGGCGATCAACCGCCGGGCGAGGCGGGCGGACCCACGCCCGCCGAACAGCCAGAAGCGAGGCCCACTCCCGAGCCGGGCGGTCAGTCCGGTGCGGCGCGAGAGTCGCCGCAGGGCGATTCGCCCGCGGGCGAGGGAGCGGCGAGAACCGACGAGACTGGCGACGCACGAGGGAAGAAGGGCGGCCGCAGCCAGCCTCCCGGCGCCGATGCGAGCGATGCCGGAGGCACGCGCTCCGAGTCCAGTGACCCGTCGCGACCCGGGGCGGATGCTCCGGCTGCGGGTGGGCGATCCGGGGCCTCGGGAGGGGCAACGGATGGCGTGGCGAGGCAGAGCAACGACGGCCCGACAGGGGTGGACGGCCTCCGGCGAGAACTCGATCGACTCGCTTCGCGGCCCGGTGCGGCGCAACGGATGCGGGACGCCTCGAAGGAACTCCGGGAACGAGCGGATCGCTTGCTCGAACACGCGTCTCCCGAGGGTCGCCATGAACTTGAACGACTCGCCCGCGGGTCCGAGCCGCCTCACGCGCCATTTGAGCCGCGGACGGTTCCCGGCGCGACGCCGGCGGATCCAGGGCCGTGGACCACCGAGCCCTTCGATGCCAGGAGCTCATCGACTGGTGAGCCCGGCGAACCGGGCCGGGTCATCGCGGACTGGTACGACAGCTCGGCGGGGCCCCGCCCCGGGGCGAGTGCGGAGACCCCGTCCTCGACGCTCCCGCTCACCGATGCTGCCCGCGGCGCCGAGCGTGCCATCGACCGGCAGGTCGTGCCGCGTTCACGGAGCGACCTCGTCCGACGCGTTTTCGAGCGGTATCGGCGTCGTGCCGAATCGGGCGCCGCTTCGCCCGCCGGACCGTCGGGGGGTTCCTGAGCGCCCTGGGGGTGATTCCGAGTGCCTGTGCGGTTTGAGAATCCAGTCTGGCTCCTCATGGTGGCGTTGGCCGTGCCCGCGTCCTGGGTGGCATTGCGCTGGTTCATGACGATGAGCCGTGCGCGTCGCTGGTCCGCCGCCGGCGCTCGCGCGGCGCTGCTCGCCCTCATTGCCTCGCTGCTCGCTGGGGCGGTGGCCGTCCGCCGGACGGATCGTCTCGCCGTGGTCGCGGTGGTAGACGTTTCGGACTCGGTCCGTCGGTTCGCGGGCGCCGAAGACATCCGGCCGATACTCGAGCAGGTGCGCGGCCACCTCGCCGGCGCCGCCGCCCGGCGCGGCCCCGACGACCTCCTCGGTCTGGTGGTGTTCGACGGGCGAGCACTCGCCGTCGCGACACCATCTCGCGGCGATCCGCTCGGGCGGCCCATCGATCTTCGGATGCGGGAGGGTACCGATATCGCGTCGGCGCTCCGCTACGCCTCGGCGCTGATCCCGCCCGACGCCGCAGGACGACTGGTGCTCTACACGGACGGCAACCAGACTTCTGGGGATGCTGCGCAGGCGGCCGCGGACCTTGCCTCGCGCTTTGTGGGCCCCGGCGGCTCCCGAGCGGGCCTGCCCGTGGATGTTGTTCCGCTCGACTACGACGTGCATAGTGAAGTCGCCGTGGAGAGTGTCGACACGCCTCCTTCGGCCCCGGCGGGCGCCGTGGTTCCGGTGCGTGTCACGCTCTTGGCCGCCGGTCCGGCCGAGGGGACGCTCCGGCTCATCTGCGAGGGGCGAGAGCTTGATATCAACGGCGAGGCCGCGGGCAGCGGGCGGCGCCTGCGCCTCGAACCGGGTCGGCGCGTGGAACTGATCGAAGCCCCGCTCGAGCCGGGCCGGGTCCATCGGTTCGAGGCTGTGTGGGAACCCCGTGTCGAGACGCTCGCCGACGGTGCGACCCGACTGGTCGGTGACACAAGCCCCGAGAACAACCGCGCCCCGGGGATCACGCTGACGCCGGGCGAGGGCGAGATCCTCGTCGTGGATGGTCCTGGTGGCGGGTCGCGTGTTGGCCCCGGCGCGACGATCGCACGGACGCTCGAGGCCGCGGGGCTGCATGTGTCGCTGGTCGGGCCGGAGGGCCTCCCGCCTGACTTGGTGTCGCTCCAGCAGTACGACCTCGTCGTGCTCGAGGATGTTCCCGCCGACATGGTGCCCGAATCGGCCCAGCAGGCGCTCAAGACGGTGGTCGAGCAGATCGGCACCGGGCTGGTTGTTCTTGGCGGACCCGACTCCTACGCGCCGGGTGGATGGAAGGGCTCCACGCTCGCCGGGATCATCCCGGTCGATATGGACATCCCCGACGAGCTCATCGTGCCCTCGGCGGCGGTGGTGCTCGTCCTCGACGCCTCCGGCTCGATGGGCCGCACGGTGCCGGGCTCCGTCCGCACGCAGCAGGAGATTGCCAACGAATCGGCGGCCCTGGCAGTCCAAGCCCTCGACAAGCGGGATCTCGTCGGAGTCCTCGCCTTCGACAACTTCACGAGCGAGATCGTCCCGCTCGCGCCGAACACCGATGCCCAGCGGACGGCCCAGCGGATCCGGTCGATCGGCCCGGGTGGAGGCACCGTGATGGGCCCGGCACTCGAACTGGCCTACCAGCAATTGCGGGCCGTCCAGGCCGAGGTGCGGTACGTGGTGGTGCTCTCCGATGGGCAGTCGATGGATGCCGCGATCCTGCCCGATCTCGCGGAGCGGATGGGCCTCGAGGGCATCCGCGTCACGACCATCAGCGTCGGAAGCGCCGCCGATATCGACACGATGCAGGCCATCGCCTCGCGGAGCGGTGGGAAGCACTATGTCGTGACCAATCCGAACATCCTGCCCCGCATTTTCATCAAGGCGATCCGGGTCGTCCGCACACCCCTGATCCGCGAGGCTCCGTTCACCGCTCGGATTCTCGCCACCGGTTCGCCGTTGCTCGAGGGCCTCGAGGAGCCCCCGCAGCTCAATGGCCTCGTCCTCACACGGGCCCGCACCGATCCGACCGTCACGAATGCCATGGTCAGCCCCAAAGGTGAGCCGCTGCTCGCCCATTGGCGTGTGGGTCTGGGGCAGGTCGCCGCGTTCACGTCGGACGCCCGCGCCGATGAGTGGGCCGCTCGGTGGGCGGCTACGCCGGGGTACGCCGCGTTCTGGACACGTGTCGCCCGCACCCTGTCGAGGCCGACCACGCCGGGGCCATACGAGCTCCGCATGCAGCGAGATGGGGCCTCGCTGCTTTTGCGGCTCGAGGCCGCCGACGAGCGGGGCCGCCCCATCGACTACCTCCAGGTGCCTGCCACGCTGTACGACCAACGGGGCTCGATCGCTGAGGCAGTGCTCGCCCAGGTCGGCCCCGGCCAATACGAGGCGCGCTTCGATCACATGGAGCCGGGCCAGATCGTCGCCATCGTGCGTCCCGCGCTGGGCGAACGCCCACTCCCGCCGGTGGTGGGGGGGATGACCATTACCGGCGGCGAGGAATTCCGCGCGCTGAAATCGAACGACGGGCTCCTCCGCGAGATCGCCGAGGCGACGGGCGGACGCATGCTTGCGCTGAGAGCCCCGCAGCAGGCCGATCTCTTCGACCGCGTCGATGTGCCCCCGCGCATCACCAGCGTCCCGATCTTTTTCCCCCTCATGCTGGCCACCCTCGCGCTCTTCGTGCTCGATGTCGCGACACGACGCGTCGCGTGGGACCGGTTCGTGAGCAAGGAGTTTGGAGCTGATCTCCGTCGCGCCGCCGCCGAGGCCACCCGCAGCCGCGGCGAGCAGGCCGGCAGGGCGCTCGCCGGGCTTCGGTCCGGGCGCATGCGCCCGGCCGGGCTCGCGGCCCCGGCGCCGGTGCTCGGCGACGAATCCGCGACCGACCTGATCGCCCAGGCCCGGGAGCGCCGCGCCAAGGAAGAGTCCGACCGACTCCGAAGGCTCCGCGAGGAGATGCTGGGCGAACAGGCCCGCGACGGCCAGCCCCAGCCCCCCGCGACACCCGAGCCGCCGAACGGGCCGGAAGAATCCGGCACCGGAGGCCTGCTGGCCGCCAAGCGACGCGCGAGCGCTACGAGGGAGACCCCGAGTCATGAACGCCCCCCTCCACCAGCAGCAGCCCACGACACGGTTCAGCGACCGCGCCGGCGACTACGTGAGATTCCGACCGGGCTATCCGCCCGACGCGATCGATGCCATCCTCGCAGGGCTTGCCGCGCCCGCCGGCCACGCTCTCGCGGCCGCCGATATCGGCGCGGGCACCGGCATCTCCACTCGCCTGCTCGCCGGACGCGGCGTCCGCGTGCATGCCGTCGAGCCCAACGATGCGATGCGGTCCGCCGCGGAGCCGCACCTGCTCGTCGAGTGGCGTCAGGGCACGGCCGAGGCCACCGGCCTCCCCGACTCGTCCGTCGATCTCGTCCTCTGCGCGCAGAGCTATCACTGGTTTGAGCCTGCTTCCGCCTGTCGCGAGTTTGGGCGGATCTTGAAGCCCGGGGGACGCCTCGCCCTCATGTGGAACGACGGCGACGAGTCCGACCCGGTCTCCCGCGGCTACTACGAACTCGTCCGCGCCGCGAGCACCGGCGCCGGGCCGAGCCTGCACCAGGATGTGGCGAGGATCCGCCCTTCGCCCCGCCCTTTGGTCCCGACCGCGTCGAGCGCCTCCGGTTCCATCACGAGCAGCGCCTCGACGAGGCGGGCTTCATCGGGGCGCCATGAGCGCGAGCTACGTGCCCAAGACCGGCGAGAAGGCCGAGAGCCTCGTCTCGGGCCTGCGCGGGCTGCACGCCCGCCACGCCGGGCCGGACGGGCGCGTGGGTCTCGCCTACGACGTGTTGCTCTTCCTCGCCGTGGCCGACCCCCGCTGACTCGGCGCCCCACAGGCGGCTCGTCCCCGGTGCGCTGCGTTCACGGAGCGAGGGTCGGGGGGCGGGTCACTCAGGCTCACCGCGATCCTTGGGGCTCGACCAGCGATCCGTGCAGACTCAACCGATCCGCACGATCCACGCGCACCCGCACCGTCTTCCCGGTCAGCGATCCCCGCGCGCTCGACGGCCCGTCGAAGAACACGATCAGGTCCCCCTCCGTCCGGCCGGAGAACTGCGCCGTCGTGTCCCCTTCCGGTTCCGCGGCCGCGACGGCCCCGTGCCCGGGGTCCATATTCCCAGCCGGGTCGCGCCCGCCGATCGTCAGCGTGATCGCGCCTCCCGCCTTGCGGATGTCCCCGTGCGTGAGTCCCTCGCGCTTCTGCTGCGCCTTGCTCACGCCCTCAACGAATACCTCGACCTCGCGCCCAACCTGCTCCCTCGCGATCGAGTCGGAGATCTCGCTCTGGATCGCGAGAAGCTCGTTGTTCCGCCGCCGCTTCACCGCCTCGGGCACGTCGTCGGCGATCCTGTCGAACGCCACCGTCCCCGGGCGAGGCGAGTACTTGAAGATGAAGCAGTTCTTGTACCGCGCCCGCCGCAAGAGCCCGACCGTCGCCTCGTAGTCCTCGTCCGTCTCCGTCGGGAACCCCACGATGATGTCCCCCGACACCATCAGCGGCCGTCCGATCTCCGGCTGGTCGAGGTGCGCCCTCGCCCGCGCCAGGAATTCCTCGTATTCCCCGATCGTGTACCCCCGGTTCATTTTCGCCAGCACCCGGTCCGACCCGCTCTGCGCCGGCACGTGCACGTATCGACAGATGCGCGGATGATCCCGCATGACCTCCAGCACATCATCGCCGAAGTCTCGCGGGTAGCTCGTCACGAACCGAAGCCGCTGGATCCCCGGAACCTCCTCATGGATCCGCGCCAGCAGATCCGCGAACGTCGTCACCCGCTCCCCCGCGAAGGGGTCGCGGTCGTGCCCGCCCTTGTAGCTGCGGCCCTTCTGGGGCTGGGTCAGTCCGCCGACGGTCACCGCCGCGCCATGCTCGAACCGGTAGTGGTTCACCGTCTGGCCCAGCAACGTCACTTCGACGACGCCGGAGTCGGCCAGCCGGCGGCACTCCTCCACGATGTGGTCCGGGGGCCGGTGCACCTCGGCCCCCCGTGTGAAAGGCACGACGCAGTAGGTGCAGAACTTGTTGCACCCCCGGGTGATCCGCACGTACGCCGAGCGCTTCGATACGCCCTCGCTGCTGTCGATCGGGGAGATCGATCGCGAGAGGTCTAACAGTTCGAGATTGTCCTCGGCCGCGGCCAGCGTCGCGCTCCGGCGGCTCGCGCTGCCCTGCAGGGCGACCTGTCGGGCCGAGCGGAGGGGCGAACCGGCTCCCGGCTCGTCGTGCACGCCGGGGGCGTCGTCGCCGGCGAGGCTCTCCTTTGTCCGGACGGCGTTGTCGAGCAGCCCCGGCAGCTTGTCCAGCTCGCCCGGGCCGCACATGACGTCCACGACGGGCATGCGCCGGATCAGGTCGACCCCGTCGCGTTCGGCCATGCATCCGAGCACGCCGACGACGAGGGCGGGATCGAGCTTTTTGCGGACGGCCATCTCGCCGAGGCGGCTCCAGACCTTCTGCTCGGCGTGCTCCCGTACCGAGCAGGTGTTGTAGAGCACGACATCCGCCGCATCGGGCGAATCGGTGAAGGCATACCCGAGGCGCGCGAGCGCCCCCGCCACGAGCTCCGAATCGAGCTCGTTCATCTGGCACCCAAAGGTCTCGAGATAGACGGCACGCCGGCTCACGGGGGCAAGTGTAGACCGGGCGGGCGCGGGCCCCCCTGCGTGCGCGGCGGGATCGACCCCCCGCGGGGCCGGCCCGAGGTACCATCGTGCATCAGGAGTCCCCTCGCCGATGCTCCCCAAGGTTCTGACAAGCTGGGTCAACCGGGTCTCCCTTGCGGACAAGTGTCTCATTTTGTTCGGCGGCGCCGTGGTCCTGATCGTGCTCGTGGCGCTCAGCGTCCCTTGGCTCCGGATGGGGGCGCTCGTGGATGGAGGGCAGCTTGAGCTCAGCCGCAACCTTGCCAAGGTGTGGGCCCGGGCATCATCGGCGGGTGGTCCGGACGGCGTCGCGGGCGGGATGGCCAGGGCGGCGGGCTTCGAGGCCGAGCGACTCACGCCCGAAGAGGCCGAGTTGCGGGCGAAGGCCGATGCGCCCCTCCGCCGGATGCTCAAGCGACTACGGACCGACGACGCGCGGCTCGAGGCCCAGCAGGCCCGGTGGGACGGGGCGACCCGGGTGTATCGCTACCTCGGCGCCGAGCGTGACGACGGGGGAGAGCTGATCTCGGTTGTGCACCTCTCGCGACGATCGAACGACGCCGCGGGTCAGCTCGTCGTGAATACCGCGTATTTGCTGAGCGCCGGCTCGCTGGTGTTGGGCCTTGCCCTGGTGGTGTTCTACCAGATCACCCACCGCATCATCCTGAGCCCGGTCCGTAGTCTCCGCGAGACCGCCGAGCGTGTCCGCTCGGGGGAACTCGACGTGCGGAGCGAGATCGAGACGGGGGATGAATTCCAGGAACTTGCCGAGACGTTCAACAGCATGCTGGAGCATCTCTCGGCCTCCAACGACCAGCTCCGGTCGATCAACGCCGCCATGGATGTCAAGCTCAACGAGCTGGCGGAGGCGAACTCCGTGCTGTTCGAGACCAACGCGCTCAAGAGCGAGTTTCTCGCCAATGTCAGCCACGAACTCCGCACCCCCCTGAACTCGATCATCGGGTTCGCCGAGTTGCTCCTCGAGATCGCCCGTGCGGAGCAGCCCGAGAGCGCGCCGCAGACCCCGGAGGTCGTGAAGCGGACCCGCTATCTCCAGAACATCCATTCGGCCAGCCGCAACCTCCTGGCGCTGATCGAGGATCTGCTCACCATGGCCCGGTTGGAGGCCGGGCGGGTCGATCTCCACCTGGAGCGGATCAGCGTTCGGGATGCGTGTGACGGGCTTGTCGCGCTCATCCAGCCGCAGGCCGACCGCAACGGCGTCCTCGTCCGGGGCGAGATCGTCGGCGAGCTGCCGCTCCTCGAGACCGACCCCCGCCGGTTCCAGCAGATCGTCTTCAACTTCCTGAGCAACGCGGTCAAGTTCACGGGCCGCTCGGGGAGTGGGGGCCGGCAGGGGGAGGTCGTGCTCCGGGCCGAACGACTCGCCCCGGGCACGGGCGACGACGAGCCGGAGCGGGTGCGTGTCAGCGTGATCGACAACGGGCCGGGGATCCCACCCGAGGAGCACGGGCGCGTTTTCGAGAAATTCCGCCAGCTCGGGGAGGGGCCAACCAAGGAGTTTGGCGGCACCGGCTTGGGTCTGGCGATCGCGAAGGAGCTTGCCCACCTGCTCCAGGGCGATATCCAACTGGTCAGCGACGTGGGACGGGGCGCGATGTTCAGTCTCATCCTCCCCGTGGCGTTCAGCCATGCCCGGGCCGCCGAGCAGGCCCTCGAAGGCCGCTTCCGTGGCGCCCTGGCGGGGCGCCGCCGCTGGGGTTGAGCCCTCGATCGTGCAAGGCCCCCTCACCGGAGCGAGGCGTCCTCTCCTACGGCGTTGACGAAGTGTCGCACCAGCGGGCGGCGTTCCTGTGCCCCGCGGAACTCGACCGTCACCACGTCGATACGGACGGGGCGTCCTCGGAACCGCGGGTGGGCCGCCAGAGCCTTCGCCGTGGCGACGAGTCGGCGCCGCTTCTCCGCGTGGATCGCCGCGCTGGCCGGGACACCCCCGCCGGACGCGGCGAGCACCCGGGTCTTGACCTCGACCAGCACCACCAGGCCGGACCGGCGATCTTGGCAGACCAGGTCGGCCTCGCCCCCGGGGTTTCAAGGTTGCGTGCGACGACGCGGAGCCCGGCCCGACGCATGGCCTGAGCCGCGAGTCGTTCACCACGCTGGCCGAGTTCGAGGTGCGCCGGCCGGGCGCCAGCCCGGAGCCATCGCGCCAGCCGCCACACGCGTTCAGCCCGCCCCCGGCGTGTAGTACCACCGCTCCGCGATCTCCACGAGCCGGAGGGTCAGCGTATCGAGCCCCGAGATTCCGGCGCGGTCGAACAGCCGCAGGAGATACCGCCGAGCCTCCTCCTCGCGTCGGTCGCCGGTGATCTGGTCGCGGAGCGCGAGCTGGACGTCGTAGAGCGACTTCGACTCCGACTCGATGCGGTCCAGATACAGCCAGTATGTGAACGCGCCGGCCTCGATCGGCCCCGCTGCTTTGCCGGGTGTCAGAGTTGAGGCCGCCTCCTGCAGTGCCGGGATGCCGTACAGATCGGCCTTCGCCAGATCCCCATCGGGTAGCCGCCGCGGCTCGGGGTCGGGCGTTCCGTTCCGGGGATCGTCCGCGACCTCGTCGAACGGCCTCTCGGCCAGCATGGTGCGGAACGCCTCGACGGTCTCCGTCTCGCTCGTGCGGACGCGGATTCGGCGGAAAATGGCGTTGGGAGGCGGGTTGTACTTGTCGTAGTTCCGCTCATATTCCAGCCGAAGGTCGCGGCTGGAGACCTGCACCCGGTCCCATACCTTGTTGCGTACCTCGTTCTCGATGAGGGCAGCCCGCTCCCGCTCCCGTTTGGCCTCGACCAAGCCCATGCCGGAGGTCTGCCTGAGGCGCTCCTCCGCCAGGGTGCGGCTGCCGTAGGCGCCGCGCTCCACATCCTGCTCGAACCGCTGGAGGAACACCCGCAACCCGACCTTCTCCTCCGCCGTGAGCGTGGAGCGGGCCTCGGCGAGGAACAGCTCGTCGCGAAGATCGGTAATGAGCCGCTTGTTGATCTCCTCGGCCGCGAACCGCCGCCAGGCGTCCGGGGTCTTCCCGGCCGCCTCTGCGCGGAGTCGTGCCCCCATGGGTTCGAGCCACGACCTGGCGAGCACGGGCCAGCCATTGAGGTCGCCCACCTTGGCGTCGACAAGGACGAGCTCCGACGCGGTGAGGTCTGCGCCGTCGGGAGTGTTCGCCGCCGCGTCTGCCGGAGGCGGCTTGGGAGGTTCACCCGGCGCAACATCGATTCCCCGCACCCCGCCCTTGGCCTCGGCCTCGCTCAGGCTGCGGATCTCGACCCGCGGCGCGCGGGGGCGCTCCGGGACGTAGGGGGCGATGGGCATGGCTCGGTCGACCGGGCCAGTCGAGAAATCGTCCGCCGTCAGCCGGCGCGCCGGGCTGAGGCTGGTCATGATCGATTGCTGGCAGCCGGTCAGCCCGGTCGCAACGCAGATCGCGACCGTGCTCGCCCGAACCATCGCCATCCATGTCCCTCGGCGTTTGTCTACCATGCGCTCAAAGCCTAGCAGAAAGGACGGCTCCCATGCCGGACGAGGACCGCCCAAAGATCATCATCGACGACGACTGGAAGGCCCAAGCCCAGGCCGAGAAGGCCAAGCTCGCGGAGAAGGACAAGGCGAAACCCGCCCCGGCCGCCTCGGCGGGCCCAGCGGGTTCCCCGGCCCCGGCGGGAGAGGAAGAGCCGATCGGCTTCGCCGACCTCGTCCAGATGCTTGCCAGCCAGGCCCTGCTCTACATGGGCGCCGTGCCCGACCCGCAGTCGGGACGCGCCATCGTGTCGATCCCGATGGCCCGGGCACATGTTGATTTGCTCGGCATCTTGGAGCAGAAAACCAAGGGGAATCTCTCCGATGAGGAGGCCGGCCTTCTGACCGGAGTTCTCTATGAACTGCGGATGCAGTTTGTGGACCTCGGCCGTGCGATCGACAAGGCCATCAAGGAAGGCAAGATCACACCGGCCCAGGTGGCGGGGATGGGGGGACAACCCTCGTCGCAATCTCCCCCGCTCGCGCCGTAAGCCGGCGACAGTTTTCGGATGCGGGCCTACACTTTGACCCGGTCCGGCGGCTCCCGCCGAGCCCGCCGGGGGCGCATCACGATGGTCCCAGTCGTGCGGCAGACGCACGAACACGGAAGGGCGTGAGTCGTGGCCGAAACCACAGGCTTCTTGGAGCGTCATCACTTCCTTCTCCGTCGGCTGCACTCCCTCAGCGGGGTCGCTCCGATCGGCGTCTTCCTGCTCTTCCACCTCACGACGAACGCGTCGATCGTGTGGGGGAGATTGGGGGGCGGGGGCGCACCGGGAGCGGTGAAGACCTTCCAGCACGAGGTCAACTTCATCCACAGCCTGCCGGCGCTGCTCCTCATCGAGATATTCGGGCTCTGGCTCCCGATCCTCTTCCACTCCGTGCTGGGAATCATCTATGCCGTCAGCGGGCGGCCGAACGTCGGCCACTACCCCTACCCGGGCAATCGCCGATACACACTCCAGAGGCTGAGCGGGTATGTCGGCGTGCTGTTCATCTTCTATCACGTGGCCACACTCCGGTGGCATTGGACGTTTCTCATCCCGGGCGGGACCGAGTGGACCGCCGAGTATGCAGCCTCGACCATGGGCGCGGTGCTGCGGGGTGGTGCGGCGGGCATGACGATCGCGGGACTCCTGGTCTCGGCGTTCTATCTGCTCGGTGTCTCGCTCCTGGTCTTCCACCTTGCCAACGGGCTCTGGACGGCGGCCATCACCTGGGGCCTGACCATCTCCGCCCAGGCCCAGAGGCGGTGGGGTCAGGTCTGCTTCGTGATCGGCGGCCTGCTCATGCTGGGTGCTTGGTCCGCTGTCATCGGGTTTGCCACGATCAACCACACCGTCGCCCGCGGCGCTGAAGAAGGGGTGCACGCCCCCGAGCCCACCCCCGTCCTCACGCCGGGCATGGCCGAGGCCGGCACGCTCCGCGACGAACACTGACCGCGACGAATCGATCCTGCTCCACCGATCGAAGAGCAGAGTGAGGGAACTCAACCGATGGCACAGCAGCGCGTGATCGTGGTCGGAGGCGGCCTGGCGGGCCTGGCGGCGAGCATCCGCGTCGCCGAGTCCGGGATCGCGGTGGACCTCTTCTCGCTCGTCCCCGTCAAGCGGTCCCACTCGGTCTGCGCCCAGGGGGGCATCAACGCCTGCAACGAGGTAGCCCGCCAGCAGGGCTACTCGGAATACGAACATTTCGACGAGACCATCTACGGCGGCGATTTCCTCGCCGACCAGCACCCGGTGCTCGAGATGGCCAATTGGGCCCCGAAGATCATCGACCTGCTCGATCGTATGGGTGTGCCGTTCAACCGCACGAGCGAGGGCTACCGCGATCTCCGACTCTTCGGCGGCTCCCTGTTCAAGCGCACGCATTTCGCCGGGGCCACGACCGGGCAGCAACTCATCTACGCCTTGGACGAGCAGGTGCGGCGGCTCGAGTCCGAGGGCAAGGTCACGAAGTACGAGTCGTGGGAGTTCCTCTGGCCCGTGCTCTCGGATGGGCCAGACGGCCGCCGCTGTGTTGGCATTGTCGCCCAGGACCTCCGGACCATGCAGATCCGCGCGTTCCGGGCCGACGCCGTCGTGATGGCGACCGGAGGCGCGGGGCTGGTGTATGGCAAGAGCACCAACTCGGTCATCTGCACCGGCGCCGCGCTGTCTCGCTGCTACCAGGCCGGGGCGGCCTATGCCAATCCCGAGATGATCCAGGTCCACCCGACCGCCGTCCCCGGCGCCGACAAGCTGCGCCTCATGAGCGAATCGGCCCGTGGCGAGGGGGGCCGTGTCTGGGTGCCCCGCAGGAAGGGCGACTCGCGCCCGGCCCGCCAGATCCCCGAGGCCGAGCGGCTCTATTTCCTCGAGGAGAAGTATCCCAAGTACGGCAACATCGTTCCCCGCGATATCGCGACCCGCGAGATCTTCGACATCTGCGTGAATCAGGGCATGGGTGTGGACGGCCAGAACCAGGTCTATCTGGATCTGACTCACAAGGACCCCGAGTATCTGACCCGCAAGCTCGGCGGCATCCTCGAGATCTACGAGAAGTTCGTCGGGGTCGATCCCCGCCACGAGCCCATGCGGATCTTCCCGGGGGTGCACTACTCGATGGGCGGACTGTGGACGAGCTTCACCGCCGGGAACTACAACCCGGCGAAGCCGCAGCCGGCGCACAAGTCCGGCTCGGTCCCGGCGTGCGATGCGGAGATCGGCCGGGGCCTTCTGCTTGGTGCGCCGAACAACATGCAGACCAGCATCCCGGGTCTGTACGCGTTCGGCGAGGTGAACTTCGCTTTCCACGGCGCCAACCGCCTGGGCGCCAATGCCCTCCTCAGTTGCATCTTCGACGGCCTCTTCAGCGGCGTCAGCGTCGCCAATTACCTGGCCAATGGGGCGCCGTCCATGGCGCCGGCGGAGGGCCTGCCCCAGGCCGAGTTTGATGCGGTCGTGGCCGCCGAGACCTCCAAGCAGAAGTCGATGCTCGACTCCGTGTCCGGAGCGGATGCTTCTGACGAGACGAATCCCTACATCATCGGTCGTGAGATGGGTGTCGAGATGACAGCGGCGTGCACGGTCGTGCGGGAGGAGAGCCGGCTCCGCCAGTGTCACACCAAGATCGGCGAACTCCGCTCGCGGCAGCGTCGCATGGCCCTCGGCGACGCCGCGACCTGGACGAACCAGGCCCTCAGCTACGCACGGGCCGTCGGCGACATGCTCACCGTCGCCGAGGCGATGGTCGCCGGGGCGATTGCCCGCAAGGAGTCACGAGGCGCCCACTATCGCGCCGACTATCCCGAGCGTGACGACTCCAACTTCCTCAAGACGACCTATGCCACATTTGACCCAGCCTCCGGAGCTGCCCGGATCGAGTTTCGCGAGGTCGACTGTTCGCTCGTGCTCCCCCGCGCCCGCACCTACGGACGTGTCGACAAGGAAGAGGCCAAGAAGCCCGAGACCGCCGCCGCCGGCGTGTGAGTCCCCGTGCCCCCGGAGTGTGACACCATGACCGCATCCGCCAACGGCTCGCACAAGCCAGCCCACACCAAGCCCGCTGCCAAGCCCGGGCGCAAGGTGCGATTCAAAGTCAAACGCTGCGATGGCCCGGGCAAGATCTCGCGTTGGGAGACCTTCGAGGTCCCGATCGAACCGGGCTCCAACGTCATCTCCTGCCTGCAGTGGATCGCCGCCCACCCGGTCACAACCGAAGGCGTTCGCACCACCCCCGTCGTCTGGGATGCGAACTGTCTGGAAGAGGTCTGCGGCGCCTGCACCATGGTCATCAACGGCAAGGTCCGCCAGAGCTGCTCGGCCCTGATCGATGCCTATGCCCCCAATCCCGGCGATGAGATCACCCTGGAGCCCATGACGAAGTTCCCCGTGATCCGCGACCTCTGGGTCGACCGCTCCCGCGCGTTCAAGAATCTCACGCGGGTCCGCGCCTGGGTGCCTATCGACGGGACCTACAACCTGGGCGCCGGCCCCCGTGAGAGGCCCAATGACCAGGCCGTCCGGTATGTGCTCTCCACCTGCATGACCTGCGGCTGCTGCATGGAGGCCTGCCCCCAGTTCAATATCGAGCCGGACGAGGCGGCTTGGGATACCTCCTTCGCCGGCGCCCACGCCATCAGCCAGGCGCGGCTCTTCAATATGCACGGGACCGGGGCGCAACTCAAGGGCGAGCGCCTCGATGCGCTTATGGGGCCCGGCGGCATTACCGACTGCGGCAACGCTCAGAACTGCGTGAAGGTGTGTCCCAAGGAGATCCCGTTGACCGAGTCGATCGCCGCGGTCGGCCGCTCGGCCACGATCCATGCCCTCGCCAAGTGGTTCACCGGGCCCTGAAACCCACCAGCCCGGGACGATTAGTCCGCCCGAGCCGGTTCTGACGGCCTGCCTGACCCCCGACGACCGGCTTGGCATCGGTGCCCTGGGGTCCCCGGCCCGAGCGGCCGATGACCGTTGGCGATGAGCATCCCGCCCAAGAACGTGGCCCTCGCTCCCGCCGGTGGCGCCGGCTGGAACGCGATCTTGGCCGTTTGCGCTCTGGTCCTCACGGCCCACATGCTCGGCGCCACATGGCTCGGCGAGTCCGTCGCCGGCGTGCCGGCGGGTATCTGGGTTATCGCCCTCACGGGCGTGATCTGGAATCCCACCCTCCGCCGCCGGGTCGCGGACGCAGTGGAGCGGGTCTTGGTGTTCTTGATTCCGGGACCGACCGTCGTGCCCGCCGACCAGACCCGAATCCCCGCCGCCTGGGGCTGGTGGCCTCGTCACCCCGTCGCCGCGGCGTGTACCGATCTTCTCACCAGGATTGCCGGCGGAGTCGCGCAGCTCGCATGGCTCCCGGTCTGGAGGGGCGGGGGCTCGCCCCTGCTCGCCCGCGCCGAGCGGGGGCTCCTGGCACTGCCCTGGCCGACGCGCCCCCTGCGCGTGGGCCTGTGTATGCCGCCCGACGAAGCCGAGCAGGTCATCGCCGCCAGCGGAGCGTGCCGAGTGGATTGGTTCCGACTCGCCGGTTGGGATGATCCTCAGGCGGTTTGCCGCCGCCATCAATTCGATGCCGTCGCCTACCACGACGGGGAGGGTCCTGTCCGCATCGTGACTCTCGAACGCGTCGGGCGCGCCGCCGGCTGTGTGCAGTGGACCGGCCTCCCCGCCGAATTGACCTATGGCGATCTCTTTCCCGGTCGTATCGATCCCGCGGCTGTCGTCCTCGAGGGGGCGTCGGCTCAGAGGGTCCGCGAGGGAGCGGGCCTTCTCCGAGCCCTCCTCGAGGCAGCCGCGACGCTCGCTCGAAGCGAGCACCGACTGACGATCGGCGATCGCATGCTGGGTCGGCGGGTCACCGATCAGCCGGCAAGCACATCATCGCTGGCGATCTGGCGTGACGCCCGGCCGCCGGCTTGGGGCGTGCTGACCGCGCTCGCCGCGGCGGCGACGGCCGGACGTCACGCCTGGCCCGAGGCCGCGAAACTGGCTTCCAATGCCGCGAGCGCCTACTTCGTGGCCGCCCCGGGGATCGAGCCGGTCGACCGTCGTGCGTGCCTCGCGGCCATCGTCCCGGATTCGGGAGCGGATGCGGTGGGCGCCCTCCGCCTTGCGGCCGCAAGTGTGGGATCGCTCGAGGATGACGCTGGACTGGCCCTGCTCGTCAAAGCGGATCGCCTGATCCGCTCGGGCCAGACGCGGCTAGCACCGCTAGACCATGCGGCGTTTCTGGAATCTGAGCTCGCGCATAGCACCGACGATCCGATGAGCGTCGGTCGCGCCGCCGCAGGAATAGCCATGGTGTGCGCCGCAACCGACACCGATCGCATCGCGTTCGTCCGGGACGACATGGTCGAAGAGATGGCGTATGCCGGTTGGCTCGTCGGGAGAGACCAGGATCGGAGCCTGCTGATGCGAGTGTTCCTCGAGATCGAGCACGCCCACGCAGAGAGAGACTTGTCGCGGAAGGCCCACCATGGCCGTCGCCAAGTCGCCGCGTAGGTTTCAGGAGGTTGCTGGTTCGATCCGTGTTGGAGATCGCCGCAGCTCCGGGCTCAGCCCTGGAGGTCCAGGCTGCCCTCGCGGTGCTGGACCAACCGACCGCCGGCGCCGTACTGGGGTCGCTCCTGCCGGTCGTCCTGGGCCTCTTCCTGCGTGTTGTCCTTGAGGCTCCGGACGGCGTCGGTCAGCTCGACCTGATCGACGGGGGCCTCGGGGTCCTTCCGATTGGCTCGGCGGGTTCGGTCCTTGTCGCGTTCCTCGCGGGAAATGCGTTGCACGGCCTGACGCTCCGATTGTGGAGCGCCGGCGACGGAGGAAGCAATGCTGGGGCCGAAACTGGTCACAACCACGGTATCGACCGAGCCTCGCATGCGTCTTCAATGCCAACAAAAGACAGGGGTTATCGGGCACCAGAGCCCAACATCTGGGGGTGCTGTGAGCCCCAAGCCCAGCTTATTGGACGTGGCTGTGCGATTTGGGGGCACCTGCGATGGACTAGACCCCGATGGTGCTGACGCCGCAGTCGACGTAGATGTTTTCCCCCGTGACCCCCGAGGACAGGTCGCTGGCCAGGTAGACCGCGGTCTTTCCGACGTCGGCGCCCTCGACGTTGCGTCGGAGCGGCGATCGTTCGAGGTTGTGCGTCTCGATGTCGTCCACGCCCCCGACGGCCGAGGAGGCAAGCGTGCGCAGATAGCCCCCGGAAATCGTGTTGACGCGGATGGACTTCTGTCCCAGCTCGGCGGCGAGGTAGCGGGCCGTGCACTCGAGGGCGGCCTTCGCGACGCCCATCACGTTGTAGCCCGGTACCACTTTTTCGGCGCCGTAGTAGCTCATGGCCATGATCGATCCGCCGCCGGAGCGCTGCATGATCGGCGCGGCGCGGCGGGCGATGCCGAGCAGGGTATAGGCGGAGATGTCGATGGCGCCGAGATATGCTGCGCGGGGCGTCTCGACGAACTTGTCCTTCGCGAGCCAATCCCGGTCGGCGAAGGCGATGGAGTGCACCAGCACATGGAGCGAATCAAACTTCTCGGAGAACCTTGAGAAGGTCGCGTCGATCTCTTCATCCTTGCCGGCGTCGAGCGGGCACATCCAGGCGTCGGAGAGGCCGAGTGCGTCCACGGCCCGACGGGTGCGTCTCTCGTTCTTCTCACCCGGCAGGTGTGTGAACGCGCAGCGGCACCCGTGCTCCAGCAGCGACTTGGCGATGTGCCAGGCGTAGGAGCGTTCGTTGGCGATGCCGATGATGAGCGCGGTCTTGCCTTCGAGCAGTGGCATGGTCGTTCTCCGGATTGCGACGCCAAGTCTATGAACCCGGGCCGCACCCCGCCACTCGGTGCGGATCGCGGCCAGGGGGCCGGGTGGGTCGGGCGTTGCGGTGTTCGGGTCCACGCGTGGCGAGTGGGGGCACCTCAGCGATGCCAGAGGCATCTCCACCGCGGGCGGAGCGTGAGCCGCGGGGAGTGCGGCGGGTACGCCGCCCGGGCCACGCGCCGTGGTCGCACGCTCTACCATCCCTCGCCATGCAGCACCAGGACCTCAACACGCTCTCGCTCACCGATCTGTTCGCAAGGTTGGCCGAACTCGGGGATCTTGACCGATTGCTGGGATTTATCCGCGATGAGGATCTCGGCCCGGAGCGGCTGGACGTGACCAGCGAGGTCGCGGTGAGCAAGCGGGCGACGCTCCACACGCGGATCCGGGCGCGCGAGCCCGGCGTGGTCGCCGGACTGGCTGCGATCGCACGCATCCCCAAAGTCTTCGAAGCGATCGCCAAGGTTGACCTCGAGGTCGCCGACGGGGATGTCATCGGGGAGGGGCAGACCATCGCACGTATCGAGGGAGTCGCCCGCGACGTGCTCATGGTGGAGCGCCCGATCCTCAACCTGCTCGGACGCCTCTCGGGTGTCGCGACTCGTACCGCGCGATTTGCAGGGGCGATCCCCCCGGGCTGTCCGGGCAAGCTGTTTGACACGCGGAAGACCACGCCGGGCCTGCGACACCTGGAGAAGTACGCCGTGCGTTGCGGGGGCGGGTGCTGCCACCGGCTGGGTCTGAACGATGCCGTTCTCGTCAAGGACAATCACCTCGCGGCCATCCGCGATGAGCCGTGGCCACTCCGCGTCTACGAGATGTCGCGGACCGCGCGCGAACGGTGGCCCGACGCCCTTCGATTCTTTGAGGTCGAGGTCGATGACCTCGGCCAGTTCACCGAGTTGCTCGGCCTTCCGGAGGGTGCGATCGACGTCATACTCCTCGACAACATGACGCCCTCGCACATGCGTGAGGCCGTCCGTGAGCGAGATCGTCGCCGGCCCGGATTGCTCCTGGAGGCTTCGGGCGGCATCACTCTCGAGACCATGGCCGAGGTCGCCGGCTCCATGGTCGACCGCATCAGCGTTGGCTCGCTTACGCACCACGCCGTGTCGCTTGACTTCGGCCTCGACGCGGACTGACGATTGATGGATGCAGATCGATCCATCGAGGGTGAACCGCCTCTCTCCGAGTGGGCCGAGTTGCTGGAATCGGCTTGTTCGGCGCTCCCGCGTCTGGGCATCCGCCAGATTCGCGTGCTCCGCGAGACCGCCTCAACCCAGGATGCGGCGTGGCGAGCCGGCGGTGGGTCACCTGGGTGGCTGGTGATCGCGGGCCGACAGACCGCCGGGCGGGGTCGCCTCGGGCGATCCTGGGTGGATACCGGTGGGGCGGGACTGGCCCTGACCCTGGCCCTGCCGAGGGGGTTGGTCTCGCCCATCGGTGTTGGCCTGGCGGTGTGCCGCGCGGCGAACAGCATGCTCCCTTCCGCGTTGCTCGGCCTTCGCTGGCCGAACGACGTTGTGGAGAGATCCGGCATCCAGCGGAAGGCCGCGGGGGTGCTCATCGAGGCACGCAACCACATCTCGCTCGTGGGGATTGGCGTGAACGTGGGTCCGATGGCGTGGCCGCCCGACCTCGAGGCTCGAGCGGTCTGCCTCCACGAACTCGGCTCGTCCTGCACGCGCCCGTCGCTGGCCCTCGCTGTGCTGGCCAACCTCGACCGCGTCTTGGATTGGTCCGGCGAACAGATCGCAACCGAAGCGGCAGCCCTCGACACGCTCAAGGGGACACTGCGTCGGTTTGTGTACGACGGCCAAAACTATGAGGGGGTCGTGGAATCGATCGAGGCAGACTCGTCGATCCGGGTCCGCACCGACGAGGGGGCTCTCATCGAATTGCCGGCGCTTGCGACAAGCCTGTTGCACGATTAGATGCTTCGAAAGGCGCGAAAGTAGGGGCGCTGGGGCCGGGATGCGGGGAGAGCGCGTCAGGGCGGGCCCGGGCCATGCAGGGGTTGCGAGTGCGGCGCGTGTCGGCGGGGGCCGACACTACTCATCGGCGCTGGCAGTGATTTCCGCATTCGTCGCGGCACGGACATTTCGGTTCGTCAGGACGCGGGCGGGGTCGGGTGTCCGTACGCCCCAGGCCAGGCCGACCGCCGCGAGCCCGCGGATGATCAGATAGCTCGGATCGAACTGCCACCAGCTGAGCCCGTGCCGGGCCGACGTCGGGAATGCGTGGTGGTTGTTGTGCCATCCCTCGCCGAGGGCCAGGACTCCGACAATCGCGTTGTTGCGGCTGCGGTCGCCGGTCCGAAACGGGCTGGTTCCCCAAAGGTGGCAGACCGAGTTCACGCTCCAGGTGATGTGGTGGACCAGCAAGATCCGAACGAGCCCACCCCAGAGGAGTCCGAGCAGCGCGCCCGAGAGGCTCAGGGTTATCAGCCCCGCCACCGCCGCCGGGATGATGAGTCCCGCGAGCGCGAGCCAGTAGAACTGGGTGTTCACGGCGCAGGTCACGCGATCGGCCCGCAGGTCGGGTGTGTATCTCCCCATGCCCTTGAGGCGTTGCCCGAAGAGCCAGCCGACGTGAGCGTGCCAGAAGCCGTGAATTGTCGCGCGGATTCCCGAGCCCCACGAGCCGCCGGGGTGCATGTGCGGCGAGTGGGGATCATCCTCCTCGTCGGAATGCTGGTGGTGCTTCCGGTGCGCGCCGCTCCACTCGATGACGGCGCCCTGCACGGCCATCGATCCGAGGGCGCCGAGCACATACCGGAGTATCCGACCGGTCTTGAAGGACTGGTGTGTGAACAGGCGGTGATAGCCGACCGTGATGCCGACCGAGGTGGCGTAGGTCATCGCGACGAAGATCCAGAATTGCACCCAATCGAACGCCGTGCCCCAACTCAGCGCGATCGCGATCGCCAGCCCGACGACCGGCAGAATCACAGCGACCAAGTTCACGATTCGAAGGCGCACTTCAACCGGAGATAGCGGCGTCTTCGTGCCGGACTCCGCATGGGGCCGGCCTGCCGGGAACACTCGGGCTTGTGTCGAATCGGCCAGATCGGCGGCCGGCGCAGGGGATTGGAGTTGTGTCATTCGGTGCGCCGGTGCTTCCTCGGTATGGGGGGGTGGGGGCATTGCCGCGCGTTTCAGTCCTCGATTGTAGCTCCCGAGGCGTCCGTTCGGGCTTCGATATGGTGGGATCGGCGTCCACAGGCGGGATGGGGCCGCGCGCTCAGAGGAGGCGGGCGATCTTTCGGCCGAGCTCCGCCCCCTGCTCCGCGTCGAGCGGGCTCGGCTTCCAGCCGAGGCCAAGGCCCTGACCGCCCAGGTGAGGAATCACGTGGAAATGGACATGCTCGACGAGTTGATGGGCGTCGGCGCCGTTGTTCTGGAGCACGTTATATGCCGTCGCGCCGACGGCCTTTGTCACGGCGCGGCAGATGCGAGGGAGAGCTCGTCCGATGCCGCCTGCGGCGCCGTCCGAGAGCTGGTCGAGGGTGACCGCCGGCTCTTTGGGGATGACGAGGGTGTGGCCGGGTGCGATGGGGTTCACATCGAGGAAGGCCAGGACGTGCTCGTCCTCATAGACCTTGTGGCAGGGGATCTCGCCGCGGACGATCCGGCTGAAAATGGTCTCGCTCATGGCGTGATTCTACTGGCGGCCAGTCCTTCGCGGAGGGCCCCTAGCCCGATTCGGCCGGGCCTCGCGGGTGGTTTACAATCTGCCCATGCCCGAAACCGGCCAAACCCCGGGCTCTCAGGCGCCAGACGCGGCGAGCGGTCGGATTGCGCGCCTGCCGACGCTTCTGGTTAACCAGATCGCGGCCGGCGAGGTGGTGGAGCGACCGGCGAGCGTCGTCAAGGAACTCTTGGAGAACGCGCTCGACGCGGGGGCGACGAGGATCCGCGTCGAACTCGAAGCCGGCGGTGTGGAGCTGGTTCGAGTGACGGACGATGGGTGTGGGATCGCATCGGGGGAACTGCCGCTGGCGATAGCTCCCCATGCGACGAGCAAGATTGCCTCTGCGATTGACCTCGATCGGATCGCGACGTTTGGCTTTCGGGGCGAGGCGTTGGCATCGATCGCGTCGGTCTCGCGGATGGTGATTCGATCGCGGACGGCGTCGAGCGCCGGCGCGTGGCAGATCGAGGTTGAGGGGGACGTCTCCGGTGAGCCGCGACCGGCCTCCGGGTCGGTTGGGACGAGTGTGAGTGTGCGGAATCTGTTTTTCAATACACCGGCGCGGCGGAAGTTCCTGCGGACGGCGGGGACCGAGAAGACTCGGTGCCTGGACGTGGTGCGGGAGTGCGCTATGGCGCACTCGGGTGTCGCCTTTGAGGCTTTGGTCGACGGGAAAGTGACGCTCGACCTGCCTCCGGGCCAGGGTCCTCGTGAGCGGGGCGCTGGCGGTCCTTGGGACGGAACTGGCGGACCAAGTGATGGAGGTGATGGCCGACCGTTTCGACGATGCGCGCGGGCTGTCGTTGTGGGGGCTGGTCGGCAAGCCGGCGATCGCGAGGGCCACGGCGCGGACGCAGCACCTGTTTGTGAACGGTCGGGCCGTGCGGGACCGAACGGTCCAGCACGCGCTCGGCGAGGCGTTTCGAGGATTGACCGAGCCGGGGCGGTATCCAACGGCTGTGTTGATGCTCGAGCTTTCGCCCGAGGGCGTTGATGTGAACGTCCACCCGCAGAAGGCGGAGGTCCGGTTCCGTGATCAGTCGATGGTGCACTCCGTGGTCCTGCGGGCGGTCCGTGAGGCCCTCGCAAGAGCCGATCTCACACCCGGGTTCTCGCCCGGGATGAGAACCGGGGGCCGATTTGGCGAGGCGACCGAGGTCCTCCCGGGCGGCACGGGGGTCGGCGCGGCGAGGGGGTTCGTTGACTTCTTCCGGCGGGAAATCCCGGCGCAGACAAACAACCGGCTGAGCTATGAGGCGGTGCGCGAGGCAATCGACCGCGTCGAGCGGGCCGGGGTGCGACCGGAGGGGTCTGGCGGGGCGCCCCGCGAGGGGGCCGAACTCGGACTCGTTCCAGGCTCCGGTGGGGGCGAGGGTGCGGGTCCGGGCGCGGCGTCACCGGGGGAGGACCAGTTGATGCCACGTCCCCAGCCGGCGAGGCGTGTGCTGCAGGTCCACAACAGCTATCTCGTGACCCAGGACGAGGAGGGGGTCCTGATCGTCGATCAGCACGCGCTGCACGAGCGAGTCATGTTCGAGCTCTTGCTCGAGCGCGTTTCGCGGGGCGCTCTCGAGAGCCAGCGGCTGCTGGTGCCCGCGCTGGTGGAGACGAGCCCGGAGCGGGTGGAACGCTTGGGGGAACTCGGACCGCTCTTGGAACAGATCGGGATCGTGGCCGAGCCGATGGGACCCCGTGCGATCGGCGTGCACGCGTTCGCCACGTTCCTGTTCGAGCGCGGCGTGGATCCCGTCGAGTTCATGGGCGAACTTCTCGACCGCGCGGAGGGCGAAGGCCTTTCCCCCGACGGCGAGGAGGCGATGCGGGACGTCCTCGACATGATGGCGTGCAAGGCCGCGGTGAAGGCGGGGGACCGGATGAGCGATGGCGAGCTGCAGGCGCTGCTCGACCTGCGGGGAGAGGTGGAGCGGTCGAGCAACTGCCCGCACGGGCGGCCGACGACCATCCGGCTCTCGATCAGCGATCTCGAACGGCTGTTCGGGCGGAGCTAGAGGGAGCACCCGTGGGCAAGGACGCGATGGAGGCGGACGTGGGGCAGGCGGGCACGGCGGATCCGCTCGCCGATCAGGGGCCGAGGGGGCGGAAGCGTGCGGTGCTCGCGCTCCTCGCGTGGCTGGGGGTGGCTGCGCTTTGGGCGTGGTTCCTGCACCGGATGTGGCGGGGCGCGGTCCAGACGGAAACCGGTGACTTCAACGACTTCTTCTACGCCGCCGAGGCGCTCCGGCACGGCGGCGACCCCTACGCCTCCGGGCGCGGCGGATACCTCTACCCACCCTTGATGGCCTGGGTGCTCGAGTCGATCTCCTGGCTCGGGCTCGTGCGAGCGGGCGTCGCCTGGGGGATCGTCAATTTCCTCCTGACGCTCGCGTGCCTTGCGCTCAGTGTTCGGGCGACCGCGCGGGCGCTCCGCGGCCCGTGCGACGCGCTCACGGTCGGTGTGGTTTGGCTGGCGGCGATGGCGCTCACGATCGGGCCGATCCAGGCCGAGTTCGAGCACGGCCAGACCGACGCCGTGGTCCTCCTGGGACTATGCCTTGGGGTGGTGCTCATCGATCGGGCGCCGGCCCTGGCGGGATTCGCGCTGGGGCTCTCGCTTCTTGTCAAACACCATGTGGTGGTTGTGCTCGCGTATCTGCTCGTGCGCCGCCGATGGATGGCGAGCGCAGGCATGCTGGTCGGCGGTTTGGTGTTCGCGTTCGTGCCCGCCGTGCAGCTGGGGGTCGCCAAGACCGGGGCATTTCTCGCCCAATCGTACGGCTATCTGCTCAATCTCTTCGGAGGGGAAGGGGCGCCCAAGGGCGTCAATCTGCACCCGATCACATGGGAGTTGAGCATCTCGGTGACGAGCGCGTTCGCGAGGTTTTTCGACCGCCCCGGCGGCCCGCCGATGACGCTCGTCGGGGCCGCAACCCTCCCTGTGGCCGCGGCGGTCTTCCTCGCGACCTGGTGGATCTATAAGCGTCAGGGCGTGCCGATGCTCATGGACCGCGGGCCGCGTGCGGACCGCGATCGGGCGGCGGTGGTGCTCCTGGAATGGTGCGGCGTGATCGTGGGCTTGCTGGCATTCAGCCCGCAATCGATTACACGCCACACGTTCATCCTGATCCCCGTGCACGTGCTGGCGGCCTACATCCTGGTGGTGAAGCGCCGGGGCGTCGTGCGGTGGCCGCTTCTGGTGGGGGTCGTTGGGTACCAACTCGCGGCGAGGCTGCCGCCGGGCGAGGAAGCGTTCCGAAGGGCGCTCGAGGCGTGGCGGTACGTGAGCGGGGCCACGTGGTTCTTGCTCGCGATGTGGCTCGGCCTCGTCTGGAGCACACTGAGCTTCGCGAGCCGAGGCGGCGCGGTCACAAGATCGTCGGCGCCGGCGAAGCCGGGAGCGTGACCACGAGCGGCGGCTCGGGCCTGGGTTCGATCGTCGACGCAGGCAGGGTGACGGGAAGCCGGGTCACGACGCGGGCGAGGTCCGCGCGGCGGGCACGGATGCTCCACGCGCGGCGCAGCATGCGTAGGCCGTCGGAGACGGGGCTCACCTGGCCGCCGTCCTGATGGGTCCAGGCGATCCCGACCTCGGCGACGCGGAGCCCGCAGGCGCGAGCAATGAGCAGGTGTTCGAGGTCGAACGCATAGCCATCTTCTGTGGCATGGCGGGCGATCTCTCCGGCGAGGTCGGCGCGGTAGAGCTTGAAGCCGCACTGGGTGTCGGTGAGGAGGTTGAGGCCCATGGCCCGGAGCGAGGCCTTGAAGAGCAGTCCGGTCAGCCTGCGAGAGGTCACGGCGTGCACAACCGACCCGGGGGCCACGCGGCTGCCCGCGACGAGTCCGACACCAGGCTTGGCCTGCGCGACGAGCTTCTCCGCTTCGCGGATCGTCGCGGCGTTGTCGGCATCCATGATGAGACGCCAATTCCCGGCGGCGGCGCTGAGGCCCGTGCGCACGGCCGCGCCCTTGCCCCGGTTCAGGCGGTGTCGCAGGAGCCGCACGGAGCGGAGGGAGCCGACGGGCACTTCGGTGAGGAAGGGTTCGACGGTGGGGATGGTCTCGTCGGGCGAGCCGTCGTCGACCAGTACGATCTCGGACGGGCAAGCTCCGGCCGTGAGGAGCGGCACGGCATCGAGGAGCGTGGCGCGGATGCGGCGTGCCTCGCGGAACATCGGTATGACAACCGAGAGTTCCGGCGGGGCTTGGTGGTCCGACTGGTCCATAGATCCTCTACGTCCCGGGGCGGGCCGCCCCGGGGCCCGACGGCCCCAACGGGACGAGGATATGGGAACCGTCAGGCGTTGTCGAGCAGATCCACCGCCTGGAAGGGCTTCCCCTCGAGCATTTCGAGGCTCGCACCTCCCCCGGTCGAGACGTGCGTCAGCTTGGAGGCAACGCCAAACTTCTCCGCGGCGGCCGCCGAATCGCCGCCGCCGACGATGCTGATCGCGCCGTGGGCGGTGGCTTCGGCCATCGCCATGGCGACCTGCTCGGTGCCGACGCCGAAGGGACCCCACTCGAAAACGCCCATGGGCCCATTCCAGACAATCGTCTTCGCCTCGCGAATGACCTTCGAGAACTGGCCCTGGGTCTTGGGCCCGATATCCAGCCCGATGTAGCCCTGCTTGATGTTGTCCTCGAAGACGTGGATCTCGCCGCCGTGCTCGAGGAATTCGGTGGAGCAGACGTGATCGCAGGGCAGGTGGAGCTGACATCCGAGGTGGGAAGCCTGCTCGATCATCTTCTTCGCGTCCGCGAGGTGCGCGGTATCGACGCGGCTCGCGCCGACCTCGTGTCCGAGGGCCTTGAGGAAGGTGTAGGCCATGGCCCCGCCGACGATGACGTGGTCGGCCTTCGGGAGCAGGTTCGCGATGGCGCCGATTTTGTCGGACACCTTGGCGCCGCCCAAAATGACGACCAAGGGCTTGGCCGGCCGGGCGAGGGCCTCGTGGAGAAACTTGATCTCCTTCTCGACGAGGAAGCCCACGACGCGCGGACACGAGCCCATGGCAAGGGGCACGGCGACCATGGAGGCGTCGGCACGGTGGCACGTACCGAAGGCGTCGTTGACGTAGACGTCGCCGTAGGCGGCCAGCTTGGCCGCGAACGTCGGATCCCCCTTCTTCTCGGCCTTGTGGAAGCGGAGGTTCTCCAGGAGGAGCACGTCGCCATCCTTCATGGCCGCGACGGCATCCCCGGCGGTGATGCAGTCGTTGGTGGGGAATGCAACGGGCTTGCCGAGCAGTTCGGCGAGTCGGTTGGCGGCGGGTCGGAGCGAGAATTGGTCCTCGAATCCGACCCCTTCGGGCCGGCCGAGGTGGGACATCAGGACCGCGCGGCCGCCGCGCTCGGTGATGCTCTTGATGGTGGGGAGGGCTTCCCGGATGCGACGGTCATCGGTGATGACGCCGCCGTCGAGCGGGACGTTGAAATCGACCCGGACGAGGACGCGCTTGCCCTTGACGTCGACGTTTCGGATGGTCTGCTTTGCCATGGGGTGCCCGCCTTGGCGCCGCCGAACGGATTCACCCGAGCGGGGCGGCGAGCGAGCCCGGGCGAGAGCATCCTGGAATTCTAGTCGCCGGAGTTGTCGATGATGCGTCCGGCCCGGGCGCGGATTTCGGCGGCGCCCGCGGAGGAGAGCTTGTCGCGCATGCGCTGGAGCCGGGAGGCGATGGAGGCGTCGACCAATTGGTCACCGATGCGGAACTTGATGCCCCCGATCATCGCTTCGTCGGTGTAGGGGTGGACGACGACATCCTTGGCGAGGATCGTCTGGAGCCGGGACTTGATGCCCTGCAACTCCGCGACATCGACCGGTGCTGCGGTATAGACATCCACCTCGATGCGCCCGAACCGCACCTGAACGAGGGCATCGTAGGCTGCGACGATCGCCACCAAGTGACCAAGCCGTCGCTTCTGGTTCAGGACGAGCAGGAACCGAAGCACCAGGTCGTCGCAGCGCCCGGAGAAGATCGCACGGAGCGATTCCGCCCTCGCGGAGACGCCGAGGACGCGCGAGGCAAAGAACTCGCCGAAACTCTTGTCCGAGCGGGCGAGCTCCAGGATGTCCTCGAGCTGCCCGAGGATGGCCTCGATGCGCTCGCGCCCGCCCTGCTCGTCGGCGAGTTCGAGGAGGCTTCGCGCGTAGACGTTGGCGAGCGCGTCGGGTTGGGTGTCGATGAGGGGCATGTGTCGCTCCGTCGGGTCGGTCGGTGCGTCAGTTCGCGGCGCTCTGCAGCTCGGTCAGGATTCCTCCACGAGCCGGGCGTGATCCGCGGCGTTCACCTCGCGTCCGAGGATCTTGGCGGCGATGTCCGTGGCCATCGCGGTGGCGTTGGCGTAAATCTCATTGAGCGCGGCACGCTTGGCGGCCTCGATGTCGCGGCGGGCCTTGTCGCGGAGCTCGCCGAGCTCAATGTCGGCCTTGGCCTTGAGATCGGCCGCGAGCTTCTGCTGCTGGGCGCGGGTGTCCTCCAGCATCTTGTGGGCCTCCGCGCGAGCCTGCGCGAGGGAGGCCTGGTAGCTCTCGAGGGCCGCGGCGGCCTGCTTGCGGGCGGCGGCGGCGGCCTCGATCTCGTCCTTGATCTTGTTGGCGCGGTCGTCCAGGCCCGCGGCGATCGAGGGCCACACCTTGGCGCCCAACACGAAGAGCACCAGGAAGAAGACCACCAGCGCGGTGATGCCCGTGGCCAGGCCTTGCTGGACCGTGGGGATCGCGCCGACCTCTTCATGGCCCGTGGCGTGCTCCTGCACAGCGAGGAGGGCTTGGGCGGGCACGGTGCAGGCGAGCAGGACGGCGATTCGCTGGAGCGCGTTGCGGCTCATTCTGATCTCCGGAGGCCCCGGCGGGGCTCGTGAGAGGTTGGGACCGGATCGAAGCCCCGCCGCGCCGGTTGGGGCGCGGCGGGGTGTGTGCTGGAGGTCGGCATTACTTGGCGAGGAAGCCGACGGCGACGGCGAAGAGGGTCGCACCCTCGATCAGCGCGGCCGCGAGAATCATGTTGATCTGGATCTTGCCGGCGGCTTCGGGCTGGCGGGCGATGGACTCCACGGCGCCCTTGCCGGTGAGGCCGATGCCGAGGCCGCCGCCGACGACGGCGACGCCGGCGCCGAGGACGGCCAGACCCTTGCCGACGCTGGCGCCCGCAGCTGCGGCGGCGGCACCCTCGTTGCCCTGGGCCATGGCGGCGGCGGGGCCGAGGATCGCCATGGTGGCGGAGGCGAGGAGGATGGACTTGGTGAGGTTCCTGAGGTTCATGCTGCTTTCCTTTCGGGACTCGTCGCGAGCGTTGAGACAGTTGCCGCTCGTGGCGGCGGGCCCGTTATTCACGCCGCTGCATGGGCGTGCTCGTGGCCGTGGGCATGGCCGTGCTCGTCTCCGTGGCCATGCTCGTCGTGGTGATCCATAAGGGAGATAAACACGCTGGTCAGGAACATGAAGATGAACGCCTGAAGGAAGGCGACGAAGAGCTCGAGGAGCATGATCGCGAAGGCGCCGGCGACAGAGATGATGGTGACCGGGGCCTTCACGGCGATCCCCATATTCCAGACGGCGCCGACGAAGCCGAGGAGCGTCGCGAGGAGGATGTGACCGGCGGTCATGTTCGCGAACAGACGCACGGCCAGCGCAACGGGCTTGATGACGATCTGGCCCAGGAACTCGAGGATGAAAATCATCCAGGCGACGAACCAGGGAGCCCCGCCGGTCATGTGGCTGAAGTAGCCGCCGATACCCAGGCGGGAGATCGCGGCGATGTTGAAGACGAACATGGCGATGACGGCGAGGAGTCCGGTCACGAAGATGTTCTGGGTCGCGGTGCCGCCGATGGGCGTGGCATGCTTGGCGGCGAGGCTCGGAAAGAAGAGATGGATCGTGTCCATGATGGGCACGAGTCCGAGGAGGTTGTTGACGAGGATGAAGAAAAAGATGGTCCAGAGAAAGGGCATGAGGCGGTCGGTCCGATCACCCAGGAGCGGGCGGGCGACCTCCTCTCGGAGATAGACGCAGATGACCTCGATCATGTGGGCAAAGCGGTTGCGGGTGACGTAGGCCTCGGCGCCCTCGCTCTCGGGGCCCGTCGCGACGCGCTTGGCAACCCACATCATGCCGAAGATCAGGATCAGGGCGCTCAGCACCAGATTCCCCTGATTGCCCGACCAGAGCCAGAAGCCGTTCGGCAGCTTCCAGAACACATGGTTCCACACGTGGGCGGAGGGGTCGGTCTCGGCGAGCATGAAGAAGCCGCTCAGCATGTTGGGTTCGACTCCTGCGCGAGGCTCGCGGCCCCGTGCTTTCGGCGTTCGGCTGCGGAGAGCACCGCCACGGCGATCGCCGACTCGGCGACCAGCGCGGTGACGGCGCCGGCGAGCATCCCGAACCATACCGGGCGGTTGGGTTGGCCGGCCAATTCGGTGAGCACCACGGCGCCCGCGAGCAGCGCAATCATGCGGAGGATCGAGGCCCCCAGCACCGCGAGGCCGAACCGCTCGGTGGTGTGTGTGAGCGAGGGGAGCAGGCCCGTGAGCGAGAGCGCGCCGACGAGGACTGCCGTGATCACCGGGGCGCGGGTGTGGTCGTCCACCGCAGCGGAAGCGACGAACGCACAGCCCGCGGCCAGGATCGCGATCACGCCCATCGCGGCCGCGTAGAGCGATCGGGGGGGCTGGTTGTCAACGATCGCCGACACCACGCGCTGGGGCTCCTGTTGGGGACGATTCAGGCTTCGGCGTCGGGCACGTCCGAGGCCTCCGGCAGAGGGGGCAAAGGATAGACCTTCTGCGCAATTCCGGCAAGCGGCGGAGCGGCTCAGGGAAGGGGTCTGTTGGTCCCGTTCGCCCGCTACTTCCGCTTGCGTGCCTGGTCGCGGGCCTCGGCTCGGAGGCTGGACCGGACCAGCCGCACGAAGCCCGTGACAAACCCGAGGGCCAGCCCGATCAACACGCCAGCGGGATCGGAATGGAGCCACCGATCGATCAACCAGCCCACCCCAAATCCCCCGACCGTCATGAAGACCAGATCGAGGGCGATGCCCCAGGCCTTCATGCTCTCACCCATGCCGCTGAGGGGCGGTGAGGGCGCGGGTGGTTTGGGCTCGGCGCCCGTTTCGCGGAGCACATCCGGGATCCTGAGCCGGGGATCCTCTGGCTCCGGGGGCCGTGTGCGATCGGAACTCGTTTGGTCTTGCGACATCCTGGCGTCATACCCTCGCGTGGCGGGGCGAGCGGCCGAGGCCGACTCCTGCCGAAGCCCTTACTTGACGATCTGTTTCATGGCGAACGAGCGGGCGGCCTTGAGGGCCTCGCCGAGCCGCGAGGCGTCGGGACCACCTCCCTGGGCCTGTTCGGGCCTCCCGCCTCCCTTCCCGCCCACGATGGCCGCGGTATCGCGAATCCAGTCGCCGGCCTTGAGCCCGTGCTTGATGAGTTCGGCCGGGACGCTGGCGATGAGGGCCACGCTCGAGCCGTCCTCCGACGGGTCATGGCTGGCGAGCAGGATGGCGGTCTTTGGACAGAGGTCCTGGACGGTCTTGAGGGCCGCCTGCAGGGCACCTCTATCCCCGTGGGTGTCGATCTGGGCCACGATGACCGGCTCCGTCGACGCCTGGCGTGATGCCGCGATCTGGCGTGCTGTCGCCTGGGCCTCGGCGGCCGCGGCGCGGGCGGTCTCCCTTTGCGCCTCCTTCACCCGGTCCTGGAGGCCGGCGAGCTTCAAGCGCAGGTCGGCCTTGCGGGCGGAGGGAATGGCCAGGTGGTCGAGGTCCGCGTTGATGGCTGCGGCCTCATCGGCGAGGGCGCGCCCGGAGAGTTGAGTCGCAGCGTGGAGGCGTTGCTCGGCCTCGTCGGCGGCGGCATGGGCTGCGAGGGCGGGGACCCCGGTGAGGGCTTCCACTCGGCGGACTCCCTTGGCGATGCCGGTCTCGCTGACGAGCGCGAAGGCCTTCGCTTCGCCGGTGGTGGTGAGGTGGGTGCCGCCGCAGAACTCCACCGAGTAGTCGGACCATGCGTCGTTCTCCGGGTCGGCCAGCAGGTCGGTGACGGGGGCCCCAATGGAGACGACGCGGACGGGGTCCGGATAGGCCTCGCCGAAGACCGCGCGGAGTCCCTTGATGCCGCGGGCGACAAACTGCGGCGCGAGGTCGGCGAAAACGGGGAGGTTCTGCTCGATGTGCTCTATGACGATCTGCTCCACGAGCCCGAGCTCATCGGCGGACACCGGCTTTCCGTGGGAGAAGTCGAAGCGGAGCCTGTCTGTATCGACCAGCGAGCCCTTCTGGTCGACGCGATCGCCCAGGACACGGCGGAGGGCCAGATTGAGCAGGTGCGTGGCGGTGTGATTGGCGGCCACTTGGGTGCGTCGCTGGTTGTCGATGTGAATCTGGATGTCGTCGCCGACGCGGATCCCCCCGCGGATAATCCGTCCAAAGTGGACGACATAGCCGCCGTACGAGCGGACCTCGTCGATCTTGAATTCGCCGCCGTGGTTGTGGTCGTCCACGCGATGATCGCGCGTGACGAGCAGCCGCCCGTGGTCGGTGACCTGGCCGCCCATCTCGGCGTAGTGGTTGGTCTTGTCGAGAATGACGCCGATCCGGCGGGCGACATTGGAGGTGCTGGTGGCGTGCTCCTCGAAGTTGTGCCCCGACCAGATGGCCTTGACGGTGGCCCGGATGTCGCGGGCGTGGAACTTGTGGGAGTCGTCGGTGGGGGAGACACCGAGGTGCTTGAGACGTGCGATCGCATCGCCGCCGAGGCCGATGCCGTCGGTGGCGTCCGCCGCCCCGGCGGCGCGGGAACGTTCCTTCTGCTCGGCCATGCAGCGATCGAAGCCTGCTGTATCGACGGTGAGACCTCGCTCCTCAGCCATGAGCACGGTGAGGTCGAGCGGGAACCCGTAGGTGTCATAGAGCTGGAACGCGTCCTCGCCGCCGACTGTCTGGACCCCGGCGGCGGCCTCCTCGAAGCGTTTGATGCCTCGGTCGAGGGTACGGCCGAAGCTCTCTTCTTCCTCGCGGATGATCTGCGCGACGTGTTCGGGGTTCTTGCCGAGTTCTGGGAACGCGTCTCCCATGTGCTCGACGACCACGGGGACGAGCTGGGAAAAGAAGCCCGGGGGAGCATTGAGCTTCTGGCGGCCGTAGCGGACGGCCCGGCGGAGGATGCGACGGAGCACGTAGCCTCGTCCCTCGTTGCTGGGGATCGCTCCGTCGGTGATGGCGAAGGTGAGTGTGCGGATATGGTCGGCGATGACGCGGTAAGCCATATCGTGGCCCCCCTCGTCATCCTTGCCGAGCTTGCCGTGGTAGCCCTTGGGGTCGCCGGTGACGCGTTCGATCGCGGCGAAGAGGGGGGCGAAGAGGTCGATGTCGTAGTTGCTGTTGACGCGTTGAATGATGCTGGCGAGGCGTTCGAGCCCCATCCCGGTGTCAACGTGCTTGGCGGGCAGGTTGCGGAGGGAGCCATCCGGCTGGCGTTCAAACTGGATGAAGACGAGGTTCCAGATCTCGATGACGGAGGGATCGCCGGTGTTGACGAGCGCCGCCGCATCGCGTTCACCCAGCCGGTCGAAGTGGATCTCGGAGCAGGGGCCGCACGGCCCTGTATCGCCCATCTCCCAGAAATTGTCCTTCATGTTGCCGGGAAGGACGCGCTCGGCGGGGAGGAATCGGAGCCAGAGGTCGCGTGCCTCGGCGTCAGGCGGGAGGTCGGCCTTGGTGTCGCCGCCGAAGTAGGTGGCGTAGAGCTGGTCGGCGGGGAGCTGATAGACGCGGGTCAGGAGGTCCCACGCCCACTCGATGGCCTCGGCCTTGAAGTAGTCACCGAAGGACCAGTTGCCGAGCATCTCGAAGAAGGTGTGGTGGTAGGTGTCCTTGCCGACATCCTCGAGGTCGTTGTGCTTGCCACCGGCGCGGATGCACTTCTGGCTGTTGGCGGCTCGGGTGAGCCCTTCCAGGGGGGAGCCCGGGGCGACCTGCCCCAGAAAGGCGGGCTTGAACTGGTTCATGCCGGCGTTGGCGAAGAGGAGGGTGGGGTCCTCGTGGGGGATGGTGGGTGACGACGGGACGAATCGGTGGGCGTGCCGCTCGACGAAGAAGTCGATGAATGTCTGACGGATGGCGGCGGTGGAGGGTTTGGGCATCGCTGGTTTCCGTGGCGTGAAACGGCCGATTGTAGGGGGAACGCGGTGGGGGCCAGGGTGCGCCCCGGGACCGGGATGGTAGTAGGATGCGAGCGGGGCCTCCGGCGGAGGCGTGTCCGGTGGTCCAAGGCCGGACAGAAGGAAGAATCGGATGCGGCAGTGCGACCTCTGCGTGATCGGGAGCGGACCGGCGGGGCAGCGTGCGGCGATCCAGGCCGCCAAGCTCGGCAAGAGCGTGGTTCTGGTGGAACGCCGGGACGTGATCGGCGGGGTGGCGGTCAACACGGGGACCATCCCCTCCAAGGCGCTCCGTGAGGCGATCCTCTCGATGGTGCACCGCCAGAGCGCGATGCCGCAGGTCGACGACTTCCGCAAAGCGAGAGAGTACGGCTTTCGGGAACTGGTCAAGAGCGCCGACCGGGTGGTGGACGCCGAGATCGACATCGTGCAGCGGCATATGCGATCCAATGGGGTTGTGGTGCTCCACGGCGTTGCGAGATTCGAAGATCCCCATGTCGTGGTGGTCGAGGGTGCGTACGCCACCGAACGAATTCAGGCCGAGCATGTGCTGGTCGCCACCGGTACCGAGCCGGCCAAGCCCGACAACATCGCGTTCGACGAACAGACCATCATCACGTCGGACGAGATCTTGAGGCTGCCGACGCTCCCGCACTCGATGATCATCGTGGGTGGTGGGGTGATCGGGACCGAGTACGCGTCGATGCTGAGCGTGCTGGGCGTCAAGGTCACGCTCATCGAGGGCCGGCCGCGGATCCTGGAGTTTGTGGACGGTGAAATCGGCGAGGCGCTCCAGTACCACCTGCGCCAGGAGGGGATGACGCTGCGGCTCGGCGAGAAGGTGGTGAAGATCTCGAGGATCGAGGCCACGCCCGGCGCTCGGACGATGGACAACGCGATGGCGGAGGCGATGCTGGAGAGCGGCAAGACCGTGCGGGCCGATTCGCTGCTCTACGCCATCGGGCGGCAGGGCGCCACCGCAGAGCTGGCCCTCGACCGCGCGGGGCTGACGGCCGACTCGCGGGGGCGCCTGAAGGTCAACGAGCACTTCCAGACCGATGTGGGCCACATCTACGCCGCGGGCGACGTCATCGGGTTCCCTGCCCTGGCCTCCACGAGCATGGAGCAGGGGCGGTCCGCGGCATGCCACATGTTTGGGAAGCACGTTGACCCAGTCTCACGCCTGCTTCCTTATGGGATCTACGCCATCCCCGAGCTCTCGATGGTCGGTTGGACTGAAGAGAGGCTCACGGAAGAAGGGATACCTTTCGAGTCGGGCGTGGCCCAGTACCGCGAGATCGCTCGCGGCCAGTTGCTGGGGGACGACATCGGGATGCTCAAGCTGCTGATCCACCAGGAGAGCCACGCGATCCTCGGCGTGCACGTGATCGGCACAGGAGCGACCGAGCTTGTCCACATCGGGCAGTGCGCGATGGCGTTCGGCGCGACCGTGGAGTATTTCGTGAATGCGGTGTTCAACTACCCCACCCTCGCCGAGTGCTACAAGACCGCCGCCCTGAACGGCCTGAACAAGCTGCGGGGCGTCTAAGCGGCGGGCGGGCATGAGCCCGCCGGGCTATTCTGGGAGCGTGGCGAAGAAGGCTGCCAAGAAATCGGGTTCCCCGGCGGCGCGCGGTGGGGCCGCCAAGCCGCGGAAGCCGTCGCGCGGCGCCCCGCGCGGGGGTGGCGACCTCGGGGTGCCGGCGGTGCAGGTGCGGGCGGATGCGCCGATCTCCTTGGACGAGGTCCTTGGGCAGGGTCGGGCGGTGGGTGTGCTGGACGCCTCGCTGGCTTCGGGTCGCCTTCACCACGCCTGGATATTCCATGGTCCGGAGGGGGTGGGGAAGTTCACGACGGCGTTGGCCTTTGCGGGGGTGCTGCTCGATCCCTCCTCCGGCCCGGACCTTGCCGGGCGGGTGCGTCCGAATTCGGAGAGCGAGACGCACAGGCTGCTCGGCTCGGGGACCCACCCAGACCTCCACGTCGTGCGGAAGGAACTGGCGGCGGTCAGTCGCGACGATGGCGTGAGGAAGAGCAAGCAGACGACGCTCGCGCTGGAGGTGGTGCTGGAGTTCCTGATCGAGCCGGCGGAGCGGACTCGCTCGCTGACCGGGGCTTCACGGGCGGGAAAGGTGTTCATCGTTGATGAGGCCCACATGCTGGGGCGTGAGGCGCAGAACACGATGCTCAAGACAATCGAGGAGCCGGCGCCCGGGACTGTGATCGTCCTCGTGACCCCGAGCGAGGAGCGGCTGCTCCCGACCATCCGGAGCCGGTGTCAGCGCGTCGCCTTCGGCGAGCTGGACGCGGCGGCGATGGCGGCGTGGATGGCGCGTTCCCGATTGGAAGTGCCGGAGGCCGACCGGGAGTGGGCGCTCGCGTTCGCGGGCGGTTCCCCGGGGGTGCTCCGGGCCATCGTCGAATCAGGGCTGGGGGAGTGGCACCGCGCGATCGGGCCGGCGCTCGAGGAGATGCAGCGGGGCGTGGCCTCGATCGAGCTTGGCGCCCTGTTCGCGAAGCTGGTCGACGAGGCGGCCTCGGCATCGGTGGGGGGGGACGCCCACGCCAGCAAGGACGTGGCGAACCGCCTGGCCGCGAGGCGGATGTTCCGCCTCGTTGGCGAGTCGTTCCGGATGGCGATGCGCCGTGCGGCCGCCGTCGGACGCACGGACGAGGCCGAATGGGCCGCGGGGTGCATCGGGCTGGTGGAGGAGGCCGAGCGGCAACTCGGTTCCAACGTCTCGGCGGGGATGGTTTTCGAGAACCTCGCGGCGCAGTGCCCGGCAACGTAGGTCCGGGGCGGGTCAGCCCTGCGCGGAGAAGCGGACGGGCTCCGCGCTTTCGCGGGCTACGGGGGCGGCCTTGCCCGCGGCCCGCTCTGCGGCCACCTTCTCGAGGAGCAGGGCCCAGGTCTCCCGCTCGTACTCCAACAGGCCGATGGCCTTGTTGAGTCGCTCGAGATTTCGGTTGAGGCTGGCGTCCACCATCTCGCGGTAGAGGAACATGTAGACCGAGCGGACTCGTTCGGCGAGTTCGGGGTCGGCGTCCGGCCGGATGCTGGTGGCGAGCTCGAGCACGATCGCCCGGGACTGGGTGATCCCGTTGTAGGTCGCCTCGTAGTCCTTGGCCACCATGCCTTCGGCTGCCTGGCGGGCGAACCGGATCGCGCCGTCCAGGAGCATGAGCCGGAGCTGCTCGGGTGGGGCGGTGAGGACCTTGGTGCGGAGATAGGCGTTGGCTTCGGCGGTGGTTGTCATCGCGGGCTTATCGGCGGGGGCGGGGGCGGACTTTCGGGCCGGTTTCGATTATCCGAGGCTCTGCGTGAGGCTGCCCAGGGCGCTCTGCTGGCTCTGGAGGCTGGCGAGGGCCTGCTCCATGGCGAGAAACTGGGTCTGGAGGCGTTGACGCTTGGCCTCGAGCTGGACGTTGAACTGATCGACGCGCTTCTGCTGGAGGTCGATCTGGTCTGTGAACGTCTTGTCCTTGTTGGGAAGGATGCCGTCGACCGAGTCGAGGTATTGGTCGCCCAGCTGCTCGAAGATGAACATCATGCCGAGCTTGCTGAACTGGTCCTTGGAAGAGGTGTTCTTCACAAAGATGCCGTCGCCGATCTCGGTTTCGCCATCGGTTGGGATCTGTTCCCGGGCGGCGAAGAGGTCCTTGACCGCCTGGAAGTCGTTCTCCATGGCCGAGCGGAGCTTGTCACGATCGAGGCTGAGCTTGCCGCCGTCGGTGAAGGTGATGCCGACGTCTGTCAGCCGCTGATACTCGCCGTCCACGCCCACCGGCGTCGAGAGGGCGGTGCGTGCGAGCGCGGAGCGGAGATTCCCGACGGTGGACTCCCCGAGGAGAGCGCCCTTGCTGTCGGTCTCCGGGTCGTACTTGGTCAGAGTGGCGATGCGGTCGACGATCGTGTTGTAGGCGGTGATGACGTTGTTGATCGCCGACTCGATCTTGGCCGAGTCGCGGCTCACCGTCAGGGTGACCGGGTCGGAGCTGACGTTTTTCAGGTCGATTGTGACCCCGGGGATCACGCTGTCGAGCGTATTGGCGGAGCTGGTAAGGAGCACGGCCTTGGCCGGGTCGGCCGCGCCGTAGAAGACGCGGGAGTCTTCGCCCTTGTCGAGCGTGCGCAGGTTGAGGCCCAACCCGCCGTCGTCGACGATGAAGCGTCCCGCCGAGCCGGTGGCGGTGGAGGTGAAGGTCAGCCGGTAGGGATTGCTGCCGGTGCCGTCGTTGATGATCGTGGCCCGGACCCCGGCGCCCCCGTCGTTGATAGCCTGGGCGATGGTGGCAAGCGTGTCGGTGGCCTCGAAGTTGAGGGTGATCTCTGCCGAGCCATCGATGTAGTTGTCGGTGCCCGGCCCTTGGCCTCTCCGGCGATCTTGAGGCTCTTGGCGACCGTGCCGGAGATGTCTTCGACCTTGATGGCGCCCGCCCCGGCGGTCTTGCCCGGGTCCTCCTTGATCACGATGCCGTCGCCCTTCTCGTTGAGGCTGGCAAGGACGTTGGCGCCCTGGGCGCTGGCCTGGGCGTTGATCTCCTTGACGAGGTCGAACACCGTCTGGGTATCGGAGCCGATGTCGACCTTGAAGCTCACCCCGTCGCCATCGGTGACTCGAAACTCCCCGGTGCCGATGCCCTTGCCCCCATTGAGCTTGGAGACACGGGTGCTCATCGCGACGTACTTGTGCTGGACGCTGGTGCCGGTCACGGCATCCGAGGCAACCCCGCCGGTATCGGTGGCGATCCCGAGACTCGTGGCGGCGTCCCCCGAGATGATCAGGTTTGAGGTGCTCGCGCCGGTCGAGTCCGTGGCCTTGAGGCCGCTGCCGGGACCATTGAGCGAGAGCGTGATGCGTCCGGCGTTGCCCGAGTCATTGTTCACAATGCTGACGAGTTCATCGACGGTGGTGGCCGCGGAGACATCGACGCTAAAGGACGTTCCATCCCGGGCGGTGAAGTCGATCATGCCGTCGCCGGCGATGCCGGATCCACCGTTGAGGTTCGCGACGAGGGTGGTGTTGAGGCCGGAGAAGATCCGTGTGCCCGTGAGCGTTCCGCCGGAGCCGGTCCCGAAGATGCCCAGGTTGTGGGCGGTGACGCCGGAGCCCGACTCCGCGATCTGGATATCCGTGTTCTGGGCGTTGGTGAGCTTCAGCGATCCTCCGACGATCGCGACGGACACGTCCGAGTCCATTCCGGCGGTTGTGAGTGCGCTGTTGATACGGTCGAGCACACCCTGCACGGTGGTCACCGGGCCGGCGACGACCTCGCTGTTGGAGTCGTAGATCGTTCCCAGATTCACCGCGGCCGTGCTGCCATTGGCCGTGATGTCGAAATCATGGCCGCCCAGGGTGTCGGCCACAAAGATCCCGTTGCCGTCGTTGAGCTCGTTGAGTGTCGTCGAACCGGTGAGCCGATAGACCGAATCGCCGGTGATGGCGCCGGTGCCGGAGCCGGCGATGCCGAGGCTCTCGGCCGTGGTATAGCCGACGGCGTTCGAGATACTCACGGTCTCGGACCCCGAGCCGGCGGTGAGCACGAAGTGGTCGTCCGACACGCTCGCGGTGAGGTCCAGGCCCGACGCGTTGATCGCGTCGAGCACGTCGCTGACCGTCACGGCCTTGGACAGATCGATCGTTTGCGTCTCGGCTCCGACGGTGATGACAACCTTGCCGCGCTCGACTCCCTCCCCGTCGTTGAGGTCGGCAAGCGCGGTGTCGCGGTCGCGGCGCCCCTCGGCCGATTCGAACGTGAAGCTGCTCGCGTTGACCGCGGTCGCGTCCTTGTCCGCGAAGCCCTTGGACAGCATCTGCTGGCTGGAGACGAGGCGGTCGACCAAGAAGCTGTAGACGCCGGGGGTGGCGGTGCGGCTGGCGGTGGCCGCGAGCACCGAGTCGTTGCTACTCGATACCCCCATGGAGTCGAAAATGAAGTCGGTGCGGAAGGCCTTGGTGGCGTTGCGGAGCGCGCTCATCCGCGAGTTGAGGTCGAGGTAGGCGGACTGCTGGATCTGGAGTTGGAGGATCCGCTGCTTGGCCAGATCGCGGGGCCGCGCCTCGATGGCGAGCAGCTGATCGATCAGCGAGGCCGTGTCGATACCGCTGAAGAGGCCGACGCCAGAAGTGATGCCGCTCATGCGTGGGTCTCCGGGGCTTACTAGGCGGCGCGGCGGCGGGCCTGCGGGGCTGCCGCCGGGGGTGCTGATTGGGCGGGTCGGAGGACCAGCCCGTTGGCGTACCGGCGGCTGGGACGGTCGAGCCCCCGATGTCGGAGACTCAGGAGGTCCATGGCCCAGGGCGCAAGGACTGCGCGGTACATGCGCTCGGCCTGCAGGACCGGTCCCAACGAATCTTGCTTTCCGACATCCGATCCAGTCTGCATGCGGGTACTCCGCCCGACCTCCGACTCTCCGCAAGAAGCGGGCCGCGCGGGCCTGTCTGGTCATCGGCCGGAGGGGCCTGTGCGCTCGCCACGATTCGGGGAGAAGTGGGTGGTTCGGGGAAAGGGCCCCGGGCAGGAATGGAGCGCGGGTGTTCGATGGCCGATGCAGTGGTGCGAACGCCGGCCCGGCCCACGCGTAGGATCCTCGCCATGCCCGATGCCAATGACATCACCCCGCACGCGAGTGGCCGCGGAGCCCGCCGGGGAGTGCTTGTGCTCAGCGGCCTCGTCGGGCTGAGCGCTCTGGCGGGGTGCGGCAGCGCCGTATTCGGCACGCCAAAGGTTTGGGGTTTGCTCGCGTTCGAGGTGGTGACGCTGATCGCGAGCACGCTTGGCATCGCATTGGGGTTGGGGCGCCCAAGGGATTCCGCTGGCTTGGGCGTGGCATGCGTCGGGGCAACCATCTTCGCGGCGGCGACCCTGGGACGGTTCAGCGCCCTGGTCACCAGGGCCGCGGGAGCCCAGTCCGAGGGCCAGGTGATCGGGCGGCTGCTGCGGGATCCCACCTTCGAGGGACGCGTCCTGGCCAGCGCTGCGCTGCTCTTCCTGGCCTGTTTGCTGGTGCTCGGAAACGACCGTCGGCTCTGGAATCGGCTCGCGATCGGGGCCGCGCTCGGTGTTCCGGTTGCCGGAATCCTGGTGTGGGTCGTCGGGCCGGGCAAGGACTGGTTGCTGGCCCCCGCGGAGCAAGGGGGCGTGGCGGGCCGGATCGTGATTGCTCTGGTCGGAGGCGTGGCGCTGGCGGCCATGCTGGCGGCAAGTGTGCACCTGGTGGTCGGGGCGTTTGCGGCCAAGCTGCCGCCGCTGGCGGGCGCGCGGGCCGGGGGGGCGAGGCCGGCAGTTCGGAAGAAGGCCTGAGGCTCCCTCCCCTGCACTGGCAGGGGGCGAATCTGGTCACGCGCTCGAGGGATGCCAGATCGTCTTGAATTCGACGAAGGGCTCGACCCAGTGGGGGCCCTCGCAGGTGGGGTCGTCAAACCAGCCGCCGGCGTTGCCGCCCGAGCCGGTCGGCAGCTCACGAACGGTGACCCGCTTGAGGTTTTCCGCGGCGCCGAGCTCGAGGTTCTTGCGTTGCTCGGGCGTGACGCCTGCCGCGTGGATCGCCGCGATCTCGCGGTGGCTCGCGAAGTGGGGAACCAGCTCGTCGCGGAATCCGGTAAGGATATTGATCACGCCACCTGCCATGTCGCTGGTCGCGATCGCCTCGGCGAGGATGCAGGCGGGGATGGGGTTGGTCTCGCTGGCGAGGACGACGCAGGCGTTACCGGCACAGACGACCGGCGCGACCAGGCTGACCAGGGCGAGCAGGGGGCGTGGTCGGGGCAGAGGATGCCGAGGACGCCGACGGGCTCGGGGACGGTGAAGTTGTGGTAGGGGCCGGCGACGGGGTTGGCGCAGCCGAGGACCTGCGGGTATTTGTCGGCCCAGCCGGCGTAGTGGATGACGCGGTCGGTAGCGGCGGCGACCTCGTTGTCGCTGCAGCCTGACGCCGCAAGCTCCGCGGCCTTGCCCTCCATCATCTCGGCGAGGCGGTAGAGGATCTGGGCGCGGAGGTAGGCCGTGGAAGCGGCCCACTTGGGCTGGGCGGAGGCCGCGGACTCGACGGCGTTGCGGAGGTCCTTCCGCGAGGCGTGGCAGGTGTGGGCGATGGTGTTCCCGGCCGCGTCGGCGATCTTCACCGATCGACCCGACTCGGTTCGAGGGAATTGGCCGCCGATGAAGAGCTTGTAGGTCTTGGCGATGGGGAGACGCGGGGTCATTGAGAGACTCCATTGGAACCGCGGAGATCGCGGAGCTCGCGGAGCGTGGCCTGGGTGTTGGCTCTGCGCACGATACCGTCCTTGAGCAGTCGTGTGTTGAAGTTGATGAGAAGGCCGACGGGCAACTGTCCCAGCTTGAGATAGGTGATCAGTTGGGCTTCGTGGACGCGGTTCAGCTTGTCAACTGCCTTCAACTCCACGACTACAGTGTCCTCGACCAGAAGATCGAGCCTGTATCCACAATCGAGCGAGATGCCGTCGTACAGAACGGGCATCGCGACCTGTCGCTGAACGCCGAGTCGGAGCTTGGCCAACTCGTGGCACAGGCAGGCCTCGTAGGTGTTCTCCAGAAGCCCCGGCCCCAGCGTCTGATGAACTCTGATTGCCGCACCGATGATCTGCTCGGTCAGCCGCTCGCACTCCAACCCGATCTCGTTCCCCATGCCTTCTCTCCGCGCTCTCCGCGTGCTCCGCGGTTCCATCATGCCTTCAAATACCCCCGCAGCCCCTGCAACCCACCCTCGCGCCGAAGCCCGACTCCTTGAACCCACCGAACGGGCTCGCGGGGTCGAACTTGTTGTAGGTGTTCAGCCACACCACACCCGCCTTGAGCCTGCTCGCGATCTCGAAGATCTTCGAGCCCTTGTCCGTCCACACCCCCGCGGCCAGTCCGTACGGTGTGTTGTTCGCCCGCGAGATCGCCTCCTCCGGCGTGCGGAAGCTCATCACCGCCAAGACCGGGCCGAAGATCTCCTCCCGCGCGATCGTGTGGCTGGGCTGCACGCCAGTGAAGAAGCTCGGGCGGCACCAGTAGCCCTTGCCCTGATCGGCCACGGCCTTGTGTGCCGCGGCCGTGCTCTTCCAGCGATCAGCCATGCCGTTGAGCGTGCCACCCACGTGCAACTCAGCTCCCTCGGTCGTGCCGGCATCGAGGTAGCGGCCGATCGTGTCGAGCTGTTGTCTGGAGTTGATCGCCCCGATATCCGTGTTCTTATCCAGCGGGTCGCCGACGCGGAGGCTGGCCATGCGGATCTTGAGTTTCGTGGTCACCTCATCGAGGATCGATTCCTGCACGAACAGGCGCGAGCCGGCGCAGCAGACATGCCCCTGGTTGAAGTAAATGCCCTCGATGATCCCCTCGACCGCCTGGTCGAGGCTGGCATCCTCGAAGATGATGTTGGGGCTCTTGCCGCCGAGTTCGAGGGTGAGGCGTTTGCCGGTCCCGGCGGTCGCCGCGGCGATCTTCTTGCCGACCTCGGTCGAGCCGGTGAAGGCGATCTTGTTGATGTCGGGGTGGTTGACGAGGGCGGCGCCGGTGCGCCCGTCGCCGGTGATGATGTTGACCACGCCGTTCGGCAGGCCGACCTCCTGGCAGATCTCCGCGAGGCGCAGCGCGGTCAGCGGCGTGGTCTCGGCGGGCTTGAGGACGCAGGTGTTGCCGCACGCCAGGGCGGGGGCGAGCTTCCACGACGCCATGAGCAGCGGGAAGTTCCACGGGATGATCTGGGCGCAGACGCCGATGGGTTTGGGCTCGCGCCCGGCAAAGGCGAAGCGCAGCTTGTCGGCCCACCCGGCGTGGTAGAAGAAGTGCGCGGCCGCCAGAGGGATATCCACGTCCCGGCTCTCGCGGATGGGCTTGCCGCCGTCCATGGTCTCGAGCACGGCCAGCTCGCGGGCCCGCTCCTGGATGCGTCGGGCGATGCGGTAGATGTACTTGCCGCGCTCTTTGGCGGGCAGGGCGGCCCAGGCGGGCAGGGCGTCGCGTGCGGCACGCACGGCCGCGTCGACATCGGTGTCGCCGGCCTGGGCGATCTCGGCGAGGGGGGATTCGGTGGCGGGGTTGATCGAAGCGAAGTGCTCGGCGCCGCTCGGCTCGACGAACTCGCCGTTGATGAACAGGCCGTAGCGGTCGGCGATCTCGGGCTTCACGCTCTCCGGCGCGGGGGCGTAGTCCCACTGGGTGAGGGCGGCGGCGAAGTCGAGGTGGTGGGGGGGACGGGCGGTTGACGTCATGTCGGCTTCCTTCGGACGGGGTCCCTCAGCCCGGAGGGCTGCACTTGAGTCGCCGGGGGTGGAGCCCCGCGGGGCGGGCGACACCCCCGGAGAAGGGCGCGAAAGTACCCGGACCCCGGAGGGGTCCTCGTGAGCGCGAGTGCTTGCGTCGATGGAGCCACGAGCACCCCTTCGGGGTGCAATGCGCGAGGGCGCGGCGTCCGGGGGTGTCCGCCGCTGCCGCGGCGTTCCACCCCCGGCTACTGGAGAGCACCCCTCCGGGGTGCGGATGCGCGGCTGTGGGCGTCATGCGGAGATCCTATGGGCTTGGCGTCCTGCTCATCGTGCACTCATGCCCGCTCCGAGCAGCGGGCATGCCACGCGCTGGTCTATGGCGTGGGTGGAGCCGGTTCGGGCGCCGGATCCCTCGTCAGGTTCAGGATCGAGTGCGTGATGCCCCACCTGGCCATCTTCGCCCCGTCGTCAAAGTCCCGCATCGGCTCGGCGTCGATCCCCAGCGCGTTGTGGCAGAGGCCGAGGTGGTTCATGTGCACCTCGCCGTACTCGCCGGCGTCCCAGCGGAAGGCGTAGATCGCACCCTGCGGGCCGTCGGCGAAGGCGACGCCGACGCGGGTGAGGGTCCACTCGTCGTACATCATCGCGGTGAGCCAGCCCTCGTCCAGGGCGGTGTTCTCGACGCGCCGGGTGCGCCAGGCGCTCATGAGGCCGCTCCCGCCGGGCCAGGCGGTGTGGTAGATGTCCAGCTCCCCTTCGGGGGTGTAGCCGACGGCGGGGCGGGTGACGCAGCTGTTGCCCGAGGCTTCGCCGCGGGTCCAGAGGGTCTCGCCCTCGCGGACCAGGTCGCCCTGGGCGGCGCACATGGTGACGCGCATGCACATCTTCGCGCCGTGGGAGTTGGGCATGCTGGTGACCAGCGTGATCTGGCCGTCGCCCGGGCGCACGGCCATGCCGGGCGGCACCTGCGAGCGGGTCTCGAGGTTCTGGCCGGGTTTGAGGGCCGGCGCATCGGCCCACTCGAGCCAGCGGGTCTCCAGGCGGTCGTCATCGTGGCGGAGGACGAGGAGGAGCCGCGTCCCGACCGCGACGCCACTGAGATCACAGCGGGGGAGGTCGCCGAGGAAGATCGGGTCCTTGATCTCGGTCGCATTGAAGCGGGCGACGTACCAGCCCGGCTGCTGGCTGAAGAAGACGTAGCCCCATTCGCCCGCGGGGACGAAGACGGGGTCGCCATGCGTCGCGGAGTTGGGGATCGCTCGCGGGTCGCCCCACTTCTCCTCGCCCTGGTAGGCGCGGATCGAGATCGTTGACTGGGTTTGGTCGAGTTGCACGAGATAGCAGGTGTCGCCGAGGTAGCCGAGGGCGGGCGCGGCGCCAATCCGATCGGTATACCGCCGGATGCCGGCGTTCGTCGAGCCGCCATAGTTGATGTCCGCGGTGACGGGCTGGTCGTCGAACTTGCCGTTCTGATTCCAATCGATGAGGGCGCCGCCTTGGCCGTCGTCCTTGACGGGAAATCGGAAGGGCCACTTGGTGAGGTAGTCGAGTTCGGACGCCGGGAAGGGCAGGTGCTCGCTGAGGGCATTCTCGCGCAGCTCGACCGACGCGAACCGCCCGTCGGAGAAGTGCACGGCGTTGCCGTCGCCCGCGAAGGAGTAGGTGAACGCGTAGCTCATCATCGAGGGGTAGAGCGGGCACCAGGCGGGGGCGGAATCGCCCGTGTGCGACAGGCTGAGCTGGTGGCCGACCTCGTGAGCGAACGCGGCCCAGTGGTTGCCGGAGCCGCCCATGTCGCCGGTTTCCTGCGCCTGGCCACCCCCTCCGGGGGCCACCTGCATCCAGTGCATCAGGCCGCGGGCGTTGGGCTCGAGGTTTTTCGCCCCGACATCCCACCACGAGCCCTGCTCGGGCACGGGGACCTCGGGCCCGAAGCGGTAGTGGATGGTGATGCCGGTCGAGCCGTCGGGGTTCTTCGTATTGAGCTGGGCGTACAGACGCTTGGACTTCTCGATCTCGTTGCGGACGGCTTCCGTGCCCAGTTGGACGTAGGGGGAGATGGCGACGATGACGTCTTGGTGCGTCGGCGAGAGCGGCGTGCTCGCGGCGTCGTCGGGGCCGGGCACGGCGCGGGGCAGGCCGTGAACCTCCCAACCATCGAGCAGGCCGTCGCCATCGGTGTCGCGGCTGAGAGGGTTTGAGCCCAGACGCGCCTCGTCGGCGTCGCTGAGGCCGTCGGAGTCGGTGTCGCCGGAGGCGGTGTTGGGAGCCGGGGCCATGCGCAGCTCGCGATACGCGGAGGGCTTCGTGCACTCGAAGAGCGTCAGCGTGTCGGCGAGGCGGTCGCCGGTCACATCGCCCAGGATGGTCGACAGCGCCGGGGCTTCGGGCTGGTAGGGCGGGGCGTCGGTCGCGGCTGGGTCGGACGCCGAGGGGGAGAAGCTTTCGAAACCGCGGGGCGAGAGGCGCCAGGCCTTGCCCGCGCCGTCGAGGCAGGCGTCGGCGCCGGCGCGGGTGAGGGGGCCGGCGAAGGTCACGCCGGGCGGCGCATCCACCTTCTGGGATCGCGTGAGCTTGTCGCCTTCGAAGTGCGACCAAGTGACGGCGTGGTCGGCGTAGAGGACCGCGGCCTCGTCGCCCGGGCTCGCCGGGTCGAAGTCACCGGCGAGCAGGGCGACCGCGCCCGCCTCGATCGGATCGACGATCGCGATCCACCCCGAGGCCTTCCAGCCGTGCACGCTCGGGGCGACGCAGAGTTGGGGGACACCGTTGATGGTGAGGACATCGCCAAAGCCGTCGGCGTCGATATCGCCGACGGCGAAGAGCGAGAAGTCAAGGCCGGTCGAGACCCAGGCGGCGGCGGGTGGCGGGGCGGTTTGGGCAGGGGGGGCGCACGCGACGCACGACAGGACGCAACACGCGGCGGGCAACATGGGGGGCTCCAGGGGGACTCAGGCCTCGGAGAAGTCGTAGGCGGCAGTGTACCGGCCGGTCTTCTGCTTCACGAGTTGGCGGAGCAGGTCGTTCACGAGGGAGCTGGCGCCGAAGCGGAAGAGGGTCGGGCTGAGCCAGGGGTTGCCGTTGCCGCCCGGCAGGTGGCCCAGCGTCTCCTGGATCATCACGAGGTAGTGCAGGGCCTGCTTGGCGGTGCGGATGCCGCCGGCGGGCTTCATGCCGATGTGGCGTCCGGTGCGGAGGTACTCGTCGCGGATCGCCTCGAGCATGACGAGGGTCACGGGCATCGTCGCGGCCGGCGAGACCTTGCCGGTCGAGGTCTTGATGAAGTCGCCGTCGCGGATGCGGCTGATGGCGATGTCGCTGGCGCGGCGGACATTGTCGAGCGTCTCGAGTTCGCCGGTCTCGAGGATGACCTTGAGATGGACGGGGCGGGGCGAAGCAGCGCAGACCCCGGCAACCTCGTGGATCTCCTCGGCGACGATGTCGTGCCGGCCGCGGAGAAAGGCGCCGCGGTTGATGACCATGTCGATCTCGTCCGCGCCGTCGGCGACCGCCTGCTCGGTGTCGCGGAGGCGGACGGCGAGGGGATACTGCCCGCTGGGGAAGCCGGTGGCGACGCTGGCGACGCGGACGCCGGACCCGGCGAGGGCCTCGGCGGCCGCGGGAACCATGCTGGGGTAGACGCAGACGGCGGCGCAGGAGGGGAGCCGCTCGCCGAGGAGTTCCTCGTCGCGCTCGAAGGGGCGGATGGCCTTGCGGCACAGGCTACGGACCTTCTCCGGGGAGTCTTTGCCCTCGAGGGTCGTGAGGTCGGTCATGGCAAGGGCGAGCTTGAGGCCGGCGAGCTTGGTGGAAGTCTTGATGGAGCGGGTGGTGAAGGAGGCGGCGCGGCGGGTCGCCATGATCGCGTCGACGGTGGGGCTGGCCGGGAGCTGAAGGAAGCCGGTAGGCATCGGGGGATTGTAGTTGCTGATGCCCCGGGGGTGCGGCACGGCGGGGACGGCCGGGACGCGTCGGGCGGCGGAGCTACCGCCGGGTCTCGAGGTCATTGAGGAAGAGGCTGATGGCCTCGCTGGCGGTCGCGCGGGCCTCGGGGTGTGTCCACATATCGCCGTGTGCCGCTTCGGGGATCTCGGCGATCCGGGCACGAGGTGCGGCGTAGGCGATGGCTCTCCCGTCTTCGATCGGGCACATGGTGTCGCGGATCCCGTGGAGGATAAGGATCGCGGCCCGGGTTCGAGCCGAGAAGGCGGCGCGGTCGTAGCGCCGCCAGAGCGGGTCGCCGACGAAGCGCAATCCGGCGAGCACGAGGGCCGGGTAGAGGTTCAGTCGGTGTGGGAACCCTCGCGATTCCATCACGTCCCGGGCCGGGGTCCAGGGGAAGCGGTATGGCGCTTCGGCGATCACGGCGGCGATGCGTTCGGGTTGCTCGGCGGCTGCGCGGACGCACACCCCGGCGCCGAGGGAGTAGCCGCAGACAAGCACGGGGCGTGAGGGGGAGACCTCGTCCGCGAGTGCAAGGAGCGCCCGGTGCTCTGTGAGGCCGAGCCGGCAGGGCCCTGGCGGGGCTTCGCCGTGACCGGGCAGGTCGAATGCGCACAGCGTAGAGCAGTGCGGGAGGAGGGCGTCGAGTCGCTGCAGCACGGCCTGCCGGGATTCGGCCCAGCCGTGACAGAAGAGGATTGCGGGTCGGTCGGGCCGCGCACCGGGTATCGCCCAATAGGGGGTCTCACCCCCGGGCTCGAGCCGGGCCGAGCGTTCCTCGAACGGTACCGGAGGGGAGAGTGCGCCCGGGTCGGCGGGCTGGCCCCGTGAGACACACCAGGCAAAGGAGCGCCGGGCGGGGCGGGTGAGCGAGCGATAGGTGAGTCCGACTAGGTATGCCCAGAAGATCGCGAAGCCGGCGGCAAAGAGGGTGACCAATCCCACGGGCCGAGTTTAGCCGGTGAAGAGGCGAGAAACATCGTTATACGTCACGAGAAGGAAGAGTGAGACGAGCAGAACCAGGCCGATCGCGGTGATCGCGTTCTGCACGGCGATGGGGAGCGGTCGGCCCCGAATCTGCTCGTACAGCAGCATGAGGAACTGCCCACCATCGGCGATGGGGAGCGGCAGGAAGTTGATCACCGCGAGGTTCACGCTGATCAGGCCCATAAAGAAGATGAGCCACACGATGCCGCGGGTGGCGACCTGGGTGCCGAGGTGGGCGATGCCGACGGGGCCCTTGAGGCTCTCGACCTTCACCGTGCCCTGCGCCAGTCGGGCGATGGTGAGGTAGGTCATGGTCATCATGCGCTGGGTGCGTGCGACGCCCATCCGGATGGCATCGACCGGGCCGGTGGCCTTGAGGGTGAACTCCTCTGGCGCGAAAAGGGAGGTGGGGAAGGGGAGTCGCCAGGAGAGGTCCTGGAGGCGATCGATCTGTTCTCGGGGGATGCTCAGATCGACGGTCTGCGTGATGGGGGCGCCGTCGGGCTGGGGCGGGAGCGGGAGGGCGAGAGTGAGGGAGACGGACGCGCTGGCGGCGCCGGACTCGTGGGCGGCCTTCGTGGCGGCGACGAGGGCGGTTCGGAGATCGGCGAAGTTCGTGACGGGGCGCCCCGCGACCTCGAGCACCCGCGAGCCGGGGCGAGTGACCTGGCCGACGGCCGCGGGCGTGAAGGATGCGCCGCCCTTCAGCGCGTGCAGCGGCGTCGGCGCGAGGGTGACGAGCGCGGAGTCGTGGGCGGTATCGGAAGGCCTGAAGCCGATGAGGCCGTCGTCGCCGACGCGGACCTTGAGGGAGATTTCTTCCGGTGGGGTGTCGGCGCCGTCGGTCCCACGGAGGACCGTGAGCTGGATGTCGCGCCCGCGGTGCCGCTGGACCTCGGCGATTCCTGCCTCGACGCTGGGGAACTCGACATCGCCGAGCCGGGCGAAGATGTCCCCCTCGCGGAGGCCGAGGTCGTAGCCGCGCCGGCGGTCCCCAAAGGGGCCCACCTTCATGACCGGCATGAGGCCCAGGAGGTGCTCGATGGGGGCAAGGACGGCGGGGTCGGGGTTGGCGTCATCGAGCATGAGCTCGGGCGCGGGGGTGACGTCGATGGTGACGGACTCGCCCGCGGGCGAGGCGAACTCGACCTGGAAGGGCGAGCCGCCGGAGTTGCGGGCGGCCTCCGTGAGGTCGCCGGCGGAGTGGAGGTCGCGGTCGGGCCCGATCCGAACGACTCGCATCCCGGGCTCGACGCCGGTCAGGTGGAAATGGGCGGCGATCGTCTGCCACTCGGCGGGGGTGGCGACCAGATTGGGGGGGATCTGCAGCGAGCGGGCCGGGTCGACGCCGAGGTCGAGCATGTTGTTGAACTGGCTGCGCTCGGGGACGATGTCGAAGCGGAGCGGTTGGGTCAGGCCGGGTCGATCGATGACCAGGCGGACGGGCTCGCCCGGCGCCGCCATGGCCCCGGCCATAGCGATGTCGTTGAAATCGTCGGGCTTGCGGCCGTTGACCTGGGTGACGACGTCTCCGGAGTGGAGGCCGGGCTCGGTGACTCCCAGCTCGGCGGCGTTGGTGGCGATGGCGCTGATCGAGGGGCCGTCGGGGTAGGCGGTGCCGATGGTCGGCGGCTCGGTTTTGAGGCCGACGAAAAAGACGAGCATGAAGACGACGAGGGCGAGGATGATGTTCATCACCACGCCGCCGGAGATGACGATCATCCGCTTCCAGATGGGTTTGGCCAGGTAGCTGTCGGGGGCTGTCGCGGTGGCCTCGGGATTGATGTCGTTCTGTCCGAGCATCTTGACGTAGCCGCCGAAGGGCAGGGCGTTGAGGCGGTACTCGGTGGGGCTGACCTTGCCGCCGAGCCGGGCGCGGGCGCTTTCGCGCCGGTCGCCCGCGGGCCCGGTGGCGTCGTTGCACAGGGCGAGGTACTCCTGCTCGCTCGAGCCCTTCCGCCAGCCCAGCCCCCTGCGGTAGCTGACAACGGCGGGGCCGAAGCCGAGCGCGAAGGCGAAGACGCGGATGCCGGCCCAGCGTGCGGTGAGGAAGTGGCCCATCTCGTGGATAAAGATGACCAGACCGAATCCGGCGACGACCAGGAGAAGATTGGCGAGGCCGGAGATGGAGGCGAGGGATGCGTTCATGCTGAGGAATGGTATCGGTCGTGACGGGCGGTGGTTCTGGGCCGGGTCGCCGTTCGGGGCGAAAAACAGGCCGGCCCGGCTTGCGGGCCGGGCCGGCGGGTCGCCTGGATTGCGCGTCGGGGGTCAGTTCTTGTACTTGACGCCGCAGCCATAGGGCTTGGCATACGCGGTCTCGACGTTGGAGCCCGCGATGACCGCGTCGAGCGCCTCCTCCACGTAGTTGGTGTCGCCGAGGCTCTTGGGATCGCTGTCGTTGTCGATCGCGCCGGCATAGCGGACGACGCCCGCCTTGTCGATCACGTACATGGTGGGCGTGTTCTTGGAGCCGTACGCCTTGCCCACCGCACCCTCGGAGTCCATGAGCACCGGGTACTCGATCGACCACTTCTGGCGGAATTTCTCGTTCTGCTCGGCCGTGTCACGCTTGCCGGAGTTGATGGCGAGCCAGACGACGTCCTGGTCGGCGTACTTGGCGGCCAGGTCGGTCATCGTCGTGTGCCACTGGTGGTGCTTGATGATGTAGGGGCAGGTGGGGTTAAACCACTCGAGCACCACGATCTTGCCCTCCCCGAGGTAGTCGGCGAGCGTGTGCTCCTCGCCCAGCGTGTCCGTGAGCGTGAAGTCCGTGGCCTGCTTGCCCACCAGATCCTCCTGATCCGCCAGCTTGCCGTTCTTGTCGAGCTTGTTGAGTTTGAATTCCTGCGCGGGCTGGGCGGTCTGGGGCTGCACCTGCTGGCCGGGCGTCGCGGCCAGTGGTTGCTTGGCGGTCTGCGCAAATGCGCCGGCAGAAAGGCTCCCGAGCAGAGCCCCGGCGGCGAGAAGTGTGAGCAGCGGGCGACGATTCGGGTTGCGATTCATGATTCGTCTCCATTTCGGCGTCTGGGTTGATCGCTGCGCCTCCACGCTGGGGCGCCGCGTCTGAGGTTCAGGGTTGGCCCGCGGGCTCTGAAGGCCCGTTGGTCGGGGGGAAATCGATCTGAAACAATCGGGAACGATCGCCTTCGTCGTCCCATGCCTCGACCACCCCAAGGACCGGCTCATCGCCCGGCCGTAGTTCGATCGTGAGGCTATCGCCCTCGCCTTCTCCATCCCGGATCAAGTCGCGGGGCCTGCGGGCCTTCTCCAGGGGGTAGAAGGCGAGGCGGCCGGCGCCGGGCACATGGATCGAGAGTGCGTCGCCCTGGAGCGTGACGGCGACGTGATCCGCCGGCGTCGGAGGGTGCGGCAGTCGACTTCGGGCCGCTTCGAACATCTCGCTTGTCTCCGGGTCGGGTCGGGAGGCGGCCTCGGCGACTGGCAGCGTCATCGTGAGTTCCGCGGACTCGGGCAGGCAGATGGTTTCGCAAACGAGCCACTTCATGCCGACCCGCAACTCGATCGAATCGCCGATCCTGGCCTGCTCCGCGATATGGACGGGGAGGAGCACCGTCATCCGATGTTCATAGACATGATCGAGAATGCCCTCGGAGGGCGAATAGCGGTGCGGGGCGGGCCAGAGCAGGTCGGCGCATGTGGCATTCGCGGAGCAGGCGATCTTGGTGTGCAGCGCGAATCCGGTGTCATTCTGGCCGGCCCAATACGTGTGCCAGCCCTCGTCGATCTCGAAGTCGATCGCAACCAGAACATCCTCCCCGGGCCGCACCGCCTGTCGCTCCGCAACCAAGCGTGGACGGGCGTGGAGTTCCGGCGCCTCGTCGCGGGCGGAAAGGGTGGGGGCCGCGTTGACGAGGCTGGCAACGCCGAGCAGCGCGGCAAGCACTATTGCCTTCCTGGCCATCAGATCCATCCTCCACGCCCCGGAGCGGAACGTCGGACCCCGGTCGGGTATTCTCCGCAATATGCGACTTCGCCACCGATTGACGGGCATCCTCATCATAGCACTTGCAGGGGTTTGCCCCTGGCTGGGGGGATGCGAGGCCAGCACGAGCGAAAAGGACATCAAAGAAGGGGTACTTGCCTCGATTGCCGACGTCCGTGAACTGATCGACAAGCGAGAGGGCGGCGAGACGAACGCGGTACTGCTGATCGATCCGAGGGCACCCAAGTACTTCGCCGCGGGGCATCTGCCGGGGGCGAGGAACCTCCGCATGCCGACGTTTCCGGAGGATGCTGAGAGGGACCCCGATATCCAGAAATACCAGCGCCTGGTCGTCTATGGCGACAATCCGGGCAGCGCCGTGGCGAGGGGCATGTTCAAGCGCCTGCTGGCGGTGGGGTACGGGGGGCTGAAGTTCTACGCCGGCGGCCTGGACGAATGGCGTGAGAATGGGTTTGAAGTGGAGACCTCCCCCGCGCCGGAGCCCGCGAGCGGGCGCTGATCTGGAGTGGGTGCGAGACCGAGAGCCGCCGCTCATCGCGTCAACGAAACCGGAGCGGGCCCGGCAGGGCACCGCTCCGTGAGGGGGATGTCTCGCGTTGGGGCGGGGCGAGCCCGCGGGGATTACACGATCGCGGAGATGGGAATGACCGGGCCGAACGCGGCGCCCGAGTTGCTCCAGCCACCCTGCAGGAACAGGTCGTAGTGGGTGAAGCTGACGGCCATCGGGGCCGGCGCGGAAACGACGACGGAGAAGTAGTTGAGGCCGGGACGACCGAGGATTGCGTTGGCGTCGAACTTGGCGGGGCGGTTGGAGTTGGACTCGAAGTCTGAGCCGAGCGTCTCGTGCAGCCTGACCTCGGCAAAGGAGTTGGCCTCGACCAGCACCTTGAGGGTGTCGGACGTGCCATCCAGGAAGAGCAGTTCGATGCTGATCTCGTTGGTGGTGGGGGAGGGGTTGTAGAGCGAGAGGGTCTCGAAGTAAGACTCACCGGCGAGCGCCGTGTTGATAAACGCGGCGCCGAAGAACCAGCCCGTCCCAGCCTGCGAAGCTCCCAGCGAGCCATCGGCGTCGCCGTACTGCTTCTGGTTGCTCGCCATGGTGATCGGCAGGTTTGCCGAGTAGCGGATGCCGAGGGGCTGGCCGTCGATCAGGCCGAGGTCTGCGCCGCTGAAGACCAGGGTCTCCCTCGCGGCCAGGGTGATGACCTTGGTCAGGTCAGGCAGGTCCGCACGGACGTATTGGCCGTCGAGCGTGACGGTCGCGGTGAAGGGATTGGGGTTGAAGAGCACGACCTCGGCGTCGCTGCTGTCGCTCTGCGTGACGCCCGGGATGGCGCCGCTGGTCCCGCCGCCGATCGCGTCGCCAATCTGGCCGAAGCCGGAGCCGTCCACGAGGTCGTAGTGGCTCTGGCCGACGACGATGCCCTGGAAGGCGGCGGCGTTGGCCGAGTCCGCGGCCTCGGCGGTGACAACGCCGCCGAAGACACCGAGCGGGAGCGAGTCGACCAGATCGAGGTTGAGGCCGCCGCGGCGCTGGGCGCCGACGGTGGTCGTGATCTCGATGGGCTGGCCGAGAGAGTCGTACGCCGTGAGGGTGACGTTCACGTCGAAATCATGCGGATTGAAGTAGAGCAGGAAGTCGTGGACGGCGTCGGGGTCCCGCTCGAGGCGGGCAATGCTCCAGATGGGACTGATGGTGTTGGTGAATGCGTCGCCGGTCGTGGCGCCGAAGTCGTAGTGGCCGATGGAGGCAGCGATCGGCCCCTCGAGTGCTCGGACCTCGATGGCGTAGGGCGCGATGCGGGCGTGGACGGGCGAGCCGGCGAGGGCGTTGCTGATCGTGACCCCGCCTCGGCTGCCGGCATCGAGCGTGGCGTTCGAGACGATCGTCTGATCCCGGTTGCCGGTCTCGTAGTGGAGGATCACCGAGTACGTCAAGGAGAAGTTGTTGGGGTTGGCGAGTGAGACGAATTCTCGGATGGTCGATCCGGTGAATCCGGCGGGGTAGAAGACGCGGTAGACGGCCGGCTGGGCGTCGACCTTGAGCGTGTAGGAGCCGACGCCGGTACCGATGCCGTCGACGATGACCCAGTACTCGGCGTTGGCGTTGCCGTGGAAGCGGAGCGAGGCGTCTGCGCCCGGGATGCCGGTCGCGTCGAAGCTGACGACCGCGGACTCGGTCGCGGCGTCGAGGATCGTGATCGTGCCATCGAGCAACGAACCCTTGGGGGTGGCCAACTGGACGAAGATATCGCCGTCCGCGGGCGCCGTGAAGGTGAAGAGGTCGCGTTCGCCACCCTGGCCGATCACGCCGTTGGCGGTTCCGTCCGCATTGAAGGGATCGAGATTAACCTCGCTGGCGTCGCCGAAATCGATTTCGCCGTTTCCGCCACCACCACCACCGCCGCCGCCACTCCCGTTGCCGTCGACGGTGAGCTGGTACTCGCCCGTCCGGTTGCCGAGGGCGTCTGCGACGAGCACGTAGTACCGCACGTTCTTGACGGTGCCTGTGAGGACGACACTGACCGTTTCGCCCGCGCTGGAAGCCGTCACGGTCTGCACGACGTTGAAGTCGGCGTCGTAGACGGTCAGCTCCGGCCGGAGGCCGATCGCGCTGCTTTCGAGCGGGGCGAACGTGATCGTGACGTTGCCATCAGCAATGGTTCGGAAGGTGAACAGGTCCGTATCGCCGACCACGTTGATCGCGGGATTGAGCGGGTTGCCCTCGCTCTGGGTTCCCAGGACGGCGTCGCCGGTGGTGGAGTCCAGGGTGAGGCTGGCGGCGATCGACCACTCCTCGGCGTTGGGGTAGTCGTCGAGCGGAGGCGTGACGACGGCAAGGGTGTAGTCGCCGGTGGTTTCGTCGGCGCCGGCGACCGAGGAGGCCTCGATGACCACGTAGTAAATCTGGCCGCGCGCGACGGTGGCCTGGGCGGTGCCGGGCACGGAGCCGTCGGCGGAGTCCAGCTCGTTGCCGTCGGCGTCGAGCAGGGTGATCTTGGGCAGGAAGGTGCTTCCTGTCGGGCGGGAGACGGTGACGCGTGCCGTGCCGCCGGCGAGGGCGGTGAAGCGGAACAGGTCGGTGTCGCCGTCGACCTCGACCGTGCCGGTCTCGCTGCCCTGACCCGACTCGTTATCGACGGCGACGGGGTCGGCGTACCCGTACTGCCCGGCGTCGGGATGGTCGTCGGTCTTGTCGACATCGAAGTTGAGCACGTAGTCGCCCTCGTCGGCGCTCTGGTTGGCGCCGCGCACGAGCACGTAGTAGTAGGGGTAGGCCAGCCCCGTCGCCCCGGAGAGTCGGCCCGGTGTCAGCCCAACGGTGACTTGGGCGTCAGAGGAGGACGCATCAAAGTCGTCGTTGTAGGCGATGCGGAGCATGACGGGATTGCCCGAGGGGTCCAGCCCGACCTCGTACACCTCGATGTAGGAATCGAGGGTGCCGTCGGTGGAATTGACGGTGATGGTGGCGTTGGTGTAGTCGCCGGCCTGGAACTTGTAGACGTCGCTGTCGCCGTTGCTCTCGATGGAGCCGTCGACGGAGGCCGAGCCGAGGAAGTCGAGCAGTTCGACCTCTGTGGCGTTCTGGAACTCGAGCCAGTCGGCGTGGTCGTCGGTCACGACGAGGCCGGCGACGGTGACGTCGTAGAGGCCCTCGGTCGAGCCGGCGCCGAGCACCTGCACGTAGAACCGGTCACCCTTGGTGGCCGAGAGGTCGATGGTGATCGAGCCCTGGCTCGAGGCGGTCCCGCTCGAGATGAGCGAGAAGGTGCCGAGCGTGTCCTCGCGGTAGATCGAGAGGTCCGGGATGAGCGACTCGCCCGACTGGCGGGCGGCGGTCACGGTGAAGTCGCCCGTCACCGGCGCGACGAACACGAACACGTCCGCGTCGACGGGGTTGGAATTGTTGTTGTCGATCTGGCCGGAGATCGAGCCGATACCGGTTGTCTCGTCGATGCCGATCACCGTGGCGTTGGCGCCAGGATCATCGATGTAGTCATCGTTGTTCAGCGTGGGAACCGTGTGGACGGTCAACTCGTAGGAGCCGATCAGGTTTTGCCAAGAGACGGGAAGAGTCGGATCGTCCTGCCATGCGAGATACTGATCGCGTTGACCACTCTCGACTTGGACGTAGTAGATCTCTCCCTTGACGATCGGGAATGTGACGCGGGCGTCTCGCTTCTGGAAGGTCCGGTCGCCGTTGGCGCCGGCGTGGGTGGTCTCCGTCGTGCCCGTCATGGCGTTGTTATCGTTGTTGTATGCAATCTGCTCGAAGTCGTTGCTGAAGACCCGGACCGCGGAATCGAGGAGCGAGTTGTAGGTCTTGGTGAGCGAGGTCACCGTGGGAGTAATCGTCGGGTCGTCCTGGTTGCCGGCGTCGTCGGATTCGTCGCTGGCTAGGGTGCCTTCGCCATCCGCGATCGACTCGTAGAAGGTGTCCTGGAGCGCCGTGGTGTTGATGCGGATCTCGGCGTATCCGGAGGACGCGGCGCGGAATGTGTACAGATCGTTATCGAGAGGATGCTCGATCCCGGCGAGACCCGACTCTCGGAGGACGACTGTGCCGAAGGCGCCCCAGACGGTGGCGCCGGCGACCGTGTCGTTCCCGGGGATCAGGCCGGGCATGGGATAGAGCCCGTCTCCCATCACGAATGCACGCTCGAGGAACGAGCTGCTGTCGAGCCAGCCGTCGTGCGTCCCGCCGACCTGGTCGATCGAGCCGTTAGCGTCGAGCGAGAGTTGAGCGGCGTTGATGAAGTCGTCCGGCGAGTTGGAGAAGTTGTTGGTGCCCTCGAGGATCGCCGAGACGTTGAAGTCGTCGGTGCGGTCCCATATGGCGGTGAATCCGCCGTCATCGGTCCAGCTGGACGCATCCGCCGGGTTGGGCATGCCATCGACGGAGACCCACATGTTGTAGCGTCCGGTCCCGCTGACCGATGACACCTCAATGTAGTAGGGCTCCCCGCCCCACACCGCGAGCGAGAAGACGCCGTTGAACGGCGTGACGCCGCCGGCGTAGTCGATGCCCAGGGCGTTGAGGTCGAGGTCGGCGGGGTAGCGGGCGGGGTCGAGCGAACCGGCCGGGTCGGCCAGCACCGGGTTGTACAGGGCGGATTCCAGGTGGAATCGTTCAGGTCGTAGACGATGTCACCGTTCGAGTCATAGACGCGGACCGCCATATCGGCCCACGTAAAGTCGGGGAGGCCCGGATCGTCGACGGCTTGGACTTGGATCTCAACCCTCGAGGCCGGGCGGAATCCGTCGGCCCAGGGGATCGGGACGCCGTCATCGGCCGCGCTGCCATCCTGCCCGTCGTGCTCCCCGCCGATGTTGCCCGTGTACTGGCCGAGCATGTCCACGGGAGGGACGAAGACGAACAGGTCGGTGTCGGACCCGCGGTGGATACGCCCGGTCGCCGTGCCGGTCGAGACGAGCGAGTGGTCCGCGAGCGGGCCGCCGACGATGACGTTGTCCTCGGCCTGCTTCCAGTCGCTCCAGATGATGGGGGTCGCGTTGACATAGTCCAGCGAATCGGCGTGATCGTCGATCGTTCCTTCGACGAAGGTGTGAGCCGCTTCGATGAATACAGCGAAGGTCCCTGCGCCGCTGACATCGAAGCCGTCGACCAGGACGTAGTAGGTCTCGCCGCCGACAAGGTTCTCCTCGATCTGCGGGTTATCGCCGAAGAACCGGTCGCTGAATGCCACAAAATTGCCATCGGAATCGTAGAGAGTCATCGAGGCGTCGCTCAGGGGCACCATCCCGACGCCTTGCGCGGAGATGATCGCGTCCCCGCTGGACTGCGGGATGAATTGGTAGAGCTCCGTGCGGTCCGTGCCCGCCGTATCGCCGGTCGCGAGCCCCTGTCGGCTGACCGGGTCGAGATCGATCGCCTTGCCGACCAGGTCCAGTGCCAGCGTAAGGCGCCCGTCTCCGGTCGTCCTGGAGCGAACTCGTCCGAGCGCACACGGAAGTAGAAGGTGGAGCTAACGCTACTCTTGAACACCGCAAACGCATTTGTCAGACGCCCCGACTGGCTGTCCCCAGTGATGAGGGCGCCCGTGCTGTCGTAGAGGTCGATCCGGCTGTCGAGCACGTTGCTGTCGGCACGAACGTTGGCCGTCGCCAAGCTGTTCCAGACGTTGCTGCTCGTGGTGGTCACGTGGTACACGATGTCCTGAAGCGGCAGCGTCAGGGTGCCGCTGGTGGTCTTCTCGGTGGCCGTGCCGCTATGCACGATCTCCGTAGTCTGGCCGTCGACCCGGACGGAGTATGCGCCCGTCGCCCCATTCTGGGGACCCGCCTGCGCCGTCACCTTGACGTAGTACGTGTAGAGCCCGGTATTCGGGTTTTTCTGGGAGGCGGTCGGCACGAAGCCGTACCAGGCGTCCTTCGGAGTGCCCCCGGTGAGCTTCCCGCTGTCGAGCCCCGTACCGAGGAGGTTCCCCTGGTAGTCGAAGAGCTCGATCTTCGTGTCCACCCGGTCCGCGAAGGTGTCCCCGCCGTTGACCGCGTCGGCGAGGATCGTGGTGAAGTCCGGGCTGGTCAGGCTGAACGTGTACATGTCGACGTCGCTGGTATTGGGCAGCGCGTCGTCATATGTTGCCTGGCCGTTGCCGTCGAGGAGCAGCTCCTGGGCCGTGTTGAACGTCGAACCCGGGTCGCTGAGCAGCACGCGGCTCTCGAGCGTCTCAAGCGAGGTATCCGTCGCCTGGCCGGCGGCCCCCAACAGACGGGCCGCGCTGTGACGACCCCGACCGACGGACCACCGAGAACGAAGGCGAGACTTGCTCATTGCTCTGCTCCAAGGCTCCGCGACTCGGAGCCGATCATTCCTTCATTATGACGCCGGAGGCGGTTCCCGTCAGGCGTCGCCCGCGCCGGCCTGCCGGCCGTGTGGGGTTGCGCCCCCGTCGAGTCCAGCGCCCATGGGTCGGACCGGGGAGTTGCGTCCCGGTTGCGGGCGCCAACCGCCAACTGTGCAACTCCAGCGTACCACAACTCGCATGTCCTCGTCCAGCCCTCCGGAGCCAGACCGGTGCAGGTCGTGCCCGGGCCGCGGCACCTGGCCGAGGTCGACTCGGCTGGGGCCCGGGAACCTGATCCCACCCCAATATACCAGCCTCCAGCGATCGGCGGTTCCGCAAACTGCACATGGAGAACGATTCTGCGAAGTCGGCTATCCGTGGATAGCTCGGGTCAGTGCTCCCGCGGCGAGGATTTCGGCCGCGTCGAAGATCGCGATTGGGGAATTGTCTGGGGTGATCACCAGGGGGGCCTCCGAGCACCCGAGGATGACCCCCTCGCACCCCCGCGAGGCGAGTTGTTCCACGATCCGCAGTGCCCGCCTTTGGCTGTCCGGGATTCGCAGGCCGTAGATCAACTCCTCGAAGATGATCCGGTCGAGTTCGTCGATCTCCGGCGATTCCGGGACCAGGAGCTGCACACCGCGGAGCCCCAGCATCGTCTGGTAGGTCGAGCCTGTGGTGACCATTTTGGTGCCGATGATGCCCACAGTCTGGCAGCCTGCGGCGACGAGAGCATCGGCGACCAGTTCCGGCATGGACACCCAGGGGATGGGAGAGCCAACTTCAGCGACATGGATGCCGTGCTGGACCGCATTGTCGGGCGTCAGGCAAAACGTCGCTCCGCACCCGGCCAGCTTGTCGGCCGAACGGCGCAGCAGGGCCCCGACGCGCATCCAGTCCCGCTCCCGAAGGGCGTCCAGATAGAGCCCAAAGGGCTCGTTATGCATCGTCACCCGGGGCCAAGCTCGGGGATCGGTCCCCCCCCGGGCCGTGGCTGCAAACTGCCGGGTGAGGGCCTGACAAAAGAGGGCCGCGCCCTCGGGGCTGACTCCGGCGATGCCGATATGTCCGCTCACTCGCAGTCCCTTCGGTTTGGGGGCCGGTAATCTCGCCGGTGGCCCGCCTCATCGTCGGGGGGCTCGGGGCGAGTGTCAATCGAAATCGGGTGGCGTCTAGAGTTGGCCATGCGGGATCCGTTTGAGACGCTTGGGCTCGATGCGACCTTCGACCTTGCGGCCGAGCAAGTCGAGGGGGCGTACCTGGCCCGCGTCGCGGCAGTCCACCCGGATCTGGCCGCCTCGGACCCGGAGCGGGCCTCCGAGGCGGCACGGCTCGCCGCGGCACTGAATACGGCGAGGCGTGTCCTGTCAGATCCCGAGGGGCGAGCGAGGGCACTGCTGGACCGCCTCGGAGTCCCGGAGAGCCGAGACCTCCCGGAGGGATTCCTTCTCGAGATGATGGAAACCCGCCTCGCCATCGAGGAGGCGGCGCGGGCGGGGGACACCGAGCAGGTCGCGCGCTGGAGGGGCTGGGCGGCCGCGGCTCGGGGGGAGTCTGTCCGGCAGATCGGGAGCCTATTCAACCGGGTCGGCTCGGGAGAGCCACAGGACGACCTTGGGAGAGAGATCCGGCGGCAACTGAACGCCTGGCGCTACATAGAGCGGCTGATCGAGCAACTTCCGGGACCGGGATGATCGGACGAGAGAACCGTGCCGTGGCGGCCGCGGGGGAATAGCCCCGAGGCGCCCGGCGTATCCAGAGCAGCGAGGTGCCCATGCGCAAGCCGGTTTCTTCGACGACGGTGTTTCTCGTGGTGATCGCGTCGGTGCTTGCCGTGCTCTACTTTGTGAAGGGCGGTCTCGGAGGGGTGGCGCCGACGCCGCAAGCCTTCGCCGCGCACACCAACTTGGATGAAGCGATGGCTCAGAGCCAACGGACGGGACGCCCGGTGCTGGCGTTCGCCACGGCAGACTGGTGCGGGCCCTGCCAGGCGTTCAAGCGGGGTGCACTGTCGGATCCGCGGGTGACGGCCTGGATCGACGCCAACACGATCACCGCGTTTGCGGACCTGACGAGCGACAGCGACCCCGAGGCCCAGCGGGTCGGGCGGATGCTGCAGGCGCAGTCCATCCCTCTGCTGGTGTTCTTCGCCAACGGCGAGGAGGTCGCTCGCCTGGAAGGGGCGGTCTCGACCACCGAATTGCTCGACTGGCTCGACCGTTCGGCGTCGCAGGCCGGTGCTACGCCAGCGGGTTGATGAAGAGTCCGGTCGCGAGTTTGGGGTAGAAAAACGTCGACTTCTGCGGCATGAGTTCGTTGGCCCGGCTGATCTCGCGCACCGCGTCGAGCGGTGTGGGCCTGACGATCACCGCGATCTGGGCGAAGCCCGCCCCACCCCCTGCGCCGGTCTCGTGACCACTTCCGATCTCCATCACTTCGGCAACCGAATGGGGGAACGCCCACTTGACCGGCTGCCCGCCGTTCAATTTGGGCTGGCAGATGCGCTCCACCAGAAGGTGTTGGATGATGGCGACGTCGAGGGTCCGCCAAGCCTCGGGCTTGTCGGGGAACTGATGCTTGAGTGGGTCGGGCTGCTGGGTGGTCGCGACGAAGCACCGACCGCTCGCGAAGTCGATGAGACCCAGAGCGTTGTGGCCGGGGCCTGCGTTGGCGTTGTGGATCGCATTCTCGATCGCATCGGGGTTGGGTGTGACCTCGCGAACGACCAGGTCATGGGTGGCGACCTCGATGAACCGCTCGATCGAATAGTCCTTCATGCCGCCCAGGACTCGGTGCGTGGGGCCGATGACCAGGCCGGGGTCCGACATGCCGACTAGGACCATCATGCAGCGTCGGGCAGGGTGGTCGGGCTCGACCCGGGCCTGCCGCTCGAGGTGGGCAAGATAATTGAGGCCGGTCGTATAGCGGTGATGGCCGTCGGCGATAAAGACATCCTCGCCGGCGAGAGCATCGCTGTATGCGGCGATCGTCTCGGCATCCTCGACGCTCCAGACCTCGTGGCGGACGCCGTCAGGCGTCGTCGCTGTCATGTTGGCGGGCCGCGACATGAGGGCGCGCACGATGCCCGTCGCCCGCCCACCCTCGTCGGCGTGGAGTCCGAAGATCGGGCTGAGCTGGGTTCGGGTCGCGGTCATGAGGGCGAAGCGGTCCTCCTTCGGGCCGGAGAAGGTCTGCTCGTGAGGGAGAATCCCTCCCCCCTCGCGCGGGCCGAAGGGCAGGGTTTCGACCGTGCACGCCATGCCGCACCGCTGGTGCGTTCCGCCGGCGAACTCAAACGTCTGGCGATAGGCGAAGAGGGCGGGGCTCCCGCTTCGGCGGAGGACGCCCTCCGCCTCCCAATGCCCTAAAAGAGACGCGGCATCCTCGTACACCTGCTTGGGACCCAGTTCCTTCGGCGGGACGTGCGGGAGATCCACAGCCACGATGTTGTGCGCGTCCCGGGCCAGCATCGCGGCCTTGTCGTCGGCGTCGAGGACGTCGTAGGGCGGAGCAACCAGTGGGCTCACATCACCGGAACCACCCTGGTACTGCAGGGCCCGGAAGGGGTACACGCTCGGCATGGATCGACTCCTTTCCGCCATTCTTCGCCGCCTTCCGCGGCCGGGAGACTCTATCCACACCGCGGAGGCGTTTGAGCGTGGGGGGCGCTCTCCGCCCGCCGTACGGGCGGAACGGGCAGCCGCCCTACCCTCCGTCATGCCCAACGCCTTGATACTCCGCGCCGCCGGGACGAACTGCGACCAGGAGATGCTCCGAGCATTCGAGCTCGCCGGAGCCCGGGCCGCCCTCGTCCACTTGGATGCCCTGATTGCCGAACCCCACCGGCTGGAGGGAGCCGATCTGATCGGATTCCCGGGGGGCTTCAGCTTTGGCGACGACATCGCGAGCGGGCGGATCTTCGCGATGAAGATCCGAGAGCGGCTGTACCCGGCGCTCCGGTCGGCCGCGGCTCGCGGCTGTCCGATGATCGGAGCATGCAACGGCTTCCAGGTGCTTGTCCAGGCGGGCCTCTTGCCCGGGCCGGAGGAGGGGACCTGGCCGGAGACAGCGCCGCCCCCGACGTTGGCCCTGACCGACAACATCCGTGCGAGGTTCCGTGACGACTGGGTGGGCATGGAGGTGGTGGGGGATTCGGTTTGCGTGTGGACCCGGCACCTGAGGGAGGCTCTGGGTGCCTCGAGGTCGGCCGGCCGAGCGGACCACAATGTCGGCGGTCATTCCGGGCGGGTGGCGGCCGACGACGCGGCGACTCGGGAGGTCATGATGCTCCCTGTCGCTCACGGTGAGGGCCGTCTGGTTGCCCAGGACGCGTCGGTGCTCGACCGGCTCGAGGCGAAGGGGCAGGTCGCCCTGCGGTACCGCACGAATTCCAACGGTTCCGAGCGAGATATCGCCGGGCTCTGCGATCCTACTGGCCGGATTTTCGGGCTGATGCCCCATCCGGAGCGGTATCTGGAATGGACGCGCCACCCATTTGGACGCGTCTTCCGGCGGAAGTTCGACGCGGACCGACCCCGGGGCTGCTGGTCTTCCGGGCTGCGGTCGAGGCGGTGTCCGGCGTGGGCGCGGTCTGATCGATCCCGAGGGCTAGGCCGCGAGCAGGAGGTCGCGATCGCCGAAGCGTTGCCGGGTCTCGGCGAAGAGCCGCTCGTTCTGGAGGTACGCCCGGACGATCGCCGGATCGAAGTGGATGCCGGACTGTTCGAGGATCATCTCGTGGGCGCGTTCGTGGGGGTAGGCCCCCTTGTAGACGCGGCGCGAGGTGAGCGCGTCGTACACATCCGCGATCGCGACGATCCGCCCGGCCAGCGGGATGTCGGACCCCGCGAGGCCGAGTGGGTAGCCGGTGCCGTCGAACTTCTCGTGGTGGGTCAGCGCGATCTCGCGAGCCATCCGGAGATAGCGCGCGTGGGGGTAGCGTTGGATCGCGGCTTCCAGCGTGCGGGCGCCGTGGAGGGTGTGCTCCTTCATGATCTCGAACTCGCGGTCGGTCAGGCGATCGGGCTTGAGCAGCACCTCGTCGGGAATGGCGACTTTGCCGATGTCGTGGAGCGGGCTGGTCTGGTAGATCAGCTGCACGAACTCTCCATCGATGTGGTCGGCATGCTCGCCCGAGCGGCTCAGGCTGATCGCGAGGATCCGGGAGTACTCTCTGACGCGCTCGAGGTGTTCGCCGGTCTCCGGATCGCGGGACTCGGCGAGGCGGGCGAGCAGGAAAATCGTCAATTCTGCGGAGCCCAGGGTAAGAAGACGCTCGCCCACCCGGAGACGGACCGCGATCTCTGCGGGGCGCAGGGGCTTGGAGACGAACTCATCGGCGCCCGCCTCGAGCCCGGCGAGGACGTCATCTGGGCGGTCGTGGCTGGTCAGCATGATGACATAGATGTAGCGATCCCACCCCGTGGATCGGACCGCCCGGCAGAGTTCGACACCGCTGAGATGCGGCATCTCCCAGTCGCACACGACGAGCTGGATCGAACCCCGGCGCAGCTCGCCCAACGCCTCGCGTCCATCGGCGACACTCACGACGTCGTAGCCCGCCCGCGTGAGGGCCGCGCCGAGCATCTGCCGGGTCACGGTCTCGTCGTCGGCGATCAGGACGCGTCGCCTTGCCTCGTTAGACACTGGTGTGCTCCTCAGCCTGCCGGGCAACGGGAGGGGTCGTCTGATGCATCTGATCCATCGCACGCTCGAGCTCGACGCGGAGCTCGTCGAGTTCGTCGGAGGCGGATCGGAGGTCCCCGTTGCGGGCGGCCGCCTCGATCGAGGCAGCCGCGGTGCGCGTGCGCTCTGCGGTCATCATGCCGGCGGCGCCCTTGATGGCGTGCGCAGCGCCGGCCGCCGACGCGGCGTCGCCGGCCCGGAGCGCGGTCCGGAGGTTGTGGAGGTACCCCGGAGCGTGGGTCCCAAAGCTCTCGATGGTCGATGCAAGCATCCGGGTGTCGCCGTCGCAGCGGGCCAGTGCGGCGTCGGGGTCGAAGACGAGGCGTTCGGGCTCCGGGTCCGTGTGTCGCGGCTCCTGCAGGACTTCGCTCGCCCCTCGGACGGGGATGTGCCGCTCCAGCGCCTGCAGCAGGGTCCTGGGTTCGAGGGGCTTGCTCAGGTAGTCGTCCATCCCCGCTGCCAGGCAGCGATCCCGATCCCCTTGGATCGCGTTGGCCGTGAGCGCGACGACCGTGAGGTGGCCCTCGCGTTGGCCGGTACGCTCGGACTCGCGCAGCGCTCTGACGACACCGAAACCGTCGAGCTCCGGCATCTGACAATCAAGGAGGAGCAGGTCGTACCGACGTCGCTCGAGCGCGGCGAGGGCCTCGACGCCGTCGCCGGCGACGTCGCACGCGTACCCGTGCCGGCGCAGCAATTCTGTGACGTAGAGCTGGTTGGTGGGCATATCCTCGGCGAGCAGCACCGTGCCCTTCACCCCTGCGGCGGGGGCAGGCAGCGCGTCGGCCTGCTGGTGTTCGTCCGGCGGTGCGACGGTGGCGCCGGGGGAGTCGCACAAGGCACGCACGAGCGCGTCGAGCAACTCGGAGGAACTCGGCGGCTTCCGGAGGACCTGCACGCGGCTCGGGTCGGCAAGGACCTCGGAAGGGAGTTCACGCTCGACCGGCAGGAGGACGACGAGCCTGGGAGCCAACGCACTGGCGCGGACGATCGCGGGGGTGTTCTGCTCGTGATCACCCTCGTCCACGGGTATGTCGAGGATGGCGGCATCAAACTCGGTCCCGGTCTTCCACGGGTGTGATTCTTCCCCATCGCTCGCGTCAAAGAAGCAGACCTGCATGCCCCAGCTGACCAGCTGCTCCCGGAGGATCTGGCGGCTGGCGTCGCTCCCGCCCGCCACGAGCAGGTTCAGCCCTCTGAGGTCCGGCGGGGCGAGCAGTTGGGCGGGTGGGCCGGCCGCTCGCACGAGGGTCGCGGTGAACCAGAAGGTGGAACCCTGGCCCGGCACGCTCTCCAGGCCGATCTCGCCCCCGAGTGCCTCGACAAGCCTTTTGCAGATGGCCAGGCCGAGTCCCGAACCGCCATACTTGCGGGTTGTCGAGCGATCAACCTGGGAGAACGATCTGAACAAGCGCGGGATGCGGTCGGGCGGGATCCCGATGCCGGTATCAGTGATAGAGCAACGAATCGTCACGGACTTGTCGTCGCACGAATCGGTCACTGCTCGCAGCAGCACCTGTCCCTTCGAGGTGAACTTGATGGCGTTCGCAAGCAGGTTGACGATCACCTGACGGAGGCGGATTGTATCTCCGATCACCTTCGATCAGAGCGCCGGCTCCACGTAGTAGGTCACCTCGACGCCCTTGTGGTGGGCCCGGTGCGCCAGCATGGCCACGGTGTCGTCGATGCACTGGGTCAGCAGGAATTCGCGGGTCTCGAGCTCGAGTCCTCCCGCCTCGATCTTCGAGATGTCGAGGACATCGTTGATCAGTTCGAGCAGCGAGCGACCGCTGCTCGAGCAGGCATCCACGAATCGGCGTTGGCGTTCATCGAGGTCGGTATCCCGGAGGAGTTCGGTCATGCCGATCACGCCGTTGAGCGGCGTGCGGAGCTCGTGACTCATCTTGGCCAGGAACTCGCTCTTGGCCCGATTGGCGTGTTCGGCAGTGTCGCGGGCTTCGATGAGCTGGCGTCTCGACGCCTCGAGCTCCGAGGTTCGCTCGACCACCATCCGCTCGAGATGGTTCCGGTGGTCGAGCAACTCCCCGGTTATCCTCGTGAATGCTCGGGCCAGCGTGCCGACTTCGTCCCTGCCCTCACAAGGCAGCGCCGGCGGCGCACGGCCCCCGTCCCAGGCCTCGATCGCCGCGGTCGTCTCACGGATCGGACGGGTGAAGGAGCGGGCGATGCACCACGCCACGCCGAGCGCGATCGCCAGCAGGCCGACGCCACTCACGATCGCGCGCTGCAGCGCCCGCGTGGTGCCGGCAATCACGGTCGAGTAGTCATCCCCGACGACGAAGAGCAGGCCTCGGTCGGGGCCGCCGTAGGGCAGATCTTGCCGCTCGAACGCGAGACCCATCCGCGCCCCGTTGCCGGCACGGGTGACGAGCGTGCCCCGGAGGAGGTTCGCGGCGTTGGGGGAGGCGAGCGCCGGATAGTCCTCGTAGATCGTGTAGCGATGGCCGAGGTCGAAGCCGAACGCCTTCGACTGGTCGGGGCAATACAGGTAATCTCCGGTTTGGTTGGCAATGTAGAGCAGGCGGCCGGCGGCCACCTGGCGTGCGACCGCCGCGAAAGCGCTCGATGCGTCGAGATTGAGGACGATGAGGCCCGCCACGCGCCCCCGCTCATCGTAGATCGGCGTGCCGGTGCGCACGACGGGCTTGTGGGGTGTCTCGACGGCGCCATGTTCCCGGTTCAGGTCGATAGCCGAGACGTAGACCTGAGACTTGGGCAACGCGAGGATCTCTTGGAAGTAGCTCGTTTCCGACTTGTGCTGCAGCTGCTCGGGGGGGACGACCAGTGGGGCTGCGCCGGCCGAAGCGCGTTCCACTCGTACCAATTCCATCCCGTCGTCCGCTACCCCGACATATCGGGCTTGCAGCACGCCGTGGTCGGCGGAGAGCAATGATCGAAAGATGACGCCGAGGCGGTTTCGCCATTGCAGTTCGGTCGAGCCATCGGCGGGGTCGATGCCCCCGTTGGCCTTCGCACGCAGAATGCCCTGGATCGGGGGAACATCCGCCAGCGCCAGGGCAAGCTCTCCCGCGCCCTCGATCCGGCGCTCGAAGGCCGCGGACGCGAGCCGCGAGTCTTGCTCAAGGGCCGCCATCTCCCGGGAGACGAGTTCGCTGTGAAACTGCTCCGTCATCCACACCAGCGTGATGCAGCCGTGGACGGCGAGCAGCCCCATCGTGAGGACGAGCAACTTCCCGGTGATATCGAGACGGAGCCTCATGCGGAGCTCCCGTGTGTCTTCTGGTGTCGAACGGACGTCGGAGTGCCGGCCGCGTCTGAGCTCGGTCATGCTCCCCCGGCGTCGCGGTCTTCGGCCAGTCGGATGCCCGCATGGACATCTCCCCGGTGTTCAGGATTGTGCCCGGACCGGTTGTCCCATTTGGGCGGCGTCTGGCAAGGTTCCGGGACGCGCAGTGAGGGGAACCGCCCGGGGGAAGTTGACAGCGGGAATCCACCCCCGCGCATCAGGTTCACAAATCGGGTCCGAGGCCCCCTCGGGCTATGAGCCGAACGCTCCGGCCTGGGAGGTGGCGTGGTCGAGCCCGAAGGCGCCCGGATCCACCGCTCCGCCCTCCCAACCTCCGCCCAAGGCCCGATACAGGCTGACCACATCCTCGGCCACGGCCGCCCGACTCTGCGCGACCGAGTCGGCAGAAGCAAACTCGGTGCGCTGCGCATCCAGAAGATCGAGATAGTCGAGCACGCCGCTGCGGTACTGCTCGTCTGCGATGGATGCGGCCCGACTCGCGGCTTCGGAGGCGGCGACAAGGTGGTCCAGCCGCCGCTCCTCACGGGCCAGCCGAACCAGCGCGACCTCGACGTCCGAGAGCGCTTGCAGCACCACGCCCTCATACGCGGCCGCCGCTTGCTCTTGGCGAGCATTCTGGACGGCGATGTTCGATCGGATCCGCCCGAAGTCCAGGATCGGCCAGCGAACTGCCGGCCCCACGGCCCAGAATCGGCTGTCCCCTGCGGGCAGATCGCCGAACTCTTGGCTCTGCAGGCCGAACGAACCGGTGAGGCTGAACTTCGGGAATAAGTCGGCGGTGGCGACGCCGATCCGGGCAGTGGCCGCGGCGATGTGTCGCTCGGCGGCGCGGACGTCCGGTCGGCGGCGGAGTAGATCCGAAGGGATCCCCACGGCCAGAGCCTGGGGCGGCGTGGGGAGTGGGGCGGCGGGCGTGAGTTCGGCGTCCAGCGTTCCCGGTCGGGCGCCCGTGAGAACTTCCAGTCTTCGGATCGCGACCTGCACCGCGCTCTCGAGGTCGGGCACCCGGGCCTGCGCTTCCGCCGCCTGATTCTCGGCGCGGGCGAGGTCGAGCTCGTCGGCGACGCCGGCCTGGGCCTGCTCGCGAAGCGCCTCGACCGATTGAGCCCGGGACTCGGCGGTTTGTCGGGCGAGAGCCAGCCGCGTCTGCAACCCCCGGACCTGCAGGTAGCCGTCGGCGGCTTCCGCGACCACCGCGACGAGCGCGTCGCCGGCGTCAAAGGCGGCGGCCTCGAAGTCGGCGTCGGCGGCCTGCAGCGCGCGCCGGGTGCCACCGAACAGATCGACCTCCCAAGACGCGTCGATTCCCGCCTCGTACAGGTTGATCTCCTGGCCGGGCACGATGGCGCCCGGGGGCGAGCCCGAGCCACCCCCGCCGAGCCCCTTCAGAAAGCCGTTCTCGCTGAAGTGCGAGTTTGAGTAGGAGCCCGTGGCATCGACCTGCGGGTACAACGCGCCGGCAACCACGCCTCGCCGTGCTCGCGCCTCGCGGAGGCGCCCGATGGCGACCCGAAGGTCGGTGTTGGCGGTCGTTGCCCGGACGACGAGGGCGTCCAATTCTGGGTCCTTGAACGATTTCCACCACTCCGGCGCCGGCTCGCCGGTCATGGCGTTGGGCTCGATCCAGGCCTCGGGCGGGGCCGCCCGGGGTGGTCGGTATTCCGGACCCACGGTGCACGATGCAAGCCCCGCGGCGAGGACAAACGCGATGGAGAGCCGGGATAGATTGTGCGAAGCGTTCATTCGGCGACAAGCTCCACGTGGGCTCCGGCGCTGCGCCGGCGCATCAGCAGGACGACGGGAACGAGCAGAAGGAAGGCGATCGCAAGCACATGGAACTGGTCCATGTACGCAAGGAGGTGGGCCTGGGCCTCCGCCAGATTCGAAACGACCGCGTTGGCCGCCCGCTCGGCATGTACCGCCCCGCCTCCGAGCGCCTCGAAGTGCCGGGAAAGCCCGTCGATGGCGTGGTTGTACTGCGGGTCATACGGCGAAAGGTCCCGGACCATCATCGAGCGGTGCCGCTGGGCGCCGGCGGAGAGCATCGCGGCGGTGATGCCGATCCCGACGCTCCCTCCGATATTCCGGGCGATGCTCATGAGGCTCGAAGCGCTGTTGCGCTCGTTGCCCGAGACGGTGGCGTACGCGATGGTGTTGATGGGCACGAAGATGAAGGCCAGACCGAGCCCCTGGATCGAGCGGGTGATCACGATGGTCTTGAAGTCGGTCTGGAGGGTGAGGCTGCCCATGAGCCACAGCGACCAGACGACGACGAGGATGCCGAAGAGCACCATCCATCTGGCGTCGACGCGGGCGACCATGAAGCCCACGAGCGGCATGAGCACGGCGATCACCATGCCGCCCGGCGACAGCGCCAGCCCGCTCCACTCGGCGGTGTAGCCGAGCAGCGTCTGCATAAAGAGGGGGAGCAGGACGGTCGAGCCGAACAGGACCGCGCCGAAAATCAGCATGTGCAGGCACGACAGACCCAGGTTTCGATCGCGGAGCACGCGGAGATTGAGGATCGGCTGGCGGTGGTTGAACTCCCAGAGAATCCCCGCGAGCAGACTGAGCACGGCGAGCACGGCGGCGCCGGAGATGAACGGCGACGCGAACCAGTCGTACCGGTCGCCGAGGTCGAGCATCATCTGGAGCGAGCCCAGCCCGAGCGCCAGCAGACCGAGCCCAATGAAGTCGGCTCGCCACTTCCCGGGGCCGCGGCGGCGGATGAGGAAGGGCGGGTCGCTGATCAGGCGCGAACTGAGCGCGAGCGCCAGGAGGCCGACGGGGATGTTGATGAAGAAGATCCAACGCCAGCTGTAGTTGTCGGTGATCCAGCCGCCGAGCGTCGGGCCGATGACGGGCGCGACAACGACCGTCATGCCGTACACGGCCATGCCCATCCCCGCTGACGCGAGGGAAACGTATCGACGAGGATCGCCTGGGTGAGGGGCTGGAGCCCGCCGCCCCCAAGGCCCTGGAGCAGACGGAAGAAGACGAGCGCGCGAGGCTGGGGCGAGGCCGCAGAGGAGCGAACTGACCGCAAAGATCCCGACCGAGAGCAGGTAGTAGTTGCGCCGGCCGATGGTGCTGCTGAGCCACGCCGAGGCGGGGAGTATGATGGCGTTGGCGACGAGATAACTCGTCAGCACCCAGGTGCTGTCGGTGACGCTGGCGCCGAGGTTGCCCGCGATGTGGGGCAGGGCGACGTTGGCGATGCTCGTATCGAGCACTTCCATGAACGTCGCGAGGGTGGCCACCACGGCGATGAGCCACGGGTTGTGCGGTGCGTGGAACTCCTCGCGGAAGACCGCCGCGTTGGGACGAGCAGCCCGACTCATCGGGTGATGACCTTGGGCACCACCGACATGCCGGGACCGAGCAGGTACCGGCCGGAGTCGTCGGCGTCGTTGAAGGTGATCTTGACGGGAACCCGCTGGACGACCTTGACATAGTTGCCCGTAGCGTTCTGAGGCGGGAGCAGACTGAACTGGGCGCCCGAGCCGGCCTGGATGCTGTCCACGCGTCCGGGCAGATCGACGCCGTAGGCGTCGATGTGGACGTTGACGGACTGCCCGACTTCCATGTCGGTGAGCTGGGTTTCCTTGAAATTCGCGATCACCCAGGCGTTCGTCGAGACGACCGCCATCATGGGCTGGCCCACGGCGACATAGTCGCCGCGCGAAACGGCCTTGGCGGTGACTCGCCCCGGACCCGGCGCGAGGATCTTGGTATAGGACAGATCCAGTTCGGCGCGCCGGAGCGTCGCCTCGGCCTGCGCGACCTCCGCGCCCCGACGCTCAACCTCGGCCCGCGCGGCATCCACCCGCTGTCGGTCGGCGTTCGCGGCGTCCAGCCGGGAGCGGGAGGCCGTGAGCTCGGCCTGGCTCGAGGCGATCAGCTTCTGGGCGGACCGCACGCGGGCGTCAGCATTCTGCGACGCCGAACGCACCTCGTCCAGCCGCAGCGCGGTCACCGCCCGGTCGCTGAGCGTCGAGTAGCGTTCAAGCTCCGCGCTCGCCCGAGACTGATCGGCCTGCGCCGCCTCGAGATCGGCCTGGACCTGCTGCAGGCGCGCTTCCGCGGCCTCGATATCCGCCTCCGCGGTGGCGACCGCAGCCCTCGTCGTGGCGTCAATCAGCACGACCTGGATCTCGGACTCCTTCTGCTGGGCCTGCGCGAGGGTGAGCGAGGCCGTCGCGTGGTCGAGAGCCGCCTCGTAGCCAGCCGGGTCGATCTCGGCGAGGAGCTGGCCCTGCTCGACAACCGCGTTGTCGTCAACCAGGATCGTCGTGATCCGGCCGGCGACGCGCGGCGCGATCGAGTAGGTGGTCGCCGCGATGAACGCGTCGTCGGTCGACTCGGTGCCGCGGGTTGAGAAGTACAGCCAGCCGGCGCCCGTGATGACGAGCAGGACGACGATGAGGAACACGGCGATCGATGCCCGCCGGAAACCCTTGCCGGGCGGCTTGGACGCCACGGGCGGCATGGTGGAAGCTGGCGGCTCGACGCTGGAGGGGTTCTCGGGCACGGGTGGTTCTCCCCTGCGGATCGCTGAGAGTGGTACTAAGGGCGCCGGCGGACGAGCCCCTGCGCGAGCAGGTGGAGGAAGTGCTCAGCCAGGGCCTCGTCGGGCAGATCGCGCGGGCCATACAGGCGGGCAGCCCGGATGAACGCCGGGATGTACTGGGCGGTGAGAGCCGGCTGTGGGTCGTCGAGTTCGCCGGTGGCGACACCGCGTTCGATGACCGACCGGATCATCTCGGAGAGCTCGGCGCGGATCGGCCGGATGCGGGGCTCGAGCGATTGGCAGGCCGTCCGCATGATCTGCGTAATGTCCGGATTCGCGCCGCCGAAGGCGACAAGCTGGCGGACGATACTCGGAGCTGCTCCCACGCCGAGTCGTGGCTCTCCTCCAGCGCCTCCCCGATCTGATCCACCAGCGACCGGAAGCCGCTCTCCACGATCGAGAAGTGCAGGTCTTCCTTGCTCGGGAAATAGCAGTACACCGTCCCCTTGCCCACCCCTGCCTCCGAGGCGACCTCGTCGAGCTTGACCTCGTGGAAGGGGCGCCGCGCGAAGAGCTTGGCGGCGACCGCCAGGATTTCCTGCCGCTTGGCTTCGTCGGGGCGTTGCGCCATGGAAACCTCCAAAACCGACTGGTCAGTTCTGACCGACCGGTCAGTATTTATTCTGGGGGCTTCGGAGTCAAGGCGCAGGAGCGCGAAGAAAGGCCGAGTCTCCACCAAACAAAAAGGACAAAAACAGCCCTAAATGCACGGACAGCCAGGTTCCGCGGCAAACGGGGGGGCCGGCGCTATTCCAGCGAGCGCCCACCATCGACGCGGAGAGTCTGGCCGGTGGTGTACGTGGCGTCGAGGGCGAGGAATGCCACGGCGGCCGCGGCCTCCTCGGGGGTGCCCGATCGGGCCAGCGGCACGCGTTCGAGGTAGCGGCGCTGGAGCCCGGGATCGGCATCCGGGCCCGAGTCGGGCCAGGCGACGACCCCCGGGGCAACCCCGTTCACGCGCACGCGAGGGGCGAGGTCTCGGGCCAGTGAGCCCACCATGGCGCCCAACGCGGCCTTGGACATCGCGTACGCCGCATGATCGCGCCGGGGAAGTGTGGACGCGTGGATGTCCAGCATCGCGACGATCGCGCCGCCTCCCCGGAGCGATGAGCGGGTGAGGGCCGGCGCCAGAGCTGCGGAGAGGCCGAGGGGAGCGAGCGCGTTGACGCGCATCTGGCGTTCGGCCGCCGCGTCGTCAAGGCGATCGAGCGGCGAGGCGTCGTAGGTGGACGCGTTGTGGACGAGGATGTCGAGGCTCGGGAGGGCGCGGGCGATCGAGTCCGCGTCAAAGTGCGCGGCCAGGTCGAGTTCGAGTGTCGAGGCTTCGACCCCGATCGCCCGGATCTCCGAGGCGGTGCGCTCGGCTGTTTCTCCGCTCGTCGCATAGGTCAGCACGATGTCGCACCCGCGAGCGGCGAGGCTGAGGCCGATCGCGCGACCGACGCGCCGAGCACCGCCGGTGATGAGGGCAACTGGACGGGTCATGCCGAGCCGGGCTCGCGCGGGATGTCGTCATCCTCTTCGAGGGCCACGCGCTTGGCGGCCTCGGACCAGGCGTCCCTCCGATCGCTCGGGCCCGAGGCGTGGGCGAGCGCTTCGTCCTGCGCTCGAGCCCGCCGGCGCATGGCGATGAGGGCCAGCGCGCACAAAATGACCACGGCGCCGAGGATGAGCACGAGCAGCCCCAGCGAGGCCCGGCCCACGGCGTGGCGAACCTCCGGCGGATGGGTCGTCGCAGCCAGCATGAGGGCGGGGGGCATCATCTCGGGGCATGGTAGTCGAGGTGGGTGGCAGGCCGGGGCGGCGGCGCCCCGGGGCGGGGGCTGCACTCAGGGAGCCGAATCCCGTGCTTGGGGCTCGCGGAAGGCCAGTCGCGTGCGGCCGTCCGCGCGGACGAGGCCAGCGGGCAGGTCGGAGGCCCGGAGCGTCATCAGCAATTCGTCGTCGTCGAGGAGTTCGACCGCGGGTCGCGAGACATCCGGCGCCGTCCTGCCGATCACGGTGGGGTCGTTGACGACATACGCCACCAGCGGGCGCTGCCGCGGCGCAGGCAGGGCCGTGGACGGGGCGGACGCGGGGCCCTGGGCGATGGGGGCCATCGGAACGAACGGGGCGTTCACCTCGCGCTGTCCCGCGTGGGTGACGACCAAAGTGAGCAGTATTCCGCCGGCGAGGGACGCCGCACCGAGCCCCACCTGTCCGGCCTTGCGCCGCCGTCCGCGCGCGGAAACCTGGCTCGCCAGCGCGTGGAACATCTCCTCGCGCCGAGCCTCGGCAGTGGGGGAGCGAGTGGCATCCGGCTCCGGGAGCCTGTCGAATCGGGGTCTATCGCGGCCGGTCGGTGTGTTCACTGCTGGTCTCCTTCGGAGACTCGGAGGGCGTGGATGAGTCGGCGGATGCGCCCGTGGGCGGCGCCCGGTGTGGATCCGGTCTCTTCCCCGATCTGCTCGAATGTGCGGGCGCGGGCAAATCGTGCGGCGAGCAGGTGACGGTCCTGTGGCGGGAGTTCCCGCAATCGCTCTCGGAGCCATGCGAGATGTTCATCAAGCCCGGACGCCGGGAGGCCCGCACCCGGAGCGTGGCGGCCCTCGCGAGCGACGCGGCGACGCTCGCGTCTGAGCCGGTCCAGTGCCGCCCGGTGGACGACTCGGCACAACCAGCGATCCAGGGCCGCCTCGGAGGGGAGTGTCGGGATGCGCTTGGCGGCCTTGAGCATGGCGTCCTGGACGGTGTCGAGGCAGAAGGCCTCGTCACGGCCGGTGATCAGGCGTGCCGCGGCGAGCAGGCGGTCGAACCACCGCTCGTAGAGCACGCCGAAGGCCCGCGTGTCGCCGCGGGCGATGGCTCGTGTGAGCGCTTCGGTATCGTCGCCGGCGGCGAGCGGCTTGGGCTCGGGCGGTGCTTCGGCGGCGTGGGGCACGCGGTGGTCCTGGCGGGCGGGGCACCCGCGGGCGGGTGGGATGACGACGGCTCCGGTCAGCGACTACCACCTCCCTTGCCCTTGCTATCAGCCTCCATCCGGTCCTGCAGTCGCTTCAATTGGGCTTCCATCTCCGCCAGCCTATCACGGAGCATGGCGTTCTCCTTACTGAGCCCGTCGAGGTCGGAACTGGAACCGCCTCCGGCGGCGATGGCCTTGGCACGTGCGAACGCCTCCTGGGCCTGGGCCGCACGCTGCGAGTCCCGTCCGGCCTTGATACGGAGCGTCTGCATCTGGGATCGGGCGTCGAGGACCTGGGCCTGGACGCTCCGGAGTTCTCCTTCGGAGAGGTTGCCGGACTCGTGCATCGCTTTGGCCTTGTCGAGTTGCGCCTCCGCGGCCTGGGCGCGGGCGATGGCGGCCTCGGTCTCCACCTGGGAGATCTCGGCCTGGGCCTGGGCGTCGGCCAGCTCGCTCTCGAGCGCGTCGGGATTGGTCAGGCCCTGCACCTTCTGGATGTCGCGGGCGCGATCGCGCCGTTCGCGGATGTCGTTGGTGATCGCCCTGACCACGTCGGCGGCGGCACTGAGCGCCTCGGGTTCCCCGGCGACGATGAGCAGCCCAGAGTCGGCGTGGTACTTCAGATCGGCGTGGGAATCGGAGGTCGCGGCCACGCTCACGGCGGTTCTCCACAGCCGTCAGGATCGTCTCGGCCGGCACGACCGCTTCGGGGGGGTCGCCCGGCAGCGCGGTCGTGGGCTCCTTCAGGGAGAGGACCAGGATCTCCCGGCTGACGGGGGCCGCCCGGACGATCGGTCGTGATGAGCGCCGAACCTCGACGAGGAAGGCGGTGCCCGTACTCTCGTCGCCCAGAGTCGAGGATGCGACCTCAAACGAAGCATCCCCGGCGGCGGTGGGGAAGTAGTAGCCAGAGACCAGCTTCAGGGCGGTGCCGAGCCCCACGTCTTGGAGTTCCGTCGGCCCGATCTGGATCGCGTCCGCATCCCCACGGATGAGGATGTTGGTGGGGCTGCTCCCGGATGCCCGCTTCAGGCTCGAAATGAAGTCCTCGAGCGTCCCGCCGGGGAACGCCACGGAGAGGGCGGGGCCTGACCCCTGCTGGGCGGCAGCCGATCCACCCTGGGCGGCGTCGACGCTGGTCTTTCCACCGCCCGGCGTGCAGCCTCGCGGCTCCCGCGCTCGAGTTGAGTCGTCCGGATGTCGCGGGTTGAGCCAAAGGCGGAATTCGCGAGCACACCAAGCAGGGGGCGGGCGGAGCCGCAGGGTTCGCCAGTTTGCTCGTGGGTCCACCGGGGTACTCCTTGGGGACGCGGGCGGGGTCGCACGGGTGGTCGCAGGTCAAACGCCGCCGCCGTGGCAGGTTGGCGCAAACTCCGGGCGGCAAACGAGGAATCCAGGAGAGCCCTCCCCCTCCGCCCTACCGATGGGGCCTTCGAGCGGCGGCCGCGGAGGCTGGGCCTACACTCGGGGCCGACGGAAGGAGTCCCCAGCATGCATTTCGATGCGCATCAACCCGTGATTGACGGTCTAGAGGCGCGGATCATCACGATCCGCGACTCTCTTTAACTACGACGCCAAACTCTCCACGCTTGCCGAGCTCGAGGCCCGGATGGGCGAGGTGAATTTCTGGGATAACCAGGACAAGGCTCAGGAGGTCGTCGCCAAGCTCAAGCTCATCAAGGCCCAGACCGACCGGCTCCGGAAGGTCGTGGCGGACTTCGCGGACGCCCGGGTCGCGTATGAGATGGCCAGGGAGTCGAACGACGCGGACCTGCTCGCGGAGGCCGATGAGTCCCTGTTCGACCTGGTGGAGCGGATGGACAAGGTCGAGCTGCAGTCGCTGCTCGCGGGGCCGCACGACCACCGGAATTGCTTCCTTTCGATCTCGGCCGGCGGGGGCGGCACCGAGGCCAACGACTGGGCCGAGATGCTCTACCGCATGTACATCATGTACTGCGAGCGGGCCGGGTTTGACCTGGAGGAGATCGAGAAGACCTACGGCACGGAAGTGGGTATTGACTCGGTCGCGCTCCACGTCAAGGGCCCGTACGCCTTCGGGTATCTCTCCTGCGAACGGGGGACGCATCGGCTCGCGCGCGTGTCGCCATTCAACGCCCAGGGTAAGCGGCAGACGAGCTTCGCCAACGTCGACGTCACGCCGGAGTTCGAGGATGTGAAGCTCGAGATCCCCGAAAAGGACCTCGAGATCACGCCCTTCGTCCGCGCGAGCGGGCCCGGCGGGCAGAACGTCAACAAGGTCGCCTCGGCGATCCGCATCGTGCACAAGCCGACCAACATCATGGTCGTCGCGAGCACCTACCGCGACCAGCCGCAGAACAAGGCCCAGGCCATGCGGGTGCTCATGGCCAAGCTCGAGCAGCTCGAGCAGGAGAAGCGTGAGCGCGACCTGCTCGTGGCCAAGGGCGGCGAGGTCGGGCGCGACTGGGGGACGCAGATCCGCAGCTACGTGTTCTACGACAACCGTGTCAAGGACCACCGGACCGGCTGCGAGGAGTCGAATTACGAGAAGGTGCTGCAGGGCCACCTCCAGCCCTTCATCGACGCGGAGCTGCAGCGTCGGCGGGCGGAGAAGGAGTCGCGGTAAACGGCGCCGGACCCAGATCGGCACCGCGTTCGTGAGCGTCAGCGGAGGATCGCGATCCACGCCGCGGCGTGGAGCACCGCCGCGAGTGCCGGCGCCACGCGGAACGCCCACTTGCGGGTCTTGTGTCGGACCAAGCGCATCGCGGCCAGGGCCCCGACGAACCCGCCGAGGTAGGTGAGGAGCAAGAGTGTGCGCTCGCGGGTGCGGCGGTCGCCCCGGGCCGCGGCTCGCTTGTCCCAGGCAAACAGGGCGAAGGCCGCGGCGTTGAGGCCGGCGTACCAGGCGGTCGTGGCGATCCAGAGGGGCTCGGGCATGGGGGAGTTCTACCATCCCCGCCGCCCGTGGGAACGCCGACCCCCTCCAACCCGCTCGCTGCCGCTCCGACGCCCCCCGGCGCCGACGTGCGCGAACGCCTCGTGCTCATGCTCGCCAAGCTGATGGCGACCTACGGGATCCCGGCGCACCGCCTGGAGGAGGCCGCGGCGGGCTGCGCGAGGTACCTGGGGCTCGAGGCCCAGTTCTTCGCGACGCCGACGGCGGTGTTCGCGTCGATCGGCGGGGAGGACGGCTCGCAGCGAACCCACCTGCTGCGCCTGGAGCCGGGGGAGGTCAATCTCGAGAAGCAGGCACTCGTGGACGGCGTGCTCCGGGACGTGCTGGCGGGGGCGGCGGATTCCGGCGCTGCGCTGGGCCGGCTCGAAGAGGTCGTGCGGCTCCCCGCACGGTTCGGGCCTGCGGTCGTCGTGGGGGCTCAGGCCGTGGCGTCCGCAAACGCCGCCGTCTTTTTCGGTGGCGGGTGGCGTGAGGTGCTCGCGGCGGCGATCGTTGGGCTGGTGGTGGGGCTCCTGGGGATCCTTGCCTCGCGCGTGCGTCGCATGGCGAGGCTGGTCGATTTCGCCGCCGGGCTCGCGGCGGCGGTGCTCGCGTTCGGGTTGGCCGGCGTCCTTCAGCCGCTCGCCCCGACGATGGTCGTGCTCGCCGGCGTGATCGTGCTCGTGCCCGGGCTCACGCTGACCACGGCGGTGACGGAGCTGGCGACGCGGAACCTCGCTGCCGGGACAGCCCGGCTCATGGGCGCGCTGACCGTCCTGATCTCGATTGGGTTCGGGGTGGGCGTCGGGCAGCGACTCGGCGCGGAGGTTTTCGGCGTGGTGGGCGGTCCACCCCAGACGCTCGGCGAGCTGTCGCACGCGGCCTCGCTTGCCGTCGCGCCGCTTGCGCTGGCGGTGCTTTTCCAGGCCCGTCCCCGAGACTGGATGGTGATCGCGCCGGCCGGGTGGATCGGGTATCTGGGGGCCCGCGTGGGGGGCGGCGTGGCTGGGACCAGAGCTTGGGGTGTGCCTCGGCGCATTCGCGGTGGGGCTGGCCTCGAACATCTATGCGAGACTGGCGGATCGGCCCTCGGGGGTTCCGCTCGTCCCGGGCATCATGCTGCTCGTGCCGGGAAGCCTGGGCTTTCGGAGTGTGACGGCGTTCGTCGAGGCGAACACACTGGCGGGCGTGGCCTCCGCGTTCAACATGCTGCTCGTGGCCACGGGGCTCGTCGTCGGGCTGCTGCTCGCGAACGCGGCGGTGATGCCGCGCCGGGCCCTGTAATCGCCGGCCGGTGCGTCGCTACTTCTTGCGCCCGAAGGGCCACTTGAAGCTGCTCTCCTTCTTGACGACGCTGACCCGTGTGGTGGACGCCTTGCCCGTCTGGGTGTTGAAGCCACAGGCTGCGCAGACCACCGTACCCTCGGGCATGTAGCTCTTGCAATTGGGGCAGGGCGTGGCCTTGGCCATCTTCGACTTGGCGAGCAGGCCCGACATCAGGTCGGAGCCCCCGCCTTCGGGACCGGCACGCTGGGCCTTCTTGGCGTCGAGGCATTCGCGGCAGATCACACGTCCCTTTGCGTCCTTGGCAAAGGGACGGTCTTCGCAGGACAGGCCGCACACAGAGCATGTCGGGGCGGGGTCACTCATGGTGGCAAGCGTAGTCGGGGAGCGGCTCGTCTCGCGAGCGCCTGCCCGGTGCTCTTCGGGATTCCCCTCCGACATGCTGAGGAGGATGTGGCTCCGCCTGGATCAGGCTTGGGTCAGTTCGAAGAGGAACTCGATCTCCACCGGCACATTCAGGGGCAGGTTTACCGAGCCGACGGCCGCCCGGGCGTGGCGTCCGGACTCGCCGAAGATCTCGACGAGCAACTCGCTGGCCGCGTTCGCGATGCCGGGCTGGCCCCCGAAGCCGGGGTCGGAGGCAACGAAGCAGCCGACGCGGATGACCTGGGTGACGTTGTTCAGAGAGCCCCCGGCCGCGGCCCGGGCGATGGCCAGGGCGTTGAGGGCACACTGGCGTGCGCAATCCCGGGCCAACTCGATGGAGACCTCCCCCGGGACGGTCCCCTTGGCGAGCACCGTGCCGTCACGGACGGGGATCTGGCCGCTCACGAAGAGCAGGTTGCCGACACGCCGGGCAGGGATGTAGGCCGCGACGGGGGATGGCGGCGCGGGGAGCGTGATCTCGAGCTGGGCGAGCCGGGATTCGGGGGTCGGCGAATTGGTCATTGTTTGGTCTCTATTCTGGCGGGAACACCGGGGTGCGGTGGGAGGGGTGGTGCTTTGGACCAAGGCTTTCCAGTGCAACGGAGTCGCGGCGCCAGGAATGTGGATTTGGGGGAGCGAACTCCTTCACAGAACTGCAACACAATGGGGTTGACGCCCGGATAGGATCGTGTAGCGTATCGCTGCCGCACGTGCGATGGCGGGTGCGTGGAGACCGGGTCGGCATTTGTCGAAATGCTCTCATCGAGCGGCTCTGGCCGCAATTGATCGTCCCGACCGGGGATTCACAGCCTGCCGACAACTCGGGCGCCGCCAAGGGGCGAGGAACGGCATCCACCCGTTCTCGTTCGTCGTTCTGGAGGTTGCGCCGAAATGGTCGTCGGTTGGGCGAGTCGGATTTCCGCCCCGAGCCGGTTCTGCGGGAGTGCCGCGGGCCATCGGGTCGGGGGCGAGGCAGACCCAAGTTCAGCACTGTTTCCTGTCAGTCCCGCCCGGGGGTGTGCCGGTGGGGACGCCTCGAGTTGTGGAGAATCTCATATGAAGCGTCAGAATCGTGCATTCACCCTCATCGAGTTGCTGGTGGTCATTGCGATCATCGCGCTGCTCATCGGTATCCTCCTGCCGGCACTGGGCAAGGCCCGTGCAACGGCGCGTCAGCTCAAGGACTCCAGCCAGGTCCGCGGCATGATGCAGGGCATGGTCCTCTTCGCCCAGAACAACAAGGACGACTACCCCCTGCCCAGCAAGCTGGACAAGGCCGACAAGACCATTACGAAGAGCCCGGCCCAGCTCAAGGACAGCACCCGCCACATTTACTCGGTGCTGATCTGGAACAGCTTCTTCCCCACCGAGATGTGCATCAGCCCCGCCGAGGTCAACGGCGACATCCGCGACTACGACGGCTACGAGTTCTCGGAGCCCGTCGGCGCCACCGATCCCAAGTACGCCCTGTGGGACCCCAAGTTCCGCGCAACGCCCGAGGACGAGGCCATCGGCGGCCAGGGTGCGACCGATCCGGGTGGCTTCTCCTACGGCCACAGTGTCCCCTTCGGCAAGCGCAAGAGCCAGTGGTCGAACACCTTCGTTTCGACCCAGGCCGTGCTGGCCAACCGCGGCCCCTCCTTCCAGCTTAACGGCGGCAACACCACCGGCACCTGGGAGTTGCTCCAGGACAGCGGCAACAACTCCGCCTATGACACCCCCGTGGGCATCACCTCCAACACCCTGCTGATTCACGGCACCCGCACCAAGTGGGAAGGCAACGTGGGCTTCAACGACAACCACGTGGACTTCGAGAGCCAGGCCGATCCGGACGGCATTACCTTCAGCTTCACCAATCTCCAGCCGGAGAACCGCAGCCAGCGGGACAACATCTTCGAGAACGAGAGCGATACCGATCGCACGGCGAAGGACCGGGAGAACATGACCTCCACGAATGACAACGCCAATATCTACCTCCGCTCCTACTTCGTGAAGAGCTACTCCAATAGCGGCAACAACGGCGGCGCCACCCTCGACGTCTTCTTCGATTGAGTGCGTGACCGAGCCCGATGGGGCTTGTCCCCGACCGGGTGAGCCAGATTACGGGTCCGCCGCCTGACCGCGGCGGACCCGCTTTTAAATCCACGATGAATCTGGCCGCGGGGTGCACGCCGGGGGGCGGCGAGCCCCGGGCCCCCCAGCCCCGGAGGGACGTCGATGCCCACCCGCCGCCCACGCACCGCGTTCACGTTGATCGAGCTTCTGGTGGTGATCGCGATCATCGCGATCCTGATCGCGATCCTTTTCCCGGCGTTGGCGGGGGCGCGGAAGTACGCGCGCCAGGCCAAGGACGCGACACAAATCCGGGCGATCGTGCAAGGGATGACGGTGTGGGCCGGGAACCACGAAGGCGTGATGCCCCGCCCCAGCGCGGTCGACCTCGCGGACGCGACAGTGAAGACCCCGGCGGGCATGGCGCCGGCGGTGAAGGACAACACGGGGAATCTCCTCTCCCTGCTGATATTCAACGGCCTGCTCGAGCCCCAGCAGTGCCACAGCCCGCAGGAAGTCAACCAGAGCATCGTCGTGGACGAGGGGTACGAGCGGGGCTCTGCGTCCCACGCTGAGGACCCGACCAAGGCGCTGTGGGACCCGGGCTTCGCGGGCATGCCCGGGGAGACCACATCGTTCACGGGTGTGAGCAGCAAGGGCCGTCGCAGCGACAAGCTCGGCAACACGAGCTACGCGACGGCATTCCCCTTCGGCGATCGGCTCCGGGCGTGGAGCACGGGGTTCAACGCGCAGTATGTGCTGGCGGGGAACCGTGGGCCGCGGTACATCGGCGAGCCCGGGGCCTGGGAGCTGCGTCCGAACAACCAGGGCACGGGTTCGAACACGCTGAAGTTCTTTGGGGATCCGACCTCATGGTCGGGACATCTGGCGTTTGGGGACGGTCGTGTGGACTTCGTGAACGCCCGGACCCGGACGACATCAAGCTCGGATTCGCGAACGGGCCGGACGGCTCATTCGGCGACAACGTGTTCGTGAACGAGAACGACACGACGGGTCAGCCCACGACGGCGGAGGGAACCTCGAGCGAGGATCACCCGGGCCAGTGGACGAACTCGTTCATCAAGATCTACAGCAATGTGAATGCGGACAACAAGGGCGGCGCGGCGGATCCGAAGGTGGGATTGTTCTTCGATTGATTAAGCCGACTCGCCAGGCCGGTGTGGGTCGGGAGAGATGCGGGCCCGGTAAGACGCACCTCCCCCTTGCCTCGAAACTTCGGCCGCCCCCTCCCCAGGGCGGATGGGGAACGGGTCAATCCACATTCAGGGAGGCGAGGTACTCGTTGAGCGCCTGCTGGCGTGTGTTGAGTTCCGTGTTTGCTTCGGCGACGGCTTCGGCGATCTCTTCGAGGCGGGTCTCCTGCTGGCCGAGTTTTTGGACGTAGCGGGAGTAGAGATCGCTGTTGCGATCGACCGAGCCCATGTTGTCGCGGATCCGGGACTGGTCGGCGGCGATCGTCGTGCGTTCCTTGTCGAGTTCGGCGAGCGTGCGCTGCGAGTCGAACACCTTGGCCTGCAGAGCCTGCGCCTGTCGAAACGCGTCCACGACCTTGGCGGAGGCTTTGCCTCCGCGCGTGTACTGGGCGAGCGCGTTGGCGTCAAAGCCGAGCAGTTCGAAGGTCTCCGAGCGTGTGCGCTGCTGGGTGATGGTCACGCCGGCCCTTTCGCCGTGCGGGAGGGAGATCTCGAACCGGTAGAGGTCGCCGGCGATTTCCGTCGGCTTGGGGGAATCGACGAGTTCCCAGCCGCCGAGGCGTTGCTGCTCGAGGATCAGGGTGCGGTCGCGGAACTGGTCATGGCTCTCGAAGCTGTACCGCACCCGGTTGCGGTCGAGGGTTTGCCGCTCGAGCAGGCCACGGACGATGCGGACCTTTTGGATCGTCGTCGAGCCGTCGGCCTCGGCGCGGGCGTCGGTGTCGAGATCCACGGCATAGGCGAGCATGCGTTTGTCACCCCGGGAGACATGGTCGATCTGGGCATCGCCGGCGTAAGCCTCGTCGTCGAAGACGGCGATGGGGCCGGGCATGAGCTGGAGGCCGGTGTCGTTGGTGAGTTCGAGGCCACGCATGGGATGGGTGAGGCCGTCGCTGGCGTTGAAGATGCTGACGCGCCGGCCCTTCACCGGCCCGGCGATGATGGGGAGCATGGCCGACTGCTGGCGTCCCACCGTGACCGGTGTGTCGAGCGAGAATTGGAACACTTCACCGACATCCTGCCCCGTGGCGGCCGCGGCGACGGAGCGGCCCATGCTCTCGGTGAGGCTCCCGCCGAACTCGGCACGCTCCGTGACGGCCCCAAACCTTGCGGAGGGCGCGGCCGCGGGCGCGCCGCCACGATCTCGGCTGGAGTCCTTGGATTTCTCGAGCAGCTTACGAGGCGCGTTGGCGACCGTGGCATCCTCACCCCCCGCGTAGGACCTCGGCAACGCCCCCGCGGCCGTGGGGACGGGGACTTCCGGTCGCTCCACGAAGAGGGGCTCGTAGAGATCCATGGTGAAGCTGACCGGCTGCCCGGCGACGAGGGAGAGTCGGACATTCTCCCAATCCTCCTCGGTCGTGTTCTCGACGATGGCCCAGCCTTGGAGGGTGAGGCTCTCGGCGTCCTTCTTGGGCAGCACGAGCCGGTAGCTGGTCTTCCAGACGGGAGCTTCCTGCACGTAGCCGATGACGACGCGTCGGTCGCCCTGGCCCCGGAAGCCGACGTCGAGGGTCTTGACATTGTCGGTGCGGTGCTCGGCGAGCGCGGCCAGGGCCTTGGTGAGTTCGGCGGCGAGGCTCGGGTCGAGCAGGCGGAAGGAGAGGACGTCGTCGAGGCCGGAGGACCAGATGCCCTGGTCGGTGACGATCGAGAGCGTCTCACGCATCTGGCTGAGGCCGTCGGGTGAGACCGTTTCGTGGCGTTCGACGCCGAGGACCGCGCCCGCGTGGACGCCCTCGGAGGTGCGGACCTCGACCTGGGCGCCGCGGAGTCGATCGAGCAGGTCGGCGCGGCTGGGGTTGTCGGAGATGTCCACGGCAAAGCTCGCCAGCCGGCGGCTGAGGGGCTCCTTGGATCCGTAGGTCGCGCTCTCGATCCGCCCGCCGTCGAGGTCGAGTACGACCATCGACTTGAGGATGTCGTTGATCTGGTCGGTCCGGAACCGGAGGTGGACATCGGCGTCGTCCTCCACCCGACCCTGACGGACAAAGCTCCCCACGCCGGAGCGGTAGAGGGTGATGCCGGTGATGGGGAGGTCGTCGGGGTCGGCGCCCCGCGCGAGGGCGGGCGAGGCGAGGGCGAGGCAGACTCCTGCGGCCAGGGCGATCCGGGCGGGCGAAGTGGCAATCGGGCTTGACATGGCGGGGCCTCCGTGCGGGGGTGCTCTGAGGAATCTACCACCGAGCGGGAGGAAGGTGCCCCGGGTCTGGCGTGCCGTGACATGATGGTGACAATCCCGCCTCTCGCTATAGTCCCGGCGTGACTGCCCAGGGCCCGACCGACGTCCGACTTTCTCTGCCGGTGCTGGCCGAGCCGGGGGGCTCCGGGTCGGCGCGGCTGGAGCACGCCCTCCGGGCCCGCGTCGCCGGCGAACTGAGGTTCGGCCGCCACGACCGGATGCTGTACGCGACCGATGCCTCGATTTATCAGGTCGAGCCGCTGGGAGTTGTCATCCCAGAGACGGCGGAAGACGCGGTCCGGGCGGTGGAAGTCTGCTCCGAACTCGGTGCGGCGATGCTCCCTCGCGGGGGCGGGACGAGCCTGGCGGGGCAGTGCACGAACCAGGCGGTGGTGATCGACCTCTCCAGATCGTGTCGGGCGGTCTCGGCGATCGACGAGGGCGCCGGGGTGTGCCGCGTCGAGCCGGGGGTGACCATCGATGAACTCAACGAGCGACTGGCGCCCACGGGGTGGTTCTTCGCCCCGGACCCGGCGACGAGCCGGCACGCGTGCATCGGGGGCTGCATCGGCAACAACGCCGCGGGGGCGAGGTCGATCCGCTACGGGCGGACGAGCGAGAGCGTGATCTCGATTGAGGCGTGCCTCGCCGATGGCGCAAGGGTCCGGTTTGCCGAGGGAGCGGGTCGGAATGACCGGCGGGCCGCGGTCCTGGCGATGGGGGTCGCGGAAATCGTGCGGCGGCATGAGCGGCTCATTCGGGACCGGTATCCCAGGACGATCCGCCGCAACGCGGGGTATGGGCTGGACATGGTGCTGGCCCAGCTCGATCGGGGCGTGGCGCCGGAGGATCTCAACCTCGCTCCGCTGCTTTGCGGGAGTGAGGGGACGCTCGCGCTGACCCTCGGCGCGGAGCTGCGGCTGCACCGCATCCCGGCGGCGCGGGGCCTGGCGGTGGTGGCGTTCGGGACCATCGACGAGGCGATCGCCGCGGTGCGGCCGATCCTGGAGACCCGGCCCACGGCGGTGGAATTGCTGGACGACAAGGTGATCGGGCTGGCGAGGGCCAACAGGGAGTATCGGCGGTATGTGGAATTGCTCCCCGCGTTGCCCGCGGGGATGGCGAATGCGGTGCTGTACGTCGAGTATTCGGCGGAGCGAGGGGCGGATGAGCTCGTGGCGGCGTTCGAAGCGCTGCGGCTGACGCTTGGTGCAGCCGGGCGCGGGGCGGCGGGCATGGCGACCTACACCGACCCCGCATCCATGCTCAGTGCTTGGAAGCTCCGAAAGGCGGGGGAGCCGCTCCTGCACGGCATCGCCGGCAGGCGCAAGCCGATCACGTTTGTTGAGGACAATGCCGTTCCCGTCGAGCGACTGTCAGAATTCGTGCGGCGCTTTCGGGCGATCGTGGAGCGGCACGGCACGGGTGCGGCCTTCTTCGCCCACGCCTCGGTCGGGGTGCTGCATGTCCGCCCCTTGATTGATCCGCACGACCGCGCGGACCTGCGGATCATGCACGCGATCGCGGTTGAGGCGGCGGACCTGGCCAAGGAGCTGGGCGGGGTGATGTCGGGCGAGCACGGTGACGGGAAGGTTCGTTCGCCGTTGCTCGAGCGGTTCTATGGGCCGGAGTTGATCGGTGCGATGCGGGAGGTGAAGACCCTTTTCGACCCCCGAAATCTCCTGAACCCGGGCAACATCGTCGAGCCGACGGGCGTTTCGCCCACGCCCCGGCGCATCGAATCGATCAGCGAGCGCACGCGGATCGCCCCGCACGGCGAGGAACTGCGGGTGCCGCCGACCTGGACCTATTTCGACTACCAGGACCAGCACGGGCTCGCCGGCGCGGTCGAGATGTGCAACGGCGCGGGGGTCTGCCGCAAGAAGGCGGGGGGGACGATGTGTCCCTCGTACATGGGCACGCTGGACGAGCGGCACTCCACGAGAGGCCGGGGCAATGCGCTGCGGCTGGCGATCACCGGCCAACTCGGCGGCGCGGGCGGCGGGAGCGCCGATTGGAACGACGCGGAGACCATGCAGACGCTCGACCTGTGCCTGAGCTGCAAGGCCTGCAAGAGTGAGTGTCCGAGCAACGTGGACGTGGCGAGGCTCAAGGCCGAGTACTTGGCGCAGGGCTACCGCGAGCGCGGAGGCCCGCCCCTGAAGGCACGAGTCTTTGGACACATCCGCCTCACCAATCGCCTGGGTGCGATCGCTCCGGGCCTGGCCAATGCAGCGGCGCGCGGTCCGGCGGGGCGGTTTGTGGCCGAGCGGTTGCTCGGGGTGCACCCAGCGCGGAGTCTCCCCGAGTTCGCACGCCCGCTGGCGAGACAGCTCGGGCGGAGCGTGGCGAGATCGGCCGATCAGCTGCCGCCCGACCGCCCCGCGGTGGTGCTCTTCGGTGACTGCTTTACCTCGTTCAACGAGCCCTCCATCGGCGTGGCCGCGGCCCGGCTGCTCCGCGGGTTCGGGTATTCGGTCGGCCTCGTGGACGCTGGGTGTTGCGGCCGTGCGATGATTTCGACCGGGTTGCTGGCCGACGCGGCAGTCGGGATCGCGCGGACTACCGAACGGCTCATGGAATGGGTGCGGGACGACCGGGTGCGCGCGATCGCGGTGCTGGAGCCCTCTTGTCTGTCGGCGATCAAGGATGACTGGATCGGGCTGCGCTCATCGGCACCCTCGGCGGACGTGAGGGCGGTCGCGTCGCGTGCGGTGATGCTGGAGGAGTTTCTTGAGCGACATTGGGACGACCATCCGGCCCGTCCGGCCTGGGACACGGAGGCCGGCGGGGTGGTGTATCACGGGCACTGCCACCAGAAGGCGCTGTGGGGGGTCGAGCCCGCGGTTGCGTTGCTGCGCCGGGCGGCGGAAGTGCGCGTACTCGACACGGGCTGCTGTGGCATGGCCGGTGCGTTCGGGTTTGACCGCGAGAAGTACGACCTGTCCATGCGAATCGGCGGCCTGACGCTCTTCCCGGCGGTCGATCGCGCCGAGGGGGCCGGAGTGCTCGCGCCCGGGACATCCTGCCGGCACCAGATCAGAGACGGGACGGGGCGGGAAGCACAGCACCCCGTGGAGTGGCTCGCGGGCCTGCTCCGCGAGTAGGTGGGATCCCGCCCGGCGGCTCAGGAATCGTCGACGATCTGGCGTCCGTCGGGCCCGTATTCGTACAGCTTGTCGGGTTCCTCCGTGCGGCACTCCTTGTGGGTGCCGTCGCAGTAGGGCAGGTTCTTGGAGACCCCGCAGGCACAGATGAAGATCGGTTTGTCCTTCGGGAAGTCCTGGGGCTCGATGCGGTAGGGCTGCATCGCTTCGTGACGGACGATTCGCGGCATGGCGGTCTCTCCTCGGTGGGGCGGTCAGACCGGGCTCTCGAGCGATTGGAGGATGCTGGTGAGGATCTGCTCGGTGCCGGCGAACAGAGCGCCCTCTGGTGCGGCGCGAGCGATTACCCGGTGTGCGCAGACCGCGTGGATGTTGTCTAGGACGTCTTCCGGGATGACATAACCGCGGCCGTGGAAGAGCGCGGCGGCGCGAGCAGCTTGGGCGAGGGCGAGCGATCCTCGGGGGGAGAGGCCGAGGCGCAGGCGGTCGTCCTTGCGCGTGGCCGTGGCGAAGCTGACGATGTAGTCGAGGATGGCCCGGTCGATCTCGACCCGGTCGGTGAGCGCCTGGAGTTCGATGAGCGCCTCACGATCAATCACGGGCTCGAGACTCTCGAGCGTCGTGCTGGCGGGGCGGGTCTCGAGGATCCGGCGTTCGTCGTCGGCCGCGGGATAGCCCAGGCTGAGACGCATCAGGAATCGGTCGAGCTGGTTCTCGGGGAGCGGGTAGGTGCCCTCGAAGTCGTAAGGGTTCTGGGTGGCGACCACCATGAACGGTTGATCCAGCCGGTGAACCTGGCCGTCGATGGAGACGCGGGACTCGTTCATGGCCTCGAGCAGCGCGGACTGCGTCCGCGGCGTCGTGCGGTTGATCTCGTCGGCGAGCACGATATTGGCGAAGATCGGCCCACGCTTGAAGACAAACCCGCCGGACTGCCGGTCGTAGATCGAGACGCCGAGCAGGTCCGTCGGGAGCATGTCCGGCGTCAGCTGGATCCGATTGAAGGAGCAGCGGACAGTTCGGGCGATCGCGGCGGCGAGAATCGTCTTCCCGACGCCGGGAACGTCTTCGATGAGCAGGTGCCCCCTGGCGAGCATGCAGCAGATCACGCGATCGATCGCGCCGGCGTTGCCGATGAAGACGCTGCCAATGGCCCGCTTGATGTTCTCGATGTGTGTATTGGTCGCCATGGTGGCCGCGCCCCTCCCGGATGGGCCGCGGAGTATACGGGGCCCGCGCGGCGGCGAATCGGTATGCTGGGCCGGTGGGGTCTCGGAGCAGGGGAAGATCGCTTGATGTCGGATCCGAACCAGGACGCTGTCGGGCCCCCCGCAGGATCGGGCGGGGGGACTGCGCCCCCGGTGGACTCCGCGCCCGCGCTGGCACAGGAGCTGACCGGCCCGCTGCGGTGCGCCTCGTGCCGCTACGACCTGCGTGGGCTGAGCGTGATGGGCACGTGCCCGGAGTGCGGGCTGCCGATCCAGGCGACCTTGTTGAGCATTGTCGATCCCATGGCGGCGGAGCTTCGCCCGATCCGCCGACCCCGGTTGCTCGCGTGCGGCCTGGTCGTGTGGACGCTGGGCGCGCTGTCGGCGCTGGCGTTGGGTTGGGTGGTATGGGTGTCGGGGGTCTTCAGCGGCATGCTGTCGCCCGGGGCGCAGCTGTGGGTGGTGCGGGTCGGCGCGGCGATGCTCGGTCTTTCCTGGTTGGGGTCGCTGGTGATCATCCGACCCCATGCGGGCATCCGCCTCCGTCGCCAGATCGCGGCGGGGGTCGCGGTGCTGCTTTACCCCGTGGTGATCATGCTCTATATCTACCTGGGCAAGGTCGCGGCGAGCGGCCCCGGACAATCGCTGCTCGCGGTCTGGACGGGCGAGTCCGGGGCCGTGCCCTGGCCACCCGAGAGGTTGGCGATGTGGCTCACGCTGGCGGCGGGGGCGTGGCTCCTTCGGGGCAACCTCCGGGTGTTGGCGGCGCGATCGCTGGTGCTGCGCTCGGAACGTGTCGATCGGCAGACCATCGCCGCGATGGTGGCCTCGCTCCTGGTCGCGGCACTCGGGGATGGGTTGGGTCTGGCGGCTCCCCTGCTGGGGCGGGTTGCGGGCGGAGCGGTCGTTCTGGCGGCCGAGGGGCTCGTCGGTCTTGGGGCACTGCTGATGACGCTGGGGATGGTCGGGATCGCGTTGGACACTTGGCGGGTCATTCCGGCTGTGCTGCACCGCCCGCTGGGGATGGGGGACCTGATCGGGGGCGGGGCGAGGGGGGGGCGGGACGGTGCGTGAATCGGAGCGAGACCGCTTCGACGCGTTGCTGGAGCGGGTGCTCGGCGCGCTTCCCGAGGGCCTGCTGGACTTGCTTGACGAGGTCCCGCTGATCGTGCTGGATGAGCCGACCCCGGAGATGCTCCGCGACCTGGGGGTCCCGAGGTCGCAGTGGACGGCCGAGGCTCATATGCTGTGCGGGCTCCACTCGGGCACGATGCTGACGGAACGATCGGTCGAGGCTTCGGGCGAACTGCCAGATCAGGTTCACCTATTTCGGCGCGGGATCGTCCGCGCGGCGGGCGGTTGGGACGACGAGGTGGCCCTGGTCGAAGAGATCAGGGTGACGGTGCTGCACGAGTTGGGCCACCACTTCGGGCTCGACGAGGAAGATCTGGATCGGCTGGGGTATTCCTGACTCCGGGTGCTACCGGGTCGGGCCTGTAAGGAGGATTCGATGGGTATGCCGAAGAGCTTGGTCGCGGGCGTTGTCGGTTTGGCGGCGTCGCTCGCGTTTGCGGATGCGAACGTGGCGATGGTGGAGGTCTCGGGCTCGCTCGCGGAGCAGCCAGGATCGCTCGCGTGGCTTCGGGCGAGCGATTCCTTCGATACCCTCGACGGCCTGATCTCGGCGTTGCAGGGGATCGCCGCGGATGACTCGCTGGACGGTGTGGTGATCCGGCTCAAGGACGCTCAACTGCCGCGTGTGCAGGTGCAGGAGATCGGGCAGGCCATCGAACGCATCCGCGATTCGGGCAAGCGGGTGCACGTGTTCGCCGAGAACTACGGCGACAGCGAGATCCTGCTGGGGTCCTACGCGGATGAACGGATCGTGCAGGCGGGTGGGTCGGTCACGCTGACCGGGCTGCACATGGAGGAGATGTTCCTGGCGGACACGCTCTCGTGGCTCGGGATCAAGGCCGACATGGTGCAGGTGGGCGACTACAAGGGCGCCGACGAGATGTATATGCAGAGCAAGCCCACTCCGGCGTGGGACTGGAACATTAACCAGCTGCTCGACGGGCTCTACGATGGGATGCGGTCGCAGCTTCGCACGAACCTCGGGCTGACGGACGAACAGCTCGACTCGGCGATGGCCACCGGCTGGTTCTCCGACGCGTCGGCGGCGATCGACGCGGGGCTTGTCAGCGCCGAGGTCGATCTGCCGGTGCTCACCGATTATCTGCAGGACGAATACGGCGACGATGTGGCGTGGCGTGAGATCACCCCAGAGCCGGGGCTGGCCTTCGACGCCATGAACCCGTTCGCGATGCTCAAGACCCTGATGACGCCGCCCGACCACACCCCAGATCGCGAAACGATCGCCGTGCTCCACGTCGTGGGCACGATCGTCGATGGCGAGTCCTCCCCCGGCGGCCTGATGGGCGGGGAATCGGTCGGCAGCCGCACGATCCGGAACGCCCTCGAGGAGATTCTCGATGAGCCGCTGGTGCGGGGCGTCGTGGTCCGGATCGATTCTCCCGGTGGATCGGCCATCGCCAGCGAGGTCATCTGGCAGGGGTTGCGCCGGGTCGCTGCGGAGAAGCCGGTCTGGGTGAGCGTGGGCTCGATGGCGGCCTCCGGCGGCTACTACACCGCGGTGGGTGGCGACAAGATCTATGTCAATCCATCCAGCCTCGTGGGTTCGATCGGTGTTGTGGGCGGCAAGTTCTCGATGGGCGAGCTGTACGAGAAGCTCCATGTGCACTTTGTGGAGCGCAGCCGGGGTCCGCGGGCCAATCTGTTTTCCTCGGTTGAAGCTTGGAGCCCGGAGGAGCGAGCCTTTGTGAAGGGGAAGATGGCGGAGACCTACCGTCTCTTCACCAGCCGCGTGGAGGCTGGGCGTCCCGGTATCGATCTCACTCAGACCGCGGAGGGACGGCTCTTCACGGGGACCAGAGCGATCGAGATGGGGATGGCCGACGAGATCGGGACGCTCGACGACACGATCTCTGGCTTGGCCGCCGAGTTGGGGCTGGACGAGTATGACGTGATGGACTACCCCGGCCCGAAGAGCTTTGAGGAGGTAGTTCAGGGCATGCTCGGCGGCATGGTGACGTCGCCGGTGGATGGACGGTTGGAGGCGGCACGTGCGGCTGCGGAGCTGTTAGGCCCGAATGCCTGGCGGCAGGTCTCCAACGCGGGTCGCGCGTTGCTGCAGTTCCGCGAGGAGCCCGTCCAGGCCGTGATGCCACGGGTCATGATCTTCGATTGAGGCGTTGGTGCGCCGGAGCCTCCCAGTCCCAACGAGCGCGGCCCCCGGCGTCATCCGGGGGCCGCGGCAGGCTCGCAGCGCTGCGGGACTTGACGGGCGTCAGAGTTCCATGATCTCGGTGGCCTTGGCCTCGACGACCTGATCCATTTCGCCCTCGTATTTCTTGAGGAGCGATTGGATCTCCTCCTTGAGCTGTTTGACTTCGTCTTCCGAAAAGTGCTTGCCCGTCTGGTCGGCGAGCCCGTCGGCATGCTTGTTGGCGTCGCGACGGACATTTCGGATGGCGATCTTTTGCTCCTCGCCCATCTTTTTGGCCTGGGTGGCGAGCTGTTGACGGCGATCTCTGGTGAGCGATGGCACGTTCAGCCGGATCTGCTTGGCCTCGACGATCGGGTTGAGGCCGAGGCCGGAAGCCTCGATCGCCTTCTTGATCTCGCCGACGGCGCCCGCATCGAAGGGCTTGATGAGCAGTTGGGTGGGCTCGGGGACGCTGATCGCCGCCAGGGCCTTGAGATCGGTCGCGGAGCCGTAATAGTCGACCTTGAGGTACTCCACGAGAGCCGGGCTGGCCCGGCCGGTGCGCAGGCCCCTGAGCTCCTTCTTCAGGTAGTCCAGCGCCTTGGACATGCTGTCCTCAGACTCAAGCAGGATCGTATCGGGATCGGTCATCAGGATCTCCTTCCACCGTCACGCGCGAACCGGGACCTCCGCCGCGTCACCGCGCACCAGCGTGCCGATGCGCTCACCGGCGACCACTCTGCGGATATTGCCCGGGGACTTGAAATCGAAGACGATGACGGGGATGTTGTGCTCCCCGGCACATCGCCATGGCCGTGATATCCATCACGCCGAGCTGGTCGGTGATCGCCCTCGTAAAGGTGAGCGACTCAAACCGCTTCGCGTCGGGGTTCTTGCGGGGGTCGGCGTCGTAGACGCCGTCGACCTTGGTCGCCTTGAGCAGGATCTCGCACTCAAGCTCGCGGGCCCGCAGGCTGGCACAGGTGTCGGTGGTGAAGAACGGATTACCCGTTCCCGCCGCGAGGATGACAACCCGCCCCTTCTCAAGGTGGCGGATCGCACGTCCCCGGATAAAGGGCTCGGCCACCGACCGGACCTCCAACGCCGAGAGCACGCGGGAGTCCACCCCCAGAGTCAAGAGCTTCTCCCGGAGGGCCAGCGCGTTGATCACCGTACCGAGCATTCCCATGTAGTCGGCGGTCGCCTGCTCGATGTGGCCGGCGGCCGCGAGTTGGGCGCCCCGGATAATGTTGCCGCCACCGACCACCACGGCGAGCTGCACGCCGAGGCGCGAGGCCGAAGCGACCTCCGCGGCGATAATCCCGAGCTCGTCCGAGTCGATGCCGAAGTTCCCCGGCTTGCTGAACGCCTCGCCGCTGAGTTTGAGCAGGACGCGGCGGTAGGCGAGTCCTGAGGGGTCGGGTGAGGGCACGAAGGGTCTCCCGAGGCGGCATGGAACCGAACACGCACCGGGTACGGACACTCCCGGACTGGCGGATTGAAACCCCTAAGCCGCTGGGGGTCAAGCAACGCGGGGGCCTCCTCACCGGTATTGTCTGGACGAGGGAGGCCCCGAGCATCCCGGGCCGGGCCCAGAACCGGCGCAAACTCCGGGACCCCGAGAGCCCTTGCCGCCGATGAGAACCCCATGACGGAGCAGACGCGAGGAAACGAGCCCGGGGGGCTGATTCGGCCCGGGCCGGCTGGGCCGGGGCGCGGGATGCCCGACCCGGAGCCCTTCGACGAGAGGGTGCTCCGGTGGATCCGACGGGCCACCGTCATCGGAGTGACCGTCTCGTTGCTCGTGCATCTCATTGCGTGGTTCGTCGCCGCCCATATGCGGGTCGGGCATGAGTACGCGGGGGATGCGGTGGCGATGCCCGCGGTGGTCGATTTCGCCGTCATGACGGAGACAGAGCTGGCCGAGATGCAGGAGTCGGCACTGAGCTTCGATTCCCCAGTGTCCCGGAGATTCAGCAGGAGAACCTGCCCGAAGTGCCGGCGCTGGAGATGGCGACAGACCAGGATGTCACCGGGTCGCTCTCCGACATCGCGCCGACGGCCCTGGGCACCGGCGCCGGCGACATCGGCTCGGCGTCGGGGCTCGGGGAGGGTTCAGGGTCCGGCTCTGGGAGCGCCAGCTTCTTTGGCGTCGAGGCTACCGGGTCCCGCTTCGTCTATATCGTCGACGTTTCCGGCTCGATGTCGATCGGCGGCAAGCTGGAGGCGCTCCAACGCGAACTGGTCAAGTCGCTCGAGGGGCTGCTCGAGTCGGCGGACTTCCTCGTGGTGCCATACTCATCCTCCGCGGGGGCCCTCGATGGGCGGCTCGCATGGATCGACGCCGACGAGCGGGGCAAGCGCTTCGCTCGGCGGGGGGTCTCGAAGTTCACCTCCGGAGGTGGGACCAATCCCTCACCGGCATTCCAGCTGGCCTTCGCGATGCGCCCGCCGCCGGACGCGATCTATTTTATGACCGACGGCGAGTTCGACGACGAAGTCGTCTCCGAGGTGGCGTCCCTCAACGCCGAGTACAAGGTGCCCATCCATTGCATCGCCCTGGTGAGCCGGGAGTCGGAGCTGCGGCTGCGCCGGATCGCCTCGCAATCGGGCGGCACATACACCTACATCCCGGCCCCGGCGGGGACACCATGATGTGGCCCGCGGTGCTGCTCCTGACGGCCGCGGTCTGCGCAGGCCCCGAAGGCGACCTGGTGCTGCGCGGGCACGAGCCTGCGCCGGTCGGACAGGTGCGTGAGGTCGGCCCAGAGGGGGTGGTCGTCGGCTCGGCCGTGGCGGGTTCGGTGATCGTTGGCTGGGATCGCGTGCTGCAGGTCGGGGGCGATCACGCGCCCGAGGCCGCAGCGTTTGAGCAAGTCGCCGACGAGGCCTGGCGTGCCTCGGCACGGCTTGAACGTGGCGACACCCCTGCCGCCGAACCGTTGTTTGAGCGGCTCTTCGCGAAGTATCAGGGTGCTCGTGGTCCGACGGCGGCGGTGGTGGCGGAGGGCCTGCTGCGGTGTCGCCTGCACCGCAACGCCCACACGCTCGCGGTTTCGGCGTGGCTAGCTTGGCTCAACGCCCGGCGCCAGGGTGACGGGCCGCAGTGGTACCAGCCTCGTGCCTGGACGGCGGATGAGCAGGCGACGATCCAGATCGACGCGTCCACCGGCCTGATCGGGGATCTGCCGCCGATCTGGCTCGATCTGCCCGCGGTGCGTGTGTTCGCGGGTGCGTCGATGGAGGGCGGCTCCTTCGGCCCGCGCGAGCAGTCGCTGGCCGTGCTCTATCGGCACGCGGCGCAGACCGAGCTTGGGGTCAGCGAGCCCATGCCCCGACCGGACTCGAACGACGAAGCGGTCCGCCTCGTCTGGGACGTGGTTGCGGCGCAGAGCTTGATCGATACGGAGCGGGCCGCCGGCCGCAAGGCAGTCGAGAGCCGGCTGCGGAAAGAGCCGTCGGGTTGGCTCGAGGCCTGGCTGCGCATCGCGCTGGCGCGTTCGCTGGTCCGCGAGCCCGACCCCGAGCAGCAGCGCCGCGGCGTGATCGAACTGATTCGGGTGCGGGTCGCCCACGATCGGGACGACCCCTACCTTGCCGGGCTCGCGCTCGCCGAGGCGGCCGTGACGCTCCGGGCGATGGGCCAGGACGCCGGCGCCGGTGAATTGCGACGAGAGCTGCTCGACCGGTTTCCGGGGCATCCCGCGACGTTGTGGGACCGGATCGTCGTATGGCCGGCGCCCGCGAGCGCCGATGCTTTGATGCATACCCCGCGGGCGGGCACGGGAGCCTCGCCGCTGACCACCGATGCGACAAGGGAAAGCAGGACCTCACATGGTTGAACGCCTGTTCTACTCGTTTGGGATGATGGCGATGCAGGGCGCGGGGGCCGCGGCCGCCGGGGGTGCGGGCCCGCCCAACAAGACGCTCGTCCAGTACATCGCCGAGGGCGGCCAGATCGGATACATCATCGTCGGGCTGTCGTTCACGGCGGTGGTATTCATCATCGCGGCCGTGGTCCGGCTCCGTCGCGCCCGCCTCGCGCCAGAGGCCGACGTCAGCTCGCTGGACAGGATGCTGCGGGCGGGGAGCCTGGAACAGGCGATCGCGTACTGCTCCAGCCCCGACCACGATTCGTTCCTGACCAGGGTGATGGGGGCCGCGCTGCTGCGGTGCTCCAGATCACCCTTCGGCCTGCTGGAGCTCCGCACCGCCCTGGAAGAGACCGGGCAGACCGAGGTTGCGAGGCTGCACCGCTCGACGGACGCGATCGGATTGATCGCGAGCGTCGCGCCGATGCTCGGCCTCCTGGGAACGGTGGTGGGGATGGTCGGGGCGTTTGATACGCTGAGCGTGAGTCAGGGTGTGGCGAAGCCCGACCAGCTCGCCGGGAGCATCTCTGTGGCCTTGATCACGACGGTGCTCGGCCTCGTCGTGGCGATCCCCTGCACCGCGGTCTATGCATACCTCCGCAACCGGATCGACGCCCTCGTCTCGGAGGTCGGTGATCTCATCGAAGAGCTGGCCTCGCACGTCGAGCAAGGCGCCTCGCCGGCACAGCCGGGGGCGCCCGGGCCAGCCCGGGCAGCACCCCCACGCCCGGCCCCGGCAGCCCAGGGGGTACGGACGGGATGATCCTCTCTCCGGCCAAGCGCGAGCGTCCGTACGGCTTCGATATGACGCCGATGATCGACGTGGTGCTCCAGCTCATCATCTTCTTCCTGTTCACTTCGCAGCTGTCGCAAGTGATCCGGTCGCCGATCGACCTGCCGGAGGAGAAGGGTGACGAGCAGCAGCTCGTGGCACCTGGCGGCGTGGTGATCGATGTCTCCGGGGAGGGCGGCTACCTGGTGGAGGGCGAGCCCCGATCGCTCGAGGACGTCGTCCGGTTGGTCTCGCTCGAGCAGGAACACGCCAAGGCCGTCGGCCAGCCGCTCGACCTGCTGGTTCGCGCCGACAAGGCGTGCCCGGCCCAGTTTGTCAACATCCTGGCGGCCAGGCTCGCGGCGGTTGGGGCTCGACAGTGGCGGCTTGGGACGTCCGTGCCCTCCGGGAACGGGGGCACACCGTGAAACTCGGGCGACGGCACAGAGGCCTGTTCGGCGCCGACATCGGCACGCTCCCGATGACGTCGATGATCGATGTGGTCTTCCTCCTCCTGATCTTCTTCATGATGACCGTCTCCGCCTCGGTGCAGGAGACCGACTTGGCCAGCTCGCTCAAGCCGCAGAGCCAGCAACAGGGCACGGGCGCGGACTTCCAGCCCCAGATCGTGTTTGTGGAGCGGCGAGGCGACGCCGCGGTGTTCCGACTGGGCGCCAACAACATGACGGAACGCTCCCAGTTGCTCCGACTCCTTCGGGAGCTGCCCAAATCCAGCGGCGTCGTCGTGCGGGTGGCCAACGACGTGCCGGTTGCCGCCGCCGCCGCCGCGCTCCAGACCTGCAAGGACGCGGGTTTCACGAAGGTCAGCTATGTTCCCGCGAGTTAAACACGCCATGCCGAAGCTGCTGTGGGTGTGCCTGACCCTGGGGGCACTGGGCATGGCGTCGCCGCCGGCGCAGGCCCAGGACGTGGAGGCCGAATCGGCCGAGACGGCGGACCCGGTCGAAGCCTATCTGCGGGACCGACGCCTGGATGCCCTGCTCTCAACCTACCTGCTCGACGAGCTCCGGGCGGCGTCACCCAGCGATCGGGGGACGGTCGCCGAGCGGCTCGGCAAGCACTACTCGCGTCTGCTCTCGGCCGCGGACACCCCGGAGCGGCAACGCGAGATCGAATCTCAGGCCAAGCAGCTGCTGGACCTTGTGCCCGACGCGGATTCGTTCGAACTCCGCCTGACACTCTACAAGGCTTCGTTCCTCCTCTCCGAGTCGGTTGCCCAGCGGTTCTCGCTGCGTCTGAGCACCGCCGAGGAGCAGAACAGCGCCCTCGAGACCTTCCGCGCGGTCGAGCCGGCATTCCTCGACATCGGGCGTCGGATCGACCGGCGCGTCGAGTCGCTGGAGCAGATGGAGAGCCGCGCCACACGCGGGGACGTGCACGTCGTGCGGGATCAGCTCGCCGATGCTCGCCGGCTCCGATCACTGGCGATGTACTACGCCGGATGGTCGCAGTATTACCAGTCCCTCATCTCCGGCGATCCGAGGAAGGCCGAGGCGGCGCGACGGAGCTTCGGCTGGCTGCTCAATGCGCCGGGCAACCGCGAGCCGACCGTCGACGGACTGCCCACCTCGCTGCTGCGGTACGAGCATGTCGCCCGCGCGGCCATGGCCTGCGCCTTGGCCTATTCGCTCACCGGACAGGACGCCACGGCGATCCAGTGGCTCGACGCGATAGACGCCGCCGGCGAGACCGCCCCCGAGATTCGAGAGGAGCTCTGGGGCCGCCGAATCGAGGTCCTCGCGCGGGCGCGGCGGTGGGTCGATCTGGAGCGGCTCATCGACCGCCGGCGTCTCTCGTCGGACCCCGCCAAGGCCACCCCGCTCCCGGTCCCGGAAGCGAGGCTCATCGCGGTGTGCACGCTCGAAGCGATCCAGGGTCCGGACAACAGGCCAGGGCTCGGCAAGGACCGCGACAAGCTGCTCGAGGCGATCGCCCAGGTCGCCCTCGGCGACCTTGTGGCACAGGGCGAGATCGGACATGTCCTCGACCTCGTGAAGAGATTCGGTACGTCGCCGATGGGCGACACCGGGTTTGTGGTGCTCTACGTCCGGGCCCTGCGGAGCTACGAGAGGGCCCGAGAGGCGCACGAGGCGGTGGGCGGGGGCGATGAGCCCACCAAGGACGCCACTGTGACCAACCGGTATCTCGACGCGGTGCGTGCCCTTGATGTCGCGCAGGCCGCCCCGGACGCCCCGCAATTCCCCAAGGAGTTTGTCCAGGCCAAGATGATGCAGGGGCTGGCGCTCTACTACGCGGGCGAGCTGCGCAACGCCTCAGCCGCATTCCAGTCCGTCTTCGAACGGGCCGAAACCGTCGAACTCCGGGAGGAGTCGCTCTGGTACGCGATCGTCTCCCTCGATCGCGCGGTCGAGAACGGGGAGCGGTCGGCCGTGGAGGACCGCGACAAGCTCGCCACCCTCTACCTCTTCACGTTCCCGGCAACCGACCGGGCCGCCAAGCTCCTCCTTCGCCGTATCGACGACGGGCTCATGAGCGACGAGGAGGCGATCAAGGTCCTGCTCGACGTGCCCAAGGACTCGCCGCTCTATGAGGCGTCCCGCCGCCACGCCTCCCGCCTGATGTACCGGCAATACCGATCGACGAGGGGACCAGAGCGAGACTACGCGGCCGCGAGGTTCGTCGAGGTCGCCGAAGAACTCATCAATCTTGATGTCGCCAAGGTCCGTTCCGGATCCAAGGAGGAAGCCCAGGAGGCCGCGAAGGCCGTGGTCCTCCGGGTGCGTCAGGCGCTCGACGCGGCGCTGAGCATCGCGGTGCCCGACGTCGCCCGGGCCACTCGACTGCTCGACTTGCTCGACGACACCGCCGCCCTGACCGGCCTCGACCTGGGGGACGCCGAAGGGGAGATCGCATTTCGACGGCTCCAGATCGCGCTCGCACGCACGAATCCTGACGGCGTATCCGCGGCGATTGCCGAGCTGCACCGGGCCGGCGGCATCTATGCAACTTCAGGGGATAGATTGCTCTATCAGCAGGCGCTGGAGCGATGGAAGGGGCAGACTCTGAATATCGAGGCCGCGACCGAGGTCGTGGGATATGGGCAAAGGGTCCTCGCGCAGTTTGAACCCTTGGAAGACCATACCAAGGATGCGTCGGTGATGGGCGTGCTCAACACGGTCGCCTCGGCCGCGACGGCGGTGTGGTCACATACGCCGGACGACACCTCCATGCGGGATATTGCGATCGAGGCCGACAAGAAGCTCGTCTCGCTCGGAAAGCAGACGGCCCCCTCGCTCCGCCGCCTCGCGGTCGCGTCTGAAGCGGCGGGCAACCACCAGGTCGCGTTCGATTCGTGGACGACGTTGATGAATGGCCTGCGCGAGGGCTCCGACGGGTGGTTTGAGGCCAGGGTCGAGTCGATGGCGGTCCTCGCCGAGATCGACAGGCCTCGAGCCCGTGCCACTCTCGATCAGTACCGGGTCCTCTACCCCGACCTGGGACCAGAGCCGTTCGCGAGCCGGGCCAGAGAATTGTCGGCCCTGCTCTCCGGAGTCGCGCCGGCAGCAGAGCCCGGGACCGGAGGTGGCGGATGAGCGGCCACGCCTTCGGCTCTCTCGGATCGCGCCCGTTGATCGAGCGGTTTCTGGGGCGTGAGGCGGCGTCGGGCCGCCTGCACAGCCTCCTCGGCCTGTTCGAGAACCCATCCGATGACGAGATCATTGCGGGCCTGCAGCGTTCGCTCGCCAAGCTCGACGAGCACCCCCAGGGGCGCACCCCCGAGGCAGACGAGGTCCGCCTGGCGCTGCATGCCGCCGCGGCGCAGCTGCTCGACCGTGCCGTGCGAACCCAGGTCGGCGAGCGGGCCAAGGTCGCGAAGGACTCCTCGCGGGCGACGAAGGTCCGCTTGGAGCAGGACGTCCTCATTACCCTGGCCCGATACGGGGGATGGAATCGGCGAGCCCTGCGGCGTCTGACGACGCTCGCGCTGGCCCGCGGCGCCGGCCCTGATGAAGTGGCCGATGTCTTGCGACACCTCGCCTCCAGGCGACGTTCGACAACACAGTCCGCGACGCCGCGCCGCCGCCGCAAGGCGGCCCGTCCGCTGCGTCCCGCGCCGGCCGACGTTCTGAGCGAACCGGCCGTCGCGGCGCCCCACGAACCCTCGCCGGAGATCGAGGCCGACCGGCGTCGGCTCATGCTCGTGGTCGGGAGTCTCGCCACGCTGTTGGCGCTCGTCGTCGCCGTTGCGCTCATCGTCATCGCCAGCACGAGCGGGCGAAGCCGGGGTGCGCAGCCCGACCCGGGCCGGTCGGCGGCGGCGCCGCCGGCGGCGAAGCCGGCCGAGCTGCCCATGGCCGGTGGCGAAGAGCTCTTCCCCTGGAAGGGAGCCCAGCCTCAGGCCAAACGCGACAAGCCGGACGAGGCTGCGGCGCCAAGGTACTCCCGCCTCAGTGATGCCGTCGCAGCGCTCGACTCGGCCGCCGATGGACTGGCGATCGACCCCGCGCAAGCGGTCCGCGTGTTCGATGGGGCGTTTGCCGGCGTTGGCGCGCAGTGGTGCGGGCTGACGGTCCCGCAGCAGCGGGCCGCACAACACGACGTGGTCGAGTTCGTGTACCGAGCCGTGCAACTGCCCGAGATGGCCGAAGCGGTCGTCGGCGCGGTTGCGAGGGGAGCGGCGCCGCTCGGGCGCAAAGACCAGCAGATCTTGGCGGCCGAGATCTGGCCGGCCGCATGGTCGGTGGGCATGCTCGCCCGCCTCGCCCGCGAGCAGGACATGGGAGCCGTGGCCAGTCGGGCGGTCGAGGCGAGGCTTCGGGAAGTCGTGGGATCCTCGGTCGCCGTCTCGAGCGGCTTCGAGCAGGGTGTTCAGGCTGCGCTCTGGACGATGCTCCCCGGGCTGGTCGCCGGAGCGGAGACCGCGGGTCGCGACGAGGCATGGCAGAAATGGATCGATGCCTCACGTTTCGGCGATGCGGATTCCCCGCGCACGCTGCTGTCGGCGCTGGAGTGGGTCGTGGTCGGGGCTGCCGAGCCCACGGAGAGCGAGGTCGTGCGCAAGGCCATCGAAGCTCTGGTGTTGCGCTGTGATTGGCGTGAGGGTTCGACGGCCCGGGATTGGCTGGTCCGGATGTTCTCCGACACCCGGGTTTCCGACGCCGACCTGCACGCCATCACCACCACGCTGGCGCGGCGCTCGCAGGCGCCGGGGGTCGATGCCACAATGGCCCTGCCCGTGCGTGCCAGCGCAGATGCCCGACAGGCAATGCGGGAGCGCTATGCCGCGGCGTGGGGCCTCAGCCTCGAGGGCCCCTCGCTCGACGATCTCGCGGGCGACTGGCTCAAGGCGGCACGCGAAGTGCTCCAGCCTCCTTCGACAGAGGTGACGACCGTGACGCGTCTTGCGCGGGCCGTGAATCTCTCGCGCCTGTCCCAGGCCGCGCAGCTGCGATTCAACGGCAAACTCGATGACGCCGGTGTGCTGATCGATGAGTTTGATCGGCCCGTCGAGATGGAACTCACGAGGTGGAACCAGCGTCAGGCCGCCGAGCGTCTCGACACCGATGCCGCGATGAGCCGATGGGCGCTCGCCTACCTCTCTGCGCAACGCGACTTTCCAGAGCGGCTGCGTCTCCTGGCCGACGCGAGGAGTCAGAACTTCACGAGCCCGACCGATGCCGAGGTGCTGGTCACCGAGGCGGTCCGCGGCTCGCCGGCCCAGGCCCGCGTGGCCGCGAGGGAGGCGTTGCTCGCGCAACGACCCGGGGCGGCGCTCACGCTCGCGATGCTTGAGATTCTTCCACGAATGCCGAGGACGCCACAGAACGCCGAGCTCGTGGCCGCCCTCACGAGCACCACCACGATGTCGGTCAACGACCCCGACTGGAAGCTGCGGACGCGTCGCGTGCTGGTCCAGACCGCGCTCGAGCAGCTCGCCGCCGAGGGGGAAGCGGGCATCATTGATGATCTCGCTGCGGTGCTCGGCGAGTCCTACGCCGCGCGCGCAACCGGCGATGGGCCGCTGTCCGAGGGGGCCACCCCGCCAAAGATCCCGCCCGATCAGGCGGCGGCGATGCTCCGAGCGCAGTGGGAGCGGCTCGCCAGGCGGGGCGGGCTCGGGTCGGAGGTGATCGAAGTGGAATCGGTGCTGGCGAGGCACGCCGCGCGCTTGGGCCTCGCCGAGGGCCCGGTCCAGACATTCGCCGCCGAGCAGATGGCGGCCTTCGAACTGATGAGTGTGGCGGTCGGGGCGGAGCGGATCGACCGCTCGGGGGATGTCAAGGGAATCCGCGACGCGGTGCGCGAACGCCGACGGGCGGCGAAGGACGTCATCGAGCAGATCCTGGTCGTCGAGGAGGGCACGCTCGATCTCTGGGCGGTACGTCTCGGACAGGAGCAGCCATGAAGATCGTGCCGACCATCGTGGCGACCTGGACGCTGATCGCACCGTGCGTGGTCGCCGCGCAGCCGGAACAGCCGGCGCAGCCGGAGCCGCTTCCCGCTTGGATCTCCCCACGGCTCACGGCCCTCTCGCCGGGCGATCCCTCGGCGTATTTCCTCCTCGGTGAGGAAGTTGCCGACGAGTCGCAGTCTCGAGCGGAGGAAGAGCTCGCCAGGCACCTCTTTGGTCTGGCGTTCGAGCTCGACCGCCGCGATGGCACGCCGTCGTGGATCGCCCCCAGTTCCTGCCTGGCGCTGGCATCGCTCTCCCGGCTCGAGTCGGATCAGCGGTGGCTCCGGGCGCTGGCGAGCCGCATGGATTCGTCGTACGCCGCCCCGGCCTGGCAGAGCGAAAGTTCAGGGGGCGCGGTAAGCGACGCGGCGTTCACCGCAGCGGAAGCGATCGGCGAGGTCCGAGCGGGCAACGGCCTCCGCGCGAGGGATCTGCTCCAGACACCCGGCGTCCGCGAGATATTCCTGCGGTATGGCCAGCTGCTCGGATTCTCAGCGGCCACCGGTGCGCTCTGGCAGGTCGAGCAGTGGGCTTCAGAATGGCCGTGCCGAGAATGCGGCAATGAACGGGTCGTCTTCCGGCCCAACACCGACCCACCCTCCTACCGCGAGTGCTACACATGCCGGGGCAACCCGGGGCCGCGCCTTACCCAAGGGCAGCTCGTGTCGCAACTCCGGTTCGAGTCGCGACTGTTGCACGGGATCTCGCGGTCCTGGGGTGCACAGCTCTCGCTCGACTACGGAGCCCCGCTCCGTGAGGCGGCGCCGGAAGAGCTTGCCTCCGTGCTCGGAATTGATATCAACGCCCCCTATTGGCGCGACGGGGGCTGGGTGAACAGCCCGGACGCGACGAAGCCCGCCCAGCCGGCCGACGGCTCGGCTCCTACAGTTTCCGCCCCCGGACAAGAGCGAGGCCCGCCCACGGAGTGACGCCATGACCGACGCCGCAGCGCCGCAGACGACCGCCAAGCCCGAGATCACCTTCGAAGACTTCGCCCGCGTCGACCTGCGCGTCGCCAGGATCGTGCACGCCGAGCCGCACCCCAACGCCGACCGCCTACTCAAGCTGCAACTCGATGACGGGAGCGGCGCCCCACGCCAGATTTGTGCGGGAATCCGGGAGTACTACCAACCCGAGCAGCTCGTCGGCCGGCACATCGTGATCGTGGCGAATCTTGCGCCCCGCAAGATCCGGGGCGAGGAGTCGCGGGGCATGCTGCTCGCCGCGAGCGACGCCCCCAAAGATGCCGAGGGCCCCCGCTCGGTCGTGGTGCTTACCCCGATGACCGAGATCGCCCCGGGTTCGATCGTCTCGTGACGGCTAGTCGCGCCCGCGCCTGGGTCGGCGACGCTCCCCATCCTCTGCCTCGGGTGGTGCGCCCTGGGAGGCCCGCTCGGCCAACTCATCGATGAGCGTGGCGCGCTTGTCGCGCTGCTGATCCACATCCTTGCGGAGGTCGGCGAGCCGCTCTTCCAACCGCCGAACCTCCAGTTCCCGGCGCTTGAGGCGGAGATCAACCTGTTCGGCCGCCAACTCCCTGAGCTTCGCGCGAGCGTTCTCGAGCGCGCCGTCATCGTTCGCCTGCCTCGCCCTGACGCACTCACCGCCCGCCTTGACCAGCATGAGCCCGACGCGGAAATCGTTGGTCAGGATGTCGGCGAGTTCCTGGTCATGGTCTTTGGCGGAAAGGATCTCGCCAACCCGCGGCCCCAACCTCTGCGCAAAGAGGTCAAATCGGTGAGGATCCTCGTCTCGGGCGGTCTGGAGGCGATCGGCGTATTCGGGGGCGTTCTCCCGCAGGAATGCCATGATCTCGTCCGGGCTCACGGCGCGCGGGCCCTCGACGCCGGGCCATTCAGGCCGGCCGTTGCCGAGTCCGCGACCGCCCGGCCCGCGGGGCTCGTCGCCTGCGCGGCCCATCCCCCCGCCCGGCCCCTGGCCCATGCCCTGCCCGGGCGCCTCGTCCTGCCGGTTCCAACGCTCCCAGTTCTCGGAGAACCTTCGGACCATCATCGGGCCACCGAGTTGGTTGATGGCATCGCCGACCGCGCCCCCGTCGTCCAGGATCGTGATCGCCGAGCGGATCCGCTCGGTCGAGGCCTCCATCTGCTTGAGCATCTTCTCGAGCCGGTCGCGTAGATGCGACGCATCCAGACCCGTCGGCTGCTCCGGGGGTGGCGGCGGCGCCTGCTGGGCAAAGGCCCCCGGCGTGACGAGGGTGCCCGCGCACGCCGCGAGGCAAAGGACCGTCCGCGTGAGGTTCCAAGTCACGTTACATCCCCTCACGATCCGGACTCCAGACGTGGAAGACTGTCGGCGTCGTCGGATCGGGTGGCCACTCCCGCCGTATCCAGACTCAACACGGCGAGCCGGTTCTCAAATGTCTCTTCGCGAAGGACCTCGTCGAGCGCGAGCCAGGTATCGATGTCGGTCTCGAGCCGGGCGGCGGCAACGCTGCCGCCGTCGCTCGACGGGTGGTGCCCGGGCTGGGCCATCACGAACGCGATCGCGACAGCCGCCAAAACCGTCGCCGGTGCTGCGAGCCACATCCAGAACCGAGCCAGCCCAGAGGCGCCGATCCGCGGGGCGGGAGCCTCCTCGTGCAGCAGCCGCGCGGTGCGGAGCGCGACCCGGTATGCGGCGTTCTCGCCTCCTGCGCGGGCCGCGGCCCCGGCCTCGGCCAGTCGGGCGGCCATGCTCTGGATGTCGGCCGGAATATCGGTGTCGTGCGAGTTCATCATGCACCCCCTGCCGGCGAGGGCAGTTCGTTGGCAATGGATTCATCCCCTGTCCCGAGCATGCGCTGGAGTTTGCGGAGCGCACGGTGGTGCCGGGCCAGCAGCGTGCCGATCGGCTCACCGAGCAGGTCGGCGATCTGTCGGAAGCTCAGCCCAGCGTGGTACCGCAACTCCACCACCTCCCGATCCGGCTTGGACAGCCGTTCCATCGCGTCCCGCAATTGGGCGAACGAGGCCTTTGTATCAGGGCCGGCGGCCTGGCCTCCCAGTTGGTCGAGCCCGTCGCCAGAGCCCGTGGTCGGGTCGCGCCGCGCCCTCCTCACGGCGTCGCGCACCCGGTTCATGGCGATGCGAAACAACCATGGCTCGAACTTGCCATGCTCGTCGTACCTCCCCTCCCGAAGCTTGATGGCGACCGTGGCGAACACCGATTGCATCACTTCCTCTGCCGCGTCATGGTCGCGGAGCCGGCTCCGCGCGAGGGCGAAGACCCGAGGCCCGTACAGCCCGACGAGGTCGCGCCAAGCGTCCTCATCGCCGGCCCGGGCCGAACGGACGAGCTCGGCCAGATCCAAGGCCCCGTCCGCTGGTGTCGGCTCAACTCCCACCCAGGCCCGTCCTTTCGTACACCCGCTCAACGCCCCGTCGCCGGTGAGATTGCCCTTCTCCGGCCCGAAAGCACTCCATTTCGCGCCCTGCTACCTTACCGGTCCATGGCTCCAGTCGCCTATACGTTGATCGCGACACCGCCGGACGAGGCCACCCGGCGGGCGTGCGTCGCGTGGCTCGAGACCGGGCACACCGCCGAGGGGGTCCGGGCCGGGGCAGTCTCTGGAACCATCGTCGTGATCGAGGGGCGAGCCCACCCGGTCCGGGTCAAGACGCGACGCCGATTTATGACCAAGGAAAGCCCTGGTCAGTGCCTCCAGGAGCAAGCCCCGGGGCCCCGGGCCGTCGGCCTCAGGCGATTCGGTCCGGGAACCGGGCTCCGCTCGGCGCGGGAGGCCGGCCAGCTGATCGAGTGATTCGGGAAAGTGGCGAACCCGCGCGGGGCCGCGGGCCGTTCTTGGGGGAACCGCTCATCCGGGCAGGGCAGGACATCTGGATTGGACCGTCGAACTGATGAAAAGCTCGTGGAGGCCTGCCGCCGAGGCGACTCGGACGCCTTCGCCGCGCTCGTCGAGCGATACCACGACGACCTACTCCGGTTCCTCATCCGCCTCGGAGGAGATCGGCAGATCGCCGAGGACGCATTCCAGGAAGCCTTTCTCCAGGTTCACCTCTCGCTGGGATCCTTCGACACCTCCCGGCGGTTTCGTCCCTGGTTATTCACAATCGCGGCGAACAAGGCCCGCGACCTGCTCCGTAGGAAGGGACGCAGACAGACACTTGAGCTCTCGGCGCCGATCGGTTCGGCGTCCGGAAACTCGGGCAGCGACGGGGGGAGCTTCATTGACCTGCTCCAGATCGAGATCCCGCCGCCCGACACCGCGATGCTCGATGCCGAACGCGACGAGCAGGTGCAACGGGCCCTGGAACGCCTCTCCGATCCCCTCAAGGAGATCCTTCTGCTCGCCTACTTCCAGCGCCTGACATACGCCCAGATCGCCGAGGAACTCGGCATCCCGCTCGGGACGGTCAAGTCAAGACTGCACGCCGCCGTCGCGAGTTTCGCGAAGCGGTGGCAGGAGATCACGGACGAGTCGAGGAACCCATGACGCCCCACGACACGCCAGCCGATATGCCGGAAATCCCGGCGGTCCCGGCCCTGCAGGACGAGGATTCACGGGCGCTCGACTCCCTCTGCGAGCACCAACTCGACCCCGCCGCGGTGCCGCAGGCCCACCGGGATCGCGCGATCCGAATCGCCTCGCTCCTCGACCTGCTCGGTCGGACCCCGATCGAGGGGCGGGCCCAGCGCGTGGCACGAACCATGTCGTGCGTGCGACGCAGCGACGAGTCTTCCACCGAACTCTGCGGCCAGGATGCCGAAGCCCTCGACGCCTGGGTCCTCGCGGAGTTTGATGCCGCTCGGGTCCCCCCGCATTGCGAGAACGAGCCCGGATGCATGAGGCGCTCGCGGGCCTGGCCCGAATTGGTGGCCCGGTGTCCTCTGATTTCGAGCGACGCAGCCTGATCCAGCGGACGCTCGACGGGGTCCGCTCCAGCCCGGGTGAAGTCGCGGATTCCTACCGCTTCCGCCCCGAAAGTCGAGCGCGATGGACCGACGTGCTCTCGGTCGCCGCCGTCCTGCTCTTGGCGGCCTCGGTACTCTGGCCAGTCCTCTCCACCGTTCGCGACAGCGCTTGACGCACGATCTGTAACGGCAACATGCGTGAGGTTGCCGGCGCCTTGGGGGGCTATGCCCTCGACCACGACGCCATGCTCCCCATCTCCACCGCGGGCTTTGGCGGAGGCACCTGGTGGGATGTGGGGCGCGACCCCCAGCACTCCAACTCCGCCAACCTCTACACCCTCGCCCGCGAGCAGTACCTGACCCTGGCATCGCTCGCCTGCCCGGGTAATCCACAGGCCGCCAGGGTGGCCCGAACGCCCGACGCCCGCGACTGGTCGAGCCTGGACGAACTCTCCTACAGCTACCGGGTGATGGCCCGGCCCGAGCGCGAGGTGTGGGGTGGCCCCTCGCAGTTGGTGGTCGTCGCCGACCGTTCCCCGGTAGTTCTCCGGGCGGTCCGGGGCCAGGTGATCTACCCCTTCGAGTCGAGCCCGAACCACCGTGGCCGGGGGCAACACGGCCTGTTTGCCGATGGCTCGGCCCAGTGGCTATCCAGCCCGGTTCTCCCGAGCGGCGACAACATCTGGCTCCCCAAGTCCATCGAGATGGTGATCGACGAAGTCTCCAGGCGGGCCGGGCTCAAACCGATCGAAGGCACGGAGGCCCCGGCGGACCGCCAGGATTCCTTTGTCGGACCCTGAACCCCGAGGTCGCGCCCGGAACGGTGGGGGTCAGCTTGCTCGGTTGCATCGGAGGGGCTAGGCTTCCCGCCCCCGATTGGTGGGATGGTTTGGCGTGTGTCCGGGCGAGAGCGCCGCATTGGGAGTCGATGCCGATGCCGAAGAACAAGATGCACAAGGGCTTCCTGAAGCGCGTGCGGATCAGCAAGACCGGAAAGGTCCGGCACCGCTCGGCCTACCACAAGCACTTGAGCTCCCACAAGAGCGGCAAGCGCCTCCGTCAGCTCCGCAAGGACCGCTACATGGCGGGTTCCGACGCCAAGCGCATGGAGAAGATGCTCTTCCGCCGCCTCCGCGGGCGAAATCAGCCCCGAACCGCGATCCGCCGTTCGCCCTCGCCGCAGCAGAAGGCCGAGATGCGGGCCGCCGGCAAGGATTGAACGACGATTCCGACCGACGCACCACGCCCCGCCTCGAGAGTAGAGCGCGGCGATTCACGCCCGACGGGAGACAAGCGAGCCAGATAGGGCTCCTCCGATCGGACGGAAGGAGATAGAACCATGCCTCGTGCACGCAATGGCGCCGTCCGTACGAAGAAGCGCACCCGACTCGTCCGCGAAGCCCGCGGCTACTACGGACGCACCAAGAACCACCGCTATCTGGCCAAGATCGCCGTCCGTCGGGCGGGCACCTTCGCGTACCGCGACCGCCGCGCACGCAAGCGCGACATGCGGGCCCTCTGGATTACCCGTATCACCGCGGCCTGCCGGATGCGTGGTTCCCGTTACAGCCTGTTCATCAGCGGCCTCAAGATGGCCGGCATCACGCTGAACCGCAAGATGCTCAGCCAGATCGCGATCGAAGACCCCAAGCTCTTCGACACCCTGGTCGAGCAGGCCGTGAAGGTCAGCCGCGCGACGCCCGCCAAGGCCTGATCCCGGGCGAGATGCCGGGTTGCACAAACCGCCCGATTCTGGCACGCTGTCGGGACCCCCGGCGGCGTGTCTGTCTTTGGCCTGCGGGGACGGAGGCGCCATGAACGGGTGGTGGGTCGAATCGGTATGGAACGGTCCCAATGGCCCCGTGGCACTCACATCCTGGGTCCTCTGGGTCATCGTCTCGATCGTGCTGCACGAATTGGGGCACGGCTTCGCCGCCATCCGGTGTGGTGATCGCAGCCCGCTCGAGTCGGGTCACATGACCCTGAACCCCGTGGTGCACATCCCACCGATGAGCCTGATGGCCTTCGCGCTCTTCGGATTCTGCTGGGGCCTGATGCCGGTGAATCCCTACCGATTCCGGGGCCAGCATGACGAGGCGATCGTCGCCGGCGCGGGGCCCGCGGTCAATCTTGCCCTGTTCGTGCTCTGCATCATTCTCGCGGTGGTCTGGAGCGCGGTCGGCGCGTTTGCGGGCCCGAACCTGCACGACAATCTCTTCACGTTCTTCCGGACTGGAGCGGTGATCAATTGCCTGGGCGTGGTCTTCAACCTGATCCCGATCCCGCCCCTTGACGGTCATCGTATCGTCGGCGATTTTGTGCCCCGGTTTCGACGATTCTGGGAGAGCGAGCACGGCGCGCAGATCGGGCTCTTCGCGTTCATGGCGATCTTCTTCTTCGGGGCGGAGCGCATCTGGGACATGGTGTACTGGATCACCGACAGCGTGCTCGGGCCGGCGCTCGGCCTGGTCGGCCAGCAACTCGTTTGAGAGAATCGCCCGTCGTCAGCGCTGCGGCGAGCACGCGGCGAGCGCGCTCATGCAGAGCCTGAAGAGCATCCGTGCACCGACGTTGGCGTCCCACTCGTCCCCCTCGGGACCCGGCGCGACTTCAACCAAGTCGCACCCCACAACCCGCCTGCCGGATCGGCTCAGCCGATCGAGCAGCAGCGACGCCTCCCGGAAACCAAGCCCGCCGGGCACCGGCGTGCCTGTGTGCGGACAGAGTGAAGGGTCGAGACCGTCGATATCGAACGACACATAAACCCTCTCGGGCAGCTGCTCGAGGACGCGAGCGCACACGAGATCAAACCGTTCTCCCCGTGCGGCCGCATCGAAGAGGTCATCGTCGTAGTGCACCAGCACGCGGTCGCCCCGCGAGGCGGCGTACTCGGTTTCGCCCCGGCTGAAGTCCCGGATACCGACCTGGACCAGCCGCGTCACCCCGGGCAGTTCCTCGAGCGCGTTATACATGACCGAGGCATGGGAGTAGCGGAATCCCTCGTACGCCTCCCGCAGGTCCATGTGGGCGTCGATCTGGAGGACGCCGATCTCGCCATGCGCCTCGGCGCACGCCCGGATCGAGCCCAGTGAGACCGAGTGTTCCCCGCCCAGGAGACAGGGGATCTTCTCCTCCGCCAGCACAGCCCTGGCCCGCTCGCAAACCAGCGAGTTCACGCGTCCGCTCAGCGCGTTGACCTGCTCGACGATTCCCGCATCGGACGCCTCCGCCCCGCCCCGCTCGATGATCGGCGCGCACAACTCCCTCGCCTGCCGGCCCCAAGCGACGAAGCGCTCGTCCGCCTGCTCCATGAAGATCCCCCGTCGCCAGGCATCCCCGAACCGCCGGTCGAGCAGGTCAACCTGGGCCGAGGCCTGCCGGACGATCGCGGGCCCCTGTTCGGTCCCGCCGCCATACGAGACCGTGGCCTCGAAAGGCACCGGAATCACCACCAGGGAGGCCTCGCCGCGCCGGAAGGGCAGGCCGAAGATCCCGGCAGAAAGGTCGGCGGCGGCATTCGGATCAAAGGGCATCGACAGGCTCCTCGGCGCATGCTTTGAGCGGCTCCCCCGAGCACTCTCGAGGGGTGCGTTCCGGGACGCGAGGACGATAGGAGGCGGCGGGTCCCTATGCTGATGTGTCGGATGCATCGGCCGAACCCCGCGAGGACGCGATGAGCGAGCAAGACGCCGCCAACACGCCCGAATCGACTGGCCCCGAGCCCGCCGGGCATGACCCCATCCCGCTCGAGCCGAGGGCGCCAGAACCCGCGCGCCAGCGCCGGGCAAGCCCCATATCGATTCGCCCGGCCTCATGGACGACTTCGATGAGGACGCGGATTTCGAGCGCGACCCAGAGGTTGAGCAGGTCGTTCGTGGAATCCCGGTTGGGACAAGCAAGGCGCGACCACGTGCAGAAAGACCCGTCGCGAGGCCGACGGAGCCCGCCGAGCCCGGACCCGGCGGGGAGTTGATCTGCTCGGGCACGAAGTGGCGAGTGGCCACCGGATTCGCGGGGGCGGCCGCGATCCTGGCGGCTGTGCTCGCCGGGATCAACGCGGGCCACGACCACTGGGCGTATGTGCTCATCACGCTCTACTGGGCGGTGCTGCACACAGCCTCCGGCGTCGGCGCGGTGATCCTCGCCGGGCTCCTGCTTGGACGGCCCGTTGGCAGGCTCGATGTCGTCGCCGCCCGGATGGCCCTGGCGGTCTCGCTCTTCCTCGTCGTCTTCCGCCTGGAGTTCCCCTTCCCGGGCGGTGTGATCCTTGCGACAGTGCTCGCGGCGGGCGCATACTTCGGCGGTGTCGTGGTCGCCTTCCGGCTTCCGCCCCGCGACGCCGCCGTCATCGGCGGCGCCCACTTCGGGCTCGCGATCCTCATCGGCCTCGGCAGCATGCTCTCCGGCGTCATCCAGGCCGGCGCGGTCTCGGCCGGGGTTCCGCAATGAGGCAACCCGACGGGCTCGTCGCCGCCGCGGCGGCCGGGTTTGAAGAGGCGTTCGGCCGCCCCTGGCGGTGGGGGGGCCTCGCCCCGGGTCGAGTCAACCTCATCGGCGAACACACCGACTACAACGAGGGGTTCGTCTTCCCCATGGCGATCGACCGTTGGTGCGTCTGCCTCGCGGCCCCCGCGGCCGGCGCCGACTCGCGGGTCGTCGCCCGGGATCTTGGGGCCTCGGTGGCGTTCTCACTCGCGGGGCTCCGAATGCAGGGGCCGGCGCAGCGTTCCGGCTTGCCCGCCTGGGCGCGGTACGTCGCCGGAGCGATGATCGAACGGGCCGAGGGGCTCGGGCTCGCCGAAGTCCCAGAACTGGACGTGCTGATTACCGCGTCGGTTCCCCGGGGCGGTGGGCTCTCCAGTTCCGCCGCCATCGAGACCGCCTCCGCTGTGGTGATGGAGGCCGCGGCCGGCATCGAGGGGAGCCCGAAGGAGCGGGCGATCGACTGCCAGCGCGCCGAGCACCGGTGGGCTGGCGTGCCCTGTGGCCTCATGGACCAACTCGCCTCCTCCTGCGGTGTGGAGGGCCACGCGCTGCTCATCGATTGCCGCGACCAATCGGTGGCGCCCACGCCCCTCCCCGCCGAGCAGCGCGCCGTCGTGATCGTGATCGACTCGGGAGTGCACCACGAGCTTGCCTCCGGCGAGTATGCCAGTCGGCGTGCCGCGTGTGAGAGCGCCGCCCGGAAACTCGGGGTCAGCGCCCTGCGCGATCTCGCCACGCACGATGACGTCGCTTGGGGAGGGCTGAGCGGAGACGAGGTCCTCTGCGTCCGGCATGTCGTGAGCGAGAACGCCCGGGTGCTCCGAGCGGCGGCCGCCCTCCGTGCGGGCGATCTCGACCGGTTCGGGCGTCTGATGCTTGATTCCCACGTCTCGCTTCGCGACGACTACCGCGTGTCGTGCCGAGAACTGGACGCGATCGTCGAGATCACGGGCGCGATACCGGGCGTGTACGGAGCCCGCATGACCGGCGGCGGCTTCGGCGGCTGCGCGGTGGTCCTCGCGACGCCCTCTGCCGCCGAGAAGGTGACTGGCACGGTGCCCGGTGCGTACCGCGCTCGCACCGGCATCGAGTGCCGGGTCGAGCGGGTTGCGGCGGTCGGCGGTGCGGGGGTCAGTCGTCCCGGCCCGCGCTGAGCTTCTTCAGCCAGGGCGAGGTGATGAATACCAGTACGCCCACGATCACGGACGACACGACGAACAGGAAGAAGAAGTCCGAGCTGCCGCCGAAGTTCCAGGGGAGCTTGATCTGGCCGCTCTCGATCTTGCCGACCTGGGCGGCGAGCAGGCCGCCGCCGAGGTTTGCAATGAAGCTCGAGACGAACCAGATGCCCATGAGCAGGCTCATGAAGCGTACCGGGGCGACCTTGGTGACATAGGAGAGCCCTGTCGGGGAAAGACACAACTCACCAACGGTGTGCCAGAAGTAGGTGGCGAACACCATCAGCATCGAGGCCTCGACCATCTTGCCCGCCGCGATGCTGGACGCGACGCCCTTGGCCGCCAGGAAGATGAAGATATAGCCCACCCCGAGGAACAGCAGACCCAGCGAGATCTTGACGGGCTGGCTCGGGTTCCGGTGGCGTTTGCCGAGGTAGCTCCAGATCCAGGCAAAGATCGGGGCGCCCAAAATGATCAGCGCGGGGTTGATCGACTGGAAGAAGGGCGTGGGGACCTCGTAGTTGAGGAATCCGATCTTCCGATCCGTGAAGCGATCCGTGAAGAGGTTGATCGAGGAGCCCGCCTGCTCGAACGCGATCCAGAAGAACGCGTTGAAAAACATGAACAGGAAGATCGACGCAACCGGCGCCCGGTCTTCGGGCCGGTTGATCGCGACGAACCATGCGCAGAACACGAGGATCGCAACCAGCATGCCCACCGGGACGGCGATGGCGGCCCGCGGGTCGTCGAACACCCCGACGACGGCGCCCCACGCGTTCCCGATCAGGCCGAAATGGAACGCGAGGGCGAATACAGCCGAGATCGCGAACGCCGCCAAGACAAACAGGGATGCAGACTTGCCGCCCCCCGGAGGCGGGTCGCCGATGCCCTGCAGGTAAATGGGCCGGGCCAGCATGTAGAGGGCGAGACCGGCGAGCATGCCGACAGCCGCCGCACCGAAGCCCCAGTGCCACCCAAGCCAGGCGGCCAGTGCGCCGCAGACCAGGTTGCAAAGGAATGCGCCGAGGTTAATGCCCATGTAGAAGATCGTGAAGGCCCCGTCCCGCCGCGGATCTCCGTGCTCGTAGAGCTGGCCGACCATCACCGACACCGTGGGCTTGAAATGCCCCGTGCCCACGACGATCAGCACAAGACCGAAGATGAACAGGCTCAGGCCAACACCGTTGTACGCCAGGTCGCCCAGGCCAGATACAGAAAGCATGATGTGGCCCGCCGCGATGACGAGGCCCCCGACCACCATCGACCGGTGCGTCCCGATCATCTTGTCCGCGATCATCCCACCGAGGATCGGCAGCAGATACGCCAGGCCGGTATACCACCCGTAGAGCGTGTTCGCGATCTCGTCCTGCCAGTTGCGACCGCTGTCGCTCTGGTTGGTACGGACCAAGACCTTCGGCCTCGCCTCACCGGCGGCGGCGCGGTCGGCCTCCGGCTTGACGTCGATCGAGGTCACGCCCGGTACGTTGTTCACCGTGAAAAAGGTGCGCGTCGACTTCTCGGGCCGCTCGATCTCGATGTTGCACTTGATCGTCTGGTTCGTCGGATTCTCGAGTTCATAGCAGATGACCGGGTTGCTGAACGATTTCGGATCACCCCGCTTGCCGGAAGAGATCACGGGCTCCGCGTCCGCACCCTCGTTAGAGATCCATGCGTTTGGATCGTCGTCCGGAGCATCCGCCGCGGCGTCCGGGTTGCGAGTCAGGCGGTGGATGACCAGTGCCGGGTCGTGGCTCGCGGCGCCGCGAGCCGCGGTGGCGGGGTCGAGCGGCGCATCGACCGCGACATGCAGCACCCGCGTCTGCGTGGGCTGCACCGCCGGAGCGTCGGCCGCGCCCTCGACCTGCTTGATTTCGGTGAACCTGAGTGTGTTCTCGTAGGTCCCCGGCTTGAGCTGATGGACGGCGATGACGGTCGTCAGATAGAGCACCAGAAGGCCGCGCATGCCGTAGTAGCTAAACCGTTCCCACATCTCCACGAGGAACAGCAGGAAGAGCCCGACCGGGTGGCCGAGGATCTCGCGGGGGCGCACCAGCGTCGTCGGGGGCTGACGGTCGGTGGTGACGGTCTCGGGATCGATGTTTGGATCGTGATTGGTCATGGAGAAACCTCTCGTGCAGGTGGGGCAAGATACCGCATCCCGCGGCCCCGTGCTGGTTTCGGCGCTGCTGCGCGCCTTCTGCTCATCGCCCCGCCCCCCCCCCGGGCGTTGTCGCCCGCGCGAATCGTCGGTACCATCCGCCCCGTCACGCGGTGCCGGAAGAATCCATGGGGCGGGTGAGTGACCGAGCCGAGGCCGCACAACTCGAACGGGTCGCGGCGGGGGCTCCTCGATCTCGTCGAACGCCTGGGAAATCGGCTGCCCGACCCAACCGTGCTGTTTCTGATCGGCGCGATGGCCGTGATGGTGCTCTCGGCGGTCGCATCGACCTGGGGCTGGTCCGTCCAACCGAAGCGACTCGAGATCATCACGGAGCCAGGATCTCACACGCCCGGCCGACCAGCCCCCGACGAATCGGCCGGGGCGACCCGGCCGACCCCCGTGCTCCGTCCCGACGGCCGCCCGGCGACGCGGCTCGTGGTTGACCTCGCTCGCAACGGCGGGGAGCCCTTCCGGGCACGCAGCCTGCTCTCGGCCGATGGCCTCTATTACGCGCTCTCCAGCATGGTCGACAACTTCATCAGCTTCCCCCCGCTCGGCGTCGTGCTCGTCGGCATGCTGGGGATCGGGGTCGCCGAGCGCAGCGGGTTCATCGGGGCGGCTCAGGGCCGTGATGCTCGTGGTGCCGCCCCGAATGCTCACCCCCGCCGTCATTTTCCTGGGCGTGATGTCGAGTCTCGGAACCGACGCGGGCTACATCGTGCTCTTGTTCGTCGCGGCGGCGCTCTATAGGGCGGTAGGTCGATCCCCCCTCACAGACGTCGCGGCCGTATTCGCCGGCATCGGCGGCGGCTTCAACGCGAACCTGCTCGTGACAAGCCTCGACCCCCTGCTCGCCGGGCTGACGACCTCGGGCGCGCAGACCGTCGACCCTTCGTACGCGGTGGCCCCGCCCGCCAACTGGTATTTCATGATTGTGTCAACCCTGCTCATCACCCTGGTGGGGTGGGGCGTCTCGTCCGTATTCGTCGAGCGCCGCTTGGGCCGAAAGCCGGCCGATGAGGGTGGGCCGGCAGCCGTGGAGGAGGCGGAGCTGCGGGCGCAGCGTCTGACCCCAAAGGAATGGCGGGGGCTCGCGTGGGCCGCGGGTGCTCTTGCGCTCGCCACCGGCCTGACGATCGCCTGTGCCGTCATCCCAGGCTGGCCCCTGCACGATGGTCGCGCGCCGCTGGAGGCCATACCCGGTCTCGCCCGTGCCGCCGATCATTTCGACCGCTGGGTCGAGGGGATTGTCCCGCTCCTCTTTCTCCTCTTCCTCCTGCCCGGGCTGGTCTACGGGGCGGTGACGGGGAGCGTCCGCAGCGCCCGCGACGCGGCGGGGTACATGGTCGAATCGATGCGGGCCATGGCGCCGATCATCGTGCTCGCCTTCTGCGCCGCACAGTTCATCGAATACTTCAAGTACTCCAATCTCGACAAGATGCTGGCGTACGCGGGGGGATCGCTCCTCGCGGAGAGCGGGCTCGGCCCGGGCCCCCTCCTGGTACTGTTCATCGCGCTGACGGCGATGTTCAATATGTTCATCGGGTCGATGAGCGCGAAGTACTCGATGTTCGCCCCGATCTTCGTGCCCATGTTCATGCTCGTCGGGCTGAGCCCGGAGCTCACGCAGTGCGCCTACCGCATCGGCGACTCGGTGACGAATCTCATCACGCCGCTCAACCCCTATGTCGTGATCATCCTCGTCGCCATGAACCGATCGGCCCCGCGCGCCGGCATGGGCACGCTGATCTCGATGATGCTGCCCTACGCGCTGGTCTTCGCCATCACCTGGACCGGCATGCTGCTGGTCTGGACCGCGATCGGCGTCCCTCTGGGGCCCGGCGGGCCCCTGCACTACCTGCCCGGGTGATGCCGGCTCAGGGATCGTCGGGTGTCGAGACCGGGTGCGGCTTCGGCGCGGCATCGGTCGGCTCGTGGCCGGGTGCTTCGGCGGGCCACGGCTGCCCGAGCCAGGTCTCGAAGACGGCCCGCTGGCCCTCGGTCGGATCACGAACGCGCTCGAGCGTCCACCGCTCGACCCCGTTCGGGACCGTGGTGACCTCGATCGTCCGCGGTTCGCCCCGGCGGGTCAGCCCGAGGCGCAGCGCGGTGCCGGCGGCCACGCTTCCCAGACGGTCCTCGAGCGAATCGTGGAAGGGGATGCCGTCGATCGAGACAAGCTGATCGTCAACCTCGACGCCGGCGTTGAACGAGGGGCCGTCCGTTCGGACGGTCCGCACCGCGCCGCCAGAGACCGCGAGGCCGAGCGAGGAACCGGGTTTGGGGGCCGCGGGCCGGAGTTCGAGCCCCGCGATGCCGACGGTCTCCGCGACCGGGAGCGGCTCCGTGCCCTCGACAAACGCGCCGAAAAACGCCTCGAATGAAGATCCAGAGAGGTGCTGCAGCGATGCAAGCAGATCGGCTGTCGTGTAGCCGCCGGCAGCGAGGGGATGTGCCGTGTACAAGTCGCGGAGCACGTCGTCCAGGCTCACGCCGTTGCCCGTCCGTCGGCGGAGTTCCATATCCAGCAGGAAGCTCACCAGAGAACCTTTGGAATAGAAAGAGACCGTCGAGTTGATGTCGTTCGGCGTGGAGCGGTTGAACTTGACCCACGCGTCGAAGCTCGAGTCGGCGAGGTCTGCACCGCGCCGCCCGGGCGGCGGAGTTCGCCCGAGATCGTGCGGGCGAGTTGGGCGAGATACCGGTCCGGCTCGAGCAGCCCGCGCGGACCTGCACCACGCCGCTGTAGTAGCTCGTTGTGCCCTCAGCGACCCAGAGCAGGTCGGTGTAGTTCTCCCGTTGGTAGTCGTAGGGAACCAGCCCCGCCGGCCGGAGCCGCTTGACGTTCCATGTGTGGAACATCTCATGGGCCACCAGGCCGAGGAATCCCGCGTACGCGCCCTCGGATTCGAACGTCTCCGGGCGGGTCTGCATGATCGTGGAGTTCAGGTGTTCGGTCCCCCCGCCGATCCCGGGCTGCGCGTGGACCAGGAACACGAAGCGGCTGTAGGGAAGCCCGCCCCCCGCGCCCTCGAAGATGTCTCGCTCTGTGCGGACGATCGCAGCGAAATCGCGGCTCAGCCGCTCCCCATCCGGCGCGACCGGTCCCCATATCGCGATCTCGTGCGGCACGCCGTCCACCGCAAACCCTGTCAAAAAGTGCTCGCCCACCTCAAGCGGAGAATCCACCAGCACGTCGTAGTTCGGGGCCACCCAAGTCTCGGGTTCCTGGGGATCAGGCGGCAGGCCGGTCGCCACGTGCCAGCCATCCGGCGAATCGATCCGGATGCGCAGGGCCGAATCGCGCGTCTGATCGCCGTAGAGGAAGACCGTCGAGCCGCTGAGGAAGGCATGGGTGTCGTCCGCGTGACGCGTGCGATCGCCGAGCGAGTTGGCATACACGCTGTATGCCAGCGAAACCGCCTCGGCTCCACGCGTCTCGACGTGCCACGTTGACTTGTCCGTCTTGGAGACCGGAAGCGCGCCACCCTCTGGATCGGTGGCCGCAAGCGCGACGACCGAGCCGGACGGGTCCAGAACCTGGTATCTCCCCGGGCGCCACGGGGAGGTGGAAGACCATCTCGGAAGCGCCATCGGTGGGCGCCGTCAGCGTGATATCCACCATCTGCGACTTGGCCCGCTCGAGCGAGACCCGGTACTCGACCCGGGCCGCGGCGGACCAGCGGGCTGGGTCGTCGCCCGGAAGATCCTGCGCGAGAATGGCCTTGCCGGCGAATGGGAGGACCCAGAGGATCGCGACCGAGCATGTGCGACGTCCGATGAGACTCAAGTCCGTCTCCTCCCGGGGCTACTGGACTCGTCCCCATTGTCCACCACGAGGTCCGCGGCATCGCGGTATTCCTTGGCATGCTTGAGAAATGTCGGGTCCGCGACCTGGGAGAAGTACTCCCTCGCTCTCTCGACACCCCATCCTCGCGCCCCCGAGACTTCGAGGTGCTCCCAGCGGCGCCATCGGACCGAGGCTGGCGCATCCACATACACGCCAAGATCCAGCAAGGGACGCACGCTGGCGTGCAAGGCGAAGATGCCTTCGCAGATAATCAAGTCATCCGGCTCCACATGTCTCCATCCGACGCGGCGATGCTCTTGGAAGCACCATACTGGAGTAACCACTCCCTTGCCAGATCGCAGGCCCTCCAGATTGGCGGCCAGCAAAGTCAGATCCGCCCGATCAGGATCGTCCCTTCGATTCGGGAATCCCCGCATAATCCGGGAGATAGTCGTCGGAGAGGCTGGCTCCACCGAGCGCGCGGGCGAGTGAGGACTTGCCCGAGCCGACCGGCCCGGTGATGCCGACGAGGAACGGCAGGGATTGCCGTCGCGAATTGGCGATGCGGTGCCGCAGGGTGGCGCAGGCGTCGCTCCACCGGACCTCTGTCGCTCTCTCGTCGTGGGGGGACATGGCGGGATCCTTGGCTGGCCACGGGGCGGCGTCAGGCGGTAGGATGCCTGCTGCTCCGGTCGTTCGGGGATGGCACGGGGGGTCGGGTCACGATGCACGCAGGCGGCTTCATAGGGATCGCGGTGCTGATCACGCTGGCGGTGGCGTTCTCCGAAGACCGGCGCCGGTTTCCCATCCGGCTCGTGGTTCTGGGCGTCCTGCTCCAGTTTGTGCTCGCCTGGCTCCTGCTCGAATTCCGGCCGGTCGTGCTGGCATTTTCGGTGCTCGGGCACGCGGTGAACGCGGTGATCTCTTCGGCGGACCAGGGATCCGCGTTTGTTTTTGGATCGCTGTCCGACCCCGGGGGCGCTTGGGGGTTCATCTTTGCCGCCCGGGTGCTGACCGTGATCATCTTCTTTGCGTCATTCATGGCGGTGCTCTACCACCTCGGCATCATGCAGCGCGTGATCGCCGGCCTGGCGTGGATGTTGAGGACGACGCTTGGTGTCACCGGGACGGAGGCTCTGGCCATGGCGGCCAACGTCTTCGTCGGCCAGACCGAGGCCCCGCTGTGCGTGAAGCCCTACATCCCCCAGATGACTCGTTCGCAGATCGCCACTCTGATGGTCGGCGGGTTCGCGACCATCGCGGGGAGCGTGTTCGCCGCGTACGTCGGAATGCTCGGCGGGCTGGGGGAGGGGCACCTTCCCGACCGCGTCGAGTTCATCAAGCATCTCATCACCGCCAGCGTGCTCTCAGCGCCTGCGGCGTTCGTGATGGCCAAGATCCTCGTCCCCGAGCGGGAGGTGCCGGTCGACGAGGGGCTGCGGGCCGCTGCGCCCGAACGTCAGACACGGACCGTGCTTGACGCCGCGGCATCGGGCGCGACGGACGGGCTCCGGCCTGCGCTCAACGTCGCCGCCATGCTGATCGCTTTCGTCTCGCTCCTGGCTCTGGTCAACACCGTGCTCGGCGCGCTGGGCATGGTGGGCCTCCCCAAGCTCGCGCTCGAGGCGCTCGGGGTCGAGCGGTTGCGTCTGGAGGTGCTTCTCGGCTGGGTGCTTTCCCCCGTTGCCTGGACAATGGGGGTGCCCTGGAGCGAGTGCTCCTTCTTCGGCTCGCTCCTTGGGCAGAAGCTGGTCGCGACCGAGTTTGTCGCCTACGGCTCTCTCGCGCAGGACATCCATAATCCGCTCGGCCCGCACCTCTCCCACCGCTCCGCGGTGATGGCGGCGTACGCGCTCTGTGGTTTCGCCAATTTCCCGTCGATCGCGATCCAGATCGGCGGGCTCACCGCGCTGGCGCCGAGCCGTCGCTCGGAGTTCGCCTCGCTCGGATTACGCGCGATGGCTGGCGGCGCACTCGCCAGCTGGATGACCGCGTGCGTCGCGGGCGTCCTGGTCTCCTGACTTTCGGAGGGAACGATGCTTTCAGGTCAACCGCTGCCCATCCGGCCCAAGGCGCTCATCGGCATGGTGCACGTCGGTGCGCTGCCGGGATCGCCGCGGAGCGAGGTCACCGTGCCCATGCTCGCGATGCAGGCCGTGACCGAGGCCCGCATGCTCCAGGCGACCGGCTTCGATGCCGTGATGATCGAGAACATGCACGACCGGCCCTACGTCCACGGCCGCCAGGGCCCCGAGATCGTGGCCGCCATGACCCGGGTCGCCGTGGAGGTGGCCTCCGCGATCGACCTCCCCCTCGGGGTGCAGGTTCTCTCGGGCGGGGAACGCGAGGCGCTCGGGATCGCCCTGGCCTCAGAAGCCCAGTTTATCCGCTGCGAGAACTTCGTCTATGCGCACGTGGCCGACGAGGGCCTGCTCGCCGAGGCCGTGGCGGGCCCCCTGCTGCGGTACCGGCGAGCCATCGGCGCGACCGGCGTCAGAATCATGTGCGACATCAAGAAGAAGCACGCATCGCACGCGGTCACGGGCGACCTTTCGGTCGCGGACTGCGCGCACGCCGCGGAGTTCTTCGGGGCCGACGGGGTGATCGTCACCGGCGGTTTCACGGGTGCGGCGACCGACCCCGCCGATGTGGGGGCCGTCCGCAAGTCTGTCGGGTTGCCGGTCTGGGTTGGCTCGGGTGTCGAGCCCAAGCAGCTCGGAAAGTTGTTCGAACAAGGGGCCGACGCGCTCGTCGTCGGCTCATGGATCAAGCAGGACGGCGTGTGGTCAAACCCGGTGGATGCCGATCGGTGCCGGGAGCTCGTCACCGAGGCGCGGCGGTTGAAGGGCTAAAGTCCCCCGACGCGGCCCTCGAACTGGCGGAGTCTTCCATGCGCGCCCGGGAACTCGAACTGCTCCGGCGATGGTCTGTCCGCACGGACCCCGAAGACCGGGGCCTCGCAGAAGCCTGGTATCGGGAACGCCCGCGTGATGGGTGGATCGGCGCGCGGACCGACCAGCCCTGGCAGATCGCGCTGGGACACGACCATCACGGCGTGAGCTGGTACCACCGTCGTGCGCGCCTCCCCGCGAGGTGGCTCGAGCCGGGGGCAGGGTCTGGCTGCGGTTCGGTGCGGCGGCGACCGACTGCCGCGTGTGGGTGAACGGTCGAGCGGTGGGGGAGCATGTCGGGGACTACCTCCCCTTCGACCTGGACGTCACCGAGGCGTTGGGCGGGCAGGAACGGTGCGACATCGTCTGCCGAGTGGACGAGCTCAAGGGGAGTCCGCCCGCGGTGGTGGGGCGTGATCCCTGGAACGGCCACATCACGAAGGGCTTCCACGACGTGCTCAGCCTCCAGCACGGAGGGATCTGGTGCGGCGTCACGGCACGGGAGACCGGGCCCGTCGCGATCGAGCCGGACGGGTTGGCGGCGCGTGCCGATGCGGCCACCGGCGAGGTCGTGGTGCTGCTCGACCTGCACCCGCACGAGTCGGGAGGCTCGGCGGAGGTGGTGCTGGTCGAGCCCGGGACCGGGAGCCAGCAGCGTGCCAGGGCGGCGATCGAGCCCGGCCAACGCCGGGTCGAGCTTCGATTCACGGCGCCGTCCGTCCACCCCTGGAGCCCGGAAGAGCCGACACTTGGGGCGGTCCACGCCTCCGTGTGGGCGCCGGGACGGCACGCGCGCGACGAGGCCACCGCCCGGTTCGCGTTCCGCTCCGTCCAGGTCGGGGGGGCCGACAACCGACGGATCCTGCTCAACGGGCGCCCGCTCCTGCTCCGCGGCATGCTCGAGTGGGAGGTGGAGCACGAGCACATCGCGCCGTCGCCGACCCGCGAGGAACTCCTCGTACGATTCCGGGAGCTCCGAGAGCGGGGCTTCAACTGTGTCTGTCTGTGCATGGTGTATCCGCCGGAGCACTACTACGACGTCGCGGACGAGACAGGGATGCTGCTCTGGCAGATCCACCCCGTCTGGAAGTCGTCGATGGCCCCCCGGCCATGCCCGAGTACCGACGGCTGTTCGAAGGGTTCTTCCGGCGCGACCGGCGGCATCCCTCGGTGTTCCTGGTCAGCGCCACATGTGAGCACGAGCGATTCGATGTCGAGCTTGGGCGTTGGTGGTGGGCAAGGGGGCGCGAGGAGCTGCCGCACAACCTGCTCCAGGTCCAGACCGGTTTCCTCCAGTGGAGCGACACCGAACGCATGGATCTCTGGGATGAGCACACCTACGACAATTCGGGGCGATGGGTGTGCTACATGGACGATCTGGCCGCGTTCTTTGCGGAGAATCCGCCGCGTCCGTTCGTGATGGGCGAGACCATCATCGGCACATCGTGGCCGGATACCAACGCCCTGTTGGAACGCCTCGGGGACGAGCGGCCGTGGTGGGCGCCCAAGGGCCTCGACGGCTTTGCGGAGTTCGAGGGGCTGCTCCAAGCCCGCTTCGGCGCCCCGGCCCTCGAACGCCTCAAGCATGCGGGCGACGCGTTCAACCTGGGCCAGCGCAAGCTGCAGTGTGAGGTCCTCCGCTGGCGGGCCCACAACGCCGGATGGGTGATGAACCACCAGCGGGATGTGTTGAGTTGCCAGTGCGGCTTCCAGGACGACCTCGGGCGGTGGCGGTTCAGCCCCGAGCAGCTCCGGCCCTTCCTCGCCGACCGCACGCTGCTGCTCCGAACTCCCGGCTTCGCCGCGGGCGTCAACGCCGGCGAGCGCCTCGGGCTGGAGGTGGCGGTCAGCAACTTTGCCCCGGGCGATTTCGTCGGCTCCTTGGGTTTCGGGGGCACGCTCGAAACCGGCCAGAGCTCCGTGGAGTTGCCGACTTCGGTGCATGCATTGTCTGCGCCCATGGGCGAGGTCGCGTCCGCGGATATCGAGGTCGAGTTGCCGCCGGCGACGCAGCCGTTGCTCTGCCGGTTCCGGGCCGAGGCGAAGGGCGCCGAACCGAACGAGTGGCGTGTATGGGCCTTCCCCGCCCCGCCGGAATCGCCGGATGGCGTCTACCGCGATGTGGTGGCGCCCTTTACCGACGCGGAGCGCGAGGCTGAATTCGAAGAGAAGCGTTATAGCAGCGGCTGGGCGCTCGAGTGCAGGACGTGGAGCCCGCGTCTGCCCGACCTGTCGGCGCTCCTGCCCGGTATGCCCGTGTGGCGCAACGCGGAACTCCCGCCCCGCGTCGACCACCTCACCATCGTCTCCACCCGGCTGACACACAACCTGCTGCTGCACATGGAGCATGGCGGGCGCGTCGTGCTGCTCGCGTCGAAGGCCGCCGGCGGACCCCCGACGAAGTGGGTGAACTTCTACGGGCAGATCCCCTTCATTGTCGAGTCCGGTGACGGCGATCTCGAGAGTGTGCTCGGCAGGGGAGAGAGCGCGTGGGTGCTCGACACGCTCGGCCTGGATCTCAACCGCAACAGCTGCCGCGCGGTACCCACACAGGAACTCGGGCTCGCGGGTCTCGTCGAGCCCGTCGTGCGGCTCGTCTTTACCCACGACAAGGGGACACCCGATGTCTGGGATCAGGTCTTCACCGCCCGGGTGGGTGCGGGCGTGCTGGCCGTTTCGACCCTCGACCACGACAACCCCGCGGGCCGGTATCTGTTGAGTCGAATCATCGGGTTTGTGGCGAGGGCCGACGCGAGGAAACACATCCGTGCCGCGCTCCCCCTCGACACCGTGCGTGCCTGGCGGTTCGATCCCAAGTCATGAGCCGCCCGGGGCCAGCGCGGGGTCGTCGGAGAGAATGTCGATGCCCCGCTGCTCGAAGTCCGCGGCCGCGTTGAGAAAGTGGGCCGTGATCCAGAAGACGGTCCAGCCCTCGGAATAGCCTCCCCGCATCGTCTCGATCCGATCCATGTCGCCGGACTGGGCGAAGTTGGTGTGCTGGAGTTGCTCCCCCTGGCTCCCGAAGGGATCGATCATCTGCCCGCACGAACGGTACATGACGATGGCAAGCCGCTTGAGATCATCACGGCCGAGCAGCTCGCCCATGCGGTAGATCTCCGGCGTGTACAGCACGCCGTACACATCGAGGTGCTGGTTCTGCACCGAGACGACCGTCCAGCCTCGGGTCTTGAAACCGTGATCGGCCAGACGGCCAGCCGGTAGCGGGATATCCCACACGCACGTGTAGGTCAGGACCACATCCATCGCGTGCGATGCCCGCTCGAGCCACCCCGGTTCGCCGGTCATCTCGTAGACCGCGAAGAACGCCTGAAACGCGGCCCATGCGCCCTCCTTGTCCTCGCACTGGGCGTCCAGCGTGCCGCCCCAGTAGGGCTCGGTCATGTCGAGGTGTCGGGAGGCGTAGTGCTCCGCCGCCTTGATGGCCGCATCACGGAATCGTTCCTCGCCGAAGATCGCGAATGCCTTGCAGAGCGGAGAAACGAGAAACCCTTCCGCCGTCGAGCGCGGCCGCCACTCCTCGCCGAGGATCCTCGTCGCATGGGCATCGCAGGCCCGGAGGAGGAAGGCCTCCCAGTTGTCGGTCCGGACACGCCGGTCTTCGCGCCCCGCGAGAATGGCGCGGGCGAAGTTCTCCATCGCCTGACCCTGCGACACGGGGTCACGACCGGACCACGAGCCCTGGGCGGGGTCGTAGACGAGCGGGAAACCGCCCCCATCGACCGGAGCGGTCGCGAGAAGATCGAGTGATTTCTGGCATCGGTCAATCCATGCCGGCTCGCCCAGCCGGTCCGCCAGCTCGAGGAACGCAAACCCCGGGGCCGCGGCCTGGCCACACCAACCCATGACGTAGAGGTCCTGCGTTGGGTACATGCGGAACCCCGAGCCTCGCGCGGACTCGTGCCACCTCGACTTCGCGAACGCTGCCTTGGCGCGGATGATCTCGCGGGCCTGGGGCAGCCCGTCGGTGGAGAATGGCTTCCAGCGATCGATGCAGGTGCGGAGCGGTGTGCGGAAGGCCGAGCCGCGGTCCGCGTCGCCGGACGACTCGAGAAAGAACGTCTTCTCGATGACGCCGCCGGGCGGGACATCGAGCGAGGCTCCCGGATAGGGGAGCACCCGTCCCTGATTGGCCTTGACCACGCCCCACTGGCCGTTGATCGCCGTCGGGCCCGAGAGGAGCACCAACTCGGTTGCTTCGGCTCGGCCCAGCACACCAAGCGACCACCACTGGTCGGGCCGGCGTCCGAAGGGGGTCGGTGAGGGCAGGGTGTGGAGCGCCGCGCCGGTCACGCCCCCTGCGGGGCGGTCCCACTCCAGGCAGGCGAAGGGCATGGGGTAGCGGTGTTCCTCGAAGACGGCCGCCTCGCCGGGCTCGCCGCGGAAGGCGGCGACGACGCCGGCGCCCGTCGCCACGCCGGAGGGGTTGCCGTCGTAGCAGATCCCCGGAAGAAGGACCCGCGCACCCGGGCCGGGGGTCTGCCAGCGCACGCTCAGCGTGATGTTCCGGGCCGCGTGTTCGCCGTTCCAGGTCCAGCGGCGACGGCCCTCGACGCCGTTGCCGGCGCCGCGGTACGCGTCGCGGATGGTCCAGACGCCCTCGGGGGTCTGCAGTTCGCCGGAGAGCACCAGCCAGTCACCGTTCCGCTGGATGGAGGTGGGACCGCCATGGATCCAGGCGGTCGGCTGCTCGTCCTCCCATGCCGTCGCGATCGACCAAAGTCCCTCCGGCGGCGAGATCAGGCGGGACTGGCCATCGTCCACGAGACGGATCAAGCACCCCCCGGCGACGGCGTCGACCACGAGCGAGCCATGGAGGGAATCGATCGTTTCCGGCGCCTGAGGGGTCTGCATCGCCGCGCCCAGCGCGAGCGGAGCCGCCATCGAGATGCACGCGAACGCCTTTCGATTCAAGAAGGAGTCTCCGTCCCAGGTCGGATGGCAGGGGGCAAGCCCTTGGCGGCGCGGTCCTGATCGATGTGCTGATGGACGGACGCGGCGACGGCGTCGAGCGCCTGCTGCGGCGGGGTGGTGTCTGGAGCGCGAAGATAGGCGAGCAACATCGCCATGATCTCGTCCTCCAGCTTGCGCTGATACAGACTTGTCGGGATGAAGCCCGGCGCCTTCCCAGTTTCCGGGAGCGGGTTGAGCGCGTAGCGCAGCCAGGCCGCCCGGTCGGGATAGCGTGCGGCGGGCATCGGCGGGACTTCGTACCCGGTACCCCCCTCCTTGGGCACCCCGCTGGTTTGCTTGAACCGGTCCGAATTCACGACGTCCAGATTCGCCGGCGGGGCCACCCGGAGTGTGTCCCAGTAGGCCGCGGCCTGGTCGTCCTCGACGAGCCAGCGGATCATCTCCCAGCCGGTTTCCTTGTGCCTCGCGTGGGCGCTGATGCCCCAGAGGCAGGAGCCGCACAAGATCGCCGGGGCGCGACCGTGGGGCAGCGGGGCGACGGCGAAATCGAGATCGGGCGCACCCAACTCGAAGTTGGGGACCATCCACGAACCGTTCATGTACAGGGCGGTCTTCCCATTCTTGAAACGGGAGTCCGGCCCGGTTCCCTGGCTCAGCCCGAAGTAGGGCGACCAGCTTCCGTCGTCGACGACCAAAGCCCGGAAAAACTCGAGAGTCTCGACACCTGCCGGCGAATTGATGAGCGTGGTAAGGCCGTCGTCCGACCACTGGCGCCCCCCGGCCTGGGCGAAGAAGCTCATGAATGGCCACTGCCAGATGTCCATGTCGAAGCCGTAGATCTCGACGTTGCCGGCAGCGTCGCGGCGCGTGAGCCGCCTCGCGGCATCCCGAAGACGGGCCCAATCCCACGTCGCGTCCGGGTAGCCGATCGGGTCGTCCGTGTGCACGGCGTCGTAGTCATCGATCAGCTCTTTGTTGTAGTACAGCCCGAACTGGGCGCTGTCCTCGGGGAGCGCATAGAGCTTGCCATCGATCCGCAGGGCGTCGAGCAGCGCCGGCGGGAAGACGTTTAACTGCTCGTCGGTGAGCCCGCCCGGCCCCCCGATGTAGCTGTCCAGCGGCTCGAGCATGCCGCTCTCGACCATTTGGTGGTAGTCAGTCACCATGACGCGCATGACCTCGGGGCCGGTGCCCGCGGCATGCCAGGTGTTGTACTTCATTCTGATGTCGGCGTGGCGCTGATAGTCAACGCTGACGCCCGGCGCCACCGCCTCGAACCCCCGCGCGTACCGGTCTTTGAACAGCCGGTCCTCGAAGGGCATTCCCCAAACGGTGAAGATAATCCGCTCGCGAGCCGCGCCGGCCGGGCCCCGAGCGTGCGGCTTGAGTACCGGCGGGAACACCGCGATCACCGTCCCGACCACCAGGGCGAAGAGCACGATCGCAGAGCTTCGCATGGGCTACTCCTTGACGCCCGTCAGGGCGATCCCGCGCACGAACGCCCGCTGGGTGAGAAAGAAGATCACGATGAGCGGCAGGATCAGGATGGTCGCGGCCGCCATCGTCACGGGCCAGCTCTGCACATACATCCCCGAGGCGAGGGCGGCGACGGCAAGGGGAAGCGTCTTCTTCTCGAGGCTATCCACGACGATCAGGGGCCAGAAGAAGCCGTTCCAGGAGTTCATGAAGCTGAAGATGGCGAGCGCGGTGATGGCCGGCCACGCGATCGGCCGGGCGATGACCCAGAAGAGGTCCAGGTCGGTCATGCCGTCGATGCGCCCCGCCTCGAGCAACGCGTCCGGCACCGTCGAGATCGCCTGCCGCATGTAGAAGATCCCGAAGCCGCTGGCGAGGAAGGGCACGATCATCGCCTGCAGGTTGTCGACAAAGCCGAGCGATCGGCAGATCAGGTAGGCGAAGATGAAGAAGCACTGGAGGGGCAGCAGCATCGTCGCGAGCGTGAGCCCGAACAGGATCCGCTTCCCGGCGAACCGCATCTTCGCGAACGCGTAGCCCGCGAGCGCGTTGTGGGCGACCGCCAGGATCGTGGTCACGAGCGCGACGATCACCGAGTTCATGTAGTACTGCTGCAGGTCCGCCGCCCGCACCGCTTCGGCGAAGTTGGACCATTGTGGGTGCGCGGGCAGCAGGTTCGCGAGCGAGGGCGCCTGCGCCGCCTCTTGATCCGCCTTGAGGCTGGTCAGCACCATCCACGCAAAGGGCACCAGCATCGTGGCCGCGGCGGCGTACACCGCCCCGTGGACGGCGAGCCGGAGGGGCAGGGGCGGGCGGCGGGTGCTCATGCGCCGCTCCCCGCCGTATCCCGGCGCCGGAACAGGGCAAGCTGCGTGCCCGTGGCTGCGCCGGTGAGCACGAAGATCACCACGCCGATCGCCGAGGCCAGGCCGAGTTGGCCGTAGGTGAATTGTCTGTAGATGTACAGGTTGAGCACGTTGGTGTGGTTGTTCTCCTGCATCGCGGCCCCGGAGCCGGTGACCACGTAGACCAGGTCGAAGATCATGAACGCGCTGATCATCCCGGTCACGGTCAGAAACGCGGTCATGGGCGCCGCCTGGGGCCAGGTGATGTGGCGGAGCACTTCGAACCGGCTTGCCCCGTCTACCTCCGCCGCCTCGTAGAGCGTCTCGTTGATTCCCGCGAGGGCGGCCAGGTAGAGCACGAGGCAGAACCCGATCTTCTGCCAGATCGCGATCACGATGATCCAGAAGAAGGGCCAGTAGCCGTCCTGCAGCCAGTTCGGCGGGTGTGTCACGCCGATCAGGCCCAGAGCCCAGTTGAGCAGCCCCGCCTGGTCGTCGAGCAGCCAACGCCACACGAAGCCGATCGCCACCACCGAGATGATGGTCGGCATGAAGAAGAGCGTGCGGATGATCGCCTTGCCGCGGAACCAGCGGGCGTGCACCGCGACCGCGAAGAGAAAGGCGAGGACCACCGCGGGCGGCACCGAGACGACACCGAAGACAACCGTGTTCCGCAGCGCCGGCCAGAACCGAGGGTCACGGACCAACGTCGAGAAATTGCTCAGGCCCACGAACGAGGGCGCCCCGTGCCCGTCCCATTGGAACAGGCTCAGCCCGAGGCCGAGCACGGTGGGCGCGAGGGTGAAGATCACGAGGATCGCCAGTGGAAACGCGAGGAAGCTGTAGGCAGTCGTGGATCGGCGATCGATCATGCTCGCTGCAGCATATGGCACCAGGCGGGGTCCTGTTCAGCGGGCGAACCGCTCCTCGACGGGCGGGAGCGCCGCCGCCGCGCCCGGCTCGGCGAGGTAATAGAACGCCGTCGAGGCGAGGTCGTCGGTCAGGGGCTGGTATTTGCCGTTGGGCCACCAGCCCAGCGCCTGCACCGTGACCCGCAGATCGGTCACGAACCGCACCGGGTCCGGCAGGTGCCAGCGGTAGAGCCCGTGGCTGGGAATGCGCGGGCCGGACTTGGGCGTCGAGTCGTAGACCGCCTGGGGATAGCCGAGATATGGCGTCGTGTAGGTCGTGGGACGGAGGTCCCGCTCGTGATCCATCACGAAGCCCCACGCGCCCCCGAAATAGTCCTCGGTGCCGGTCCCGCAGATGGTGGGGGCGTCTTCGGCGTCGCCGTCGATGAAGAACTTCACCTCCCCCTCACCCCACCAGCCGTTCGAGAGTTGGTTCCAGACCAGGTACGTGCCCGCGTAGTGGCCGCGTCCCGAGACCTTGTCCAGGATCACGTGCTCGGGGTGCTCGCGGGTGGTGAGCGACCGAGACCAGCTCGCATGCAAGTACGCGGCCTCGGGGCCGACTTCCTCGAGGCTGTAGGTGATCTGGTAGAAGACCTCTGGGATCGTCTTCGGCCCGTCGTTCCGGATCGTGAGCTTGAAACGCTTTCGGAATGGCATGGGCCAGTAGCTGTTCATGCCCCCCTTGGGGTTGACCGCGATGGGCTCACTGGCGATCAGGGCCCGGCCGTCGATCCCATTGGCGAAGAAGTCCCCCAGCGGCGTCCGGATACTCGGTTCCGGGGCGTCGTCGTAGGTGACCTCCCAGGAAATGAACCGGTGCACGTCGGCGAGCACCGTGCACCAGATGTGCTGGACGACACCGGGGCCCTCGATATCCGCAAGCACCGCGGTCTGGCCGGGCTCAAGGTGGCGGAGACAGGGGCGGACCTTCCAACTTCGCCCTAGGGCTCCCGCCGCCTCGCTGCACCAGGCGTCGTCACCGGGGGCCGCCCCGGCACCGAGTCCCTTCCCGCCCGTCGGGTTCTCGGCCGAGATCGAGCGCGTCTTCCCGGACCCGAGGCGAGCGATGGAAAGTTGGGTAATACCCTGCATGCTTTGCTCCGGCTAATTCCTGAGTTGGAGGTCGATTTTGGCCACCTGGCCACCTCACGTCCACCCAAATCGGGTAGTATGACTCTACGGACCCACACCGTCCCCGGAGTCTCGTTTGCTGCGAGCCAGACGAAGCCCAGCCCTGCTCACCGCGGGAAGCCTCCCCTGCCGGAAGGCCGCCCGGGGTGGGTTCACGTTGGTCGAGTTGCTTGTCGTGATCGCAATTTTGGCGACCCTGATCGCGATTCTGCTCCCGACGCTGAGCTTTAGCGTCGGTGCGGCCCGGAAAGTTCCGGTGCCAGGTTTCTCTCAGGACAATCGGGTTTGATTTCAGCGTGTTCGCGGACGCGACGCTCCACGGCGATCGGGGCGACGACGCACGCGACCTTGGGGATCGATTCCGCCTTGAGACATTCCAGGAATCGCAGTATGGGATCGGCGAGTTCTGGCGTTGGGGAGAAACCGAACTCCACACGCTTCCCGATGCGGAGAAGAACGATCCGATGCGCTGCGTTGCCGTGCGCGGCGAGTTGACACTGCGGCGCGGGGTGGCGTGCCGTTCGGGCGCGATCTCGCCGCCGGAGGCGGTTTCTTACGGCTTCAACGGCCGCCTCGATACGGCGCCCTACCGAGGGGGAAACCGTTGGATGCGGACCTCGCTCACGACCCAGATCGTCGAGGAGCCGGGCGTGCCGTTGGCGTGGGATGTGGACGGCGCACAAGCCAAGCGCAACGGCGTGCAGCCGGTGTTCAGCGCGCCCAAGGCCGACGCCAAGTCGGGTCCCTTTGCCGGGGGCCTGTACTGGTTTCCCGCGATGCGGCACAACGGGAGCGTCAACGTGCTCTTCGTGGACCAGCACGTGGATTCCACCACGCGCCCTCTCGAAGAGTCCGATTGGCAGTGGTCCTTCTACCCGACGCGGTAACGCCCGGCCGGTATGTCACTCAAGTCCCGATTTGCGATTCTCCTCGTCCTCCTCGGAGGAGCCGTGGTGGCCAACTTGGCGATCTCGGTCTGGTCCATCGGACTCCTCGACCGGGAGCAGCGGTGGGCCAGCGAGCAGATCGGCACCGTGCTTGCGCCCCTGCACCGGCTCAATCGCGCCGTCTGGTCGCAGAGCCGGCAGCTCGGCCGGGAAGGATTCGGCTGGTTCTCAACCGAAGCGGAGGCGAACCCGCCGGCGCCGACCACAGCCGAGGCTCGCTCGGCCTTCTCCGACCTGCAGACCGCGGCGATGGACTCCCTCGCCGACCTGGACAAGACGGCCAGCGGGGCGATGCGATCGGGGGTCAATACCACCCGGAACATCCGGGAAAGACTGCAGCGCAGCGGCACTGCAGCTGAGCTCTGGTTTGGGACCGGGACCGAAGCGGCGCGCATCACGGCGCTGCAGGAGCTCTACGAGCTGCATGAACTGGTCGAACGCATCGAGGCGAGGCTCATTCAGGAGGCTCCCCTCGCCTCGGAGTATTCGGTCGGTGTGCGTCGCCGCCTGGGCATCACGCTGGCGGCATCGGTGCTGCTCGTCGGTCTCTTCCTGCTTCTGGCGGACAGGCTGTTCCGGCGATGGGTGCTGGTGAAAGCCGAGCTCCTCCGGCGTGGCGCCGAGGTGTTTGGAACCGGCGACCTCTCCCACCGAATTCCTGTCCGCGGAGATGACGAACTCGACCGGGCAGCGGGGCGCCTCAACGAGATGGCCGGGACCATCATGGCGATGCAGGCCGAACGCATCGAGCGCGAGCGGCTGGCAGCCATCGGCGAGATGGCCCGGCGAGTGGCCCACAATATCCGCAACCCGCTTGCCGGGATTCGGTCCCTCGCCGAACTCTCGATGCACGAGATTCCTCCGAACTCGCCGCTCGCCGACCACCAGCACCGGATCATCAGGACCGTCGATCGCTTTGGCGGGTGGCTCAATGAATTGCTGAGCGTCTCGACCGTCCTCGAGGTCAGCCTGCGGCCGACGGAGATCCGCCCCTGGCTCACAGGGCTCATCGATGCGCTCGGCCCGATGGCCGACGATCGGGCGGTCCGGCTGGTGCTCGACGATGCCGGGGCCCCGGCGACCGCGCCGATGGACCGGCGCCATTTGGAACACGCCGTCTCCGCCGTCGTCACGAACGCCATCGAGATTTCGCCGAGGGGTGGAACCGTCACGATCCGCGTCCGTGAGGTGGACGCGGACACCTGGGATCTCTGCGTCGAGGATGATGGGCCGGGAATAGGAGAGGAAGCCCTTGCGAACCTCTTCCGACCCTACTTCACCACCAAGAAGGGTGGCACTGGCATAGGTCTTGCAATCGCTCAACGGGTTGTTCGGGAGCACCACGGCACCATTCGAGCCGAGAACCTCCCCTTCGAACCTTCCCGACCCGTCGGAACGGGGCCGGGGGCGAGATTCAGGATCGAACTTCCCTTGGCAACGGCCGGAACTTCGGCCACAATTAGCCAGGAGTGAGGCGAAATTTGGCCAGTGTGCTGATCATCGAAGATGAGGACACCCTGCGGTATACCTTCGGGAAGGCCCTTGAGCGGGCGGGTCTGGAGGTGGTGGGTCTCCCGGCGATTGCGGATGCCCGTCTCGTTCGCGAGGGGCGGGAATTCGACGCCGTCGTCACCGACGTCAACCTCAGCGGTGCCGATGACGGGATCGACTATGTCCGCGAGTTGCGTGCGGAGGGCTTCGAGGGGCCGATCCTGGTCGTCACCGGGTACGGCACTGTCGAGAGCGCGGTGGCCGCCATGAAGGCCGGCGCCGACGATTTCCTCCAGAAGCCCGTCGTGCTTGAGGAGTTGGTCCGCCTCGTTCGCCGGATGCTCGAGACTCGGGCGTTGCGATCTCGTGTCAAGCTCTACGAGCGGCTCGAGCGGGTCCGCGGCGCGGACGCGGAGATCCTCGGCGACAGTGAGGCCTGGAGGCGGACGCTGGAACTGTCCGAGCGGCTCGCGGCGCTGCCGATCTCCAGACCCGAGGGACAGAGCCGGGGCAGCGCGCTTCCCACCATGCTCCTTCTGGGCGAGACGGGGACCGGCAAGGGGCTGCTCGCCCGGCACATCCATGAGTGTGCCGAGCGCGGCGCCGAGGGCCGCCGCGGACCCACCCCGTTCGTGCACATCAATTGCACCGCGTTGCCGCCGAGCCTGGTGGAGTCGGAATTGTTCGGGCACGAGAAGGGCGCCTTCACCGATGCCAAGGGGGCACGGGAAGGGCTCTTCGAAATGGCCGAAGGAGGCACGATTTTCCTCGACGAGATCGGGGACATGCCCCTGGAACTCCAGGCCAAGATCCTGACGGTCGTGGAGCAGGGCGTCTTCCGACGGGTTGGTGGTTCGCGTGAGCGGCGGGTGAGTGCGCGGCTCATCGCGGCCACCAATGTTGACCTGGCGGGTCGGGCCGAGACCGGGGCTTTCCGCCGCGATTTGTACTACCGCCTCAACGCCTTCACGGTGCAGATCCCGCGTCTCCGAGACCGCGAGAACGATGCAGTGGCGATCGCCGAGGAGATGCTCCGCCGCTTCGGCCGCGAGTTTGGGCGTGGCGATCTGGAGCTCGGCGATGAGGCCCGCCGGGCCATCCTGGCGCACGCCTGGCCGGGCAATGTCCGCGAACTCCTGAACGTGGTCCAGCGGGCGGCGCTGCTCTGCCAGACCGGGGTGGTCTCCGCGTCGGATCTGGGCTTGGGGTCGGTCAACGATCGGCAGCGGGCCGCGCACGCGTTTGAATACGATGAATCTGCCGGCCCCGCGAAATTGCGGTTCGACTTTGAGTCCGGGGAGCACACCGCCGAAAGTGTGGAACGGGAGCTCATTATCCAGGCACGACCTGCTCTCCGTCTCGGTGTGCGCCTGGGAGGCGTACGACGCGAGCGTTGATCCCTTCACGGGGCACACGGAGGATCCCGAGCACGCCCACCTCTTCAGGCTTGACCTGACCTTTCGTGGGCTCGTGAATCCCCCCGGCCCGCTGGGGCTGAACGGGGATCCGTTCGACCCGTACGCGTACGGCCCGTCGCCCGTTGTCGGGTTTCTCGATCTCGATGTCGACGACGAGCACGACACCGGGGGTGAGCTCGGCGCTGCCGCCGAGATCCGGTACCTCGCCAACGTCGGCCGGTTTGGCCGGCGGCCCTACGGCTCGCTCGGCGACCGCGCGGCGGCCTCCCGAGGCGGGATCGACGGCGACTTCTACACCTCGCCGCAGTACGAGCGTTCCGGGGCGGACTTTTCCCTGGTGCTGTGCGGCTGCTTTACGCCCACGGTGCTCGTGCTCGATGGCGATGGCGATGGACTGTTCGAGGTCGACGAGCGATGGCTCGTCACGGGACGATTCTTCGAGCGAGCCCAGGGCTATCGGGACGCCAGCGCCGCATTCAATGGCAGCGCACCGGGTCTCTACGATCCGATGGTGACGCTCCTGTTCGAGAACGATTCCCTGCTCGGAGTGACCACCGTTTCGCTCGTCTGGGCCTTGGACCCCACCGGCGCCGCCGAGATGGCGGGTGCGCCCGTGGAGCCCATCGACCTCGACGTCTCAAACCAGAACTGTCTCGCCGAAGCGCTGAGCGACATTATCGATGGGGCCAATGGCGGCGGCATCTCCGGCCCCGCATGGACGCTGGTCAAACGGTGGGCCGGCGAGAGCCCATGGCCCTCCACTGATGTTTCCAATTGGGGCCACATGACCGGTCTGTTCGGGATGCCGTACTCCCAATCCGAGGCGACGCTGTACGCCTGGACCGACACCCTGGGCGAGGAGCAGTTCGCGGACCTCAACGGTGATGCCCTGGCGGACAATCTCGACGAGTCGCTCGTGCGGTCCAAGGTCTACGCCGACGACGGCACCACCGCGGACAGCGATGGCCTCCGCAACGGGACTGTGACGCTCCCTAATCCGGGCTGGAACTTCGACCGGCGGGATACCGATGGCGACATGCGGATCGACCTCTTTGATCAGCGTCCGTACGGGCCGCTCGGAGACTTCAACAACGACAACACGGTGGACATTCAGGACTTCATCGCATTCCTGAATGCCTGGGCAGCCCGGCAGCCCTCCGCCGACTTCAACCTCGACAATGCCATCGACATCCAGGACTTCATCGCGTTCCTCAATGCGTGGGTTGGTGGCTGACCGCGAGCCAAGCTGCGGCGTGGGCTTGTCCCTTGGCCGCTTTCGGGTAGGCTGAACCCGGCGCCGTCCGGGAGGTCTCGGGGGGCCGAACCACTCTCCGCCCGGACCGATATGCCCGACCAAATCCCCCGATCCCGCGATCGAAACCGTCGGCACGCGAGGCTCGGAGCCGCCGGGTTCGCGGGGCTCGTCGCGGCCGTGGCGGCCCTCTCCGGCTCCCCCGCCGGAGGGAGCCAAGCCCGGAACGACCAAGGAGCCTCGCTCCGTTTCAACCGGGACATTCGGCCCATCCTCTCCGATAAGTGCTTCGTCTGCCACGGCCCCGATCGCGCCAGCCGCAAGGCCGATCTGCGCCTGGACAGCCGCGACGACGCGATCACGCCGCACAAGCACGGCACACCGATCGTCCCGGGCGACGCAGAGGCCAGCGAACTGGCCCGACGCGTCTCCAGCACCGACCCCGACGAGATGATGCCCCCGCCGGAATCGAAGCTCTCGCTCACGGACGGCGAACGCGAGACGCTCCGCCGCTGGATCGCCGAGGGCGCGGCCTACGAGAAGCACTGGGCCTACCAGCCGCTGCCCGACGGCGTGACCGTGCCCGAGGTCGCGGGCCAGAAATGGGCCCGCGACGACATCGACCGGTTCATCCTCGCCCGGCTCGAAAGCGAGGGGCTCGCGCCCGCGCCCGAGGCCCCGCGCGCTCGCTGGCTCCGGCGCGTGAGCTTCGACCTGACGGGCCTCCCGCCGACCCCCGAGGAGATCGATGCCTTTCTCGCGGACAAGTCGCCGGACGCCTACGAGCGCGTCGTGGACCGCCTGCTCGCCTCCCCGCACTTCGGCGAGCGCATGGCCGTCCCCTGGCTCGACGCAGCCCGGTACGCCGACTCCTACGGCTTCCAGTCCGACCTTATCAGCCCCACCTGGCCCTACCGCGACTGGGTGATTCGGGCCCTCAACGCCAACATGCCCTTCGATCAGTTCCTCACCGAGCAGCTCGCCGGTGACCTGCTCGAAGGCGCGACCCGCGACGACCACCTCGCCACCGCCTTCAACCGCCTGCACCGCATGACCAACGAGGGCGGGTCGATCCCCGAGGAGTGGCGCACCGAGGCAGCGGCCGATCGGGTGGAGACATTCTCGAACGCCGTGCTCGGCGTCACCATGCAGTGCGCCCGCTGCCACGACCACAAGTACGACCCGTTTACCCAGCGAGAGTACTACCAGCTCACCGCCTACTTCAACAGCATCGACGAGGACGGCCTCTACGAGCGCAGCGATATCGTGCCCACCCCCTCGCTCTTGCTCCCGAGCGAGGAACAGGCCCATCGACTCGCCGAGTTGAAGGACGCGGTCACCCTGGCCGAGGCCAACGCCTCGGGCGTGTTGGAGTCCCGCGAGCCCGCCTTCGGCGAGTGGCTGGCCGCCGGCGCGCACGAGGCCGCGATCTCCGACCTGGTGGGAAGCTACACGCTCGACGCGATCGGGGACGGCGGCGCGCTCCACAACGACGCCGCCAAGGGCGCGGGCGACGGCGTGATCGAGGTCGCGGCCTCGACCGGTCCACCCGTGCTCGCGCCGGGCCACGAGGGCCAGGCGATCCAACTCGACGGCGACAACCTCGCCCACTTCCCGGGGGTCAACGCCCTCGACCGCTGGACACCCTTCACCGTCTCGTTCTGGATGCAGGACACGCAGCCCGGCCCCGGTGCCCGCGTCGTCGCCCACCGCTCAAGCGGCACCGACGCCGGCCACTACGGCTTCGATCTGCTGCTCGAGGACGGCCACCTCACCGCCCGCGCCTTCCGCCATTGGCCCGGCAATGCCATCGCCATCAGGACCGCGGGTATCGCCGTGCCGCCCGGCGAGTGGACGCACGTGGTCTGGCGCTACGACGGCTCGAGCCGGGCCGAGGGCTTCTCGATCTTCATCAACGGCGAGCCCGCGCCGACCGAGGTCGTCCGCGACCACGTCTGGAAGACGATCGGCGGCGGCTCTACCTATGGCCCCGGCGGCTACGACCTCGTCCTGGGGCAGCGCTTCCGCGACCGGGGTCTCAAGGGCGGGCGCTTCGACGATGTCGCCATCGTCCTCCGCGCCGTCTCCGACACGGAGGCCCGCCAGCTTTTCGACGGCCATGCTCTGAACGACACGCTGCGCGACGCCGACGCATCCGACGCGATGAACGCCGAGCTCCGCTCTTACTACTTCTCCGCCGTCGACCCCGAGACTCGCGCCGCCGCGGCCGCGCTCGCCGAGGCCCGCAAGGCCGTCGCCCAGTACGAAGATGCCATCCCCGAGATCATGGTAATGGAGGAGCTTCCCCGGCCCCGGCCCACCTACCTCCTCGCCCGCGGCGTCTACGACGCGCCGAAGAACGACGAGACCCGGGTTCACCGCGACGTTCCCGCGGCCCTCGCCGATCCCGCCCACACGCCTCCCGCCGACCGACTCGCGCTCGCCCGCTGGCTCACCAGCCCCAACCACCCGCTCACCGCCCGCGTCGCCGTCAACCGGCTCTGGCAGGTCTGCTTCGGTCGCGGGCTTGCGGCGACGAGCGAGAACCTCGGCGTGCAGGGCCGCCCGCCGACGCACCCCGAACTGCTCGACTCCCTCGCCCGCGCATTCATCGACTCCGGCTGGGACACCAAGGCCATGCTCCGGCGCATCGTCCTCTCCGCCACCTACCGGCAGGACTCGGCCCTCACGCCCGAACTCCTCGAGCGCGATCCCGAGAACTTGCTGCTCTCCCGCGGCCCCAGCCGCCGGCTCGACGCGGAGATGATCCGCGACGGCGTCCTCGCGGCCGCCGGCCTGCTCTCGCCGCAGATCGGCGGCCCGCCCGCCGCACCCCTACCAGCCCGCCGGCCTCTGGACCGAGTTCAACGGCTTCAGCCCCGCCTATCCGCAGGGCCACGGCGAGGACCTCTACCGCCGCTCGCTCTACACCGTCTGGAAGCGCACCGCACCCATGCCCAGCATGATCACCTTCGACGCCCCCGGGCGCGAGGTGTGCGTCGCCCGGCGGAGCGAGACGAACACCCCCCTCCAGGCGCTCGTGCTGCTCAACGACGTTCAGTTCGTCGAGGCGGCCCGCGTGCTCGCCCAGCACGCCCTGCCCGCGAGCAATTCTGACCAAGCCCGCATCGCCGACATGTTCCGCCGCCTCGCCGGCCGATCGCCGAATGATCGCGAGGCCGCGCTGCTCCTCGACCTGCTCGCCGAGCAACGAGCCCTCTACGCCCAGCAGCCCGACGAGGCCGCCAAGCTCCTCGGCGTCGGCGAAGCCCCACCCGACGATTCGCGAGACAAGCCCGAGCTTGCCGCCCTGACCATCGTCGCCCAGACCATCATGAATTCCGACGCCGCCGTCTGGCAGCGGTGAGCCCAGCGCCCATGAGCCCCGACCCCATGCACGACCAGATGTCCATCACCCGCCGCCACTTCTTCGGCCGCTCCGCCGCGGGGCTCGGCGGCTTGGCCCTGGCCGCGATGCTCCCGCGCCCCGCCCTCGCCGGGCCCGACCCCGCTGCACTCGCACGCATGCTCGGGCCGCACTTCGCGCCGCGGGCCAAGCGCATCATCTACCTCTTCCAGTCCGGCGGCCCCTCGCAGGTTGATCTCTTCGACTACAAGCCCCGCCTCAACAAGGAACACGGCCAGCAGCTCCCCGACTCGGTCCGCCACGGCCAGCGCCTCACCGGCATGTCGGCCAACCAGTCCTCGATCCCGCTCGCCGGCTCGCCCTTCAAGTTCCGGCAGTGGGGGGGCTCGGGCGCGTGGGTCAGCGAGCTGCTCCCCCGCACCGCCTCGATCGCCGACGAGCTCTGCATCGTGCGCTCCATGTGGACCGAGGCGATCAACCACGACCCGGCCATCACCTTCTTCCAGACCGGCTCGCAGATCGCCGGTCGCCCGAGCATGGGCGCGTGGCTCAGCTACGGCCTCGGCTCCGACAACGACAACCTCCCCGCCTTCGTCGTGCTCGTCAGCGCGGGCCAGGGTGGCCAGCCGCTCTACGCCCGGCTGTGGGGCTCGGGCTTCCTCGACTCGCGCTACCAGGGCGTGCAGTTCCGCTCCGGCAAGGAGCCGGTGCTCTACCTCTCCAGCCCCGACGGCGTCTGCGGCTCCGGGCGCCGCGCCATGCTCGACAAGCTCGCCGACCTCAACCGCCTCCAGTTCGAGCGCGAGCTGGACCCCGAGATCGAGTCCCGCATCGCCCAGTACGAGCTGGCCTACCGCATGCAGACCTCCGTGCCCGACGTGACCGACCTGGCCGCCGAGCCCGACGAGGTCTTCGAGCTCTACGGCGACGACGCCCGCAAGCCCGGCACCTACGCCGCCAACTGCCTCCTCGCCCGCCGCCTCGCCGAGCGCGGCGTGCGTTTCATCCAGCTCTACCACCAGGGCTGGGACCAGCACGGCAACCTCGCCGGCGCGATCCGCGGCCAGTGCCAGGAGACCGACCAGGCCTCGGCCGCCCTCGTCACCGACCTCAAACGCCGCGGCCTGCTCGACGACACCCTCGTCGTCTGGGGTGGCGAGTTCGGACGCACCAGCTACTGCCAGGGCAAGCTCAGCCCCGACGAGTTCGGACGCGACCACCACCCGCGCTGCTTCACCATGTGGATGGCCGGCGGCGGCGTGAAGCCCGGCCTCACCTACGGCCACACCGACGACTACGGCTACAACCTCGCCGACGAGAGCGGTGCCCCGATCAATCCCACCAAGGACCACGACACCCCCGGCGCGGTGCACGTCCACGACCTCCAGGCCACCATGCTCCACCTGCTGGGCATCGACCACGAGCGGCTGAACTACCTCTACCAGGGCCGCCGGTTCCGGCTGACGGATGTGCACGGGCATGTGAAGCGGGAGTTGCTGGCGTGAGCGTCTGGCCCACACGCCCATTCGCCTCGACTCCTGACCTGAGGCCCGTTGACGCATGAGTTGAGGTCTATTGACGCCTGAGCTGAGGCTCTGCGAAGCTCAGGATGGAGCTGCCCCTGATGTGGATGGGGCGTTGATTGATCTCCCGGCATAGATGCGATCAATCAACACCCGATTGTCTTGACGCCGAACCCTGACCTTCGCCGAGCCTCAGGTCAGGCGTCGATGCGATCCGGCACCGCCTGAGCACCAATCAAGCCGCGCACGCCGTGCCACCCCGCCTTTTCTTGCTGTGGTCCAGGTCAATCATCGGCGGCACGAAATACACTCGTCACATCCTCGCCGAGGTTGCGACGGCGTGCGTTCGCTACATCGGCAGGTGTCTGCATCGAGCTGTTCCGAATGTCGGGGTTCGCGCCGGCCTGCAGCAGAAGCTGGATCACGTCCTCACCCGCGTGCCACGCGGCCATGTGCAGCGCGGACCGGCCATTGGTGTCGACAGCATTCGGTTCCGCCCCCGCCTCCAGCAACATGCGGACGCGAGCCACATCACCTGTCTGGGCCGCGGCCAAAAGGGGCGTGAAGCCGCCATCAGACACGGCGTTGGGGTTGGCGCCTGCATCGAGCAGGGCGCGCGTGCGCGGCTCATCGCCCTCCAGGCTGGCTGCCCAGTGGAGGGGAGTCCAGCCATCGTCGTCCCGGGAGTCCGGATCTGCCCCGGATTCGAGGAGTTCTAGGAGATCACTCGCAGAGCCTGAGCGTGCGGCGCGGTGGACTGCGCTCTCGGTGTCGTCGATCTTCAGCAGTTTGACCACGAGGGGCTGCAGATCGTCCCACCGGTGTTGAGCGCGAGAGAGTAATCGGTTCTCGACATCCGCGGGCAGCCCTGCGGCTCTGGAGGCAGAAAGTAAAAGGGGCACCGACTCGTACTCCCCGGCCACGATGGCCCATTCCAGTGCGGTTCTTCCGCGTGACATGGGTCCGATCGGGTCTGCCCCGGCATCTAGGAGCAAGCGGATGATCTCGGTCCGGTCTCTCCGCAAGTTATTCCCGGCCACGGCTATCAGCGCCGTGCCACCGCCCGTGCAAATGATGTCGGGATTGGCTCCCGCTTCCAGGAGCGTGCGGACGATCTCTGTGTGTCCGCCACGAGCGGCCATGTACAGTGCGGTCTCGACGCGACGCATGGGCTCTCCGACTTGCCAACCCGTGATTCGCCTGCGGGTACGATCAACATCGGCACCGGCGGCAAGAGCGGCCCGGACGGCTGCAAGATCACCTGACTCAGCGGCCGCGATCAAGCGCCCGGAGGAGTAGGAGAAGTACGCAAGGACGGCGACACCACCGGCGAGAAGGAGTCCGGCGGCGACAAGGGCCTTCGCCCGCCAAGAGAACGACTGCAGTGGTGATCTTCGTCTATTCATCGGGCATTGCAGCCGCGGCGCATCAGGGTCTCGGTCGCACAATCCGGCAGGGTGGCCCCGACGAAGCCACCCACGCCGTGCTCCCGCCCCGCCTGGGAGGTCGGTGCTCTCTCGATGTGGGTTGGTTCGGGTCCGGCATCGGGTGTGCCCCTTCGCGGGCGGGTTGGCCCTCTGCCAGTCCGCACTCGCATTCTACTGGTTGGGGCGGTTGATTGATCTCTGTAGTCCACCCTCGATCAATCAACCCGTGGGCTTCGTCGGCGCCAGTGGTCGCTCCATCCTGACCTTCGCCGAGCCTCAGGTCAGGCGTCTCTGCGCCTCGGATCAGGCGTCCATGCGCCTCAGGGCAGGTGTCGATGGGGTCCGGCGCCATGGGCCGGGGGCCTCAGCGAAAAACCTTGCAAAGACCAAAAAGAAGCCTTGACAGAACCCAACCGGTCGATATCCTAACACCATGCGATCGAGCGTGGCACATCAGGGTCGTTGGGGGGTCAGGAGGAGCCCCCCCTCCGAGGCTGGGAGGCCGAGCTTTGCGGGGCTTTCGGGGGTCTTTGCCGGGGAAGATCGGTTCTCCTGAACCCCAACTTCAACCCCATCCGAACCTCCTCCCCGAGCACCCGGTCGGGCGGGGAGGCCGAGGGGAGGATCCCGGCAGGGATCTCAGCCGAGATCCTGCAGCCATCCCGGCGGCGGGGAGTCCTGAGCACCGGGAGATCGAGGGCCGCAGCCGGGGCGAAGGGGGACATCGCCCACCTGCTGGAGGCCATCGAGCAGGTCGAGCGCCGATCGGCCGGGCTCTTCGAGCCCGCGCCGGTCGCCCCGACCGGCTGGAGCGAGGTCGATCGCACGCTGACTCCGGGCGCGGCGACGAGCACGCCCGGAGCAGACGATGCAACTGATGCAACCGATGCAACGGTGGGGGGGCTCACCTGCGGGGCGATCCACGAGTGGTTCGGGCTCATGGGGGGTGAGCACCCGCGTTGCCGGCTGTGGCTCCCGCCGGTGGCGGTGCTGGCGCACCTGGCGGGGCGCTCGCTCGAGGCGGGCTCGGGCAGTTGGGTGGTGTGGGTCGGGCGCCGGTGCTGGCCCTATCCGCGCTCGTTCCGCGGGCGCGAGGGGGCGAGGCTGCTCGCGCGGTCCATCTTCGTCGATGCCGAGACCATCGGCGAGCGCGTCTGGGCGATCGATCTGGCCCTCCGCTCCCGCGCCGTCGCGGCCGTCGTCGGCGACGGGCACGGGCTGAGCATGAGCGAATCCCGCCGCCTCCAACTCGCGGCCGGCACCGGGCGGACGCTGGGTCTGCTCGCCCGGCCCATATGCGATCTCGGCGAAATCTCGGCCGCGTGGACGCGATGGCGCGTCGCCCCCGCGCCCTCGACCAACGCCGAGCCCCGATGGACGATCGAACTGCTGCGCTGCAAAGGGACAGGCGTGGCCTCGGAGGAGGCGCGACGGTGGGTCGTGCGGCGTGACCATGCGACGGGCTCTCTCGATCTGGCTGGCGATGTTCCCGATCGATCTCGTACGCCGGCGCGATGCGCGCCGGAGGAAGGACTCGCCCGGCGAATCGCCTGAGCGATCTGTGCGCCGGGAGAGAGAACGCGGAGGCGCGAAGAAAGACGCGGAGTCAGCGGAGAATCGCAAAGGGAATGGGTCTTTCGATGCATACAAGCCATCTCTCCGTGCCCTCCGCTCTCCCCCGCCCCTCCGCGTTCGTTCCGCCCCCTCTATGGCCGACAAGCGCCCCATCCTCCTCGTCGAGCAGGAGGGGCAGAAGCGGATCGTGGCCGCGTGCTGCGAGCGGGCCCACAAGGCCGGGGTCCGGCGGGGCATGCCCGCCGGTCAGGCCCGGGCCGCCTTCCCCGGCGATGCGGTCCGGCTCGAGCCGGCGACGCCGGAACGCGATCTGGCCGTCCTGCGGGCCCTGGCCGTCTGGGCCCACCAGTTCTCCCCCATCGTCGCGCTCGACGAGCCCGACGGCCTCATGCTCGATGTCACCGGGTGCGAACGCGTCTTCAAGGGCGAGGCCCGCCTACTCGCCCTCGTCCGCGAGCGCTTCGCCGCCCGCGGCTTCACCGTCCGGGCCGCGATCGCCCCGAGCTTCGGCTGCGCCTGGGCCGTTGCCCGTTTCGGTCGCGAGCCCGACGCGATCGTCCCCGAGGGGGGTGAGCGCGAGGCGCTCCGATCCCTCCCCGTCCGTGCCCTCCGCATCGAGGCCGAGGCCGAGTACGCCCTGGGCGAGGTCGGCATCACCCGCGTCGGCGAGCTGTTCGACCTGCCCCGCTCGGTCCTGCCCGTGCGCTTCGGTCCCGGCCTGCTCTTCCGGCTCGACCAGGCCCTCGGGCGCGCGATCGAGACCGTCGAGCCCGTGCGCCCGATCGCCCCGCCCCGCGTCGAGCGCTGCTTCGCCGGCCCGAGCACCGATCTCGGCGCGATCGGCTGGTGCATCCGCGAGCTGCTCGCCGAGTTGAGCGCCGAGCTGCTGACGCGCGAGAGCGGGGCCCGGCGCATCGACCTCACGCTCGACCGCTCCGACCTCGAGCCGGCGCAGCTGGCGATCAGCATGAGCCGCCCCAACCGCGACGCCCGCCACCTCTGGTCGCTCTTCGAGCCCCGCCTGGCCCGTACGCACCTGGGCTTCGGCGTCGAACGCATCGAGATGGTCGCCTCGCGCACCGCCCGTATCCGCCACGAGCAGGGCACCCACGCCGGCGCAGGAGAGCACTGGGGGAGCGCCGCCGATACGCCCGAGGCCGCACTCGCCATCGCCGAACTCGCCGACACGCTCACCAACCGCTTCGGGCGCGACCGCGTCGTGCAGGCCGAACTCGCCCCCTCACACCTCCCCGAGCGGGCCGAGCGTTGGCGACCCGCCGAGGTCGACCGCAAGCCCGCCGCCATCGAGAAAGCGATCGAAAGAGCGCTGCAAGAAGCCGCCGAACTCGCGCCAGCCCCCCCGCCCGACCGGCCCACGCTCCTCCTCCCCCGCCCCGAGCCCGCCGAGGTTGTCGCCATCACCCCCGATGGCCCGGTCGCCCGCCTCTGCTGGCGCGGCGTCGATCACCCCGTCGTCGCCTGCATCGGCCCCGAGCGCATCAGCCCCGAGTGGTGGCGGTTCCTCCACCCCACCCGCGACTACTTCCGCATCCAGGATGCGCAGGGCCGCTGGCTCTGGGTGTTCCGAGAGATGGAGACGGGGAGGTGGTTCGTGCAGGGGGTGTGGTGATTGGGAGAGACGAAGAGACAGAGAGACGGAGAGACGAAGTGGGAAGGAGTCCGACTTGACGGCATGACGCCGCTTGAACCGAGCCAGCCATGCCGGAATACCCCTCCCCCAAAGTTACACCACACCCATTCCGGGCCGCGGAAACGCGTGAGGCGCCCGCCCCGCCGCGACCGGCCCGCCATGAGCCCCGCTACGCCGAACTCGCCGTCACCAGCAACTTCACCTTCCTCACCGGCGCCAGCCACCCCGAGGAGCTGGTCCGCCAGGCCGCCGAACTCGGCCACACCGCGGCCGCCATCGCCGACACGAACACGCTCGCGGGGATTGTGCGGGCGCATGTGGCGGCCAAGGAGGTTGGGATCCCGCTGGCGGTGGGGGCGAGGGTGGTGGTGCGCAGAGACGGAGAGACGGAGAGACGGAGAGACGAAGTGGTACGAGCCCCGAGCGCGAGCGAGTGGGGTCAGATGGGCAGAGACGAAGAGACGGAGAGACGCAGAGACGAAGTGGGGGAATTCACATGGGTCCCCAAACCCGCGCGCACGCCGTCTCTGCGTCTCTCCGTCTCTCCGTCTCTTCCCCCATCCCTCTCTCTCCTCACCTTCCCCACCGACCGCCCCGCCTATTCCCGCCTCTGCCGCCTGCTCACGCTCGGCAAGCGTCGCGCCCCCAAGGGCGAGTGCGATCTCTCGCTCCACGACCTGCTCGACCACGCCGAGGGCCTCCTCGCCGTCGTCATGCCGCCGCGGGTGCTCGACGAAGCGTTCGTCGAGACCCTCCGCGGCCTGCGCTCCGTCTTCGCCGACCGCCTCTCCCTCGCCGCCTGCCGGAGCTACGGGCCCGACGACGGCGAGCGGCTCCGCCAGCTCGCCGATCTCTCGCGCCTTACCGGGGTCGAGCTGGCCGCGGTCAACGACGTCCGCTACCACGTCCCGGAGCCGCATGCTGCAGGACGTGGTGACCTGCATCCGCTGCGGGTGCACGATCGAGGAGGCCGGCTTCCGCCTCGCCCCCAACGCCGAGCGGCACTTGAAGCCCCCGCACGAGATGGCCCGCCTGTTCGCCGAGTTCCCCCGCGCGATCGCCCGCAGCGCCGACATCGCCGCCTCCGCCTCCACTTTCAGTCTCGACGAGATCCGCTACGAGTACCCCTCCGAGACCTGCCCGCCGGGGATGTCCGCGCCCGCGTATCTCGCCGAGCTTGCCTGGGCCGGGGGCGCGGATCGCTACCCGCGGGGCATCCCGGCCAAGGTGCAGGACCAGATCCGCTACGAGCTGGCCCTCATCGGGGAGCTGCGCTACGAGGCCTACTTCCTCACCTGCCACGACATCGTCCGCTTCGCCCGCTCCCGGGGCATCTTCTGCCAGGGCCGGGGCGGGGCGGCCAACTCGGCCGTGTGCTACTGCCTGGGCATCACCGAGGTGGACCCGGCGGTCTTCAGCCTGCTCTTCGAGCGGTTCGTCAGCCGCGAGCGGGGCGAGCCGCCGGATATCGACGTCGATTTCGAGCACGAGCGCCGCGAGGAGGTGATCCAGTACATCTACAGCAAGTACGGCCGCGAGCGCGCCGCCCTCACCGCCGAGGTGATCAGCTACCGCGGGCGCAGCGCCGTCCGCGAGGTCGGCAAGGCCATGGGCCTGAGCCTCGACTGCGTGGATGTCCTCGCCAAGAACCTCAGCGGCTGGGGCGAATCCGCCACCCCCGAGCGCATCCGCGAGGTCGGCCTCAACCCCGCCGACCCCACCATCCGCCACGTCCTCGACCTCACCGGCCAACTCCGCGGCTTCCCCCGCCACCTCTCCCAGCACGTCGGCGGCTTCGTCATCACCCAGAGCCCCCTCCACGACCTCGTCCCCATCGAGAACGCCGCGATGGAGGACCGCACCGTCATCGAGTGGGACAAGGACGACATCGACGCGATGGGGATGCTCAAGGTGGATTGCCTGGGGCTGGGGATGCTGACGTGTGTGGGGAAGGCGTTGGGGATGGTGAGCAAGGAAGGGACAGAGGGACAGAGGGGCAGAGGGACAAAGGGACAGAGGGACAAAGGGACAGAGGGGAATGCACACAGAGAAGCACACCGGGAGACCACGCGAAAGGAGAATGCTGATGAGCGAGATCAAGACGTTTCGGGATTTGCGGGTATGGCAGTGCGGTATGGATTTGGCGAGAGCGGTGTACCAGTCAACGGCGGAGATGCCGGACACGGAGCGGTTTGGGCTGGTCACGCAAATGCGCCGGGCGGCGGTGTCGATCCCCTCCAACATCGCGGAGGGCTACGCCCGGCAGACGCGCAAGGAGTACATCAGGTACCTCCGGATGACCCGCGGCTCTCTCGCGGAGTTGGACACCCAGGACGAACTGGCGACATCACTGGAGCTGATGCGCCCATCGGAAGCAGTGGCGGCCCTCCTCCGCGAGGAGGACCGCATGCTCCAAGCCCTCCTCATGCGTCTCGAACACCGCTAACCGAATCGCCTTCCCCCTCTGTCCCTTTGTCCCTTTGTCCCTCTGTCCCTCCCCACCCATCCTCCCCATACCACGCCTACGTCCTCCTCGCCCGCGACCTCCGCGACCCCTCCGTCTACAACATGATCTGTCGCGCCGACACCCTCGGCGTCTTCCAGATCGAGAGCCGGGCGCAGATGTCGATGCTCCCGCGTCTGAAGCCCCGGACCTTCTACGACCTGGTGATCGAGGTGGCGATCGTGCGTCCGGGGCCGATCCAGGGCAACATGGTGCACCCCTACCTGCGCCGGCGCGACGGGCTCGAGCCGGTGACATTTCCGAACGCCGCGATCGAGGAGGTGCTCGGGCGGACGCTGGGGGTGCCGCTGTTCCAGGAGCAGGCGATGCGCCTGGCGATCGTGGCCGCGGGGTTTACGGCCGACGAGGCCGACAAACTCCGCCGTGCCATGGCCGCGTGGAAGCGCAAGGGCGACGCGATCTTCCGCTTCGGCGAGAAGCTGATCGCCGGCATGCTCGCCAACGGCTACCCGCGGGAGTTCGCCGAGCGGTGCTTCGAGCAGATCAAGGGCTTCAGCGAGTACGGCTTCCCCGAGAGCCACGCCGCGAGCTTCGCGATCATCGTGTATGTCTCGGCGTGGCTCAAGCGTTACCACCCCGCCGCCTTCGCGGGCGCACTGATCAACAGCCAGCCCATGGGCTTCTACCGTCCCGCCCAGATCATCCGCGACGCGCAGGAGCACGGCGTCGAGGTGCGGCCGGTGGATGTGAATGCGAGTGCGTGGGATTGTGAGCTGGAGAGAGACGGGGAGAGAGACGGAGAGACGGAGAGACGAAGAGACGGAGTGGTACGAGACCTGAGCGAGCGGGGTGACGACGCCCCCCCCGAAACCTGGGGCCTCCGCGGCCCCGCCATCCGCCTCGGCATGCGCCTCGTCAAGGGCCTCTCCCGGGCCGACGCCGATCGCATCCGCAGCGCCGTCCTCGAGCGCGGGCCCTTTGACACCGTCGAGGCCCTCTGGCGGGCCAGCGGAGTGGGCGCGCCCGCCCTCAAGAAGCTCGCCCAGGCCGACGCCTTCGGCTCGATGGGGCTCGACCGCCAGAGCGGCCTGGCAGATCCGCCCGCTCCGCGACGAGCCCCTCCCCCTCTTCGACCAGCACGACGGCACCGACGAATCGGGCCTCGGCCTGCTCCCGCGCGTCAAGCCCGGGCGCCTCGTGCTGCAGGACTACGACGCCACCGGCCTCTCGCTCAAGGCCCACCCGGTCTCGTTCATCCGCAAACCGCTCGAGCGCCTCGGCGTCATCCCTACCGCCGACCTCCGCAGCGAGCAGGCCAGCCCGCAGGGGCGCGAGGTCCGCGTTGCGGGTGTGGTGCTCGTGCGCCAACGCCCGTCCACCGCCTCGGGCGTGGTCTTCATCACGCTCGAGGACGAGACCGGCATCGCCAACCTCATCCTCTGGAGCAACACCTTCGAGCGTTTCCGGCGCGTCGCCCGCCTGAGCCATGTGCTGCTCGCCACCGGCCACGTCGAGCGTCAGGGCGAGGTGGTCCACGTTCATGTCCACCGCCTCGACAGCCTCGACGACGACGTCCCGTTGGAGCGCCGGGCGTCGAGAGACTTCCATTAGGCCTCCGCAACCCCGCCCGAATCCGCCACCTAGGATCCGCGGAACCCAGCCATGAGGCCGGCGCGAAACGGAGACGCAACCATGAAGAAGCTGATCAAACTCGTGATCGCAGGCGTGGGCCTGCTGGTCGTGCTGCTGGCGGTAGGGGTGTTCATCGCGTTCCGCTCGGTGGACGCGATCGCGAAGAGAGCGATCGAGGGCGGCGGGACCTACGTGCTCGGCGTCAAGACGACGGTGGACTCGGCGAACGTCGGCGTCTTCGCCGGCACATTCCGCATGAGCGGCCTGAGCGTCGCCAACCCCGAGGGATACACGTCCAACCATTTCATGACGGTGCCCAACGCCGGTGTCGATGTCTCGCTCGGCACGCTGATGCAAGATACGATCCGCCTGCCGCAGCTCACGATCGGCAAGCTGGATATCAATCTCGACGGCTCGGGCGGCAAAGCGAACTACAAGCAGATCCTCGAGCACATCAAGGGCCTCGAGTCGAGCGGGGGTCAGCAGGGGGGCGGATCGACCTCGGGCGGCAAGTCGGAGGGCAAGAAGTTCGTCATCGATACGCTGACGATCGAGGGCGCGACTGTCCACGTCGTGAACTTGGGCGGGATCTCGCAGGCCGTGGGCGCCGTCAAGGTCGACGTGCCGCAGGTCAAGCTCGAGGGCGTCGGCACGAAGGAACCGCTGGGGCTCGACGAACTCGTGAGCGTGATCGTCAAGACCGTGCTCTCGACGACCGTGCAGGCCGGCGGCGGGATCATCCCGGCCGATGTGCTCGGCGACCTGCAGGGTCAGCTCGCCGGCCTTGACAGCCTCAGCGAGCTGGGCATCACGGCGGTGGGGGATGTGGGCCAGATCGCCGGCCAAATGGCAGACAAGGTCCAGAAGCAGGCGGAGGATCAGATCAACAAGGCGGCCGATGACGCCAAGAACCAGATCGATGACGCCGCCAAGAAGCTCGAGGACAAGCTCAAAGGATTGGGCAAGGGCGGGGGTTGAAAGGCCGCGAGATTCTTCCCCGTCATCTTGGACAGCTGGGCGGGGGCTCCGCGGAGTCCGGGGCGGGCGTGCGATGATCTCCCGGTACGCCCGGCATCGATCCACCGCCCGATGGACCGCCATGGAGGCATCCAACCCGCCCGTCACGGAGCCTCAGGTCAGGCGTCAGAGCGATTGGGGGACGCGGAGTTTGGCCCCGCGATCCGGAGGGGAGTTGCCGGAATGGCATGCGGCATGCACAGCGATCTCCACAACCCGCGGCTCGTCCCGGTGACGAATCGCTTCTTCCAGATCTGAGCCGTTCATTCTCCCGGTCTCCACCGAGCGCACCCGGACGGAATGGCATCGATCAATCCCGCCGCGGTCTCGATGCCGTGGATGGGCGCGGTGTGCATCGCGTCAGCCGGAGAGCGTGTGCTCGGAAGACCGCCGCGGCGACGGCAACGTACCCGATCGCGCGAGACTTCCGGGCCTACGCGGGGTACCGGCGCGAGAACAACCAGACCCTCGGCGGGACCGGCATGGCGGCGCACCGAGTGAGGGTGCTCCTGCACCACATGTTCATGCACAGGGCCCCGGCCCGCCAGGGCTGGACGCGTATCCCGGAGTGGCCCATGCCCGCGCGCGACCCGTGCAGGACCGCGGCCCCGAGGTTCGCTCCATTTCCGACAGACGGGGCCATGCTTCTCCGGACAGTCCCGCCGCGGCAGATCGTGCGCTTCGCCTGGATCAATCTGAAGATGATCAAAATGATCGGCTGAGCCACAGCGGGGCCTGCCGTGGAAGCGGGCGGGGTCGTGGGAGCCGGGGGGCGATTCGCGAGTGGGGAAGCGCCGGGGAGCGCGGGCCCGCCGCAGCGCCGGCCAACTACAGGACGGTTCCACCCAGCACCGCGGCCGCGATGCCGAAGTAGATCACCAGGCCCGTCACATCCACGAGAGTGGCGACGAAGGGGGCCGAGCTGGTAGCCGGGTCGAGGCCGACTCGCCGCAAGAGGAAGGGGAGCATGGATCCGGCAAGGGTGCCGAAGGTCACCACGCCGATCAGGCTCAGGCACACCGTGATCGCCACGAGCCAGGCGTGGTGTCCATAGTCGACCCAGCCGAGCCGCTGCCAGAGGACCACACGGGCCAAGCCGATCGTCCCGAGCCACGCGCCCAGCGTCAGACCGGAGGCGATCTCGCGTCGCATCACGCGCCACCAGTCGGCCAGGGTGATCTCGGAGAGGGCCATCGCGCGGATGATCAGCGTCGCCGCCTGCGAGCCCGAGTTGCCGCCGCTGGAGATGATCAGGGGGATGAACATCGCCAGGACCACCGCCCGCTCGATCTCGTGCTCGAAGCGGCCCATCGCCGTCGCGGTCAGCAACTCGCCGAGAAAGAGCACACTCAGCCATGTGCCCCGCTTCTTGAGCAGCGTGAGAAAGGGCGTGGTGTCATAGGGCGTGTCGATCGCCTCGAGGCCGCCGATGCGGTGGATGTCCTCGGTGGTCTCGGACTGGATCACGTCGAGCACGTCGTCGATGGTGACGATGCCGAGCATCCGCCCGCCCTCGGCCACCACGGGCAGCGCGATGCGGTCGTACTTGCGGAACGCCTCGGCCATCGGCTCCCGGTCATCGGTCGCCAGCACGGTGACGACGGGCCGGTCCTCCAGGTCGCCGATCCGGGCCTCGGGCTCGGCACGCACGATCGTCGCGAGGCGGAGGTCACGGACGAGCCGTCCCTCGGCGTCGAGGACGTAGACGATGCTGAGGGTCTCGGTGGTGCGGGGGAGCGACGGATGGCGGCGATCGCTTCGGCGGCCGTCATCTCCGAGGAGATACGTACGTAGTCCGGCGTCATGAGGCGTCCGGCCGACTCGGGCGGGTAGCCCATGATCTCGCGTGTCTTGCGAAGGTCGTCGGGCTTGAGCGCGTCCATGAGACGGCTGGTGACCTCGGGCGGCAGCTCGTCGAGCAGCGCGGCCCGGTCGTCGGGGCTCATCGCGCCGACGAGTTCCAGGGTCTGACCGCCCGAGAGCGAGCCGATCAGCTCCTCCTGGTGGTCGAGCGGCAGGTACGCGAAGACCTGGCCGGCCCGCTCGCGGGGGAGCAGCCGGAACACGATGCCCTCCTCCTCGGGCGGCAGGTCGACGATCAGATCGGCGACATCGGGATCGGCGAGCGCGACCAGCGCGGACCGCAGCTCGCCCCAGGCCTTGTCGATGATCATCCGCTGGATGTCGGGCTGGAGAATAGCGCCGAGCATGGCAGGCTCCCTGGTCGTGACGGGGACTCTAGCTGGGGTGGGGAACCGGATGCGGCATGGCGAAGTGGGACGCGGACCGCGCGACATCAAGCGCCGGCATCCACATTGGCCCTCCTGCCTCCTGACGGACGCCCAGCACCCCCTCGACTGCTGGCAGACGCGAGATCAAGGCTGTGGCAGGCGTCCAATTCCCGGGTGGGAGGCCGCGAAGCGGGCACCCCTACAGTGCACGATGCGCACCGCCAGCCCCCTCGCCATCGCGTGCTTGGCCGCCCTCGCCCACGCCCAGTCACCCCGCCCCGAGTTCCAGGCCAAGGGTCTATCCGGCAACCCCATTCTCGAGGGCTGGTACGCCGACCCCGAGGCGATCGTCTACGGGGGCGATTACTGGATCTATCCGACCTACTCCGACGACTTCGGCACGCCCCCGGCGCGTCCGCCCTTCGACCAGCTCACCGAGCGTCAGCAGCACGCCATCAACCCGCAGTATCTGAAGCAGACGTTCCTCGACGCCTTCAGCTCGAACGACCTGGTGCATTGGACGAAGCACCCTCGCGTGCTCGACGTCGCGACCGTCTCGTGGGCCGAATTTGCCCTGTGGGCGCCCTCGGTAATCCACGCGGGCGGTAAGTACTACCTGCTCTTCGCCGCCAACGACATCCAGAGCGACGAGGAGGAGGGCGGGATCGGCGTGGCCGTCGCCGATAGCCCCGAGGGGCCCTTCACCGACGCGATCGGGCGCCCGCTCATCGATGCCTTCCACAACGGCGCCCAGCCCATCGACCCTTACGTGTTCCGAGACGATGATGGGCAGCTCTACCTCTATTACGGCGGCTGGCGACACTGCAATGTCGCACGGCTCGCGTCCGACCTCAAGTCCGTCCAGCCCTTCGACGACGGCCAGAGCTTTGTCGAGATTACCCCGGAGCACTACGTAGAGGGTCCCTTCGTCTTCAAGCGTTCCGGCAGGTACTACCTCATGTGGAGCGAGGGCGGCTGGGGCGGGCCCAACTACTCGGTCGCCTACGCCATCGGCGAATCGCCCCGCGGGCCCTTCCAGCGCGTCGGCAAGATCCTCCAGCAGGATTCATCCGTCGCCACCGGCGCCGGCCACCACTCGGTGATCCCGGTCGAGGGGTCGGACACCTGGTACATCGTCTACCACCGCCGGCCGCTCGGCGACACCGACGGGAATCACCGCGAGGTGTGCATCGACGAGATGAAATTCAACGAAGACGGGACCATCCAGCCCGTGAAGATCACCTTTGAGGGCGTGCCGGCCCACCCGGTCGCCGGGACCCCGTGAGGAGCCAAGCCATGCACCGACTCTCCCGCCCCCTGCGGCTCGCGATCTCCGCCCTTGCCGGCCTTGCGCTGACGGCGATGCCTGGATGCATCGTGCAGGATATCAACGACGGCATCCAGCAATCGAACGCCCAACTCGCCTCGATCAACGAGAGCTTCGCCAGAGTCGAGCGGGCCAACGAGCTGCTCTCCAAGGTTGATGCCGACCTCGTGACGCTCGGCGCGCGGCTGGATGCGATCGATCAGAAACTCGCAAAGCTCGACGGCTCCGTCGCGGAACTGCAGCCGCCGCTCGCCGAGGTCGAGCAGCACCTCGCCTCGCTGCGGAAGACGATCAACAACATCGACTCGACGATCCCCTTTCTCAAGATCTCCGGCGACGACAAGGACGAGCAGAAGGCCCTCGAGGAGGGCCAGACTCCCCCAGAGGGCGTCCAGCCCGAGGGCCAACCGCCCCCCGAGGGTGACCAGCCCGATGGCCAGACACCCCCGGCGGGCGAGCGCGATGACGGGCCCGCCGCCGACCCCGGCGCCCCCAAGCCCGTGCGGTAGGCGGCCCCCTCTCAACGCCGGCGCCGGACCGCCAGCAGCCCCGTCGCGATCAGCAGCCCCGCACCGCCCGGCGCAGGCAACTGGTGGTACTTGAAGTTGTCGTAGGCGAGCCCCTCATCCTCGTTGTTGGTCAGGAGCATCCCCGCGATGGAGGCCGAGCCGTCAGAGGTCCGGAAGCCGTACGCGCCGTCGGTGACTTCGTCGAGCGTGATGGAGCCGAGCAGGGCCCCGTCGCGCCCGAAGAAATCGAGCTTGAGGTCGCCCGGCCCCGTATCGCCGAAGACCGTGAATCCCAGATCGGGCTGATCGAACTCAAAGAGCACGGCCATCGCGCCCTCGCCGATGGCCTGGAAGTTGGGCCACCCCACCGAACTGAGCCCGCCGATGGCGTGCCCGCTCCCGCCGAACAGGGTGGTATCGCCCATCGAGAGATTGCGCGTCGCCTCGCCGGCCGCGAGCGTGAGCGGGCCCGTGGGAGACCCCGACACGACGTCGTGGACCCCGTTGCCGTTCTGGTTCGTCCCATCGGAGACGCCCTGCCCGCCGAACCGTTCGCCGAACGAGAGGCCGAGGCCGTTGCCGAATACCCCCTCGTAGTTCGCGCGCCTCGAATCCGCTCCCGGCGTCGAACGCCTCGAAACCCTCGGTGAGTTCACCGGTCAGCGAGCCGTAGGAGACCGGCACAATCCCAGCCAACGAGACCCCTGCACCCGACATCATGCCGAGGCAAACACCAACCATCGTGTGACGCATGATCCATCCTCTCCAATTGCGATGAGTCCGGCGACCGGCCGAGCCGCTCCGACAGCGCCCCGCGCCGGCGGCGCGGTCGCCTGTCTCTCTCCCACTCAGCCATGCGGAAGAACCCGGTGCACTGGCCGGAGAAATCCGAGTTTCACGCTATTCTCTGCCCGGCGAACCGATTACGCTCAGCGGCCGACGCACCTGGGAGCACCGCATGCCCGAGCCGACCGCAAAGACCCAGGCCGACCCCCTGGCCGCGAGCGACAGCCCGGACGCCTGGATCCCCCGCGTGTACGAGGAGCTCCGGCGCATGGCCCGGCAGCAGATGCGTCAGGAGGCCCACGCCACCCTTCAGACAACCGTCCTGGTCCACGAGGTCTACCTGCGTTTGTTTGCGGGGCGGGAGTTGGTCTGGGAGAACCGTGCGCATTTCTTTGGGGCGGCGGCGAGAGCGATGCGGCAGATCTTGATCGACCATGCGCGAGCGCGCCGGGCCATCCGGCGGGGTCGTGGGGCGAGGCACGAGCCGATTCATGAGATCGACATCGCCGCACCGACGACCGACCCCGACCGGGTGCTCGGGCTGCACGAGGCGCTCGAGAAGCTGGAGCGTCGGGACCCTCGCAAGGCTCAGATCGTGATGCTCCGCTATTTCGCCGGGCTGACGATCCTCCAGTCGGCCGATGTGCTCGAGCTCTCGCCCACGACCGTGAAGGCCGAGTGGCAGTTTGCGCGGGCGTGGCTGTTCCACGAAATGAGTTCCGGTGGCGATGATGCACGACCAACGTTGGAATGAACTGCAGCGGATCTTCGGCGGTGCCGTCGGGCTGGGGCCGGTTGCCCGTGAGGCCTTCCTGGCGGAGGCGTGCGGCGCCGACCCTTCGCTCCGGGCGGAGATCGAGGCCCTGCTCGCCGCCGACGCCCGGAGCGAGAGCCTCTTTGAGATCCCCCCGGCGTCGGAGGCGGAGACCCGCCTGCCCACCGACGGGCCGATCCCCGCCGAGGAGCCGCGGGGCGGGCCGGTGATCCCCGGCTTCCGCATCATCCGCGAGTTGGGGCGGGGCGGGATGGGCATTGTCTACGAGGCGGAGCGCACGCACCCACGGCGCGTGATCGCGCTGAAGGTGCTCCGGTCCTCGTTCGCGCAGCCCTCGATGCGCCGCCGGTTCGAGCACGAGATCCACCTGCTCGCGCGTCTGCAACACCCCGGCATCGCGCAGATCTTCGACGCCGGGGTCGCGCCCTCACCGGAGGGGCCGATCCCCTACTTCGCGATGGAGCTGGTCCGGGGTCGGCCCTTGCACGAAGCGGCGAACGAGCCCACCCTCGGCCTGCGTGACCGGCTCGAACTCGTGGCGCAGATCGCCGATGCGCTCCAGCATGCGCACCAGAAGGGCGTGATCCACCGCGACCTCAAGCCCGGCAATATCCTCATCACGCCGGAGGGCCAGCCCAAGATCCTCGACTTCGGGGTGGCCCGCGCGGTCGATCCCGACCTCCAGATGACCACGATCCGGACGGAGATCGGCCAGCTGATCGGGACGCTGCCCTACATGTCTCCGGAGCAGGTTGCGGGCGACCCGGCGTCCATCGACACCCGGAGCGATGTCTACGCGCTCGGCGTCGTGGCCTACGAGCTGATCGCCGGCGAACTTCCCTACGACCTCCGGAACAAGCTCATTCCCGAGGTCGTCCGCCTGATCCAGCAGCAGGAACCGAGCCGCCTGAGCACGGCGAATCGCGCCTGCCGGGGCGATGTCGAGACGATATTCGCCAAGGCACTGGAGAAGGACCGCGAGCGCCGGTACCAGAGCGTCGCCGACTTGGCGGCCGACATCCGCCGGTTCCTCGCCGACGAGCCGATCGTCGCCCGCCCACCCAGCCGGGCCTACCTGCTGCGAAAGTTCGTGAAGCGCCACCGGGCGCTCGTGGGGGCGGCCGCGGGCGCGGGGGTGATTCTGATCGCGGGGACAGTGGCCTCGACCACCCTCGCGTTCCGCCTGGGAAGGACGAACAGCTCGCTCCAGGCCGCGCTGCTCGATGCCGATGCCGCCCGGACAGACGCGCAGCGTCAGGCGGCCTCCGCCAGAGCCGTGAACGAGTTCTACACCGAGCACCTGCTCCTGGCCGCGGCGCCGGAGCAGTCGCTCGGACACGAGATCACCATCCGCGAGGCGCTCGACGATGCGGCGGGGCGGGTCGATACGGAGCTGGCGGCTGAGCCGGCGGCGGCGGCCACGATCCATCGCGCCCTGGCGAGCGTCTATCGCCGGCTGAGCATGCCCGAGCGGGCGCTGCCGCAGAGCGCCCGCGCCCTGGAGCTTTGCGAGGTCGCGTTCGGCCCGGACGACCCGGTCACTCTCGAGGTGATGAACGACCACGCCCAGCAGCTCTACGAGGCCACCCGCTACGACGAGGCCGCGGCGCTCCGTGGCAGAGCGTTCGGCCTGCTCCTCACCACACTCGGGGAGGACCACCCCGCCACCCTCCGCGTCGCGGTCGGTCAGGCGAGCGTCGATCTGGAGCGGGGAGAGATTCCTCACGCGTCGGCCCTGCTCGAGCACGCGGTGCCGATCCTGGAGCGACGAGAGGACACCGACCCGCTCACGCTGCTCGACGCCCGTGCGCTGCTTGCGCGCGCTACGAGGGCCTCGGGGCGGACGCCCGAGGCGGAGGCTCTGCTCCGCGCCGCGATCGTGGAGGCCCGGCCCCGGCTCGATCCGGATCACCCCGAACTCCTCAAGGCGCTTAACACGCTCGGGTCCATGCTCCTGGGGCGGGGCGATCTCGAGGGCGCGTTGCCGCTGACACGCGAACTGGCAATCGCCGCGGAGCGGGTGCTCGGGCCGGACCACCTCAACACGTTCATCGCTCGGCAGAATCTTGCGCGGACACTCTCGGCCCTCGACCGGTTCGGGGAGGCCGAGCCGATCTGGATCGACATCATCCCCAAGATCGCGGCCCAACTCCCCGACCCGCACCCGCTCACGGCGAGCCTGGAACAGTCCTACGGGATTGCGTTGGCCGAGCACCATCGGGATGCCGACGCCCTTCCGCATCTCGTCGAAGCGCATCGCCAGTTCGACGCGACGCTGGGCGGGGGCCACGACGAGACCCAGCGCACGATTAGATGGCTCGTCGCGGTTTATGGCCGCCTCGGGGACGCAGAGCGTCGTGCGTATTGGCAGAACAGAATCTCGCCGTAATTCGGCTTCTGCCCCGGTCAGGCTCCCTGCCATTCCGGCAGGCGTGACCCCCCCGGTCGTCAGAACCGCACACCCGGGGCCGCAGGAGGAGGTCGGGAGCGTGGCACGCCTCTCGCACTTCACTGGGCACCATGACCGAATCCCAAGACCAGACCCAGCGCCCATACCTGCTTGCCGCGTGGCCCGGCATGGGCAATGTGGCGGTGATCGCCGCCGGCTATCTCGCCAAGACCCTCGGCCTCGAGCAGTTCGGCACGATCCCCCTGATCGATTTCTTTGACCTCAACCATGTCGCCATCCGGGGCGGCATCATCGAGCGCCCCCACCTGCCGCGGGGGCTGCTGTTCCGTACGCCCGAGACGCACCAGGGCCGCCCGATCATCGTGTTCCTCGGCGAGGCTCAGCCGAGCCATCGGGGCTACGCCTTTGTTCACGCGCTGCTCGAGCGGCTGCGCGACCAGCACATCGAGCGTGTGTTCACCTTCGCGTCCCTCGCCGCGCCCATGCACCCGACCGATCCGACGCGCGTCCACGCCGCGGCGACCAGCCGCAACCTGCTCCCCGAACTCGCCGGGTTCGGGATCGACCCGACGGGCGACGGGCAGATCGGCGGCCTCAATGGGCTGCTGCTCGGGGCGGCGTCTGAGCGAGAGCTTGACGGCGTGGGCCTGATGGCGGAGATTCCCTTCTACGCCGCGAAGGTCCCCAACCACAAGGCGGCCCGAGCCGTGCTCGGGGCGTTCTGTGAGATCGCGGGGATCGAGGTCGATTTCAGCGAACTCGATCGCCACGCCGAGGCCGGCGAGCGCGCCATCCTTCGCCTTTTCGAGCAGTTGCAGCGAGCCCAGTCCGAAGGGGCCGGCGATTCCGAATCGCCGCGGAACGATCCATTGGAAGCAGCCCTGGAGGATTCCGGTGGCGAGCCCGAGAGCGAGCCCGGCCCGGAGCCCGCCGACCGACCCGACCCGGCGGTGATCGCCCACATCGAAGAACTCTTCGCGGCCGCGCAGGAGAATCGGCGCGTCGCCTTCGACCTCAAGGCCGAACTCGACAACGTCGGCCTCTTCAAGCAATACGAGGACCGCTTCCTCGACCTCTTCAAGCACGCGGATTGAGTCTGTGTGCCGCGTCCGTGCCGGCCGTGCGTCGCCGTAGAGCCTTCTGAGGCTCCGCACGACCGGCACGGCTGTGGCAGACGCCCGCGGGGTGGCGTGGGCTACTTTGTCTTCTTCGTGTTCACCCAGGCCGCCGCGAGGTAGGCCCAGTCTTGATTGCCCTCGCACTGCGTGTCGAACTGCTGATTCTTGGTCATGTCGATGGTCTGCCGATCGGACCACTTGTGGACCTCGGCGTGGCCGTCGGCGAAGCCGAGGGTGCTGGCGTCCTTGTGCCACACGGTGAGCGGGTCGACCCACTGCTCCTTGTCGATGTGCATCACCCACGAATTCATGTTCACACCCCGCGGGTCCGACTCCTCCAGAAAGACGACCTTTGTCGTGGGAAACTGCACGGACACCAGCCGCTCGCTGACCCGCCAACTCCCGCACCACGCCTCCCATCCGTTGTCGCCATTCATGCAGTTGGGCATCGAGTACGTGCGCCAGGCGATGTTGCCCGCGAGCCCCTTGTCCCTGGCGCGGATGTCGGATGGGCAGTGGTAGATCTGGTCATTCTCGAGATAGGGCCACAGCTTGCCGTTCCGGATTCCCCGCTTGTGGCCCTCGGTGTCGGTGGCGTTCTTGAGCGCGACGTTGCCCATCCGGCGCCCGTCGGGAAACATCGGCCAATCGACCCAGCTGTGGTCCATGCCGGCGCTGGGATTGGGATCGCGATTGGTCCACGATCCGACGATCCCGTCGTCATTATCGTTCGCGTACATCACGAAGGCCGCGGCGAGATTCTTCTGCCCCGCGAGGCAGACCGTCGTCTTTCCGGCCTCCCTGGCCGTGCCCAGCACCGGGAGCAGGATGCCGATGAGCAACGCGATGATCGCGATGACCACCAGCAGCTCGATCAGCGTAAAGCCCAAACCCCGGTTGCGTGCGCCCATCGAGGACCTCCGGACGGCCGCCGGTGAATCGGACGCGGCCCCGCGCAGTCTACCCGATGTCGGCGGGCGGGTACAAGCATCTTCCGAACCTAGGGCGTCGCCAGAGCCCCCAGGAGGCTTGCAACCTTCTCGTCATCGGCGGGTCCCGGCTCGACACGGACGACTCGGGCCCGCGCATCGAGCAGCACGGCGTAGATCGAGTCCGGCCCGCCCAGGCCCAGGGCCTGTCGGAACTTCTCGGTGTCGGTGTAGAGCGTGATGGTGCGCTCCCGGGCCGCCGGATCGGGGATCCCGGATCGCATCCCACCGTCGATGAAACCGGCAAACATGCCGTACCGGGCGCCGGAGATCGTCGGGAACTCGAGCACGCGCAGGGCGGAGATGCTCCGTGAAAGCTCGTCCTCCCGGGCCAGCCAGGTGTCCACGTCGGCCTGCTGCTCCCGACGGAACGCAACCAACGCGAGCGTCGGCCGGCCGACGAGGTCGTCGGGGAGGTGCACCGTTTCCTGGAGCAGGTTCTGCCCCGAGACCCGCGGGAAGCCCGTCCCGCCGTCGACCTGCACCGCTCGCACCCCGCTCGAACGGCACGCCCCGAGCGCAACCGCACCAACCAGACCCGACAAGGCCGCCGCGAGACCCGCCCCACGAACGCGCTGACGCATGCGATTCTCCAAACTGGCTTCCACGGGGGCGTTCGGCCCCCAAGCCGCGGCAGATGCATCCACGCCTCAGGAAGCCGCCCCCGCGATGGCGGGCATGATGACCGCCACCATGATCGCCGCCCGCACCGCTTCCACCGCCTTCGCCGCGGCCTGTCCCACCGCGTCGCCCGCCTTCAGGCCCTCGATCCGCTTCTTGCGGGCCCGCAGCTCCTTCTTGGGAAAGTGGGCCCCCAGCAGTTCCGTCGCCGAGGCGATCGAGACCAGCAACACCGTCGGGGCGTCGATGTCCTCGCGCTCGGTGAAGATCGCCTCGCGCATCCGCTCGACGACCTCCCGCTCGGGCTCGGGGTTGATCTCGGGATATACCCTGCGATCAAAGATCAACAGCACCTTCTCGGTGTCCGCCCGCAGCACCCCCAACTCGCAGAGGCGACCGGCCGCCATGTGGAAGGTCTTCCCCGTCGCGAACCGCTGCACCCAGGTGCTCGCGGCCGCCCGACGCTTGGCCTCGGCGAGGCGCAGCATGGCCGCGTCCAGCACCGGGTCCTCCATCGGCTCGGCGTTCTCGAGGTGCACGATCGCCCGCTTGCCCTCGAGCGAGATCCGCCCGGCGAGGGCCAGGTCGGCGATCACGCCGCCGGCGAGGGCCTGGGCGCCCCAGCTCCCCAGCGGCGTGCCCCGCTCGTCGCGCAGCGCGAGCAGCAGCAGTTCCTGATACACATGCAGGTGCGCAGGCGAACCCATACCGATCCTCCCTTCGCCGAAGGCCCCTTCCGGTCGGCTTTCCCTTCAGGATCATTCTTGGGAGCGGGCCCCCGCCCCGTGCGGCCGGCCCGCCTCTCCACGGCCAAAAAGCACGACGCCCCGCCGGGGGAATGGCGGGGCGTCGTGGCGCGAGTACCCGGCAAACGCCGGGCGAGGATCGAGGATCGTGCGGCTCAGGCGTCGCAGCCGGCGGTGAAGGCGTTGAGGAACACCAGGAAGTCCTGCGTGTTGATCGTGCCGTTGCCGTCGAAGTCGGCCCCGGCCTTCTTGGCCGTCCAGGCGTTCATGAACGCCAGGAAGTCGAGGGTGTTGACCGAGCCGTTGCCGTCGAAGTCGGCGGCGCAGCGCTCCGCGGCCACCATCGCGGTGATCGCGAGCCCGGTGTCGTAGGTCGCCTCGATGGCGCCGTTGGCGAGGTTCATCCGGTAGATCTTGCCGTTGCTCCCGGCGATGAACAGCCGGTTCTCGACATAGGCGATGCCCACGCAATCGCTCTGCACGTTGAACGTGCCCTTGTAGCTGCCGTTGGTGGCGTCGTAGATGTACACCGTCCCCTGCTGGGCGCCGATGACCACGTCGTTGCCGTTGGTGGTCATGCTGTTGACGCTCCCGCCGCAGGCGGTGAAGAACTGGAAGTTCATCTCGCCCACCGGAGAGGCGTAGACGAAGGTGCTCAGGCTGCCGGTGTAGATCCGGTTGCCGAAGAGCAGCGTCGCCTGGAGCGGGTCGTTCACGTAGTAGGTGTCGATCTCCGAGCCGTCGTCGGCGTTGAGCCACTGCATGTCGCCGGCCGTCGTGGTCAGGTAGAGCGTGTTGCCCCAGCGGGTGAGCGAGAGCGGCTGGCCGGCGGTCGGCATCACGTTCTTGAGCAGACCGGTGTCGAGGTCGATGCGGTAGATGTTGTGATCGGTGCTGGCGGCCAGGACGTCGCGCCCCTGGAGCGCCAGACCCTCCACCGTCGAGCCGCACGACACGGGGTGGTCGATGTTGCCCGTGGCCGTGTCGAAATGCCAGATCACGCCGCCGTTCCCGGCGACGTAGAGATCTCCCGCCGAAGCCCCGGCCGCGAGGCCCGCGACAAGTGCCAATCCCAGACCCAGATTCGTGATGCGGTTGCGCTGCATTGCCAATCCTCCTGATGCTTCCCCGAGTTCGGTTCCCGGCGTGGCTCCCCGCCCCGCCAACGTCAGCATGATCCGGGGCAGATCGCGGCCTCTGGGTCCCCCAAATGGTGGGGTCGCCTGGAGGATCGCCAAACCGAGACCGTACGGAGGTCGGCGCCAACGGGCCGGATTTGGGAGAAAGGGCCGGGGCCGCGGCGGGCGTCGGGCCGGCCGGGCGCACCCGCCGCCCAGCCCGCGCTCACCCGCCCCAACACCCCCGGCAGGATTCGAACCTGCGACCGACGGATTAGAAATCCGTTGCTCTATCCCCTGAGCTACGGGGGCGAGAATCGTCTAAACCTTTGTCGGACAAAGGACTGGACTCTCCGAACAGATGACGCCTCAATCGGACGCCGAACGGGCGACACCTTTTTCGACACCTGGGCCGGGTGTCGGGTACTCTTCCGGGCGGCGGAGGCGCTGATGCAGAACGATACCGCAACACGGACGGACGCGGGCGAGGCTCCCGAGGACGCCCCCCGAAGCCCTCCTCCTTCCCCTGTTCCCCCCATCGGAACGGGCAGTGGGCCAAGAAGATCCGAGGCCGGTTCGTCTTCTTCGGGCCGTGGCGGGACCCGATCGCGGCGCGCGACCGCTACCTGGCCGACAAGGACGAGCTCCACGCGGGCCTGGTGCCGCGTGGCGGGGCCCCCGCCGCACCCCCGGCGCCCAGTGCCGACGGGGCCGGGAACGGCGCTCCGCGGCCCGACGCCCGCGACGACGCGGCCACGCTCCGGGACCTCGCCAACCACTTCCTGACCGCCAAGCAGCGGATGATGCACGGCGGGGAGCTCTCGCGGCGGTCGTTTGCCGACTACCACGCGACGTGCTCCCTGCTCCTCGATCACCTCGGCCGGCACCGGCGCCTCGACGACATCACGGCGGGGACTTCGGCGCGCTCCGCGAGGCGGCTCTCGAAGGGCCGCGGGCCGGTGGCGCTCAACCAGATCCAGCACGCGCACGATGTTCAAGTACGGGTTCCAGGCCGGCCTGCTCGACTCCGATGCGGCTCGGGCAGCGAGCCCGAACCGGGCAAGCGGGTGATGCGGGCAGGCGCGGCAGGCCAAGGGGACGCGGACGCTCGAGCCGGCCCAAATCGGGCGCTGGCCGCCGCTGGCGTGCAGATGCGGGCCATGATCCTCCTGGGCATCAACTGCGGGATGGGGAACACGGATGTTGCCTCGCTGCCCCTCGACGCGCTGGACCTCGACGCGGGGATCCTCGACTACCCCCGGACCAAGACAGCGATCCCGCGGCGGGCCACGCTCTGGCCGGAGACCGCTGAGGCGCTGCGCTCGTCGATCGGGCTGCGGGCCAGCCGCTAGCGCGGAAGATGAGGGCCTGGTGTTCGTCACGCCACCGGCCGCCGGTGGACTCGGGTGCAGGAGCCGGGGCTGCGGGCCAGGAAGGACAGCCGGGCCGTCGTGGTCGACGCCGTCAGCCTGGAAATGACCAAGCTGCTCACCGCCTGCGGGCTGAAGGCCCCCGGGCGTGGGTTCTATGCGCTGCGGCATACGTTCCGGACCGTCGCCGACGAGGTCAGGGACCGGCCCGCCATCGACCTCGTTATGGGGCACCAGAGCGGGTCGGATATCGCGGTGCACTATGTGGAGCGGATAGGCGACGAGCGGCTGCGGACGGTGACGGAGCATGTTCGGGCGTGGTTGCTCGCTTGAGGGTTGGCCACGATGTTTCTTCTTTGGAACAAGTCGATCGACCACCTGCTCTCGACGCCACCCCTTGAGTGCGTGCTCGAACTCGGGCGGATCCCATTACGCACACGCCCTTGCGACAATCACGGAGCTCGAGGACCTCCGGAAGTTGTCGAACGATTGCTCGCGCAGTGCGATCTCCGACACGCTCTCATCGCAGTGTTCGACAGCGCCGTCCATCCGGGGATTGGATTCCCTTGCTCTCGGACTACCCCCACTGCGTACGGCTTGGCTTTCAAGATCTCAGGCATCCACTTCACAGATGGCCCACCGATGGGGGACGGAACTGCAAGAGGTGTTCCTGGTGCGGCGTGGGCGAGGTGACGAACTCACCAGGTTCCCGGATCTCGCGGTGCGAGCAACAACAGCGATCGGACGGCTGGCCGGCTGGTGGCGAGACCTGAGCCCAGAGCAATCCCTGTCTACCTGGATGCTCGAGCTCTACCGCTCCGCCCACAATCGGGTGGGCGGACTGCAGCGCGACGGCATCGGATTCTGGGGGCGGAAGGCTCGCCCCCAGGGCATCCCGCGGGTTCACACAGGATTCCGAATGCCACGGCTGGACAAGCTCCGCCTCCCGCCAGAGCACCGAGGTCGTGCCCCGAGAGCCTTGGTTCGAGGCGCTGAACGTGGACTGCTTTGCTGCGACCGCGATGAAGCTGGCGGTGGTCCTGAAGCGGATAGAGGAGGCCAGAGCTGGCCCCTCGAATTCGACGAACGTGCTGGTCGATGCACCTCCCGAGCCTGGGGAGTCGCAGAGCGGGCGAGTCCAGTCCGACTCGGCCGACACACGGCCGTTGGACGCCGAGGCCTGGCGCATTCTTGAAATGCTCGGGCGGTCCGAACCCCGGCTCGTGCTGCTCGCCGATCTCGCTGCTCAGCCGAAGCGCGGCCGCCACATGGTCGGTCGGCGCGTACGCGAGTTGATCGAGGCGGGGTTTGCCGAGCGGCCA